>JAEULJ010000006.1 GCA_016793865.1 Altererythrobacter sp.
CACGCCCGACGGCGCCAAGCTGTTGTCCAATTTCGTGCATAAAATCGCCGGCTGCCGCGGCGACTGGACGATGCAGGCGTTCCGCGATCAGGCGATTGCCAAGGTGCGCGCGCAAGTAGGCGGCAAACGCGTGTTGTGCGCGGTGTCCGGCGGGGTGGATTCCACCGTGGTGGCTGCGCTGCTGCATGAAGCCATCGGCGACAATGTGACCTGTATTTTCATCGACACCGGGCTGCTGCGCATGAACGAAGCCGAGCAGGTGAAAGCACTGTTTAAAACGCATTTCCACATTCCGCTCGTCCATGTGGACGCAAGCCGCGTGTTTCTGAACAAGCTGGCCGGCGTGACCGACCCCGAGCGCAAGCGCAAGATCATCGGTGAGACGTTCATCGAGGTGTTCGAGATGGAAGCGTCCAAAACCGGCGGGGCGGATTTCCTGGCGCAGGGCACGCTCTACCCGGACGTGATCGAGTCTGTGTCGTTTACCGGCGGCCCGAGCGTCACCATCAAGTCGCACCACAACGTGGGCGGCCTGCCCGAGCGCATGAAGCTCAAGCTGGTCGAGCCGCTGCGCGAGCTGTTCAAGGACGAGGTGCGCGCGCTCGGCCGCGAGCTGGGTCTCGACGAACGCTTCGTGGGCCGGCACCCCTTCCCCGGCCCGGGCCTGGCCATCCGCATCCCCGGCGAAGTGAGCCGCGAGCGCTGCGACGTGCTGCGCAAGGCGGATGCGATCTACCTCGAGGAAATCCGCGCCGCCGGTCTCTACGATGCCATCTGGCAGGCCTTCGCGGTGCTGTTGCCGGTGCGGACCGTGGGGGTGATGGGCGATTACCGCACCTACGACCACGTCTGCGCCCTGCGCGCGGTCACCAGCACCGACGGAATGACGGCCGATGTCTATCCCTTCGACGCGGCGTTCCTGTCCCGCGTGGCGACCCGCATCGTCAACGAGGTCAAGGGCATCAACCGCGTGGTCTATGACTACACCAGCAAGCCGCCCGGCACGATCGAGTGGGAGTGATGTTCGTCCACTCCGACGATCAGGCCCTTAGCTCTCCCCACTCCGGGTTGCGCCGGAACATCGCCTCCACATAGGAACAGCGCGGATCGATCCTGAAGCCCTGGGCGCGCGCGTCCGCCACCAGCGCTTCCACCAGCCGGGCGGCCACGCCCCGCCCGCCGATGGCCGGCGGCACCAGCGTGTGCGTGGCGACGCGCACATCCCCGCCGCGCGCCACCCAGTCGAGACGGCCGGTATGTTCGCTGCCGGCGACCGCCGCGACATAGCTGCCACGCTCGCCGTGGTCGTCGTGCGTGATCGTGACTTCGAGCATCGCAAGCTTCTCCTTCTTGCGCCGAACGGGCCGCGGCGTAAGGGCGTTCCCGATGACAGCCCCGATCGCCAAGGCATTCCTCTCCGACAACGCCGCCCCGGTCCACCCCCGGGTATGGGAGGCGATGCGCGCGGCCGACGAGGCGGATGCCCCTTACGACAACGATGCGCTCTCGCGGCAGCTCGACGAGCGCTTCTCGGATCTGTTCGGGCGGCCCGCCTGGGCGATGTGGACCGTCACCGGGACCGCCGCCAACTGCCTGGCGCTCGCCACGATGGTGCCCCCGCACGGCGGGGTGGTGTGCCACCGCGAGGCGCATATCGAGGTGGACGAATGCGGTGCCCCCGGCTTCTTCACGCACGGCGCCAAGCTGATACTGGCGGAGGGGGAAGGCGCCAAGCTGACCCCCGCGGCGGTCGAGCGGGTGGTCGCCCCGATCCGCGACGATACCCACCAGATCCAGCCGCACGCGCTGAGCCTGACGCAGGCCAGCGAATACGGGCTGGTCTATACGCCTCCCGAGATCGACGCACTGGTCGCCCACGCGCGCGGCCGGGGCTTCGGCATTCACGTCGACGGCGCGCGCTTCGCCAATGCGGTGGCGTTCCTGGGCTGCGCTCCCGCCCAAGCCTGCGGCGCGGTCGATGCGCTCAGCTTCGGCTGCATCAAGAACGGCGGCATGGGCGCCGATGCGCTGGTGCTGTTCGACTGGGGCGCGGCCGAGCTGGCCAGGTACCGCCGCAAGCGCGCCGGGCATCTGCAATCCAAGGGTCGCTTCCTTGCCGCGCAGATCATCGCCCTGCTGGATGGCGAGCTGTGGCTCGCCAACGGCCGCGCCGCCAATGGCGCGGCCGCGGAGATCGCCGCGGCCTGCGGCGAGCGCCTGATGCACCCGGTCGAGGCCAACGAGATCTTCGTGCGGCTGACCCCGGTGGAGCGCGACGCGCTGCGCGCGCAGGGCTTCGGATTCTACGACTGGGGCGATGACGCGGCCCGCTTTGTCACCGCCTGGAACACGCGCGAGGAAGATGCCCGCGCCCTCGCCGCCGCGATTGCGGGGCTGTGAGGGACCCCACGCCCGGCCCGCCCCACGCGCTGCTGCGCTGGCGGGTGGCCGCGCCGTTCCTGCTGGTGGCGCTGATCTGGGGGTCCACCTGGTATGTCATCACCGGCCAGATCGCCCAGGTGCCGCCGAGCTGGTCGGTGACCTATCGCTTCGCCCTGGCCACCCCGGCGATGTTCGCGCTGGCGCTGGCCACGGGCAAATCGCTGCGGCTGGGCCGCGCGGGCCAGGGTCTCGCGCTGGCGCTCGGGCTGTTCCAGTTCTGCGGCAACTTCAACTTCGTCTATCGGGCGGAACAGCACCTCACCAGCGGCGTGGTGGCGGTGATGTTCGCGCTGCTGCTGGTGCCCAATGCGCTGTTCGCCCGGGCATTGCTGGGGCAGCGCATCACGCCGCGCTTCATGGCCGGCAGCGCGGTGGCGATCGCGGGCGTGGCGCTGCTGCTTGCCGAGGAGGCGCGCACGGCGCCGCTGGGCGGAAATATCGCGCTGGGTGTGGCGCTGACGGTGGGCGGAATCCTGTCCGCTTCGATCGCGAATGTGATCCAGGCGGGCGAGACCGGGCGCGCCCTTCCGCTCGCCAGCCTGCTCGCCTGGGCGATGCTCTATGGCACCGGGATCGATGCGGCGGTGGCCTGGGCCACGGCCGGGCCGCCCGTGGTGCCGCGCGATCCGGCATTCTGGGCCGGAACGGCCTGGCTGGCACTGGCGGGATCGGTGGTGACCTTCCCGCTCTACTACGGGATCGTGCGCGCCATCGGGCCGGGCCGCGCCGCCTATAACGGCGTGCTGGTGGTGGTGGTGGCGATGCTCATCTCCACGCTGATCGAAGGCTATGCGTGGAGCCCGCTCGCCGTCGGTGGCGCGGTGCTGGGCATGGCCGGGATGCTGATCGCACTGCGCGCCCGCAGTTCCCCGGCAGAGGGCTGACGAAACCGCCACACGGGCCGTTCAGAGGAGCGATGCCAGCCCTTCGCGATAGGTGGGATGGCGCGGCGTCCACCCCGCCGCGCGCCCGAGCCTGCCGTTCGCCACCCGCCGGTTCTCGGCATAGAAGCCACGCGCCATCGGGCTCAGCCCGGCCTCATCCAGCGATTGCAACGGGGGCGCGGGGATGCCGAGCAGCCGGCAGCCATGCTCCACCACGGCGTTCTGGCTCGCCGGCTCGTCATCGGCGAGGTTCCACGCGCCGGGCGGCACATCCGCCGCCAGCGCCGCGCACACACCGCCCGCGATGTCATCGACGTGCACCCGGCTGAACACCTGCCCCGGCAGATCGATGCGATGGGCGGCGCCCGCGCGGAGCCGTTCGAGGACCGAGCGGCCCGGCCCATAGATGCCCGGCAGGCGGAACACCCGCGCGCCCAGCGCCAGCCAGCGCGCATCCGCCTCCGCCCGGGCCGAGCGGCGCCCTCCCGCCCCTGACCCGACAATCGGCGCGCTTTCATCCACCCAGGCCCCGCCGGTATCTCCATAGACCCCGGTGGATGACAGGTAGCCGAGCCATCTCCCCGCCAATCCGCCGCAGTAGCGGGCAAGGACAGGATCGCCGCCATCCTCCTGCGGCGGCACGCTCGAAAGGACGTGACTGGCGCGCCCCAGCGCCGCCGCCACGCCGGCCTCGTCCGCAAAGTCGAGGGTGCCCGCGCGGCCCGTGGCCTCCACCTGCCACCCGCCCGCCTCCAGCGCGGCCGCGATGCGCGATGCGCTGTAGCCCAGGCCGAAAATCAACATTCGGTTCATGGGCGCCGGTCTAGACGAGAGCGCGCGCCTTGTCCGTATCGGAAGCGCGTTTTGCCGCCGCCTTGCGCGCCGCGGCGTTGGATGGGAAAGCCAGCCGATGCGTTCCGTGTCAGTTCTTGCCTCCGCAGTCGCCGCCCTGGTCGGGGCCGCGCCTGCAATGTCGGCGGACATGGCGTTCCGGGGCTATCGTGCCGTGATCGCCGCCACGCCCGGCGGCTCGCCGGCGCCGGAGACACTGGCAAGCTTCCGATGCCAGATCGATATCGTGGAAGCCGTTTCTCTGCCGGCGCAAACCACCGCATTCTTTCGCACGGTGCCGCTCGAACTGTCCTCCGACACGGTGAACGGCCGGTATCGGACTGGAGCTGGCGTGCAGCTTTCGCCGCGCCAGCTCAGCGACAAGACGCCGGTGCTGCTCCACGAATATCTGCACGCCTTCCACTTCGAGCGCATGAGCCCGGCACGAAAGGAAGAATTGCGTGGGTATCTCGCCAGTGCCCGCACTGCGGGGGTTTTCCCGGCGGGAAGCTATATGCTGACCAATCCCACCGAGTTCTTCGCCATGACGGCATCGGCCTATCTCTATGGCGCCATTCGGCGTGAACCCTTCTCGCGCGAAGCGCTGCGGTCCGCGATGCCCGCGTACTATGGCTGGCTGGGGGAGACGCTGGAGGTGCCGGAGGTTTCGCTGGCATCGCCGGTGGGGCGCGGCTGCGGCTGAACCTGCCGCTGCGCTCTGGCAATCGTCCGGCGGCGGGCTAGTAGAACGCAATGGATATCGCACGCACCCCCGCCACCCCTGACGGCAACCCCGAAATGGCCGACGCCGCGATGGCGCCCTCCGCCCCGCCCGAGATCATGCGCGAGGACTATGCCGCCTTCCCTTGGACCGTCCCCACGATCCATCTCGACTTTGCGCTCGGACTGGAGGAGACGCTGGTAACCGCGACGCTGCAGGTCGCGCGCAACCCTGCCGCGCCGCCCTCGCCAACGCTGCGGCTCAACGGCGACGGGCTGGAACTCGTCTCCCTCTTGCTGGATGGCGCGGCTTTCGAGGGCCAGGCAGTCGACGGTGGCGATCTGCTGGTGACCCTGCCGGGAGAGGCGCACAGCCTGACCATCGTCACCCGCCTGCGCCCGGCCGAAAACAGCCAGCTCATGGGGCTCTACGCCTCGAACGGAATGCTCTGCACCCAGTGCGAGGCGGAAGGCTTCCGGCGCATCACCTTCTTCCCCGACCGGCCCGACGTGCTGAGCACCTGGAGCGTAAGGATGAGCGGACCGAAGGCGCAGTTCCCGGTGCTGCTGTCGAATGGCGACAGGACCGGCGGGGGCGAAGACGGGGCGGAGCACTGGGCCGAATGGCGCGATCCCTGGCCCAAGCCGAGCTACCTCTTCGCGCTGGTGGCGGGAGAGCTGGTGGCGCGGCGCGACCATTTCATCACCACGGGCGGGCGCCGGGTCGAACTGGCGGTGTGGGTGCGCGCCGAGGATCTGCCGCGCACCGAACACGCGATGGAATCGCTCAAGCGGTCGATGAAGTGGGACGAGGACACCTTCGGCCGCGAATACGACCTGGGCGAGTTCAACATCGTCGCGGTGGGCGATTTCAACATGGGGGCAATGGAGAACAAGGGCCTCAACGTCTTCAACACCCGCTATGTCCTGGCAGACCCCGAAACCGCCACCGATGGCGATTACGACGGCATCGAGGGGGTGATCGGGCACGAATACTTCCACAACTGGTCGGGCAACCGGGTGACCTGCCGCGACTGGTTCCAGCTCAGCCTCAAGGAAGGCTTCACCGTGCTGCGCGACCAGCTTTTCAGCCAGGACATGGGCAGCCAAGCGGTCAAGCGGATCGAGGATGTGCGGGTCCTCCGCAGCGTCCAGTTTCCCGAGGATTCGGGCCCGCTGGCGCATCCGATCCGGCCGGAGAGCTTTCGCGAGATCAGCAATTTCTACACCGCCACCATCTACAACAAGGGGGCAGAGGTGATCCGCATGATGCGGACGATGGCCGGCCCCGCGAGATTCCGCGCCGGCACCGACCTCTATTTCGACCGTCACGACGGCGAGGCCGCGACCTGCGAGGATTTCGTCAAGGCGATCGAGGATGGGGCCAGGCTCGACCTGGCGCAGTTCCGCCGCTGGTACTCGCAGGCCGGCACTCCGCAGGTGAAGGCGGAACTGGAACGCGTTGACGGAACCGCGCGGTTGCATTTGTCGCAGGAAACCCCCGCCACCCCCGGCCAGCCGCTCAAGGAGCCGGTGCCGATCCCGCTGCGCGTGGCGCTCCACGATCGGACCAGGAACGCGCTGGGCGACGAGCGGCTGATCGTGCTCGACACCGCTTCGGCCAGCTTCGACCTTGGCCCGATGGCGTCGGGCACGGCCGCCCAGCCCGCGCTTTCGATAAATCGCGGCTTCTCCGCGCCGGTATCGATCGAACGCGCGGTCGATCCCGACGAGCTCGCCTTCCTCGCCCGCCACGACGACGATCCCTTCGCCCGCCACGAGGCGATGCAGGCGCTTCTGGTCGGCCATCTCGTCGCGGCCTCGGGCGGGGCTGCGGGCGCGGCGGGTCTCGCGCAGAGCGAGCAGGCGATCGCCGAAGCGCTGGGCGCGGCCCTCGACGATGCCGGGATCGACGACCTGATGCGGGGCGAACTCATGCTGCTGCCCGGCCTGGCCTATCTGATGGAACAGGTGCCGCTGGCCGATCCCGGCGCGATCCACGCGGCGCGCGAGGCACTCAAGGCGGCGCTTGGCCGGGCGCTGGCTCCGCGGCTGGAGCGAATTCACGCCCGCGCCTCGGCGCTGCCCTTCGCGATGGATGCCGCCGGCAGGGGCGCGCGCAAGGTCAAGTCTCTGGCGCTCGCGCTGATCGCCGCCGCGGACCCGGCGCGTGCCGCCGCGATGGCGGCCGCGCAATATGACGCGGCCGACAACATGACCGACCGGCAAGGCGCGCTGATGGTCCTGGCCGGCCTGCCCGGCGCGGAACGCACCGCGCGGCTGATCGACTTCTACAACCGCTTCCAGGGCAATGCGCTGGTGATCGACAAGTGGTTCTCGCTCCAAGCGAGCTCACTTCATCCCAAGGTGCTGGCCCATGTCCGCGCGCTGGCGAACCATCCCGATTTCACGCTCAGGAACCCCAACCGGGTGCGTGCGCTCTACATGGCCTTCGGCGGCACGGCACAGGGCTTCCATGCCGGGAACGGCGAGGGTTACCGGCTGATCGCCGACTTGATCCTGGCGCTCGACCCGATCAACGCGCAGACGGCGGCGCGCTTCGTGCCGATGCTGGGGCGGTGGCGGCGGATCGAGCCGGTGCGCGCCGCTCTGATGCGGGCCGAGCTGGAACGGATCGCGGCCGCCCCCAGGCTGAGCCGCGACAGCCACGAGCAGGTCTCGCGGTCGCTGGGCTGATGCTGCGCGCACCTCTCCTCGCCACTGTCCCGCACGGCTTTTCGACTCGCGAGGAGCCGGCGCTCGAAATCGTGCTGCCCGGCGCGCCGCTGGTGCTGGCGAAGCAGGTTCACGGGATCGAGACGATCACGGTGACGGAACCGTGGACAGGCCTGCCCCCCGAGGCCGACGCGCTGGTGACCGCGCGCCCGGGCCTGCTGATCGGCGTGGTCACCGCCGACTGCGCCCCGGTGCTCCTCGCCGACAGCGAAGCCGGGGTGGTGGGCGCGGTTCATGCCGGCTGGCGCGGTGCCTTCGCGGGTGTGATCGAGAGCGCGCTGGTCGCGATGAAGGCGCTCGGTGCCCGGACGGATCGCACCGTCGCCGCCATCGGTCCGACGATCGCGCAGGCGAGCTACGAGGTCGACGCGGAGTTCCATGATCGGCTGGTGAACCAGGATGCGGCCACCATCGACCTGCTGGAGCCGGGGAATCCCGGCCACTACCGGTTCGACCTGCCCGCCTATGTCGCGCGCCGCCTGAGGGCGGCGGGGGTCGCGGCGATCGCCGATCTGGACGAGGATACCTACACCCAGCCCGAGCGCTTCTTCTCGTTCCGCCGGGCGACGCATCGCGGCGAGGCGACCGGCGGACGCCAGACCAGCGTGATCGCCCTTGGCGGATAACCGCGCAATAGCGCCGCAAAGCCGTCAAATCGCGGTTGGCAAGGCAGGGGGGAGCCGCTAGAGGCCCTCCCCAATCGGCCCTTCCCGTGCGCCCCGGTGCGTGCGCGGCAGGCATGGCGGGGCATCCAAGACCCCGCGCAAACAGGGAATCCGCATCCCCGGCCCAATCCGCCGGCGGACGCCAGAGACAGGCAAGGCAGGGCTTAGGGCTGATGGCAGACACGGCTGCAACCGCTGACACCCCGATCGTTCACGACACCAATCCCTCTGACGACGGCGTACGCCGCCGGGATTTCATCAACATCGCCGCGGTCAGCGCGGCGGGCGTTGGCGGGGTGGCGGTGCTGATCCCGCTCATCAGCCAGATGGCTCCGTCCAAGGACGTGCTGGCCGAAAGCTCGACCGAACTCGACGTCGCCGCGATCCAGCCCGGCCAGGCGATCAAGGCGGTGTTCCGCAAGCAGCCGCTGTTCGTTCGCCGGCTCACCCCGGCCGAGATCCAGGCTGCCGACGCCGTGCCGGTCGGCGAGCTGCGCGATCCGCAGACGCTGGAAGAACGCACCAAGCCGGGCCACACCGACATGCTGGTGACGATGGGCGTGTGCACGCATCTGGGCTGCGTTCCGCTGGGCGCCGCCGAGGGCGAGGTAAAGGGTGAGTACGGCGGCTATTTCTGCCCCTGCCACGGCTCGCATTACGATACCGCCGGCCGCATCCGCAAAGGCCCCGCGCCTTCGAACCTCCAGGTGCCGGAATACCAGTTCACCACCGACACCAAGATCGTCGTCGGCTGAGATATTAGGACGGACACGCGATGAGCTTTCCCTGGGCCAGGCAATATCAGCCGACAAACGGGCTGATGCGCTTCCTCGACGAAAAGCTGCCGCTCCCGCGGCTGGTCTATAACGCGGTCGGCGCGGGTTATCCGGTGCCCCGCAATCTCAGCTATTTCTGGAATTTCGGCGTGCTCGCCGGGTTCTTCCTGATGGTGCAGATCGTCACCGGCGTGATCCTGGCGATGCATTATGCCGCCAACGCCCAGGTGGCCTTCGCCACCACCGAACACATCATGCGCAACGTCAACTGGGGCTGGATGCTGCGCTACGCCCACGCAAACGGGGCCAGCTTCTTCTTCATCGTGGTCTATATCCACATCTTCCGGGGGATGTTCTACAGCTCCTACAAGGCCCCGCGAGAGATGATCTGGCTGCTGGGCGTGGTCATCTTCCTGCTGATGATGGCGACCGCCTTCATGGGCTATGTGCTGCCGTGGGGGCAGATGAGCTTCTGGGGCGCCAAGGTCATCACCGGGCTGTTCGGCGCGATCCCCCTGGTGGGCGAGCCGATCCAGATCTGGCTGCTCGGCGGCTTCGCGCCTGACAATGCCGCGCTCAACCGCTTCTTCTCGCTGCACTTCCTCCTGCCCTTCGTGATCGCGGGCGTGGTGATCCTGCACATCTGGGCGCTGCATATTCCGGGTTCTTCCAACCCCACCGGCATCGAGGTGAAGAGCGAGAGCGACACGGTGCCCTTCCACCCCTACTACACCGCGAAGGACGGGTTCGGCCTGGGCGTGGCGCTGCTGGTCTATTGCCTGCTGCTGTTCTTCTCGCCCAATCTGCTGGGCCATCCGGACAACTACATCGAGGCGAACCCGCTCTCGACCCCGGCGCTGATCGTGCCCGAGTGGTATTTCTACCCCTTCTATGCGATCCTGCGTGCCTTCACTGCGGACTTCTTCTTCGTGCCCGCCAAGCTGATGGGCGTGATCGCGATGTTCGCGTCGATCCTGGTGTGGTTCTTCCTGCCCTGGCTCGACCGCTCGCCGGTCCGGAGCGGGCACTACCGGCCGCTGTTCCGCAAGTTCTTCTGGTTCGGCCTGATGCCCTGCATGGCGCTGCTGTTCTACCTCGGCGGGGCACACGCGGAAGAACCCTACATCATGCTCAGCCAGATCGCGACCGCGTACTACTTCCTGCACTTCCTGGTGATCCTGCCGCTCGTCAGTTCGATCGAGCGAACCGATCCGCTGCCGACCTCGATCACCGCCGCGGTGCTGGGATCGGACAAGGAAGCTGCGAAGGGCGGGACCGCCAGCCCGGTCGCGGTCTGAGGCGAGAGCGAAGAGAGAACGGACAGAACACGCCATGCGTCAACTCATCACTCCCCGCGTGATCGCCTTTGCCGTCGGGATGCTTTTCGCCCTCGCGGTGCTGTGGGCTCTGCTCCAGGGCGTGGGGCCGGCTTTCTCGACCCTCGCGAAGTATGGCCGTTTCACCGAGCCGACCGCCGAGCAGGGCTTTCACGAATACCCGGCCAAGCGCGACTTCTCCTTCAACGGTCCGTTCGGAAAGTGGGACACGCTCCAGCTCCAGCGCGGGCTCAAGGTCTATGACGAGGTCTGCGCGGCCTGCCACAGCCTCAAGTTCGTCGCCTTCCGCGATCTTTCGGCGCTCGGGCTGAGCGAGGGGCAGGTCAAGGCCTACGCCTCCAAGAAGGTGGTACCCGGAATCGACCCCGTGACGGGCGAAGTGACCACCCGGCCGGGCCTGCCGACGGACTATTTCCCATCGCCCTATCCCAACGCGGTGGCGGCGGCGGCGGCGAACAACAACGCCATTCCGCCCGATCTCTCGCTCATCACCAAGGCCCGCAAGGACGGCGTGAACTATGTCGCCGCGCTGCTCACCGGATACGGGCCGCAGCCAGCCGAGCTTCTGAAGAAGTTCCCCGACAGCAAGACTCCGCCGGGCCTGCACTACAACCCCTATTTCGCCAACCTCAACCTGGCGATGGCCCCGCCGCTGACGGCCGAAGGCCAGGTCACGTTTGACGACGGGACCAAGGCGACCATCCCGCAGATGGCGAACGATGTCGCCGCCTTCCTCGCCTGGACCGCCGAGCCGCAGCTCGTGAAGCGGCGTCAGACCGGCTGGGCGGTGATGGTGTTCCTGCTGTTCGCGACCGTGCTGGCCTATATGTCCAAGCAGCAGATCTGGTCGGCGGTGAAGCCGAAGAAGACCAAGGGCTGAGCGCAGCACCGCGCGCGCTGACAGGCGACCGCGCGGCATGACGCCTTCGCAGATCACCGCGCTGGTGCGCACGGTGCCGGACTTTCCGGCGTCGGGCGTGCTGTTCCGCGACATCACCCCTTTGATCGCGCATGGCCGGGGGCTCGCCGCCACCGTCTCGTGGCTGGCCGACCGCGCGCGCGACGCCGGCGCGGAGGCGATTGCCGGCATGGAGGCGCGGGGCTTCATCTTCGGCGCGGCGGTGGCCGTGGAGCTGGGGCTAGGCTTTGTCCCCGTCCGCAAGCCGGGCAAGCTCCCGGTGCCCACCATCGGCATCGATTACGCGCTGGAGTATGGCACGGACCGGCTGGAGATCGACCCCGGCGCGATTGCGGCCGGACAGCGCGTGGTGCTCGTCGACGACCTGATCGCCACGGGCGGCACCGCACGCGCGGCCGCGGAACTGCTGCGGATGGCCGGCGCACGCGTCGACCGCGGTGTGTTCGTGATAGACCTGCCCGATCTTGGCGGCACGGGCGTGCTGTCCGCCATCGGGGTCGAGGCGCAGTCGCTGATGGCGTTTCCGGGACATTGAGCGCCCGCGCAACGCGCGCCTGCCACCATTGTTGCGAGAGAGATTGACGCAGCGGTGCCAACAATGGCATCTGCCGCGCCGCCGCGGGTATAGCATAGTGGTAATGCTCCAGCCTTCCAAGCTGGCTAGAGGGGTTCGATTCCCCTTACCCGCTCCAAAGTCCGCTTTATCGCGCGGGCTTGTTGCCTTTCGCCGATGCTTCGGCGCTGCTGCCCGCTCCCCTCAGGGCGCCCGTTCACACTCGTGCGAGGAAATCGGAAGCCGCGGATGCGCGGCTGCCCAGGCTGGGAACCCGAGCAAAAATGGTGCGGTCGAGAAGACTCGAACTTCCACGGGCTTTCGCCCACAACGACCTCAACGTTGCGCGTCTACCAATTCCGCCACGACCGCACATGGAGATGGCACGGGCAGGGTTGCCGGCGCCGGTAGGTGCGCGCCACTAGCAGCCACCATTCACCCCCGCAAGCCCTGTGAACGGCGCTGCGCCGCCCATGCGCGGTTCTAGCGCGGGGCCCAGCCGATATCGGCATAGACCGCCGATTTGGGAACGTCTGTCATCGCCTCGTTGATCGTCATCGCCTCCCCCGGCGCCAGGGTGCTCTGGGGCGGATCGAGCTCCCAGCTATAGACCACGCGCTCACGCGAATCACGCAGCACGATCAGCAGCGGGGGCACATTCCGGCTCTCCCGCGCTTCGTTGCGGACAACCACCCGCGCGCCGAAGAACTCGGCCCCGTTGGGCAAGGTGCGCCGCTCCTGCTCACTGGCGGGGAATTCCACCTTCAGGCCGGGATCGGCGCCGAACAGCGGCTTTTCGATCGGCAGCCACGAAGGCAACCCGAAGGTGGACATCGCCACCACCGCCGCCAGCGCCAGCGCGGCGAAGGCACCCGCGCCCCAGGTGAACCAGCGCAGCCAGTTGCGGCGCGGGCGAAACGGTGGCTCGCGATCGAAGGGCGAAACCGCCTCATCCTCCTCGAAGGAATTCGCCACCGCCACGGCTTCGGGCTCGGGTGGCCGCTCGACCGGCGGCGGCGGATCGTCGGCAACACCATCCGGCGCTGCCACCGGTTCGACAGGGGTATCCGAAGGAATGCCGGCTTCCCGCGCCATCGCTGCCGGTGCCGAAGCCTGAGCCTCCTCGGCCGGGCTGTCAGCTGGCGTGCCTTCCGCACGGGCGGGCGCGACGGGCTGGACCAGTTCGGGTCCATCCTGGAACCAGCTATGCCTACACTTGGCGCAGCGGACCGTGCGTCCCTCGACACCGATCGCGCTGTCCGGCACAGCATAACGCGTGGCGCAGGCGGGGCAGGCGATAATCATCCTGCCGCCGAGTCTATGCAGCGGCGCGGAAGGCCACAAGCGCACGGGTTGTAGACTGGCGTCCCGAGCGTCTTTTTTCCACACCGCAGCTTGGCTATAGCCCCCTGCGTGGCGGTAAACGGGGACATCGTACGGTTCGACAACGTCGGGCTGCGCTATGGCACCGGGCGCGAAGTGCTCAGCGATCTGTCGTTCACGCTCCACGCGGGACAGTTCTATTTCCTCACCGGCACCAGCGGGGCCGGCAAGACTTCGTTGCTCAAGCTGCTCTATTTGGCGCAGCGCCCCTCGCGCGGGGCGATCCGGATGTTCGGCGGCGATGTCATCACCCTGCCACGCCAGCGCCTGCCCGCCATCCGGCGCCGGCTGGGGGTGGTGTTCCAGGATTTCCGCCTCGTCCCACACCTCTCGGCCTTCGACAATGTCGCCCTTCCCCTGCGCCTGTCGGGCGTGAGCGAGGGCGAACTGCGCCAGCCAGTCGCCGATATGCTCGACTGGGTCGGGCTGGGCTCGCGGGCGGATGCGCGGCCGGCCACCCTTTCGGGCGGCGAGCAACAGCGCGTTGCCATCGCACGCGCCGTGATCGCGCGGCCCGAGTTGCTGGTCGCCGACGAGCCGACCGGAAATGTCGACCCCGAGATGGCGCTCAAGCTGCTGAGGCTGTTCGAGGCGCTCGGCCGGCTCGGCACCGCGGTGGTCGTGGCCACGCATGACGTCAACCTGCTGGGCAAGGTGCCCGATTGCCTCATCATGCGACTCGACAACGGGCGCTTGTCCGATCCCACCGGCGCGCTCCGCTATCCGCCCCGGCGCGAGCCGGCGGAGACGCGCGCGTGAAGGTGCCACCGGTCTTCGATCGCGCGCTGCGGCGCCTTGGCGGCCCCGCGAACGATATCGCCGGAGCGCGGGTGCTGCCGGCGGCGCGGCTGGGCGGGCCGATGCCCTGGGTCATCGCGATCATGGTCGCGCTGTGCGTGCTCGCCGCTGGCGGCGCGCTGGCGCTGGCCAATTTCACCGCCCGGGCCGAGGCCGGCCTCAACGGCGGGCTGACCGTGCAGATCGTGGAAGCCGATCCGGTCGGGCGCGAGGCCCAGACACGGGCCGCCAAGGCCCTGCTGGAGGGTGACCGTGCGGTGGCCGAGGTGCAGGCGGTGCCGGAGACGGAGCTGGCCCGCCTGGTCGAGCCCCTGCTCGGGGATGCTGCCCGCTCCAGCGCGCTGGTTCTTCCCGCGCTGATCGACGTACGCCTGACGGATGCAGCGCCGGCAGGCACGGCGGAGCGGCTCCGCAGCGCGCTGGCGACGGTGGCCCCGTCGGCGCGACTGGATGCACAGGCCGCCTGGCTGGAGCCCATCTTCGGCGCCATCCGCGCCCTGCGCTGGCTGGCGGTGATGCTGATCGCGCTGCTCATGCTCGCGAGCGCCGCAGCGGTGTGGCTGGCCGCGCGCAACGCCTTCGATGCCAACCGCGAGACGATCATGATCGTGCATCACCTGGGCGCGGGCGACGCGCAGCTCGCGCGGCTGTTCCAGCGTGCGGTGCTCACCGATGCAGCGATCGGCGGGGCGATCGGCCTGGCCATCGGAGGGGTGACGCTGGCATTTCTCGGCGCGCGATTCGCGGGGCTCGATTCCGGCCTGGTCGCCAATGGCGCCTTCGGCCCCGGCGACTGGTTGCTGGTAGCGCTGGTCCCGGTCATAATGGCGGGCGTGGCGCTGGCCACCGCTCGGCGAACGGTGTTGTCGCGCCTGGGGAGAATGCTTTGATCGCCCGTCTTGCCGGCTTCGTCGCGCTTATCTACGCCATCGGCTTCCTCTACTTCGCGGTGACCCTGCCCGGCCCTCTCGGCCATGTGAAGACCGATGCCGTGCTGGTGCCCACCGGCGGCCCGGGGCGGATCGCGCGCGGCCTGTCGGTCCTGCGCGATGGCGATGCCAAGCGGATGTTCGTCTCGGGCGTGGACCCGGAGGTAACCCCGCGCGAATTCGCCGCCCAGTTCGATGTCGGCGCGGGCGAGATGCAGTGCTGCGTGACGCTGGGCTTCCTGGCCGTCGACACCCGCAGCAACGCGGGCGAGGCAGCGCAGTGGCTCAGCACCAACGATGTGAAGACCGTGCGCCTCGTCACCACCGACTGGCATATGCCCCGCGCCGGAGCGGAACTGCGCCATTCGATCCCCGACACGGTGACGGTGATCGAGGACGGCGTTCCTTCCGATCCTGCGCTCGGCCAGCTGTTCCTCGAATACAACAAGCTGCTTGCGGCGCTCGTCACCCAGGGCTGGCCGGTGTGAGCGGCGTGCTGGCCCTGCCGCGCAATCTCGCCTTCTACACCGTGTTCTACGCCGGATCGGTGGTGGTGACGCTGGCGGCGTTTCTGACCAGCCGGCTGGACCCGCGCATCTTCCGCGCCTTCGTGCACGCCTGGAGCGGCTTGCAACGCTGGAGCGTCGAAAAGCTGCTGGGCGCGCCGGTGGTCATCGAAGGCAGCGGGCCGCTGGCCGAGCCAGCGCTCTACGCCATCAAGCACGAGAGCTTCTTCGAGGCGATCGACGCGCCGACCCTGTTCCGCCTGCCGGTGGTGTTCACCAAGGCGGAGCTGTTCCGCATTCCCGGGTGGGGCCCGGCCGCGCGCGCCTATGGCCTGGTGCCGGTGGACCGCCAGGCCGGGGCCAAGGCGCTGATCGCGATGATGCGCGAGGCGAAGGCAGCGGCGGCGGCGGGCCGCCCGCTGGTGATCTTCCCCGAAGGCACCCGCGTTCCGCATGGGGAACGGCGGGCGCTGCAATCGGGCTTTGCCGGTCTCTACAAGGCGCTGGGCCTGCCGGTGGTGCCGGTGGCGGTGGACAGCGGCCCGACCTACCATCGCTGGCTCAAGCGGAGCCGCCCCATCACCTATCGCTTCGGCGCGCCGATCCCGCCCGGCCTGTCGCGCGACGAGACCGAGGCGCGCGTGCTCGACGCGATCAACGCGTTCAACCCCTAGCAGCCGCCTCTGCTGCGGCGGAGATCAGTGCCGCGACCTCGTCCATCTGCGCCGCAGTGCCGATGGTGATCCGCAATCCGTGGCCAAGGCCCTGGCCCGGGAGGTGGCGGACCGCATAGCCCCCGCGCTCCAGCGCCGCGAGCGCGACGCCGGCCGTCAGCGTGCCTTCGAACAGCACCAGCACGAAATTGGCCTTGCTGGGAATGGCGCGCAGCCCGTGATTGCCGAGCGCGGCGATCGCCGCCTCGAACCGGATGCGCGCCGCCGCGTTCTCGCGCGCCGTCGCGGCGACGAAGCCGCGATCCCCCAGCGCGGCAAGTGCCGCCGCCTGCCCGCTCGCCGAGACATTGAAGGCCCCGCGCAAACGGTTGAGGGCATCGACAAGCGCGGGCGCACCCGTGGCCCAGCCCACCCGCTCTCCCGCAAGGCCGAAGGCCTTGGAGAAGGTCCGCATGACCAGCACATTGGCGTGCCGCGCCGCCAGCGCCAGCCCGCCGTCATCCTCGCCATCAGCCAGATATTCGGCATAGGCCTGGTCCACCACCAGCAGCACATTGCCGGGCAGCCCGGCATGAAGCCGCGCCAGATCGCCCGCAGGCAGCCAGCTTCCCACCGGATTGTTCGGGTTGTCGAGCAGAACCACCCGCGTGCGCGGCGTCACCGCGGCGAGCAGCCCGTCGACGCTGGCGCCGTAATCGGCGCCCTCCGCCGCGACGGGGGACGCCCCCACCTTGCGCGCGAGCAGGGGGTAGAGCGAGAAGGAATAGCGCGGGAACAGCACCTCGTCGCCCGGACCGGCGAATGCCTGGACCGCGCAATGCAGCAGTTCGCCCGAGCCGGTGCCGCACACGATCCGCGCCGGATCGAGACCATGCGTGCCCGCGATCGCCGCGCGCAGCCGCGCCGCATCGGGATCGGGGTAGCGCGCCGGATCGAAAGGCGCGACCAGCGCGGCGCGTGCCAGCCGGCTGCAGCCGCGAGGATTCTCGTTGGCGGACAGCTTGACCAGCGCCGTGCCGTCCGCCGCCTCGGAACGGCCGGGGACATAGGCGTGGATCGCCTCGATCCAGGGTTTGAGCGCGGGGCCGTCCATCCGCCCGCCATAAGGCAAAAGCGCCCTTCGACAAGCGCGGGAGGAGCGGTTAAGCCCGCGCGCATGTCGGCGGCGCATCGCTCCATCACCCTGCCCAGCCCGCTGCCGCTCGACGGCGGCGGCTCGCTCGCGAGCGTTGAGATCGCCTATGAGACCTATGGCGAGCTGGCATCCGACCGTGCCAACGCCATCCTCGTGTGCCATGCCCTGACGGGCGACCAGCATCTCGCCAGCGCGCATCCGGTCACCGGAAAGCCGGGCTGGTGGGCGCGCATGGTGGGCCCCGGCAAGCCGCTCGACACCGATCGGTTCCATGTCATCTGCGCCAATGTCATCGGCAGTTGCATGGGCTCCACCGGGCCGGCCAGCTTCGGCGCGGATGGCGCACCGCTTGCGATGCGCTTCCCGGTCATAACCATTCGCGACATGGTGCGCGCCCATGTCGCCCTGCTGGACGTGCTGGGCATCGCGCGGCTTCATGCCGTGGTCGGCGGCTCGATGGGCGGGATGCAGGCGCTCAGCCTCGCCGCCAACTGGCCTGCCCGCGCCGCGCGCGTGCTCGCCATCGCCACCACCGCGCGCCATTCGGCGCAGAACATCGCCTTCCACGAGGTCGGGCGGCAGGCCATCATGGCCGATCCCAACTGGGCGGGTGGCGACTACTACGGCGGACCGGCCCCGGACGCCGGCCTTGCCGTTGCACGGATGGCCGCGCATATCACCTATCTTTCCGAGGACGGGCTGACCGACAAGTTCGGGCGCAATCTGCAGGACCGGGATTCCAAGAGCTTCGGCTTCGACGCCGATTTCCAGGTCGAAAGCTACCTGCGCCATCAAGGAAGCGGCTTCACCAAGCGTTTCGACGCCAACAGCTATCTCTATATCACGCGGGCGATGGACTATTTCGATCTGGCCGAGGAGCACGGGGGGAAGCTTGCGGAGGCGTTCGCGGGGGCGAGCGCGCGCTTCTGCGTGGTCAGCTTCGATTCCGACTGGCTCTACCCCACCGCCGAGAGCCGCCATCTGGTCCACGCCCTCAACGCCGCCGGCGCGCCGGTCAGCTTCGTCGAGCTTTCCGCGCCGCATGGTCACGACAGCTTCCTGCTCGAGGCGCCCGCGCTCGACCGGGTGGTGAAGGGCTTCCTGGCGTGAGCCTGCGGCCGGACCTCGCCCTGATCGCCACGCGGATCGCGCCTGGCACCCGCGTGCTCGATGTCGGCTGCGGCGATGGGGCGCTGCTCGCCTCGCTGTGCGACGCCAAGGGCGTGGATGCGCGCGGGATGGAGATCGACGCGGCGCTGGTGGCCGAATGCGTGGCGCGGGGCTTGAGCGTCGTGCAGGGCGACGCCGAGCGCGACCTCGCCAACTATCCTGACGGCGCCTTCGATTATGCCGTGCTGGGCCAGACGCTCCAGACGGCGCAGCGGCCCGACCTCCTACTGGGCGAGTTGATGCGGGTCGGCCGCACCGCCTTCGTCAGTTTTCCCAATTTCGCCCATTGGCGCACCCGCGCCGCGCTGCTGTGGAGCGGGCGGATGCCGGTGACGCGCGCCCTGCCGGTGAGCTGGTACGAAACGCGCAACATCCACCATGTCACCGTCGCCGATTTCGAGGCGCTGGCGCGGGCGATGGGCATCGCGATCCGCCACCGCTGGTTCTTCTCCGGCGACAAGACCCTCGGCGGCCCGGGCGCAAACTGGCGCTCCGAATTCGCGCTGTTCGAATTGGGGCGCTAGGCTTTCAACCGCTCCGCGTGCCAGGCCACGTGGTCGGCCATAAAGGTCGAGATGAAATTGTAGGAGTGGTCGTAGCCTTCGTGGAGGCGGATCTCGGCGGGGATACCGGCTGCCTCGCAGGCTTCCGCCAGCAGATGGGGGCGAAGCTGTTCGACCAGGAACTGGTCCGCCATGCCCTGATCCACCAGCATTCCGGGAAGGCGCGCGCCGTCTTCGATCAGGGCCACCGCGTCATATTCGCGCCACGTCGCACGATCGTCGCCCAGATAGCCGCCCAGCGCCTTTTCGCCCCAGGGCACGGCGCCCGGCGCGACAATGGGCGCAAAGGCGCTGACCGAGCGGAAGCGGCCGGGGTTGCGTAGCGCGATGGTGAGCGCACCGTGGCCGCCCATCGAATGGCCGGTGATGCCCTGGCGGTCCATGTCGGCGGGAAAATGCTCGCCGATCAGCGCCGGCAGCTCGTCCTCGACATAGCTCCGCATCTGGAAATGCCTGGCCCACGGCTCCTGCGTGGCATCGACATAGAAGCCCGCGCCCTTGCCGAAATCATAGCCCTCGTCGTCCGGCACATCATCGCCGCGCGGGCTGGTATCCGGAGCCACCAGGATCACCCCGTGCCGCGCGCAGGCGGCGCGATACTCCCCCTTGTCCATCACATTGGCGTGGGTGCAGGTGAGGCCGGAAAGATACCACAGCACCGGCAGCCTGGCCCCGGGCGCGTGCTCGGGCACGAACACAGCGAAGGTCATCGGCGTGCCGGTTGCGGTGGAAGCGTGGCGATAAACGCCCTGGGTGCCGCCATGTGCGCGCGCTTGGGACAGGGTTTCGATGGTCACCGGCAAACTCCCACATCCGCTCACCCTGAGCCTGTCGAAGGGTGGCCGCTACCTGTCTGCCGATGCTTCGACAAGCTCGGCATGGAGTGGATCGCGTTCAGGACGAAATGGGTATTCCCGCCACCACCGGCTCATGCCCCCAATGCTCCAGCAGCCGTAGGATGTTCGCGCCGGCCAGCCCGACCGTGGCGGTGTTGCGAAGCGGGTGGACATTGACGCGGCCCGCACTCGCCAGCGCCTGTTCCAGAACCACCGCCACGCTTCCCGGCGCGGCGTTGATCATGGCCAGCGGAGTCACCGAACCCGGCGTGATGCCCAGCAGCCGTTCCATGTCCTGCGCCTTGGCGAAGCTCACGCGCTTGCAGCCAATGACCTGAGGCAGCGCCTTGAGGTCGACGCGGGCCTGCGCCGGCACCGTCACCAGCCAGAAAACCCCGCCGGCATCCTTAAGGAACAGGTTCTTGCTGTGCGCCCCGGGGATCGCCGCGTCGAGCGCGCCGCTCTCCGCCACGGTGAAGACCGCGGGGTGCTCATGCTCCTCGAACGGGATGGCGAGCGCGGCGAGATCGGCCCGCAGCCCGCCCTCGCCGCGCATCGCGCCAACCGTCAGACCGGGCGATGGATCGCGCAGAGCTTGTTGCCGCTGGGATCGCGCACATAGGACAGGTGCATCGGACCCAGCGATCCTTCGCGCAGGCCCGGCGCTTCCTCGATCGACGTACCGCCGTTCGCCAGGGCGACATCGTGGAACTGCTTCACCTGCTCGGGGCTGTCGCATTTGAAGCCCAGCGTGCTGCCGTTGCCATGCGTGGCGGGCTCGTTGTCGATCGGCTCCGAAATGCCGAAGGTGGCGCCATCGTGCCGGAAGAACACACGCTTGTGGCCGCTGGCCGCGGTGTTCTCCATCCCCTCGCCCTGGAAGCCGAGCACGCCGAGCACCTTCTCGTAGAACGACTTCGATTTCTCGATGTCGGTGGCGCCCACCATCACGTGATTGAACATGGAACTTCTCCTCTCATGCGTCGACGGCCACCGCAGCGGTGGCATGATCTCCGGTGTTGGGGTTTTCGGCAGGGTCGAGCAGCAGCGCGGCTGCCTCGCCCTTGCGGGCGACCGGGCGGTGTTCGGTGCCCGCAGATGAGGGGGCGCACCTCGTGACCCTCGTAGCGGGCAATCATGCGCGGCGCCCAGTGCTCGGAAAGTCCGGCCAGCTTATCCGCGAAGCCGACCTTCCCCGGCATCAGTCGAAAACGACCACGCTGCGGATGCTCTCGCCCGCGTGCATCAGGTCGAAGCCCTTGTTGATTTCCTCCAGCTTGAGGACGTGGGTGATCATCGGGTCGATCTGGATGCGGCCGTCCATGTACCAGTCGACGATCTTGGGCACGTCGGTCCGGCCCCGCGCGCCGCCGAATGCCGTGCCGCGCCAGTTGCGCCCGGTCACGAGCTGGAACGGGCGGGTGGAAATCTCCTTGCCCGCTTCCGCCACGCCGATGACGATGCTGGTGCCCCAGCCCCGGTGGCAACATTCCAGCGCCTGGCGCATCACCTCGGTATTGCCGGTGCAGTCGAAGCTGTAATCCGCCCCGCCGTCCAGCATGGCGACCAGGGTCGCCACCACATCGTCCACCTCGCGCGGGTTGACGAAATCGGTCATTCCGAAATGTTCGCCCCACAGCTTGCGTTCGGGATTGATGTCGACGCCGACGATACGGTTCGCGCCGGCCATGCGCGCGCCCTGCACGACGTTGAGCCCGATGCCGCCGAGCCCGAACACCACGACATTGTCGCCCACCTGCACCTTGGCGGTGTTGACCACGGCACCCACGCCGGTGGTGACCCCGCAGCCGATGTAGCAGGAGGTGTGGAACGGCGCGTCCTCGCGGATCTTCGCGACCGCGATTTCCGGCAGCACGGTGAAATTGCTGAAGGTGGAGCAGCCCATGTAGTGATGGATCGGCTGCCCCTTGTAGCTGAAGCGCGTGGTGCCGTCGGGCATCAGCCCCTTGCCCTGTGTGGCGCGGATCGCGGTGCACAGATTGGTCTTGCCGCTGAGGCATGATTTACACTGGCGGCATTCGGGAGTGTAGAGCGGGATGACGTGATCGCCCGCCGCCACGCTGGTGACGCCCGGCCCCACCTCGCGCACGATACCCGCGCCTTCGTGGCCGAGCACGCTGGGGAAGATGCCCTCAGAATCCAGCCCGTCGAGCGTATAGGCATCGGTATGGCAGATGCCGGTCGCCTTGATCTCGACCAGCACTTCGCCCGCCCTGGGGCCTTCAAGGTCGAGCTCGACGATCTCGAGCGGTTGTTTGGCGGCGAAAGCGACAGCGGCACGGGTTTTCATGGAGCTGCGCCTAGGCCGCGTGAGCGGCGGCGGCAAGCGCGGGTTGCCGTTCAGCTTCGCGGCGCTAGAGACCCTGGGATGCCCGCCCTTCTCGCCGCCCTGTCCCTCGCTGCCGCCTCCGCGGCAGCAGCCCCGGTTGCCGCGCCGCCGGCGCTGACCCCGCCCCAGGCCGAAGCGCTGCGCTGTAGCGTCGTGTTCGCGCTCGCCGCACGGATGCAGGCCGAATCCGCGCCGCAGGCGGCAGGCTGGCCGCCGCTCGGTACGCGCGGCAAGGAGTACTTCGTGCGCGTCACCGCCCGGCTTATGGACGATACGGGCGCCAGCCGGGAAACGCTGGCGGCGCTCGCCAGCCGCGAGGTCGCAGCCTTGCAGGCCGAAGGCGCGATGGCGGCCGCCATGCCGGGATGCCTGGTGCTGCTGGACGCGGCGGGGCTCTAGGCTTCACCTCGCGTTCAGCGCCGTCCCGCTATCGACGCGCATAGCCTTTGCCGGAAACCCTGCCCATGCGCCGCCTGATTCTCCCCGCCCTGCTCCTGTCCCTCGCGGCGCCCGCAGCCGCCGGCACCACGCCGGAATCCGAACTCGGCCGCGTCGCCCATGCGATGGGCGATCCGGCCAGCCAGCATGCGATGGCGCGCGCTATCGGGGCGATGGCGGAAGCCGTGCTCGATCTTCCGCTCGCGCCCATCATGGCACCGATCGCACAGGCGGCTGGCGAGGATCCGCGCACCATCGATCCCGATGCCACGCTGCGCCGGATGTCGCCCGCCGCGGGCGATGTTCCGCGCCTGATCGAGCGCCAGCTTCCAGCCGCGATGGGTGCGATGGCGGGGATGAGCGGCGCCGCTGCGGCCCTCCTGCCGCAGCTTCGTGCGGCGGTCGACCGGGTCCGCGATGCCATGCCGGCGACAGAGCTTGCCGAATTGCCCTGATCGCGCGTCTAAAACCTCGTCTGCGCTGTGGATTTTGCCGTTGCGATGGGGCACAGGCTTGGTCCACGCATGTGGCAACTCCATCAATTCTCGCTCTGCCCCTTCAGCCGCAAGGTTCGGCTCGTCATGGGCGAAAAGAATGTCGCCTACGAACTGGTGGAGGCCCGTCCGTGGACCGGGGGGGAGGAACTGGCCAGGCTCAACCATGCCTGCCGGGTGCCGGTGCTCGCCGATCCCGGCCGCGGCATCGCCCTGGCGGATAGCCAGGCGATCTGTGAATATCTCGAGGAAACGGTGGAACGCAGTCCGTTGCTCGCCGGCAGCAGCGCCGCGCGCGCCGAAATCCGCCGCCTCGTCGCGCTGTTCGACGAGGGATTCTATGGCGATGTCACCGGCCCGCTCCTGCGCGAAAAGATGATGAAGCGCATCGTCACTCGTCAGCCGCCCGATTCGCGAGCCTTGCGCGAGGCGATGAAGGCGGCGCATGAGCATCTCTATTATCTCGACTGGCTGATCGACACGCGCAGCTGGCTGGCCGGCCCGATGCTCAGCCTGGCCGACCTCGCCGCCGCGGCGCAGCTCTCGGTGGCCGATTATCTCGGCGGGATCGACTGGGCCGGGCACGAGCAGACACAGGCCTGGTACGCGGTGTTCAAGAGTCGCCCGAGCTTCCGCCCGCTGCTGCAGGAGCGGATGGAGGGCATCCACCCCCCCACACATTATGCCCTTGTCGATGCGTGAACGGACCTCCGCCGGGTCTTCCCCGGCGCTGTTTCAGCGCTTAGCGTCGAGCGTCTTGGGGCGGCGGGCGGCCTTGCCGACTCTGCCGGTCCGACGGCATCAGGAGTTATAGGATGACCGAGAAGACCCAGCTCACCGACGCCGAATGGCGCGAGAAACTGACGCCTGAGCAGTATCACATCCTGCGCGAACACGGCACCGAGCGCGCTTTCACGGGTGCGCTCAATGCCAACAAGGAGTCGGGCGAATACCATTGCGCCGGATGCGGGCAGTTGCTGTTCGCCAGCGGCGCCAAATACGACAGCAGATCGGGCTGGCCCAGCTTCACCGCGCCCGCCGAGGGTGATGCCGTCGAGGAACACCGCGACGCGAGCCACGGCATGGTCCGCACCGAAGTGCTGTGCTCCCGCTGCCTCGGCCATCTGGGCCATGTCTTTCCCGACGGGCCGGGCGAGAGCGGCCTGAGATACTGCATCAACTCCGCCGCGCTCGATTTCGAGCCGGATGCCTGACCGGAATGGCTGAGGACGCGCCACGCGGGATGGGCAAGCGCGGCGCCCGGCGCGCCCAGGCCGCGCGCGGCCAGCGTGCCGCCGCGCGCGCCGGCGCCAATAATACCGGCGGCGGTTCGCGCTGGCGCCTGTGGACCAGGCGGATCGCGATCTGGGGCGGCGCGCTGGCCCTGCTGGGTGCTCTGTTCCTCGGCATCGCGGTCGCCTTCGCGGCGCGCTCGCTCCCCAGCTTCTACCAGCTCAAGGCCACCCAGGCCGGGCAGACCATCGTGGTGCGCGCGCGCGACGGCAGCGAGATCGCGGAACTCGGCCCCAACTACGGCGAGTGGATCCCCTTCGCTCGGATCCCCAGGCCGATGAAGGACGCCATGGTCGCGGTGGAGGACCGGCGGTTCTATTCGCACCCCGGCGTCGATCCACTGGGCCTGGCCCGCGCGCTTTATGTCGCGGTGACCGGCGATGGGCGGGTTTCGGCCACCAGCACCATAACCCAGCAGCTCGCACGCAACGTCTTCCTCAATTCCAACCGCTCGTTCGATCGCAAGCTGCGCGAAGGCGTGCTGGCGCTGGCGCTGGAAGCCAAGTTCTCCAAGGAGCAGATTCTCGAGCTCTACCTGAACAAGGTCTATTTCGGCGGCGGCGCCTATGGCATCGACAGCGCAAGCCGCACCTTCTTCAGCCATCCCGGGACCGAGCTTTCGGTGGCGGAGGCCGCGATCATCGCCGGTATGGTCAAGGCGCCCAGCAGCTATTCGCCGACCGCCGATATCGATGCCGCCGTGGGCCGCGCCGAGGTGGTGCTCGCGCTGATGCAGGAGCAGGGTTACATCTCCGCAGCGGAGGCCCGGGTCGATCCCTCGACGGTGAATCTCAAGGCCGAAAAGGCGCAGAACTCCGCCCGCTATTTCACCGATTGGGCGCTGCCCCAGCTCGAGCTCCTGCTGCCCGAGACGACCGAGCCGATCGAGGTGTGGACGACCATCGATCCCGGGATGCAGCGCGCCGCCACCACCGCCATCGCCACCAATTCCCCGCGCGGGGCGCAGGGCGCGCTGGTCAGCCTGGACCGCGACGGCGCCGTGCTCGCGCTCGTCGGCGGCACCGATTACGTCAAGACCAACTACAACCGCGCCACCAATGCGCTCCGCCAGCCGGGCAGCGCCTGGAAGCTGTTCGTCTATCTCGCCGCGCTGGAGGCCGGCTACAAGCCCGACGACCGCGTGGTCGATACCCCGGTCACGATCGATGGCTGGAGCCCGCGCAATTCGAGCGGGCGCAATTCGGGCGAGATCGATCTAAGGACGGCCTTCGCCTATTCGATCAACACGGTGGCAGCCCAGCTCGGCAACGAGGTCGGCTTCGGCACGGTGGCATCGATGGCGAAGCGCTTCGGCATCACCACCCCGATCAGCACCTATCCCTCGATGGTCCTGGGCTCGAACGAGGTGCGCCTGATCGACATGACGCGCGCCTTCGCAGCGATCTCCAACAAGGGCGCCTCCGTCGAACCCTATGGCATCGTGCGCGTGACCTCGGCCAGCGGCGCGGAACTGTACCGGCGCGAACGGCCCAGCTCGATCCAGCTCGTGCCCGATTACGTCGCCGCCGGGATCACCGATCTCCTCCAGACCGCAGTGGCCACCGGCACCGGCCGCGCCGCGCAGATCGGGCGGCCGGTCGCGGGCAAGACCGGCACCACATCGTCCAACAAGGACGGCTATTTCGTCGGCTTCTCCAGCGGCATCACCACCGGCGTGTGGATGGGCCGCGATGACAGCCGCGTGGTCGCCGGCCTCCAGGGCGGGGCCGCCCCGGCGCGCGCCTTCGCCGCCTATATGCGCTACGCCGTCGCCAAGCGCCCCGCCGAGGAGTTCGAAACCGCGCTGACCCTGCCCGAATGGCAGCTCGAGCCCGACGACGAGGCGATGCAGGGCGATCCGGAGGATTATTACTTCATCGACGAGCAGGGCAATCTGGTCGAGCGCGGCCGGCCCGATCCCGCAGCCGGCGAGGCCGGCGGCACGGAGGGGGTGGGCCGAGGCCGCGACCAGCCGGCATTCCCCGTCGAAGGCGAGCAGACCACGGGCGAGGCGACACGCCGCAACGGGCGCCTGGGCGACATGGACCAGGCCGCGAGCGACGATTTCCTGAACCAGGCGACGGGTGGCGGCGTGGCTCCGCGCCCTGCCGCGCAACCCGCGCGCCCCCGCCCGGCGGCAACCGCGACCCCGCGCTGAAGGCAGGTGCCGTCGTGCCGCCTGCAGGCGGCAGACGGCGTGTCAGAACGGAAACACGATCGGAATCACCGCGCAGGCCACCGCCCAGGTCAGCAGGTCGAGCGGGAGGCCCACGCGCACGAAATCCATGTAGCGATAGCGGCCCATGGTGAAGACCAGCGCATTGGTCTGATAGCCGAAGGGGGTGGCGAAGGCGGCGCTGGCGGCCATCATCACCGCGGCGACGAAGGGCTTGGGGCTGACGGCCAGCCCTTCGGCCAGGCTCACCGCCACGGGGGTCAGCAGCACGGCCACGGTGGCGTTGGACAGCACCTCGGTCAGCAGCAGGGCCGCGCCGTAGAACACCACCAGCGCCACCAGCGGACCCATGTGGCCGACCACATCCACCAGCCGGCCCGTGGCGGCGGCGGCGAGGCCCGTTTCCTCCATCGCCACGCCGATCACCACCATGCCCGCGATCAGCATCAGGATTTCAGGCCGCAGCCCGCGATAGGCGTCGTCCGCGCTGATCGCGCCGATCACGATCAGCAGCACCGCGCCGGCAAAGGCGGTGGCGGCGATCGGGGCGATGCCGATGGTGGCCGCCGCCACGGCCGCCACGAACACCGTCAGCGATGCAAGCGCGCGCCACGGCTTGAAGGCGTGCTGCGGCGTGAACACGCTGGCATCGCCCACGGTGGCCGATTGCGGGGAACGCCGGGGCGTGCCGAACCGCATCGCGCGCGCGGGCGCCGGAGTGGGCGGGGGCGCCGGGGCTGGTGCCTCTTCCGGCTGGGCGGTCTTGGCCTCCTCAGCCTCGGCCGCCGCGCGTTCCAGCGCCTCGGCATCGTCGAACCGGATGAGCCGGCGCGAGAACAGGAACAGGAAGGCCGCGCCGGTCAGCGCCACCGCCAGACCCACCGGGGCGATCTCGAACATGCCGAAGCTGCCCGCGCCGCTGCTGCGCGCCATATCGTTCACCAGCAGGTTGGTGGATGTGCCGATAAGCGTGGTGCAGCCGAACAGCACGGTGATGTAGGACAGCGGCATCAGGTATCGCCGAGGGTCCAGCCCGACGCCCAGCGAGACATCGCGGATCACCGGCGCGGCCAGCACCACGATGGGCGTGTTGTTGAGGAAGGGCGAAACCGTGCCGCAGGCGGCCATCAGCAGCCAGATGCCGGCGGCCCCCGCGCGACGCGCCAGCCAAGTGCCGCCGCGGATCGCCAGATCCAGCAGCCCCGCGCGCTCCATCGCGTAGGTAATCACGAACAGCGATGCGAGCGCGATGATGGCGGGCGAGGCGAAAGCGACCTGCACATCCACCGGCTTCACCGCACGGGTCATCAGCAGCACCGCCGCACCCGTCAGCGCAACCACATCGGCACGGAAGCGGTCGAGGATCATGGTAACGACGACACCCGCCAGCACCGCCAGCGTGATCGCCTGGTGAGGGGTGAGGTTCAACGCATCGAGCCACTGGGCCAGGAATGGCGGAGGAGTCAGCATGGCAGGCCGGCGTTCACCGCTCGCCGGACAGCAACCTTTCGGCCATGACGCGCACTTCGTCGCCCATGTCCTCGCGCGCGAGCGCGAGCGCGAGCGTCGCCTCCACGAAGCCCAGCTTGCTACCGCAATCGTAGCGTCGGCCGGCGAAGGTGACGGCGTGGAACGGCTGGGTCCCGATCATGCGGGCCATCGCGTCGGTAAGCTGGATCTCGCCCCCCGCGCCCTTCTCCTGCCCCTCGAGCACGCGCATGACCTCGGGCTGAAGGATATAGCGGCCGGAGATGATCTTGTTGCTCGGTGCCTCGGCCCGGGGCGGCTTCTCGACCAGGCCGGTAACCTCGGTCAGGCTGTCCGAAACCTGGCGGCCGGGTGCGATCACGCCGTAGCTGGACACCTCCTCCTCCGGCACCTCCAGCACCGAGATCAGATTGCCGCCGACCTCGCCGTAGGCCTCCACCATCTGCTTCATGCATCCGGTGCCGCCCTTGTGGGCGATCATCAGTTCGTCGGGCAGGAAGATCGCGAAGGGTTCGTCCCCCACGATGGCGCGGGCGCACCAGATCGCGTGGCCCAGTCCCATCGGCACCTGCTGGCGCACCGTGATGATGTCGCCGGGCACCGCGCGCGTGGCCTCCAGCACCTCCATCCCCTTGCCCCGCGCGGCCATCGTCGTCTCGAGCTCGTAGGCCATGTCGAAATGCTCGACGATGGCCGTCTTGCCGCGCCCGGTGACGAAGATCATCTGCTCGATTCCGGCCTCGCGCGCCTCGTCCACGGCATACTGGATCAGCGGACGATCGACCACCGCCAGCATTTCCTTGGGGATGGCCTTGGTCGCGGGCAGGAAGCGGGTGCCGAGCCCGGCCACCGGAAATACCGCTTTCCTCACAGGCTTATGCATCGCAACCCATCTCCGCTTCGTGGCATTTTCGGGCCGGTGCGCCCGAATCGCCCTTCCCTATGACCAAGGCGTTACATTTTCCACTCATGAGGCTAAGCGGCAGCGATGGACAAGCTCATCATCCGCGGCGGCAACCGGCTTTCAGGCACCATTCCGATCTCCGGCGCCAAGAATTCGGCGCTGACGCTGATCCCCTGCGCGCTGTTGACGGAGGAGCCGCTGACGCTCCGCAATCTGCCGCGGCTGGCCGATATCGACGGCTTCCAGCACCTGATGAACCAGTTCGGGGTTACCACCGTGATCCAGGGCGGCCGGCCGGAGGATTTCGGACGGGTGATGAGCCTGGAAGCACCGCGCATCACCAGCAATGTGGCGCCTTACGATCTGGTGCGGCGGATGCGCGCCAGCATACTGGTGCTGGGCCCCCTGCTGGCGCGCACCGGCGAGGCGACGGTCTCGATGCCGGGTGGCTGCGCCATCGGCAATCGCCCCATCGACCTCCACCTCAAGGCGCTGGAGGCTTTCGGGGCGCAGATCGAGCTGACGGCGGGCTATGTGAAGGCGGTGGCACCGGGCGGCTCTCTGCCCGGGGGCAGCTATGATTTTCCCGTGGTGAGCGTGGGCGCGACCGAGAACGCACTGATGGCCGCGGTGCTCGCGGCGGGCACCTGCCGCCTGTCCAACGCCGCGCGCGAACCGGAGATAGTGGATTTGTGCAACCTGCTGGTTGCGATGGGCGCCGAGATCGAGGGCATCGGCAGCGGCGACCTCACCATTCACGGCGTCAAGCGGCTCCACGGCGCGACATACCGCGTGATGGCGGACCGGATCGAGGCGGGCAGCTATGCCTGTGCCGCCGCGATCACCGGGGGCGAAGTGCTGCTAGAGGGCGCCCGGGTCGAGGACATGGGCGCTACCGTGGACGCGCTGACCGCGATCGGGGTGGCGGTCGAGGCGGAGAAGCGCGGCCTGCGCGTAGCAGCCAACGGGCCGCTACGCGCCACGGACCTCACCACCGCGCCTTATCCGGGGCTCGCCACAGACATGCAGGCGCAGCTCATGAGCCTGCTGACCCGCGCGCGCGGCACCAGCGTGCTGACCGAAACCATCTTCGAGAACCGGTATATGCACGTGCCCGAGCTCGCGCGCATGGGGGCGGACATCGCGGTGTCCGGCCGCACCGCCACGGTGACGGGGGTCGAACGGCTGACCGGCGCGGCGGTGATGGCCACCGACCTGCGCGCCTCGATGAGCCTCATCATCGCCGCGCTCGCGGCCGATGGCGAGAGCGAGGTGCGCCGTATCTACCACCTCGACCGCGGCTATGAACGGCTGGAGGAGAAACTCCAACTGGTCGGCGCGGATATCCAGCGGGTTGGCGACGATTAGGGCGGTTCGGGAACCGGTGGCTTGCTGCTTCGTCATCCGCAGTAAGCGTCAACGCAAAGGATGGCATAATGCTGAAGCTGCTCGCCCTCGCGGGGCTCGGATACGCCGGCTACCGCTACTACCAGAAGTCCTACCCGTCCTCTCCCGCCTTCGCCGGCAATCAGGGCGACGCCCGCATTCGTGATGCCGGGCCGCACGCCATGCGCGATGCGCCGGCCCGCAACTGGACCAAGATCGACGAGGAAAGCGACCAGAGCTTCCCCGCGAGCGACCCGCCCGCCAACTACTGATCCGGGGATTGGTGCGAACCGGGGGCGGCGGAAGCGATTCCGCCGCCCTCGTCATTGCGATCGAGAGCGTTGGCCACCAGCCACAGGCGGATCGCCCCCGCCAGCCCGGGCGCGGGGTTTGCGCGGATGCGCTCGCCGTCGATCCGGGCGACCAGCCGCGCCATCGCGATTCCCTCGCGCCCCGCAGCCGCCTTGAGCATGTCCCAGAACAACGGCTCGAGGCTGATCGAAGTACGGTGTCCGTGGATCGCCAGCGAGCGCTTGACCGGGGGGTGATAAGGCGGAGGCGTCACTCGCCGGCCGCTAGGCCATGACCGGCACCGTCGCAAGCAGCGCCCAGATCAGCGATCCGAAGACCAGGCCGCCGGCCAGAAGCCTCGTGCCGTGCATGCGCGACCATAGCAGGAAGCCGGTCAACGCCATCGTCACCAATGCACCCGCGATCGTGTCGATCAGCAGGATCCAGGCCACGGAAAGGCCCGTACCCTTATGCAGGTTCTTGATTACGCCAAGGAAATTTATCTCCTCGCGTTTGGCGGTGACGTGGCTCGACCCGACGACATATTCCACCGTCACCCGCGCCGAGGGCATGCTGAAGGTCCGCACCCATTTCTCGGGCTGAGCGACATCCTTGCCCATGAAACGGGCCTCGCGTCCGCCGCCCCGCTCCTTGCCGCGACCGGCGCCCGGTGGCTGGCCGCGCGGCGGCTGCCCCTTTACCGGCAGGTCGAGCGTGTTCCGCGCCCAGATTCCCAGGGCGTCCGCATCACGCAGCGTGCCTGGTGCCACCGGCAGTTCGACCACGGGCAGCTCGATCGGTTCGCCGGTGTCGATCTTCATCGTATCGGTGCGATGGTTGAGCAGGAAGCCGCTGGTCCCCAGCAAGAGGAAGAACAGCGCCCCCCAGAAGCCGGTCCAGGCGTGGATACGCTTGAGCCAGCGCAGGAAGCTGGCCGATTGCCAGCGCTTGGGTACAAAAAACAGGCCGCTTTGGTTGAACATCATGCCCCTCAGGCCTCCGCCCAGCGGCGAAGCAGATTATGATAGACGCCGGTCAGCTCGATGGCCGTGCGATGGTCGTGCCCCTGCGCGGCGGCGACCGCGCGCGCGGCATTGTCGAGGTCGAAAAGTATGCGCCGCGCGCCGTCGTCGCGAACCATCGACTGAATCCAGAAAAAGCTCGCGATCCGCTCCCCGCGCGTGACGGGTTGCACACGGTGGAGGCTGGATGACGGGTAGAGGATCATGTGGCCGGCCGGAAGTTTGACCGATTGGGTGCCGTAGCGATCCTCGATCAGCAGCTCGCCGCCATCGTAGTCCTCGCTAATGAACAGCGTGGCCGAAAGGTCGCTGCGCACCCTCAGCCCGCCCGGCCCCAGCCGCACCGCGCTATCGACATGGGTGCCGAACGCCTCGCCCTCGCGATAGCGGTTGAACAGCGGCGGAAAGACCTTTGCCGGCAGCGCGGCCGCCACGAACAGCGGATTGGTCTGGAGCGCGCCCAGCACGATCTCCCCGGCCTCCCGCGCCGCCGCGCTGCCCTCGGGCAGCTGGCGGTTGCGCTTGGCGAGCGCCGACTGGTGGCCCGAGGTCGCGTTGCCGTCGATCCAATTCGCGCTTTCCACGATACCGCGCACGCGGGCGAGCGCGGCGGCATCGAGGATGTCGGGAATGGCGATCAGCATTCGATCAGCCTAGAAGCTGTAGAACAGGCTGAAGGTGGCCTGCCGCCGGTCGCCCGGCATCGCCCAGCCGCCGCTGATCGCCCCGTTCGCGCCGATGTTGTTGCGGATGTTGGTGAGATAGCGCTCGTCGGTGAAGTTGCTGACGTTGAGCTGCGCGGTCAGTCCGTTGCCGATCTCATAGGCCAGGAAGGCGCGGTGGATAAGATAGTCCTCCGAGAAATACTGGGTGCGCCCGGCCAGGTTGCGCTGGTTGAGCGCGAAGCTACCCTGATAGGTGAGGCCATAGCCGACCTGCAAGCCGAAGGGCAGTGTGTAGGTGGTGAACAGGCTGCCCGAATGCCTGGGGGTCTGGATAAGCCGGTCACCAGCCTGGGGATCGAGGATCGCGGCGGAATTGCCGCATCCGGTCGCTCCGGCGTTGGCGAGGCAGAAGTCCGAAACCGACTGGCGAACCTGCCCGTCGAGATAGGTGTAGTTGGCGAACACCGACCAGCCCGGCAGGATCGTGCCGGAGGCGCCGACCACGATGCCATCGACCCGGCTGCGGCCGTCGAGCACCTGCAGAGCGGTGGGCAGCGAAGGATCGTTGGAAGGGGTGCGGAAATTGGTGCGCTCGTTGCGGAACGCCGCCGCGCTCACCAGCAGGCTGTTGCCGAACAGGTTCGCCTTGAAGCCGATCTCGTAGTTGCGCGCCTTCTCCGGCGCGACCGCGCAGGGATCGGCGGTGCCGACCGGCGAGACGGTCACCGTGCCGCAGCCGAGGCGCACGGTCGCCGAGGACGGCGTGCGTGAATTGCCATAGGCCGCATAGAGGCTGACATTGGGCAACGGCTTCACCACCACGCCGCCACGATAGGAAAAGAGGTGCTCGTCGCTCACCTGGGGCGCCGCCGCGGCGGGGCTGAGAGGCGACGTGCCCGGGGGATAGGAGGCGAGCGGCACGGCACGGAAGTTCGCGGTGTTCGTCTCGTAACGCACGCCGGCGTTGAGTTCGAGCCAGGGTGTGAGCTCCAGGTTGTCGAAGGCATAGATCGCGGTGTTGCGAGTGCTGCTCTTCGACCGCGCGGTGACGGTGTAATTGACCGGCCCGGTATAGATCGTGTCGGGGTTGGACAGGTCTATCTGCGGCAAGAGGACGGGCGCGCCGGCCGCATTGCGCGGCAGCGATGCGTTGATGATCTCGTAATCCTCCCAGCTCAGCACCCCGCCGATGACCAGCGTGTTGCGCAGGCCACCTTCTTCGCCTGCGACCCAGCGCAGATCGGTCTGGTTGTAGAACAGGTCGTTGACCGTGTCGCGAACCAGCCCGCGCGGGCCACTGGGTTGATAGAAGCCCGGCGGCACCGTGACGGTCACGCTGCCCAGGGCCGGACCGGCGCCGGTCGCGACATTGGCGATCGTGGCGGTGCAGGCGAGGCCTTGCGTGGCGGTGGCGCTGGCGGCGATCGGCTGGCGGCCTGTACCGGTAAGGCAATAGGTTCCCTGCGGCGCGCTGGTCACGCTGTACTGCCCGACGCGCTGCCAGCGCGTGAGGTTACGGATCGATACGTCGTCGGAAAAGGCGTGACGGAAGGTCGCGGTGACCCGGTCGAGCCGGGTCTTCTGCTTGTCGAGATTGGCCATGCCGAAATAGTCGCTCCGATCGACTTCGGGCAGAGGACCGGCGTTGATCTGGTTCTGGACGTAGGGAACGCCGAACAGCGGGATGTTGTCATCCTGCTGGTGGACATAGGCCAGGGTCATGCTGGTGGGCCCATCGATCCCGAAGGTGATCGCGGGCGCGACGCCCCAGCGGCGGTAATTCTCCACGTCGCGGCCGGCCACATCGTTGCGGTGGATCATGGCGTTAAGGCGCACGGCAACCTTGGGAGACACCCGCAAGTTCGAATCCACGGCGCCGCGGTAATAGGCATCGGTCCCGATCGCACCCTGCAGGATGGTCAGATCGGCGGGACGCGGTTCCTTGCTCGCCAAATTGATGGTGCCGCCGACACTGCCGGAACCGTTGAAGACCGAATTGGCGCCGTTGAAGATTTCGATCTGCTGCAGGTTGAACGGATCGGTGCGGCTGTACTGGGCACTGTCGCGCACGCCATCGACGGTGATGTCGTTGCTGGCGGAATAGCCGCGCAGGTTGATGGCGTCGCCATAGCCGGCGCCGCCTTCGGCCGCTGCGAAGGTGATGCCGGGAATGGTCTGGAGCGCATCGCGCAGGGTAAGCAGGTTCTGCTTGCGGAGCGTCTGATCGCTGATGACGGTGACGGTCTGAGGCGTGTCGGCGAGCGAGGTCACCGACTTGGGCGATTCCAGCTCTACCGGTGCTTCACGGGTTCCGGTGACCACGATGTTGCGGTCGGGCTGATCCGCTTCGTCGGCCTCGGCATGGGCCGGGAAAGCCGCGAAGGCGCCCACGCACGACAGGGCCAGGAAAGCTGGAAGACGATCGGACATTGGAAACTACCCCTTCTGTTGGGGTGCCCGTTATTGCGAAGCCATCGCAACGTCAATGCAAATGCGAACCATTCGCATTTTATTTTTGTGATCGTCGGAACTGAACGCGACGGCGGCCTGACAAGGAGGTTCCAGATCACCGGCGTAGGGCCACGCGCACGCGCCGCGTCGCGCAATTAGGGGCGATTCTTGCCGGCCAGCATAGCCAACTGCCACCTGCCCGGTGCCTTGTCCGCGCGATGCACGCAGCCAGCCCAGCAGCATGGCCGCCGCTTGCCCTCGCGCAACTCCTCGATCGTTCGGGCGATGCGCCGCTCGCGGGTCTTGGCCTGCCGTGCGTCGTCGACCCAGCAGATGAACTCGTTTCGGCCGAGCGGGGTCAGGCCCTGCCAGAGGGCCAGAACCTCCGTATCGGTGCGAATCGCGGCCTCCATGTCGGGTCGGGCCCGATGGACAGTCCCGGAAGGGAATTCGATCATGGACGCCCTCCCCACCCGGATGCCTGCGGTTCGGTGCGATGGCGGTGACGCAGCCCACCCCGCCACCGCAATAGCACGGGGCGACGCGGGCACCGCGCGGCCACCGTCAATACATATGCTGGCCGCCGTTGATGCTCATGGTCGAGCCGGTCACGAAGGCCGCGTTGTCGCTGCACAGGAAGCTTACGCCCCGCGCGATCTCTTCGGCCTGGCCGAGCCGGCCAACCGGGATCCTGGCCACGATCTTCTCCAGAACCGGCGGCGGGACCGCAGCGACCATCTCGGTGTCGATATAGCCCGGCGCGATGGCATTGACCGTTATGCCGAAGCGCGCACCTTCCTGCGCCAGCGCCTTGGTGAAGCCATGAATGCCGCTCTTGGCTGCGGCATAGTTCACCTGCCCGTACTGCCCCGCCTGGCCGTTGATGCTGCCGATATTGACCACCCGGCCCCAGCCACGATCCTTCATGCCGGCGAAAGTGGCCTTGGCCATGTTGAAGCAGCCGCCGAGGTTGACCCGCATCACCTCGTCCCAATCGTCGTAGCTCATCCTCATCAGCGTGCCATCGCGCGTGATGCCGGCATTGTTGACCACCGCGTCGATCGGGCCGACCTCGGCCGCGACCTGCTCGCAGCCAGCCAGGCACGCCTGATGATCGCCCACGTCCCACCGATAGGTGGCGATGCCGGTCTCGTCGGTAAAGGCCTTCGCCTTCTCGGAATTGCCGGCATAGTTCGCGACGACTGTAAAACCGTCATCGCGCAGCGCCTCGCTGATCGCGCGGCCGATTCCGCGTGTGCCGCCGGTGACGATGGCAATCCTGCCCATATATGCTCTCCCAAGCGTTCGTAGCCTTGCGCTATCACGCCGGGCGTAGGGGGAAGCACGCTAGCGGGAAAGGGGAAATTGGAGGCCTTGCGAACCCGGGATCCGGAACTGACGGACCACGCATCGTGGCGCGGGGCGGCGTTTCAGAACCAGGCGAAATGTGCCGGCAAGCGGCGCGATTGGGCATCCCGAAGTCTCTAGAAGGACGGGCAATCGCAATCCCACGGAGGCCCCGAAGGATTCAGAAGCGGAGTTGTGTGCCCACGTAAACGGCCTTGCTGTCCTCGACCCCGTCGGTCAGCGGCGCGATCCGGTTACGGTCCTGGGAGACCCGCAGCCCGGCAGTCACGTCGAGGTTCTTCATGACGCGATAAGCGCCGCCCACGTCCACGCGCTGGTCCGCCGTGCCCTCAAGTGTGCGCGGTGCGCGACCGGCGTCCTTCTCGTCCTCGAACGCGATCCGGGCCTGGAAACGCGAAGGCTTGCCGGGGCTGGCCTTGTCGAGCTTGTAAACCGTCACATCGGCCATCGCGATATCGCGGATGCCACCCGGAAGCGCCAATGCCTTGGGCGCGGGCGCGGCGCCGAAACTCTGGAAGCCGCGGGCGGTGCCCAGATTATAGCGGGTCGGCGCGATCAGCAGCGGCGCATCGAGCGCCCCGGTCATGGAACCGGGCGCCGAATCCGCAAGCGCGCGACGCACGTTGATCGCCCGCGCGGTCGCGTGATCGACACGGACCGCCATCGTCACCACACGACCCCCGTGCGAGCTACGCTGCGCCGGTGTGAAACGCAGGCCTTCCACGCCGAGGGTAGCGGCCACGCGCTGCGCCAGCGCGGGATCGATATTGGCGGGCGTAAAGGGCATGTAGCTGGAACCGATGCCCGCGGCCGACGGGATCACACTGCCCACGGCAGCGGCGCCGGCAACCGGCAGTGCGAGCACCATCGCGGCAGCAGACAGCATCGCGGGCAACGCCCGCCAGCCACCAGTTCTGCCATCACCGCGGCGCATTGCATCCAAACCCTGTTGTCGACCTGCCCCGGCATTAAAGACCGCCAGGCCCCTTAACGGTTCCTGACAGCGGGGACGGGACTCCGCAATCGAGAGAATCCGTTACGCCCTGCATGACCGATTCGCCAGCTTTTCCACAAGCCACGCGCTACAAATCCCGGCTCCTGCGGCGAACTGTGGCCCGGCTGCATCGCTCCGCGCGATTCGCGCGGTTCACCACCCGTTCAAGCCCGCAACGGACAGTCAGCGGTCATCGCCCCGCTACCACGCTGCCGGGTCGCTTGCTCGCGCCGCATGGGCGGCTATAGAGCGCCGAGACGAGATACGAGGATTTTCATGCGCTCTTCCGCCCGCTTCATCCGAACGTCCATCGCGCTGGCCTCCCTTGCCGCGCTCGCCGCCTGCGCCTCGGGCGGGTCGAAGCGGCCCCGCGCCGATCTCGCGGCCGCGCAGGTCAACACCATCGGGGTGAACACCTATCTGTGGCGTGCCGCGCTCGAGACGGTGAGCTTCGCGCCGCTGCTTCAGACCGATAGCAACGGCGGGGTGATCGTCACCGACTGGTACGCCAATCCGGCCAATCCGAGCGAGCGGGTGAAGGTGACGGTGAGCATCCTCGACACCGATCTTCGCGCCGATGCACTGCGTGTCGCCGCCAGCCGGCAGGTGGCGCAGGGTGGCGCGTGGGTCGATGCCCCCGTCCAGGCCGCCACCGTGCAAAAGCTGGAAGACATCATCCTGACCAAGGCCCGCGAATTGCGCCGTCAGGCCATCGCCGGATAATTTCCGGCCCCGCGCGCGATGGCTTTTCATCGGGCGCGATTTCCCTAACAGGGCCGCATGACGACCGAGCGTTTCGATCCCGCATCCGCCGATATGCGCTGGCAAGCCGCGTGGGACGCGGCGGGTGCCTTCGTGGCCGACAGCAATTCCGCCAAGCCCAAGAGCTTCGTGCTCGAGATGTTTCCCTATCCCAGCGGGCGCATCCACATCGGCCATGTCCGCAATTACACGATGGGCGATGTGCTGGCGCGCTACAAGCGGATGACCGGGCACGAGGTGCTGCATCCGATGGGGTGGGACGCCTTCGGGATGCCGGCCGAGAACGCTGCGATGGAAAAGGGCGTCCACCCTGGCGGCTGGACCCGCGACAATATCGAGGCGATGAAGAAGCAGTTGAAGCGCCTGGGTTTCGCGCTCGACTGGAGCCGCGAGCTGGCGACTTGCGAGCCGGAATATTACGGACACGAACAGGCCCTGTTCCTGGCGCTCTACGAGGCGGGCCTCGTCACCCGCAAGGAAAGCGAGGTCAACTGGGACCCGGTCGACATGACCGTGCTCGCCAATGAGCAGGTGATCGACGGTCGGGGTTGGCGCAGCGGCGCCCCGGTGGAGCGGCGCAAGCTGGCCCAATGGTTCCTCAAGATCACCGATTTCGCAGATGAGCTGCTGGAAGGGCTCGGCACGCTCGACACCTGGCCCGACAAGGTTCGGCTGATGCAGGAGAACTGGATAGGCAAGTCGCAGGGGCTGGAGTTCTCCTTCGACCTTTCGAATGGCGAGCGCCTGCCGGTCTATACCACCCGGCCCGACACCATCTTCGGCGCCAGCTTCGTGGCCATCGCGCCCGATCATCCGCTCGCGCAGTCGGTGGCGGCACAGAACTGCGACGCGGCCAGCTTCATCGCGCTGTGCAAGCGCGGCGGCACCACCACGGCCGAGATGGACACTGCGGAAAAGCTCGGCTTCGACACCGGGATCGGCGCGCGCCACCCCTTTACCGGGGCGCATCTGCCGGTCTTCATCGCCAATTTCGTGCTGATGGACTATGGCACCGGTGCGATCATGGCGGTGCCGGGGCACGACCAGCGCGACTTCGAATTCGCCATCAAATATGGCCTCGCCATCCCCCGTGTGGTCGCGGCGAGCGCGGCCGAGGCGGACAAGCCCTTCGCGGGCGAGGCCGAGAGCGGTGACGGGGTTGTGGTGAACTCGGACTTCCTCGACGGCATGGCGGTCGAGGATGCCAAGCGCGAGGTCATCTCGCGGCTCGAGGCCGAGGGGCGCGGGACCGGCAAGACCGTATGGCGGCTGCGCGACTGGGGCGTTTCGCGCCAGCGCTATTGGGGCACGCCGATCCCCTTCATCCATTGCGATGGCTGCGGCATGGTTCCGGTACCACGCGACCAGCTTCCCGTTGTGCTGCCCGAGGATGTGGATTTCCAGACCCCGGGCAATCCGCTCGATCGCCATCCGACGTGGAAGCATGCCAGCTGCCCGAGCTGCGGCGGCGGTGCGGTGCGCGAGACGGACACGCTCGACACCTTCGTCGATTCGAGCTGGTATTTCCTGCGCTTCGCCAGCCAGCCCGCCGACCGGCCCTTCGATCCCGCGGAGGTCGCGAAGTGGCTGCCGGTGGAGCAGTATATCGGCGGGATCGAGCATGCGATCCTGCACCTGCTCTACGCCCGCTTCTGGACCCGCGCGCTCGCCCGCATCGGGATGATCGAGGTGAAGGAACCTTTCGCCAGCCTGTTCACGCAGGGCATGGTCACGCATGAGACCTACAGCCGCGAGGATGGTGGCCGCACGGTCTATTACGCGCCGGACGAGATCAGCCGCGAGGCCGAGCGTGCCCTGCTGACAGCCGATGGCGGCGCGGTCGAGATCGGCCGCGTGGTCAAGATGTCGAAGTCGAAGAAGAACACCGTCGACCCCGACACCATCGTCGCCCGTTACGGTGCCGATGCCGTGCGCTGGTTCATGCTGTCCGATTCGCCGCCCGAACGCGATCTTCCGTGGTCGGAGGCGGGGATCGAGGGCTGCTGGCGTTTCGTCCAGCGGCTGTGGCGGCTGTTCGGCCAGTACGACGCCGGGACGACCGGCGAGGATCAGGCGCTGACCCGCAGGCGGCACCGCACGGTCGCCGCGGTGGCGCAGGACGTCGAGGCGTTGGCCTTCAACAAGGCCGTGGCGCGCATTTACGAGCTGACCAGCGCGGTCGAGAAGGCCGCCCCCGGCGCCGCGCGCAGCGAGGCGATCCGTACGCTGGCGCTGCTCGTCGCTCCCATGATGCCGCATCTCGCCGAGGAGGCATGGAAAGCGATGGGGCAGGAAGGCCTCGTCTCCCAGGCCGCCTGGCCCGCCGTGGATACCGCGCTGCTGGTCGAGGACGAGGTGACCATCGCGCTCCAGCACATGGGCAAGCTGCGCGACACCATCACCGCGCCCAAGGGCGCCTCGAAGGACGATCTCGAGGCGCTGGCGCTCGCCAACGAGAAGCTCCAGCGCTCGATCGCGGGCGCGCAGGTCAAGAAAGTGATTGTGGTCCCCGACCGGCTGGTCAACGTAGTGGCATGAGATTTCCCGCCGCCTGCCTGGCCGCCGGCCTGACCGTCCTGTCGCTTTCGGCCTGCGGGCTTCAGCCGATGTACGCCGGTGGCGGCAGCGGCACCGTGGCCCAGGGTCTGGCCGGGGTCGATGTGCCCGCGATCGAGGGGCGGAACGGCTGGCTGGTCCGCAACGCACTGACCGACCGTTTCCATGCCGGCGGCAGCGCCAACCCACGCTACCGGCTGGACGTGCGGCTCGACGAGCGGCTCGAAAGCCTTGGTGTGGTGGCTGACAACACCGTGTCGCGCGAACGGCTGACCCTGCGCGCCCGCTACCAGCTCGTGGATATCGCCAGCGACACCATCATGCTCGACGCCAGTGACGGCACCGATGCCGGCATCGACGTCGTCAGCAGCGAATATGCGGTGATCGCCGCCGAACAGAGCGCGCAGGAGCGGCTGGCCAAGAATCTTGCCGATCGCATCACCGCGCGTGTCGCCCTGGCGCTACGCAAGCAGGGCCGGTGAAGCTCACCAACCGGGACTTCGCCGGCAAGGCGAGGACCGCCGCGCGCGATTGCGGCATCTTCTTCTTCTGCGGCCCGGACGAGGCCGGCGCGAGCGCGGCGGCGAACGAGCTTGTCGCCATGCTTGCCGAGCCCGGCGAGCGGGTGGAGCTGTCGGGCGCCGAACTGCGCGCCGATCCCGCGCGCCTGGGCGACGAGGCGCGCTCCACCTCCCTGTTCGGCGATGCGCGCCATATCTGGGTCCGTGCCAGCGGCGAGGAGGCGCTGGGCGCGCTCGAGACGCTGATCGCCACCGCGGAGGCGGGCGGCGGCGCGGCCTGCCCGGTCGTGGTGGTGGCCACCGCCGCCACCGACAAATCGCGCACCGCCAAGCTGCTCGAATCGCGCGGCGATGCGCTGGTGGCGATGTTCCATCCACCCGACCTCGCCGCCGTGACGCAGGCCGTGCGGACACTGGGCGACGGGGCAGGCGTGCATCTCGACACCGCGCTGGCGGAACGGATCGCGCGCGCCGCCAATCTCGACGTTCGCCTGGCAGGGTCCGAGGTGGAGAAGCTCGCGCTCTATCTCGACGCCTCGCCGCAGGCGCCGCGACGCGCCGATTCCGAATCGCTGGATGCAGTGGGCGCCCCTTGCGAGGACGACGGATTTGCCCCGCTGGTCGATGCCGTGCTGGCGGGCGACGCCGCCCGGCTCGGGCCGGAGCTTCACCGCATGAAGGAGGTCGGGCTGAATCCCGTCGGCACGCTGCTCGCCTTCGAACGCCGCGCCGCGCTGCTCGCCAAGATCGCCGGGCGTGGTTCCAACCGGCCACCCGACAAGGGCGAGCTTCAGCGTCTGGGCGTGTTCTGGCGCGATCAGCAGGCGGTTTTGCAGCAGGCGGCGATCTGGCGCGGCCCCCGGCTGGCGCGGCTCGCGGATCGCCTCGTCGATCTCCATCGCCGGCTGTTCGCGGACAATCAGGCGGCGGAACTGCTACTTAGTCAGGGCCTTACGGAAATTGCCCGACAGGCCGCCCGCCGCTGAACCCGGTGCTCAGCTTCGCATCCGGCCGGCCGCAACCGATACCTTGTCAGTTCTTCGGCACCGAGAATGTTCCTGTCACGCGGCCGCCGGAACTGCTGCCGACAGCGCCGGTGACGCCCGATGATCCGCTGGCGCGCCCATCGATGCTCGAAACCCCGCTCCGCAGGTCGATCACCAGACGCCCGCCGTTCAGCGTGTCCCCGCCGCGATTGAGGCGCACATCGCCAGCCATGGTGATGATCCGGCGATTGAAGTCATACACCGCCACATTGCCGCTCGCGCGCTCGTTGGCGCGCTCCACCGTTACCCCGCCGGTCGCCATGATGCGCTGGATACTGAGCGATCCCGCATCGGTGTAATCGACCAGCGTGCGCGCCGCATTGAGCGTCAGCCCGGCCTGGTCGATTCGGACATTGCCGGACAGCACCACGCGCTTCTGCCGATCCTGCAGCTCGATCCGGTCAGCGGCGTAGTTCACCGGGGCATCGGAGTTGTGGCCCGCCAGCATCTGGGCGGAGGCGAACGTGCCCGAAAATACCGCGTAAAGCCCCAGCGTGCCGAGGAAGCCGGCAGCGGCGGCGCGCAACATGCGGGCGGGGAGCGGCGTCATCGGGGCATCCTCATCTGGTTCACCTGGCCCGGGATCATCCGCAGCCGCGCGTTTCCTACCAGCGAAACCGTGCGCGCGTCGAGATTGACCTCCAGCCGGTCGGCGGAGAAGCTTCCGGCAGGCACGGTACCGGAAACTCCGTCGGCCCCGGTAACCCTCCGCCGCGGCAGATCCACCAGCACCCCGTCGAGCTGCATGTCGTAACCGTCAGCCGCCGTGAAGCGGACGGTATCGGGCACGGCGACGAGATCGGTAATCAGATTGTACTGGCCCGCGGACGCGACAAGCTGCGCCGGCCCTTCGGGAAGCAGCAGCTGGGCGGCAAGGTCGCGCATCCGCACGATGCCTTCGGCGCTCGATCGCTGGACCGCCTCGCCCGCGGTGAGCGAGAAAGGCCGGCCCCTGTCATCCACGCCACGATACAGCGCCTTGTCCGCGCGCAGCCGCTCGTCGATCATCGCCACCTTCTTGCGGTCGAGCAGGAAGCTGACCTCCCCGCGCGGACTGAGCGGGGTGATGACCATCAGCGCCGCCATCACGCCCACCGCCATCGGCAGCGCGGCGGCAAGAAATTTGACCATCCGGTCGTGCGAGCCGCCGGGCGCGGCGAAATGCTGCCGCTCGCTGCGAAGTTCCGCAGCTTGCTCCGTCTCGATCCTGCGGCGCCTGAACATCATGGCCGGACGGAACCCTCCCTGCCCTCAGAGGTGGGCGAAGATGTCGTGCTCTGCCCAGCCCAACCGGTCGAGTCGGGCGCGGGTGGGAAGGAAATCGAAGCACGCCTGCGCCAGCTCGGCCCGGCCCTCGCGCTCCAGCCGCCGGTCGAGCTCCGCCCTCAGGCGGTGCAGATAGCGCACGTCCGAGGCGGCGTATTCGCGCTGTGCCTCGCTGATGTCGCCGCCGCCCCAGTCGCTGCTCTGCTGCTGCTTGGACAGCGTGACGCCGAGCAGTTCCTCCACCAGGTTCTTGAGGCCGTGGCGATCGGTATAGGTGCGAACGAGCTTGCTGGCGATCTTGGTGCAATAGACCGGCGCGGCCACCACGCCGAGATAATGCTCGACTGCGGCGAGGTCGAAACGCGCGAAGTGGAACAGCTTCAGCCGTGCCGGATCGGCCAGGACCGCCGCCAGATTGGGCGCGACATAGGGCGACCCGGGGTTGAACCGGACAAGGTGCTCGTCCCCTCCCCCGTCGCTGATCTGCACCAGGCAAAGCCTGTCGCGGGCCGTGATGAGCCCCATAGTCTCGGTATCGACCGCCACCGGCCCGGGCGCCAACACGCCTTCGGGAAGGTCCTCTTCGTGGAAATGCACTGCCATATGCCAAGCGCCTTAGGCGCGTTGGGGAAAGCTGGAAAGGGGCGGTGGCTCGTACCGGGTACAGGGCCTAGCGAGGTGGCAATGGATAGCGATGCGATCCCCGAAAGCTGGCGCGCAGCGCTGGAGCCGGTTCTGGCCGCACCCGAGGCGCGGCGCCTTGGCGGCTGGCTCAAGGCCGAGGAAGCGGCGGGGCGCACGGTCTATCCGCCACGTGGATGCCGGCTGCGCGCCCTGCAACTCACCCCCCTCGATGCCGTCAAGGTGGTGATCCTGGGGCAGGATCCCTATCACGGACCGGGACAGGCGATGGGCCTCTCCTTCTCCGTGCCGGCGGGTGTGCGGCCGCCTCCCAGCCTCGCGAACATCTACAAGGAGCTGGCCGCCGACTGCGGGATCGAGAGGCCCGCTCATGGCGACCTCAGCGGCTGGGCGCGGCAGGGCGTTCTGCTGCTAAACTCCGCCCTGACGGTGGAAGCAGGAAAGGCGGGCAGCCATGCGGGGCGGGGGTGGGAGGCCATCACCGATGCCTGTGTGGCGGCCGTGGCCGCGCGCGAGACGCCATGCGTCTTCATCCTGTGGGGCAGCCACGCCCAGGCCAAGGCCGCGCGGATCGACCGGCTCGCGCGGGGCCCTCACTGCGTCGTGCGCAGTCCCCATCCCAGCCCTCTCTCGGCGCATCGGGGCTTTCTCGGCAGCCGCCCCTTCAGCCGTGCCAACACCTTTCTGGAGGCGCGCGGCCGGGCACCCATCGACTGGCGGCTGTAGCTCGGGCGGGCAGGCGAGGGCCTGGCGCTAGCGTAACGCTCAGCGTGGCAGTTCGCTCACGCCCATCAGCATCTCGTCCACCGCGCGGGCCGCCTGGCGGCCTTCGCGGATGGCCCACACCACCAGGCTCTGCCCCCGGCGCATGTCGCCGCAGGCGAACACGCCCTGCTCGCTGGTAGCGTAGCGGTTGGTGTCCGCCGCTACATTGCCTCGCGCATCGAGCTTCACCCCGGCCCGATCAAGGAGGCCGCGGCGCCTGGGCCCGGTGAAGCCCATCGCCAGCAGGATCAGATCGGCCGGCAGGGTGAAGCCGCTGCCCGGCACCTCGCGCATCGCACCGCCCGACCATTCCACCCGAACGCATTCGAGCCCGGAAACCGCGCCTTCCAGCGCCGTCACGCTCTTGGCGAGCACAGCCCAATCGCGCTCGCAGCCTTCCAGATGGCTGGAAGAGGTACGCAGCTTGAGCGGCCAGTTCGGCCAGGTCGCCGCCTTGTTCTCCCGCTCGGGCGGCTGCGGCATGATCTCGAGCTGGGTGACGCTCGCCGCGCCCTGGCGGTTGGAGGTGCCCACGCAATCGGAACCGGTATCGCCGCCGCCGATCACGATCACATGCTTGCCCGTTGCGCTCAATGTTCCGCGCGGCGCGGCGCGGACCTCGTCGTCGCCGGCGTTGCGCTTGTTCTGCTGGGTCAGGAACTCCATCGCCAGCCGCACGCCCGGGAGCTCGGCCCCGGGGATGTCGAGGCTGCGCGCCTCTTCCGCCCCGCCCGCCAGCACCACGGCATCGAAATTGTCCCGAAGCGCCTGGAAGCTGACCTCGACGCCCACCTCGCTGGAGGTGCGGAACTGCACGCCTTCGGCCTCCATCTGCACCGCGCGGCGGTTGATGAGCTGCTTCTCGAGCTTGAAGTCGGGGATGCCATATCTGAGCAAGCCGCCGATCCGGTCCGCCTTCTCGAACACCGTGACGGCATGACCGGCGCGGGCGAGTTGCTGTGCGCAGGCGAGACCGGCGGGGCCGCTCCCGACCACCGCCACCGCCTTGCCGCTCCGGCGGGCCGCCGGTTGCGGCACGATCCAGCCCTCGCGCCAGCCCCGGTCGACGATGGCGCATTCGATGCTCTTGATCGTCACCGGCGCGTCCACGAGATTGAGCGTGCAGGCCGCCTCGCAAGGCGCGGGACAGACGCGGCCGGTGAACTCGGGAAAGTTGTTGGTCGAATGAAGCACGGCGAGCGCGCGCTGCCAGTCGTCCTCGTAAACCAGATGGTTCCAGTCCGGGATGATGTTGTTGACCGGGCACCCGGTGTGGCAGAACGGAATGCCGCAGTTCATGCACCGCGCCGCCTGCTTGCGCAGCGCGGACTGCGGCAAAGGGACGGTGAACTCCTTGTAATGCGTCACGCGCTCGGCCGCGTCGCCATAGACCACGTCCTGGCGATCGTACTCGAGGAAGCCCGTTTCCTTGCCCATTATTCCGCCGCCTCCATCGCGGCTGCCTCGCGCTCGGCTTCCATAGCTTCCAGCGCGACGCGATAATCCCGCGGCATCACCTTCCTGAACTGGCCGACCGCCGTGTCCCAGTCGTCCAGCAGCGCCTGCGCCCGGGCCGAACCAGTGTGGAGGTGATGTCGCTCCACCAGCACCCGCAGCCGTTCGGCATCATGGTACAGGCAATCGCCCATCCCCATGTCGCCGACAGACCGGCACTGCTGCTCGGGCCGGCCCCATGACCGCAGGGCCGCCTCGTCGAACTCGCGCTGCGGCGCGACCGGCTCGACATCGACCTGCGCGTGATTGCACAGCGCTTCGAATCGGCCATCGGGATCGTGGACATAGGCCACGCCGCCGCTCATTCCGGCGGCGAAGTTGCGCCCTGTCGGCCCAAGCACGCAGACCACCCCGCCGGTCATGTATTCGCAGGCATGGTCGCCCGTGCCTTCGACAACCGCGACCGCCCCGGAGTTGCGGACGGCGAAGCGTTCGCCCGCCACGCCCGCGAAATAGGCCTCGCCCGCGATCGCCCCGTAAAGGACGGTGTTGCCCACGATGATGTTCTCATGCGCGGCACGCGGCGCGTCGGCCGGGGGCCGCACGATGATGCGCCCGCCAGAAAGTCCCTTGCCCACGTAATCATTGGCATCGCCGGTAAGCTGCAGGGTGACACCATGCGCCAGCCACGCTCCGAAGCTCTGCCCCGCCGTGCCGGTGAAATTGATCCGAAGAGTCTCGGGCGGCAGGCCGGCGTGGCCATAGCGCCCGGCGATCCGGCCCGAGAGCATCGTCCCCGCGCTGCGATTGACGTTGCGGATCGTGCGTTCCAGCACCACCGGACCGCGTCCGTCGATGGCCTCGCGCGCGGCATCGGCCAGCTCGTGGTCGAGCGCGCCTTCCAGCGCGTGATCCTGCTCTCCGGTCTGGTGAAGCGCGGCGCCGGGACGCGGTGGGACGGCGTGGAGGATGCGTGAAAGGTCCACACCGGCCGCCTTCCAGTGGCGATGGACCCGCGACATCTCCAGCCGGTCCACCCGGCCGACCATCTCCTCGACGGTGCGGAAGCCCATCTCCGCCATGATGCCGCGCAGTTCCTCGGCGACGAAGAAGAAGTAGTTCACCACATGCTCGGGCTGGCCGGTGAAACGCGCGCGCAGCACCGGATCCTGGGTGGCGACGCCAACCGGGCAGGTGTTGAGGTGGCACTTGCGCATCATGATGCAGCCGGCGGCGATCAGCGGCGCGGTGGCGAAACCGAACTCCTCGGCGCCGAGCAGCGCCGCCACGGCCACATCGCGCCCGGTGCGCAGCCCGCCATCGGCCTGAACGGCGATACGGCTCCTCAGATCGTTGAGGATCAGCGTCTGTTGCGTTTCGGCCAGGCCGATTTCCCAGGGGCTGCCGGCGTGGGTCAGGCTGGTCAGCGGCGATGCGCCGGTTCCGCCTTCATAGCCCGAGATGGTGACGTGATCGGCCTTGCACTTGGCCACGCCGGCCGCGACCGTGCCGACCCCAAGCTCGCTCACCAGCTTGACGGAAATGCGCGCCGCCGGATTCACGTTCTTGAGATCGTGGATGAGCTGGGCAAGATCCTCGATCGAATAGATGTCATGGTGCGGCGGGGGCGAAATCAGCCCCACGCCGGGGGTGGAATGGCGCACGGCGGCGATTGCCTTGTCCACCTTATGCCCGGGAAGCTGCCCGCCTTCGCCCGGCTTGGCGCCCTGCGCCATCTTGATCTGGATATCGTCGGAGTTGACGAGATATTCGGTCGTCACCCCGAAGCGCCCGCTCGCCACCTGCTTGATCCGCGAGCGCATCGTGTCGCCATTGTCGAGCGGACGGTAGCGATCGGGTTCCTCCCCGCCCTCGCCGGTGTTGGAGCGTGCGCCGATACGGTTCATCGCCAGCGCCAGCGTGGTATGCGCCTCGCGGCTGATCGAGCCGAAGCTCATAGCGCCAGTGGCGAAACGCTTCACGATCTCGCTCGCCGGCTCGATCTGGTCCAGCGAGAGGGCCTGCTCGGCCGGCTTCAGATCCATCAGCCCGCGGATCGTCAGCAGGCGCTCGCTCTGTTCGTTTATGGCGCGGGCGAAGGCATCGTATTTGTCGCGCGCATTGCCGCGCACCGCGTGCTGGAGGCTGGAGACGGTATCGCTGGTCCAGGCGTGCTCCTCGCCGCGCAACCGCACCGCATAGATGCCCCCGGGATCCAGCATCCCGTCGTATAGAGGGCTGTCGCCATAGGCCTGAGCGTGGCGGGCGACCGCCTCGCCAGCGATCTCGGCCAGGCCCACGCCTTCGATACTGGTCGCGGTGCCGGTGAAATAGGCGTCCACGAAGGCGCTCGACAGCCCCACGGCGTCGAAGATCTGCGCCCCACAATAGGACTGATAGGTGCTGATCCCCATCTTGGACATCACCTTGAGGATGCCCTTGCCCACCGCCTTGATGTAGTTCGCCCGCACCTTCTCGGGCGCCAGATCGGGCAGCTTTCCGGCGCGGATGTCTTCCAGCGTCTCGAACGCGAGATAGGGGTTTATCGCCTCCGCGCCATAACCCGCCAGGGCGCAGAAATGATGCACCTCGCGCGCTTCGCCGGTTTCCACCACCAGGCCGGTCTGCATCCTTAGGCCTTGGCGCACGAGCTGGTGATGAACGGCGGCGGTCGCCAGCAGCGCCGGCATCGGGATGCGGCCCTCGCCCTGCCCGCGATCCGACAGGATCAGGATATTGGCATCGGCCAGCACCGCCTCGGTCGCCGCCCAGCTCATCTCCTTGAGCGCCTGCGCCAGCCCCTCGGCGCCGGTGGCGGCGTCCCAGGTGATGTCTATCGTGGTCGCGGAGAACGCGCCGTCGAGCGCCACCTCGACCGAGCGGATCTTAGCGAGATCCTCGTTGGTGAGGATCGGCTGGCTCACCTCCAGCCGCTTGTGCGTACCCGCCTCGCGGCCGAGCAGATTGGGGCGCGGGCCGACCATGCTGGTCAGGCTCATCACCAGCTCCTCGCGGATCGGGTCGATCGGCGGATTGGTGACCTGCGCGAAGTTCTGCTTGAAATAATCGTAGAGCAGCCGCGGCCGGTTCGACAGCACCGCCAGCGGCGTGTCGGTGCCCATCGATCCGATCGGATCCTCGCCATGCTGGGCCATCGGCTCCAGGAAGCGGGTCACGTCCTCCTGCGTGTAGCCGAAGGCCTGCTGGCGCTGGAGCAGCGTGGTGGTCTCGCTCGGCAGGGAGGACAGCTCCGGCTCGATCTCGACCAGATCGTCCAGCGTGTACTGCGCCTTGTCGAGCCAGTCCTGATAGGGTTGCGCCACCGCCAGTTCGGCCTTCAGCTCGTCATCCTCGACGATGCGGCCCTGCTCGAGGTCGATCAGAAGCATCCGGCCGGGCTGGAGCCGCCATTTGCGCACGATCTCGCTATCCGGGATCGGCAGAACCCCGCTTTCGCTCGCCAGCACGACATGGTCGTCCTTCGTCACGCAGAAGCGCGCGGGACGCAGGCCGTTTCGATCCAAAGTGGCGCCGATCTGCCGCCCGTCGGTAAAGCACACCGCCGCCGGCCCGTCCCACGGTTCCATCAGTGCCGCGTGATATTCGTAGAAAGCGCGCCGCGCCGGGTCCATCAGCGGGTTCTTCCCCCACGCTTCCGGCATCAGCATCATCATCGCATGGGCGAGGCTGTACCCGCCGGTGACCAGCAGTTCGAGCGCGTTGTCGAGGCTTGCGGTGTCCGACTGGCCATGCGGGATCAGCGGCCACATCTTGTCGAGGTCGGTCCCCAGCAGGTCGGATTCCATCGTCCGCCGGCGCGCTTCCATCCAGTTGACGTTGCCGCGCACGGTATTGATCTCGCCATTGTGCGCGGTGAAGCGGAATGGATGCGCGAGCCGCCAGCTCGGGAAGGTGTTGGTGGAGAACCGTTGGTGGACGAGGCCCAGCGCGCTGACGCAATCGGGATCGCGGAGATCGTCGTAGAAGCTGCCCACCTGCGTTGCCAGCAGGAGCCCCTTGTAGACGATGGTGCGGCTGGAAAAGCTCGGGATATAGGTATCGACGAGGCCCGGCAGGCCGTGCTTGTCCGCCAGTGTCCGCAGCGGGTTCAGCGTCTGCTTTCGGATCACCACCAGCTTGCGTTCGAAGCAATCCTGGTCGGCGCAATCCTCTCCGCGCCCGACGATGCACTGGCGCATCACCGGCATACTGGCGAGCACGGCCTTGCCCAGCCCTTCCACCGTGGTGGGGACCTCGCGCCAGCCGATCACGCGCTGGCCTTCCTTGGCGATGAACTTCTCGAGCTGCCCCTCGACGAAACCGCGCGACAGTTCATCCTGCGGCATGAAGCATTGCGCGACCGCGTAGTGCCCCGGCGGCGGCAGATCCAGACCTGCGCCCGCGGCCCACTTCCGAAGCAGCGGGTCGGGAAGCTGGATCAGGATGCCCGCCCCGTCGCCCAGCAGCGGATCGGCACCGACCGCGCCGCGATGGTCGAGGTTGTGGAGGATTTCCAGCGCGCGGGTGACGATCGCATGGCTTTTCGCGCCGTTGATATGCGCGACCATGCCGACGCCACAGGCGTCGTGTTCATTCCGGGGATCGTAAAGGCCCTGCGCGGGCGGTAGATCACCAGGCACCATTGCGTCCCCTCGAGCGCCGGAAGAACCGCAGGCCCGCCCACTGGCGAGGCCCGTTGTCCCGGCATCACTGTGCGGCGCGGCCAGGCCTCGCCGATAAAATGTCGCGAGTGAGAATCATGCCTGCTCGATTGCTGTTTTGCAACCGCGAAGGGCGACAGATTATTGCCTAGTTTTTCTTGGATCGCCCTAAGCGGACATCCTAGCCGCCCGTCCGTCCGTCATCGGCAGCACGGATACGGGCAAGATCGTCGAGCGCGGCGCGCAGGCCTTCGCGATGGTCGCGAGCCGGCCCGGGAAGCCCGGCACCGGCCTCGTCGCCTGTCTGGCGGGCCACGAAGGCGCGCACGGGGTCCGGCGCCGGCTCCTGGCCGGCGGCCTCGGTCGCGAAACCATCGATCGCCTGATCGAAGCGGGCGAGCAAAGCGTCGAGATCGAAATCGAGCGGGGCCGCGGATGCGGGCCGGGGCGCGACGATCATCAGGCCCGTCTCCACCACGCGGGCGGGCCCGCCCGAATCGTACTGCGGGATGGTGTCCGGCGCCGGCGAAGGTTTCGCGTCGAGCGCACGCGCGGGCGCAGCCAGTTCGACTTCCGCGCCGTCGCTCACCTCCTCGCGCACCCGCAGCGGCCGCCGCACGGGTTCGGGCGCAGGTTCCGCAGACTCGTGGAGCTGGTCTTCCTGCGCATAGAGCGGTCGCGGGTCGCGCAGCGTCCACCGCGCTATCGCCCTCCCCAGAACAAGGCCGACCAGTGCGCCGAGCAGCGCCGCCACGCCGATGGCCACCGCGCCCGGCACGCCAATCCCGGCGGCGGCGAGGACGCGCGCCACCCAGGCCGATGGCAACACCGCCACGCCCAGCCCGAACAGCGCGGCGAACCACAGCGCGGCGAGCGGCGTGAAGGCCGGATGGCTCGCAATCGGGCGGCGTTCCGCCATTCTCGTCTCTGCCCTATCCATCCTTGGTTCCGGGCCTGAAGCGGCAACCGGGGCGAATCCCGGCACCGCGCCGGCCCTCGCCGGGTATCTATGGCCAAGCCGCGCCGCTCGGGCAACCGCGTCGCCGGGGCCGATTCGGGCCCTCGCGGGGGCCTGCGAGCCGGGATGGGCGTGCCGGCTTCCCCATGCCGTAGCGGCAGCGGCGCGGGCATTGCACGCCCCGGATGCTTGGGCCATGAACGCGCCCGGAGAAGGCCAGTGGCCAAAGGAGAGCGCCCGCATGAGCCCGCAGGATATCGCAGCCAAGGTCGGCGAAACGATCGGCACCAGCGAATGGGTCGAGATCAGCCAGGACCGCATCAACCAGTTCGCCGAGGCGACCGGTGACCACCAGTTTATCCATGTGAACGAGGAAATGGCGAAGATGACGCCTTTCGGCGGCACCATCGCGCATGGCTTCCTCACCCTGTCGATGATCCCCTATCTGTCCGCCAACAGCGACATCCCGCGCCCCGATGAGGTGAAAATGGGCGTCAACTACGGCGGCAACAAGACGCGGTTCATAAACCCGGTGCGATCCGGCAAGCGTATCCGCGGCCATTGGAAGCTGCTGGAGATGATCGAGAAGCGGCCCGGCCAGTGGCAGCAGACGGTCGAGATCACCATCGAGATCGAGGGCGAGGACAAGCCCGCCCTGATCGCCGAATGGATGACTCAGTTCTTCGTCTAGCCCGCGCCAATCCGCCCCCCGACAATCAGGGGGGCGAACCTGAATTCACCAAGGAAGCAATCCCATGACCCGCGATGCCGTTATCGTCTCCACCGCCCGCACCGCCATCGGCCGCGCCTACAAGGGCGCCTTGAACGCCACCCCAGGCGCGACGCTGGGCAGCTATTCGCTGGCGCCCGCGATCGAGCGCGCAGGAATAGAGGCGGGCGAGGTGGACGACGTGCTGTGGGGCTCCGCGCTCCAGCAGGGCACCCAGGCGGGCAATCTGGCGCGCCAGGTGGCGCTGCGGGCCGGCTGCCCGATCACCACCAGCGGGATGACCATCGACCGCCAGTGCTCCAGCGGGCTGATGACCATCGCCACCGCCGCCAAGCAGATCGTAATCGACCGCATGGACGTGGTCGCCGCCGGCGGGCAGGAATCGATCAGCCTGGTCCAGACCGCCGAGATGCGGGTCCAGCCCGATCCGTCGCTGATGGCGATGCACAAGGCGATCTACATGCCCATGCTCCAGACCGCAGAAACGGTGGCGCAGCGCTACGACATCAGCCGCGAAGCGCAGGACGAATATGCGTTCCAGTCGCAGCAGCGCACCGCCGCCGCGCAAGCCGCGGGCAAGTTCGACGGCGAGATCGTGCCCGTGACCGTCACCATGAAGGTGCAGGACAAGGCCACCGGCGCGATTTCCGATCAGGAGGTCACGATCGCGAAGGACGAGGGCAACCGGCCCGAAACCACGCTGGAGGGCCTCAACTCGCTGAAGGCGGTGATGGGCGAAGGCACCACCATCACGGCCGGTAACGCCAGCCAGCTTTCCGACGGTTCCAGCGCCAGCATCCTGATGGAAGCGAGCCTGGCGGAGAAGCGCGGGATCGAGCCGCTCGGCCGCTACATCGGCATGGCGGTGGCCGGCACCGAGCCCGACGAGATGGGCATCGGCCCGGTCTTCGCGATCCCCAAGCTCCTCACCCGCTTTGGCCTGAAGGTGGAGGATATCGGCATCTGGGAGCTGAACGAGGCCTTCGCGGTGCAGGTGCTCTACTGCCGTGACAAGCTCGGCATTCCCAACGAGCTGCTCAACGTGAATGGCGGGTCCATCTCCATCGGCCACCCCTATGGCATGACCGGCGCGCGCTGCACCGGCCATGTCCTGCTCGAAGGCAAGCGGATGGGCGCGAAATACGGTGTCGTGACCATGTGCGTGGGCGGCGGCATGGGCGCCGCCGGCCTGTTCGAGATCTTCTGAGGCGCACGCGCCGATGACCGACGCGCGTTGGCCCGAACTCGATTACGAGGCCGAGCGCCCGGTAATCGAAACGCTCCACGCCTATCTGCAGGTCGTGGGCAAGCTGCCGACCCGTGCGCTGCCGTGGTGCAACCACGGCTGGCATCTGGCGCTGCGCGTGGTGCCGAGGGGCTTTCGCACTTATCCGGTGATGGCGGCAAACGGCGAAGCTGAAGTGCTGGTCGACTGCCTCGGCTCGGCGGTGCGGGTGGAAACCTCCCACGGCTTTTCCGGCGAGTTCGCTATCACGGGCCAGACGGTGGCGCGGTTTTACGAGCAATTCGCGGCGTTGCTGGCCGAGGCCGGCGTGGCGACCAATATCGCGGGTGCGCCGAACGAAATCGACCCGGCCGTTCCCTTCCAGCAAGACGATCGCAGCCGGACATGGGATTGCGCCACGGTCGCGCGCATCCACCGGGCGTTCTCCGACGCAAACCGCGTGTTCGAAAGCTTCCGCACCGGATTCATCGGCAAATGCTCGCCCAGCCACCTGTTCTGGGGCAGCATGGACCTCGCCGTGACGCGCTTTTCGGGCCGCGAGGCTCCGCTCCACCCCGGCGGCATCCCCAATCTTCCCGACCACGTCACTCGCGAGGCCTACAGCCATGAAGTTGCCAGCGCCGGGTTCTGGCTGGGCGGCGGCGGCGTGGCCGAAGCGGCCTTCTATGCGTATGGCTACCCCGGCTCCGATGCGCTGGCCGGTGCCCCCATCGCTCCCGGTGCGGCGTACTGGCACTCCGATCTGGGGGAATTCGTTCTGCCCTATGCGGCCGTCAGGGCCGCGAGCGATCCCGAGGCAACGCTGCTAGCCTTCCTGCAGTCCACCTATGCCGCCGTGGCCGTGGCACAGGGCTGGGATCGCACTGCGCTCGAAACGCCCTACGGCATGACGGGCTTCCCTCACGACGTCACCGCCTTGCGCGGCGAATGAGGCCGTCAGTCTCAGGGCGCGACAGCCCGGCGGGCCCTTTCGACTGAATCAACCAGGCAGCTCAGTTTCGCCCGTAGGTTCCGGTCAGCACGGCCGCGCCGATGACGTGACCTTCCAGCTCGTCCATGAACGCGGCGCGGCCACTGCCGGCAGCCAGGTCCAGCGGGACATCGAGCGCGAAGAGCTGGAACACATAGTCATGCTTGCCGTGGCCCGTCGGTGGATCGGGGGCGAGCCATTCGTCCTTGAGGTAGCTGTTCTGCCCCATCACCGGAGGTTCCTCGCCTTCGAACAGCTTGCCCGCGCGCGGCTCCATTCCCCAGCCAAGCCAGTGGACGAAAGGCTCCAACCCGGGCGCATCCGGATCCTCCACGATCAGCGCGAGCGCCTTGGTGCCCGGCGGCGGGGCGCTCCACTCCAGCGGCGGGGCGCAGGCGTCCTCCTCGTCTGCCGTAAACATGGGATCGAGCGCCTCGCCATCGACGAAGGCCGCGCTCTGCAAACGAAAACCACCGGCATGGAGCAAATCTTCCGCGCCCAGCTTGGCTACCGCCAACCCGCCATGCCCAGCACGCGCGTTGCGCAGCGCCTTGCCTAGCCAGGCCGGAACATGTTCGAACATCGCAAATCTCCTGTCGCGGGCCGCAGCGCCAGCGCGGCAAACAGCCCTTGCCGCGCGCCTAACGCTGCCACGCCACGATCCGCAAGGCGAATACCGCCACTATCCTCGCGAGAATGCCCTTGCGCCAGCAAGGGCGGCCAGTGCCGGAGCGAATCTCAGTTGCGCGAGATGCCCTCGATCGTCTCGCCGCTCAACCGCTCCCCCGCAGCCGCGACCACGTCGGCGAGCGCCGCGACACCCACCAGCGAATCCCCATCCGTGACGTAGAGGCGACGGATCTGCTCGTCCTTCATCAGGCGCGCAGCCTCCGCCAGATCGCAATCGCCGGCCACACAGACGGGCTTCGCGGTCATCACTTCGGATACCGGCGTATCTGCGGGGAGGCCCTGCGCCACAGCGCGAACGGCAATGTCACGGTCCGTCACCACGCCCACGAACCGCCCGCCGTCTAACACCGGCATGGAACCGAAGTTGCCCGATTCCATCGCGCTGGCGACGCTTTGCAGCGTATCTCCCGCGGCGGCGGTCCGGGGATCGCGGGTCATGATATCTGAGATGGCGGGCATCGGGATGTTCCTTCACAAGCTGGTTCGACAATCACGAAACACCGGTCCTGCTGTTGGCGTTCCAGCGGGGAGATAATCCTTCTCAAATCAGGCGCATGGCGGCGTTCGGCGGCGCAATGGCGCGAAGCCACCCGCGTGACGTTTTCCGTAACGGTCGACAACCAGGCACCGAACGGAGCGCCGGGCGTTGACTTCACGCAGGAGCTGATGCGAGGTGCACCCCGGTGCTGGTGCGCCCTCGGAGAGAGCGATGTCTGAAGACTGCCCTGCCGTGAACGATTCCGAACATCTTCCCATGCGACAGCGGCTGGCCTGGATGGCCGGCATCTGGCTGCTGAGCGTCGGAGTGATGGTGGTCGTAAGCCTGGTCATCCGCGCCTGGATCGTTACATGACGCGCTCCTGCCGGACCTCCGTCACGCTCGTGCGCGGCTGTCCATCAGCGCGGAATAGATCAGCGTCTTGAGCTGCCGCCGAACCGGATAAGCGCTGCTGGGATAAAGCTGGGTCATGAATACCATCGTGATCCCTTCGACGGGATCGACGAAGAAGGCCGTCGAATAGGCTCCACCCCAGTAGAATTCCCCCTCGCTGGCCGCCATCAGCGTGCGCGCCGGGTCGATCACCATCGCGAAGCCGAGTCCGAAGCCCGAACCCGCGCTGGTGCTTTCGGAGAACAGGCTGCGGCTCACGCTGGCCAGGTCCGCCCCGCCGGGAAGGAAATTGCTGGTCATCAGTTCGAGCGTCTTGGGCGCGATGATGCGCGCGCCGTCCAGCTCGCCCTTGCCGAGCAGCATCGCGCAGAAACGGTGATAGTCCGCGATGGTGCCGATCAGCCCGCCGCCGCCGCTGTGGAAGCGGGCGGGCGCCAGGAGCTTGCTGTCCACACCGCGGTCCACCAGCTTGGGTGCTTGGCCCGGCTGATAACCCCAAGCGTCGGCCAGCCGGTCCGCCTGGCCCGCGGCGATGTCGAAGCCGGTGTCCACCATGCCCAGCGGGCCGAAGATGTGCTCGCGGAAATACTCGCCCAGCCGCATCCCGCTGAGCCGCTCCACCGCAACGCCGAGCACGTCGGTCGCCACCGAATAGTTCCACCCGGTCCCGGGCTCGAACTCGAGCGGCAGCTTGCCGAGCTTCTCGACATATTCGTCGCTGCTGTGATGCTCGCGGCCAAAGTCGAACTCCCGTTCGCGATAGGCGGCGTCCACGCTGGTGCGGTTCTGCAGGCCGTAGGTCAGGCCGGACATATGCGTCAGCAGATCGACGAAGCGCAGCGGTCGCGCGGGTGTGACCGGCGCGAAGGGCACCGCTCCCCCGCCGCCGGCATAGACGCCCAGTCCGGCAAGCTCGGGAAGCACCCGGGAGACCGGATCGTCCAGCGCGACCTTCGCCTTCTCGACGAGTTGCATGAAGGCCACCGATGTGACCGGCTTTGTCATGCTGGCGATGCGGAACAGCGCATCCTCCCGCATCGCGGTGCCGTCCGCGCGCAAGGTTCCGAACTGCCCGAAATGCACCGGCTGTCCGTCACGCGCCACCAATATCTGCGCGCAGGGAAGCTTGCCGTTGGCGACGTAGCCTTCACGCAGGAACGCATCGATGCGGGCCAGCCGCGCCGGATCGAAGCCAAGCGCCGCGGAATCCGCGAGCGCCAGATCGGAACCGCGCGCCATCAATATCCGCCCAGCGTGGCGAAACGATCGCGCAGGAAGGACGTGCTGCCCCATTGCGCCTCCAGCACGCGGGCGCGCTTGAGATAGAGGCCGATGTCGTATTCGTCGGTCATGCCGATGCCGCCGTGAAGCTGGATGCCCTCATTGGTGATCTTGTGCAGCACGCGGTTCGCCTCCGCCTTGGCGATGGTGGCCGCGCGCGCAACGCCGAAGCCGCTGTCCAACGCCTGGAGGCCACCCTCGACCGCGCTGCGCATCATCGCCAGATCGCCGAACAGATCGGCCATGCGGTGCTGCAATGCCTGGAAGCTCGACAGCACCTGGTTGAACTGCACGCGCTGTTTCAGATAGTCGAGCGTCACGTCGAAGACCTGCTGCGCCATGCCCAGCATCTCGCAGGAGGCGAGGATGCGCGCGCGATCGAGCACATCGTCAATCAGCGTGTCCCCGCCACCCGCCAGCCTTTCCGCCGACGCCCCATCGAAGCGCACCTCGGCATGGCTGCGCTGATCGGTCAGGCTGCGCGGCGATAGCGTGACACCCGCGCCCTTCTCCACCAGATAGAGCCCGTCTGCCGCTGCGACCACGAACAGGTCGGCGTTGGCGGCCTCCGCGACGAAGGGTTTGGTCCCGGTCAACTTGCCATCCGATACCCTGGCCGCGATCCGCGCCGGATCGTGGTGCGGTCCTTCGTCCACCGCGAGAGTGGCGATGGCTTGTCCACCTGCGATGCGGGGGAGCCAGTTCGACTGCTGCGCTTCGCTTCCACCCAGCATTACCGCGCTCGCGGCCACGGTGCTCGCCACCAGAGGGCTCGCGGTCAGCGTCTTGCCGAGTTCTTCGGCCACTAGACCCATCGAGAGCCAGCCGAAGTCCGACCCGCCATACGCCTCGGGGATGACAACGCCGGTCCAGCCCATGGCGGCCATCGCCTCCCATGCCGCGCGGTCGAAGCCATCGCCCGCATCGCGCAGCTTGCGGAAGGCCGCCACCGGGCTTTCATTCGCTGCCCAGTCGCGCGCCATGTCGCGGAGCATTTCCTGTTCTTCGCTGAGGATGGCCACGGCCTGTGCTCCTATTGGTGATCGAGCATGCCGAGCACGCGCTTGGCGATGATGTTGTTCTGGATTTCGGTCGAGCCGCCGTAGATCGTGGTCGCCTTGCCGAACAGCCAGCCGCGTACCGCCTCCAGCTCGGGGCCTTCGAACCCGTCGCCTTCCCAGCCCAGCCCCTGCAGCCCGCGTATCTCGATCAGCAGTTCGCTGCGTTCCTGCCCCAGTCTGGTGCCCAGCTTCTTCAGTACCGAGCTGATCTCGCTGACCCCGCCGGCGGCCTTGCTCTCTTCCATCGCGCGGCGCGCGGTGAGCAGGAAGGCGCTCCACCGGATGTCGAAATCGGCGATCCGGTCACGCAGCACCTTGTTCGCGAGCGCGCCGGTCGCGTCGACCTCGCCCGTCTTCCTGGCCATCTCGCTAAGGCTCGCGCCCATGAGCCGCGCCAGGCTGCCCCCGCCCGATAGATTGGTGCGCTCGTGCTGGAGCAGCCGCTTGCCGATGGTCCAGCCCTGCCCCTCCTCGCCCACGAGGTTGGCCTTGGGCACCTTCACATCGGTGAAGAAGGTTTCGCAGAACGGGCTCGCGCCGCTGATCATGCGGATCGGGCGGACTTCCACGCCCGGCGCATCCATGTCGATCAGCAGGAAACTGATGCCCTTGTGCTTGTCGCTGCGGTCGGTCCGCACGATCGCGAAGCACTTGTCGGCCCATTGCCCGCCGCTGGTCCATGTCTTCTGGCCGTTGACGAGGTAATGATCGCCCCGGTCCTCGGCCATTGCCTGCAGGTTGGCCAGGTCGCTGCCGGCATTGGGCTCGGAATAACCCTGGCACCACCTGATCTCGCCCCGGCAGATCGGCGGGATATGCTCCGCCTTCTGCGCCTCGCTGCCATATTCGAGCAGGGTGGGGCCGAACATCATCACGCCCATGCCGCCGATGGGGTTGAAAGCGCCTGCGCGCGCCATTTCCTCGTCAAGGATGCGCGCCTGCTTCCTGGTCAGCCCACCGCCGCCGTATTCCTTCGGCCAGGTGGGGGTGCCCCAACCCCTGCTGCCCACCGCCTCGCGCCAGCTCTTCTGCGCCGGAGTCTCGGCGGTGGGCCCCTCCACGCTGGCCAGCGCGTTGGATTTGCCCTTAAGCTCGGGTGGAAAATGCTCGGCGAGGAAGGCCTTCGCCTCCTCGCGGAATGCCGCATCCGTATCGATCTCTTGCGTGGCTTGCGTTGCCATCGCGCTCTCCCGGTTTCGATTCGCAATCCATACACCGGGGCGCGGCTATGAACAGCGTCCCTCAGCGCGCGAAGTTGCCCGCGCAGGCCGCCAGAAGCCGCCGCGCCTCGTCGGGGTCGGCGGCGCGCAGACCATCGGGCAGCGGCTGCATCTTCGCGGCCGGGGGGAATGTGCCGTAGCCCGCGAACAGGCAGTGCCAGCTCATGGCCGGATAGGCCGGCGCCTCCCCGTTCAGGGCCCGGTTCGCGGCGGCTATGTCCTCGTGAGTAAACCAGGCCGTCATCATGCCCTTGAGCGCGTCCGATAGGTGCTGATTGGCGGCGCAATCGCGCCAAAAGCCCGCGTCGCTCCTCTGGTTCATGCGGTAATGCGCCACGATATAGTCGCGAATGCCATCATAGCGTGCGGCAAGATTGGCGTTGAAGGCATCACGATGCCGGTCGGTGAAACCGCCAGCGGCCAAGGCGCGCGCGAAATCGAGCGCGGTGGTGATGACGATGTGCAGCGCGGTCGCCTCCAGCGGCTCGACGAAGCCCTGGGCCAGCCCGGCGGCAAGGCAGTTGCGGTGCCAGCTACGCTCTACCCGGCCGACCTTCATGTGCAGGACGCGCGCCTCGACCTCGTGACTCACGCCGGTCGCCGCACGCAGTTCGGCCTCGGCATCCCCGTCCGTCATATATCGGCTGGAATAGACGTAGCCGTTGCCCGTCCGCGTGGTGAGAGGGATCGACCAGCGCCAACCCGCCGACATGGCATGGGCTTCGGTCCGGGGATGAAGGTCGCCGGGCGCGGCGCTCGGCAGCACGACCGCGCGATCGGCCCATAGCGCATCGCCATAGGATTGGAAGCGCTCGGCCAGCGCCTCCTGCATGATCAGGCTGCGAAAGCCCGAGCAATCGACGAAGATGTCGCCCTCCACCCGTTCGCCATCGTCGAGGACAAGGGCCGCGACATCGCCGTTCTCGCTCAGCGCCACCTCGCCCACCCTTCGCGGCAAATGGGTGACCCCGCGCGCCACCGCCCATTCCCGCAGGAAGGCACCCAGCTTGAAGGCGTCGAAATGATAGCCGTAGCTCGGCGGAAAGGGAAAACCGGCCGCCGGGTGCGGGCGCTGGCCATCCTGTGCCAGCCGCGTGGCTAGGAACCAGTCGTCGGGATGCGCGGCCACATCGAAGCCGCGCCGCGCCAGCGCGCAATTGTGCGTGAAACCCGGTTCGGTGTGAAGATCGACCGGACCGGGAAAGGGGTGGAAGTAGCTTTCGAACCCCGGCCGCTCGCTCCAGCCGGTAAAGCGGATGCCGAGCTTGAAGGTGGCATCGCAGGCCGCCATCCACTCGGCCTCCGCGATGCCGAGATGATCGAACAGCAGTCCCATCTGCGGGGTCGAGCCTTCCCCCACCCCGATGATGCCGATCTCGGGGCTCTCCACCACCGTGATCAGCCCGGCGCCCCATTCCCTGGCCAGCAGGCTGGCGGTGATCCACCCCGCGCTCCCGCCGCCCAGGACGACAACGCGGGGCGGGGCGGGCGCGCTCACTTGCCCGGTTGCAGCCGCACCGCCGCCCCGCCGCCGGGGGCGAGCCACAGCGTCAGCGTATCGCCCTTGCGCACGGTCCGCGTGTCATAGGCGATACGGTGGCGCGCGTCGGTCTCGTAGGTCGCGCCCTCGCCGTCCTTCCAGATCGTGGCGCGATAGCTCTTGCCCGGATCGAGGAAATCGAGCTTCACCTCCACCGTGCGCGCCGTGGCATCGTTGACGCCGCCGACATACCAGTCGGGCGAGTTGCGGTCCTTGCGAGCGAAGATGGCGAAATCGCCCACCTCGCCCGCCACCAGCCTGCTCTCGGCCCAATCCGCGGGCACCGCCTTGATGAACTCCAGTTCCCGCGGATGGGCCGCCAGGCTCTCGATGAAATCGGCCGCCATCTGGATGGGCGAATATATCGCGAGGTAGAGCCCCAACTGCTTGGCCACCGTGCTCGCCATCGGCACGCCATTTCCGCCGGTCACGCTGAGCACGCCCGGGGTGTAATCCATCGGGCCCGACAACATCCGCGTATAGACCAGCGTCGGCTCGTGGTCGGGGCCGTTGGAGAAGGGGGACCAGGCGTTGTATTCCATGCCTCGCGCGCCTTCACGAGCGACCCAGTTGGGATAGGTGCGGCGCAGGCCGGTATCTTTCACCGGCTCGTGCGGATTGACCGCGACCTTGTTTTTCGCCGCTTCCTCGACCACGCGAAGGTGGTGCTGCACCTGGCGCTGGCCATCGTGCCAGGCCATCACCTGCCCCGCGCAAGGCTGGGCGATGTCGGCGTTGCAGGAAATGATCCCGCCGGCATCGGCGACATAGCCGGTCTTCACAACATCGATCCCGAGATCGCCGTAAAGCTTCATCGCATCGGCGAGCTGGCGTTCGTAAACCTCGATATTGCCGCCGGTTTCGTGATGGCCGATCAGACGCACGCCCTTGCGCTTCGCATAGGCGGCCAGTCCCTCCAGATCCCAGTCGGGATAGGGTTTGGTGAAGCTGTAGTCGCGGCCATTGCCGAACCAGTTGCCGTCCCAGCCGTAGTTCCAGCCTTCCACCAGCACGCCGCGGAAGCCGTGCTTCGCCGCGAAGTCGATGTATTCCTTCGTCCGCGCGGTGGTTGCGCCGTGCTGCGGGCCCTGCGCCCAGCTCCATTTGCCGCTGATCATCCCCCACCAGATGCCGATGTATTTGGCCGGCTTGAACCAGCTCACATCGCCCAGCTTGTTGGGTTCGTTGAGGTTGAGCTCCAGATCGTTCTCGACCAGCCCGGCGGCATCGGGCGCAATGCGGATCGTGCGCCAGGGGGTGTCGAACGCGCCCTTGCGAACAACCCTGGCCGCGCCGCCCGCCCCCGGGGAGAGGTGCGCGCGGAACTTCTGCCCGGTCAGCCGCTGCAGCCACATGCCCGAATAATCGACCAGCGCCGCCTCGTGGAACGACAGATGCGTGCCATCGGCGGTGCGGATGGTCATCGGGGTATGCGCCATCGAGACCGCGTCGATCGGGGTCTGCTGATAGATCTGCTCGTAACGGTTCCAGTCGCCCGCCTGGATCCACCACGCGGTCCCGGGCGCGGCGATGGTGAATTCGGTCAGCTCCTCCGCGATCCGCGTCTCGGGCTTGGCGCGCTGGGGAAACTCTGTGCGGAAGCCGACGCCATCGTCGAACACCCGGAACCGGACCGTTACGCGCCGCGGATCGGCGCGATTCTCGACGAATGTGATGGCCAGTTCGTTATGCTTGTCCGCCACCCACTGGCGCTCGCCCCACGGCTGCTCCCATCGCGTGTCGGTCTGGGCTCGCTTCTCGCCTTCCACCTTCAGGCCTCGCCGCAGCGGATCCTCGTCGGTGAAGTTGAAGGCGATCTGGCTGCGCGCGATCAGCGGCTTCCCGACCAGGCTGACCTCGTAGAACGGGATGCCTTCGTTGTCGGCATCCACGGTCACCACGATCCGTCCGTCGGGCGATGCGACCGTGGCGGCCCAGGCCGCCGCCTGCGGCGATCCGGCGCATAGCAGCGCCGCCAGAAGCCCCGCCCGCCTCAAAGCCGCACCACCAGCGCGGCGAAGCCCGGCAACCGCTCGGCGTTCGCACCATTGATCGCGGCAAGCACCTCGCCCGCGCCCTGACCTTCATCCAGCATCACACTCTCCTCGCCGAAATTCGCCACCACCCTGATTCGCTCGCCTTCGCCCGACCGCTCCAGCACCAGCAGGTCGCCCGCCGCGCGGCAGGCGGCGACCGCTCCATGATGCAGCGCCGGATGGCGGTTGCGCAATGCCAGCATGGCGCGGGTATGGTTGAGCAGCGACGCCGGATCGCCTTCCTGCCGATCGACCGCGCGCGCGGCGTTCTCGGCGCCGACCGGCAGCCACGGTTCGGCCGAACCGAAGCCGGCGTCCGCGGCGTCGGCGTTCCAGGGCATCGGCGTGCGGGCACCATCGCGGCTGAGCGTCAGCGGCCAGTTAGCGATCGCTTCGGGATCGCGCAGCATCTCGAACGGGATATCGACCTGGGTCAGCCCGAGCTCCTCGCCCTGCCACAGGATGACGTTGCCCCTGAGGCAGGCCAGCAGCAGCATCTTGAGCCGGGCGAAAGGCTCGCGGTGCTCCGGCCGGCACCATCGGCTGAGTGCGCGCGGCGCGTCATGGTTCTCGAACGCCCAGCTTGGCCAGCCCAGGCCCGGTGTGTCTGGCCATTCCGCCAGCGCCGCGCAGACCGTGCCAGGGCGCAGCACATCGGCATAGAGGAAATTGAAGCCATAGGCGGAATTGAGGTGCTCCTCGCCAGCGGTGAAGGCCTTCATCTCCCGCTCGGCTTCGTCGCCGCCCACCTCCGCCACCGTGAACACCCCCTGGTAGCTGTCCGTCAGCGCGCGCAGGCGCGCGATGAAGGCCGGTATTCCCGGGTGGCTCTGATTGTGGACCCGCTGCTGGAAATCGAACGGTCGGGTCCTGGGCTTGTCCGACGGAGGGGCCGGCGGATTGTCGCGCAGGAGCGGATCATGCATCGCGAAATTGAGCGCATCGAGCCGAAAGCCGTCCACGCCCCGGTCGAGCCAGAACCTTGCAACATCGAGCAGCGCATCCTGCACCGCCGGCGCATGGACGTTGAGCTGGGGCTGGCTGCTGAGGAAGTTGTGAAGGTAGTATTGGCCGCGCCGCGCATCCCAGGTCCAAGCCGGTCCGCCGAACACCGATTGCCAGTTGCTCGGCGGCGATCCGTCGTTCCGCGCGTCGGCCCATACGTACCAGTCGCTCTTGGGGCCGGTCCTGTCCTGGCGGCTCTCCGCGAACCAGGCGTGGAGATCGGAGGTATGCGAATAGACCTGATCGATCAGGACGCGAAGGCCCAACGCATGAGCGCGGTCCACCAGCGCGTCGAAATCGGCGAGCGTGCCGAAGATGGGGTCGACATCGCAGTAATCGGCCACGTCGTAGCCGAAATCCTTCATCGGGCTGGTGAAGAAGGGGCTGATCCAGAGCGCATCGACCCCGAGCCGGGCGATATGATCCAGGCGCGCGGTGATGCCGGGCAGATCGCCCACCCCATCCCCGTTCGAATCCATGAAGCTGCGCGGATAGACCTGGTAGATCGCCGCACCTTTCCACCACGGCAGACCGGCGTGTTCGGCGCGCATTGCTGGCTGAATGCTGCTCACGAGGGGTTCTTCTCCAGCCGGCAGACCGCCCAGCCGAAGGCGGGCAGGTCGATCCTGACGCTGCCCGGCGCGGTCACCGCCGCGGGGCAGGTGCCAGCCAGCGTCTGCAACCGCCGCGCATCATAGCCGATCGCGATGTTGCCGGAGCGTTGGGTGCCGGCGGTGTTGAACACGATCAGCAATTCTCCTCCCTTCGTTTCGTCCGAGCGGGTGACGGCGAACAATCCCTCGGTCTGCTCGTAGTGGCGGACCACCTGCCGCCCCTTGCGGAGCGCTGGATCCTCGGCCCGCAGCTTCGCCAGGGCCGCGATGGTGCGGTAAAGCGGGTGCGCGGGGTCGAAGCTGTCATCCGCCGTGGTCTTGTCGGTACCGATCAGCGGGATGGCGTTATAGACGGCCGTCTGGCTGGGAAACATGTCCTCCCGCGCCAGCTGGTCGCCACCGGCGCCCACGAAGCCTTGCTCGTCGCCATAGTAGATCACCGGTGCGCCGCGCAGCGTCATCAGCATGGCGTGCGCCAGCAGCGTGCGGCTGAGCAGTTCGTCGCGGCCGATCCCGGGACGATCCTGCTGCACCAGCCAGGCGAAGCGGCCCATGTCGTGATTGCCGAGGAAGGTCGGCAGGTTCAGCGCCGCCGCCTCGCCGCCTTCGTAGAGCACGTCGCCATCGAAGAGCTGCGCCAGAACGACCGTGCCCTGGCCCTTGCTCACCACTTCCCGGACCGAAGCCTGGAAGGCGAAATCGAGCACCTGCGGCAGCTTGTCGCGGCGGGTGTATTCGGCGATGTAGCCGTTCTGCGGGATGTCCTTGAACACCTCGCCGAACAGGGCGAAATTGGGGATGCCCCTGGCCCTGGCCCGCTCGAGCATGGCGGGCACGAACACCTGCCAGAAGCCGGGATCGACATGGCGCGCGGTGTCGATGCGGAAGCCGTCGACCCCGAAATCGTCGATCCAGGCCCCGTAGATATCGATCATGCCCTGGCGCACCCGGGGGTGCTCGGTGAACAGATCGTCCAGGCCGGCGAAATCGCCGAAGCGGCTGTCCTCGCCGGTGAAGCTCGAATTGCCCCGGTTGTGATAGTAGATCGGGTCGTTGAGCCAGGCGGGAACCTTGACCTTGCGCTCGCCGTCCGGGATTTCCGGTATGTAGGCGTAGTTCGGATCGGTCAGCCTGGCGAAGTTCGCTTCGGAACTGTCCCCATCGCCCATGAAACCGGGATTGATCGGCGCCCCGCCGGCCCCGCCGCGGCGCGAATAGGGGTAATCGCCACGGCTGCGGTACTCGTAATTGGTCGCGTCGCCATCCTTGTAACGGATCACGTCGGCGGTGTGGTTGGTGATGATGTCCATATAGACCTTCATCCCCATGCCATGCGCGGCCGCGACGAAGGCCTTGAACTCGTCCCGCGTGCCGAAGTGACTGTCGGGACGGGTGAAATCGGTCACCCAATAGCCATGATAGCCCGCGCTCTCGTCGCCCTTCGGCCCCTGCACCGGTTTGTTCTGGAAAATCGGCGCGAACCAGATAGCGGTGATGCCCAGGTCCTTGAGATAGGGGAGCTTTTCGCGAAGTCCCTTGAGGTCACCGCCGTGGAAGAACCCCTTGGCCGACGGGTCGAAGCCGGTCTTGAGCCGATCGCCCGTCAGCCCGCCGCGATCATTGGCCGGGTCGCCGTTGGCGAAGCGATCGGGCAGGACGAAATAGATCACCTCCTCGCTCGGCGCGCGCTGGCGCAAATCGGCCGGCTGCGCCAACGCAGGCGCGGCGAGAAGCGCGGCAAGCGCCGCGACGGCGGGAATGGTCTTCATCTGTGTCCTCCAGGGCTTTCCCCGACCATGCGGTCAACGAAGTCGCGATGGGCGGGCAAGGTATCGGCGCGCGCCCGGCACGACCGCTCGACGCTGGCGAGGAAGGGACCGATATCCTCTGGCGGTACATTGTCCGCCAGCGGAGACCATCCGCGCGGGATCACACCCTGCCCCAGCATCACCTGACCCCAGCTGTCATCGAGGAACAATTCATCCTCCTCCCGTATGAACCTTCCGCTTTCGCCAAATAGCGCCAACTTTTCCGCCAGGGTCGCTGGCGGCTCGATCGCGCGGCAATGGTCCCAGAACGGCTGACCTACGCGCTCGTTGGCGATGTAGTGCAGCACCAGGAAATCGCGGACCCGTTCCCATTCACTGGCTGACAGGCGATTGAACAGATCGCGCGCGACGGAGAAGTCGGCGGCGTTGCCTGGCAGCACGTCCAGCAAGCGGCCGATGCCGGACTGGACGAGGTGGATACTGGTCGATTCGAGCGGCTCCATGAACCCCGCCGCCAGTCCAAGCGCGACGCAATTGTGCGACCAGAAGCTACGCCGGTGGCCAGTGGCGAAGCGGATCGGCCTGGGGTCCGCCAGAGCGCGCCCTTCCAGATTGGCGAGCAACAGATCGGCCGCCTCATCGACGCTCGTGAAAGCGGAGCAGAACACATGGCCATTGCCGGTGCGATGCTGGAGCGGAATCCGCCATTGCCATCCCGCGGGCCGCGCGAGCGATTGGGTGTAGGGCCTCAGCCTGCTGTCGTCGCTGGGCACCGCCAGAGCGGTATCGCAGGGCAGCCATTGGCTCCAGTCCGTGAAAGGCACCTCCAGCGCCTCGCCCAGGAGCAGGCTGCGAAATCCGGTGCAATCGACGAACAGGGTGCCTTCGATCCGCCTGTCGCCATCCAGCCAGAGCGCGGCGATCGCGCCGCTGGCGCCGTCACGTTCGACCCGCTCGATCCGTCCCTCGTGACGAGTCACGCCCCGTGCTTCTGCATAACCTCTCAGCATTCGCGCCAGAAGGGTGGCATCGAAGTGGTAGGCATAGGCCAGCTCGGGCGCCCCGCCCGGCCCGGCTCCACGGGCGAAGCGGCCCAGCAGGGCGGCGGCGACATTGGGGCTGTAGTTGCCGTATTCGCCCGCCACGCCCAGCGCCCTGCCCCTCAGCCAAAGCTGCCGGAAGGGTATGAGCCCCGCGCCGCGCCCGACCTGGCCGAAGCTGTGGATGTAGCTCTCGCCCTCCCGCAGCCATCCGTCGAACTCGATGCCAAGCTTGAAACTCGCTTGCGTGGCGCGCAGGAACTCGGCCTGGTCGATGCCCAGACCGATCAACAGATTGTGGATCTGCGGAATGGTCGCCTCGCCCACGCCGACAGTGCCGATGGCGTCCGATTCGACCAGCGTTATGCGCGCCGCCTCGCCGAGGAAGCGCGCCAGCACCGCTGCCGCGGTCCAGCCAGCCGTGCCGCCGCCCGCAATAACGATGTCGAAGGGTGCGCGGGAAGTCATGTCCGCCCCTTATGCAACCCACCCCGCCGACCCGAGCCGGCGGGGCACAGCATGCATCAGAACTTGTAGGTGAAGCCAGCCAGGAAGCGGCGACCGTAGGTCTGATACTTCAGCCAGGCATCGTTGACCGCTTGACCGTTGATCTGAGCCAGCGTCGCCTGCCGCTCGTCGGTCAGATTTTGGCCCTGGATATAGACCGAAAGTCCGCCAAGCGCGGAGCTGCGCGGGAAGTCGTACCCGATCTGTGCATCGAATACCGTTTCCGCCAGCACCGCCTGGCGATCCAGCCCGCCGCTGAACAGCGAGAAATCGCCCAGGAAGCCCGAACGGTAACGCATGCTGCCGCGCAGGTTGAAGCCGGACTTCTCGAAGAAGGCGGTCAGGCTACCGACCCACTTCGAATAGCCCGGGATCTGGCTGGCATGCCCATCGACATCATAGGCCTTGGTTTGGGTGTAGCCGACCCCGCCCGTGATCCCGAAGCCGCTCAGCGCACTGGTGAAGACTTCGAAGGGCAGTGTGCCGGCCAGCTCGCCGCCCATGATATAGCCGCCCTTGGTGTTGACCGGGCCGCTGAACAGACCGATCGGCGAGGATGGCACCAGCCCAGGAGGAACCGGGAAGCCCGAATAGTCGAAGGCAGTGTTGTTGGCGCTGGGATCGATATACTGGTCGAGGTTCTTCCAGTAGAGCTGCAGCGCAAGGTAACCCTTGGTACCGAAATACTTCTCGACGCTGAGATCGAGCGCGGTGGCGCGATAGGGGCGCAGCAGCGGGTTGCCGCCGCCGCCGGTGTAGATCGGCGGGTTATAAGTGTTGTTGATCCCGAAGCCGATGATGTTGTTCATCTGCGGCAGGCGCGCGCGCATCATCTGCTTGGACACAGCGAAGCGCACCACCACATCCTCCGGCGCGCGGAAGCTGAGGTTCAGGCTCGGCAGGACCATCCAGTAGCTATCGGCGATCGTCGCATTGACCGCGCCCCGGGACTCCACGCTTGTGTGGATGGCCTGGACGCCGAAATTTCCGGTCAGTTCGGTTTCACCGAGCTGCGCCCTGATCTTGCCCATCGCATAGGGCGTCCAAACATTCTCGCTGATGTCATAGGCCTGCGAAGCACCAAAGGTGTTCGGCAGGAAGCTCAACACGCCCTCGGGAACAAGACGCCGCGGGTCGAAGGACAGGACGGGGCCGAAACCGCGGTCGAGGATCACGGGATCGAGCAGCAGCCCGCCCGGAATGGCGGCGCTGTTGGCCCCATTCGGCGGGCTAAGAAATGCCTCATCCTGAGTCAGCGACTTGGTACGAAGCACCCTGTCGACGCCAACCTTGACCGACTCGATGAAACCACCGCCGATCTCCTGCTCGATCTCGGCCCGGATTTCCTTGAGATCGTCGACACTCTTGCGGATCTTGTCGTAGCCGGCCTGGATCGGGCTGCCCGACCAGCCCTGCACGTCGGTGAGGACCAGCGCCGGGTTGGCGGCGTTGAAATTGCTGGTAAAAACCAGAGCGCGATCGGTCACAGTATAGCCGAAAGTGCCGCCCGGTGTCGGCAGGTTGCGCCCCAGCCCGGCGGTGACCTCCAGCCGGTCCTGCCAGCGGTCGGTGCGCGACCAGCTGAAATCCACCAGCGCGCGCGTGCCGGTCTCATTGTCCCATGTCAGGTTTCCACCGAAGGAGTAGGTGTTGTTCTTCTGGTCGGTGGCATAGTTCTCGACGATCGGCCGGCCCGTCCAAGTCGCATTGGTTACGATCGAGGCACCCGCCAGCGCCCCGGTCAGCGGCTGCGCCTGATAGCCCGTCACGGTCGAGCCGCAACAGGTGATGGGCATTTCGAAGCCCTTCTGGTCGAGCTTCGAATTGAACCGCGAGTAGAACCCGTCGAGCGTCAGCGTAACCTGGTCGCTCAGCTTCGCCTGGAAGGTGCCGTTCACGCCCAGACGCTTCAGCCGCTCGGATTCCGCCCAGGTCTTCACCCCGCTGATGCCGAACACGCCGGGCGCATATTCACCGTAGCCCCAGGCGTTCCAATCGCGGATGCTGTAAGTCTCGTCGGAATAGGCCACCGAAAGCGCCAGGCCCATCGTGTCGTCCGCGAAGCTGTCCACGAAGGTTCCGAACACGCGATAACCGAGCTCGGAACTGGTCGGGATCACCTGGTCGTCGATGTAAGTGCCACGCGCGCCGACGGCAAAGACGCGATCCTTGCCGAGCGGGCGGATCGTACGCAGGTCGATATTGCCCACCAGGCCCCCGGCGGTGCGGTCGGCCTGGGCGGTCTTGAAGACATCGACGCCCGACAGGATTTCGGAAGGGAACTGGTCGAATTCGACCGCGCGGCTGTCGTTCGTGGTGGTCTGCTCGCGCCCGTTCAGCGTGGTAGTCGAAAAGTCGGGCCCGAAGCCACGGATCGATACGATATTGGCGCGGCCGTTGCTGCGCTGCGCCGCGAGGCCGGGCAGGCGCGCGATCGATTCGCCGATGCTGTTGTCGGGCAGCTTGCCGATATCCTCGGCCTTGACCGATTCGACGATCGCATCGGCACGCTTCTTCTCGTTGGTGGCGCTTTCCAGAGCCGCACGGAAGCCGGTGACCACGATGGCATCGTCGTCTTCCGCATTGGCCGGGGTCGCATCCTCGGCCGCGGCGTCCTGCGCCAGGGCGGCATGCGGGAGGAACCCGCCGATCAGCGCCAAGGCCAGGGCCGGCGCGCTCACGCCATTGAGCTGCTTGCGAATTGCCATCGTCAACTGGTCCCCAAACTACAGCGGCTGGGCACCTCTCGGGCACCCGGTCTGATCGCTGCATGGAGGATGGCCGCCATGGCCGTCCTTCTCCCAGCTTCTTTCTATGGGCTTCGGGCCCGGTGGCGGAAGATTGCATACGTATGCTGGAAAGCCTCGCCCCGAGCGGTTGCAAAAATGTAACAATGCTTGCGGCGCCGTCCAGCGTGATTGCCATTGCCTCCGTCCCCCCCTAGCCGTGGCAGGCGGAGGCGACATGGGCCGGGCACCGAGCGGACGACCGACAAGCTTCGACATCGCCTATCTGGCGGGGGTTTCGCAGCCGACCGTGAGCCGCGCGCTGCGCGGCGATCGCTCGGTCAGCGCCGCCACGCGCGAGCGAATCCAGCGCATCGCCGCCGAGCTCAATTACACGGTGGACAAGAACGCCAGCTCGCTTCGCAGCCAGCGCACCCACACCATCGCGCTGCTGTTCTTCGAGGACGGCACGGACGAGAACCTCATCAATCCGTTCTTCCTGGCCATGCTGGGTTCGATCACGCGCGCCTGCGCCAATCGCGGGCTCGATCTCCTCATCAGCTTCCAGCGGATGGAGGACGACTGGCACACCCGTTATCAGGATGCCAAGCGCGCCGACGGGCTGATCCTGCTCGGCTATGGAGACTATGCCCTCTACGCCGCACGGATTTCCCAGCTCGTGGCGCAGGGCACGCATTTCGCGCGCTGGGGCTCGATCCGCAGCGACCGCAGCGGCGCCACCGTGGGATCGGACAATCTGGGCGCCGGGCGGCTGGCGGGTGAGCACCTGCTGGAAAGCGGGCGCAGACGGATCGCCTTCCTGGGCCATGCCGACGAGCACTACCCGGAGTTCGCGCACCGATACGACGGGCTGTGCGAGGCGCTGCGGGCGGCGGGGATCGAACCCGACCCCGCGCTCCAGTTCGATGCCCTTACCAATGAGGACGCCGGATACCGCGCCGCCAGCGCGCTGCTGGCCAGCGGACGCAGCTTCGACGCGATCTTCGCCGCCAGCGATCTGATCGCCATCGGTGCGATGCGGGCACTGGCGGGGGCTTCGCGGCGCATTCCCGCCGATGTCGCCGTGGTGGGTTTCGATAATATTCCGTCCGCCGGCCTCACCACCCCTCCGCTCACCACGGTGCAGCAGGACATCTCCGGCGCGGGCGATCGCCTGGTGGAAACCGTGCTGGCGCAGATCGAAGGCCGCGATCCGCCCGAGCCGCGCCTGCCCAGCCGGTTGATCGTGCGCGGCAGCAGCTCCGCGATCTAGCCCCTACATTCGTATGCGCCTTGCCCGTACCCGCGCGGCGTGCGAGCAACCGCGCCGGTGACCCGCACGAGCGGGCGATCAGGGACGAGAGGCTTGCCGATGGAACACACCGGGGTCGTATTGCGTGAGAAGCCCCGCCAGGGCTTCGCGGGCCTGTGGAACATCAGCTTCGGCTTTTTCGGCATCCAGATCGGCTTCGCGCTGCAGAATTCCAACATGAGCCGGGTGTTCCAGACCCTGGGCTCCAGCATCGACGATCTGCCGGCGCTGTGGGTGGCCGCGCCGCTGACCGGTCTGATCGTCCAGCCGATCATCGGCCACCTGAGCGACCGGACCTGGAACCGCCTGGGAAGGCGGCGGCCCTATTTCCTGACCGGCGCCATCCTGGCGGCTCTGTCGCTGTTGCTGATGCCGCTGGCGCCCGGCTTCGCCGCGCCGCTGCTGTTCGCGGCGGGAATGCTGTGGGTGCTCGACGCCAGCCTCAACATCGCGATGGAGCCGTTCCGCGCCTTCGTGGGGGATATGCTTCGCACCGACCAGCACGCGGCCGGCTATGCAGTGCAGACCGCCTTCATCGGAGCTGGCGCGGTGGTTGGATCGATCTTCCCCTTCCTGCTCGAACATCTGGGGGTTTCCAATGTAGCGCCGGGCGGGGGCATCCCGGACACGGTGAAGTGGAGCTTCTGGGCCGGCGGCGCTGCGCTGTTCGCGGCGGTGATGTGGACCATCGTCACCACGCGCGAATACAGCCCGCAGGACATGGTTGCCTTCGGGGGCGAGGCGGCGGCGGACGAAGCGCAGCCGCTGCGCGCGCTGGCGGCCAAGTCCTATACCTCGATCGCTGTGTGGATCGGCACGGGCATCGTCGCCGCGGCGATCGTCGAGCCACTGGAGCTACAGAAGGAAATCTACCTGCTGGCAGGGCTGCTCGTGCTTTACGGAGTCCTCAGCCAGGTCGCCATCGGCATGGCCAAGCGGGGGCGGCCGGCCAACATGCTGTCCAGCATCGTCGGTGATTTCTCGGGGATGCCGGAGGTGATGAAGCGGCTGGCGCTGGTGCAGTTCTTCAGCTGGTCGGCGCTGTTCATCATGTGGATCAACACCACACCGGTGGTGACGCAATATGTCTTCGGCAGCACCGACACCGCCAGCGCCGCCTACAACGAAGGCGCGAGCTGGGTGAATGTGCTGTTCACCGTTTACAACGGCGTGGCGGCGGTGGCCGCGCTGGCCCTGCTGCCGTGGCTCAGCCGCCGCTTCGGCGCGGTGACCACGCATTCGATATGCCTGACCGTCGGGGCGGCGGGCTTCCTGATGCTGTTCGCGGTGCGCGACGCGCAGGTGCTGCTGCTGGCCGAGGTGTGCATCGGCGTGGCATGGGCCAGCATCCTCGCCATGCCCTACGCCATCCTCGCCTCCAATCTGCCGCAGGCCAAGCTCGGGATCTACATGGGCCTGTTCAACATATTCATCGTGGTCCCCCAGCTCCTGGTGGCGACGGTCATGGGCACGATCATGCAGGCCTTCTTCCCCGGCGAACCGGTGTGGACCATGCTGTTCGCGGCGGCGAGCTGGCTGATCGCGGCGCTGGCCATGCGGCGGGTGCGGGCGGTGCTGTGACGACCATCGGCGCGATCGAGGCGGGCGGCACCAAATTCGTCCTCGCGCTAGCCGCCGGCGATGGCGCTGTGCTGGAGCACGCACGTATCCCGACCCGCGCGCCCGGCGATACCCTGCCGGAGATGGCCGCCTGGTTCGAGGCCGCCGCCGCGCGCCACGGCCGTATCGGCGCGTTCGGAATCGGCAGCTTCGGGCCCATCGGGCTCGACCCGGCCGCCGCCGGCTTCGCGACATTTTCCACCACCCCCAAGCCCGGCTGGCGCGGGGCGAGCTTCGCCGAGGCGCTGGCCCGCTTCCAGGCCCCTCTGGCGCTGGAGACAGACGTCAACGCGGCGGTGCTGGGCGAATGGCTGGCAGGTGCGGGGCGGGGTTGCGGAAGCCTGGCCTATACCACCATCGGGACCGGCATCGGCAGCGGGGTGCTCAAGAACGGCAAGGTGCTCTCCGGCTGGTCGCATTACGAGAGCGGGCACCTGCTGGTCCGCCGCGACCCGGCGCTCGATCCCTTCGCGGGCGTGTGCCCGTTCCACGGCGACTGCCTGGAAGGTCTGACCAGCGGCCCGGCGATCGCCGCACGCTGGGGGCATGACCTGTCATCCGCCAGCCCCGACCAGATCGCGCTTATCGCCGGCTACGCCGCGCAGGCCGCCGCCGCGCTGGTGCTGCTGCACCGGCCCGAGCGGATGATCTTCGGCGGTGGGGTGATGAAGGCGCCCGGCATGATCGAGGAAGTCCGCGCGCGCACCCGCGCCGCCCTGGCCGGCTATATCGCCGAATGGGACGAAGATCTTTCGTCGCGCATCGTCCTGCCCGCGCTGGGCGACGATGCCGGCATAACCGGCGCGATCGAACTCGGCCGCCGCGCCCTGGAGACCACGCCATGACCATCGCCCGCATCATCACCGGCATGGCCGCCTTCACCCTGATCGCGGACGGCGCCTATGCCATGAACCACAGCGCCACCGAGCCTGCCGCCTCCGCCTCCGCCTCCGCCTCTACCTGGGAACCCAGAAACAAGGTCACGCTCACCCACCCCGGATGGTCGCGCGACGCGGTGCTCTACCAGATCAACACCCGCCAGTTCACACCCGAAGGCACCTTCAAGGCCGCGCAGGCACAGCTCCCGCGCATCAAGGCGCTGGGCGTGGACATATTGTGGCTGATGCCCATCCACCCCATCGGCGAGAAGAACCGCAAGGGAACCCTGGGGAGCCCCTATTCCGTGCGGGACTATTACGCCGTCAATCCCGAGTTCGGGACGGAGGCGGACTTCAAGGCATTCGTCGATGCGGCCCATGCCCAGGGCTTCAAGGTCATCCTCGACCTCGTGGCCAACCACACGGCCTGGGACAACGCGCTCGCGACGAAGCACCCCGGCTGGTACGAACGGAGCTGGAACGGCACCCCGCGCCCCACTCCGTGGTGGGACTGGTCGGACATCATCGACCTCGACTGGTCCAAGCCCGGCGTGCGCGAGCATGTCGGCGGGGCAATGGAGAAATGGGTGCGGGATTTCGGGGTGGACGGCTACCGCGCCGATGTCGCCGGCTATGTCCCGCTCGACTTCTGGGAGACGATGCGCACCCGGCTCGAAGCCATCCGCCCCATATTCATGCTGGGGGAGATGCAGCAGACGGCTTCTCACTTCGCCGCCTTCGACGCGACCTACGCCTGGGACTGGCACAACGCTTCCAAGCGCGTGGCCAAGGGCGAGGCCGATGCCACCGCCTTTTACGGCTATTACGCCGAGAACGAGAGCCTGTGGCCGCGCGAGGCGATGCGACTGACCTATATCGAAAACCACGATTCCAACGCCTGGGAAGGCACGCTGGCGGAAAACTACGGGCCCAACCTGGCGGCGATGACCGTGCTGTCCTTCACCGGCGAGGGGCTGCCGCTGGTCCACAACGGCATGGAAGCCTGCAACCAGAAGCGGCTGGAGTTCTTCGAGAAGGACCCGATCGACTGGAAGCAGGGCGAAGGCTGCGATTATGGCGCGCTGCTCAAGGATCTGATCGCCTTCCGCAAGGCCAATCCGGCGCTGGCCAACGGGCAGTGGGGCGCGCGCATGATCAAGGTGGAAACCGACAAGGCCGCGCAGCTCTTCGCCTGGGTGCGGCAGAAGGACGGCAACAAGGTTGTGGCGCTGTTCAACTTCACCGGGGCGACGGTGACGGCGAAGCTCGCCGATGGTCTTGCGGCGGGCAGCTACAAGGAGTTCCGCACCGGGGCCGACGTGGCGATCAGGCCCGGTGACACGGTTACGGTGCCGGCCAACGGCTACCGCCTGCTCAGCACCGATGGCGCCCGCGGTGCGTCCCCCATCATGGACAAGTAGGCGCAGCAAGAATTTCTTGCTGCACCGCACAAACGCAGGGTCTATGGTGCCGCCCGATTGCGAACGGGAGGGGGCCGGAATGATCGTGGACGAACTGCTGGAGCGACTGCGCGACCTGGCCCGGCGCACTGCGGAGACGCCGCTCTACAATCCCGTCTTCCAGCTCAGCCACGAAGTCAGCCGGCGGCTCGAGCAGGGCGGCATCGGGCTGGACCAGATCGAAGGCTGCATCGACGAGCTTTACGCCGTCAGCCTCGACAGCCGCGCCTCCCGCCTGGCCAGGTTGCTCAAAGGCGGCGGTGAGAGCGCGCCAGCGCCCGATTTCGCCGGATTCAAGGCGCGCTGGGAACGGCCCTCGCTGCACGCTGTCTTTACCGCCCATCCCACCTTCCTGCTGTCCGAGGGCGAATACGAAGCCATCGCCCGCCGCGCCCTGGGCGAGCGCGCCGCCGCCCCCGCCCCGCTGGCGCAGGACATCACCCTCTCCCACGAACACGCCCGCGCGATGGCCGCCATCGCCAACGCCCAGGCGGCGCGCGACCGCATGGTCGGCGAGCTGTGCGAGGAAGCGCGCCGGCGCTGGCCCGGCGAGTGGCGCGGCTTCGCCCCGATGCCGTTCCGTTTCGCGACCTGGGTCGGCTACGACATGGACGGGCGGACCGATATCAAGTGGCACACCTCGATCGGCTTTCGCCTGGCCGAAAAGGCCGAGCGGCTGGCGCGCTATACCGCCTCGCTGGAGGCACTGGACCCGGCGCACCCACTGCTGGAAGCGCTGCGCGCCGCACTCGCCTATGCGCGCGATCGCGCCGGCGATTTCGCCGCCGACCTGTCCGATCCCGCAGCCCTCTCCGCGGCAGCGAACCGGCTCACCGCGGACGATCCGCACAAGCTCTTGTCGCTGGCGCCGCTGATCGACGCTTTGGAGGACGAGGCGGGCGAAGCCGAGGAAGGCCGCGCCTGCGCGCTCAAGACGTTGGCCGCCGCCATGCGCGCCGATGGGCTGGGCATGGGCTGGGTCCATTTTCGCGTCAACGCCAGCCAGCTCCACAACGCCTTGCGCCAGCACCTGCCCGAAAGGCAGGATCTGGATCTTGCCAGCAAGGGTGCGATGGCGAGCCTTCGCAGGCTGCTCGAGGAAACGGCACCGCTGCGGGCCAATTTCGCGGCCCTCGCCATCGAGAGCTCGACCGCGATCCGCCAGTTCCTGGCGATGGCCGAAATCCTCAAGCATGTGGATGCCGACGCGCCGATCCGGATGCTGATCGCCGAATGCGAACAGCCCGCCACGGTGCTGATCGCGCTGTATTTCGCCCGGCTCTTCGGCATCGCCGGCAAGGTGGATATCTCACCCCTGTTCGAGACCGAGAGCGCGCTCGAGAACGGCGGGCGGTTGCTCGATGCGCTGCTGGGCGAGGACGCCTATCGCAGCTACGCACGCGAGCGCGGGCGCGTGGCGATCCAGACCGGCTTCTCAGATGCCGGGCGCTTCCTCGGCCAGATTCCGGCCAGCCTGGCCATCGAGCGGCTGCAGGGGCGGCTGGCCGAGGGGATGGCGCGCAACGGGCTGACCGATGTCGCCGCGCTGGTGTTCGACACCCACGGCGAGAGCATGGGCCGGGGCGCCCACCCCGCCAGCTTCGCCGACCGGCTGGAATGGCCGCTGTCGGCATGGGCGCGCGGCCGCTTCGCCTCCGCGGGCATCGCGCTGGAGGCGGAGGCAAGCTTCCAGGGGGGTGACGGCTACGTCTGGTTCGCGAGCGAGGAAATTGCCTATCGCACCCTGTCGCGTATCGCCGCCCATGCCGGCATCGCGCCGCCAGAAGACGATGATCCCTTCTATCGCCGCACCGATCTGAGCCTCGATTTCTACCGCGCGGTGAAGGACGACCAGCGCCGCTACCTCGCCAGCCGCACCTATGCCCGCGCGGTCACCGCCTTCGGGCTCGGGCTGGTCCCGGTAACCGGTAGCCGCAAGGCACGGCGCCAGTCGGACCTGGCCGCCGACCGCGACATGAACCTGCGGCAGATCCGCGCCATCCCGCACAATGCGGTGCTCCAGCAGCTCGGCTATCCCGTCAACGTTATCGCCGGCGTGGGCAGCGCGGCGGATGGCCGCTTCGAGGAAGTGGCGGCGCTGCTGGCAGGAAGCGCGCGCGGGCGCCAGATCGTGCGGCTGGTGCGCGCCGCCAATGCGCTGGGCAGCATCAAGACCGTGGCGGCCTTCGGCGAGCTGTTCAATGCGGCATACTGGGCCAGCCGCCCCTATCGCGGGACCGAAGACCGCATCGCCAGCGCGTGCGAGGCGTTGGCCGATTATCTCACCGCCGATGACCGTGCCGGCACCTTCCGCCGCCTCGCCGCGCGGCTCAGGGTGGATGCGCTCAAGCTCCACCGCCTGCTCGCGCTGGCACCGAGCGACGGGAGCGGATCGGACCGGGAACACACGCGGCGCATCCTGGGCGTGCTACAGGCGCTGAGGCTCGCCTTGATGATGCATATGCTGCTCAAGGCCGTGGCGATCCCCGCGTTCAGCCGCGCCAACGACATCAGCCGCGACGACGTGCTGGAGATGATCTTCAGCCTGCGGGTCGAGGATGCGCTGGCGCAACTGCGCCGGGCCTTCCCCACGCGCTTCCCGGGCCTCGACGATTTCGCGATGGACGAAGCGGCGGATTATCCCGCGCGGGCCTCCGGCTCCGGCGGGCAGGGCTATGCCGCGCTCCATGCAACCTTCTTCGACCCCATAGAGCGCGCCCACGGCCTGATGCTCCGCATCTCCACCGCCATCGCCAACGAGTTCGGCGCCTTCGGCTAGCGCCATGTCCGGGCTGAACCGGCCAGCAGGCGCAGCCCTTGCCCAGGCCAGCGAAAGCCGGAACAGTCCTTGTTCGAAACGGGGCTGGCGGCTTGGCGACAGGTCGGTTAGCCTTTCCGGGCTGGGAGACACGCGCATGGCCGGAACATCGCCCGATTTCGACGTGCTGATCGTGGGCGCGGGCATTTCGGGCATCGGCATGGCGGCGCATATGCAAGCCATGTGCCCCGATAGAAGCTTCGCGATAGTGGAGCGGCGCGAAGGTATGGGCGGCACCTGGGATCTGTTCCGCTATCCCGGCGTCCGCTCCGATTCCGACATGCATACTCTCGGCTTCTCGTTCGAGCCGTGGAGGCATGAAAAGGCCATCGCCGATGGGCCCGCGATCCTCGACTACCTCCACCGCATCGTGGAGGAGCGCGGGATCGGTGCGCATATCCGCTTCGGCCACCGGGTGATCGCGGCGGATTTCGACACGCCGCGCGCGCGCTGGCAGGTGACCGTCGAGACGCCCGATGGGGAGACGCGGCAGCTTTCGGCGAACTGGCTCTATCTGGGCTCGGGCTATTACGACTACGACGAGGCCTTCGATCCGGGCTTCGACCTGGCGGCATTCGGCGGGCGCGTGGTGCATCCGCAATTCTGGCCCGCCGACCTCGACCATGCCGGGCGCCGCGTGGTGGTCATCGGGAGCGGCGCTACCGCGGTGACCGTGGTGCCCGCGATGGCCGCCACCGCAGCCCATGTGACCATGCTCCAGCGCACACCCACATGGATGTTCAGCCGACCGGCGAAGGATGCGATCGCCAATTTCCTGCGCCGCTGGCTGCCGGAGAGGACCGCCTACCGCCTCACCCGCTGGAAGAACATCCGCCTCCAGGACATCGGCTACAAGCGCGCGAAAACCAAACCATTGAAAGTAAAGGATTTTCTACTAAAGCGCCTGCGCCGTCTCATGGGTGAAGATTACGATCTTGCACCCTTCACCCCGCCTTATGATCCCTGGGACCAGCGCCTCTGCCTGGTGCCCGACGACGACCTGTTCTCGGCCATCAAGGCGGGCCGCGCCTCGGTCGTCACCGGGCGGATCGCCGGGTTCGAGGCGGCCGGCGTGCGCCTCGAAGGAGGTACGCTGCTCCCCGCGGACATCCTCGTCACCGCCACCGGCCTCAAGCTCGCCGTCGCGGGCAAGATCGCCATCAGCCTGGACGGTGCTCCGGTCGATTTCAGCCGGCACTTCTATTACAAGGGCTGCATGTTCTCGAACCTGCCCAACCTTGCGGTGGTGTTCGGCTATCTCAATGCCAGCTGGACGCTCCGCGCCGACCTCAATGCCGACTATGTCTGCCGTGTCCTCAACGCGATGCGGGGCAGCGGCGCCGACATTGCCGTGCCCGTCCTGCCCGTCGATCATGGCCTCGAAGAGGACGACGTCTTCAACCTCTCCAGCGGCTATATCCAGCGGGCGAAGGCTATCATGCCCAGGAACGCGGTGAACCATCCCTGGCGGCTCAGCCAGGAATACATCGCCGACCGCAGGCGGATGCGGCGCGATCCGATCGACGACGGCATCCTCGCGCTGCGCCAGGCTCAGGCCTCAGCCCCGGCTCCGGCCCCGATGGCGGCACCGGGTGCGACGCTCGAGCCGGCGGAATAGCACCTACCACCCCGATGACCGATCGTATCTTCACCGCCGGACTGATCGTGATCGGCGACGAGATCCTTTCGGGCCGTACGCATGATCGCAACATCGCCCAGGTCGCCAGCTGGTTGCAGGTGCAAGGCATCCGTCTGGGCGAAGTGCGCGTCGTCCCCGACGTGACCGCGCGGATCGCAGATGCGGTCAACGCGCTGCGCGCTCAGAACGACTACCTCTTCACCACCGGCGGGATCGGCCCGACCCATGACGACATTACAGTCGACGCGGTGGCCGAGGCGCTTGGCGTGCCGGTAGAGGTCCATCCCGAAGCGCGCGCCATCCTGGAGCGCCATTACGCCGACAAGGGCGGTCTCAGTGAAGCGCGGCTGCGCATGGCGCGCACACCGCAGGGTGCCGAGCTGATCGCGAACCGGATGTCGGGTGCGCCCGGCATCCGCATAGGCAATATCTTCATGATGGCGGGTGTTCCGCACATTGCCGCCGGTATGCTCGACGCGCTCACCGGGACGATCGAGGGTGGCGCTCCGCTGGTCAGCGAGACCCTGGGGGGTTTCATCCCGGAAAGCGAGGTGGCGGTCCTGCTTCGCGAAACCGAACGGGCCCACGCCCACTGTCAGATCGGCAGCTATCCCTTCTTCAAGGATGGCCGCGTCGGATCCAACTTCGTGATCCGCTCGACGAGCGTGGAGGCGCTGGCACAATGCGCCAAGGCACTTGGAGACGGGCTCGACAGGGCCGGCTTCGCCTGGGTTCCCGGGGGGATCGCTCCGCGCTGACTTCCGACCTTGACCGCCTGCCGGCGCTCCGGCACAGGCGCGGGCAGCGCGGGTATGATGTAATGGTAGCCTGTCAGCTTCCCATGCTGAACGCGCGGGTTCGATTCCCGCTACCCGCTCCATCCCCTAACGAGATCCGCCAAAGGCCAAGCCTGGCTGGCTGTGCACCGACATTGCCGATGTTCTGCGGGATCGACTGACCGAAGGCACGCCGCCGTCCCAAGATCTCAGATGAGATGGGCGCCATGTGGGCCCGGGCCGGATCTGGCCGCAAGGGTCGCAACTGTCGTGCTAACGGCTGGCAGCGATAAACGAGCGGAACCGGTGATGCCAGGGGCTGGTTGCGGGGGTTGGATTTGAACCAACGACCTTCAGGTTATGAGCCTGACGAGCTACCGGACTGCTCCACCCCGCGATAAGCCTGTGCCGCCTCGAGCGCCGGCGTCGAAGCTTCGGGCATTCGCCGCCGAACATGGTTCGGAGACGACAACGCCGCCGCGCGGCTTTCACCGGCAGCGGCGTCTTGAAACTGTGAATGGGTTTTCCCGCACCGCCGGCCGCAATGCCTGGCGACGACCTACTCTTCCAACGCTTGAGCGTTAGTACCATCGGCGCTGTCCGGTTTCACGGCCGAGTTCGAGATGGGATCGGGTGGGTCACGGACGCTATAGCCACCAAGCAATGGGGCCAGCGGAGGGGTCTAAATCGATGCACTCTAAAGTGAGCTATCCGGCTGGAGACTTCCTCCGGTCGCAGACAGCAAAGCTGTCGTTGACGGTGTGAATTCTACAAGCGCGAAAAGAACTATTAGGACCGGTTAGCTCCACGCATTACTGCGCTTCCACACCCGGCCTATCAACGTCATGGTCTATGACGGTTCGAAGATACCTTATCTTAAGGGAGGCTTCCCGCTTAGATGCTTTCAGCGGTTATCCCGTCCATACATAGCTACCCTGCGGCACCCTTGGCAGGATGACAGGTACACCAGAGGTATGTTCACCCCGGTCCTCTCGTACTAGGGGCAACTCCTTTCAAGTATCGACGCCCACGGCAGATAGGGACCAAACTGTCTCGCGACGTTCTGAACCCAGCTCACGTACCACTTTAATTGGCGAACAGCCAAACCCTTGGGACCTGCTCCAGCCCCAGGATGTGATGAGCCGACATCGAGGTGCCAAACGATTCCGTCGATATGAGCTCTTGGGAATCATCAGCCTGTTATCCCCGGCGTACCTTTTATCCGTTGAGCGATGGCCCTTCCACTCGGGACCACCGGATCACTATGACCGACTTTCGTCTCTGCTCGACTCGTCAGTCTCGCAGTCAGGCAGGCTTATGCCATTGCACTCTAACAGACGGTTTCCAACCGTCCTGAGCCTACCATCGCGCGCCTCCGTTACTCTTTAGGAGGCGACCGCCCCAGTCAAACTACCCGCCACAGAGGGTCCCTGATCCAGTTTCATGGATCGAGGTTAGACATCAGAAAACAACAGGGTGGTATTTCACCTATGGCTCCACACCGGCTGGCGCCAGTGCTTCAAAGCCTCCCACCTATGCTACACAGTTCTTTCCTAATGCCACTCTGAAGCTGCAGTAAAGGTGCACGGGGTCTTTCCGTCTAACCGCGGGTACTCCGCATCTTCACGGAGAATTCAATTTCGCTGAGCATCTCCTGGAGACAGTGGGGAAGTCGTTACGCCATTCGTGCAGGTCGGAACTTACCCGACAAGGAATTTCGCTACCTTAGGACCGTTATAGTTACGGCCGCCGTTTACCTGGGCTTCATTTCGCAGCTTGCACCACTCCACTTAACCTTCAGGCACCGGGCAGGCGTCAGGCCCTATACGTCGTCTTGAAGCCGACTTAGCAGAGCCCTGTGTTTTTGCTAAACAGTCGCTACCCCCTGGCCTGTGCCCCCTCAAACCGGTTGCCCGGAATGAGGGCCTCCTTCTTCCGAAGGTACGGAGGCAATTTGCCGAGTTCCTTCAGGAGACTTCTCTCAAGCGCCTTGGTATACTCTACCATCCCACCTGTGTCGGTTTAGGGTACGGTCTATAATGGAGGGGCTATTTCCTGGAACCTCTTCAAAGCCTGACCAATCCAATAAGGTCAGACAATTTACGAGATCCGTCACACACCTCCAGGCCCACGAATATTAACGTGGTTCCCATCGACTACCCCCTTCGGGCTCGTCTTAGGGGCCGGCTTACCCTGCTCAGATTAGCTTTAAGCAGGAACCCTTGGGATTTCGGCGAGAGGGCATCTCACCCTCTTTATCGCTACTCATGTCAGCATTCGCACTTCCGATACCTCCACGACCCATTGCCAGATCGCTTCATCAGCCTACGGAACGCTCCGCTACCGCGTGTATTGCTACACACCCTAAGCTTCGGTGCACGTCTTGAGCCCCGTTACATTTTCGCCGCAGGAACCCTTATTTAGACCAGTGAGCTGTTACGCTTTCTTTAAAGGATGGCTGCTTCTAAGCCAACCTCCTGGTTGTTTTGGGATTCCCACATGCTTTACCACTTAGACGTGACTTGGGGACCTTAGCTGTAGGTCAGGGCTGTTTCCCTTTTGACGACGGACCTTAGCACCCGCCGTCTGTCTGCC
>JAEULJ010000007.1 GCA_016793865.1 Altererythrobacter sp.
CAACCGCGTCTTCACATCCTACGACAACATCGTCGACCATTGCTGCGAGGCCTGGAACAGGCTCATCGATCAGCCATGGCACATCATGACCATCGGACGTCGCAAATGGGCGCGTGGGTCATGATTAATGCAGGTTGGTATAATATCCGTGGGCATCGTGGAAAGCCGCGAAGGGCGGTAGCTGGATTCGGTCGGCTGACGGTATATAATATGCTTTGTCGCCGCCGTGGTTCACGGTCGCGGGGATGCTGGCAAAGAACGCCTCGGCGGCTTCGATGCGCTCCGCCTCCGGCGCGGGTTCCGGCACGATATGGAACCGCTCGGGCAATCCGTCGATCTGCGCGACGTTGAACACGGTGTAGCATTTCAGGAAACGGAACGCCTGTTCCCGGTCCTCGCCGCTGGCTTCATCGCGGACGGTCTTGCTGCTGTCGCCGTAATAGACCACGGTTGCGCCATGCTCGCCCTTGCGCACCTGCGCGCCCAAGGCTTGCGCCTGTTTGTAGGTCATCCATGACGGGCTGACAAAGCCGGATGCCTGCGCCTCGATCCACAATAGCAGCACATTGATCCCGCGATAAGGCTGGCCGGTGGCGCGCAAGGGGCGGGTCTGCCCCGATGCGGCCATGTCGCCGCCGCTCCACGGTTTTAGCCACGGGCGGGTGCCCTGCTCAAGCTCGGCCAGAATACGGTCGGTGATGCGGCTGTGGGGGTCTTGCTTGGTCATCGTCCTTACTCCCTTCCAATCCGCGCAGCGGGTCATGCCGCGCATGACCCCTGCCGTCCCGGCGAGGGGCGGAGAGAGTGGGGGCAAGGTCCGGTGCCGGGGGTGGTGCGGGCGCAGCGCAGTGAGCCACGGCCCCAAAGCGGCACCTTGCAGGGAGAGAGAGGCAGAGCCTCTTTCTTTCTCGAAACAGGGAAAGGTCGCGGCGCTGGCGGCGCTCAGTGCCGGGCGGGCTTGCCCGCCCTATCCCGCGTCAGGGATGGCAACCGGCATGGGCGGAAACGGCATGGCCGGTTCCGTTGCGCCAGCGATACAGCCCGGCCCGAAGGGGACGCCCAAAAAGCTGTCGAGTAAGAAACAAGGTCTATTCACCGCAACATATGCGGTGAATAAGGCGAACAATCGCCGCATCCCCCGCAAAGCTACTCCCAATCTGCGGATTTCAAGCCAAGGCTGCGTGCGTTTTCCGAAACCGCGCGTTTCAGGCTCTCGTTTGCTCCGTCCGGGAACTCGGCTGATATTTCGACTACCAGCCGAACGGCCGCATTGGGGTCGGACGTAAGCACGGACACAATCTCTTCGGCGATCTGGACGAGGCGCATTTTTGCGGTCGCGGGCGGCACTTCCGCCGATCCGAAGAAGGCTTTCGGTTTTGCGCTGGCCGGTGATACTGGAGCCAAAATCGGCCCATCCTCCGGACCTGCTTCGTCGGACGGGAAGAAAGTGCCCTTTGCCTCCGCCACCCTGCCCGGTGTCACCGGGGCTTCTGGGGCAGGAGTTGCTTCCGGTCGATTTGCCTCTTCGTAAGACTTGGCCGCCTGAGGCTCGATCAAAAGCAACGTGTCGTCGAAGACAACATCGCCGCCGCCAAGCGAAAAGCCCTCAAACTTACCATCCGCCTCGCCATAGGCCGTGCCAAAGAAATCCTCGCTGGCCGCGCCTGTGCGGATCGCCTGAGCGAGAACGTCCCGCGACTTCAGACGCGGCATATAGAGATAGCGTAGGGTATCCTCGAAGAATCCAGCCGCGTTGGCCGCGACCTGGCCATCTTTCCAATAAAGCTCCCGGAGCTTCGTTCGCAGATGAATGGGCGACCATGTGGTGATGACAAGTTCGTTATCGGCGCAAACCCGCTCGATCTCACCGCCAACCGATCCGTCGGTCGTATTCAAGGCAAACGCCTCCACGCCCGGCTTCGGATCGGTTGGTGTATCCTGCATTGGGCAGAGTAGCCACTTGTAGCATTCGCGAACGACACGCGGCAGGGCGTCCTCGGCGCTTTTAAGTTCCTTCTCGGCCTGATTTTTCTGCAAGAGGTCGATGTTGAGGCGGCCTTCCTTCACGTCATCGACAATCGACCCCCAAGCGAGCGCGACACGCGCCGCATCGCCAAGGCGGGACAATGCCCCGTGGTCGGCGGCAAGGAAGAGCAACCGATTGCTGCGATAACGCGGCTTCGCGCCATTCTTGCCGATACCTTCCAGCACTGCTTCAACGGCCGGGCGGCTTTCCTCTCGGGCATACCATCTGTCGGGCGGCAGGACGATCAGACGCAAGGCGGTGTCGTCTGGCACGTCGCCATGTGGTGTGAAGATATGCACGCCGTCGAAAGACGCGGCATTGCCCACCGCCTTCTTCAATGCCTCGGCGATCTTTCCCCGCACTTCCGTCCGGTCATCGAAACGGCGCTTGCGGTCTTCCATTTCCCGTCGAAGATTGGCGCGGGTATCGAACCAGAAGCGGGTGGTGTCCTGCCCCTTTTCGCCGGAAGCATTGAGATAGTGGAGCCGGTCGGCAAGGCGGCCTAGCGCGTCGGAATAGACCGATGACGCCTGCCCCGGCTGCAAGCAACCGAGAACGATATGTGCGCGGTCAAGGCCACGGGCGGCGACCTTCGACGCAACCGAAGACGGCGCGCTGCCCAGAAAGATGGTGCGGGCGATGCGACGGGCTGCGCCCACCTGACCGAAACGCGGTTCCTTGTTTTCCAAGTCGGTCGTTTCGGCGCGGTCGCCGTCGATGTCGCGCTCGATCACCGCATCCCAGCCTGCGGGCAGGTAGTATGTCAGTTCATTGCGGGTGCTGCCGTCATAGAGCGGCACGCTGCCCGGCATGATAAGCAGGTCTTTGTTATCGTCTTTCCAAAGCCGGTAGATGACCTTCGCCATAAGCTTCAGGACGCCGCGCGTGCGCTGGAAGCCGTCGATGGTCGTCCAATCCTCATAGAGGCGGTCGAACACTTCCGGGTGGATCGGATAGGCGTGCAACAGGCGTTCGTAATACCGCCGTTCCTGCGTATCGGCGGGAAGCCTCACGCCCTCGGCGATATAGGCGTCGGCGAAAGCGCGGCATACGGCTTCGCGCGTCTTCTCGTCGTGCACCGGCTCAAAGAGGCGGCGGCGGACGATCTCGAAGGCTTCCTCGGTCGCCACGGGTTTCCAAAGCGCCTGCACGCGCCCGAAGGTTTTTTCGAGAGCGCGCAGCGCGGCAACGCCGCGCTGGCTGCCCGCTTCGAGGTCGGACTCCGGCAATGACGCGAGCACGATGGCGCGGGGCACCAGCTTTACCGCTTCGGTGAGCGCCTGCACGAAAGAGAGGTTGGAATCGTAGCTTCCGCCGCTGATCGCCTGCGATTCCGGGAATTGCCGGATATAGGCCACCAGTTCGTCGATCAGGACGACGCATGGGGCATGACGTTCCAGAAGTTCGCTCAGCACGTCCTTGCCGGGCGACGTGCCGGTGGCGTCGGCCTCGGCGACAAGTGCGAAGGCCTCCGCGCCGCCAAGCTGCCAAGCCATCTCGCCCCAAAGAGTCTTGATGGCCTGACTACCGCGCTGCCACGGCTGGCCGGGCGCATGGGCAGTGCCATCCAGCACCGCGATGCGGGCCTGCGGCACGTCCATCAATCCTGCGCGATCAACAAGCGCCGGGATACCCGCAAGTTCGGCCAGCGGGCATTTGCGGGTGGCGAGGTGGTAAACGGCAAGCATGGTGTGGGTTTTGCCGCCGCCAAAGGCGGTTTGAAGCTGCACCACAGGTTCGCCGCCACGGCCCGCGAGCCGTTGCGCTACCTGCGTCAAGAGCAGACCCATGCCCTCGGTAATAAAGGTCCGGTCGAAGAACGCGCCTGCATCCTGATACTCGCGGCTGGCCTTGCCGGTGCTGACCGCCGTGATGTCGGCCGCGAACTCCGATTGCTGGAACGTGCCTTCCAACACGTCCTGATGGGGAACAGCCACTTCCCGCCAAGGTTTCATCGGTTCCCCCCTCAATTGAACAGGTCGCTCTGGACTGCCTTGGGAGCCGCAGACGCGGCAGCCTCAATGGCGCTCCAGCTTGTTATGATCTCATTATAGGCGCGGGCGTCCTCGGCCCAGCCCGCCCGTTCGCAAAGCGTGTAGAGGCGATACGCAAGTTGGCGCGTCGGCTCGGCCTTTGCCGCCACGGCCGCGAGCACCTTGCCTGCGCCACTTTCGCCTTCCGCTCGGAAGATGCGAACGATCTGGTGCAGGGCTTCCCACACCGGAAGCCGATTATCGTCGGCGGGATTCCAGTCATCGGCATATTCAGCCCATTTCAGCAGCCGGACGATGCCACCAGATGCAAAAAGGACACCTGCTTGCTTCACGCCATCGACGCTTGTGCCCTTGGCGCGGGCCAATGTATCGGCATCGCCGAAACGGCCTTCGCTCCAGCCATGTTGTTCGAACCAGTGCAGACAGAATTGCGTATCATGGTCAAAATCATCTTCAGCGAGGAAGCGGTTAATCAGGCTATTGGCTGTATGCATGCTCATCGGAGTGCCATCCGCCTCCAGCACAGAGGCATATTTTGAAAACACTGCCATACCGGGGCCGATGATGGCTTGGGACAGGTCCACCGGCGCGACGGGAGATCGCTCCCCTTCCGAAGCCCGCGTCATTTCGTCCAGTGCTTCAGGAAGCACCTGATTCAATTCGCGCAGGAAGGCCCGGCGCGAAATGGATTCCGCTTTCGGCGAGCGGGGACGGCAAACGAGCACGATGCTCGAAGCCAGAGAATTGGTGCCTGTTTTGAGGCCCTGATCCCGCTCCGTTCGCATCGGCCAAGTTCCGCCGATGGAAAACCCGGCTTCTAGAACGGCGCTGAGGAATGTCACCCAGCCAGTGCTGCTCGTGCCACCATCGTTAGACTCGGATTGCTTGTAAGCATAATAAATCGTCACCGGATAAGCTGGGTGAGACTGTTCGGCGACGCGGTGCATGGCTTCGGTCATGCCACTCAGGAAGAATGTCTCGGCTTCTTCCTTCCCGCCATGCCGGTATGGCGTCGCGACCAACTCATCGGCCTTGGGAACGCCGATGGTGCTGAAAATGTCAGGGTAAATATCGCGAACAGATTTACGTAGCCAGACATAGAAGTAGTCGGATAGATCAGCATAGCCAATATTGTCATAATAAGGGGGATCGGTAGAAACCACTTTGTCTTGGCTGACATTTTGTTTCTGAGCGATTTCCTGCGATGCGGAGCCAGCGGCGTTCGCCGGAAGGGCGCGCGCAATGACATTCTCGATCCATGCAAGCGCGCCGGTCCAGTTTCCGGTCGAGGATGAGAAGGGATTGGCTTCTGCGAAATCCCACACCATCGGAAGAGCGTTTCTGCCGAAGGTCTGGACGATAAATTCTCCACCCCAAGGCGTCAGCGAGGACCAATAGTTCGCGCTACGCCCCACACCGAGAGATAGATAGACGGACACCGCCTCGGCATAAGCATCGGCAGCTTTGCCGCCTGAATTGAGGCCATTGCCATCGCTGACCATGCCAGCCGCTATCGCATCCTCGCGAACCTTCTGTCTTACCTCGGTAGCAAGATCGCTAAACGTGGAAAGCGCGGCGAGCTGGCGTTGTGTGAAAAGGTCGCCGAAGGACGCCATGCCATAGTTGGGGGTCTTAAAGTCCCTTGGATTATCAGGGAGTAGATTATCTGGTTTCCAGCCAGGTGCCGCGTAAGCTGCTGCTACCTGATATGATTCCCGTGGAGAGAGATAAACTCGACCGCGCGGACCTTCGACGATCACCGCCAATAGTCGCGTTCCCATGCGCCCGGCTTTACCTTCGGATCGGATGTGGTTGTAGTCAACCGGAACACCGGACATGAGACAACGGAAAGCGGCACGTTTTCCTGCCGTGGTGCCAGCTTTTGCTGCTGATGGTGGGGTTCCGACCTTCACAACAAATTGGTAGCTATCTCCGTCAAGAACAGGCTCCACGTAGGCTTGTTTCCCTGCTTTGCTGGAAAGGACAAAGGTAGAAGCCAACGGCACATCAACATGCCTAAATGCCGGGTTTGGGCTTTTGACCGTGCGAGTCCAAATCCACGCAATCACAGTCAGCTTCTGCCCAACGAGAGGCTGAAGATCGTCCCGCTGCTTGGCCATCTCTTCCGTTATTTCAATGGGCGGATAGAGATTGCCAATCCGTTTGAGCGCCTGTTCCCGCACCCACTGCCCATAGTAACGCACATCTTCAGCGAGGCCCTGCGCGGCTTTCCATTGCGCGCTCCAAGCGGCCTGATTCTCGCGTGCTTCGGGGTTAATCGGAGGCCGATTAGCAAATTTAGGCGGAATCTCGATCATCGCCTTGTTTATTAGGACGGCAACCGGATTCAGGTCGGTCGCATAGCTTTCTAGCCCAAGTCGCTGCGCTTCCAGCGGCAAAGCGCCGCCCCCCCCGAAGGGGTCATGGAATGCGGGAAGCTTCTCAGGATCGAACAATTCTGCTGCCTGCGGATGGCCCTTATTCAGTTCGCAGGTTTCCACCCAGGACTTGCGAATTTCCGCACGGGCCTTCGCAAGCACGTCTTCATTGGCGGTATTCTCCCATTTCACCAAATCCTCGATGATGGAAAACAGCCGCTTGCGGCTGGCCGCCCAGCTTGCTTTGAGGTTGCCGGGCGGAATCTCTCCGGGATGCTCAAGTTCCCATTTCCATGACGGATCGTTGACCATTTGGGCGAAAATAACGGCACGCGCGGCAGCCAGCGGGCGACGCGCCCACCAGAGATGCAACGTGCTCGGGTGGCCGTGCCGGATTGACTTCTCACGGGCGGCAGCCACGTTGATTGCGTCAAGAGGAAGCGCAACCTCGATGAGTTTGCGGGGGGAGATGATGTCAGGCTTCAAGGTTAAGCGCCTTCAAAGGTGAAGTGTTGTCAAATCCGCAGATTGAATCAATAGTCCGCTTTGCGAAGTCGGATAAGATTGTGAAGCTTTGTGGAGGGCTATACTTGATGCATTCGTTTATATTGCCTGTATGAGCAGGATTTTCAGCAATTTCAAATTTCCCTATCTCATAGAATCCTATAAAAGATTCCCCCGAAATATAATCCATAATCTCCTTTTGGGAGAGACCGATATTCTTTGAAAGATCCACTGCCTCATCGGCTTTCATAGTGCCAATGTCATTAATTCGTGCGCGACCGAAAATGGCACCTACCGGGCTTTTTATATGGGCATAAAGCCATTCAAAGGTTCGGTCCCTTGGAACCCGCTTACGAATTACAACGCTGAACTCAGATTTTCTGAACGGCTGAAGCCATTTCGAGTCAAATGACACGATAATGGCGTTTGACCTTTGCTCCAAAGTCAACGCTTTCGCTTCAGGCATTTCCGAGTTCATTATCATTATCTTTCCGTCAAGACGTGCCTAATGGCCGTATAGAAAGGAAACTCTTTCACATATTCGAGGCAATCCGCGAAATAAGCGCGAATTTCATCCGGGGTAAGTCCCGCACTGGCGGCTTCGTCCGCATCCCGAATGTAACCGGCGACTGCCGCCTGACGCATGTTCCTTAGGCGGCCCCATTGGGGATTGAGCGAAAAGACCCTCAAAGTCTCGACTGCGCGATGCTCCCTGTTAGCAGGCAGCCCTTCGCGCACGGATATTGTTCCATCAGCACGAAACAAGAAATATTCGTCCGGGTCGTCGCCGCAAGGGTCAACGAGGTCGTCCGGGTTATATGCGCCAGCACCACGATCCTTGAAATGTCCGCATGAATCCGTCTGGTCACAGGACCAGAAGAGATTGCTCCAGTCGAATGTCAGTGCCGGATAATCGCGCTTGCGCCGGAAGTGTTCTATATGCTGCCCAAGTTCGTCGATACCACCTTCGCAATAGGAGCAACGGCGACCTTGCATGACTTCAAGACTAGCTCTGATGCCCGACTTGTCGGCCGGAGATACGTCATCCCATGTTTGGGCACCGTGATTGTAGTTTGCAAGGCAAGCGGGTGCCTGCACGGCCGCGCGATCAAGCTGGCGCATATCAGGCCCCATCCGGCTTTTCATGGCGGAGCCTGAATTGCTGAAACCGGATCAGCCGGTCGCAATCGACCATGACCTGACTGGTCGCGCCGTAGTGGGCGATAAGTTCCGCGCGCAACGCGGTCGCCTCTGGCGTATCCGCCTTCCCGTCTTCTATCAGCGCCCGATAGGCGCTCAGGTTATCTGTTTCCTGAAGGCGTGGAACGGGGTCAACATCCATGACGGCGGCGAGAACGTCGGCGCTTTCGACGCCTCGGGTCTGGAAGGAAGGGATTTCGATCCGAGCCTCCTCGCCGTCGATGTGAAAAACCCGGATCGACGATTTATCGACCGTCGAAAGCACATGCGGGCTGTGGGTGCTGACGATGATCTGAAGGGCGGGAAACGCGCTTTGCAAGAGGCCAAGCACCTGCTGCTGCCAGCGGGGATGAAGGTGCATGTCCACTTCATCAACGATCAGCACGCCCGGCGTTTGGACGGGAGCCTGATCGCTCAGTTGCGGATTGAGACTGACGCAGCGCCGGGCAACGTCCGCGACAAGCGCAAGCATGGTGCGCACGCCATCGCTCAGCATGAACAGGGGCAAGCGCCCCTGCGTCGGATGCTGCGCTGTCAGCGTGTGGCCTTCACGATCCCAATCAAGGCCCGTCCAACCAGCGGGCTGAAGAACGGTGTCGGTAGCTTGCCGCACGCCCGCGATCATGGCGAGATTGGTGGACAGGCTTTCCCGGTAGGCAGGTGATGCCGTCTGCTCGATGCGATGCTCGAACCACGCCGAAATGCCCTTGAAGGTCGAAGAAGAGGTGATGCTATCGGCATAGCCCGCGACCCGCTCCTCGACATTGGTGACGGAGGAGCGGCGATATTCGGTCAGGCGGTGCTCGCTCCATAGGCGGCCGGTGCCGTAGTAGGCAATTAGGGGAAGAACGGCGCTGTCGGAGAGAAACTGGCGCGCGGCATCCGACATCGGAGCAAGGTGTTGCCAGCTAGGGCTAAGCCTCTTGGCGTAGGTTCTAACCGCGCTGCCCCACGTCACGGCACGGCCGCCAACAGTGGCTGTCGCCTGATATTCCGTGGGCAGGGAGGGCATCATCGCGTTCTGCTCGCCAGGGATCAGGCGGACATCGCCGCGCTCGATGCGCCGCACATTCTCGGAGGGATAGAGCGCGTTGACGAACACTGACAGCGCCGCAGCGGCTGCGTCCAGCACGGCGGTTTTGCCACTACCGTTCTCCGCGACCAATACGGTCAGGCCGGGGTGGAAGGCGACTTCGCATTGGGCAAAGCAGCGAAAATTGGTAAGGGCCAGTTTATCGAGGCGCAGCGCGGTCATCGGGCTTCGGCCTTGGTAAGCAAGTCACCCAGATTGAAGTTGATGGACGCGACGCCCCAAGCGGGTTCGCGGTCGAACGGGTTACGGATATAGTGCGGGCCGTCGATGGTGTCGTCCTCGTCAACGAGCGCGATCGCCAGCACGAACTTGTCGCCCTGATTGAAGGCGTAGAGCATTTCGTTACGGGTGATGGTGACGGTGCTGGCCCCCTTCACCCGGCCTTTCACCTCGATATGCCGGGGATCGGTCTGCTTGCCGTCCAAGGATGGCGGATAGGATGTCAAATCCCAGCCGCACTTCGCGGCGGAAACATCGACGACACGGCAGCCGCATGATTCCTCGGCCTGCCGGACGGCCGACATGGCGAGTTGTTCGATACGCGAGCGCGCGGCGGCATCGGCCGCGAAAGTCGCCGCGACGGGATCAACCAGCTCATCCCCGCGCAACCGACTCATCAAACCTGCGGGCACGATCAGCGCCGCACCCAGCACAACCGGGGTGCCGTTGACGACATGCCGCATGGCCTGAAGCTCTTTCTTGCGCCCATCAAGGCGGCTCTGAAGATCGCCAAGCGTCCGTTCGACATTCTGAAGGTTAAGACGCACATCCTTCCCGGTTTCGGCGTCGTCCTTCAATTTCATCCAACGGTCTTGCCAGAAGGCGATTTCCTTGCTCAGGCGCTCGTGGACGGCATTCAGGGTCTTATCAACTTGGTCGATGCGCCGCTGCGCGACCTCGGCATAATGCTCCGGCACCAGCGTCGTCGCGGCGTGGGAGACGGCGCGCGCTTCCTGTGTTGACGAAAGCCAAGGCGCGTCCAACACGTCAGACAACAGGGAGTGTTCGTTTTCCGGCAAAGGCTCAAGGTCAAGGTGCGGTGCCCATCCGGCAAAGGTGGTCTGCCCATCTGGCCCGACGCGCACGAATTGCAGGCGCTTGGACAGCACGGCTCCATCGCCGGATTTGATCTCGTGCGTCAGCAGGAATAGCAGAGCGGGGTCGATCCCATCGTCGGCCGGGTCGATCAAGATCGCGCCTTGACGCAACAGATTGGTATGCTGCTCCAAGATCATATCCGACATGGCGAGCATAAGGGGATGGCCGGGGTGCATCAGGACGGCACGTTCAAGGCCCGGTTTGTCGAGGGGTTGAATCGCCTCCCGCTCAAAGCAGATGCGGCTATAGCGCCGTAGCACCGGCTCATGCTCTCTACGGTTGCGCCCGGTAAGGCGGCGATCACGCTCGCGGATCGCCGGCGGAACATGGGTGATCTCATAACGCCCGGCTTCGCGCGGATGTGCGGTGCCACCAAGCGCGTCCAAAGCCTTGGCGAAAAAAGCCCGCACGAAATAGGGCTGAAGCCGCCGGGCTTCGGCTTTCTCCATTTCCTCTTTCACCGTGAACAGTCGCTCAGGACTCATGGTTTCCTGAGCGAGCGCATTGCGGTCTAAAAGCGATTCCAGGTGCTCGTGGTCGAGCGCGTTGTCGATTTTCTGGGTGAGACGGGCACGGACTTCGGGCCGGTCGCCGTAGCGAATAGCCTCCATCAAGAGGTCTTTGAGGCTGGTTTCCTCAAATACTTCACCGAGAATGTCGAAAACCCGTCCTTTCAGGACTTGGCTCTCCACCTCCAGCTTCAGGAGAAGGCGGTGATAGACATCGCCTTCTCGGGTTTCTTTGGCGACCAAGTTCCAAAGGTGGCAAACCTCGGTCTGCCCGATGCGATGAATACGACCAAAGCGTTGTTCAAGCCGGTTCGGGTTCCACGGCAGGTCATAGTTGACCATGAGATTGGCGTTTTGCAGGTTGACGCCTTCGCCAGCGGCATCGGTTGCGACCAACACGCGGACATCGGGATCGGAACGGAAGAGCGCCTGAAGGCGACGGCGTTCATCGCGATGGGTGCCGCCGTGGATGGTGATGATGGCATCGGGATTGCCGAGCACGCCCGCGATCCGCGCCTGAAGATAATTCAAGGTATCACGGTGTTCGGAGAAGATGATGATCTTTCGCTGCCTCCCGGCAGCATCACGCATTTCGGGGTGATTCTGGAGGATTTTGGACAGTTCATCCCATTTGCGATCCTGCCCGGACGCAACCACGGCCTTGGCTTGATCTTCCAGCCCCTTCAATATGATGATTTCGGCCTCAAGCTCGGTGACGGTCTTGGCGGCGGTCGCGTCGTCGATCAGGTTTTCTTCAAGAGTCTCCTGCTCCTCGGCGCTCAGGTCATCATCGTCTTCCGGCGCATCGGCATAGGTTTCCGCAAGTGTGTGGCGGCCTCTGACGCCCAGCCTTTCATCCCGTAGTCGGCTTTCCAGCCGTTCGCGGCGGCGCTTCAGCGACTGAAATATGGCCTCCGGGCTTGAGGCAAGGCGTCGTTGTAGGGCCGTAAGAGCGAAACCAACCGACCCCTTGCGCGCGCCCTCAAGCTGGTCGGCCTTTCCCATCTCCGTCTGCACGTAGTTGGTGACGGCCTCATACAAGGCAGCTTCAATCGGCGAGAGTTCGTAATTGACGGTATATGCTTTGCGCTCGGGAAAGAGCGGCGTGCCGTCGAACTTGACCAATTCCTCCTTGACCATGCGCCGCATGAGGTCAGAGGCATCGACCTTATGAACGCCGTCGCGGAACTTTCCGTAGAAGCGATCAGAGTCGAGCAAGGACAGGAAAAGTTGGAAGTCCTCTTCCTTGCCGTTGTGGGGCGTGGCCGTCATCAACAGTAGATGTCGGACATGCGCACCCAACTTCTCGGCGAAGCGGAAGCGCCCGGTCTTCTCCAACTTCGACCCAAAATAGTGAGCGGACAGCTTGTGCGCTTCGTCGAAGACGGCGAGATCCCAGCCGGGCGCGCAAAGCTTGTCCTGAAGATCCTCGTTGCGGGAAAGCTGGTCCAGCCGGACGATCAGGCGGGGATAGTCGTCAAACGGATTCCCGCTCGGTGAGGTCTGCTCCAGAAGGGATGAATAGACGTAAAACTCCAGCCCGAACTTCTCGTAAAGCTCGTCCCGCCATTGCTCGACCAAGCTGCCGGGGGCGACGATCAAGATGCGGTGCGAATCTGCCCGCATAATGAGTTCGCGGATATATAACCCGGCCATGATGGTTTTGCCCGCGCCGGGGTCATCCGCGAGCACGAAACGCAAAGGCTGGCGAGGTAGAAGGGACTCGTAAACGGCGGTGATCTGATGCGGCAACGGTTCCACGTTGGAACTATGAACGGCCATCATCGGATCGAAAAGGAAGGCGAGGTCGATCCGCTTCGCTTCGCACGCCAGTTGGAACGCGGTTCCATCACCGTCGAACGAGAACGGGCGTTCCATCGTGGCAAGGTCAACTGAAGACTCGTCGCCCCTGCTAAGAAGCCGCTCCTTCATGCCGCCGTCGGGGGTCCGATAAATGGTCTGGACAGACCCTTCTCCTAACGGGACGACCGTCACGATCTGGGACGGCTCAATCCCAGATAGGCTCTGACCAGACTTTATTTCTTCGAGCTTCATGCGGCGGACGACTTTCCTTGGGGCGGAGCGAGCCTATGCCCCGGCGGTCGGGGATTTTACGGGTTGCGATGGAAGATCAGGCTGCTGCGTTCCGCCTACATAGGGGGCCACCTTGATCGAACCGGCCAGCTTGCGGGTCTGCGCGATGTCGTAGCTGTTCTGCATCCGCATGAGGGTATCCATCGATACGCCAAACGCCTTCTCGACGCGCAGCGCCATTTCCAGCGACAGGTGCGCGCGCTCATTGAGCAAGGTCGAAAGCGTTGCGCGCGTCACGCCCAGCACGTCCGCTGCCGCCGTGACCGACAGACCCAGCGGCTCGATGATCTCATGCTTGAGGAAACCGCCGGGATGGGCCGGGTTCTTCAAGCGGATACCTGCAATCGAAGCCATAGCCACCTCCTAGTGGTAATCCTCATAGTCGAGGTCGATGATCTCGATCTCGTCGCGGTCGATCCGAAACGTCATCCGCCAGTTCTTGGTGACGAACAGACTCCACGTTCCCTTGCGGTCGCCGGTCAGCATATGGGCCTTCCAACTCGGCACGGTGCGAAGCTCGTCCTCCCGCTCCATGTCCTGAAGGAAAGTGACCATGCGGCGGACCTTGGCGACCACGGGCGGTTGAAGCCCGCTTTCATCGTCATCCTCGATGAATCGCCGCAACCCCTTGTGGATCACGTTTCTGATCTTCATAGTTGCTCCTATCCCGCGAGGCGTTCGGCGTCAAGTGACGCAATACAGACGCGTTGCCTTTCGGCAAGATTCTAACCGAAAGAGAGCTTTTCGATGCCAGCGGTAAGCGAGAATGATAAGCGTTTGACCGTGTCCGTTTTTTCTGCCACAAATGAGGAAGAAAAAACGGACACGCGAGATTGCTATGCCTGCCACTGTCGTATCAAAGCCGGTTGATGTTGCCAACGAACTGGAGAAAATCGGTCTTACCAGCGAGATGGCACTGGAAATTGTTCACGCGATGGCCGGGGCGAAGGCCGACGCCACGGAAAATGATCCTCCCGGCGCGGGAGGCTGGTCCGCATGGCGCATGGGCATCCGCCGTTCGCGCGAAGTTACGATTCATAGCAAGCGTTTCCCGGATTGGCAGCGCGACGAAACTGGGCAGGTCAGTTCGGTCGTAAATCGTAAACTGGGGGTTCGCTTATTGGTCGCAAACACCGATGATGGCACCGGCGTTGAGGCGGATGATCGGTTTCCGCAGAATCGGTCGAAAAAGGGTGGCGCAACCGATCGCTTGGTTCAGATGAACCAAGGAGTATTTGAGTTCATGGAACAGGCGTCGAATGTTGTCGCCTTTCCTAAAGCCGATGATGCCCTTCAAGGTGTCGTGTCTTGGTATGTTTGCGTTTATTCTGATGGGGATGATCTGAGGGCAGAGATTTCCTGTCCGGTAGGCATTGAAGGCGGTTTCTTTACCGGCTTTCATAAGAGGATAATCATTATTGGCGGTGATGGCCTCGGTATTGATCCCACCAAGAACCAGAAGCCTGATGGCGAGATTGTCGAGTTCGACATCCCCGTCACTCGGAAATAACCATGTCTTTCAATCCTGCACGCCTCAGCGTCGTCCGACAACGGCGACTGCTGAACCTAAAGGGATTCGCCGATCTCATCGGCGTTGCCACCAAGACAGTCTCCCGATGGGAAAAGGGTCTAGCTGAACCAAGTGATGACGCGATAGCAAGCTTTGCGACTGCGCTCGGCTTTCCAAAAGCCTTCTTCTATGGGAGGGATGTTGAGGTCCCGGAAGCTGGTCTAGTAAGTTTCCGTAGCCAAACCTCTATGTCTGCTGCTGTGCGTGACGCTGCACTGTCCGCCGGTGCAGTTGGCTTTCTGGTGTCTGATTGGATCGAAGATCGTTTCTCGCTGCCCGAGATAAGTGTGCCTGATCTTCATCTTCTTGACCCAGAGGATGCAGCGCGGGCATTGCGTGCGGATTGGGGATTAGGCGAGCAACCGATCTCTAACATGATTCATTTGCTGGAATCGCACGGAATTCGTGTGTTTTCCCTCGCCGAAAATTCCGTGCGCGTGAATGCATTCTCGCTGTGGCGGGATAGTAAACCATATGTTTTTCTTAACACGATCAAGAGCGTTGAAAGCAGTCGGTTCGATGCTGCGCATGAACTTGGTCATCTAGTGTTGCATCAGGATGGAAATACGACTGGGCGTGAAGCAGAAGATCAGGCCAACAGATTCGCATCTGCATTTCTGATGCCTCGTGCGGACGTGATCGCTCACATTATGGATGTCTATTCTCTCGATCAGCTTATTAGATTGAAACAGCGGTGGAGAGTGTCGGTTGCAGCCCTTAATTACCGACTGCACAAAGTCGGCGTTACAACTGACTGGCGTTATCGTGATCTGTGTATCCAGATTTCAAGAGAGGGATACCACCGAAAAGAACCCAACAGTATACAGCGCGAAAGGTCGAAGGTTTGGGAAAAGGTTCTTCAATTGCTTTGGGCGGAAAAAAAGACTTTCCGTGTTATCGCTGATGATCTTTCACTTCCTGAATCGGAAGTAAGCGCACTCATATATGGTGTTATTACCAATGGCATTGCGCCCCCTCCTTCACCCGAAGGCGGTTTAACACTCGTCAAAGCTGAAATCGGATAGCTTCGCGTTATCCCATGCCCGCGCCCGTTGCCTTGTCGGCGGAGGGCGCGGGCATGGCCGCCTGCGCGATGGCCGTTTGAATCTGCCCGGCGCGCTCATTGATGGCGGATACCAGCTTGCCGCGATTATTGGTGAAGATGATCGCCGATTCCTTGGCGCGGGAAATCCCTACGTAGAAGCTCTTTTGATCGACAAGGTTGGTCGCCTTGCTGTCGGCATGGATCATCACATGATCGGCAGTGCGCCCCTGGGCGGCGAAAGCGGTATCGACATAGGCATGGGCGATATGCCGGTCACGGGCGGAATCGAGATTCAGCGTTTCCGTTCTGCCGTTCGTGGTCTGAATCGTGGCGGTGCGGGTCTGCGCGTCCACCGCGATCACCTCGCCACGCCCGCCGTTGATCCGGCCCGCCTCGCGGTCGTTGCGGGTGAAGCGGATGGCATCGCCGGTTTTCAGGTCCATCGGCTGCGGCGCGAACGCCTGAACCTTGCCCGCGCCCCATTGCCGTAAGCGCCAATCCACATCGCGCCCACCCTCCGATTTCAGGGTAATGGCGGCTTTCGCCGGGTCGATGGATTCGACGCGGTAGGCTTCCCCGCGCGTCACGCCCTTGTCGGCATAATCGCGGGTGAACCTGACCACATCGCCCTTGTCGTAACTCAAGGGATCGCGCGCTTCGGCGCGGGTCAGCCCCTTGTTGGCAAGGCTCTCCACGGTGACGGCGGGGCCGGTGAGTGCGCCCGATCTGGTGAGCACGTCCCGAATATCAGCGGTCAGCGCGTCGCGTCCCTTGCGCGACGGCTCGATAACAAGGGTGCGGGCGCGTTCGGCCTTGTCCAGCGCCGCATACCGCTCGGCAATGGCGGCAAAGCGTTCGGCGCGGTCGGCGCTCTCGATAATCTGCCCGCCGCCACGATCAAGCGCAGCGAGCGCCTTCTTGGCGTCCCCCTCGATGGACGCCAGAACCGCGTCTTTCGTCGCCGCGTTGGTCTGCCGGACGATCTCGGCCAGCTTGGCGGTTTCCATGCCCGCGCCCTGCAACTGCGCGAACGCCGCGCCAGCCTCGACCGAACCAAGCTGCTTCACGTCGCCGACAAGGATGATGCGGGCATCGTGCTTGTCGGCCAGGTCGAACAGCCGCGCGGTATCGCGCGCCGACAACAGGGAAGCCTCGTCCACGATCCACACGGCGGGGCGGGTGGAATCGGGCCGCTCCTGGGATAGCAGGTGCCGCGCGACGGTATCGCCGCGCGTGCCCAAGGCTTCGCCCAACACCATCGCCGCCGATGCGGTGGGGGCCAATGCCGTTACCGCCATCCCGCGCGCTTCGGCCTCGCGGGCGAAGGTTGCCAGAACGGTCGTGGTCTTGGCGGTGCCCGCGTAACCCTGCAAGGCGATGATCCGGTTGCGGCTGGTCAAAAGCTGCTCGGTGGCGGCGCGCTGGTCGGCGTTCCAGCCCAAGCCCGCCCGCTCCGATTGCGCGGCGGCGCTGGCAACAGCCTTGGCGGCGGCAAACGGCGATGCGATGGGGGAGAGCGCGCCGCGTCCCTCCGCCTCGATCCGCAACATCTTGGCTTCGGTTTCAATATTCTGGCGAGTGGTGAACCCAGCAAACTCCGCGCCGCGCCGATCCTGAAAGGTCCGGTCGATCAAGTCGCTCTGCTTCTTCGCCGCCCCGATGGTGGCCCCGATCTGTGCGTAACCGATCCTGCCCAGCCCGATGCGCCCGGCTTCCTCCTGCAAGGCGGCGGCGGAAAAGACCGATTGCCGTTCGCCCAACTTGTCGGCGGCATGGGCAACGGCACGGGCTGCTGCTCCATCCCCCTGCATTTCTATATCAGCGCGACGGGCAGGATCGGCGGCTTTGGCCTCGGCCTGCTCGATCATCGCTCGCCGCGCCGCCGCGCCGAATCCTGTTGCACTCGCCGTCTCGCGCCAGTCCGCGACAAGGCCCGCATGATCGGCGGCAACCTTGACTTCGCGGGTGTCGAGCGTGGCGATCTGCTTCTCGATGGCGCTGGCCGTATCGCGCGACGTGCCGCGCTCGGCCAAGGCCGCCTCGATCTCGGCGCTGCGGGTGCTGAACGCCTCCATCACCTCGGCGGACACGCCCTTGATCTCAAACAGCGAGTCCTTGCCCGCTTCGATCTCATAGCCGAGTTCACGCACCTTCAGCGCCAGTTCCTGCCGGTAGATCGCACCGATCTGCTTTTGAAGCTGATAGATGGCGCGTGGCTCAAGGCTGCGCCAAGCGCCATCCTCGTCCCGCGTGGCGTTCATGATGACATTGTGGGTATGAAGCTGCGGGTCTTGGGCGCGGCTGGTGCCGTGCTGGAAGCTGGCGACGATAAGATTGCCGGTCGCTTCCCGGTTGACGGTGCCGCCGTTGCGGATGCGGGTGGCGGCCATGTGCCGCTCCACATGGGCCATCGCGGTTCTGACCGCCTCGCCATGCGCGGCGATCAAGCGGCGGTCGCCCGCGACCTCGGCCATGATCGAAACCGACTTGGGCGCGCTCAAGGTCACGTCCCAGCCGGGGCGATGCTCAAGCTGGCCGTCGCGGAAGGTGCCAAGCTGCTCGCCCGCTACCTTGCCGTCCAGCAAGTCACGGAACTGGTCGCGGTCCACCTCGCCGGACAGGCCCAGCGCCTCCGCGCCCGCGCCCTGCCACTCGGACGGCGAAAGCCCGCCCTCGGCATAATAGTCGTCGGCTTCGTAATAGCTGCTGGCCTGTGCCGAACTGGTCAGCGCCGATACCGACGCCACCATCACACCGGCCCTTGATTGGGAGGCGACGGCGGCGGCGGTGATGGCCGTGGCGCGACACTCCCCACCTGCTTCCAAAGCGTCGTGCCGGGATCACCCGCGACGAAGCCCGGCTGGCGGGCAGGTCCGCGCCGTGCCACATGATCGGCGGTCAGCCTGATCCGCGCGACCGGCAGCCCATCGGGGAACAGCAAGTAGCCCTGATGCTTGGGCAGGCGCAATTCGCTTTCCAGCACGGCGGGCCGTGTCCTGCGCATCCGGCCCAAAGTAGTGCGGGCCTCGTCGTCGCCCTCCGCCAGCGCGTCGGTCATGGTCTGGATTTCGACCTCACAATCGCCGATGGTCTGGCTGGCCCATTGCCGGGTTTCGCTGTCGATGGTTTGCAGGAACAGCTTGGTATTGCAGCAACCCAGCATGGATTCCGCGATCTGCGGCCCGTAGCGGTGCCGCATTTGCCCCAGCGCCTGAAAGGTCAGCACCACGGCGGCCCCGAACTTACGGCCCTCCGGCAACAGCCGCGCCAGATTATCAACGCGGCGCAGGTCGGCCAGCTCGTCCAGCACGAACCAGATGCGTCGGTCGGGCGACGGCGGTAGGCCCAGCACGGCGCTGGCGGCACATTCCAGCCAGCAGGCGAGCAAGGGCTTGGACGCCTCGAAATAGTCCTCCTTGCGCGGGACGAATATCCACGGGCGGGCGCCAGTGCGCTTGTCCAGCCCGTGAATGAAATCCCGAAAAGCGAAGGGCGTCCCGCCGCTGCCGTCCACGCGAAGGAACTGGATCAGGTTCGCCGCCTTAGCGAGCATGAACAGCACGCTGCCGGTGGCCCGGTCGGCATCGTCGGCGAAGGTCCGCGCCGATGATGTCTCCTTCAACCATTCCTTGAGTTCGTTCTTGGCCATGCTCTGGAAAGCGGCCAGCAGGTTTGGCAGGGTGCCTTTGCCTTCTCGCCACAAGGCGCGGATCATGTTGGCGACAAGGATGCGGGCCATTTCCAGCCACACGTCATTGTCATGCTGGCCCGTCTCGGTGACGAACTGTTGCGCGATGCGGTCGGCATCGGCGGGGTGGGCGATCTCGGCGAAAGGCGACCAATAGGCGCAACGGGCATCGAAGGGATTGAGGATCACGTCGCCGCGCTCGGGCCGGTAATAGTGCGCGATGAACTCGCCGCTGGTGTCATAGACCAAGGCGGATTCGCCCCGCGCCTCGATCCCGTCGAGCAACTGGCGCAAGGCCGTGGTCTTGCCGCTGCCGGTCGTGCCGATCATCGCCATGTGCCGGGTTTCCAGACGCGACGGGATCGGCACTATGCCGATGGCGAGCGCATGGGCACCCGCTTCCTTGACGGTCAGCTTGGCAAGCCGCTTCTCGGTCGTGACCTGCGTTCCGGTAATGACGCGATCCCGAAGCGCGCGTTCGCGCCGCCGCGCAACGGCCCCGCGAAACAGGAACAGGCAAGACAACCATGCGGCGAAGCCAAATGCGCCCCCGCGCTTGGCGTCGGCATAGGCGATCTCGACCGATTGCCGGTAAAGGGGATGCGCGATCACGGCGCGAGCTGACCTGCCGGGATAGGTCTGGCCGTCGATACGGACGCGTACCTCGGCATCGGCGAACGTGCCGGAAGCGAGCCATAGCTTCGCCCTCGCCACGGAGTAGGCGGAAATGGCGTCTATCCGATCCTGACCCAGCATCGCATAGGGCACGGCGACCGCGCCCAGGGCGACCGACGCCAGCATCGCCCCAGCCTGCCGCTTGAAGCGGGACCATTGGTTGCCGCGATGTTGACGACGCAAAGCATCGGCATGGATACGGCGATCATGGGATTGCATCATGGCCGCTTCTCCCGCGAGAGCCGCCGCTGGCGATCATAGGCCGCGTTGATCTCGGCGGTGATGATCTCATCCGTCTTGCGCGCGCCAAGCGCCGCGCTGCGGGCATAGCAATAGGCGGCGCAGGCGGTGAACAAGGCCCGGTCCAGCATCCGCTCCACGTCCACAATGCGGGTGCTGACCGATGCAAGTTCGGCGATGATCTCGCGCGTGTCGATCTGGTTGCCGGTCCCGTGAATGAGGCTCGCAAGGCCCGCGTCCACGACACGGGCGAGCATCGCGTATTCGCTCAATCCGCGCTGCTTGGCAAAGGCGACAAGGGCGCGCTGCTGCGGCGGGGTGAGCCGCACGGTCTGGGCGCGGGCGCTCATCGCACCGCTCCCGGCGAGATGCTATTAGCCATCGCATGAAATGGCGGAATTGCGCTATTTCCTCGCCGCTGCATTTGACGAGATGCTATCAGCATCTCGTCAAACCCGCAGAAAAGCTGGATGCACCCGTGCGTGAGGTGTGTATCTGAATTGTCGGCTCGATGCGTAGCATCGCAGCCCTGCAACGCTGCCTTCTGGCGCTCCGGCTCAAGCATGATCCGGTCCTTTCCGGCAGGTTTCGCACAAGGCGTTGCCGGGTTCACCGGAACAGCAATTTCCGGCCTCGTCGGGGCTGGTGTCTGGCGTGGCGTCGGCCTCGCGCTGCCCGAAAGCCCATGCCAATATCATCGCCTTGGCGGCGGGGTCGGCAACGCTCCGGTCGATTTCCTCGGGGCCTCGGCGATGGCTGCGAAGATCATGTTCGCGGACCCATGCGAGGGTGGTATCCTCAATCGCTTGCTGCATCCGTTTGTGGAGCGCCTGCGCCTCGAACGGATTGAGATGGGCGGTGACGCCGCTGGTGACGATCAACCCGCCCAAGGGAAGCCAATGATCGTCCGCCACCTGCCAAGGCCCGTCGATCCGGCAGGTGGAAACATCGCCGCGATAGATGGCGATGGGCGGACGTTGCGCCCGCCGCCACGGGATCAGGCTATTACGGAACGTGTCGCCGTCCTCGTCGTCGGCAACGATCTTGTCGAGCAAGGGCGTCACATAGCGCGCGGTGCGGGCGTTGATATAGGCGCGGTAGGTGATCCTGCGATCACCGCGCAGCAGGTCGGCAAGCCGGTCCACGGCCTTGCGAAAAACAGGCATGGGGCATCCTTTCGTGAATTGCACGATTGGGAGGTGCGGGTCAGTAGCGGCGGGGCTGGAGGCTGCTCAGCCAATCCTCGACATCGCCCGAACGCCATCGAATCTTGCCTGCGCCTATGTGGCAAGGGCAGGGGAAGGTGCCATTTCGGGCGCGGCGATAGAGTGTTGTGCGGGATTTGAAGCCGGTGACGTTCAGCACGTCTGTGACGGTCAACAACTGGTTTCGGTCGGGTGGCATGTGGTTGTCCTTGTCATTCGTGGGAATGCAGGACGTGCCGAGCGGAGGCGTCAGATGCTATTCAGTTCCGCATTCACGGAAATTCACGCATGGGCAGGTTTCGCAGAAAATCGTTGAAAGGCGGATATATCCCTGCGTGAATTTTCTCTATTCGGCTGACGCCCTTTCCTTCGCCGCGAAGTATTTCCTTCTTGCGCTCGAAGGTCATTCCATCGAGGTCAGGACGTCGCAGCGCGATGACGATCTGGAGAGCTTCGCGAAAAGCGTGGGCCTGTGCGCTCGGTTGGTCGGAATGTGACAATAGCCATGCGATACGTCGGTCGAAGATGTCTTGGTCTGCTGTGTCCAGCAATGTTCTTGATGTGACCAGCATCGGGGCAACGCGACTGCCAAGTTTGATCCACAAGGCGCTCATCGGAACGGGACGGTGAGGGATGCAACGCCAAAGGTCTTGCTCGCGGCTGAGAATGAGAAGCGCACCGTGATCCGCTAGGAAAGCGCGAAGCGCATTTTTGCCTAAGGGTTTGACGGTTCCATCCGGTCGTCGCTCTGCACATGGAATGTCGCCGCTCGCGATCAGGTTTCGGAAATCGTCAAGCGCCCGCAAATTGCGCTCAAGCGCCTCGTCCGGTTGGGTGACAATCTCATCAATATCCAGTTCGTCGCGCACCTTGGTGCGGAAGTGGGCCAATATGAACGCCGTGCCGCCGCCCAAAAGGAGGCCCAAACCGAAGCCTGTCTTGATGGGGTCGGGGGCGATGATAAGGACTATGCCAATCCCCACGATCAGCACCGATGCCAATCGCACGAAGTCGAGCCACCAGCGACGCTTGCGCCCGCGTCTCGCTGTCGATGCCATCGCGTCAAGCACGTCCGCCGGAATAATGGCTTGCAGGGGCGTTTCTGGCGGTTGTTTCAGAAACGCGATGAAGCCGTCCCGAATCTTGGCGAACTCGGCGGGGCGAAGAGGCGGTTGCTCTTGCATCTGGGACCACGGGTTAGGGGCAACAGTCGCCGCCTTCAATTCCGAACAGTCCCGATCCGCGTCCGATTCCGGCGCGCCGGGTTCCATCGCGTGGCAAAAATCTTTCGATTATTTGCACCACCAGCGCACCACCAGCGCACCACCAGCGCAGATTTGGCCCCTGTGAGGGGTGGAAATATCAGCTAAGTCTTTGAAAAACTGGTCGGGACGAGAGGATTCGAACCTCCGACCCCCACACCCCCAGTGTGATGCGCTACCAGGCTGCGCTACGTCCCGATCAGTGGAGGGCGCGCCTATAGGTGCGGGGGCGCGGCATGGCAAGCGGATTGGGCGGAGCGCCGAGCCGCTCCGGGGCGCGGGCGCGACTGGGTGCGCGGCGGGCCTTGCACGCGGCCGGCTGAACGCCATATCGCCACCGCCTGGCGCGTTGCGATGGCTCCGCATTGCTGCTAGGCGCGCCGCACTTCGTGGCCGCTGGCGCGCGCATCGCGCCTGCCGGCCACGAGACGACACTTGGCTTTTTCCGACAGGTTCCGCTCCCCATGCTGACAATTCTCGCCGCATCCGCTGGCGCCGCTTCAGAAGCTCCGCCCGCCTGGATGGGGTGGTTGCCCATCGTGGGCATGATCGCGATCTTCTGGTTCCTCATCATCCGCCCGCAGATGCGCCAGCAGAAGGCGCATCAGACCAAGGTCGCCGGGCTCAAGCGCGGGGACGAGGTCGTCACCGCTGGCGGCGTGGTCGGCAAGGTGACCAAGGTGGAGGATGTCTATGCCGAGCTCGAGATCGCCAAGGGCGTGCGCGTGCGGGTGGTCAAGGGCACCATTGGCGATGTGATCGCGCCAGGCGCTGGCGGCACCGCTCCGGCCAACGACTGAGCGAAGGGTAAACGGTCGCGATGCTCGATTTTCCCGCCTGGAAGAGGGCATGGCTGTGGTTCATCACCGCGGCCTGCGCGCTGGCCGCGCTGCCCTCGCTGGTCGCGCTCACAGGCGCGCGCTGGCCCTCCGTTCTGCCCAGTCCGATGGTCAATCTGGGTCTCGACCTGGCCGGCGGCAGCCACATCCTGCTCGAAGCCGATTCCCGCCAGGTCGGCCAGCAGCGGCTGGAGACGATGGAGGAATCGGTCCGCAGCGTGACCCGGCTGGCCAGCCCGCGCATCCAGATCGGCGATATCTCCACGCGGGGCGGTCGCCTGTCGTTCATGCTCGCGAACCCGGCCGATATCGACCGCACGCGCGAGGCGCTGCTGCCGCTCATCAACGGCACCGGGCTCCAGCGCGACTGGACCCTGTCGGTGGTCGACGGCACCCGCTTCGTGCTGACGCCCACCCGCTCGGGCATCGACCAGGCGGTCAAGGATGCGATGAACACCGCCACGGAGGTGGTGAGGAAGCGCATCGACGCCCTCGGCACCCGCGAGCCGACGATCATCCGCCAAGGGGACACGCGCATCGTGGTCCAGGTGCCAGGCCTCCAGGATCCGACCGCGCTCAAGGCGTTGCTTGGCCAGACCGCCAAGCTGGAGTTCAAGCTCGTCGATCAGAGCGCCCTGCCGAGCGACGTGGCGCAGGGCATCGCGCCTCCGGGCACGCAGATCTTTCCCTTCGCGGAAGGCTCGCCCCAGCAGGGCCAGAGCCTGGCGGTCCGCCGCCTGGGCGGTATCCGCGGTGACAGCCTCACCAATGCGACCGCCAGCGTGAATCCGCAGACGAACGAACCCCTCGTCAACATTCAGTTCGACCAGACGGGCGGGCAACGCTTCGCCGACTTGACGACCAAGAACGTCAACAAGCCCTTCGCGATCATCCTAGATGGAAAGGTGCTGTCCGCACCCAACATCAACGAGCCGATCCTGGGCGGTTCGGCGCAGATTTCCGGCAGCTTCACGGCGGCAAGCGCAAACAGCCTTGCTATCGCGCTGCGTTCGGGCGCGCTGCCGGTCGACCTGACCGTGATCGAGGAACGCACGGTCGGGCCGGACCTCGGCGCGGATTCGATCGAGAAGGGCGGTATCGCGCTGGGCGTGGGCCTGGGCCTGCTGATGATCTTCATGATCGTGACCTACGGCCGGTTCGGCATCTACACCTGCGCCGCGCTGCTCATCAACGTGGCGATGATCCTGGGGGTCATGGCGTGGCTGGGCGGGGCTGCGGCGCTGACCCTGCCGGGTATCGCGGGGCTGGTGTTGACGGTGGGCGCCGCGGTGGATGCCAACGTGCTCATCAACGAGCGCATCCGCGAGGAGCGCGCGCGTGGGCGCCGCGTGGTGCAGGCGGTGGAGGCGGGCTACAAGGAAGCCAGCCGCGCCATCTTCGATGCGAACATCACCAACACCATCGCCGCCATCATCATGTTCATGTTCGGCAGCGGGCCGATCCGCGGCTTCGCGGTGGTGCTGCTGATCGGCATCATCACCTCGGTCTTCACCGCCGTGACGCTGACCCGGATGTGGGTGGCGGGCTGGCTGCGGCGCGCCCGCCCCGCCGATATCGTGTTGTAGGGTCGGTCTCATGAAACTTCTCAAGCTCATCCCCGACAACACCAACATCCGCTTCCTGCGCTGGCGGGTGCCGTTCTACTCGGTCAGCATCCTGCTGATCGCCGCGTCGGTCGCCCTGCTGTTCACCAAGGGCCTCAACCTGGGCGTGGATTTCGTCGGCGGGCAGATGATCCGCATGACCTTCGTGGGCCAGCAGGAAGCGCCGCTGGCGGACCTGCGCGACCGGATCGACGGGCTCGGCTATGGCGAACCCATCATCCAGCAGTTCGGCCAACCAAACGCGATCTCGGTGCGGATGCGTTTGCCGGAGGAAGGCGCCCAGCGTGCCGCCATAGCGGAGCGCATGACCACGCAGATCACCGCCACGGTGCGCCAGGCCTATCCCGAGGTGCGCATCGATGGCGTCGATTCGGTGTCCGGCAAGGTCTCGGACGAGCTGTTCCGTGACGGAATGCTGGCGCTGGTGCTCGCCGCGATCGGCATCTCCATCTACATCTGGTGGCGTTTTGAATGGCAATTCGGCGTAGGCGCGCTGTTCGCGCTGGTGCACGATGTCACGCTGACGCTGGGCCTGTTCTCGCTCACCCAGATGGAGTTCGACCTGAACATCGTCGCCGCGCTGCTGACGCTGATCGGCTATTCGCTCAACGACAATATCGTGATCTACGATCGCGTGCGCGAAAACATGATGAAATACCGCAAGATGCCGATGGCCGAGCTGCTCGACCTGTCGGTGAACGAGACGCTGAGCCGCACTGTCGTGACCTCGACCTCGCTGCTCATCACCCTCGTTGCGCTGCTGGTCCTCGGGCCGAATGTGATCTTCGGCTTCACCGCTGCGATCACCATGGGCATCTTCGTGGGCACCTACAGCTCGATTTACATGGCGACGCCGATCCTGATCTGGCTGGGCGTGAAGTCCGACAGCTTCGTGCCCATCGAAAGTGCGGCCGATCGGCAGGAGCGGATCGCACGCGAAGGGGCATAGCGCACCGCCCGACAAGGAGAGGTTGGGACGATGGACAACCTGACACACAGCCTTGTCGGCGCGCTGCTCGGCCAGGCGGGGCTCAAGCGGAAGACCGGCCTCGCGATGCCCGCGCTGATTATCGGCGCGAACCTGCCCGATGTCGATGCCACTTCCCTGCTGTGGCTTGAGGGCGTCCAGCATCTCGCCTTTCGCCGCGGCATCACTCACGGGCCGATCGCCTGGGTGCTGCTGCCGCTGATCCTGGCGGGCGCGTTGTGGTGGTGGGACCGCTGGCAAGGGCGACGCGGCACCCGGCCGGAGAAGCGCCTGCCGGTGCGCTTCGGCTGGCTCTACGGCCTCGCCTTGCTCGCCACGCTGACGCACCCGGCGCTCGACTGGCTTAACGTGTATGGCATCCGGCTGCTGGAGCCCTTCAGCAGCCGCTGGTTCTACGGCGATGTGCTGTTCATCATCGACGTGTGGATGTGGGCGCTGCTGGGTTTCGCAACATGGTTCTCGCTGCGGCGCGAGAAGCGGGGTGGCAACTGGATGCGCCCGGCGCGGATCGCGGGCGCGGTTGGGCTTGCTTATGTAGGGATGAGCGCGGCGCTGTCTAAACTCGCAGCGGACGGGAACCTTTCTCAATCGCCTTACCGAAATGGTGTGATCGCCAGTCCCGTGCCGTTGAATCCACTCAAGCGCGAGCTCTTGGTGCGAGACTTAAGGGGATATTGGTGGGCTGCGAACTGGTCACTTTTTGGCGATCACCGTCCTACGATCTCGCAGATAGGCCAGCAGTGCGCGAATGGTATCGTGATTGCTGTGGGCAATACTGAGGTTGATGCCTTCCTCTTCTGGTCGCGCGCGCGGATGGCGGAACGCGCGCCTGATGGCTCGGTGCTGATCCGCGACGCACGGTTCTACGATCCGAGGGCGCGGGACCGGTTCACAGTAGCCCTGAAAGATGTGCGCTGCGAGCCCATCAACTCCCCTCCCTTGAGGGAGGGGTTGGGGGAGGGTGTTCGACGGTGATGGCGAGCGCCGCGAACCCCTCTCCAAGCTCCGCTAGCTCCTTGCGGAGCAAGCTGCGCTATCCTCTCCCCGCACGGGGAGAGGGAAGCTGAGCGCGCCCCAGATCGTCTGGCTCCGCCGCGACCTTCGCCTTGTCGACCAGCCCGCGCTCCATGCCGCCGCTCAGGCGGGGCCGGTGGTGCCGGTGTTCGTGCTCGACGACGCGGCGGCGGGCGATCATGCCTATGGCGGGGCGAGCCGGTGGTGGTTGCATCATTCGCTCGAGAGCCTGGGCAGGAGCCTCGGCAAGCATCGCTCGCGGATCGTGCTGCGGCGCGGCGATGCGGCGGCGGAACTGGCGGCGATCGCCAGGGAGACCGGGGCTGCCGCGGTTCATGCAATTCGCCATTACGAGCCGTGGTGGCGCAAGGCGCAGACTGCGCTGAAGGCGGCGCTGCCCGAGGGCTGCGAGCTCGTCCTCCACGACGGCAATTATCTCGCCGAGCCGGGCAGCGTCACCACCGGCTCCGGCGGGCATTACAAGATCTATACGCCGTTCTCGAAGGCGGTGCTGGAGCGGATGCCCCCGCGCGACGATTTGCCCGCGCCCGCCCACATCGCCTCGCCGGATATGTGGCCGAAGTCCGATGGGCTCGCCGACTGGAAACTCCTGCCGGCCACACCCGACTGGGCGGGCGGGATGCGCGACTTCTGGGAGGGGGGTGAGGCGGCGGCGCACGAGCGGCTCGAGGAATGGGCCGAGGATGTCGCTGGCTACGAAACCACCCGCAACCTGCCCTCGCAGGGCGGCTCAAGCCGGCTCTCGCCACATCTCCATTGGGGCGAGATTTCGCCGGTTCGGGTATGGCACCGCCTCGCCGGGAATCGCGGCAGAGGCTGGCAGACCTTCGCCAAGGAGCTGATCTGGCGCGACTATGCCCAGCAGACCATCGCCCAGTTTCCCGACTATCCCAGCAAGAGCTATCGTGACGGCTATTCCGCCCTGTGGCGCACCGGCAAGGCGGCCGACGGGGACTTCGCCGCCTGGACCAGGGGGCAGACGGGTTACCCCATCGTCGATGCGGGGATGCGCCAGCTCTGGCAGACCGGCTGGATGCACAACCGGGTGCGGATGATCGCGGCGAGCTTTCTGGTGAAGCACCTGCTGATCGACTGGCGGCGCGGGGAGAAGTGGTTCTGGGACTGCCTGATCGATGCCGATTACGGCAATAACGGCGTCAACTGGCAGTGGATCAGCGGCACCGGGGTGGACAGCAATATGTTCGTCCGCATCATGGCGCCGCTGGTGCAGAGCGAGAAATTCGACGCCGCCGGATACATCCGCGAATATGTGCCCGAGCTGGCGGAGTTCAGCGACAAGGACATCCACGATCCGACCGAAGAGGCGCGCGGCGCATACCCGGCGCAGATCGTCGGCCACCGCGAAGGCCGCGAGCGCGCGCTCGCTGCCTATCGCAAGATCAGGGGCTAAAGCGCGGAGGCGGGCAGCTGCCGGAGCATGATCCGCTTGGCCACCAGCACCGCGACCAGCGGCAGCACCACAGCGCTGGCCAGCATCCAGTCGGGATGGGGGAACATCTGCGTGGTCCATAGACCCAGCCCGGCGATCGCCACCGCCACGATCCACGCAGGGACCACCCGCCGCGCGATGGCGATAGCGGCGCAGGCGCCCGCCAGCGAACCCAGGAACCAGGCCAGCACCACCACGGCCTTGGCCTCGGGCGGGAGGGCTTCCATCATGCGGGCCTGATCTTCCGCCCGGGCGAGGTCCAGCTCCGGGGGCGGTGGGAAGACTGCGTGGCCGATCGCCTCCACGCCCGCGATCACCAGCATCGCGATCACAATGCCGGCGACCACCGCCGCCAGGCTCCTCACCGCTGGGTTGTCCATCTCCGTTCCCTCCCGTTCGTTTCCCCGGTGCATAGCGCGATGCTGCACTCCGCTCCACCTTGCCCGCGCCTCGCCGCCTCGGCATAGCCGCCGCGATGGACGCAGGGACTATCGGGCGAGGGCATGGGCTGATCGCGAACGGGCGCAGGTTCGCGCGCGGATCGGGCGTTCTGGCGCGGCTGATGGCGCCCGGCCTGGAAAAGGTGCTCGCCCGGATCGACGCCGGGCTCGAAAGTGGCACCATCCGCGGCGTGCTGCCCGATGGTTCGCGCTGTGTGCTGGGCGGGCGGGCCCCAGGTTTCGAATGCGAGGTCAGGCTGACCAGTTGGAACGCGCTGGTCCGGCTCGCCACCAGCGGCTCGGTAGGCTGGTATCAGGCATGGGTGGCCGGCGAATGGTCGAGCCCCGACCCGGTGCCGTTGTTCGCGCTGTTCATGCAACACGCGGGGCGGCTGGGCGATACCGCGCGCGCCAAGGGGCCGTTCCGCCTCGCGCTCAAGGTGGCGCATCTCTTCAACCGCAATTCCGCCGCGGGCGCTCGCCGCAACATCGCCGCGCATTACGACCTGGGCAACGATTTCTATCGCCAGTGGCTCGACGCGACGATGAGCTATTCCTCGGCGCTCGGGGTCGGCACGGGCGGGCTGGAGGCGGCGCAACAGCGCAAGATCGCCGCGATGGCGGCGCGGGTTCCGGGGGCCGGAACCGTGCTGGAGATCGGCTGCGGCTGGGGCGCACTCGCGGCGCATCTGGCCGCGCGCGGCGCCGCGGTGGATGCCATCAGCCTCTCCGACGAGCAATTGGCCTGGGCGCGCGCGCATCACGCCGGGCCGCGCTTCCTGAAGCAGGATTACCGCGCAACCGCAGGGCAATATGATGCCATCGTCAGTGTCGAGATGGTGGAAGCGATCGGGCGCGAGAACTGGCCCGCCTTCATGGATTGCCTGGCGCGCAACCTGAAGCCGGGCGGTAAGGCCGCGCTCCAGTTCATCTCCCTTCGCGACGACCTGTTCGAAGCCTATGCGGCAAGTGCCGACTTCATCCAGGCCTATATCTTTCCGGGCGGGCTCCTGATCCGCACAAGCGAGTTCCGCCGCCTGGCGGAGCAGCGCGGCCTGGACTGGCGGGATCAGGAGGATTTCGGCCAGGACTATGGCGAAACGCTGGCGCTGTGGCGGGCGGGGTTCGAGCGTGCGGTCGCGGAACGGCGGCTGCCGCCGGGATTCGACGATAGCTTCGTCGCACTGTGGCGCTATTACCTGATGTACTGCGAAGGCGGCTTTCGCGGTGGCGGGATCGATGTCCACCAGGTCACGCTGGTGAAAGGGGAGATTTGAGCATGCGGAACTGGACGGTTTGCCTGGCGGCGTTTGCGCTGGCCTCCTGCGTCACGGCTCCGGTGGAGCGACCACTCTCCACGCAAAGCACGCCGCGCACGCCCCTGGGGCTCGACGACGCCGGCGTGCTGTTCTGGGATCAGGCGACACGCACCGACCGTTTCCGCCATCTGGAGGACTTCTACGCCGGGCAGGAAGTGGCACCGGCTTCCAAGGCCCGCCCGCTGCCGCGCGGTGCGGCGCTCGATGCGGCGACGGTGGCGAAGATCGTGCCGCTGCTCGAAGCCCTGAACGCGGCGGGCATCATGGTGTTGCAGGACGGCAAGGTCCGTTACGAGCATTACCGGCTGGGCTTCACGCCGGAACAGCGCTGGACCAGCTTCTCGGTCGCGAAGAGCTTCACCTCCACACTGCTCGGCGCGGCGGTGAAGGACGGGGCGCTCAGCCTCTCCGATCCGGTGACCCGGCATCTGCCCGGCCTCGCCGGCACGGCCTATGACGGCGTGACGGTCGAGCAGGTCGCGACCATGACCTCCGGCGTGAAGTGGAACGAGGACTACACCGATCCCAACAGCGACGTCGCGCGGATGCTGTCGGTTGCCCCCGTGGCGGGCGAGGCGCAGTCCGTCACCTATGCGAGGAAACTCACGCGCGAGGCGCCCGCGGGCAGCAAGTGGGTGTACAAGACGCTCGAGACCAATCTCCTGAGCGACATCGTGGCCGCCGCGACCGGACGCTCGCTAGCGGACTATGCCAAGGAGAAGATCGTCGATCCGGCGGGTTTCGCGGGCGGACTGTTCTGGATGACCGACCTCACCGGGCGCAACATCGGAGGCTGTTGCCTGTCGATCCGCCTGTCCGACTATGCGCGCATGGGGCAGTGGGTGATGGAAGGAGGCCAGCCGTCGGTTTCCGCGGACTGGTTCGCGCGCGCGACCGCGAAGCACGCCGATATCGGTGCGGGCCAGGGCTTCGGCTATGGCTATCAGTGGTGGACCAACCCCACGGGCTTCGCCGCCAACGGCATCTTCGGGCAGCACATTGCCGTTATGCCGGAGCGCAAGCTGGTCATCGCGGTGGTGTCGAGCAATGCGATCGCCAGCGGTCGGTCGCTAAGCGTCGAGCGCACGGCGCTCATAAATGCGGTTCTGGCGGGTCTTCAGTAGGGAGAGCGGTAAGCACCCGCGCCCGAGTAGCGGGCGAGGATGTTGTCGTGCACGATCGGGCTGAGCAGTTCGGTGAACGCGCAGCCTACCTGGCAGTTCTCCCACCACACCACCTGGGCCTGAAGCGATTCGAGGCCGGGGAGAGTGAGCCAGCACACCTGGCCGTCGTGCATCCGGTTGATCGCGGCGGCGCTGAAGCCCGAGATCGAAAGGTCGTGGACGACGGTCTGGAAGGCACGTCCGCCCGATGCGCGAAGCTGGCCGGGAATGGTCAGCTTGGTGCGCGGAGAACAGCGGTCTTCCTGTGCGGCGAGGGTGTAGCGGTCGCTTACTGCGTACGACATGGGTCGGTTCTTCTTTCCGTAAGTACTCCGACGCGGCCGGCGCCCCCGCACGCCCGCGTTGGACGAATATGGCGGGTCACGGTTAGGGAAACTCTACCGATCACGGTTAACGCCCGCAAAACGCGGCGTGCCGAAGGCCCTCCCGCAGGGCCAGCGGTCAGCCGCCTTCGCCCACCCGCTCGCGGTGGCGGTTGTCGAAATCCGTGGCCAGCAAGGCGAGGATACGGTCCGCCACCACCGCCGGCTCCTTGACGCTGGCGGGGTTCTCTCCGGGATAGGCGCGGGCGCGCATACCCGTGCGGGTCGCCCCCGGATCGACGATCGCGACGCGGACCGGGGAGATGTTCCCCACCTCCTGGGCATAGCTGTCCAGGAGGTTGTCGAAGCCGGCCTTGGTGGCGGCATAGGCGGCCCAATAGGCGCGCGGGCTTTCGCCCACGCTGCTGGTCAGGCCGATCACGCGGCCCGCGGCGGAACGCTTGAGTAGCGGATCGAAGCTGGCCAGCAGAACCTGTGTGGCCAGCAGGTTGACCGTGATCGCCTGCGCCAACTGCTTGCCGTCGATCTGTGTCACCGGGCCAAGCTGCGGCAGATAGGCGGCGGCGATGACCAGTATATCGAGCCGGTCCCAGCGTTCCGCGACGGCGGCGGCAAGGCGCGCGATACCGTCGCCTTCGGCCAGATCGACCGGCGCGATGGTCGCGGTGCCGCCGGCGGCGTGGATGGCATCCTCGATGGCCTCCAGCGCCGGGACATCACGCCCGGTGATGACGACATGCGCGCCCGCCGCGGCCAGCGCCTGTGCGGTGGCGGCGCCGATTCCCCGGCTGGAGCCAGTGACGAGCGCGGTCCTGCCCGCCAGCACGCGCTCTTCCGTCACGCGCTCAGGCGACCTTGTCGACCGGGAAGGAAAGCTGCGCCAGCCGGTCCTCGCGCAGCGCCAGATCGGTGAGCGCGGTCGGATATTCGCCGCTGAAGCAGGCATCGCAGAATTGCGGACGGCCGCGATCGCGCGCCTCGCCGCTGACGGCGCGATAGAGCCCGTCGATGGACACAAAGGCCAGGCTGTCGGCCTTGATGAATTCGCGCATCGGTTCGAGCTCCATGCGCGCGGCGAGGAGCTTGGAACGCTCGGGCGTGTCCACGCCATAGAAGCAACTGTGCGCCGTGGGCGGGCTGGCGACGCGGAAATGCACCTCCGTCGCCCCCGCGTCGCGCATCATTTCCACGATCTGCATGCTGGTGGTGCCGCGCACGATCGAATCGTCGATCAGCACGATACGCTTGCCTTCCACGAGGCCGCGATTGGCGTTGTGCTTGCGCTTGACCCCCGCATGGCGCGCGCCGTCGCTCGGCTGGATGAAGGTGCGCCCGACATAGTGGGACCGGATGATCCCGAGCTCGAAAGGAATGCCCGATGCGGCTGCATAGCCGATGGCCGCCGGAACCCCGCTGTCGGGAACGGGGACGACCAGATCGGCCTCTACCGGGGCCTCTCGCGCCAGTTCACTGCCGATCGCCTTGCGCGACTCATAGACGCTGCGCCCGGCGAACAGGCTGTCGGGGCGGCTGAAATATACATGCTCGAATATGCAGGGGCGAGGGCGGTGTGCGCCGAAGGGACGGAGCGAGGTGATGGTGCCGTCGAAGTCGACGCGCAACAGTTCGCCCGGATCGACCTCGCGCACGAATTCCGCCCCCACGACGTCCAGCGCCACGGTCTCGCTGGCGAACACCGTGGCCTCGCCGATGTGACCCATCACGAGCGGGCGGATGCCGAGCGGATCGCGGCAGGCGATCATGCCTTCGGGCGTCATCACCACCAGCGAATAGGCGCCTTCGAGCAGGCGCAGCGCGTCAACCAGCCGGTCGGTGATGGTCGGATAGCGGCTGGTCGCGACCAGGTGGATGATGACCTCGGTGTCGCTGGTCGACTGGAAGATCGCGCCGCGCTGAACCAGGTCCTCGCGCAGGGTGCGCGCGTTGGAGATATTGCCGTTGTGCGCCACCGCGAAGCCGCCTGTGGCAAGTTCCGCATAAAGCGGCTGGACGTTCCTGAGGCCCGCGCCGCCCGTGGTGGAATAGCGGACATGGCCGCCGGCCATCGTCCCCGGTAGTTCCGCGATCGCGTCGGCGGCGGAGAAGTTCTCTGCCACGTGGCCCAGTCCGCGGCGGGAATAGAACTCCCGGCCATCGTAGCTGGTGATGCCGGCGGCTTCCTGGCCGCGGTGCTGCAGTGCGTGGAGGCCAAGGGCGGTCAGCGCGGCAGCGTCGGCGGCGTTGATCGCCCCGAACACGCCGCACTCCTCCCGCAGCTTGTCGCCCTCCGCGTCGTGGTAGGGGTTGGTGAGGTTCATGCTCGCCCGGTGCCGATAGACCGGCGGTGCCAATGGCGATGTTGCCGCCTGATTACAAGCGCGCTGCGCGTTAGCCGACAACCTTCTGGCGAGAATTCCTCCGAGGCACGGACATTGCGTGTTCACCAAGGTGACATTAAGGCCGCGCAATTCCAGCCAGCCAACTCGAAACGCCCTTGATCCTCTCCCCCTTCGAATGGACCATCGCAAAGCGCTACCTGCTGCCCGGCAGGAGCGAGGCATTCATCGCGCTCGTGGCCAGCATATCCATCGGCGTGGTGATGCTTTCGGTGGCCATGCTTGTGATCGTGATGAGCGTGATGAACGGCTTCCGGGCCGAACTGATGGACAAGATCGTCGGTCTCAACGGCCACGCCATCGTGCAGGCCTATGGCGGCCGGCTCGACGATTGGCAGCGGGTGCTCGAGGATGTGCGTTCCACGCCGGGCGTAACCGCCGCCTCGCCGCTGATCGAACAGCCGCTGCTGGTGACCTTCAATGGCCGGGTCGAGGGTGTGCTCGTACGCGGCAATACCCAGGCCGATATCGCCAAGTTCTCCGACAAGCTGCGCGCCGGGAGTCTCTCCGCGCTCGCGCCCGGCGCGGGCAAGGTGATGATCGGCGCGCGTCTCGCGCAAAATCTCGGCGCAAGGCTTGGCGATGTCATCACGATCATCAATCCGCAGGGGCGCAGCACCCCCTTCGGCACCATGCCGCGCCAGGTAGGTTACGAGGTGGCGGCGATCTTCGAGGTCGGCATCTACGATTACGACGAAAAGTTCGTGGTGATGCCCATTCCCGATGCCCAGACCCTGCTGCTCCTGGGCGATCAGATCGGGATGATCGAGGTCAAGGTCACCGATCCCGACAAGGTGGGCCCGATTCTCGCTCCCGTGCAGCGACGCCTGTCGGGTAGGGCGATCCTGAGCGACTGGCGGCAGATCAATTCCTCGCTCTTCGAAGCATTGCAGGTGGAACGGGTGGCAATGGCTTTCGCTTTGTCGTTCATGGTGTTGGTGGCCGCTTTTAACATCCTTTCGAGCTTGGTGATGCTGGTCCGCGCCAAGACCCGCGACATCGCCATCCTGCGCACGATGGGGGCGACGCGGCGCAGCCTGATGAAGATATTCGTGACGACCGGCTTTACGGTCGGCGCGATCGGCACCGTGGCGGGGCTGGCGCTGGGCGCGATCGTGCTGTTCTTCCGCGAAGGCATCGTGGCCGGGATCGGCAAGCTGACGGGGCAGGATCTTTGGGATCCGCAGGTGCGCTTCCTCTCGACCGTGCCCGCGCGCGCCGATCCGGTGGAGATTGCGCTGATCGTCCTGCTGGCACTGGTGCTCAGCTTCCTGGCGACGCTCTATCCCGCGTGGAAGGCGGCCAACACCGACCCGGTGGAGGTGCTCCGTTATGAATAGCGTGAACGGCGCCGTCCAACCGATCGTGTCGCTGTCGCGCGTCACCCGCAGCTTCGAGCAGGGCGGGACGCGGATCGACGTGCTGCGCGGCGTGGACCTGGCTGTGATGCCGGGCGAGATCGTGGCGCTGCTCGGCCCTTCCGGTTCGGGCAAGTCCACCATGCTCCAGGCGGTCGGCCTGCTGGAGGGCGGCTTCGGTGGCGAGATCACCCTGGCGGGCACCCGCGCCGACCAGTCCGACAGCCACGCCCGCACAATCCTGCGCCGCGATCACCTCGGCTTCGTCTATCAGTTCCACCATCTCCTGCCCGATTTCGACGCGCGCGAGAACGTGATCCTGCCGCAGCTCGTGGCCGGCAAGAGCCGCGCGGACGCCACGGCCCGGGCCGAGGAACTGCTCGCCGCGCTCGGGCTGGCGGCGCGGATGGATCACCGGCCCAGCCAGCTTTCCGGTGGCGAGCAGCAGCGCGTGGCGGTTGCCCGCGCGCTCGCCAACCGGCCACGGCTGGTTCTGGCGGACGAGCCGACCGGCAATCTGGATGAGCAAACCGCCGATCGCGTGCTGGAGCAATTCCTCCAGCTCGTGCGCGGGCAGGGCAGCGCGGCGCTCATCGCGACCCACAACGAACGGATGGCCGCGCGCATGGACCGCGTGGTACGGCTGCATGACGGGATGCTGCAATAGGACGGAAGGGGAGCCGACATGACCACGATCGCCGATTTCACCGTCACCACCAATCGCGGGGCTCCGCTCGCGCTGGAGGAAAAGCTCGGGAAGGTGCTGCTGGTGGTGAACACCGCCAGCAAATGCGGGTTTACCCCTCAGTACGATGGGCTTGAGAAGCTTTACGAGACCTATCAGGACCGAGGCTTCGAGGTGCTGGGTTTTCCCTGCAACCAGTTCGGGGGGCAGGAACCGGGCGATGCCGACGAGATCGCGGAGTTCTGCAAGGTCAATTTCGGCGTCACCTTCCCGCTGATGCAGAAGGTCGATGTCAACGGACCGGGAGCAAGCCCGTTGTTCGACTGGATGAAGAAGGAGGCCCCCGGCCTGCTCGGCTCCAAGGCGATCAAATGGAACTTCACAAAGTTTCTCATCGACCGCCAGGGTAATGTCGTGAAGCGCTACGGCCCGACCGACGCGCCCGACGGGATCGCCAAGGACATCGAGAAGCTGCTCTAGGGGCAGCCTTGGCGAAGGCGGCTCGCGTTGTCGGGGCCGCTCGGCTCTGTGCATAAGTGACAGCCGCCGCCGCTGGCGAATCCGCGCGCGATCCCCATAGTGAGGGGATGGCCTTCACCCCTTTCGTCCCCCTGCGCGTGATGAGCGCATATTCGCTTCTCGAGGGCGCAATCGACCCGCGGGCGATGGCCAGGCTGGCAAGGGAGCGCGGCTTCCCGGCGATTGCCATCTGCGACCGCAACGGGCTCTACGGTACGCCGCAATTCGCCGGATATTGCATGGACGAGGGCGTGCAGCCCATCGTCGGCACGCTGCTGGGCGTGGCACGCGACGCGGAGGGCAAGCAGGTCGATTACCTGCCGCTGTTGGCGCAGGATGAGGCCGGCTACGACAATCTTTGCCACCTCGTCTCGTCCGCGCATCTCGACCGGCCGCTGGCGCTCGAACCCCATGTCGCGCTCGCCGATCTGGAGGGCCGGACCGAGGGGTTGATCGCCTTCACCGGGGCTGGGGAGGGGGCGGTGACACGCCTGCTCGCCGAAGGGCAGCGGGCGCACGCCGAGGCGCTGCTGGAGCGGCTGGAGACGCTGTTTCCGGGCCGGCTCTACATCGAACTCGCGCGACGTGGCGATCCGCAGGAGGAAGCTGCGGAAGCCGCGCTGATCGACCTCGCCTATGCCAGGGGCCTGCCGCTTGTCGCGACCAATCCCGCCCAGTTCGGCGAGCCGCATCAGCACAAGGCCCACGATGCCATGCTCTGCATCGCCGGCAGCACCCATGTCGATGCCGAGGACCGTGCGCGCTCCAACCCGGAAGCCTGGGTCAAGAGCGCGGCCATGATGGAGGAGCTGTTCGCCGACCTGCCCGAGGCGACCGCGAATACGCTGGTGGTCGCGCGGCGGTGCGCCTTCGCGCCTCCCTATCGCAAGCCGATCCTGCCAAGCCTCGCGGGTGATCTTGAGGGCGAGGCGCGGATGCTGGCCGAGGACGCGCGGGCCGGGTTGGAGGAGCGGCTGGCGCGCTACGAGGGTCTGTCCGATGCCGACCGGCAGGCCTATTTCGATCGCCTCGATTTCGAAGTTTCGGTCATCAATCAGATGGGCTTCCCCGGCTACTTCCTGATCGTCGCCGATTTCATCAAATGGGCCAAGGAACAGGGCATCCCGGTGGGCCCCGGCCGCGGCTCGGGCGCAGGCAGCGTGGTCGCCTGGGCGCTGACCATCACCGATCTCGATCCGTTGAAGCTCGGCCTGCTGTTCGAACGCTTCCTCAATCCCGAGCGCGTGTCGATGCCGGACTTCGACATCGACTTCTGCGAAACGCGGCGCGGCGAGGTGATCCGCTATGTGCAGGCCAAATACGGGCACGATCATGTCGCCCAGATCATCACCTTCGGCAAGCTGAAGGCGCGCGCGGTGCTGCGCGACACGGGCCGCATCCTGCAGATGAGCTATGGCCACGTCGACCGGCTGTGCAAGATGGTGCCGAACCACCCCACCGATCCGTGGACGCTGAAACGCGCGCTCAACGGCGCGGCCGATTTCCGCCGGGAGTATGACGATAACGCGGAGGTCAAGCGGCTCGTCGATCTGGCGATGCAGTTGGAGGGCTTTCCGCGCAATTCCTCCACCCACGCGGCGGGTGTGGTGATCGGCGATCGGCCGCTGGCCAAGCTCGTCCCGCTGTATCGCGATCCGCGCTCGGACATGCCGGTGACGCAGTTCGACATGAAATATGTCGAGAGCAGCGGATTGGTGAAGTTCGATTTCCTCGGCTTGAAGACCCTTTCGGTGCTGCAAAAGGCGGTCGAGCTGCTGGATAAGCGCGGGGTGACGATCGATCTCGGCGCGCTGCCGCTCGACGATCCGGCGGTCTATGAGCTGATGAAGCGGGGCGACACCGTCGGGGTGTTCCAGCTCGAATCCGAAGGAATGCGCCGCACGCTTACGGCGGTGAAGCCGACAAATTTCGGCGACATCATCGCCCTCGTCTCGCTCTATCGTCCCGGCCCGATGGACAACATCCCGCTGTTCGGGAAGCGCAAGGGCGGCGAGGCGGCGATCGAATACCCGCATCCCAAGCTCGAAGGCATCCTCGCCGAAACCTACGGCATCTTCGTCTACCAGGAACAGGTGATGCAGGCGGCGCAGATCCTGGCCGGCTATTCGCTTGGCGATGCCGACCTGCTGCGCCGAGCGATGGGCAAGAAGGTGCAGGCCGAGATGGACGCGCAGCGCCAGCGCTTTGTGGACGGCTGCAAGGCGGTCAGTGGCATTGAGGCGGGCCGGGCCAACGAGCTGTTCGACCTGATCGACAAGTTCGCGGGCTACGGCTTCAACAAGAGCCATGCCGCCGCCTACGCGCTGCTCGCCTATCAGACCGGCTGGCTCAAGGCGCATTACCCGGAGGAATTCTTCGCCGCCTCGATGTGCTTCGATATGCACCAGTCGGAAAAGCTGGCGGTGTTCGTTGACGATGCGCGGCGCGGCGGGGTGGCCCTTCTGCCCCCCAGCATGAACCATTCCGAAGCCGAGTTCACCGTCGAGCAGACCGATGACGGTCATGCGGTCCGCTACGCTCTTGCCGGCATCCGCAACGTGGGCGAGAAGGCGATGGAGGCGATCGCCCGCGACCGCGACGCGCGCGGTGCCTTCGAAAGCCTGCAAGACCTGTTCGAGCGGCTGCCCAAGGGGGCGCTCAATTCGCGCGGGCTGGAGGCTCTCGCTGCGGCGGGCGCGCTCGACGAGTTCGAGCCCGACCGCGCGAAGGTTCATTCCAACGCCGACCTGCTGCTCGCGGTGGCCGATGCCGCCGAGCGTGAGCGCTCGAGCGGCCAGCATGGGTTGTTCGGCGGGCCAAATGACATAGGGGGCGAGCAGCGGGAATCGCTCCGCCTCAAGGATGTCGAGCCGTGGAGCCGGGCCGAGCGCATGGCCAGGGAGCGCGAGAACTTCGGTTTCTACTTCTCCGCCCATCCGGTCGAGGCCTATCGCCAGATCGCCAGCGCGAACGGCGCGCGAAGCTATGCCTCGCTGATGAGCGGCGGAGCACCGGGCGGTGGCCGGTCGGGAGCCGTGATGGCGGCGATGGTCGAGAAGGTGAACAAGGGCACCACGCGTAAGGGCAAGCCGTTTGTGCGCGCCGATTTCTCCGACAGCTCGGGCCAGTTCAGCGCCGCCTGCTTCGAGGAAAGCCTCGTCGCCAGTTTCGAGCAATGGGCCCGGGACGGCACCTGCATCCTCCTCCAGGTGGAACTCGACAGCCCGAGCCCGGATGAGCCTCCGCGGATCACTGTGCGCGGCGGGACACCGCTGGCCAAGGTCACCAGCGAGGCGCGGATGCTGCTGACGGTGGAGGTGGCGGACGAGGCCGGGCTGGATGCTCTCAGGATGGAGCTTTGTGACGCCGACGGTTCGGGGGAGGGCACCGGCGAGGTTCTGGCCACTCTCAGGACCGGTCTCGGCGCCGATCCCACGATCCGGCTGGGGCGCGGTTTCCATCTCGATGGCGAGCTTGCCGAGCGCTTGGCAAGCGCGCCCGGGCTTGCCAATGTGCAGCTCACCACGCGGCGCGGCGGATCGCATCTTCGGCTCGTCGCCTGACCACGACCCCCAACACGGGGCGCCAGGAGGAGAGAGGCACTTGCTCGGAGCCATGCAGGACTGGAATATGGTCGTCAGCCATCTGATCGACCACGCGGCGCGAGAGCACGGCGCTCGCGAGCACGTCACTCGCTGGGCCGATGGCACCGAAACCCGCACCGACTGGGCCGGCATCCGCCGCGACGCGCTGAAGATGACGCAGGCGCTGCGGCGGCTCGGCATCGGCAAGGGGGATCGCATCGCCACGCTGGCGATGAACCACAGCCGGCACCTCGTAAGCTGGTATGGCGCGGTGGGCGTGGGCGGGGTGCTTCACACCGTCAACCCGCGCCTGTTCGACGACCAGCTCGACTACATCGTCAACCACGCAGAGGACCGCGTGCTGCTGTACGATGTGGCGTTCCAGCCGATCGTGGACAGGATGCGAAGCCAGTGGAAGACGGTCGAGCACTACATCTGCTACGATCCGCCGGCGGGCTCCGACGTGCTGGGCTTCGAGGACTGGATCGGCGCCGAGGACGGCGACACGCAATGGACGCAGGTCGCAGAGCGCGATCCCTGTATGCTGTGCTACACCAGCGGCACCACCGGCAACCCCAAGGGCGTGCTCTATGAACATCGTTCCACCGTGCTCCACGCCTGGACCGGGCTTCAGCCGATGGCCTTCGATTTCGATACGCAGAGTGTGATGCTGCCGGTGGTGCCGATGTTCCATGCGGCAAGCTGGGGCCTGCCGTGGGCTGGTGCGATGACGGGGGTGAAGTTCGTCTATTCGGCGGTCAACGAGCCGAAGGTGCTGTGCGACCTCATGGACCGCGAGGGCGTGACGCATTCCGCCGGCGTACCCACGGTGTGGCTGGCGATGTTCCAGCACGTCGATGCGGAGAAGCGGGAGCTGCCGAAACTCAAGCAGGCGGTGATCGGTGGTTCGGCGGCGCCGCGCTTCATGATCGAGCGGCTGATGAAGGCCGGCATCCGCGTCGCCCATGCCTGGGGCATGACCGAGACCAGCCCCATCGGCACCGTGGGTGCGCCGACGCATGACTGGGACGCCAAGACCTTCGAGCAACAGGTCGATATGGTGCAGATGCAGGGCCGACCGACCTTCGGCGTCGAGCTTAGAACGGTCAGCCTCGACGACATGGAGACCGAACTGCCCCGCGACGGCAAGAGCAGCGGCGCGCTGCAAATCCGCGGACCCTGGATCATCAAGCGCTACTTCAAGGCCGAGGAGGACGCCGCGCGCCCCGACGGCTGGTTCGATACCGGCGATGTCGGGATCATCCATCCCGACGGCACGCTTCAGCTTACCGACCGCACCAAGGACGTGATCAAGTCGGGCGGCGAATGGATAAGCTCGGTCGAGCTGGAGAACGCGGCCGTGGGCCATCCCGCGGTGGCGGAGGCGGCCGCAGTCGGAATGCCGCATCCCCGCTGGGATGAGCGCCCGGTGCTGTTCGTGGTCAGGAAGGCGGGGGCGGACTGCTGCGCGCAGGACATCATCGACCATCTCACCCCGCAGGTGGCCAAATGGTGGCTGCCCGATGCGGTCGAGTTCGTGGACGATATCCCGCACACCGCCACGGGCAAGATCAGCAAGAAGGATCTGCGTGCGCGCTTTGCGGATTACCGGCTCGAGGCAGACGCCTGATTCGCCGGCGTGCGCCGGAATCACTGGTGACGCACCGCCCAGGTTGCTTCATGGTGCGGGCATGATCCGCACGACATACCTTGCTCCGCTCGCGCTGCTTGCCTGCGCCAACGCGGCCGCCGCGGCCACGCTCGAAGTGGCCAAGTCGCCAAGCTGCGGCTGCTGTTCGGTCTGGATCGAGCGGATGCGTTCTGCCGGCTTCACCGTGAAGTCACGTGACGTGGTGGACACCACCCCCGTCGCCAGCGCGGCCGGCGTTCCCGATCAGCTGCGATCCTGCCACACCACTAAGGTCGCCGGCTATGTGATCGAGGGCCATGTCCCAGCGGCCGACATTCGCCGCCTGCTGGCGCAAAAGCCCAAGGCCATTGGCCTGGCCGCGCCGGGAATGCCGATGGGCAGCCCGGGGATGGAAATGGGTGGGCGCAAGGAGCGCTATCAGGTCATGCTCATCGCCAGGGATGGCAGTCATACGGTCTGGGCGACTCACGGCGGCAACTGATCGCCGACGGTCGCGGAACAGGGCCGGGGCGGACCGAGGCCCGCCCCGTCCTTATTCTACATCTGGTCGACGGCCTTGCTGACCAGGATGTTCACCGCCACGCGGCGGTTCTGCGCCTTGCCCGCCTCGGTGGAATTGTCGGCCGCCGGATCGGCTGCGGCCATGCCGGTCGGGGTCAGCATGCGATAGGGCTTCCAGCCGCAGGCCTGCTGCAGATAGTTCACCACGCGGCTGGCGCGCTTTTCGCTCAGCTCCTGGTTGATTTCCTCGCTACCCGTCGAATCGGTGTAGCCGACCACCAGCAACAGCGCATTCTCCGAGCCGTTCGCCTGCTGCGCGGCCTGGCACAGATCGACCTTGGCCTGTTCGCTCAGGTTCCACTTGCCGGTGTCGAAGTTCACATTGGTGGTGCCCTTCACATTGTATTGGTCGATGTCGGCGACGCGGCCGCGCAGCGCTTCGGTTGCGGCGGTCTGTTCCGCGAAGCCCTGTGCGGTTCCGCTGCGGATCATCGAGGCGACGCGGTAATCGCGGCTCTTGAGCGCGATCTTGCTGGCCACGAGGCCGCCGCCATACTGCACGGTCTCGACGGTGACCGGCAGGCCGTTCAGAAGCTGATTGGCGGTCAGGCGGTCGCGGTTGGTGCCCAGGAAGCCGCCGCTGGAGGTGATGCGCGTGACCTCGCCCACCGAAACCTCTGTGTTGGCGCCGTCGACGCCCGACACCTGGATGCGTTCACCCTTGCGGGCGGAGATCACGCCTTCGATCCGTGGGCCCTTGGGCAGGCCGGTGAGATCGCTGGGCAGTTCGCCCTGGACCAGAATGTCGCTGTCGGCGGTAACGGCATCCTGCGCCTGCGCGGACACAACCGACGAGAGCGGCAAGGCCATCATCGCGGCGAGCGCGATCAGCGGCGTTGAGGACGGAAAGACCTTCATTGCATTACTCCTTGAATGAATCTCGGTTGGGCAGCGCCGTGGCTCTTGCGGCCGCCCCCTGCGGCGTTGCCTGCGCCTTGAAAACAGCCTCGGTCGGTTCAGTTCCGCCCATTTTCCCCTGTGCGACGGCACGTGCGAGGACTGGGACGGGGCGCTGTCTTCAGGCACTCTGCGCCCGGGAGGCGCGCCTCGCCTTGCGTCGCTAGAGGAGCCGCAACTGCCCGCCAGTCTCGGGAGGCCTGAACTGCGTGCAGTCGAGCTCGAAGCCGGCCTTGCCCAACCCGGCGCGCTTGCAAGCCAGGCGGAAGCGGGCGCGGAACAGGTCGGCCCACACACCGCTCGGCTTCATCCGGCTGAAGAAGTCGGGATCATTGTCCCTGCCACCCCGAATCGAGCGCACGATGGCCATCACCTTGTCCCCGCGCTCGGGGAAATGGACGCTGAGCCATTCGCGGAACAGCGGGGCGACCTCGTGGGGGAGGCGCAGCGGAATCCAGCCGCAACTGCGCACGCCAAGCACGGCGGCGCGGGCGACGATCTCCTCCATGAATTCATCGGTAATGGCGGGGATGACCGGGGCGATCGAGCAATGCGCCGGCACGCCCGCCTCGGCCAGCTTTCCCAATGCGGCCAGCCGCTTGGCGGGGGAAGCTGCGCGCGGTTCGAGCTTTCCCGAGAGCCTGGGGTCGAGCGTGGTGACCGATACCGCCACGGCGGCAAGGCACATGCCGGCCAGCGCGGACAAGAGGTCGATATCGTCCAGCACCCGGTCGGATTTGGTGGTGATCGTCACTGGATGGCGCGCCTCCAGGCACACCTCCAGCACCTGGCGCGTGATACGATAGCGCCGCTCTATCGGCTGATAGGGATCGGTGTTGGTGCCCATCGCGATCGGGCGCGGGCGATAGCGCGGCCTGGCCAGCGTCTCCCGCAGCAGCGCTGCGGCATTGGGCTTGGCGAAGAGCCTGGTCTCGAAATCGAGGCCGGGCGACAGATCGTGGTAGGCGTGCGTCGGCCTGGCGAAGCAATAGACGCAGCCATGCTCGCAGCCGCGATAGGCGTTGATGGAGCGGTCGAAGCCGATATCTGGCGAGGTGTTGAAGGAAAGGATGGTCCGGGGCCGTTCCTCCGTCACCGTGGTCCGCAGTTTCACCGGCGGACCCGCATCTTCCCTCGCCAGCGCCTCCATGTGATCGCGCCAGTCACCGTCGACCTCGCGCTGGGCCAGCCCGAAACGCGTCGGCACCAGCGCGCTCTGCGCGCCGCGACCGGGGACAGCGGGGTCGAGTCGGCGTTCCATTCGCGGGAACATACACGGAACAAAGGTTGGCGGCGAGTTCGGTTTTAGCGCTGATGCCCGGGAGGAACTATGGAGAGGTTCGCCACAAGCTGCGAGGCTCTGCGCGAGCCGAAAAATGCCTACCGCTCGCGCAGTCGCGGCATCAGTTCCACGAAGTTGCACGGGCGGTTGCGGCTGTCGAGCTGTTCGGCCAGGATCATGTCCCAGCCATCCTTCACCGCCCCGTTGGAGCCCGGCAGCGCGAAGATATAGGTGCCGCGCGCCAGCACCGAGCAGGCGCGGCTCTGGATCGTGCTGGTCCCGATGGTCTGGTAGCTGAGCATCCGGAACAGCTCGCCGAAGCCGGGGATGTCCTTGCTCCTCACACGGTCCAGCGCCTCGGGCGTCACGTCGCGTCCGGTCAGGCCCGTGCCGCCGGTGGTGATGATGGCGTCGATGGCTTCATCGTCGATCCAGCGGTGGAGATGGGCCGCGATTTCCTCCACGCTGTCGCGGCTGATCTCGCGGGTGACGAGTTCGTGCCCCGCGGCGGTTATGCGCGCGCTCAGGATATCGCCCGAGCTGTCGGCAGCCAGATCGCGCGTGTCGGAAACCGTCAGCAATGCGATGCGGACGGGCTTGAAGGGGAGGGCGGGATCGATCGGCATCGCAGGCTACCCTTCGCTTGAAACCGTGAAAAACCTCTAACGTTCGCGCGGAAACATCGGCCAGCGGTTCTGCGCCAGATCCAGCCGGCTTGTCGCGGGCGCGCCGGCCTGGCGCAGATACATCCAGAAGTTCCGCATCACGATGTTCACATAGCCGCGGGTTTCCCAATAGGGCAGCGATTCCATCCAGGTCAGCGGATCGCCCTGGTCGCGCACTTCGGTGTTCCAGCGCGCCACCGGGGTCATCCCGGCGTTGTAGGCGGCCATCACCTTGGGAAGCCGGCCCTGCGTGTTGGGACTGGCGGCAATCGCCGCGAGTGCCTGCTGGCCGAGGGCGAGATTGATGGCCGGATCCTTGAGGTCAATCGTGGCGGCGCTCAGCCCGATCTGCCCCGCGTGCTCGCGCGCGGCGATGGGGCGGATCTGCATCAGTCCGATGGCATTGGCGGGGCTCACCACCTCCTCGCGGAAGCTCGATTCCTGCAAGGCGTGGGCGAAGGCGAGTGCGGGATCGACCTTCCAGCCGCCGCGAGGGGCGCGGTCGGTCACGGGCCACCGCGCCGCGGGATCGGGCGCCGCGCCGCGAGGAGCATTGTAGGCCATGCTGCGCTGCGCCGTGGTCAGCCCCAGTGCGCGCGCGAGCCGGGCAAGCGCGGGGAAATCCTGCGCGCTGCCGATCTGCGCCTGCCAGCGCAGCAGTGCATCGGCATCGCTGCGGCGCCCCAGTTCGGCCATCATCACCGCCCGCCGGGCGTTCTCCACGCCTGCCAGCCTCTGCCAGTCCGCGGCGCTGAGATCGGGATGGTGGTGGTGATCGGGAATGCGCGCGCCGAGCTGTTCCAGCGCGAGCAGGCCGTAGAGCGTCTCGTCATGGCGCGCGGCCTTGCGGAGCGCCGCTGCCGCCTGGCCCGGCTGGCGACAGCGCACGAAGCTGCGCGCGAGCCAGTAGTTGGCGGCCGATGACAGTTCCGGGTCCGGGGATTTGGATGCCTGCGCGAAGCCGATCGCGGCATCGCGGCAATCCCCGATCCGCCAGGCGGCCAGTCCGGCGACCCAGGCCCCTTCGGGCACCCATGCGCCGCTGCCGCCTTCCGCCACGGTGTGTGCCTGCGCGAAGGCATCGGCGTCGCGGTTCTCGATGTAGTAGCTCCAGGCGATCTTCTGGCGCCATTCGGCGCGCGCGGCGCTGCTGAGGGTGGCGTCGATGCCGTCGAGCAGAAGCCGGGCACCATCGGGATCGTCGGCGGTGATGCGCTCGCCGATGGCCTTGGCGATCTCGGGGCGCATGGTGCCGTCGTCCACGCTGCGCGGACGGATGCGGCGGGTGAGGCCCGGCTGCGGGCGAAGCTGCTGAGCCTGGGGGAGGGTGGGCGCCTGGGTCAGCCCGCGGCTCGTGGCGACCCGCACGATCTCGCCCGCCTGCGGCAGATCGGAATAGCGCTCCAGCCACGCCGCGAGCCGCGCCAGGTCGATACGGGGGCTGGCCGGGTCGAGGTAATAGCGGGCAAGCGCCGGCCCGTGCAGCGGGCCTTCCGGGCGCTGCACCAGCATGGCCTCGGCCCCCGTCCAGTCCCTGGCGTCGAGCGCGGCGTAGAGCCGCCCGTACCAGGCGCGGTCCTCGGCCGAAAGCAGCTTGGGCACCGCATCGGCGTGCTCGTGCGTGAAATAGGCGACGCTCGCCGCGCTGGCGAATGCGGGGGCGGGCAGGGCGAGGGCGACGGCCGCCGCGAGTGCCGGGCGGATCATGCGCTCCACTCCAGCCACTGGTGCCAGAACCGGCGCTTGTGCGGGGCCGAGCGCGCAAGCGTCTCCAGCGCGGGCCCGGCGAGCAGCGGCACGCCGGCTTCCGCCGCGAGCAGGGCGGGGGCCTTGCCGAAGGTGATCAGCCGCGCGGGCCGGGCGAGTGCGATATGGTGGCGGGTGAGCGCCGCGAGCCCGCGCGCGGCCAGGTCGTCCCAATCGGGCAGCGGGGTCACGCGCGGCAGCGCGCTGGCGATATAGGCCGCGCCTTCGGCAATACCCATCGCGGCGAGAATGCGGGTCAGCATCTGGCCCTGATCCCCTGTCAGCAGCGCCTCGCGGTCGCCCTCGTCGGGCTGGCCCACCAGCACCATCAGCGCCGCCCCGACTTCTCCCACGGGCGCCACGCGTTCCAGCAGCGATCCGGGATCGAGGGTCGGCTCGGTCAGCCAGAAATCGCGAAAACCGGCCAGATCGCGCGGCCAGCTCGCTGGGTCGCCCCCGATGGGTGCGCCGGGCTCTCGGGCGAGCGCACGCTCCAGCGCGGGCGCGGCGGCCTGGCGCGGCGCAGTGCATGCGGGCGGGGCGCGTTCCGGCGCCGCGGCGGGCTCGCTCGCGGCGGGCTCGCGCAGCCAGGCGCGGGGTTCATCGGCATAGTCGCAATCCACGCCCGCCTCGCGCCACCAGTCGAGCGCGGCGGCATAGTCGGCCGCCAGGGAACCGGGGCTGGTGGAGAATGCGTTGTCGGTCATCGATCCCGCGCAAATCCTTGACCTTGCGCGGCCCCGTGGGTCAAGGCTTGGCGCACGCGCAATACGACGAAAAGAGACGGAAATGAGCGAACGCGAATCCATGCCCTGCGACGTGGTTATCGTAGGCGGCGGTCCGGCCGGCCTCGCAGCGGCGATCCGGCTCAGGCAGCTCAATGCCGAGCTGGAGGTCGTGGTGCTCGAAAAGGGCAGCGAGATCGGCGCGCATATCCTCTCGGGCGCGGTGGTCGATCCCAAGGCTTTGGACGAGCTGCTGCCCGAATGGCGCGAAAGCTGCTCGCTGGCCGAGGTGCCGGTGACGGACAACTGGCACTGGAACCTGTCGGCCACGAAGAAGCACGACATGCCGCACTTCCTGATGCCGCCACTGATGAGCAACAAGGGGTGCTACACCGGCTCGCTAGGCAACCTCACCCGCTGGCTGGCCGAGCAGGCCGAGGGGCTGGGGGTGATGGTCTTCCCCGGCTTCCCCGCGGCCGAGGTGATCGAGGAGGAGGGCAGGGTCGCCGGCGTCATCACCCAGGATATGGGCGCGGCCGCCGATGGCAGCCGCAAGCCCGATTACCAGCCGGGCATGGAGATCCGCGCCAAATACACGCTCTTCGCCGAAGGCGCGCGCGGAAACCTGACCAAGCGGATGAAGGCCCGCTTCGATCTGGAGCGGGATTGCCAGCCCCAGGTCTATGGCCTCGGCATCAAGGAGTTGTGGGACATCGATCCTGCGAACCATGTGCCCGGCCGGGTGATCCACACCCAAGGTTGGCCGCTCAGCGAAAGCGGGAGCTGGGGCGGCGGCTTCCTCTACCACCAGGCGGCGGGCCAGGTGGCGCTCGGCTTCGTGACCGCGCTCGATTACAAGAACCCCTGGGTGCGCCCCTATCAGGAATTCCAGCGCTGGAAGCACCACCCGGAGATTGCCGCCATCCTCAAGGGCGGCAAGCGCGTGGCCTATGGCGCGCGCGCGATCAACGAGGGCGGCTGGCAGTCCGTGCCCAGGCTCGCCTTCCCCGGCGGGGCGCTGATCGGCTGCGCCGCGGGCTTCGTCAACGTGCCGCGCATCAAGGGCAGCCACACCGCGATGAAGAGCGGGATGCTGGCGGCCGAGGCGGTGGCCAAGGCTTTGGGCGAGGGTCGCGAAGGCGCGGAACTGGCGGAATACGATGCCGCCGTGCGCGAAAGCTGGATCGCGAAGGAGCTCAAGCTGGTCCAGAACGCGGAGCCGGCGGTGGCGAAGTTCGGCGAGGATTTCGGCACCATCATCGCCGGGGCCGACATGTGGATGCGCACGCTGAAAATCGGCCTGCCGATCAGCATGAAGCACCACCGCGACTACGAAACGCTCCAGCGCGCCGATCTCTACCAGCCGATCGATTACCCCAAGCCCGACGGCAAGCTGAGCTTCGACCGGCTGACGAATGTGGCCTTCAGCTACACCAACCACGCCGAGGACCAGCCCAACCACCTCAAGGTGAAGGACATGGCGCTGCAATACAGCAGCGAATATCTGACCTACGCCGGCCCCTCGCAACGCTACTGCCCCGCGGGCGTCTACGAATGGCTGGTGCCGGAGGACGGCGGCAAGGCGAAGTTCCAGATCAACAGCCAGAACTGCGTCCACTGCAAGACCTGCGACATCAAGGACCCCAACCAGAACATCGAATGGGTCACCCCGGAGGGTGGCGGGGGGCCGAATTATCCGAATATGTGAGGGGTGATGGCGTTTTCGGATCCTCGACCAACCAAATGGGGCTGCCTCATAGCGTTGGCGTGGACAACCGATTTCTCTTTTGCGCGGTTCCGAAACGGTAAGCGAGATTAGCCTCTCTCCCCTCGCGGGAGAGATACGGAGACTTGGGTCTGCTCGGCAGGCCCTAGTCGCAGTTGAGAGGGGGCCGCGGCGCGAGTTGACGCTCGCGACCCCTCTCCCAACCCTCTCCCGCAAGGGGAGAGGGCTTTTGAAAGTGCAAACTGAGTGCGCGAAACCGCTTTCGCCAAGATCAACCTCGCGCTGCACGTTAGGGCACGGCGTCCGGACGGATATCACGAGCTCGAGACGCTGTTCGTCTTCGTCGATGCGGGGGACATCCTCACCGCGCGGGTGGCGGAGCGGGATGCGCTGACCACGCTGGGCGAGTTCGCCTCACTTCTCCCCTCCCCTTGGGGAGGGGTTGGGGGTGGGGGTTCTGCGCCATCGACCGCTGAGCACCCCCACCCCGACCCTCCCCCTCAAGGGGGAGGGGGAAGCAGTGCAGAGGTTTCCTCTCATGGGGGAGGGGGATTGTTTGATAATCTGGTCTTTCGCACGCTCAACGCCCTCCCACGCGCCGATGGCCTCGCCATCACGCTGGAGAAGAACCTGCCCGTCGCCGCCGGGCTCGGGGGCGGGTCGGCGGATGCGGGGGCGGTGTTTCGGATCGTGCGCGATCGTTATGGGCTGCCAGACGACTGGCGCGCGCGGGCGGCGAAGCTGGGGGCCGATGTGCCGGCCTGCGTCGAAAGCGTCACGGCAATCGGGCGCGGGACCGGGACCGAGCTGGAGCCGGCCGACGCCAGCCTGGCGGGCACGCCGGTGCTGCTGGTCAATCCGCGCCTTCCGCTATCCACCGGGCCGGTGTTCGCGGGCTGGGACGGGGTGGATCGCGGGCCGCTGCCACCGGGAGACGCGCGCACCATCGCGCTGGAGGGGCGCAACGATCTCGAAGCGCCCGCTATTCGGCTGTGCCCGCCGATTGCCGAGGTTCTCGCCGCGCTTGCAGGCACCGGCCCCTGGCTTGCCCGTATGTCGGGCTCGGGCGCTACCTGCTTCGCGCTCTACGATGACGAGGCATCCCGCGATGCGGCGTCGGCGCAGGTCCACGCGCGATGGCCCGACTGGTGGCAGATGAAGGGGCGGCTGAGATGACATTTGCGGAAGATCGCAAAGCCCTCTCCCGCCTGAAGGGGAGAGGGCTTTATGACTGACGGCGTATTCCGCCATGCCGGCACCATCCAGCCCGGCGGCATCGTCTGCGTCGTCGATCACGCCTCCAACCGCGTGCCCGAGGGGATCGATCTCGGCATCGCGCCACGGTTGCTCCACGATCACATCGCGCTCGACATCGGGGTGGAGGCGGTGGCCGAACGCATGGCACGCGGCCACGGCATTCCGGCCCATATCGCCTGCGTCAGCCGGCTCGTCTGTGATTTCAACCGCCTGGAAGATGATCCTGCCGTCGTTCCTCAAGTCAGTGACGGGCACCCGATCCCCGGCAATCGCGGGGCCGATGTGGAGCGGCGGCTCGAAACCTATCACCGGCCCTATCACGAGGGGCTTGCGCGATTCCTGGCGGATGCACGCCCCCGGCTGATCCTCGCGCTGCACAGCTTCACGCCGGCACTCAAGAGCCGCGAAGAGGAGCGGCCGTGGGAGGTGGCGCTGCTTCACAACCGCGACGACCGCGCCGCGCGCCACGCCATCCGCCTGTTCGCCGCCGAGGGGCTGAGCGTGGGCGACAACGAGCCCTATTCCGGCCGCGACCTCAACGCCACGATGGATCGCCACGCGGAGGCCGCCGGCATCCCCTATTGCGCGATCGAGGTGCGCCAGGACCAGATCGCGGACGAAGCCGGCCAGGCGCGCTGGGCGGACAGGATCGCCGCCGTGGCGGGCGGGGTGCTGCTCGCCCTTGAAGGGCAATAAGCTTTCGTTTCGCGTTGAAGCCTTGAACTAATCGGTCATCCCCGCGAAGAGGCCGCCATGACCTTCGACAAATCCCGCCTTCCCAGCCGCCACGTCTCCGTCGGGCCAGAGCGCGCTCCGCACCGATCCTATTACTACGCGATGGGGCTCAGCGAGGAGGAGATTGCGCGGCCCTTCGTGGGCGTGGTCAGCGCCGGCAATGATTCCGCGCCCTGCAACACCACGCTCGACGCGCAGGCCGAGGTGTGCCGCCGCGGGGTGGAGGAGGGCGGCGGGATGCCGCGCCGCTTCAACACCATCACCGTCACGGATGGCATCGCGATGGGCCACCAGGGGATGAAATCGTCGCTTGTCAGCCGCGAGGTGATCGCCGATTCGATCGAATTGTCCGTGCGCGGCCATTGCTATGACGCGCTGGTGGGCTTCGCGGGCTGCGACAAGAGCCTGCCCGGCATGATGATGGCCATGCTGCGCCTGAACGTGCCCAGCATCTTCGTCTATGGCGGATCGATCCTGCCGGGCCGTTACGAGGGGCGTGACGTCACCGTGGTCGATGTGTTCGAGGCGGTGGGCCAGTTCGCGGCCGGAAATTGCGCGCTCAAGGATCTGGTCGCGATGGAGAAGCTGGCCTGCCCCGGCCACGGCGCCTGCGGGGGGCAGTTCACGGCCAACACGATGGCCTGCGTGGGCGAGGCGATCGGATTGTCCTTGCCGAACAGCAATATGACGCCGGCTCCTTACAAATCGCGTGAAGAGATCGCGGTGGCCGCGGGGCGGCAGGTCATGGCCCTGCTGGAACGCGACCTGCGGCCCCGCGCGATCTGCACCCGTGCCGCCTTCGTCAACGCCGCGCGCGTGGTGGCGGCCACCGGGGGATCGACCAACGCCGCGCTGCACCTACCCGCGATGGCGCATGAAGCGGGCATCGAATTCGATCTTCACGATGTAGCGGAGGCATTCAGATCAACGCCTTACATCGCAGACTTGAAGCCCGGTGGGAAGTATGTGGCCAAGGACATGCACGAGGCCGGCGGGGTCTATATGGCGATGAAGACGCTGCTCGACGGCGGGTTCCTCGATCCCGAGCCGATGACCGTGACCGGCAGGACGCTGGGCGAGAACATCGAGGAGGTGACCTGGAACCCGGACCAGAAGGTGTTCTACGCGGTCTCCAGCCCGATCACGCCGACCGGCGGCGTGGTCGGCCTCAGGGGCAGTCTCGCGCCCGACGGGGCGATCGTGAAGGTCGCGGGGATGCAGCGCCTCCAGTTCACCGGCCCGGCGCGGGTGTTCGAATGCGAGGAGGATGCCTTCGCCGCGGTGGAGGAGCGCGCCATCGCCGAAGGCTCCGTGATCGTGATCCGCTACGAAGGGCCCAGGGGCGGCCCCGGTATGCGCGAGATGCTGGCCACCACCGCCGCGCTCTATGGCCAGGGAATGGGCGAGAAGGTGGCGTTGATCACCGACGGGCGCTTCAGCGGCGCGACGCGCGGCTTCTGCATCGGCCATGTCGGCCCGGAGGCGGCGGAAGGCGGGCCGATCGCGCTGGTCGAGGACGGCGACACCATCACCATCGACGCCGAGGCGGGGACCATCGACCTGGTGGTGGAGGCGAGCGTGCTGGACGAACGGCGCGCGAAGTGGCAGCCGCGCGCCCATGACTACCAGTCGGGAGCGCTCTGGCGATATGCCGAAAACGTCGGTCCGGCCTGGCGAGGCGCCGTCACCCACCCCGGCGCGGCCCGCGAAACCCACGTTTTCGCCGATATCTGAGCCCGTCCTCACCGTCGCGGCGATGCGCGCGGCGGAGGCGGCGTCGGGAGCTTCCGAATGGGAGCTGATGCAGCGCGCCGGGGCGGGTGCCGCCGAATGGGTGCGGCGCGTGGCCGCAGGGCGCGCCGTCACGGTACTGTGCGGCCCCGGCAACAATGGCGGCGATGGCTATGTGATCGCGGAGGGGCTCCGCGTGGCGGGGCTGGACGTGGCGGTGGTGGCGCCGCTCGAACCGGCGACAGAATCCGCCCGCAAGGCACGTTCGGGCTATGGCGGAGAGGTGGCGAGGCTGCCGGGCGGGCGGCACGCACCGATACTGGTCGATGCGCTGTTCGGTTTCGGCCTTGCGCGTCCGCTTGTCGGCGAATTTGCGAAACTGCTTGAAGAAGCTCGCGCAACACACGGATATATCATTGCAATCGATGTGCCGAGCGGGATCGAGAGCGACACCGGGGCGTGGCTCGGCGCGCCCTTCGCCTGCGATCTCACGCTGGCGCTGGGCGCGTGGAAGCGCGCGCACTGGCTGATGCCCGCCAGCGCCGCGATGGGTGCGAAACGGCTGGTCGACATCGGCCTTGGCCCCGTCGCGCGATCAGAGCGGCTGTCGCCCCGTCCGCGGCTCAACGCTCCCGCCGCCGACAGCCACAAGTATCGCCGGGGGTTGCTGGCCGTGGTGGCGGGCGAGATGCCCGGCGCGGCGCTGCTGTCGGCCGAGGCGGCGCTGCGCGCGGGGGCGGGCTATGTGAAGCTGCTGAGTGCGCGGGACGACTGCAACGCCCCGCCAGAGCTGGTGGTCGAGCGCGATCTCGCGTCGCTGGCCGACGATCGGCTCGCCGCGGTGCTGCTCGGCCCCGGCCTGGGCCGGGGCGATATCGGCCGCGAACGCCTCGGGGCCGTGCTCGACGCCGCCCGCCCCGTGGTCCTCGATGCCGACGCACTGAACCTGCTGGACTGGGATGCGCTGGAAGGCGTGGCGGCCCACCGCCTGCTGCTGACCCCGCACGAAGGCGAGCTGGCGCGGCTGTGCGATGCCTTCGGCGTCACGGCGGATAGCAAGTTCGCGCGGGCGGCGGGCCTTCGTGACGCCACCGGCGCGAACGTGCTGGCCAAGGGACCGGACAATTGCCTCGCCCTGGCGGAGGGCGGCCTGGTGTTCTTCCCTGCCGCCTCGAGCTGGCTGTCGGTGGCGGGCACGGGCGACGTGCTGGCGGGTATCGCCGCCTCGCGGCTGGCGCATCACGGCGATGCGGCGCTGGCGGGCGAGGAGGCGGTGTGGATCCACCGCGAGGCCGCGCGCATCGCCGGCCCGGCCTTCACCGCGGGCGATCTGGCGCGCGCGGTCCGCCCGGCGCTGGTCGCGCTGTTGTGAGCGAGCCCATCGTCCGCATCGCCGCCAAGGGCGATGGCGTAACGGCGCAGGGCAGGCACGTCGCCTTCGCCGCGCCGGGGGACATGGTGGCGCCCGATGGCACGTTGGCGCACGGCCCGCACCACGCCGATCCGCCGTGCCGCCACTTCCCCGAATGCGGTGGCTGCCAGCTCCAGCACGCCGATGAGGAGACGCTGGCCAGCTTTGTTACCGAGCGCGTGCTTTATGCCGCCGAGGGGCAGGGGATCGCGGCCCGGACGCTGCTGCCCACTCACCTATCGCCGCCGCGCAGCCGCCGCAGGGCCACGCTGCATGGGTTGCGGACGGCACAGGGCGCTGTGCTGGGCTTCCGCGAGGCGGGATCGCACCGCGTGGTCGATATGCGCGAATGCCATGTGCTGGACCCGGCGCTGTTCGCGCTGGTCGCGCCGCTGCGGGCGCTGGTGGCGCGCTGGGGTGGCAAGGCTGCGGTCGATGCATCGCTCACGCTCACCGACCGGGGCGTGGATTGCGGCCTCTCCGGCCTCGCGCTGAAGGGGCTGGGCCCGACCGAGGCCATGCTGCAATTCGCGCAGGAGCAGGGCCTGGCGCGGCTCACGCTCGATCAGGGCTATGGCCCGGAGATGCTGTGGGAGCCGGAGCCGGCCACGGTGACACTGGCGGGGGTGCCGGTCGGGTGTCCGCCGGGATCGTTCCTGCAGGCTACACCCGATGGCGAGGCCATCCTTACAAGCGATGTGAAGATATTCCTTCAAGACACGCAAATCATAGCCGATCTGTTCTCGGGCCTCGGCACCTTCGCCTTCGCGCTGGCGGCTTCCGCCAAGGTTTTGGCGGTGGAGGCCGCGCGTGACGCGCATCTTGCCTGCAAGGCTGCCGCCGGGGCCAGCGGGCGCCCGGTTCACGCGCTTCACCGCGACCTGTTCCGCAATCCGCTCCAGTCCGATGAGCTCAGCCGTTTCGGCGGCGCGCTGCTCGATCCGCCGCGGGCCGGCGCGCGCGCGCAGGTGGCGGCCATCGCGGCAAGCAGCTTGTCGCGGGTGATCTATGTGAGTTGCAACCCGTCGAGCTGGGCGCGCGATGCGCGGGTCCTGGTGGATGCCGGCTTCCGGCTCGAGGCGCTGCGCCCGGTGGGCCAGTTCCGCTGGTCCACCCATGTCGAGCTGACCAGCCTGTTCCTGCGCTAGGCGCCGATCGCCTTGGCTTCGACGAAGGCGAGCAGCGCGCCATAGCTTTCCAGCATTTCGCCCTCGACCTCGTCATCCTCGATGGTGATGTGCAGCCGGTCCTCCACCTCGGTCAGCAGGGTGGCGACCGCCATGCTGTCGAGTTCCGGCAGATGGCCGAACAGGCCGGTGTCGGGGCCGAAGCCCGCCACTCGCCCGGCGTCGAGCCCGAGCACGTCGGCCAGCACCGCGCGCAGTTCCGCGTCGATCGCCGTGCGCGAGGGGCCGGTGGCGTCGGTGAAGGTGGCGCTGTCGCACTTCATCGGGCGTGAGAGACCTGTGTTGCTGGAGGCCCGGCGCCCTTAGCTGCGGGGCACGGGGGGTGCAAGGCGCGGCGGCCTTGCGCTTTGCGCGCGGCGCGGGGATAGCGCGCGGGTGAGCGCGCCCGATCCCACGCCCTTGCCCATCGACCATGTGCTGCGCGGCGCACCGGATGCGCCCGCGCTGGTGCTGAAGGACCGCACGCTGACCCACGCCGGGGCCGAGGCCGATGTCGCGCGGCTGGCGGGCTGGCTCAGCGCCAGCGTACCCGAGCCCGGCGCCCGCGTGGCGAGCTGGGCGGCGAAAGGCTGGCTGAGCTGCCTGATGCCGCTCGCCGCGCCTCGGGCGGGGCTGGTCCACGTTCCCATCAACCCGCTGCTCAAGCGCGCCCAGGTGGCGCATATCCTGGCCGATAGCGGCGCGAGCCTGCTGATCGCCACGCCGGCGCGGCTCGGCACGCTGGAGCCGGGCGACGCGCCACCGGGCTGCGTGCTGGCAGAGGAGGGCGGGGACTCCGCGGGCGAGCCGTTACCGCGCTCCTCCGCCGATCCCCACGATCTCGCCGCCATCCTCTACACCTCCGGCTCGACCGGGCGGCCCAAGGGTGTGATGCTCAGCCACGCCAATCTCTGGCTCGGTGCGGCCAGCGTGGCGCATTACCTGGGGCTGGCCCATGACGATGTGACGCTGGCCGTGCTGCCGCTCGCCTTCGACTATGGCCAGAACCAGCTTTTCAGCACCTGGCTTGCGGGCGGACGCGTGGTCCCGCTGGACTATCTGCTGTCGCGCGACGTGGTGAAGGCCTGCGCGCGCCACGGCGTCACCACGTTGGCGGCCGTCCCGCCGCTGTGGTGGCAGCTTGTCGAGCCCGACTGGCCCGATGACGCCACGGCCGCGATGCGGCGGCTCACCAACAGCGGCGGGGCGCTCAGCGTGCCGCTCGTGCGCCGCTTGCGCGCCACCTTCCCCGAGGCGAAGCTGTTCCCGATGTACGGCCTCACCGAAGCCTTCCGCTCGACGTTTCTCGACCCGGCGCTGGTCGATGCCCATCCTACCGCGATGGGCGCGGCGATTCCCTTCGCGGAGGTGCTGGTGGTGCGCGATGACGCGAGCCCGGCCGATGCCGGCGAGGAGGGCGAGCTGGTGCATTGCGGTCCGCTGGTGGCGCAAGGGTACTGGCGCGACGAGGCGCGCACCGCCGAGCGGTTCCGACCCGCGCCCGCGGCCAGCCGATATGGCGGCACGGCGGTCTGGTCGGGCGACCGGGTGGTGCGCGATGCCGGCGGCCTGCTGCACTTCGTCGGCCGGCGCGACGCCATGATAAAGAGCGCGGGCAACCGCATCAGCCCGCAGGAGATCGAGGAGGCCGCCCTGGCGACGGGTCTGGCGAGCGAGGCGCTGGCGCTGGGCGTGGCCGATGAGCGGCTGGGACAGGCGGTCGAGCTGGTCGTGCGCGGGCGGGAACAGGACGGGGAGGCGCTGGCGGCGGCGCTCGCGAAGGTGCTGCCCGGATTCATGCAGCCGCGCCGCATCCACTGGAGGGCGGAGATGCCGCTCGGCCCCAATGGCAAGATCGACCGGGATGCGCTGATGCGGGAGATCGTGGCGTGAACGCGAAGCCTCTCGGCCCCATTCCGCCGGGCTTCGCCACGCTCGATGGCGAGCTGGCGATCGGTGGCCTGACGGCTTCCGCGCTGGCGAGCGGGGGAACGCCGTGCTTCGCCTATTCGCGCAGCATGATCGAAGCCCGGATGGCCGCCCTGCGCGCCGTGATGCCGGAGCGGATTTCCATCCATTATGCTATAAAAGCTAACAGCTTCTCACCGATTCTTGAGTTGATGTCTCAGCTTTGCGACGGGCTCGACATCGCTTCGGGCGCAGAGCTGGCGATGGCGCTGGCGGCAGGCGCGCAGGCCGCGCGGATCAGTTTCGCCGGGCCGGGCAAGACCGATGCCGAGCTGGAGGCCGCGATTTCCGCCGGGGTGACCCTAAACCTCGAAAGCGAGGGCGAAGCGGAGCGCGCCCTGGCTTGTGCCGAGCGGTTGGGGGCAAGGCCGAGGCTGGCGATCAGGGTCAATCCCGATTTCGACCTGCGCGGATCGGGCATGAAGATGGGCGGGGGCGCGCGACCTTTCGGCGTGGATGCGGAGCGTGTGCCGGCGCTGGCGCGGCGGATCATCGCCGCAGGGTGCGAATGGCGCGGGCTCCACATCTTCGCGGGCAGCCAGGCGCTCGATGCCGAAGCGGTGATCGCCGCGCAAGGTGCCACGCTCGACCTTGCCGCACGGCTGGCGGAGGAGATCGGCGCACCGCTCCCCGCGCTCAATCTGGGCGGAGGCTTCGGCATCCCCTATTTCGCCGGTGACATCCCGCTCGACATCGGCCGGGTGGGCGAGGCGCTGGCCGGGCGCTGCGCCGCGCTGCCCCCGGCGCTTGCAGGTGCGGAACTGGCCATCGAACTCGGGCGCTATCTGGTGGGCGAGGCCGGGGTCTATCTGACCCGGATCGTGGACCGCAAGGAAAGCCGGGGCGAGACCTTCCTGGTCACCGACGGCGGCCTGCACCACCAGCTCGCCGCCTCGGGCAATTTCGGCACCGTGGTGCGCCGCAACTACCCGCTGGCCATCGCCACCCGCTTCGATGCCGAGGCCACGGAAGTGGCCAATGTGGTGGGCTGCCTGTGCACCCCGCTGGACCGGCTGGCGGAGCGGGCCGCACTGCCGAGGGCAGAGGTTGGCGATCTGGTGGCGGTGTTCTGCGCCGGGGCCTATGGCGCCAGCGCCAGCCCCGCGGATTTCCTCGGGCACGGCCGCGCGCGCGAAATGCTTGTCTGACCGTGCGAGGGCGTGTCTAGCGGGCGGCGGGTGCGCGTTGGGGGAGGCGAGCGCGATGGTGCAGCAGGGATATGGCGATCCGTCGGACGACGCCGGTGGCGAGAGCGGGCTTTCCGAAGCGCAGATTGCCGCCATCGAGGGCGCGTTCGCGGAGCATGAGCGGCTGCTCGCCCGATTGCGGCGCGATGTGGAGGAGATGCGCTCCGCGCCCGCCGAGGCGGAGGGCGATGGCGGCCCAATGGCGCGCATCGCCGCGCTCGAAGCCCGGCTCGACAAGCAGGAACAGGCGCTGCGCCATGTGCTCGAGAGGCTGATTGGCTTCTTCGAGCGCGAACGGGGGAGCTAGGCGCTCCCCCGCCGCAACAGGGTTGTCAGGATCGGCCGGGCGCTAGCGCGCGTCGACCAGCACGACTTCGGCATCGTCGAGTGCTTCTACCACGATCTCGCCTTCGCCGGTGATGGCGATGCCGTCACGCGGCTGGGCCTCCACGCCGTTGACGCGGATGCGGCCGGTCGGCGCGACAAGATACTGGTGCCGCTCGGCCGAAGTGGCCCAGCTCGCGCTCTGCCCGGCGCGGAGCGTCGCCGCGGCGACCTTCGCGTCGGTGCGGATGGAAAGCGCGTCATCCGCTTCCGGAGTACCGCTCGCCAGCACCTCGAAGCCGCCATCGCGGTTCGCCTTGGGAAACTCGCGCTGGCCCCAGCCGGGCGCTTCGCCGCGGCGGTCGGGGATGATCCAGATCTGGAACAACGTGGTCGCCTCGTCCTCCACATTGAACTCGGCATGGGTGATGCCGGTGCCCGCGCTCATCACCTGCACGTCGCCCGCCGCGGTGCGGCCCTTGTTGCCGAGCGAATCCTGATGGGTGATCGCGCCCGTCCGCACGAAGGTGACGATCTCCATGTCGCTGTGCGGGTGCGGCGGAAAGCCGCTCTGCGCGGCGATCGTGTCGTCGTTCCACACGCGGATGCTGCCCCAGCCCATGCGGGCGGGATCGTGGTAGCTCGCGAAGCTGAAGTGATGGCGCGCATCGAGCCAGCCGTGGTTGGCTTGCCCGAGGGTGGCGAAAGGTCTCACGTCGATCATGGGGTGTCCTGCCTCGGCGGGGTGTTGCCGCCGGAATGCTCTTCATTTGGGAGACGGCAGCCGCTCGTCAAGCGCACGAGATAGGGCCTGGTCATGCGCGTTTGACTAGGTGGCGCCGTGCCCGCGCGCCATATAGTCGGCGCTCTGCATCTCCTTGAGGCGGCTGACGGTGCGCTCGAACTCGAAGGCGCCGTCGCCTGACGGATAGAGCGCCTTGGGCTCGGTCGCCGCCGTGGCGAAGAGCTTCACATTGCCCTCGTAAAGCGCGTCCACCAGCTTGGTGAAGCGGAGCGCCTCGTTGCGGTTCTCGGGGCCGAGCATCGGAATGCCGACCACGATCACGGTGTGATAGGCGCGGGCGATGGCTAGGTAATCGGCCGCGCCGCGATTCTCGCCGCACAGCCGCTTGAAGCTGAACACGGCCACGCCCTTGAGGCTCTTGGGCACGTGGAGCGTGCGACCCCCGCCGAGGTCGAGATCGGCGGAGGGGACGTGCTCGGCGTCTTCCGGCGCGAAGTCGGTGAGGCGGAAGAATGCCTCGCGCACCTGCGCGGTGGCGGCGTCGCCAAGCGGCGTGTGCCAGGTGTCGAGCCCGGCGAGGCGATCGAGCCGGTAGTCGACGGGGCCGTTCAGGGGCACCACGTCCAGCTCTTCCTCGATCAGCTCGATGAAGGGGATGAACAGGCTGCGGTTGAGCCCATCCTTGTAGAGATCGCGTGGTGGCCGGTTGCTGGTGGTCACCACGACCACCCCCTCGTCGCGAATGAGGGTCGTGAACAGCCGGCTCATGATCGCGGCGTCGGCGGTATTGGTGACCACCATCTCGTCGAAGGCGAGGCAGCGGACGTCCGCTGCCAGCCGCGCGGCGACCGGCGGGATCGGATCGCCGGCCTCCCTCGCGCGCTCCTCACGCAGAAGGCGGTCCACCTCGAGCATGAACTCGTGGAAATGGACGCGGCGCTTCTCCGCGATGCCCAGCGAGCCGACGAACAGATCCATCAGCATGGACTTGCCGCGCCCGACACCGCCCCACAGATACACGCCGCGTGGCTGGTCGCGGCGGGCGAACAACCGCGCCAGCAGCCCTCCGCCGCTGCCTGCTTCCAGTTCCTTCTGGAGCGCACCCAGCCGTTCGGCGGCGCGGCGCTGGTCGGGGTCCGACTTCAGTTCCCCGGATGCGACCAGCCGCTCATAGGCGGCCAAGACCCCGATCATGGCGCCTTCTTGGCCATCTTCTTGACGATGCCCGAGAAGCTGGCGACGATGTGCGCCTCCTGCACCACCATGCCGCGCACGAACACCAGGCTGCCGGTTTCGCGCACGATCTCGCTTACCGCGTCGAGCGGACGATCGCACTGGCCGCCGCCGATGAACTGGGTCGACAGCTCGAGGGTCACCGCGAGGCCGGCCTTTCCGCCGCCGATCATGTGCATGGTCGTGAACAGGCTGATGTCGATCAGCGCCAGCGTCACCGCCCCGTGGACGATCCCCTGCAGGTTCTCGTGCCGTCGCTGCGGGAACATCCGTACCCGGGCGCGGCCGCCGTCGTCCACGCGGGTTATCATCGGCCCCATCACCACGCTGTTGAACAGCGTCTGGTCCTTGAGGTTCCAGTGCCTCCAGCCGGGGTTTTCGGGGTCTGGCCCGTTGTCGAAGAACTCGTCTGCCAGCACCATCAGCGCGGCTCCCACGTCAGCGGCCGACAAACCTGGTCTCTCGCGGTCATGCCTGGATCGACCCAGGGGCGGATTCCCATCCTGCTTGCCTGACGCTCGAAATCGCGCGAATTTTGCGCGACGAGCCGCGCATAGAGGCGCGCGCGCTCAATCAGTCCGCGCAGACGAGTGACGTCGCGAGGGTCGACCTCGCCCGCGCCTTCGAAGTCCAGCAGCTCGTTCCATATCTGCCGCTCGATCTGGCGGGAATCCCGGTAGCCGTCGAGGAGATCGTAGGAAGCGGCATAGGCCAATCGGGCATCCAGGCCCAGATGCGACGCCACGTCCGCGGTGCGCGATTCCCACACGCTGGTCCGCACGTTCAGCGACGTTGGACGACCGACCCGACTGGTCAATCGAAGCGAAGCGCCGGATTGCAACAGGCGCTGCCACTGGTCGAGCTGGTCCAGGCGGGCGTTGATGCAGGGTGCCTGCGCCATGCGGTCGCGGATCGCGCCGAAATCATAGCCGAGCTCGGAGTCCAGGGCGGCACGGAATTCCTTCACCTCGCCGCGCGCATTCCAGCCATCGACGGCCTGCTGCGCGGCGAGCGCGATCAGCACCCCCAGCACCACGATCAGAAGCTCGATCAGGAACGACCGCACCCCCGGCGCGGGCTTCCAGAACCTGAGGCGCAGCATCCCCCCGATGCTCCGCTCAGATCGCGCGTTCGGCGACCAGCTTCTTGGTCTCCGCGATCGCCCTGGCGGGGCTGAGGCCCTTGGGGCAGACGTTCGCGCAGTTCATGATCGTGTGGCAGCGGTAGAGGCGGAACGGGTCCTCCAGGCTGTCGAGCCGCTCGCCGGTCATCTCGTCGCGGCTGTCGGCCAGCCAGCGATAGGCCTGGAGCAGGATCGCCGGGCCCAGGAAGCTGTCCGAATTCCACCAATAGCTGGGGCACGCGGTCGAACAGCAGGCGCACAGGATGCATTCGTAAAGCCCGTCGAGCTTTTCGCGCTGTTCGGGCGATTGCAGCCTTTCCTTGCCGCTGGGCGCTGGCGTTACGGTCTGGAGCCACGGCTTGATGCTGGCGTATTGAGCGTAGAAATGGGTGAAGTCGGGCACCAGATCCTTGATGACTTCCATGTGCGGAAGGGGGGTGATCCGGATGTCGCCTTTGAGATCCTCGATCGCGGTGGTGCAGGCCAGGCCGTTGGCCCCGTTCATGTTCATCGAGCACGAGCCGCAGATGCCCTCGCGGCAGCTCCGCCGGAAGGTCAGCGAGGGATCGACCTCGTTCTTGATCTTGAACAGGGCGTCCAGCACCATCGGGCCGCACTGGTCGAGGTCGATCTCGAAGCTGTCGTAACGCGGGTTGGCGCCGCTGTCGGGATCGTAGCGATAGATGCGGAACCGCTTCACGCGTGCCGGGTTCGCCGCGCCCTCGGCCTTGTGGTTCTGGCCCTTGCCGGTGATCCGCGAATTTTTCGGAAGGGTGAAGGTGGCCATCGGGGATGCGTTCCTGTGCGTCTCGTGCCGGCCTCTCTAACGGCCGCGAGGACAAGGGCAAGCGCACAGGATGCACCCGACGTGTGCATTTTCGCCTGCGTGCCGGCCTGTCGCGGGTTTCAATGACCCGGGCGGGGCGGGCGAGGCGTGCCCCGGCGGATCAAGGTCCGCCGGGGCATACCGTCATCCTATTCGCCGAAAGTGCGCTGCCACCAGCCGCGACGGGGCTTGCCATCGCCATCTTCGGCTGGCGCCGCCTCGTCCGCACCGGACGCTTCGCTCGCTTGCGGGTCGGAATCTCCCGGCTCGGCGGCAGGCTTCTTGCGGCTGCGCCTGGGCTTGGCGGGCGCCTTCGCCTCGACGGGAGCCACGGCCTCCGCCGGCGCTTCGGCGGCGCTGTCGGCCTTCTTGCGGCGTGTCCGCTTGGGCTTGGCGTCGGCGTCCGCAGCGGGTTCGGCAGGTGCCTCGGGCGCGGGCATGGTCACCTCGGCGGTCGCATCGGCCACTTCGGCGGCGGCGGCGGGCTTCTTGCGGCGCGAGCTCCGCGGGGCGGGGGTATCCTCGACGGGGGCAGGGGATTCATCGTCCCCGGGCCCGGCGACGACGGCCATATCCGCCTCCACCTGTTCCGCTACCTCATCGAGCCCGTTTTCGGCGCCTTCGGATTCGCCGTCCTCGCGGTCGCGGCCGCCACGGCGGCCCCTGCCGCCACGGCGCCGGCGCTTGCGCGGCTTGTGCTCTCCGTCGGCACCCGGTTCACGCTCGAAGTCCTCGCGATCCTCGGCGCCCGCGGGCTCGTCGCCATGCTCGTCCGTCTGCTCGTCGGCGGTGGCGTCGTCGCCTTCGCCTTCGCCGTGATCGTCCCGGTCCCTGCGGCGATTGCGTCCACCCCGGCGGCGGCGCTTCTTGCCGCGCTCGCCGCCATCGCGATCCTCGCGGTGGCGATGCTGGTTGCGCGGGGTTTCCTCCTCGTCGCCGTCGTCCTCGTAATCATCGTCCTCCGGCAGATCGTCGTCATCGCCGGGTTGATGCACAATCGGTTCGAACTTGGGGGCCGTGGTCGGGCGCGGGCCGGAGCTCGCGATCGCCATCTTGGCGCCTTCGTTCTCGCCCTCCGGGATGACCTCGATCTCGACGCCATAACGCTCCTCGATCTCCATCAGCTCGGCGCGCTTGGCGTTGAGCAGGTAGATCGCCGCTTCGGTGCTGGCCGACAGGGTGAGGATGGTGCCCCGGCCGCGGGCGGCCTCTTCCTCGATCAGCCGGAGCGCGGAAAGCCCGGCGCTGGAAGCGGTGCGGACGAGCCCGGTGCCGTCGCAATGCGGGCAGGTCCGGCTCGTGGCTTCCAGCACGCCCGTGCGCAGGCGCTGGCGGCTCATCTCCATCAGCCCGAAGCTGGATATGCGGCCGACCTGGATGCGGGCGCGGTCGTTCTTGAGCGCGTCCTTCATCGCCTTCTCGACCTTACGGGTGTTGGAGTTGTGCTCCATGTCGATGAAGTCGATGACGACCAGGCCCGCCATGTCGCGCAGGCGGAGCTGGCGGGCGATTTCGCGCGCGGCTTCCAGATTGGTGGCGAGCGCCGTCTGCTCGATGCCATGCTCCTTGGTGGAGCGGCCCGAGTTGATGTCGATCGAGACCAGCGCCTCGGTCGGGTTGATGACCAGGTAGCCGCCCGATTTGAGCTGCACGACCGGATCGTACATCGCCTTGAGCTGGTCTTCCGCGCCATAGCGCTGGAACAACGGCACCGGGTCCGAATAGGGCTTCACCCGCCGGGCGTGGCTGGGCATCAGCATCTTCATGAAATCGCGGGCGGATTTATATCCCTCCGCGCCCTCGACCACGACCTCCTCGATCTCCTTGTTGTAGATGTCGCGGATGGCGCGCTTGATCAGGTCGCTGTCGGAATGGATCAGCGCCGGCGCGCTCGACTTCAGCGTGTTCTCGCGAATCTCGTCCCACAGGCGGGCGAGATAGTCGAAATCGCGCTTGATCTCGGGTTTGGTGCGCTGGAGGCCGGCGGTGCGGACGATGAGCCCCATCGACTTGGGCAGCGTCATCTCGTCGACGATGGTCTTGAGCCGCTTGCGGTCGCCGGCCGAGCTGATCTTGCGGCTGATGCCGCCGCCGTGGCTGGAATTGGGCATGAGCACGCAATAGCGGCCCGCCAGGCTGAGATAGGTGGTCAGCGCCGCGCCCTTGTTGCCGCGCTCTTCCTTGACGACCTGCACCAGCAGCACCTGGCGGCGCTGGATGACGTCCTGAATCTTGTAGCGGCGGCGCAGCGCAATGCGCTTGGCGCGGGCTTCGTCCACCTCTTTGGCGCGGGTTCGCCCGCCGCCACCCTTGCCCTGGCGGCGTCCGCGACGGCGGGGCGCGCCTTCGCCCGCTTCCTCGCGGTCCTCGCCTGCGTCCGAATAGCCGTCGGCGTGCTCGCCGTCGTCATCGCCGTTGTCGTAGTGGCCGTCGTCGAGCGTGGCGACATCGTCCTTCTCGGACGTATCGACTTCCTCAACCCCGTCTTCGGCGATTTCCTCGACGAACTGCTCGGCGCTCTCGTCTTCGGCGTCGTATTCCTCGCCGGGCATTTCGCCGCGCTCTTCTTCTTCCTCGCGCAGCCGCGCCTCTTCCTCGGCAACCTCGGCCTCGGCGGCGAGCAGCGCCTCGCGGTCTTCGCGCGGGATCTGGTAATAATCGGGATGGATCTCGCTGAAGGCGAGGAAGCCGTGGCGGTTGCCGCCGAAGTCGACGAACGCAGCCTGGAGGCTCGGCTCTACGCGAGTGACCTTGGCGAGATAGATATTGCCCTTGATCTGCTTGCGATCGGCAGATTCGAAGTCGAATTCCTCAATCCGGTTGCCCTTGAGCACCGCCACCCGGGTTTCTTCCTGGTGGCGCGCATCGATTAGCATGCGCATTGTCATTGTAAGTTCTCCATGCGCGCGCGGCCGGGTGCAAACCGGCCGCAGTGTCGCGCGAATTGTGGGTAAGTCCGCCGCCGCGATGCGGCCTTGCGACCGGTTCGGAGCGGGCGGAGTGGGTGGACCGTGCCGGGCGTGTCATTTCACCGGCACGGAATGTCGTGTCTGCAGCCGCCGCCTTGCGCCGCGCGGGCGCTGTCCGGCCCGCCAAAGCCGTGCCGAAGGCGATAGCCTGCGACATGAAGGGCGGGGAGGGACGGAGTGGACGCTGCATCAACCTGTCTTCGGATTGCGCCCGGCAGGACGCCGGGAACTCGGCCAAGCGGCGCGCGAGGGCGCTTCGGGCCAGGCGCGCAGCGCTAGCACCGGGGGTTCGCGGCGGCAACCATATTGCGCCGATCGCGGTTAGCGCCCTAACCCCTCGTCATGGATCGGCGAGGACGGATCGCGAATGTGTTCAGCGTGGCGATGATCGCGCTTGCACTGGCCGTGGCCGCGGCCTGGGCGCTGGCCGTGCAGGTCCCGTTCCTGGCTCTGCCGGGGACCAGGGTGGCGCGGATAATGCTGCCCGTGGCATTGCCGCACGATCTGCCGCCCGTCGCCGGGGCGAGGGATGCGAGCCTGCCGCTGGTGATGATCGATCCGGGGCACGGCGGCTTCGATCCCGGCGCGCGCACGCCCGCGATGGACGAGAAGAACCTGACCCTCGCGCTCGCGCTCGCGCTGCGCGACCAGCTCCTTGCCGATGGCGGCGTGCGCGTGGCCATGACGCGCCAGGACGACAGCTTCGTGGCGCTGCCCGAGCGCGCGGAGGCCGCACGCCGGCTGGGCGCGGACCTGCTGCTTTCGGTCCATGCCGATTCGGCCGGGGTCGAGAACGCACGCGCGGGCGAGATCGCGGGGGCCACCATCTACACCCTGTCGGAGCGGGCATCTGATGCCGCGGCGCAGCGCTTCGCCGCGCGGGAGAACGCCGCCGACCGCATCAATGGCCAGGCCCTGGCCGGGCGCAGCGATGCGGTGAACGCGATCCTGGTCGAACTGTCTCAGCAGCGCACCCAGGCGCGTTCGAACCGCCTCGCCGCGCTGATCGAGGAGCAAGGGCGCGGGCGGCTGGTCTTCCACCCGCAGCCGCGCAAATCCGCCGCGCTCGAAGTGCTGCGTGCGCCCGATGTGCCCTCGGTCCTGTTCGAAAGCGGATACATCACCAACGCGCGCGACGTGGCGCGGCTCGCGTCCGGGCCGGGGCGCGCCGAATTCGCGCAGGTCATGGCCCGCGCGATCCGCCTGTACTTCGCCCGCGAGCGGCTGGAGGCGGCGCGAGACGGGGAGGGTGCTGCCGGCGCCACGCCTTCCGCCAGCCCCATTGCCAGCCCGCCCAGCGCCCCCTAATCCGCACCGCGATGGCCGAGGTTTCGAGATTGGACAGGGTCCGCGCGCGCCTCGCGAGCACCTGGACCGGCGCGCGCGAGCGACTGGCGCGCAACTGGCGCGAGCGGCGCTGGTTCCGCTGGCTGGCGATCCTTTCCGGAGCGGGGCTGGCATTTCTGGTCGCGCTCTGGCTGTACCTCGCCAGCAGCCTGCCCGATGCCGAATCATTGCTGGAGTACGAAACGCCGCTGCCCACGGTGGTGCGCGGCGCCGATGGGGAGATCGTCCATTCCTACGCCCGCGAGCGGCGCGTCCAGCTCCAGTATGAGGACTTCCCGCCCCAGCTCGTGAAGGCCTTCCTAGCGGCGGAGGACAAGACCTTCTTCACGCATGGCGGGGTCGATTTCTTCGGCACCATGAACGCGGTGCTCGATTTCGCGCGCAAGGCCGGTTCAGACGAGCGCGCCGTGGGTGGATCGACCATCACCCAGCAGGTCGCCAAGAATGTCCTGCTGACGAACGAATATTCGGTTACCCGCAAGCTCAAGGAAATGCTTCTGGCGCGGCGGATCGAAGGGGTGCTGACCAAGCCCGAGATCCTCACCCTCTATCTCAACGAAATCCCGCTGGGGCGGCGCAGTTTCGGGGTCCAGGCGGCGAGCCGCGCCTATTTCGACAAGGATGTGAGCGATCTGGCGCTGCATGAAGCGGCGTTCCTGGCGATCCTGCCCAAGGCGCCCGAACGCTATGGCCGCAGCGCGAACGAGGGACGGGCGATCGCGCGGCGCAATTTCGTGCTGGACCAGATGGTCGACAATGAATTCATCACCCCGGCGCAGGCCAGCGCGGCCAAGGCGATGCCGCTCGGTCTCGTGACCGAGCGGGCCGAGCGCTTCGCCGATGCCGGCTATTTCCTCGAGGAGGTGCGCCGCCAGTTGCTGGCGAAATATGGCGAGAATGCCGAGGACGGGCGCAACAGCGTCTATGCGGGAGGGTTGTGGGTTCGCACCTCGCTCGACATGGAGTTGCAGGACGCGGCGCGCGACGCGCTGAGGCAGGGGCTGCTCCGCTATGCCGCCGGCAAATCGTGGAAGGCGATCGCCTGGCTCGATCCCGATGCCGGCGATCTGACCGGCCAGCTCGCCGGCGCGAACCTGGGCATCCGCTATCGCGACTGGCGCATCGGCGTGGTCACCCGGCGCAGCGGTGGCAGCGCCGCCATCGGCTTCGCGGACGGCAAGAGCTTCGCGCTGTCCGGCCTGCCCGACGCGATGAAGGTGGGTGATGTCACCGCCGCGGCCCCTGCCGGCGGCGGTTATGCCGTCCGCACCGTACCGGAAGCCTCCGGCGCGTTCCTGGCCGAAGATCCCGCCAACGGCCGCATCATGGCGATGCAGGGTGGCTTCGACAGCCGGCTCGGCAGTTTCAATCGTGCCACTCAGGCGCTGCGCCAGCCGGGATCGACGATCAAGCCGTTCGTCTATGCCGCCGGGCTGGATTCCGGCATGACCCCGGCAACCCAGGTCGCCGACCAGCCCTTCTGCGTCTATCAGGGCGCAGGTCTGGGCGAGAAATGCTTCCGCAACTTCGGCGGTGGCGGCGGCGGCACGCACACCATGCGCTGGGGGCTGGAGCAGAGCCGCAACCTTATGACCGTCCATATCGCCGCCGAGGCGGGGATGCCGGCCGTCAACGGGCTCATCAAGCGGGTCGGGATCGGGGATTATCAGAACTACCTCTCCTTCGCGCTGGGCGCGGGTGACACAACGGTGGCCAAGATGGTGTCCGCCTATGCCGCGATCGCCAACTGGGGCCGCATCCACGGCCAGGGCACGGTGATCGACTATGTGCAGGACCGGAACGGCAAGGTCATCTGGCGCGCGGACAGGCGTGGCTGCACCGGCTGCTCGATGGCGGAATGGGATGGCAAGGGGATGCCGCGGCTGGGCGTTTCCGGCCGACCGGTGATGGATGCGCGCACCGCCTTCCAGGTGGTGCATATGCTCCAGGGCGTGGTGACGCGCGGCACGGCGGTGCGGCTGCGCTCGCTCAACCTGCCGATCTTCGGCAAGACCGGCACCTCGACCGGGCCGACCAATGCCTGGTTCGTGGGCGGATCGCCCAATCTCGTCGCCGGAACCTATGTCGGCTTCGACCGGCCGCGCTCGCTGGGCGGCTGGGTCCAGGGCGGCAACACCGCCGCGCCGATCTTCAAGGATTTCGTGGAGCTGACGCGCAAGCGCTGGACGCCCGAGGAATTCGTCGCGCCGCCGGGTGTGCTGATGGTCAAGGTCGATCGCCGCTCGGGCAAGCGCGTGTTCGAAGGCACGCCGAGCGACGATGCCAAGGCGGCGATCATCTGGGAGGCGTTCAAGCCCGATACCGAGCCGCCGCGGGCCACCCGGCAGGACCAGATCGCCGCGCGCCGCAACGAGATCCTCGCCCTGATCCGCGCCGCCCGCCGCCCGGCCGAACGCGCCGACGATGGCCAGCAGGGCGACCAGAACCCCGACTTCGTGGAGGAGCAGGGGGGGATTTACTGAGGGGCGCTGCCGTTCGGCTGCTGTTAGAAGGCCGCGCCCCACAAGACAGCTTGGCGCGCGCATCGAACGGGTCCATGATGCGGAGATGATCCTTCGCCGCACCTTCATCGCCGCCGCCGTGGTCGCGGCAGTCGCCACCGCAGCGGCGGTGCCGCTCGCCGCCGCGCTACAGGACGGGGTCAAGGCTCCGCTGTTCTCGGCCAAGGGTGCCCGGGCGGGCAAGCCGGTTTCCGTCAATCTGGCCAGCGAGCTCAGGAAAGGGCCGGTGGTGCTCTATTTCTTCCCCGCCGCCTTCACCGCGGGCTGCACGATCGAGGCCAATGCCTTCGCGCAGAAAATCGGAGAGTTCCGTCAGGCCGGCGCCACCGTCATCGGCATGACCGCGGGCAATGTCGACCGGCTGATCGAGTTCTCGGCCAAGGAATGCGCCGGGCAGTTCACCGTCGCCGCCGCGAGCCCGGCGGTCATCAAGGCCTATGACGTGCATCTTGCCGCCAAGCCCGGCTGGACCACGCGCACCACCTATGTGATCGGCAGGAACGGCCGCATCGCCGATGCATTCACCGACATGGCTCCGAACGGGCATATCGCGCGCAGCCTCGAGGTTGTCCGCAAGATGGCGGCGCGCTGACCCGGCACACCGCCGCTTTCCCCGTTCCCCGCGTTGCGCTAGGCGCGGCCCCCAATCTTTCTCGGAGTAGTTCCATGCGTGCCGAAGGGCAGGCCCATATCGTCCGTATCGAAGCCGCGCTGGCGCTGGTGCGCCAGGCGCTGGACTGGGAGCGCGCGCTGCGCCGGCTCGACGAACTGAACGCCCGGGTCGAGGATCCCACGCTGTGGAACGATCCCAAGGATGCCGAAGCCGTGATGAAGGAACGCCGAAAGCTGGAAGCGGCGATCGGCACGGTGAAGGAGATTTCGTCCGAGATGGCCGATGCCGTCGAGTTCGTCGAACTGGGCGAGGCCGAGGGCGATGCCGACATCGAGGCCGAGGGGCTGGCGAGCCTCGCCGCGCTGGCAAGCCGCGCCGATGCCGACAAGGTCCAGGCGCTGCTCTCGGGCGAGGTGGACGGCAACGACACCTTCCTCGAAATTCACGCCGGGGCGGGCGGCACCGAGAGCCAGGACTGGGCCGAGATGCTGCTGCGGATGTATGCCCGCTGGGCCGAGCGCCGGGGCTTCAAGGTCGAGACGGTCGAATACCAGTCGGGCGAGGCGGCGGGCATCAAGAGCGCCACGCTGCTGCTCAAGGGTGACAACGCCTATGGCTATGCCAAGACCGAGAGCGGCGTCCACCGCCTGGTCCGCATCAGCCCTTACGACAGCAGCGCGCGCCGCCATACCAGCTTCAGCTCGGTGTGGGTCTATCCGGTGATCGACGACAGCTTCGAGATCGACATCAACCCGGCCGACCTCAAGATCGACACCTACCGCGCCAGCGGCGCCGGCGGCCAGCACGTCAACACCACCGACAGCGCCGTCCGCATCACGCACGGCCCCAGCGGCATCGTGGTCGCCAGCCAGCAGGACCGCAGCCAGCACAAGAACCGCGAGATCGCGATGGGGATGCTCAAGGCGCGGCTCTACGAGGCCGAGATGCGCGCCCGCGAGGAGGCCGCCAGCGCCGAGCATAGCGCCAAGAGCGACATCGGCTGGGGCCACCAGATCAGGAGCTACGTGCTCCAGCCCTATCAGATGGTGAAGGATCTGCGGACCGGCCACACCAGCCCCACGCCCGACGACGTGCTGGACGGCGCGCTCGACCCTTTCATCTCCGCCGCGCTCGCTCAGCGCGTGACCGGCGAGACGGTCGAGGTCGAGGACGCGGACTAGGGGTGCGGCGGCCTTCGCCTTTGCCTTGCCGGGTTGCTCTGGCTAAAGCCCGCCCATGATGCTCCGTCCCTTCATCGCGGCCCTTGCCACGCTGGCGCTCGCTGGGTGCGACATGCCCGGCGGCGCCCCGGAATCGAGCGCCGGCACCTTCCCCATGCCCGATCGCCCGGTTTCTCCCCGCGGCTCGACCCAGTTCTCCACCGAGGACGCCCGCGACCAGCGCGGCGAGGCGGAGAGCGTCATGCGACTCGCCGAGATCACCCCGGGAATGCGCGTGGCCGATATCGGCGCGGGCGAGGGCTACTATACCATCCGCCTGGCGGAGAAGGTCGGGTCCGATGGCCGCGTGCTGGCGCAGGACATCGATCCCGACGTGCTCAAGCGGCTGGGCGATCGGGTCGTGCGGGAACGGCTCGACAATGTCTCGATAAAGCTTGGCGAGACTGCCGATCCCAAGCTGCCGGAGAACAGCTTCGACCGCGTATTCCTCGTCCATATGTATCACGAGGTGCGCGAACCCTACGCCTTCCTGTGGAATATGTGGCCCTCGCTCAAGCCCGGCGGGCAGGTGATCGTGGTCGATCGCGACTTCCCGACCGACCGGCACGGCGTTCCGCCCCTGCTTTTGAGCTGCGAGCTGGAGGCCGCCGGCTTCCGCCTGGTTGCGTTCAAGGATGCACCCGAGCTCCAGGGCTACTATGCACAATTCGAGCGTGCGTCTAAGAGGCCAAAGCCCGAGCACATCCAGGCGTGCAAGGGCAATGCGCCGCAACCGGGCGGCGCGGCCGCCTGACCGGCCATCGCCGCCGCCGGGGGAGAGAGTTTTCAATGTCGTTCAAGGGCTTGCAGCCGATACTTTACAGTGGTCGCGAGGTGTGGCCGCTGATCGAAGGTGGCAAGGGCGTTTCCGCCACCAACGGCATGAGCTCTGGCGCCTGGGCGGCGGCGGGCGGCATCGGCACGGTCAGCGCGGTCAACGCCGACAGCTATGACGCCGATGGCAAGATCATTCCCCAGATATACGATCAGCTCACCCGGCTCGAACGACACCGCCAGCTTATCGCTTATGCCATCGACGGCGCGGTCGAACAGGTGCGCCGCGCCTATGATCACGCGGGCGGCAAGGGCGCGATCAACATCAACGTGCTGTGGGAAATGGGCGGCGCGCAGGAAGTGCTGGAAGGTGTGCTGGAGCGCACGCGCGGCATGGTCGCCGGTGTAACCTGCGGCGCGGGCATGCCCTACAAGCTGGCCGAGATCGCGCAGCGCTTCAACGTCCACTATCTTCCCATCATCAGCTCGGCGCGCGCCTTCCGCGCGTTGTGGAAGCGCAGCTACAACAAGGTCGCCGATCTGATGGCGGCTGTGGTTTACGAGGACCCGTGGCTGGCGGGCGGGCACAACGGCCTGTCCAATGCCGAAGACCCGCTCAGGCCCGAGGATCCCTATCCGCGCGTCAGGGCGCTGCGCGAGACGATGCGCGCCGAGGGCGTCAGCGAAGACACCGCGATCGTGATGGCGGGCGGGGTATGGTTCCTGCGCGAATGGAACGACTGGATCGACAATCCCGAGCTGGGCAAGATCGCCTTCCAGTTCGGCACCCGGCCGCTGCTGACCGAAGAAAGCCCGATACCCGGTGAATGGAAGGAGGCGCTGCGCCACCTCGACGATGGCGACGTGCTGCTGCACAAGTTCAGCCCTACCGGCTTCTATTCCAGCGCGGTGAAGAACAGCTTCCTTTGGGATCTGATCCACCGCAGCGAACGCCAGATACCCTACAGCAAGGTGGAGGCGGGCGAGCACACCCGCCAGCTCGACGTGGGCGTGCGCGGCAAGAACTTCTGGGTCGCCCAGAAGGACTACGAGCGGGCAAAGGCATGGTTCGCGCAAGGCCATACCGAGGCGCTCAAGACGCCGGACGACACCATCGTCTATGTGGCCCCCGACAAGCGCGACGAGATCCGCAAGGACCAGAAGGACTGCATGGGCTGCCTCAGCCACTGCCAGTTCAGCAGCTGGAAGGACCACGGCGATTTCACCACCGGGCGCCTCGCCGATCCGCGCAGCTTCTGCATCCAGAAGACACTGCAGGACATCGCCCACGGCGATCCGGTCGATCGCAACCTGATGTTCGCCGGCCACGCCGCCTATCGGTTCAAGCAGGACCCGTTCTATTCCAACAACTTCACGCCCAGCGTGAAGCAATTGGTGGACCGCATTCTGACGGGAGATTGAATTGCAGATTGGCGTAGCTCGCCTGACCGCAGCCGACACCCGCGAATTGATGGCCGAGCATCAACGTCGGCTCCACGATCTATCGCCGCCTGGTACATCGTTTGCTTTGGACCTGTCTGGCCTGGCAAGCCCCGACATCACCATCTTCGAAGCCCGCCACGACAATCTTCTCTTGGGCGTAGGCGCTCTTAAGCACCTTGGTGACGCGGAAGGCGAAATCAAGGCGATGCGCACCGCGGATCATGCCCTGCGTCGAGGCGTTGGCCAAGCGCTGCTCGCTCATATCATGGATGTCGCCAAGGGCCGTCGATACGCCCGAGTGCTGCTTGAGACAGGCACAGGCGGCCCGTTCGAGCCCGCGAACAGAATGTATGTCCGCAACGGCTTCAGGCGGCGCGATCCGTTTGGGAGCTACACCGAAACCGGGTTCAACATCTTTTACGAACTCGCCTTCTAGCCGTTCACCGCCACAATTGCATCGAGCGGATCGCTGCGGGCAGGTCGGGATCTGGGTCGGGGCGTGAAACCGTGCGTTCGAGCAGGTTCCACCGCTGGCGCAACCCGCCGCGTTTCCACAGATCGACGATCCAGACCGTTCCGGCCCAGCGGTGACCGTCGATGCTCGCCTCGATGGTGAGGTCGGACGCGAACACCCCTATCTTGCCGTGGCGGCGGACATAGACATTGCCGAAGCGGTAGCTTTCGCAAATGAAGCGCGAGCCCGCCGCCTCCAGCCAGCTCGCCCGGTCGAGGATGGCGGCTTTCTCCGACCCGAGCAGGAAGATGAAGCTGCGCGCGGCGAGCGCCTTCATCACCTTGCGGTCTTGCTGAATCCAGGCGCGCATCCACTGGTGTTCCAGCGCTTCGATAGTGCTTTCGAAATTGGTCATCGCGCGCCTGCATACACGAGCGGGCCGGCGGGAAAAGCGGGTGTCGCGGGCAAAGTCAGCCTCTTGTCTGGCCGTTCCCGCGCACCCGGTATTTGTAGGTCGTGAGCTGTTCCAGCCCAACCGGCCCGCGAGCGTGCAGCCGGCCGGTCGCGATGCCGATTTCCGCGCCCATGCCGAATTCGCCGCCGTCGGCGAACTGGGTCGAGGCATTGTGGATCACGATGGCGCTGTCGACCTCGGCGAGGAAGCGTTCGGCGGCGGCGCTGTCCTCGGTGAGGATCGCATCGGTATGGTGCGAGCCGTGGCGGTTGACCCAGGCGATCGCTTCGCCGAGCCCGCCAACCACGGCGACGGAGGCCACCGCATCGAGATATTCGGTGCTCCAGTCGCTCTCATCAGCGGCGCCGATCCGCCCGTCGAGCGCGACGGCGGCGGGATCGCCGCGCAATTCGCATTCGCCCGCGAATTCGCCGGCGAGGCTGGGGATGAAGCGCTCCGCCACCGCGTGGTCCACCAATATGCTCTCGGTCGCGCCGCAGATGCCGGTGCGGCGCAGCTTGGCGTTGCGGATCACCGCCAGCGCCTTGTCGAGATCGGCCGCCTCGTGGACATAGCTGTGGCAGTTGCCGTCGAGATGCAGGAGGGTGGGCACCCGCGCCTCGCGCCGGACCAGATCCACCAGCCCCTTGCCGCCGCGCGGTATCACCAGGTCCACCGTCCCGCCGGCCCCGCGCAGCATTTCCGCCACCGCCGCGCGGTCGGGCGTGCCCACGGCCTGGACGGCATCTTCGGGCAGGCCGGCCTCGGCCAGACCGACGCGCATGGCCGCCACGATGGCCGCGCTCGAGCGCGCGCTGTCGCTGCCGCCGCGCAATATGACCGCATTGCCGGACTTGAGGCACAGCGCCCCCGCGTCTGCCGCGACATTGGGACGCGATTCGTAGATCATCCCGATCACCCCGATCGGCACCGCGACGCGCTCGATCGCGAGGCCGTTGGGGCGGGCCGTGGTGTCGAGCAGCCGGCCGACGGGATCGGGCAGGGCGGCGATCGCCTCCAGGCCGGCGGCCATCCCCTCGATCCGGTCCGGCGTCAGCGTCAGCCGGTCGACGAAGCTGGCCGCCATTCCCTGAGCCTTCGCGGCGGCGAGGTCGGCGGCGTTGGCCTCAAGCAGTCCGGCCTGTGTCTTCCGCAGCGCGCGCGCGGCGGCGGCAAGGGCGGCGTCCTTCACCGCCCGGCCTGCCCGCGAAAGGGCGGGGAGGGCGGCGCGCGCACGGGCACCCAGCGCGCGGATGTGAATCTCTGCCTCGTCCATCCCGCCCGTCTCGCCTCCGCGGCGCCTCATGGCAAGGCCAGCCGCGCTTGCCGCCGCGCAACCCCCGCTATCATGGCGGCTTCACTTGGCGTTCAGCGCGCGGCTGGCTATAGGCGCGCTCCATGACGATCCTTCCCTCGCGCGCGCGCTGTCGCATCCTCGCCGTCGCCCTGATTCCGCTGGCGCTCGCCGCCTGCGCCACATCGGGGTCCAAGAGGGGGGACACCGCCTATGTGGCTCGCGACGTGGAGACTCTCTACGGGGCGGCCAAGGACAAGCTCGATGACCGGCAGCCCAAGCTGGCCGCGGCATTGTTCGATGAGGTGGAGCGCCAGCACCCCTATTCGCCCTGGGCCCGCCGCGCCCAGCTGATGAGCGCCTTCAGCTATTACGCCGCGTCCGATTACAACAAGGCGGTGGAGGCGGCGCGCCGCTTCCTCGAAATCCATCCCGGCAACAAGGATGCTCCCTACGCCTACTACCTGATCGGGCTCAGCTATTACGAGCAGATCAGCGATATCGACCGCGATCAGAAGATCACCCTCCAGGCGCGCACCGCGCTGCAGGAGGTGGTCCGTCGCTTTCCCGCTTCGGAGTATGCCTCCGACGCCCGGCTCAAGCTCGACCTCGTGGAAGATCACCTCGCCGGCAAGGAGATGCAGATCGGCCGCTATTACGAGCGCAGCGGCAAATGGATCGCGGCGCAGATCAAGTTCCAGAACGTGGTGAGGGACTACCAGACCACCAGCCACACGGCCGAGGCGCTGTTCCGCCTGGTCGAAACCAATCTCTCGCTCGGCATCCCGACCGAGGCGAAGAAGTACGCCGCCGTGCTCGGGGCCAATTATCCGGGCAGCGAGTGGTATGAACGGGCGCACCACCTCATGAGCAAGCACGCGCCCGACGCGGTCGCGAGCTGAGCGGCTGCGGGCCGCCTCGCCGACCTCGTGACCCGCCCGTCCGGCTGCGCTAGAGCGGCGCCATGCTGACGCGGCTGTCGATCCGGAACATCGTGCTGATCGAGGCGCTCGACCTCGATTTCGGGCGCGGGCTCGGCGTGCTGACCGGCGAGACCGGGGCGGGCAAGTCGATCCTGCTCGACGCGTTGGGGCTGGCGCTGGGCGACCGGGCGGACAGCGGCCTCGTGCGTGCGGGGGAAGACACGGCGGGCGTTACCGCCAGCTTCGAATTCGCCGCGCTGCCGCCGGCGGTCGTCGTCGTGCTGGACGAGGCGGGCGTCGCGGTCGAGCCGGGCGAGCCGCTGGTCATCCGCCGCCAGCTCAGGGCCGATGGCGGAAGCAAGGCCTGGCTCAACGACCAGGCGGTCGGCGTCGGCCTGCTGCGCGCCATTGCCGCCGCGCTTGTAGAACTGCACGGCCAGCACGACGAGCGCGGGCTGGCCAATCCCCGCGGCCATCGCGCGCTGCTGGATCGCTTTGCCGGCGCGGGCACACAGTTCGATGGTGTCGCACGTTGCTGGTCCGCCTGGCGGGAGGCGAGTGCTTCGCTGGCGGAGGCGCGCGAGCGGGTGGATACCGCGCGGGCGGACCAGGATCTGCTACTCGCCCATCTGGCCGAGCTGACCGCGCTCGAGCCGAAGGCTGGCGAGGAGGCGCGGCTGGCCGGCACCCGGGCCGCCATGCAGAAGGGCGAACGCCTTGCCGGCGACCTGGAGGAACTGCGCCACGTCTGGGAAGGGTCGGATTCCCCGCTCGCCGCGCTGCGGGTGGCCGCGCGCCGCCTCGACCGCATCGCCGGCGAGCACCCCCTGCTGGCCGACGCGCTCGAGACGCTCGACCGGGCGGTGATCGAGGCGGGCGAGGCCGAGGAGAAACTGCGCGCCGCGGCCGAAGCGCTGGATTTCGATCCGCAGGCGCTGGAGACGGCGGAGACGCGGCTGTTCGAGCTGCGCGCGCTGGCGCGCAAGCACCGCTGCGAGGTGGACGATCTGCCAGAGAAGATGCGCGGATTGCGTGCCGGGCTGGATTCGATCGGCAGCGGTGAGGCGGAGCTCGACGCGCTCGAGAGCGAGGAGCAGGCCGCCGGGGAACGATACCGCGCCGCCGCGCAATCGCTTCGCGCCGCGCGCCACGAGGCCGCGCAGCGGCTCGACGGCGCGGTGGCGGCCGAACTGGCGCCGCTGAAGCTCGATGCCGCGCGCTTCCGTACCGGCGTGAGCGATCTGCCCGAGGATCGCTGGGGGCCGGGCGGCATGGATGCGGTGGAATTCCTCATCGCCACCAATCCCGGCGCCGATTTCGCGCCGCTGAGCAAGATCGCCAGCGGCGGCGAGCTGAGCCGCTTCATCCTGGCGCTCAAGGTCGCGCTGGCGGAGCGGGGCGGGGCGGCGACGGTGATCTTCGACGAGATCGACCGCGGCGTCGGCGGTGCGGTGGCGAGCGCGATCGGCGAACGGCTGGCGCGGCTGGCGGGCGATGGCTCGCAAGGTGGCGGGCAGCTGCTGGTGGTGACCCACTCGCCCCAGGTCGCCGCGCGCGGGCGCACCCATTACCTGATCGCCAAGAGCTCGGAAGGGACCGTCACCCGGACCTCGGTCGCGCTGCTCGACGAGGCGGGGCGGCAGGAAGAGATCGCACGGATGCTGTCGGGTGCCGAGATCACGCCCGAAGCGCGCGCGCAGGCGGATCGGTTGCTGGAAGGGGCTTGAGCGTTACGCGGGGCCAGCCATAACTTTCCTACACCCCGGCCGCTGCGGTATGATCGCGGGCATGACCGTGTTTTCGCCCTCTCGCCTTGCCCTGCCGCCGCTCGCGCGGCCCCGCGCGGCAGGGCGGCGTTTTTTATCTCTTGGACCGTGTAACACCCGGTCCATGTCTCGCAGGAAAGGGGCGAGCTTTATGAACGGAGGGTTCGCCCCGCTCCGCGAATCGGTTGCGCTCCAGCCCATGATCGGGGCGGCCCGATGAGCGATCTGCCATCAGAGGCCGCTGCGGCCAACGAGCTGATGCGGCTGGCGAAGGCCATCGCGCGGCACAACCGGCTCTATCATGCCGAGGATGCGCCCGAGGTCACCGATGCGGAATATGATGCGCTGGTGCGCCGCAACGCCGAGCTGGAGACCGCCTTCCCCCATCTGATCCGTGCCGACAGCCCGAGCGCGGCGGTGGGCCACGAGATCGCGGCCTCGCCCCTTGCCAAGGTCCGCCATGCGGTGCGGATGATGAGCCTCGACAACGCCTTCTCGCCCGGCGAGGTGGAGGAATGGGCGGCGCGGATGCGGCGCTTCCTCTCGCTGCCCGGCGATGCGGCCCTGGCCTTCACCGCCGAGGACAAGATCGACGGGTTGTCATGCTCGCTCCGCTACGAAGGCGGGCTACTGGTGCGCGCGGCCACACGCGGCGATGGCGGGGTGGGCGAGGACGTTACCGCCAATGTGCGGCATATCGCCGATATCCCGCAGCAATTCGCCGGCTCGGGCCATCCCGAAATCTTCGAGATTCGCGGCGAGGTTTACATGGAGAAGCAGGCTTTTGCCGCGCTCAATGCTGCGCAGCATGAAGCCGGCGGAAAGATCTTCGCTACGCCGCGCAATGCCGCCGCCGGATCGCTGCGCCAGAAGGATGCGGCCGTCACCGCGCGCCGTCCCTTGCGCTTCCTCGCGCATGGCTGGGGCGAGGTGAGCGCGCTGCCGGCGGACACGCAGATGGGGGTGATGCGGGCGATCGGCGAATGGGGATTGCCGCTCTCGCCGCTGCTGGCACGGGTCGATGGCGTGGCGGCGCTGCTGGCGCATTACGCCGCGATCGGCGCGGCGCGTGCCGATCTGCCCTACGATATCGACGGGGTGGTCTATAAGCTCGACCGACTGGACTGGCAGCAGCGGCTCGGCTCGGTGGGCAAGGCCCCGCGCTGGGCGCTGGCGCACAAGTTCCCCGCCGAGCGGGCCGAGACAGTGCTGGAGGCGATCGACATCCAGGTCGGGCGCACCGGCAAGCTGACCCCGGTGGGGCGGCTCGCGCCGGTGCTGGTGGGCGGCGTCACGGTCACCAATGTCACGCTCCACAACCGCGACGAGATCGCGCGGCTGGGGCTGCGCCGGGGCGACCGGGTCGTGATCCAGCGCGCGGGCGACGTGATCCCGCAGGTGGTCGAGAACCTGACCCGCGATGTCGTGCGCGAGGCCTATGCCTTCCCCGAGCATTGCCCGGTGTGCGGCAGCGAGGCCGTGGCCGAAGATGGCGAGGTGGATGTGCGCTGCACGGGCGGGCTGGTGTGCCGCGCGCAGCAGTTCGAGCGGCTGCGCCATTTCGCCAGCCGCGCCGCGCTCGACATCGAGGGACTGGGCGAGAAGAGCATCGCCGAGTTCATGGAACTGGGCTGGCTGGAGAAAGGGCCGGGCGACATCTTCCGGCTGAGAGGCCACGGCGAGGAGTTGATCGCTCGCAAAGGCTGGCAGGAGAAGTCTGTCGAGGAGCTGCTGAAGGCGATCGAGGCCAAGCGGACGCCCGATGCCGCTCGGCTGCTGTTCGGGCTGGGCATTCGCCACGTCGGCGCGGTGACGGCGCGCGACCTGCTGAAGCATTTCCACCTACTGCCGGCGCTGCGCCAAGTGGCGGAGCGCGCCCGCGCCGGAGATGTCGAGGCGCTCGCCGAGCTGACCGCGATCGACGGGGTCGGCCCGGTGGTGGTCAAGGCGCTGGGCGACTTCTTCCACGAACCGCACAACCGCGCGGTGTGGGACGATCTGCTGAGCGAGGTTGATCCCCCGCGCTACGAGGTCGCCACCCGCGCCAGCGCGGTCAGCGGCAAGATCGTGGTCTTCACCGGCAAGCTCGAGACCATGAGCCGCGACGAGGCCAAGGCCCAGGCCGAACGGCTGGGAGCCAGGGCTGCCGGCTCGGTGAGCGCGAAGACCGGCCTGGTGGTCGCCGGGCCAGGCGCGGGCAGTAAGCTCAAGCAGGCGGCGGCGCTGGGCATCGAGGTGATCGACGAGGCCGGCTGGGCCGCGATCGTGGCGGGGGCGGGATGAGAAAATTGTGCCATGTCGGGACAGATACTTCGATACAAGACAATACAATTGGCAATCCCGGACGCCGTCGCTTATCGTCTCGTGACCGAGGGCCAGCCGATTGATGACTCGCGGCGCGGCCTTTGATTGGGGTGTTTCTTGCGTGCGATAGCTGGCTTGCCGCCGCTGTCGCGCCAGATTTCGAAGGGGTTGGTTATGAAGACGAAGATGATGATTCTGGCCGCGTCGGCCGTGATCGCGAGCGCCGCTCCATCGCACGCCGCGACGATCGCGAGCGAGGATTTCGAGGGCGGTGCATCGGGGTGGTCCGACAACAAGAGCGAAGATCCCGGCGCAAACACCGGCGGCTTCACGAAACACCTCGGGCGTTTCGGCCAGGGCGCGGTGGTCAGCAAGACCTTCACGCTTTCAGGCACACAGTCGTTCCTCGATATCGCATTCGATCTCTATCGGATCGATACGTGGGACAGCGAGTACTTCATCGCCACCGCGACGGATCCGCTGGGCAACAGCAAGGAGTTCAGGACGGGCCCTTATCTCAACAGCGATGGCGCAGCGAACTACGTCTACGGCTTTCCAGGCTCGACCGATCGCATCGTTCCGTTGTCCTTCATTTTCAACACCACAGCCACCAGTTTCACGCTGACGTTCAGCTCCACTCTGAACCAGGATTTCAGCGATGAGTCCTGGGGCGTGGACAATCTGCTCATCACCGATGATCTCACTGGTGTCCCGGGTGCCGTCCCGGAGCCTTCGACCTGGGCGATGCTGATCCTGGGCTTCGGCGTGCTGGGTGGGGCGCTGCGTCGCAGCCGTGGGGCGAGCGAAAGCCTGACCTACGCTTGACGTTCGATGCTTCGCCGCCGCGCGCAGGCGGCGGCGGACATCCCCGGCCCGGCCGCTTCGACGCCTGGGTGGCGTTGACGCGGGCCGGGCCGTTTGATCCCTAACCGCTCGTCGGATCGGGCACCCATTTCATCACCCCGCCGGCGAAGGGCGTCCACCGGCCGGTCTTCACCCCGGCCGCGGCGAGGGTGTCGCTGGTCCACTGGTTGCAGGTGTTGTTCCAGCGATAGCGGCCCGGCGCATCGTAGAACACGTCCCAGTCCGCATAGCCGCGATAGCGGCGGCGCTCGCCGGCCGGCGGAAGCGCGGCTTCGATCCGAGCGACCAACCGCCGGTACTGCGCCGGGGTGAGGCGCAGCGGGCGGTTGTCCGGCCCCGGAGCGGGGCGGACATAGCGCGCCACATGAAGCAGCGCATCGCCGCCGGTCATGGCCCGCAGCGCGATGGCTGGGCGCAAATCGGTCCATGTCGGGGTGTTGAGGAACACCTCGCGCTCGCCCCAGCTAACCGCGACATGGGTGTAGGGTTCGTTTGCGGCCCGCACGTCGGTGGCCGGGAAATCGCCGCGCCAATCCTTCCACGGCGTGACCAGCGGCAGCACCAGCTCGGTATGGACGCCATTCGTCCCGACCATGATCTCGACCCCGTCGCGCGGCTCGGTCCAGTCCGGGTTGCGGGGAATGGATGAGCCCACCCAGCCGGCCAGGAGGATCAGGGCGAGCATACCCACCACAACCGCGGCGAGCCAGCCGGCGGCACGGGCGGCCTTCCTCAGCGGCGGCGCAGCCACAGGATCGACCAGTCACCGCGCTCCAGCCGGCGCGCGAGCCGGAACCCGCGCAGGCGATAGGCGCGCCGCACCGCCGGCTCCTGCGTGGTCAGCAGCCCCGCCAGCACCACGCTGCCGCCGGGGGCCACCGCGCGCGCGAAATCGGGCGCCATCGCGATCAGCGGGCGGGCGAGGATGTTGGCGATCAGCAGGTCGAACGGGGCGCGGCTGGCGAGCAGCGGATCGTCGAGACCATCGGCCGTGGTCATCAGCACCTGCCCGCGCCCACCGCCCGGCGGCACGCGGTTGAGGCGGGCGTTCTCCTCCACCACGATCTCGCACACCGGATCGATGTCGGAAGCGGTGACGAGCGCGCGCGGCCACAGGCTGCGCGCCGCGAAGGCGAGCAGCCCGGTGCCGGTGCCCACATCGATGAGGTTGCGCGGCGCCAGCCCCTCGCGCTTCATCCGCTCGAGCATGATCAGGCAACCGGCGGTGGTGGCGTGCTGCCCGGTGCCGAACGCCTGGCTCGCGGGGATGAGCAGGTCCACGGCCTCGGGGTCGGCAGGATGGTCGGGCGTGCGGACATGGAACCGCCCGGCGCGGATCGGGTTGACGCCCTTCTGGCTCTCGGTCACCCAGTCCGCATCGGGCAGCTTCTCGGCTTTGAAACGCGGCGGCTTGCCCGCGAACAGCCGGTCGATGGCGCGGCGATCCGTGGCATTGGGCCGGCGCGGGAGGTAAACGTCGAGCCGCCATTCCTCGGGCTTGTCCTCGGCGATCTCGAAACCGGCGAGCACGATGTCCTCGTCCCAGTCGAGCGCCAGCTCCTGCGCCACGAGCGCGGCTTCGATGACTGCCTTCGAGCCGAAGGCGGTGAGCTTCCATGCCTCAACCACCGGCCGCTTCCGTGGCGAGGCGCTTGTCTAGCCGGGTTGTCGCGGTGGCGGCGAAGGCGCGACAGCCCTCGCGATCGATCAGCGGCCGGTTGCCGAGCAGCCGCTCGCGTAACTGCACCGCGCCCGGATGCGGGGCGATGACGATATCACAATCGGCCGCCGCGATCCTGGCGATCCCCGCGCGCATTCCGGCGACCAGTTCGGGGTGATCGGAAAAGCGATAGCCGTCGGAGGAGATCGGATTGAGGCTGTCGACATAAACGATGGTCTTGCAGTCGGAGCCCTCGCAGTTCTCCCACTGCCAGCTCATGGCGCCCGGCGTGTGGCCGGGGGTGGCGATGGGCATAAAACCCTGTCGGCCCACGCTCGTGCCCACCCGCACCCACTTGCCCGGAGCCAGCTCAAGAAGCGCGCCGGTGACCGGCGGAAAAGGCGGATGGCCGGATGCGGCCTGTGGATCTCCCTTGCCGGGTCTCCCGGTTCGCAACACCGCCGCTGCCTCCGTTGTGGCGACGATCGCCGTGCCGGTTGCGGCCTGGATGCGCGCCATGCCGCCGACATGGTCGAAGTGCTCGTGGCTCATCAGGATCGTGCTCACGTCACGCGGCTCGATGCCCAGGGCGCGGATGTTGGCGAGCACGATCTCGGCACCCTTGTCGGTGCCGCTGTCGATCAGCGTATGGCCCTGCGGGCTCGTCACCAGGAGCGCAGTTATGCCGCAGGTGCCGACGTAATAAGTCTGCCCATAGACGCGGAATGGCGGGCCGGGCTTGTCCCAGCCGTCGCCATCCTTGCAGGCGGCAGCCCACGCGCGCTGGCCGGATGCAGCCTCGGCGAGCGGGGCCGGCACCGGCGTGGTGGCGCAGCCCGCGAGCAGCGGCAGGGCGACGGCCGCCAGCCTAGCGGACATAGCTTGCCCCATTGGCATCGAGCGTCGCCCCGGTGAGGCTGGCCGGGGCATCGAGCGCGCAAAATGCGATCAGGGCCCCGATCTCTTGCGGCGTGGCCACGCGGCCCAGCGGGATGTCCGCCAGCAGGCCCGCACCGCCGCGGCTGGCCAGGTAATCGTCCGCCATACTCGTGTCGGTGAAGCCAGGCGCTATGGCGAAGCTCAGGATGCCGATGGCCGCATAATGGCGCGCGATGGTCTTGTGCAGCGCCAGCATTCCCCCCTTGCTCGCGGCATAATGCCAGTGATCGGGGGAATCGCCGCGATGCCCCGCACGACTAGCGACATGGACGATGCGTCCCGGCACGCCGCGCTCCTGCCAATGGCGCACCGCGAAGCGGCTGAGCTGCGCCGCGCTGGTGAGGTTGATCCGCATCGTGTCGTCCCAGGCGTCGAGCCAGGCGATGTCCGAGGCATCGAGAGGATTGGCATCGAACAGCCCGGCATTGTTGACCAGCACGTCGATCGTGCCGCCAGCGCGTTCGACGGCGGCGTCCCACAACAGTTGCGCCGCGCCGGGTTCGCAGAAGTCGGCGGCCAGCGTGTCGTCATCCACCGAACGGCGCGCCTGGCCGATCACGCGGACTCCGCGCGCTTCCACGGCTGCCCTGGCGGCGGCGCCGATTCCGCGGCTCGATCCGGTGATGAGGACGGTGTGCATGCATGGCGCTTTTCGCACAATTGCGCCCTTTGCCAAGCCCGCCCCGCCTTGCGCCCCGCGCGACGGGCGCTAAGGGGGGTGCGATCCCGCTCAGCAGCCACCGGACGCGAATATGGCCCAACGCCCGCTCTCGCCGCATCTCTCGATCTGGAAATGGGGCCCGCACATGGCGGTCTCCATCCTGCACCGGATCACTGGGGACGGGCTAGCGCTTGTCGGCCTCGGCGTGATGCTGTGGTGGCTGGGCGCGCTGGCCGGCGGACCGGAAAGCTACGCGACCTTCGCGGGCGCGATGGGCAGCCCCTTCGGCATGGTCGTGCTGGTCGGGCTGAGCTGGGCCTTCTTCACGCATATGGCGAGCGGGCTGCGGCATTTCGTGCTCGACATGGGCGCGGGATACGAGCTGACCGTCAACAGGACCTGGTCGGTGCTAAGCCCGCTCCTGGGCATTCTCCTCACCGCCCTGTTCTGGGCGGTCATACTGACGAAATAGGCGATCATGGCCAAGGGAACCGAACTGGGACGGGTGCGCGGGCTGGGCAGCGCGCATCATGGCGCGCATCACTGGCTGCTCCAGCGCTTCACGGCGGCCGGCAATCTGGTGACGGTGCTGTTCCTGGCGCTCAGCCTGGCGCTTCTTCCGGGATATGATTTCGTTACTCTGCGCCAATGGGCCGCCAGCCCGCTGGTCGCCACCGCGCTTGCGCTGATGATCGTGAGCACGTTCTGGCACGCCCGGCTGGGCCTGCAGGTCCTGATCGAGGATTACGTCCACAGCCCAGGCAACCGGTTCGCGGTCCTCCTCCTGCTTAATCTGGCGGCGGTGGGCGGGGCCATGTTCGGCCTCGTCAGCATCGCCCGCATCGCCCTTACCGGAGCCGCATGATGGGTTTCGAAGCCTACAAGATCATCGACCATACCTATGACGTGGTGGTCGTGGGCGCGGGCGGCAGCGGCCTGCGCGCCACGATGGGTGCGGCCGAAGCGGGCCTCAAGACGGCCAACATCACCAAGGTTTTCCCGACCCGGAGCCACACCGTGGCGGCGCAGGGCGGCATCGCCGCGAGCCTGGGCAACAATTCGCCCGATCACTGGTCGTGGCATATGTACGATACGGTCAAGGGTTCCGACTGGCTCGGCGACCAGGACGCGATCGAATACATGGTCCGCGAGGCACCGGCCGCCGTGTACGAGCTGGAGCACGCCGGCGTGCCCTTCAGCCGCAACGAGGACGGCACGATCTACCAGCGCCCCTTCGGCGGGCACATGCAGAACATGGGCGAGGGGCCGCCGGTCCAGCGCACCGCCGCCGCGGCGGACCGCACCGGCCACGCCATGCTCCACGCGCTCTATCAGCAGAGCCTGAAGTATGACGCGGATTTCTTCGTCGAATACTTCGCGCTCGACCTCATCATGGCGGGCGAGGGCGCGGACCGGCGCTGCGTCGGCGTGGTGGCGATGTGCCTGGACGATGGCACCATCCACCGCTTCCGCGCCCATGCCGTAGTGCTGGCGACCGGAGGCTATGGACGCTGTTACTACACCGCTACCAGCGCCCACACCTGCACCGGCGATGGCGGCGGCATGGTGCTGCGCGCCGGCCTGCCGCTCCAGGATATGGAGTTCGTGCAGTTCCACCCCACCGGCATCTATGGCGCGGGCGTGCTCATCACGGAGGGCGCGCGGGGCGAGGGCGGCTATCTCACCAACAGCGAAGGCGAGCGTTTCATGGAACGCTACGCCCCCAGCGCGAAGGACCTGGCTAGCCGGGACGTCGTCAGCCGCTCGATGGCGCTGGAAATCCGCGAAGGGCGGGGCGTGGGGCCGGAGAAGGACCACATCTATCTCCACCTCGACCATATCGATCCCAAGGTGCTGGCTGCACGGCTTCCCGGCATCACCGAAAGCGGGAAGATCTTCGCGGGCGTTGACCTGACGCGCCAGCCGCTGCCGGTGGTGCCGACCGTGCATTACAACATGGGCGGCATCCCCTGTAACTACCACGGCGAGGTGATCGTAGGCGATCCGGGCGATCCGGAGAAGACCGTGCCCGGCCTGTTCGCGGTGGGCGAGGCGGCCTGCGTCTCGGTCCACGGTGCCAACCGCCTCGGCTCCAACAGCCTGATCGACCTGGTCGTCTTCGGCCGCGCCACCGGCCAGCGGCTCAAGGAGACGATCAAGCCCGGTTCGGCCCATGCGGAGCTGCCCGCGGGCGGGGCCGACCTCGCGCTCGCGCGGCTGGACCATTTCCGTAACGCCGCCGGCGCCGCGCCGACCGCGCAGCTTCGTGCCGAGATGCAGAAGGCGATGACGCGATTTGCCGCCGTGTTCCGCGACAGCAAGGGGCTGGCCGAAGGCGTGGTCGAGCTGGCCGCGGCCAACAAGCGGCTGGAAGACGTCAACGTCACCGACCGTTCGCTGATCTGGAACAGCGACCTCATCGAAACGCTCGAGCTCGACAATCTGATGGCGCAGGCCAATGTCACCATGGTCAGCGCCGAGGCGCGCAAGGAAAGCCGTGGCGCTCATGCGCACGAGGACTTCCCCGACCGCGACGACAAGGTGTGGATGAAGCACACCCTGTCATGGTTCGATGGCTGGGGCGGCAACGGGGGAACCGTTCGGCTCGCCTATCGTCCTGTCCATGAATACACGCTCACCGACGACATTGAATACATCAAGCCGAAGAAGCGGGTTTATTGATCGAGAGAGGGTCGGGAAGGGACTAGCATAGCGACACCGCCGCCCTCGACCGTCTGGCACGACGATTTCCTGCCCGCGCCGGCCGATCGCGAGCGGCTATACGATCAGTTGCTGGGTTCGATGGACGATGGCTTCTGCGTCATCGAGTTCCTCGATGGACCCGAGGGGCCTCTCAGCGACTACATCCACATCTTTGCCAATCCCGCTTATGAACGCCACGCGGGTATCAGCGACGTGGTGGGACAGCGCCTGCGCCAGATGGTCTCGCCCACCGCCGCGGATGACTGGGCGGCGCGCTATCGCCAGGTGCTGGAATCCGGAACTCCGATCCGTTTCGAGCGCGAGCTGGAGGAGACGGGCCGCTTCCTTTCGCTGTCATCCTACCGCATCGAGCCGGCGGAGCAGCGCCGGGTAGCGGTGATGTTTCAGGACGTTTCCGGCCGCCGCCGCGCGGAGATGGAACTGCGCGAGCTGAACCGTACCCTCGAGACCCGCGTCGCGGACGAGCAGGCCCGTTTCATGGAGGCGGAGGAGATACTCCGGCAGTCCCAGAAGATGGAGGCTGTCGGACAGCTCACCGGTGGCCTCGCGCATGATTTCAACAATCTGCTGGCGGGCATTTCCGGTTCGCTGGAGATGATCGGGACGCGCCTGGCTCAGGGGCGGGCGGGCGAGGTGGACAAATACCTGTCCGCCGCCCAGGGGGCCACGCGCCGCGCTGCCTCGCTCACGCATCGCCTGCTCGCCTTCGCGCGCCGCCAGACGCTCGATCCCCGGCCGCTCGACATGAACGAGCTGCTGACCGACCTGGTGGAGCTGGTGCAGCGCACGGTAGGCCCGGGTATCGAGGTCGAGGCGGTGGCGGCGGCCGGGCTATGGCCCACACTGGTGGACACCAACCAGCTCGAGAACGCCATCCTGAACCTGTGCATCAACGCGCGCGATGCGATGGAGGGCGGCGGCCGGATCACCATCGAGACAGGCAACAAATGGATCGACGCGGCAACCGCGCGCCAGCGCGATCTGGAGGAAGGCCAGTACGCCACGGTGTGCGTCAGCGACACCGGCACCGGCATTCCCCGCGAATTGCTCGACAAGGTGTTCGATCCGTTCTTCACCACCAAGCCGATCGGCGAGGGCACCGGGCTGGGATTGTCGATGGTTTATGGCTTCGCGCGCCAGAGCAACGGCCATGTCCGCATCTATTCCGAGGAAGGCCGCGGCACGATGGTGTGCCTTTACCTGCCCCGCTACCGCGGCGACGCGCAGGACGAGGAAGCCGAGGTGCCCGCTAACGGCGCGGCGGTTTCGATTGCCGATGGAAGGCATATACTGGTGATCGACGACGAGGCGCTGGTGCGGATGCTGGTGGTCGATGCGCTGGAAGACATGGGGATCGCCTCTGCCGAGGCTGGCACGGGGCCGGAAGGGCTGGCGCTCCTGGAGCGGATGGAGCGGATCGACCTGCTCATCACCGACGTCGGGTTGCCGGGCGGCTTGAACGGCCGCGAGGTGGCGGATCGTGCGAGGGAGATGCGGCCCGGGCTCAAGGTGCTGTTCATCACCGGCTACGCCGAGAACGCGGCGCTCAACCACGGCCATATCGGGCCCGGCACGCGCGTGCTCACCAAACCGTTCTCGGTCGCCGATCTCAAATCCAGGATCGACAGCCTGCTCGACTAGGGGCGGGAGGCGGCGACCAAGCCGCTTCATTCTCGGGCCTCTTTGGCGGGCGGTGAGTCCTCCCGGACACACGGCTGCATCTTGGGTTGGAGCGGCGCGGCGAACCCAACATCTTGCGCCGGACTCGGTTCGTTCCTCACGGCGCGCGAAGTTCGGCCGCGCAGCATCCGCATCTTCGCGCTTGACGCGGCGGACGCGGGGACTCACCCTGTGGATAAGTTGGTTCGAACACAGGGGAAGACATGGGGGTTCTCGAGAGCATACGGGTGCGCCCGCGCGCGCCGGCTTCCGCGTCGGTGGAATTGCCGCTGGGGCAGATCCTGCCGGGCGATTGCGTCGCGGCGATGCGCGCCTTGCCCGATGCCTGCGTCGATCTCGTCTTCGCCGATCCACCCTACTACCTCCAGCTCGGCGGCGATCTCGCCAGGCCGGACGGTAGCCATGTCGATGCGGTGACCGACGCATGGGACCGCTTCGCGAGCTTTCAGTCCTACGACGATTTTACAAGAGCTTGGCTCACGGAGGTGAGACGGGTTCTGAAGCCCGATGGGGCGCTGTGGGTGATCGGCAGCTATCACAACATCTTCCGCGTCGGGGCGATTCTCCAGGATCTCGGCTTCTGGATCCTCAACGATATCGTGTGGCGCAAGACCAACCCCATGCCCAATTTCAAGGGCACCCGCTTCACCAACGCGCACGAGACGCTGATCTGGGCGAGCCAGGGCGAAAAGGCGAAATATCACTTCAACTACCGCGCGATGAAGACGCTCAACGACGAGCTCCAGATGCGCAGCGACTGGGTTATCCCGCTCTGCGGCGGTCCGGAGCGGCTCAAGGATGCGGGGCGCAAGGTCCATCCCACGCAGAAGCCCGAGGCGCTGCTGTATCGGGTGCTGCTGGCCACCACAGAACGCGGCGACGTGGTGCTCGATCCGTTCTTCGGCACCGGCACCACCGGGGCGGTGGCCCGGCGGCTGGGGCGGGAATGGATCGGCTGCGAGCGCGAGAGCGCCTATCGCGCCGCCGCGCTGTCGCGGATCGCGCGCGAGCTGCCGCTGGACGAGAGCGCGCTGGCGACCGTGAAGGCCGGGCGCGCGGCGCCGCGGGTGGCCTTCGGCGCTCTGGTGGAAGCGGGGCTGATCCCGCCCGGCACCGCGCTGTTCGATCGCCGCCGTCGCTGGGAGGCGCAGGTGCGCGCCGATGGCTCCGTTGTGTGCGAAGGCCGCGCGGGTTCGATCCACGGAATCGGCAAGGACCTCCAGGGCGCCCCGAGCTGCAATGGCTGGACATTCTGGCACCTGGAGCGCGAGGGAGGCCTCGCGGTACTTGACACGGTGAGACAGGATTATCTTCTAAGTATCGAAGAATAATGGATAATTTGGAAAGCATCCCGCTCTTTCTGGCCACCGACGGTGTGCATAACTTTCGTGACTATGGCGGCTGGCTGACAGGGGATGGAAGGCAGGTCAGGCGTGGGCTGCTGTTCCGCAGCGGCCAGCACGTCGAGGCGACCGAGGCCGATCTGGCGCTTATCGCTGCGCTCCATATCCGCACCGTCATCGACCTGCGCGGAACGAGCGAGCGGCTGCGGCACCCCTGCCGCCGGGTGGAGGGCTTCGCCGGCGAGGTGATCTTCCATGACGGCGAGACCAGCTCCTCGCCGCCGCACATGGACATCGCGCAGGATGTCACCACCGCCGAGTTCGCGCGCGAACGTATGCTCGGTGTCTATTCGCGCATGCCGGAGAACCCGGCCATGCAGGCGATGTTCGCCCGTTACCTGCGCATACTGGCAGAGCGGGACGGGGCGAGCCTGGTCCATTGCTTCGCCGGCAAGGATCGCACCGGGATCGCCGCCACGCTGCTGCTCCACATCCTCGGCGTCGCGGAAGGCGACCAGATGGCGGAATTCCTGCGCACGAATGCGGCGCCGACGCTGGCGGTTCTGCGCGCCCAGTCGGTTCCCGCGATCGAGCAGCGCCTCGGCCGCCGACTGGACGAGGAAAGCGCCCGCGCCCTGCTGGGCGTGGATGAGGACTATCTGCGCCGTTTCCGCGAGACGGTCGCGGCCAGCGATGGATCGATGGATGCTTGGCTGGAGCGGCGAATAGGTGTGGACGAGGCGCTCAGGGAGGCCCTGCGGCGCCGCTTCGTGGCGTGACAATCGCCGCGCGCTGCCCATATGTGCGCCAACCCGCGCATGTTCGAGGCCATCCATGACCACTCACCGCACCAAGATGCTCATCATCGGCTCCGGCCCCGCCGGCTATTCCGCCGCGATCTATGGCGCGCGCGCGATGATGGAACCGATCATGGTTCAGGGGCTCGAGCCCGGCGGGCAGCTCACGATCACCACCGATGTGGAGAACTATCCCGGCTTCCGCGACGTGATCCAGGGCCCGTGGCTGATGGAGGAGATGAAGGCCCAGGCCGAGCACGTCGGCACGCGGGTGGTGTGGGACACGATCGTGGACATCGATCTCGCAAATGGCTCGCCATTTCGCGCGGTAGGCGACAGCGGTGACGAGTATTTCGGCGACGTCGTGGTCATCGCCACGGGCGCGCAGGCCAAGTGGCTGGGCGTTCCGGGCGAGGCGGAGCTGGGCGGCAAGGGGGTTTCCGCCTGCGCCACCTGCGACGGGTTCTTCTTCCGCGGCAAGCGAGTGGCCGTGATCGGCGGCGGCAACACCGCGGTGGAAGAGGCGCTCTACCTGACGAACCATGCCGAGCACGTCACGCTGATCCACCGCCGCGACAGCCTGCGCGCGGAGCGCATCCTCCAGGACAGGCTTGCCGCCCACCCCAAGATTTCGGTGCTCTGGAACAGGATCGTGGAAAGCTTCGCAGGCGATCCCGCCGGGGCGGGGTTGACCCATCTCGTGCTGCGCGACCGCGAGGGCGGCGGAACAGAGGAATTCCCCGTGGATGGCGCCTTCGTGGCGATCGGCCATGCGCCCGCGACCGAGCTGTTCAAGGGCAAGCTCGAGCTCGACGCGAGCGGCTATATCGTGGTCGAGCCGGGCACGCCCAAGACGGCGATCCCCGGCGTCTTCGCGGCGGGCGACGTGATGGACCACACCTATCGCCAGGCGGTCACCGCCGCGGGCACGGGCTGCATGGCGGCGCTCGATGCGGAGCGGTTCCTGAGCGGGCTAAGCGTCGATCTGCAAGGCCACGCCCAGGCCGCGGAGTAGCCCTCGCGGCGCCGGTCACGCCGGCACGAGATCCGGAAACAGCGTCAGGCAGAGCGCGCGGACCGTGAGCCATAGCAGCGCCAGGCTGGAGGCGAAGAACAGCAGGAAACGCACCGAAACGACGTTCACCATCGCCTGCCACAGCGAATGGGCGATCCGCAGTGCGACATAGATCCATGCCGCCAGCACGTCGCCCGCGGCCGCGCCCAGCAGCGCCACGATCACGCTGACGGCGTAGAACAGCGTCGGCTGCTCCATCAGATGCGCGTAGTTATGCGCCTTCCAGTTGATGCGGTCGTCAAGGACGCCTTCGAGATCCTGCCCCCGGCCGCCGGGCTTGGCCTTGCCCATGCCGCCCAGCTTGGCCTTTATGGCGGGAAGGCGCGTGGCTGCCATCCACACCATCATCACCAGCGACCACGCGATCAGCACCGCGGCCGGTGCGAGCATCTGCGCCTGCATGGAAATCTCCCCTCACTTGCCCTCCGCCGGAGGGTGCGGCGCGGCCAGTCGATTGTCAAATGCAAGCTAGCCTGCGGTCGCCTCCAGCATGGCCGCGAAAGCCTCCGCATCGGTGTTTCCGCCGGTAAGGGTGACGACCGTGCCCTCGTCCAGCGGAACCTTGCCTGCAAGCGCCGCCGCCAACGCCGCCGCGCCGCCGGGCTCCACCACCAGGCGAAGCCGGTCGAACGCGAAGCGCTGGGCGCGCCGCACCTCGTCGTCGCTGACGCTGACCCCCGGCTCCGCGCGGCGCTTGAGCACCGCGAAATTGATCGGCGCCGTGCTTGGCGTCTGGATGGCGTCGCAGATGGTGCGCGGCGGATTGGCGCCGACACGGACGATCTCCCCGCGTTCCAGGCTCAGCTTCACATCGTCCCAGCCATCCGGCTCGACCGGGTGGATCGCGGCGCCGGGGCAGGCAAGGGCGAGCCCGGCGGCGAGCCCGCCGCCACCGCAGCACACCACCATCCGGCTCGGCTCGCGGCCAAGCTGAGCGGCGATCTCGATACCCATGCTCCCCTGGCCCTCGATCACCCAGGGATCGGCATAGGCGTGGACCAGCACCCGGCCACGCTCGTCGCACAGGGCATTGGCGATGGCGTCGCGATCTTCGCCGCCGGCGCGGTCGTAGAGAATCACCTCGGCGCCCAGCGCGCGCGTCGCCGCCAGCTTCACCTTCGGCGCATCGGCCGGCATCACGATGGCGGCCGCTATGCCCAGCTCGCGCGCGGCCCAGGCGACGCCCTGCGCGTGATTGCCGCTGGAGACGGCGATGACGCCGGCCGCCCGCTCATGCGGCGTGAGGTCGGTCAGCCGGTGCCACGCGCCCCTGATCTTGAAGGCGCCGATCGGCTGGAGGACATCGGCCTTGGCATGAATGCGAACGCCGCCGATCTCGATCGGCAGCAGCGGCGTGGGCGGCAGCAGCGCCGCGATCTTTCCGGCGGCGCGCAGCACGCCGTCATGGGTGGGCTCTCTGGGGCTTTCGCGAAACATCCGGGCCGATTAGGGCGTTGCCCATTCGGCGCCAACACGCGCCTGCCAAGTTTTCGGAGAAATCATGTCGACAGTCCTGGTAATCGGTGCGGGCGGGGTCAGCTCGGTCTGCGTCCACAAGATGGCCCAAGCGCGTTCGGGGAACGCCGGTATCTTCACCGACATTCACCTCGCCAGCCGTACCAAGTCCAAATGCGATGCCATCGCGGACAGTGTGAAGGCACGCACCGGCCAGACGGTCGCGACCTATGAGATCGACGCCGAGGAGGTGCCGGCAATGGTCAACCTCATCAGGAAGATTCAGCCGAGCCTCGTCGTAAACCTGGCGCTGCCTTACCAGGACCTCCCGATCATGGACGCCTGCCTCGAAGCGGGCGTGAACTACCTCGACACCGCGAACTACGAACCCAAGGACGAGGCGAAGTTCGAGTACAAGTGGCAGTGGGCCTATCACGACCGCTTCAGGGAAAAGGGGTTGATGGCGCTGCTCGGCTCCGGCTTCGATCCCGGCGTGACCAGCGTGTTCACCATGTGGCTCAAGAAGCACAAGCTGAAGACCATCCGGCAGCTAGACATCCTCGATTGCAACGGCGGCGATCACGGCCAGCACTTCGCCACCAACTTCAACCCCGAAATCAACATTCGCGAGGTGACGGCGCCGGCCCGCCACTGGGAGAACGGCCAGTGGGTCGAAAGCCCGGCGATGGCCAACAAGGTCGGCTTCGACTTCGACGCGGTTGGCCCGAAGAACATGTATCTGATGTATCACGAGGAGCTGGAGAGCCTGGCCAGGTTCGTGCCCGAGCTTGAACGCGCGCGGTTCTGGATGACCTTCGGCGACGCCTATATCACGCACCTGACCGTGCTCCAGAACGTGGGCATGACCAGCATCGAGCCGATCCGCTACAAGGGGCAGGACATCATCCCGCTCCAGTTCCTGGCCGCCGTCCTGCCCAAGCCCGAGACTCTGGGCGAGACCACCAAGGGCAACACCAACATCGGTGTCATCGCGACCGGCGAGGCGCTGGATGGTTCGGGCGAGAAGACGTTCTACATCAACAATATCTGCTCGCACGAAGCCGCCTATGAGGAGACCGGCAACCAGGCGGTCAGCTACACCACCGGCGTGCCCGCGATGATCGGCAGCGCGATGATGGTGACCGGCAAGTGGTCGGGGCAGGGCGTGTTCAACATGGAGGAGCTGGACCCCGATCCCTTCATGGAGATGCTCAATTCCGATGGCCTGCCGTGGCAGGTGAAGGAACTGCCGGGGCCCGTGGAGTTCTGATGCCCCCACGCTGGCGTTCCGGCGCTACGGTGGCGCGGGCGATGGCGATCCTGTCCGGGCTGGCACTTGTCGGTGCCTGCCAGGGACCGCCTCCGGGCGAAGACTTGGCGCGGACCCCGGCGCGGGCGGATTGGGCGGCCTGGCCGCGAGGCGCGGGGGTAGGGGAAGTAAGCGCGGTCGATGTGGACAGCCACGGCCATGTCTTCGTGCTCCACCGTCCGGGCCGCGACTGGGTTGAGCCGTTCGCCAGCCAGCCGATCGCCGCGCCGGTCGTGGCTATGTTCGACGCATCCGGCCGGCTGCTGGCCCGGTGGGGCATGGGAGAGACGGTGATGCCGCATGGCCTCTCCGTCGCGCCCGACGACAGCGTGTGGATCACTGATGCCGCGCGCGAGCAGATCCTGCGCTTCGGCCATGATGGCACCCTGCTGGACACGATGGGCGAGCGCGGGGTGAGCGGCGATGACACGGGGCATTTCGGCCGCCCCACGGATGTCGCTGCCACGCGAGCCGCGCTATATGTAGCGGATGGCTATGCGAACCATCGCATCCTCCGTTTCGCCCGTACGGTCGATCAGTGGGGAGAGAAGGGCGGGGGAGCCGCAGGACTGGCGATTCCGCATTCGGTGGCCGTCTCGGGCAATCGCGTCGTCGTCGCGGACCGGGAAAACAGCCGCATCAAGATTTACGACGCCGCCGGCCGCGTGCTGCGCCTGATCCCCGTTCCAGGCCATCCCTATGCAGCCAAGCCGCTTCGCGACGGGCGTCTCGTCTCGATCGAGGGGCGCGATGCGGCGGATCGCCAGGGCGCGGTGCTGCGGCTGTGGAGCGCCGATGGCCGACAGCTCGCGGCGTTGAACGTCGCCCCCGATGGCTCGACTCGCGGGCATGACCTTGCGATCGGCGCGGACGGGACCATCTACATTGCCGATGTGGCGGGGCGGCGGGTGCTAACCCTGCCGCTGTCCAGGCTGACCGGGGATTGACCATGGAAACCAGAGCCGGCGATCCCGGCGCCTTCGCGCGTTTCGATCTGGGGCGGGTGGACAGCCCCGCCTTCGTGGTGGACGCGGCCAGGCTGCGGGCCAACCTCCAGGTGCTGGCCGACATCCGCGATGCCGCCGACATCAAGGTGCTGGCGGCGTTGAAGGCGTTCAGCATGTGGTCGGTCGCACCGATCATCGGCGAATATCTCGACGGGGTGTGCACCAGCGGGCTGTGGGAGGCGCGGCTCGCGTCCGAGTTCTACGATGGCGAGATCGCCACCTATTCCGCCGCCTACAAACCCGACGAACTGGCGGAGGTGTGCCGCCTGTCCGACCATGTCATCTTCAACTCACCCGCCCAGCTCGAACGCTATGCGCCGCTGCTCGATATCGCGCGCGGTTCGGGCCACACCTTCGACGTCGGGCTGCGCGTGAACCCGCTGTGCCCCTGCGGAGAGGTGCCGCGTTACGACCCGTCCAGCCCCGGCAGCCGGCTGGGCTTCCCGATCGACCAGCTCACGCCCGAAATCATGGAGCAGGTGGACGGCATACACTTCCACAATTTGTGCGAGCAGGATTTCGAGCCGCTGCGGCGGACCTGGGACACTGTGTTCGACGCCATCGAACCGTGGTTCGGCGAGCTGAAGTGGATCAACATGGGCGGCGGCCACCACATCACCCGCGCCGATTACCAGCGCGACGAGCTGATCGAGTTCCTGCGTGATGCCAAAGAGGACACCGGCGCCGAAATCTATATTGAGCCGGGGGAGGCGGTGGCGCTCGATGCCGGCATACTGGTCGGCACCGTGCTCGATACCGGTTGGAACGGCGTGCCCTTCGCCATCACCGACGTTTCCGCGACCTGCCATATGCCCGATGTGATCGAGGCGCCCTACCGCCCCGCCATGCTGGGCGAAGCGGAGGCGGGGCAGGGCGATGCGGTGCGGCTGGGCGGCCCATCCTGCCTGGCGGGGGACGTGATCGGCGATTATCGCCTGCCGGTGCCATGCGAGCCGGGCGCGCGCTTCGCCTTCCTCGACCAGGCGCATTATTCGATGGTCAAGACCAACACCTTCAACGGCGTTCCGCTTCCTTCGATCTGGCTGTGGGACAGCGACAGCGACGATCTCCAGCAGGTGAAATCCTTCGGATACGAGGACTTCCGCGACCGGCTGAGCTGAGCCGCTGGCGCCGGCCCGGCGGGCGCCCGCAACTGTGGTCGCCGAACGCCCGCGGGAGCCCAAGTTTAACTTGCGGTTCAGGGGCGAATCTATATAGGCGCCGCTTCGCAGCCCCAAGGGGACTTCCTAACCGCAAGGCTGCGCTGTTCGCCGGGATTTTCGATCCGAAACGCCCGTCGTCGAAACTAACCGTTCTAGGGGGTCCCTTGAGTTGCACCATCATCCTGACGCACGGTCTGTAGTTCGCGCCCTCGCGCCCGACGAGCCCGTCATTCTGAACCGCCCGCACGCCGCTGCGCGCGCTGCCCGCTTCTTCGTGGAGAAGTTTCCGGGCCGCTCGCTCTATGCGGTCAAGGCCAATCCCTCGCCCGATCTGATCGAGGTGCTGTGGGCGAGCGGAATCACGCATTTCGATGTCGCGTCCATCGCCGAGGTGCGGCTGGTGCGCGACCTGCTGCCCGATGCGGTGCTGTGCTTCATGCACCCGGTGAAGGCGCCCGGCGCCATCCGCGAGGCCTATTTTGAGCACGGCGTGCGCACCTTCAGCCTCGATTCGACCGAGGAGCTGGAGAAGATCGTGGAGGCGACCCGCGGCGCCGACGGTGAAGCCGCGAGCGATCTGCGGCTGTGCGTCCGGCTGCGCGTCTCGTCCGAATATTCCGAGCTCTCGCTCGCCAGCAAGTTCGGCTGCGACCTGACGGAAGCGCCCGTGCTGCTCCAGCAGTCGCGCCAATATGCCGACTGGCTGGGTGTCTGCTTCCACGTCGGCAGCCAGGCGATGACCCCGTTCGCCTTCGTCCAGGCGCTCGAGCGCACGCGTGCCGCGATCGCCGAGGCTTCGGTCGTGATCGACATGATCGATGTGGGCGGCGGTTTTCCCAGCGTCTATCCGGGGATGGAGCCACCGCCGCTGGAGGATTACTTCACCATCATCCACCGCCAGTTCGAGGCTCTTCCGATCGCCTACAACGCGGAGCTGTGGTGCGAGCCGGGCCGCGCGTTGAGCGCGGAGTATTCCTCGCTGATCGTGCGCGTCGAGAAGCGCCGGGGCGATGAACTCTACATCAACGACGGCGCCTATGGCGCGTTGTTCGATGCCGCGCATGTGGGGTGGAAGTTCCCCGTGCGCGCGCTTGAGGACGATCTCATCAAGCCGGTGCAGGATTTCGCCTTCTACGGCCCCACCTGCGACGATGCCGACTACATGGAAGGTCCGTTTTCGCTTCCGTCGGACATCCAGGCGGGGGACTATATCGAGATCGGTATGCTTGGCGCCTATGGAGCGGCGATGAAGACCGAATTCAACGGCTTCGGCGCCTCGCCCCGCATTATCGTCGAGGACGAGCCGATGGCGAGCCTGTACGATGGCAGCCGCCGTCGCGAGGTGCGCGACAACGTCGTCAGCCTGCGTTGATCCGGCTCCGCGCCGGAGGGCGCGGGTTGGGGGCGATGGGGCTATGTGCCCGGTGCTCGCCATTGCTCACGGCGCAGGCGGTCGCTGGTCGCCGGCCTGCGCGCGGCTCGTCGGGCGACCGCACTTCGCGGATGCACGGGTTTGCGGGCTTGATTCCGCCGTTCAAAAGCATCGCGCAACGCTCCCCGTGACAGCGAAGCCTGTGCCGTCACACGGGCGAGCGGCGCTGCATGGCCTCCGGTCAGGCGCAATCTGCTCCGCCTGAGTCTCACGCGTCTCGTCCGGCGTTGTGGAGACGGCGCGGAACCCGCGATGCACCCGGCAAGTCGATCCGGCTAGGGGAGGGGGCCTCGCGTCGGTCGTTTGAAAGCCACCCCGGCGGCTTCGGGCAAGAAAAAGGGGGGCCGAAGCCCCCCTTTCCCTTGCAGAGCTGATCTTGGATCAGGCGAAGTTGAGCGACGCCTTGGCGATCCGCACCTTCGAGCTGCGGCGGCGCATGGAGTGACCCAGGACGCCGAAGCCGAGGATGAGCAGGGCCCAGGTGCCCGGCTCCGGAACGGCCGAGTACAGGGTGATGTTGTCGATGTAGCCACCGAGCGAATCGCTGGTTCCGTTCGCGGTGAAGCGAAGCGTTGCGCCGCCGGCACCCACGGTGAACTGTTGGGTGGTAACAGTCGACCATGCGGTCGACGGGCCGGTGGTGCCCGATCCGGAGATCTGCGACAGTTCGGCGCCGTTCAGCGTGACGACGATGCCGTTGCTGTTGAAGCCAACGCCCGGACGCGGCGAGTACAGGTAGTCCAGGTAATAGACACCCGCGCTGAGCGTGCGGTACATCGAGCTGTTGAAGTCAGCGTCGAGCTCGGCGAAGACCTTGCCGCCAACCGCAGCAGGCGCGCCCGCAACGTTGTTCTGCAGTTCGATCTGCGTGTCCGGCGTCCAGCCAGCGACACCGGTGGTCGGCGGATTGTTGTAGATCTTGAAGGTTCCGGCGGCGGGGCCGTCAGGAACCTGGTCGGCTTCCCAAGTGGTCTGCCAAACGATGGCGGCGGAGGCAGGAGCCGCGACGAAGGCGGCAGCTGCGGCGGCCGCATAGGCTGCTTTCTTAAACATAAATGACCCTTCCCTGGTCTGATCGAGAATTGCCAAGCCTTGACGACCTCGCGCCGCGGGACGGCTTGACTACCCCCGGCTCTTGCGAATCGTTATAGCGAATTTTAACGGCGTTGAAAGCGACCAGAGCCGCCAAACCGGATCAAACGGCCTGAAATTGCAACACTGTCCCGCAGGGAGACGGTCGCGCGGGCGGGGGTAATCAGGCGGCCCGCCGCTCTCCCAGATCGGACCTGGTCCAGATTTCGCCCAGGGCGTCGGCCAGATCGCGCATCATCTGTTCGCTGTGAGCGGGGCCAGGTGTGAAGCGGAGCCGTTCGGTCCCCCGCGGCACGGTGGGGAAATTGATCGGCTGCACGTAAATGCCGTATTCGGCGAGCAGGATATCGGTGATCCGCTTGGCGCGAACCGGGTCGCCCACCATCAACGGCACGATATGCGTGGTGGAGGGCATTACGGGCAGGCCCCGCTCGGTGAGAATTTCCTTGAGCCGCGCAGCCGCCGCCTGCTGGCCATCGCGCTCCTCGCTCGAAGCCTTGAGATGGCGCACCGCCGCCAGCACCCCGGCGGCGAGCACCGGGCTGAGCGACGTTGTGAATATGAAACCCGGCGCATAGCTGCGGATGCAGTCCACGATCCGGCGGTCGGCTGCGATATAGCCGCCCATCACTCCGAAGGCCTTGCCCAGCGTGCCTTCGATGATGTCGATCCGGTGAGCCGCCTCGTCACGTTCGGAAATGCCGCCGCCGCGCGCGCCGTACATGCCCACCGCATGGACCTCGTCGATATAGGTCAGCGCGTTGTACTTCTCGGCCAGGTCGCAGATGGCGTGGATGGGCGCGACGTCGCCGTCCATTGAATAGACGCTCTCGAAAGCGATGAGCTTGGCACGGGCGGGATCCTCCGCCGCCAGCAGCTCTTCCAGATGGGCGAGATCGTTGTGGCGGAACACCCGCTTCTCGCAACCGGAGTTGCGGATGCCGGCGATCATGCTGGCGTGGTTGAGTTCGTCGGAGAAGATCACGCAGCCCGGCAGCAGCCGCGCGAGCGTGGAAAGGGTGGCATCGTTCGAGACATAGCCGCTGGTGAACAACAGCGCCGCATCCTTGCCGTGGAGATCGGCGAGTTCGGTCTCCAGCTCGACATGGTAATGGGTGTTGCCGCCGATGTTGCGGGTGCCGCCCGATCCGGCGCCGACATCGTGGAGAGCTTCCTCCATCGCGGCGATGACCTTGGGATGCTGACCCATCGCCAGATAGTCGTTGGAACACCAGACCGTCACCGGCTTGGGGCCGTTATGGCCCGCAAAGCACCGCGCATTGGGGAAGGAACCCTTGTTGCGCAGGATATCGATGAAGACCCGATAGCGCCCTTCTTCGTGCAGCCGGTCGATCGCCTGATCGAAGATGTGATCGTAGTTCATCGCTCGAAAAGCCCTTGCACCCGGTGTGCCGCGCGTGCCGGTTCCCCTCCGGCGGATCGGGGGCTCCCTAGCCGCAATGGTGACGTGAAACCACAGCGATCTTTGCGAATGGTTCGCAGTTCGGGTCAGAACCTATCGAGATGCTCCAGGCCGTATCGGGCAAGGGCGGGAGCGAGGCGTTGCCAGTCCTCCATCGATCCCGTGGTGGCGGCGCGATCGGGGCCGCTGCGCGCCAGCGGCTGTCCGGAAGTGAGCGCGGCGATGCGGCGGGCGATGCCGGGGGCACCGTCGACCAGTGCGACCTGCCGGCCGAGCGCTTCCATAAGCTGGGCACCCAGTTCCTCGGTCAGCAACGGGAAATGGGTGCATGCCAGCACCAGCGTGTCCAGCCGTTCGGCCAGGGGATGTGCCAGCAACCCGGCGAGTTCCTCCCGCACGGCGACCGGATCGACCGCCTCGCCCCGCAGCTTCCCCTCCGCCAGCGCCACCAGTCCGTTCGCGCCGTGGCGAATTAGCGTGCGGCCGCTTGCGAATTCCGCCTCCAGCCGATCGACATAGCCCTGCCGAACCGTCGCTTGCGTTCCCAGGAGTCCGATCACCCCGCTGCGGCTGAGCGCCGCCGCCGGCTTGATCGCTGGCACGGTGCCCACGATCGGGGTTTCCAGCACATCGCGAACCATCGCGAGCGCGATGGTGCTGGCGGTGTTGCAGGCTATGCAGATCAGCCGCGGCTGCCAGCGTTCGGCCATGCGCCCGAGCAGGCCGCAGACGCGCGCCGCCACCTCCGCCTCGGTCTTCGCGCCATAGGGAAGCCCGGCGACGTCCGCGGCGTAGATCACGGGCGCCTCGGGCAGGACCGTGCGCAGCTCGGCGAGCACGGTCAGCCCCCCGACCCCTGAATCGAACAGCAATATGGGCGAATCCGCACGCACCAAGCGATCCTTCGACAAGCCTGGGAGTGCGCGATATGGATGCGGTCATGGCCGGACAAGTCCTTCTCGCCTTTGCCTTCGCCTATCTGCTGGGCTCGATCCCCTTTGGCCTCTTGCTGACAAGGGCGGCGGGGCTGGGCGACGTGCGCGCGATCGGCAGCGGCAATATCGGCGCCACCAATGTGCTGCGGACCGGCAAGAAGTGGCTGGCGGCGGCCACGCTGATCCTCGACGGGTTGAAAGGATTTCTCGCGGTGGCGCTGGTCCGGCAGTTCTTCGCGCTCAACGATCCGGTGCTTCAGTTCGCGGAAGCCGGGCCGGTGCCCGCCGCGGCGCTGGGCGCGGTGGTGGGCCATTGCTTCCCGGTGTGGCTGCGCTTCAAGGGCGGCAAGGGCGTGGCCACCAATGCGGGGGTTGCCTTCGGGCTCGGCTGGCCGATCGGGCTCACCTATGCGCTGGTGTGGATCGGGGTGCTGGCGGCGGCGCGGATCAGCTCGCTGGCGGGGATGAGCGCGGTGGTCGCCGCCACGATCGCTGCGGCGCTGCTCGGCTACCCACAGTTCGTGCCGGTGCTGGCGGTGATCGCGGTCGTGATTCTGTGGCTCCACCGCGCCAACATCGGCCGGCTGATGCGCGGCGAGGAGCCACGCGTGGGCAAGAAGGGCTGATGCACGGCTCCGCACCGGCGCTGAGCCAGGACGAGGCCTTCGCGCGCATCCGGCTGCTCAGGAGCCCGCATATCGGCCCGGTCAGCTACGCGCAGTTGCTGGCCCGGTTCGGCACCGCCGCCAGCACGCTCGAGGCGCTGCCCGATCTCGCGCGGAAGGGCGGGCGGGACTACCGCGCCGCGCCAGCCGATCGGATCGAGCGCGAGGTGGAGGCGGTGCGCCGCGCCGGCGCGCGCTATCTGTTCCATGACCAGCCCAGCTATCCGCGCCTCCTGGCCGAGCTGGAGAGCGCACCGCCGATCCTGACGGTGCGCGGCGATGCCTCGCTGGCCGACAAGCCCTGCGTCGCTGTGGTGGGCGCGCGCAATGCCAGCGCGGCGGCGGTCAAGCTGGCGCGCGATTTCGCCGGTGCGCTGGCCGAAGCGGGCTTCGTCGTGATTTCCGGCCTGGCGCGCGGTATCGACGGCGCGGCGCATGAAGGCGCGATGCCGGCCACCATCGGCGTGATCGCCAGCGGCATCGACATCGTCTATCCGCCGCAGCACGCCGGTTTGCAGGAGCGGATCGCGGCCGAGGGCCTGCTGATCGCCGAGCAGCCGCCGGGCACCGAGCCGCGCGGCAGCCATTTTCCCAGCCGCAACCGCATCATCGCCGGCCTCGCGAGCGGCACTCTGGTGGTGGAGGCGGCGGTCAAATCGGGCAGCCTCATCACCGCCCGCCTCGCCGCCGAAGCTGGGCGCGAAGTCATGGCCATCCCCGGTAGCCCGCTGGAGCCGCGCAGCCACGGCTGCAACCATCTGATCCGCGAAGGCGCGGTGCTGGTCCAGGAGCCCGCCGACGTGATCGAGCTGTTGTCCGGTTTCGACGGAATCCCGCGCTCGACCTTCCGCGAGGCGGCGGGCGCGTTCGATTACGCGCCTGAAGACCTCGCCGAAGCCGAACCCGCCGATATCGCCACCCTCCTCACCACTGCCCCGGTGGCGGTCGATGAACTCATCCGCCAGTCCGGCGCGCCGGCGGCGGCGGTGCAATTGGCGCTGCTGGAGCTGGAAATCGCCGGGAGATTGCAGCGGCACGCGGGGGGCAAGGTGAGCTTATGTGCCTGACTTTCGGTAGCACTCACCCGGCCCATCGACTCGTCGGCCCGGATCAAATCTGGCGTGTCGGTAGAATGTCGTGGACGGTGAAGCTTTCGCTTCACGCTACCCAGCGGGCTTCCCTGATCCAGCGGCTGTAGAGGAACTTCGTCCCTGCCGTCACCGGCAGTCCCGCGTGTTCGGTCATCGGGTCCACGCCGCCATCAGGGAGCGCGTTGCGGAAGACGATGGCATCGCCCCGCTTGCCCTTCAGCTTCAGGCCCGCGCGGATGAAGACCGTCTCTCCGCCGCGATAATCGTGGTTGAGCCACACCAGCGCGGTCTGCCGGCGCTGGTTGGCGGCGGCGCGGACGAAATCGAAATGGGGGCGGTATTCCTGCCCCTGGGCGTAGCGCAGCACCTGCGCCGCCTCGCCCTGATCCGCTTGGGTGCCGCTGGCGGCGGCGATGCGACGGTTGAGTGCGTGGATCGCCGGATCCTCGATCAGCCAGTGCAGCGTGGAGCCATCGGAGGTGCGGATGGGGTCGCGCACCAGCCGCCGCTGGCTGTCGTAAACCGTGGATGGTCCATAGCCGGCCTGCGCCACAGCCAGGACATAGGCGCATTCGGGCTGGGTGAAGAGCCGCGGGTGCCGGGTGACATGCGGCGCCTCGCTGACGGTTTCGCTGGCCGGCATGGCAAACGGATCGCCGCCTTCGTCCAGCTTCATCCTGCCGATCAGTGCCAGCGCCCGCGCGCGCGCGGGATCGCTCTTCGCTTCCTCGTCCAGCCGCGCCACGGCGCCGTGCCAGTCGCGCGGGCCGGCGATGCCGCTGGCCATCAGATTGGTGGCATAGTGGCCGGCCACCCGGTCCCCCGCCAGCGCCGCCCTCTCGAACAGCGCGCGGGCGGCGGCGGGATCTGGGTCGAGCTGCCCGCCCCAGCGCAACTCACCCACCGCCCGCAGCGCTTCGCCATGACCGGCGGCGGCCAGGGTGTTGAGCGCCAGCACCGCCTCGCCCTGGTGGCCCGCCAGGAACGCCTGCACGGCCTGCATCACGCGGGGATCGGCGAAGCTCATCGCGCCTGCCTATGCCAGCGATGGCGCCGGCAGGGGAAGGGGGCACGGCCGATTTCGGCAGGGTTGACGGGGCGGCGTTCCACTCGTCACCCTCGCGCACACGTATACGCGTAGGGATTTCGTCAAGCCATCATGCAGCTCGTCATCGTAGAATCGCCCGCCAAGGCCAAAACCATCGAGAAATACCTCGGCAAGGACTTCAAGGTTCTCGCCAGCTATGGTCACGTCCGCGATCTGCCGCCCAAGGATGGCAGCGTGCGTCCGGACGATGGCTTCGCGATGGACTGGGAACTCTATCGCGACAAGCAGAGCCGCTTCAAGGAAATCGCCGACGCGGCCAAGAAGGCGGACCGGCTCGTTCTCGCCACCGACCCCGACCGGGAGGGAGAGGCGATATCGTGGCATGTGAAGGAGTTGCTGGCGAAACGTAAGGCGCTTCCTCAAGCGGTGGAGCGCGTCACCTTCAACGCTATCACGAAAGAGGCGGTGACCGAGGCGATGGGCCGCCCACGCGATCTCGATCAGCCGCTGATCGATGCCTATCTCGCCCGCCGCGCGCTCGACTACCTTTACGGCTTCACGCTTTCGCCGGTGTTGTGGCGGCGCCTCCCCGGCGCCAAGAGCGCGGGGCGGGTGCAATCGGTCGCGCTGCGCCTGATCGTCGACCGCGAGCGCGAGATCGAGGCCTTTCGCGCGCAGGAATACTGGAGCGTGGTGGCGACGCTGGCGCATGACGGGGCCGAGTTTCCCGCCCGGCTGGTGCGCTTCGACGGGACCAAGCTCGACCGGCTGACGCTGGGCGACGAAGGCAGCGCGATGGCCGCCAAATCGGCGGTCGAGGGCGCGCGCTTCACGGTCGAGGATGTCGAGACCAAGCCGCTCAAGCGCAATCCCGCGCCGCCCTTCACCACTTCGACATTGCAGCAGGAGGCCGCCCGCAAGCTGGGCTATTCGGCCAGTCACACCATGCGGCTGGCGCAGACGCTCTACGAGGCGGGCGCCATCACCTATATGCGGACCGACGGCGTGCAGATGGACATGAGCGCGATTCTTGCCGCGCGCGATGCCATCGGCGCGCGTTTCAGCGGCGATTTCGTGCCGGAGAAACCGCGCTTCTACAGCACTAAGGCGAAGAATGCTCAGGAAGCGCATGAAGCGATCCGCCCAACCGACTTCAAGCGCGAACACGCCGGCAGCGGTGACGAGGCCAGGCTCTACGACCTGATCTTCAAGCGCGCGATGGCCAGCCAGATGGCGACCGCGCTGCTCGAACGCACCACAGTCACGCTGCGCGATCCCACCGGCCGCCATGAGCTGCGCGCCACCGGCCAGGTGGTGAAGTTCGCGGGCTATCTCGCGGTCTATCAGGAAGGCTTCGACGAAGCCGCCGAAGACGACGAGGAGGGCCTGCTCCCGCTTATGCGGAACGGCGATTCTCCGGTGAAGAAGGCGGTCGAGGCGACCCAGCACTTCACCCAGCCGCCACCGCGCTTTTCCGAAGCAAGCCTGGTCAAGCGGCTCGAGGAGCTCGGCATCGGCCGCCCATCGACCTATGCGGCCACCATCCAGACGCTGCGCGACCGGGCCTATGTGCGGATGGAGGCCAAGCGCTTCTACCCCGAGGAGAGCGGGCGGTTGCTCACGGCCTTCCTCGAGCGGTTCTTCGAGCGTTACGTCGGCTACGATTTCACCGCCGGGATGGAGGAGGAACTCGACACGGTTTCCGCCGGGGGGGAGGACTGGAAGGCGCTGCTCGAGGCGTTCTGGCGCGACTTCAAGCCCAAGACCGAAGAGGTTATGGAGAAGAAGCCGAGCGAGGTGACCGAGGCGCTCGACGATTTCCTCTCCGATTTCCTGTTCCCTCAGCGCGCTGACGGCCACGAGCCGCGCTGGTGCCCGCAATGCGCTGCGGAGGGGCGCAGCGGCGGAAGGCTGGCGCTGCGCGGCGGGAAGTTCGGCGCCTTCGTCGCCTGCGCCAACTACCCCGAATGCAGGTTCACTCGCCAGTTCGCGCAGCCCGGCGGTTCGGGTGAGGGTGGGGGCGAGGACGCCGTGCTCGGCACCGATCCCGAGAGCGGGCTGCCGGTCGAGCGCAAGACCGGGCGCTTCGGACCCTATGTGCAGCTGGGCGAAGGCAAGGACGCCAAGCGGGCGAGCATCCCCAAGGATCTGGATGATTTCGACCTGGAGTGGGCGCTGAAGCTGCTCGGCCTGCCGCGCATCGTCGGCCAGCATCCCGAAACCGGACTGGAAATCGAGGCCAATATCGGGCGTTACGGGCCATACCTCAGGCATGATGGCAAGTATGGCAAGCTCGCCAACACGCGCGAGGTGTTCGATGTCGGCATGAACCGGGCGGTCGACCTGCTGGCCCAGGCGGCCAATCGCGGTGCAGGTGGTGGCCGTGCCAAGGCGGAGCCGATCAAGGCGCTGGGCGCACATCCCACCAGCGGCGGCGAGATGAAGGTGATGCCCGGCCGATATGGCCCCTACGTCACCGACGGCACCACCAACGCCACCCTGCCGCGCGACATGAAGCCCGAGGATGTGACAGAGGCGCAGGCGATCGAGCTGATCGACGCGCGCGCCGCCAAGAGTCCGCCCGCGAAGAAGGGCCGTAAGAAGGCTCCGGCGAAGAAGAAGGCCGCACCGAAAAAGGCGGCGGCGAAGAAGAAGGCGGACTGATGGCCAAGGAACATTTCGAGCGCCACAAGCAGCCCTGGAACGGCGAGGAAGCCGGTCAGCTCCGGATGCTGGCGGGCAAGGGCAAGGGCCTCAAGGAAATCGCCAGGGCGCTGAACCGCAGCGAGGAATCGACCAAGGACTTCGCCAAGAAGAACAAGATCGACATCGCGAAGAAGCGGTAGGGCCCTTCGGGTCAGCCGCCTACGGCGTCTGCCACCTCCCCATTTGGCTCGGCAAAAGTTGGAATCAGATGATTGCCACACCGCGTGAAAACGCAAAGAAGCCGGCTATTGAGAAACTCAGGAGTACAACTCGCCAGAAGTTGAAATCTCGATTTTTCCATGACGCCAAACCGACGATCGTCCCTCCCGGCAGCCGAGACATTGCTAATGAGCACGCCATGAATGCGATCCAGTTGGCAATCATCAGGACGAAAATCGGTGTTAATGCCGGCGCTGCTGGAGAAATGGTAATGAGTGCTGAGCACGCCAGCGACACGATTCCGGCAAAATAATAGAACCGCTTGGTCGTCAGCTTTATCACCGTCCCCAATCCAGCCCGATCTCCTCGAATACCTCGCGGTTTTCGGACCAGTTCTCCTCCACCTTCACGTGCAGGAAGAGGTGGACCTTCACACCCAGCAGCTCGCTCAGCTCTTTTCTGGCCGCCTCGCCGATCGCCTTGATCTTGCTGCCGCCCTTGCCGAGCACGATGGCGCGCTGGTTGTCGCGGACGACCACGATCTGCTGGTGGATTTCCAGGCTGCCGTCGGGGCGGTGCTGGTAGAGTTCGGGGCGGACCGCGCTGTCGTAGGGCAATTCCTCGTGGAGCTGGCGGTAGAGCTGCTCGCGGGTGATTTCGGTGGCGAGCAGGCGCTCGCTGGCATCGGACACCTGATCCTCGGGATACATCCACTCCGCCACCGGCATCATCGCCGCCAGCGCTGCTTTCAGTTCAGGCACCCCGTCGCCCGTGAGTGAGGAGACGAAGTAGATTTCCGCAAACTCGACCTTGCCCGAAAGCTCCTGCGCCAGCGCCAGCAGCGGCTCCTTCCTGGCCACATCGACCTTGTTGAGGACGAGGATCTTCCTTTCGGGCCGGTTCGCCAGCGCCTCCAGCAGCGGGTCCAGCTCGTGGCGGCGCTGCTTGATCGGATCGACCATCAGCAGCACGGCGTCGGCCGCCTCGGTCCCTTCCCACGCCGCGCTCACCATCGCGCGGTCGAGCCGGCGCTTGGGCGCGAAGATGCCGGGCGTATCGACCAGGATCATCTGCGTCCGATCGTGCAGCGCGATGCCCAGCATCCGCGCCCGCGTGGTCTGCGCCTTGGCGCTGGTGATCGCGACCTTCTGGCCGACCAGCGCATTCACCAGCGTGGACTTGCCCGCGTTGGGCGCGCCGATCACGGCCACAAGGCCGCATTTCTGCGTATCCTCGCCGCTGTTCGCCCCGCTGCGTTGCGAGGCGGGGGCGGGCGGGCGGTTGGCCATGCGATCCTCCGCCGGATCGTTCGACTCGTTGTGGCTCATCACCCGAACTTCTCCATGAATTCTGCTGCGGCCGCTTTCTCGGCCTCCTGCTTGCTGCTGGCGGTGCCCTCGGCCTCGCCCACCTTGTGGACCCTGACGCGCACGGTGAAGCGCGCGGCGTGGTCGGGCCCGGAGCGATCGACCAGCTCGTATTCGGGTGGGCGCCGCTGGTTGCCGGCGGCCCATTCCTGAAGCGCGCTCTTGGGATGCTTGCGCCTGCCTTCGCCTCGGTCCAGCGCCGGACCCCACAGCGCCCCGATCAGCTCGCGCGCGGCCTGGTAGCCATTGTCGAGAAATTGCGCGCCCAGAAGCGCTTCCATCACGTCGCCCAGTATGTTGTCGCTGTCGCGTCCGCCGTCGGCCTGGGCCTGCTTGGATATGCGGACATGGGCCGGCAGCCCGATCTCCCGCGCGACCTGCGCGCACATCTGGCGGCTCACCACGGCGTTGAGGCGCAGCGCCAGCGCCCCTTCCGGCGCTTCGGACCGCTCGTAGAGAAGCTGCGCCACCGCCAGGCCGAGCACGCGGTCGCCCAGGAACTCCAGCCGCTCGTAATCCGCCGGCTCCCCCATGCTGCCGTGGGTGAGCGCCGCGTGCCAGATGGCCGGTTTCCGCACGGCGAAGCCGCGCTCTTCCAGCCAGGCGCAGGTTACGGGCTCGATGACGCTCACAGTCGGTCCCCCATGTGGTTCCAGCGGGCCGCGGTGAACCAGCTCACCGGATTCCACCACTTTGCCGAACCATCGGTGGAGAACAGCACCATCTCTGCCCGCCCCACCAGCAGGCCCGCCGGCACCAGGCCGACCCCGCCGCCCGCGCGGGCGGGGAAGCGGCTGTCCAGCGAATTGTCGCGATTGTCGCCCAGCATGAAGACATGGCCCGGCGGAACGGTCACCGGTCCGAAGCGATCCTGCGGCGTGGCGCCGAAATCGAGCACTGTGTAGCTGCGGCCCCCCGGCAGCGTCTCGACGAGGCGCGAATAGCGGCACTGGGGCGCTCCGCCGGGGGCCGGTTCCTCCACCGCTCCCCACGCGCAGCGGGTGTTGGGCGAGACGGGGAGCAGGAAGTCCGCCGCTCGCGCCGTTTGTGCGCGGACCCCGTTCAGGACCACCACCCCCCGGTCCAGCGCCACGGTATCGCCGGGAAGGCCGATCACGCGCTTGATGTATTCGGTGCGGTCCACCGGATGGCGGAACACGGCGGTGTCGCCGCGAACCGGCGCGCGCTGGAGGATCGTGCCTTCGATCAGCGGCGCATCGAACGGCAGCGACCAGCGCGACCAGCCGTAGGGCCATTTCGCGGCGACCAGGTAATCGCCCTTGATGAGGCTGGGCAGCATGCTTTCGCTGGGAATGGTGAAGGGTGTGAACAGCAGGCTGCGGAAGGCCACCACCGCCAGAACCAGCAGCGCCACGAAGCGCAGATAGCTGCCGAGGCTTTCACGCTGTGCCGGCGGGCGCCCGCTCTCGGCTTCGGGATTGGATGCCGCCGTCACGCTCATCGCTCGTTCCGGGGCAACGCGGGGTTTGCAATCATCGACCAGAGCCCTAGGCGCGCACTCTGCGCCACGAAAGGATTTTCGCGTGTCCAATGCCCCTCGCAACCCCGTAACCGCCGCCTGGGGCCGGCTCGAGGGCCTGCCGCGTCCGACGCTGGGCGAACTGTTCAGCGCCACGCGCGATGGCGGGGAGGGCGGGGCGGAACCTGCCGGCGCGGAGCGGGTGGCGATGCTCTCGGGCCGGATCGCCTGGGACGCCAGGGACGATGGCGGCGAAGATGTCGGCGGCATATTGTTCGACTGGTCCAAGACCCATCTCGACGAGGCCCATCTCGCGGGCTTCGAGGCGCTGGCCGAGGCTTGCGATTTCGCGGGGCGGCGCGCCGCGCTGTTCGCCGGCGAGAAGGTCAATGTGACCGAAGGCCGCGCCGCCACCCACACCGCCCAGCGCGGCTTCGGGAGCGAGGCCGATGTCGAGGAGGCTGGCGCTCTCCACGAGCGGATGCGGCTGCTGGTCGAGGCGATCCATGAAGGCGCGCTCGGCGAGGTCAGGCACCTCATCCACATCGGCATCGGCGGCAGCGCGCTCGGCCCCGCGCTCGCGCTTTCGGCGATCGCGCGCGAGCATCCGCTGGTGGAGGCCCATGTCGTCTCCAACATCGACGGGGTGGCGCTGGAAACCGCCATGCGCGCCTGCGACCCGGCGACCACGCTGATCGCGGTGGCGAGCAAGACCTTCACCACGATCGAGACCATGACCAATGCCGAAAGCGCGCTCAAATGGCTGCGCGAGGGCGGGGTGGCCGATCCGCACGGCCGGGTGATCGCGCTCACCGCCAGCCCGGAGAAAGCGGTGGAATGGGGCGTGGACGAAACCCGCGTGCTGCCTTTTCCGGAGAGCGTTGGCGGGCGCTATTCGCTGTGGTCCTCGATCGGTTTCCCCATCGCATTGGCCGCGGGCTGGGACGAGTTCGCCGCCATGCTGACGGGCGCGGCCGCCGTGGACGCGCATTTCGAGCAGGCGGAGGGCCGCGCCAACCTTGCCCTGCGCGCCGCCTTCGCGGACCAGCTCTATGCCCGCCTGCGCGGCTGCCAGGCCCGCGCGGTGTTTGCTTATGACGAGCGGCTGGCGCTGTTCCCGAGCTATCTCCAGCAGCTCGAGATGGAATCGAACGGCAAGCGCGTCACCGCCGACCAGCAGCCCGTCGGCGGGCCGACCGCGCCGATCACCTGGGGCGGGGTGGGCACCGATGCGCAGCACGCGGTGTTCCAGCTCCTCCACCAGGGCACGGTGGAAACACCGGTCGATTTTCTGGCCAGCATCGCGCCTGGCGACATGCTCGACCCCGCGCATCACCGCATCCTGCTGATGAACTGCTTTGCCCAAGGCGCCGCGCTGATGGCGGGCGCGGCGGGCAGCGATCCAGCCCGCGCCTACCCCGGTGACCGACCCAGCGCGACGATGCTGTGCGACGACATCGACGCCGCCACCCTCGGCGCGCTGATCGCCTTCCACGAACACCGCACCTTCGCGAACGCGGTGCTGATGGGCATCAACCCCTTCGACCAGTTCGGCGTGGAACTCGGCAAGCAAATCGCCAACCGGATCGCGGCGGGCGGGGAGAGTTTCGATGCCAGCACCGAGGCGTTGCTGACGGCGGCGGGGTTGAACGGATGACAGGTGCCATTACGAACCTATTCGGTAAATTTTGCTTGACATCGTTACGCTGATCGGGTAGTTCTCGTGAAGATCGCGATAGTGCGATTCGGCCGCTCGTTCCGTGAATCTTGACTTTCGCGCGCTTCCCCGCCACATGGCGCCCGTCGAAGCGCGCTAGCCAGCGTGAAGCGGCGTGAGGAATACATCTTGCGCCCCGGCCGTGCCTCGGTTCTCAATTCCCGGACTTCCCATTTCACGCGGGCGGTTTTCAAACCCCGCGACCGCGCTGCCGCCTGAGCGATTGGCTTGGCTGCGCGCCGCATATTTTGCGAGTTTTCACAATGCAATTCACCGATCTCGGGCTGTCGCAGCCCGTTCTCCAGGCGCTCGACCTCAAGGGTTACAGCGTCCCCACGCCGATCCAGCAGCAGGCGATCCCGCCGGTGCTGGCGGGCCGCGACCTGCTCGGCATCGCGCAGACCGGCACCGGAAAGACGGCGGCCTTCATGCTGCCCAGTATCGACCGCCTTCGCGAGGCGGAGCGGCAGACGCCGTTCAAGTCCTGCCGGATGCTGGTCCTCGCCCCCACCCGCGAGCTGGCCGGGCAGATCGCCCAATCGGCCAAGGACTATGGCGCGCTCGCGGGCCTCAAGGTGCAGTCGATCGTCGGTGGCACCTCGGTCAACAAGGACCGCAACAAGCTCCACCGCGGCACCGACATCCTCGTCGCCACTCCGGGCCGGCTGCTCGACCTGATCGACCAGAAGGCGTTCGGGCTCGGGGCAGTCGAGATCCTCGTCCTCGACGAGGCCGACCAGATGCTGGACCTCGGCTTCATCCATGCGCTGCGCAAGATCAGCCAGCTGGTGCCCAAGGAGCGCCAGACGCTGTTCTTCAGCGCCACCATGCCCACCGCCATCCGCGAGCTGGTGAAGCAGTATTGCCACGATCCGGTGCAGGTTTCGGTGACGCCCGAGAGCACCACCGCCGAGCGCGTGGATCAGTATCTGCTGATGGTCCAGCAGGACGAGAAGCAGACCCTGCTCGAGATGATCCTGCGCGGCCGTCATCCGGTGCCCGGCAAGTTCGAGCGCGTGCTGATCTTCACCCGCACCAAGCACGGCGCTGACCGCGTGGTGAAGAAGCTGGCGCAGGCCGGCGTTCCCGCCAATGCGATCCACGGCAACAAGAGCCAGCCCCAGCGCGAACGTGCGCTCGACGAATTCCGCCGGGCCAAGACCCCGGTGCTGGTGGCGACCGACGTGGCCGCGCGCGGGATCGACATCCCGGGCGTCAGCCATGTCATCAATTACGAGCTGCCCAACGTGCCCGAGCAATATGTCCACCGCATCGGGCGCACGGCGCGTGCGGGGGCGGACGGGGTGGCCATCGCCTTCTGCGCCGAAGACGAGCGCGCCTATCTCAAGGATATCCGCAAGGTTACCGGGGCGGAGCTGGAGCGGCTGCCGTTGCCCGATAACTTCCGCGCCGTCGTCGAAGGTGTCGGGCCCACGAAGCGCGAGCAGAAGCCCCGCCTCGCCAAGCCCACGGTGACCCCGCGCTTCGCCTCGCGCGGCACCGAGGGCGGGGACCGCCGCCCGCGCCAGCAGGGCGAGCGCACCGACGATCAGCGCCGCGAGAAGGGCCGCGACGATGCCCAGGGCAAATCGCGCCAGAAGCATCCCGACCGGGCCGGCAAGCCGCGCCGCGACGGTGCCGAGGGCGGGGCGCCGGGCGGCGGCGGCCGCCCACAGCGTCGGCGCAGGTTTGGCAGCGGGCGCGGACGCGGCTAAGGGCCTTGGGCGGGGGCACGAAAGGCGATACAAACGAACATGGCACCGCTCCCCGAAGTCTCGCCCATAGAGCGCATTCAGGAAAACATGCTGGCCCGCGCCGAGCGGCGGCTTCTTACGTGGCTGTGCGCGCGGATGCCGGGCTGGGTCACGCCCGACCTGCTGACCTATTTCGGCCTGGTTGGCGCGTTGGCGGTGTTCGCGGGCTACCTGGGCAGTAACCTCGATGCACGGTGGCTGTTGCTGTGCCTAGCGGGTTACCTCATCCACTGGTTCGGGGATTCGCTGGACGGCAGCCTGGCGCGGTTTCGCAAGATCGAGCGGCCGCGCTACGGCTATTTCCTCGATCACAGTTGCGACGGGGCGGCAACCACGCTGGTGGTGGTGGGGCTTGGGATCACGCCCTACATCGAGATGGAATCCGCGCTGATCGCGCTGGCCGGCTATCTCCTGCTCTCGATTCATGCCTTCCTGTCGGTGCGGGTTCTGGGGGAGCTCAGGCTGTCCTATTTCAATCTCGGCCCCACCGAGCTGAGGGTGATCCTGGTGGTGTTCACCCTGGCGATGTATTTCGTCGAGCCGACCGCCGCCATCGTGGGGTCGCTCAATGGCTTCGACCTGTTCCTTGGCGGTGCGGGGCTGGTGATGATCGGCATGTTCGTCGCGCTGACCTTCAAGAAGGCACGAATGCTCGCCCTGATGGAGCCGCCGCCCTCCTGACGCGTCGCTCCGGTTGGCAAGCCGCCTGGCGCCCGCCATAGCGCGCCGCATAACGAAGCGAGGAAGCGCGCATGGCCGGAAAGACCACCTCCAAGGCGAAACCCGCCGCCTACGACTACGACCTGTTCATCATCGGCGCGGGATCGGGCGGGGTGCGCGCCGCCCGGGTGGCGGCATCGTTCGGCGCGCGGGTCGCCATCGCCGAAGAGTACCGCGTTGGCGGCACCTGCGTCATCCGCGGCTGCGTGCCGAAGAAGATGCTCGTGTACGGGGCCCATTTCGCCGAGGATCTCGAGGATTGCAGCCATTTCGGATGGTCGATCGGCGAGAAGCGCTTCGACTGGAAAGTCCTGCGGGACAATGTGCTGAAGGACGTGGACCGGCTCAACGCGGCCTATACCGACACCCTCGGGAACGCCGGGGTGAAGATCGTGCCGGAACGCGCGGAGCTGGTCGGCCCGCACGAGGTGAGCCTCGCCAGCGGCGCCACGGTGACCGCCAGGAACATCCTGATCGCCACGGGCGCGCGCCCGCACGTGCCCGATTGCCCCGGCTGGGAGCTCGGCATCACCAGCAACGAGGCGTTTCATCTCGATTCCATTCCGCCGCGCGTGCTGATCGCCGGGGGCGGCTATATCGCCAATGAGTTCGCGGGCATTTTCCGCAAGTTCGGCAGCAAGGTCACGATCATGACCCGGGGCGACCAGATGCTGCGCAGCTATGACGAGGCGCTCCGCGAACGGTTGCTGCACATCTCCATGCTCAAGGGCATCGCCTTCCGCTTCCACGCCGAGTTCGAGGGAATCGAGAAGGTCAAGGGCGGGCTCAGGGTCGCCATGACCGGGCACGATCCGATCGAGGTGGACTGCGTGCTCTTCGCCACCGGCCGGGTTCCCAACACCGAGGGGCTGGGGCTGGAGAAGGCGGGTGTCGAACTGGGCGAAACCGGCGCCATCACGGTCGACCGGTTCAGCAAGACCAATGTCGACCATATCCATGCCGTGGGCGATGTGACCAACCGCGTGCAGCTCACCCCGGTCGCGATCCGCGAAGGGCAGGCCTATGCGGAAACGGTGTTCGGCAAGAAGCCCAGCGCCGTCGATCATTCCTGCATCCCGGCCGCCGTGTTCAGCCATCCGCCGCTGTGCGGGGTGGGCCTGACCGAGAAGCAGGCGCGCCAGAAGCTGGGGGCGGTCAAGGTCTATCAGTCCGATTTCCGCCCGATGAAGAACGTGCTGGCCGGCCGCGAGGAGCGCGCGCTCTACAAGATGGTCTGCGATGAATCCGACCGCATCGTCGGCATCCACATGATCGGGCCGGAAGCGCCGGAAATCATGCAGATGGCCGCGGTGGCGGTGAAGGCCGGGCTCAGCAAGGCCGATTTCGACGCCACCACGGCGATCCATCCCACGATGGCGGAGGAGCTGGTGCTGCTGCGCTGATGCCTGGCGGCAGGGGCAGGGGCAGGGCCACGGCAGGGCGGCTTGCGCGACCCCGGCGCCGCAGCCACAACCCGGAAGTGGCGATTCGCCGGGGAACGAAAGGGTTGCAATGAATTTCCTCGCCTCGCGTGAGCAGTTGCGAGCCAGCCTGATGCGCTGGACGCTGGTCTGCGTACCGCTATGCGTGCTCCTCGGCTTCCTTTCGGGGCAACTCGCGCACAGCGGTCCGGGCAATCCGTGGTTCGACGGGCTGGCCAAGCCGGCGATCTATCCGGCGCCGGCGGCGTTCGGGATCGTGTGGACCGCGCTTTATGCGCTGATGGGCTTCGCGCTGGCGCTGGTCGGATCGGCCTGGGGCGCGCGGGGGCGCGGCGTGGCGATCGCGGTGTTCGCGGTGCAGTTCGCGGTCAACCTGGCGTGGAGCCCGGTGTTCTTCGGAATGCACATGATTACCGGCGGGCTGGTGGTCATCGTGGTTCTGGCGGTGCTGGTGGCGATCACGCTGGTGCTGTTCTGGCACATCCGCCGGCTCGCGGGGCTGCTGCTGGTGCCCTATCTTGCCTGGGTGCTGTTCGCGGGGGTGCTCAACTACGAGTTCCTGCGCCTCAATCCGGGGGCGGACGGGGCCGACGGGGCGGCCGCATCCACGCGGGTGCGGATCGGCGATTGATCGCGGACTTCCGCGCGCCTAGACCGCCCGCCATGCAATCCCAGAACCCGCTCGTCGCCGATTTCGTCAAGCTCGCCAACGCCGCGGCCGGCACTTTCGCCGGCATGACGCGGGAGGCGCGGGAGGGCGCGCGCGAGCGGCTCAAGGGTGCGCTTGGCGGAGTGGATTTCGTCAGCCGCGACGAGTTCGAGGCCGTCAAGGCGATGGCCGCCCGGGCGCGCGAGGAGGCCGAGGATCTCAAGGCCCGGGTCGCCAGGCTGGAAGCGGAGCGCACGAACAAGGGTTAGATTGGGGAACAGGCGTTTTCCGCCGCGTTTGCAGCTTCGTCAGGAGGTGCCGATGCTTACCCAACTCAACCCGCCAATCCCGCTTCATGTGCTGGGACGCGGTGATGGCCTGTGCCATGCCGTGATCGACTATGGGCCCGAGCACAACCTCCTGTGGGTGACGGCCATCGATGCCACGGGCGAAGTGTGGTGCGCCCCCAATCCCGAAGTCAGGATGCTCGGCAACTGGTCGATGGGCCGGAAAAAGCCGATGGCGGTCAAGGCCTCGCAGGTGGCGGCGAAGAACGCGGCCTGATCGCTTGCGCTGCGCCCGTCCCGCGCGCAAAACCCCCGCGCGAAGGGAGACGGGCATGGCGGACAGGGGGATGCATTGGCTGGCGGGCGCAGCGCTGCTGACTGCCTTGCCCGCATTCATGGCGGCGGCCCAGGACGCACCCACCCGCGCTTTCACCGGCGAGGATCTGTTCAAGCTCGAAGGCGCGACCGACCCCCGAATAAGCCCGGACGGGACCCGGATCGTCTATGTCCGCCGCACCGGGGACATCATGAAGGATCGCTACCAGCCCTCGCTGTGGCTGGTGGACGTGCGCAGCGGGGAGCAGCGGCCGCTGGTGGCGGACGCGAACATGAACCTGTCGCCGCGCTGGTCACCCGACGGGCGGCGCATCGCCTATGTCTCGACCGCGGGCGGCGCGGGCGCGCAGCTCCATGTGCTTTATCTCGAGAGCGGCACCAGTATGCGCGTGACCGGCTTGCCCGACGAGCCGGGTGCGATGGCATGGTCCCCCGACGGCCGCCAGATTGCCTATACCATGCGCGTGCCGGCAGAGGGCGTGCGACTGGGAAAGGCGCCCGACAAGCCGGAGGGGGCGGAATGGGCTAAGCCGCTCACCATCATCGACCGCGTGACCTATCGCTTCGATGGCGGCGGCTATGCGAAGCCGGGCTTCGACCAGATTTTCGTCGTCTCGTCCGATGGGGGCGCGCCGCGCCGGGTTACCACCGGCAATTGGGACGCCGCGGGCCCGATCGACTGGTCGGCGGATGGCCAGCGCCTGTTCTTCACGGCCAATCGCGTCGAGGATTGGGAGCGTGCGGCGAACGAGAGCGAGATTTACTCGGTCGACCTAGCGAATGGCGCAATCCGTGCGCTGACCGACCGGCGCGGGCCGGACATGGCACCCAAGCTGTCGCCCGATGGCCGCTGGATCGCCTATCTGGGTAGCGATGATGCGGGGCGCTCGCACGAGAATGTCGAGCTCTCGGTGATGCGCGCCGACGGGACCGGCCATCGCACCGTGACCGGCGCCCTCGACCGCTCGATCGAGGATTTCGCCTGGGCCGGCAGCGATGCTTTCTACGTCACCTACGCCGATCGGGGGCAGATGATGCTGGCCCGGCTTGGCCTGGACGGGAGGACCAGCGTGGTGGCGGACAATCTCCAGCCCGGTGCGATTTCGGACCGCCCCTATGCCGGCGGGGCGTTCAGCGTCAGCCGCGCGGGCACGCTGGCCTATACAGGCGGGGCCACCGATCGGCCCGGCGATCTCTTCGTCAAGAGCGGCGCCACGGCACGCCAGCTCACGCGGCTCAACACCGTGTGGCGGCAGGGCAAGGATGTCGCCCCGATGCGCAAGCTGGCGGTCACCGCGCCCGATGGCCGCGCGATCGACGCCTGGCTGATCGAGCCCGTTGGCCGCCGTCCGGGGCAGAAAGTGCCGCTGGTCCTGGAGATCCACGGCGGCCCTCACGCCGAGTATGGCCCCGCCTTCTCGACGGACTACCAGCTCTATGCAGCCGCCGGATACGCGGTGCTGTTCACCAATCCGCGCGGCTCGACCTCCTATGGGGAGGAGTTCGCCAATCTCATCGACAAGAACTATCCCGGCCCGGACTACGACGACCTGATCGCCTCGGTCGACGCCGCCATCGCCGACGGTATCGCCGATCCGGCAAACCTGTTCGTCACCGGCGGATCGGGCGGCGGGGTGCTGACCGCCTGGATCGTGGGCAAGACCGACCGCTTCGCCGCCGCAGCAACGCAGAAGCCGGTGATAAACTGGGCCAGCGAGGTGCTTACCGCGGACTTGGCAACCGGTGCGCCGCGCTACTGGTTCGGTGGGATGCCGTGGGAGAAGCCGGAGGAATACTGGCGGCGCAGCCCGCTGTCGCTGGTCGGCAAGGTCAAGACCCCCACGATGGTGGTGGTTGGCGAGGATGATTACCGCACGCCGATGTCCGAGGCGGCCCAGTATTACCAGGCGCTGCAATTGCGCGGCGTGCCGACCGCCTTCGTTACCATCCCCGAGGCGAGCCACGGTTTCGCGGCGCGCCCCAGCCAGAGCGCGGCGAGGGCGAGCGCAATCATCGCCTGGTTCGACCGCTATCGCAGCGACAGGGGCAAGCCGGCGGCACCCGCGACCGCCGGAAACTGACGGTCGGGGCGCGATGCAGCTCGCCGCGCCCGCCATCCTGCTTGCCGCGCGTGCGCATGGCGAAACGGCAGTTATCGCTCGCCTGCTGACCGAGGAGGCAGGGATGATCGCGGCCTATGTCGCGGGCGGGCGCGGGCGCCAGCTTCGCCCGGTGATGATACCGGGCAATGCCCTTGCCGCCGACATCCGTGCCCGGTCGGACAGCCAGCTTCCCTCCGCGCGCCTGGAGCTGGTGCGGAGCCGGGGGCCGTGGCTGGGAGAGCCGCTTCCCGCCGCGGCGATAGGCTGGGTGACCGCGCTGACCGCGGCCACGCTGCCAGAGCGCCATCCCTATCCGGCGCTCTACGCCGCGCTTGCGGCTCTGCTGGACGCGATCTGTGCCGCGCCATCCGCGCGTGGCTGGGCCGGCGCGCTGGTCGCCTACGAGGTGCTGTTGCTGCGCGAGCTGGGTTATGGTGCGGCGGATCAGACCCGTCCCTCCATCGCCGGGCTGGACGAAGCGCTCGCCTGGTTCGACCGGCTCGAGCGGCCGATCGCTACGAGGCTGCTTGCCCATACCCGCGCCGATGTTATGGGCGCGCGGCTGTTGCTGCGCGAGCGGCTTGGAAAGATGAGAGCATGAAGATCGCAGTTTTGCCCGGGGATGGTATCGGACCGGAGGTGACCGGCGCTGCGCTGCGCGTATTGGATGCGCTGGCCATCGCGGGTATCGAGGTTGAAGAGGGGGATGTCGGCGCCACCGCCTATCGCCGCCACGGTCTCCCGCTTCCGCTCGACGTGATCGACATGGCGCGTGGCGCGGATGCCGTGCTTTTCGGCGCCGTGGGCGATCCTGAATTCGACACCCTGCCGCGCAATTTGCGGCCCGAGCAGGCAATCCTTGGCCTGCGCCGCGAACTCGGCCTGTTCGCCAATCTCCGCCCGGCGGCGGGGTGGCCGGGGCTGGAGGCGCTTTCGCCGCTCCGGCCCGAGCTCGCCAGGGAGATCGACCTGCTGGTGGTGCGTGAATTGACCGGCGACGTCTATTTCGGCGCCAAGGGTGAGCGCAGGACCGAGGCCGGGGAGCGCCAGGGCTGGGACGAGATGGCCTATGGCGAGGAGGAAATCCGCCGCATCGCCCACACCGCATTTCGCGCCGCCGCAGGGCGGCAGGGCCACGTTACCAGCGTGGACAAGGCCAATGTGCTGGAAACGAGCCGTGTCTGGCGCGAGGTGGTGAGTGCGGTCGCGGGCGAATATCCGGGGATCGCGATCGAGCATATGTATGTCGACAATGCGGCGATGCAGCTCGTTCGTAGCCCGGGTCAGTTCGACGTGATCCTGACCGGCAATCTTTTCGGGGACATCCTCTCGGACCAAGCCAGCGCTTGCGTCGGTTCGATCGGACTCCTGCCCAGCGCTTCGCTCGGCGAGCGGCAGACGGCTTATGGAACCTTCGGTCTCTACGAGCCGATCCACGGCAGCGCGCCCGATATTGCGGGAACCGGCAGGGCCAATCCGCTGGCGGCGATTCTCAGCCTGGCCATGCTGCTGCGCCATTCGCTGGGTCGCGATGCCGAGGCGGGGCGCGTGGAAGAGGCGGTGGGCCGGGTGCTCGCGAGCGGGCTGCGCGGCGCGGACCTGGGCGGTGATGCGTCCACGGAAGTGCTTACCGCGGCCGTGATCCGGGAACTCGTCCAGCCCGACCAGGGAGCGGCCTGAATGCCCGCCGCAGCGCCTGCCACGCCATCGGTGCTCGACCTTGCCATCGTGCTTCCCACACTCAACGAACGCGAGAACATCGCGCCGCTGATCGCGCGGATCGAGAGCGCCCTGGGACCGGCGGGCTGGGAAGTGCTCGTGGTGGACGACAATTCGGTGGATGGCACCGCGGAGGAGGCCCGCCAGCTCAGCCTTACCGATCCCCGCCTCCGCGTGATCCAGCGGATCGGCCGTCGCGGCCTTGCGAGCGCCGCGATCGAGGGCTTCTGCGCCACCGCCGCGCCCTATGTGGCGGTGATGGACGCCGACCACCAGCACGATCCCGCGCTGCTCGCGGCCATGCTGGCCAGCGTCAAGGCTGGTGAAGCGGAGGTAGCGGTGGCCAGCCGCTTTGCCGAAGGGGCGAGCGTGGCCGACTGGAACCGCCCCGACCGCGAGAAGCTGTCGGGTATTGCCAATGCGCTGGCCCGGCGGCTGACAGGGGTCGAGCTATCGGACCCGATGAGCGGCTATTTCCTGCTGCCGACCGCCACCGCGCGGCGGCTGGTGCCGAACCTTTCCGGCATCGGCTTCAAGATCCTGCTCGACCTGCTGGCCACCGCCAGCCCGCCGCTAACCGTCAAGGACTTCCCCATGAACTTTTCCGCGCGCCGCTCGGGCGAGAGCAAGCTCGACCGCGCGATCGCCTTCGACTTCCTCGCCGGGCTTTACGACAAGAGCTTCGGGCGCATCATCCCCACGCGTTTCGCGCTGTTCGGGACGGTGGGTGTGGTCGGGGTGGGCGTCCACATGGCCATCCTCGTGCTGTTCATGGAAGGCTTCGGGGTGCCTTTCGTCTGGAGCCAGGCCACGGCGACCTTCGGGGCGATGAGCTTCAATTTCTGGCTCAACAACTGGCTGACCTACCGTGACCGTCGGCTGGTCAGGGCGGGGGAACTGCTGCGCGGCTGGATCAGCTTCATCGTCGCCTGTTCGATCGGCGCCTTCGCCAATGTCGCCGCCGCGACCACGCTGCATGATTTCGGCATTCACACGCTGCCTGCCGCCCTGGTGGGCATCGCCATCGGATCGGTGTGGAACTACGCGCTTTCCAGCCGATTCGTGTGGGGTCGGTTCTGACCGGTCAGCGCCAGCGAGGAAGCCACATCCATTCCGCGAAGGCCGCCTTGCCGCCCGATAGCGCCGCTGCGCTGATGATGGGATAGAAGTAGGCGAACAACCCTATGCTGGCGGCCAGCGGCAGCACCGCCAGCCACCGACGCCCGCCCCGCCACAGCGCATCCAGCGCCAGCGCCAGCGCCGCAAGAAGGGCCATGCTCGGCACCATGTAGTGGTAGAGGAACTGGATCGGCTTGGCGCTCAGAATCCAGAAGCCGAGCGTCACGGCGTAAATGGCTGCGATCGCCGCAGCGGCAGGATTGCGGCGAAGCAGCGCCTCGCTCGCCACCCACAGCATCGCGGGCAGGCCAAGCAGCATGGTCAGGGGGTTGCCGATCAGCACGATCCCGCGCTGCGCCCCGTCCACGAACTCGTAGAGATACCAGATTGAGCGCGAGTTCAGCACCCATTGCGGCCACCGGCTCATGTAGGGATGAATCTTGACGACGCTTTCCTGCAAGCGGATCGCCTCGATGTGGAGGGCCAGGAAGCTGGCGGAGCCGCCCGGCCTGCCGATCCCGCCCTGAGCGAGAAACCACACCGGCAGATATGTCAGGATGTAGATCGCGAGCGGAAGCACGCCGAGCCACAGTGCGGCCTCCATCAGGCTGACGCCCGGGACCGGCGCGCCGCGACGCGAGAGCAGGAGCCGGCGGCGCCCTGCCTGCGCCCTTGCCGCCAGGAAGACGAGACCGGGAAGGACGGCCAGCGGCGCCGCGTTCCATTTCGACGCCAGCGCCAACCCAAGGCCGATCCCGGCCAGCGCCAGCCGCATCCGCCCACGCTCCGGCTCGCGCACGGCTGCGGCGAGCTGCCAGTATGCGAAAGCCGCGAAGGCCACCATGAAGATGTCCAGCATCGCGATGCGAGCGTTGACGAAAATGTAGAAACCCGTCGCGATCAGCACGCCATAGGCCAAGGTGGCGAAGCGGCTGAGCGTGGCAAACCACAATGCGCGCATCGCGGCAAAGAGCGTGAGTCCGCCGGCCAGCGCCGGAAAGATGCGCCAACCCAGGGGCCGATCGCCGAAGACCTGCATCCCCAGCCCGATGATCTCCTTGCCCAACAGCGGGTGCTCGCGGTTGAGATACTTGCCCAGCGCCCAGTACTCGCGGGCCGCCGGCAGGTAATGGATCTCGTCGAAATACGGCTTGGAGGGGATGCCCAGGCGGACGAAGGCCAGCGCCAGAAAACCCACTGTTAACAGCACGCACCAGCCGAACGGATCGCGCGAAAGTGCGGGATGAGCTTGCATGCGGGCCGCGCGCTACAAGAGCATCGCGGCCTTGGCAATCGGGCCATGCGGCCGGATGGCGGGGAGGTCGCCTACGGAACTTAACTTAGATGATCTTACGCCAGGCTCGCTTCATCGCACCTTCATCACGTCTGGTGGATGGAGGCTTGATCCATTTCGGTCATGCCACGATTGTCCGGGTGGGTTTGGCAACTTTGCGCTAAATCCGCGCTTTCGGGCGCTTTTTGAAGGAGTGGGACACATGAAGAAACGTTTTGTCGCATTGGCAGGCGCCGCGACGGCGATGGTTGCCGCTCCGGTGGTCGCGAATGCGGCCGCTGCCGACCGCTCTGCCGCCCCGGTTGAGGGTGAGCAGGCTCTGGGTGGCAGCATCCTCATCGCTGTGCTGGCGGTTGCCGCGGTCGTCGCGGGTATCATCATCATTGCCGATGATAATCCGTCGAGCCCCTGATCGAGCGATCATTTAGGGTTACGGACGGGCGGGGAGGCAACTTCCCGCCCGTTTTGTATCGTCTGGATCGCAGTTGTGTGGCGGGCTCCCGGCAGCAGATGGCTTGCCCCGGCGCGGCGCGCTGCTAGACGCGCGGCCACGATGAAAAAGACAACCGGCACCGATCGTGACGTAACCGCGGGCTGGCGCCCCGCGACCCGGGCTCTGCGTGGCGGCACCTGGCGTTCGGAGCACGGCGAGACCAGCGAGGCGCTGTTCCTCACTTCCGGCTACACCTACGACGATGCCGCCACCGTCGCCGCGCGTTTCGCGGGCGAGGCGGAGGGAATGACCTACTCGCGGCTCCAGAATCCCACCGTGGGCATGCTGGAGGAAAGGATCGCCCTGATGGAAGGGGCGGAGGCTTGTCGCGCGCAGGCGAGCGGCATGGCGGCGATGACGGCGGCTCTGCTGTGCCAGCTTTCGGCCGGAGACCATGTCGTGGCCGGGCGCGCCGCCTTCGGGAGCTGCCGCTGGCTGGTGGACAGCCTGTTCCCCCGTTTTGGGATCGAAGCCACCACCATCGACGCGGCGGACGATGCGGCTTGGGAAGCCGCGATCCGCCCCAATACCAGGGTGTTCTTCTACGAAACGCCGGCGAACCCGACGCTCGACGTGGTCGATATGGCGCATGTGAGCGCGGTGGCGAAGGCTCATGGCATCGTCACCGTGGTGGACAATGCCTTCGCCGGGCCCACGCTGCAGCGACCGATGGAGTTCGGCGCGGACGTCGTCGCCTACAGCGCGACCAAGCTGATGGACGGGCAGGGGCGGGTGCTCGCCGGCGCGGTCTGCGGCAGCACCCAGTTCATCGAGGAAGTGCTTCTGCCCTTCCAGCGCAACACCGGGCCGACGCTTTCGCCTTTCAATGCCTGGGTGGTCCTCAAGGGCCTCGAGACGCTCGATCTGCGTGCACGCCGGCAGAGCGAGAACGCGCTCGCGCTTGGCCGTGTTGTCGAGGGCCGCGTGCCGCGCATCCTTCACCCCGGCCTGCCGAGCCATCCGCGCCACGCGCTGGCCATGAGCCAGATGGATGCGGGCGGTCCCATCTTCGCGTTCGACACCGGCAGCCGCGAGAAGGCCTTTGCGGTCCTGGACGCGCTCCAGCTCATCGATATCTCGAACAATATCGGCGATGCGCGCAGTTTGATGTGCCATCCGGCGAGCACGACCCACGCCGGCCTGACGGCGGAGGTGCGCGCCGAGATGGGCGTGACCGAGGGCCTGCTGCGTATAAATGTCGGTCTGGAGGACATCGCGGACCTGATCGAGGATACCGAGCGGGCGTTGGGTGCCGCGGGACTCTGAGCGGTCGATATCTCGCGCCCGGCCTTGCATGGACGCGATGAAGCACTACCCTGAGACGTGATGAAGGCGCTGTTCCAGCATACTGCGATCACCCACGGCATTGCCGTCAGGGTAGCGGTGAGCTTCCTGCCCGAGCAATCGCAGCCTGAGGCGGGTAAGTGGTTCTGGGTCTATCACATCCGCATCGAAAATCACTCGCACGAACGGGTGCAACTGATGACCCGGCACTGGCGCATCACCGACGGGCGCGGGAGCGTGTCCATCGTGGATGGGGATGGGGTCGTGGGGAGCCAGCCGGTGCTGGAGCCGGGCCGCAGCCACGATTATGTCTCGGGCTGTCCGCTGGAGACCCCGCATGGGTCGATGGAGGGGTTCTACACCTTCCGGACCGGCGAGGGGCAGCCGCTCGAAGTGCGCATCCCCTTCTTTCCATTGGCCGCTCCCGTCACCGCAGACTGATCGCGGGTCTGTCGACGCGCGGGGTTTGCGCTATTCGGTGGTGGTAAGCTTGGGCGAGGCGTCGAGCCACGCGGACAGCGCAGCCAGATCCTTGGCCACCGCCCCTGTCGCCAGCGAAGCAAGCCGCGGATGCAGCCGGAGTTCCACGCGGCCGCCCTTCACGATCAGACGGCTGTCACGCAGCGGTGGTGCGGCCCCGGCGGCGAGCCGCTGCGCCAGGCGAAAGGCCAGGCCCCAGGATGTGCCCTCGCGCAGTTCGCGCGCACTTGCCAGGCGAGCGAGGCCGGGGTGCTGCGCGGTGATCCCAAGGCTCCCGCGCAGCGCCGCCGCCAGCACGGCCCGGCCGGGAAAATCGATGCCGATCCAGCGCTTGTCGAGCGCCCACTCCAGCGACTGGGCCGTACGCAGATTGGGCTCGACGCGGGGCAAGGCAACCGCGAGATGCGCCGCGGCGCGCCGCAGGCTGCCTGTCCGATCTTCCTCGCTCGGGGTGACCTGAACGGTCCAATCGGCGATCAATTCGGCATCGATCTGACCTGCCTGGCGCGGATGCGCGAAAGCGGCGACGCCCGCCAGCAGTGGATCGAGTGCCTGCTCGCGGGGCGACAGCGTCTCGAAATAAAGGCCTTCGCGCAGTCCCCAGCTCGAGAAGATCAGGCGTCGCGGCCGCAGTTCGGCCAGCAGCACCCGAAGAAGGGCGGCGGCATCGGGCAGCTTCTCGGCGCGCATGGTGCTGATTCCGCGCAGCTGCGAAGGATCGGTGGCGGCGATGCGCTGCGCCAGCGCCGTCGCCTCGCCGGCGGCGATGGTGAAGGCATGAGGGTCGGTCAGCGGATGATCGGCGGTTCGCATGGCGTAGGCGGCCAGCGCGCGCCATGTACCGCCGACCATGAACAGGGCGTCGGCGTCGCTCGCCCATACCGCGCTTCGCAGCAGCTTGGCCACCTTGCGGTCGAATCGCCCGGAACCGCGCAGCGCGGGAAGGCGCAGCGTCCCGAGCGGGAAGGTCGCGCCGTCCCCGCACCTGTCGGCCGCGACGGGCACCAGCTCCAGGCTGCCTCCGCCCAGGTCGGCCACCACGCCCTCGGCACCGGGAAAGGCGCCGATTGCGCCAAGCGCACTGGCGCGGGCCTCCTCCTCGCCGCTCAGCACCCTGACCGGCAGGCCGATCTCCCGCACCCGGTCCACGAAGTCATTGCCGTTGGTGGCCTCGCGGGCGGCGGCCGTAGCCACGGTATCGACCCGCGCGATGCCCAGCTCCGCCACGATCAACGCATAACGCCGCAACGCCGCGAGGGCCTCGGTCATGGCGCCGTCGGGAATGGCCCCGCTCGCGGCCAGATCGCGGCCCAACCGTGCACTGACCTTCTCGTTCCACAGCACTGCCGGGGCGCGGGGCGGCCCGCCGTAGATGACCAGGCGAACCGTGTTCGAACCGATGTCGATGACGGCGTGGCGCTCGTGGTCCTCGTGCCTCAGCCCCAGCCGGGCGCGCAGGGAATCGGGAATCACGCGGTACGGTTCCGCAGCGACAGACGCGGAACCGCCTTGTCCTCGATCGCCGCGCCGCGGCCCGAGAGCGAGGGATTGGCCATGAAATAGGCGTGGCAGTTGAACCCGGCTCCATCGTCGTCCGAGCCGATCGCCATGCGGCGATAAACGCCGTCTGCGTCCAGCCGCCAGCTCCGCTCGGTGTCTAGGATGTTGGCCAGCATCACCTGGTCGAGCACCTGGTCGTGAACGGTGGGGTTGGTAATCGGCACCAGCAGTTCGACGCGGCGGTCGAAATTGCGGCCCATCGCGTCGGCGCTGGTGATGAAGACCCGCGCCGTGCGGCTCGGCAGGGGGGCACCATTGGCGAAGGCCCAGATCCGGCTGTGTTCGAGGAAGCGCCCGATTACCGATTTGACCGCTATGGTCTCGGACAGTCCCGGCACTCCCGCGCGCAGAGAGCATATGCCACGCACGACGAGCGTGATCTCGACCCCTGCCTGGCTGGCCTCGTAGAGCCGGTCGATGATGCCTTTCTCGGTCAGCGCGTTGAGCTTGGCCCATATGCCGGACGGGCGCCCCGCGCGGGCGTTCTCGATCTCTGTGTCGATAAGAGCGTAAAGCGTCTCGCGCAGCGTCAGGGGCGATACGGCGAGCCGTTCGAGATCATGTGGCTCGACATAGCCGGTGACGAAATTGAACAGCTTGGCGGCATCGCGGCCATAGGCCGGATCGGCGGTGAAGTAGCTGAGATCGGTGTATATCTTGGCGCTGACCGGGTGATAGTTCCCGGTGCCGAAATGGCAGTAGGTGCGGTAGCCTTCGTCCTCGCGCCGCACCACCAGGCTCACCTTGGCGTGAGTCTTCCACTCCACGAATCCGTAGATCACCTGGACGCCCGCGCGCTCGAGCTCGCTGGCCCATTTGAGGTTCCGCTCCTCGTCGAAGCGGGCCTTCAGCTCCACAACCGCCGTCACCGCCTTACCGGCCTGCGCCGCCTCGATCAGCGCGGCGATGATCGGGGACTGATCGCCGGCGCGATAGAGCGTCTGTTTGATCGACACCACCGCCGGGTCGTGCGCGGCCTGGGTCACGAAATCGACCACCACCTCGAAGCTTTCGTAGGGATGGTGGACCACGATGTCCTTCTCGCGAATGGCCGCGAAGCAATCCCCCTCATGTTCGAGCACGCGCTCGGGATAGCGGGGGCTGAAGGGGGCGAACTTGAGATCGGCGCGCGGTTCGGCGCAGATCGCCTCGAGGTGGCGCAGGCCGATCATCCCCTCGGTCTTGATGACCATTGCGCTGGCGACATCGAATTCCTCGCGCAGAAGCGCTTCGGCCTCGGGATCGCAGTTCTCGTCCAGTTCGAGGAGGACGGGCCGGCCCCGGCGGCGGCGCTGGATCGCGCTGCGGAACACCCGCACCAGGTCTTCCGCCTCCTCCTCCACCTCGATGTCGCTGTCGCGCAGGACGCGGAAGACGCCGCTGCCCTTTATGCGAAAGCCCTGGAACAGCAGGTGAGCGAAGGACACGATGAGATTTTCGATCGCGACATAGACCGCGACCTCGCCCGGAACCCTCAAGAACCGCGCGACGCCGCTGGGGATCAGGACCATTTCCATCAGCTCGCCGCCGTGCTCGCGTTCGAGTGCGAACAGCACTCCCATTCCCGAATTGGCGACGAAGGGGAACGGATGGCTGGGGTCGATCGCCTGGGGCGTTATCAGGGGCAGGATGTCGGTCTCGAAATAATCGCGCAGCCAGTCGCGGGGGATTTCGGGCAGTTGCGAGACATCGGCGATCTCGATGCCTTGCTCTGCGAGCCGGGCCCGCAGTTCGGTGAGGACCGCCTGCTGCCGGTCCTCGAGCGCCAGCACTTCCGCGCGAATGGCGCGGAGCTGCTCGCGCGGACTGGCGCCGTCGATCCCGGGGCTTTCGATGCCGCGGCTTGCCTGGCCTTCCAGCCCGGCGATCCGGATCATCGTGAACTCGTCGAGATTGCTGCCCGAAATCGAAAGGAAGCGCAGCCGCTCCAGCAATGGATAGCGGTCCTTCTCCGCCTCTGCGAGCACCCGGCTGTTGAAGGCCAGCCAGCTCATTTCGCGGTTGACGTAGCGGCTCGCGGGGGATTCGGTTTCGGCGGCGATGATCTGCGGGGCTTTCATCGCGATCCTTTCGTGCCTGGCTGTTACAGTCCGGTTGCAGTCATGGCCAGCGTCGGGTTAGGCGGAGTTGTCATACTTGTGCGGCGCACCATGCTCGCCTAACCGGCATCCTGACGATGAAGCGTACGCACCTGCCTCTCAACGCCTTGCGCGTTTTCGATGCCGCCGCCCGGCATCTCTCGTTCACGCGCGCAGCCGACGAGCTTGCGGTGACGCCGGCCGCGGTGGGGCAGCAGATCAGGGCACTGGAGGATCACCTCGGCACCGTGCTGTTCCGCCGCACCAGCAAGGGGCTCGAACTGACCGAGGAGGGCTCGGCAGGCCTGGAATCCCTGCGCGATGGTTTCCTCAAGTTCGAGGAAAGCGTTCAGGCGATGCAGGCCGGACAGGCATCCGACCGCTTTACCATCGCTGTCCCGCGCGAGTTCTATGCGCAATGGCTTGCCCCTCGGCTGGTGCGCTATGCGGCCGAGCAGCCCCATGCGCGCTTTACCTTCGTCGCCGACGAGCTGGCCGATTTTACAGTCGCCAATCTCGATTGCGCCATCCGTCTGGCGGACGGTCCCGGCGATCTGGAGGGGATCGAGCTGGCCCCTGCCACCCGCCTCACCGTGGCGGCACCGGGGGGGCTTGACCGCTGGATCAGCTGGGGACCGGTCCTGCCCGAAGGGGTGGAGGCGCACGTAGTGGTGTCCAACGCCGGCCAGGCGCTTTCGAGCGCGCTCGCCGGGCTGGGGCGGGCGGTTCTGCCGGAGCTTCTGGTGACCGATGCTGTCGCCGATGGACGGCTGGAGATGCTGGGGCCGCCCTCGCTCGGCAAGCGCGCCTATTGGCTCGTCGCCCCGCTGCCGCAATGGCGACAGAAGAAGGTGCGGGCGCTGGTCGCCTTTCTCACCGACAGTTGAAGGTCATTCGGGCAGGGCTTCCGCGGATGCCCGCTCCATCTCGTCGGGCATCAGCGGGCGGCCGGGAACGGCGTAGCCATCGCCGAACCACCGCGCGAGGTCTCGATCCCGGCAGCGCGGCGAGCAGAACGGGCTGTGCGCGGCAGATCGGGCATTGCCGCAGATCGGGCAGGCGCGTTTGCTGTCAGTCATCGCCCACGAGTTGGGCATGAGACGCCTCCAGCGCAAGGCCGGGAATCGTCCGTATGCGCACGCTCTTGCCCGTCCGCCGCTCGAGCTCGGTGAGGTGCGCGGGCTCCACCGCGGCCTCGATCGTGGGGCTGATCGATAGCTCGACCTTGCCAGGGCCCGTCAAAGCCTCGGCGCGGCGAAGCAGTTGGCGCCAGGCGAAGGGACCGCGCCGCCATGTGGCAAGCTGGAGCAGCGAGGGCCCTTCGAGCCGCGACACGATCTGCACAAGGCCGAAGCCGTTCATCGCCGTGCGCTCATGCGGCCACTCGCCCAGTGCCGCGCCGAGAGCCTCATCCACTGCACGCCGGTCGGCCTTGTCCGCCAGCGTCGGAAAATCGACCACGATGGAACCGGCGATGGCAAGGCGCCGCAAGGCGTTCGCGATCACCGGCACCGCGGCGAGCGCGAGCGCGCGCGGCGGTAGCGTTCCGTCGATGTCGATCGTGGTCAGCGCCGCGGTGGGGGCGAGAAGCAGGGCGCCTCCCGGGAAGTTGATTTCGCCACTCGATGCTTCGGCAAGGAGTTCGTCCCAATCGCCCTCGGCAAGGCGCCTGACCACGGTCACGGTGTCATTCGCGGCTCTCAACATCTGAACAAGCGAGGGCTGGGCCGGCGCGTCGCTGCTCGGGCGACCTTGTGCGCGCTTGAGCCGCCCAGGTCCGTCCAGCGCGGCGCGGACAATGGCCAGCCGGATGGAAGCGCCTTCGTTCGCCTCGCGTGGCAGCCGGTCGACAAGGATTTCCTCGCCGGTCGGCGAGATCGCCGTCCCCCGATTGCTGCCTGCGGCGCGAGATGTCAGCCGCGTCTCCACAATCGTTCCCGCGGCGAGGCGGCCAGGCCAGGCAATTCGCGCCTCCACGATCTGCCCGGCTGCGATCCGCACCGCGCGATGCTCCGCAATGCCTTCCTCGACGAACCAGTCAGCCAACGGCGAATCCAGCCGCCTTGAGAAGGGCACGGGTTTCGAACAGCGGCAGGCCCATCACCCCGGAATGGCTGCCCTGGAGCCATTGGACCAGTCCTTCGGCGGCGCCCTGGATGGCATAGCCGCCGGCCTTGCCCTCCCACTCTCCGCTCGCCAGATAGGCGGCGATCTCCTCGCCCGACAGAACCTTGAACCGCACCACAGTCTCGCTCAGGCGCTCTCGCAGCGTTCCATCGGGCGCGCGAAGGGCAATGGCCGACAGCACCCGGTGGCGCCGGCCCGAAAGCAGGTCGAGGCAGTGCCGCGCAGTGGCTTGGTCATCGGCCTTGGGCAGGATCCGGCGCCCCAGCGCGACCACCGTGTCGCCGGCCAGGACATGGCCGGATACCGCCATCGCCTCCGCCTTCTCACGCGCCATGCGCCGGGCATAGACGTGCGGAAGTTCGGCCCTGCGCGGTGTTTCGTCGATATCGGCCGAGAGCACGGCATCGGGAATGATGCCGAGCCGGGCGAGCAGTTCCTGCCGGCGCGGGCTGGCGGAAGCTAGCGTGAGGTGCGGCGCGCTCACGAGCGCAGCCGTTTACTGCGGCCCCGGGCCGCCGCGGCCGGGCATGAAACGATAGGTGATGCGCGCCTTGGTGAGGTCGTAGGGTGTCAGCTCGCACAGCACCTCGTCGCCCACCAGCACGCGGATGCGGTTCTTGCGCATCTTCCCGGCGGTGTGGCCCAGAACCTCGTGGCCGTTCTCCAGCTCCACCCGGAACATGGCGTTGGGCAGCAGTTCGACCACACGCCCGCGCATTTCGAGGAGCTCTTCCTTGGCCATATAATCCTTTAACGTGTCTGCAATGCGTTGCGCCGGATGGCCGCGCGCCATAGCGGCGGGTGCGCGAAAAGGAAACCCCGGCGCGACTCGCTCCCACCATCGGCAATTTTCTGATGAACCGATGACGCGTCTCGACAGACTACAATTCGCGACATTTCGGAACATTGCCCGTTCATGGTCTTGTGCCCACAGCGGAGCGGAACTTGCCGGCCCCATCCACAAAAAGGTGCTCCCCCTTGCGTAACTCGCTTGCCGTATCGTTGATGGCGCTTGTCGGCGCCATGCCCGCGTTGGGCCAGGATGCCTCGGGGCAGGCTCCGCCCGCGCCCGAACAGCAGGGGCCGGGGGACACTCTGTCCGACGAGGACGTCGACGCGATCGTGGTCACCGCGGCCAGGGTCCGCGGTCAGGTCCAGACAGCCAGCGCGCCGGTGCTGGAACTCTCCCAGGAGGACGTCCAGGCCTATGGCGCGGATTCGCTCGCGGATCTGGTCTCGCAACTTGCGCCGCAGGTGGGATCGGGCAGCGGGCGTGGCGGGCAGCCGGTGTTCCTGCTCAACGGGCAGCGCATCAGCAACTTCCACGAGATCGGGCGCTTTCCTCCCGAAGCGGTCAAGAAGGTCGAGGTGTTGCCCGAGGAGGTTGCGCTCAAGTTCGGGTTCCGCCCCGACCAGCGCGTCATCAACTTCATCCTTCAGGACAATTTCGTAAGCCGCGAGGTCGAGCTGGAATATGGCGCGCCCACGCGGGGTGGATATGGCGCGGGCGAGGCGGAGCTGGGGCTTCTGCGCATCGATGGGTCGCAGCGCCTGAGCGCCTCGCTCGGTTTCCAGCGCGCCACCCCGCTGACCGAGGCGGAGCGCGGCATCATCCAGACCCCGGGCACAATCCCGACCGACCCGACCGATCCGAACCCAGCCGATTTCCGAACATTGACCGCACGCAGCGAGCAGCTGGAGGCGAACGTAACCGGGGCTGTTGGCCTGGGCGAGGGTGGTTCAGGCGGGCAGCTCACGCTCAACAGCCGGTGGGTCAGCAATCGCACCGTGGCGCTGTCCGGGCTCGACCTGCTGACGACGACCGATGCCTCCGGCAATCCTGTCATCCGGACGATCGACGCGAACCCGCTCGAACGACTGACCAACACCGACACGCTGTCGATCGGGGCGGGCTACAATCGCCGGATCGGGGATTATCAGTTCACGACAACCCTCGACGCCGGGCTGATCGACGCCGAAACCCTGATCGATCGCCGCCGCACCTCGCCGGGTCCTGTGGTGACGGACCGGGCGCAAAGCCAGGTATGGACCGCCGGCCTGAAAAGCACGCTTATCGGCAATCCAGTCGTCCTGCCGGCCGGCGAGATGGGGGTCACGCTGACCGGCGCTTACGATTGGAGCCGCATAGAGAGGGTCGATACGCGCACCGTGTCTGGTGCTCCCGCGCTGACGCGCGGCGATCTCTCTGCGGCCGCGAATATCTCGGTGCCCATTACCAGCCGCCGGGAGAATGTGCTCGGTGCGCTCGGCGACGTGACCCTGAACCTGAGCGGCGGGGTGAATTCCCTGTCGGACTTCGGCTCACTCGGCAGTTTCACCGCCGGGGTCGTCTGGCGGCCCACCGGCCGCCTGACGCTACAGGCCACGCAGACGGTGCGCGAAACGGCGCCGGGGTTGAGCCAGCTCGGCGCGCCGACGATCGTGAGTTTCAACCTGCCCGTCTATGATTTCCGCAGCGGGCAATCCGTGCTGGTGACCCAGACGAGTGGCGGGAATCCATCGCTGCGCGCTGAGACCCAGCGCGATCTCAAACTGTCGGCCAGCTACGATCTCGACCTGCTCGAACGCGCCAACATTCTGGTGGAGTACTACCGCAATCGCTCCGATGATGTGACCAGCGCGTTTCCGCTCCTCACCCCCGCGATCGAGGCGGCATTCCCGGGGCGGGTGACCCGGGACCAGGCCACCGGACGGCTTACCGCGCTCGATGCGCGGCCGGTGACCTTCTCGCAAACCCGCTCGCAGCGGCTGCGCTATGGCTTCAACCTGTTCGGCAAGCTCGGCAAGCCGTTCCCGCCTGGAGAGCGTCCGCCCGGTGGGGGAGGTGCGGGTCCGTTCGCGGCGGCTGGACGTGCCACCGCACCGGCACCGGCACCGGCGCATACGGCGCCAGGGCCGTCGGGTGAGGGCCGACCGGCTGCGGGCATGGACCCCCAGCGCCTTGCCGAAATGCGAACCAAGTTCTGCGCTACGCCCCCGGGCACGATCCCCGATCTCTCGGGCCTGCCGCAAGGCATACAGGATCGGCTCAAGGGCGAGGACGGGAAGACGGACCCGGCGCGCGTCGCCTTGATGCGCGAGCGCCTTTGCAGCGCCGATGCGGCAAGGCGGTTCGATCCCGCACGCTTCGCCGCTATGCGCCAGGCGCTATGCGCCGACACCACGAAGGAGCCCGATCCGGAGGCGCTTCCCGAGGAGGTACGCAACCGCCTGAAGGGTCCAGACGGGGCTATCGCGCCGGCGCGGCTGCGCGAGTTCCGCGATCGCATCTGTGCGCTGCCGGCCAGCCAAGGCACCGCCACTCGCACCGCCGGTGAAGGCGGCAGCCGGGGCACGCCGGCCCCGGCTGCTTCCGGCCCGCAGCATGGCGGCGGGGGGCCGCGCGTCGGCTTCGGTCCGGGTGGCGGAGACGGACAGGGCCGGTGGAGCCTGGGCATCTACCACACGGTCAATCTGGAGAACCTGGTGCTGATCGCACCGGGAGTGCCGGTTCTCGACCTGCTGGACGGTGCGGCGACCGGCAGCGGCGGGGTGCCACGCAACCAGCTGGAGTTCGAAGGCGGCGCGTTCTATCGCGGCCTCGGTGTGCGGCTTTCCGGAACATACAGCGCAGCGACCGTTGTCAGCGGCACGGGCCTGCCCGGGTCGAGCGACCTGTTCTTCGGGGATCTCGCCAAGTTCAACCTTCGCGCCTTCGTCGCGCTCGACCAGCAGGCGTGGCTGGTGGGCGCGAAGCCGGGCTTCTTCAAGCAGGCGCGGTTGTCGCTGAGCGTCTCCAACCTTTTCGACACCCGGCAGCGCATCACGGACGGCAACGGCGTGGTGCCGCTGCGCTATCAGCCCTTCCTGCTCGATCCGGTCGGCCGCTTCGTGGAGGTGGAGTTCCGCAAGCTGTTCTAGGCGGACTCCGCCGTCCGGCGGGCGTTAGTGGAGGTCGGAGCGCGGAAAGACCAAGGCCGCCAGCCCGCGCGGCCGGAACGGCTTCCAGGCCCCTTCCGGCTGCGCCAGGCGGTCTGCGATGGCATAGACCGCTGCGGGATTGACCCCGAGGCCGCAATGGCTGGCGTGGACCTCGATGTTCTCGACCTTGCCGCCACCATGCTGCACGGACCCGCGCCAGTGTACGATCCCGTCGGTCTTGGTGAGGATCGAGGTGGTCGGCACCGGCGGCGCATCGCCCAGCTTGCGGAACTTGCCCGCACGCATCGGTTCGGGCTCATCGCCGTTGAGCCATTCGAACAGGCGCCGGGCGTTGGTGTGGTTGCGGTCGTCGCTGATCGGGCTGCCCAGGCTTATGACCAGCCGGACCTTCTCGGGTGCCTGCTTGGCCAGTTCGCGCGCGAACACGCCGCCCAGGCTCCAGCCCACGATAGAGACCTTGCGCCCGGTCCGCTCGAACAGGGCATCCACGCACTCCATCATGGCGGATACCCGGGCGTCATCGACATGGACGTTGCGGCCCAGGTTCCAGCCTACCGCATCATAGCCGAGATCGCGGAGCAGGTTCCGAAGGGGCAGGGTGGAGTAATCGCCTGCCATGAAGCCGGGCAGAACCAGCACGCCGTGCCCGTCTCCCCTGGGCAACATTCCCAGCAGCGGGCGCAGCGCATAGAAGCTCGCCAGCTCGCCGATGGCGCGGCCCGGTTCGGCCAGTGCAAGCAGGCGGCTCGGCGGGCGGGCGGTTCGTTCTCGGGTTCGCGTTTCGGTCATGCGGATTTGCGGCCTTTCGCCTTGGACTTGGGTGGAGTGGAGCGTTTGCCCGATCGGGCTTTTCCCGTCGCCGAGGACTTGGCGCCTGGCTTTCGCGGCGGGCGGGGCCGCGCGGGCGTGGCGGCCTTCAAGGGCCGGGGGGCCGCGTCGCGCAACTCCTCGAAGCTGTCCTGGATGCACTGCGCGTAAAACTCCGGATCGGGCATCAGGTCGCGGCAGGCGGTGAAGGTGATCGTCGCTTCGTCGACATAGCTCTGGACCGTGTGGCCGAGGCCCATGCCGTCGGTGAGGCACAGCAGGCCCATCATGCTTTCGAGCCGCGCACCGGCGGAATAGATCGGAACAGGGGGCCCCGGAACATTGGTCACCACGGTCGAGAATGTCGGTGCCACGCCGCGATTGGCGAGGCCCAGCCGGGTGTAGAGCTGCGCGGCCAGGCTCATCCACAATGCCGGTGCGACCTTGCTCGCCTCGGTCATGTTGCGCGCGCCGATCGCCTCGGTCATCGCCTTGGAATTGGCGGTCTGGGCATGCACGAAGGCCAGCCGCTCCACGGGATCGGCCAGATGCGTGCCCAGCGGCGTGACCATGGCCGCGACCTGGTTGCCCATGTCACCTTTCTCCCCTCCGGAACGCACCGAAATCGGGGCCATCGCGGTGAGCGTCTTGTCGGGGAGGTCGTCCTTGGCCAGCAGGTAGCGGCGCATCGCACCGCCCACGATGGCGAGGAAGACGTCGTTGACCTTGCATCCCGGCGCGAGCGCGCGGATCGCCTTGATATCGGCCAGGGGCACGCTGCGCCCTTCCGCCACGCGGTGCGCGCTGATGACGCGGTTGAAGCGCGTGCGCGGCGCCAGCATGTCGCGCGATACGGAGAAGTCCTTCGCCGCCAGCCCCTTGAGCGCCCTGGCGAGGCCGGGTGCGGCCCGCGCCGCCACCTCGAGCTGCTTGAGCGGATTGGTGACGGCGTTGAAATAGCTCTTGCCCAGCAGTTCGACCGGATTGGGCAGCCTTTCCGGTTTCCATCCGTCGGGCTGGGATGGCGCCGGCTCATCCGCGCGCAGCGTGTGCATCGCCTCCATCAGGTCGATCCCGCTCATCCCGTCGATGGCGGCATGGTGGACCTTGGTCACCATCGCATAGCTGCCCTGGGGAATGCCGGGGATGTTGCTCAGCCCCTCCACCACCGTGAATTCCCACGGCGGACGCGTGAGGTCGAGCGGCCGGGCGAAGATGCGCGCCGCCTGGATGCAGAGCTGCCGCCAGTCGCCCGGCTGCGGGAGGGCGATATGACGGACATGATATTCCAGGTCGAAGTCCGGATCCTCGATCCAGTAGGGATAATCGAGATCGAAGGGCACCCGCACCATGCGCTGGCGCATAGTGCGGCTAAGTTGCATCCGGCTTTCGAAGAAGCCGAGAATATCCTTGAACCGCACGAAACCACCGGGCGCGGTGGCGGGGTTGTAGATCAGGATCGAGCCGATGTGCATCGGCGAGGTGCGCGTCTCGAGCGCGACGAAGCTGGCATCCATCCCCTGGAGCTGGCGCATCCGTATCCCCTTGCACCGGCCCGCATATTACGGGTCCGTGGCAAGGGGGTAACACGAATTGGCGGACCGTCAAACCAGGTGCAGGGACATCCGCTTGCGCCGGCGTACGCCCGCGCCGATGGCGGCGAAGCCCGCGATCAGCAGCGTCCAGGTCGACGGTTCGGGGATTGCGCCGACGATGTTCGAATTGATCTCGCGCCCCATCCAGCTCAGATTGCGTGCGCCGATGTATCCGTTGCTCAGCCAGACATAGGCAACATCCGCCTGTGTGCGGGAGAACCCGTAATAGCCCGCGGGATTGCCGATCGACAGTCCGTTGTTGTTCAGGAATATCTGCTCCACCATATTGCCGTTGCTGTCGAAGGCCGCGATGTTGACCGAAGCGCTCGCGCTTGTCCCGTCGGACCAGAAAAACTCGCCGAGAAAGCCCGAAGTGAGCGTCGGGAACACCAGTTTCATCGACGCATACGCACCATTGTTGCTGCCTGCATCGAGCAGGAGCATCGGCTGACCTCCCGGAGCCACGGTGCCGTTGCCGAAGGTGTAACCCCCCGTCGAGCCGAACCGGGACGTCTCCATATTGGAAGACCAGGTCATCCCGTCGAGTGTGATCGGGCCGGAGCCGGCCTGGTTGACCGCAGGTAGGTTGATGGCGTTTCCACCAGGAAGTGCGTTCGCGCCGACGATCATCGTGGCGGTGGCAGGCACACTTGCTGATGCGCCAAGCGCGACGGTCAGTGCCAACATTGTCAATTTCTTCACGGGAACCCCCCTTGATGTCCCAGACCTGTCCGACAGTCGGTATGGCCGGTTCCCCGTCTTGCTGGAGTGGAGTCGGCGTGTCATGACGCGCGGATTAAGGATTCATAAAGGATCTTCATCTTGGCCCCGCGAAGGCATTCGCCTCTACAGAACCGCCTTCGGCGCCGGGTCTGGCGCTTCGGTGCGGCCGAGTTTGACGAGGGAAGCTGGACGCTGTCCGTAGAGGGCGCACCCGTGCGTCTGGAAGCGAAACCGCTTCAGCTCCTGCACGAATTGTTGTCGGCACGGGGCGAGGTCGTCAGCAAGGACGATCTGCTTGACCGCATATGGCCCGGCGTGACGGTGGTGGAGGCGTCTCTCGGCACCGCGGTTCACAAACTGCGCGTGGCGCTCAGGGATCGTGACCGGGCGGACCAGATCGTGATGACCGTCCCTCGCGTAGGCTATCGGATCGCGGTCGAAGTCACGGTCGGTGAACCACCGGTGGCGGCGGGCTTGCGCGCGGATGCGGACATTCCCGCTGCCCCTCGTCGTAGAAGCTGGGCGGCCGCCATGGCGACTGTTTCCATCGGAGTGGCGGTCGCCATTGTCTATCTGAATGCGGGACCGGCCGAGGCCGATCAGGTCGCACCCGTGCTCGACGAACCCCATATGCGCAGCGCCCTTCGCGGGCTCGATGTGCGGACGGTGGAGCGCATGATCGACATAGGATGGGACGTCGACGAGCCGGTCGATGCCGAGGGCAACACCGCGCTGAACGTTCTGCTGGAGCAGTGCGAATGGAACGCTTCGCACGATCGCGCCCGCATGGTCCTCGTGGCGCGCGCCCTGATCGATGGCGGGGCGTCGATCGTGCACCGCAACCGCTGGGGAGACACGCCATACAGCATCGCCAAGGCCGACCGCTTTTGCGGACCCGACCATCCGGTGACCGCGATGCTGCGAAATCTGTGCTTCAACGGGGGCTCCCCGCCGGGCGACGCGTGTGTCGCCAGCTATGAGCTTGCCCGCAGGGGGGACGGGAAATCGGCAGTTCGGCCAGGTTCAAGCGCATCCGGCGAGGTGATCGATTAAGCAGCCTAACCCCCGCATATCTGCTTCATTCATGGCTCGACCCCACGCCGGCAGACCCGGCGACATCCGCGGGGAAGAGCGCTTCAACGAGGAGCGTGCCGCGTACGCTGAAGTCCAGGCTCGGCGCCTGCCGGATGCTCGATCCAGTAGGGATAATCGAGATCGAAGGTCACCCGCACCATGTGCTGGCGCATAGTGCGGCCAAGCTGCATCCGGCTTTCAAAGAAGCCCAAGATATCCTTGAACCGCACGAAACCACCGGGCGCGGTGGCGGCACTTGGGCAGCGAGACTATCACAAGTTTGTCAGTGGCAATCCGCCGCCTAGAGCGCCTCGCCCGCCGCGACGCCGCTCGCCCAGGCCCACTGGAAATTGTAGCTGCCGAGCCATCCGGTAACGTCCACGGCCTCGCCGATGGCATAGAGGCCGCAAACATGCCTGGCCGCCATCGTCCGAGAAGACAACTCGGCGGTGGAAATGCCGCCCAGCGTAACCTCGGCCTTCGCGAACCCCTCGCTGCCGCTCGGCAGGAAAGACCAGTCCGCCAGCCGCCGCTCCGCATGGCGAAGCGCGGCGTCGGTCGTCCCGGCCAGTTCCCCTGCGATCCCGAGACGTTCGGCAAGCACATTGGCAAGGCGTTCGGGCAGACGCTGGCGCAGAAGCGCGCGCAGGGTGGAGCGGGGCTGGGCGCGCTTGGTTTCCACCAGCCAGTCATCCGAAGCATCGGGAAGGAAATCGATCGCGACCTCGGCTCCGGGCCGCCAATAGCTCGACGCCTGGAGGATCGCCGGGCCTGAAAGGCCCCTGTGTGTGAACAGAGCCGCTTCCCGGAAGGCCGCATTGCCCGCCCGCGCCGAAACCTCGGCGGAGACGCCGGACAGTTCGCGGAACAGGGCATCCCCTCCGCCCAGGACCAGGGGAACGAGCGCCGGGCGGGGCTCGACCACCTTCAGCCCGAAGCGGCGGGCTATGTCATAGGCGAATCCGGTCGCGCCCATCTTCGGGATCGAGGGGCCACCGGTTGCGATCACCAGCGCCGCGGCGCTGTCATCGCCGACCCGAAACCGGTCGCCGGTGTGGCTCACGTCGCCTATTTCCACGCCGCACCGGATCTCGACCTGGCCCCTGGCGCATTCCGCCAGCAGCATGGCGACGATCTGCCGTGCCGACCCATCGCAGAAAAGCTGGCCGAGCGTTTTCTCGTACCAGGCGATGCCGTGGTCCTCCACGAGATCGAGGAAGTCGCGCGGGGTGTACCGGACGAGGGCCGATTTGGCGAAGTGCGGATTGGCCGAGATATAGTTCGCCGGACCCGCGCCGACGTTGGTGAAGTTGCACCGTCCGCCGCCGGAAATCAGGATCTTGCGCCCGACTTCCGATGCCCGTTCGAGAACCAGCACCCGTCTGCCTCGTTTCCCCGCTACGGCCGCGCACATGAGCCCGGCTGCACCGCCACCCAGGATGATCGCGTCATAGTCCACCCCGCGCGCTTAGGCGGACAAAGCTGCCTCGTCGCCTTCCCTTTTCGGTCCGCTGACCTTAGCTGCTGGATATGGCCCGAACGCCCGCCGGCAGACCCAGCGATCCCCGCGGGAAGGAGCGCTTCAACGAGGAGCGCGCCGCCCACACCGTGGCCAGCGCGACGCCCGATCTCGACGCCGGGGTCGCCGCGATCCGCGATACGGTTCGCACGCTGAAACCCAAGCCGGGCGTCTATCGGATGCTCGATGCGCGCGGGGATGTCCTCTACGTGGGCAAGGCGCGCAGCCTGAAGGCGCGGGTCGCCAATTACGCGCAGGTGAAGCCGCTCTCCAACCGCCTCAGGCGAATGGTCAGCCAGACCCGCGCGCTGGAGATCGTGACCACCAATTCCGAGGCCGAGGCGCTGTTGCTGGAGGCGCAGCTCATCAAGCGTTTCCGCCCGCCGTTCAACGTGCTGCTGCGCGACGATAAGAGCTTTCCCTTCATCCTCCTGCGCGCCGATCACGAGTTTCCGCGCATCCAGAAGCATCGCGGGGCGAGGAAGGCCAAGGGCAATTACTACGGCCCGTTCGCCAGCGCTGGCAGCGTCAACACCACCATCAACGCGCTCCAGAAGCTGTTCATGCTCAGGAGTTGCACCGACAGTTTCTTCGCCCGCCGGGATCGGCCCTGCCTGCTTTACCAGATCAAGCGCTGCTCGGCCCCCTGCGTGGGACGTATCGACGAGGCGGGCTATCGCGAGATGGTGGCCGAGGCGAAGGAATTCCTGTCCGGCAGGTCCGGCGCGGTCCAGGCCAGGATCGAGCGCCAGATGGCGCAGGCGGCGCGCGATCTCGACTTCGAAAGCGCCGCGATCCTGCGAGACCGGCTGAGGGCGGCGACTTTCATCCAGGGTTCGCAGGCGATCAACGCCAGCGGGGTCGGGGATGCGGATATCTTCGCGCTCGCGGCCAAGGCCGGGCAGGTGGGGGTGCAGGCATTCTTCATCCGCGGCGGGCAGAACTGGGGCCACCGGGCCTTCTTCCCGAGCCACACCGCCGATGTGGAGGAGGCGCAGATCCTGTCGGACGTGATGCTGCAGTTCTACGAGGAGGTGCCGCCGCCCCGCACGATCCTGGTGGACCGCTTGCTGCCCGAGAACGCGCTGGTCGAACAGGCGCTGTGCACGGTGACGGGCCACCGGGTGGAGATTTCGGTCCCCCAGCGTGGCACCCGCCGCAAGCTGATGAGCCAGGCGCAGCGCAATGCGGTGGAGGCGCTCGACCGTCGCCTCGCCGAGAGCGGCACCCAGGCGCGGGTGATGCAGGATATCGCCGACTTCCTCGAACTGCCCGAGGTGCCCCGGCGCATCGAAATCTACGACAACAGCCATATCCAGGGTGACAAGGCCTTGGGTGCGATGGTGGTCGCCGGGCCCGAGGGGTTCGAGAAGGGCCAGTATCGCAAGTTCAATATCCGGTCGGCGCAGACGAATGACGATTTCGCCATGATGCGCGAGGTGATGAGCCGCCGCTTTGCCCGCGCCATGCAGGACGATCCGGATCGCGAGAAGCAGGGTGTGTGGCCCGACCTGGTGCTGATCGACGGGGGCAAGGGCCAGATGTCTGCCGTGCGCGATACCCTCGAGGAACTGGGCATCGAGGACGTGCCCCTCATCGCCATCGCCAAAGGCCCGCATCACGGCCGCGAGGGGCGCGAGGTGTTCCACTTCCCCGACGGCCGCGAGAAGACGCTGGCGGTCAATTCACCCGCGCTGTTCCAGCTTCAGCGCTGGCGCGACGAGGTCCACCGCTATGCCATCGGCGCGCACCGCGCCAAGCGCAGCCGCGCCATCAGCGCATCACCGCTGGACGAAATCCCCGGCATCGGACCGGCAAGGAAGCGTGCGCTGCTGCTGCATTTCGGCACCGCGGGCAAAGTCCGAGCCGCGAGCCTGGACGATCTCCAGCGCGCGCCCGGCGTCAGCGTGGCCGTCGCGCAGCAGATCTACGATTTCTATCACGCGGGGGGTTAGCCCCGGGGCTTGCCCTTCGGTTTGCCGGCAAACTTGCGCGGACCCTTGAAGGGCGGCTTGCCGCCAGGCTTGCCGGGCCCGCGGGGCCGGGGCTGGACCCGCTCGGAACGGTCCTGACGATCCTCGCGATGCTCGCGGCGATTGCTGCGCGCGGCCTCGCGCGGGCCTTCGGGGGCGGGTTCGATGAGGATGAAATCCTGCTCATCCTCGGTCCGGGCGGTACGGCGAAGGGCGTCGGCGAAGCGGTCGGCGATGGCGCGCGGGATCTGGAAATGCGCTTCGGTCTGGCCGACCTTGATCGCACCGATCTCGTTGCGCGTGATGTGCCCCCGACGGCAGATCAGCGGCAGCAGCCAGCGCGGTTCGGCGTTCTGCCGGCGGCCGACAGCGATGCGGAACCAGACCGTGTCCTCGAAGCCGGGGCGGTGGCGCTGCGCCTTCGCCGCCTCGCGGCCTTCCGGCGTCTGCGACATCAGTTCCTCGGGCTGAGGCATGGCGGAGCGGTGCCCGCGCACCAGCGCGGCGGCGATGTCCTCCGGGCTGAGTTTCTCCATTAGCTCGGCGGCGAGCGTCCGGTCCTCGTCCTCGAATTCCTGCGGCGCGATCAGGCGATCCATCAACCGCGCACGATCACGTTCGCGGATGGCATCGGGGCTGGGCGCTTCCATCCACTCCGCCTCGATCCGCGCGCCGCCCAGCATGGATTCCACGCGGCGGCGGCGGTTGTAAGGCACGATCAGGGCGGCGATACCCTTCTTGCCGGCGCGCCCGGTGCGGCCGGAGCGATGCTGGAGCGTTTCGGCATCGCGCGGAATCTCGACATGGACCACCAGGCTGAGCGTCGGCAGATCGATGCCGCGCGCGGCGACATCGGTGGCGACGCAGACCCGTGCCCGGCGGTCGCGCAGGGCCTGTAGCGCATGGTTGCGTTCGGACTGCGAATGCTCGCCCGACAATGCAACCACCGCGAAGCCGCGCTCCTGCAGGGTCGCGTGGAGATGCCGCACATTGTCGCGCGTGGCGCAGAACAGGATCGCGGTCTCCGCTTCGTGGAAGCGCAGGAGGTTGACCACGGCGTTCTCGATCTCCGAAGTCGAGACGACGATCGCCTGGTAGGCGATGTCGCCATGCCCGCGATCCTGCCCGGCAAGCGCGAGGCGCAGTGCGTCCTTCTGGTAGCGTTCCGCCAGCGTAACGATGGGGCGCGGCATGGTGGCCGAGAACAGCAGGGTGCGGCGGGTGTCGGGCGTGGCGTCGAGGATCGCCTCCAGATCGTCGCGAAAGCCCATGTCGAGCATCTCGTCGGCCTCGTCGAGAACCACGCCCAGCAGTGCCGAGAGATCGAGCGCGCCACGTTCCAGATGATCGCGCAGCCGCCCGGGGGTGCCGACAACTATCGCCGGCCCACCGCGCAGGTTGCGGCGCTCCTTGCTGGCATCCATCCCACCCACGCAGGTCGCGATGCGAAGGCCCACACGGGCATAGAGCCACTGCAGCTCGCGGCTGACCTGCAAGGCCAGCTCGCGCGTCGGCGCCACGATCAGCGCCAGGGGGCGTTCGACCAGCGGGACGTTGCCCGTTTCCGCGAGCAGGGCGTCCGCGAGCGCGAGCCCGAAGGCGACGGTCTTGCCCGATCCTGTCTGCGCGGAGACGACGAGGTCGCGCCCCTGCGCTTCGGGCGCGATCACGGCGGCCTGGACCGGGGTGAGAGCGGTATAGCCGCGCTCGGCGAGCGGTTCGGCGAGGACCGGCGGCAGGAAGTCGAAGGACATGGGATTCACAGACAAGGCTTGGCGGCGTGCTCGCCGCGGGAAACAAGGAAAATCTCGAAGTCTCTCGAGCGCGGCGCAGGCATGATGGTCAGGCGCGGCGACGGGGAGTGACCGCGCGCCCTTAGCAAGATTTCGAGCGTTTGGCTTGCCAAATCTTCCTGGGGCTGTTCCCGGCTAAGGCTGAGCTGCGCGAGGGCGTTGGCGGATCATCCCCTCCTGCGCCACGCTGGCCACCAGATTACCGGCGCGGTCGAAGATATGGCCGCGATTGAAACCGCGCCCGGCGCCGCTCCACGGGCTCTCGGTGACGTAGAGCAGCCAGTCGTCGGCCCGGGCATCGCCGTGGAACCAGAGCGCGTGATCGAGGCTGGCCGCGTTCAGCTCGCCGTGCACCATGCTGAGGCCGTGCGGGAGGGCGGAGGTGCCGAGCAGGGTGTAGTCGCTGGCATAGGCGATCGCGGCGCGGTGGAGCGCGGGATCGTCGGGCAAGGGCGCAATGGTGCGTAGCCATGTCTGCGAGAAGGGTGCGCGCGGCTCGGTGTTCATCCAGTGGAGCTTGCCCACGGTGCGCGTCTCCAGCGGGCGGGGGCGCAGGGCCAGCGCACGCTGGGCTTCGGTCATCCGGTCCCACGAGCGCGCCACCATTTCGCGGCGCAGCTCGCTGTCCGGAACCAGATCCTCGGGCGGCGGGACATCGGGCATTTCGGGCTGCTGGTGGGCGAGGCCCTGCTCCGGGCGCTGAAAGCTGGCCGTGAGGGTGAGAATGGTTTCCCCGTCCTGCCGCGCCGTCACGCGGCGGTTGGCGAAGCTGCGGCCATCGAGATCGCGGGAAACCTCGAACTGGGTGTCGATCCCCTCGGTGCCGCCGCGCAGGAAATAGGCGTGCAGGGAATGCGCGATCATGCCCCCGCGATCATCGGATGGAGCGGTTGCCTGCGCCGCCTGCAGCGCCTGCGCGACGACCTGGCCGCCGAACACGCGCCCCACGCCGCCCGTCTGCGGAATGCCGGCGTAGGCGTCGGTTCCGGCGGGCCTCACCGTGAGCAGATCCACGAAACCGGCGATCGTGGCCGCGGGGGAGGGGGTGTCGCTCATCGGCGGGGCGCTAGTGGCTCTCCGGGCAAAGGAAAAGCCCCGCCCGGCGCGCCGGACGGGGCTGTGTTGCTCGAAAGTGCCGGGATCAGACCGGGCCGTGCGCCAGCGCCGCCAGCAGCAGCAGGGCGACGATGTTGGTGATCTTGATCATCGGGTTCACGGCCGGGCCGGCGGTGTCCTTGTAGGGATCGCCCACCGTGTCGCCGGTCACCGCGGCCTTGTGCGCCTCGCTGCCCTTGCCGCCGTGGTTGCCGTCCTCGATGTATTTCTTGGCGTTGTCCCAGGCGCCTCCGCCGGCGGTCATGCTGAGCGCGACGAACAGCCCGCCCACGATCACTCCGAGCAGAAGCGCGCCCAGCGCCGCGAAGCCGTTCTGCTGGCCCGCGATCAGCGTGATCGTGAAATAGACCACGATCGGCGCGAGCACCGGAAGGAGGCTGGGGACGATCATCTCCTTGATCGCCGCCTTGGTGACCAGATCGACGGTGCGGGCATAGTTCGGCCGGCTGGTGCCCGCCATGATGCCGGGATCGTTCTTGAACTGCTCGCGCACGTCCACGACCACGTCGCCCGCGGCGCGGCCGACCGCGGTCATCCCCATCGCCCCGAACAGATAGGGCAGCAGCGCGCCGAGCAGGAGCCCGACGATCACATAGGGATTCTCGAGGCTGAAATCGACGTCCACATTGGGGAAGTATTCGCCAAGGTCCGTGGTGTAGGCGGCGAACAGCACCAGCGCGGCAAGGCCCGCCGAACCGATGGCGTAGCCCTTGGTCACGGCCTTGGTGGTGTTGCCGACCGCGTCGAGCAGGTCGGTCTTCTCACGCACGCTGTCGTCCAGGCCCGCCATCTCGGCGATGCCGCCGGCGTTGTCGGTGACGGGACCGTATGCGTCGAGCGCCACCACCATGCCGGCCAGCGCCAGCATCGCGGTCGCCGCATAGGCGATGCCGATGAGACCGGCGAGCTGGTAGGCGACCACGATGCCGGCAACGATCACCAGCGTCGGCAGCGCCGTCGCCTCGAGGCTGATCGCGAGGCCCTGGATGACATTGGTGCCGTGCCCGGTCTCCGACGCCTTGGCGATGGAGCGGACCGGGCGATAGTTGGTGCCGGTGTAGTATTCGGTGATCCAGATGATGAGCCCGGTGATGACGAGGCCCAGCAGCGAGCACCAGAACAGGTCCATGCCGCTGAAGGAGACGACCTGTTCGGCCAGCCCCTCCGCCGCGAACGGCTCGCCCGGGGCGACGCCTGTGAGATTGCGGCCGATTTCCGTGCCTATTCCGATGGTCGCGTCGATGGCGAGCCAGATCAGCGGGATCGAGGTGATCGCGGTGACGAGGAAGCCCTTGTACATCGCGCCCATGACATTGGTCGCGCCCTTGCCGCTGGAGCCGAGGCGGACGAAATAGGTGCCCAGGATGCTGGTGAGGATGCAGGCCCCGCCGATCAGCAGCGGCAGGCTCATCAACGCGAGCAATTGGTCTGCCGCCAGCGATTTGAGCAGCAGCGCGGTCAACACCATGGTCGCGCCCACGGTCACGACATAGGTTTCGAACAGGTCCGCGGCCATGCCGGCGCAGTCGCCGACGTTATCGCCCACATTGTCGGCGATAACGGCCGGGTTGCGCGGGTCGTCTTCCGGAATGCCGGCCTCGACCTTGCCGACAAGGTCGGCGCCCACGTCCGCTGCCTTGGTGAAGATGCCGCCGCCCAGGCGCGCGAAGATCGAGATCAGCGAAGCGCCGAAGGCCAGCGCCACCAGCGCGTCGATCACGCCCCGGCTGTTCGCGGGCAGGCCCATCGGCCCGACCAGCACGTAGAAGAACACCGCGATGGCCAGCAGCGCGAGGCCCGCCACCAGCATGCCGGTGATGGCGCCGGCGCGGAAGGCGAGGGTAAGGCCGGCCTGCAAGCCCGTCTGCGCCGCCGCGGCGGTGCGGACGTTGGAGCGGACCGAGATATTCATTCCGATGAACCCGGCGACCCCCGAGAGGATCGCGCCGAGCAGGAAGCCGATGGCCGAGATGTGGCCAAGGAACGCGAACACCAGAATGGCCACTACCACGCCCACCACCGAGATGGCGGTATACTGGCGCTTGAGATAGGCCTGCGCGCCTTCCTGGATCGCCCCCGCGATCTCCTGCATCCGGGCATTGCCCGCAGCGCTGCTCAGCACCTGGCGGCTGGTGACGAAGCCGTAGAGCACGGCCGCCAGCCCAAGCGCGATCGAAATCAGAATGAAGTTCACGAGATTGTCCCCTCCCCGTTGATCCCTTGTAGCCGCGGCGCCAATGGCCGCGGCACATGGCGCGAGGGTATAGAGGGCGTCTTGGCACTGGCAAGGGCCGAAATCCCGTGGATTCCTGCCCCGCTCGGGGAAAACCGTTCACCCGTGCCGGTAGCCGAGCCGCAGGCCGGGGGCGGGCGGTGCGCCATCCAGCAGCAGGGGATGCTCGCCAGCGCTCTCGACCTTGCCGACCCGCATGGCGGCGACGGGTGGAACGAGGGCCGGATCGCCTGTGAACAGGAGCGCGTAGTCATCGCCCCAGGTCAGGCAGTCGATCATCCGCGCGGGATCGGCGACCGTCATGCTGGCGGTGTCGAGGCTCAGGGTGACGCCGCTGGCGGCGGCGATGCGCGCGGCATCGAGCAACAGTCCGTCCGATACGTCCATCATCGAGGTGACGTGCGGCGCGAGGGCCCTTCCTTCCGCCAGCAGCGGGACAGGCCGGCGAAAGGCGCTGCTGTCCGCACCGCTGCCGTCGCGCAGCGCCTCGAAGCCGAGCATCGCGGCGCCCAGCGTGCCGGCCACCCATACCCAATCGCCGGGCCGCGCTCCCGCCCGCGAGGGCACCGGCTGATGGGTGGCGCGGCCGATGGCGGTGCAGCCGAGCGTGCGCGCGCCATCCCCCGCGACCGTATCGCCGCCCAGCAGCGGCACGCGGTATTCTTCCAGCACCTCGTGCAGCCCTTCGAGGAAGCGCGCGTCGCCATCGCCCAGCGTGTGCCCGATCAGCACCCCCAGCGGCTCCGCGCCCTTGGCCGCGAGGTCGGAAAGGTTCACCGCCACCAGCTTCCAGGCGACATCGGCCATGTCCTGGCCGGGCAACCAGTGCCGCCCCTCGACCATCGCATCATGGGTGAGGACCAGCGTCTCGCCGCCGAGTTCGAGCACGGCCGCATCGTCGGCCAAGCCGCGCGCCGCCGGATCGGTGGCGAGCGATCGCAGCGCGGCGATGAAATCCAGCTCGTTCACCGGCTGCCTGTGCCGCCGCTATCGCGCGGAGTCGAGCGTCGCGGTCAGCGCCGCACGTCCTTCGCCACGGCGTCCAGCACGCCGTTGACGAACTTGGCCTCGCGGTCGTCGAAGAAGGCCTTGGCGACATCGACATATTCGCTGATCGCGGTGGCGCGGCTCACGTCGGCGCGGGCGAGCAGCTCATACGTCCCGGCCCGCAATATCTGGAGCATGGTGCGGTCCAGCCGGGCCAGCGTCCACCCCTGGGCCAGTTTCTCAGACAGCAGCAGGTCGATCTCGTCGCGGCGGGCATCCACGCCCTTCACGATATCGTCGAAGAAGGCCGTCTCCGCATCGGCGAACTGCACTTCCTCGATCTCCGCGCCCAGGCGGTGCTGGTGAAATTCGTCCAGCAGGCGGTTGAGCGGCGTGCCCTCCATCTGCTGCTGGTAAAGCGCCTGCACCGCGGCGAGGCGGGCGGCTGATCGGGCCTGGCTGCGGGGATTTGTGCTCATGGGAGGCGTAGTCTCACGGATCGGGCGTGGGCCGGCAAGCCCTCGGCTTCGGCGAGCAGCACGGCCGCGGGGCCGATTTCGGCCAGCGCCGCCTCGCTCGCCGCGATGAAGCTGGTGCGTTTCATGAAATCGAGCACCGACAACCCGCTGGCAAAGCGCGCGCTGCGGCCGGTGGGCAGCACATGGTTGGGCCCCGCGATGTAATCGCCGATCGCCTCGGGCGTGTGGCGGCCTAGGAAGATGCTGCCGGCATGGCGGATCGCCTCGAACAGCGGGGCGGGGTCCTTCACGGCGATTTCAACGTGCTCGGCGGCGAGCCGGTCGGCGAGGGGAGGGGCCTCGGCCAGATCGCCTACCACGATCACCAGCCCGTGCGCCTCCCAGCTCCGGCGCGCGGTCGCCCCGGTGGCGAGGCTTGCCAGAAGCGCATCGACCTCAGCGATCACGCGCCCGGCGAAGGCGGCATCATCGGTGATGAGGATCGCCTGCGCGGCGGGATCGTGCTCGGCCTGGCTGAGCAGGTCGGCGGCGATCCAGGCGGGATCGTTGTCGGCATCGGCGATGACCAGGATTTCGCTCGGCCCGGCCACCATGTCGATGCCGACCACGCCGTAGAGCTGGCGCTTGGCCTCTGCCACCCAGGCGTTGCCCGGTCCAACGATCACATCGACGCGGGCGATACGCCCGGCACCATGCGCCAGCGCCGCGATCGCCTGGGCCCCGCCCACGCGCCAGATCTCGTCGATCCCGCAGATATGCGCGGCGGCGAGCACCAGCGGGTTCGCCTCGCCATTGGGCGTGGGGGTCGCCACGACCAGCCGCCCGACGCCCGCCACCCGCGCCGGAATGGCGTTCATCAGCAGCGACGAGGGATAGGCCGCGCGCCCGCCGGGGACATAGAGCCCCGCCGCCTCGACCGGCCGCCAGCGCGCGCCCAGCCGCATTCCGATGGCATCGGTATAGTCGCGGTCGGCGGGGATCTGGCCTTCGTGATAGGCGCGGATGCGGTCCGCGGCGGTGTGGAGCGCCGCCCTGAGCGCCGGGTCGAGCGCGGCATATGCGCGCTCGCAGGCATCCGGGCCGATGCTCCAGTCGGCGCCGGGATCGAAGCCGTCGAAGCGCCGCGTATGGTCTAGCAGCGCGGCCTCGCCCCGTTGGCGCACATCGGCGATGATCGCCGCCACGTCGCGCCCGACCTCCTCCCCGCTCTCGCGCACGTCCACGACCACGCGGGCGAAGGCGGCCTCGAAACCGGGATCGCGGGCGCCGAGCAATCGCATCAGGCCATCCGTTCCGAGCTCGCGGCAAGGGCGCGGAAGCGATCCACGAGCGCATAGATCCGCGGGTCCGTCTTGAAGGCGGCGCGGTTCACGATCAGCCGGGCGGACACCTCGAGAATGACGGACTTCTCGACCAGGCCGTTGTCCTTGAGCGTCTGCCCGCTGGAGACCAGATCGACGATCGCGGGGGCCAGCCCCAGCGCCGGGGCAATCTCCATCGCGCCATTGAGTTTCACGCATTCCGCCTGGATGCTGCGCGCCTCGAAATGGCGGCGGGTGAGGGCGGGGTATTTGGTGGCCACGCGCAAATGGCTGGCGCGGCCGGCCGCCTCGTTGCCTTGGCCATCGACGCTCGGACCCGCCACCGACAGACGGCAGCGCCCGATGCCGAGGTCCACCGGCGCGTAGAGATCGGGGTAGTCGAACTCCTCGATCACGTCGGAGCCCACGATGCCCGCCTGCGCCGCGCCATGCGCCACGAAGGTCGCCACGTCGAAGGCGCGCACCCGAATGATGCGGATGTCTTCGCCCGAGGTGGCTCCCGCCTCGCAGGAGAACGTCAGCGAGCGGTTCGCCTTGTCGTGAAACGCGGGTTCGGGCACGATCCCGGCGCGCGCCATCAGCGGCAGTGCCTCGTCGAGGATGCGGCCCTTGGGCACGGCGAAGATCAGCGGCTGGATCATGGAGCGCCGCGCCATAGCAAGCGGAGGGCGTATCGCAATGCCGTTGGATGCCGCGAGATACCAGATCGTCGATCCGCTGGCCACCGGGCCGGCGGCGGTGAGGACCGCATTTCTGAACCAGGTGGCCTATTGCCGCGACAACGCGGCACCGATCACGGCGCTGGTCTGCGCCGCCCTGGCGGAGCTGCTGGATGGCGCGCGCGGCGGGCCGGTGATGGCGCGGATTCGTGACTGGCAGGGGCCGCCGCTGGCCGATGCCCTCCCGCTGAGGATCGCCGGCGGGCTCCACGCGCTACATCTGGCGCGGGCCGAGCCGGGGCTGGCGCCGATCTACGATGGGGAGCAGCCCGCCGATGCGGCCGAGCGGGTGGCGGCGGCGCTGGAGCGGCACGAGGCGTTCCTGCTGCCGTGGCTCGACGGGCCGCCGCAAACCAATGAAGCCGGCCGGTCATGGGCCTTCGCCGCCGCGATGCTGTGGCTGGTGGAGCGCGGCTGCCCGCCCGATTTCGCCCTGTTCGAGCTGGGATCGAGCGCGGGGATCAATCTGATGATGGACCGCTATCGCTTCGACCTGGGCGGGGTGGTGGTCGGCCCAGCCGGCGCGGGAATGCGGATCGCCCCGCAATGGCGCGGGCCGCCGCCCCCGGCGTGCGGCTTGCGGATCGTCTCGGCCGAGGGGTGCGACGTGGCGCCGGTCGATCTGGCGGACCCCGCCCAGGCGCTGCGGCTGCGCGCCTATGTCTGGCCCGAACAGACGGAGCGTTTCGCGCGCATGGATGCCGCCGTGGCTCAGGCACGGGAGACGCCGCCCGCCATCTCTCGCGAACGCGCCGGTGATTTCGTGTCGCGGGTTCTCGCCCGCCCGCCGCAGCCCGGCGTCACCCGCGTGATCGCCCATTCGGTGGTCTGGCAATACATCCCGCGCGACGAGCGCGACGCCATCACCGCCTCGATCGAGGTGGCAGGCGCGGGTGCGAGCGCCGGGGCGCCGCTGGCCTGGGTCATGCTGGAGGCGAACCGCGATACGCATCGCCACGAGCTGACCGTTCGCTGGTGGCCCGGAGGGCCCGCGCCGATCCGCCTCGCCACCGCTCACCCGCATGGCGCATGGGTGGAATGGGACGGGTGAAGGCGGACGGCGGCGCTCAGCCGTCCCGCATCTTGTCCATATAGCCCGCGGCCACCATCGCGGCGACCTGGTCGAACAGCGTGTCGGGCGTGCGGCGCAGTTCGCCCATTGCCTCCTCCATGCCGCGCGCCACCACGATCTCGCGCTGGCCGGCGGCGACAGCATCGAGAATGGCCTGTGCCGCCTCGGCCGGGGGAATGCCTTCGTCGATCGCCTTGTCGCTCTTGCCGCGCGCCGCGCCGCCACCGGTGAGCGCGTTGCGGCTGACATCGGTGGCGACCGAGCCGGGGCATACGACATGGACCGACACGCCGGTCTGCGACAGCTCTGCGCGCAGGGCGTCGGCATAGCCGATCAGCCCGAACTTGGCGGCGCAATAGGCGGTCCGCATCGGCACGCCGACCTTGCCCGCGATCGATGAGATTAAGATCAGGCGCCCGTTTTCGCGTGCGGTGAAATGCGGCAGCAGCGCCTGTGCCGCGGCGATCTGGGCGGTCAGGTCGACGTCGATGATGCGGCGATAGACCGCCATGTCGGTGTCCACCGCCGCGCTGCGCTGCGAGATGCCGGCGTTGGCGACGAAGATGTCCACCCCGCCGCCCCATGCCGCCGCCTGCCGGGTGGCGGCCAGCATGGCGGCCTCGTCGGTCACCTCGAAGGGGAGGATCAGCGTTTCTGTCTCGAGCGCATCGGCCACGGCGCGCAGCCGACCCTCGTCGCGCCCCGAGAGTACCACCCGTGCCCCGCGAACCGCGAATTCGCCAGCCAGCGCCGCGCCGATGCCGCTCGATGCGCCGGTGATCCAGGCTGTCCTTCCCGCGAAGCTCACCAGGGGCTCACGGATAGCTGACCGTGTTGGGGACGGCGGGTATGGGGATGAACTCCTCGCTGTCGCCCGGCACCAGCGGGAAGCGGCCGGCCTGCCAGTCCTCCTTCGCCTGCTGGATGCGCTCGCGGCTGGAGCTGACGAAGTTCCACCACACATGGCGCTTGGTGGCGAATGCCTCGCCGCCCAGCAGCATGACCCGGCCGCCGCCGTGCGAACCCAGGGTGAGGGCCACGCCGGGCCGGAGCACGGTCAGCTCGTAGAGGCCGAGCGGTGCGCCCGCGATCTCCGCCTCGCCGCCTACCAGCATCACCGCGCGCTCGTCGGCGGAGTGTTCGATCGGGATCGCGCCCCCGGCGCCGAGCACGATCTCGGCGTAGATGGTGTGCGAATGGCAGGTGGTGGCGGCCCGCGCCCCCCACAGTTCGCCCATGACCACGATGGCGCGCGCGCCGCCATCCTCGACAACGGGCAGATCGGTCACCGCCTCGAAGGCGGGATCGATCTCCTCGCTACCGTCGGGCAGCGCGAGCCAAGTCTGCATCCCGTAGAGCCGCGGACCGGCATCGCGCTCGGCCTGCGGACTGCGCTCGGAATGGACGATGCCGCGCCCGGCGGTCATCAGATTCACCTGGCCGGGGCGGATGGTTGCGAAGCTGCCGAGGCTGTCGCGATGGTCGATCGCGCCCTCGAACAGCCAGGTAACGGTCGCGAGGTCGATGTGCGGGTGCGGACGCACGTCCATGCCGGCGCCGAGGTCGAGCTGTGCCGGGCCGAACTGGTCCACGAAGATGAACGGGCCCACCATCGTGCGCGCTCGCGAGGGAATTGCGCGGCGGACCTGGAACTGGCCGAGGTCGTGAGCGACTGGGGTGATGATCTGCTCGATCATGGGTTGCCTCCTTCTCCGGGCGCACGGGCCTTGATCGCCAGTGCATGGACGCGCTGGCCGGGAATGTCGCCAAGCGCGCGGTTTACCATCCGCTGGCGTTCCAGCCGGCTGCGGCCGGCGAACACCTCGGCCTCGATCTCGACGGTGAAATGCGATTCGCCGCTGCCGTCATCGCCGCTGTGGCCGTGGTGGCTGGCGCTGTCATTGATGACTGCGAGGCGGGTGGGGGCGAAGGCCACGGCCAGCAGCCGCTCCATTTCCCGCTGGACTGGTCCGGTCATACGAAGAATCGCTCCTTACGGGGTTTCCTAACGCGCACCGCGTCCCCATTCCAACCCGAATGCACGAGACGCGGTTTCATGGACGGCACGAGGCGCGCGGGCGGGCGTGCATGCATCCCGGCTGCGCGGCGGCTGGCGAGTTCCGCGCACCGGGCGAGCGGCCGGCGGGTTTCGACGGGCCGGGCGAATGGCGCTGGCTGTGCCTGGACCATGTGCGCGAATTCAACGCCGGGTTCGACTGGTTCACCGGGATGACCGCCGAGGAAATCTACGCCGCGCAGGCGCCCGGCGCGGGCTGGCGAACCGAGAGCCGGAGCTTTCGCGCCACGGCGGGCGTGGGCGATCTGCCGCGCTGGGCCGATTTCGACGATCCGCTCGACGCCATCGCCGCGCGCGCCACCGGCATCAAGCAGCGCGCCCGGCGCGAGGCGGAGGTGGCGGCGAGCGGGCGGTTCAGCCGCGAGGAGGCCGCCGCGCTGGAAACCATGGGCCTCTCCGCCCAGGTCGACCGGCGCGCGCTGCGCCGCCGCTATTCCGAGCTGGTGCGCCGCTACCACCCCGACCGAAACGGGGGCGATCGCAGCGCCGAGGGCCGGCTGGCGGCCGTGGTCCAGGCCTACCAGTTGCTTCGCAGAAATCCGTCCATCTCCGGCGATACGGTGAAAAATGCTTGACAAAGATAACCTAATGGGTAAAATGAGCGCCTCAAGCCGAAGTTGCGATTCGGTTTGAACTCTGGATTGGGCCTCAACGATCCGGTTAGCTCCTTGAACCGTGAATCGATTGGTGCGCCGCGCTCACCATTCGCCCGTGGCGATCAGGCGCTGGCGCTCGGCCTCGCGTTCGCTGGTGGCCGGCGCGGGGGCATCGGCGGCGCGCGGTGGCAGCTTGCCTCCGGGCGTGTAGGTCGCGATCACCGTGCCCTGGTCGGTCACGCGGTGATCGGTCATCTCAAGCGTCTCGACCGGCGTACCCGCCCCGAACAGCCGCTTGCCGCCCCCCAGCGTGACCGCGAAGGTCATGGTGATGAGCCGGTCGATCAGTCCCGCGGCCAGCAGGCCGGGATAGATCGTGCTGGAACCCTGGATGATGATGTCGGAACCCGGCTCCGCCTTGATCCCGGCGACATCCTCGATGCCCCGCAGCCGATGGCTGTTCTGCCATTCGAGCGGCCGGTCGCCCCGGGTAAGAACATATTTGTTGGCCTGGTCGAACGCCTCGCCCATCGGCTTGTTGTCGCCGGTCGCATAGGGCCAGTAGGCGGCGAAGATGTCATAGGTGCGGCGGCCGAGCAGTAGATCGTATTCGCCCGAGAACAGCGAACCCAGCGTCGCCTCGATGCCCGGATCCCACACCCGGAACATCCACCCGCCCTCAGCGAAGCCACCCTGGGGATCCTCGGTCGGTCCGCCGGGTGCCTGCATCACCCCGTCGAGCGAGAGGAAGCAGGCACCGGTAAGCCTACGCATCGCTTCCGCCCCCGGCCCTGGCACCGGCAATCGCAGCCTCGATGGCGGCGATATCGATCTTCTTCATCTCGCCGATCAGCTTCATGTCGATCGCCTTGGCCGCCTTGTAGGCGTCGCGCGTACGGAGCCGCTCGTCATAGGCTTCGAAGGCCGGGCGGGCGGGGATCGACTTGAAGGCCAGGCCCCAATCGACCTGGCTGCCGACATAGACATCGGCCATGGTGAAACGCTCGCCGCACACGAAGTCGCGGCCGGAAAGCATTTCCTCGAAGGTGTCGATCGCGCGCTCGTAGCTGCCGAAGCCGAGCATCCCCTGCTTCTTCGGATCGTCGACGCTCCACCCCATCGCCTTGCTCGTGACTGCCTGCTCCAGAGGGCCGGCGGCGAAGAACAGGTATCGGAAGTAATCCGCCTTCTCCTCCTCTCCCGGCAGCAGTTCGGGCGCCTCGCGCTCGGCCAGGTAATGGCAGATCGCCGCCGCCTCGGTGACGACATGATCGTGGCCGCCGCCACCTGCGGCGTGGTGGTGGACGATGGTGGGCACCTTCATCATCGGATTGGCTTCGGCCAGGCCTTCCGGCTTCTCCGCCCAGTCGACCAGCACCGTCTCGTAATCCGCGCCCGCCTCCTGCAATGCCCAGCGCGCGATCTGGCCGCGGCTCATCGGGTTGGTGTAAAAGGTGTAGTCCGCCATCGCTCAGCTCCCGTTTCTCGCCCCTATCAGTCCGAACCGCGCGCCGTGCGGGTCGCCTGCCACCAGCGCATATTCGCCGCCGGGAATCTCGACGGGTTCCTGAATCAGAACGCCGCCCTGCGCTGCTATCGCTGTGGCGGCACCGTCGATGTCGGACACGCGAAAGTAGAAGGTCCATTCCGCGGAGCTCGCTCCGCCCGGCGGCGTCGGCATCACCGCGCCCAGCACGCCATGCCCCATCGGGGAGCCATCGGGCGCCCGGCCGGCATGGCGCAGGAACTCGTATTTTCCGAGCGGGCCCATGTCCATTTCGCCATCCTTCACCCATCCGAAATGCTTGCCGTAGAAATGCCGGGCGCCGGCGGGATCGCCGGTCGCCAGCTCGTTCCAGGCGCAATGGCCCAGGCGCGGCCGATCGTAGGAGAAGGCCATGCTTTCGGGGTTCTCCACGCCTGGCGGAGGGACTGGTTCGATGACATGGAGCGGCGCGCCCTGCGGATCGGAGACCATCGCCACGCGCGCGATACCCTCGAGGTCGTGAGCGGGCGTATGAAGGCGCCCGCCTTCCGCGATGATCGATCCGACCATCTTGTCGACATCATCCACCTCGACATATCCGACCCATGCCGGCACGGCGCCGGCCGAGGTCATTTCCGCCGTGAGTTCCAGGATGCCGCCCACGTGGCCCTCGCTGGCCTCGATCCGGCGGTATGCCGGGTCGCTGTCGAACTTCCATCCGGTGAGGGGGCCGTAGAAATCCTCGGCCGCGCGGCGATCGGGCGTCGTCAGCTCGTACCAGATGAAATCCCCGTGATAGTTGCCCATCACCGCTCTACCAGCACGACCACCGGTTCGAAGCCGGCCCATATCATGCGCTTGGCATCGAAGGGAATATCGTCGGGCATCTGCATGGCGGGATCGTCCTTCATCTTCTCGCCGGCCGCATCGCAGGTCGCGCGGTCGGGCCAGGTGATCCAGCTGAACACCACCGTCTCGTCCGGCTCGGCTTTCACGGCGCGATAGAAGTCGGTCTGCTTGCCCTCGGGCACGTCGTCGCCCCAGGCCTCGACCAGCGAGGTGGCGCCATAGCCCTCGAAAATGCTCCACGCCCCCTCCGCCATCGCGCGATAGGCCTCGCGTCTGGCCGTCGACACCGGCACCACGAAGCCCTGGACATAATCGCCCGCACCCGGCGCGCCGTGCGTGACGATCGGCTCGAACCCGCCATAGATCATCCGCTTGCCATCGAAGGGCATGGGATTCCTGGTCTGGTCCATGCGCTCGTCATCGAAATCGGGCGCCATGACCTTGGCGTAGGCGGCGTCGCGGGTCGGCTTGTCGGGCCATTCGATCCAGCTGAACAATACCGTCTCATCGTCCTTCGCATCCACCGCCCGAAGGAAATCCGTGGTTTTCCCCGCCGTAACGTTCGCGCCCCAGTTCTCGAAGATGCGGGTTGCGCCATAATCCAGGAATGCGGCGTCCGCCGTGCTGGCGTGGGCGATGAACTTGTCCTTGTTGGCGGTCGGCACCGCCAGCACGAAACCATCCAGATAGGCCATCGCAAACCTCCTTGCGCGGCGGGATCGGGATGTCTCGCCCGAGCCATTGGACGGACAGCCGGGCCGGTGGTTCCCCAAAGCCCGCTTCGGCCGGTGCTGGCCGGAATCGCCGCGCGCCCATCCCGCGCTGCCGGATCAAGGGTTTTGCCGGAACGCCCAGCGTAGCGTCTTGCCCATGCCCCAGGTTGCGGCGCGAGCGGGAAAGGCGGCGAGGCCGGGCTTCTCCAACCCCAGCATGGCGCGCGCGAAAGAGGGCAGCAGAGCCACTGCCTCCGCTCCGAGCAGCGCCTGCGCCGCCGGCGGAGAGCCGGGCGGGCGCTGGTTGAGCACGAGATCGGCCACTTCGCGCGCCTCGGCACTCGGCCTCAGATCCTTCCGCAACTCGCGGAACAGCAGCTCCGACTCGCGCCGGTCCAGCGGCACGGGATCGGCACCCAGCGCGCGCGCGATCACCGCGAACTGGCGGTAGTATTCGTCCTGCTCATGCCCCGGCATCGCGGGGCGGACATGGCGCAGGTATGCGGCGAGAAAGCTCGTCGCCTCCGCCACATGGACCCAGGCGAGCGTGCGCGGATCGCTGGCGGCATAGCGCGTGCCGTCGGGCAGCGTCCCGCCCACCGCCGCGTGGATGCGGTTGACCCGCTCGATCGCGGCCTTCGCATCGTCGCGGTGGCCGAAGCTGGTGACGGCGATGAACTTGGCCGTCCGCCGCAACCGCCCGTGCATATCCTCGCGGAAATTGGAATGATCGAGGACGCCTTGGAGCGCGTGGGGATGCAGCATCTGGAGCAGGAGCGAGCGGATGCCGCCCACCATCATGCTCACTATATCGGCATGGACCATGCGGATGGGCGAATTGCGCTCGAACAGCGCCTGGTCGGATGGCGGGACAGGCGTTTCGCCCGCATTGGCATCGTTGAAGACCCCGCGGACCTTTCCCACCAGCGCCTGTCTCAATGTTTCGATGGGGTCGGGCGGGGGCATTGCGGCAATATAGGCTTGGCGCGGTTTCGAGAAAGCCTTACGCGCCGGGGCGATGAACGACATGACCGACAAGAGCTTCGAAGCCTCGCAACGCACCGTGCTCGCCGCGCCCGACACCACGGTGAAGGTGCGCGAGGTGTTCGGCGTCGATGTCGACTGGGAGGTGCCGGCCTTCAGCAAGCCCGATGCGCGCACACCCGATCTCGACGAGGGCTATGTCTTCGATCCGGACACCACGCTCGCGATCCTGGCCGGCTTCGCGCATGATCGCCGCGTGATGGTGCAGGGCTATCACGGCACCGGCAAGTCCACCCATATCGAGCAGGTGGCGGCCCGCCTCAACTGGCCCTGCATCCGCATCAATCTCGACGCGCATATCAGCCGCATCGACCTTGTCGGGCGCGACGCGATCGTGCTGCGTGACGGCCTCCAGGTCACCGAGTTCCGCGAGGGACTGCTGCCCTGGGCGCTCCAACATCCGGTGGCGCTGGTGTTCGACGAGTACGACGCCGGCCGCCCCGATGTGATGTTCGTGATCCAGCGCGTGCTGGAACAGCAGGGCAAGCTGACCCTGCTCGACCAGAACCGCGTGATCCGCCCCGATCCGCATTTCCGCCTGTTCGCCACTGCCAATACGGTAGGGCTGGGCGATACCAGCGGACTCTACCACGGTACCCAGGCGATCAACCAGGGCCAGATGGACCGCTGGAACATCGTCACCGCGCTCAACTATTTGCCGGCCGACACGGAGCAAGGCATCGTCGCCGCCAAGAGCCCGGATACCGACGCCAAGGTGATCGCCGACATGGTGAAGGTGGCGGATTTCACCCGTCAGGGGTTCATGAACGGGGACATCAGCACGGTGATGAGCCCGCGCACCGTCATCACCTGGGCGCAGAACGCGGCGATCTTCGGCGATGTCGGCCTCGCCTTTCGTCTCACCTTCCTCAACAAATGCGACGAGGCGGAGCGGATACTCGTCGCCGAGTACTACCAGCGCGTGTTCGGCGTCGATCTGCCGGAGAGCGTGGTGGGCCGGGCTTCCTGAGCCGATACGCTATGCAAGGCTGTGTTGGCATGGTAACACAGTAACCGATGTTCGGTCGCCTGTTCGGTTCGAGGAAAGCAGCGGAGCCGGCGCAGCACGGCGGCTTCTATTCGCTCGACGATCGCATGGACGGGCCCGACTTCGACGACTGGGACGCGCGGCTCGACCGGGTGGAGCGCGGCGTCGCGGCGGAGGAGAAGCGGCGGCTCAGATGGTTCCAGCGCTCCTACTGGCGAGGGCGGGGCTGGGGCTGGTGGATCGTCCGCGCCATCGCCGCGCTGCTCATGCTGTTCTTCGTGCTGCTGGCGTGGCTGGCGCTGACCGCGCCGCTATCCAAATCGCTGAAGCCGATCGTCCCCCCGGAAATCACGCTGACCGCCGCCGACGGCACACCTATCGCGCGCAAGGGTGCCGTGGTCGATGCGCCGGTGGAGATGGCGAAGCTGCCCCCGCACGTCCGGCAGGCATTCCTCGCCATCGAGGACCGGCGCTTCGATACGCATTGGGGCGTGGATCCGCGCGGAATGGCGCGGGCGGCATGGACCGGATACGGCGGCGGCAGCACGATCACGCAGCAGCTCGCCAAGTTCACCTTCCTGACGCCGGAACGCAGCCTGACGCGCAAGGGGCGCGAGATGCTGATCGCGTTCTGGCTGGAGGCGTGGCTGACCAAGGACCAGATCCTGGAGCGCTACCTCTCCAACGCCTATTTCGGGGACAATGTGTATGGCCTGCGCGCGGCCAGCATGCACTATTTCTACCGCCGCCCGGAACGGCTGACGCTGACGCAGGCGGCGATGCTGGCGGGGCTGGTGCAGGCTCCCAGCAGGCTCAATCCGGTGCGCAGCTATGCGCGCGCGGAAAAGCGGATGCGGCTGGTGCTGGGGGCAATGGCGGAGGTGGGCTACATCCCCAAGGATGCCGTGTTCCGGCCGGCACCCCGGCTCGACCTGCGCGACGAGCACGAGCTGCCTACCGGCACCTATTTCGCCGATTGGGCGCTGCCCGAGGCGCGCGCGCTGGCCCAGGGCGACAGGGGCGGCGGTTATGCCCGCCAGACCATCGCCACCACGCTCGACAGCCGGCTTCAGGGGATCGCCCGCCGCGTTACCCGCGATGCTCCGCTGGCGGGCGCGCAGGTGGCGCTGGTCGCCATGCGCCGCAACGGCGAGGTCGTGGCGATGATCGGCGGCACCGACTACGGCACAACCCCGTTCAACCGCGCAACCCAGGCCCGGCGGCAACCGGGATCGACTTTCAAGACCTTCGTCTATCTGGCGGCGCTGCGCGATGGATGGTCGCCAGACGACCGGATCGACAACCGCGAGATCACGCAAGGTTCCTATCGTCCGCGCAACGCCGGGGGCCGCTATTCCGAAAGCCTGACGCTGACCGAGGCTTTCGCCGGATCGAGCAATGTCGCGGCGGTGCGGCTGATGCAGCAGGTGGGTAGCGACAAGGTCATCGCCACCGCCCGCGAACTCGGCATCGCCTCGCCGCTGCCGGAAGGCGATCCGAGCCTCGCGCTCGGCACATCCACCATGACCCTGCTGGAGCTGACGAGTGCCTATGCCGGGATCGCGGCCAACAATCTGCCGGTGAAGGCCCATGCCGTGCCGCGCACGAAGCCCGGTTTCTTTCGCCGTTTGTGGGACGGCCCCAGTCACCTGTCGGGGCGTACACAGGAAGAAATGCAGTCGATGCTGCGCCGCGCGATCAATGGCGGCACGGGCCGCGCGGCCACGCTTCCGGTGGCCAATTTCGGCAAGACCGGCACCAGCCAGGACAGCCGCGACGCTCTTTTCGTGGGCTATGCGGGCGATCTGGTGGTGGGCGTGTGGGTGGGGCGTGACGACAACACGCCGCTCGGCCGCGTAAGCGGCGGCACCGTGCCGGCGCGCATCTGGCGGGATTTCATGGTGCGGGCCCTTCGCATCCAGCAGGCTCCACCGCCCCCTGTCGAGCAGTCGGAAATCGTCGACGATGTGGTTGAGGGCGAGGGCGACATCACCATCGGGCCCGATGGGGCGACCATCGCCTTGCCGGGCGGCGAGGTGCGGATCGGACAGGATGGGGTGACAGTCGAGGGTGCGCGTTACGAAGCCGCCCGCGCTCGGATCGAGGAAGCACGCCGCCGGGCCGAGGAGGAACTGGAGCGCGCGCGCCGGGGGACAGAGGCCGAAACCGCCGCGGGTCCGAACTAGCCGCCCAGCACTCCGCCTCCGCGCTGCGGGCCTATTCGGGTTCCACCACCATCACGTTCATCACCGCGCTGGCAATCGGCCGTGAGGGATCGTCCTGCCAGGCTTCCACCGACAGGTTCGCCGTGCGCCGGCCGAGCTTGACGATCCGCGCCTTCGCAAAGGTCGGGTGCGGCTTGCCCGAAGCGAGGAACTGGACGGTAAGGTTGATCGGCTTCATCGCTGCCGCTCGCCCTTCCTGCACGAGCGCGCCGCGCAGCAGGGCGTAACCGGCGGTCTCCAAGAGGCCGCTGATGGCCCCGCCATGCAGCACTCCCGGCCGACCCTGCACGCCGTCGGAGAAGTCCAGGCGCATGACCGGCGCATCGCCGTCGGCCGCTTCCACGGTGATGCCCAGGGCGTCCGCATAGGGGGTCAGCCTAGCCACCGGGCAGGATCCCCGGGTTCACCTTGATGGTCATGAAGACGCCTTGCATCCGCGCCACCGGATCGGCCGGATCGCCATCATGTGCGACGCCGTGGACGAAAGCGGCGGAGCGCGTGATCCGATAGCAGGTCGCCCGCCCGAACACGCTGGCGCGCGGTGCGGCCGCGCGCGTATAATCGACCCGCAGGTCGAGCGTGGCGATGGGCTGGAAACTGCCCATGCGGGTCCAGATCGCCAGGCCGCTTGCCATGTCCATCAGGCTGACGATCGGGCCGGAGGCGAGCACCGCGCGATCGTCCTCGCCCACGAGGTCGGATCGCCACGGCAGTTCCAGTTCGACCCAGTCCGCCCCGTGTTCGCGGTAGAGCATTCCCAGCCAGCCGTTGTGCGAGCGCGCCGTAAGGAAGGGCGCGGCCCGCACGGGATCGAAGGCGGTATCGGCGGGCTCTGGCGGCGGCATCGCGCGGCATGTGGAGAGGGGCCGGGGCGATGACAATGTTTTAATTTAGTCGCCGCGCCCAGAGGCTGCACCCTGACGCTGGCCGCCGGCACCCCGCTGCGGCGATGACGCAAGGGATGCTCTCCATGCCTTTACCGAAGATTGATCTCGCCAGCCTGCCCGGACTCGACACCTTGCAGGGTCTGTTCGGCTCACAGTCCGGCCTCTCTGCCGCCTCCGTCGATGACCGGATCGTGGTGTTGATGGTGTATATCTACGAACTGATCCCCACACTTCCGAGTTCGTGAGCAGGCGATGCGGATCGATCCGGTTCTGGCGCAGCTGAGGCGCGATCCGGCGCCTCAGCAAGCGGCGCAGGCGGCGCTGGAAGCGTGCCGCGATACCTGGCGTGCGGCGCCTTCGACCGGGCCGCTGCTGGCGGAACTGGTTGCCTTTGGCGAGGGCGCGGCGCTGGCCGACTGCCCGCTGCTCGACGGCGCTCTTGCCGAACGCGAGCAGGCCCTCGGGCTGCTGTCGGGCCTGTTCGATCCGCTGACCCGCGCGCTGCGCGATAACCCCCTTGGTCACGTGCCGTTCCGCCACCAATATTCGGGTGGCATAGCAGTGCTGCAACTGGCCAGCGCGGGCCGGGCGACGCTGTCCCTGCTATGCTACGAGGCAAGCCATGACGGGGCACGCGAACGGGTTGCCACCGTGTGCTTTTCGGGCGGCGAGCGGCACGAGCTGTGCCTTGCCGGCGCGGCGCGGGTGCGGGTCTTCGAAACGCGCCGGGAAGAAGCAGCGCGCGCCTGGTTCGACGTGGAGGAGCGCGTGCTTCGGCAAGGCGACCGGCTCCACTTCGCGGGCGCGGCCCGCACCAAGATCGTCGACGAGCCGCTGGGCCGGTTGATCGTTCTGCGCCTCGCCCGGAGCGATGAATGCCCCGGCGCGGCACGCGAGTATGGCATCGCCGATGGCGCGCTGGTCCACATTGCCAGCGGTGACCGAGCCGAGAGCCGCGACGAGATGGCGGCGGCGGTGCTGGGCGCGATGGGCCGCGCGGACGCGGCGCCCGTGCTGGCCGCGATGGCGCGTGAAGGCACCGCCAGCGACCACCTGCGCTGGCAGGCGCTTCGCCAGACGCTCGGGGTCGACACCGCAGCGGGCTTCGCCACGCTCACCGCTATCGCCCGCGATGCAGGCGATGCGCTCGCCGTGCCGGCCGGCGCGTTGCGCGCCAGCCTTGTCGAGCGCCATCCCCAACTTGCCGACCTGGGCACGCCATGCCCCGCGTGATCGACTGCCCCGACGATGCCGCGCACGATCTGGCCGGCTGCCTCGACACCCTGGGCGACGGCGGCTTCGACCCGGATGACGAGGACAGCCTGCAATCCGCCGCGCGCGCGCTGAGGCGGTTGGGCAATGATCGCGGGTTTCTGGGTGATATGCTCATCGCACAGCTCAAGCACCGCCATAGCGAGCTTGGCGAAAGCTCGGCCTATGGCGCGCAGTCGATCGTGCTTTCGCGTCCCCGGGGCGGCTGTTTCCTGCGCGCCAATATCTGGCCGGGAGAACAGGACGCGTGCTTCCGATCGAGCGGCGCAAAGACCTTCGTCTACGGGATGCCGCACGATCACAATTTCAGTTTCCTGACCGTGGGCTATCTCGGCCCCGGCTACGCCAGCGACTACTATGAATACGACTACGGCACCGTGGCCGGATTTGCGGGCGAGCGGGCGGGCCTGCGCTTCGTGGAGCGTGGCGCGCTGTCGGAAGGCAAGCTGATGCTCTACCGCGCGCACCGCGACATCCATTCGCAACTGCCTGCGGAAAGCCTGTCGGTCAGCCTCAACATCCTGCGCATCCACCCGGCCGAGGGCTGGTTCGACCAGTATGGTTTCGACCTCGATAGTGGCGAGATCTCCGGCGTCCTCAACCCGACCGCGACCGAGACATTCCTGCGCTGCGCCGTCGGGCTGGGCGGGGCGGAGGCCATCGACCTTGCCGAGCATTTCGGCCGCCGCCATCCCAGCGACCGGCTGCGGCTGGCGAGCTACGAGGCGCGGGCACTGCTGCTGGATGACGGCGCTGCCGATAATCTGTGGCGCGAGGCCGAGGGGGCGGGAAGCCGTATGGTCGCCAAGGAGGCGGTGCGCCGCCGCGCCGCGCTCGCGATGCTCCAGCCGGCTATGCCGGGCTGACGAAGCTGTCGAGCACGCGCTTGGTGCCGCTCTGCTCGAAGGCGATCTCCAGCTTGTTGCCTTCCTGGCCTTCCACCACTCCATAGCCGAACTTGTCGTGGAACACGCGGTCGCCCACGGCGATATCGGCGCGGGGCCTGGCGGCGAAGCTGGCCGCGCTCCGCCCCGGCTCGGGAAGGCGCTTGGGGCTGGGGTCGTATCCGGCGGTGAGCGCGCGCTGCCAGCCGGGGCCGCGCGTCAGGTTGCGCTGCGGCGCATCGCGCGCGACGTGGGCGAAGGGATCGTCGGTTTCGCTCCAGTTGGCCCGCCATAGCGATGCACCGCCGGTCATGGTAGTCTCGCGCGTCACGGCGTCATCGGGAAGCTCGTCCACGAAGCGGCTCGGGATGCTGCCGGTCCACTGGCCGTAGATGCGGCGGTTGGCGGCGTGGAGGATGGTGCAGCGCCGCCGGGCGCGGGTGATGGCGACATAGGCCAGCCGGCGTTCCTCCTCCAGGCTGGCGAGCCCGCCCTCGTCGAGCGCGCGCTGTGACGGGAACACGCCTTCCTCCCAGCCGGGCAGGAACACATGGTCGAACTCCAGCCCCTTGGCCGCGTGCATGGTCATGATGGTGACCTTCTCGCCATCGTTGGCGGCGTCATTGTCCATCACCAGGCTGACGTGTTCGAGGAAATCGGTGAGGGTGTCGTATTCCTCCATCGCGCGCGCCAGTTCGACGAGGTTGTCCGCGCGACCGGCGCTTTCGGCGCTTCGGTCGGCGGCAAGCATGGCGTCATAGCCGCTTTCGTTCAGCACCAGGCGCAGCAGGTTGGCTGGGCTCTCCACCTCCGCCGCCTGCCGCCAGCGCGCGATCTGACCGAGCAGGGCGACGAGGGTGCCGCGCGCGCGGGCCGGAAGCTCGTCGCTGTCAGCCAGGTCCAGGCTGGCTGCGGCGAGGGGCGTGGCGGTGCGCCGGGCATGGCGTCGCATCGCCTCCAGCGTCTTGGCGCCGAGCCCGCGCTTGGGCTGGTTGTGGATGCGCTCGAAGGCGAGATCGTCCGCCGGCTGTTCGATGACGCGCAGATAGGCGAGCGCATCGCGGATTTCGGCGCGCTCGTAGAAGCGGAAGCCGCCGACGATGCGATAGTTGAGGCCGATCTGGATGAAGCGGTCCTCGAACTCGCGGGTCTGGTATTGGGCACGCACCAGGATCGCCACCTGGTCCAGTGGGGCGCCCTCGGCCTCCAGCCGCTCGATCTCCTCGCCCACGCGGCGCGCTTCCTCCGGCCCGTCCCACACCCCGATCACGCGCAGCTTCTCGCCCGGCGGAAGCTCGGTCCAGAGCTGCTTGCCAAGCCGTTCGCTGTTGGCGGCGATGAGGCCCGAGGCGGCGGCGAGGATCTGCGGGGTGGAGCGATAGTTCTGCTCCAGCTTGATAACCGCCGCGCCGGGAAAATCCTTCTCGAACTTGAGGATATTGGCCACTTCGGCGCCGCGCCAGCTGTAGATCGACTGATCGTCGTCACCCACCACGCAGATGTTCCTGCGCTCCTGCGCCAGCAACCGCAGCCACAGGTACTGGACCTGGTTTGTATCCTGATATTCGTCCACCAGGATGTATTTGAAGCGCTGCTGATACTGTTCCAGCACATCGCGGTGGCGGCGCAGGATGTTCAGCACATGGAGCAGCAGATCGCCGAAATCGCAGGCGTTGAGCGCCTTCAGCCGTTCCTGATAGAGCGTGTAGAACTGCTGCCCCCGGCCGTTGGCATAGGCCTCGTTCTCTACCGCATCGAGATCGCCGGGGTTGAGCCCGCGGTTCTTCCACCGGTCGATCAACCCGGCGAGCTGGCGCGCGGGCCAGCGCTTCTCGTCGAGATCGTTCTCGACGATGATCTGCTTGAGCAGCCGCAGCTGATCGTCGGTGTCGAGGATCGTGTAGTTCGATTTCAGGCCGACAAGCTCGGCATGGCGGCGGAGCATCTTGGCCCCGATCGAGTGGAAGGTGCCGAGCCACGGCATCCCTTCCACGGCCGCGCCGATATGCCGGGCGACCCGTTCGCGCATCTCGCGCGCGGCCTTGTTGGTGAAGGTGACGCAAAGGATCTCGCTGGGCCATGCGCGGCGTGTTGCGATGAGATGTGCCAGCCTTGCGGTAAGCGCGGCGGTCTTGCCGGTTCCGGCCCCCGCCAGCATCAGAACCGGCCCTTCCGTCGTCAGGACGGCCTGCTGCTGCGGCGGGTTGAGCCGGGCGGCGTAGGCGGGCGGCGAACCGGCCGGCGATGGAGTGGGAGCGGGATCGGCGGTCATGGCGCAGGCCCGAACAACTAGGGAACATCTGCCCCCGGCGCAAGGCGTGGCGGAACCGTGCATCGGCTGGCGCGTAAAGGCCGCGACCTACATGTCACGGAGAGAGATCATGAAATCCACCCTCCTTGCCGCCGTTGCCGCATTGGCGATCGCCCTGCCGGCCGGCGCGGCCGCCGCGCAGGACGCGACCGCCACGACCACTGCAACCACCACGGCGAACGCGGCGGCGCCCGTGCTCAGCGCGGAGCAACGCACCGCATATGACGGCTGGCCCGCGGATAGGCGCACGGCCTATGATGGATGGACGGGCGACCTGCAGACCTACTTCTGGACCCTGACGCCGGAGCAGCAGTCGGGCTGGTGGGTGCTCAGCGACGACCAGCGCGGCGCGGTCTATGCCATGACCCCGGAACAGCGCACCACCGCCTGGGCCTCGATCGCTTCGCAGATGAGCGGCCAGGCTCCCGCGGCGAGCACTGAGCCCGCGCCCGCTCCGTCCGGAACCGCGATGCCGGCACCGCCTCCGCCCGCGGCCCCGCCGGCGGCTCCCGGTGCCGCATCTCCGGGCGGTATGCAGTTTGTCCGCAAGGAGACGGCGCAGGCCGCGCCAGCCGGTGCAGACCCCGCCGCGCTGGCTTCCGGCGAGTTACCGGTGTGCAAAAAGGGGCAGCAGGACGGCTGTATCAACAGCTGGGAAAAGAACCGCACTGGAACGCGCCCGCTGAACAAGTGGCCCGGCCAGCCGGCCAGCGAAATGACCGGCGCCAAGCCGCAGAACTGATTCGAGTTCTCGCCCGCCCACTTCTGGAGGCGCGGGCAAGTGGGGCGGGACGCCGCGGCGATCCCGCCCTTTTTTTCGTGGCTTAGCCGAATTTTGCAGGCGGTTACGCGACAAGCTCGGTTCTTTTTGCCCGCTCACAGCCTGCCCCAATTTAGCCTCAATTCACGCCAGACCGAAGCTTCGCCACGGTCACTCGATTGCCGCTTCCCTTGTCTGCCCGGGCATCCGCGCCGACATCCCTTTTCACCCCAGTGGCTCGGTCGTACCCTGATCGGCAGAGCCGCTATTCGATGGAGACGATAATGAAGAGCTATTCTTCCCTTGGGCTGATTCTTGCCGCTTTCGCTGCCTCGCCGGTTCTGGCGCAGGACGCAGCCGGCGCCCAGCCCGTGACCCCCGAAGGCCAGCCGACGGAGGAGGCCGCGCCGGTTCCGCCCCCAGCCGATCCGGCCGCGCCGGACGCCACCGCTCCGGTCCCCCCGGCTCCCGTGACCGATGAAACGCCGGTCACCGAGCCCGCGCCGCCGGCTCCTGCGGAGACGGCCACCCCGGCTGCGCCCACCACGACGGCGCCGGCACCGGCTCCCGCGCCTGCGGCGCCCTCGGGCCTCACAGCCGAGCAGAAGGCGGCCTATGATGCCTGGCCGGCGGACATCCGCAGCTACTTCGACGGCCTGACCCCGGCGCGCCAGACGATCTTCCTGCGCATCGCCGATGCGGACAAGGCCAAGATCGTGGCCGCCACTCCCGAGCAGCAGGCTGCGGTGTGGGCGTCGCTAGAGAAGCAGGATGCCGAGCAGAAGGCTGCTGCCGGACCGCTCGGCCAGTAACTGCGCCAGTCAGCCGGGATCGGCGAGGCGCAGCAGGCTGAGCTTCGCCTTTCCGACCCGGCGATCGACTTGAACCGCGAGACCGGTGACGGCGACATCCTCGTCGGCACCGGTCTCCAGCGCCATCCAGCTTTGCGCGCCGATCCAGCCAAGCCGCTGCAATCGGTGGAGAGCGACCTGGCCGGCGCCGGTGCCATAGGGCGGATCAAGCAGGATCAGGTCCACGCTCGCCCGCGCGGGCTTCATGGTCATCACCGATCCCGCCTCGACGATCGTGCGTTCGCGGGCTCCGAGCGTGGCGATATTGGCCCTCAATGCCGCCAGTGCCGTGCCATCCTGCTCCACGAAGAGGCAGTTGGCCGCCCCGCGTGACAGCGCCTCCAGGCCGAGCGCTCCCGAACCGGCGAACAGGTCCGCCACGGACAGCCCCTCGAAGCTGCCCAGGCGGCTCGTCAGCATCGAGAACAGCGCTTCGCGCGTGCGGTCGGCGGTGGGGCGCGTGGCGTCACCCTTGGGCGCGGCCAGCCGCCGCCCGCGCCATTCTCCCGCGACGATCCGCATCCCTTCGGCTCAGCCGTTGTGGAGCGTCTTGCGGAACCGCTCCACGTCGACCTGGCGGATCTCGATCGCCTGTCCGCGGGGCAGGTCGGCGAGCTGGAACGGGCCATAGGCGGTGCGCAGCAGGCGGCTGACCTGGAGGCCGAGATGCTCGAGCACGCGGCGCACCTCGCGGTTCTTGCCCTCGGTCAGCGTCAGCACGATCCAGCGGTTGCGGCCCGAGGAACGCTCGAGATCGGCCTCGATCCGGCCATAGCGTACCCCTTCGACTTCCACGCCTTCCATCAGATCGTCCAGCTGGGCCTGGGTGATGTCGCCGAATGCGCGCGCGCGATAGGTCCGCGGAATGCCGCTGGCGGGCAGTTCCATCGCGCGCTTCAGCTCGCCGTCATTGGTCAGCAGCAGCAGCCCCTCGGTGGTGAAGTCGAGCCGGCCCACCGGCATCAGCCTGGGTGCTCCGCGCGGCAGGGCATTGCGAAGCGCGGTGTAGATCGTGGGGCGGCCACGCGGGTCGCGCTCCGCGGTGATGAGGCCGGAGGGCTTGTGAAAGGCGAACAGCCGGGCCGGCTCGGCATGGGCGACCGGCTTGCCGTCGACGGTCACGCCCTTGAGGTTGGGCAGCTTGACCGCCGGGGTGTCCAGCACCTTGCCGTCGAGCGCGATGCGGCGCTCGGCGATCATCCGCTCGATCTCGCGCCGGCTCGCCACTCCCGCGCGCGCGAGCAGCTTGGCGATGCGGTCGCCACTATCGGGGAGGGGGTTGGACATGCTGCGCCGCTTAGGCTTCCCGGCCGGACAAATCCACCTCTGGCTGGGCACGCCCACGGCTGGGCAAAGATGCGAGCCGGGCGGGGAAGAAATCGTTTTCCTACACCCCCCGCGATGTGCGAGAACCGGGTGATGGCGCTGGCCTGGACCCGCTGTGAGCTCCGACGATCACCCGTACCCCGCGATCCACGCCCGAAAGGCGAAAGTCACAGTGACCCCGCCAGTTTGGCTCGTAAGCGATTGAACTGAAACAACCTTCTGTGGAAGGTCACATTCTTCAGAACGCGATTCGGCGTAACACCTCGTTCAGTTCGCGGCGCGCAGCTCCCCCTCGACCGCCTCGTGATAGGCGGCGATGCCGGTCTCCATCGTGCCCAGCGTGAGCTCCGCGATCGCACCGCTTTCCAGCCCCTGCTGGCCAAGCTCGGCGGCGCGGAAATCCTCGCTGGCGAATACCCCGCCGTCGAGCAGCGCCCAGCTCCTTTCCCAATGGTCGCGCGCCTTGTCCGTCGCCGGTGCCTCGGGGATCAGCATGAAATCCTCCACCAGCGTCAGATCGTGGGCACGCGGCATCAGTGTCATCACATTGATGTAGTCGGGGCTGGGAATGATGAGCGCGCCCGGCACGAGCTGATAGGCGAAGGTGATGGCACGGCGCAGCGCCGCCATGTCCGCCATCTCCACGCCTGCCATGTCCTCGAGCCGCCCCACGGCGGAGCGGGCGTGGGGGCCGATGCGGTCGCCCGCTGTCACGCCATCCTTGAAGAACGGCCCGATGGTCTGAGCGTGGAGGCGGGTGACGTGGTAGCTTTCGAGGAAGGCGTCCATGACGAGCTTCCAGTTGGCGCGGACAGTATGCGTCTTGCGGCGGAACAACACATGGCCCGCGGTTCCGAAGGCGTCCATGTCTTCGCCCACCGCGCGGACGTGGGTAAAATCCACGTCCTCCTTCGGGGCGAACCAGATCAGGCCGCCGGCCTCGCAGCTTGGCAGCTCGACCAGCCCCATCGTGCCCTTGTCCAGCCCCGGAAAGCTGTCAGAGCGGGGGAGGGCGAGCAGCCGCCCGTCAACGGCATAGGTCCAGGCGTGATAGGGGCACACCAGCTTCTTCGTGCAGGCGGCTTCCTCCCCCTCCACCAGCCGCGTGCCCCGATGCCGGCAGACGTTGAGGAAGACATGGGCCCGCCCCTGTGTGTCGCGGGTAAGGAGCAGCGGACGCCCCGTGCCGTCATGGGGCACCGCCATGCCCGGCATGGGGAGCAGCGCGCTGGGAGCCAGGAGTTGCGGCATCCGCTCGAGCAGCGCGCGCCGCTCGCGTTCGAAATGCGCCGGATCGGTATAGGCGGCGGCGGGCACGCGGGTGATCGCGCCGGTCCGCGCCTCGCCGCCGGCGGCCACTGCCCGGGCCAGCGCACGCTGCCCTGCGGTCGGGGGCGAGGCGGCGGCGCCGATTGCGGTGGTGGTGGATGCGGCGCGCATGGCGTCTGTTCCCGGTCAGCTTGCCCCGCTAGTGTCGCACAGTTTCACGGGCGTGCAAGGGACGGGAGAACAGATGGCCGAAGCGGATGCAGCGAAGAAGCCGTCGAGCTGGCGCATACTCGGGCGGGCGCTGAGAAACCGCAAGACGGGCTTCATGCTGCTGTTCGGCTTCGCCAGCGGCCTCCCCTTCGCACTGTTCCTGGGAACGCTGTTCGCATGGTTGACGGAGGCCGGGGTCGATCTGGAGACGATGGGCGTCTTCAGCCTTATCGGGCTCGCCTATGCCTTCCAGTTCATATGGTCGCCGCTGATCGACAAGGCGGACCTGCCGGGGCTGAGACGGCTGGGCAAGCGCAAGCAGTGGATCGTCCCGATGCAGCTCCTGCTCGGCGGCATCCTCGTGACGATGGCGATCCTGGACCCCAGGAGCCAGCTCGGCATGTTCAGCCTGCTGGCCGGCATCGGCGCGCTGGCCAGCGCCACCCAGGACATCGCAATCAACGCCTGGCGTATCGACGTGGCCGACGAGGAAGCGCCGTTGGACGTGCTTTCGACCGTCTATCAGATGGGCTTCCGCCTGTCCTCGCTGGCGGGCGGGGCGCTGGCGCTGATCGTGGCAGAGCGGATCGGCTGGCCGCAGACCTATGTCGCGATGGGGGCGATGCTGCTCGCCATCGGCGCGGCGGGGCTGTTCGCGCCGGATTCCGGGCGCGGCGCGGCTGCCGAAAGCGATGCCGAGGTGCGCGCGCTGCGCCGGGCGGGAGAGCTGAGCCCGCGCATCCGCCACCGCGCGCTCGCCATCGTTGGCGTCCTGTGGCTGGGTGCGATCGTCGTGCTGCTGGACTTCATGGTCCGCTCCATGACCTCGCCGCCCGAGAGCCGTCCCGATCCCACCGCCTTCACGCTCGCCTGGGGCCCGTGGGTGATCGTGGCCACCATCGTGATGCCCGCGCTGGTCGCGGGATGGCTGGCCGGGCAACAGCGCCGCGGCAACCATCTGCTGGCAGAGGACGCGCCGCCGGCAAGCGGAGCGGGTGCCGCGCTCGACCACCTCTATCGCGCGCTGGTGCTGCCGCTGGTGGAGTTCGTGGGCCGCATGGGCTGGTCGCTGGTGCTGATCCTGGCGGTGGTCCTGACCTATCGCATCTGCGACGCGATCTGGGGCACCTTCGCCTATCCCTTCTATCTCGGCGAGTTGCGGTACACCAAGGACGAGGTGGCCTTCGCCTCGAAGATGTTCGGGATCGGGGCGATCGTGCTGGGCCTGGCCATCGGGGGGTGGATGCTGACGGCGCTGGGCCGGATGCCCACGCTGCTGATCGGGGGGCTGCTCGCCGCGCTGACCAACCTGCTCTATGCCGACATGGCCGCGGGCAGCCCGGTGGTGGGCGCCGTGGCCGGTGCGAGCGGGTTCTCCGCGCTCGTGTCGAGCTTCCCCGGCGGAAGCGAGCGCCTCGCGCGGCTGATGCTGACCATCGGGGCCGAGAACCTGGCCATCGGCATAGCCGGCGCGGCCTTCGTCGCCTGGCTGTCCTCGATCGTCTCCAAGCAGTTCAGCGCGGTCCAATACGCCCTGCTGTCCTCGCTCACCCTGCTGATCGGGGCGCTGGGGCGGGGCGCGCTGGGCCAGATGATCGAGCGGCAGGGCTTCTACGATGTTTTCATCCTCACCACCTGGATCGGCGTTCTGGCGATGCTGCTGGTGGTGGCCGAATGGTGGCGCCAGAGCCGCCCCGGCGCGCAGGGCGTGGTCGCGCCCGAGGCGAAGGATGTGGCTGCCGCGGAATAGTCAGCCGGGCAGCTCGCCGTTCAACCGCAGCACCTCGCCCGCGAGGTAAAGCGACCCGGCGATGAGCACGGGAAGACCATCGGCGGGAAGGGCGGCGAGGGCACGGGGAACATCCGGCGCCTCGCCGCCGCCGAAGGTGGCGGCCGGGTGATGCTCATGGGCCGGGACCGGCACGGCCACCACGCTTGCGAGGCTGTCGCGCATCGGCCGGATCAGGGCAGCGGGATTCTTGTTCGCCAGCATCCCGATCACCAGGTGAACCCGCCGCCCGGCGAAATGCCGCGCCAGCATCGCTCCGGCATCGGCGTTGTGGCCGCCGTCGAGCCACACCTCACGCCCGCCAGTCAGCGGCCCGGGTGCGAGCCGTTGCAGGCGGGCGGGCCAGTGGGCCTTGCGGATACCCTCGGCAATCGCGCCGGGCGAAACCGCGATGAAGTCCTGATGTCGCAGCATGGCCACCGCCAGCGCCGCGTTCTCCGCCTGGTGAAGGCCCGGAAGCGCCGGGAAGGGCAGCGCAAGCTCGCCGCGCTCGTCCCGGTAATGCAGGCCGGATTCCGTGACCTCAGCCCCCCAGGCATCGCCGCGCATGGTCAGCGGTGCCCCGGCGGCAAGCGCGGCGCGCTCGATCTCCAGCCGCGGTCCTTCGGGATAGGCCAGCGTTACCAGCGGCCTTCCCGGCTTGACGATTCCCGCCTTCTCGAAGGCGATCCGCGAAAGCGGCTCCGCCGGCGTTCCCGCCTCCGGCGCGAGCAGGAAGCGTTCATGGTCTATGCCGAGGCTGGCGATTCCACAGGCGGCGGGGCGGTCCACCACATTGGTGGCATCGAACCGCCCGCCGAGTCCGACCTCGATCACGCAGGCATCGGCGGGCACGCGCGCGAACTCCAGGAACGCGGCGGCGATGGTAACCTCGAAGAAGCTGGGGTCGAGATCCTCGCCGGCATCGAGCACCTCGGCCAGCAGCGCCGCCAGCCGGGCATCCGAGATCAGCTCTCCGGCCACCCGGATGCGCTCGTTGTAGCGCACGAGATGCGGGCTGGTGGTGACGTGGACGCGCTTGCCGTCGGCTTCCAGCATCGCGCGCAGGAAGGCGCAGGTCGAGCCCTTGCCATTGGTCCCGGCGACATGAAACGCAGGCGGGAGACGCAGATGCGGATCGCCGAGACGGGCGAGCAGCGCGCGGATCGTGGCGAGCCCGAGCCGGCCATCGGGCACGCTCAGTGCGCCCAGCCGGTCGAGCTGCCTCTGGACGTCCGGGGACGAGGAAGTGGCGAAGTCTTTCACAAACCCCTCCCCTTCAGGAGAGGGGTTGGAGTGGGGTTTGTCAGTGAATGGCGCCCGTCACAGCCCCCACCCCCCGACCCCCTCCCCTGAAGGGGAGGGGGAGTGGTCACGCCGCCTTCTTCGGCGCCAGATAGTCGAGCACCGTCGCCAGGGTATCCTTCAGCTCCTTGCGATGGACCACCATGTCCAGCATCCCGTGCTTGTGGAGGTATTCGGCGCGCTGGAAACCTTCGGGGAGCTGTTCCCGGATCGTGTCCTGGATCACCCGCTGGCCGGCAAAGCCGATCAGCGCGCCCGGCTCAGCGATCTGGACGTCGCCAAGCATGGCATAGCTGGCGGTGACGCCTCCGGTGGTGGGATCGGTCAGGATCACGACGTAGGGCAGGCCCGCGGCCTTGAGGCGGCGTGTCATCACCGTCGCCTTGGGCATCTGCATCAGGCTGAGGATGCCTTCCTGCATACGCGCGCCGCCGGCGGCGGTGACCACCACATAGGGCGCGCGCAGGCGCAGCGCGTGCTCGGCACCCTGGCAGAAGGCGGTTCCCACCGCCATGCCCATGCTGCCGCCCATGAAGCCGAAGTCTTGCACGCCTACCACGGCGGGAAGGCCCTCCACCGTGCCCTGGGCCACGGTGAAGGCATCGGGATGCGGGTTCTTGGCGCGGGCCTGCTTGAGCCGCTCGGTGTACTTCTTGGTGTCGCGGAACCGCAGCGGGTCTTCCTTCACCTCGGGCGAAGGCAGGATGCGGTATCCGGCGTCGAGCAGCAGGTCGAGCCGCGCGTCGGCCGACAGCCGGCCGTGGTGCTCGCAGCGCGGGCAGACGTCGAGATTGTCGTGATACTCGCGCGCGAACACCATCTCCTGGCAGCTCGGGCACTTGATCCACAAGGTGTCGTCGGTGGTGCGCTTGGGCACGAAGGGCAGCGAATTCCGCACGCGATTGAACCAGTTCATGCGCGCAGCCTTTCCGCCGAATGCACCGCCTTGGCAAGACTCTCGGTCAGCGCGCGGAGATGGCGCGGCGCGTCGGCGCCATGTTCGCAGACCAGCTCGACCAGCGCGGAGCCGACCACCACGCCATCGGCGTGTTTCGCGATTTCAGCGGCTTGTTCCGGCTTCCTCACACCGAATCCAACTGCGACGGGGAGGTCGGTCGCCGCCTTGAGCCGGGCCACCGCCTCGGCGATGCTGGCGGTGGCGGCCTGCTGCTTGCCGGTAATTCCCGCGACCGAGACGTAGTAGAGGAAGCCCGCCGACCCCTCGAGCACCTGCGGCAGGCGCTTCGCATCGGTGGTGGGCGTGGCGAGCCGGATCGGGGCAATGCCCTTGGCGCGAAGCGCCGGGCCGAGCGCATCGTCCTCCTCGGGCGGGATATCGACGCAGATCACCCCATCCACGCCAGCCCTGGCGCACTCGGCGGCGAACCATTCCGGCCCGCGCCGCACCATCGGATTGGCATAGCCCATCAGCACCAGCGGCACTTGCGGATGGCGCTCGCGGAACGCGGCGGCGATGCGGAACACATCGGCGGTGGTGGTCCCCACCCCGAGCGAGCGCAAATTCGCCGCCTGGATCGCGGGCCCATCGGCCATCGGATCGGTGAACGGCATCCCCAGCTCGATCACATCCGCGCCGCCCGTGACCAGCGCATCGAGATTGGCCGTGGTGTCGCCGTCGCCCGCGGTAAGGAAGCAAACGAGGGCGGAGCGGGGCTTGGCGAATGCGCTGGAGAGGCGATTCAAATCTCCACTCCCAGCTTCTCGGCCACGGTGAAGATGTCCTTGTCGCCCCGGCCGCAGAGGTTGGCGAGGATGATCTGGTCGCGGTCCATGTCCTTCGCGCGCTTCGCGACGGCGGCGATGGCGTGGCTCGGTTCCAAAGCGGGGATGATGCCCTCGGTGCGGCACAGGAGCTGGAACGCTTCGAGCGCCTCGTCGTCGGTGACCGCGGTGTATTCGACGCGGCCGATGTCCTTGAGCCAGGCGTGCTCGGGGCCGATGCCGGGATAGTCGAGCCCGGCGCTGATCGAGTGGCCCTCGGTGATCTGGCCGTCTTCGTCCTGGAGCAGGTAGGTCCGGTTGCCGTGGAGCACGCCCGGCGCGCCGCCGAGGAGGCTGGCGGCGTGCTGGCTGTCGAGGCCGTAGCCCGCTGCCTCGACCCCCAACATCGCCACGTCGGCATCGTCGAGGAAGGGGTGGAACAGCCCAAGCGCGTTGGAGCCGCCGCCGATCGCCGCCACCAGCAAATCGGGCAGGCGATTGATCCGGCTCAGCATCTGCGCGCGCGCTTCCTTGCCGATCACGCTCTGGAAGTCCCGCACCAGCTCGGGATAGGGATGCGGCCCCGCCGCGGTGCCGATGATGTAGAAGGTGTCGTGGACGTTCGCGACCCAGTCGCGCAGCCCCTCGTTCATCGCGTCCTTGAGTGTCGCCGCGCCACTGGTGACCGGGATCACCTCGGCGCCGAGCAGCTTCATGCGGAACACATTGGGCTGCTGCCGGACTACATCGGTCGCGCCCATGTAGATGACGCAAGGCAGGCCGAAGCGCGCGCAGACGGTGGCGGTGGCGACCCCGTGCTGCCCCGCGCCGGTTTCGGCGATGATGCGCGTCTTGCCCATCCGCATCGCCAGCAGGATCTGGCCGATACAGTTGTTGATCTTGTGCGCGCCGGTGTGGTTGAGCTCGTCGCGCTTGAACCAGATTTGCGCGCCTCCGAGAGCCTCGGTCAGCCGCTCCGCGAAATAGAGCGGGCTGGGCCGGCCCACGTAATGTTCAAGCAAATCATCGAATTGCGCCTGAAAGCTCGGATCGTTCTGAGCTTTGCGATATTCGCGCTCGAGATCGAGGATCAGCGGCATCAGCGTCTCGGCGACATAGCGCCCGCCGTAGTCGCCAAAGTGCCCGCGTTCGTCCGGTTGGGTGCGGAAGGAGTTCGCTTGTTCGGTCATGCCTGCCGCACCGCATCGCAAAAGGCGCGGATCAGGTCCACGTTCTTCTCGCCCGGTGCGGTCTCCAGCCCGCTGGAGGCGTCGACCAGCGGCGCTCCGGTGCGCGCGATCGCCTCGCCCACATTGCCGGGCGAAAGCCCCCCGGCCAGCGCCCAGGGCATGAACGGCTCCCAGCCTTCCAGCAGTTCCCATTGCGCCACCACGCCATTGCCGCCGGGCAGCGCCTTGGCCGGGGAATCGAACAACAGCCGGTCGCAGCTGTCCGCGAAGGCGCGGGCGCGGTCCAGCGTGCCGGCATCCTTCAGGCCGAAGCTGCGCCAGCATTCCACGCCCACTGTCTTGCGGATCAGCGCGATCCATTCTGCCGTTTCGCTGCCGTGGAACTGGATCACATCGGGGCGGACGGCATCATAGGCGCGGGCGAGCTGTTCGGGCTGCATCGCCACCGTCACCAGCACCAGCTTCACGCTCTCCGGTACGCGCCGCCGCAGCCGCGCGGTATCTTCGAGCGGCAGGTGGCGTGGGCTCTTCTCGTAATGGACGAAGCCGACATGGGTGGCGCCCGCATCGACCGCCGCATCGAGCGTTTCGGGCGTCGAGAGCCCGCAAATCTTGATCTGGGTATCAGCCATCGCCGCCGCCCCTAGACCTCAGACCAGCGGCTTGGCCAGCACGGCCATGAAATAGGGCGGATCGAGCGGCACGGGGAACGGGCGCCGCTCGCCGGTGATCCGCCATCCGCGCCGCACGTAATAGGCGATCAGTTCCGCCCGTTGCTCGATCACCGTCATCTCGATCGTCGTGCAGCCGAACACCTCGCGGGCATGGACCTCCGCGGCCTCCATCAACCGCCGCCCAAGCTGTTCGCCCTGCCGTGCCGGTTCGATGCAAAGCAGGCCGAGATAGGCCAGGCCGCGCCCCCGATCGGCCACATTGACGCAGCCGAGCGGCTCGCCGCGCTCGAACAGGGCAAGCAGCACCTGCCGCGGATCGGCCACGATGGCCTGCAGGGCCGGAAGGTCGGTGCGCGTGTCGGACAGGAGATCGGCTTCGTGCGTCCAGCCCAGTCGCGCGCTGTCGCCGCGATAGGCGCGCTCGATCACGCGGTGCAGGGCCGGCAACTCGGTCGGCGCGACAGGGCGGATCTCGTGGGGCACTAATCCTCGTTCTGGATCAGCCGCAGCAGAGTTCCGTCGGGATCGAGCAGATAGGCGATGGTGAGCCCGCTGGCTTCGCGGCGGGGCGCATGAAAGCGCGGATGGCCCTGCTCCGCCTCCGCTATCCCGGCGGCGCGGACGGCATTCATCATCGCATCCAGATCGTCCAGCCGCAGGCAGCAGCCGAAGCTGCTGCCGAGGGGGTCGAGGTCGGGGAAGGGGAAGAACTCCAGTGTGGCGTCGCCGCGCTCCAGGATCATCCAGCCATCGCCCTTGTCGGAGGTGCTGAAGCCGAGAGCGTGGTAGAACGCCTCGCTCGCGGCGAAGTCGCGTGCGGGGAGATTGGGGGTGGCGCTGTCGGTCACGGGGCTAGAGCGTCGCCTCGATAGCCCGTGCTGCCGCGAGCGGATCTTCCGCGCGGGTGATGGGCCGACCGATGACCAGAACGCTCGCGCCATCGTCGCGGGCCTGGCGGGGGGTGACGGTGCGCTTCTGGTCGGCGGCATCGGCCCCGGCCGGGCGCAGGCCGGGCACCACCAGGAAGCCGTCCTTCCAGCGCTCGTGGACCGCCTTCACTTCCTTGCCGGAGCAGACAACACCGTCGAGGCCTGCCTCGCGCGCCAGATCGGTCAACCGCAACACCTGATCGTGGGGCGTGCCGTCGATGCCGGTGCGTGCGAGATCGCGCTCGTCGAGGCTGGTCAGCATGGTCACGGCGACCACCCGAGTGTGTTCGCCCGCGGCAGCCTTGGCATCCTCCATCATCGCCCGGCCTCCGCTGGCGTGGATGGTCACGATGGCGGGTTCCAGCACGTGGATGGCCTGGATCGCCCGCGCCACGGTGTTGGGAATGTCGTGCAGCTTGAGATCGAGGAAGATCGGCAAGCCGAGCCCGGCCAGGGTGTGGACGCCATGCGCGCCGTGGGCACAGAAGAACTCCAGCCCCAGCTTCACGCCCCCGATGTGCGCGCGGACCTTGCCCGCCAGCTCCTTCGCCTCCCGCAGTTGGGGGAGGTCCAGTGCGAGATAGACCGGGTTGCTCACGGAAGCGGGGCGGGCGGCGGTGTATAGGGCGGCGTTGCGGGCGAGGAATCGGGGGTGCGGGCTACAGGCGAGTGCTGAGCCCGAGCGGCGGTCTCGAGCTGCGCGATCCGGCGCTTGAGCCGCCATTTGGTGCCGCGGTGAAGCAGCCAGGTGGGCACCAGCCCCAGCAGGAAGGCGGCGATCACCAGCGCCGGCACCCGCGTCTCGACCACGAGATTGGTCCAGATCTGTACCTCCACCGGGTTCCAGTTGAAAGCGGTGAAAATGACCAGCGCGGCCAGGACCAGAACCCAGAAGAATGTGCGAAGGAATTGCATGGGTCCGGCTCCCGCTTGACGACGGCGAATGTGCTAACCCGGCGTGGCGCGACCGTCTAGCCGAATACCCGCGCGAAGATCGTGTCCACGTGTTTGAAATGATAGGCGAGGTCGAACTTCTCTTCCAGTTCGCCGGCCGGCAGCGCCGCGGTAACGTCCGGGTCGGCCTTGAGCAGGTCGAGAAGCTGGAGGCGTCCGTCCGATTCCCACACCTTCATCGCGTTGCGCTGGACCAGCCGATAGGCATCGTCGCGGGTGAGACCGGCCTGGGTGAGGGCGAGCAGGACGCGCTGTGAGTGAACCAGCCCGCCCATGCGGTCCATGTTGGCCTGCATCCGCTCGGGATAGACCAGCAGCTTCTCGACCACCCCGGTCAGCCGCGCCAGCGCGAAATCGAGCGTGATGGTGGCGTCGGGCCCGATGAACCGTTCGACCGAGGAATGGCTGATATCGCGCTCGTGCCACAAGGCCACGTTCTCCAGCGCGGGCAGGGCATAGGCACGGATCATGCGGGCCTGGCCGGTGAGGTTCTCGGTCAGGATCGGGTTGCGCTTGTGGGGCATCGCCGAACTGCCCTTCTGGCCGGGGGAGAAATACTCCTCGGCTTCCAGCACCTCGGTGCGCTGGAGATGGCGGATCTCGATAGCGAGCCGCTCCACCGAACCGGCGATCACGGCAAGCGTGGCGAAGAACATCGCGTGGCGATCGCGCGGGATAACCTGGGTGCTGACCGGCTCCACCGTCAGCCCCAGCTTCCCGGCGACATACGCCTCCACCTGGGGGTCGATATTGGCGAAGGTCCCGACCGCTCCCGAGATCGCGCAGGTGGCGATTTCAGCGCGTGCCGCCTCCAGCCGTGCCTTGCATCGCCCGAACTCCGCATGGGCCTGTGCCAGCTTGAGGCCGAAGGTCACCGGCTCGGCGTGAATGCCGTGGCTGCGCCCGATGGTTGGCGTGTATCTGTGCTCCTCGGCGCGCGTCCGCAGCGCCGCGAGCAAGCCGTCGAGATCGGCGATCAGCAGGTCGCTGGCGCGTGCGAGCTGGACAGCCAGCGTGGTGTCGAGCACGTCGCTGCTGGTCATGCCCTGGTGCATGAAGCGGGCCTCCGGGCCCACCTGGTCGGCCACCCAATCGAGGAAGGCGATCACATCATGCTTGAGCACCGCTTCCCTGGCGTCGATCGCGGCGACGTCGATCGCAGGCTCTGTCGCCCACCAGTCCCACAGCGCCCGCACCGCGCTTTCAGGCACCACACCCAGTTCGGCCAGCTTCTGCGTGGCATGGGCCTCGATCTCGAACCAGATGCGATAGCGGGCCTCCGGCTCCCACAGCGCGGTCATCTGCGGGCGGGCATAGCGGGGGATCATCATCGACTCCGTGGCGAGGTAGGGCGGGGAGCGGCTAGGGCCACGACGCGTCCAAGGCAAGGCGGGTGGCATACCGGGCTTCCATGCCGTTCTGCGGTGAGCTGAGGCTGACGCGCGACGACTTGCCTTTCGTCACGGGCATAATAGAGTGTGCCGACTGGCACTGTGTTGGGGGCGATCCTTTGAAGCTGCGATATTTTCTCTCTGCTGCCACCACGGCGGCCGCCTTCCTCACCGTGCCTGCCGTGGCCGGCGAAACCGTACTTTATGGGCCCGCGCCAAGCTGGGTTGTTCCCGCCGATTTCGCCGCCGCGCAGGCCACGGGCGAGACACTGGTGCTGATCGACGAGCAGGCGCGGATGGAAGGTGGCACCGTCGCAACCTTCACCGATGTGGCCTACCGGATCGACAATCCCGAGGCGCTGACCAAGGCGGGCACGCTCCAGCTTGGCTGGATGCCCGACAAGGGCGATCTTACCGTCCATCGGCTGGAGATCTACCGGGACGGCAAACCGCTCGATCTGGTGGCGCAGGGGGTGAAATACACCGTCTTGCGGCGCGAAACCGCGCTGGAGAAGCGCAGCCTCAACGGCGCACTCACCGCCACGGTCGCGGTGCCGGGGCTCAAGGTGGGCGATGTGCTGCGCTTCAGCCAGACGATCACCACGCGCGACCAGGCGCTGGGGGAGGCGATGCAGTTCGGTGACCAGCTTCCGGCGCTACCCAACAAGGTGGGATTCGGGCGAATCGCGGCAAGCTGGCCCGCGTCCGCCCCGATGGCGTGGCGCGCCGGGCCGGATGTCACCCTGCCTCCGCCCGTGGAGGCCGGCGGCTACAAGACCCTGACCGCGCTGCTGCCGATAGCCAAGCGCAATGATCAGCCCGAGAATGCCCCCGCGCGCTTCACCCTGCCGCCGCTGATGCAGGTGGCCAGCTTTGCGGACTGGCGCGATGTGTCGAGGCGCATGGCACCGCACTTCGGCACCGAGGGGGCGATCGCGCCCGGTAGCCCGCTTGCGGCGCAGGTGGCGGCCATCGCCGCCCGCAGCGCCGATCCGCGTGCCCGCGCCGCTGCCGCCCTTCAACTGGTGCAGGACGATGTCGCCTATCTGCTCAACGGGATGAATGGCGGAAACTATCTGCCCCAGTCGGTGTCGGGCACCTGGGCCAACCGCTATGGCGACTGCAAGGCGAAGTCGCTGCTGCTGCTGGCCATGCTGCGCGCAATGAACATCGAAAGCGAGGCGGTGCTGGTCCGGACCAAGACCGGCGATGCGCTGTCCGAGCTGCTGCCGATGGCGGCCGCGTTCGATCACATGATCGTGCGGGCCAGCATCGACGGGCGCGACTACTGGCTCGACGGCACCGACCTCGGCATCCGCCTCGACACCATGGAGGAGGTGCCGCCCTTCTTCTATGCGCTGCCCTTGCGGCCGGGTGGCGCCGATCTGATGCCGGTAACCCAGCGCTGGCCCTCCGCGAAGGACCGGATCACCACGGTGACCTATGACTACCGCGCCGGCGTGGACATGCCCGTGCTGTACGAAGCGAAGGTGGAGATGCGCGGCCAGATGGCCATCGCGGTGCGTGCGCAGGCCGATAACAAGGACCCGCAAGCCCGCCTGGCCTATGCCGAACAGGTGCTGGACGATCTGGTGGGTGACGGCGTCGTCTATCAGGCCAGGCTTGCCTATGACGAGGCGAGCGGTGTCGGCACGGTTACCGCCAAGGGCCTGCTCAGTTCGGGGTTTGAATTCGAGCGGGGGCGCGGGAAGCTGTCGCTCGACCTGCCCAGCACCGGTCTCTCTTTCGCGCCGGATCGCGCGCGTGCCGCGTGGAAATCCATTCCCTACGCCGTGGGCGGCCCGTTTGGTTCAGCCATGGATATGACCGTCCTGCTCCCGGAGGACGGGGGCGCGCTGGACCTGGGCGGGCTCGGCAATTTCGAGGGTGAGGCGGCGGGCACCCGCGTCCGCCGCAACTCCACGCTTGTTCCCGGCAAGCTCCATATCGTGGACGAGGCCGTGCGCGTGCCGGCCGAGATCCCGGTCGCCGAGTTCGCCGCGCAGCGCGCTGCGGTTTCCCGGCTCAATGCAGGCGATCCAGTGCTTCGCACCTCCGCTGCGCCGGTCAGGTATTGGATGCTCGACCCGGCAGTGGCGCGCAAGCGCATAGCTGCGCTGCAGCCGGCCTATGACGCGATCATTGCGCTCGATCCCGCCCAGGCATGGCGGTATTCGAACCGCGCGAAGCTGTTCCAGCTCGGCCCGGATCTCAAGCGCGCGCTGGCGGACCACGACAAGGCTATCGCGCTCGAGCCCGACGCCGAGAGCTATGCCCAGCGCTCGGCTCTCCGCATGGAACTGGGCGACCTGCCCGGTGCGCTGGCCGACGCGCGTGAGGCCTATGCGCTCGAAGCGACGGCCGGATATGCGCGAAGCGTGGCCAGTCTCCTGGCGCGTCAAGGCAAGGGGGGAGAGGCGCTCGCAGTGCTCGAGCCCTTCGACCTCGCGGGTGACGAGCGGGTGAATCTGATGCTTGCCCGTGCCGAGCTCATGGGCGAGGGCGGCAAGGCCGACGAAGGCTGGGCACTGCTCGAGGAAGCCGCAGGCGAGCGCCCGGGCGACGCTGGAGTGCTCAACGCGCAGTGCTGGTTCATGGGCAACTGGTCCTACCGCCTCGATAGCGCCGACGAGCTTTGCGACCGTGCCGTGAAGGCCGGTTCCTACAATGCGGGTGTCCTCGATAGCCGGGCGCTCGTGCACTATCGTCGGGGCCAACGGCAGGAGGCGATGAGCGATCTGCAGGCCGCGCTCGCCGACAATCCAGGCCAGAGCACCAGCCTCTATCTGCGCGGGCTCATCGCGATCGAGGATGGGAAGCAGGTCGAGGGCGAGCGCGACATCGCGGCAGCCACGCGGCTCTACGGCGGCATCGCGGCTTATTTCGCGCGGTTCGGGCTCAAGAGCGGGAAATAGCGCGCCGGCTTTGCGTCGGGAGGGAAGCGGATAGCCCCCGCACTCAGATCAGCCCCTTGGCCCGCAGGCTCACGTGACCGGTGCCGCCGATAATGACGTGATCGTGAACCACGATGCCGAGATGCCGCCCGGCTTCGGCGATGCGATGGGTGATGGCGATATCGGCGCGGCTGGGCTCTGGGCTGCCGCTGGGGTGGTTGTGGACTAGGATCAAAGCGGTCGCGCCAATGTCGAGCCCCTTGCGGATCACCTCGCGCGGGTGGATCGCGGCCTCGTCGATCGTGCCCTCCGCTGCGGCGTGGTCGAGGATGAGCTGGTTGCGCGCGTTGAGGTAGAGCACCCGGACCCGCTCGTGCGTGAGGCTGGCCATGTCGATGGCGAGATAGTCGAGCAGCGCCTGCCAGCTTGCCAGCACCGGCTGGTCGGCGACCTTGCCCCGCGCCATCCGTCGGGCGGCGAGGCCCACGCTTCTTAGCGCCGCGGCACCGGCCAGGCCCACGCCTTTAACCTCCTGCAAGGCGTGGGGGTCGGCATCGAGCACGGCGGCGAAGGAACCGAAACGGGCGATCAGCGCCTTCGCGGCGGGCTTGGTGTCCCCCTGTCGCACTCCGGCGAACAGCAGGAATTCGAGCAGTTCGTAATCGGCCAGCGCATCCGCGCCGCCGCCCAGCAGACGCTCGCGCAGCCGCGCTCGGTGTCCGGTGCCGGCGTGGCCTGCGGCCTTGTCGTCACCCTTCGGCAACCATCATCCTCCGAGCGCGTTTCACGACACGCGCATTGCCTTCCGCGCGGACGGCGCGCAAGCGGGGACGAATGACCGGGGTCGAACTCGACAGCGAAGGGACTGCCCCGCGAGCGCCCGGTGCCGCTTGGCGGCGCAAGCGGGCGTGGATGCCGACCGTGATGGCGGTCATCCTGGCCGTGGTGCTGGCGGCGGCATGGTTCTCGCGCGAGCGCATCGCGGGCAATGTCATCGACGGGCAGCTGCGGGCCTTGGGCATCCCGGCGACCTACGAGATCGCGCGCATCGGAACCCGCCGTCAGGAGATCCGCAATCTGGTGATCGGCAACCCGTTGCGGCCGGACTTTACCGCGGAGCGCGTGGCGGTTGACCTTGCTTATGGCCTGGGCACGCCGCGCATCGGCCGGGTGGAGTTGGTCCGCCCCCGGCTCCACGGACGGCTCAAGGGAGGGCGGCTGAGCTTCGGTGCGCTAGACGACGCGATCTACCGGGAAAGTGGCAGGGCCTCGGCATTGCCTGCCATCACTCTGGTGGTGCGCGACGGGCGCGGGCTGATCCGAACCGACGCCGGCCCCATAGGCGTCAAGCTGGAGGGGGCGGGGCTCCTGTCCGATGGTTTCGCGGGGAGGCTGGCGCTGGCCGCGCCGTCGCTTGCCGCCGATGGATGCCAGCTTCGCGATGCCAGCCTGTTCGGGCGGATCGCCACGCGGGACGGCGCGCCCGATTTTGCCGGCCCGCTGCGCCTGGCCGCGATCGCCTGCCCGGCCCGGCAGTTCGCGGCGGGGCGCATGGATGCCCTCGTCGATTTCTCGACCGACCCGTTGCTCTCTGTCGCCACGGGCCGCGCCTCGATCGCCTTGGGGCGGGCCCGCTTCGGCGATTATGCCGCCAGTGGCGCGGACCTGACGCTGCGCGGCAATTGGAAGGAAGGCCTTTTCGACAGCCGCCACACCGTGGCGCTACGCGGCGTGACCATGCCGCAGGCTAGCGCCGCGCTGGTGACGCTGGACGGCTCGCTCCGGGCCAGCGGCGGCTTCGCGAAGGTCGACCTGCGGAGCGACGTCGAAGGCAATGGATTGCGGCCCGGCCCGGCCTTCGACCGCGCGCTGGCCGCGGCGGAGCGTTCGGGCGAGGGCACATTGCTCGGGCCGCTGGCCCGGCGCTTCGCGACGTCGATCGCCCGGCAGGTGCGAGGCAGCGCGTTTTCCGCCGATGTCGCCGTGCGGCGCGCGGCCGGGGCAACCAGTGTGATGATCCCGCAGGCGGAGCTGCGCGGCGGAGCGGGCGCGCGGATCGTGTCGCTGTCGCGGTTCGAGGCGGGGATGGGCAGCGGCTCGGCAGCGCCGCGCATTACAGGAAATATCGCCACCGGCGGGCCGGACATGCCTGAAATCGCCGGTCGCATGGAGCGCGCCGTGGACAGCACCACGGTGTTTCGCATGACGATGCGCCCCTATGCGGCCGGACCGGCTTCGCTGGCTGTTCCCGATCTTGCGGTGGCGCAGGCGCGAGACGGCTCGCTGCGTCTGACCGGAAGGCTCGAGGCCAGCGGCCCCTTACCCGGTGGCGAGGTGAGCCGGCTGAGCCTGCCCGTAACCGGGAGCGTCGCTGCCGGCGGCGGTCTCTCCCTGTGGCCGGATTGCGTGGCCGTCGCCTTCGACAGCTTCCGTATCGCCAACCTCGCGCTTGAAGGCCGCAGCGTGACGCTGTGTCCGCCCCCAGCGCGCGCGATCGTTGAGAGCGGCGGCGGACGGCTGCGGATCGCGGCGGGTGCGTCCGCGCTCGATCTGGCCGGGATGCTGGGTGAAACGCCGGTCCGTATCGCGAGCGGGCCGGTTGGCTTCGCCTGGCCGGGGACGATGGCCGCGCGCGATATCGCCGTTACGTTGGGCCCTGACGCGACCGCCAGCCGTTTCGTGATCTCCGACCTTGAGGCCCGACTGGGCGAGGGACCGCTCAGGGGGCGGTTCGCGGGTGCCGATGTGCGGCTGGGCGCGGTGCCGCTGGACCTGCGCGAAGCCACCGGAGAATGGCGTTTTGCGGACAATGCGCTGGCGTTGGACGAAGGCGCCTTCCGGCTCGTGGACCGTGAGGCCGAGGCGCGATTCGAGCCGCTAGTCGCGCGCGGAGCCTCGCTGCGCCTTGCGGACAATATCGTCACCGGCACGGCGGCGCTTCGCAATCCCGCGTCGGACCGCATCGTGGCCGATGTCGCGCTGCGCCACGATCTCGCCAGCGCCAGCGGCCGGGCCGATCTCACCGTCGCCGGGGTGCTGTTCGATCGCGCCTTGCAGCCCGAGGCACTGGCGCGCCGGGCGCGTGGGCTGATTGCCAATGCGCGTGGTACCATCGCCGGCAAGGGCCGGGTCGACTGGAACCTCGATGGCGTGACCAGCACGGGCAGCTTCTCGACCGGCGGGCTCGATTTCGCTGCCGCCTTCGGCCCGGTGCGCGGCGCGCGGGGCACGGTGCGGTTCACCGATCTGATCGGCCTGACCACCGCGCCTGGCCAGACCTTGCGCGTCGATGCGGTCGATCCCGGCATCGAGGTGTTGGATGGACAGGTCGCATTCCAGCTGCGCGGTGGCACTCTGCTGGCGGTAGAAGGGGGCAGCTGGCCCTTCATGGGCGGGCAACTGATCCTCAGGCCGGTCGAGCTGAACTTCGGCATCGAGGAACAGCGCCGCTACGAGTTCGTGATCGTGGGTCTGGATGCGGCGGTCTTCGCGGCGCGCTTCGAATTGCCCAACATCGCCGCCACCGGTCTGTTCGACGGCACGGTGCCGATCGTCTTCGACGCCTCCGGCAACGGCCGGATCGAAGCAGGCCAGCTCCTGTCGCGGCCGCCGGGCGGCAATGTGAGCTATGTCGGCGACCTGACCTATGCGAAGCTTTCCCCGATGGCCGATTTCGCCTTCGACGCGCTGCGCAGCCTGGATTACGAGCGGATGACCGTGGCCATGAACGGCCCGCTGACGGGGGAGATTGTCACCAATGTCGGGTTCGACGGCGTGCGTCAGGGCGCGGGAGCCAGCAGCAATGTCATCACCCGCGCGCTTGCGCGGTTGCCGATCCAGTTCCGGATCAACGTCCGCGCGCCGTTCTATCAACTCATCTCGAGCTTCAAATCACTGCGCGATCCGGCCGCGGTGCGCGATCCACGCGATCTTGGCCTGCTGTCGGACGACGGCACGCGCCTGCTCGCGCCAGAGGTGCGTGGCGAGCCCGTGAAGCCCCAGACTCAACCATCGGTGCCGGCGCCCCGCAAGCCGCCCGTTCAGAACTAGGAAAGCGAGGAACTGCCAATGCCCTGTCGCAATGGAAGGCGCAGCTTCATCCCGTCATCCCTGGCCAGCGCCACGGCGCTGCTGGCGGGTGGCTGTGTCACGGTGAAGGCGCCGGAGAAGCCGATCGTGATCGAACTCAATGTGAATATCCGCCAGGAAGTGATCTACCGCCTCGCCGCGGATGCGAAGAACACCGTCGAAAACAACCAGGACATCTTCTGAGGACGTGACCATGACCATGACCTTTCGCCCTGTTCGCCTCGCCGCCGCTCTGGCGCTGGCCGCGGTTGTCGCCGCCACTCCTGTCCTGGCGCAGCGCGATCCCGCCTATGCCGCCGCGCGCGCCTCGGGCAAGGTGGGGGAGCAGGTGGACGGCTACCTCGGCATTGTGAGCGGCGGCGATGCCGCGCTCCAGGCAGTCGTCAGCGACATCAACATCAAGCGCCGTGCGCTCTATGCCGAGAAGGCGAAGGCTGCTCGGGCGACGCTGGACGAGTATGCGCTGACCGCCGGATGCCAGGCGATCCTCGCCACCGTTCCGGGCGAGAAATACCAGGCACCCGACGGGAGCTGGCAGACCCGTGGCAACGGCGCGCCGCAGAGGGATGCGCGCTGTCCGTAGGGTTGGGGATCGGCGCAGAACCCCGGCCGGTTGACTTGCCGGTGACCCCCGCCTAAGGGGGCGGCGCCCTCGGCGGGCGCCTCCAGCGTGTGCCGCTTTCCCCACAAAGGAGATCGGCATGAGCGACGAGAAACCCGCACGGGAACCCATCGGCGAAGATGCGCGAATCGACGCGCTCGAAGGGCGGCTCAAGGCCGCGCGCGAGCGGGAAGAGCAGCGCAACAGCCCCACCATCCGAGGTGCCGACGCGAGTTATCGCAGTGGCAACCGGGTTTTGGCGGATCTGCTTGGCGGGGTTCTCGGCGGTCTGTTGCTCGGCTGGCTGTTCGACTGGCTGGCGAGTACCGCGCCCTGGGGTCTGCTGGTCGGCCTGGCCCTCGGGATTGTGGTCGCCTTCAGAAACATCATCCGGTCCGCTAATCGGCCACCGGACCGGTAGCTCGCTCCTTGCGCGCTCGGCCTGTCGCCGTGGCGCGCGACTTTTGGATCAGGGATTTCTCCGAACGTGGCCACCGAAGCCAAGGTCAACCCGATGTACCAGTTCACGATCGAGCCGCTTGCCGGCACGAACGGGTGGGAAATCGCGGGCTACAACATCGCTTTCACCAATTCCGCGCTGTGGATGCTCATCACCACGGTGGTGCTGACGCTGTTCGTGGCCGGCGGCCTTCGGCGCCAGCTGGTTCCGGGGCGCTGGCAGATGATGGTGGAGACCTTCACCGGCTTCATCGACGGAATGCTGGAAGCCAACGTCGGCAAGGCGGGGCGGGCATATGTGCCCTATGTCTTCAGCCTGTTCATGTTCATCCTGTTCGCCAACCTGCTCGGCCTCCTGCCGCTGGGGCTGGTCGGCGTTCACCCCTTCACCTTCACCAGTCATTTTACCGTGACCGGTGTGCTGGCGGTGCTGAGTTTCTCGATCGTGCTGATCGTGGGTTTCCGCCGTCACGGCCTGCATTTCTTCAGCCTGTTCGTGCCGCAGGGAACGCCGATCTGGCTTATCTGGCTCATTCCCGTGATCGAGCTGATCTCGTTCATGATCCGGCCTTTCAGCCTTGCGCTGCGGTTGTTCGTGGCGATGATGGCCGGGCACGTGCTGCTGGAAGTCCTGTCGAGCTTCGTTATCGACAGTGGCAATTCTGGCCTGCTGTGGGGCGGCATCGTCGGCTTGCCGAGCTTCCTGTTGATGATCGGCATCGGCGCGCTTGAGCTGCTGGTTTCCGGAATTCAGGCCTATGTCTTCGCGTTGTTGACCTCATTATACATCAACGATGCTGAGAACCTTCACTAACTTCGTCTCACAATCATCGGATTTCAAAGGAGTTTATCATGGACGTTGAAGCCGCAAAGCTGATCGGTGCCGGTCTTGCCGCCATCGGTGCCGGTATGGCCGCCATCGGTGTGGGTAACGTGTTCGGTTCGTTCCTCGAGAGCGCGCTGCGCAATCCTGGCGCGGCCGATGGCCAGCAGGGCCGCCTCTTCATCGGCTTCGCCGCCGCGGAGCTTCTCGGCCTGCTGGCGTTCGTGGTTTCGATGATCCTGATCTTCGTGGCCTGATGGCCGCCGGTTCGCCGGTTGCGGCTTCGGCCGCACCGGCGATCCGAACGATGAGCGCGCGATGCCCCAGATAGCCCAGCTTGCCGAGACATACTCCAGCCAGATTTTCTGGCTGCTGATCTTCTTCGGCTTCACCTTTTTTGTCATCGGCCGGGGCATGGTCCCCAAGGTGATGGCGACTGTCGAGGCGCGCGACGCGCAGATCTCGTCCGATCTCGCTGCCGCTCAGGCCGCGCGCGACGAGGCCGACCGGCAGGAAGAGGCGTGGCGCCTGCGCGAGAACGCCAATCGGGCTGACGCCCAGGCGGTGCTCGCCAAGGCCAAGGCGGATGCTGCGGCTAAGACGGAGCAGCGTCTCGCCAAGGCGCAGGTCAAGATCGACGCGAGGCTGACGGAGGCCGAAACCCGCATCGCCGCGTCGCGCGAAACGGCGATGAGCGAGGTCGAGACGGTCGCCGCGGAAGCCGCGCAGGACATCGTCCAGCGGCTCGCCGGGGTAAAGGTGGCCAAGCCCGCCGCCGCCAAGGCCGTGAAGGAGTCGATGGTCAATGGCTGATCCGTTACCCGAGGTCATAGCCACAAGCGTTGCGCAGACCGAGGTCGCGACGACGCAGGGCGAAGTTCACGCGGAGCCCAACCTTTTCGGCCTTGCGCCGTTCCAGGTTGTTTCGCTGGCGATGGCAGTGCTGATCCTCATCCTGCTGTGGAAGGGTGTGCCGCGTCTGATCCTGGGCGGGCTGGACGGGAAGATCGCCGCGATCAAACAGCAGCTCGACGAAGCCAAGGCGCTTCGCGCCGAAGCCGAGGCGCTTCGCGCCGAGTACGCCGCCAAGATCGCCGGCGCCGAGAAGGACGCCGAGGCGATGCTCGCCAATGCGAAGACCGAAGCGGACGATATCCTCGCCAAGGCCGAGGCCGACGGCAAGGCGATGGTCGCGCGGCGCGAGCGCATGGCCACCGACAAGATCGCCGCTGCCGAGCGCGAGGCTCTCGAAGCGGTCCGCAACCAGGCGGTCGCCACCGCCACTGCCGCCAGCCGCAAGCTGATCGCCGAGAAGCATGGCCAGGATGCCGATCGCGCGCTGGCCGACAAGGTGATCGCGGGCCTCTGATCCCTCGCATCGTGAACGTGGTGAAGAGCCGCGGGCTTCCTCCTTCGAACGGGGAAGCCCGCGGCCCTTTCCGCAAGTGCCCACCCTTGCCCACCGATGAAGATCGATGCGCAAGACCCGGGCCGACACTGTGATCGGGCGGAGCGCGGGCGCCTAGAAGCTGTCCTTGGCGGCGCGCAGGCGGGCGAAGGTTTCGGCCGGAGTGTCGCCGCCCCAGCGATCGCGCAGATCGTCGCTATCGGCGCGCAGGAAGGGGTTGGTGATAAGTTCCAAGGCGAGGTCGGTCGGCACGGTTGCCTCGCCCCGCTCGCGCTTTCTATCCACGTCCCTGGCATAGGCGCGCAGCAACGCATTGTCGGGATCGGCGTGGAGCGCGAACTTCGCGTTGGCCTGAGTGTATTCGTGGGCGCAGTAGAGCACGGTCTCGGGCGGGAGCGCCTTGATGCGGCTGAGGCTGTCCCAGAACTGCCGGGGCTCACCCTCGAACATCCGCCCGCAACCGAGCGCGAAGACGCTGTCGCCGACGAAGGCGATCCCCGCTTCTGGCAGGTGGTAGGCGATGTGGCCGTTGGTGTGGCCCGAGACATCGATCACCCGCGCCTCCCATTCGCCCAGCGTCACGATGTCTCCATTGCCGACCACGCGGTCGATGGGGGAGATGCGCTCGACCTCCTGCGGGGCGGAGACTGTCGCCCCTATCGCCGCGACGATGGCCGCGTTTCCGCCCGCGTGGTCCGGGTGCCAGTGGGTGTTCCAGATCTGCGTGATCCGCCAGCCCCTGGCCTCGGCCTGGCGAAGGTATTCGCCGCCGTCTGGGGTGTCGATCGCCGCCGTCTCGCCGCTGGCGGGATCGTGGAGCAGGAAGCCGTAATTGTCGGCGAGGCAGGGGAACTGGTGGATTTCGAGCATGGCCGCCGTTCTAGCGCGTCCGGCCCGGTATAGGAAAGGCCCGCCTTCCCGGTGAGGGGAGGGCGGGCCTTCCATTTTCAGCCGAAGCCGAAGGGCGGTGTTACTCGCCCTTCTTCTTGAGCGCTTCGCCAAGGATGTCGCCCAGCGAGGCGCCGCTGTCGGACGAGCCGAACTGCGCCACCGCTTCCTTCTCCTCGTGGATCTGGCGAGCCTTGACCGAGAAGTTGGGCTTCTTGGAGCGGTCGAAGCCGATCACCATCGCATCGAGCTTGGCGCCGACCTGGAAGCGGTCGGAGCGCTGTTCGTCGCGGTCGCGGCCGAGGTCCGAGCGCTTGATGAAGCCGGTCGCGCCGTCCTCGCCAACCTGAACCTCGAGCCCGCCGTCGCGCACTTCGAGCACGGTGACGGTGACGACTTCGTTCTTCTTGAGGCCGCTGGCCGAGGCCGCGCCGCCCGCCGTGGGGGCACCCTTCTCGAGCTGCTTCATGCCCAGGCTGATGCGCTCCTTCTCGATGTCGACGTCGAGCACCACGGCTTCGACCTCTTCACCCTTGCGGTGCAGCGCCAGCGCGTCCTCGCCCGAGATGCCCCAGGCGATGTCCGACATATGGACCATGCCGTCCACATCGCCGTCGAGGCCGATGAACAGGCCGAACTCGGTGGCGTTCTTGACTTCGCCGGTGACCTTGCTGCCCACCGGGTGCTTCTGCGCGAAGTCTTCCCACGGATTGCCCTGTGCCTGCTTGAGGCCCAGGCTGATGCGGCGCTTGTCGCTGTCGACCTCCAGCACCATGACCTCGACCTCCTGGGAGGTGGAGACGATCTTGCCGGGATGGACGTTCTTCTTGGTCCAGCTCATCTCGCTGACGTGGACCAGGCCTTCGATGCCGGGCTCGATCTCCACGAAGGCGCCGTATTCGGTGATGTTGGTCACCTGGCCGCTCAGCTTGGTGCCGATCGGATACTTCTGCGCCACGGCATCCCACGGATCGCTCTCGAGCTGCTTCATGCCGAGGCTGATGCGCTGGGTGTCCTCGTTGATGCGGATGATCTGGACCTTCACGGTCTGGCCGATCTCGATCACCTCGCTTGGGTGGTTGACGCGCTTGTAGCTCATGTCGGTGACATGGAGCAGGCCGTCGATGCCGCCCAGGTCCACGAAGGCGCCGTAATCGGTGATGTTCTTGACCACGCCGTCGATCACCTGGCCCTCGGCCAGCTTGTCGATCAGCTCGCTGCGCTGTTCGGCGCGGGTCTCTTCCAGCACTGCACGGCGGCTGACCACGATGTTGCCGCGGCGGCGGTCCATCTTCAGCACCTGGAAGGGCTGGGGCATATCCATCAGCGGGCCCACGTCGCGCACCGGGCGGATGTCCACCTGGCTGCCGGGGAGGAAGGCCACGGCGCCATCCAGGTCGACGGTGAAGCCGCCCTTGACGCGGCCGAAGATGCGGCCCTCGACGCGCTTGCCTTCGCCGAACTCGCTTTCCAGCTTGTCCCAGGCGGCTTCGCGGCGGGCGCGGTCGCGGCTCAGCATGGCCTCGCCGTCGGCGTTCTCCACGCGGTCGACATAGACCTCGACCTCGTCACCCACGCTGGGGGCGGTCTCGTCGTCGGCGCGCTGGAATTCCTTGATGTCGACCCGGCCTTCGCTCTTGAGGCCCACGTCGATGACCACCAGGCCGTTCTCGACCGCGGTAACGGTCCCCTTGACGACGCGGCCTTCGAAGCCGCCGTCGGCGGCGCCGCCGAGCTGTTCGTTGAGCAGTGCCTCGAAATCGGCACGTGTGGGGTTGGCAGTGGATGCCATGTCAGCTTCCTTCACATTTGCTACCGGCCACCGGTTTTACCGGGGTCTTTCTCCATCGCGGCGGGATTGCCCCCCCTCCCGGGCAGGGAGAGAAACGATGGGCCAAGAGGGCCGTATCCCCGCCGGGCCGTATGCCGCGGCGAAGGTCCGTTCTGGCTCGATGCTGGATTGGACGGGCGCGCACCTAGGCGCGAAGGGCGCGAAAGGCAAGCGAAAGCAGGCGGGCGGGGGGCGGGCCTGGACCGCACAATCGCGATGTGAAAACTGTGACTTTCGCCGCTCCGCCCTCGGCAAATGGCGCGTTTTCGCGCCGACGGTGTGGACTTCGGCCGGATGGCCGGCGAATCGCTTGCGGGCTCATCGGCAAGTATATGCGCCCTGGGGGCTGGTGTAGGAAAATGGTTTCTCAGCGGCGGCGCAGGCTTTCGACGAGCGCTATGGCGGCCGCGATCGCCTCGTCCCTGCCGAGACCGGAGGTGTCGAGCACATGGGCATCGGGCGCCACGGCAAGCGGCGCGTCCTTGCGCCCGGTGTCGCGGGCGTCGCGGCGCCGGATGTCCGCCTCGATCTCCGCCAGCGTGGCCGGGCTCCCGCGCGACCGCATCTCCTTCCAGCGCCGCTCGGCACGGGTGGCGGGGCTGGCGGTGACGAACAGCTTCACATCGGCATCTGGCGCGATCACGGTGCCGATGTCGCGCCCGTCCAGCACCGCGCCGCCCGGCTGCAGGGCGAAGGCGCGCTGGCGTTCGAACAGCGCGGCACGCACGCCGGGGTGGGTTGAGACCCGGCTCGCCAGGCCCCCGGTCTCCTCGCCGCGCAGGTGCGGATCGGAGAGGAGCGCATCGGGAAAGCTGGCCGCCGCCAGCGCATCGCCGGGGCTGTCCGGATCGCCGCCGTCGAGGAACACCTGCCGCCCGACTGCGCGGTAGAGCAGGCCGGTATCGAGAAACGCCAGCCCGAAATGCGCCGCCAGCGCGGCGGCGATGGTGCCCTTGCCGCTGGCGGTGGGCCCGTCGACGGCGATAATCATGGTGCGGCCGGCTTTCGCAACGCCGCGATCAGGCCGACGAGCGCGATTGCGGCCCACACGATTTCGAGCACGAAGGCAGCGAGGTTGAAGCGGTGCCACAGCGACCACAACAGCAGCATCGCGCCCACGAGGTTGAGCGCGTTGAAAAGCCGTTTGTCGAGCACCGTGGCGCGGTTGGCGTAGAGGAAGGCGATCACGAACAGCGTGCTGCCCGCAAGGCCGACGGCGTCGTAAACGTCGAGCGTCATGGTGCGCTGGGTGGCCCTTCCAGCGAACTCCCTTCGCCAAGCCGGGTGGATCGGCTCGCCATGTGCCATGCCAGCCATGCCGCAATTGCCACCCCGAAGATCGCAACCGTAGCGATCGTGGCGAAGTTCCTCGGCAGATCGCCGACCATGAACCCGCCGATCATCGCCGCCGCCATCGGAAACCAAATGCGCGCGAAGTGGCCGATCATCTCGTGATTTCGTCCAGCAGGTTCTCGAACATGGGGAAGCTTGTAGCAATCGGGCGCGTGTCGTCCACCTCCACGCCGCCGCCGCTCGCCAGCCCGGCGACCGCCATGCTCATGGCGATGCGGTGGTCGAGGTGGGTGGCGATGGGGCTGCCGCCCGGGCCTATCCCCGCAAGCGGCTCGCCGCCGGTCCCGTCGATGACCAGGCCATCCTCGCGCTCTTCCACGCGCGCCCCTGCCAGCGTGAGGGCCGCGGCCATCGCGGCGAGGCGGTCCGATTCCTTGACCCGCAACTCGTCGAGTCCCCGCGTCACCGTGCGCCCCTGCGCCAGCGCGGCGGCCACGAACAGGACGGGAAACTCGTCGATCATGCTGGGGGCGAGGGCGGGATCGACCTCGACGCCGGTGAGCGGGGCGTGGCGGACGCGCAGGTCCGCCACCGGCTCGCCGCCGACCTTGCGGGGGCTCAGTTCCTCGATGCTCGCACCCATCTGGCGCAGCACGGTGAAGATGCCGTTGCGGGTGGGATTGAGGCCGACATTCTCGATCACCAGGTCGCTGCCCGGCACGATGCTGGCCGCCACGGCGAAGAAGGCCGCGCTGGACGGATCACCCGGCACATCGATGGTCTGGGGCGTCAGTTCGGGCTGGCCCGAGATGCGGATGATGCGCTCGCCGCCTTCGTCCTCCACCTCCAGGTGGGCGCCGAAGCCGGCCAGCATCCGCTCGGTATGGTCCCGCGTGGGCACCGGCTCGATCACCGTTGTGATGCCCGGCGTGTTGAGCCCGGCGAGCAGCACCGCGCTCTTGACCTGCGCGCTGGCGACAGGGAGGCGATAGGTGATCGGCACCGCCGGCTCGATCCCTTCCAGCAGCAGCGGCAGCGTGCCGCCGGGCGAGGGTTCGAAGCGTGCGCCCATCAGGCCGAGCGGGGCGATCACCCGGTTCATCGGCCGGCGCGACAGGCTGGCATCGCCGGTGAAGACCGCGGTGATCGCCTGGCTGGCCACGAGACCCATCAGCAGCCGGGTGGAGGTGCCCGAATTGCCCATTTCCAGCGCGGCCTGCGGCTGGAGGAAGCCGCCCACGCCGACGCCGTCCACGATCCAGTCGGCCCCGTCGCGAGCGATCGTGGCGCCCATCTGCCGCAGCGCCGCGGCGGTCGCCAGCACGTCCTCGCCCTCCAGCAGGCCCGAAATGCGGCTGCGCCCGACCGCCAGCGCGCCGAACATCAGCGAGCGATGGCTGATCGACTTGTCGCCAGGCACGCGCATTCGCCCCCGCAGCGGGGCGGAGGGCAGGAAACGGCGCGGGGCGGGGCTCTCGGGGTTCACGGCGGGCGGCTTTGACAGCGCCACCGGCATCTGGCAAGGCGCGCGCCGCTGTTGATTCCGGCGCTGGCCGGCCCCATCAATACTCTTGCAAATCTCTCGCCCCCGGCCCGGTTTCGTTATCCTGGCCGCGGGCGCCATCGCTTAAGGATTTCACATGGTCAAACCCGAGTGGGGCACCAAGCGCACCTGCCCCAAATGTGGCGAGCGCTTCTACGATCTTGGCAAGGACGAGCCGGTCGCCTGCATCGAATGCGGCGAGAGCTGGTTCCCCGAGCCGGTGCTCAAGTCCAAGCAGCCGATCCCCTTCGAGGAAGAAAAGAAGAAGGACAGCGAGGCGGACAGCGACCTGGCCGATGACGAGCTCGAGGACATCGAGGACGATGACGCCACGGCCGATGCCGACGTCGATCTCGACACCGACGACGATCTCGGCATCAGCAACGAGGCCGATGACAAGGATCACGAAAGCTGAGAATACAGCTTGAGTTTTCCGGGCGCGCCTTCTAGGGGGCGCGCCTTCGACTGGTTCGGGGCCTTAGCTCAGCTGGGAGAGCGCCTGCATGGCATGCAGGAGGTCAGCGGTTCGATCCCGCTAGGCTCCACCATTCGACTGCCTTTCGGCCCATGGCGGGCTGCAAATGGCGGGTTCGAGCGCTTCCGGTGCTCACGGACATTAAGTCCGCTGCGCTCCGGGTCGCTGGCTCCCCCCATTTTCGCCTCGCCCTGAGCCGAAATCCAGCCGAATGGCATTTTGATGTAAGTCGCGTCCCATACGGGATTCGCAACGCTGGCTGACGAGGTTTCGTCCGCCGGCGTTTTTCGCGTTTAGCCCTTTCGGGCGGTTTGGAGCAGGCCATGTTCGACAATCTGTCCGATCGGCTCGGCACCGTCTTCGACCGCCTGCGCGGACGCGGCGCGCTGTCCGAGGCGGATGTGCGCGAGGCGATGCGCGAGATCCGCATCGCGCTGCTCGAGGCCGATGTCGCGCTGCCGGTGGTGCGCCGCTTCATCGATGCGGTGACAGAGAAGGCGGTGGGGCAGGACGTGCTGCGTTCGGTCACGCCGGGGCAGCAGGTCGTCAAGATCGTCAGCGACGAGCTTACCGACATGCTCGGGGGCGAGGCGTCGGAAGGGCTGAACCTCGCCGCGAAGCCGCCAGTCGTCATCATGATGGTCGGGCTCCAGGGCTCGGGCAAGACCACCACCACCGCCAAGCTCGGCCGCCTGCTGAAGGATAAGCAGGGCAAGAAGGCCATGATGGCCTCGCTCGACGTCAACCGGCCGGCGGCGCAGGAGCAGCTGGCGGTTCTGGGTGAGCAGATCGGCGTTGCGACCCTGCCGATCGTCAAGGGCCAGCAGCCGGTCGATATCGCCCGCCGCGCGCTCGAATCGGCGCGGCTCCAGAATGCCGACGTGCTGCTGCTCGATACGGCGGGCCGGCTCCATGTCGACGAAGCGCTGATGGCCGAGATGAAGGCCGTCGCCAGCGTCAGCGCGCCCACCGAGGTGCTGCTGGTGGTCGACAGCCTGACCGGCCAGGACGCGGTCAATGTCGCGCAGAGCTTTTCGGGCGAGGTGCCGCTTACCGGCGTGATCCTCACCCGCATGGACGGCGATGCACGCGGCGGCGCGGCGCTTTCGATGCGCTATGTCACCGGCAAGCCGATCAAGTTCGCGGGCACCGGCGAGAAGCTCGACGCGATCGAAGTGTTCGACCCCAAGCGCGTGGCCGGGCGCATCCTGGGCATGGGCGATGTCGTCAGCCTGGTCGAGCGCGCCGCCGAGACGATCAAGGTCGAAGAGGCCGAGGCGCTCGCCAAGCGCATGGCCAAGGGCCAGTTCGACATGAACGACCTGCGCACTCAGCTGCGCCAGATGCAGAGCATGGGCGGGCTGGGGATGCTGGCGGGAATGCTGCCGGGCATGAAGAAGGCCAAGGCGGCGATGGCGGCGAGCGGCATGGACGATCGCATCCTGCTCCACATGGACGCGATCATCGGTTCGATGACCCCCAAGGAGCGCGCCCGGCCCGAATTGCTCAATGCCAAGCGCAAGAAGCGCGTGGCGGCCGGTTCCGGCACCGAGGTGCAGGACGTCAACAAGCTGCTCAAGATGCACCAGGAAATGGGTCGCGCGATGAAGCAGATCAGGAAGATGGGCGGGCTCAAGGGTCTTGGCGCACTGTTCGGCGGTGGCGGCGGCGGCATGGGCGGGGCGGGAGGCGGCACACCGCCTTCGCTCCCCGGACTGGGCGGAGGCGCGATGCCTCCCGGCCTTCAGGATTTGATCAAGAACAAGTGATTTCAACAGTTTGAATTGGAAAGGTGAAGTAAAATGTCAGTTTCGATCCGTCTTTCGCGCGGTGGCGCCAAGAAGCGCCCCTATTACCGCATCGTGGTGGCCGACAGCCGCTCGAGCCGCGACGGCAAGTATCTCGAGCAGATCGGCACCTACAACCCGCTGCTCCCCAAGGACAGCGGCGAGCGCGTGAAGCTGAACGAGGACCGCGCCCGTTACTGGATCGGCGTTGGCGCCCAGGCGACCGACCGCGTCGCCCGCTTCCTCGACGCCGCCGGGGTGAAGGAGCGCGCCGCGCGCAACAACCCCAAGAAGGCCGAGCCGGGCGAGAAGGCCAAGGAGCGCGCCGAGGAGAAGGCGACCAAGGCCGCCGAGGCCGAGGAAGCCAAGGCTGCCGCCGCCGCCGCGCCGGTAGAGGAAGCGGTGACCGAAGAGGCCGCTTCCGAAGCGCCCGCCGAGGAAGCGACCGCCGAGGAGGCACCTGCCGACGAAGCCGTTGCCGAGGAAGCGCCTGTCGAGGAAGCTGCCGCGCAGGAAGCTCCGGCTGAGGAAGCCGCCGCCGAGGAAGCCGGCGAAGAGAAGGCCGAGGGCTGAGCCCCGACATGACCGACAAGCCCGTCACGCTTGCCGCCATCACCGGCGCGCATGGCGTGACGGGCGAGGTCCGCCTGAAGCTGCTCGGGGAGGGCTTCGCGGCGCTCAAGCCGCATAAGCGCTTCAACGATGGCGCGCTGACTCTCGCCAAGCTGCGCGACGATGGCAAGGGCGGGGCCATCGCCCGCTTTGCCGAGATCGCCGACCGCACGGCTGCGGAGAAACTGCGCGGCACGGTGCTTTCGGTCACCCGTACGGCCCTGCCTGCGCTGGAGGAGGGCGAGTTCTACCACTCGGACCTGCTCGACCTGGCCGTCGTCACCGATTCGGGCGAGGCGGTGGGGCGAGTCTGTGCGGTCGAGAATTTCGGCGCGACTGATATCGTCGAGATCGAGAAGCCCGACGGCGCGAAATTCATGGTCCCGCTGACCGCCCAGGCCGTTCCCGAGTGGAATGCGCAGCGGCTGGTCGTGGCTGCCGATTTCGTGACCTAGCGCCGCAGCGGGCGTTCCTCCGCCAGGCGGTTGCGTATGGCGGTCGCCGCGACCCCGGCCATGCCCATCGCGTGGCTGATCTGGTCGAGCCCTTTCACCACGTCCCCCGCGGCGAACAGGCCCGGCACGCTGGTTTCCAGGTGATCGTCGGTCAGGATGCAGCCCGTTTCCGCCAGCTTCGCGCCAACCTTGTCGGCCAAACCCGACCGTATCACCGAGCCGAGTGCCGGATAGACACTGTCGAACGCCATTCGGCCATCCGCCGTGTCCAGTGCCAACTGCTGCCCCCCTTCGATCGCATACCCGCCGCAGGGGCCGGTCACGCGGGCGATTCCCGCCTCGTCCAGCGCGGCCGAGCTTTCCGCGTCGAGATCGTGCTCGCCATGCGGCGAGATCAGCGTCACGTCGGCTGTATAGGTGCGGATGAACTGCGCCTCCGCCGCGCCGTGCTCGCCGGTGCCGATCACCGCCACGCGCTTGTCGGTCACTTCGTAGCCGTCGCATACCGGGCAATAGCGCAGCAGCCCGCGCGACATCGCTTCGTCATGAAGCTGCTCGTCGATGTCGTCGGGACGGTTGTTGACGACGCCCGTGGCCAGCAACACCGTGCGGGCGCGAAACTCCTCCTCGTCGCAGGTGACCACGAAGATGTCGCCCTTCTTCGCCAGGTCGCTCACCCGCTTGGGCTCGCGCAGGGCGCCATATTTCGCCGCCTGTTCGCGCATCCGCTCCAGCAGCTCGTTGCCGTTGATCCCGTCGGGGAAGCCGGCGTGGTTGTGGCTGGTCGGGATCCAGCTCGCGCGGCTCGTGCCGCTGTCGAACAGCCTGATATTGAGGTGGTAGCGCGCCAGATAGATCGCCGCGGTAAGCCCTGCCGGCCCCGCGCCCACGATGATGCAATCGTCCGCTTCGCTTGCCATTCCGTCTTGCCCTCCGCATGGGCGGCCGATGGGTTTCGCCGCCACCATCCTAACGCTCTATCCCGAGATGTTTCCCGGCCCCTTGGGGATTTCTATGGCCGGCCGTGCGCTGGAGCGGGGCGACTGGAGCTGCGATACGGTGCACATCCGCGATTTCGCCACGGACAGGCACCGCACGGTTGACGATACGCCGGCCGGCGGGGGAGTCGGCATGGTGCTGAAGGCCGACGTTCTGGCGGCAGCATTCGATTCCGTGGAAGAGGGGAGGCCCGTGCTGGCCATGACCCCGCGCGGCAAACCGATCACGCAGGATCGCATCCGCGAGATCGCGGCGGGGCCGGGCGTGGTGCTGATCTGCGGGCGGTTCGAGGGGTTCGACGAGCGCTTTTTCGATGGCCGCCCACAGGTCGAGCAGGTGAGCCTCGCCGACATCGTCCTGTCGGGTGGAGAGCCCGCCGCGCTGGCGATTCTCGATGCTTGCATTCGCCTGCTTCCCGGAGTAATGGGCGCGCCCGATAGCGGGCATGAGGAATCGTTCGAGAACGGCCTCCTCGAATATCCGCAATTCACCCGACCTCAGGAATGGGAAGGGCGCACGATCCCTGAAGTGCTGCGATCGGGGGATCATGCGAGGATCGCGGCGTGGCGCCATCGCCAGGCCGACGATGACACACGGTCACGCAGGCCGGACCTTTGGGAGCGCCACGCCGGTGCTCGGGCCCAGCCTGCCTCTGGCGCGCAGCGCGACGATACGGACTGACGACATGAATCTGATCCAGCAGCTCGAAGCCGAGGCCATTGCGAATCTTGGCAAGGACATCCCCGAATTCCGCGCCGGCGACACGCTGCGCGTCGGCGTGAAGGTGGTCGAGGGCACCCGCGAGCGCGTGCAGAACTTCGAGGGCGTGGTCATCGCCCGCTCCAACCGCGGCATGGGCAGCAATTTCACCGTCCGCAAGATGAGCTTCGGCGAGGGCGTCGAGCGCGTCTTCCCGCTCTATTCGCCGATCGTTGATTCCATCACCGTGGTGCGCCGCGGCGTGGTGCGTCGCGCCAAGCTCTATTATCTGCGCGGCCGCACCGGCAAGAGCGCCCGCATCGCCGAGCGCCGCGAGAACGCCCCCAAGGCCTAATCCCGCCGGCCACGGCATGGCACCTGGGAGGGCGGCGTTCCGGCATGGAGCGCCGCCCTCCGCCGTTCGGCGGGGCTGCAAGCCTGTTGCGCCGCGGGAAGGGGCGGGGCAAACGCCTCGGGCGAAACAAGACCCGGAATATATGCCTTGCGCCAGATCATGCTCGCCGCCGCCGCAACCTTCGCCGCCATCGTACCGCTCTCGGCACAGGAGGGAGCGGTGGAGCCGCCGCTGAGCTTCGAGCGCGTCTTCGCCAGCCCGGCGCTCTCGGGCGATGCGCCGCGGGCGGTGAAGCTGTCGCCCGACGGCAAATGGCTGACGGTATTGCGCGCCCGCGCCGACGACGGCGACCGCTACGATCTGTGGGGTTACGAGCGTGCGACCGCGCAGTGGCGGATGCTGGTCGACAGCGAGAAGCTGGGCACCGGGCGGGCGCTTTCCGAAGCGGCAAAGATGCAGCGCGAGCGCGCGCGTATCGGCAAGCTGAAGGGTATCGTAGCCTATCATTGGGCGCCAGACGGCGGCGCGATCCTGGTGCCGCTCGATGGAGACCTGTATCTCGCCAGGCTGGACGGCACGATCCAGCAGCTCACCGACACGCCCGAAAGCGAGCTCAACCCGGCATTGAGTGTCGGCGGTCGTTTCCTCAGCTTTGTGCGCGACAACCGCGTGTGGGTGGGCGAAGTGGGTGGGGCCGCGCCTGCGCCCATAACGCCAGAGGGCGAACCGGGCACCGTGAGCTGGGGCGTTGCCGAGTTCGTGGCACAGGAAGAGCTCGACCGCGTCGAAGGGTTGTGGTGGGCGCCGGGCGATGCGCGCCTCGCCGTCCAGCGCACGGATGAAGCGCCGGTGAGCCTGGTCACCCGCACCGCCATCGGCGCGGACACGACCACCATCACCCAGCAGCGCTATCCCGCCGCCGGCACGGCCAACGCCATCGTGCAGCTGTTCGTGATGGACCCGGACGGGCAGAACCGGATCGAGGTCGATCTGGGGCGCGACAAGGACTTCTATCTCGGCCGGGTCGATTGGGCGAAGGACGGCAAAACGCTCTACGTCCAGCGCCTCAATCGCGAACAGGACCGGCTCGACATGCTCGCGGCCGATCCTGTGACGGGCCGGACCGAGGTGCTGTTCACAGAGCGCGCCGCCACCGGCCACTGGATCAACCTCAACAACAACTACAAGTGGCTGGCCGATGGTAGCCTGGTGTGGTGGTCGGAACGGGACGGCTTCGGCCACCTCTACCGCTGGCAAGCGGGGCGCTGGAGGCAACTGACGAAGGGGAAATGGGCGGTCACCGGCCTCGCCGGCGTGGACGAGGCCAACGGGCGGGTATTCTTCGACGGCATGATGGACGATCCGCTCGCCCAGCACAGCTATCTGCTCCAGATCGACAAGCCGCGTGTGCCGCGCCGTCTGACCGAACTGGGCTATCACAATACGGCGGAGGCTGACGCTTCCGGCGGCGCCCTGCTCGTCACACGTTCCAACGCCCGGCAGCCGCCGCAGACCTACCTCGCCGATGGCGACGGGCTGCGGCAGATATGGGTCAGCGAGAACCGGGTCGTGCCCGGCCATCCCTGGTACGGTTTTTCCGCCGCCGCCCGGGAAGAGGAGTTCGGCACCCTCAACGCCGGTGACGGGCAGGTGCTGCACTGGCGCATGGTCAAGCCCGCGATGCAGCCGGGCAAGCGCTATCCGGTGTTCTTCCGGCACTATGGCGGCCCGCACGTGCAATATGTCACCAAGGCGTGGCGCGACCCGATCGAGCAGGCGATCGTCGCGCAGGGCTACATCCTGTTCGAGATGGACAATCGCGGCAGCGCGAACCGCGGCGTCGCCTTCGAAAAACCGATCTACCGCGCGATGGGCGGCCCGGAGGTCGCGGACCAGAAGCTTGGCGGCGAATATCTCAAGAGCCTTCCCTTCGTCGATCCCGGCAAGATCGCGCTCTATGGCTGGTCCTACGGCGGCTATCTGACGCTCAAGCAGTTGCAGGCCGATCCCGGCTTCTATGCCGCGGGGATCGCAGGCGCGCCGGTCAGCCGCTGGGAGCTGTACGATACCGCCTATACCGAACGGTACATGGGCGATCCGCGCAAGGTGAAGCCGGCCTATGACAAGGCCAACGCGCTCGAGCAGTCCGACAGGATCGCCGACCCGCTGCTGCTGATCCACGGGATGAGCGACGACAATGTGCTGCTCGCCAATTCCACCGCTCTGGCCGCGCGGATGCAGCAGCGGGGTGCCCCGTTCGAGATGATGCTCTATCCCGGCGAGACGCACCGCGTGGCGGGGCCGCGGATCAGCCCGCACCTGTGGGGCACGATCATGCGGTTCCTGAAGGCGAACGGGGTGGCGCCGCCGGAGTAGCGCTTCACCGCGTCCAAGCGGTTCTGCCATTGCACAAGCGGGCCCCGGCGCTATCGCGGCGGCCTGCGATCAGGAGTGATTGAATTGGGCTATCGAGTTGCCGTGGTGGGCGCGACCGGGAATGTCGGACGCGAGATGATGCAGGTTCTGGCGGAGCGGGAGTTCCCTTGCGACGAGGTGGCCGCTGTCGCCAGCAGCCGCTCGCAGGGCACCGAAGTCGAATTCGGCGAGACCGGCCGGATGCTCAAGTGCCAGAACATCGAGCATTTCGACTGGGCGGGCTGGGACATCGCGCTGTTCGCGGCCGGGAGCGGCCCGGCGAAGGACTACGCCCCCAAGGCTGCGGCCGCGGGTTGCGTGGTGATCGACAATTCCTCGCTCTACCGCATGGACCCGGATGTTCCGCTGATCGTGCCGGAGGTGAACCCCGGGGCGATCCACGACTACAAGAAGCGGGGCATCATCGCCAATCCCAACTGCTCCACCGCGCAGCTCGTCGTGGCGCTCAAGCCGCTTCACGATGCCGCTACGATCAGGCGCGTGGTGGTGAGCACCTACCAGTCGGTGTCGGGAGCGGGGAAGGCGGGCATGGACGAGCTGTTCCAGCAGAGCCGCGCGATCTTCGTGGGCGATCCACTCGAACCCGCCAAGTTCACCAAGCAGATCGCCTTCAACGTCATCCCGCACATCGACGTCTTCCTGGATGACGGCTCCACCAAGGAAGAGTGGAAGATGGTGGTGGAGACCAAGAAGATCCTCGACCCGAAGATCAAGGTTACCGCCACATGCGTGCGGGTGCCGGTGTTCGTGGGCCATTCGGAAGCCGTGAACATCGAGTTCGAGCGTGAGCTCGGCGCGGATGCGGCAATGGAAATCCTGCGCGAGGCGCCAGGGATCATGCTCGTCGACAAGCGCGAGGACGGCGGATACGTCACCCCCGTGGAGGCTGCGGGCGACAGCGCCACCTATGTCAGCCGCGTGCGCGACGATCCCACGGTGGAGAACGGCCTGGCGCTGTGGTGCGTGAGCGACAATCTCCGCAAGGGCGCCGCCCTCAACGCGGTCCAGATCGCCGAGCTGCTGGCGCAGGAGTGCCTGAAGAAGGGCTAATGCCCCGCCGCATCGGCCGGCGGAGGACCGGCGGGACGGACGTTCTTCTTCATCAGCAGCGCCAGCGGGATAGCCGCCAGGCTGAGCCAGCACATCAGCAGGTAATCGTCGATATAGGCGACCATGGCGGCCTGGCGCATCACTTCGGCATCGATCGCCGCAAGCGCCGTTTCGCCCAATTGCTGGTAGCGGTCCACGGTCGAGAAATCGAGCAGGGTGCCCATGCCTCCGGTGACATGGCTGGCCAGCCCTTCGTGGACGGTCTGCGTGTTGCGCGTCAGCAGCACGGTCGAGATCGAGATACCGACCGAGGCCCCTAGCGATCGCAGCAGGTTGAGCAGGCTCGATCCGTCGGTCCGCATCTGTGGGGGCAGGGTGGCGAAGGCGCTGATGTTGAGCGGGATGAACACCAGCCCCATCCCGAACCCCTGGAGCGTGCCGGTCGCAATGACGTGAAACGCGTCCACGCTCAGCGACCAATGGGCCATGAACCACAGGCTCAGGCTCATCACCAGAAAGCCGGTGATGATGATCGGTCGCGCGTCCAGCCCGCGCCGCACCGCAAACCCGGCGATCTGCATGGAGATCAGCACTCCGACACCGCGTGGCATGAGCACCATTCCAGTATCGATCACGCCATAGCCGAACAGGTGCTGGAGCATCGGCGGCAACAGCGCCATCGGCGCGAACATCACGATGCCCATCACGAACATTATCAGCAGGGCGATGGAGAAGTTGCGGTCCGCAAACACCCGGGTGGGGAACAGCGGGGCGCGCGCCGTCACGAAGTGGATCACGGCCATCCATGCCGCTCCGGCGGCGAGCCCGGCGTAGATCCAGATCTCCAGCGAATCGAACCAGTCCACCTGCTGCCCCCGGTCGAGAAAGAGCTGGAAGGCGCTGAGCGCCAGCGCGAGCAGCCCGAAGCCGAGGAGATCGAACCGCCGGCGCGAGGTCTCGCGCGCGGGCAGATGAGCGATCAATATGGCCAGGCTCAGCAAGCCCACCGGCAGGTTGACGTAGAATACCCAGCGCCAGTTCCAGTTCTCGGTCAGCCAGCCGCCGAGCACCGGTCCGAGGATCGGGCCGATCATCACCCCCATCCCCCAGATCGCCATCATCTGCGGTTGCTTGCTGGGCCGGGTGGTGTCGAGCATGAAGGCCTGGCTGAGCGGCGAGATAAACGCTCCGGCCACGCCCTGCAGGGCGCGGAAGATCACCATCTCGGTCAGGTTCTGCGCCATGCCGCACAGCATCGAGGCCGCGATGAAGCCCACCACCGAGCCGATGAACAGCGGCCGGGCGCCGATCCGGTCGCTCAGCCAGCCGGTGATCGGCATCGCGACCGCGCTGGCTATGATGTAGCTGGTGAGCACCCAGGTGACCGTGTCTGCCGTGGCGCCGAGCGAGCTCTGCATATGCGGGATGGCCACATTGGCGATCGTGGTATCCAGCACCTGAAGCAGCGATGCCGCCATGATGCCCACGACCAGCAAGGCGTGGTTCCCCACCGGCAGATGCGCCACATCGCCGCCCGCGCCTGCGGACACCGTTGCGGCAGGGGCCGGCCCGTCGGCCAAGTTACCGGCCCTTCGAGCCGGTGAATACCGTCACGTCGGTCGACAGGCCCGCGATAAGGGCGCGCGGGCTCTTCGCGTCGATCGCGATCCGCACCGGCACGCGCTGGGTTACCTTCACCCAGTTGCCGGTGGCGTTCTGCGCCGGGAGTACCGAGAACTCGCTTCCGGTGCCCGCGCCGATTGAGGCGACATGGCCCTTCAGGCGGACATCGGGATATGCGTCGAAGCGGATTTCGGCACGCTGGCCGATGCGCATCTCGGCCAGGTCCGTTTCCTTGAAGTTGGCCTCGATATAGCTGCTGCTGTCGCCCAGCAGCGTGACGACCGGCAAACCCTGGACGATCTGCTGGCCGGCCTGAAGACGATCGGCCTCGGCGACACGTCCCGCCATCGGCGCGCGAACCTGGGTGCGTCGCAGGTTGAGCTCGGCCAGCGCCTTGCTCGCCTGGGCCTGCGCGACCTGCGGATTGATGCCGGGCACGGCGCTGCCTGTGGCCAGCTTCGCGCGCGCGGCAGCCTGCTTGGCTTCGGCAAGGCGCAGTTCCTCACGAGCCTGGTTCACGGCGTGCTGCGCTGTGTCATACGCAACCTTGGTGAGGAAACCGCGCTGGTACAGCGCATCCTTGCGGGCGTAATCCGCCTGGCTGAAGCGGATGTTCTCGCGAGCGGCGGAGATGTCCGCGCCGGAAAGGTCGGCGGAATTGGCGAGCGCGGTGACATTGGCCTGTGCCGCGGCGATCGAGGCATCCGCCTGCGCGATGGCAAGGCGATAGGGTTCCGGGTCGATCCGGAAAAGAAGCTGGCCGGCGCGCACCTCGTCGCCATCCCGCACCAGAACCTGGGTGATCGTGCCGCCTACCTGCGCGGTGACCGAAACCTTGTCCTGCTTCACATAGGCATTGTCGGTCGAGACCTGGCCTTCGAGGCTGATCCAATAGGCCGCGCCACCGATAAGCAGGGCGGCGGGCACCGACAGCATCAATATCAACCGACCCCAACGCCGCCGGGGCCGGGGCGGCGTGCCTTCCACAGGCGGCGGTGCGGGGGCGGTCTCGTCGGCGACAAGCGGTGTATCGGCATCAGCCATTGGCCGCCTCCCTGGCGTCGGTGCGATCCGCGGCAAGGTTTTCGGCAACGATCGCAAGCAGGCGCATCAGCTCTGCTCGTTCTCCCGTCGAAAGACCCTGGCTCATGTCCTCCACCAGCTCCTCCACGCGGGTCCGCAGCCTGCCCACGATGCCGCGGCTCTTGTCGGTAAGGTGCAGCAGGCGCGCGCGACGATCCGAGGGATCGGCTACCCGCGCGATCCATCCCGCGTCCTCCATCCGGTCGACGATGCGGGTCAAGGTGATGGGCTCGATCTCCAGCCGCTCGGCATAGAATGCCTGGTTGTTGTCGGGAAACTTTTGCAGGGAAAGCAGCAGCCGCGCCTGCACCGCGGTGAGGCCGAGCCCGCGAACGCGCTCGTCGAATGCGCGACGCAGGAGGCGGGAGCTGTCACTGAGGAGATAACCGATATTGGATTCCATGCGTGCACATATAATAAGTGTGCTTATTATTCCAAGCCCCTGAGAGCACCGCGCTGGCGCCGGCCATGATGGCGCGTTATTCGGCGACGGCAACGCCAGCGGGAGAGCGGGATGAATGAGACCTTCGCGGGCTTCGGCGGTACTCCGCTGGCCCTGCATCGTGTGGGCTCGGGCCGTCCCGTGATCCTCCTTCATGGGCTGTTCTCGAGCGCGGAGATGAACTGGCTCAAGTTCGGGCACGCGGCCACGATCGCGGCGCAGGGATATGAAGTGCTGATGCCCGATCTGCGCGCGCATGGCGCAAGCGCGGCGCCGCACGATCCCGCCGCCTACCCCCCCGATGTACTGGTGCGCGATCTGGCCGCGCTGGTCGAGCATCTCGCGCTGACGGACTACGACCTGGGCGGCTTCTCGCTGGGCGCGCGCACGGTTCTCCATGCCGTTGCCAAGGGGGTGGTCGAACCCCGGAGGCTGGTGGTCGCCGGCATGGGGGTGGCGGGCCTCGACGATTGGAGCCGCCGCGCGGCCTTCTTCATCCGCGTGATCGACGAGTTCGACACGCTTCCCCACGGCGATCCGGGATGGCTGGCGGCGCAGTTCCTGAAATCGCAGAAGGTCGATCGGGTCGCGGCACGGCTGCTGCTGGGCAGCATTTCCGACCTCCCGCCAGGCCTGCTCGCGAGCGTGGATATGCCCGCACTGGTGGTCTGCGGTGACCAGGACGACGACAACGGCTCCTCGGTCGAGCTTGCCAAACGCCTTCCCGATGCGGTCCATGTCGAGGTTCCGGGTACGCATATGGGCAGCGTGGCCCGCAAGGAACTCGGCATCGCCATCGCCGGTTGGCTTGGCCCGGCCTCCCGGCTGGAAGCGCTGGCGAGCGGAGAGACGGGCGCTCATGGGCGATAGGCCGCCGCTCAAGGTGATCGGATGGCGCGAGCTGGTTCATCTGCCCGCGCTTGGCCTGCGCGCGATTCCGGCCAAGATCGATACCGGCGCGCGCACATCGTCGCTGCACGCCACCATTCTCGAGGAATTCGAGCGCGAGGGCAGCACCTTCGTGCGCTTCGCCGTCGATTTTCCCCAACAGCACGTGCGCCAGGTGTGCGAGGCGGTTCAGATCGACTGGCGCGGTGTCACAAGCTCCAACGGCACCACGCAGTTGCGGCGGATCATCAAGACGCCGCTCAGGATCGGGGCCACACGCTTCCGCGCCGAAATCAGCCTGGCTGACCGGTCCGATATGCGATTTCCCATGCTGATCGGGCGATCATCGCTTAGGAGGCGCTTCGTGGTCGACTCGGGCCACAGCTGGCTTCAATCGCCGGGCACCGCGCCCGAAGAAGGCCATGACGCATGAAGGTTGGGTCAATGCGCATCGCCATGCTGGCGCGCAATCGCGATCTCTACTCGCACCGCCGCCTGGCCGAGGCGGCGGAGGCGCGGGGCCACGTCATCGACATCCTCAACACATTGCACTGCACCGTCCACATCGCCACGCATCGTCCGACGGTGTTCTATCGGGGCGAGCCGGTGCCGGCCTATGACGCGATCATCCCGCGCATCGGTGCTTCGGTCACGCATTACGGCATGGCGGTGCTGCGTCAGTTCGAGATGGGCGGGGTCTGGCCGCTGAACGAAAGCGTCGCCATCGGCCGCAGCCGTGACAAGCTGCGATCGATGCAGATCCTGGCCAAGAACGGCCTCGGCCTGCCGCTTACCGCCTTTGCCCACGATCCCCGGCAGACGGGAGAGATCATCCGCGCGGTCAAAGGCCCGCCGGTGGTCATCAAGCTGCTGGAAGGCACCCAGGGCATCGGCGTGGTTCTGGCCGAGACCGAGGCGAGCGCCAAATCGGTGATCGAGGCCTTCCGCGGTGCCAACGTCAACATCCTGGTACAGGAGTTCATCAAGGAAGCCGGCGGCACCGACATTCGCGCCCTGGTGATCGGCGGCAAGGTGGTGGCGGCGATGAAGCGCACCGGCGCGCCCGAGGACTTCCGCAGCAATTTGCATCGCGGCGGCAGCGCCGAGGTGGTCAAGATCACTCCCGAGGAGCGCTCCAGCGCGGTCCGCGCCGCCAAGCATATGGGCCTCAACGTGTGCGGCGTGGATATGCTGCGATCGAATCATGGCCCGGTGATCATGGAGGTCAATTCCTCGCCCGGGCTGGAAGGGATCGAGACCGCCACCGGCAAGGATGTCGCCGGCATGATCATCGAGTTCATCGCCGCCAATGCCAAGGTGGGGAAGACCCGCACCAAGGGCGCGGGCTGAGCCACGCGGCCCGGGCCGGCCACGCTTCCCTATCTTGGGCGGAGCCTCGCGTCGGGCAGGGCCGCCAGCTCCGCGGCGGTCATGGCCGTCTCGAGATCGGTGTCATTGCCGCTCTTTCGCGCGGAAAGGCCGGTTAGCGGGACGACAACGTAGCGGTCGGGATCGGTGTTCGCGAGTTCCACCAGCAGGCCGGTGATGGCGCCGCCAGCGTCGCGGCGGATCTGTTCGATTTCGCCCAGATTGGTGCCGTCGGCTGTCACCAGATCGGCGTCGAGGAGCTGCGTTTCGCTAAGTCCGAACGCGACCGGTGTCGGTACGGCGGCCGGGACGGCCGCCACGGCCGCGCCGGCGTCGGCCTGCGGATCGACATCGCCGGCCACCACATCGGTCGGCTTCCCCTTGGTCGATCCGCAAGCAGCGAGAGCGGAAAGGCACAGTGCGGCCAGGACGACTGGGGCGGTCTTCATCGAGGGTCTCCGAAATTGCTGAAGCCTCGATACAATGGGTGGCCGCCCGTCGTGTTCCACACTCCCTAACGGAATGGTGGCTCGTTGAACGCCCTCAGCTTGCGGCTGTGCAGCCCATGCCCCTCCTCCCGCAGCAGGCGGCAGGCGGTCACGCCGATCTGGAGGTGCGCGGCGATCGCCTCCTCGTAGAATTTGTTGGCCTGGCCAGGCAGCTTGATCTCGCCGTGCAGCGGCTTGTCGCTGACGCACAGCAGCGTGCCGTAGGGCACCCGGAACCGGTAGCCCTGGCCGGCGATGGTCGCGCTTTCCATGTCCACGCCGACCGCTCGGCTGAGGCTCATGCGCCGCGCGCTGCTGGTGTAGCGCAGCTCCCAGTTGCGATCGTCGGTGGTGACGACGGTGCCGGTGCGCATCCGCTTCTTCAGATCGCTGCCGTGCTCGCCCGACACCATCTCCGCCGCCACGGCCAGCGCCTGTTGCACCTCCGCGATCGCGGGCAGGGGAATTTCGGGTGGCAGAACCGGGTCGAGCACGTGATCGTCGCGCAGATAGGCATGGGCGAGCACATAGTCGCCGATGCGCTGCGTGGGCCGCAGCCCGCCGCAATGCCCGATCATCAGCCATGCCTCCGGCCTCAGCACGGCGAGATGGTCGCAGATCGTCTTGGCGTTGGATGGGCCGACGCCGATATTCACCAGGGTGATCCCGCCGCGGCCTTCCCCGATCAGGTGGTAGGCCGGCATCTGATGGCGCCGCCAGGCCGTGTCGGAGAGTTGCCCGCGCGCGCTTTCCATGCGCTCGCTCAGCATCAACCCACCCGCACCAGCCAGCGCGGAATAGCCGTTCTGGCCCAGCTGGCGTCCAGCCCAGTCAACGAATTCATCGACATAGCGGTGATAGTTGGTGAACAATATGAAGCGCTGGAAATGCTCGGGCGCGGTGCCGGTGTAATGGGCCAGGCGGGCCAGGCTGAAATCGGTCCGCAAGCCGTCGAACAGCGAGAGCGGGATCGCTTCGTCCGGTCCGCCAAGTTCGATGCCATCGGCAAGCTCGTCGCCGATCAGGGCCAGTTCGGTGGAAGGGAAGTAGCGCGCGATCTCGTTGGGATCGACGCCCGCCAGCTCCGCCCCCGCCTCGCCGTCGAGCACATAGGGGAAGGGGATCTCCTGTGTTGACTGGCCCACCTCGATGTCGACGGAATATGTCGCGGCGACCAGTTCGAGCTGTTCTGCCAGATAGTCGCGGAACAGAGCCGGACGGGTAATGGTGGTGGCGTAGAGGCCGGGCGCATTGAGCCGCCCGAAGGCGCGACCGCGATTTTCGGGCTGTTCCCCGCCGCGATAGCGCAGGCGCAACTCGGGATAGGCGTAGGAGCCATCGCGCCGCCGCTCTGCCGACGGTAGCTTGCGGTCACGGCCGAAGGCCAGCACATCCTCGCGCAGCCGAGCGACGGCGGCCGTGTGAATGGTCTCCAGCTTGTCGATGATGGTATCGATCGAATCCATGAGGCTCCTTTATCCGCAGCTCTGTTCTGGTGTCATGACGCCCTGCCACGGCGTGGCGCATTTGTAAAAAGGGCGCGGGAAGCCGAAGCCGCCCGCGCCCTGAATTGCGTTGGAAGATAGCTGCGGCTTACGCGGCGGCATCCTCTTCGCGCTCGAACAGCTCGGCAGGGATTTCGCCCGGCTCCATGTTCGGATCGATGCGCGCGGCATCGGCCTGCTCTTCCGCCGCCGCCTGGTCGTCGGCGAACATCTGCGCGAGCACGTCGACGCCCTGGCGCTGCAGCTCGGCCTCGTCGTCCGAGCGGGCGACATTGGCCTTCACCTTGACGTGCACCTCCGGGTGCAGCGCCACGGTCACCTCGTGCATGCCGATCGCCTTGATCGGGTGGCCCAGGATGACCTGCCGCTTGTCGACGTCGAAGCCCTGCTCCTTGAGGCCCGCGACGATGTCGCGCTGGCTGACCGAGCCGTAGAGCTGGCCGGCGTTCGAGGACGAGCGGATCAGCACGACCTCGGCGCCGTCGACCTTCTTGCCGTCGGTTTCGGCGGTCGCGCGGCGGGCGGCGTTGTCCTTCTCCAGCCGCTCGCGATTGGCCTCGAAGACCTTGCGGTTGGCGTCGTTGGCGCGCAGCGCCTTCTTCTGCGGGAGCAGGAAGTTGCGGGCGTAGCCGTCCTTGACGGAAACGACATCGCCGATGGTGCCCAGCTTCTCGATGCGTTCGAGGAGGATGATATCCATGTCGTCTCTCCCCTTACTTCACGATGTACGGCAGGAGGCCGATCTGACGCGAGCGCTTGATCGCCTGGGCGAGCTCGCGCTGCTTCTTGGCGCTGACGGCGGTGATGCGGCTGGGAACGATCTTGCCACGCTCGGACACGAAGCCCTGGAGCAGGCGCACGTCCTTGTAGTCGATCTTGGGCGCGTCCTTCCCGGCGAAGGGGCAGGACTTGCGGCGGCGGAAAAACGGGCGGGCCATCAGTCGCGCTCCTCGCGGGCTTCACGGCGCTTACGATCGCGCTCGTTCTTGCGCATCATCACGCTCGGGCCGCTCTCGTGCTCGTCGACACGGATGGTCAGGTAGCGGATGACGTCTTCGTTGATGCGGGTCTGGCGCTCGAGCTCTGCCACGACGGCGCCGGGGCCCTCGATGTTGAGCATCACGTAATGCGCCTTGCGGTTGCGATCGATCTTGTAGGCGAGGTTCTTGAGGCCCCAGGTCTCCGTCTTGGTGACCTTGCCCTTGTTCGCTTCCACGATCTCGGTCGCGGTGGCGGCCAGCTGATCGACCTGAGCCTGGCTCAAATCCTGGCGCGCCAGAAAGACATGCTCGTAAAGAGCCATGTTTCCGGTCCTTGCTTTCATGGCCGATCGCTGGCTGATCCGCGGGATTGCGGGGCCCCTCCGGCTTTCTTCGGATCCTCCGGCGGGCGGAGGAAGCGGGCCACATAGCGGGGGCGACAGGAAAAGCAAGCCTTGCGAGCGGGGGACGCCCGAGGCAGGGCGCGGCTGACCCAGGTAAATGAGGACAACGCATGCCCGGCGGATTGGTAGCCCTGCTCGACGACGTCGCGGTGATCGCCCGGGCCGCCGCCGCCTCGCTCGACGACGTGGGCATGGCGGCGGGCAGGGCCGGCTCGAAGGCCGCCGGCGTGGTGATAGACGATACCGCGGTCACGCCGACCTATGTCACGGGGCTCGATCCGGCGCGGGAGCTGCCCCTGATCGCGAAGATCACCGTGGGCAGCCTCAGGAACAAGCTGCTGATCCTGCTGCCTCTGGCCATTGTTCTGAGCGAGTTCCTGCCCTGGGCCATTACCCCGCTGCTGATGATCGGCGGCGCCTTTCTATGCTATGAAGGTGCAGAAAAGCTGGTCGAAAAGCTCGGCGGGGAGCGGCACGGGAAGACGCTGGAGGACCAGATCGCCGATCCGGCAGCCTTCGAGAAGGAACGTGTCGCGGGCGCGATCCGCACCGATCTGATCCTTTCGGCCGAGATCATGGCGATCACGCTCAGCGAAGTGGCCACCGAAAGCCTCACGACGCGCTTCGGCGTGCTTGCCCTCGTGGGCGTGGTCATCACCGTCATGGTCTACGGCGCGGTGGCCCTGATCGTGAAGATGGACGATGTGGGCTTGCGGCTGGCAAGGGGACGCCTGAGCGCCTTGCGCGGTGTCGGGCGGGGCCTGGTGTCTGCGATGCCGGTGCTTCTCGTGGTGTTATCCGTGGTGGGGACGGCCGCGATGCTATGGGTGGGTGGTGGCATTATCATCCACGGGCTTGAGGAACTCGGATGGGGTGTTCCGGCGCATTGGGTCGAAGCGGCGCGACAATGGGTATCGTTGAACGCTGGCGCGCTGGGCGGCGTGCTCGGCTGGGCCGTGGGCGCGCTTGTTTCGACGCTATTCGGGCTTGTGCTGGGTGTCGCGCTCGCCTTCGCCGTTCACAAGTTTCCGCGCCCTCGGGCGACCGCCTCCTGAGGTTTGCGGGGAAGGCAATTTTCGCTTGCTCCTCCGAGCGTAACTTGAGAGGATTTGCGCTGTTGCTACCCCGCTGGCCGGCTGCGGCGCGAGGGCGACGAGAGAGGAACGCGACCTTGGGGATCGGCCGGCTGCTTCTTCTGCTCGCGGTAATGCTGTCGTTCGCCTCCGGTCCGGCCGCGGCCGCGCCTGCCGCCAGCCCTTTCCTTGCACTGGCGGATGCGGCCTGCACGGCAGGTGGGGACAGCGTGGAGGCCGCATTTGCGGTCGATGAATCCAGCCTGGACTGCGGCCCAAACCGCTTCGACCGGCGCGAACGCTTCGCCCGGGCCCGTGTGGAACTCGCCAAGGGCGGGGTGGTGCCCGCCGGCAGGCTGATCTGGCAGACCAACCCGACGGGCTTCGATTCGATGCTGGTCCGGCTCGACTATGCCGACGGTACGCAGCGCCTGGTCGATGTCGATGCCCAGATGGCGGTGCGCAACTGGGATGCGAACGGGACGTTTTGGGTGCCGGTACAGCAGCGTGGCGCCCCGCTGACGGCGGTGGATGTGGTGGTGGAGCGGCCGAATTCACGGGCGGTGTTCACGCGCATGACGCTGTCGAGCCTGAAGGACGCATCGCGGGCCAATCACAACCGCCAGCTCCTCTACATGCTGCTGTGCGGAATCCTCCTCGTACCGATCATCTACGATCTGTTGTTCTATCGCATCCTGGGTGCGCGCTTCCTGCTCTGGCATCTGGCGATGGCGGTGGGCACGCTGCTCTACACCTTGTTCAGTTCGGGCATGGTGATGGTGATGGCGCCGGACATTCCCAGCTTCGTGCGCCACTGCGGGAGCTGGCTGGCGATCTCATTGACGATGATGGGAACGGTGCGCTTTTCGTTCTCGATCCTGGAGGAGGGCATGGTCAGCAGACCCGTGCGCCGCTTCCTGAACTACGCGGTGCTGGCCAACATCGTGATCGCGTTCCTGCTCCCGTTCGAGTTCGAGGCGCTAAGAATGCTGGCGACGGACCTCTACGTCATCAGCGTTCTGCCGATCATCGGGGGCATGGCGGTGCTGCTGGGAATCGCGACCCTGCGCGACAGCCGCGTTGCACTGTTCCTGTCCGCTGCCTTCGGCGGGCTGATGGTCGCCGGAACCGCGCAGGTGCTTGCGGTGCTGGACTTGTTCCCGCGCTCCGATGGCTTCGACGAAGCGTTGTATGCCGCGCTCGTCATACTGGTGCTCGGCTCCTTCGCGGCGGTGGGAGACCGCTTCCTCGTCATCAAGGCGGAGCGTGATCACGCCCGCGTCACCGCGCGCAAGCTGGGCGCGATGGCCAATACGGATGGTCTGACCGGCCTGCTCAACCGGCGCGCTTTCGACCAGTCGCGGCGCCTCGGCCGTGGCCTCGGCCTCCTCATCGCCGATATCGACCGATTCAAGGCCATCAACGATACCTACGGACACCAGCGGGGCGACGCAGTGCTGTGTCATGCCGCGCGGACCATCGAAGGTGCCGTGCGCGCCCTGGGCGGGGGGGAGGTATATCGCCTGGGCGGAGAGGAATTCGCGATCCTGACGCCCGCCGTCACGCGCCAGCAACTCGACGCTGCGGCCGAGGCGATACGCGTGGCGATCGATGAAGGCGCGCAGGGGCCGGACGCTTACGACATGCCGGAGATCACGATCAGCGTCGGGGCCGTGCAGGGCGAGGGGCAGCTGATGCATGTCGCCTTCGCGGAGGCCGACGGGGCGCTCTATCGGGCCAAGGAAGGCGGCCGCAACCGCTGCGTGATCGCCGAAGGCCCGGTGGATTAACCCGCTGGATCGAGGCGCGAGAGGATATCGCGCGCGAACAGCCCCAGGCTGTCGTCCCGCGCGCCCATCACAACGATGCGGTCTTCCGGGCGGGCGAGGGCGACCAGCCGCTCTCCCGCCGCCGCGCGTTCGGGAACATGCTCGGCGTTGCCGCCGCCCGCTTCGATCAGGCTCACGATCCGTGCGCTCCCCTCGCTGCGATCCACGGTGCCGCCGAAATAGACCGGGTCGCAGAGCAACACCCGGTCTTCGGCATCCAGTTCGCGAGCGAAGGTTTCCGCGAGTTCGGCGCCCATCTGCCGCAGCGGCCCGTAGCCATGAGGCTGGAAGAAGGCGAGGACACGCCCGGGATGCGCCTTGAGCGTCCGCAGGGTGGCGGCGCATTTGTCCGGGTTATGGGCGAAATCGTCGATGACCGTGATGCCCGAGCGGCTCGTGCCGACGATCTCGAACCGGCGCGCGAGACCCTGGTAATCGGCCAGGTGCCGCACGGCAGTCGCCACCGGCACGCCGGCCGCCGCCGCGCCGGCGATGGCCGCGAGCGCATTGGCGAGATTGTGCCGGCCGGGCAGGGGCAGCCGAAGCGCATGTTCGCTGCCGTCGTGCCGGTCCACGATCAACGCCGCCTGGCGCGCGGGAAGGTCGGCGATGCTGCCAGGCACCACGCCGATCTGCGCGCGCGCTTCGTCTATCGCGAAGGTGATGGCCTTGTCCGCGTGTGGAAGCAGCGCCAGCGCCTCGGCATCGTCGGCATTGATCACGGCGATGCGGCTGCGGGCGAGATAGGCAGCGAAGAGCGCCCGCAGCTCATCCATGCCCATGTGATCGAGGCTGACATTGAGCAGCACGCCGATGGCCGGGCGATAGAGCGCGATGGAGCCGTCGCTCTCGTCCACTTCGCTGACGTAGAGGGCGCGTCCGCCCGCGAGCGCGCTGGCCACCGTATTGTCCGGGGTGGCGAAGTTCTTCATCACCGCGCCGTTCATGATGGTGGGTTTGCGCCCGGCGGCGTGGAGGATCCAGCCGAGCATTCCGGTCACGGTGGATTTTCCGCTGGTTCCGGCCACCGCGATTCCCGCACCGGCGGTGTTGAACAGGATCGAGTTGAGCTGCGCGCGTGTGAGGCGCAGGCAGCCGAGCTGCGAGGCGCGGGCGATCTCCGGCACGCTGTCTTCCACCGCGGCGCTGGCCACCACTATCTGGTCCGGCGAGACGATCCCGCTGCCGTCCTGCGGATGCAGCATGAAGCCCTCGCGTTCCAGGGCGGCGAACTTCTCGGGCGTGCGGCCCTGGTCGCGGCTCCGGTCCGAGCCCGCGATCCGCGCCCCGCGAGCCTTGAGAATCTGCGCCAGCGGCAGCATTCCCGAGCCGCCGATGCCCACGAAGAAGAATGGGCGCTCGAGCAGCGCTTCGGGAGTGGGGAAATCGCTCATCGGGCGGGGCGCTATGGCGTTGCGGCCCCGCTGGCAAGTTCGCTAGGGTGTGCCGGTGACGACCCGCATAGCCATCTGCGCGCCAGCGACGCCCATGACGCGCGAACTGGCCGCCGCGGTTGTCACGCTTGCGGCGGCGGAGTTTCCCCGGCTCGAACTCGCGTTTCACGAACAATGCTTCGTGGCGGAAGGGCATTTTGCCGGATCCGATGCCGTGCGCCTCGCCGCCTTCCTGGAGTGCGCGAACGATCCAGGCAGCGATGCAGTATGGTTCGCCAAGGGTGGCTATGGCTCCAACCGCCTGCTGCCGGGCGCGATCGACGGGTTGGGATCTGCGGCGAGGGATAAATCCTATCTCGGCTATTCGGACACCGGCTTCCTGCTCGGCGCCCTCTATCGCGCCGGGATCGGGCGCCCGGTTCATGCGTCCATGCCGACCGACATCAGGCGAACGGATGGCGCGGTGGCGGTGCGTCGCAGCCTCGCCTGGCTGGCTGGAGACGCCAGCGGGCTGGAGCCGGGCGGCGACACGCACCCCGTCGCCGCGTTCAATCTCACCACGCTTGCCATGCTGGCGGGCACGCGCTTCATGCCCGATCTTGCCGGCCACGTGCTGCTGGTGGAGGAATGCGCCGAACATCTCTACGCCATCGACCGGCTGTTCTTTCACATCACCGCCCTGCTGCCGGGGCTGGCCGGGCTGCGGCTGGGCGAGACGACCGATGTCCCCGCGAACGACCGGCCCTTCGGCGCCGATGCGGAGGAGATCGCGCGCGACTGGTGCGGACGCAGCGGCATTCCCTGGCTGGGGCGTGCCGCCATCGGCCACAGCGCGGGCAATCATGTCGTGCCCTTCGGCCTTGCCCCCTCGGCACGTGGCGCATAAGCCGCCGCGCGACTTGAGGAGAGAGCGATGAAAGCCTTCGTCTTCCCTGGCCAGGGGAGCCAGAAGATCGGCATGGGCGCCGATCTTGCCGCCGCCAGCGGCAATGCCCGCGATGTCTTTGCCGAGGTCGACGATGCGCTGTCGCTCAAGCTGTCGGCGGTGATGCGCGAAGGGCCGGAGGATCTGCTCACCCTGACCGAGAACGCCCAGCCCGCGATAATGGCCAATGCCATCGCCACGTTGCGAGTGCTGGAGCGCGATTTCGGCATGACCCTGGCCGACAGCGCAGGCGCCGTCGCTGGGCATTCCCTGGGCGAATACACGGCGCTGTGCGCGGTGGGTGCGTTCTCGCTGGCCGATACGGCCCGCCTGCTCAAGCTGCGCGGGTCTGCGATGCAGGCGGCGGTCCCCGTGGGCATCGGCGCGATGGCGGCGCTGCTCGGGGCCGATATCGACAAGGCTGGCGCGCTCGCCGAGGCAGCGGCGCAAGGGCAGGTGTGCGAGGTCGCCAACGACAACGATCCCACGCAGGTTGTCATTTCCGGCCATCTCGAGGCCATCGACCGCGCGATCGAACTGGCCAAAGACCACGGCATCAAGCGCGGCATCAAGCTGCCGGTATCGGCACCCTTCCACTGTTCGCTGATGCAGCCCGCCGCCGATCGCATGGCCGAGGCGTTGGGCGAGCTGCCGCCCGGCGCGCTTGCCGTGCCGCTGTACGCCAACGTCACCGCCGCGCGCGTCATCGATCCCGAGGAGGAGCGGGCGCTGCTGGTCCGGCAGGTCACCGGCCGCGTCCGCTGGCGCGAGAGCGTATTGGCGATGGCCGAGGGCGGCGCGGACCATTTCGTAGAGCTGGGCGGCAAGGTTCTGGGCCCGATGATCGGCCGCATCTCGCCCGGTGTCGCCACGACCAGCCTTGTCACGATGGATGACCTGGAAGCCTTCGCGAAGGAGCACGCCTGATGTTCGACCTTACCGGAATGACCGCTCTCGTGACCGGCGCCAGCGGAGGGATCGGCTCGGCGATCGCCCGGGCGCTGGCGGGGCAGGGGGCGCGGCTGGCGCTGTCGGGCTCGAACGGAGCCAAGCTGCGCGCCTTCCGCGAGCAGCTCAACTCGGAGATCGGGGGCGATCATGTCGAGATCACCTGCGATCTTTCCAACACCGCGCAGGTGGAGGAGCTGATCCCCGCCACGGTCGATACGCTCGGCAAGATCGACATCCTCGTCAACAACGCCGGGGTCACCCGCGACAACTTGGCCATGCGGATGAAGGACGAGGAATGGGATGACGTGATCCGCATCAATCTCGAGGCCGCGTTCCGGCTGATGCGTGCCGCCGCGCGGCCGATGATGAAGGCCCGCCATGGCCGCATCGTGACCATCACCAGCGTTGTCGGCGCGACGGGCAACCCGGGCCAGATGAACTATGCCGCCGCCAAGGCCGGGTTGACGGGCATGACCAAGAGCCTCGCGCAGGAGCTGGCCAGCCGCGGCATCACCGCCAATTGCGTGGCCCCCGGGTTCATCCGCACGGCCATGACCGACGTGCTGCCGGAGGCGCAGAAGGAGGCCCTCAATGCGCGCATCCCGGCGGGCCGCATGGGCGAGGGCGAGGAGATCGGCGCCGCGGTGGCGTTTCTCGCCAGCAGGGAAGCTGCCTACGTCACCGGCCAGACGCTGCACGTGAACGGCGGCATGGCGATGCTGGGCTGATCCGGCGCCGCGGATGCGATGTGGGGAGCGTGCCGCGCGTCCCGCAGGCCGATTATCCCCAAGGAATCGGACCGCTCTCGCCTACGAGCTTGCCCGTGGTGGCGGCCCCGCTACGGTGATTGTCCGTATTCCGGCGCTTGAAGGGGCGATTCCGGCCCTTTGTGCGCCTTTGTCGAGGGCTTGGACACACCCATGAAGGCCACTATCGAACGCGCCACGCTGCTGCGCTGCCTTTCCCACGTGCAGTCCGTGGTGGAGCGGCGCAACACGATCCCGATCCTCTCCAACGTGCTGCTCGAAGCATCGGGTGACGGCGATCTGAGGGTCATGGCGACGGACCTCGATCTCCAGGTGGTGGAGCACATGGCCGCCGCATCGGTCGATAGCCCGGGCGCGATCACGGTGTCGGCGCATCTGCTGTTCGATATCGCCCGCAAGCTGCCGGAAGGGAGCCAGGTCAGCCTGGAGACCGCCGACAACCGCATGACGGTGAAGGCCGGGCGCAGCCGGTTCCAGCTTCCCACCCTCCCGCGCGACGACTTCCCGGTCATCGTGGAAGGGGAACTGCCCACGAGTTTCGAACTGCCGGCGCGCACGCTTGCCGAACTGATCGACCGTACCCGCTTCGCCATCTCGACCGAAGAGACGCGCTACTACCTCAACGGCATCTTCCTGCACGTTTCGGACGAGGACAAGCCGGTGCTCAAGGCGGCGGCGACCGATGGCCACCGGCTTGCGCGCTTCACGCTTCCCCGCCCTGAGGGCGCGGCCGGGATGCCCGATGTGATCGTGCCTCGAAAGGCCGTGGCCGAGCTTCGCAAGCTGCTGGAGGAAGCTCTCGACGGCAATGTCGAGATCGACCTGTCGGCCAGCAAGATCCGCTTCACGCTTGGCGGCGAGGGCGGTGTGGTCCTCACCAGCAAGCTGATCGACGGCACTTTCCCCGATTATTCGCGAGTTATTCCAACGGGTAACGACAAACTCCTCAGACTGGATCCGAGGAGTTTCTACCAGGGCGTGGACCGGGTCGCGACGATTGCCACCGAGAAGACCCGCGCGGTCAAGATGGGGCTCGACAAGGACCGGGTGACGCTGACCGTCACCAGCCCCGACAACGGCACCGCGAGCGAGGAGCTGGCGGCGGATTACGGCTCCGATCCGCTCGAGATCGGGTTCAACGCCGGATACCTGAAGGATATTCTCGGCCAGATCGACAGCGACACGGTGGAGATGCATCTCGCGGATGCCGGTGCCCCCACGCTGATCCGCAAGGATGAAAACAGCCCGGCGCTCTACGTGCTGATGCCGATGCGGGTGTAGTCAAACCCGGCCATGGACCACTGACCGGGGTATTATTCAAAACTTCGTCAGCGCTGTTTCCTGCGTGCTTTCAACAGGATGGGCGGGAAATCGTGTCCCGCGGCGTAACCTTCCGCGTGCCGGGCCTCCGCCTTTGGGCGTGTGGTATCATCGGTCACGCGGCATAGCGGTCCCGGCGCCGGGTTGCAAGCGGATATTCCCGATTTGTTCTCGTTTCTGGTGCCGCACAGAGGCTTCAGCAATTACTCCCGCGCACCAATTGCGCCGCCCCTTTTCATCGCCGCTCCGCCCGCTATAGGGGGCGGCCCTGCTGGGGCGTAGCCAAGCGGTAAGGCAGCGGTTTTTGGTACCGCCATGCGCAGGTTCGAATCCTGCCGCCCCAGCCAGTTTCTTCCATTCCTTCCATGCATACGAAAACGGCGGCCCCTCGCGGGACCGCCGTTCCGATATTCATGTCTCGCCTTCCGATCAGAAGTTGTAGCTGACGCCGACCTTCAGGCGCCATACCGACGAGGATACGTTGACCCCGTTGTCGGTATCGAACGTCGTCAGGCCCGCCGCATTGGGGTTGAGCGCGTTGGCGTTGCTGAAGATGTAGCGCCCCTGCGCGTCGACCCCGCTGACCTGCGCCAGGTCCTGCACCCCGAAGAAGTTGCGGCGATGGTTGATGTTGAGGCCATTATCCAGGAAATTCAGGAAGTTGTCCATCGTGACGAACAGCCTGATCCGGTCATCGCGACCGAAGAGGCGTCCCGGCCCGGGCAACTCCTGCGAGAACGAAAGGTCGAGATCGTTATACCAGTCGTTGGTGCAGGTGTTGCGGTCGATAGAGCGCCCAAGGTAACCCTTCGCACACTCCAGCTTGCCGAGGAAATCGACCAGCGTCGTCATCTGCGCCGCGGTGATAGTGGACAACGGCGAGACATTGGGATCGACCGCATTGAGACCGGTGGGGAGGTACAGCAGCGCCCCGTCGTTCGTGGTCAAACCGCCACTGGTCGGGTTGAACACGCCGTTGCCGGTGAAGGTGAGGCTGTAAGGACGGCCGGCACGGCCCACATAGGTGACACCGAAGCGGGTGCGGTAATCGCCGAAGAACTTCTCAGTGAAGCTCATGTTGACAGTGATATTGTGCCGGCTTTCGAAGAACCCGCGCGAAGCTGCGGGGTTCTGCCGGTCGAACGCCGCCGACTGGCCGTAGTTCGACGTGGCGGTCGAATTATACATGTTTCGCCGGTCGTTCGAATCGGTGAACGCATAGCCAGCCGAGAAGAACACGCTGCCGCCGGGGGTGAAGATGCCGCCGCCGAAATTCTTGGACAGCAGGAAGGATGCTACCTTGCTGTCATAGGAATCGGCATTGGTCAGCATGATCTCCGCGCCGCGGCTGGTGGTGAGGCACGCCGCAGTGAAGTTCGAATAGGTGGGAACCGGGCTCGCGCTGGTCAGCTTGGCCGTGCAGCCGGCATTGCTCGTATCGATGCCGCGATAGATGGGGCGGCCGTCGATCGTGTAGCCGTTCAGCCCCGCGAGCGGATAGACCGCTTGGGCCAGATCGACCACGTTGTACGGGTTGCGATACTTGCTCCAGATGAAATCGGTGGTGATGTTCCAGCCGCTCAAGAACCCGCCGTTGGTCAGGTTCAGCTCTGTGGTGAGGCCGAAGTTGGCGCGCAACACGCTGGGCGTCTGGATATTCGGGTCGATCGATTGGGTGTTGCCGCGGAACTGCGCTGCCGCGGCGGAGGCGGCGGTGACGATGCACTGCGGGATGCCGGTGAACTTGCCGCTGGCATCGGTCACCTTGATCTGGCCCGTCGCGCAGCCGGTTGCCTGCGTGTTGGCCAGCGCGATGTTGCCGCCGGTGTTCGAGAACGCATTGGAGAACCACACCAGCGGGTCGCCGCCCGAGAACACGCCCACGCCGCCATGCAGTTTCGTGCGGCTGAACACCGCGAAGTCCCCGAGGTCGTAGGTGAGGCCGAGACGCGGCATGACCAGCGGGTCAATCTTGCTGAATCCGTTGGCGTTGGAGAAGCCGTAGCGCGTGAAGAAATTTGGATTGGCGGGCGGTGCGCCGCCATCGTACCAATCTGCTCGCACGCCCAGCACGACCTTCAGCCGGTCGGTGACCTGCCAGTCGTCCTGAGCATAGACCGAGTAGATGTTGCGCTTGAAGATCGCGGCGCCGTCATTGGCGTCGCCGGTGGGGCTGAAATTGCCGAAGGCGCCCTCGGTCTGCCCGCTGACTATATTTGCCGGGGTCGTGCTGGTCTGGTTGTTACCGAGACCGGGCGAGAGGAGCCCGTTGCGCAGGTCGGTGATGTTGCGGAACACCAACGTGCCAGTCGCGTCCTGGATGAACACGTTGTAGAGATCCGCGAGGTTCGCTTCCGCGCCCAGCTTGAAGCTGTGGTTGCCCGCCTGGAGCTTGGCGACCGCGCGAAAATAGCTGATCTTGGTGCGCAGATCGTTGGCGGTGCGCGAACGGCCCGGTCCAACTTCCACCGCGCCGTCATTGCCGGTGGCATTGTCTATGCCAACGATGATGCGGGGGACCGGATTGCCGAGCTGGGCTTCACCGCCACCAAACGGATCCTGGATATCCTGCACGGACGTGCGCGCATAGCGCAGCTCGGTCGAGAATGCGTCGGTCCAGTTGGAATACAGGCGACCGGAGTAATATTCCGAATCCGTTCCCGAGAGATAGAAGGTGTTCTGGCCCACGGCCTGCGGCGAGTTGCCGGTGAAAAGATCGTCGGCCTTGAGCGTGGTTTCCTTGAGGTTCTGGTAAGTCGCCTCCAACCGATGCCGGTCGTTTATCTGCAAGTCGGCGCGGACAAAATAGCGCTCGTTCTTGTAGGGACGGCTGGTCACGAGCGGACCGGAATCGATGCCATACTGCGAGCGCAGCACATCGGTGATCTCGTTGAACTGCGTCGCCGAAACGCCGTTCATCTCGTTGGCATAACCCGCGCCGCTCGGACCTTCGTCCTGCGAGAGACCTGATTCCTGCCGCTCGTAAGCGCCGAACACGAAGAGGCGGTCGGGAATGATGGCGCCGCCTAGGTTGACGCCCCAGCGCTTGTCGGGCTTGATTGGCTGGACGTTGATGAGCGTGCCGCGGTTGTCGAGCGTGTTCCCGCGCATCCCGGAGTCAGAGTATTCGAAGAACGCGCCGCCGCGAAGCTGGTTGCCGCCCGATTTGGTGACCACGTTGATGGCGCAGCCGGTGAACTGGCCGTACTCGACGTCGAAGGGGGCGAACTGAACCTGCGTCTCGCGGATCGCGTCATAGGGAATCGGCGTCGAGGAACGCGACGAGAAGCCGGTGTCGTTGAGGCCGAAGACGTCCCCTTGCGCGATGCCGTCGACAGTGAAGGCGTTACCACGGTCGTTGCCGCCGAGGCAGGAAATGCGATCCTGGCCCGAGCCTCCATCGTCGCGGTCGAGACTGACGCGCGGATCGATCCGGATGATGTCGCGCACGTCGCGGTTGAAGGTCGGCGCGTTCTCCAGCACTTCGGCGGTGAACGACTGGCCCGGCCCGACAGCGAGCTCGGTCAGGCGCACCCGCGAGCCGGTGACCACGATCTCGCCGCCGCCTTGGGCGAGCGTGAAGGTGAGGCTGGTGTTGCCCTGGAGCGTGATGCTGATGTCCGCGACGGTCTGGCCTTCGAAGCCCGAGGCCGAGGCGGCGACGCTGTAGGGGCCGCCAACGGTAAGGTTGGTGGCGTTGAAACCGCCTTCCGAGTTGGTGGTCAAGGTGCGGCTCGTGCCGGTGCGGGTGTCCGTCACAATTACGGTGGCGCCAGGCAGGGGGGTGCCGGTCTCATCGGTAACGCGCCCCTCGATGCCGGAGGTGATGGACTGCGCGATCACCGGAGCGGGGAGTGCGACAGCGGTCCCGATGGTGGCGACGCTCGCGGCGAGGAAGTACTTGAGTTTCATCGAATGCCCTCGTTCGATCAGTAGGTTATATCGTGGCCCCTGTGGCCGTGCGGCCCGAGTAGGGCTGGTGCGCGACGCTCAAGCGTCCGTTATGTGACAATTCGATTGCGGCCAAGCGGGGGTGATCCCGGTCAGATGGCGGGTCTACGCTAACGCCATAAAAAACAAGGAAAAAAGTCCTGTTGCACTGCGGCAACAGTTGAAAAGTTTCTTTTGAAAGGGATCTGGGGGTGGGTTTGAGCCCGGCGCTCCGCCCTAGCCTCACCGAAGAATAGGAACCACGGTGGGTCTCGCGATTCCCATCGTCATGACCAAGCTCATCTTCGTGGACGACAGCTTGCCCGGGATCACACGTCGCAGATCGGGCAAGGGTTGGGCCTACTATGATCCGAAGGGCGATCGCATCGCCGATGTCGCGGAGCGCAAGAGGCTTAACGCCATCGCGCTTCCTCCGGCCTATCGCGATGCGTGGTTCTGTACCGCATCCAACGGTCACATCCTTGCCACCGGGCATGACGATCGCGGGCGCAAGCAATATCGCTATCATCCCGACTTCCGGGCGGCGCGGGAGGCGGAGAAGTTCGGGGCCTGCGCGGCGTTCGGCAATCTTCTGCCGCTGGTTCGCAAGCGCGTGGAGGACGATCTCGCCGGCATCGCGCTGACACGCGAGCGCATTGTGGCGAGCGTCGTGCGGCTGCTCGATCTTGGCATCATCCGTGTGGGCAACGAGCAGTATTCGAAAGCCAATCGCAGCTACGGCGCCACCACCTTGAGACAGCGCCACGCGGAGGTAACCGGCAAGACGCTGAGGTTGCGTTTCCGCGCGAAGTCGGGCAGGCAGCGCGAGCTTGTGCTTTCCGATCGCCACCTGGCGCGTCTAGTGCGGAGGATGCAGGATCTGCCGGGACAGCACCTGTTCCAGTATGTCGACGGCGATCAGGAATATCACCCGGTCACCTCTGGCGATGTGAACGATTACCTCGCCGAGACGATGGGAGAGCGCTTCACCGCCAAGAGCTTCCGCACCTGGCACGCGAGCGTGCTGGCCTTCGGCATTCTCGCCCACGGCGAGGGGCAGGTCGGCGTGAAGGCGCTGACCGACGAGGTGGCCGAGCATCTCGGAAATACCGCCGCGGTTACCCGCAAGAGCTACATCCACCCCGCCTTGTTCGATCTCACGCAGGATCAGGCGAAATGGCGCGCCGCGCTCCGCTTGCCACGGCGCGCGAAATGGCTGACTTCGGAGGAACGTGGCCTGATCGAATTGCTCGAGTCTGCCAGATCCGGCGGGACGGCGGGCAGCAGCATGACCATTTGAAGGTTGCGCCAATTATCCTTTTTAGATAATGGCGGAGGATGCATCGCGCGGGCCAATTGTTGAGAGCGTGGCGGGCGAGCCACCGGCCACCCCTCTCCGTGGAGCAGTTCGCCGCCCGCTTCGGCTTCAAGACGCAGACCGTGTTCGGCTGGGAGAGCAAGGGCCGAATTCCGCGCGCGAAAGCGCAGCGGCGCCTGGCCGAACTCGGCATAGCGCAGGCGGGCGACTGGCTCACCCCTTCCAACGATGCAGGCTTCGCGGAACTGGCGACGCATCCCTTCCACGCCATGCATACGCATGGCTTCTTCCGCCTGGCCACCGCAACCCCGCAGGTGCGAACCGCCGATGTCTCCGGCAATGCCGCCGGAATCCTTGCGCAAGCGCGCCGCGCGCACGACCGCAACGTCGATCTGGTGCTGTTTCCCGAACTTTCGCTGTCATCCTACGCCATCGACGATCTCCATCTTCAGGGCGCTGTGCTCGATGCGGTCGAGCGGGAACTGGCGGGAATAGTCGCGGCCAGCGCGCAGCTCATCCCTGTGCTCGTGATCGGCGCGCCGCTGCGGCACGCGGGACGGCTCTACAACTGCGCCGCGGTGATCGCGGGCGGGCGGTTGCTGGGCGTGGTGCCCAAGAGCTATCTGCCGAACTATCGGGAGTATTACGAAAAGCGCTGGTTCGCGCGCGGGCAGGACTGCCGCGCAGAGACCATCGCGGCGGGCGGCGCACTGGTGCCCTTCGGCACCGATTTGATCTTCTCCGCCGACAACCTGCCCGGCTTCGTGTTCGGGGTCGAAATCTGCGAGGACTTCTGGGCGCCCGAACCTCCGGGCATCAGGGCCGCGCTGGCCGGGGCGACCACGGTGCTCAACCTGTCGGCCAGCAATGTTACCATCGGCAAGGCGGACGAGCGCCATCTGCTGTGCCGCGCGAGCTCCACGCGCGGGCTTTGCGCCTACGCCTATTCGGCCAGCGGTTATGGCGAGAGCACCACGGATCTGTCGTGGGACGGTCAGAGCATGATCTACGAGCTCGGCGACCTCATGGCCGAGAGTACCCGCTTCGACCGCGAGCCCGAGCTGTGCGTGGCCGATATCGACACAAGGCGCATCCTGGGGGAGAGGCTGCGAAACGGAACCTTCTCCGACGGTGCGGCCGATGCGGGCCGCGGTTCGGCAGGCCTGGACGAAAGCTATAGGCGGATCGCCTTCCGCCATGCTCATCATGGTGGCGATGTGGGGCTCGAGCGGCCGATCCGCCGTTTCCCCTTCGTCCCGAGCAGGCCGGAAAGGCTCGATGCCGATTGCTATGAGGCGTTCAACATCCAGGTGGACGCGCTTACCCGCCGGATCGAATCGACGGGTGCCAAATGCCTGACCATCGGCATCTCCGGTGGGCTCGACAGCACCCATGCGCTGATCGTGGCGGCGCGGGCGATGGACGGGCTGGGCCGCGCACGCAGCGACATCCGTGGCTACACCTTGCCGGGCTTCGCCACCTCCGAGGGAACCCGGTCCAACGCCTGGCGGCTGATGAAGGCATTCGACATCACCGCGGAGGAGATCGACATCCGCCCTGTCGCGGAGCGGATGCTGGAGGATATCGGCCATCCCGTGGCGCGCGGTGAGCAGGTTTTCGACACAACGTTCGAGAACGTACAGGCCGGGCTCAGGACCGACTATCTGTTTCGCCTGGCGGGCCAGCATGGCGGATTCGTGCTGGGGACGGGCGATCTCAGCGAGCTCGCACTGGGCTGGTGCACCTATGGCGTTGGCGACCAGATGAGCCATTATGCCGTCAACGCCGGCGTGCCCAAGACGCTGATCCAGTACCTCATCCGCTGGGCCATCCGCTCCGGCCAGTTCGATGCCGATGCGAATGCGGTGCTGGAGGATATCGTGGGGACCGAGATCAGCCCGGAACTGGTGCCCGCCGGCAGCGATGGTGCGATCCAGTCCACCGAGGCGATCATCGGGCCCTACGAACTCAACGATTTCTTCCTGCACCACATCATCCGCTGGGGGCAGAAGCCCAGCCATGTGGCGTTCCTGTGCTGGCACGCCTGGCGCGACGCGCGCGGCGGCGCATGGCCGGCAGGCTTTCCCGACGAAGCGAAGCGCCAGTACGATCTTCCCACCATCGCGCACTGGCTGGAGAACTTCCTGCGGCGCTTCTTCGGCTCCAGCCAGTTCAAGCGCAGCGCGCTACCCAATGGGCCCAAGGTAAGCGCCGGCGGAGCGTTGAGCCCGCGCGGCGACTGGCGCGCGCCGAGCGATGCGGTGGCCGACGTGTGGCTGGCGGAGCTGGCCGAAAACCTGCCGCCCGGCGCCCGGCGGTCTAAACCGTGACCACCCAGCCGTGGGGATCGGGCAAGCGCCCGGTCTGAATGCCGGTAAGGCGATCGCGCATCCTGCCCGCGATCTGGCCCATGCCGCCGCCGCCGATGGTGAACTCGCTCTGATCGTCGAGCACGGTGCCGACCGGGGTGACCACCGCTGCGGTGCCGCAGGCCAGAGTCTCCACCAGCCGACCGCTCTGTGCATCGGCGCGCCACTGGTCGATCGAATAGGGTTCCTCGCGCACGCTCAACCCTTCGTCGCGCAGCAGGGTGATCAGGCTGTCGCGGGTGATGCCGGGCAGGATGGTGCCGAGCGGCGGCGTGAGCACGCTGCCGTCGTCGAACACGAAGAACAGGTTCATGCCGCCCAGTTCCTCGATCCAGCGACGCTCGGACGCGTCAAGGAACACGACCTGGTCGCAGCCCCTGGCGATTCCTTCGGCCTGGGGCACGAGGCTGGCGGCATAGTTGCCACCGGTCTTGGCCGCGCCGGTGCCGCCGGGAGCCGCGCGGGTGTAGTCGCGGCTGACCCAGATCTTCACCGCGGCATGGCCGGACTTGAAATAGGCCCCCGCAGGCGAGGCGATGACGATGAACTTGTACTGGCGTGCGGGGCGCACGCCGAGGAACGCCTCGCTCGCGAACATGAAAGGGCGCAGGTAAAGCGAGGCGCCGTCGCCGCCCGGCACCCACTCGCGGTCGACGGACAGAAGCTGGCGGAGGCTTTCGAGGAACAGTTCCTCCGGCAGTTCGGGCATCGCCATGCGGCGCGCGCTGTCGTTGAAGCGACGCGCGTTCTCCTCCGGCCGGAACAGCGCGAGGCTGCCATCGGGATGGCGATAGGCCTTCATGCCCTCGAAGATTTCCTGGGCGTAATGGAGCACGCTCGCCGCCGGATCGAGGGCGATGGGTCCGCGCGGCTGCACCGAAGCGGTGTGCCATCCGCCCTTTGCCTCGTCATACTCCACCACGACCATGTAATCGGTGAACACCGTCCCGAACCGCGGATCGGCGATCGCCTGCTCGCGCGCCGCGCCGGGCATGGGGGCGGGGTGCGGAACCTGCGTGAATGCGAGCGGAGTGGGTTGCTGCGAGTAATCGGCCATGCGGGTTCCGATATGCTCTACGCGCGCGGCGGGCAAGCGGGCGCTCCCGATCGAGCCCCGCGCCTGTGCCTGTGCCTTGCCACGCCGCGGCCTTCGCGCGAATAATGCTGGTGCTGCGGAGGGAAGCGAATGACTGGACTGCGATGGATCTTTCTTCTGGCGCCGGTCCTTATCGTGGCCTGCGCGGATGAGGGCACCGGCGTTCCGGCGCCCGCCCGCACCGATATCGCCTCACCGGGGGCCACGCCGAGTCCGGCAAAGGCCGCGAGCGAGGCAGAGAAGCTGACGGCAAGCTGCACCTACCTGCTGGCTAGAGGGGAGGAGGCGACGAAGATACTGCGGCGCTACGGCGCCGATGCGAAACGCGCCACGCTGGGAGGTCCGGAAGGCACTGAACTGACCGGGCTGGTGCTTTGGCCCGGCGATCCCGCACGACGGGTCGAAGTCATCCTGTCGGAAGACCGGCCCGAACGCGCCATCGCCCTGCGGTTCGGGGAACGGTCGACCTGGCGGGTCAATGGCTTGCGCGTCGGCGACTCTATCGAAACTGCGGTGCGCGTGAACAGCGCGGGTTTCTCGCTCTACGGATTCGGATGGGATTACGGCGGCTATGTCAGCGACTGGAAGGGCGGGGTTCTTGCCCGCCAACCGGGAGGTTGCGGCATTACCGTACGCTTCATGCCCGGCGAGAACGCGGAGCTGGACGAAGGGCTGGTAGGGGATCGGGTGATCCGTTCCGACGCGCCCGGAATGTCGGCGGCAGGCGCCAGCGTTTCGGAGATTACGCTTGATCTGGGCGATGGCGCCGAGGCACTGGCGACGACTCCCAAATGAGAAGGGCAGCCCCGGCCTCGGCCAGTGCTGCCCTTCGCATGGTCAGCGGCGGGAAGTGCCGCTCACGAAGCCTCTATCGGCGTGTCTGATGCCTACCGATAGTGCTCCGCGCGGAAACTTGCCGACCTCTCTGCTGAACCATGAGACATCGGATCACCTCCTTTCGCGCTTGTGAGCCAGAGCGGCATTTCACTGCCGCCCAAGACCGCGTTCGCCGCCGATCTTGAGGCTGAATGTGTTGATTCGGGCGGGCGAAAACAAGCCTTGAAAAAAAGTTTTCCAGCGTCAGAATCTGGCGCTTCGGCCCTCGGCGCGGTGACGTGATTCCGTAGGCCTGGCGACCAGGCGAAGTGCCGGCGCCTATCGGCAGTCCTCAATCACCCGCGTCACCTCGGCCCAGCTTGGCAGGTAAAGAGAGTTCATGCCCGGCACCTCGACCGCGAAGCGGCCCTTGGAGAGCGCCATCGCATCCAGCAGCCGGTCGTCCCTCGTCACCCGTGCCTGGACGGCGCCGCCGGGATCGGTGGCGCTCTGTGAGCGGGTGGCGGGCAGGGTACGGGTCTGCGTTTCGGTGCGAACGGTCATGCCGGCGGGTGCCGTCGTCGGCGAGGTTGCGCCCCGGCCGAGGATGACGGAGCGGGCCGCGAGGTCGCATCGCATGGTGAACAGCGGGGCCGCCCCGCCGCCGACCCCGAATGCAGCGATCCCGCCTCCCGCACCGGCGCGATAGCTCCAGTCACCCGGTGTCTGAGGAGCATCGAGCCAGTTCGCGTGTACCGGAGCGGGCGCGGGAGAGGGCGGGGCAGGCGGTCGTACCGGGGCAGGCGCTGCAACCGGAGGAGGCGGCGCGGCCTTCGGCACACAGGCTGCGGTGGTGGCGAGGAGCGCGAGCGCGCCGGTGGTAGCGATCTGAGTGAGTTTCATCGCGCCACATTGGCGGCTAGGGGCGAAAATTCCAATGCCCGCCAAGCGCCGCCTCGACCAGCTCCTTGCCGACCGCGGCCTCGCCGAAAGCCGCACCCGAGCCCAGGCGCTGGTGATGGCGGGGCTGGTCTTCTCCGGTGAAAGGCGGCTGGACAAGCCCGGCCAACCTCTTGCCGAGGATACCCCGCTGGAAGTTCGCGGTAGCGACCACCCGTGGGTTTCGCGCGGCGGGATCAAGCTCGCCCATGCGCTCGACCATTTCGGGCTGGACCCCGCGGGCACGGTGGCGATGGACATCGGCAGCTCGACCGGCGGCTTCACCGATGTTCTGCTCCAGCACGGGGCGGCCCACGTCTTCGCGGTCGATTCGGGCACCAACCAGCTCGCGTGGAAATTGCGCCAGGATCCGCGTGTCACCGTGTTGGAGCAGACCAGCGCGCGCGTGCTCACACCACAAATGATCGACCGGACCTGTGACTGGGTCGTGTGCGACGCAAGCTTCATTTCGCTGGCGAAGGTGCTTGAGCGGCCGCTCGAACTGGCGGCACCCCGCTGCCGACTGGTGGCGCTGATAAAGCCTCAGTTCGAGGTCGGGCGCGAGGAGGTGGGCAAGGGCGGGGTCGTGCGCGATCCGGCGCTCCACGCGCGCGTCTGCGACGAGGCCCGAGGATGGGCCGAAGGCCTCGGCTTCGCGGTGCAGGGCATCGTCACCAGCCCGATCACCGGGCCGCAGGGCAATGTCGAGTTCCTGCTTTCCGCCTCGCGCGGCTGAGAGGCGCGGACGGCATTTCCAGTTGCATCGCGGGACCGTTCGCGTTTGATGCGCGGCGGGGTTCGAAGGGAGAGTTCATGGCCGATTACCAGACCATCATCGCCGAGCGCGTGGGCAGCGTGCTCACGATCACGCTTAACCGGCCCGAGCGGCTCAACGCCGCCTCGCTCCAACTGGCCGATGAGGTGCGAAGCGCACTCTACGATCTCGGCGATGCGCGTTGCGTGTTGCTGACCGGGGCGGCTAAGGGATTCTGCTCGGGCGCGGACCTTTCGGCTCGGGGTGAGGGCGGCCCCCTCTCAATCGCGGGCGGGGCGCACCAGTCCCTGCAGAATCACTACAATCCACTCATCAGCCAGCTTCTGCGGCTGCCCGTGCCGCTTGTGACCGCGGTAAACGGCGCAGCGGCGGGGATCGGTTGCTCCATCGCGCTGACCGGCGATTTCGTGATCGCCGCGGACAGCGCCTATTTCCTCCAGGCCTTCGTGAACATCGGGCTGGTTCCCGACGGGGGCAGCAGCTGGCTGCTCACGCGCGCCATCGGCCGTGCGCGCGCCACGCGGATGATGATGCTGGGCGAGCGGATCGGCGCCCGGCAGGCGGAGGAGTGGGGCTTGATCCACCGCGCGGTCGACGATGCCGCGCTGATGGAGGAGGCACGCGCACTGGCGGAGCGTCTCGCGGCGGGGCCAACCCTTGCCTACGCCGCCATGAAGCGAACCATCGCGCTCGCACTGGATGGCACGATCAACGATGTCCTCCTGGCAGAGGCCGAGGGGCAAAGGGCCGCCGGCGCGACCGCCGACGCGATGGAAGGCGGGATCGCCTTCCTCCAGAAGCGACCCGCGCGGTTCGAAGGGCGCTGATCCGCTTCGTTCGCGGCATCAGGCCGCGCGCAGCAATTCCTCGTCCAGGAAAGCCGCCACGTCCGCGAGCGCGACATCGCGGGCGAGACAGGCATCGCCGATCGCGCGCAGCAGCACGAAGGGGAGGGTGCCCGCGTCCATCTTCTTGTCATGTGTCATGTGCTGGGCCAAGCGGCCTCCGTCGCAGTCGAGGCCCACGCCAGCCAGAGTAGTGAGGAGCCCTGCCGCGGCGACAGCCGCTGCCACACGCTCGGCTTCCGAGTAGGAGAACTGGCCTCGCCGCGCGGAATATCGGGCCGCCAGCACCATTCCAAGCGCCACCCCCTCGCCATGCAGCAGGCGGTCGGAAAAGCCGGTCTCGGCCTCCAGCGCATGGCCGAAGGTGTGCCCCAGGTTGAGCAGGGCGCGTGCGCCGGTGGTCTCGCGCTCGTCCTCGGCGACGATGCGCGCCTTGGCCGCGACGCTCGTCGCGACCGCGTGCTCCAGCGCAGCCGGGTCGAGCGCGAGGACCTCGCCACCGCGTTCGGCCAGCCAGTCGAAGAACGGCCGGTCGCCAAGCACCCCATATTTGAGCACCTCGGCGTAGCCCGCTCGCAGCTCGCGCGCCGGCAGGGTAGCCAGCGCGTCGAGATCGGCGAGCACCAGCGCGGGTTGATGGAAGGCGCCCACCAGGTTCTTGCCGACCGCCGTGTTGATGGCCGTCTTGCCCCCCACGGAACTGTCCACCTGAGCCAGCAGCGTGGTCGGGAGCTGTATGAAGCCGCAGCCACGCTTAAGGATCGAGCAGGCGAAGCCCGTAAGATCGCCCACCATTCCGCCGCCCAGCGCGAGCACATGGTCGCCACGCTCCACCTCCTCGGCCAGCAGCCAGTCTGTCAGCGCGGCAAGGCCGGTCCAGCTTTTGGAGCCCTCGCCGGGCGCAACCTGGTAGAGCGCGATCTCGTGGCCCGCATCGCCGAGTGAGCGCGCGATGCGATCGCCCTGAGCCGCCCATGCGCCGGCGTCGGCCACCAGCGGCACCCGGCGCTTGCGGAGGAAGGGCGCGGCCTCGCTCGCCGCGTCGTCGAGAAGGCCGCGCGCCACGCGCACTTCGTAGCCGCGTCCACCAAGCGCGACGGGAATTACAGCCATCGCTCGATCGCCTCCAGGATTTGCAGCGTTGTCTGCCGATGCGGCATCTCGCCGGCGGCGATATGGATCGGCGCCTCGGCATAGGCGGGTGCCCGCTCGGCATGCAAGCGGGCGAGTATCGTCCGCGGATCGCCGTTCCGCAGGAGTGGGCGGCTGTCGCGCCGGCGGGTGCGCTCGACCAGCGTATCCACATCGCAGTCGAGCCAGACCGCGATGGCATGGGATAGGACGATCTGCCGGGTATCCGCGTCGATGAAGGCACCGCCGCCGGTGGCGATGACACCGTGACCTTCCTCGATCAGCCGCGCGATGACCCGGCGCTCTCCGTCACGGAAATGGGCCTCGCCGAACTGTTCGAAGATCTCGGCCACGCTGCGCTGGGCGGCGTCCTCGATCGCGGTGTCGCTGTCGACGAATCCCGTACCCAGCAGACCGGCCAGCCGCCGCCCGACGGTGGACTTGCCCGAACCCATCAGGCCCACGAGCACCACCGGCCGATCAAGCCGGGCCTTCAGCGCCGCAATGCGCTGGGGGGTCATTTCGGCATCGCCGGTCATTGCCGCGCGGGGTATATGTCGGCTATCGCGCGCGCAAGCCGCTGGGGCGAAGGAGCGCGAAGGAGCCGCCGTGCCGAAACCTGTGCCGAAGCCGGGCCGCCGGACCACCGCCGCGTTGGTGCTGGCGGTCGTGATCCTGCTGCTGGCGTGGTATCAGGGCGGGGAACGCGCGATCCGGCCGATCGAGCAGGACATCGCTGTTCCGGCAGGCGTGCTGTGAGGCGGGCGCTCGCATTCACCGCAGGCCTTCTGTTGGCCGGCGGCTCGACGCTGGGACTGGCCCAAGGACAGCCAGAGAACCTGCTGCCGCCCGGTCTCGACGATCCGGCCCCGAGCGCGCCACCAACCGCCGGGCCGACGCGGGCACCGCGCCAGCCCACAGCGCAAACGCCGCCGCCTGCGCCGACTGCCGCCCCGGCGCATAGCGGGCCCGCCTCGCGTCCGGGCGAAGTGGTCCAGCCCCTGCCTGGACTGGACGGTTCGGGCGGCCCGGAAGGGACGATCGGGTCCGGGATCGACCTGTCCCGCCTCCCGACGCTCGAGCAGCTCGAAGCAATGTCGACCGATGAGCTGGACACGCTGTTCGGGCTCAAGCCGACAGTCGATATCCCTCCCTCCGCACAGCGCTCGATGGAGCGGGTCGGCGTGTTCGACCCTCAGGAGGGGGGCTTGCCGGTGTTCTCGCTGGCGAACCAGCCAGCCGCGCTGGTCCGTGCCGCGCTTGCCGGCACCAAGGGGCCGGTGGTTTCGCGCTGGGGGCATATCCTCCTTCGTCGCGCGCTCGTGAGCCGTTTGGCGGCGCCAGCGGGCATGGACCCCGCCGAATTCGCCGCCTTGCGCGCGGGATTGCTCAATCGCATCGGAGAATTCGCGGCGGCGCGCGCTCTCACACAAGACGTCGATACCGCCAACTACTCGCCGGCGCTGAGCGACGCGGCGTTGGCCGCCTATGTGGGCACGGCCGATATTCTCGGTGCCTGCCCGGCGGTGCGGCTCGGGCGGACCGACCGCACCGACGGGGAATGGCGGATGATCGCCGCCATCTGCAACGCCTATTCCGGCGAAGAGATCGCGGCCGGAAACGATCTGCGACGGCTGCTCAACCGGGGCGATGCCCCGGCGATCGATGCGCGACTGGCGCAACGCTATGCCGGAGCGGCGGGATCGGGTCGCCGCGCGGTCACCATCGAATGGAAGGGCGTGTCCCAGCTCACCCCGTGGCGCTTTGCGGTGGCCAATGCCGTGGGCGCTTCCATCCCCGATACCCTGATTTCCGGCGCCCCGCCGTACTATGCAATGGCCGGCGCAACCGCGCCGATGCTCACGGCTGCCCAACGCCTGCCCTGGGCCGATGCGGCGGCGCGGCGAGGCGTGTTGTCGGCGGGCGCGATGGTCGATCTCTACTCGCAGCTTTTCGAGGATGTCGACGAGGGTCCGCTCGCGGATGCCGCCCGCACATTGCGCGCGGCTTATGTCGGTGCGGACGCGGGCGCGCGCTTCAACGCGGTTCGGACGCTTTGGGGCGACGGGACGGGCGACCCCTATGGCAAATGGGTGTTGACGGCCTTTGCCGCCGCCCGGCTGGATCCGAGTGACGCCTTTGCCGCCGAAAGCGGGCCGTTGATCGGTTCGATGCTTGCTGCTGGGCTCGACCGCGATGCGGCGCGCTGGGCTCCGGTTGTGCCGGTGGGCAGCCTGGGCTGGGCGCTCATCGCCCTCTCGCGACCGAACGGCCCCGCAGTAAGCGGCGGCTCGCTGGGCGATTTCCTCGGTGCGGATGAAAGCGCAGGCAAGCGCAAGAGCGCCATGCTGGTGGCCGGTCTTGCCGCGCTGGGCCGTGCCACTGATGGCACAGTGTCCGGATACGGCGAGGATGTTGGCGTGGATCTCACCCGAAGCAGCCGTTGGACACAGGCGATCGACGGCGCGGCTGCGGGCCGCAATCAGGCGCTAGTCGTACTGCTTGCCGGCCTCGGCATGCAGGGCGAGAGCTGGGATCGCATGACCGCGCTTCACTTGTTCCATATCGTCCGGGCGCTGAACCACGTGGGATTGGGGGCGGAGGCGCGAATGATCGCCGCCGAGGCGGTCGCGCGCGCCTGAGGGGCCTGTCGCGGTGAGCGCCATCGGGGATTTCCTCGCCATGCTCGCTGCGGAGCGCGGCGCGGCGGCGAACACGCTGGCGGCCTATCGCCGCGATCTCGAACAGGCGGCCGGTTGGCTGGGCGATCTCGAACACGCGGATGTGGAGGCGCTGAGAGGGCTGGAGCGGCGCTGGGCCGCGCTGGCCCCGTCCAGCGCCGCTCGCAAGGCTTCGGCGTTGCGCCAGTTCTATGGCTTTCTCGTGGACGAAGGGCGGCGCGGCGACGACCCCAGCAGCGCCCTTCCGCGCCCGGCGACGCGGCGGCCACTGCCCAAAGTGCCCTCTCATGGCGATGTGGAAGCGCTGTTCGCCCGAGCCGAAGCCGAGGCGGCTGGCGAAGAGCCGATGGCGGTGCGGCTGCTTGCGCTGCTGGAATTGCTCTACGGCTCGGGGCTGCGGGCGACCGAGCTCGTTTCCCTGCCGATCGCCGCCGCTCCGAGAGACGCGCCTTTCGTCACCGTGACGGGCAAGGGCGGCGTGGCACGCATGGTGCCGGTAGGGGGCCGCGCCAGGCAGGCCCTGGCTCGCTGGGTGGCCATCCGTCCGCAGCGAGGACGCTATATGTTTCCCAGCGGTGCCGGGCATCTTACGCGCGTGCGCCTCTACCAGCTCCTTAAGGCGCTCGCGCTGCGTGCCGGGCTCGATCCGGCAAGGTTAAGCCCGCATGTCCTGCGCCATGCCTTCGCCACGCATCTGCTCGAAGGCGGGGCGGACCTGCGGGTGCTTCAGACGCTGCTCGGCCATGCCGATATCGCCACCACCCAGATATACACCCATGTGGATTCCGCGCGGCTGGTGGCACTGGTCAACGAGCGCCATCCGCTTGCGCGCCCGCGCGCCAGGGACTAGCGCCGCGCGATGCAGTCCTACCTCGAATTCGAGAAGCCGCTGGCTGAGCTCGAACAGCGCATTGCCGAGCTTCGCAAGGCGTCCGAAGGCGACGATGTCGATATCTCGGACGAGATCGGCCGGCTCGAGGCACGGAGCGTGGAGCTTCTCGAGCGTACTTATGCCGGCCTCACTCCGTGGCAGAAGACGCAGGTGGCGCGGCATCCTTCGCGTCCGCACTTCCGTGATTATGTCGAGCAGGCGTTCGAGGAATTCGTACCACTTGGCGGCGATCGTTCCTTTGGGGACGATCAGGCGATCCTGGGTGGGTTCGCGCGGCTGGGCGAGCGGCGGATCATGCTGATCGGGCACGAGAAGGGAAGCGATACCGCCAGCCGCATCCGCCACAATTTTGGCATGGGCAAGCCCGAGGGTTACCGCAAGGCGATCCGGCTGATGGAACTGGCTGGCCGTTTCGGCCTGCCGGTGGTCACGCTGGTGGACACATCGGGCGCTTTTCCCGGCGTGGAGGCGGAGGAGCGCGGGCAAGCCGAAGCGATCGCTCGTGCGACCGAAGCCTGCCTGGCGCTGCCGGTGCCGATGGTGGCCACGATCGTTGGCGAGGGCGGATCGGGGGGGGCGGTCGCCCTTGCCAGCGCCGAGCGCGTGCTGATGCTGGAACACGCGGTCTATTCGGTCATCTCGCCCGAAGGCTGCGCCTCGATCCTGTGGCGCACCGCCGACAAGGCCCCCGATGCAGCCGAGGCCATGAAGGTGAGCGCGCAGGAACTCAGGAAGCTTGGCGTGATTGACCGCATCGTCCCGGAACCCACCGGCGGCGCGCATCGCGACCCGGGGCAGATGGCGGCGACACTGGCCCAGGCCATCGGCGAAGAGCTCGACGCGGCGGCCGAACTCACAAGCGCCGAGGTAATTCGCCGGCGTGAGGAGCGTTTTCTGCTCATGGCCGGCTGAGCGGCGCGGGAACATCGGGCGGGGCGCCCGGTTTCCCTGCCATGATAGGCGAGGGCCGCCCCGGGCGGGCGAGGCCAGGGAAGGGAGCGACACCATGATAATGAACGATCGCCTGCTGCAGCGCCAGATACTGGCGCTTTCGGCAGGTTCTGCGCTTGTGTTCGCTCTCGCAGGTACCGGTCATGCCCAGTCGCGCCCCGCAGCCCCTGCACAGATCACCGAAGCGGAAGCGCAGCAGGGCGCCCAGGCGAATGTCCAGATACTTCAGGAGTTCGGCGGCGCCATGACCGGGCCGCAGGCGCAATATGTCGAGACGATTGGCAAGATGATCGCCGTGCAATCGGGCATCGGCAATGCGCGCGATTCTTTTACGGTTGCGCTGCTCAACAGCCCTGTGAACAATGCCTTCGCGCTGCCCGGCGGCTATATCTACACCACCCGGCAGATGGTCGCGCTGATGAACAACGAGGCGGAGCTGGCGGGCGTGCTGGGGCACGAGGTGGGCCATGTGGCCGCGCGTCACTCCCAGCGCCGGCAGCAGGCCGCGCAGCGCAATTCGGTCCTCGGTGCGATCGGCTCGATCCTCTCAGGGGTTCTGCTCGGAAACAGCCAGATCGGCCAGGCGATCAGCCAGGGGGTTCAGCAGGGCAGCCAGCTGCTGACCCTGAGGTTTTCACGAACCCAGGAACTCGAGGCCGACCGGTTGGGGCAGCAATATCTGGCGCGCGCCGGCTACGATCCGCGCGCGATGGGCACCGTTCTCGCCAGCTTGGCGGCGCAGAATGCGCTCGATTCGCAGCTCCAGGGTGGCAGCGGTGCGAAGATCCCTGCCTGGGCTTCCACGCATCCCGATCCCGCGAGCCGGGTGGCGACCGCGAGCCGCCAGGCGGGCAGTGCGACCGGGGCGATCAACCGCGACACCTTCCTGTCACGCATCGACGGATTGATGTATGGCGACGATCCCAGCCAGGGGATGGTCGAGGGGCAGCGTTTCATCCATCCGCAGCTTCGCCTCGCGTTCGCGGCGCCGGGCGGGTTCTACATGGTGAACGGCACCGACGCGGTCAGCATCAACGGGCAGAGCGGGCAGGCGCAATTCTCCACCGGCGCCTATACCGGCAATCTCGAAAGCTATGTCGCAGGCGCCTTTACCAGGCTCGGCGGGCAGAACGCCCAGCTGCGGCCAACGGCCATCCAACGGACCACTGTCAACGGGCTACCGGCGGCCTACGCAACCGCGCGCGCCAACACGCAGAGCGGGCAGGTTGATGTGACCATTTTCGCTTATGAGTTCGCCCGCGACCGTGCATTCCATTTTCAGACCATCGCCGCCGCGGGTCGGAGTGGGGTCTTCAACCCGATGTTCGCCTCCATGCGACGGATCGACAGCGCTGAGGCCGGGCGGGTCGTGCCGCGCAGGATCGACGTGGTGACGGTGGGATCCGGCGATACCGTGCAGAGTCTTGCCGCTCGCATGGCCTATGGCGATCAGCAGGTTCAGCGTTTCCGCGTACTCAACGGACTGGCCGGCAACGCTACCCTCCGCCAGGGCGATAAGGTGAAGCTGGTCGTTTACGCCCGCTGATCCGCACGCGGTGGGGCTCGCGCCACCGACACTTGCTGCACACAAAGCAAAAGCGGCGGGGTTTCCCCCGCCGCTTCCGTTTTTATGAACTGATCGCGGCTTAAGCGGCGGTGTTCATGTTGGTCGAAACCTTGGTGAAGGTCGTCGACAGGCTGGTGCCGAGGGCGCCCATGGCGGTGATCGCGGCAACCGCGATCAGGGCGGCGATCAGGCCGTATTCGATGGCGGTCGCGCCCTTTTCGTTGCGGACAAGCTTCTTGATGAACTTCATGGTCGTCTCCTGGTGCTAAGTCTTCGGTACCCCGCCCTCGCCGTAGTCTCTATCGGCTTGGGTCCTTCGGGTTTTGTCAGGGAAGGATTTAGAAAATGATAATTTTATACCGCCCCTGCATTACGACGAGCTGGTGACCACATTGGAAATCATGTTCCACATGTTCGTCGCCTGGACACCGAGGGTGGTAGCTGCGCCCACCATGGCCAGGAACACCAGCGCGAGTATCAGCCCATACTCAACGGCCGTGGCACCTTTCGTGTCGCGTCCCAGTCTTGCCAGAAATTTGAACATCGATAGGTCCCCACCCGTTGCGTTAGGCTGATGAAGGCGGATTAGCCGCATCACCGTTAAGAACATCTTGCGAGGAATAGGTTAACTGGCAGAAATTCCGACATGGCTATGCGTGGTCGCGGGTGCGCTGGCGGACGGAGAGGGGCGCTGGTTGATGCATCGGCGGGCTCCACACCGGCAGCACGGAGGGCTGTGGGAGTTTCCCGGGGGCAAGGTCGAGCAGGGCGAAACCCCTGCATTTGCTCTGGTTCGCGAGCTGCGGGAGGAGTTGGGCATCGATATCGACCCTCGCGATCTCAGCCCCGTCGCGTTCGCCGAATCATGTGGCTCGCCCGGCGAACGCCCGATTGTCATCCTTCTTTACACCGTCCGCGCCTGGTCCGGATCACCGCAGGCGTGCGAGGACGGCGCGGCGCTGAAATGGTTTATGCCGCCGGATTTGTGTCGCCTGGAACGCCCGCGGCTCGACGTCGAATTGTGCCGAATCCTGTTTTCGGAGACGAAGAAGGCGCTCGGACGATAGTTATTGCCAAGGCGTGGTCACCTGCCTATTGGCCCCCTTCCGATGCGCGCCCGTAGCTCAGCTGGATAGAGCACCAGACTACGAATCTGGGGGTCGGACGTTCGAATCGTTCCGGGCGCGCCATTTCGGTTCAAAGCTGCGAACGCCTAGAACCGCCGCCTCTACGCCAGAGGCGGCGGTTAGCGTTCGCAGCAGTTCGCTCCGCAGCCCCCGGATGCGAACCTCTTTCCGGCTCACGACTTCGACTCGCTGCGCGACCGCCCGCACCTGATCGCGGGCGAACGTCCCGTCGCCGTTCCGCAGCTTCTTGCGCAGCGCGGTCGCAAAGGCGCGCAGGCTTTCCGGCGTGATCGCCGGGCCGATCTTCACGATATGCGCCAAGGCGCGCTCGGAATCGCCCTTGGCCTGGTCCCGCGTCGCGGTCAGCTCGGCGATGCGATCTTTCAGCGACGGGTCGCTCACGTCGATCACCCCGTTCTCAATCGCGTCATAGAGGCGCTTGAGCTTGGCTTCCGCTTCGGTCGCCCGCCGCTCAAGGTCGGCCACATGTTCGCGGCGCTGGTTGACCCACTCGTCGCGCCGTTCGAGGATCTGATCCATCAGAGCTTCGAGCCGCGCCGGGTCGAGCAGTCGCGCTTCGAGATGATCGACCACGGCCTCATTGAGCCGGTCCATCGGCACGGTGATGCCGGGACAGCCGGTCGCACCCTGCCGCGCCTTCGTCGAGCAGGTGTAATAGCGATATTCCCGCCCGACGCTGCTGGTGCCCGTGCGCAGCGTCATCGCGCCGCCGCAGCATGCGCAGAAGCAGATGCCGGTGAGCAGCGTCGGACCGCCCACCGCCATCGGCGCCATCATCTTCGGGCTACGCGCCTTGAGCGAGCGCTGGACCGCCTCGAACTCGGCTTCCGAGACGATCGCGGGCACTTCCATGACAGCGTGCTCGCTCTCCGGCTTCGGCGTCTTCGTCTTGTGATCGCGGGTGTTGAAGCGGTGCTGGCCGATATAGGTTGTGCGGGTGAGCACCTGATGGACCGCGCCCAAGCCCCAGCGCCCGCCGTCGCGGGTGCGGATATTGTTTTCATTGAGCCAGGTGGCGATCGACTTGAGCCCCATCGGCCCGCTGTTATCGACGCCGTTCAGCGCCATGCGGTAGATGCGGCGCACCGTCTCGGCCTGAATCGGGTCGATTTCCAGCTTCTTCTTGATCTTCGCGCCGCGCTCCCCGGCGGCGACCACGCGATAGCCGATCGGCGCTCGCGCCCCGTTCCAGAAGCCCTGACGCGCGTTCTCCTTCATCGCCCGCAGCGTGTGCTTGCCGTTCTCCTTCGACTGATACTCGTCGAACAGCGTCATGATCTGTCGCATCATCACGCTCATCGGATCGTCGCCCAAGTCCTGTGTGATCGAGACGAGCTTCACCCCGTTCTTCGCCAGCTTGCGGACGTAGAACTCGAACTGGAACTGATCGCGGAAAAACCGCGAGAAGCTGTGAACGACAATGACGGTGAAGGTCGGCGGCTTTGTCATCGCCGCGTCGATCATGGCTTGGAAGGCAGGCCGGCGATCGTCTGTCGCGGTGTTCCCCGGCTCGACGAACTCGGCCGCGACCTCCCAACCGCGCGACAGGCAATAGCCTTCGATCTGGCGGCGCTGATCGGGAATGGACAGGTCGCTCTCGGCCTGCCGGCCGGTCGAAACCCGCAGGTAGAGCGCGGCGCGGGCGGTCGCTGCGACCGGCGCCTCATGCTCGTCTCGTCGCAGGGCGGCGCTGGTCATGACGGTATGCTCCTCACTTCACGGCAACGGCCCGAACAGCTTGTCCAGCTCTTGCCGCATGTGGCCTTCGATCGCGCGCAACTCGGCGTCACCAATGGGAACTTGCTCCGGCCAGTCGTCGGTGACGACGATAGGCCCATCATCCTTGCGCGATCGGCGCGAGGACCGACGCGGCGCGGCAGCGTTGGTGTAATCGAACAGGTCGTCAGAGCATTGAGCCCAACGACGGGGCGCGCGGCGACGGAGCTTGCGAGGAAGGGCCATCCCGCCACGCTGCGCTGGCATCGCGCTTTACGCAAAGGCCGCGCGGCGGCGTAGCGCAGATAGGGGCGTGCGGCGGCGGGCGTCATGCTTCGCCCCACGGATCGACGACGGTGATCCCGCAGTCGGCGAAGTCGCGGACGTTGCGAGTCGCCAGCCGCGCGCCGCGCGAGCGCACGATGGCGGCGATCTGCGCGTCGATTTGACTGATCGGCTTGCCGTCCTGTTTTCGACCGGCAGCGATCTCGGGATAAGCCGAGGCGGCCTCGGTATCGAACGGAAGGACGCGCCCGGCCAGATCGACCTCAAACATGGGACGGGCGGCAGCCAGCAGATCATCGCGGCGACGCCCCGCCGGAAGCAGCGCCAGCCCGTAGAAGATTTCCGCCTGGGTCAGCGTCGTCGTGAACACGCCCGCCATCGGCTGCTCGGCGACCCACGCCATAACCCTCGGGTCAGGCTCGCGCCGCATCAGCTCGGAAATGACGTTGGTGTCGAGGACGATCATTCGCCGAAGTCCACCGGCCGGATCGCCTCACGGGAAAGGTCAGGCAGATCGACACCGCTCAACACGCCGAAGCGTTCATTGATCGCTTGGCCCAAGTTACGAGGACGAGGGATTTCGGTCGATAGCGCCGAGCGGAGGATGTCGCGCGCTTCATCTTCCATCGAACGGCCGTGCATTGCTGCCCGCAGCCGCAGCCGGTTCTTGATGGCGTCGTCGATGTTTCGGATGGTCATGACGGCCATACACATCTCCATAAGTCAATGACTGCATATTAGTCGATGAGGCCGAAAAATGCAAGGGAGGGGTTAGCGCCTCCCTGCGGGACCGCCGCTCTATCTCCGCTGCGCTCCGACCGAGCCCCGTGTCGGGTCTCGTCCCTGCCGGGTGACGATCAGCCTGGCGGGGCGGCGCTGGCGCGCCGTGGAAATGAGCGGGAGGGGTTGTGGACGCGCTCTTTCCCGCGCTTTGCGCTCTTGAGGGCGCGGCGTTTTCGTGCTGACCCGCTGACGCTCTCGCCTCTCTCCTTGTCGGACGGGCGGCGGTCTCGCGCTCGCTTCTATCCGCGGTGCTGCGCCTTTGGCGCAACGGCCTTGCCGTGCGCTCGGCTCGCCGCCACGCCGCCCGCCTGCGTCGCGCCGTGCGAGGGCGCCATTTTTCGTCGGGGCGCCGCTGGCGCATTGATCGGTGAACCCGCCAACGCGGGTTCGCTGTCCCCTGAGCTGCGGAGAGCGGGCCAGGGCTGCGCCGGCCCGATCGCGTTGTTTGTAGCTCTCCCCGTCGGTGGGGTGGGCGACGCTTCCCTTTAGGCCCGCCGCGCCGGGCCGCAATGCGCGCAGGCGCGCTTACCTCCTCTGCGTTCCGGCCCTTCGGGTGCTGCCCGGCTCCGCCGGAGGGCCTGCCGGTCGCTTCTTCGCCGCCCACCCCATTCCGGGGTGAGTGCGGTTTTAGGAGAAGTGTGATGAACGCTGTGACCCAAACCGTAGCCGCCGAGCCTGTGTCGGGCGTCGAGATTTTCGTGCCGCTCGCCAAGCTCAAGAAGTCCCCGCGCAATGCCCGCAAGGTGCCGCATGGGGAAGCCGCTATCGAGGCGCTGGCCGCTTCGATCCAGCATAAGGGGTTGATCCAGAACCTCGTAATCGAGCCGGAAACGAAGGACGACAAGCCGACCGGTTACTACCTCGTCACCGCTGGCGAGGGCCGCAGGCTGGCGATGTTGCTGCGCGCCAAGCGCAAGCAGATCAAGAAGTCCGAGCCGGTGCGCTGTCGGCTCGATACCACCAACGACCCTTCCGAAATCAGCCTGGACGAGAACGTGACCCGGACTCCGATGCACCCCGCAGACCAGTTCGAGCGGTTCCGCGAACTTGCGGACGGCAAGGGCTATGGCGCGGAGGAAATCGGCGCGCGGTTCGGCGTGTCGGCTGGCGTGGTGAAGCAGCGGCTTCGCTTGGGCGCGGTCAGTCCGAAGCTGTTGCAGGTCTATCGGGAGGACGGCCTTACGCTGGACCAGCTTATGGCCTTCGCCATCACCGAGGACCACGACCGGCAGGAGCAGGTGTTCGCCAACCTGCATCACAACCGCGAGCCGTGGATCATCCGGCGCGATATGACCGCGAGCAATGTTCCGGCGACCGACCGGCGCGCCGTGTTCGTCGGGGCGGACGCCTATGTCGAGGCGGGCGGCAACATCATCCGCGACCTGTTCAGCGAGGACCGGGGCGGGTTCTTCGAGGATGCGGGCTTGCTCGACATGCTCGCCGCCGAGAAGCTGCGGGAGGTTGCGGAGCAGGTTCAGGCCGAGGGCTGGAAATGGACCGAAGCGCACATCGACTATCCCCACGCCCACGGGATGCGGCGCTTCTATCCGCAGCCCATCGCCCTGTCCGACGAGGACGAGGCGCGGCTGGAGTCGCTGTCCACCGAGCATGATGAGCTTGCCGAGGGCTATTCGTCCTATGACGAAATGCCCGAGGACGTGGCGGCGAAGCTGGAGGCGGTGTCCGACGAGATCGACGCCATTTCCGAGAAGCGTTCGGCTTACGACACCAATGTGATCGCCCACGGCGGCGCGTTCGTGGTGCTGCACCATGACGGCACGGTCAGGATCGAGCGTGGTTTCGTCCGTCTCGAGGACGAGGCGCTGGCCGACCCGCAGCCCGAGCCGGAGGCCGATGGCGAACCGACCGAGCCGCCGGGCGGTGAGAACGAGCAGCCGGAGGACGGCGAGGACGTGCAGGAAATCGACGAGGAGGACGAGGAACCGGGCAAGCCCATTTCCGACAGCCTCACCCGCGACCTGTCCGCCTATCGGACGCTGGCGCTTCGCGTCGCGCTTGCCGAGCAGCCCGCAACGGCGTTGATCGCGCTGACCCACACGCTGACCGCGCAACTGTTCTACAGCTACGCGGAGGCCGGATGCCTTGAGGTCCGCCCGACCGTGACCCCCTTGGGGAGCCACGCGGACGGGATCGAGGACACGCCCTTGGCGGCGCGGGCGAGCGAGCAGCACGAGGCATGGGCCGAGCGGATGCCGCGTGACGTGGCGGACCTGTGGGGCTTCATCGTCGCGCTGGACGATGAGAGGCGGACGGCGTTGCTGGCGCATTGCGCGGCCCGCACCGTCAATGCGCTGCGGTTGCCGTGGGACCGCAAGCCCCGGTCGTTGCAGACCGCCGACCGGCTGGCGAGTGCCTTGGCGCTGGACGTGGCGAAGGACTGGACGCCCACGGTGGACAGCTACCTTGGCCGCGTCACCAAGGCGCATATCGTGGAGGCCGTGAGCGAAGGCGTTTCCGAGGATGCCGCCCGCCGCATCGCCGACATGAAGAAGCCGGACATGGCGCAGGCCGCCGAGCAGCTTCTGGCAGGAACGGGTTGGCTCCCCAACGCGCTGCGGACCCCGCAGCCGGAGGCCGAGCAGTCCGCGCCGGTCGAGGGAGCGGAGGCGGAGAGCGTGGCGGAGGTGGACGAGGGAGCGTGTTACGCCGTCGCCGCCGAGTAGCAACCTGGGCTGGGACCGCGCGAGCGGTCCCAGCCTTCCTTTCTGCCGAGCGTCAAAAAAATCGCGGCCGCGCCCGATGGGGCGCGGCCGCACTTGCAACTCCTATCGACGTAGAGCGGGATCTTGGCCGAGCCGCACGACGCCCCGCTCGGTGGAGCGCGGCGTCGTCGCCGGCGTGACCTGATAGACGACTGCTGCGCGTCGGCCCCCACTAGCCGACACCGCAAGCCAGAAGGTTGGGCGATTGCCGGGCTAACCCGTGTTGGCGGCTCTTTCATGCGCAAGGCGGGACGGGCGCCGGGAATGCGATGATGCGTGAGTCGTCTAGTCTCCCGCTCTCTCGGATTGCCCCCGCGCCAAGGGTGGGCATCTTGGACGCATCACCCGTTCTGCCGCTTGGCCTTGGACGAGTGCGGATTGAACGCCGTGCCGGTCTTGCCCGATCGCCACCGCAGCCCGCGGCCTCTCAAATGGCTGACTGTCCGAGGACGGCTGCGCCTTTCTCGCCCTCTGCGCAACAGCGCGGGGCGACTTTTTTCCGCCGCCTTCGGCTTTGCACCGCGAAGCAAAAAAGTCGCCTCGCGCCGTCCTCCGCTCACGCTGCGGTCCTGTCGGATGCGCGGTCGATCACCCCGGACTGCCGAACGCCATCGAGGCCGCGATGGGCGCGGTCCCGAAGCAAGACAGGAGTTTCACATGGCGATCATCGGCACCTTCACCAAGAGCGGCGACGGCTTCAACGGCACGATCAAGACGCTCACCCTCAGCGCCAAGGTCAGCTTCAAGCCAATCGAGCTGGAGGGCGACAAGGCTCCCAACTTCCGCGTCACCGCCGGCACCTTCGAGTTCGGCGCCGCCTGGAAGAAAACGAGCCGCGAGAACCGGGACTACCTCTCGGTCAAGCTCGACGATCCAACCTTCCCGGCACCGATCTACGCCAGCCTGGTCGAAACCGACACCGCCGGCGAATACGCGCTGATCTGGTCCCGCTGACCGGCGACGACGCCCCGCTCCACCGAGCGGGGCGTTTCGCGTCTATCCCGACGATGTAGGCTTCAGTCAGCCATCGCATCGAATAACGGCAGCGGTCTCGGACCACAGTCCGGTAGCGCCCCGGCATCGTATGGCGCGATCGTCACCCACTCAACGGCCCAATCCAGTGTCAACTCGCCCGGCGCGACTCGCGAGATGCCCGCGCCGTCCACCACGACTCGGAAGTCGAAGCGATCTTCCTCGGCCTCCAGACGGCCCTCAATCAGCGATCCATCGCTCGCCGCCAGCAGGAAGCGGTCCTCCACTTCGTCGTAGGGAACACGCAGCGTCTTAATGATGTCGCCTGCGACCGCGATGCGCTGGCCCGGCTGTCCCGTGATCGTAATGCTCATACCGACTCCTTGCCGTTGGTTTGGATCAAAACAGGAACAAAAGGCAAGGGTTGTTTGCTGGCGCCGTAGCACGGCGCGGTGCTTGGGGCTCTGCCCCTGGCGCCCTTCGGAGCGGCTTCCGCCCAGCTTCCTCCACGGCTGCGCCGTTCCGTGCAGCCGGTTCCCCGCGAAGCCGCCCACTCCGGTTGCACCCCCGGTCTCGCCGACGGGCAGGGTTTCAGCGCGGCGCTCCGCTGCGCGGAAACCCAAGCCCAAGGAGTTCAGCCATGTATCATCAGCTTGCTACCCGGTTCGGACGCAACGCCCACCAGATCAGCGGCAGGGAGCCGCTCGACAACGAGGCGCTGTATCGTCACGTCCCGTCCATCTTCGCCCGCGAGGCGCACGACAGCCGTTCGGAGCGGTATGTCTATGTCCCGACCATCGACATCGTGGAGGGGCTGCGCCGGGAAGGATGGTTCCCATTCTTCGCGGTCCAGTCGGTGCCGCGTGACGGCAGCCGCCACGGCCATGCCAAGCATATGCTGCGCCTTCGCCGGGATGACGGTATCGGCAAGCCGGAGGCCGCCGAAGTTATCATCGTCAACAGCCACGACGGGACCAGTGCCTATCAGATGTTCGCGGGGATGCTGCGCTTCGTCTGCACCAACAGCATGATTGCGGGCGAACGGTTCGAGGAAGTCCGTGTGCCGCACAAGGGCAATATCGAGCACGACATTATCGAAGGCGTTTACACCGTGGCGGAAGACTTCCCCCGGCTGATCGACGCCAGCGAGGGCATGAAGGCCGTTCGGCTGTCCGAGGACGAGCAGCGCTTGCTTGGCGAAGTCAGCCTCGTCGCACGCTATGGCGACGATGAAAGCCCGCTCACCCCCGAGCAGATCATCGAGCCGCGCCGCCGCGAGGATACCGACCGCAGCCTGTGGACCACGTTCAACGTCATTCAGGAGAATGTCGTTCGCGGTGGTTTGCAGGGCCGCAAGCGCAATGCCGAAGGCCGCATCCGCCGCGCGCAGACTCGCGCGATCAACGGCATCGACCAGAACGTGACGCTCAATCGCGCCCTCTGGACGCTGGCCGAGGGGATGCAGCGCCTCAAAGCCGCCTGATCCTTCGCCGCCGCAGGGCCGGAGCTCCGGCCCTGCGGCTTCGCCATATCCGCGCCGATCCGCTGCGGCGGATCGGCGGCGGCCGCGCGTCCCGAAGGTCCGCGCGGCCGCGAGCGCGCTCGCCGGGCTACCGCCCGGCTCGCGCTGGGTAGTCAAATCAGTGTCGTTATCCTAAGAAGCCGTTGGGCTGCTACGCGGCAGCCTGGGGTGTGGAAACCCCACGTTTAGCGGTTCGGCGCCGGCCGTGACGGCGCCGCGATCCTTGACCATGCGGTCGGGGAGCCTGTGACGTATACAACAGGTTCTCCGAGCTAAAGGTCACAGGAACCGACTAAACGCGGTTTTCCAACTCCCCGACTACGGGTCCAGGAGCTGTTTGCGGGGGCGCACCGCAAACCAGCAGCTCCGTGAACAGATGTTGGGCAATGCAGATTCCGCACGCAATCATGCTGTTCGCGCGTAGCAAAAATGCTGCGCTCTGGGCTAAATGGTTAACTGCGCGGGGGAATCGGGGGGAACATGGCCGCAATGGGATTCGATGATCGCGCGCCCGATTCGCCGCAGCTCACTACCTATGACGAAGGTCATCTGGCGGACTATTTGCGCCTGCTCGATGCCGACACCGAAGGGGCCGATTGGCGCGACGCTGCGGGCGTAATATTCGGCATCGACGTATCGGCCGAGCCTGTTCGGGCAAAGGCAATGCACGACAGTCATTTGGCGCGCGCACGGTGGATGACGGAGATCGGCTACGCGCATCTGCTGGGCTGCGAACGCCCCCTAAAGCGTTAAAATGTAACTCCAATTCGGATCGAGTGCGGTGGTCGCCACCGCGCTTGCTCGGCATGGTTGTGCGCGTTCTTCGCTCTAGCGCGTTGGATGGCCGAGGATGAGGTTCGATCTTCCAAAATCCGCTCTAAGCGGTTGGGAGGATGCAAATGCCGACGCCGCCTGGGCGTCGCCAGCGACGCGCCGGCGGACTGTCCGACGCTCTCGGGCGCGCCGATCTCGCCGCCGAGTTTTTGAAACGTAACCGAACTTATCGCGCCGAACATGCACAGATGCGAGAGCGCATCGCGAGCGGCGCCGTCGCGCAGATCGCCGCCGAATCGGCGTTCGCGCGGCGCTGGGGGTTGTCCTTTCGCCACGGCGCCGGATGACCTGTCAGAGCCGGTCGCCTGGCGCCCGGAGCTGACCGCCGTCACGGTCATTCTGGACGCCGCGCCGGCGGGATTTGCGACCGCCGCCCCGGTCGATCCGCGCGCGCTGGGCGCGCTGCTCGCGGACCTGGCCGGGATCGACGGACGCCATGTGATCGTCGCCGACGCGGCAGGGGAGCATCGGCTGTGGCTGCGCGACGCTGCGCCTAGCCGGCCGCTCGCCGCCGTCATTCCGCTCGACAAGGATTTCCTCACCCGCATCGCCAGCCTGCTGCGCTTTCACCGCCGCCTGCTCGGCCGGGCGGCGGGGCCGCTGCCGCGCGGCTGGCCGCTGACCGCCTATCGACTGGCGCGACTCGACCTGATGCTCCGCGCGATGGACCTGCGGCAGAGCGGCGCGACCTATCGCGAGATCGCGACCGCGCTGGGGCGCGATGACGCTGCCCGCCTTTCCGCGAGCGACTGGAAAATGTCGGCCTCGCGGTCCTTCGTGGTGCGCCTGGTCCGCGACGGCATCGCCATGATGAACGGCGACTATCGCAAGCTGCTCCGCATCCGCTGATAGACTTATGGGGACTGCCCTGACGGGGGGTGGTCGCATCCGTGCAGCCGCACATCTTCATACCCCACCCAGCCGCCTTCCTTCTGACAATTACGCCTCCTGCCGCCACCGCCCGCAGGAGCCGTCACTTGTCCGATACGCCCACAAACCTGCCGCCCCGCTTCCTGCGCACGCCGGAAGCCGCGCGCTTCCTCGGCCTCTCAGGCCGCACCCTCGAAAAGCACCGCTATTTCGGCACCGGCCCGGCTTACCGCCGGATCGGCGGCCGCGTCGTCTATTCTGTCGATGACCTGCGCGCCTGGGCCGACATCGGCATCAAGCATTCGACCTCCGATCCGGGGCAGGACGACCTCATGCCGCGCGCGGATTCGGCCATCGCGCGCAGCCGGCGATGACCGTCCCGCCGTCACCGATGCGCCACCGCCAGCCGTCCGACGACGACATGACGCGCGTCGAGCTGACTTGGATCGAGAAGCGGATCGAACACTGGATCAGGTTCGGCCGCGTCGCCGTGGACGAGATCGTGGACCGCCGTCGCCGCATCGTCCGCTTCCGACCCGGCGCGATTTTCGCGTTCGTCCGCTGGGCGGCGAACGATTACGGCACGGTCAGCTCACGCATCGACATCGTGCGCGGGGTGGCCCCAAGCGAGCCGTTCACGACGCTCCCGTTCGTGCGGCCGGGAGGCGACATCCTGCTCAAGATCGAAGGCTGGCCGAAGGTCGCGCAAGTGCTCGCCGCGATCGACGCGGCGGAAGCGGCCGGCGTCGATCCCTGCGACGCCGCGCCCGATCACTGGCGTCACGTCGCCAACCGCATCACCGCCGGCCAGGCACCACGCCCCTACACGATGGAGCGCCATCGCGCCTGGCTCAAGCGCCGGGAGATCGAGGGATGACGCGCCGCTTCTACGTCCGCGCGACGACGATCGCCGCCTCGGTGTTCGCCATCTCGTTCGCCGCCATCGCCATCACCGACCCGCTGCCGCGCGTCGTGTGGAACGCCAGCGCCAGCGCGCCGCTCGGGCTTTATCGCATCGAACCGGACCGCGATCCGCCGCGCGGATCGCTGGTCGCCGTCACGCCGCCCGCGCCGCTTGCCCGGTGGATGAACGAGCGCGGCTATCTCGGGGAGAACGTGCCGCTCTTGAAGCACGTCGTCGCCAAGGCCGGGCAGCGTGTCTGCCGGATAGGCGGCGTCGTGAGCGTCGATGCGCGGCCGGTTGCCGTTGCGCTCCCGCGCGATCGGCTCGGCCGCCCGCTGCCCGTCTGGCAGGGCTGCCGCTCGCTCGCAGCCGGTGAGCTGCTGCTGCTCAACCCGGATCATCCTGACAGCCTGGACGGCCGCTACTTCGGTCCGCTCGACGCCTCCGCCGTGGTCGGCCGGGCGATCCCGATCCTCACCCGCGATGCCCCCGATGCGCCGCTGACGTGGCGCGGCTGGAACCGTGAATCCCACCCCTAACCGCCAACCGAAAGGACAATCCCATGCAGATCGGCACCTTCACCCGCACGCCCAAGGGCTTCCAAGGCCGCATCGAGACGATCAAGCTCGACGTAGCGCTCCGCATCGTCCCGGCCGAGCCGCAGGACGGAGAGAACGCGCCCGACTGGCGCGTTCATCTCGGCAAGACAGAGAACGGTCCCGAGGTCGGCGCCGGCTGGAATGAGATCGGCGAGCGCGCCGGGGATTACGTCTCGCTGCGCCTCGACGATCCCACGTTCAAGCAGCCGATCCGCGCGGCGCTGTTCCGCATCGGCGACGACGACAGCGCCTGGGCGCTGCGCTGGAACCGGCCGCAGAAGCGCCGCGACGAGGACTGAGATCGTGCGCGTCTCGATCATCCCTTGGTTCGCGGAGAAGCCGTCTCATCCCTTCGTCCCGCTCGGTCGCAGGCCGGCCGGCGCGCGCAGCGAAGATCAAGGGCGGCCATCGGCCGGCGCTCCGCGCGCACCCTTGAGCGTAGCGAGCACGCTGGCAGGCTGGCGGCGGAGTGGAGCCGGAGCGTTGTCAGCGCTCACCGTGTCGCTGCTCATATGCGGCGCGCCGATGGGGACGGCGCTGGCGCAGGACGCGCCGGCCGTCCGATCGGCGGCCGTCCATCCCTATGCCGGTCATGTCGCCGACGCCGCGCGCCGGTTCGGCATCCCCGAGGCGTGGATTTGGGCGGTGATGCGCGTCGAGAGCAACGGCGATTCCCGCGCGCTCTCGACGGCGGGCGCGATGGGCCTCATGCAGATTATGCCCGCGACTTGGGCTGGGCTGCGCGCTCGTTACGGCCTCGGCGCAGACCCCTATGATGTGCGCGACAACATCATGGCGGGCGCGGCTTATCTGCGCGAGATGCACGATCGCTATGGCGACGCTATGGCGATGCTCGCAGCCTACAACGCCGGGCCGGGACGCTACGACGACTATCGTTCGCGCGGCCGTCCGCTGCCCGCCGAGACACGCGCCTACCTTGCGCGTCTGGCGTCGATCACCGGCGGCGTCGGCGACGCTCAGCTTGCCGCCGCGCCGCTTCCCGATCCTTTCGCCTGGCGCCGCGCCGCGCTGTTCGTGAGCGTGGCGAGTGCGGCCGATGCGCTGTCCGGCGTGCAATCCGACAGGGGGATTGCGGCCTCAGCGACGACCGCCGATCCGCCGACCGTTAGCACCGCGGCCGACAGCGTGGCCGTCGTTCCGCCGCGTGACGTTGTTCCGGCCGACACGCTGTTCGTTCCCCGCGCCCGCGCGGGCCGACCACAATGACCGGCTGGCTTTTCGGATCGTTGGTCCCCCTCGGTTTGAAGGGCGCAGGGGCAGGAAGGAGCTGGAGGGGACGAGGGCAAGATACAAGGCCCGCCCCGTTTCGCCGAAAAGCCGAGGCTTTTCCGTGGCTTCACGCGGGGGCGTCGGTCGGCACGCGTGCCGCGCGGAAGGGAAAAGCCAGCAATATCAACGCCTCGAATGGCACCATAGGCCATTTTCGGCCGAAAGCGGCCCGGCCATGAGCGAGGACAGCGACTTCCGCGTCCGGCCGGGCAAGGCCAAGCGGACCAAGGCGCAAGGCCGCAACGCGCGCGGCCTTGTCGCCGAGGTGCTGCGCGCCGCCGCCCTGAGCGGCGGCAACCCGCGTCGCGCCTGGAGCGGACCGACCCGCCGCGGCCAGTCCAACTTCGGCCGGGGCCGCACCGCGTTCGCGCGCAGCCGGCTGTTCGGTTCGGGCCGGCGGGTGCTGGTGAAGGCGCTGCCCGTCAATCACCGCGGCCGGGGCGGCTACCGTATGGCGCCGATGTCAGCGCACGTCGCCTACCTGAAGCGTGAAGGCGTCACTCGCGACGGCTCGCCGACCCGCATGTTCGACGCGGCCGGCGACAATGCCGACGATCGCAGCTTCGCCGATCGCTGCAAGGACGACCGGCATCATTTCCGCATCATCGTCTCGCCCGAGGATGCGGCCGAGCTGACCGACCTGCGCGAATACACCCGCGACCTCGTTCGCCAGATGGAGACCGACCTGGGGACGCGGCTCGATTGGGTCGCGGTCGATCATTGGAATACCGACAACCCGCACGTCCATCTGCTCGTGCGCGGCGTCACCGACACCGGCGCCGATCTCGTCATGGCGCGCGACTACATCAGCCATAACCTGCGCTCCAACGCCGAGGAGCTGGCGCAGGCCGAACTCGGCCCGAAGCCCGAGCATGAGGTTCAGCGCACGCTCGAACGCGACGTGACGGCCGAGCGCTGGACCCGGCTCGATACCGAGATCAAACGCGCGGCCGACGAGCTGGGCGTCATCGACCTGCGCCCCGAGCGCCCCGGCCCGGACGACCCGCAGCTCCGCCGCTTGATGGTCGGGCGGTTGCAGCATCTGGAGTCGATGGGGCTTGCCGCCGAAGGCGAGCCGGGCGAATGGGCGGTGGCGGAGGGCGCGGCGGCGAAGCTGCGCGAGCTGGGCACGCGCGGCGACATCATCCGCACGATCGGCGCGGCGCTCCGCGAGCATGGTCAGGACCGGCCGCTCGACAGCTATGCCGTCGTCACCAGCGCGCCCGAGAAGCCGATCGCGGGCCGGCTGATCGACAAGGGTTTGCATGACGAGTTGTATGGCGCGGCCTATGTCGTGATCGACGGCACGGACGGCCGCACCCACCATGTCCGGTTGCCCGGCATCGAGGCGTTGGAACACAGCCCCAAGCTCGGCGGCATCGTCGAGCTGCGCGGAGTCGGCCGGCCCGGTGAGGAGAAGCCGACCCTGGTGCTCGCCACCCGGTCGGACCTCGACCTTGCCGCACAGATCAAGGCGCCGGGCGCGACCTGGCTCGACCATCGTCTGATCGAGCGCGGCGCCGGCGTCGCGGACGGCGGATTCGGCGCAGAGGTGCTCCGCGCGATGGACGCGCGCACCGACCATCTCGTCAAGGAAGGGCTGGCCCGCCGGTTCGGTGAGCGGACGGTGTTCGAGCGCGGGATGCTCGACACGCTGCGCAAGCGCGAGCTGGACGCGGTTGGCTCGAAGATCGCAGGCGAGACTGGGCTTGCCTATCGCCCGGCATCGTCCGGCGAGAAGATCGCTGGCGTCGTCCTGCAGCGCCTCGCGCTCGCGTCGGGCCGCTTCGCCATGATCGACGATGGGCTCGGCTTCCGGCTCGTGCCGTGGGCCAGCACCCTCGAACAGCAGCTCGGCCGTCAGGTGTCCGGCGTGGTCCGCGCTGGCGGCGGCATCGACTGGACGATCGGCCGCAAACGCGGCCTCGGCATCTGACTCAGGAGACCTTTCATGTCCGCGACCAAAATCCTGTGGGGCCAGATCATCACCGTCTTTCTGATCGTGCTCGCAGGTGTGTGGGGCGCGACGCAATGGACCGCCGCGGCCTTGGCCTATCAACCCGAGCTGGGGCCACCCTGGTTTATTGTCGCGGGCTGGCGTGTCTATCCGCCGCCGGCCTTCTTTTGGTGGTGGTTCAGCTTCGACGCATATGCGCCAGCCATCTTCAAGACCGGCGCGCTCATCGCCGCGTCGGGCGGGTTCGTGTCGATCGCCGTCGCCATTGGAATGTCTGTGTGGCGTGCGCGCGAGTTGAAGAACGCCGAGACCTACGGCTCGGCACGCTGGGCGACGACGCGGGAGGTTCGGGCGGCCGGGCTGCTGGGGGCGAACGGCGTAGTGCTCGGCAGACTCGACCGCGACTATCTGCGCCACGATGGCCCTGAGCATGTGCTGTGCTTCGCTCCGACGCGGAGCGGCAAGGGCGTCGGCTTGGTCGTGCCGTCGCTGCTGACCTGGCCGGGAAGCTGTATCGTGCACGACATCAAGGGTGAGAACTGGACGCTCACCGCGGGCTTCCGCGCGCGCCACGGCCGCGTGCTGCTGTTCGATCCGACCAACGCGGCGTCGGCCGCATACAATCCGCTGCTGGAGGTGCGGCGCGGGCAGTGGGAGGTGCGCGACGTTCAGAATGTCGCCGATGTGCTGGTCGATCCCGAGGGTTCGCTGGAGCGGCGGAACCATTGGGAAAAGACATCCCACTCGCTGCTGGTCGGCGCCATCCTTCACGTCCTCTATGCGGAGACCGACAAGACCTTGGCCGGCGTCGCCGGTTTCCTGTCCGATCCGGCGCGCACGATCGAGCAGACGCTGGCGGCGATGATGGCGACGCCCCACCTCGGCGAAGCGGGTGTGCATCCCGTCGTCGCCAGCGCCGCGCGCGAACTGCTGAACAAGTCTGACAACGAACGGTCGGGCGTGCTCAGCACGGCCATGTCGTTCCTCGGCCTCTACCGCGATCCCGTCGTGGCGCAGGTAACGCGGGCCTGCCAATGGCGCATATCGGATCTGGTCGAGGGCGATCGGCCGGTGACGCTATATCTGGTCGTGCCGCCCAGCGACATATCGCGCACCAAGCCGCTCATCCGCCTCATCCTCAACCAGATCGGGCGCCGGTTAACTGAGGAGCTGACCCCGAAGGGAAACCGCCATCGCGTGCTGTTGATGCTGGACGAGTTCCCCGCGCTCGGCCGGCTCGATTTCTTCGAGTCTGCCCTGGCGTTCATGGCGGGCTACGGCCTCAAGGCGTTCCTGATCGCGCAGTCGCTCAATCAGATCGAGAAGGCTTACGGCCCAAACAACGCAATCCTCGACAACTGCCATGTCCGAGTGAGTTTCGCCACCAACGACGAGCGAACGGCCAAGCGCGTATCTGACGCACTCGGCACCGCCACCGAGATGCGGGCGATGAAGAACTACGCCGGGCATCGCCTTTCGCCTTGGCTCGGGCATTTGATGGTGTCGCGGTCGGAGACCGCCCGCCAGCTCCTCACCCCCGGCGAGGTGATGCAGCTCCCTCCCGACGACGAGATCGTCATGGTCGCGGGCGTTCATCCGATCCGCGCGAAGAAGGCGCGCTACTATCAGGATCGTCGCCTGGCTGAGCGGATCGCGTCGGCGCCCACGCCGAAGGCGGCCGGGGTGAGGCCCGATGACTGGACCGGGCGGCAGGCATCCGCTGATCCGAAGCAGATCGCGCGCATCGTCCGCGATGCCGAGGACGCCGCCAACGGCGGGCTGCGTCGTGAGCCCGAGCTGCCCGAGCACGTCGCCATTGCGCCGGAAACGACGGCTCCGCCGAGCCAAGAGTTTGCCATCGTCGACGACGAGCAGGACGACGCGGCCCGGCAGGCGGCCGTGCTCCGCCGGATGCAGGGGCTCGCACGGCAGGCGTCGCTCGATCCCGGCGACGGCATCGACTTGTAGGAGGCCGCCATGCGAACCCGGCTCAACGTCTATTTCCCGCCCGCGCTCGCCAAGCAGGTCGATGAGCTGGCGATCCGACGACGCATTTCGCGTTCGGCGATCGTGGAGGCTGCCGTGACATCCTACCTTTCGCCGGACGGCGCCGACCGGATGGAGGCGGCTTTCGCGCGCCGGCTCGATCGCTTATCGCGCCAAGTGCAGCGGCTAGAGCGCAACACCGGCCTCTCTACCGAGGCGTTGACCCTGTTCGTCCGGTTCTGGCTGGCGGTGACGCCGCCGCTGCCCGACGAAGATCAGGCGGCGGCGCAGGTCAAAGGCCGCAAGCGCTACGATGGCTTCATCGAAACGCTCGGCCGGCGCTTCGCCAGCGGCAAGACGTTGATGGACGAGATACCGGAAGATGTCTGGCCGCGCTCGACATCGTCCGAGTCGGACTGAATTGCCGCGCCTGACTTAGATGTAGCGGAAGGTCGCTTCCGCCCGCGGCACCGTATCTGCCGCCCCCTCTACTACGCCGACAAGTAGCTGTTGCGAGCCGAGCATTCCTGCGTCTCTTGATGTGCCCCGACAGCCGGGCGGCGGTTCGCCCGGTCCTTTGTAGGGGCCAATCGTTGACCGTTCATCCGATCCGATCCGAGGCGAAATCACGCGGCGCGCGGATGCTGCGCACCGCGCTCGGGCCGTCGATCGCGGGCTGGCTCGACGACCCGGCCGTCATCGAAGTGATGCTGAACCCGGACGGCCGCCTGTGGCTAGACCGGCTCGGCGAGGGCATCAGCGACACGGGCGAGCTGCTTTCCGCCGCCGATGGCGAGCGCATCGTCCGCCTGGTCGCGCACCATGTCGGCGTCGAGGTCCACGCCCGATCCCCGCGCGTTTCGGCCGAGCTGCCCGAAGGCGGCGAGCGGTTCGAAGGGCTGCTACCGCCTGTCGTCGCCGCGCCGGCCTTCGCCATCCGCAAGCCCGCCGTCGCCGTGTTCACGCTCGACGATTACGCGGCGGCTGGCATCATGTCGGCGGCAGAGGCCGAAACGCTGCGCCACGGCGTCGAGACTCGCGCCAATATCCTCGTCGCGGGCGGCACCGGCGCGGGCAAAACCACGCTGGTCAACGCGCTGTTGGCCGAGGTGGCGAAGACCAACGACCGCATCGTCCTGATCGAAGACACGCGCGAGCTGCAATGCGCCGCGCCGAACCTCGTCGCCATGCGGACCAAGGACGGAGTGGTGTCGCTGTCCGAACTGGTCCGCTCGTCGCTGCGCCTGCGGCCGGATCGCATCCCGGTCGGCGAGGTGCGCGGAGCCGAGGCGCTCGACCTCATCAAAGCCTGGGGCACCGGCCATCCCGGTGGGGTCGGCACGATCCACGCCGGCACCGCGCTCGGCGCGCTGCGGCGGATGGAGCAGCTGATCCAAGAGGCCGTCGTCACGGTCCCGCGCGCGCTGATCGCCGAGACGATCGACCTGATCGCGGTGCTGGTCCGCGACGCGCACGGGCGTCGGCTGACCGAGCTGGCCCGCGTCGAAGGGCTCGACCCCGCGACCGGCGACTACCGCCTCACACCTTTCACCACCCCCAAGCCCGGAGACCTGCCATGATCCATGCCCTTCGGCATGGCGCACGCCGCGCCATGCTCACCGCCACTGCCAGCGTGATCGCGCTGACCTTCGCCGTTCCGGCTCATGCGGGCGGTTCGTCGATGCCGTGGGAAGCGCCGCTCCAGTCGATCCTCGAAAGCATCGAGGGGCCGGTGGCGAAGATCATCGCGGTGATGATTATCATCATCACCGGCCTGACATTGGCGTTCGGCGACACTTCGGGCGGCGCGCGCCGGCTGATTCAGATCGTGTTTGGCTTGAGCATCGCCTTTGCCGCGTCGAGCTTCTTCCTGTCGTTCTTCTCGTTCGGCGGCGGAGCGCTGATCGCATGAACGGCGCGGCCGATCATGGCGAACCGATCGCCGGCTACTACGCGCCGGTTCACCGGGCGCTGACCGAGCAGATTTTGCTCGGCGGCGCCCCGCGCTCGCTCGCCATCGTCAACGGGACGCTGGCGGGCGCGATCGGCCTCGGCCTTCGCCTGTGGATCGCCGGCATCGTCATCTGGGCAATCGGCCACGGCCTATCCGTCTGGGCCGCGCGCCGCGACCCGCAATTCGTGGACGTGGCCCGGCGCCACCTCCGTTACCCGACGTGGATGCGGCCATGATGAGCTTGCGCGAATATCGCAGCAACGCTGCAAGCCTCCCGGACTTCCTGCCCTGGGCCGCATTGGTCGGCGAAGGCGTGGTGCTGAACAAGGACGGCTCGTTCCAGCGCACCGCCCGGTTCCGCGGCCCCGATCTCGACAGCGCCACGCCGGCCGAGCTGGTCGCCACGACATCGAGATTGAACAGCTCTCTTCGCCGGCTCGGCTCCGGCTGGGCGATCTTCGTCGAGGCGCAGCGCTCGCCCGCGCTCGACTATCCCGAAGCTGCATTTCCCGATCCCGTGTCGGAGCTGGTTGAGTTCGAGCGCCGCGAGCAATTCCGTGAGGAAGGCGCGCACTTCGAGAGCCGCTACTTCCTGACCCTGCTGTGGATGCCCCCGGCCGAGGAAGCGGCGCGCGCCGAAGGGTGGCTATACGAGGGCCGGTCCACCAGCGGCGTCGATCCTTGGGAGGTGCTGAAAGGCTTTACCGATCGCAGCGACCGCGTGCTCAACCTGGTCGAAGGCTTCGTGCCAGAGGTCCGCTGGCTCAATGACGCCGAGACGCTGACCTATCTTCACAGCACCGTCTCGACCCGCCGCCAGCGGGTGCGCGTGCCGGAAACGCCGATGCACCTCGACGCGCTTTTGGCCGACGAGCCGCTGACTGGCGGCCTCGAACCTAAGCTCGGCGATCATCACCTCCGCACGCTCACCATCGTCGGCTTTCCCACCGTCACGTTCCCCGGCTTGCTGGACGAGCTGAATCGGCTCGCCTTTGAGTATCGCTGGGCAACCCGCGCGATCATGCTCGACAAGACCGACGCGACCAAGCTGCTGAGCCGCATCCGCCGCCAGTGGTTCGCCAAGCGCAAGAGCGTCATGGCGATCTTGAAGGAAGTGATGACCAACGAGGCGTCGGTCCTCGTGGACAGCGACGCCTCGAACAAGGCGGCCGACGCCGACACCGCCCTGCAGGAGCTGGGCGCCGATTATGCCGGCATGGCCTATGTCACCGCGACGGTGACGGTGTGGGACCGCGATCCCGCCATCGCCGCCGAGAAGCTGCGGCTGGTCGAGAAGGTCGTTCAGGGCCGCGACTTCAACGTCATCCCCGAGGGCATGAACGCGATCGAGGCGTGGCTGGGGTCTCTGCCCGGCCACACCTACGCCAACGTCCGCCAACCCCCGATTTCCACCATCAATCTCGCCCACCTGATCCCCCTGTCAGCAGTATGGGCGGGGCCGGAACGGGACGAGCATTTCGGTGCGCCCCCCTTGCTTTATGGCAAGACCGAAGGCTCGACCCCGTTCCGGTTTTCCCTTCACGTCGGCGATGTCGGCCACGCGCTGATCGTCGGTCCGACCGGCGCCGGCAAGTCGGTGCTGCTCGCGCTGATGGCGATGCAGTTCCGCCGCTACGAGAACGGCCAGGTCTTCGCCTTCGATTTCGGCGGCAGCATCCGCGCCGCTGCGATCGGCATGGGCGGCGACTGGCAAGATCTCGGCGGGATGCTTGCCGACGAGGCCGGCGACGGCGTGCAGCTCCAGCCGCTCGCCCATATCGACGATCCGGCCGAGCGCGCATGGGCGACCGAATGGCTCGCGGCGATCCTCGCTTCAGAAGGCGTCGCGGTCGATCCACAGGCCAAAGAGCATCTGTGGTCGGCGCTCGGTTCGCTCGCCAGCGCGCCCGTGCCGGAACGCACGCTGACCGGACTCGCCGTGCTACTCCAGAGCCAGCAGCTCAAACAGGCACTCGCGTCTTACTGCATCGGCGGACCGTGGGGCCGGTTGCTCGACGCCGAGGCCGAACGGCTCGGCGAGGCGTCGGTTCAGGCGTTCGAGACCGAAGGCCTGGTCGGCGCCGGATCGGCCGCCGCCGTCCTGTCCTACCTGTTCCACCGGATCGAAGGCCGGCTGGACGGTTCGCCGACGCTCATCATCATCGACGAGGGCTGGCTGGTTCTCGATAGCCCGGACTTCGCCGCGCAGCTCCGCGAATGGTTGAAAACGCTGCGCAAGAAGAACGCCAGCGTCGTGTTCGCCACGCAGAGCCTCGCCGACATCGGAACCTCGAACATCGCGCCGGCCATCATCGAGAGCTGCCCGACGCGCATCTTCCTCCCGAACGAACGCGCGGCCGAGCCGCAGATCGCCGCCATCTACGAGCGCTTCGGGCTCAACGCCCGGCAGATCGAAATCCTCAGCCGGGCCACACCCAAGCGCGATTACTACTGCCAGTCGCGCCGTGGCAACCGGCTGTTCGAGCTGGGACTCGGCGAAATCGCACTGGCCTTTGCCGCCGCTTCTTCCAAGACCGATCAGCTCCGCATCGCCGAACTGGTCGAGACCCACGGCCGCGAGCGCTTCGCCGCCGAATGGCTGCGCCATCGCGGCCTCGCCTGGGCGGTCGATCTTCTTCCCGAACCCCAACCCGATCCGCTGGCCGGTCGCCGGGAAGATGCCGGCCAGCTCCCCCTTGCCTTGAAGGACACGAACACATGAAGCCCAATATCCTGCGCCGCGCCATGCTGGCCGGCGCCATCGCCACGTCGAGCATGATCGGCATCACCGCCGCCACGCCGGCCCACGCTCAGTTCGGCGGGATCGTTTATGATCCGACCAACTATGCGCAGAACGTGCTGACGGCCGCGCGGTCGCTCCAGCAGGTCAACAACCAGATTCAGCAAATCCAGCAGCAGGCGACCAGCCTGGTGAACGAGGCGCGCAACCTGGCTTCGCTGCCGTTCAGCTCGCTCCAGCAGTTGCAGCAACAGGTGCAGCGCACCCAGCAGCTTCTCGGCGAGGCGCAGCGCATCGCCTACGACGTGCAGAACGTCCAGCAGGTGTTCAACGGCCGCTACAAGGGCGCGGCGCTGACCGGCACCCATGCGCAGATGGTCGCCAACGCCAATGCGCGCTGGGCGGATAGTGTCGGCGCGTTCGAGGACGCGCTGCGCGTTCAGGCGGGTGTCGTCGGCAACATCGACGGTGCGCGCACCACAATGGACGGCCTGGTCACGTCCAGCCAGTCGGCGACCGGCGCGCTTCAGGCGGCGCAGGCGGGCAACCAGCTTCTCGCGCTGCAATCGCAGCAACTCGCGGACCTGACGGCGCTGCTCGCCGCGCAGGGCCGGGCGCAGGCGCTGGACTCGGCGCGGAACGCTGCCGTCGAGGCCGAGAGCCGCGAGCGGCTCCGCCGCTTCCTGACGCGCTCCACTGGCTATCAGCCGGGCAACGCCCGCATGTTCCACGACTAACGCCCGTGGACAGCAAGCTCCTCGCGCGCATCGGCGCCGTCGTTTTCATCGCCATCGCCATCACGATGACGGCGATCGAGATGAGCCGTGCGCCCGAGCCACCGCGCGCGGGGCCGGCGGCCGTCGCCGAGACATCGGCGACGGACCCGCTGCTGATCGAGCTGCGCCGCTGCCAGTCGATCGGCGCGGCCGGCGCGAGTGATCCCGACTGCCTGCGCGCCTGGGCCGAGAACCGCCGCCGGTTCCTCGCGCCCGGCGCGCGCCCCGCCGCCCGCATCGCCGACGGCGCCACCCCGCAGGAGAATTAACATGGGCGGCACCGGCGTCGTCGATCGTTTCTTGGATGTCTTCACCCGCTATATCGACAGCGGGTTCGGCCTGCTCGGCGGCGAGGTGGCGTTCATCGCCACTACCCTGATCGTCATCGACGTGACCCTGGCCGCGCTGTTCTGGACCTGGGGTGAAGGCGACGACATCATCGCGCGCCTCGTCAAGAAGACGCTGTTCGTCGGCATCTTCGCTTATATTATCGGCAACTGGAACAGCCTGGCCCGCATCGTCTTCGAGAGCTTCGCCGGTCTCGGCCTGAAAGCCTCGGGCACCGGCTTCACCGCCGCCGAGCTGCTCCAGCCGGGCCGGGTCGCGCAAGTTGGGCTGGAGGCGGGTCAGCCGATCCTAGACTCCATTTCCGACCTGATGGGCTGGGTGTCGTTCTTCGAGAACTTCATCCAGATCGCGGTGCTGCTGTTTGCCTGGGCGCTGGTCATCCTCGCCTTCTTCATCCTGTCGATTCAACTCTTCATCACGCTGATCGAGTTCAAGCTGGCGACGCTCTGCGGCTTTGTGCTCATCCCGTTCGGCCTGTTCGGCAAGACCGCCTTCATGGCCGAGCGCGTGCTGGGGCTGGTGATCTCGTCCGGAATCAAGGTGCTGGTGCTTGCCGTCATCGTCGGCATCGGCTCGACCTTGTTCGACGAGTTTCGCGCCGGCTTCGGCGGCGCGCAGCCGAGCATCGAAGATGCGATGGCCGTCGCGCTGGCCTCGCTATGTCTTCTCGGCCTCGGCATCTTCGGCCCGTCGATCGCCAACGGCATCGTCTCCGGCGGCCCTGCGCTTGGCGCAGGAGCTGCGGCGGGAACCGTGCTCGCGGCCGGTGGCGCGCTCGCCGGTGGTGCCGCTGCCGCCCGCCTCGGTGTCGGTGCGGCGGCGGGTGCAGTCGGCGGCGCCGCGCGCGGCGCCGCCTTCACCTCGGGCGCCGCCAACAGTGCCTATGCGCTTGGATCGGCCGGCAAGACCGGCCCGGCCGCCGTTGCCGGCGGCGCTGGAGGTGTCGGTCAGGCGGCGGTCGGTGCCGCCCTGTCACCGCTCCGCAAGGCGGCCGCCTCGCTCAAGGACAGCTACCGTTCCGGTGGACGTGCGGCCGTCACCGCCACGGGCGGGACCATCTCGGGGGGCAGCTCCACGCCATCGCCGGACGCGCCGGCCGGCGCGCCCGCCTGGGCGTCCGCGATGAAGAACCGCCAGACCATGACCCACGGCGCGACCATCGCCGCCCATACGCTGCGCTCCGGCGACGGCGGCGGCAGCGGCGCATCCGTCGATACCAGCCAGAAGGATTGATCCATGTTCAAGCGACCGACCATCCGCTACGGCCAGACGCCCGAACCGGCCACACCCTATCAGCGCGCGGCGCAGGCATGGGATGACCGCATCGGCTCCGCCCGTGTGCAGGCGAAGAACTGGCGGCTCGCCTTCTTCGGGACGCTGGCGCTGTCCGGCGGTCTGGCCGGCGGACTGGTCTGGCAATCGGCGCGCGGCCATATCGTGCCCTGGGTCGTGCAGGTCGATCAGCTGGGCGAAGCCCAAGCGGTTGCGCCGGCCGAGGCCGGCTACCGCCCCACCGATCCGCAGGTCGCGTTCCATCTCGCGCGGTTCATCGAACAGGTCCGCGCGATCCCGGCCGATCCGGTCATCGTCCGTCAGAACTGGCTCAGGGCTTACGACTTCACGACCGATCGCGGTGCGCTCGCGCTCAACGACTATGCCCGCGCCAACGACCCGTTCGCCAACGTCGGGCGGGTTCAGGTCGCGGTGGAAGTGTCGAGCGTCATCCGCGCATCGCCCGACAGCTTCCGCGTCGCCTGGATCGAGCGCCGCTATCAGGACGGCAGCCTCGCCGCCACCGAGCGCTGGTCGGCGATCCTCACCATCGTTGTGCAGCCGCCACGCACCCCCGACGCCCTGCGCAAGAATCCGCTCGGCGTTTTCGTCAACGCCCTCAACTGGTCGAAGGAGCTGTCGCAATGACCGGCATACCCATCCGCCGTGCGGCTACGGCCGCGCTGTTCGTCTCCGCATCCGCGCTCGCCGGCTGCGCCACCACGTCGGCCAGGCCACCCGTGATCGCTTTGGACGATCCGCCACCGGCGATCGTCGCGACGCCTGCGGCCGAGCTGCCCCGCGCGGTCGAGATCGTGACGATCCCCGAACCGCTGCCGCTGCCCGGCCAGTTGAAGCCGGTAACGGAGAGCCCGCGGCCGGTGGAGCCCGCCGATCCGCGCCGCCGTGTCGGCGACGCCAACGACGCCGCGCGCATCCAGCCGGTGCGCGACGGCTTCCTCAACGCCATCCAGCAATATCCCTGGACCGAAGGCGCGCTCTATCAGGTCTATACCGCGCCCGGTCAGGTGACGGACATCGCCTTGCAGGAAGGCGAACAGCTCGTGGGTCCGGGGCCGGTCGCGGCCGGCGACACGGTGCGGTGGATCATTGGCGATACGGTGAGCGGCAGCGGGGCAACCGCGCGCGTGCATATCCTAGTCAAGCCAACCCGGCCCGACCTCGCCACCAACCTCGTCATAAACACCGACCGACGCACCTATCACTTGGAACTGCGCGCGACGCCTGCGACCTACATGGCGTCGGTCTCCTGGACATATCCGCAGGATGCGCTGATCGCCTTGCAAGGACGCAACGCGGTGGCCGCCAGTGCCGCGCCGGCTGCGACCGGCGTGGACGTGACGGCACTCAACTTCCGCTACCGGATCGAGGGCGACCGCGTGCCCTGGACACCAGCCCGCGCTTTCGACGACGGGCGGCAGGTGTTCATCGAGTTTCCGGCCGGGATCTCGCAAGGCGAGATGCCGCCGCTGTTCGTGACTGGCGCGCGTGGTGACGCCGAGCTGGTTAATTACCGTGTGCAGGGCCGCTACATAGTGGTCGATCGCCTGTTCGCCGCCGCCGAGCTGCGCCTGGGCGATCGGCGCACCGAGCAGCGCGTCCGCATCGTGCGCGACGGCGCGGAGACGCGCCGGAGGGGGCGGCCGTGACGGACAGCCACGATCCGTCCGTCGAGGATCGGCCCGCCCCGCAGTCGGCCCGCTCTGATCCGGCTGCGTTCCAGCTTCGCGGCGATCCACCCCGCGTCATGCGGCTCTCCCGTAAAGCGCTCGCCGTCGTCGGCGTCGCCGCCGGCCTCGGCATCGGCGGTTCGCTGATCTATGCGCTGCGGCCGCCGGGCGACCGGGCCACGCAGGAACTCTACAACACCGACAGCCGCGCCACGGCTGAGACCATCACGTCCGGCCCGCGCGACTACGCACAGGCGCCCCGGCTCGGCCCGCCACTTCCCGGCGACCTCGGCCGCCCAATTGTATCGGCGCAGCAACGCGGCGAGAATGTGCCGGTGCCACCAGTCGGCGCGCAGCCCGACCCACGCGCACAAGCTGAGGAAGCCGCGCGCCAGCGCGCCCGGCAGGAGCGCGATGCCGCTCGCGTTAGCGGCGTTTTCCTCGGCGGCAACGCAGAGAACGCCGGGGCTGCCGCAACACCGTCGCTGGCCATGCAGGGCCAGGCCCCGCCGCCGCCCCAGCAGCAGGCGACCGCTGCACAGAGCGATCAGGCTGGGAAGCGGGCCTTCATGGCGCAGGCACCGAACCAACGCACGGTGAGCGTCGAGCGGCTGAACCCGCCTGCATCTCCAAACATCGTGCAGGCTGGCAGCATCGTGCCCGCCGCTCTCATCACGGGCATCCGTTCCGATCTCCCCGGCCAGATCACCGCGCAGGTGACGGCGAATGTCTATGACAGCCCCACCGGCCGAATCCTACTCATTCCGCAGGGTGCGCGGTTGATCGGCGAATACGACAGTGAGATCGCCGCCGGACAGACCCGTGTGCTACTCGCCTGGGATCGGCTCATCATGCCCGACGGCCGCTCGATCGTTCTCGAGCGCCAGCCCGGCGCGGACGGCGCCGGCTTCGCGGGGCTACAGGACCGCGTGAACCAGCATTGGGGCAATCTGCTCAAGGCTGCTGCGGTTTCGACCCTCCTTGGAGTGGGCGCCGAGCTGGGCGCCGACAGTGAGGACGATTTGACCCGCGCGCTGCGGCGGGGCTCGCAGGACACCATCAATCAGACTGGGCAGCAAATCGTGCGTCGGCAACTCAACGTGCAGCCGACGCTCACCATTCGGCCGGGGCATCCGCTGCGCGTGGTAATCACGCGCGATCTCGTGCTCGAACCCGTCGGAGTAACGCGATGACCAAATTGAAGCTGGGGCCACTCGCCGACGACCGACCCGTCAAGCTGACGGTGGAACTGCCCGCCGCCATCCACCGCGACCTCGCCGCTTATGCCGCCGCCTTGGCGGCCGAAACGGGCGGCGAAGCCGTGACCCTGGAAAAGCTGGTGGCCCCTATGCTCGCCCGCTTCATGGCGAGCGACCGGGGATTCACGCGCCGGCGGCAGGGCACGAAAGGCTGATCGCAGCCACGCTATTCAGTTGCCGAGAAACTTCCTCCGGCGCTCCGCGGCATCGACCTTGATGATCGCTTCCTCGGCCGTGGCGCACTCGCCACCGCGGACTGAACCATCACGGCATCCCGCCACCACCTGATGCGCTTCGTCGATGTGAGCGACGAAATATTGCGTGCCGCGCGCCTCGGCAGGCGCTGCGGCCACCGGCGAAACGGAAGTAACCGTATCGGCTGGCTGAGTCGGCGAGATCACCGGCCGCAAGACGAATCCGCCCGTGAAGCCGATGACCAAAGAGAAGAGCACGATGATGACAGTCTTGCCCTGCGACATGGCGATGAACTCCAAGAACTAGTTACCTATATTACTGGAATCTCTTCGAGAAATCAAAGGAGAGCGCATAGCGTGTCTTGATGAATCCTAAGAAGCGATGCAGCGCGGGATTGCCGTTGTCGTCGCGCCAGCAACCCGCGTATCCGGTCAGCGCCGGCCCTTGTTCGCCGTGGATGGGCCGATAGACCACATCGGGATAGATCGCGCCGGTCGATCCTTCGCACACGATGCTCACGCCGGAGCTACCGCCTAGAATGCTGAGGACGGTCTCGCGGCTCGCTTGGGTCATTCGGATGTCCGGCTTGCCGCCCGAGATCGCCAGCCTGCCGAGCAACATGTCGCGGATTTCTGGCCCAGGATCGGCGGCTGGCAGAAAAAAGTGCTCATTCCGAAGGTCTGTCCAATGAACCGCGTCTCGTTCCGCAAGGGGATGCGACGCCGGCAGCGCGACCAGCATCCGTTCGCTCCAAAGCGGCTCGCAGCGAAACCCGTCGCGACTCGGCGTTCCCATGAGAATCGCGATGTCGATCTCGGCCGTATCGAGGCCGGCAAGGAGAACGCTGCGATCGGCCTCGACGCATTCCACTTCAACATCGGGATACGCCTGGCGCCAATTCATCAGGGTTGCCCTTAGATTGCCGGCAGAAACCGAGCTGTTATGTCCGAGCATTAGGCCCCCGGCGCGTCCCTGGCCGGCCGCGCGCATCATCGCCACCAGTTTGTCCGCCGTAGCGACCATTGGCTTAGCCCCCTGAATGAAAGAGGCGCCGGCCAACGTCGTCGTAACGCCCGAACGCGTGCGTTCAAAGATCGGCATACCAATCGAACGCTCTAGTTTCAGGATTGTGCGGCTCAGAGTCGATTGCTCAATGTCAAGCGCACGTGCAGCTCGATAGAAGCTGCCGTGATCTGCAGCGGCTATCGCGTACCGGAGTTGGCGAATGTCAAAGGACATTGCATGGCGTCGTTGACATCTCGTTCCCTAGACAGCCTGGATCTGCGGCTATGCTAACGTGATCGACCCCACGACCGATTGGTCTATTGAGATAGCGCTTATTGCTCAGGACCTAGAGAAGGCAGTCATTGTGCCTATCGAGTATCCTACGCGAATAGTAATCGAACGCGGCACTGTGTCTTTTGGGCTTTGAGATCCAATCATGAGCCTCTCGTGCCAGTGCTTCCGGAATTTTCTTTATTTCGCCGGCCGCCATAGCGAGTAATTGCATCTTCGCGGCGCGCTCGATCAGCATCGCCAACACGCACGCCTCCTCTATACTGGCACCGGCAACGAGCTGGCCGTGGTGCGATAGCAATATCGCCTTTTTGTCGCCGATGGCTTCGGAGATAATCTCGCCTTCCTCGTTGCCGACGGGAACGCCGGGCCATTTCTCAAGAAAGGCGACGTCATCGTAGAGCGGACACAGGTCCATGTGGCTGATCTCTAGCGGCACTTCGAGCGTCGAGAGCGCCGCTATGTGCAGTGGATGAGTGTGGACGATGCAGTTCACGTCCGGCCGAGCGCGATAGACCCAGCTGTGGAACCGGTTGGCGGGATTGGCCATCCCCGAGCCGTCGAGGACGTTGAGATCCTCGTCGACCAGCAGCAGATTCTCCGCGCTGATTTCGTCGAAGCCCAAGCCGAGACGCTGCGTGTAGTAGGTGCCGGGCTGCTCGGCGCGGCAGGTGATTTGCCCAGCCAGGCCGGAATCATGGCCCCCTTCGAACAGGATGCGGCAGGTGAGAGCCAGCTTCTGCCGGTCTGTCCAGCTATTCGCGGCGAGGGCGGTGTTCATCCGGGTCTCGGCGATCTGGACCAGCTCGCCCTTTGATGCGGTCATCGTGGTCATCATTGGTCTCCTTGGATAAGGTCTGCCGGAATGCCGGCACAGGCGCACAGGCGGGCTAAGCCGCCTGGTCGGTGACGGCGTTGGGGTCGCGCTTATCGTGGTGCAGCCGGGCGACGGCCTCCTCGACGCCGGTGCCGTAGGCGGGATCGGCCGAGGCGCAGTTCGCGACGTGCCGCTCGATCACCTCCTGCGAGGCGCCGTTGATGGCTCGAGCCGTGTTGTCGAACAGCGCCTGGCGCTGTTGCGGCGTCATCAGCCGGAACAACGCCCCCGGTTGCGAGAAGTAGTCACCGTCCTCGCGATGGTCCCAACGCGCCGCGGCGCCCTGGTTGCGCAGCGGCGGCTCGTGGAACTCGGGTTGCGGCTGGAGCGCGCCGCGGCTGTTGGGTGCGTAGTGGGTGCTGCGGCCGCCGTTACCGTCAACCCGCATCGCCCCATCCCGGTGATAGGCATGCACCGGGCAGCGCGGCGCATTGACCGGAATCTGCGCATGGTTGACGCCGAGCCGGTATCGTTGGGTGTCGCCGTAGGAAAACAGCCGGCCCTGCAGCATGCGGTCGGGCGAGAAGCCGATCCCGGGCACGACGTTGGCCGGCGAAAACGCCGCCTGCTCGACGTCCTGGAAGAAGTTGTCGGGATTGCGGTTGAGCTCGAACTCGCCGACCTCGATCAGCGGGAAGTCGCCCTTAGGCCACACCTTCGTGAGGTCGAACGGATTGTAGGGCGAACGCTCGGCCTCCTCCTCGGTCATGATCTGAACGAACATCGTCCAGCGCGGGAAGGCACCCTTCTCGATGCTTTCGAGCAGGTCGCGGTGGTGGCTCTCGCGGTCGCCGCCAATCACCTGCTGCGCCTCGGCATCGTTGAGGTTCTCGATGCCCTGCTGCGTGCGCAGGTGGAACTTCACCCAGAAGCGCTCCCCCTGCGCGTTGAGGAAGCTGAAGGTGTGGCTGCCGAACCCGTGCATATGCCGGTAGGAGCGCGGGATGCCGCGGTCGCTCATCACGATCGTGACTTGGTGCAGCGCCTCGGGCAGGAGCGTCCAGTAGTCCCAGTTGTTCTGGGCGCTACGCATTCCGGTATAGGGGTCGCGCTTCACTGCATGGTTTAGGTCGGGAAACTTGAGTGGGTCGCGGATAAAGAACACTGGCGTGTTGTTGCCGACCAAGTCCCAGTTGCCTTCCTCGGTGTAGAACTTCATCGCAAAACCGCGGATGTCGCGCTCCGCATCGGCCGCCCCGCGCTCGCCGGCCACCGTCGAGAAGCGCACAAACATGTCGGTCGCCTTGCCGACCTCGGCGAAAATCCGCGCTTTGGTAAAGCGGGTGATGTCGTGGGTGACGGTGAAGGTGCCGAACGCACCCGACCCCTTAGCGTGCATCCGCCGCTCAGGAATGACCTCGCGATCGAAATGCGCCATCTTCTCTAAGAACCAAACGTCCTGCAGCAGCGCCGGCCCTCGTGGCCCCGCGGTCATGGTGTTGTCGTCATCGGCGACGGGCGCGCCGAAGGCGGTGGTGAGCTTGCTCATGTCAGTCTCCGCAGAAGAGGGTTGTCGGAAGGGGCGGGCCGCGCCGGGCGCAAGGGCGGCGCCGCGTCACTGCGCCGCTAGGAGGCCGCGCAACTCCTCCAGGCGCTCGCCGGAGAGCGGGAGCAGCGGACGCCGCGGATCGCCCACCTCCAGCCCGTTCAGCCGCAGTCCCGCCTTTACCGTCGTCGGCAGGCCGCCGTGGACGATGAAGCGCAGCACGGGGAGTAGCCGGTAGAACAGCGTGCGAGCCTGCTCCAGCTCGCCCGCCTCGATATGGGCGACCAGCTCGGCCGGGCCCGATCCCAGCAGGTTGGGTGCGGCGGTACACCAGCCGTGTGCGCCAGCGGCAAGCGCTTCGAGCGCGAGGTGGTTGGCCCCGTTGTAGAAGGGGATGGTGCCGCCCGAGAGCTCGCGAATGGCGTGCATCCGGTGGATGTCGCCGCTGCTCTCCTTGATAAGGTCGATTCCGTCGATCTCCTCTACCATCCGCACCATCAGGGCCGGCGGCATGTCGACGCCGCTGGTCGCTGGATTGTTGTAGATCATGATCGGCAACTTGGTCGCTGAGGCGACTGCTTTGAAGTGACTGTAAATCTCTGCTTGGTCGAGCTTCCAATAGGATATGGGAATGACCATTAGACGGTCAGCACCAGCTTCCTCGGCAAACTTTGCCTTCGCGACAGCGGCATCTGTGGTCAGTTCACTGATGCCGACAATCAGCGGCACAACGCCAGCAACCGCTTCAACCCCAAGTTCAACCGCGCGACGCCACTCGTCTTCGCGCAGATAGGCGCTTTCGCCCGCACTGCCGAGAATCGCTATTGCTGCGGGGTCAGTCGATAGCAGCGCTTCTAAGACCCGATGGAACGCCGGCTCATCGATGCCAGAGTCGTTCGCAAGGAACGGCGTCACAGGGTAGGCGATGATGCCTCGAATTGGGGTGTGCTGCATACAATCTCCATAAACTGGCCCAACTCAGCGGGACTGGTGTCAATCCGGTCGAGAGCAGTATCGCCGGCGTTAAGCGAGATTGTGGGACAGGTCGGACGATAATGCCAATATCTTGATCTTTTAATCGCAATAAGTCATACTTATCATGATGGAGCTTCGAACCCTGAGATATGTTGTCGCCGTGGCAAGCCGCCTCAGCTTCACCGCTGCTGCTCGCGATCTGAACGTTTCTCAGCCCGCGCTATCGCAGCAGATCCGGCAACTGGAAGATGTTCTCGGCATGCAGCTCTTCGCACGAACTCCGCATCGCGTAGCTGTGACGCAAGGTGGCCAGCTTGTGGTTGAGCATGCGAAGCGGATACTGGACGGCACCATGCGTCTGCATGATGCCGTCGCGGCGTTTCGCGGTCTTGAGCGCGGCAAACTGCGAATCGCCGTTACTCAGAGTTTCAACGCGCTCCACTTGACGCCGGTGCTTTCAATGTTCGTGCGCGCACACCCTGCGATCGACGTCACGGCCCTAGAGTGGACCAACGGCGCCATTATCGAGGGGGTAGCGGAAGGGTCGCTTGACCTCGGTGTGGCTTTTGGACCTGTCGAGGCGCCGATCTCCTCTCAGGAACTTTATCAAGATCGATTGATGCTCGCCTGTTCGCGGGAACATCCCTTCGCTTCGGAACCGAGCATTCCGCTTGAAACTCTGGCTGGAGAGGTGCTCGCAGTGTTGACAGCCGACTACAGCACAAGGCGCGCGCTCGATCGATTTTTTGAGGCGCATGAGATCACGCCACAGCGCATCATAGAACTGAACACATTCGGCTCGATCCTAAAGCTGGTCGAAACCGGCATTTGCGTATCCGTAATGCCCGGATCACCGCTTGAAACCAATCCCGTTGCGAGCACCGTTCTTTTCCGCCCGCTTGACCCCGCTCCACCGATCCGGAGCATACGGCTCCTCCAGCAGCCTACGGCCGCCCAATCGCCAGCTGCAGCTTCATTCGGCCAGATTCTGAAACGCCGCTTTCTAGAAGGTAGCCTAGGATAAGCCAGCTTTGACTAACCACGAGCTGCCATGCTCATCCTATGTGGCACAGGACGACGCCCCGACCTCGCAATGCATCTGCATGGTGGACGCACCCTCTGTCTTGCTGGAAGGCTGTGTTGTGTCGCGCATTAGCGTCATGATCTCTGCGCCGAGTTGGAGGTCGGCAACGTGACCGAAATGTTGGCGCCGAAGCCCTCCGTCCGCGTCGATCAGCAGAAGCGTCGGCGTTCCCCGAAAGCGATACGTCTGCATGGTCACCGGAATCGGATCATTGGGCAAATGCCGATCGATGCCTACAGGAAAATGCACCTTATATTCGTGCAAGAAGGCGCGCAGTGAAGCCTCGCCCATTCCGGCATGATGCTCGAAAACGCTGTGCAGTCCAAGGACTGCCACGCGGTCCTGGGGAAACAGGAGACGCACACGGTTGAGCTGGGGGATCGTTTCGGCAACACAGCCGGGACACAGCATTTGAAAAGCTGCCGCCACAATCGTGCGACCACGAAGCGAAGAAATCGAGATGGGCGACTTGGTGTTCAACCAAGTCGCACAGTCCCATTCAGGGGCGGGAGAAAAAGCCGACATGTGCAGCCCTTGGAAGGAGAAAGGGAGCGACCGCGGGGGGCGGCCGCTCCCTAGCCGTCAGGCTGCCTTCAGCAGTCGGACCGAGGGGAAGTCGACGGGCACGGCCAGCGCGACGTTGATATAATTGGTAAACAGATTGAGCGCGACATGGGCGATCAGCTCGACAATCTCCTCGTCGTCGAAGCCGACCGTCCGCAGAGCTTCGATATCCGCATCACGAACCTGAGCGCGGTCCGTTACCAGGATTTCCGCAAACTGGAGAGCTGCCGCAGTGCGAGGATCGGGGGAACGCCCTGCTTGCGCCTCGCTCATTTCCTCGGCCGAGACCCCGGCCTTTTTGCCCAGCATCGTGTGGGCGGCGAGGCAGTATTCACATGCGTTTCGGTCAGCGACGAGCACGGCGATCTGTTCCCCGAGTTTCGCGCCGATCTTGCCGGTGCCAAGTGCGCCGAAGCCAGCCCACATCATTTGCAGCGCTGCCGGCGAATTGGCCACGGCGCGGAACATCGCCGGGGTTGCGCCAAATGCCGAGGTGATCTGATCCAGCAGCGGTTTGCTGTCGCTGGCGGCATTAGGATCGACGAGAGGAACTCTGCTCATGTTTGTACTCCTTCTGGGTTGATGATCAGAAAACGAATATTCAATTCTTCTCGGCCTGACCGACTGCGGCGGGAGCCGCGTAGGCGGAGCCGGGCTCGCTAATTCATGATGCGGCCGGGAAGGCTGAGGTCGCCGCTGGCGACATCGAACACATCGGCCACACAGACCAGCGGGGCGTGTACCGAGGCGTTAATCCGCAAGCCGGCGGTCACGCCGTCGAACTTCACGCCCGCCGTATCGCCAAGCGCTGCTGCCGGAACTCGGACCGAAACGGTGCTGCCGGAAATCTGCGGATTGATCCGGGGGCTGTCGATCAGGATTGGAAGCCCAGGCCAGGTCGCAGGTAGACGAGGCATGGTCCCCTCAGGAATGTCGCGAATCTTGAGCGATCCCGCGCCGCAGGCGTCATCCGGCACCAGCACCACCCAATGACTGTGCCACAGGTCGCCATCGTTCCGCGGATCACCGTCGCCGTTTTCGTCATAGAGCGGAGTATCATCGAAATCCGGATGGGAAGTCACGGCGAACGCCAGGATGCCCTGATCGGCATCGAATCCGACCGCGCTGGAATTGATACTGGTCGGCCATACGTATGAATATACGCTTGAGCCGGCGAGCTGTCCGGTTCTGGCCGGCCTAGATGCGCCCGCTTCGCTGCTCACCGCCATCGTAAAGATGAGATCGCTCCCTGAGCGAACGATCTGGGTGTGCACGATGTCGAAGCTCGACGGGGTCGCGTTACCTTGCCTGCCCTTTACATCATGCGCAGCGGCCCCCGTGGCGACCGTCAGCAGCGCGCTCTCTCCAGCTAGTAACGCCAACATTTTTGAAATTCTGCTCATCGCCCGCTCCTGTTGCCTGCCGACCGATCGAGATCGACAACGAATGTTAGGAGTGCTAATGGTTCAGCGTAAGCCAGTCAAGCGAATGTTAGGAGTCCGAACCTTTGTCGGCGATTTTTGATTCAATCTCGGAGCCGATCTCCCGCCGTGTGACGACCGGCCTCACTAAGATCGGGCTGGTTCTGCGGAGCCGTGCTTGGAAGGGAGCAGGCTCCGCCGGCATCACCCCAACTCAAGGCAACGCCCTCGGCATGCTTCGCGACGCGTCCGATGGCATGAAGCTGTCCGCCGTAGCGAAGATGTTGGGCATCTCCGCGCCCACGGCAAGCGATGCGATGAACGCGTTGGTGGCCAAGGGACTGGTGATCAAGAAGGCTGGACCAGATCGACGATCGATCAATCTCATTCTGTCGCCAGAAGGCGAGACCGCAGCGGATCGGACGCGCGAATGGCCGGACTTTCTTGCCGATGCAGTAGAGACTCTAGACGCGGATGAGCAAACAACGCTTCTTCGCGCACTGGTCAAGGTGATTCGATCTCTTCAGGCGGCTGGCGATGTTCCCGTGCAAAGGATGTGCATAAGCTGCCGCTATTTTCATCCCTATGTGCATGAGCATGGCGTCAACCCGCATCACTGCGCCTTTGTGGACGCTGCGTTCGGCGACCGCCATCTCAGGCTTGATTGCGCCGAGCACTTGGAAGCGGCCCCCGAAGTTCAGGCCGCCACTTGGCAGGCGTTTACGTCACGGACGGAATCGGCAACTTGATGGGGATGAGGGAGGCGACGGTGCTTTCACCGGCGGACATCGCACGCTTCGGATCGTCGCCGGCGGCCAGCTTCGCCCGCAATCTGGCAAACGTCCGCGCCCGCATCGCCGCCGCCTGCGCGCGCAGCGACCGCGCGGTCCAGGATGTCCGGCTCATGGTCGTCACCAAGACGATTCCGGCGCCTGTCCTGCGGCTGGCCCATCATGCTGGGCTCTCGGACGCGGGCGAGAACAAGCTGCAGGAAGCTCGCGACAAGCATGCTCTGCTAGGCGATCTGCCGATTCGGTGGAACATCATTGGCCATCTCCAGACCAACAAGATCAAGTATCTGGTCAGCTTCGCATCGGAGTTTCATGCGCTGGACAGCCTAAGGCTGGCGGACGCCCTCAACCGCCGCCTTGAGGCCGAGGGGCGCGACCTCGATGTGTTCGTTCAGGTCAACACCTCGGGCGAGCCGAGCAAGTTCGGCCTGGCTCCAGACGGGCTGATGCCGTTTGTCGAGCGCCTTGCGGATTACCCTCGGCTACGGCCACGCGGCCTGATGACGTTGGCCCTGTTCAGCGCCGACGCCGACCGCGTGCGGCCGTGCTTTCGTATGCTGCGTGCGTTGCGCGATCGGGCCGTCTCGGTCGATCCGCGGCTCACGGGTCTTTCGATGGGCATGTCGGGGGATTATGAGATTGCCATCGAGGAAGGCGCGAGTGTCGTGCGGGTCGGACAGGCGATCTTCGGCGTGCGGCCGGGCGGCGACGCGCATTACTGGCCCGGACTGATTCCTTCCGGGAGCGCCGGCGATCATCCAGATGTGAGCGCTGCCCATGGCCGCTGACGCCGGGATCGACGAGGTCGCGCTGGGCCGGCTCGTCAGCGCCTTCTATGCGCGGGTCCGAGAGGATGAAGAACTCGGTCCCATCTTCAACGACGCGATCCACGACTGGCCCGAGCATGTAACGACGCTGACCGCCTTCTGGTCCTCGGTGATGCTGACCAGCGGCCGCTACAAGGGCAATCCGATGATGGCGCATCTCAAGCACAAGGACCACATCACCCCCCGAGCTGTTCGACCGCTGGCTGGCGCTCTGGGCGCGCACCACGGACGAGATGTTGGCGCCAGCTGCCGCCGCCGCGCTCCAGGCCAAGGCGCAGCGAATCGCCGAAAGCCTGAAGCTCGCTTTATTCTTCCGGCTCGGCAAACCCAGTCCAGCCAACAATGCAGAGAGCTGACATGACAATCCAACCATATCGCTCCACGCCGATCTTCGACGAGGCGACACTGCCTGCTGGCCTGCGCGTGTCGCACAACACCAAAGCGGGAGTCTGGGGCATGGTCCGCGTGCTGGAAGGGCGCGTGAAGCTCACCTATCTCGAGCCGACGTCGGAGTTAGTGCTCGATCCTGCCACGCCGGGATTGCTACACCCCGAACAGCCGCATTATGTCGAGCCTCTCGGCCCCATGAAGATGCGGGTGGACTTCTACGATCGACAGCCCGAAGGCTGACAATGCGCGCAACGAAAGGATCCAACAAAGAGCGCTACGCCGGTCACAACCGCGGCGTCGTCTCTCAGCTTGCCCGAGCCGAACGTTGTTATCGCCCCGCAGACATTCGCGGCCGCCGAATAGCCGACGAACAGCCTTCCTAGCGGGCCAGACGGGTGCGCCAGAGTTCGGCCTCCTCGTCGCTGACGCCGAAGATCAGAACCATCGGACCCGGCTCCCAGTGCGGGGGGATGAGGCCGTAGCTGTTCTCCTTGGATCAGACGTCGAGCACGGTCAATCCGCACCTGGCGGCGGCAAGTTGCCAGGGCATCCATGTCAAAAAGCCAGCCATTCGCCTGTTCCCTCACCAACTCGCTCCCAACCCGCTTCACTATGCGCGTAGCGTTAGCGTCCCGCTACGGCGGAGCAGTTCGTTGAACGGCGCTGCTATGCGGCGCTATAGTAGGGGGAGCGACGAAACATATTCGTTATGTTTGTCCTGCACGGGGCGCCAAACACCGCCGACTGCCACCGTCTTCTACGCGGGAACCGCAGCGGCTACGACCGATGAAATCGCTGGGAGTTCAACGTAGTAGGCGCAGCGGTGCGCTTCGGTGATGCCGTTCGAATCTCTCCGGGTGAAACGAACCTAACGGGCATCATTTATCTCGAGGCGATGCTGTACTTTCGTCACGAAGCGTGAGGCGTTGTGCTGCCCGTGAACCCGATCACGATCGGCGTTCGAGCGTGTCGATGATCGGACAATCTGGCCGGTCGTCGCCGTGACAGCGGGTTGCGAGGTCGAGCAGGGCGCGGCGCATTCTCTCCAGCGCCTGTGCCTTGCGGTGCAATTCATCGGCGCGCGTCGTCGCCAGCCGCTTCACATCCGCTGACGACCGCCCCCGATCGCTCCACAGTTCCAGCAGCGTGCGGATTTCCTCGATCGGAAAGCCGAGGTCGCGCGCATTGGCGATAAAGCGCAGGCGCTGCACATCGGCCTCGGAATAGTCGCGATAGCCGCTGTCGCGGCGCGGCGGCTGCGGCACCAGTCCGATCTTCTCGTAATGACGGATCATCCGCTGCGAGACGCCGCTCGCTTCCGAGGCCGCGCCGATCTTCACAGCTTCACCCGATTGAGGCGCAGCGCATTGGCGACGACGGTGAAGGAGGACAGCGCCATCGCCGCGCCGGCGAACATCGGCGACATCAGGATGCCGAACGGCAGATAGAGCACGCCCGCCGCGACCGGCACGCCGATGCCGTTGAACAGGAACGAGAAGAAGAGGTTCTGGCGGATGTTGCGCATGGTCGCGTCCGCCAGCCGCCGGGCGCGCACGATCGCCGACAGGTCGCCACGCGTGAGCGTCATCCCCGCGCTCTCGATCGCCACGTCGGTGCCGGTGCCCATGGCGAGCCCGACATCGGCGGCGGCGAGCGCCGGCGCGTCGTTGATGCCGTCGCCGGCCATCGCCACGCTGGCGCCCGACGCCTTGAGTTCGCCGACGATCCGCGCCTTGTCGTCGGGCCTCAAATCGGCATGGACCGCATCGAGGCCGCCCACCTGCCGCGCCACGGCTTCGGCGGTCGCCGCATTGTCGCCGGTCAGCATCACCACGTTGAGACCGTCGGCGCGCAGCGCCGCGATTGCCTCGCGCGCATTCGCCCGTATCGGATCGGCGACCGCGAGGAGACCGGCGGTCCGCCCGTCGATCGCCACCAGCATGACGCCGGCGCCGTCGGCGCGGTGCGGCTGCGCGCGGTGCTCGAGCGGTTCGGGGTCGGCGCCGATCCGGCGTAGCTGCGCGGCGTTGCCGATCACCACCGAACGTCCGTTCACAGTCGCGCTGATGCCGAGCCCGGTCTGCGATTCAAAGTCCTGGACCATTGCCAGCTTCAATCCGCGCTCCTGCGCCGCCGTGACGATCGCATGCGCGAGCGGATGTTCCGATTGCGCCTCGACCGCGGCGGCAAGCGCGAGAAGATCATTCTCCTCTTCGTCGCCAACCGGCTCGACGGCGATCAGCTTGGGCATGCCCTCGGTGATCGTACCGGTCTTGTCTATGACGAGCGTGTCGACCTTCTCCAACGCCTGCAATGCTTCAGCATTCTTGACGAGCACGCCGGCATGCGCCCCGCGGCCGGTGCCGACCATGATCGACATCGGCGTGGCGAGGCCGAGCGCACAGGGACACGCGATGATGAGCACGGCGATGGCGTTCAGAAGCGCGTGGCCGAAGCGCGGCTCGGGGCCGACGAAGTTCCACACGACGAAGGCGGCGAGCGCGATGGCGACGACCAAAGGCACGAACCAGCCCGAGATGCGGTCGGCGACCGCCTGGATCGGAGCGCGGCTGCGCTGGGCCTCGGCGACCATGCGCACGATCCGCGCGAGCATGGTGTCGGCGCCGACCGCGCGCGCTTCCATGACGAGGCTGCCCGTTCCGTTGACGGTGCCTCCAGTGACCTGCGCCTCGGCCGTCTTCTCGACCGGCACCGGCTCGCCGGTCAGCATCGATTCGTCGACCGACGAGCGGCCTTCGACGACGACGCCGTCGACCGGGATCGCATCGCCGGGACGTATGCGCAGCCGATCGCCAGCCATCACGTCGCCGACCGACACCTCTTCCTCCGAGCCGTCATCGCGAATGCGGCGCGCGGTCTTGGGCGCGAGATCGAGCAGCGCCCGGATAGCCTTGCCGGTGGCGGCGCGGGCGCGCAGTTCGAGCACCTGCCCGAGCAAGACCAGCGTCACCACCACGCCCGCCGCTTCATAATAGACCGGGACCATGCCGCCGTGCATGCGGAAGGTCGGCGGGAACAGCCCGGGCGCGAAGGTCGCGACGAGGCTGTAGAGGAAGGCCGCGCCGACGCCGATCGCGATCAGCGTGAACATGTTGAGATGGCGCATCCGGATCGACATCCAGCCGCGCTCGAAGAACGGCTTGCCTGCCCACAGCACGATCGGCGCGGTGAGGGCGAGCTGCACCCAGGGCGAGGCTTGCGGACTGACGATCTGCAAGCCCAGCATCTCGGCCACCATCGACACGACCAGGAGCGGCACCGCCAGCATTGCCGAGACCCAGAAACGGCGCGTGAAATCGACCAGCTCGGGATTGGGCGCATCGTCGAGACTCGGCTCTTCGGGTTCGAGCGCCATGCCGCAGATCGGGCAAGTGCCCGGGTCTTCCTGCCGGATCTCGGGGTGCATCGGGCAGGTCCAGATCGCGCCCGGCGTCGCTTCGCGCTCGGGGCGTGGCCCGTCGCCGAGATAGCGTTCGGGATCGCCGACGAACTTCGCGCGGCAGCCGGCGCTGCAGAAATGATAATCCTCGCCGTCATGCCGGGCATGATGCGAGGTCGCCGCGGGATCGACGGTCATCCCGCAGACGGGATCAATCGCGCCGGCGGTCGCCGGCTTTGTCGCGCAGCAACTCGCGCCCTGATGATGGTGGTGATCGGCATGGTTCATAGCGGGAATCCTTCCATGCCGACCCATATGGAGTCTAACATCATGTCAGAGTCAAGACATGGTAGATTGCCGGCTGCGGCGATAGCGTCCCCAGCCACGCGACCAGCGCGAGGATCAGCACGGCCGCGCTCGTTTCCAGCGCGATGCTGACCCGCAGAGCGCGAACGCCGGAGTTGCTGCCGGCGTCTCCCGACGCCAATCGCGGCGTCAGCCGCCACCGGTTGGCCGCCGCAAGCCCGAGCATCGCCGCGAACAGCATCAGCTTTACGATCAGGAGCTGCCCGTAGAACGTCGTCGGCAGCCGCAGGGCGCCCTCGACGCCGACGATCATCCAGACGTTGATGAGGCCGGTCGTCACGATCGAGGCGACGATGATCGAGCCGGCGACGGCAAACCCCGCCAGCGCCGATCGCGCCGCGGCGACCGACCGTTCGTCCTCAATGTGCGCGAAGAGCAGCGTGACGAGAACGGCGAGCGCGCCGAGCCACGCGCCCGCGGCCAGCAGATGCAGCCCGTCCGCTAGGCGATGAATGGTGCCCGCAGTGCCTTCGGTCACCGCGGCATGGCCGGTCCAGGCAAGCGTGCCGAGCGCGACGCCGGCGCCGAGAGTCACCATCAGCGATCGGACCTTCGCGGATTGAACGAGCGCCGCGACGAGGGCTGTCGCGAGCGCCGTGGTCCGCCACAGAAATGCATCGCCGGGCGGCGTCTCGAACAACACGAAATCGAATGTCTCGCGATCGATGCCGGCGATCGTCGCGCCCGACATCGAAGCGACCGTCTGCAGGAAGGACAGGGCCGAGAGCAGCAGGCCGAGCCCGGCGAGGCCGGCAATTATCGCGCGACCGCCCAACGGCCGAGATGGGCTGGCCGCATAAAGCGGATAGACGGCCAGCCCGAACAGCAGCAGCAGATCGGCATAGACCCCGAAGCGCAGCGCCACGCCGATCCAGTCGAACATCCCTTAGCGGACCGAGAAGGCGTGCGTGCCCGTGATGCGGTGCGTGTCGGCGCCGACGATCACCCAATCGACGCGGTAGCTCCCCGTCGAAAGCGGCCTGGCGCTGGTGAGGGTGATCGACTTGCCGTCCTCCGATACCGCGCTCGTCACGCCCGTCACCCTCATGACATGGTTCGCCATGCCCGGCATCGAGGTCATCGTCAGCGTTGCGCTCGACAATCGGGGCATGACGCGCTCGCTGAAAGTGAGCCGCACCGTCGTGGTCGGCGCGACGGTGGCGTTCGCCGCTGGCGTCGCCGCGACGATCTTTGGGTGCGCGAGGGCGATAGCGGGCACGCTCAGCGCGCCCAGCGCCGCGACCACGGCGATCATCGGTCGGAACTTCATTCTCAATCTCCTTTTGAAATCCATGTTAGGCGATACGCAGTTGCCGCACGCATCCCTCACGCCGGCTTGGATGAGGGCACAATCCGCGCCATGCGTATGAGGGAGGCAGAAGGAAAGGTCAGGCGATGAACAACGATATCGACAGCGCGCTGGCGCGCTTCGCCGGGGCGGAACCGCATGCCGGCCTGGCCGGGCTCGAAGACCGCGTAATGTGCGCGATCGCGAGCCGACCGTCGTCTTCGGGTCTGGCGATGGGCGCATCGCTGAGTGCGGCCGCATTCGCGCTGGTGCTCGGCATCGTCAGCAATGCCGTGCCGCCGGCCGAGGCGCGCGCGGCGTCGTCGCTGGCGCCGTTCGGCGCGCCGAGCCCGCTCGCGCCCTCGTCCTTGCTGCTCGAACCGCGATGAGAGCGCGCCAGTTTTTCCTCATCGGGCTGATCGCGTTCGCCGCCGCGGTCACCGGGGTGCTGGTCGGGCGGTATTTCCTTCCCGCGCCGCCGCAACCGGCGGCCGAGCTCCACGCGGTGCTGCACGAGCAGCTTTCGCTCGATGCGGATCAGGAGCAACGGCTCGAAGCGCTCGAAGCGAGCTTCGCGGTTCGACGCCGCGCGCTCGAGCTCGAGATGCGCGCCGAGAATGCCCGTCTTGCCGATGCCATCGCCGCCGAGCACGGCAATGGCCCTCGCGTCGCCGCCGCGGTCGACGCCTCGCACCGAACAATGGGCCAGCTCCAGAAGGAGACGCTGGCGCACATCTTCGCGATGCGCGCGCTGTTGAAACCGGAGCAGGCGGCAAAGTTCGATGCCGCCGTGACCAGGGCACTGACCGAAGATCCCCAGTGAACGGCGGCCTGGTCGACCGCACGGACGGCGAGCTCGTCGCGCTGGCGCTGGGCGGCCGGCAGGCGGCCTTCGCCGAGATCGTCAGTCGGCACAAGCAGCCGCTCCATCGCCTGATCGCCCGCATCATCGGCGACGACGACGAAGCACTCGACGTCCTTCAGGACGTGTTCGTCGCGGCGCACGGGTCGCTGCGCCGGTTCGATATGGGGCGGCCGATGCGGGCATGGCTCGCGCGCATCGCCATCAACAAGGCGCGCGACTGGCGCCGCCGGCGCGCGGTGCGGCGGTTGATTTCGGTGGTGTTGCCCATCGAGCGCGCATCGGACATCGCCGACGACCAGCCCGCGGTCGACACGCTCGCGGCCGACCGCGAAGAGCTGCGGCAGGTGGGCGCGGCAATCGCCACGCTTCCGGCCAATCTGCGCGAGACGCTGGTGCTGCGCGCGATCGAGGGCATGAGCCAGGCGGAAACCGCCGAGGCGCTGGGAATCAGCGAGAAGGCGGTCGAGACGCGCCTCTATCGCGCCCGGCAGCGGCTCGCGGCCGAGATCGACCGGCAACGATAAACGCTTGACCCTGACACGGTGTCAGACCCCATCTTGCCGGAAGCTTTTTTCGACTCCGCCATGAGGGGCATGATCGCCGCGCGCGTATGGCCGGTAAGCCTCCGCAAGATTTCAGGACGATGAATGACCGCTTTGATTGATCGCCGGACACTGCTTCGCGGAACCGCGGCGCTGGGCGGGACCGCTGCGCTCGCATCCTGGTTCCCCGCTTGGGCACAGCCTGTCTCGTCGGGGATTGTCAGGCCGCTTCCGACCGTATCGGGCGAGGACATCACGCTCACCATCGCGCGCCAGACGATGATGATCGACGGGCGATCCTCGCCCGCGATCGGCATCAACGGCACCGTGCCGGCGCCGCTCATTCGGCTGCGCGAGGGGCAGATGGTGCGGCTCAACGTGGTCAACGATCTTGACGAGGACAGCTCGATCCACTGGCACGGGCTGCTGGTGCCGCCGCAGCATGACGGCGTGCCGGGCGTCTCCTTCCCCGGTATCAAGCCGCGATCGAACTATCTCTACGAATTCCCGATCAAACAGAACGGCACCTATTGGTATCACAGCCATTCCGGGCTGCAGGAGCAGCTCGGCCATTACGGCCCGATCGTCATCGACCCGGCGGGCGAGGATCCGGTCCAGTATGACCGCGAGCACGTCATCGTGCTGTCCGACCACAGCCAGATGTCGCCCGAGGCGATCTTCCGGAACATGAAGCTCAATCCCGGCGGGTTCAATTTCCAGAAGCAGACCCTCGCCGGCCTGCTGGCGGGACGCGACCAGACCGCCGGAGAACGCCTGATGTGGGGTGGGATGCGGATGGACCCGACCGACATCTCGGACGCGACAGGCTCGATATATACTTACCTCGTCAACGGGCACGGCCCGATGGACAACTGGACCGCGCTGTTCACCCCGGGCGAGCGCGTGCGCCTGAGGTTCATCAACGCGTCGGCGATGACCACCTTCAACGTCCGCATTCCGGACCTCCCCATGACCATCGTCCAGGCCGACGGGCAGAACGTCATGCCGGTCGAGGTTCAGGAGTTCCAGATCGGCGTCGCCGAAACCTACGACGCGATCGTCACGCCGAGCGAGGACCGGGCCTTCACTTTGGTCGGGGAAGCGATCGATCGCTCGGGCATGGCGCGCGCCACGCTGGCGCCGCGCGCCGGGATGAGCGCCGCGGTGCCGCCGCTGCGCGAGCGTCCGCTCGCGACGATGAAGGACATGGGCATGGGCGACATGGACCACGGCGGAATGCGCGGGATGGACATGTCGGGCGGCATGCGCGGCATCGACCCCACCGCCGAGCAGAACCCATCGGCCGCGCTCGCGACCGGCGCGATGGCCGGCGGCGCGGCGGCGATGGGCAATATGGATCACGGCGCGATGCCGACGGACCATTCCGGCATGGCCGGGATGGATCACGGAGCGATGTCGAACCCGTCCGGCGGCGTGGCCGGGATGGATCATTCGGCGATGGGCGGTCAGTCCGGCGCGATGGCGGGCATGGATCACGGCTCGATGGACATGGGCTCGATGAGCATGCGCGACTTCTCCCATGCGCCGCAGGTCAAGAAAGGCCCGGGCGTCCAGACGATCTCGCCGATGCCGATGGACCGGACCGGCGAGCCCGGCCAGGGCCTGGAGAATGTGGGCCACAAGGTGCTCGTCTACCGCGACCTGATGGCGCTCGACCGCAACCCCGACGTCCGCGCGCCGTCGCGCAGCATCGACATCCACCTGACCGGCAACATGGAGCGCTTCATGTGGTCGTTCGACGGCGAGAAGATGTCGGACGTCCACGAGCCGATCCCGTTCATCGAAGGCGAGCGAGTGCGCGTGAACCTCATCAACGACAGCATGATGGGGCACCCGATCCACATCCACGGCCACTTCTTCGAGCTGGTGACGGGGCACGGCGACCGCGCACCGAGAAAGCACACCGTCATCGTCCAGCCGGGCGGCAAGGTGACCTGGGACTTCACCGCCGATGCGGTCGGCGACTGGGCATTCCACTGCCACCTGCTCTATCACATGCACGCGGGCATGATGCGCGTCGTGAGCGTGCGGCCGCGGGGAGACGCGGCATGAAGACGCTGCTTCTGCTCGGCGCAGCTCCCATCATGCTTCTGGCCGCACCCGCCGCGGCGCAGAGGATGGACCATTCCCACATGCCCGGCATGACGATGCCGGCAAAGCCGGCGCAAGCGGAGCCGGCGCCCAACCCCGCGCAACAGCCCCCTTCGCCTCCGGCGGCACAAGATGCCGCCCGCGCCGCTCCCGATTGCCCGCCCGAGCACGCGGCAATGGGGCATTGCACGCCTAAGCCCGCAACCGATCCGCACGCGGGGCACGCCATGCCCGGCGCAGACCAGGCGGCGCCCGCGATGGAGATGACCGGCACCGCGCTTCCCGCCGGCAATGCCCCGGCACCGCCGCCGCCGGAGGATCATTATGCCGATCGCCAGTTTCCACCCGAAGAGATGGCGGATGCCCGCCGCCAGATGATGTTCGAGCAGGGCGGGCAGGCCTTCTATCAGGTGATGTTCAACCTCGCCGAATATCAGGCGCGCGAGGGCGCAGACGGCTTCCGCTGGGACGGCGAGGGCTGGTTCGGCGGCGATATCAACCGGCTCGTGATCAAGTCCGAAGGCTCGGGCGCGTTCGGCGAAGGGGTCGAGGACGCCGAAATCCAGGCGCTTTACTCGCGCGCGATCGGGCCGTACTTCAACCTCCAGGCCGGCATCCGCTACGACTTCAAACCCAACCCCTCGCGCACCTACGCGACGATCGGATTCGAGGGGCTTGCGCCCTACTGGTTCGAGGTCGAGGGCGCGCTGTTCCTGTCCGACAAGGGCGATGTGCTCGGCCGTCTCGAAGGCTATTACGATCAGCGGATCACCCAGCGCCTGATCCTTCAACCCCGCGCCGAACTCAATCTCGCCGCGCAGGACGTGCCCGAGAACGGCATCGGCTCCGGCCTTTCCGATATCGAGCTGGGCCTGCGGCTGCGCTACGAGATCAAACGCCAGTTCGCGCCCTATGTCGGCCTGTCTTGGGACCGGAAGCTCGGCGATACCGCCGATTTCGCGCGCGCGGCGGGCGAAGACCCGTCGTCGACCAGCTTCGTGTTCGGGATCCGGACGTGGTTCTGAACCGAACGAGACAAGGAATAGCGCCGCGAACACTAACCTGTTCGCAAGGAGATCAATGATGAAGATATTCCGCTTTCTTGCCTTCGCATTGGCGTTCGGCACCCCGATGGTCGCTATGGCAGCCGGGCCGATCGTCGTGCACCGCGATCCAGGCTGCGGCTGTTGCGAAGAGTGGGCACGACAAGCGAAGGCCGGGTTCGATCGCGACGTCAGGATGGTCGATGATCCCAACCGGGCGGCGCTCAAGGGCCGGCTTGGTGTGCCGGCGGCATTGGCGTCCTGTCATACCGCGATCGTCGACGGCATGGCGTTCGAGGGGCACGTTCCGATCGCCGACATCAAGCGCGCGCTCGCGGCGCGCCCGGCAGGCGTGAAGGGTCTGGCCGTGGCGGGCATGCCGATAGGCTCTCCCGGCATGGAAGTGGCCGGCGTCAAGGCCCAGCCCTATGCCGTGGTCGCCTTCGGAAAGAACGGACAAAGGGTATTCGCGCGCCATTGATCGGCGCCTCGTTCCGCAGCCGACCCGAAGGAGAAACGAAGGGGACCTCCCGATGTACCGAAACATGCTCGCGGGAGCGCTGCTGTTGTTTCTGGCCTTGGCGATCGGCGGATTGGCGGTCGCCTACACGGGCGTCTACGACGTGTCAGCCAGTTCGGGACACACGACAGCCGGCCGTTGGGTGCTCAGGACGGCGATGCAAAACTCTGTCCGCAGCCACGCGGCGGACGTTCCGGAGCAGGAACGTTTCACCGCCGCGGCGACCCACGCTGGCGGCTCCGAGTACAAGGCGATGTGCCAGCAATGTCACGGCGGCCCGGGTGTGACGCGAGCCGAATGGGCGGAAGGCCTCGTTCCGTTACCGCCCAATCTCACCAAGGCGGCGGCAGACTGGCGACCGAATGAAATCTACTGGATCGTCAGGCACGGCATAAAGATGACCGCGATGCCCGCGTTCGGCGGCTCGCATGACGAAGAGACCCTGTGGAACATCGCGGGTTTCGTCGAGCGACTGCTGAGGATGACGCCGGAACAATACGCCGCGTTGCCCGATGATCATCGTGAAGGCGCGACCGGATCGGAAGCCGATCACTCAGAACATTCACACTGACGAGCAGAGGATGGATAGATGGAACAGGGCCATGAAATGAGCAGCATGTCGTGGGGCCGGTTCGCGGCGATGATCGCGACCTCGACCTTCATCATGTTCTTTCTGATGTATCAGCTTGTCTATTCGTCCGAGCATCTGATGTTCAGCATCAACCGGTTTGTCGCGTCGCTCGTCATGGGTGCGGTGATGACGCTGGTCATGCTCGGCTTCATGTGGTCGATGTACAAGGGCATGGCGGTCAAGGTCGGGGTGCTGGCGGTCGCGCTCGTCCTCGGGATAACTCTGCTTTTGGTTAACCGCAGCCAGGCGCTCATCTCCGACGTCAGCTTCATGAAATCGATGATCCCGCACCATTCGATCGCGATCAACAACGCGCGCAAAGCCAGCATCAGCGATCCGAGGGTTCGCGAGCTGGCCGACCAGATTATCGCTAGCCAGGTCCGCGAGATCGCCGAGATGAAGCTGCTCATCGAAGACATCGATCAAAACGGTGAGCGCGGCTCCCAGCCGCTGCCGCCCCGATCGGCTGAGGTTACGCCTGACATGCTGCCCGAGATCCAGGCTGCTACTCGCTAAGGCGAAAGGGAGTCGGTCGATGTCCCAATGATTCACTTGCTGATTGCTGGGCGTAGCACCCGAGGGCGCACGAGGCGGCGATCGACGGGAACAAGCGGCTGGTGACATCTCTATCGTAGTGAAAACGGCGAAATGTATTCGTTATGTTTATCCTGCGCGGGGCGCCATTTTTCCGCAGGTCGTTCCGCGCAGACCGCGCACACTTCGCCAACGTTGCAAGGCTGTGCCCTTTGGTGGAGACGAGAGCCATACTTCACGTATGGTGAAGGGCGCCGTCATCGTCACGACGCTGCGGTCGCGGTAAGCCGGCAAACCCCTCCGAGGCTGAGGATATCATGGTTCGGGCGCGTGCCGAGGCGCTCCAGCGATAATCGGCCTGTGGAGGCGGCAGCTTCCCACCGCCTATCGCGGTCGCAAGCTCTTCATGTCGGGTAACAGGCGGCGTTCAGAATGCCCCGAGAAGCGTTGCCCCGGCCATGTAAACGATGACGAGCGAGCCAGGTGTCCAGAGCGCCGCCCGCACCTCGTGGTTCTGCGCCGTGTAATAGGCTGCAAAATGCGCGATCCGGGTCGCCGCATATCCGTAGAAGAGCACCTGAGCCAGCCAAAGCGAGGGCGCGGTGGTGACGTAGAGTAACCCGGCCACGAAGAAATAGGGCAGGTTCTCGAGATCGTTCTGCTGGATGCGCCGGATACGGTTGACCCGGTCGTTGGGCAAAAGCTGCGACGGATCCGGGTTCATGTTGAACGGCGTCTTCCGCAGGTCCTCCGGATTTAGCATTCCGGCATTTTCCGAGATCAGCCTGGCGACGGTCAACCATGACATCGCTACTCCCTTCAGGAGCATGATCCCCGCTGCGATGGCATAGGTGGCAAATACCGGGTTTTGGAGATTGATAAGGTCCACTTGATTGCCCTCTCGCTTCGCTCGGGGATCGTCGGAAAATAGCGGTACCGAATTTAGACCATTGGTCGAATTTGTCAAACGATGGACAAATTCGTGCCTGACGAGTAGTGGGCTGGGCTGATCGATCCCGCAGGTATGGATGACAAAGGCCAACATTGATCCGGACGATGCTCGCCGCGCTCGTCGCCAGCGCCGCCACGAGCGATCGCGCGAGGACATCCTCGCCGCCGCTCGATCCGTGCTGCTGCGTGACGGTATTGCCGCTGTAACTCTTGAAGCCGTCGCGCGTGAGGCGGGAATGTCGAAAACCGGCCTCTATTACTACTTCTCCTCCAAGGAGGTGATGGTTTTCGAGCTGGTTTTCGAGATATGGGAAAGCCAGGCGCAGCGGGTGCAGGATACCGTTTCGCAGGCGGCGTCAGGCCCCGAGGCGCTAGGCGCTGTCATCCGCAGCACGGTCGAGGACTTTGCCCCCCGGATGGATGACTTCCGCCTTGCCTATCTGCTCGGCCAGGTCTCGGGTCCGTCCAGCCTGCAGCTATCCCTCGACCAGTTCGGTCGTATTCGTCCGATCAACGACACCTTGCTGGGCGACGCGGCCGGCAAGCTTGCCGAAGCCGACCAGCCAGGACTTGTCGAGCCACGCCTGTTCGCGTTCCTCGCCTTCACGTCGGCGCTTGGCCTGCTGACGATGAAGGGGCTGGTGGAGTCGCAGGGAGATCCGCTGCTCTACTCCGACGAGGAACTCATCGGAGCGCTGAGCGGGATATTCATGGCAGCCGCAAACCACCGATGATCGGGCGGAAGTGCGCTCGCCCGGGGGCTGCGGGACGCCACCCTCAATTTGACGCAAACCTCGCTCGGGAGCCCCGCATGAGCATGACGACCGTTTCGTCTGCGCGCGCCGCGCCGTTGTGGTTTCCCGGTCTGCCGACCTTGATCAAGGGCGGGCGCCAGTCGACTGCGGGCAGTTCAGCCTGATCGAACAAGTCATCCCGGCCGCCTCCCGACATGTCGGTCGAATGGGCGATCTTCGTGTTACGCGGACATCACGATCGTATCACGGGTCGAGCCTCGCCCGCGCCACGGGTCTCCGGTTCCAGAATCTGCCGCTTCAGGATGTCCACAAGCCAATCGGCGAATATCTGCAACCGGCGGGAGAGATGCTGCCTGTGCGGATAGAGCAACGTCATCGGCATGGATTCGGCGCGATTTTCCGGCATGATCTCCACCAGATCGCCGGTATCGAGGTAGCTTCGCACGTCGTAAGCCGGAATCTGGATCATGCCGAGCCCGGCCAGGCAGCAGGCAATATACGCTTCGGCGCTGTTGACTGTGACGCGCCCGCGCATCGGTACGGCACGTAGGATACCGTCCTCCAGCCATTCCCAGTCCTCGACCCGACCGCTTGACGGCGACGCATAGTTGACAGCCCAGTGCCGTTCGAGATCGTCCGGCACATGCGGCGTTCCATGTCGCGCCAGATAGGCTGGGCTCGCCACGTTTATCAGCGCCAATCGGCCGATTGGGCGGGCTATCAAGCCGGAATCGCTCAAGGGACCGACCCGGAGCACACAATCGACACTGTCTTCGACCAGATTCACCGCACGATCCGTAACGCCCAGATCGATGTTGATCTGCGGATAGCGATCGAGAAATCCCGGAAGCGCCGGCGCAATAATGAGCCGACCGATCCGGCCGGGGACATCGACGCGGAGCCTTCCCGACGGCTGCGCCGCCGTTTGCCGGAACAGGTTTTCGGTGTCCTCCACATCCGCAATGACCCGCTGGCAACGGTCGTAGAAGGCTGCCCCGTCTTGGGTGGGCGAAACCTTGCGCGTGGTGCGATGCAGCAAGCGCGCGCCGACACGCCCCTCCAGTTCCTGGACTGCCGCGGAGACCGAGGAGCGAGGTACGCCGAGCGTATCGGCCGCGCGGGTGAAGCTGGCGCACTCGACGACCCGGGAGAAGATGCGGAACAGGTCGATGCGGTCCAAGGTAGGTGGAAATCCTGATTGCACGTCATTTCTGACAAGTGATGTCAGGATGATCGGCTTTATCGCTCAATCCTAGACGATATCCCTCCTCGACGAAAGCGGCCGTCGATGTGGTCGCGCATTGGCGAAGGAGGCCATTCCATGATCGACCACAGTATCGAAGGCAAAACCGTCATCATCGCCGGAGGCGCCAAGAACCTTGGCGGACTGATCGCCCGCGATCTTGCGGCCCAGGGCGCGAAAGCAGTGGCCATTCACTACAACAGCGTGGGAACCAAGGCCGACGCCGATGAAACGGTGGCTGCGGTAAAGGCTGCCGGAGCCGAAGCGCTCGCCATCCAGGCCGACCTGACAACGGCGGGGGCTCTCGAGAAGCTGTTCACCGACACAGTAGCGGCCATCGGCAGGCCGGACATTGCCATCAACACCGTCGGCAAGGTCCTCAAGAAGCCGATCGCCGAGATATCCGAAGCCGAATATGACGCGATGAGCGCGGTCAACGCCAAGAGCGCGTTCTTCTTCATCAAGGAAGCCGGCAGGCATCTCAACGACAACGGCAAGCTCGTGACGCTGGTCACCTCGCTGCTTGGCGCTTTCACGCCGTTCTATTCGAGCTATGCCGGCACCAAGGCACCGGTCGAACATTTCACGCGCGCCGCGTCCAAGGAATTCGGCGAGCGCGGGATTTCGGTGACGGCGATCGGTCCCGGCCCGATGGATACGCCCTTCTTCTACGGTCAGGAAAGTGCCGATGCTCAGGCCTACCACAAGACGGCCGCAGCGCTTTCCGCCTTCTCCAAGACCGGCCTGACCGACATCGAGGACATCGTTCCCTACATCCGCTTCCTCGTGTCGGACGGCTGGTGGATGACGGGCCAGACCATCCTCGTAAACGGCGGTTACACGACCAAATAGAAGCCGCGCGGCGGTTGTCCTATGGGCAGCCGCCGGCATCACCTTCGAAAACCTGATTTTCCATCTCGTCCAAGTCTTTGCGGCCACCCAGCTTAGCCGCGAGCTGTTGCATGACCTGAGGGCAACCGTCGTGTTCAGGAGGCACGGGGCGCCATTTGGCCTCGTTCATAGCGTCGCTGGTGTCCTGCGGGGCCTACCGGGTGCCGCCTGCCAACCCCACCATAGCGCCGCCGAGGCCAGGAGGGCGGCGACGAGTGCATGGATGGCGACCGGAATGCCGCCGAATGCCACGAAGGCGACCTTCCAGGCGGGCAGGAAGCCGAGCGTCTCGAACAGGACCATCTGAGCGAGGTTGATTGCCGCGACGACCAGCCAGGGACCACCATACTGGCGATTGCGCCTCCACAGCCACAACGAGACCGCGATCGCGGTCAGCGCGCCCAGATGTATGCCCCAGCGGAAGAGCGCGAAATCCCGTGGCCACTGCAGCACGAAGTCGAACAGGAAGCGGGGATAGACACGGCTGAGCACCGGGCCGACGAGCAGGAGCGGCGTCGCAAGCAGCCATGCGGCATGCCGTGCCACGCGGCGGCGGTCCTTCAACGCCATCGCGGTCAGGGCGATGAAGCCGAGCGATGCGACGAGGTCATAGGTCCCGAGCGACGGCCCCCAGATGTTGTAGAAGGGATCGTCCCCCGATGCGGTTTCTGCGGCCATGCTGTGGACCGCTCCGGCGCCTCCGGCGGCGAACAGCGGCACGAGCACGAAAATCGCGAGGCCCAGGCTGCGGTGCTGCGAGCGCTTGCCGCGATCGATGGACCAGCTCTGCATCGCCAGCAGCAGCATCCACGCCGTGGCGGTAGCCGAGTGAGCATGCGACGTAATGGCCGCCTGACCCAATCGCGAGAGATAGCCCGGCCAGAAGGCGACGACCGTCAGCGCGATGAGCGCGAGGCACCATATCCAGGCAAGGCGATAGGGTGTGGAGCGGGCATTCATACCATGCCACTCCGAGGTGCGAGAATTCGTGCCGCGGGCCTGGCGATCAGCAGCATCGCCAACAGCGATGCGCCGGCGAGGACGGCGTGGAAGGCATAGAACTCGGCGTGAGATATCCGGTCCCAATATCCCCCGACCGCGCCGCCCAGAACCGCGCCAGCGAACGGCGACAGGAACAGGATGCCCATCATTGTTGCGTTGATGGCGCGGGGCGCGGCACGCGAGAACAGGGCGAGCTGGGTCGGCCAGTAGAACAGGAAGCCGACGCCGTTCAGCAGGGAGAACATCAACGGCCAGACGATCGAGACCTTCGCGGTCGGATCGACGTCGGTCCACATCGCCGGCATTACCATGAGGAGGCTGCCCATCGCCGTCAGCAGATAGCCGATCGACATCTTGCCCAGCTCACCCGGTTCGTGGCCGCGGCGCTCCTGCCATTTCCAGAGCATGATCAGCGGCGGCACCAGGGTAAAGCACCATAGCCCGTCAAGCGCCACGAAGGTGGAGGTCGGCACTTCCCATCCGAACACTTGCCGCCGAACCGATTCCTCGATGAAGATCAGCCCTGCGTTCACTCCCTGGAAATAGGCGATGGCGGCCGGAACCGAGATTACGGTTATCAGGATCAGCACGGCCACCGCCGCCCAGTCACGCCGGTCGAGCGGCGGCGCGGCGGCGCCACGCGCGCGCCTGGCGTCGGGCGGCAGATATTGCCATCCCTTCACATAGATCGCGAGCGCGACCAGCATCATGGTGCCGGCCAGTCCGAAGCCTGCGTGCCAGCCCCATCGCTGCGCGACGAGGCCGCATATCAGCGGGCCGGTGAAGGCACCGATGTTGATCGAGGCGGAGAAGATCGCGAAGGCGCGGGTACGCCGGCTTTCGTCCGCAGGGGGATATAGATGCCCGACCTGCGTCGATATGTTACCCTTCAGGCACCCCGAACCAGCGATCAGCAGCGCGAGCGCGATCAGGAAGCTGGCTTCGAACGCCATCAACACATGGCCAAACGCGATCATTACCGCGCCCAGCATGACCGTGCGCCGCTGTCCCAGCAGGCGGTCTGCGAGGAGGCCGCCGAACACCGGCGTGAAATAGACGAGCCCGAGGTAGAGCCCATTGATCTGGCTGGCGAAGGCTCGGTCCGACAGTGGCCCCACGATACTTTCCAGCGCCGTCCGGAACACGCCGAGGCCCAGCACGCCGCCCATCACCGCCGGCGTCAACAGATGCTGGATCATGTAGAGCAGCAGCAGCGCCGCCATACCGTAGAACGAGAACCGCTCCCACGCTTCGGTGAAGGCGAGATAGGCGAGGCCTCGGGGGTGACCGAAGAAGGTTCTGTCCTCGCCGGATGCGAAGCCTGCGGTGGGCTTGCCTTCGTCGAGATATTCCACAACGGCAGAAGTCATGGCGGATCCGATAGGGTGCGGGGAGGTGGGCGGCGGCGCGCTTCCCCGTGTTCGAGGAAGCCGCCGCCGCCCGGCAAGCCGGTCATTTCCGGACGGTGAATTCCTGCAGCAGCATCGTCCCGCGCAGCTTGCGGAACTTCGCGCGATCACCGGATTCGGCGTCCAGCTGCGCGTCGCTCTTCTTGGTCCAGGCGGTCCATTCCAGGTTGCGCTTTTCCCACTCGGCGCCATTTGGAATGTCGCGGGAGGTGGTGGTCAGATAGACGGTGGGTTCACCATCGCGCGCGTCCACGTTGATGTAGATCCTGTAATCGCTGATCCAGCCTTTGGATTTGGCGAATTCCTGCTGCTTGGCCCACTGGCTCGCGAGGAACTGGGCGTAGGCGAGCGTGCCGCCATCCTCGATGAAAATGCCGGACACGCTGGTGAAATCTCCAGCCACGAGAGGAAATTCCTGGGCCGAAGCCGCCATCGGCATCGCAAGCGGCGCCGACAGCAGCATCGCGCCCGCCATCATGATCGATCTGGTCAGTTTCATTGTCTTTCCCCTGATTGCCGGCTCGGGATTGGGCCGGTTTCCCTTGAATTGCGGATCGCGCCGCACACCGCGTTCATCCGCGCAGCACGACATCGAAGCGCCAGTGCGCCGCTCCCGGCTCGAGCCGCGAGCTACCGGCCACGGCCTCGGCGAAGATGTAGGGCGGGAAGGCGTCGGTGATGGACAGGCGCATGTCGTGCATCAGCACCAGATCCTGCCGCAGCACGTCGATGTCGGCCGGGAAGTAGAGCTGCGTCACAAGGCGCTGGCGCTTGCCCTGCACATCCACATGGATGTGCGCGGTGCGTTTGAAGCCGCCGACGAAGGCGACATAGGCGGCCGGCTTGACCGTCAGGAAACGGAACGCACCCTGCGCATCGGCGACGATCCGCCCGTAGCCCTGGAAATCGGGATCGAGCGGCACGTCGCTGGTGTCACCCGGATGGTCATACCGCCCCGCTGCATTGGCCTGCCACACCTCCAGCACCGCGCCCGGCTGCGGCGCGCCATCCGGAGACAGCACGCGCCCGCTGACCTCGATGACCTCCCCCTTGGCCCTTGTCTTGTGCCCCTTTAACCGCGTCAGGTCGGCATCCTCGTCGAGCGGGCGCTGCACCGGATAGAAGGGCCCGAGATCCATTGGCGGGGTTAGAGGCAGGATGGTCTGCGCGAAGGCGTGGCGTGGCAGGACGATCCCCAACGCCCCCAGCGTCAGCAATTGCCCCGCGCCCATCAGGCTCGCGCGTCGCGTGGTTTGGATGGTCATCCCGTGATATGCCCCCCGTGATCAGATCTAAGGACCGTGGGCCGCCGGAATCGGGCTCGGCGGTCCATCCGGAACTCGCAGCAACATCATCTCGTCGGCACCGGCGCGATACTCGGCGAGCCGTGCGTCGGGATCGTAGGCGACGCCGATGGGATTGGCGGCGAACGCAGGGCCGCCGAAGTAGGCGGCGGCCGCCTCCGGACTCAGGGCATCGGCCTGCAGCTCGATCCGGTTACCGTCCGGATCGAGGTAGTAGAGCGACAGCGTCATTCCGTGATGGATCGGCCAATAGGGCTCGATCCCGATCGCCTTCAGGCGGGCATAGGTCTCGAGAAGCTCGCTCGCACCGGAATAGGTGAAGGCGACGTGGTTCAGCCCGATGTCTCCATGACCACCGTCGCCGCCCGGTCGCACCACATCGAGATTGGCGATGGCGAAGCGATGGCTTTCCTCGTCGAAGGCGATGAATGCCAGGGCTGGATCGCGGTAAACCGCCCGCGCCTCGAATACTGCGCAGTACCACTCTATCATCGCGTCATATCGCCGCGTCGAGAACAGCACATGGGACAGGCGGGCGGGAACCGTCATGCGTGGCTTCCGAAGCTGTAGAGATCGACCCGCGCCCCATCCGCGAACCCCATCGATCGATAGAGAGGGCGGCCCATGTCGGTAGCGTGGAGCCACAGGCGACCCGCGTCGCTCGCCTCTTGCGCGGCGGTGATCGCGTGGCGCATGGCGCCCTCGCCATAGCCCTTGCCGTGGCAATCGGGCAGCGTCGCCACCATCGCGACATAGATGCAGTCGCCGAGCAGATAGGCTTGCGCCGCCGTCACCGCCCGTCCACCGGCATAGCCGACCACACCGAAATGCGTACCCGACCAATGCGGGATATGGCCGGTGATCGCAAAGGTCTCGCGCGCCATGCCATAGGCGTCGGCATTGACGCGGCCGAGATCGAGCGCGGTTCCCTCGTCGCGTGCGAAACGAAACTCGAGCGCCGGTGCCTCGCGGCGTGGCGGCGCTAGCCGGTCGGTCGCCATCCCGGAAAGACTCATGCTGAAGGAGACCCCCGTGTCGTCCAGCACGGCTTCGGCCCCGTCCGGCAGGAACTCGGGCGGGATCAGGAACATGGTGTCATAGGGGCAGCGGTCGGCATAGCCGCGCGCCGTGTCGATCGCCTGCCGCAACCCCGCCGCATCGGCGATGGGCGCGTTGATCGCGAGCATGTTGAAGAAGGTGCAGACGGTCTGCGAAAGCATCACGTCCAAGGTGCCGATCCGAGCCGCGACGTGGCCGGGATACTGCCCTGTCATGTAGCGCCACGCGGCGATGAACACGTCGGTGGTCGCAATCGTGCCGATATCGGCCATGGGAAGTGTGTCATGCCGTATGTCCATCAGCGGTGTCCCCCGACCGCAGGCAAGGCTTCTCCGTTGACGGCACGGTCGTTTCCGGGCCGACTATTGGATACCATGCATCTGCAATATCTACCCGCGCTTGGTGCCGCCGCGTCAGTGGCCCGGTCAATCGGGCGACCGTGAATAATGCGTTATTTCGGTAGTCGGCGGGTTGGTAACGATGCCCACGCGCGATACCCACGGCGGTGGGCGCGGGCCCCATTGGGCCAGTGCAGCGGGGGAAATCGATGAGCGACAGCGCGATTGTCGGATCGCCGCCGGCTCCGGTCGGTTCGTCTGAACGAGTGAGCGAGCTCGACGTGCTGCGCGGCTTCGCATTGCTCGGCGTACTGCTGGTCCATTGCTACAGCTGGCCGGCCCCGCCGTTTCTGACGACCGAGGCGCAGTTCGAAGCCGTGGCATCCTCCTGGCAGGACCAGTGGGCGGGATTTCTCACCCAGTGGCTGTTCTATGACAAGGCGAACACGCTGTTCGCCTTTCTGTTTGGCGTGGGCTTCTGGGTCCAGATGGAGCGGATGGAGGCAAGGGGAGGCAATTTCCGCGCGATCTATCTGCGCCGCCTGACCATCTTGCTCGCCTTCGGGCTCCTGCATCTCTTCACCATCTGGCCGTTCGACATCCTCCACCTCTACGCGCTTGCCGGGTTCGCGCTCTTCGCGCTGCGAAAGAGCAGCGGCAGGGTGCTGCTTATCGGTGGGATCATCCTGGCGCTGGGAGCACGCCCTCTGTTCGACCTCCTGTTCGAGGCGATCGGCGTTTCAGGCCCTGCGTTCGATCTGGCATATTCTGACGCGGCGATCATGGAGCGGCAGAACGTCGGCAGTTTCGGCGAATTGGTCGCCGTCTTCGCCTGGCTACCCGCGGTCGACTTCATCGCGAGCGGCATGATCGTCGGCTGGTTCTTCTATGCGCTCGGCCGCTTCATGCTGGGCGCATATGTCGCACGCCAGGGCTGGCTACAGCGCGCCGCGCAACTGTTGCCGCGCTATCGCTTCTGGCTGCTTGTCACGCTGCCCCTCGGCCTGGCTGGCGAGTTCGTCGCGGCTTCGCTCGAGTTCGGGAGTTTCGCGGTCCTGGAACCCTTCGTAGCGGCTGAGGGTCCGCTCCACACCGTCAGCGCGCCGCTGCTGGCGGTGGGATATGTCTGTGCGATAGTGCTGCTGTTCCATTCGCGCTTGTCAGCGGTTGTTCGCGTGTTCGCTCCGGTCGGGCGGATGGCACTGACCAATTATGTGATGCAGGGGGTCGCGCTCGGCTTCGTGCTCTACAAGTTCGATCCCGCGCTTGGCCTGATCGGCCGGATCGGACCCGCCAGCCTGATGGCTATCGGCTTCGTGATCTTCGCGGCGCAGATCCTGGTTAGCCATCTCTGGCTGTCGCGTTTCGCCTATGGGCCGCTCGAATGGGGCTGGCGCGCTCTCACCTATGGCCGCCGCCCGCCGATGCGGCTTGCCAGCGAAGCCGCTCGCCCCCCATTGCCCGGATCATGAGCCGCTTGCCGAAGCGCGATCTCGCAGCGACGCGGGCATTCGCTCGGGCCAGCCATGTTTCTCCCAAGCGGCCACGAACCCGATCTGATCTGCGAAGGCCATGAAATCCGGATGCTCGACGATCCTGCGAACCGGATCGATATCCGACCACAGGCTCATCAGGCCGAACAGGTTCGATAGATTGGGCTGCTCGCGGTAGATCTTCATCACCAGTTCGGCGTGACCCATGTAGATGGCGGGGTAGGCAATCGAGATATCATAGGGGTCGGCCATCACCTGGTGCAGCCCGTCCAGCATCCGGCAATAGGCATCGCGAGCGGCCGGATCGCCGCTGCAAACGCCCTTTGCGCCGAACATGAAATAGGCGTCGCGGGCGGCGGCATCCAGCGCGGCCATGCCAGGCGGCGGCATGATCATGGTGCCGAGCAAGGTGCGCAGGCTGTAGTAGATTCCGACCGCGCGCTCGTGCTCGCCCTTCGCGGCATAGGCGAGGGCGAGCGGGCCGGGCGGGAAGCCGAGATCGAGCATGCTCTGGCCCGCTGCAATGGCAGCGTCGAAATCGCCCAAGCACAAATGCGCGCAGCACAGCGCGGCGTAGTTGCGTCCGTGAACCGGGTCGCGATCGACCGCCGCCTCGATGTGGGGCAGGGCGGCGCGGGGGCGCCCCAGGAACAGCAGGAACTGCCCGAGCCGTATCGCCACCTCGCTGTCGTTCGGCGCGAGCCGGCGCGCATCGAGGGCAAGGTCGAGCGCCGCCACGGCATTGTGCTGCGTCAATTCATAGACGGCCAGCGTCACCCGCGCATGGCCCTGCGAGGGATCGAGCGCGATGGCGCGCCGCGCGCAATGCGCCATCTGCGCGGCACGCTCGAGCCGATCGGCTGCCGGGGTGAAAGTGGCGGAGTAGAGATGCGCTTCGGCAAGAGCAGCCCAGCATTCGGCGAAGTCGGGATCGATCTCCAACGCCTGCTCCAGCCGGTCGATGGCCTTGGCGATCACATCATCGCCGATCGTGCGCATGGTCAGGGCGCGGCCCTGAAGGTAAAGCGCATAGGCGTCGCGATTGGTCGTCATGCGCCTCGCCGGAACACCTGCCGCATCCAGTCCCAGCGCGCTGCAAAGCCCGGCGACGAAGTGCCCCCCGATGACGTGGCGTGAACCGATCGCGTCCGCAACGGTGCCGTCGTAGCGATCGGACCAGATCTCGGTCCCGGTCGCCCCCTCGATCAGGCGGATGTTCACGCGAATGCCGTCGATGAACCGGTGGACGCTCCACTCAACCAGATGCGAGACGGTAAGAGCGGATGCTATCTTCGGCAGAGTGCGCCCCGGTTCCACCACACTGGCCACCGAAGTGCGCCCGACCAGGCCCAGCTGCTGAATGCTTCCGAGGCGAGAGCTGAGTTCCTCGACTACGCCTTCGGCGAGGAAGAACGAGCCTCCGACGGCATCGAACTGCTCGAACGGCAATATCGCGATGCGGCGCTTGTCATCCTTGCCGGGCGGCGCGGGCCGGCCGCACGAGCGCCAGGCATCACGAAGTCGATCCCTGCCTGCCAGATCGCCGGCTCGCTCAAGATCGACCAGCGCGCGTTCGACGGCAGACTGCATTCGGCCCTCGATATGCACGCGGCGGCTGGTGATCCATTCATCGAATGCGGCCCCGAAGTCGAACTGGTCAAGCAGCGGCCGGTCCGCGATGTGGCCAAGCAGGGCGCACGCGTCGTCGACACGGCCGGCCGCCAGTGCCGCTTCGAGATCGCCGAGGTCGGTACGGACGGTGGACGGATCAATCGCCATCCGCCCATGCGACATGGTCAGTACCGGGCCGGCCAGCGGGGCGACCGTCCGGTCGATACTGAGTATGCACTGGCGCAGGCTCGCCCGTGCCTGTGCCTGGAACCGGCCGGGCCAGAGCAGGGTGCTGACATAATGGCGGTCCAGTTCCTCGCCGGGTGAAAGGCACAGCATCGCCAGCAATGCTCTCACGCGCCGGCTGGAAATTACGACGTCGGTACCATCGGGCGCCGCCATCCTGAAGGGCCCGAACAAGGACGCCCGCAGGACATGGTCTGTCCGTGACAGGGTCAAGCCCGTCGTCGATGTCACCGGGATGCCCCCTTCGCCGCGTCGCCGGAGACTGGCACAATCCTCTTGATTTGACGAGCGTCATGGCGATCGGGCGGAGATCGGGGCTGGACAGGGCCGATCTCTCATGCCCTGCCGCGCATTTCCGGTTCACGAGGCAGTTTGCGAGCGAGGTGCTGCCGTTGAGGGACGCGTGATACGCGCGCTGTTCGCGGCATCGTCTTGAGGGAAGATGGAAGCATGAAGGAACCTCAGCCCGGCGATCTTGCCCGCGCGCCATGCGACCCGCGCCGTGGACCACACCGGCGCACCGGGAAGCCGAAGCTTCAACACCTGGCCCTGTGAGAGCGGAATGCCGGTTGCGATCTTGAGTCCCGTGTCGCTGAAGTCGCGAATACGCACGAGTTCCGGCTCGCCCCCGTCGAGCCGGATTTCGCACAGGATCATGGCCGATATGCGAGAACGCACGCGGCGCTCGGGGGTGGGGGCGACCATGCTCCGAATATGCATGCGTGCGGTCGCTTAAGGGTGAACGGACGGGCAAGTAGCCCTACCTAGTGGTCGTGCTGCGCTTCCAGGGCGTGCATTTCGTCGTCGCTGAAGCCGAAGTGATGCCCTGCCTCGTGAATGACGACATGGTGCACCAGCGTTTCGACCGAAACCCGGGTCGATCGTATCTCTGCCATCAGGGGCATTCGAAACAGCCAGATGCGCGGCGGCATATCGCCCGATTGCCAGATCGACTGGTCAGGAAGCGGGCGCCCCTCGTAAAGCCCCGAAAGCTCCCAGCGATCGACCATGCCGACCGAAGCGAGCTGCTCGGTCGTCGCGAAATCCTCGACCTGCAGGACTATGTCCTCGCAGCGCTGGCGGAAGGGTTCGGGAAGCCCCGCCAGCACCGCCCGCGCCAGTGCGTCGATTTCCTCTGCGGGGACGGTTCGGTTCATGCATCCGATGTGGGTGTCCAGTGGATATATCGCAAGCGCTTGTACCTTCTCCGAAACCACGGGGCAGGTGAGGGCCGAGGATTACTTGACGGCGACGGATCGCGGGTGGATGCGTTCCCGGCCCGCGCGGCGAGCGCGGCGCGACGGTCGAGGTCAAGGTGGCCCCGGCACAGGCGCGCAGCGCGGAGGAATGGCCCTTGACGGGGAATCAGGCGGAAGCAGTCGACGAGGGCGGTGCGCCGGATCGGGGTGACGACGATCGCGGCGTCTGGCGCTTCGCGCACGCCGAACGCGCGAGCGTGATCGTGGATGCGGCCGACTATTTCGTCCATATGCAGGAAGCCATGCTGAAGGCCCGGCGGCGGATATTCCTCATCGGTTGGGATTTCGACACGCGCATCCACCTCACGCATGGTCGCCGGTGGTGGCAGCGGCCGTTCAAGAGAACGCATCCATCGCGGCTGGGCAGCTTCGTGGGCTGGCTGGTCCGCCACCGCCGCGAACTGGATGTCCGCATCCTCAAATGGAGCGTCAGCTACGTCCAGTTCCTGCTCCGCAGCAGCATGACGTGGGATATCATCCGCTGGGCGCGCCACAAGCGAATCACCTTCAAGTTCGACAGCGCCCATCCACTCGGTTGCTCGCATCACCAGAAGATCGCCATCCTGGACGATCGGCTGGCGGTTTGCGGCGGCATCGACATGACCGACAGGCGCTGGGATACCCGCGAGCATCGGCAGCGCGATCCGCGGCGTCACACTATCCTGGGCCGCCCCTACGCCCCCTGGCATGACACGGCCATGATGATGGAGGGGGCAGTCGCATCCGCGCTCGCCGAACTGGGTAGCGATCGCTGGGAGCGGTGCGGCGGTGGGGAAATACCACCCATCCGCGCTGCGACCGACAGCCTGTGGCCGGCGGAATTGCCGATCGCTTTCGAGAATGTGGAGATTGGCATCGCGCGAACGCGAGCGGCCTATCGCGATTGCGAGGCCGTCAACGAAATCGAGGTGCTGTATCGCCGTCAAATCGCGGGGGCGCGGCGCTTCATCTATGCCGAGAGCCAGTACTTCGCATCCCGGATCGTTGCCGAAGCGATCGTGGCTCGCTTGCAGGAGCCAGATCCGCCCGAGATCGTGGTCGTCCATCCCGAAAGCGCCGATGGCTGGCTGGAGCAGCAGGCTATGGACCACGCCCGGGCCGTGCTGGTGCAGGCAATCGAGGCTGCGGACACGCAGAACCGATTTTCTATCTGGATGCCACGCGTCGGCGATACGGGCATCTATGTGCACGCCAAGCTGATGGTGATCGACGATGAGATCCTGCGCATCGGATCGGCCAATCTCAATAACCGCTCGATGGGGCTGGACAGCGAATGCGATGTCTTCATCGATGCACGGCGGCCGGCCAATATCCACGCGCGCGGGGGCATCGCAGCGCTGCGGTATTCGCTGCTGGCAGAGCATCTCGGGATGGAGGAGACGGATATCCCGGGCCTGCTCGAACGGCACGGATCGATGCGCGCGCTGATCGAGGCTTCCGGCGACCGGGCGGGGCGGCATCTGGAGCGCTACCACCCACCGGATGTGGGTGATGCGATAGGCACGCTGGCGGAATCGCAGCTGCTCGATCCCGAACGGCCGCAGGATCTGTTCGAACCCTTTGCGAAGGGCGGGCTGTTTCGTAAGGGCAGCCCGCTCGCGCGCATCCGCGCGCGGCTACAACGGCGCAGAAAGGCGCGGACATGAGCAGCCTGATCGGCCCGGACGAAGACGATCCCAAGGGCAAGCCGCCCGTCCCCGAGGCGGTTCAGGCCGCGGTTCGCACCCTGATCGAATGGGCCGGTGACGATCCGGCACGCGAAGGGCTGATCGATACGCCGGCCAGGGTGGCTCGGGCGTGGAAGGAGTACTGCCAGGGCTATGGCGAGAACCCGGCGGTCCATCTCAGCCGGGTATTCGAGGAGGTGGGCGGCTACGACGAGATTGTGCTACTGCGCGACATCCCGTTCCAGTCGCATTGCGAACATCACATGGCGCCGATCCTGGGGGTGGCGCACATCGCCTATCTTCCTACCGATTTCGTCGTAGGCATTTCGAAGCTGGCGCGCGTGCTCCACGGCTTCGCGAGGCGCCTGCAGGTGCAGGAGCGGCTGACCGCCGAGGTCGCGCAGTGCATATGGGACAATCTGCGCCCTCAGGGGGTGGCGGTGGTGATCGAGGCCAGCCACGCCTGCATGACAGCGCGCGGCGTCCGTACTCCAGGCGTGAGGATGACCACGAGCCGGATGATGGGCGTCTTTCGCGACGACCAGCGCAGCCGCGAGGAAGTTCTCAAGCTGATGGGATATTGAGCCAGGGCTGGGCGCGCCGAACGGATCGGCGCGCCCGGCAATGCATCAAAGCTGGCCCAGCAGGTATTCCGCGCTGGACACCGAGAAATCGCCCGGCTGCTCGACATTGAGCTCTTTCACCACGCCGTCCGTCACGATCATGGAATAGCGCTGGCCGCGCTTGCCCAAGCCGAAGCCCGATCCGTCCATCGTCAGGCCCACCGCCTCGGCGAAGTCGCCATTGCCATCGGCGAGCATGGTCACCTCATCGGCACCGTTGGCGGATTTCCACGCCCCCATCACGAAGGCATCGTTCACGGCGGTGGCGACGATCTCGTCGACGCCTTTGGCCTTGAGCTCCGCAGCCTTTTCCACATAGCCCGGCAGATGGCGCGCCGAGCAGGTCGGCGTGAAGGCGCCCGGCACGGAAAACAGCGCAACCGTCTTGCCCGCGAAGTATTCGGCCGACTGGACCTTCTCCGGCCCTTCCGGCCCGGCTTTGATCAGCGTTACGTCGGGGAGCTTGTCGCCTACCGAAATCGTCATTGTGTGGTGTCCTTCCATCGCGTGTGATCGTCAGCGACTTAGGCATGGCCGGCGCGGGCGCAACCCCGCCGGCAGGGTTAATTTCGCTTCACCGAGCATCTTTGAAAATTCGTAAATCGCCAGCCCCACTCTGGCTCGGCGGGCACGGGAGCCCGTTGGGGAGTACCGGGTCATGTCCATTCTGAAATGCGCCGCCGCCGTTTCCGTCGCTCTCGCGACCATCGCGGCACCGCTGCCGGCTCTGGCAGGCACGGGAAGCGAGGCGGAGGCACTGCGAAAGCTCGACATCATGCTGATGGTGACCTCGCTGCGCTGCCGCACCACCGCCCACAACTTCCAGGCCGATTACCAGCGGTTCTCGAGCACAAACCTGACCACTCTCAATGCCGCCGCCCGCAGCTTGCATACGAGCATGTCGCATACCGCCGGAAAGGCCGGTGCCAAGAGGGCGCTCGACCGGATCAGCGTCGGCATGGCCAATGAATATGGCCGTGGACACCCTTGGCTGACCTGCGGCGAGCTCAAGCGGATCACCGGGGAACTGGCGTCGGGGCGCAGGACTCAAGGCGAACTTTCCGCCGCGGCGGATGAACTGCTCGCGAGCCATCCGCGTGGGCAATGGACGATGGCCCTAGCTCGCTGAGCAGCGAGACGGGGGGCGGGCGCAGGCATGGTTGCCCTGCGAGCCGTCAGGGGGTAGGGGCGGCGCCGATCTTCAAGGCGCCGCCCCGCTTCGTTCGGGGTCTGGTGCAACTCCCTGAACCAAAGGACCATTCGTGACCCAGTTCACCGACTATGTCATCAAGGACATCGCGCTTGCCGATTATGGCCGCGCGGAAATCAAGATCGCCGAGACGGAAATGCCGGGCCTGATGGCCACCCGCGAGGAATATGGCTCTGCACAACCGCTCAAGGGCGCGCGCATCACCGGCTCGCTGCACATGACCATCCAGACCGCGGTGCTCATCGAGACGCTCACCGCGCTGGGCGCCGAGGTCCGCTGGGCCACCTGCAACATCTTCTCCACCCAGGATCATGCCGCCGCCGCCATCGCCGCCGCCGGGATCCCGGTGTTCGCGATCAAGGGCGAGAGCCTGGCCGAATACTGGGATTACGTCGGCAGCATCTTCGACTGGGAGAAGGACGGCGACGGGACCACCGCCAATCTCATCCTCGATGATGGCGGCGATGCCACCATGTTCGCGCTGTGGGGCGCGCGGATCGAGGCGGGTGAGGAACTGCCCGAACCCGGCAATGCCGAGGAGATCGAGTTCCAGCGCGCGCTCAAGGCCTTCGTGAAGGCCAAGCCCGGCTATCTCACCGCCAGCGTCAAGGCGATCAAGGGCGTTTCGGAGGAGACCACCACCGGTGTCCACCGGCTTTATCACCTGGCCAAGCAGGGCAAGCTGCCGTTTCCCGCCATCAATGTGAACGACAGCGTCACCAAGTCGAAGTTCGACAACCTCTACGGGTGCCGTGAATCGCTGGTCGACGCCATCCGGCGCGCCACCGACGTGATGCTCAGCGGCAAGGTCGCCTGCGTCGCCGGCTATGGCGATGTGGGCAAGGGCAGCGCGCAATCGCTCCGCAACGGCGGGGCGCGGGTGCTCGTGACCGAGATCGACCCGATCTGCGCGCTCCAGGCCGCGATGGAAGGCTATGAGGTTGTCACGATGGAGGATGCGGTCACCCGCGCCGATATCTTCGTGACCACCACCGGCAACGAAGACGTCATCACCGCCGAACACATGAAGGCGATGAAGCCGATGGCCATCGTGTGCAACATCGGCCATTTCGACAGCGAGATTCAGATTTCGGCCCTCGACAACTACGAGTGGAACGAGCTCAAGCCGGGCACCGATCTGGTGAAGTTTCCGGACGGCAAGGAAATCATCGTGCTGGCCAAAGGGCGCCTGGTGAACCTGGCCTGTGCCACAGGGCACCCCAGCTTCGTGATGAGCTGCTCCTTCACCAACCAGACCCTGGCGCAGATCGAGCTGTGGACCAAGTCGGACGAATACGAGAACGACGTCTATGTGCTGCCCAAGCACCTCGACGAGAAGGTCGCCGCCCTGCATCTCGACAAGCTGGGCGTGAAGCTGACCAGGCTGTCGCATCGGCAGGCGGATTACATCGGGGTTCCGGTGGACGGACCGTACAAGCCGGAACACTACCGCTACTGAGGACAGGCGCGGGGTTGTAAGCTCCCGCGCCGTTGCATCGTGCGCCGCGTGACCCTAGCGACCTCGGGATGAGCGATGCTTCGCCCGTTTTCGTGATCCTTGTCGGCCTGCTGCTGGCCTTGTGGACGGCGGGGGCTGGCTGGGTGATGTTGCGTGCCAGTACGCGCGCCGCCCAGGGCGAGGCCGCGCGCAAGACCGCCCGCCGCCTGGCGCGTATGATCGAGGACGCGCCGGCGATCCCGATGCTGGTGCGCGCGGATGGCAGGATCGAAGCGCCGGAGAGGCTCGCCGGGTGGCTGGGGCTCGACGCCTTGCCGTCCTATCTCGGCGATCTCGCGCGCACCGACGGCAAGGGCCTGTCGCCGGATCAGGCGGCCGAGCTGGTCGCCGCAGTCAAGCGCACACAGCGCACTGCGGCGCCTTTTTCCTGGTCGCTGACCCCGCCGGGTTCGCGGCGCGGCCTCGCTCTGCGCGGGATTCTGGCGGACCCGGCGGTCTCGCCCAGCGGATCGGCCTTGGTGTGGATCTTCGATTTCACCCAGAGCGAGCGGGAGCTCGCGCAGCTTCGCCGCGATGCGGCCCGCGCCCGTGAGGATTTCAGCGCGCTGGTCGGTTTGATCGAAGCAGCGCCGATACCGATGTGGTTCCGGGGCAACGATCACAAGTTGAGGCTGGTGAACGCGGCCTATGTGGCTGCGGTGGGCGCGCCGGGGCCAGAGGCGGTCGTCGACGGGCAGATCGAGCTGGTCGAAGCGAGCGGGGGCCAGAGCGCCGCGGAGGTCGCACGCCGCGCGGCCGATCGCCGCAAGCCGGTGGAGCGGGTGGTGGCGGCCACCATCAACGGTGCCCGCCGCACGCTGCGGGTGACGGACCTGCCGCTCTCGGCCGAGGGCGTGGCGGGCTATGCGATCGACATCGAGGACCAGGAGGAGGTCGCGCGCGCCTTCCGCGCCTTCCGCGAAGCGCAGCGTTCGATGCTCGACCAGATTTCCATGGGCGTCGCCCAGTTCGATGCCGAGCGTAGGATATCCTTCGCCAACCAGCCCTTCTATCGCGTGTTCAACCTCCCGCCCGGCGTCGTGGGCGAGCGCACGACCTTCGAGCAGGTGCTTCGGCTGGCCCGCGAGAACGAGCGCATTCCCGAGGTTCGTGACTTCCCCGCCTGGCGCGAGGAGAAGATCGACTGGTTCCGCCGCAGCGAGACGGTGGAGGAGCACTGGCCGCTGCGTGAGAGCGTCCATCTTCGCATTATCGCGCAGCCCATGCCCGATGGCGGGCTGGTGCTGATCGCGGAAGACCGCACCGAGCAGCTCGCGCTTTCTGCCGTGCGCGACACCTTGCTGCGGACCCGCGCGGCAACCTTCGACAATCTGTTCGAGGCGCTGGCGGTCTTCGCGCCCGGAGGCCATCTCGATCTGTGGAATCGCGGCTTTCCCCACGCATGGGGGATCGAGCCCGAGCAACTCGAGGCGAAGCCCCAGGCGAGCGCGCTTCTCGAAGCGATCGCCGGCAAGCTTGCCGACCCTGCAAAAGTCGTCGTTATCGGCGAAGCGATCCGGCAGGCCACGCTCGACCGGCATCGCGGCGAAGGGGAGGCCGAACTGGCTGACGGACGCACGCTCGAGTTCGCCTGCGTGCCCCTGCCTGACGGGAACGGTTTGTTCACGGTGCTGGATGTCACCGCTTCTCGCCAGGCCGAAGGTGCGCTGCGCGAACGCAATCGCGCGCTGGAGGAAGCCGATGCCGTAATGACCCGGTTCCTGGCGAATATGAGCTATGAGTTCCGCACCCCGCTCACTTCCATCGGCGGCTTTGCCGAGCTGTTGGTAAGCGGCGTCGGAGGGGAGCTTGGCCCACAGGCGCGCGAATACGCGCAGGCGATCGCGCAGTCCGTGGGCAAGCTGACCGAGCAGGTGGAGAATGTCCTCGACCTGTCGCAGAGCGAGGCCGGGCTGATGCCGCTCCACAAGCAGCCGATCGACCTCTTGCCGCTCCTTTCCCGGCTCGTTCGCCAGCGCGAGGAGCGCATCCTGGAGGCCGGCCTGACGCTCAACCTGCGCGGCGATGCCGGGCGCAAGGTCGATGCGGATGCCTCGCAGCTTGGCCGGGCGCTGGGGCATCTGCTCGACAATGCGTTGGCGGCAACGCCCCGCGACGGTCGCATCGCGATCGATATCAAGCCTGTTGAGGCGGGCCTGCGGGTCACGATCGCCGATACCGGCAAGGGAATGGCCCAGGCCGAGATGGCGCGGGCACTGGAAGGGCTGAGAGCCAGCGGGGAGGGCGGAGCGGTGGAGCGGCGCCAGGGGCTGGGCCTGCCACTCGCGCGGCGCCTGATCGAGGCGCATGGGGGAACCTTTGAGATCGTCAGCCGCCCCGGCGCCGGCACCACCGTCACCGTGGTCCTGCCGTGATCCTGGCGCTGCCGGACCTGGCGTCGATGGAGGCCTTGGGGCGGCGCATCGCGGCGAAGCTGCGGCCCGGCGATGTGGTGGCGCTGAGCGGGCCCCTGGGAGCGGGCAAGACCACGCTCGCGCGCGAGATATTGGCCGGATGCGGCCACGCTGGCGAGGTGCCGTCGCCCAGCTTCACCATTCTAGAGACTTATCCCGATTGTACGCCGCCGCTCGTACACGCCGACTTCTATCGACTCGAATCTCCGGCCGAAGCCGCGGAACTGGGCCTCGACGAGTATCGGGAGAATGCCGTGCTGATCGCGGAATGGCCGGAACGCCTTGGCGGCTTCGCCGGGGAAGCCGGTTGCCTGGCCATAACGCTTGTGCCGGAGGCGGCAGGGCGCAGGGCCATTGTGAAAGCCGGCGCGGCTTGGCAAGGGCGCTCGCCATGAATGCTTTGCCCCAGGGTATCCACGCCTTCCTGACCACTGCGGGTCGAGGCAACAGCGCCATCGTCCCGCTGCCGGGTGATGCGTCCTTCAGGCGCTATTTCCGCATTGGCGGGAGTGGTGCGCGCAGTGCGATGTTGATGCACGCCCCACCGCCGCACGAGGACCCCCGGCCGTTCCTCAAGGTGGCGCGCTGGCTGAAGGACAACGGCCTTCGTGCCCCCGGGATCGAGGCCGACGATCCTACCGGAGGCTGGGTGCTGACCGAGGACTTCGGCGACTGGCGGCTTCGCGAGTGGCTCGACGCGAACCCGGGCGACGAGGCGCGGCTCTATTCCGGCGCGGTCGATGCGCTGGTTGCGCTCCACAAGATCCCGCCTGGGCCTTTCGCGCCTTATGATCTGGCGGAATATCAGCGTGAGGCCGGGCTGTTCACCGAATGGTTCTGCCCGGCCAAGGGCCTGGAAGTGGACGAGCGGGGCTGGCGCTCGGCATGGGACGTGGTCCTCGCTCCGATGCTTGCGCGGCAGACGCCGGGTGTCACCGTGCTCAAGGACTATCATTCCGAGAACATCATGCTCCCTCCCGATGGCTCGCAGGGGCTGATCGATTTCCAGGACGCGATGCTCGGCCACCCGGCATATGACCTGGTCAGCCTGCTCCAGGACGCGCGGCGCGACGTGTCGCCATTGGTGGAACGGGCGATGATCGATCGCTATCTGGCTGCGGCGCAGCCCGGTGCAGACTTCGCATCGGATTACGCGGTCCTTGGCGCGCAGCGGAACGCCAAGATCGTGGGTGTGTTCACCCGGCTCGCCAAGCGCGATGGCAAGCCCCGCTATCTCGAGATGATCCCCCGCGTCTGGGGGCTCCTCGAACGCGATCTGGCGGACCCCGCGCTCAAGCCGGTTGCCGTATGGTTCGCGGAGAATATCCCCCGGTCCGTCCGCAACTTTCCGGGCGGCACGGTCGCATGACGTTGGCTACCGACACAGCGATGGTCATGGCGGCAGGCCTGGGCAAGCGGATGCGCCCGCTCACCGCCGCGCAGCCCAAGCCGCTGGTGCGCGTGGCCGGGCGGGCGCTGATCGACCACGCGCTCGACAGGCTCGTGGATGCGGGCGTCGCGAGGGCGGTGGTCAACGTCCACTACCTCGCCGATTCGCTCGAAGCCCACCTGCAGAACCGTACTGAGCCGTCCATCGCCATCTCCGACGAGCGGGGCGGGTTGCTGGAAACGGGGGGCGGGATGGTCAAGGCGCATGACGCCGGCCTGCTGCCCGATCCGTTCTTCTGCGTGAACGCCGACAGCATCTGGCTCGATGGCCCGCGCAATGCCTTTGCGGACCTTTCCAGCCAATGGGATGCAGCCGTGATGGATGCGCTTCTGCTCCTGGTGCCGCACGCCCGCGCGCGCAATTTCGCGGGGGCCGGGGATTTCTACATGGATCCCCGTGGACGCCTGCGGCGAAAGGTGCCGGGGCGCGTGGCACCCTACATCTACACTGGCATTCAGCTCGTTTCGCACCGGCTGCTCCGCGATCCGCCGACCGACGGCCCGTTCTCGACCAATCTCCTGTGGGACCGGGCGATCGCCGACGGGCGGCTCTACGGTGTGGTCTTCACGGGCGAATGGCTGGAAGTGGGACAGCCGAGCCATGTTGCTGCCACGGAGGGTTACCTCGCGGGTGGCTGAGCGGTCCGGCCCCAAGGTCTTTTCCATCGCCGCGCATCGCGGTTTTGCCGATGCTCTGGTCGCCGGGCTGGTCCCGCGATACCACGAACCCGACTATGGCCTTGCCCGCCTGACGTTGCTGGTGCCGAGCGCCCGCGCTCGCCGGACGATCGGGGAAGCGTTCATCCGCCATTTCGGCGCCGACGGGAAGGCGGGAATGCTGATGCCCCGCATGGCGGTGGTGGGCGATCTCGACCTCGACGAAGCGCTGGGCGCCATGCTCGATCCGCTCGGTGCGGAGAACATCCCACGCGCGGTCGATCCCACGCGGCGCTGGCTGACACTTGCGCGCTTGCTTGAGGAGGAACTGGGCGAGAAGGCTCCGCGCGGGGCCGCACTGCTCCGGCTGGCGCGCGAGATCGCGGCGACAATGGATCGGCTGCTGTTCGAGGAGATCGAGCCGGGCGATCTCATGCAGGATCGCGTTCTCGACCTGATGGGCGATCTTGCAGGTCATTGGCAGGATTCGCTTGTCACCTTCGCCAGGGTGCAGGCGCGGTGGCGCTCCCGGCTTGACGATTGGGACGCGGTGGACGCCGCGACCCGCCGGAACGAGTTGTTCCGCCATGCCGCCCGGCGCTGGGGTTCCGATCCGCCCGGCCTGCCGATCGTGGCGGCGGGCGTGACCAGCGCGGCGCCGGCGCTCGCCGCGCTTCTGCGCGTGGTGAGCGAAATGCCGCTGGGCGCGGTGGTGCTGCCCGATCTCGACCTTTCGATGGACGATGCGGTGTGGGAGGAGCTCGGGCGCGCCGGGGCGGCGCCCGAGCCAGGCGCGGCGCCCTTCGCGAGGGACGACGCCGTCAGCCATCCGCAATATCACCTGAAGCTCCTGCTGAACCGCATGGGCGTCGCGCGGGCGGAGGTGCGGCCCTGGCATCGCCGCGGAGAGACCGCCGCTCCTCCGGAGCGCAGCCACGCCATCTCGGCGCTGTTCCTGCCGCCGGAAGCGAGCCGGCGCTGGATAGATCTGTCACCGGACAAGCGCCGCCTGACCGGTGTCAGGATCATGCAGACCGCCACGCCGGAAGAGGAGGCGCAGGCGGTGGCGCTGCTGGTGCGCGAGGCGCTCGAAATGCCGGGCAGGAGGGTGGCGGTTATCACGCCGGATCGGGCGTTGGCGCGGCGCATCGTGAACCATCTCGGGCGCTGGGGCATCCTATCCGACGACAGCGCTGGCCGCCCGCTATCGCACACTGCCGCCGGACGACTTCTCCTGCTGGCCGTGGAGGTGGCGTCCGGTGGGGCGGCGCCCGTGGCGCTCACCGCCTTGCTGATGCATCCTTTGGCCAGCGGCGGGCACGACCGGCGGGAATGGCTGGCGCATCTCCGCGTGCTGGAGCGCGCCCTGCGCGGTCCGCGCCCGCGCGAGGGGTTGGCGCCGCTTTCGGAGTTGGTGGCCGACAAGGCGCGCCACAATCCGGGCCTCTCAGCGTGGTGGGAAGGGGTTGAGAGCATTCTGCGCCCCCTGCTGGAGCTGGAACCCGAACTGCCGCTTGCCGACGCTCTGGAAGCGGCTGTTGCCGCCGCCGGTGCGCTGGCCGGGGATGCGCTGTGGGCGCGCGAGGACGGGCGCACGCTGGCGCGCTTCGTTGAGGAGCTGACGCTCATCGCGCGCGAGGCCGGCACCGTGATCGAAGCCGCTCAGCTCAACCTGATCCTGCGCGATGCGATGGACGAAATCGCCGTCCGCCCACCCTGGGGCGGCCACGGGCGCGTGGCGATATACGGCCTGATCGAATCGCGCATGAGCCGGACCGACCTCGCCATCTGCGCCGGTCTCAACGAAGGCACATGGCCGGGGCGCGGTGCGGTCGACGCGTTGCTCGCACCACCGGTGTTGCGTTCGCTGGGGGTGCCCGGCGCGGATTTCCGCATAGGGCTGTCGGCCCATGATCTCGCGGGGGCGCTCGGAGCGCCGGAGGTGGTGTTGAGCCGCGCCGCCCGAGACGAGGGCGGTCCCGCCATCCCCTCGCGCTTCCTGCTGCGCGTACAGGCGCTGCTGGGCGATCTGGGCGACAGCCACCGGGAAACTCGTGCGGTCGAATGGGCGCGGGCGCTGATGCGGTCGGAGAAGGCGCCGCACTATCCACGCCCCGCGCCGAAACCCACGCAAGAGCAGAGGGCGGTCGATATCTCGGCCACCGCGCTCGATCGGCTGCTCGGCGATCCCTTCCAGTTCTACGCCGGGCAGATCATGCGGCTGAAGGAGATGGAGCCGATCGAGGACGAGCCGGGGCCGAAATGGCAGGGCATCGTGGCGCACGCCATCCTCCAGCGCTGGCACGAGGCGCGACGCCAGGACCCGGAGGTCAACATCGCGGCGTTGATGGGCGTGGTGATGGACGAACAGAACGCCCATCCCGTTCTGCGGGCGCTGTGGGAGCCTCGCCTGTCCGCCGCGCTCGAATGGGTGGCGCAGGAGGTACGCGCCTCGGATCGCGAGGTGCTGGCGGTGGAAGAGGATGCGGCCGGCGAGTTCACCTTCGAGGGCGTACGTATCCACGGCAAGCCCGACCGCATCGACCGCATCCCCGGCGGGGGCGTGGCCATCGTCGACTACAAGAGCGGCCAGCCGCCAAGCGCCGCACAGGTGGAGAAGGGGTTCGCTCTCCAGCTCGGCGTTCTGGGCCTGATCGCCGAAGCGGGCGGCTTCGCGAAAGCGCCGGGCCACCCCGAGGCATTCGAATACTGGTCGCTGGGCAAGTCGGACAAGAGCCCGACGGGCTTCGGCTATATCGAGACTCCGCTGAAGGTCGGGCGCAAGACCAGCGGGCTGCTGCCTGAGGAACTGCTGCCGCATACCGAGGCGAAGCTGCGCCAGGCGCTGCGCGACTATATCCGCGGGGACGCCCCCTTCCTCGCGCGGCCCAACCCCGACTATCCCGGCTACGCCAGCTACGACCAGCTCATGCGTCTCGCCGAATGGCTGCCGCGCAGCGACGAGGAACCGCAATGAGCGGCGAGGTTCATCCGCTCGCCGGCGCGCAGCTCGCCGCGGTCGATCCGCGCGACAGCGTGTGGCTCTCCGCATCGGCGGGCACCGGGAAGACCCAGGTGCTTTCCGCGCGCGTGCTGCGGCTGCTGCTGGAGGATGGGGTCGAGCCTTCCGACATCCTCTGCCTCACCTTCACCAAGGCCGGCGCCGCCGAAATGGCCGTGCGCGTGAACGAGGTGCTGGCGCGCTGGGTACGGATGGACGACATCCGGTTGCAGGGCGAGCTGGAGAACCTTGGCGCCCGCTTCGATCCGGCCACCCGCGACCGCGCCCGATCGCTGTTCGCCCGCGTGCTCGATTGCCCGGGCGGGGGCTTGCGCATCGACACCATCCACGCCTTTGCGCAGTGGCTGCTGAGCGCCTTTCCCGGGGAGGCGGGCATCCTCCCCGGGACCAGGGCGATGGAGGATCGCGACCGGATATTGCTGCGGGACAAGGTTCTGGGGGAACTCATCGCCAGCGGCGATCCCACGCTTACCGCGATCCGCGCAATGAGCCGGCGCAAGGGGCCCGATGGTGTGCGTAACTGGCTTATGCGCTGCGCCGCCGCGCTGGAGCTTTGGGAAGGACCGGCGGCGTGGAAGCCGCCGATGCGGGAACGGGTGTGCCGACTGCTTGGCCTGAGCTCAGACGAGAATGAGGAAACTCTCGCAAGCCTCTGCATAGATGAAACTTTCCCTGTCGATGCGCTGGCCTCGCTCATCGCCGCCAACCGCGCCTGGGGCAGCAAGAGCGGAACCGAGACGGCTGATTTCCTCGAGCGTTGGCTTGGCCTCCCGGCAAGCAACAGGCTGGAGGAGATCGGGGGATTCTTCGGGACGCTGCTGACCAAGGACGGCACTCCAAAATATCTCGTCAATCTCCAGAAGCAGGACGAAGGCTATGGCGATCTGGCGCAGGAGGTAATCGCCGCCATCGCCGCCATCCGCGAGCGCCGTGCCCTGATAGCGCTCGCCGACTTTCTCGCGCCGCAGCTCGAGCTCGGGCGTCGTTTCGCCGAGCTTTGGGCCGAGGCGAAGGTCCGCGAAGGGCTGGTCGATTTCGACGACTTGATCCGCCACGCGGCCGGCCTGTTGAATAACAGGGCGATGGCGGACTGGATCCGCTACAAGCTCGACCGCCGCTTCGACCACATACTGATCGACGAAGCGCAGGACACCAACGAGGCGCAATGGCGCATCATCGACGCGCTGACGGATGACTTCTTCAGTGGCGAGGGCGCGCATGGCTCGCGCATCCGCACGATATTCACGGTGGGCGACACCAAGCAGGCGATCTTCGGCTTCCAGGGCACCAGCCCACGCAACTTCATGGCGGCGCGCGACAGGGTGGCGAGCAGGATGCGCGGACTGGCTGGCGAGGCACGGGGCGGGCCGGAGCCCCATGTGCTGCGCGATCTCGACCTTGGCCAGTCGTTCCGCACAGCCGACATGGTGCTGCGCTTCGTCGACCGCGCGATCGACGAAATCGGACCGGAGCGCTTTGGCATCGACCAGGCACCGCGCCATGTCGGGCAGGATCGCCCGGGAATGGTTACGCAGTGGGGCCTGGTGATCGACGGTTCCGTGGGCGGCGATGGCGACGAGGAGCAGTCCACCTGGCTGGCGAAGCACGATCGGATGCTTGCCGACCGCATCGCCCGCCAGGTGAAGCGCTGGATGGACGACGGTTTCCCGCTGGTGAAGGGCAGGAACCCGCGCCGGGCCGGGCCGGGCGATGTCATGGTGCTGGTGAGGAAGCGCCGCGAGCTTGCCGCGCTGATCGTGGCCCGGCTCTACGCGCATGGCGTACCGGTGGCGGGTGTGGACCGCCTGCGGCTGGGCGCGCCGCTGGCGGTGCAGGATCTGATGGCGGCGCTGCGCTTCGCGGTGCAGCCGCTCGACGATCTGACACTCGCCTCCCTGCTGGTTTCCCCGCTCGGTGGCTGGACGCAGGAGCAACTGCTGGAGCACGGCTATCGCGGTGAAAGCCGCAAGCCGCTGTGGCATCACCTGCGCGACAATCCCGATGCTTTCGTTGCGGCGACGGTCGAAACCCTGCGCCAGATCCTGCGCCGTGCCGATTTCGACAGCCCGCAGGCGCTGCTGCACTGGATGCTGACCGGGCCGATGGACGGGCGTCGGCAACTGGTCGCGCGGCTCGGGCGCGAGGCCAATGATCCCATCGACGAATTGCTCAATGCAGCCAATGTCTTCGCCGGCGCGCACGTTGCCAGCCTACAGGGCTTCATCCACTGGTTCGATGCGGGTGAGGGCGAGTTGAAACGCGAGGCCGGTGCCGTCCGCGACCAGGTGCGGGTGATGACGGTCCACGGCGCGAAGGGCCTCCAGGCGCCCATCGTGATCCTGGCCGACACCGCGATCGCTCCCGACACTCCCGACGAGCTCGAGCTCGCCGAGATCGGGGTGGACGGTGCGCGGGGCCCGGCGGTGCCGCTGCCGGCGCTCGCGAAGGACGATCGCGCGGGTCCGGTGGCGCGCGCGCATGATGCGGCCGCTGCCGAGCTGATGGAGGAGCACTGGCGGTTGCTCTATGTCGCCATGACCCGCTCCGAGGAGGCGCTGTTCATCGCCGGATCGCTTGGCGTGCGCGACGCCGGCAAGGGGGTGGCGCATGACGACAGCTGGTATGCGCGCCTGCGACCGCTGTTCGAGGGAGAACCGCAGGACGACGAGATCTGGGGCGTGCGACGGGAATGGGGGGCGCTCGCGCCATTGCCGCCGGCCGCCGCGATGGAGGGCCAGGCGGCGGATGATCTGCCGAAGTGGGTCGAGCGCCCGGCACCCGACGAGCCTCGCCCGCCTCGCCCGCTCGCACCCTCGGGACTGGGCGAGACCGAGGGCAGCGAACCGCCGCTGCCGCCGCAGGTCACCGCGGCCGCCGCGCGGCGCGGGGTGCTGATCCATGCGCTGCTGGAACGCCTTCCCGCTCTCGCCCCCGATGAGCGCGAGAGCAGGGCGGCCCGCTGGCTGGAACGCCAGGCCGCAGATCTGCCGGAGGAGGACCGCGCCGAATTGCTTGCCCGCTCGCTGGCGGTGATCGCGGAACCCGCATTTGCCGCCGTGTTTGGCCCCCAGGCGCTCGCCGAAGTGCCGCTCGCTGCCACCGTGGCGGGTCAGGTGATCGCCGGCACCGCCGATCGCCTCGTCGTCACGCAGGATCGGGTGGCGGTGCTGGATTTCAAGACCGCGCGCCGCCCACCTGCCGGGCTGGACGAGGTGCCCGAGGCGACGTTGCGACAGATGGCGGCCTATGTCGCCGCCCTGGAGGCGATCTACCCCGGCCGCGCGGTAAGCGCTGCCGTGCTCTATACCCAGACCCCGCATCTGATCGCCTTGCCGCCGGAGCTGATGGCGGCCTACAAGGCGCGCTTCGACGCGGGGCAGGAAAGCTTTGTCCCGCCGCCGGTTGATTGACCACGCGGGCGCCCCATTTCGGCGGCAGCTTAACAGGAGAATGTGCATGGCCACCGTTGCCGTCACCGATGCCAGCTTCCAGTCCGACGTGCTCGACGCGGACAAGCCCGTGCTCGTCGATTTCTGGGCCGACTGGTGCGGACCATGCAAGATGATCGCCCCGGCGCTGGAGGAATTGAGCGACGAGCTGGCCGACCGCGTCACTATCGCCAAGATGGACATCATGGAAAACCCCGACGTGCCCGCGCGGATGGGCGTGCAGTCGATCCCTTATCTGGTGCTGTTCAAGGACGGCCAGGTGGTGGCCAATATGCGTGGCGCGGCCCCCAAGGGGCAGCTCAAGAGCTGGCTGGAGGGCGCGCTCTAGGCCAAGCTGGCGCACCGGGCCGCGAGTTCGTCCCACAGCCGCGGGCTGGCGGCCGCGAGGAGGCCCGTGCGCCCGGTCTCGTCGACCCGGTACGGCGATCCGTCAGGCCTCGCCGCTTTGCCGCCCGCCTCGTTGAGCCACAGCACGCCCGCCGCATGGTCCCAGGCGAGGGTGCGGTTAAATATCGAGACGTCGTTCGCGCCCAGTGCCAGCCGCGGATATTGCTCCGCGGCGCAGCGAGGCGTGTCCACCACGCGGTAATGCGGCGCGACATGGGCCGTGACCGCAACGCGCTCGGCGGGATCCATGAAGATCGTGGAGATGGCGGCGACCGGCGGCGTCTCGCCGCTCGTCCGGGCGGTAACGCGTTCGCCCGAGATGAAGGCGCCCCTGCCGCGATGGGCCACGCACAGGCGTTCGGTCAGCACATCGTAGATCCATCCGGTGTGCGCTTCTCCGCCCGATGCCATTGCGATCAGGATTCCGAACGGCGGTCTGCAGTGTGCGAAATTATGCGTGCCGTCGATCGGGTCGACGATCCAGCAATCCCCCGCGAGGCGGGCCAGCACCGACGGGTCCGCGAAGGCGGCTTCCTCGCCCACCACCGGGAGGCCGGGGATTAGCTTCGACAGCTCTTCGACCAGTTGTTCCTCGGCCTCGCGATCGGCCACGGTGACGAGGTCGTCGTCGGCCTTCTCGATGATTTCATGCGCGGCCAGCGCCCTGTAGCGCGGCAGGATGGTTTCCCGCCCGACGCGGTGCAGCAATGCCTCCATCGCCGCATGGAGGCCATCCGGCGTCACGAGCGATAGTCGGCGTTGATGCTGATGTAGCCGTGCGTCAGGTCGCAGGTCCACACGGTGGCGCGTCCGTCGGCAAGCCCGAGATCGATCTCGAGCGTGACCTCCTCGCCCTTAAGGTGCGCGGCGACAGGCGCTTCGTCATAGTTCGCGAGCGGCATCCCCTCGCGCGCGGCCCATATCCCGCCGAAGCCGATCGAGAGCCGATCGCGGTCGGCGGGTTCGCCTGCCTTGCCCACCGCCATCACCACGCGGCCCCAGTTGGCGTCTTCTCCGGCGATCGCGGTCTTCACCAGTGGTGAATTGGCCACCACGAGACCGATGCGGCGCGCGCTCTCGTCGCTTTCGGCCCCGGTCACGCTGACGGTGATGAACTTGCGCGCACCTTCGCCGTCACGCACCACGAGCTGCGCGAGATCGAGGCATAGCTGTCGCAGCGCGGCGTAGAAGGCATCGGCGCCGGGGCTCTCCCAGCCTTCGAGCGGAGCATTGCCCGCCTTGCCCGTCGCCAGCAGCAGCACCGTGTCGCTGGTCGATGTGTCCCCGTCCACGGTTATGCAGGAGAAGCTCTCCTGATTGGCCTTGGACAGCATTTCCTGGAGGAATGCGGGGGCCACTGCGGCGTCGGTTGCGATATAGCCGAGCATGGTGGCCATGTCGGGCGCGATCATGCCGCTGCCCTTGATGATCCCCGCGAGTTCGACGCGCGTGCTGCCAAGCATCGCCGAGGCACCGGACCCTTTCGGAAAGGTATCGGTTGTTCCGATGGTTAAGGCCGCTTCTTCCCACGATGTCGCAGGTGCGGACAGCGCGGCCGCCACCCCCGCGCGGGCCTTGTCCTGGGGCAAGGGCACGCCGATCACGCCGGTGCTGGAGACGAAGACGTCGCTGGGTGCGCAGCCGAGATGAGCTGCCACCTGCGCCATGATCGCCTCCACCGCGTCACGCCCGCGATAGCCCGTGAAGGCATTGGAGTTGCCCGCGTTCACCACCACCGCCCGGGCGCGGCCGAGCCGCACCTGTTTGCGGCCCATCTCGACCTCGCTCGAGCAGCAGACGTTGCGGGTGAAAACACCCGCCACGGTAGTCCCCTCGACCAGTTCGATCAGCGTGAGATCGGCCCGGTCCCAAGTCTTGTAGTGCGCGCGCGCGACGCGCAAGGTGACACCCCCGATCGGGGTTAGGGGCGGAAAGGGGCGGGTGAGGGGCGAGCGATCGGTCATCGGTGCGCTGCACTAACTTGCCCCATCCGCACCCACAACGTGCTTTTGGGGCGCTATTGGCGGTGGATTTTTAAGGCTTGCGGCACTATGTGCGCCCACGCGCCATGATCCGCAAACTGCTCGCCTGCCTTGCCCTGCTTACCGGCCTTGCTGCCGCGGGCGCGCCCGTGCAGGCTGAGATGGCGAGCGCGCTGGCCGCACATTGCGAGGCGCGCGCCGCCGCACCGGCCGTCAGTGGCGGCACGGCCGCACTGGTTCGGGTGGAGCTGGCGCGTAGGCCGCAGGCGGCCTTCGCCGCCTCGCCCGAGCCGCTGGGCGACACTCGCGCCCCGCAGCCGGCGGTCCGCCTGGGGTGCGACCGCGCCCGCGAATAGCGCGCCGACCAGCTTTTTCCTGACCCTTGGCCCGGGGCGCAGCAGCGCGTCCGGGCACGATCCCGACAGAATTCACGCGAAAGTCACGCCCGATGTTCGATTCCCTCATGAAATCCGTGTTCGGTTCCTCCAACGAACGTTACGTCAAGTCGATGGGCAAGACGGTCCAGGCGATCAACGCCCTCGAACCGCAGATCCAGGCCCTCAGCGACGACGAGCTACGCGGCCAGACCGACAAGTTCCGGGAGCTGCTGTCCGGCGGCAAGACGCTCGATGACATCCTCCCGGAAGCCTTCGCTACCGTACGCGAGGCATCGATCCGCATCCTCGGCATGCGCCATTTCGACGTCCAGATGGTCGGCGGCATCGTGCTTCACCGCGGCGAGATCGCAGAGATGCGCACTGGTGAGGGCAAGACGCTGGTGGCCACGCTCGCCACCTATCTCAACGCGATCGAAGGCAAGGGCGTCCATGTCGTCACCGTCAACGACTACCTCGCCGCCCGCGATGCGGAATGGATGGGCCGGCTGCATCAGTTCCTGGGCCTCACCATCGGCGTGGTGGTGCCCAACATGAACGAGTTCGAGAAGCGCGATGCTTACAACGCCGACATCACCTACGGCACCAACAACGAGTTCGGCTTCGACTATCTGCGCGACAACATGAAGCATGAGCGCGGCGACATGGTGCAGCGCCCCTTCAGCTTCGCGATCGTGGACGAGGTTGACTCGATCCTGATCGACGAGGCGCGCACGCCGCTCATCATCTCCGGTCCGACCGAGGACAAGCAGGATCTCTACATCGCCATCGACCAGGTGGTGAAGGGCATCGACAAGGAATGGTACGAAGCCGACGAGAAGACCAAGAATATTAGCTGGACCGAAGACGGGACCGACCAGATCGAGGAGCGGCTGAGGGAGGCCGGTCTTCTGGAAACCGACAACCTCTACGACGTCGAGAACACCCAGGTCGTCCATCATCTCGACCAGGCGCTCAAGGCGAACATCATGTTCAAGCGCGACATCGACTACATCGTGAAGGACGACAAGATCGTCATCATCGACGAGTTCACGGGCCGCATGATGGACGGGCGGCGCTGGTCGAACGGGCTGCACCAGGCCGTGGAGGCCAAGGAGGGCGTTAAGATCGAGCCCGAAAACCAGACGATGGCCTCGATCACCTTCCAGAACTATTTCCGCATGTATCCCAAGCTCGCCGGCATGACCGGCACCGCCGCGACCGAGGCGAGCGAGTTCTGGGATATCTACAAGCTCAACGTCGCCGAAATCCCCACCAACAAGCCGGTGCAGCGGATCGACGAGGAAGACCAGTTCTACAAGAACACCATGGACAAGTTCGCCGCCATCGCGGTGGCGATCCGGGAGAAGAACGAGATCGGCCAGCCGGTGCTGGTGGGCACCGTGTCGATCGAGAAGTCCGAGCTGCTGTCCAGCTTCCTCGAGAAGGAAGGTGTCGAGCACTCGGTCCTCAACGCCCGGTTCCACGAGCAGGAGGCGCATATCGTGGCGCAGGCCGGCCGTCTCGGCGCGGTGACCATCGCCACCAACATGGCCGGGCGCGGCACAGACATCCAGCTTGGCGGCAATATCGAGTTCCGCACCGAGGACGAGCTCAAGGACGTGGCCGAGGGTCCGGACAGGGACACCGCGATCGAACGCATCAAGGCCGAGATTGCCGCTGAAAAGCAGCAGGTGATCGAGGCCGGCGGGCTGTTCGTGCTCGGCACCGAGCGCCACGAGAGCCGCCGCATCGACAACCAGCTCCGCGGCCGTTCGGGCCGTCAGGGCGATCCGGGGCTCAGCCGGTTCTATCTCTGCCTTGAAGACGATCTGTTGCGCATTTTCGGCCCCGATACGCTGTTCTCCAAGATGATGAACGCGAACCTGGCCGATGGCGAGGCGATCGGGTCCAAGTGGCTCTCCAAGGCCATCGAGACCGCTCAGAAGAAGGTCGAGGCGCGCAATTTCGAGATGCGCAAGCAGGTCGTCGAATACGACAACGTGATGAACGACCAGCGCAAAGTGGTTTATGAACAGCGCGCCGAGATCATGGATGCCGATGCGGTGGACGAGGTGGTGGTGGACATGCGCCGCGACGCCATCAACGCGGCCGTGGGCGAGGCCTGCCCCCCCGGATCCTATCCCGAGCAGTGGGACATCGTCGGCCTCAAGGCAAAGCTCGAGGAGAAATACGGCCTCACGCCCGATCTCGATGCCTGGATGGCGGAGGACCGGATCGAGCCGGAGATTGTCGAGGAGCGTCTCAGCGCCGAGGCGGACGCGATCATGGACAGCAAGATCGCGCAGGTCGATTCCCAGCGTTGGCGCGCCTTCGAGAAGGGGCTGTTGCTGCGTACGCTCGATCATCACTGGAAGGATCACCTCGCCACGCTCGATGCGCTGCGCCAGGTGGTGTGGCTGCGCGCTCATGCGCAGAAGCAGCCGATCAACGAATACAAGCAGGAAGCATTCGGCCTGTTCGAGCGTATGCTCGACCTGCTGCGCGAGGATGTGACGGGACAGCTCCTAAAGATGGATGTGGCCCCGGCGGCCCCCATGCCGGTGCCCAGCGAGATTCTCGCCGGCCTGCCCGACTTCCTGACCGGCCATATCGATCCGCTGACCGGGCTCGACAATTCGGGCGACGACGATGGCTCGGCCCGCAATCCCGCGCTGTTCGCCAATCTCGCCGGCAGTCCGATGGCCGGCGTGGCTGCGGCCGGCGGGAACCCTTGGGCGGGCGAGGAGATCAGCCGGAATGCGCCGTGCCCTTGCGGATCGGGCAACAAGTACAAGCACTGCCACGGCGCGCTGGCGGCGTAACCTGGCCGAGCCCTGTCCCAGCCTATCGCGCCCGGAGGCGGGCGGGACTTGCCCACGCCGGTCAGTGCGACAGGGTTAGGCTGTGATCTGGCTTGCCGCCGCCTTTCTCGCCACGGCGCTGCTGTACGCCAGCGTCGGTTATGGCGGCGGGTCTGGCTACAGCGCGCTGCTGGCGCTGAGCGGCGTGGATTACCGGCTGCTGCCCGCCATCGCGCTTGCGTGCAATATCTTGGTGGTGACCGGCGGCTCGATCCGCTTCGCCCGCGCCGGCATCACCCCCTGGCGCGGCGCGGCGACGCTCACCGCCATCGCGGCGCCTGCGGCCTTTCTCGGCGGACTGACTCCGATCGGCAGATCGGCGTTCCTTGCCTTGCTGGGTGCGAGCCTGGTGCTGACAGCGTTGACGATGCTGGTCCCTGTGACCTCGCGCGAAGGCGAGCCGTCGCGGGCGGGGCGGTGGATGCCGCTGGCGGCCGCGCCAATCGGCTATCTGGCGGGGCTGGCGGGCATCGGTGGCGGCATCTTCCTTGCCCCGCTGTTGCACCTCGCGCGCTGGAACTCGGCGCGTGCCGTCGCCGCGACCGCCAGCCTGTTCATTCTGGTCAACTCGCTTTTCGGGCTGGCTGGTCAGCTTCTCAAGGGCGGCCCGGACCGTCTTGTCAGCGCGGTGTCGCTTGGCCTCCCGTTATTGATCGCGGTCGCCATCGGCGGGCAGATCGGAAGCCTGTTTGCCGCGCGCTTGTTGCCGGCGGTCTGGATCCGCTGGCTGACGGCGGCGCTGACCCTCTGGGTGGGCGTGCGACTGCTCACGGGATGAAGGCGAAATTCGCGCTGCTCGCGGCTTGCCAAACGCGATGGCCCTTCATATAGGCGCACCCCTGCCGATCCGGCTGCTCCCCGATAGCTCAGCGGTAGAGTAGGTGACTGTTAATCACTTGGTCGTTGGTTCGAATCCAACTCGGGGAGCCATTTCGGCACGTAGCGGCGCGGTGCTCGGCCCCGGTGTCTCCACGGCCACTCTTCCTTCGTCATAGCTCCGCTGCGCGGCCAGGACGGCGTCCATGTTACGCTCTGCCCAATGGACGAGCGTCGATACGGTTTCGGTAAGGGTGCGGCCGAGGGGCGTTAGGGCATATTCGACAGTCACCGGGACGGTCGCGAACACCGCGCGCGAAATCAATCCGTCTCGTTCCAGCTTCTTCAACGTCTGCGACAGGACCTTCTGCGAGATGCCCTTGATGGCGCGGCGGATATGGTTGAACCGAACCGGTCCGTCTTGCAGCCGGTCGAGGATCAGCACCGCCCATTTGTCGGCTACCCGGTCGAGCACGAGGCGGGTCGGACAGCGGTCCTCATAGACGTCATAATCGTGTTGCATTGTCGTTATCGCTTGTTGCCCCATGCAGGTTTCCAGCAGGAAACCATGTGACCAGAAGGTGCTCTCTTTCAGATATCCAGAGCGCATATATATCCAATCATCATCTAGTTTCCAAACGAAACCAATGGAGATCGATATGAGCAAGGTTCTGGTTCTGGGCTCGACAGGTACGGTCGGGCGGCATGTGGTGGACGGACTTCTGGCGAAGGGCGAGGCGGTCAAGGCCGCCTCGCGCTCGGGCCAGCCGGTCGGCGGCGCGGAAGGCGTCGTGTTCGAGTATGGCAAGCCGGAGACGGTGGAGGCCGCTTTCGAAGGCGTCGATCGCGCTTACGTGCTGCTCGCGTCGGGATATGTCGATTCCAAGGGGCTGTTGCTGCCCTTGATCGAAGCTGCCGCGTCGCGCGGCGTGAAGGTCGTCTTCCAAAGCGTGCTCGGCGTCGACGCCGACGATTCCATCCCCTATCGTCAAGTAGAGATCGCGCTGGAGAAGTCCGGGACGCCCTACGTCATCCTGCGGCCGAACTGGTTCGCGGACAATTTCCACACCTTCTGGAAGACAGGGATCGATCACGGCCGGATCGAACTGCCCGCAGGCGAAGGCAAGTCGAGCTTCATCGATGCCCGTGATATCGCCGCGAGCGCGGTTGCGGCCCTCACGTCATCCGCCTTCGACGGCAACGCATTCAACCTGACCGGACCAAAGGCGCATTCCTACTCCGAAGCTGCGGCCATCCTGTCGGATGCCATCGGCAAGCCAATCACCTATCGTGACGTGGACGATGCCCCGTTCGTAAATATGCTCATCGGGAGCGGGGTTGCGGCTGACTATGCCAACTTCCTGGCGTCGATCTTCCACCCGGTCCGCGAGGGTTGGACGGCGCCCGTCGCCGGAGATGTCGAGAAGCTGACCGGAAACGCGCCACTCTCGCTCGAGAGCTATGCCGCGGATCATGCAGCGGCGCTGCGGGGCTGAAGGCGCCCACCGCAACGTGAGCTGCCCATGTGCGTCACCGCCACCTCGATCGCACCATGCGGTCCGGGTGGCGGTTACCAGCCAGCTGCCCGCGGGTGGTTCAGACAGCGAATTGTTCGGCCACGATCCGCTCGTCCAGCGTATGGCCCGGATCGAACAGGAGCGTCAGGCGGCACCCGCTCGATACCCGCACCCGCACCTCGGCGACCTCGCGGACCTCCTTCTGGTCGGCCACGGCGGAAACGGGCCGCTTCTCGGGCTCCTTGACCGTCAGATCGATGGTGTAGCGATCCGGCAGGATCGCACCGCGCCAGCGGCGGGGGCGGAAGGGGCTGATCGGGGTCAGTGCCAGCAGGTTCGAATCGAGCGGCAGGATCGGCCCGCTCGCCGACAGGTTGTAGGCGGTGGAACCCGCCGGCGTGGAAACCAGCACGCCGTCGCAGACAAGTTCCTCGATCCGCACGGTGTCGTTGACGGCGACGCGAATCTTGGCGGTCTGGCGGGTTTCGCGCAGCAGCGACACCTCGTTGATCGCGCAATGCATATGGCGCGCGCCATCTTGCGTCACCGCTTCCATCTCCAGCGGGTCGATCCAGTGCTCGCGCGATTTGCCGATCCGCGACAGGAGACGCTCCGGCGCCCGGTTGCGGTTCATCAGGAAGCCGACCGTCCCCAGGTTGACGCCGTAGACGGGCACGATCCGCCTGCTGTCGAGCATGGCGTGCAACGTGTGGAGCATGAAACCGTCGCCGCCCAGCACCACGGCGGCTTGCGCCTTATCGAGCGGGACCCAGTCGAACAGCTCGCGAAACTGCGCTTCGGCGGCGCGCGCCTTGTCGGTGTCGGACACCACCAGCGCAAGACGCTCAAACTCCGGCATTGCTCACCTGACCGCCATCGCTATGACACCGGTTAACAATCGCCGGTGTGGACAAGTCTATGGCCGGGGGCGAACTTTGGCAACGCGGCTGTCACCAGAGGTGCGGGACCGCTTGGGAGCTTCGATGATCGCGCTCGAATTGGGAGCCGACGGGGACATGGACGACAAGCGCGACGCGCTGACCGGACTGCTGGATGCCGACCAGGCAAAGCGACGCATCGCGCGCTGGCTGGACGACTGGCGTGGCAACAGCGGCGGCGATCCCCTCCACGCCATGCTCATCGCGGTCGGTCGGATCGATACGGTCAACCTCGCCTATGGCGCCACCACCGGAGATTCGGCGCTGGTGGAGATCGCACAGCGCGTGATGCACTTCGCCGATGACGAGTTCGAGACATCGGACTGGTTCGCCGCGCGGGTTTCGGGTGGGACATTCCTGCTGGTGGCGCGCGACCGCTGTAGCCGTGAACGGTGGCAATGGTTCGCCGAGGCGCTCGCCGATGCGATCGCCATGCCGATCACCATGCCCGAAACGCTGCCGCACGACGGTGGCCGGACAGTACGGCTGTGGCCGCGAGTCGCGCTCATGCGCGCGCTCGAGAGCGACGAGCCTGACGGCATTCTCGATCATCTCGCCACCGCGCTCCACCAGGCCAAGGAGGAGCGGGGCCGCCGTGTCGCCTGGGTCTCGGGCGAACTGGCGCATCTCGGCGTTTCCAACCAGCAGCTCGAGGCGGACATGCTGGCCGCGATCGACCGGGGCGAGATCGAGATCGTGTTCCAGCCCCAGTATTCGACGCAGGGCGATCGGCTGATCGGCGCGGAGGCGCTGGCGCGCTGGCAGCACCCCCAGATCGGGCGGCTTGGCGCGAACACCCTGTTCACCCTGGCCGAGCGCACCGACCACGTCGCCCAGCTTTCGCGCCATATCGCGGAGCGCGCGCTGGCGCTGGCGGCGCGCTGGCCGGGCGCCCTGACGCTGTCACTAAACGTCACCCCGGCCGATCTGGCGGCGGGCAGCTTCCCGATCGAGTTCCTTTCCCTTGTCCGACGATCGGGCATTCCGCCGGACCGGATCATGATCGAGATCACGGAGCAGGTGCTGCTGGCCGATCTGGAGGAGGTTGCGCGCGCGCTCAGCCCGCTCAAGCGCGCCGGCGTCACCATCGCGCTGGATGATTTCGGATCGGGCTACAGCAATTTCCGCTATCTCAAGCTCTTGCCGATCGACAAGATCAAGCTCGACCGCTCGATGGTCGAGGACATTGCCGAGGACGAGCGGGATCTCGCCGTCCTGCGCGCGATCACCGCGATGGCGCGGGCACTGGATCTCAAGGTCGTGGCCGAAGGCGTGGAGGAGCAGGCACAGCTTCGCGTGCTGGCGGACGAGGGCGTGGAAAGCTGGCAGGGCTTCCTCAAATCGCTTCCGCTCGGCCACGAGGATTTCCTGGCCCTGGCCGGCCAGGGCTGAGCTTCTCAGGGGCGCTGGAGCGCTCGCTGCGCGCCACGATGCCCGAAAGCCCCCTGGTGAGCTGGTAGAGGCCGTTGAGGCGGCTCTGCGGGTCGTTCCAGGCCCGCGCGATCACCAGCTTCATGTCGGGACGCAAGCGTGCGGTGCCCTTCAGACGCTCCACATAGGCGATCAGCCCCATCGGATCGGCGAATTCGTCGTTGTGGAAGCTGACCAGAGTGCCCGCTGCGCCGACGTCGATCTTGGCGATATTGGCCGCGATCGCCTGCTGCTTGATTTCCAGCAGCCTGACCAGATTGGCGGTGGAGGAAGGCAAGGCGCCGAAACGGTCGATCATCTCGGCCGCCAGCGCGTCCAGTTCGTCCTTGCCGTCGGCATCGTTGAGGCGGCGATAGAGCGCCATGCGGACCGCAAGATCGGGAACGTAGTCTTCCGGTATCATGATCGGGGCGTCCACGGTGATCTGCGGGCTGACGGCATCGCGCTTGGGCTCCAGCCCCAGTTCGCCCGCCTTGGCCGCCAGGATCGCATCCTCCAGCATGGCCTGGTAAAGCTCGAACCCAACCTCGCGGATGTGGCCGGACTGCTCGTCTCCCAGCAGATTGCCTGCACCGCGTATGTCGAGATCGTGGCTGGCGAGCTGGAATCCCGCGCCCAGGCTGTCGAGATCCCCCAGCACCTTGAGACGCTTGTCGGCCACCTCGTTCAGCGCCGTGTCGGCGGGAGTGGTGAGATAGGCATAGGCGCGCAGCTTGCTGCGGCCCACGCGCCCGCGAAGCTGATAGAGCTGGGCAAGGCCGAAGCGGTCGGCGCGGTGGATGATGATGGTGTTGGCGCTGGGCAGGTCGAGCCCGCTCTCGACGATGGTGGTGGAGAGCAGCACGTCATACCTGCCGTCGTAGAAGGCGCTCATCTTCTCCTCGATTTCACCTGGCGACATCTGACCGTGCGCGGAAACGGCCTTCACCTCGGGCACGGCGGTGTGCAGCCATTCCTCCAGCTCGGGCATGTCGGAGATGCGGGGGACGACGATGAAGCTCTGTCCACCGCGATGATGTTCGCGCAGCAGCGCCTCGCGCACCACCATCTCGTCCCATTCCATCACGTAGGTCCGCACGGCCAGCCGATCGACCGGCGGAGTCTGGATGGTGGAAAGCTCGCGCAGCCCGCTCATCGCCATCTGCAAGGTGCGCGGGATCGGGGTGGCGGTGAGGGTGAGCATATGGACATCGGCGCGCAGCTGCTTGAGTTTTTCCTTGTGGTTGACGCCGAACCGCTGCTCCTCGTCCACGACCACCAGGCCCAGATCCTTGAAGGCGGTCTGCTTCGAGAGGATGGCGTGAGTGCCGACGACGATATCGACATCCCCGGTGGCGAGACCGTCGCGTGTCGCTTTCGCCTCTGCGGCGGGGACGAGCCGGCTCAACCTCCCAAGCTTAAGAGGAAACCCGGCGAAGCGATTGGAAAAGTTCTCGAAATGCTGGCGCGCAAGCAGGGTGGTAGGTGCCACCACCGCGACCTGCTTACCCTCCATCGCGGCCACGAAAGCCGCCCGCAGCGCCACCTCGGTCTTGCCGAACCCGACATCGCCGCAGACAAGTCGGTCCATCGGCCTGCCGCTTTCGAGGTCCGCCAGAACATCGGCTATCGCGCGGTCCTGGTCGTCGGTCTCCTCCCATGGGAAGCGGTCGGCGAACTGGGCGTATGGGCCATCCTCCGCCGCCAGCACGGGCGCCCTGCGGAGCGCCCTGGCGGCGGCGGTCTTGAGCAGTTCATTGGCGATCTCGCGGATGCGTTCGCGCATCTTCGCCCGCCGCCGCTGCCACGCCTCGCCGCCCAGCCGGTCGAGCGCGACCGCGTGTTCGGACGAGCCATAGCGGCTGAGCACGTCGATGTTCTCGACCGGGATGAACAGCTTGTCGCCCCCGGCATACTCCAGCATCACGCAATCATGCGCGCTCTTTCCGACCTTGATCGGCTCGAGCCCGAGATAGCGGCCGATGCCGTGTTCCGCATGGACCACCAGATCGCCGCGATTGAGCGCGCTCAGCTCGGCCAGGAATGCATCGGCGTCGCGCCGCTTCTTGCGGCGCCGAACAAGCCGGTCACCGAGAATGTCCTGCTCTGTCAGCAGTTCCAGTTCTTCGTTGGCGAAGCTGGCCTCGATGGGCAGGACCAGCGCGGTGGGCTTGCCCCCCGCCGATTTGCCGAGCGCCTCCTGCCAGCTTTCCGCCAGTTGCACGCCGACGCTCGCTTCCTCGAGAATCGAGACGATGCGCGCGCGGCTGCCGGCGGAGTAGGCGGCGAGCAACGGGCGCTTGCCGGCCTTGCCCAGCGCCTTGAGATGGCTTGCCAGCACGGGATAGACACTTTCGCCTCGCGCGCGCTCGGGGGCGAAATCGCGCCCCGAGCGGAAACCGAAGTCGATCACCGCCTCGCTCGCTGGCTCCGGGAAATGGGTGGCGCGATGGACCGGCCAGCGGCCGAGCGCGGCCGAGAGTTCCTCGCCCGAGAGGTAGAGCGCATCGGGCGCGAGAGGGCGATAGCTGCCCTTCGCCTGCCCCGCGGTGCCGCGACGCTGCTCGAAGTAGTCGGCCACATCCGCCAGCCGTTCGTCGCCCGCCGCCAGCGCGCCCGCGTCGATCACCGCGACGTCGCACTTGCCCAGGTAGTCGAACAGGGTAGCCAGCTTGTCCTCGAATAGCGGCAGCCAGTGTTCCATCCCTGCGAGGCGGCGGCCTTCGCTAACCGCCTCGTATAGCGGGTCCTGCGTGGCCGCGGCGCCGAAGTTCTCGCGATAGCGCAGGCGGAAGCGCTTGATGCTGTCCTCGTCGAGCAGAGCCTCGCTGGCGGGGAGCAGCAGATGGCTCGCCAGGGTGCCGGTGCTGATCTGGGTGGAGGGATCGAAGGTGCGCAGGCTCTCGAGCTCGTCGCCGAAGAAATCGAGCCGCAACCCCTGGCCAAGTCCGCTCGGAAAGATATCGACGATCGACCCCCGGATCGCGAATTCGCCGGCGTCGATCACCGTGTCGGTCCGGCCGTAGCCCTGCCGCCGCAACAGCGCGGCGAGGCTGTCCATCCCGATCTCCATGCCGGGGCGGAACTCGCGCACCGTCTCGCGCACCCGGAACGGGGTCAGGACCCGCTGCGTCAGCGCGTTGATGGTGGTGACCAGAAGTTGCGGGCCACCGGGGTTCTGCTGGAGCCGGTGCAGCGCCGCGAGCCGCCGGGCGCTGACCGCCAGTGCCGGGCTCGCGCGATCGTAGGGCAGCGAATCCCAGGCCGGAAACTCGATCACCTCCACCTCGGGCGCGAAGTAATGCGCCGCGTCGGTCACACTGCGCATGGCCGCATCGTCGGGCGCGATGAACACCGCGCGCCCCTTCGCGGCCCGGGCCAGATCGGCCATCACCAGCGGCTGCGCGCCGCGTGCGACCGATGAGAGGGTGAGCGGCCTATCCGCCTTCAGGATGTGGGTGAGATCGGGCATTTATCAGTCCTGTCGGCATTGCGGGCACGCGCAAAAGCCCGCCCGAGCGTTCGGGCGGGTCATCGCGATGGCCTTTTAGGGCGATGGCCATTTAGGCTGCCCGTTGGGCAAGGCAAGCGGGCGGTCAGATACTAACGTAATCGAGCTTCTGCATCGCAAGGATCTGCTCTCCGGCGAAGCGCTCCGGCACCTCGGCGGTGCCCAGCGCCCAGGCCATCAAGTCAACATCGTCCTCTTCGATCAGCGACTCGAACCAGGCGAGTTCCGGCTCCCGCCATCGCGCATGATAGCGGTCGAAGAAGCCGCCGATCATGTAATCGGCCTCGCGGGTTCCACGGTGCCACGCGCGAAAGCGGCAGCGGGCGAGGCGGATGGCACGGTCGGACGGCGGCATGGCTGGCCCCTAGCGAAGGCCGCCGGCTTGGTCCATGCATCCACCATGCGCCCCGAGGCACTCAATCCGCTGTTCGCCGAGGTCGAGACGCTCGAAGGCGTGGGGCCGAAGCTGAAGAAGCCGCTTACCCGGCTCAGGCTGGAGCGGATCAGGGATGTCGCCTTCCACCTGCCGGAACGCTTCGTATCACGTCGCCCGGTGGCGAATATCGACGAGGCGGGGGAGGGCGAGCAGATCGTTATCGCCCTTACCGCGGTGGAACACCGGGCGAGCCGCAGCAGCCGCGGGCCCTATCGCGTGCTGGCGCGGGACGATGCGGGCAATGTCATAGCTCTCACCTATTTCGGGCGCGCGTCCTACACCGCCAGGAAACAGCTTCCGGTTGGGGAGAAGCGCTGGGTCGCGGGCCGGCTGGAGCGTTATGGCGACATGCTCCAGATCGTCCATCCCGATCATGTCCTGGAGGATGGAGGGGCAAGCCTGGGGCATCTTACCGAGCCGGTCTATCGCCTGTCGGAAGGGCTGACCCAGCCGCTGTTGGCAAAGCTGGTGGCGCAGGCGCTGGAGCGCACGCCCGATCTACCGGAATGGATCGACCCGGCCGAGGTCGTTCGCGAACGCTGGCCGGACTGGCGCGACGCGTTGCACCTGGCCCATCGCGGCGAACATCCGGCAGCGCGTGACCGGCTGGCCTATGACGAGATGCTGGCCAACAGCCTGGCGCTGATGCTGGTGCGCGCCGATAACCGGGCGCGCAGGGGCACCCCGCTCACCGGCGATGGCCGATTGCGCGCAAAGCTGGCCCTGCCGTTCCCGCTGACGGGCGCGCAGCAACGCTCGATTGCAGAGATCGAAGGCGATCTGGCGCAGGCCACGCCGATGCTCCGGCTGCTGCAAGGCGATGTGGGTGCGGGCAAGACGGTCGTCGCGCTGGAGGCCATGCTCATCGCCGCCGAGGCCGGGGCGCAGGCGGCGCTGCTGGCCCCGACCGAAATCCTCGCACGGCAGCACTTCGAGACGCTGCGGCGGATGGCCGCGCCCACCGGCGCGCGGGTTGAAATCCTTACCGGCCGCGGTTCTTCGCGTTCCGGGGGCAAGGTGCGGGAGGCGACGCTGATGGGCCTCGTCGACGGCAGCGTGGACATTCTGGTCGGGACTCACGCGATCTTTCAGGAGCAGGTCGCCTATCGCAACCTCGCGCTCGTGGTGATCGACGAGCAGCACCGCTTCGGCGTGTCGCAGCGGCTGATGCTGGCGGGCAAGGGGAAGCGCGCGCCGCACGTACTGGCGATGACCGCCACGCCGATCCCGCGCACGCTCCAACTGGCGGACTATGGCGAGCTGGACGTCAGCAAGCTCGACGAGATGCCCCCCGGGCGGCAACCGATCGATACCCGCGTGGTGGGGATCGAGCGGATGGAGGACGTGATCGCCGGCGTCGCGCGGCATCTCGAAGGCGGCCAGCAGGCCTATTGGGTATGCCCGATGGTGCGCGAGAGCGAGGAGGGCGACACGGCGGCGGCGGAGGCGCGCTTCGCGGCGCTGCGTGAGCGCTTCGGCGACAGGGTCGTGCTCGTCCACGGCCAGCTTGCGCCCGAGGCCAAGGATGCGGCGATGGAGCGTTTCGCCAGCGGCCATGCCAAGCTGCTGGTCGCCACCACCGTGATCGAGGTCGGCGTGGACGTGCCTGCCGCCACGCTGATGGTGATCGAGCAGGCGGAGCGCTTCGGTCTCGCGCAGCTTCATCAGCTACGGGGAAGGGTAGGGCGAGGGGCCGAGAAGTCGGCCTGCCTCCTGCTTCGGTCTGACGTGTTAAGCGAGGTCGCGCGCGATCGGCTGAAGCTGATGCGCGAGACGCAGGACGGCTTCCGCCTCGCCGAAGAGGACTTGCGTCTGCGTGGCGGCGGCGAACTCCTCGGTACGCGCCAGTCGGGCGAGACCCTGTTCAGAATTGCCAATCTGGAGCAGATCGCCCGCCTGCTGCCGACCGCGCACGACGATGCGCGACTGCTCATGGAGCATGGCGGCGGTCTGGAGGGTCCAAGGGGCGAGGCAGTCCGGCTTCTTCTCTATCTGTTCGAGCGCGATGCCGGCGTGCGGACGCTGCGCGGGGGCTAGTTCACCGTCGCGCGGAACTTGAGCGCGAAGCCCGCGCCCGGGCCCAGCGAGGCCGCGGTGGCGGTCAGCGTATTGCCTGTGATGGATGCCCCGAAGGGATCGCTCTCGTCAGCGCCAGTGGCGTTGTCGTCCTCGGCAACGGTGGCTGCGGCGCAGCTCGCTCCGCTCAGCATGGAACCGGCGGTGTAAGTCAGGGTCGTGGGAATGATGTCGGTACCGATCACGTTGGTGGCGGTCGCGCTGCCCGGGTTCTGGATGAGTATGCAATACTCCATTACCGCACCCGGAATGGCACGCGGATTGGCGGTTCCGTTCAACGGATCGGAAACAAGCGCGCTCACCTTCGTGACCCCCAAAATGGCGGCGGGGTTGCAGAAGGTGATGTCGAAGATGGCGATCGCCTGTCCGCCGGGGTTGGCCGGCGCAGCAGATCCGTTGCCATAGGCAATGACGATGGTGTCGACCGGCTGGGAAAACGTCACAACCACATTGCCGTCTGCCGCCGCATTTGCCGACAGGACATCGCCGGTCGCGCTGTTGCCGACCACATAGTTCGCGGTTCCGTTGGTCAGTGTCGGCTGCACGGTCACGCCTGCGAAACTGCCTGTTACTACCAGCCGGTCGGCGAACTGGCCGGCGTTGTAGTCCACGTCGAAGATGGTGAACTGGGCGCCCGGCACCGCGGTGGGGAGCACGATCGTGGTCACCGCTGTCTCCGCCCGCGTGTTGAAATCGAGATACTGGTGAAGCGAACGCTGCGAACCCGCTATGCCGCCGGTGATCGCATTCGACAGCGACGGCGATTGGCCACCGTAGTTGGCATCGTTCATCCAGTTGCCGCTCGATGACACCGTGAAACCGATCGTGCCGATACCGGCCATGGCGTAGCCGTTGCTCAGCGAGCCGGCGGCCCAGGCGCGCGCGTCCCAGTCGAACAGGCTCGATCCGGCCGGGCAAGTCAGCGCCGGCGCCACGCCGGCCGTGCGTGTGCCCTGGACCGTGAAGCTCGCGCTCGCCTGGTCATCCTCGCCCGCCACGCCATTGCCGGGCGTGGAATCGATGTCGCCCTGTGAACTGGTGGCGATTTCGGCGGTGTTGACCACCGTGGCGCTGGCCATCGCCGTGACCACCGCCTGGATCGTTATAGTCCGGGTCTGCCCCGGAGCCACTGTGCCCACCGTCCAAACTCCGGTGGACGGATCGTAGGAACCGAAGCCGGATTGGCTCGAATATGAGACCCCGGCCGGAAGCACTTCGGCAACGGTCACGCCCGTCGCGGTGCCGGGCGATGTCGCGGCGTTGCCGACCTGGAGCGTATAGGTGATCGCCGCCCCTGTCGCCGGCGCCGCATTGCTGACGCTCTTGGTGAGCGAAAGATCGGCAAAATTCGCGGGCGCGGAGGTCAGCGCGAGCTCGGCGTAGCGGAACTGCCCGTCGTCCGAACCCGGATAGGCATCGCAGATCTCGAGCCGCCAGGTGCCCAGGCCGGCCTTGCCCATGAAGGCGGAAAGCGGACTGTCGGGCCGGAACACATTGGCGAAGGGCGGAGGCGCCGCTGTCGAATGTGTGCCGGTGGCGCTGTCGGTGTTGACCTGCTGCGCTGCGCTGTCGTCGAGCCGGACGTTGAAGTTGTCGCCGCTGATCGTGCTGGTGTTGCCGTTCACGAGCTGTACGCGGGTTCCGTCCGGCGCCTGGAGGGTGATGCGGATGTCGCCGCGGAAGGTGTGCGTGGCGAACACCCCTACGTCCACGTCAGCGATCGTAAAGGATGTTGCGACCACGAAATTGCGGATCAGCGGCGCGCTGCAGCTGGTGGCTGCATTGATGTTGGCGACGGTCGCATTGGTGTAAGTGTTGGTGCTTTGCGCGCTTGCGGTCTGAGCAAAGGCCAGGGCGGCAGGGGCGAGGGCGAGCCACAGGGGCCACGCCTGTCCCGTTCTGGTACGGCTGTTCGCCGCAGCCCCCTTGTCCCTTCCTGTCACCGGCCCAGCCCTAGGAAGGAGAAGGTCTCGCTGTCGAGCTTGACTTTGACCGCCGCATAGACGCCCGCGTCGGTATGCCGGGCGGCGGAGAAATCGGCATCGCGGAAGCCCTTCACATTGTAACCCAGGGTCAGAAGCGTGTTCTTGGCCGGGCTGAGGCCGATCTGCGGACCGAAGGCGAAGGCGGTGGTGCCATCGGTCATGTTGGCGCGCACCGTGCCGCTACCGCCGACCTCGATCCGTTCGCCCAGGCCAATACGTGCATCGACCCCCGCGAGTAGCGCCGTGCTGGTCACGTCCTGGTTCTCGAGCCGGTCGAGATTGTAGCGCGCGCCGAGGAACACGCCGATCTCGGTGCGGCGCACGGCTCGACCGTCCTCCTCGCCCTCCGGCCGCCAATTGGTGGATATGCTGGCCACGAGCCGCTGCGACTGGGCGTTTCCGTCGACGGTGAGGACCGTGCGGCCGAGCGGGCCGGCCTCGCCCATAACCGCGTCGCTCACGCGGTCGCCCCGGTATTCGAGCCGGGCGAGCGAGGCGAAATCGGAATCGGCCGGGCGGTATGCGGCGGCGATGGTGGCCTGGACCACTTCCGTGCTCGCCGAGGCGGCACCGTTCGCGCGGGTCCAGCTCGCGCCGCCGCCTACGGTCACGCCGTCGCCGAGTTGGCGGATCAGGCCGGCGGTGAGCCCCTTGCGATTGGCGAACTCGCCATCGCGCCATTCGCCGCGCAGCGTGGCCGACCAGCTGTGCACCCGCCAGCCGAGCCCCAGCGTGAGCGCGGTGAAATCCTCGAACCGCCCGCCGCCCTGCGACAGATAGCCGCCACTCGCGGCCGGTTGCAGCGGGTTGATGAGCGCTGCGGGATCGCCACCGCCCAGCTTGCGGTTGCCGTCGATGGTGGCGTCGAGCGTGAGTTGCGGTGTCAGCGGGAGGCTCTGGGCCAGGCCGAAGGCGGCATAGCTGCGCGATCCCGCCTCCGCGATGTCCTGGCGCCCGATGGTGCTGACGATGCGGGCACCTGCCCAGGGCGAAAGCTCGAAGCCGAGGTTGAAATCGCGCGCATCGATCGCCTGGCCGCTGGAGATTTCGTAGTTGCCGACCAGACGCACCGCATCGGTCAGCGCATAGCGAGCGCGCAGCCGATGGCGGGTGGGAAGGTCGATGGAGCCGGTCGAACCCAGCGAAAGGCTGGTGCCCACGCCCAGTTCCAGCCGGTTCCCGAGGAGTCGCCTCGTCGCCTGGCCTTCCAGCACGGTGGAGGTCGCGGAGGAGCCGTTGGCGAGGCGATCGGTGATGTGCGCGACCCCGATACGGGCATCGCCCGCGAGGCCGCGATATACGAAATCGCCCTGGACCGCGATGCGGCTGCCGGCGTCGGAGAGGCTCTTGTCGTACCAGCTGCGCGCGACGAGGCTGGCGTTGTCCGAAAGCGCATAGCGGCCATCGACACCGAACTTGCGGCGGCCCAGTTCGACCGTGTTCTGCTGGCCTGTGCCGAAATCGCGACCCGCCTGGCGAGCGTAGGCGAGCAGGTCCACCCTTCCGCTGCGGTGTTCCGCCTCAAGCAGCCAGGCCGCGGTTTCAACCCCCTCGCGGCGGCTCACGGCCGCCTCGGCGCGGATCTCGGTCGCCGCGCCCATCCGCGCACGCAGATCGAGGGCGGCCAGCTCGGTGCGCGCTCCGGCGCCACGGTCGCTGATAGCGGTCGCGCCGATGCGGACCTCGTTGCGCTCGCCCAGGGTCACATCGCCGCGCAGACCCGCGTTCCACTGGCCCTCGCCGAAGCCGTTGGCGGCCTCGTAGTCGACCACGATGAATTGCGGGTTGAGGTCGAAATCGCGGCTCAGCACGGGTTCCTTGAAGCGGATGCTGCCCGACAGCACGTCGAGATCGTAATCGATGTAGCGGGACAGCTCGCGGCGGCTGACGATGACTTCGGAGCGGAGCCGGTCGCGCACCTCGATCGCCACCCGCTCGCTGTTGGCGAGGATATTGCGGTCGCGCAGCGCATAGGGGCCGGTGATGCCCGCGCCCTGGATTTCGTCGCGGCGATACCGCCCCGCCACCTTGGCTGCGAAGCCCTGCGCGTGGACGGCGCCGACACGCGCTTCCGCTTTCGCGCCGGTCATGGTGCGCTGGTAGCGGCCGAGCTGTGTCTGGTCGAAACCGGTCACGAAATCGCCGTAGAGGGCGTAGAACGCACTCGCCTCGAGCCTGACATAGAGCTTTTCGGTGCTGGCAGCATCGAAGCGGCGGGTCGAGCCGTCGGCGTAGATGGTGTAATAGGCGCTGGGATCGATGGTGCCGAGCAGGCGCTGCCCCGCCTTCTGCTTGGCGCTATCATAAGCCAGCGTCAGCAGCATACCTCCGGGCACGCGCCCCTTGGCATAGAAGGCAACCCGGGCCTTGTCGCCCAGATCGCTGTCGAAGCGCCCGCTGCGCTCCATCGCATCGGCCAGGCTCTTGGCGCCGACAGCGCCTTCGGCGAGGCCCACGAGCGTGAAGGGCAGGTCGCCCGGCACCACCCAGCCCTGGAGCTGCTGGCGGCGGGTCAGGGTTTCATCGGCGAAGTTGAAATCGAGCCGGAGCGGGCCGCTGACCATCGTCGGGGCCAGCTCGATCATCGCGATGCCGTCGTCGCCCTCGATCGTCCAGCTCGCACCCCCGCCGCCGAGGCCCGTGGCGCGCCCCGTGAGCTGGCCGAGCTGGATCTGGTCCAGCATCGCCGCGCTCTGGTAAGGCTCGGCCACGGCGAAGGCGCCGGTCACGCCGCTGCGCACGGGACGGCCCTGGCGGTCGGTGAAGCGCACCGCGGCCACGGGGCGGGTCTTGCCATCTGCGACCAGCGTCGACTTGCCCGGCACGATCTCGGCGCGCCAGGGAGCGGAGACGAACTGCACCGCGCGCACCAGCTCGACGGCGGTCGAGCCATCGGCATTGGTCACGGTGGCGGCCAGCACATTGCGCGTGCCCGAGAGCGGGATGCCGCGCCACACCGAGACGGCGAAGGCGCCACCCGCTCCCAGCTTGGTGCCCTCGAAAGCGAGCGGGTCGACGGGCTGCCCGTTGATCCTGAGCGCGATCTTCTGGCCGTTCTCGTGGCGGATCACCGCGCGAATGGAGGGGATGCGCGGATTGTGTTCCGCCGTGGGAAACAGGAATTCGGTCGGCCCGTCGCCCAGCGCTGCCCAGTCGGTCTCGGCACCCGCGGCCGTGCGGTCGGCGGTAACCGCACGAGCCGGATCGGCCAGCGGGTTGACCGGGCGGGCAGCGGCGGTCTCGGCGGCCACAGGCAATGGATTGCCGTCAGGGCCGCGTTCGGGGGCGGGGGGCGCCGGCGGCGTCCAACCGGGGATCGCGGCGTGGAAATCCGCTACCGCCAGCGTACCGCCCTGGCCGGTGACGAAGCGCGAGATCGCGCTGCCGGCGCTCCGCGTGGAGCGCTCGCAATCCTGCGGAATGGCGCCGGGGGGCAGGGTGGTCGGCGCGAGGGCGACAACGTGCGTTCCCGGCTCCAGGCCCTCGAAGTGATAGCGGCCCTCGGCATCGGTTACGGCGAAGCTGCCGTCTTCCAACATGACTCGCACGCCCGGGATGCCGATCCCGCTTTCGCCAGGGCGGCATTCGCCCAGCGCGACGCGGCCGATCACGGTCATGCGCGCGGCGATGCTGTCGCGTTCGACCTGGACGCTGGCCTCGGCCACCGCGCGGTTGCCGGCCGCATCGCTCGCCTCGGCGCGGTTCATGGCCAGCCCCGGCGGGGCGTCGCTCCGCAGCGCCATTGCATAGGTGACGCGCACGGTGGCACCGGCGGGGATGACGCCCGGATCCACGATGAAGCGGCTGCCATCCGGCGCCACGGTCACCGCCTGTGGAGCCGGCGCGCCGTCGATCCGCAACGTCTCGGCCCGCAGGCGAAGCCACGGCGACGGCAGATCGACGATGCGGGTCGAGCGTTGCGGATAGGCAGGGTCGGGATTGCGCAGGGTGAGCGTGTAGTACACCGGATCGCCGGGTTGGGCGCGGGCGCGCGACGCGGCCTTGGTCAGCGTCACCCCCAAGCTCGGCCGGTCCACCGGCACATCGACCCGCACCGCGTCGGGCGTGGTCAGCGCGAAGGCCGCGCCGAAACTGGCATCGGAAATCATGAAGGCTGCGCCGCCGGGCCGTGTCAGGCGGGCCAGCGCTGCGGGCGTGGCAGCCGATGGCGCGGTATAGGGCGAGGGCGGTTCGACCACGAGGCGATAGCTGCCCAGCGCCATCAGCGGGAATCGGTATTCTCCCGGGACCATGGGATAGACGAGGCCCGCGCCATCCGTCACCGCTTGACCCGTGACGACGGACGAGGGCCAGGGTGTAACCCCGTCGTCGGAGAAGACCCGGGCGGGCGCCCCTGTGGCGGAGTCCACGATGGTGACCCGGGCGCCGGAAACGGGGGTTCCATCCACACTGTCGAAGACCAGCCCGAAGGGGTCGGCGAGGACATTCACAATCCTTGATGCGAGGCGCTGGCCCGTGGAGCTTTCCACGATGGATGCCTCGATCGTGTCGTTCGCGCGCACGCTCAGCCGGCAATCTCCGCTCACGGGGGCGGGTGGCATCGCGCTCGTGCGGATCGCCCCTGCGAACACTGCGGTGTCGGGGCCGGTCTCGAACACCGTCAGTTCCTCGCGATCGCCCGAACTGCCGATGACGCTGATCGTCACCCGCTCGACGGCGGCCGGATCGTGGTTGGCGAGCGGCGCTGTTACCCTGACGATCAGGATTTCACCCACCCTAACCGATGATGCGTTTGCCGCGGGCAGGGTGAACTGCCCGCCGCTTCCACCCGGAGCAATGGTCACTGGCTGGCCGCCACAGAGCGAAGGCGTGACCGCCAGGCTCGAGGCATTCATCTCCGGATGGAGCAGATCGATCGTCAGGGGAACGCGGTCTATCGTCGTCTCGACCGTGTTCGACGCAGCGGAACGGGCTTCGCCGCCCTGCACCCATGCGGCGCGGGCGGTGTTGACGATGGATTGGGCGTGGCCCGGGCCCGGAATGGTCAGCAGCGCTGTTGAGAGCGCTGCTGCCAACCGAGGGAGATTCCTAAACCAACGCAATGGCTTCCAGCTCGAAGGCGGTTCGCCCCGGCCTTAGTTGATCGTGGCCCGGAACCGGAGCGTGCGGGTAACCCCCGCCGCCACGGATCCGAAATTGTTCGAAACGGTGCTACCGGACACATTCGCGCCGTCGGTGCCGGCGGTGCCGCCCGTCGCCGCGCAGCCGTCGGTGCCGTTGAAGGCCCCGTTCAGGTAGACCGAGTTCGCCACATATGTGAGCGTGGCGGGGATGGCGTCGGACGCGATCACCGAATCCGCGACTGCGGCGCCGGCGGCGTTACTGATGACGATGCAATATTCGACCACTGCGCCAGGGATGGCGCGCGGGCTGGACGAACCGCTGAACGGATCGCTGAAGATGCGGCTGTATTTGGCAACCGCCAGCGCCGCGCTCGATACGCGATAGTCCGCGCGGGCGGCATGCTTGCCGTCACGCAGGCCGTCGCCGGTCGCCGTTTCGGCCTGTGCGTCTGCAAACACGGTTTCCACCGTCGCCTTGCCATTGACGGTAGCCGTCGGGGTCTGAGCCAGCGCGGTACCGCCGGTGCCGGCATAGCCGGTGGCAGCGGTCACGCCCGAAGCGGCGGTCGCGGTCAGGATCATGGTGGCGATGTCGCCGTTGACCTGGCTCAGCGGCACGTCGGAAACGACATAGACCGTGACCGAATCACCCGAAGCGACCGCGGCGAGCGAGGTCGCCTGGGTGTCGCCCGCCTGCCAGCCGGCGGTGCCGTTGGTCTCGACGAAGATGCGGACATTGTTGGCGTTGAAATCGTCGTTGCCGGTGAACTTCGCCGCGCCGCCCGCCTGCTGCGTGGCCGCGAGCAGGAAGTCGATCGTCGCGTTGGAATTGTTGGTTACCAGGAAGCGGGTGACCGCATTCGTCTGACCGGGCGAGACCGAGACGGCCGCACTTTCCTGCGTGGTGACCACCAGGTCGATCTTGCGGTCGACCTTGAACACGTCGCTGGCGGTAACGGCGGTCTGCGCCACTCCGCCCACGCTGTAGCTCACGCTGACGGTGTTGGTAATATCCAGGCCAGACGCAGTCCCGACCGGAGCGGCGACGGCCAGAGTCGGAGCGAAGGCGAGCGCGAGAGCGCTACCGGTGCCCAGCCATTGCGTGGTGCGTGTCATGTCGAACAATCCCTTGTAAATTTCCGCGCGAAATCATTCCGCCTGCGGATCGACGGTGAATTCCCCCCGGATGCGCTCAGCGCACCTCGGCGAAATAGCTGACGTTCCCGGAGGCGCCGGGTGCGATGCTGGCCACCCGCCAGCGAACATGAGTGACGTCGCCGAGCTCGGCGGCGCGAGTTGTTCCATCGGATCTGGCCACCTTGAGCGCGGCCAGCGCGCCGAAGGTCTTGCCGCCGTCCACGGAGACATCGAAACCATCGACCCGGGCCAGCTTCACCGCCGCCGGCAGTGGATTCACCACCACGAAATCGGTCGCGGGCTGGCTTCCGGAATTGTTGTAGCGAGTGGCGAACAGCAGGCGGTCGCCGGGCAGCACCTTTGCAGGCTCCTCCATCACCTCCCTGGTCGTGCCGTTCTCGGTCACCTGGCGCACGACCTTGACCTCGCTCGTGAGCGAAACGGCCGGAGCGGCCTGGGCGGCGGCCGGGACGGAGGCCCCGGCGGCAAGTGCGATCGCGGCAAGCGCGGAAAGAAGGTGGCGATGGCTCATGACGGGGCCTCTCAATTGATCCTGACCTGGAAGGTGACGGTCCGCTGCGCGCCCGCGGCGAGCGTTCCGAGCTGGACCGCGATGCCGGAAGCGCCGCCTTGGCCGGCATCGCTGTCGGCGGCATCGGTCAGGCCGGTGCCCTCAAGGGTCAGGCTGCCTGGCAGGAAGGCGGTTCCCGTGGGAATGGCGTCGGTAACGGCGAGCCCGCTCACGCTGCCCGTTCCCGTGACGTCGGCTACGATGCGATAGGTGATCACCGCATTCGGCACGGGCCGTGTTCCGCCGAAGGGATCGGCGACGGTGGCCGACTTGTTGAGCGTGACCACCGCCTTGTCGACCGTCAGCACGGCCTGCGCGGTGGCGCGGGCGGTGGAGGCGCCGACAACGGCATCGCCCAAACCCACGCCAGCGCCGGCGAACAGCGTGCCCGCCGGGCCGGTGCCCGTCGTCGCGGTGGCGATCAGTTCGACCCTGCTGGTCGCATTCGGGGCGGCGTTGGCCGGGATGGTGACGAGCACGAGCACGTCGAGCGGCCCGTCCGCCGCCAGCACCGCGCTGGTCGCGCCATTGGTGAGCGCGGTGTCCACGCCGGCATCGAACACGCCGTTGCCGTTGGTGTCGATCGCGAGGCCGGTGACGGTGGCATCGAAGGCATTGCCGGAAACCGCCGGGTTAGCGGTCAGCACAAAGGACTCTGGTCCGTTGCCGGTGTTGGTGACCCGGAAGCGGAGCGCCGCCGTGGTCGATGCCGCCACGGGACCGCTTTCCTGCGACACGGTCGCGACGTCCAGGATCTCGTCGACCTTGAGCGTGACCGTGTTGGAATCGATCGTCTGGGTTCCCGCCGCTGCCGTGTAGGTGGCGGTGGCGGTGTTCTCGATCAGCGAGCCTGCGGCCACGCCGGCCGCCATCGCCGGGGCGGCCAGCGCCAGCGAGGCTACGCCCGCAACAAGCGAGGCGGCGGTCATGGTAACCGATTTATTGAGTTGAGCGCCCTTGAACATGAGGGTCGCCCTAGAGGGCAAGTGCTAAGGAACCCCTTAGTTGTGCTTAACTGTCTCGGTAGGAAAATCCCCTGGATCTGGCTCAAATCGAAGAGGTCAGGCCTGCAAACTCATGGAAATCCTAGCGTCAGGTCCGAACGCACCGTCAACAACCATAGTTAACAAGCGGGTAGGATCGGCCTGCGAGGCCGCAGAAAGTTCGTAAAAAAGGGAACGCGGCGCATACCGCCGCGTTGCGATGCGCCCGACACCGGGCCGCTCTTCGCGCGGGCACTATAGCCAAATGCCATCCCGCTGGGGGCCTGCGTGAAGAATTGGTCGGGGAGAGAGGATTCGAACCTCCGGCCCCTGCCTCCCGAAGACAGTGCTCTACCAGGCTGAGCTACTCCCCGACCGATCGATCCCACATGGCGCATGGCCGGTGGGGCGAGGCAAGGCGCGTGCCTATAGGGAGGGGCAGGGGTAGAGGCAAGCGCGGTTTTGGCGCGATGGCGCGCCCGGCGTTATGAGGGCGAGAGATCGGCTACCGGGCGCAGTGGAGCCGGGGTGTTGCGCGACGGTCGGTCTTGAAGTCTAGAAGTGCCCCACATGATCCGCCTCGCTCGTTCTGTCCTGATCCTCGCGCTCGTCGTTGTGGCCGGCGAACTCGCGCTTCGCGGCCTTTTCGACATCAAGCTCTACGGCGCCGATGCGGAGGTCGGGTATTGGTCGCTTCCCGACCAGGCCGGTGGCGCGCCGTTCACGGGCAGCTACGCCTTCAATTCCGACGGGTTCGGCGTTTCCGAAAGATACGACACATCGGGCAGCAACGATGTCCTGCTGGTCGGTGACAGCGTGGTGGCGGGAACCGTCTCGCTCGATCAGGGCGAACGGCTTGGAAGCGTACTTTCGCGGCGGACCGGCTGGCGAGTATGGCCGCTCGCGACCGGAAGTTGGGCGCTCCCCAATCAAGTCAGGGCTCTCAGGCGTGTCGATCTCGATGGGGTCGAGGCGATCATCTTCGTGCTGAACTCCCTGGATTTCCAGCCCGCCTCGGAGTGGCCCGGCGAATATGAGATGCCACGCGCGAAGCCGCTGTCGTACCTGCATCAGGCGATCCGAAAGATGCTGCCGTTCCTGCGCGGGCCGCACAAGCCGATCCCGGTCCGCCAGGAAGGCCTCGCGGCCGAATGGGCCAGGTTCCGCGCCGATGCCAAGGTGCCGATCTATATCGTGGGCTATGAATGGGAGGGGACCACGGGCCGGAACTGCGATTGGCTGCCGGGCTGGATCGGGCCGGCGACGCTTTGCATCGATCTGATCGGGGTGGGAGGTGGCGACCACATGCTCGACGCGATCCATCCCGACGCGCGCGGGACCGAGGCGATCGCGAAAGCCATAGCGAGGCGCTTCGGCGAGCGTGAAACCGCCACCAATTGACCCAATGGTGTTCGCAATCCCGGGGGGCGCCGGTCCGGGCGTTGCCACCTCCTGCGGGACCCCCTAGTTCACGGAAATGGCGAGCCTCCCGATCCGGTCCGACTCCTCGGCTCTGTCGCATCCCGAGCAACAATACCTCGACCTCATGCGGCAGGTCTGGACGCGCGGGAGCGAGCGCATTGACCGCACCGGCGTGGGGACTCGCTCGGTGATGGGGGCGGTGTTGCGCTTCTCCCTCGCGGATGGCGCCATGCCTTTGGTGACGACCAAGCGCGTTTACTGGAAGACCGCCACGCGCGAGCTGCTGTGGTTCCTGACCGGTAGCACCAATATCCGCCCGCTGGTGCTTCAGGGCGTGAAGATCTGGAACGAATGGCCGCACGCCCGCTATGTGCGCGAGACCGGCGATGCGCTGGCGCTGGAGGATTTCGTGGCGCGGATCGCGGAGGATGCAGATTTCGCCGCGAAGTGGGGCGATCTCGGCCCGGTCTATGGCAAGCAGTGGGTGGACTGGCCCACCTATGTCCCGCTTGGCGATGGCCGGTTCGAGCGCGGGCCGGGGATCAACCAGGTCAGCGAAGTGGTGCGCTCGCTGAGGGAGAACCCCGGAAGCCGGCGGCATATCATCGAAGGCTGGAATGTTGCCGAGCTCGACACGATGGCGCTGCCGCCGTGCCACAAGACCTATCAATTCCATGTCGGCGGCCAGGAGAGCGGAAATCCCCGACTGAACTGCGTGCTCTATCAGCGCAGCTGCGACGTCGCGCTGGGCCTTCCGTTCAACCTTTGGTCCGCGGCACTGCTGACCCGGATGCTGGCGCAGCAAACCGATCTCGAGCCGGGGGAGCTGGTGTGGATGGGTGGCGACACGCATCTCTACCTCAACCACGCCCATCTGATCGAGGAACAGCTGCGGCGGGAACCGCGCGGGTACCCGCGGCTTGAGCTGTTGCGTCGCCCGCCGACGATGTTCGACTATGAAATCGGGGATTTCGCCGTGCATGATTATGCGCCGCACCCGCCGATACAGGCCCCGGTGGCCGTCTAGCCCCCGGCTTGACGGAATCGAGGGCCTGTGAAATAAAATAACGCGATCAAGCAAAGATCGCACGCCAGCGGCTGAGCCTTTCATGGCCTGCCCTGGGAACGATCGTCGCACACGATCGCAAGGGCCTGCGCGCGGACTTCCCACCGGGACGGGCCGCACGGATGGGCCGCTGGGAGAGTTGCATGGCCAAAGGGCCCGAATTACCCGCCAGAAAGGGGGCAAACACCCCCGGCCTGTCGCTGCATGTGCCCGAGCCCCGTTTCCGGCCCGGCGATGCGGTTGATTTCGGCCATGTCGATGTCGGCGCCCCCGGCCGGCTTTCGCGCCCCGAGGAGAGCTGCCACCCGCGCGAGCTGCACGAACACGCCTATGGGCTGGTGCGGGTGCTGGGCGATGATAACCGCGCGCATGGGCCGTGGGATCCCCGCCTCGATGCCGATACACTGCGCGCGATGCTCGGCCATATGGCGCTCACCCGTGCGTTCGACGAGCGGATGTTCCGCGGCCAGCGGCAGGGCAAGACCAGCTTCTACATGAAATGCACCGGCGAGGAGGCGACCAGCATCTCCGCAGCGATGGCGCTGGCGGCCGATGACATGGTGTTTCCCAGCTATCGCCAGCAGGGCATATTGATCGTGCGCGGCTATCCGCTGGTGGAGATGATCAACCAGATCTACTCCAACAAGGGCGACAAGCTGAAGGGGCGCCAGCTCCCGATCATGTATTCGAGCCGGGAAAAGAGCTTCTTCACCATCAGCGGCAATCTCGCGACCCAGACGCCGCAGGCGGTGGGCTGGGCGATGGCGAGCGCGATCAAGGGCGACAGCCGCATCGCCGCGACCTGGGTCGGCGAGGGGAGCACCGCCGAGGGCGATTTCCATTCGGCCTGCACTTTCGCCACCGTGTATAACGCGCCGGTGATCCTCAATGTCGTGAATAACCAATGGGCTATTTCGTCTTTCTCAGGTTTCGCGGGAAGTGAGCGGACGACCTTCGCGGCGCGCGCGCTGGGCTATGGCCTTGCCGGCCTGCGGGTGGACGGAAACGATGCGCTGGCCTGCTACGCCGCGGAGCGCTGGGCCGCGAACCGCGCCCGCGCCAACGCCGGGCCGACGCTGATCGAGTTCTTCACCTACCGCGCCGAAGGCCATTCGACCTCCGACGATCCGGCGCAGTATCGCAGCGCCACCGAAGGCTCTGACTGGCCGCTCGGCGATCCGATCAACCGGTTGAAGAACCACCTCATCGCGATCGGCGAATGGGACGAGGACCGTCAGGCGGCGATGGATCGCGAGGCTGCCGAGAAGGTTCGCGCCACCACCAAGGAGGCGGAGGCCAACGGCATCCTCGGCCACGGCCTGCACCATCCGTTCCGCACCATGTTCGAGGATGTCTTCGAAGACTTGCCATGGCACCTTAAGGAACAGGCACAACAGGCTGTAAAAGAACGAGAAATAAAATGGCCTGGGAGTCTCGACACGTGAGCGCCCTGGCTGAAGTTCATGAAGCGGCCACCGATCGCCGCCTCAACATGATCGAGGCGATCAACGAGGCGCTGGCGATCATGCTCGAGCGGGATCCCGACGTGATCGTGATGGGTGAGGACGTCGGCTATTTCGGCGGCGTGTTCCGCGCCACCGCGGGCCTTCAGGAGCGCTTCGGCAAGAACCGGGTCTTCGACACCCCGATCAGCGAATGCGGCATCATCGCCGCGGCGGTCGGCATGGGTGCCTATGGCCTGCGCCCGGTGCCCGAAATCCAGTTCGCGGACTATATCTACCCCGGCCTAGACCAGCTCATCAGCGAAGCGGCGCGGCTGCGTTATCGCTCGGCGGGCGAGTTCATAGCCCCCATGACCGTCCGCAGCCCCTTCGGCGGCGGCATCTTCGGCGGCCAGACCCACAGCCAGAGCCCGGAGGCCATATTCACCCATGTCGCGGGTCTCAAGACCGTGATCCCGGCCACGCCGCACGACGCCAAGGGACTGTTGATCGCCGCCATCGAGGACAATGACCCGGTCATCTTCTTCGAGCCCAAGCGCATCTACAACGGGCCGTTCTCGGGCTATTACGACAAGCCCGTGGAGCCCTGGAAGCGCCACCCGGACAGCGCCGTTCCCGAGGGCTATTACAGGGTCCCGCTGGGCAAGGCGCGTACGGTGCGCGAGGGCGAGGCGCTGACCGTGCTGGCCTATGGCACGATGGTCCATGTGGCCGAGGCCGTGTGCCGCGCGAAGGGCGTCGATGCCGACATCCTGGACCTGCGCACGCTGGTTCCGCTCGACATCGAGGCGATCGAAGCTTCGGTAAGGAAGACCGGCCGCTGCCTCATCGTGCACGAGGCGACCCGCACCAGCGGCTTCGGCGCCGAGCTCAGCGCGCTCGTCACGGAACGCTGCTTCTACCATCTCGAAGCCCCGGTGGAACGCGTCACCGGCTTCGACACGCCCTATCCGCACAGCCTCGAATGGGCCTATTTCCCCGGCCCCATCCGCATCGGCGAGGCCATCGACAAGATCCTGAGCGAGTAACCTCCATGGGCACCTTCACATTCAATCTCCCCGACATCGGCGAAGGCATCGCCGAGGCCGAGATCGTGGCCTGGCATGTCAAGCCGGGTGATCGCGTGGAGGAGGATCAGCAGATCGCCGACATGATGACCGACAAGGCCACGGTGGAGATGGAAAGCCCCGTTTCCGGCGTGGTCCGCGAAGTTGCGGGCGAGGTAGGCGATACCATCGCGATCGGTTCCATGCTGGTCGTGATCGAGACCGAGGGCGGGGCCGAACCCGCACCAGCGCCTGCCCCCGCGCCGAAGGCCGAGGTTGTGGAGAAGCGGATCGAGGCCGAAACCCCCGATGCAGGCGATGCGGACCGGGCGGCTGCAACGGATGCGGCAAGCGAGTTGGAGCCGCGACCCCAACCCGCTCCGCCCGCGCCGGTCGCAAGCGTATCGGCGCCCTCGGACACGAAAGTCCTCGCCTCACCCGCGGTCCGCGCGCGCGCCAAGGACCTCGGCATCGATCTCGGCCAGGTAAGGCCAGCAGAGGGCGGGCGGCTGCGCCACGCAGATCTCGATGCCTTCCTGGCCTATTCGAGCGGCGGCCACGCGCCCGCTGGTCGCGCGCGACCGGACGAGCAGGTCAAGGTCATCGGTATGCGCCGCCGCATCGCGGAGAACATGGCCGCCTCCAAGCGCAACATCCCGCATTTCAGCTACGTCGAGGAGATCGACGTCACCGACCTGGAAATCTTGCGGGGACAGCTCAACGCCAACCGGGGGGACAAGCCGAAGCTCACCCTGCTGCCGCTCGTGATAGCCGCGATCTGCAAGGCGCTGCCTGATTTTCCGATGATCAACGCCCGCTATGACGACGAGGCGGGTGTGGTCACGCGCTCGGGCGCGGTGCATCTCGGCATGGCGACACAGACCGATGCCGGCCTGATGGTGCCGGTGATCCGCGACGCACAGGCCAGGAACCTGTGGCAGCTCGCAACCGAGATCGGGCGCCTCGCGGAAGCCGCGCGTATGGGCAAGGCAAGGAGCGAGGAGTTGTCCGGCTCCACGCTCACCGTCACATCGCTTGGCCCGCTGGGCGGGGTTGCGACCACCCCGGTCATCAACCGTCCGGAAGTCGCGATCATCGGCCCCAACCGCATCGTGGAGCGCCCGATGTTTGTCCCTGACGGGATGGGCGGCGAGCGCGTGGCGAAGCGCAAGCTGATGAACCTGTCGATCAGCTGCGACCACCGGGTCGTGGATGGCTGGGACGCCGCGAGCTTCGTGCAGGCGGTCCGCAAGCTGCTGGAGATGCCGGCATTGCTGCTGGTGTGACGCCGCATTAGCCTGCCGGTGAGAGGAGTCCCGCCATGCCGCAAGCTCGCCCAGCCACCGACCCGCGGATAGACGCCTATATCGCCAAGGCCGCGCCCTTCGCGCAGCCGATCCTCGTGCATCTGCGCGACCTGGTCCATCGCGCCGTTCCCGAGGCGGAGGAGACCATCAAATGGGGCATGCCGCATTTCATGGTTGCCGGGAAGAACGTGGCGGGCCTCGCCGCATTCAAGGCGCATTGCGCCTTTGTGGTTCATGGCGAGGGGAGGCAGGGTGCTGACGACGCCGGGATGGGCGCATATGGCAAGATCGCCGCGCTCGCCGATCTGCCACCCGACAGCCAGCTCATTGCGAAGGTGAGGGAGGCTGCGGCGCGGGTCGCAAGCACAGGCACCGCGCGTAAGCCCGCCGGCGGGTTCGCGCCCAAGCCGGACATTCCCATGCCGGACGATTTCGCCGCCGCGCTCTCCACAGTTCCGAAAGCGAAGGCGGCACTGGAAAGCCTCGCTCCAGGCCAGCGCCGCGACTATCTGGACTGGATCACCTCGGCCAAGCAGCCGGCTACGCGCACGAAGCGCATCGCGCAGGCTGTCGAATGGCTCGCCGAAGGCAAGAAGCGCAACTGGAAATACGAAAGCTGCTGAACGTCAGCGTGCCGCGATGCGCGGGGGCGCCATCACCGGCCCGGTGAAGATCACCGAACCGTGGCGATCGCCTCCGCTCGATGCCTGAAGTCGCTCCTCCATCGCGGCGGCTGACACTGAATAGGATACCGCGAGGGCCGACTGCGCGGCCACGCCGCCGCCGGCGAGCATCGTCATCGAGAGTGCAAGCAAGCCGTATCGCACGACCGAAACCCCCGTTGTTCCCTGGGGAAAGTTCCAGGGAAAAGGTCAATTCCGGGTTTCGCGACGTGCTTAACGCAGGCTTTGCCAAACCTGTGGCAAAGCCGCGCCGGCCCGGCATTGACAGCCCTCGGGTCGGCGACTAGTGGCGCCTCTCCCAAGCGGTGCAAGCCCCGGATGCGCGGGTGTAGCTCAGTTGGTTAGAGTGCCGGCCTGTCACGCCGGAGGTCGCGGGTTCGAGCCCCGTCACTCGCGCCACTTGGGATTTTTCAGCCCCAGCGCCCGGTTTCCATCCAGATCAGGAAGCGGCGCAGCGGCAGCAGCCAGATCACCCCCAGCAGGACGTAAACGGGCGTCTGCGCCAGCGCCGGCCAGTGGCCGATGAGGGGCGGCACCAGGATCGCCACCGCGGCTGCATAGGCGAGCAGCGCGGCCAGAAGCGCCAGGATGCCGAGCGGGATGCGAAGGGTCGGCTGCTCCCTCATGCGAAGGGCCCGTAGAGGCGTGTCGGCGTGACCACCGCGGCCAGCGGCTGATCGTGTGCCTCCACCGGCAGCGCGGCGACGCGCTGGACATCCCAGGCCAGCCCGATGGCGGGAATTCCGGGATGCGCCGCCATCCAGCGATCGTAATGACCGCCGCCCTGGCCAAGCCTGGCTCCATCCTCGGTGAAGCCCAGCAGCGGCACGAACAGCAGATCCGGGATGACATCCTCCGCATCGTCGACCGGCTGCATCAGGCCGAAGGGGCCGACCTCGCAATCGCCCTCGTCCCATGGATCGGCCCAGCGCGCGAATTCCATATCCGCGCCGCGATGCGCGAAACGGGGCAGGGAGAGCGGATGGCCGCGCTCGTGGAAGAAGCGGGCATAGCCGGCCGCCGGCGCTTCATGCGCGGTGGCGTGATAGAGGCCGATCCTCGCACCTTCGGGCACCAGCGCGAGCAGGGGTGCCGGAGGGCGATGCAGGATCAGCGCCCGTGTGGCGGGATCGAGCCCGGCAACATGTTCGCGGCGCGCGGCGCGCAGTTGCCCGCGAAACTCGGCCTTTGTCACCAATCCACCTACTCCTCGAAAGGGCTGGGGCCGGATGGCCCGCAAGTGCGACCGCGCGCCCCGCAGCGACGCCACCGCTAGGTCCTGTGAGCGTGGAAGCCAAGGGGCCGGACGGCCCGCCGGCGCGTGAGCCCAACGAGAAATGTGGCGGAACCACCATGGGTCGGTGGCCATGAAATCCTCTGACGCCTTAACGTCAGGTGGGCGCCGTGTACCCATGCCCCCGGGACGGACCCGGAAGCGCGGGCAGGGACAGCTCCCATGGATTGCTTATAGCCTCAGGGATATTCGTCGGCTCGTGCCGGGCAGTCCCGCCGTCAGCCTATCTAGGCGTTGCGGGCCGCACTCTCAAGCGTGGATGCGAGGCTTTCCATGCGATCCGCCAGCGCCTCGAGGTGGCGGGCGAGCGTCAGCTCGAAGCGCGAGCCGGGTACGCCAGTGCCTCCTGCGCGGGGCATCCCGGCCTCCGAAATCTCCCCCGGCGATGTGGCGGCGCCGCGCGCTTCCTCCACCTCGTCGGCCATGATGAGCGCGGCGAACAGCAGATTGCGCGGATCGCCGGCGGGAAATGCCCCGCCCATGGTCGCAAGCTTGCCGTCGATAATGGCGGCGAGGCGGCGGATATGCGCTTCCTCGCCATCGGGGCAGGCGACCGTATAGCCCTGGCCGCCGACGGTTAGGGTGATCTCGCTCATCGAGCGAGCCCGGCGATCAGCGTGTCGAGTTCGGCCAGCGCATCGCTCACTTCGCGGCGGAGCGCATCCTCGCCTTGCCGGGAGCCGGCTTTCGGCGCGGCCTGAGCGGCACTTTCGATGCGCTCGAGCGCGCCGATCATGCGGTTCATCGCCCTTTCGATGCGCACCTCGTCCATCGACGGTGTTCTTACCCGATTGCCCCGCTTCCGCAAAGCCTTGCGACGGGCTGTTGATAACCGATGCCAGCGAAGCACCGCCGGCCTGCCTTGACCGAAGCTTCACCCTTGCGCCAAGGCCTGCGCGCGCCGAATCGCGTGCGCGCCACAGCAGTTTTCGGAGTTCAATCGCCCATGCGCCTCCCCAGCGACAGCCTTGCGCCCATGGCCAATGCCATTCGCGCCCTGTCGATGGACGCGGTGGAGGCCGCCAACAGCGGGCATCCCGGGATGCCGATGGGCATGGCCGATGTCGCCACCGTGCTGTGGGGCGAATACCTGCGCCACGATCCCGCCGCGCCCGATTGGGCGGACCGCGATCGCTTCGTGCTCAGCGCCGGGCACGGCTCGATGCTGATCTACAGCCTGCTGCACCTGTCCGGCTATGCGCGCCCGACGATCGAGGACATCCGCAACTTCCGACAGCTCGGCAGCCCCTGCGCCGGACACCCGGAGAACTTCCTGCTCGATGGCGTGGAATGCACCACCGGCCCGCTGGGGCAGGGCTTGGCGATGGCGGTGGGCATGGCGGTGGCCGAACGCCATCTCAATGCCGGTTTCGGCGACGGGCTGGTCGATCACCGGACCTGGGTGATCGCTGGCGACGGCTGCCTGATGGAAGGGATCAACCACGAAGCGATCGGGCTGGCCGGGCATTTGAAGCTGGGCCGGCTGACCGTGTTGTGGGACGATAACCGCATCACTATCGATGGATCGACCGCGCTCTCCACAAGCGAGGATATCGAGGCCCGCTACCGCGCCACAGGCTGGCACACGGTCCGCTGCGACGGGCATGATTTCGACGATATCCGCCGCGCCCTGGACGAGGCACTGGCCGATCCGCGCCCCACGCTGGTCGCCTGCCGCACGGTGATCGGCAAGGGCGCGCCGAACAAGCAGGGCACAAGCGCCACCCACGGCGCGCCGCTGGGCAAGGACGAGATCGCGGCGGCGCGAAAGGCGCTCGGCTGGGATCATCCGCCATTCGAGGTTCCGCAGGACATCCGGGACGAGTGGCGCAAGGCCGGCGAGTGCAGCGCCAAAGCTCACAAGTCATGGCAGGAACGCCTCGCAACCAACTCCGAACGCGACGAATTCACTCGCCGGATGGAGGGCGACCTGCCCGCCGGCTTCTCGCTTGCCGAGCATATCTCCGGGCTTCTTGCCAGCCCGCAGAAGATCGCCACCCGAAAGGCGAGCGAGCTGGCGCTTGGCGCGCTCAACCCGCTGCTGCCCGACACGATCGGTGGCAGCGCGGATCTCACCGGTTCGAACAACACCAAGGCCGGCGGGATCGGCCCGCTGACCGACGAGAACTACGGCGGTCGCTACATCTACTACGGCATCCGCGAATTCGGCATGGCGGCCGCGATGAACGGGATGGCGCTGCACGGCGGGGTGATCCCCTACGGCGGCACCTTCATGGTCTTCACCGACTATTGCCGCCCCGCGATCCGGCTCTCGGCCCTCCAGGAAACGCGCGTGATCTATGTGATGACGCATGATTCGATCGGGCTTGGCGAGGATGGGCCGACGCACCAGCCGATCGAGCATCTCCAGTCGCTGAGGATGATCCCCAACCTGCTGGTGATGCGCCCGGCCGACGCGGTGGAGACCGCCGAGTGCTGGGAGATCGCGCTGGCCGAGAAGACCCGGCCGACGGTGCTGGCGCTCAGCCGGCAGAATTTGCCGCAGCTGCGCACCTCGGCGGACGGCAATCCGAGCGGGCGGGGCGCCTATCGCCTCAAGCAGGCGGAGAACGCCCGCAAGGTGATCCTGATCGCCAGTGGTTCCGAGCTCTCGCTGGCGGTGGAATGCGCCGCGCAGCTCGAGGCGCGGGGTGTGGGCGCCGACGTGGTCTCGATGGTCTGCACCCAGCTCTTCGACGAGCAGGACGCGGCCTATCGCGCCGATATCCTGCCCGATGTCGCGCCCGAGGAAATCCTGCGCGTCAGCGTGGAGGCGGGCACGACCTTCGGCTGGGACCGCTATACCATGACACACGGCCTTCGCTTCGGCATCGACCGCTTCGGCGCCAGCGCCCCGGCGGAAGACCTGTTCGTGAAGTTCGGCCTCACCGCGGACGCGATCGTGCCGCAAATCCTCAAGCATTTGAACGCTTAAACGGAGATACTTCAGATGGCGACCAAGGTTGCAATCAACGGGTTCGGGCGCATCGGCCGCCTGGTGGCGCGGGCTATCCTGGAGCGCAAGGATCACGATCTCGAGCTCGTCAGCATCAACGATCTGGCAAGCCCTGCCGACAATGCGCTGCTGTTCCAGTACGACAGCACCCACGGCCGCTTTCCCGGCACGGTGACCAGCGACGGCGACAGCTTCCAGGTCAATGGCCGCGACATCCTCGTGACCGCCGAGAAGGACCCGGGCAAGCTTCCGCACAAGGCCAACGGCATCGACATCGTGCTGGAATGCACCGGCTTCTTCCAGTCCGACGCGGCGAGCCGCCCCCATCTGGGAGCCGGCGCCAAGCGGGTGCTGATCTCCGCCCCCGCGGATGGCGTCTCCAAGACGATCGTCTTTGGCGTGAACCAGGACAGCCTCACTGCCGAGGATGTGATCGTCTCCAATGCGAGCTGCACCACCAACTGCCTCGCGCCGGTGGCCAAGGTGCTTCACGACACCGTGGGGATTGAGCGCGGTTTCATGACCACGATCCACAGCTACACCAACGACCAGCGGATGCTGGACCAGATCCACAAGGATCTGCGCCGTGCGCGGGGCGGGGCGCAGAACATGATCCCCACCACCACCGGCGCCGCCCGGGCCGTGGGTCTGGTTCTGCCCGAGCTGAAGGGCAAGCTAGACGGTTCCAGCGTGCGGGTACCCACGCCCAATGTCAGCCTGGTCGACCTGGTGTTCGTGCCCGGCCGCGAGACCACGAAGGACGAGATCAACGCCGCGCTCAAGGCCGCGTCCGAAGGCGCCCTCAAGGGCGTGCTCGAATACACCACGCAGCCGCTCGTCTCGAGCGATTTCAACCATTACCCCGCCTCGTCGACGGTGGATTCGCTGGAAACCTCGGTGCTGGAGGGCAAGCTAGTCCGCGTGGTGAGCTGGTACGACAACGAATGGGGCTTCTCGAACCGCATGATCGATACCGCCGGAGTGATGGCGAAGCTGCTGTAGTTCGAGCCTCCCCGGCACGGGGAGGTGGTAGCCGCGCAGCGGCTGACGGAGCGGACCTTTCGCAAGCGCGAAGCTGGAGGCGAGTCCGCTCCACCATGCTTCGCATGGTCCCCCTCTCCGTGCCGGGGAGGATTTGGAGCGAACGAATGCCCGCTTTCAAGACCCTCGACGACCTGCCCGCCGATCTCACCGGCCAGACCGCGCTCGTCCGCGTGGATCTCAACCTGCCAATGCAGGAGGGCCGCGCCAGCGATGTGACGCGGGTGGAGGCGGTGAAGCCCACCATCCTCGAACTCGCCGATCGCGGCGCGAAGGTGCTGCTGCTCGCGCATTTCGGCCGTCCCCACGGCCAGCGCCACTCCACCATGTCCACCAGCGTGGTGCAGGGCGATGTCGAGCGGGTGCTGGATCGCGAGGTGATGTTCATTTCGGAAGTCAGCGGTCCGGTGGTTCAGCAATCGCTCGCCATCCTGCGTCCGGGTGACATCGGCCTGCTCGACAATGTCCGCTTCTGGCCGGGCGAGGAGGCGAACGATCCCGAGTTCGCGAAGGCCATCGCGGCGAATGGCGATTTCTACGTCAACGATGCCTTTTCCGCCGCGCACCGGGCCCATGCCAGCACCGAGGGGCTCGCCCATCTTCTGCCCGCCTATGCTGGACGGGCGATGGAAGCGGAGCTGAAGGCGCTGGATGCCGCGCTTGGCAATCCGACACGGCCGGTCGCCGCGGTGGTGGGCGGGGCCAAGGTGTCGACCAAGCTCGACGTGCTCCAGAACCTCGTCAAGCAGGTCCAGCACCTCGTCATCGGCGGGGGCATGGCGAACACCTTCCTGGCCGCGCGGGGTGTGGATGTCGGCAAGTCGCTTGCCGAGCACGATCTCGCCGCCACCGCCAACCGTATCATGGACGAGGCCGAGCACGCCGGCTGCACGGTGCATCTGCCCTATGACGTCGTGGTTGCGAAGGAATTCGCCGCCAATCCGCCCTCGCTGCGCACCGCCAATGTGCACGAGGTCGCGGCCGAGGAGATGATCCTCGACATCGGTCCGCAAGCGGTCGAGGCACTGGGCGATGTGCTCAAGACGTGCCGCACGCTGGTCTGGAACGGGCCGCTCGGCGCCTTCGAGACGCCTCCGTTCGATGCCGCCACGGTTGCGCTCGCCAAGACCGCCGCGGCGTTGACGCAGGATGGCTCTCTGACGTCGGTGGCCGGTGGCGGCGACACGGTGGCGGCACTGGCTCACGCCGGCGTGGCGCAGGATTTCACATATATATCAACCGCTGGCGGTGCTTTCCTCGAATGGATGGAAGGTCGCGAACTGCCCGGCGTGGCCGCGCTCCAGCGATGAGCGAGGCGATCCTGGCACCGACCATTGTAAGTGAAGGCGAGTTCGCCGGGTGGAAGAACTGGGCGCATGACGCCTTCGAGACCCGCGCAGGTCCGTTCTTCTATCGCCACGACGATGCGGAAGGGACGGTCTGCGCCTTCCGCGCCGAGCCGCGCCATATGAACGGCGGCGGTTTCATGCATGGCGGCTGCATGATGACCTTCGCGGATTTCTCGCTGTTCTCGATCGCTCATCGCGAGATGGATGGGCATTGGGGTGTGACGGTCAATCTCTCGGGCGATTTCCTCGCCGCGATTCGGGCCGGCCAGCTCGTGGAGGCTCGCGGAGAGGTCACCCGAGGCGGGGGCAAGACGATCTTCGTGCGCGGTCTCGTCACTGCCGACGGCACCCCGGCGCTCAGCTTCACCGGCATCATCCGGAAGGTTTCGTCCCGCTGACTGTGCAATTTCGGGGCGGCGCGCACTTGGGAACGTTCCCTTGGTTGCCCGCCGGCACCCGCCCGTTTACGCGCCGCCGGACAAGCAGTGCATACGAATGCAGCCGACGGGGATCACCATGAATTTCGAAGACATGCGCGAGCGCGTCGCCACCGGCGAGGGCTTCATCGCCGCACTGGACCAGTCGGGCGGCTCCACACCCAAGGCGCTCAAGGGCTATGGCATCGAGGATGGCGCGTGGAGCGGCGATGACGAGATGTTCGCGCTGATCCACGCCATGCGCCAGCGGATCATCGAAACCCCGTGTTTCGGCGAAGGCAAGGTGATCGGCGCGATCCTGTTCGAGAAGACGATGGACGGCCAGTGCGGCGGCAAGAGCGTGCCGGCCCGCCTGGCGGAGCGCGGCGTGGTGCCCTTCCTGAAGGTCGACAAGGGGCTGGAGGACGAGAGCGACGGCGTGCAGTTGATGAAGCCGATGCCGGGGCTGGAGGGGCTGTGCGAGCGGGCCCGAGGGCTGGGCGTGTTCGGCACCAAGATGCGCAGCGTCGTCAAGAGCGCCAACCCGCAGGGCATCGAGGCGATCGTGGCGCAGCAGTTCGCGGAAGGCCGCCGCATTCTGGCGACCGGCCTGGTCCCCATGCTGGAACCCGAATACGACATCCATGCGGCCGATCGGGCGGAGGGCGAGGCGTTGCTACTGGCGGCGATCCTGCGCCACCTCGATACCCTAGGCGCTGACGAGCAGGTGATGCTCAAGCTCTCGATCCCGGTCGAAGCGGGGCTTTACGCGCCGCTCGTGTCCCATCCGCGCGTACTGCGTGTGGTGGCGCTATCGGGTGGCTATTCCACCCATGAGGCGTGCGAGAAGCTGGCGCGCAACAGCGGGATGATCGCCAGCTTCAGCCGCGGCCTGCTCCAGGATCTGCGCGCCGGCCAGTCGGATGACGAGTTCGACGCAACGCTTGGCAAGGCGATCGATCAGATCCACGCGGCGAGCGTGCGCTAGGCGCTAGATCCCGCCCTGAAAGTCGAAGGTAAATCGGTAGTCGGCGCTGCGTAGTTCGGTGCCCGCCATCCGGCCTGGGGTAGCCGCAACCAGCGTCAGGGCCCCATCGGCGACCGGGTGGGGGGTGCCAAGCGTCAAGTCGCGACGCATGGTCCAGCTACCGCTGCCGGAATGGCCGCGAATGGCCACACGCACCACCAGTCGGCCCGCCCAGATGCAGCGGGCATTCATGGGGCAGCGACTGTCCTCCACCACCGCGACCGGGGTAACCAGAGGTCCGCCGACATATGCGGTCTGGCCCAGGGCGACGGGCCCCTCGCGCGGCGCGTTCGGAGTGGTTGCACAGGCTGCGAGCGCGAAGGCGAGGATGGGCGCGAGCGGCTTCATGCGCAACATAACGCGCCCACGCCCCTTGCGGCCTCCTGAATGGGCGCTACCGCTTTGCCGATGGCTTCCTGCGATCTCTACCTCATCTCGCCGCTCGATGTCTCGGGCGCCTTCCCCGACCGGCTCGAGCGCGCGCTGGCCGGGGGGCCGGTCGCCGCCTTCCAGTTTCGCGTGAAGGGACTGAACGAGCACGAGGCGGCGCGGCTCGCCGGGCCGCTCCAGGAGATCTGCGCCGCGCGCGAATGCGCCTTCATCGTCAATGACAGCGTGGCGCTGGCGCGGCGGCTCGGCGCCGATGGCGTCCACCTGGGGCAGGGCGATGGAGACGTGCGGGAAGCCCGCGAGGTGCTGGGGCGCGAGGCTCAGATCGGCGTTACCTGCCATGCCAGCCGCCACCTGGCGATGGAAGCGGGCGACGCGGGTGCCGACTATGTCGCCTTCGGCGCATTCTTTCCCAGCGCGACCAAGGAAAGCGAGCATCGACCCGATACCGATATCCTGGAATGGTGGCAGCGGCTGTTCGAGATCCCTTGCGTGGCCATCGGCGGGATCACGCCGGAGAACTGCGGCCCGCTGGTGGCGGCGGGCGCCGATTTCCTGGCGGTGTCCCACGCCGTGTGGCAAGCTGCGGATGGCGAAAGTGCGGCGGTGGCCGCCCTGCATGCCGCCATCTCCCATGCCGCAACCCCCGCTTCGAGATTGCGGGATCGTTAGCTGCGGGGCGGCGGAGCCGTTCCCGTGCGGCTGCATTTTAGCCGGCCCGGTTCCCCATCGCGGGCCAGCTCCTGCCAGTAGCCGCCACGATTCCGGCGCAGCCTCCAATCCTTGAGCGGCCCGCGGGTGAAAGTCAGCAGGTCGCTCGCCACCAGATAGGTGCCGCCACCCGCCGGGCTGGCATAGCTGGAGCCCCGCGCGATCGTGAAGCTGCGTTCAGGCACGCCGCTGATGGCCGGCCCGCTGGCGACACCTGCCGTCCAGCAGCCGTAATGGCCCTTGGGCAAGACCGAGAGATCGCCGGCCGCCAGCGCCGCCGCGGATGGCGCCAGCATTGCGGGCAGGAAAAGGAAGACAACGGCGGCGGGGAACACGGATCGCGTCATGGGGCGCTGCATAGGCGAGCCTATCGCGGTAAGCCAGCCACCTTGCCCGGAGCCGGCCGAACCGCTAAGCGCCGCCGCGCAATCGGACGGGGCGTGCCCCGCCGCGCTCTTTCAAAATCGAAGGCACCTGAACCCATGAAGATTTCCGGCGTGGACATCCGTCCCGGCAACATCCTCGAATACGAAGGTGGCATCTGGAAGGTTGCCAAAATCCAGCACACCCAGCCGGGCAAGGGCGGGGCCTATATGCAGGTCGAGATGAAGAACCTGCAGGACGGGCGCAAGACCAACGTCCGCTTCCGCAGCGCCGACACCGTGGAGCGCGTCCGGCTCGACACCAAGGACTATCAGTTCCTTTACGAGGACGGCAGCATGCTCGTATTCATGGACCAGGACACCTACGAACAGATCAACCTGCCCGCTGACCTCCTCGGCGATGCCCGCCCGTTCCTTCAGGACGGTATGCAGGTCATGCTCGAGTTGTGGGACGAAAAGCCCATCAGCGTGGAACTGCCCGCGCAGGTCGAGGCGACCATCGTGGAGGCCGACGCGGTGGTGAAGGGGCAGACCGCCTCCTCCAGCTACAAGCCCGCCAAGCTCGACAATGGCGTACGGATCATGGTGCCGCCGCACATCGAAAGCGGCACGCGTATCGTGGTGGACGTCTACGAGCAGGCCTACGTCGGCAAGGCGAGCTAAACCTCGTCGTGGGCAGGAGCGTCGCCAGCCGGTTCGACCACATCGCCATGGAGCGCTCCATGCTCCTCGGCGTGGTGGTGGACGACGACCGGCTGACGCTGGAAATGGATTTCTGTCTCCAGCCCGGCCATCCGGCCTATGAAGCGCCCGGCGCGGGCGAGGAATTCTGCCTGCACCCCGGCACGATCCGCTTCGCCAGCATCGCCGCGCTCGACCTCGAGCGTGCATCCCATGCCGAGCCGGCGCGGCGCCGCCACGCCATCCAGTCCTTCGCCATCGACGGCACGCGCTTCGCCATGCGTTGCGACTGGGGCACCATCAACCTTCAGGCGCGATCGATCCGCGTCGCTACCGAATAGAGACAGCAGCATGGCCGCAGTATCCGGGCTCATCCGCGTGATGGAGAAGGCCGCGCGCAAGGCGGGCGGCAAGCTGCGCCGCGATTTTGGCGAGATCGAGCATCTCCAGGTCAGCGCCAAGGGTCCGGCCGATTTCGTCAGCAAGGCCGACTTGCGCGCCGAGCGCACGATCTACGACGAACTCCTCGCCGCGCGCCCCGGCTGGGGCTTCGTGATGGAAGAGGCCGGGGTGATCGAGGGCGACGAAGGCCAGCCGCGCTGGATCGTCGACCCGCTCGACGGCACCAGCAACTTTCTCCACGGGATCCCCCACTTCGCCGTCAGCATCGCCGCGCAGGAGCGCACGCTCGACGGCCGGGGCTGGGGCGATGTCGTCGCGGGGGTGGTCTATCAGCCGGTCACCGACGAGACGTTCTGGGCCGAAAAGAGCCGTGGTGCCTGGCTCCAGGACAAGCGGCTTCGCGTGTCTGGCCGGCGCAACCTGTCCGAGGCGCTGATCGCCACCGGCATCCCTTATGGCGGGCACGGCGATTTCGGCGAATGGGCGCGCATCTTCGGGGCGATCGGCCCGCAGGTTGCGGGCATCCGCCGGTTCGGTGCGGCCTCGCTCGATCTCGCCTGGGTCGCGGCCGGGCGGTTCGACGGCTTCTGGGAGAGCGAGTTAAGTGACTGGGACACCGCTGCCGGTTGCCTGATCGTGCGCGAGGCCGGCGGCTTCGTGTCCGATTACCGGGGGCGTTCGGCGCCGGTGCTGTCGAAGCAGGTGCTGGCCGCCAACGATGCGCTGCACTCCCGCCTCCACAAGATCCTGGCCGGCGCGCTGAAGTAACGCCGGTGGAGCGGGGATCGCGGGTAGTGTCTCAGTTTGAATTGCGCTTCTTGTAAGGGCCGCGTGGCTTGGGGGCTGGGGCCATCGCATCGATCTTCGCAACAATGTCGTCCAGCGTCCAGAGGCGGTCGGTGATGCCAGCGGCCATCGCCGGGGTAATGCGCAGCGACTTGTGGATGCGGCAGAAATTGTAGAACGCGAAGTAGAGCGCCAGTGCGTGAATGTGGTTGTCGAGCTTCTTGCTGAAAGCGTTAGTTAGCCGGGTGAAGCGACGGTTCTGCATCCGGATCGAAAGGTTCATGCGCTCGACATGGGAGGTGCTGACATGGGCAATGTCGGGATTGCCTTCCACGCGGCGCTTGCGGATGCCGTTGCATTCGGCGGGGCTGTAGCGGCGCTCCGGCGTGCCGCCGCCAAGCTCGCCGTAAATCTTCACGAGCTGGGCATAATCGACGTCGGCCCCGAACGCGCCTTCTACCGCTTCAAGATACGCCTTGTGCCCATCGGTGGTGAGCTGGACGCGGTTGGCGAGGCGGGCGCGAAGATCATCCATAAGGATCATGGCACTTTCGCCGCCACGGTCGCCGACGAAATAGGAAACCATCAGCTTCGTGTCGGCGTCGATTGCGGTCCAGGTCCATACATCGCCAGCGCCTTCCGGGGCGTCCTTGGCGGTGGGGACATTCTTCGCCTTGGCATAGCAGAACGACCAGATTTCATCGCACTGTATGCGGCTCGCTTTCACGCCGCGCACGGTTTCATCATGGATGGCGAGAGCGGCTTCCCCGGCCTCGACCAGCAGCTTGCTAACCGTATTGATCGAAACATCGGCAATGCGGCTGATCGAGCGCATGGACGATCCCTCGCACAGCATGGCGAGGATTTGAGTGCGCTTGGCTAGGGGCAGTTTGTTCATGCCCATTTTGATATGAACTTTCTTGCTTAGGGTCAAGCAAAATCAGCACTTGCGGCCTCAAACTCTTTAAGGTATCTCCAAAAATGTGCAATGCAGGAAAATCGTTGAAGGGTTAGATTCGCATGGATGCCTATGAACGCCTCAAGTCCACAGCCATCGCGATGATCGTCCGCGACGTGCCGATGGAGTTCTGGTCCGACCTTCGCGCGCTGGCCCTCATCGCCTATGCCGACGTGTTCGCGGACGTCGATGCAGATAAGAACGTGCTTCCCGATCAGAAGATAGACGATTTGCTCCAGCGACGGCATTTCAAGATGGAGAAGTTGATCGTCGATCTCGCCGTTCGGCACGGCCTCGCGCATTCGATGAGCCTGATAGTGCAGAATAACCGCCGTCATGCCTATGTGTTCAAGGGCGACGTGGCGATGACGCAATCCTATGTGCAAGCCATCGGCATGATGCCGCAACCCGCCAAGTTCCGGGAGCGGTTGGCCAACTCAATGGACCTGCCCCGCCTCGATCTTGGAGACGAGCCGGAAGGCGCGTTTCTCATGCCCACCCTTTACGGGCTGATCGCTCACAACCCGATTGGTCGGCGCTTCCGCGCCGACGAGCAAAAGCTGGGCATGATCCAGTTTTGCCTCCCGGCTACCGACTGCCGCGCCTGGGCCGTCGAGTTTACGGTGACCGAGATTCTTGATGCCTATCCGGCTGCGCCGAAGAAGGGCGTTCCCAAGCGCTCTATGCCTTGGAAAAAGCCGAAGGGTGACGAAGATACCGGGACGGACGGCAAGCGGTGAGCGTCATTGCACAAGGGTTTGTCGGCGCACGGTTGACCGAAGCACGCATGGCGCTGGGCCTAAGCGCAACCGTGTTCGCCGATTTGGCCGATCTGAGCGTTCAATCCGTCTCCAAGTATGAAAACGACCGGCAAACGCCGAAGCTTGATGGAGTCCACAGGTTCGCCTCAATCCTGAAAGTTCCCTACGATTATTTCTTCCGGCCGGTCGCACCAAAGGACGATAAGCCGATTTTCTGGAGGGCGCGCCTGTCAGCGCCCCCAACTGCGCGTGATCGTGCCGAAGTGCGCCTCGAATGGATGAAAGAGCTTGTCGATTATTTGGCATCCTACTTCGACCTTCCGGTACTCAATGTGCCTCGATTTGATTTTTCCGAAGAGAACTTTGGAAGCTCCGATTTTATCGAGCGTGTGGCTACTGAAATCAGGGAGTTTTGGGATATTCGGCCTGGCCCAATGCCCGATACGATTGAGCAGCTTGAAACAAACGGCGTTTTGGTTTCCCGCATTCATGTTCGTGCGGACAAGCTGGATGCGTTTTCGCAATGGTCTGATCGCTTCAATGTCCCGTTCGTCATGTTGTCGCGCGACAAGGCCAGCGCCTGCCGCCAGCGCTTCGACGTGCTGCATGAGCTGGTCCACATTGCCTGCCATGCCAACGTCTCGCAAAAGCGGCTGAACGATCGAGCTTTCTATAAGGCGGTTGAGAAGCAGGCCGATCAAATCGCGTCGGCCATGTTGATGCCCGAAGCGGAGTTTATCGGCGAGCTTTATGCCCCTTCGCTGGACGGGTTTTTGACATTGAAGGAGCGTTGGGGCGCGTCGGTTGCCGCCATGATTATGCGCAGCAAGCAGCTCGATCTAATTGACGACGACGATGCACGGCGGCTTTGGATCAACTACAACCGGCGTGGTTGGCGCAATGGCGAGCCGCTCGACGGCAAGCTTGAAAAAGAAGAGCCGCACCTCATTCGGCGCAGCTTCGAGCTTTTGATCGAAGAAGGCGTGCAGTCCACTTCTCAAATCGTGAAGGCGCTGCCGTTTCCAACTGCCGACTTGGAGGAACTCGCTGACTTGGAGCCTGGAACCCTATCAGGGCAAGCGCAGTCGCGCGCCGCGCCGGTCTTGAAAGACGAGTTTCGTCAGGACTCGAATGTGGTGAGCATCTTCGGGAGCAAGGACTAGTCCTTCGCCCACCGCTTGGCCGCAGCCGCCTTGGCTATCTCCGCCCGACGCTCCGGTGTCATGTTCTCCGCACGCTTTCTGCCGCCCAATCTGCCGAGCTGTGCGGCGGCACTGGATGCAGCCCCCCGCTCATCCTCAATCTCTCCGGTTGCGATCTTGGCGATCAACACCGCGCGACTGATAGCGTCGGCAGGGCGCTTCTCTCCGCGCGGACCTTTAGGCATGGTCTGTCCTTTGCATACCGCCAAGCATATAGGGATTGGCACGGTTGGCGCAAACGGCAGTCAGATTTCAAACTGAGACACTACCGGATCGCGCCTTCGCTTGAAGCCGCGCCGCCAAGCCGCTAAGCGCGCCGCCTGCCCCTTTTCCGGCCACGCCGGAGCCCCTGTGGTGGAATTGGTAGACGCGCTCGACTCAAAATCGAGTTCCGCAAGGAGTGTCGGTTCGAGTCCGACCGGGGGCACCAGAAGGTTCGTCGGGGCTGACGGCGGACAGGGCGTGACTTTGCCTGGGAAGAAGATATGGTCGTCGGCAGTGTTTCGCGCGCGCACCATGTCGGTCCTTCATCGCCTACTCCGCACCGTCGCCCCCGCGACCGGGAGCCCGCACAGTCACCTGTCGCTTGCCTCCCGCCACGGCGCGGCGATCTTGCGCCGACCCGCTTTTTCCCTGCTCGGTTTTGCGTTGGCGTTGGCGGCGGTCTTGATGCTGGCCGCGCTGTCCGGATGGCACAACGCTTCGCTTCATGGCCATGGAGAGCGCACGCCCGTGACCATAAGTCACGGCCACGATGACAGCGCTGGGTCTGTCGCGAGCGTGCTCGATCATGGGGCTGCGCCAGAGATCGACCCAGACGGTCCAATTCACGCCGCCGCCCACGCTGCGGGTCAGTGGCTCGGAGTGCTTCCACAGGCGCTATCCACGGCGGAGCCGATGGCGCGTGTCGCGTGGTTGGTCGATCTACAGCAGATCGTCGCGGGCGATCTCCCCTCCGGATTGATGCGACCTCCACGAAGCTGATTCTCGTCGGCGCGCTGCGCCAGGGAACAGCGAAGGAGATCTCACAATGAATGCCAGCATCGGCGGGCGGCGCGTATTTGCGCCAGCCGGCTTCGTTTCCGCTGCCGCGGTCCAACAGCGCGGCCCCGTTCTAGCACGCAAGATCAACAGGGGGGCGCCATGATGGAGCGCATCCTCGCCACGTCAGTCCGCCTGCGCTGGCTCGTCGCATTTCTGACCTTGATCGTCATATCCTTGGGTGCGTGGGAGATTACCCGGCTCCCGATCGACGCCGTTCCAGACGTCACCAATCGGCAGGTCCAGGTCAGCACGTTCGTGCCCTCGCTCGGTCCCATCGACATCGAGAAGCAGGTCACCTTCCCGGTCGAGACCGCGCTCGCCGGAATTCCGGGGTTGCAAAGCACCCGTTCGCTGACGCGAAATGGATTCAGTCAGGTGACCGCGGTGTTCACCGATCGCACCGACATCTACTTCGCTCGCCAGCAGGTGAGCGAGCGGTTGGCGCAAGCGCGCGAGAATCTTCCCGTCGGGGTCCAGCCCACTCTGGCGCCTTTGAGCACGGGGCTGGGCGAGATCGTGTTCTATTCGGTCGCATTCCGTCATCCCGATGGCAAAGGTCTGCGTGTCGTCGACGGTCGCCCGGGCTGGCAGTCGGATGGCACCTATCTGACCCCTGAAGGCGAGCGCCTGACAACTGCGCTGGCGAAGGCAGCCTACCTGCGAACGGTGCAGGACTGGATTATCCGCCCGCAGATGCGGTCGGTGCAGGGCGTGGCCGGTGTCGATTCCAATGGCGGTTACGTGAAGCAGTATCTTGTCCAGCCCGATCTCAACGCGCTCGCATCCTACGGGCTTTCGGTGACCGAACTCGCTGATGCGCTAGAACGAGCCAATCTGTCGGTAGGGGCGAATTACGTAGAGCGCGCGGGCGAGAGTTTCCTGGTGCGTACCGATGCCAGGTTGCGGTCGATCGAGGACATACGCGACGCAGTGGTCGCGACCCGTGGTGATGTGCCCGTTCGAGTAGCCGATGTCGGGCACGTCGAGATCGGCGGGGCTGTTCGAACCGGCTCCGGCAGCAGGATGGGCTCGGAAGCAGTCATTTCCACCGTCTTGATGCTGGTCGGGGAAAATAGCCGCATCGTCGCAACCAGGGTCACCGACAAGCTGGCCGAAATCAATCGGCGCCTGCCTCCCGACGTTTTCGCGGAGCCTGTCTACAACCGCTCGAAGCTGGTCAACGCCACGATAGCAACGGTCGAGAAGAACCTCCTGGAAGGTGCGCTGCTCGTCATCGCGGTCCTTTTCCTGGCTCTTGGCAATGTGCGTGCCGCACTGATCGCGGCGACCGTGATCCCCATCAGCATGTTGATGACCGCCGCAGGTATGAACGAACTCGGCGTGTCGGGGAACCTGATGAGCCTAGGCGCCCTTGATTTCGGACTCATAGTGGATGGCGCAGTCATCATCGTCGAGAACGCGCTGCGCCACCTGGCCGAACGGCAACACCGTGAAGGCAGGTTGTTAACGCTGAACGAACGGCTCCAGACGACGATCGACTCCGCGCGCGAAATGATCCGGCCAACGGTGTTCGGCCAGATCATCATCTTCCTGGTGTTCGTGCCATTGCTCACGTTTCAGGGTGTCGAAGGCAAGACCTTCGCGCCGATGGCTATGACCCTGATGCTCGCGCTCGCGGCGGCTTTCGTGCTGTCGCTGACGTTCGTTCCGGCGATGATCGCGATTCTCATCGCCGGGCGCGTAAGCGAGACCGAGGTTCGCCCGATCCGCTGGTTCAAGGAACGCTACGCGCCGCTGCTCGAGAAAGCGATAAGGCGCCCCCTGCCGTTCATGATGGGCGGGGCAGGGGCCTTCGCGCTTGCTGTGCTGGCATTTCCGCTGCTCGGCGAGGAATTCATGCCGCAGCTGGATGAGAAGGACATCACGGTCACGAACTTCCGCGTGCCGTCGGCATCGATCGACGTATCGACTCAGATGCAGCTAAGGATCGAGAACGCGTTGAAAACGCTGCCTGAGGTAGCACTGGTTTTCTCCAAGAACGGCAACGCCGACCTTGGTACCGACCCCATGCCCCCGAACGCATCCGACACCTATGTCATTCCCAAGCCCCAGAGCGAATGGCCTCCCGAGGTCAAGAGCAAGGCCGATATCCTGCGCCGGATAGAAGAACGGATGAAGCCCCTGATCGGCAATCGTACCGAGATACAGCAACCGATCCAGATGCGCTTCAACGAGCTCATCGCCGGTGTGCGCGCCGATGTGGCGATCAAGCTCTACGGCGACGACCTTCAGGAAATGAACGCGCAGGCGCGCCTGATTGCGGGTGCGGTTCGCGACATTCCGGGAGCGGGCGACGTGACCGTCGAGCAGACCGAGGGCGCCCCCACCTTCGACGTGCAGGTCGATCGGCAGGCGGCGGGGCGGTTCGGCCTGTCGGTCGAGGAGGTGGCGAACACGGTGGCTGCCGCGCTGAGCGGGCGTCAGGCAGGGTTGCTCTTCGAAGGAGATCGTCGTTTCGCGATAGTCGTTCGCCTTCCGGACGTGCAGCGTGACGATGTGGACCTGTTGCGCACGATCCCGGTGATGCTGCCGGCATCCGATGGCCAGGTGGCCCGTTCGGTGCCGCTCGGATCGGTCGCACGGTTCAGCTATACTGACGGGCTCAACCAGATCAGCCGCGAGAACGGCAAACGGATGGTGACGGTGCAGGTCAACGTCCGCGGCCGCGACCTTGGTGGCTTCGTGGCCGACGCACAGGACAAGATCGCGGCGTTTCCACTCCCCGCTGGCATGTACATCGACTGGGGCGGTACGTTCGAAAGCCTGCAATCGGCGCGGCTGCGCTTGGCCATAGTGGTGCCGATCTGCTTCATCGCGATCTATGCGCTGCTCTACATGGCGCTGGGCGGGCTTGTTCCGGCATTGATCGTATTCTCGGCGGTGCCGATGGCGCTGGCAGGAGGCGTGTTCGCGCTGCTGCTGCGCGGGTTGCCGTTCTCGATCACCGCGGCGGTGGGCTTCATCGCGCTGTCGGGCGTCGCGGTCCTGAACGGTCTGGTGATGATGAGCGCCATCAGGAAGCACCGGGATGACGGCGTGCCGGCTGACCGGGCAATTGCCGACGGGGCGATGGAAAGGGTGCGCCCGGTCCTGATGACCGCTCTGGTGGCATCGCTTGGCTTCGTGCCGATGGCGCTCGCCACAGGTACCGGAGCAGAAGTTCAGCGGCCGCTGGCGACCGTGGTCATCGGCGGACTGGTGACCTCGACCGCACTCACGCTTCTGGTCTTGCCAGCCATCACAGCATGGATGGCGAGGGTGACAGCTCGCTCGATCCGCTAGTGGGTTGGCGCCCATCACGGCGGGGGTGCTTTCCCACGGCGCGATTTTCTGCCAGCCTCCCGGGGCGGCCCGACTTTCCGTGTGGTCGCGATTCCAGTCCCATGACCGTGTAGTATCCGGTCCATTCCTCGGGAGTAGCAGGTCGGTGAAGCCCTTCATTATGCTGTCGGCAATGGCACTTACGCTGCCCGCGCCAGCGTTCGCGCAGTCCGATAGTCTCCGCGCCGCCGTCGCCGCGGAGATGCCCGGCCTGCTCGCGACCTATCGCGATTTCCACCAGCATCCCGAACTTGCGTTTCAGGAGGTTCGCAGTGCCGGGATCATGGCCGCCGCGGCGCGCGCGGCCGGCTTCGCCGTAACCGAGAAAGTCGGCAGGACCGGCGTGGTCGCGGTGCTGAGGAACGGCCCCGGCCCGGTGGTGATGATCCGCGCCGACATGGACGCGCTGCCGGTGACCGAGCAGACCGGGCTGCCCTTCGCCAGCAAGGCCCGCGGGGTCGCCGCGGGTGGCGAGACCGGGCTCATGCACGCCTGTGGTCACGATACCCACATGACCGCCTGGATCGCCACCGCCCGGCTGATGGCGGCGCGCAAGGCGGAATGGTCGGGCACGCTGGTAATGATCGGCCAGCCGGCGGAGGAGACGGGGCAGGGCGCCAAGGCGATGCTGGATGACGGGCTCTACACGCGCTTTCCCAAGCCTGACTATGCGCTCGCCTTCCACGACATGGCGGCGACGCCCGCGGGCAAGATCACCTATGCCAGCGGCCCGGCGATGGCCAATGTCGACAGCGTCGATATCGAGGTGAAGGGCGTGGGCGGACACGGCGCGGCGCCCCACACCACGCGCGACCCGATCGTGCTGGCCAGCGCCATCGTGATGCGTCTGCAGACCCTGGTGAGCCGGGAGAACAATCCGGTGGAGCCAGCAGTGGTCACCGTGGGCAGCTTCCATGCCGGATCGCGGTACAACATCATTTCCGACAGCGCGAAACTGCAGTTGACCGTTCGCAGCTTCACCGACGAGCAGCGCGCGCGGCTGAAGGAGGGGCTGGAGCGGATCGTGATGGGCGAGGCGATGGCGTCTGGCGTGCCGAAGGACCGGATGCCGGTGATCGCCTTCGGTGTAGAACACACGCCCTCGCTCATCAACGAGCCGGGCTTTACCGCGCAGGTTATGGATCCGCTTCGCGAACGTTTCGGTGCGGAGCGGGTGGCGATCGCGCCGCCGATCATGCCAGGCGAGGATTTCGCCCGCTATCGCCGCGCGGACCCCGCCAACATCCAGTCGGTGATGTTCTGGGTCGGCGGTGAGGACCCGGCCAGGATCGCGGCGGCGGAGAAATCGGGGGAGGCGCTACCTTCCCTCCATTCGCCGTTCTGGGCACCGGACGCGGAAAAGGTGATCGGCACCGCAGCCGAGGCGCTGACGGCCTCGGCAATGCGTCTGATGCCGAAGAATTGACGGCCGCCGGAACGCGCTCTCCTCGCGCTCCGACGGCCGTGGCTCCTCCCCAGGAGACCTCTCGAACAGGGGGCTATTCGGTGCTCACATAGGTACCGAGCCGATGGTGGAGCGCGTTGATGCGCGCCAGATCCTCCCGATCGTCGATGACCCGCGCGTGACTGGCCAGGGCCGCGCGGAGCAGACGGAAATCGGCGGTCGAGAACAGGGCGCGTGCGCGGCTCGGCTCCTTCACGGGCTCCGTCGTCGGGCGATCCTGGGTCGTGGTGATGGTCGTCATGGTCGTTCTCCTCACGCCGCTGCGAACTGATTCATGGTGTTGTGGCTGCCGCCGGCCTTCAGCGCGGCCTCGCCGGCGAAATAGTCCTTGTGGTCGTCACCGATGTCGCTGCCGGCCATGTTCTGGTGCTTCACGCAGGCGATCCCCTCGCGGATCTCAGCGCGCTGGACCTGTTCGACATAGCCGAGCATCCCGTCATCCCCGAAGTAGCGCCGGGCGAGCTGATCGGTGCTGAGCGCGGCGGTGTGGTATGTCGGCAGGGTGATGAGATGGTGGAAGATGCCCGCCTCGCGCGCGGCATCGCGCTGGAAGCTGCGGATGCGCGTGTCGGCCTCGATCCCCAGCTCGCTGTCGTCATAGCCTTCGCCCATCAACCGGTCGCGCTCATAGGCGGACATATCCCGGCCGCTTTGCGACCAATCGTCAAAGACTTGCTGGCGAAAGTTGAGAGTCCAGTTGAAGCTGGGCGAGTTGTTATAGACCAGCTTGGCATTGGGCACGATCTCGCGGATGCGGCGAACCATGCCGCCGATCTGGCCGATGTGCGGCTTCTCTGTCTCGATCCACAGCAGATCGGCGCCGTTCTGGAGACTGGTGACGCAGTCGAGCACGCAGCGGTCCTCTCCGGTGCCGGCGCGGAACTGGTAGAGGTTCGACGGCAGTCGCCTGGGGCTGACAAGCCTGCCGCCGCGGCTCAGGAACACCTGCCCATCGCTCAGCGCCGCGGGATCGACCTCCTCGCAATCGAGGTAGCTGTTGTACCGGTCGCCAAGGTCGTCCGGCTCCTTGCTGTAGGCGATCTGCTTGGTGAGACCCGCGCCAAGGCTGTCGGTGCGCGCGACGATGATGCCGTCGGGCACGCCCAGCTCGAGGAAGGCGTAGCGGATGGCGCGGATCTTCTGGATGAAGTCCTCGTGCGGCACGGTGACCTTGCCATCCTGGTGGCCGCACTGTTTCTCGTCCGACACCTGGTTCTCGATCTGGAGCGCGCAGGCGCCGGCCTCGATCATCTTGCGGGCCAGCAGATAGGTCGCCTCGGCATTGCCGAAGCCGGCGTCGATATCGGCGATGATCGGAACCACGTGAGTCTCGTGCGCGTCGATGGCGTGCTCGATCCGCTTGGCTTCCACCTCGTCACCCGCGCGGCGCGCCGCGTCCAGCGCCCGGAACATGCCGCCGAGCTCGCGCGCATCGGCCTGCTTGAGGAAGGTGTAGATCTCGCCGATCAGCGCCGGAACCGATGTTTTCTCGTGCATCGACTGGTCGGGCAGGGGGCCGAACTCGCTGCGCAGCGCGGCGATCATCCAGCCCGAGAGATAGACGTAGCGACCCCTGGTGGTGCCGAAGTGCTTCTTGACGCTGATGATCTCCTGCTGGGCGATGAAGCCGTGCCAGGCGCCCAGTGATTGCGTGTAGGCCCCCGGATCGGCGTCATAGGCGGCCATGTCCGCCCGCATGATCGTGGCGGTGTGCCGCGCGATGTCCAGACCGGTGCGAAACCGGTTCTGAACCTGCATGCGCGCCGCCGATTCCGCGTCGATGCCGGCCCAGGGGGCGCCGGCACCATCGATGGTGCGGGTAAGGTCGCCGATCCGGCATTGATACGTCATGGGATGCTCCTGCGATCCAAGCTTCGATGGCTCAGTTACGCAGGGTCGGGAGAAGATTTGCAGTGAAACTTACAGTTAATGCTGTCGCGCTAGGGCCGTTTCGGCTATAATAGCTGTAACATTGTAAGGAACATTACAAATGGCCGAGGGTCTCCTCTATGCCGGTCCGGCGCTCCGACGCCTGCGAAGGCGAGAGGGACTGACCCAGGGGGCGATGGCTGTCCGCCTTCGCATCTCGCCAAGCTATCTCAACCTGATCGAACGAAGCCAGCGGCCCGTGACCGCGCGGGTGGTCGTCGAACTGATGAACGCCTTCGCGTTCGATCCGCGCGAACTGGCCCAGGGCGAAACGGTGGGCGGTGTGGACGGCCTTGCGCGCCGCCTCGCCGACGAGCGCTTCGCCGATCTTGCGATCGACCGTCACGAGGCGGATGAATTCCTGTCCACCAGCCCGCAGATCGCCGCCGCCTTCGCCCGGCTCTACGATTCCGGGTCGGCTCACGACAAAGGCGAAGACGACCCGGTTGCCTCCGCCCGGCGCGAGATCGAGCGCTGGCGCAACCATTTCGCCGATCTCGACCACGCGGCCGAAACACTGGCCGACGAGATGCGGCTGTCGCGCGACGATACCGGCGCTGCGCTCGCCGAGCGGCTGCGAGAGCGCCACCGCCTTTCGGTTCGCATCCTGCCACGCGAGGTGATGCCGGAGATGCGCCGGCGCCTGGATCTTCACGCCCGGCAGGTGCAGCTCGCGGAGATGCTGGGCCCCGAGGCGCGCGCTTTCGAGCTCGCGTGGCAGATCGCGGCACTCGAGCAGCGTGAGTTGATCGACCAGATCGTCGCCGGCGCGCGGATGGGCGATGCCGCGGCGCGTGCGCTGTTCGCGCGGCACCTGGAAGGATATGCCGCCGCCGCGCTCCTGATGCCCTACGGCCGCTTCCTGCGGGCCTGCGAGGCGACCGGCTACGATATTCCGGTGCTGCAACGCCGCTTCGGCGTAAGCTTCGAGCAGCTGGCTCACCGGCTAACGACATTGCAGCGGGTCGGGCAACGCGGGCTACCCTTCTTCATGGCGCGGCTGGACAGCGCAGGCCAATTCTCCAAGCGCTTCGCCGGCGCGAGCGGGGCCGACTTCCTCGAAGCCGACCATCCCTGCCCGCTATGGTGCGCCACGCGCGCGTTCGAGCGGCCTGGCGAGATGCTCGTCCAGAGCGTGGCGACCAGGCCGAACGGGTCGGGCACCGCCCAATGGCTGTGCCTGGCCCGCGCGGTGGAGCCGCGCGATGGCGCACGGTTCGCGGTGTTGATCGGTCTCGACGCGGGGCTGGCGGGGGAAATGGCGCAAGCGCGGGGCGTGGCGCTGGGACGCGAGGCCGCGACCGCGATCGGCCCGGGCTGCCGGCTCTGCCATGTCGATGGATGCGCGCAGCGTTCCCTGCCGCCGATAGGGGCGCGGCTGGTGTTCGACCGCACCCGCAGGCCGCTTGCGCCCTACGAAACCGCTACGGTTTCCCCGCCTGCGTAGGAACCGGTGAAGCGGTGCTGCGTTCACCGGCGCAGCAATCGCTGCCACGCGGAGGAAATGCAATGGCCGAGGAACGCATCACCGAAACGGAAACGCCGTCGGGCAATATTCACACGACGCACACCGTCATTACCGAGGGACGGCCTCGAGGTGGCGGTTCGGGCTGGCTGATCGCGCTGGTGCTGGTGGTGGCGATCGGCGTCGGTTTCTACCTGTTTTCGCAACCGAGCGATTCCGAGGTCGCGAGGGATAATGCCGTGACGGCTGCGGCGCAGAGCGTGTCGAAAGCGGCGGGCAAGGTTGGCGATGCCGCACAGGATGCCGGCGCTGCCGCCAATGAGGCCGTGGACGGCGACTGACCAGCGGCGCGGTCGTGCGCTGATATGGCGGGCTGTCAAGTTTACCGACATTTCACGACCTGGGGTTAAGCCGCTATCCACCATGCGGCCGCGTCGACCCTCCCGATGATCGCCTTCGCGCTCTACGGCGCGACCGCCGTCCTGTGTGCCGTAATGGCGCTTGTCGTGTTGCGCACGGGCGGCGCGGCCCGGGCGGACCGCCGGGCGACCGGCCTTGCGCTGGCTGTCACGGCGCTATGGTCCGGCGCCGTCGCAGCGCTGGGCGCGGATACGACGCTCGCCTGGTCGCTCGAGGTCGCCCGAAACCTGGCATGGATATTCGCCCTCTTCCGGCATTTCGCCAATGATGGCCGCGCAGATCGCCTGCGGCTCGTGCGCCAGGTGGTCGCGGCGCTGATGATGGCCGAGGGGCTGCATTTCGTGCTGCTCGCCAGCAGTTGGGGGAGCGGCCAGATCGAGACTTCGGCGCTGCTCGGGATGCTGGTGGCGGTGGGATCGCTGTTCCTGGTCCACAATCTCGTCGTTGGCGCTTCGCCCAGTTCGCGCCGTCTCATGGCGTGGAACAGCGGCGGATTGGCGCTGTTCTGGCTGTTCGAGCTCAACCTCGATACCATCGCCTATCTGACCGGAAGTGCTGTCTTCGGGCTCGATATCCTGCGCGCCCTCGTCGTGGCGGCGGTGGCGGTGGCCTTCGGGATCGGCGCGGCGCAGGGCTCCTCGGGGCTTACCTTCCGCCCGTCGAGGACCGTTGCCTTCAGTACGTTGTCGCTGGGTGTTCTGGCGGTCTATTTCATCGCCATGGTGTGGCTCGCCGGGGGCGCGGCCCGCATGGCCGGGGAGCTGGCCCGGCTGACCCAGGTGGGCTTTCTCCTCCTTGCCGCCACCGCCGCGCTGGTCTGGCTGCCATCGCCGCGGCTGCGCGGGACCGCTCGTGTGCTGGCGCTCAAGCACCTGTTCAAGCACCGTTACGATTATCGCGAGGAATGGCTGCGCTTCACCGGTACGCTGGCGAGCGCGAAGGAAAGCGGTGCCGGCCTGCACGAGCGCGCCGTCCAGTCGCTGGCCGATATCACCGACAGCCCGGCCGGACTGCTGCTGATGCCAACACCGGATGGCGACCTGGCGCTGGGCGCGCAATGGCGCTGGCCAGACGCGGAGGTGCCGCCACGCGCGCTTCCCCAGGCTCTGGTCCGGCTGCTCGAACGGCACATGCTGATCATCGACCTCGACGAGGTCCGCAGGGGTATCGACCGCTTCGGCGAGGCGGAGCTGATCCCCGCCTGGTTGCGCGAGGAACCCGGCGCCTGGGCGGGCGTGCCGCTGCTGCACCAGGATCGCCTGGTCGGCTTCGCCGTCCTGTCGCGCCCGCAGATAGCGCGGCGGCTCGACTGGGAGGACTTCGATCTCCTGGCCATCGCCGGCCGCCAGGTCGCCAGCTATCTCGCCGAATACGCCAGCCAGGAGGCTTTGCAGGACGCCGCCCGCTTCGACGAATTCAACCGGCGGATGGCCTTCGTGATGCACGACATCAAGAACCTGTCCAGCCAGCTTGGACTGCTGGCGCGCAACGCCGAGCGGCACGCGGAGAATCCGGAGTTTCGCAAGGATATGCTGCTGACGCTGCGTAACAGTGCCGACAAGCTGGATGCGCTGGTTGCGCGCCTCGGCCGCTACGGCAGCCGCGCTGCCCCCGCCGCGGAGACCGTGGACCTGGGCGCGCTGGCCCGTACGCTGGCGACGCGCGCGGGGCCTGGCAGGCAGCTCGAGATACTCGGCGAGGCGCATTGCGCGGTTCTGGGCAACGAGGAGATGCTGGAGCAGGCGCTGACGCATCTGGTGCAGAATGCCTTCGACGCCAGCGCACCGGGCGTGCCGGTCATGGTGGAAGTTGCCACCAACGGGCTGCGCGGCACGATTGCGATCGTCGACGCCGGGCACGGCATGTCGGCGCAGTTCATGCGCTCCGACCTGTTCCGCCCATTCGTCTCGACCAAGGAAGGCGGCTTCGGCATCGGCGTGTGCGAGGCACGCGAGCATGCGCGCGCCATGGGCGGGCGTCTCGAAGTCGAATCGCGCGAAGGCGTGGGATCGCGCTTCACCATCAGCCTGCCGCTGGCGGAGGCTTCGCGCCTCATCGCCGGTCGCGCCGCCGGGCGATTGCCCGCCATTCCCACCGACGAAAAGGCCGCCTGATGCCGGAATCCAAGCCGAAGCTGCTCGTCATCGAGGACGACAAGGGCCTCCAGGCGCAGCTCAAATGGGCCTATGACGATTTCGAGGTGGTGATCGCGGGCGATCGCGCTTCGGCGCTGGCGGCGCTGCGGGCCGATGTGCCGGCGGTGGTCACGCTCGACCTCGGCCTGCCGCCCGATCCGGATGGAACCAGCGAAGGTTTCGCCGTGCTTGACGCGATCATGGCACTCAAGCCCGATACCAAGGTCATCGTCGCATCGGGGCACGGCGCGCATGAGAGCGCGCTGGAGGCGATCGCGCGCGGAGCTTACGATTTCTATCGCAAGCCACTCGAGATCGACACGCTGGGCCTGATCGTGCAGCGCGCGTTCCAGCTTCACGCCATCGAAACGGAGAACCGCCGCCTTGCCGAACGCGCGGGCGAGGACCGGGCGGTGCTCGGCCAGCTCATCACCGCTGCCCCGGAAATGCTCAAGGTCGCCCGCATGATCGAACGCGTCGCCGATGCCTCGGTGTCGGTGATGCTGCTCGGTGCCAGCGGGACAGGCAAGGAACTCCTGGCGCGCGGGGTGCATGATTCCAGCGCCCGTGCCGCGGGTTCCTTCGTGGCGATCAATTGCGCGGCGATCCCAGAAAACCTGCTCGAAAGCGAGCTGTTCGGGCATGAGAAGGGCGCTTTCACCGGTGCAATCAAGACCACCGAGGGCAAGATCGAACTGGCCGCCGGGGGCACGCTCTTCCTCGACGAGGTGGGCGACATCCCCCTGGCGCTCCAGGTCAAGCTTCTGCGCTTCCTGCAGGAACGCACCATCGAGCGGATCGGCGGGCGCAAGGCGATCGCGGTGGACACGCGCATCGTATGCGCCACGCACCAGAACCTGGAGGCGATGATCGCAGCCGGCACCTTCCGCGAGGATCTGTTCTATCGCCTCGCCGAGATCGTGGTGCGGATACCCACGCTGGCGGAACGACCGGGAGATGCGGTGCTGCTGGCCAAGCATTTCCTCGCCCGCTTCTCCCGCGAGATGAACCCGAAGCTCAAGGGCTTCGCGCCCGATGCACTCGCGGCGATCGACGGCTGGGGCTGGCCGGGCAATGTGCGCGAGCTGGAAAACAGGGTGAAGCGCGCGGTCATCATGGCGGAAGGCAAGCTGGTCGGCGCCGAGGATCTGGACCTTGCGGAATCGGATGCCGCCGAGGAGGACGCGCTCAACCTGAAGGCGGCGCGCGAGCACGCCGACCGGCGGATGATCCGCCAGGCGCTAGCCCGTACCCAGGGCAATATCTCGAGCACGGCCAAGATGCTCGGGATCAGCCGTCCAACGCTCTACGACCTATTGAAACAATACGACATTCATCCGCAATAAGGGCCGTGCGCCGCCGGAACCTCAGTGCTCGGCGGAGCTGTGGTCGGGATGGCGCTTGTTGAAGCGCACCGACCACCACAGCGACAGCCCGATCAGAACCGCGCCGATTACCCCGGTGATGGTTTCCGGGATATGCCAGCGGGCCGAGGCGAGCATGATCCCGCCCAGGGCGATGATGGCCCAGAACGCGCCGTGCTCGAGATAGCGATAGGCGGCCAGCGTGCCCTGACGTACGAGGTGAATGGTCATCGAGCGCACGAACATCGCCCCGATCGACAGGCCCAGCGCGATCACCACCATGTTGTTCGAAAGCGCGAAGGCGCCGATCACGCCGTCGAAGCTGAAGCTGGCGTCCAGGACGTTGAGATAGAGAAAGCCCCCGAGCCCGCTGCGCACCGCCGCGCCCGCCACACGCTTCTTCTCCTCGCTGATCTCGAGAATGGTGTTGAGCCCTTCCACCGCGATGAAGGTGACGAGGCCCAGAATGCCCGCGACCAGGAAGGTCAGTGCATCGGCCGCGGGCAACAGGCTGGAAATGCCCCACAGCACCAGCAGAAGCAGGGCGATCTCGGCCGCCGGAAGCGCGGCAAACTTGTGGAGCTGTTCCTCGATCCACCGGATCCAGTGGATGTCCTTGTCTTGATCGAAGAAGAATTTCAGCCCCACCATCGCCAGGAACGCCCCGCCGAAGCCGGCGATGCCGACATGCGCGCCGCTGACGATGCGCTCGTACTCGACCGGATCGTCGAGCGAGAGCCTGACGGCCTGCATCGGCCCGATCCCGGCGGCTATCGCGACGATGGCCAGCGGGAAGACGATCCGCATCCCGAACACCGCGAAGGCGATGCCCCAGGTCAGGAAGCGCTTCTGCCACACCTCGTCCATTTCCTTGAGCACCGAGGCGTTTACCACCGCATTGTCGAAGCTCAGCGAGATTTCGAGGATCGAGAGCACGAAGACGATCCACAGCACCTGCGCCATGCCGCCCAGACTGCCGGTGCTCTCGAACCCGTACCAGGCCGCGAGCGCAAGGCAGGCGGCCATGAACAGGAACGAGAAGGTGTAATGCCTGAGGGCTTCGCGCATCGGGTGAATCAGTCTTTCGGCTGGTAGGTGTGGTCGGGCGTCGGGAAGGCGCGGGCGCGCACTTCGGCGGCATAGGTCGCGGCGGCGTCGGACACGACCTGCGCCAGATTTTCGTACCGCTTCACGAAGCGCGGCACGCGCTCGAACATGCCGAGCATGTCTTCGGTCACCAGCACCTGCCCATCGCATTGCGCGCTGGCGCCGATCCCGATCACGGGGATTTCAAGCGATGCGGTCATCGCCACCGCGATCGGTTCCACCACCCCTTCCGCCACCACGGCGAAAGCGCCGGCGTTCGCCACCGCCTGCCCGTCGGCGATGATCTTCTCATGCTCGCGCTGGCTGCGCCCGCGCGCGCCATATCCGCCCAGCATGTTCACCGCCTGCGGAGTGAGGCCGACATGCGCCATCACCGGAATGCCGCGGCCCGAAAGGAAGGCGATCGTCTCGGCCATCGCCTGGCCGCCTTCGAGCTTGACCGCCGCGCAGCCGGTTTCGGCCATGATGCGGCTGGCGGAAGCGAAGGCCTGCTCGGGCGACGCCTCGTAGCTGCCGAAGGGCATGTCCACGATCACCAGCGCGCGATAGCTGCCGCGCACCACCGCGGCACCATGCGCGATCATCATCTCCATCGTGACCGAAAGCGTGGAGGGCAGGCCGTAGATCACTTGGCCGAGCGAATCCCCGACCAGCAGCATATCGCAATGGGCGTCCAGCAACTGCGCCTGGCGCGCCGTATAGGCGGTAAGCATCACCAGCGGCTCTTTGGTCACGCCAGCTTGCTTGTGATCGCGGATCGCCGGCACGGTCAGCCGCTTCCTTGGCTGCGGAGTCGGCGTGGCGCGGCTGGTCGCTGTATCGAGCTGGAAGGTGGTGGACATGGTTTCGCGCCTCTACACAGCGCGCGGGTCCGGGGAAAGCCGCGACATTGCGCCGTGTTCGCACTTGTAATGCAGCCGTCATCCGTTAGCTTCGTGGCCCATTCCGGACCTGCGCGATTGCGCGGCGTTCATCGGGGAAGGGGTTTCGCGTACATGATACTGGACCGGGTAAAGCCGCTCGACGCCATTCTGGCGACCGCAGAGAAGAAATCGCTGCATCGGACGCTGGGCGCCTTCCAGCTCACGATGTTGGGAGTGGGCGCGATCATCGGCACGGGCATCTTCGTGCTGACCGCCGAAGCCGCGCAAAAGGCCGGCCCGGGAATGATGGTCGCGTTCATCATCGCCGGGCTGGTCTGCGCGGTGGCCGCGCTCTGCTATGCCGAGATGGCATCGATGGTTCCGGTTTCGGGATCGGCCTATACCTACAGCTATGCCGTCATGGGCGAACTTCTCGCCTGGATGGTGGGCTGGGCGCTGATCCTGGAATACACCGTCGCTGCCGGCGCGGTATCGGTGGGCTGGTCGGGCTATTTCGTCGGATTGCTGCGGGAATTCCTCGGGATTGATTTACCTGCCGCGTGGACGCTGGGGCCGATCGACGGCGGAATCATGAATGTCCCGGCCTTCCTGATCGCGCTGCTCGTCACCTGGCTGCTCATCATCGGCACTCGCGAGAGCGCCATGGTCAACGCCGTGCTGGTGGCGGTGAAGGTGGCGGCGCTCACGCTGTTCGTCGTGCTCGCGCTTCCGGTAATGAATGCCGAGAATTTCGAACCCTTCGCACCGCTCGGATTCGCCGGTATTTCGGCAGCGGCGGCGTCCATCTTCTTCGCCTATGTCGGGTTCGACGCGGTCTCTACCGCGGCGGAGGAGACTAAGAATCCGCAGCGCAACATGCCGATCGGCCTGATCGGCAGCCTCGCGATCTGCACCATCTTCTATCTGCTGGTGGCGGCAGGCGTGATCGGAACGGTAGGCGCGCAGCCGCTGCTCGATGCACAGGGCAACGGCATTCCGGCCGGCAGCAGCGAGCTTACCGCGGCGTGTGCCGGGCTGGCGACGGAAGCGGTCGTCTGCTCCAAGGAAGCGCTGGCGTGGACGCTGCGCGAGATCGGGTGGCAGCAGATCGGCAATCTTGTCGGTCTCGCCGCCGGGCTGGCGCTGCCTTCGGTGGTCCTGATGATGATGTTCGGCCAGACCCGCATTTTCTTCGTGATGAGCCGCGACGGCCTGCTTCCGGAGGCGCTCAGCAAGGTCCATCCCAAGTACAAGACACCGCATGTCGTGACCATAATCACCGGTGTCTTCGTGGCGTTCTTCGCGGCCCTTTTCCCGGTCGGCGCCCTGGCGGACATATCGAATTCGGGAACGCTGTTCGCCTTCGCGATGGTGGCTTTCGCGGTGCTGATGCTGCGGCGAACGGATCCGAACAGGGTCCGCCCGTTCCGCACGCCAGCCATCATGGTTGTGGCACCGCTGGCAATCGCCGGTTGCCTGTATCTCTTCTTCAGCCTTTCGGGTTACACCCTGGCGCTGTTTGCCGGCTGGGCGGTGATCGGGCTCATCGTGTACTTCGGCTATAGCCGCAGCCGCAGCCATGTGGGGCGGGGCATCGTCGATGTTCACGAGGATGACGCCGGCATTCCCCCGCAACCCGTTCCCCCGCTGCCCGGCGTGCCGACGCCAGGGGGCAAGGACGCCTGATCCGGCGTTGACCAAGACACGTTGACCAAAACACGCTGACCAAGACGAAAGGGCCGCCCCTCGCCAGAGGAGCGGCCCTTTCCTTTACCGCAGTGCGATCAGAGGCTGGTTTCCTTGACGTGCCGTTCCTCGGCCTCGTCCTCGACATACATACCGAGCGCCATCCTGGCCGTGTTGAGTAAGCCAATGTCGCCGTCCCAGATCTCGGCGCTGCCAAGATCCATCCGCAGGAACAGCAGGTCGGGATCGGCCTTGCCCTCGTCGTACCAGGCGGCGACGAAGTTGTTCCAGAACTGGTCGAAGCGCTCCTGGCTGGTCTCGCGCGCCAGCGTGCCGTCGAAGCGGGCGAACATCTCGTGGCCCTTGCCCTGGAAGGTGGCGGTAACGGGGCCAAGCGCGGCGAAGGCGCTTTTGGTGTGGGTGAAGAACCAGATCGCGCTGCTGGCGTCCTTGTCTAGCTGGGGGCTCATCGGCACGGCCGATCCGCTGTCTCCACTTCGCTGGAGGAACAGGAAGGGCGAATCGGCCAGCGCCTTCCAGAACTTTGCCTTGAGCTCATCGGGGTTGCCTGCAGCTTGCTTCATCACGAATCCTTTCATGTGTTGAAGCTCCAATGAGCGAGACGGTGGTTCGCTCCCCGATTGCGATAGAGGAATAATTAGAACATAGGTGGAACATATGAGTCGTTCCACCATGCCTGCGGACAAGCTTGCAGCCCCTCGCGCGCTTGCCGCCTGCAATGCCGGGCGAAGTGCCCGGTGGTGCCCGGGATTGGACGGATCAGGCAATAGCTCGTGCCATCACGAAATCTTCGCCTCCGCCTGCGAGGCAAGCGGGGCGGCCGTGGCGCTGGCACTGGCGCTGGACGGCTGGCATCACCGGCCCTGCACAAAAGCGAGCGAGGGCGAGGATCGGCGCGCGGTTTTGTGGGTGCAGACGCGCGAGGCGGCGCGGCTGACAGGGCGCCCCTATGGCGCCGGGTTGCCCGCCGAACTGCGCCACCGGCTGGTCCATGTTCTCGCCCGCAGGCCGGAAGATGCCCTGTTCGCGCTGGAGGAGGGGGTGCGATGCCGCGACATCGCCTTCGTGCTGGGGGAGATCGGGGGCAATCCACGAGCGCTCGATTTCACCGCATCGCGCCGGCTGACGCTGGCGGCGCAGCGGCATGGCGTGCCGCTCTACCTCGTCCGGCTGGATGCGGCGCGCGATCTGTCATCGGCGCGGCTGCGCTGGCAAGTCGCCTCGGCTGTCTCGGCAGCACCCCGGTGGAATGGCCAGGCTCCCGGTGCACCCGCCTGGCACGCGGAACTGTTCCGCGCCCGCGTTCACCCGCCGGGGGAATGGCTGCTGCGGGATGAGGGCAGGGGGCTGGTGGCGGAAAGGCTTGCGGATGCGCCTGATATCTCCCCGCATGCCATCTCGGCCTAGCGCCGCACATGCCGCCCCGCCGTATATTGTCGCTGTGGCTGCCCGCGCTGGCGATGGACCGGCACCGGCTGCTCCACGGCCCCGAGGAGGCGGACCGTCCGCTGGTCCTGATCGCAGACACCGCGCATGGGCCGCGGATCGAGGCGGTGGGAGGACCGGCCTCGGAGGCGGGGGCGCGGACCGGGATGATGCTGGCCGATGCGCGTGCTCTTTGCCCCGCCATCGCCACCGCGCCGTGCGATCCGGCGGGCGACCGCGCCTTCCTTGAGAAACTCGCGGTCTGGGCGGCGCGCTGGGGCCCTTGGGCGGCAATCGACCCGCCGGATGGCTTGCTGGTCGATGTCACCGCGGTAGCCCATCTGTTCGGCGGGGAGGCGGCACTCGTCACCGACGCTCACGAAGCGTTTGAGCGGCACGGCCTGGCCGTGCGGGCCGCCATCGCCCCCACCGCCGGCGCGGCATGGGCACTGGCGCATCACGGGCCGCCAGGCAGCATTCTCGGCCCTGAAGATGCCTGCGGAGACGGCCCGCTGGCCGGCCTTCCCGTGGCCGCGCTGCGGCTGGAGGGCGAAGTGCTGACGGTGCTGCGCCGACTGGGGATCAGGCGGATAGGCCAGCTTTCGCGGGTCGAGAGCGGCCCGGGCGGGCGCGATGCGATCCAGCGCCGCTTCCGCAACCGCCGCTCCCCCGCCGTCAATCCACTGCTTCGGCTCGACCAGATCCTCGGCCACGCCCCGGAACCTCTCGTGCCGGTGGTGCCGGTCATGCCGCCGCTGGTGCAACGCCGGCTGGTGGAGCCGATCCGGCACCGCGCGCTGCTCGACCGAGTGCTCGGAGATCTCGCGGAGGAAATGGCCCGCGAGCTGGAGAGCCGGGCCGAGGGTGCCCGACGGCTCGAGCTGGGGCTGTGGCGGGTTGACGGCGAGGTGACGGCAAGATCGCTCGAAATGGCGGCTGCCACCCGCGACAGCGCGCATATCCACCGGCTGTTCGGCGGCAAACTCGACGATGTGGACGCCGGTTTCGGCATCGAGATAGTGCGGTTGCGCGCCAACTGGGTCGAGCCGGTGGCACGGGTGCAGGGCGATCTGGAGGCTGGCGCGGAACGGTGCGGCACCAGCCTTTCCGCCTGCATCGACCGGCTGGCGGTGCGGCTGGGCGAGGGAGCGGTGAGCCGCCCCGTCGCCTTCGCCAGCCATCTCCCTGAACGCGCGCAGCGTTGGCAGACGCCGTTATCACCCGAGCCTGTCTCGCAGGGCGAGCTGGCTTTCCACGCCAGGCCCTTGAAGCTGCTCGACAGGCCGGAAGCGATCACGGTCCTTTATGCCACCCCCGACGGCTACCCCCAGCGCTTCCGCTGGCGCGGCAAGGTGCATGATGTGGCACGAGTCGAGGGGCCGGAGCGGATCGCCCCGGAATGGTGGCGCGAGAAAGGCGGCACGAGGCTGCGCGACTACTACAGGATCGAGGACCAGGTAGGCCGGCGTTACTGGATATATCGCGCCGGCCTCGTCACCGATGGGCGCGGCGGCCTTCCCGGCTGGTTCCTCCAGGGCCTGTTCGCATAACGCCCGGACGTTCAGTTCGCGGCGAAGAACTCCACCAGATCGGCGGACAGCCGCTTGGTCTGCGTGGCGAAGATGCCATGCGCCTCGCCATCATATTCGATGAGCCGTGCGCCCGACACCTCTCGCGCCACCACGCGCGCGGTGGCGTCGATCGGCACCGTCTTGTCGGCGGTACCGTGAATCACCAGCGTCGGCAGTTTGAAATGCGCGAGGTCGGGACGGAAATCGGTGGTGGCGAAGGCGTTGGCCGCGCCCAGGATGGCCCATTTCGCCGCCATCATCGCGGTGGCCCAGGCCCAGTCCTTCTCCTCCTGGGAAACCGCGGCGGTCACCCAGCCATCGCCGTAGAAGTCCTTGAAGAAGGCGGTGAAGAACTGGCGGTGATCCTTCTCCATTCCTGCCGTCATCTGGTCGAAGATGGATTGCGGCACGCCATCGGGATTGTCGTCGGTCTTGAGCATATAGGGCACGACCGAACCGATCAGCGCCACCGCCGAAACGCCCTTGCCGCCGTGGCGGGAAAGATAGCGGGCGATCTCGCCACCACCCATCGAGAAGCCGGCAAGGCCGATCCCGGATTCCAGGCCAAGCTCGGCGATCAGATCGGCCAGATCGTCCGAGAACGTATCGTAGTCATAGCCGCCGGGTGCATGATCGGAACGCCCGAAACCGCGCCGGTCATAGGCAATGGCGCGCATCCCGGCATCCTTCAGCGCGATCATCACCGGATCCCAGCTATCGGCCGACAGCGGCCAACCGTGAATGAGGATTACGGGGCGGCCCTGGCCGAGTTCCTTGTAACGAATCTTCGTGCCGTCGCGGGTCTCGAAATAGGCCATGAATGCTCCTGTCGTTTTCATCCGTCGGTTTCGAAAACGGGGCCATGCACAGCCTGTTCCGCATTCATTGTGCCGGCGCCCTTGCAAAGCCTGATTTGGAACATATATAGAACATATGGCGTCGCAAACCATTCTCCAAAAGCTCGAAATCCTGGCCGATGCGGCAAAATACGATGCTTCCTGCGCCTCGTCCGGCACGGCGCCAAAGAATTCGCTGCGAGGAAAGGGCATCGGCTCGACCGAGGGGATGGGCATCTGCCATGCCTATGCGCCGGACGGCCGCTGCATCTCGCTGCTCAAGATACTGCTGACCAATCATTGCGTGTTCGACTGCCATTACTGCGTCAACCGCAAGAGCTCGAACACGCGCCGTGCGCGCTTCACGCCGCAGGAAGTGGCGGACCTGACGCTCGCCTTCTACCGGCGCAATTACATCGAAGGGCTGTTCCTCTCCTCGGGCATCGTGAAGAGTTCGAACCACACGATGGAGCAGATCGTGGAGGTCGCGCGCATCCTGCGCGAGGAGCACGACTTTCGTGGCTACATCCACTTGAAGACCATTCCCGAGGCCGATCCCGAGCTTGTTCACCAGGCCGGGCTCTATGCAGACCGCGTTTCGATCAATGTCGAGCTGCCGACCGATGCCGGCCTCACTCGCCTGGCACCCGACAAGAGCGCGGCGCAGATCGAAGGCGCGATGCGCCATGTGAAGCGCGACATCGTCGAGGCGAAGGATGCGAAGAAGCGTTTCCGCCACGCTCCACGCTTCGCGCCCGCCGGACAATCGACGCAGATGATCGTGGGGGCGGACGCGGCCAGCGATGCCGATATCGTGGGCAAGGCGAGCCGGCTTTACGATTCCTTCCGCCTGCGCCGGGTCTATTACAGCGCCTTCAGCCCCATCCCCGATGCCAGCGCGGTGCTGCCGCTGAAGCGCCCGCCGCTGATCCGCGAACACCGGCTCTACCAGTCGGACTGGCTGATGCGCTTCTACGGCTATCAGCCGGGCGAGGTGATGCAGGCCACCGGGGACGATGGGAACCTCCCGCTCGACATAGACCCGAAACTCGCCTGGGCGCTCAAGTTCCGCGATCGCTTCCCGGTCGATGTCAATCGCGCGGGGCGCGAGCAGCTGTTGCGCGTGCCGGGGCTGGGGGTGAAGGCGGTGAACCGAATTCTGGCGAGCCGCCGCCATCGCAGCTTGCGGCTCGAGGATGTCGGCCGGCTGACCGTCTCGCTCGCCAAGGTGCGGCCCTTCATCTGCGCCGCGGACTGGCGCCCGCTCACCCTCACCGACCGCGCCGATCTGCGCGCGCTGCTGGCGCCAAGGGCCGAACAGTTCGAACTGTTCGCGGCATGAGCGCGCTCCGCAATCCCGTGCACGAGACGCGCTATGTCGTGAATATGCCGGAAGCGGGCGATTTCGACTTCTGGCGCGAGCAGGCGCGCGGGCTGGTGCAAGCCGGTGTACCGCCCGAGCGCGTAGCCTGGGCCGAGCCGGGCGGCGATGGCGATCTGTTCGCGCGGGGCGAAGGCGCGCCCGCGCCGCTATCCGCCGCACCGCCTGTGCGGGCGAACAAGCGCTTCGTGGCGCTGGCGAAGAACGCGATCCTCCATTCCGATCCCGAACGGTTCGCGCTGCTCTACCGCCTGCTGTGGCGGCTCCAGCGCAGTCCGCGGATCATGGAGGACAAGGCCGATCCCGAAATCCGGCGGATCGAAGAACTGGACAAGAATGTCCGCCGCGACAGCCACAAGATGCACGCCTTCGTGCGTTTCCGCCTGGTCGAGGACGATGGGGAAGGGGGCGAGCATTATGTCGCCTGGTTCGAGCCGGAGCATCATATCCTGCGCGCCAATGCCGGCTTCTTCGTGCGCCGCTTCGCCAACATGAAATGGGCGATCCTGACACCTGCCGGCTCACTGCACTGGGATGGCGAGGTGTTGAGCGAAGGCCCGCCGGCCCAGCGCTCCGACGCGCCGGGCGGCGATCCGATGGAGGATCTGTGGCGCGGCTATTATGCGTCGATCTTCAATCCCGCACGGTTGAAGATCGGTGCGATGCTGAAGGAGATGCCTAAGAAGTACTGGAAGAATATGCCCGAGACCGTGCTTATTCCCGGACTGGTCGCGGGCGCGCAAAGGCGGGAAAGCGATATGGTCGCCGCCGGCACGCTGGAGATGGGCGAGCGGCCCGAGACGCTAGCCGCGATCGGCGCGGCGATCCACGCCTGCCGCCAGTGCCCCATCGGGCTGCTTGGCAACCATGCGGTCATGGGGGAAGGGCCGCAGGATGCTGTCCTGATGATTGTCGGAGAACAGCCCGGCGATCAGGAAGACCTCGCCGGAAGACCGTTTGTGGGGCCCGCTGGTCAATTGCTCGACCGTCATCTCGAACGCGCGGGTATCGACCGGGGCACGGCCTATGTCACCAACGCCGTCAAGCATTTCAAATATACGCTCAGGGGCAAGCGCCGCCTGCACCAGTCGCCCACCGCGAAGGAGATCGACATCTGCCGCTGGTGGGTGGAGAGCGAGCGGGCGCTGGTCCAGCCAAAGCTGGTGCTGGCGATGGGCGCCAGCGCGGCGCGGGTCATGCTCGGCAAGACGGTCAGCATTTCCAGGGCGCGCGGGGTGCCGATCGCGCTGGAGGATGGCAGCGAGCTGTGGGTCACCGCGCATCCCTCCTATCTGTTGCGCCTTGAAGGAGCCGCGCGGGAAGAGCAGGCGCGCCTGTTCGACGCCGATCTCGACGCAGTGAAGGCGCGGCTCGAGGAATTGAGCGCGTGACGTGCCAGAGAACGATCTCCAGATCCCTCGCCGCACGATCGAGATCGACCCCGGCACGATAGCGCCGCCGCCGCGGGCACCCTTCGTCGAGCTGGGGCTCGTCAGCTGTTTCTCGTTCCTGCGCGGCGCCTCGCTACCCACCGATCTGGTGAGGCGAGCCTGGGAACTCGGCTACGATGCCCTCGGCATTGCCGACGCCAATTCGATGGCCGGTGTGGTGCGCGTGCATACCGAGGCGAAGAAGGTCAGGATGAAGCCGGTGATCGGCTGCCGGATCGAGACGGTGGAGGGGCTCGTATTCCTCGCCTATCCTCGCGACCGGGCCGCCTATGGCCGGCTGTGCCGTTTGATCAGCGCGGGTCGGATGGCGACGCTGGAGGGTGAATGGCAGGCCAAGGGAGCCTGCGACATCAGCCTGTCGATGCTGGCGGGCCATGCCGCAGATGTTCAGTTGATCCTGATGCCACCCCCCGATCTCGATCGGCGCTTCACCATCGGGATCGCAAGCAACATCATCCCATTGCGCCGCCTGGACGGCGAAACCGGGGATGATGGCATGGTGGCGTTCGACGGGGCATTTGCCGAGCTTCTTCCCCATCTCGCTTCGCAGCTCCCCACCCTCCGCCATCTCGCCGCGAGTTTTGTTTATGTGGGCGACGACATAGCGCGGATCGAGCGGCTCGATGCACTGGCCAAGGCGAACGGGCTCGCGCTGCTTGCCACCAACGATGTACACTATCACGCGCCCGAGCGGAGACCCTTGCAGGACGTGATGACCGCGATCCGCCACAGGACCACCGTCGCCAGGGCCGGCTATCTGCTCGCCGCCAATGCCGAGCGGCATCTCAAATCGCCTGCGGCAATGGTCGCGCTGTTCGCCCGCTGGCCCCACGCGATCGCGGCGGCGCGGGCGGTGGCGGATGACTGCCGCTTCAACCTCGACGAGCTGAAATACGAATATCCGCAGGAAAGCTATCCGGGCGGGATGAGCCCTCACCAATGGCTGGAACAGCAGGTTCGTGAAGGAGCGGAATGGCGTTATCCCAATGGGTTGCCGGAGAAAGTCGAGAAGTCACTCGAATATGAGCTGGGCGTGATCGAGCAACTCGGCCTCGCGCGCTATTTCCTCACCATCCAGAGCATCGTCGATTTCGCGCGCAGCCGCGAGCCGCCGATCCTGTGCCAGGGGCGCGGCAGCGCGGCCAATTCCACGGTCTGCTTCTGCCTCGGCATCACATCGGTCGATCCGGCCCATAACGAGCTGCTGTTCGACCGCTTCATCTCCACGAAGCGCGGGGCCGAGCCGCCCGACATCGATGTCGATTTCGAGCACGAGCGACGCGAGGAGGTGATCCAGCACATCTACGCCAGGTATGGCCGCGAGCGGGCGGGGCTGTGCGCCACGGTGATCCATTATCGCCCGCGCATGGCCATCCGCGAAGTGGGCAAGGCGATGGGGCTGACCGAGGATGTCACCGCCGCGCTCGCGCGTACGGTCTGGGGCGGCCACGGCCGCGCGATCGATCCCGAACATGCCCGCAAGGAGACCGGGCTCGACCTTGCCGATCCGTACCTCAAGCGGGTGATGAAGCTGACCGAGCAGATGATCGACATGCCCCGGCACCTCAGTCAGCATGTCGGCGGCTTCATCCTGACCGACGGGCGGCTGACCGAGACGGTGCCGATCGGCAATGGCGCCATGCCGGAGCGCAGCTTCATCGAGTGGGACAAGGACGATATCGACGATCTCGGCATCCTCAAGGTCGATGTGCTGGCGCTCGGAATGCTCACCTGCATCCGCAAGGCGTTCAGGCTGGTCGCGGACCATCATGGGAAGAGCTACGGTCTCGCCACTGTCCCGGCCGAGGAGCCGGCGGTTTACGATATGCTGTGCGAAGGGGATTCGCTCGGCGTGTTCCAGGTCGAGAGCCGCGCGCAGATGAACATGCTGCCGCGCCTCAAACCCCGCAAGATGTACGACCTGACGGTGCAGGTGGCGATCGTGCGACCCGGCCCGATCCAGGGCGACATGCTCCATCCCTATCTCAAGCAACGGCGCCTGGCGCGCGAGGGCAAGCCGATCCAGCAGATGCCCAGCCCATCGCCCGAACACGGCCTGCCTGACGAACTCTCTGCGATCCTGGGCCGCACCTATGGCGTGCCGATCTTCCAAGAACAGGCGATGAAGATCGCCATCGACGCGGCGGAGTTTTCATCGGAGGAAGCCAACCAGTTGAGGAAGGCGATGGCCACTTTCCGCTCGCGCGGGATGATGGATCTGCACCAGGAAAACATGGTCAGCCGCATGATCGCGCGTGGCTATGATCCGGAGTTCGCGAACCGCTGCTTCAACCAGATCAAGGGCTTCGGGGAATATGGCTTCCCCGAAAGCCATGCCGCCAGCTTCGCGCTGCTCGTCTATGTCTCGAGCTGGCTCAAGTGCCATTACCCCGCCAGCTTCGCCGCAGCGTTGCTCAATTCGCAGCCTATGGGATTTTACGCGCCCGCGCAGATCGTACGCGATGCCGAGGAGCACGGCGTGGTGGTGCTACCGGTGGATGTGAACCATTCGGACTGGGATTGCACGCTGGAGCAGGTGGACGAGGCAATGATCGCACGCCCGCGCTTCCGGGGCTCGCGTGACCGTTGGCGCGCGGACAAGGGCTGGGCGCTGCGGCTGGGCCTGCGGCAAGTGGATGGCCTGCCGGAGGCGGTGGCCGCCAGGCTGGTGCATTCCAGGAGCGAGCATGGCCCCTTTGCAGATGTCATGGAACTGCGCGATCGCGCCGGGCTGCCGGCGCACCAGATCGAACGGCTCGCCTCGGCGGATTGCTTCGGCTCGCTCCACCTCAAGCGGCGGCGGGCGCTGTGGGATGCGCGTACGCTGCTCTCGGTGCCCGAACTGCCGCTGTTCGCGGTGGCGCGCGAACGCGAGGAGGGGGCGGAACGTGCCGCCATAGACCTGCCCGCCATGCCCCTGTCGGAAGAGGTCATCGCCGATTACCAGACACAGCGGCTGAGCCTTAAGGCGCACCCGATGAGCTTCCTGCGCGCAGGACTGGCCGAGCGCGGTTTCATTCCCGCCGAGGAACTGCGGGCCCGCAGGTTCCGCTCCGCCGTCCAGGTCGCGGGGGTGGTGTTGATCCGCCAGAGACCGGGCAGCGCCAAGGGCGTATGCTTCATCACGATCGAGGACGAGACCGGCATCGTAAACCTGGTGGTCTGGCCTGACATGATGGAGAGATACCGCAAGGTCATCATGGGATCGCGGCTGATGGAGGTGCACGGGCGGGTGGAATATGACGACGAGGTGATCCATGTGATCGCCACCCATCTCGCCGATGCCACCCATGCGCTGCATCGCTTGTCGGAAGACCTGATGCCTGCCACCATCGCCCGCGCCGATCATTGCAACAACCCGCTGCCGAGCCGCTGGGGGCCGCATGGGGTGTTGCTGAAAGGGGAGGAGGATTCCTCTCCGCCGCGCCTCTCGGACTGGACGCCGCCGCCACCCGGCAACCGCGATTGCGGCTATCCCGCCAGGGGGCATCCACGCGACGTGCGGATCATCCCGCCGAGCCGGGACTTCCACTAGCCGTGGCGCGCCGATCGCCACGCAAACCGCTGCTCTCGCGCAGCCTGGGCAGGTTTCGCTGGGATCGGGGCGTGCTCATGCTTCTGGTGCTGCTGGCCGCGCTGCTTGCCGGCCGTGCCTGGCTGACGGAGAACCCCGGATACGATCCCTGGGCGCCGCTGGACCTGCGCGATCCTCCGGGGTGGGCGACCGCGCGAAAGCTCCAGGCGCTGAAGGACGATGCCGGGGCCTGCCGCGCGGTGCTGGCGCGCTCCGAGGTTGCCTACTCGTCCTTGCCGGCGGCGGGGGAGGGGGCATGTGCCCGCCCGGACCGTACGCGGCTCGACCGCTATCCCTTCAGCCCTGCCGCCCCGCCCACCACCTGCACGGTCGCGATCGCCCTGGAATTATGGCGGCGGAACAGCATCGAGCCGCAGGCGCGGGAGATCTTCGGCCAGGGAGTGGCGCGGATCGAGCACTTGGGCGCCTTTTCCTGCCGCCGGATGTATGGCCGCGACGATGGCCCGTGGAGCGAGCACGCCACCGCCAATGCGGTCGACATCGCCGCAGTGGTGCTCGATGATGGCACTCGCATCGGCATGCTGGCGGACTGGAATGGCCAGGATGCGGACAAGGCGCTGTACCTCCGCCGAATCCGCGATGGCGCCTGCCGCGCCTTTTCGACCGTGCTCAGCCCCGATTACAACGCCGCGCACCGCGATCACCTGCACTTGGACATGGCAGGGCGGGGATGGCGCGGGGCATGCCGGTGAGTGCTCAGGCTTCGAAGGAATATCCCGCCGAACGCACCGTTCGCACCGGATCCTTGCCCCCGGGGACCGACAGCGCGATGCGCAGGCGGCGGATATGGACATCGACCGTACGCAGTTCGATCTCGCTCCCCGTGCCCCAGACCCCATCGAGGAGCTGGCTGCGGCTGAACACCCGGCCGGGGCTCTGCATGAAGAATTTCAGCAGCCGGTATTCCGTTGGGCCAAGCTGGAGCGCCTGTCCCCCGCGCGTGACGCGGTGGGCGACAGGATCGAGCGCAATATCGCCCACCTCAACCGTCTCGCCCGCCAGGGCAGGCCGAATGCGGCGCATGACCGCGTTTACCCGCGCCATCAGCTCACGCGGGGAAAACGGCTTGGTCAGGTAATCGTCCGCGCCGGTGTCCAGGCCGCGAATGCGGTCATCCTCGGCCTCACGGGCGGTCAGCATGATGATCGGCACATGCGCGGTCGCCTTGTCGCGGCGCAGACGCCGGCAGACCTCGATCCCGCTGGTCCCCTCGATCATCCAGTCGAGGATCACCAGATCGGGCGCGTCCTCGGACGCCAGCACCAGGGCTTCATCACCGTCCGGCGTCGCGCGAACGGCGTAGCCTTCGTTACGAAAGCGATATTCCAGCAGCTCCAGCAGCGCCGGATCGTCTTCCACGAGAAGCAGTTTTGCCGCGCCCAATTCCATCGCTCCATCTATCGCCATGTTGGCGGCGGAGTCGATATGACGGCTGCACTACGGTTTCGTGTCAGCGTTCCTCGTCCGCCGGATAATGGCCGGTGGCGGCGAAATGGACCATTTCGGCAACATTGGTGGCGTGATCGCCGATCCGCTCGAGGTTGCGGGCCACGAACAGGAGCTGGGCTGCGCTGGTAATAGTGGCCGGGTTTTCCATCATATAGCTGACCAGATTGCGGAAGATGGAATTGTAGAAGGCATCTACGCGCGCGTCCGTGCGGATAACCTCGATCGCCAGATTGGCATCGCGCGCCGCATAGGCGGTGAGGACGTCGTGGACCATCTCCGCTGCGATTTCCGCCATCGAGGGGAGCAGGGTCAACGGCTCGAAGGTTTTGCGCTTGGCATCGATCTCGCGGCTGGCCTTGGCGATGGCCTTGGAATAGTCGCCGATGCGCTCGACCACGCCTGCTATCTTGAGCGCGGCGATCACCTCGCGCAGATCGTCCGCCATCGGCGCGCGCAGCGCGATGATACGCACGGCCAGCCGGTCGACCTCGGCCTCCAGCGCGTCGATCTTCTTGTCATCCGCGATGATACGTTCTGCCAGCGCATCGTCGCCTTTGGTGAGTGCATCGATCGCGTTCTGCACAGCCGCCTCGGCAAGCCCGCCCATCTCGGCGATCAGGCCGCGCAGCCGGGTGATGTCCTCGTCGAAGGCCTTGACCGTATGCTGTTCCATGGTCCCTACCCGTACCGTCCCGTGATATAGTCCTTAGTCCGCGTCTCGATCGGATTGGTGAAGATATCCGAGGTGCGGCCGTATTCAACCATCTTGCCAAGGTGGAAGAATGCCGTGCGCTGGCTCACGCGGGCCGCCTGTTGCATCGAGTGGGTGACGATCACGATGGCATAGCGCCCGCGCAACTCGTCGATCAGTTCCTCGATGCGGGCGGTGGCGATGGGGTCGAGCGCGCTGCACGGCTCGTCCATCAGGATGACCTCGGGATCGACGGCTATCGCCCGCGCGATGCACAGCCGCTGCTGCTGGCCGCCGGAAAGCGCCGTGCCGCTGTCGGACAGGCGGTCCTTGACCTCGTTCCACAGGCCGGCGCGGGTCAACGACTTCTCGACGATGATATCCAGTTCGCCCTTTCCTTCGGCCAGCCCGTGGATCCGGGGGCCGTAGGCGATGTTTTCGTAGATCGATTTGGGGAAGGGATTGGGCTTCTGGAAGACCATTCCCACCCGCGCACGGAGCTGCACCACATCCATGCCCGAGGCGTGGATGTCCTCGCCGTCGAGCTCGATCCTCCCCTCGACGCGCGCCGACGGGATGGTGTCGTTCATGCGGTTGAGCGCACGCAGGAAGGTGGATTTGCCGCAACCGGACGGGCCGATGAAAGCGGTCACATATTCCGACGGAATGTCGATCGACACGTCATCGATCGCCTGCTTGGCGCCGTAATATATGTTGACGCCGCTCGCCCGCATCTTGGGGTCTGCATTGTCGAGGCCGGGATGGTAGACTGTCACCACTTCTTCTCGAACCGGTTGCGGAGATAAATGGCAAGCCCATTCATCGCCAGGAGGAACAGGAGCAGCACCACGATCGCGGCGCTGGTGCGCTCCACGAAGCCACGATCGACCTCATCGGACCACAGGAATATCTGCACCGGCAGCACGCTCGCGGGGGAGGTGAATCCCTCGGGCGGGGCGGCGATGAAGGCGCGCATGCCGATCATCAGCAGTGGTGCCGTCTCGCCCAGCGCGCGCGCCATGCCGATGATCGTGCCGGTGAGGATGCCGGGCAGCGCCAGCGGCAGGACATGGTGGAACACCACCTGAACCGGGCTCGCACCGATGGCCAGTGCGCCATCGCGGATCGAGGGCGGGACCGCCTTTATGGCGTTGCGCCCGGAAATGACGATCACAGGCATGGTCATCAGCGCCAGCGTCATGCCCCCGATCAGCGGAGCCGAGCGCAGGTTGGGAAACAGCGCCAGGAACACCGCCAGACCCAGCAGGCCGAAGATGATGGAAGGGACCGCGGCAAGGTTGTTGATCGACACCTCGATCACATCGGTCCAGCGGTTCCGCGGGGCATATTCCTCCAGGTAGAGCGCCGCCAGCACGCCGATGGGGAAGGCGAGCAGCAGCGTAACCAGCATGGTAAGCATGGAGCCCTTGAGCGCCCCCCATACTCCCGCGTGTTGCGCGCTGGTGGCATCGGAACGGGTAAGGAAGCCGGCATCGAAGTTCTTGGAGAGCTTGCCTTCGGCCACGAGGCGCTGTGCCAGTGCCCGCATCTCGGTTCGGCCTTCACCTTCGAAGCCTGCGGCAAGGGCACCGTCGGTGGGCAGGTGGAATACGGCAGACCGGCTGGCGAGCGACGGGTCGGCGATCAGCCGAGCGGCAACGTCGCGCCAGGCTTCGGGATCGACCGCCGCCGCACCTTCGGCCCCGAGCGCCTGCTCCGCGCTCGCGGCGACGATGGCGGGCAGACCCTGCGCCTCCAGTCCCTGCACCGCGCCCGGTTGGGCCAGCACCGCCGAATCCGCGGAAAGTCCGGAAGCGGCCAGGCCGATTGGAACGGCAGCCTCGACGCGCTGGAAGCCGCCGACACCGTTCCACAGCATGGTGCCGAGCAGGAACACAAGCACCGCGACCGAGAACACGACCGCGCCCAGCCCAAGAGCCTTGAAACGGCGTTCGGCCGAATAGCGCTTCTTGAGGCGGCGCGCGAAGGCATCGCTGCGGGCAAGGGTTGCGGCGGGAGGCTGGGTTTCACTCATAAGCTTCGCGGAACCGTTTGACGACGCGCAGCGCGACGAAGTTGAGGGCCAGGGTGACCAGGAACAGCACGAAACCAAGCGCGAAGGCGCTGAGCGTGGCGGGATGATCGAAGCTCGCTTCGCCCGTCAACATGGCCACGATCTGGACGGTGACGGTGGTCATCGCCTCCAGCGGGTTGGCGGTCAGCCTGGCGGCGGTGGAAGCCGCCATGACCACGATCATGGTTTCGCCGATGGCGCGGCTGACAGCAAGCATGACGCCGGCCACGATACCCGGGAGCGCGGCTGGAACGAGCACCCGGCGAATGGTTTCGGACCGGGTCGCTCCCAGCGCCAGGCTGCCGTCGCGCATCGCGGCGGGCACGGCGGCGATGCTGTCGTCTGCCATCGAGGATACGAAGGGGATGATCATCACGCCCATCACCAGCCCCGCGGCCAGCGCGCTTTCGCTCGACGCGTTGGAAATTCCGGCGGACACCGCGATGTCGCGGATGGCGGGGGCGACTGTCAGAGCAGCGAAATAGCCGTAAACCACCGTGGGCACGCCGGCGAGGACTTCCAGCGCGGGCTTGATCCAGGTCCGCAGGCGAGGCGGGGCGTATTGGGTGAGGTAGATTGCGCTCATCAGGCCCAGGGGAATAGCCACGATCATGGCGATGATCGCCCCGATGTAGAGTGTGCCCCAGAACAGCGGGACGGCACCGTAGCGGCTGGCGTCGGGCATGTCGGCGCTGCTCATCGGATCGGGATTCCACGATGTTCCGAACAGGAAATCGAGCGGACCGACCATGCCGAAGAAGCGCAGGGTTTCGAACACCAGGCTGGCGAAGATGCCGAGCGTGGTCAGGATGGCGACCAGCGAGGCCAGCATCAGCAGCACCATCACCGCGCGCTCCACCCGCGTGCGCGCGGCGAATCCGGGCTTGAGCCGCAGCCATGCATAAACGCCGGTCGCGAAGGCGATCAGCAGCGCCACCACCAGACCGATCGTGTCGTATCGCTGCATGGCCGAGCGATAGGGCTCGACCAGCGCGGCCGCGGCGGGATTGAACACCGCAGGCGCCGCGCCGCTCGCCACGGCACGCGCCTCGGAGAGCACGGTCTGGCGCTGGAAGCCGAAAGTGGGAAGCTGCGCCGCCGCCGGATCGGCCAGCACCGATTGCATCACCAGCCCGGGCGAGATGGCCGCCCAAAGCGTGATGAACAGCACCATCGGCACCGCCACCCACAGCGCCACGTACCAGCCGTGATAGCTGGGCAGCGCGGCGAGGCGATCGGTCCCGCTACGGCGGAAGCTCCACGCCTTGGCGCGTGCCGCCAGCCAGCCCGCGAGTCCGAGGCCAAGCGCGAGAAGGAGGAGAAGCGCCGACGACACGCCAGCGCGCCTACTTGAGTTGCGCGCTGTCGAGAAGCGTGAACTCGCTCGCTACCTTGGCGTTAGCCGCGGCGACATCGGCGGGCGAGGGCACCAGGCCAATCCGCGAAAGCGCCCCGTCCTGGCCCCACATCTTCACCCATTCGGCGAGGTAGTCCTTGAGGCCCGGAATGGCGTCGAGATGGGCTTTCTTGACATAGATGTAGAGCGGGCGGGCATCGGGATATTTGAACGTCGAGATGTTCTCGTAGGTAGGGGCGACGCCATCCATCGTCTGCGCCTGGAGGCGATCGGCATTCTCCTCGAGATAGGAATAGCCGAAGATGCCGACTGCGCGCGGATTGTTCTCGATCTTCTGGACGATCAGATTGTCCTGCTCCCCCTGGTCGACATAGGCGCCGTCGGAGCGCAGATCGGTACAGACCTTTTCGTATTCTTCCTTGCGGCTGTCCTTCATCGCCTTGATCGCAGGATCGGCCTCGCAGCCCTTCTGCAGCACCAGTTCCTTCAATGCATCGCGTGTACCGGAGGTGGAGGGCGGGCCGTAAACCAGTATCCGCTCCGCCGGCAGCGACGGATCGACGTCGCGCCAGGTCTTTGCGGTCTGCGGCTTGCCATAGGGATTGGCGGCCAGAGCCTTGTAAACGATCACCGGCGAGAGGTTCATCGCGATCCCGCCCTTCGCGGACGCAAAGGCCAGGCCATCGAGCCCGACCTGAATCTCGATCACTTCGGTCACGCCATTGGCCTTGCAGCCTTCCAGCTCCTGCGCCTTCATCCGGCGCGAGGCATTGGCGATATCCGGCGTGCCGGCTCCAACGCCCGAACAGAACAGCTTGATGCCTCCGCCCGTGCCGGTCGATTCGATGATCGGCGCCTTCACCTGCGGATTGGAGCGTGTCAGCGATTCCGCGACAGCCTTGGCGAAGGGAAACACGGTCGAGGAGCCGACCGCACGGATCGAATCCCGCGTTTCACTGCCAGAGGTTCCACAGCCGGCGAGCGCCAGCGAAGCGGCTGTCGCGGCGAGAAGGGCAAAAGGTTTCTTCATGGCGGGAGTTCCTCGGTTCCTGGCGGCCCCTTGCGGCGGAGCCATGACGGTTTCGTGACGCGGGCAGATAGAGCGGATCAGAACGACAGCCCGACGCTGGCGGTCGCGACGTGGTCGGCTTCGTCCGGCCCTCCGGAAACGAAGCGGTACTGGTTGAGATAGCCGACTTCCAACTTCACCGCTGGGGACACCGGAAAGCTGACAGCCGCAGCCGTCCGAAGCCGATCGAGACCGTCCTTCGACTGGAAGGACGTGTTGTTCAGGTTGAAGAATGCCTCCTCGCTCAGATTGAACGTGGGCGCACCCTTGCCGCCGAGCGGGATCGCCAGCTTGATATAGGGTCTGGCGCGCCAACCGGTCCCATCGACGCCATCACGCCAGCGTTGTTCGAAACGCAGCCGCGCGCTCAGGGAGACTGGCCCGATCCGGGCAAAATCATCGATCGCCACCTGCTCGCGGGCGCGCCGCTCCATCACGGTGAAATCGCCTGCGTCGTATTGGGGGTTGTGGGTATAGCCGGCCGATACGACCACCTTGCCGGGCAATTTGTAGCCCAGTGCCAATGTGTTCTCTATCTCGTAGAGGCCGCCACGATCATCGCTGAAGCGTACGAAGAGTTCGTTCTGCACCACCACCTTGTCCGATAGGTCCACCTTGGCGGGGAGCATCAGCCATTGCTGGAAGTCGTCGGCACGGGCAGGTCCGGCGAGGCCCAGCAGCGCGATCGAAGCGATAAGATATGCGCGATTCGTCATCGCCAGCGCCTGTGCTACATTTCGATGACGGTTATGTTACAGTCATTCCCGCATTCCGTCAGTGCCATCGGACTCTTCCGACAGTCCCGGAAGGCGGACGGTGACCGACGTGCCCCGGCCCTGAGTACTGGCGATATCCAGCTTGCCGCGATGACGCTCGACGATGTGCTTGACGATCGCAAGCCCAAGTCCGGTTCCGCCCGAAGCGCGGCTACGGCCCGGATCGGTGCGGTAGAAGCGCCGAGTCAGGTGGGGCAAGTGTTCAGGAGCGATGCCTTCGCCGCGATCGTGAACCGCCAGCTCCACCACAGCGCCCGACGAACGTGCCAGAGAGACATCGACGGCCTCACCCGCGCCGCCATACTTGAGAGCGTTGTCGACGAGATTGCGGACAAGCTGTTCCAGTTGCTGGGTATCGCCCTGAACGGCGATCCCGGGAGCTATGGCCAGCGACAAGCGGCTAGGCCCCTCGCTCCCCGCCGCATCGCGGGCAGCGCGCTCCACCAGCACGGAAAGGTCGATCCTGTCGGCCGGCACATCGTGCTTTTCCGCTTCGATCCGTGACAGGGACATCAGATCCTCGACCAGCGACTGGAGCCGTCTAGCCTCGCGATGGATGGTTGCCATGAAGCGGGCCCCGATCTCGGGCTCAAGCCCTCCGTCATCGTCGCGCAGGGTCTCCACATACCCGATGATCGAGGCGAGCGGCGTGCGAAGCTCGTGGCTGGCATTGGCGACGAAGTCGGTATGCGCGCGGCTGATGTCGGCTTCCGCCGTGCGGTTGACGAGTTCGAACACTGCCACCTGGCCGGAGAGGCGCTTGCGGTTGATGCGCCAGACGTCGCGCCGGCGCACCAGGCCCGGCACCGTCGCGCCTTCGCTGTCAGCGCTGTCGATCAGCGCCACGGCCTGAGGGTGGCGCAGCGCGATGCGGATGTCCTGGCCCAGGAGGTGAGCGCCGAACACGGTGCGCGCGGCGGCATTGGCCACGGTCACCCGGTCACGCGTGGTTACGATGACCGGCACTTCGGACAGCTCGAACAGATCCCCCATCTGCGCTTCGTCCAGCGGCGCGGGGACATGCGCCGTCAGTCGTTCCGGGACCCGCTGCGCGACAAGCCACAGCGAGGCGATCCACAGCACCAGCACCCCCGCAGCAAGGGCCACGGGAAGGCCATACGCCAGGAGGGCGAGGGCGGCGATGCCCGCGAAGCCAGCGGCACCCCAAGGAAAGCGCGAGGGAGAATCCATCGCCCGTGCCGTAGCGACGGGCAAGGAAACCCGCCAGTCGGCTCTATCACTACCGTGAACTGCGATACCGCTTAGAAATCGATGGTGGCCGAAAGCTTGAGCGTGCGCGGCAACCCTTGCAGCAGCGACGTGTCGAAAGCGAAGCTGTTGAACGCGGACGCCCAATAGCGCCTGTTGAACACGTTATCGACATTTGCGCGGAACGTGACCGGGCTGCCGCCTATCAGCGCCACGTAACGGGCGCCCAGATCGAAACGCGTCCAACTGCCGAGTTCGACCGAATTGGCCTGGTTGACCATCTGCCTTCCCGTGTGAAGTACACGACCTGTAAGGGTCAGATCGGGGAGGAAGGGAAGATCCCATTCGAGATTGGCGTTCGCGGTGAAATCGGGAACGCCGGGCACCTTGTTGCCCTGATTCACGGCTCCCGCGGTGCGCACCAGCTTGGCGTCGTTGATGGCGAGGCCGCTGATCAGGCGCAGCCCCTTCGTCAGCTCGCCATCGAGCCCGATTTCGAGGCCCTTGTTGCGCTGAATCCCGTCCAGAACGAACACCTGGGTCGGGCCGGTCGTCGGCGGCGGACTGATCGCACGCGTGAACGCGTTGGGCTGCTCGGTCTGATAGAGGGCCAGGGATGCGTTCATCTGGCCGATCATCAATTTGCCGCCCAGCTCGTACTGAGTGGACTTGTAGGGTGGGAATACCTCATTGGCATTGATGACGACCCCGACCTGATTGGGCGCGACCGGGCCCTGCACGAGGCCTTCGATGCGATTTGCGTAGAGCGACAGACCCTCGACCGGTTTCACGACGAGGCCGAAGACCGGTGTAGTCGCGCTTTCCTCATACCGGCTGTTCTCGGTCCCGGCCGGGACGGCGCCGACCGCGACATAGCTGTAGCGGACCACAGTCATGGTCTGCCGGCGGAAGCCGATCGTGGCGAGGATGCGATCGTCCAGCGCGCCGATGGTGTCGGAAATGAACAGGCTGCGGAACTGCGATCGGGCGACGGGAAATGGATCGTTCAGATCGCCGCCACGAACGGCATTCTCTGCCGGTCGCGGAACGGCGACGGGATTGTAGATGTTGGTGCTGTACGATGCATAGCGCTGGTAGGCGTTGCGGTTCACCTGCCAGTTGATCGATCCGCCCAGGTTGAATTCGTGCGTCAGTCCGAATGTGTTGGCGCGCGCGCGAATACCCGCCTGTGCCGATTCATTGTTGTCCGTGCGCGGCGTGAACTGTGCATTACTGCCTGTGGCCGCCCCGGTCGCGGCATTGGTGATGTTTACCGCGTTGATCGCGACGCTTTCCTCCCATCCGTCACGCGCGCCGAAGGCTGCATACAGCTGCACCTTGTCCGTAAGGTCGAACTCGCCAGCCAGCGTGCCGAAAACGTCGCGCTGAATCGCATATTGCCATTGCTGCGCATAATTGACGTTCCCACGCGGAACTTCGGGAATGACCGTCGTTATCGCAACCTTGTGGCGGAGGCCGCGAACATGCTGGCGTTGATAGGCGAGATCGAGGGTAATTCGCGCCCTGTCGGTGCTCCAGTCGAAACCGGCGCCTAGAACGGTCGCGCTGCGGTATTCATCGTTCACCGCCACGTCGCCACGACGCAGCGCGCCATTGATCCTCACGCCGAACTCGCCGCCGCCCGTCCTGCGTCCGAAATCGAATGCGCCACCGAAATGCCCGGTGCCGGTGTAATTGAGCGTCATCCGGTTGAGCGGTGCGACGCCAGCCCTCTTCGAGACCAGATTGATGCTTCCGCCAATTCCCGAACCGCCCGGCGCGGCGCCGTTCAGGAACGCGCTCGCGCCGTTGAGGACCTGGATCTGCTCATAAAGTTCCGGCGCCACGAGCTGGCGTGGCGTGAGCCCATATAGTCCATTGAAGGCCACGTCGTCGGCGAACAGCGGAAATCCGCGCATGACGAAGACCTCGGCCGCCGTGCCGTAGGCATTGGTCACCCGGACAGAGGGGTCGTTCTCCAGCACCTGGCCAAGGGTTTGCGGTTGCTGGTTCAGGACGAGGGCGGCGTTGAAGCTCTTGACGACGAAGGGGACGTCCTCGGCGGCCTTCTTGCCCAGTACGCCGACATTCCCCTCGCGCAACACCTGCGACTGGTTGTCGCGCTTGGCGGTGACGATAATGCCTTCGTCCTCGGGCGTCGCGGCATCGCTCGCATCCTGCGCATGTGCGGGCAGGGCGATACCAATCGCAAGCGCCGACAAGGCAACTGTCGTCATTCTGAAACCGCCGCTGTTCATATTCACCCCCAGTTTCACGCGATCCATCGTGGTGGATGCCGGTTGGCCGTTGTTCGGACGGTCGCCTGACATATCCGCCCATGCCGGATATCTTGCTGAAAGCTGCGGGCTGGCTGGCCTAGTCGAAACATCCAATGCTGCGATGTGGAGGGGTCCAACACTGGTCACGCGGAGCCTGAGGCTCCCCCTATCGCTCCGGCGAGACGGCCGATCGCATCGCTCGCCTCCCTCTCGTCCAGGCTCGCGAAGCCAAGGCGCAGGCCTCGAGCGCCGGTCCCGCCGATGGCGTAGGACGTCGATGGCGCCAGCCGCAGAAGCCGCCCGGCGGCGTCGCGATCTATCCGGTCGAGCGCGGCGTCATCGCGGAACCGCAACCAGAAGGCCAGGCCGCCGTCCGGCGTGTCGAAATCGCAGCAATCACCCAGCTTTTCGCGCAACAGATCCGCGAACATGTCGCGCCGCCGGGCATAGATGAGATTTGTCTTGCGCGCGTGCCGCCGCAGCTCTCCTGCATCGATGAGTTCGGCGACTGCTTCCTCCGTCAGGATGTTTCCCTGTCGGTCGGTGTCCATCACCTGGCCGGCGATCGCTTCGATGACTTGCGACGGCGCCACGATATAGCCGATCCGCAACGCCGGCAGGGTCAGCTTCGAGAGCGAGCCGACGTAGATGACGTTTCCGGGCGCGTAGCTGGCGATCGGCAGGAGCGGCTGCGATTCGAAGTGATACTCGTGGTCATAGTCGTCCTCGATGATGGCGAAACCGAACTGGCGAGAGAGATCGAGCAACCGCAGCCGGCGGTCGGGCCGCAGCGCGACTGTGGTGGGGAAATGATGGTGCGGCGTGAGGAAGATCGCGCAAACCCGGTGTTTCCTGCAGGCGCGCTCGACCGCCTCGACATTCACTCCGCCGCCATCGACGGGAACACTGACCACCTTTGCACCCGCGGCGACGAAGGCATGGGCGGCTGGAGCATAGGACAGCTCCTCCATCAGAACCGTGTCACCAGGGGAAACGAGCACTCTTGCCGCGATGGAGATCGCCATCTGGCTGCCCCGCGTGATGCATATGTGATCGGCTGTGGCGACCAGCCCCCTTTCCGCGGCGAGCATGTCCACCAGGCACTGACGCAGCAGGACCGAACCGCGCGGATCGCCATAGCGCAGGCGATTCCACCGACGCGCGCGGATGATCGCGTCGCGATACGCCCTCGCCAGGGTGTCCACCGGGAAGAGCCGGCAATCGGGGGTACCTTCGTCGATCGTCAGCCACGAGCTCCCCGACAGCACGAAAGGGGGCTCGCCCGCGCTGCGAAATCGGAAGTTGGGGATGTCCGCCGGCGCCACATGACCCGGCGCGGCCTGAGGTTGCTCGGGGAGGCTAGCGGCGACCATGGTGCCCCGTGTGCCGCGGGCCTCCAGCCACCCTTGCGCCACCAGATCCTCATAGGCGAGCACGATTGTCTTGCGATTGACCTCCAGCGTCCTGGCGAGCTCGCGGCTACTGGGAAGAAACGTGCCCGGTGTCAGGCGTCCTCGCTGAATTTCGTGAATCAGCGCGTGAACGATCTGCAGGTAGAGCGGCATGTCTCGCGCGGTGCTGATGCGCTCGGACAGGGTGATTTTCCAGGGACGCAGCATTGGACCCTCAACCGGTATCGTTCGATGCCCCAACGATGGTCCAGGAGACTGCCACACTCAAGCCTCTAGTATGCGGGCCAGCCATGAGCCCGCGTCGCCGATTGCGCGGCGGGCCAGCGAGGAAACCCGGGCCGCTTCCAGAAAGCTGTGAGTCGCCCCAGGGTAGACGACGGCTTCGACCGCAACGTCCGCGTCCGCCAGCCGGTCGCGCATCGCACGGTTCTCGTCGGACAGCACATCGCATTGCGCGATACACAGGAAGGCGGGGGGAAGGCCGCGAAGGTCGGCCAGTAGCGGGCGCGCGAGCGGGTTCGCCCGATCCTCGTCTTTCAGATAGTCCGCCCAGAACGCGTCCATCTCCTCGGCGTTGAGGATGTAGTCATCCGAACCATACCGAGCGTGACTCGCACGCCGCTCCGTGTCGAAGGCACCGTAGGACAGCAGCATTCCGGCAAGGTGGACGCCGGCGTCGCGACACAGCAGCGCGGTGCCGACGGCCAGGTTGGCCCCGGCGGAATCGCCGCCCACCGCGATGCGGGAGGCATCGATCGGAAACGTATCGGCCAGGGTGGGCAAGGCTTGCACCACCGCCACCGATTCGCGCAACGCCACGGGAAAGCGGACCTCCGGGCTCAGGCTGTAGTCCACGCCCAGCACCGCGCATCCTGCCGCAGCGGCGTATTCGCGCATCAGCCGGTCATGCGTATCGATGCTGAATATCGTCCAGCCGCCCCCGTGAAGATACACGAGCACCGGCAGATCCGGCTCGCTTAAGGGCAGGTGAAGGCGGCAGCGCACGCCCGCGACCTCCATCTCGTGCGTCTCGTGCATCGACGGGCCACCCGCAGTCCACGGCGCGCGCACCGCTTCGGCGATGCTCCTTCGGTGCGCCCGGTCGCGCGGCGCGCCCTGAGTGGAGTAAGCACTCAGGATCTCGTCGCGAAAGGCCCGGATTTCCGGGTCAAGTCCATCGTCCTGCATCAGTCTCCCCGCGCGCCGCGCATCCAGTCGGCGAGCGGTTCGTCGCCCAGCCAGTCGAGTATGTTCGAGAATGCCGCAGGCTGCTCGTCCTGCCCAAGCTTGAACTTGGCCGAGGATCGCACGACCCGTGCGCGGAACGCCACGATGTGATCCAGCATGGCGGGATAGCGCCCCGGAATATGCGTGGCCGGACGCCAGTCCTGGGGTCCCGTGTGGTCCATCAGACGCTCGACGCTTGCCCGCGTCTGCTCCGGAGTGAAGCGGATCTCGACCTCGAACTGCGCGATCGCGTAGTTCCAGGTTGGAGCCCAATCCGGATCGGCAACCACATCGGGAGGGATGTAGCGGTGCGGGCCCTGAAACACGAGCAGGGCGCGCGGATCGTCCTGAAGCATCGCAACCTGGCGATTGCGCCGTGCGAAATGACCTTCGAACTCGGTAATCGCGCCATCGGTGATTTTGATCGCAATCAGCGGGAGGGGCGTGACAGCATAGCCTTCGGACCCATCGCTGATGACCAGCGCAAGCGGATAGGCGCTGACCAGGGATGCGAGTTGGTCCGGGCGAGAATTGCTGAACGGTGTCATGTGGCGCGCCTGCGCGTACCATCGGGGCCGCCGGGCGGCGTGGCCGTACTGCTCACAACCTCGCGCCGCCGCGCCATAGCCAAGCCCCTTCGAAGCATTGACCGAAGCATCCGTTACGAAGGTCTGATGGGCAAGCGCCAGTTCGTGGACCCGGCGGGGACCAAGCGCGGGATTGCGTTGGCCCCCTCGCGGCCTAGGGCTTGGTGCTTCAACCGAAGCCAAGATTTTGGCACGATGTGCGGATGAGAATGGGGGAGAAGATCTTGTCGACGAGGCCCTTGCGATGGCTGACACTCGCTTCGGCGATTTCGCTGGCCGCCGGGGGAGGGGCGCCGGCGATCGGTGAAACCGGCCCACAGGACAGCGCGCGCACGCTTGAATTCACGGCGCGCGAAGGCAGCTGGATGCAGCCCGATGTCTCGCCAGATGGCCGCACGATCATCTTCGACTTGCTGGGCGATATCTACACGCTTCCGATCGAAGGCGGCAGAGCGCGGCCGCTGCTGACCGGCGATGCGTTCGAAAGCCATCCGGCCTTTTCGCCCGACGGCCGCCGGGTCGCATTCGTCAGCGACCGCTCTGGCGTCATCAACTTATGGATCGCCGATGCCGACGGCCGCAACTTGCGGCAACTGTCGCGCGAAACTTCGCTCAACGTGATGGCACAACCAACATGGAGCGCCGATGGAAAGCGCGTGCTCGTATCGCGCCTGGTCCATTCGCTGCTGGGCTTCGAGTTGTTTTCATTCCCCATCGAAGGCGGGGTCGGCGAGCAAGTCACCCGCGCGCAGCCGAATGGGAATGACGGCTGGGACAAGCGCTACAACGCCTTGGGCGCGATCGCCGGTTCCGATGGCGCGCTGCACTATGCGGCGCGGCGCGGCGACACGTTCACGCCCTCGGACCCGGATGCATGGTCGGTGGTCCGCCGCGATCCGGATGGCAAGGAGACGCGGATTGCCGGAGGCAGCGGCGGCGCGATGGCGCCGGCGCTTTCCAGCGACAGGCGAATGCTGGCCTATGCCGCACGGGAAGGCGCAAACACCGTGCTCCGCCTCCGCACGCTGGATACCGGGGAAGACAGTCGTTTGACCGCGCTTGACCGCGATGCTCAGGAAGGCGGCTATTACGGTGGAGTTCTGCCGCGCTTCCGATTTCTTCCCGGCGATCGCGAGTTGCTGCTCAGTCGCAACGGTGGCTTCGAGCGGCTGTCGGTCTCGGACGGTTCCGTCCGGCCCATCCCCTTTGAAGCTCGGGTCAGGCTCGACTACCAGACCGCGCCGCGCCGCGACATCCCCGAGCCCGAGGGACCTGTCCGCGTGCGTGTGATCCAGGACCCGTCGATCGCGCCCGACGGCAAGCACGTCGCCTTCACGGCACTCGGCCGCCTGTTCGTAGGGAACGGCAATGGCCAGCCTCGTCCAATTGCCGCTGCAGGCGTCGATGCCTGGCAGCCGAGCTGGTCGCCCGATGGCGGGCGCCTGGCGTTTGTGCGCTGGAACGCGCGCGAAGGCGGCGCAGTGTGGACCGTCGGCACCGATGGGCGCGACGCGCGAAAGCACAGCCGCACCTTGGCTTACTACACCGAGCCGACCATCGCTCCGGACGGGTATCGCCTCGCGGCGCTTCGCGCGAGCCACCACGATCGCTTGAAGGCGCTCACCGAGATCGAACCCGACCGGCCGACGGCAATCGTCCTGATCGACCTGCGCAGCGGCGAGGAGAAGGTGCTGGCTCGCACCGATGGTGCGCGTCAGCTGCAATGGTCCGCCGACGGCCGCACACTGGACTTCTATGGCCCCGGCGGGTTGCGTTCGCTCTCGCCGGAAACGGGCGAAATCCGCACCGTGGCGCAGATTGTGGGGCAATCGCCGTCCCAGTATGTCGGCGCGCCCGTACCGGTTGACGAGGCTGCTCTCAGCCCGGACCGGGAATGGCTGCTCGTGCGCCATGCATCGCAACTCTGGCGCGTCGCGCTTCCGTCCGGCGACGTCGCCACTCCCATCGACCTGACGGCGGCGAACGGCGGTGCGCGCCGGATCACTGCGGTCGGCGCGGACTTTGCTGGCTGGACAAGTGACGGGGGCCTGTTCTGGTCTGTGGGCGCGACACTGCGACGGCTTCCGGCGGCATTGATTGAGGCACCCGATCCCGAGCATCGATCGAACAGTCTGGAGCTTGAGGTCAGCTTCCCACGCGCACGGCCCGCCGGCTCCCTCCTGTTGCGCGGAGCCACCGTTCTCACGATGCGCGGGGACGAGGTCATTCCGAATGCCGACCTGTTGATCGAGGGTAACCGCATCGTCGCCGTGGGCGCCTCCGGCAGCTTCGCCGCGCCCGCGAACGCGCAGATTATCGACGTCAGCGGCAAGACAATCATCCCCGGTCTGGTCGACGCGCACGCTCATCTCGCGCCGATCCGCCGGCGCATTCACGAGCCGGGCCAATGGCCCTTCGCACTAAACCTCGCGTTCGGCGTCACGGCCTTGCTCGATGTCCAGCCGTTCACCGTGGACATCTTCGCCTATCAAGACATGATCGACGCCGGGATGATGGCCGGGCCGCGCAGCTATTCGACCGGCCCGGGAATGTTCCGCAACAGCCCACACGCCAATGCCGCGGAACTGGCCGCGGTGTTCTCGCGTTATCGGGATCACTACCGGACGAACAATCTCAAGGCCTATATGATCGGCGACCGCGCAGACCGGCGTCAGGTGGCTCGGGCAGCGCGAGCAGCGGGGATGATCGCCACCACCGAAGGTGCGAGCGACTTGCCGCTGGGTCTCACGCATTTCATCGACGGCTTCGCCGGTCAGGAACATACACTGCCCGTCACGCCGCTGCGCGACGATATTGTCCGGCTCATGGCGGCAACCCGGACCAGCTACACCCCGGCCATGGCGGTGCTTTACGGTGGTGGGTCGGTGACCGATGCGATGGTCATAGGGAATCGCTGGCAGGAGGATCCCCGCATTCGCGCGCTGATGCCCGCCGAGGCACTCGCCCAGGTATCGCGCGGCCGCCGCTGGCTACCCGCGGAGACGCAATCCTATCGCCGCTTCGCGGCAGACGCGCTCGCGGTCCAGCGCGCCGGCGGTCTGGTAGCGATGGGCAGCCACGGCGAGGTGCAGGGACTGGGGTTGCACTGGGAGATGCAGGCCTATGTGGAGGGTGGGGCCACGCCAATGGAGGCGATGGCGGCCGCTACCATCGGATCGGCCGAAGCGATCGGCCGCAGGTCATCGCTCGGCAGCATCGAACCCGGCAAGCTTGCCGACCTCGTCATCCTCGATGCCGACCCGCGAGATGACATCGCAAATGCTCGGCGCATTTCCAGCGTCGTCAAGGATGGAGAAGTCCATACGATGGCGGAACTGCTGCGTAGCGAGCATCGCTGACGACGCGCATCTTGGTAGCGATCACGACCAAGGCCGCCGCCGCCACGCCTGAGCAACCTGCGAAACGCAGCATGTCGAGCGACGAAGGCGTGGGGGAGGAACTGCGTGTCCCTCCCGACCTGCTTGCAGGCTTCTCGTGTGGCGCTCAGCGCCCTGACAGCTTGGTTGCCATGCCGAGGATGTCGTCCAGCGGATTGCCATCGCCATTGCGATCGAGCAGCGACCCAAGGGCACCCAGGCCGCCCGAGGTCTTGCCGCCGAGAGTGGAGCCCAGCATTCCGCCAAGACCGCCGCTGCCTTGACCACCGAACACCGACCCGAGGATGTCGGTAAGACCGCCACCCGCCGCGCCACCTTGCGAAGTGCCCGCCGAGCGCGCCATGTATCCGGCCACGAGCATCGCCACGATCGGCAGGAGCTTCTTGAGCGTGCCGGCATCCAGACCGGATTGGCCAACCGCCTGATCGACCACGGTCCGGCTGACATCCTTCGATCCGAAGATCTGGCCGAGGATGCCGTTGCCGGCCGCCAGGTCGGTCGGCGCGCTGCCCTGGACGTTGTCGATGAGGTCGGCGCCGCCCGCGCCCTGGATCACGGAGGCAAGACTTCCCAGGTCGCCGGCGCCGCTTCCTTGCGCGGATTTCTGGAAGCCGCCGAGAATAGCGGGAAGGAGAGCGCCGATGCCGCTTTCGGCCTGACTCTCGCTAATGCCGAGTTGGGCGGCAATCGGCCCGAGACCACCCATTTGCGAGATCAGTTGCTGCAGGTCCATAACGATACTCTCTCCTTCGACGATCACCGTTTTGCGAGGCTTCGCCATGCCATACAGGGCTGGCCGAGCGAAGCGAAAATAGTGCCGATCACCGCTCCTCGCAGCGGAATGAAGGGCCGCCGGCGCAATTCGCCGGCGGCCTCGCCGATGCTATCAGCGTGCGACCGCCATCATCGTCCCGCGACCTCGCCGCCGCATCGTGCCGCCAACCATTCCGAACCCGGCGATCATCATCAGCCAGGTCGCAGGTTCGGGTACTGCGCCGGGAGGCGACGATCCCGCAGGAATCGTCCCGGTCGGAGTTTCCGCGATGGGATCGTAATAGCCGATGAACGACCAGTTCACGATGCTTTGCCTGCTCCAGTCCGTACCCGTGGCGCCCGTGAAGCCGACATAAACGGGGTTCGTGCCGAACAGGTTCGCGAGATCGATCGTGTAGGCGAGGCCGGTGCCCGCGGGCCGAAGGCCGTCCGTGGACCAACGCACCTCCATGAGATTGGTGCCGCCATTGTAGTCGATGAAGGCGGTTATGTCGTTGCCGCCGCTGAGTTGGAGCGCCGAAGAGACGTTCGCGAACTTCAGATGGTTTGCGGTGTCTCCGTTCTGCATGATCGCGATGTGATTGTTGTCGGTGAGATCCCCATTGAAGTCGGGATCGGAACGGTTGCTGTAAGTATCGAATTCAACCGCGACGCTGGGATTGATCCCGCCATATCCCAAGGAACCACCCGCGCTGCCGACACTGTTGGACACGGTCTGGACGACAAACGCCAGGCCGTCCGCGCCGATCGGACCCCACTGCGTCATACGATTGTCGCCGATGTTGAATGTGAATCGAGTGCTGAAGCTGTAGTCATCGGTCAGCCCAAGGGCCTGCGTGGAGAACACCGAACCCCCTGAACTAGGGCTCGGCGGCGTGAGGACCAACACGTCATTGCCGCCGACATTCTGGACGCTGGCGGTTCCGTTGATGCTCAATCCCGTCGTATTGCCGAAACCAGTATAGAAGAACATTTCGGCCTGCGCCGATGTCGCCATCATCCCGCCGATCACGAGCGCCAACGCGCCCGTCCTGCATTTCGTGATCTCGTAACGCATTTCAACCTCCCGTGACCCAGGCCGCGAAGTGTCACCTCGTGGCGTGTCGGCGGGGCTATCGCGTCATCGTGCAATATCCAGCAATCCCCTGTTCAAGGGAGGATGACGCTAAAGGATAGTAAAATCTGACAATTCAACTTTCGGTCTGTCTCCCATCGGGACAGAATGAGACCCAGGCCAGCGGGGAGCCCGCATCAGCCAGACGCTCGGCGCACCATTATCTCGACTGTATCTTGCGGGCCGTAGAGCTGGTGCTACCCCGTGAACGGGGGATTGATATAGTGAATGAAGGTTGGTGGGGTGGGTGCGACTCCTCAACGGGCAAGTGAGTGCAATTTTCACCGAACATTCGGGCGGCGTGGGTGGGGCTGGTATCATGAGGGCGAATGTCGTTGTCGTCGAGGATGACCCGCTAATCGCCAACCATATCGGTCGCGGCGTGGCCAGCCACGATGAATTGTCGCTGGTCGCCACGGTCGGCTCACTGGCCGAGGCGCGCGCGTTGCTCGATCGCCCCGTCGACCTCTTCATACTCGATCTTGGATTGCCCGACGGCAATGGCATCGATCTGGTCGAGGAAATCCGTGCACGCGGCGGACTCGAGCCGAAGATCCTGATCCTTTCCGTATTGGGCGATCAGGAAACCGTGCTGGCCGCGGTGCTGGCGGGGGCGGACGGCTATCTTCTGAAGGACAATGACAGCCTCGACATCGGGCAACAGGCTTCCGACGCGCTTGTCGGCGGCGCGCCACTGTCGCCCAGCATCGCCGCTTATGTCCTGCGCCATCTGCGCGCGCAGCAGAGGCAGGCGAAGTTGGAGGACGAGGATCCACTTCTCTCCCCGCGCGAGATCGAGCTGCTGCAGTTGCTGGCGCGCGGCTACAGCAACCGAAGGGCGGCCGAGAATCTCGGGCTCTCGCCTCACACGATCAACGATCACGTCAAGTCCATCTATCGCAAGCTCCGCGTGAGCAGCCGTGGCGAGGCAATGGTTCGCGCCTTCCGTAGCGGTCTGCTGCATCTGTGATCGGCATCTGGCGACTGTCGGGGTGGCGGCGCGCTCTGGCGATCATTCTGGGAATGCAGTTCCTGTTCTGGGGCGGCTATGCACTGATCGTCGCCAGCCTCTCGCCAGCGACATTGCTGGAAGGAGACCGGCTCCAAGGCGGGCAGCCAGTGCTTGCGGGTGACGGGCGGGTTGCCGCATTCGTTGCTGACCTTCCAAGGCCGGCAATCCTGCAAATGCCGGGCTGGCAGGCTGTTATCGTACGCCCGGCCGAGGCGAGCCTGCTTTCGCGCGCTGAAGGCCCGACTCCCGATAGCTGGTCGATTTCCTGCCTGCGGAATTCCTGTCCGCAAGTGACGGAGGCCTATGCCGGGCCGATCGAGCGCGTGAGCCGAGCCGCGCGGTGGGAACAGTTCCAGCGCTTCGATATGGTCTGGGTCGCGATCGCCGTGGCGGTGGTGACCGGTGCCGCATTGTTGCTGCTGCTGCCGGTCAACCGGACGTCCCGCCTGCAGGGCGTTACCGGCCTGTTCCAGATTTCGGTCGGGGCCGACGCGTGGCTCACCACATTCGGCGCGGAAAACCTGCCCTATAGCTGGTTTCCGCTCCTGCGCTTCGGGACGGAATATCTCATGCTGGCGGGCGCTGCGCTGGCGGTGAACGCCTTTGCCCGATGGCGTGCAGGGGAGGCGCGCGTGGCGGGGGTCTGCTTCGGCATCGCCTTCGCCGTGCTGCTGGCGGCCATGGCGGTGGAGGTCGACGTAGCCCTGATCGTGCCGTGGCTGGATGCGGCAGCGCTGATCCTGCTGGTCGGTTATGGGCTGCGGGCCTTGCTGCGGATGGCGCGCACCTCACCGGGGCCGGCGATCCGCGTGCTGGCGCTGCTGCTCACCGGGCTGGCCTCCATCATCTTCGACCTGTTCCTGCTCCCTCCTGACTGGCCGCTTCGGGCCTCCGTCCTGGCACCGCCGCTGGCGACCTTCGGCATCCTGTTCGAGATCGGTTTGCAAGGGCGCCTCCTGCGGCAGGAGGCGGAGGAGGCGCGCAGCGACCTGGAGCGGCAAGTGCTGGAGCAGGACGCCAACCTCCTGCGCTCGTCGGAATTGTTGCGACACCAGGAGCGGCTGATCGCCATCGACGTCGAGCGTCAGCGGCTGCTGCGCGACATGCACGACGGTGTGGGCGGGGTGCTCACCCATCTGTTGCTCGATCTGCGCGGCAACCGCCTGACGCCTGCTGAAATCGAGCAGGGGCTGCAGGCGGCGGTCGATGACCTGCGCAACATGGCGAGTGCTTTCGATGCGGGCAACGAGCCTGTCGACCAGGCGCTCGCCATGTTCTGCGAACGCATGGCCGGGCGGCTGAAACGATCGGGCATCGCCTTCGACTATCGCTGCCTGTTACCCATGCCGGCGCCCAGCCTGGACGTGCGCCGTCTGCTCAGCCTCTACCGACTGCTCCAGGAAGGCATCGCCAACAGCCTGCGCCATGCCGGCGCGATGCGGATCGATCTCACTGCGGAAGGGAAGGGCGAGGACGCGATCCGCATTACCCTGTCTGACGACGGCGCCGGGTTCGATCCCGCAAACGCCGCCGGCTCTCCCGGCGAAGGGCGGGGCCTTGCCAACATGCGTCGACGCGCGGCGCAGATGGGTGGGCAACTCCAAATCGAGAGCGCGCCGGGCGCGGGCGCGCGCCTGACACTCACGATACCGATCCGGCTCCCGCCACGGCGGCCGAGCTGATGATCTTTCTTCGGTGCGGCCCACGCCATTGTCCCGCCAGCCCGGGGCGGACAGCCACAAGGAAGGAACGTCTGGAACCCTCTGGGAGAGGATTTTGGTGACCCCTACGGGAATCGAACCCGTGTTTCAGCCGTGAGAGGGCCGCGTCCTGACCGCTAGACGAAGGGGCCACTGATCGGCGGAATGCGCCTTTCGGGGCCGGTAACAACCGGTCATGCCACTTCCCCCGAATGGTGACCCCTACGGGAATCGAACCCGTGTTTCAGCCGTGAAAGGGCCGCGTCCTAACCGCTAGACGAAGGGGCCGTGCCGCTCGGGAGCGATGGCAAGGCGCGGCCCTTAAGCGGATGGGGTTTTCGCGTCAACCCGGCCACAGGCTTCGAGGGGCAGGGGGATAGAGCCGACCGTCAGTCGGCCCAGGCAGCGTCCTCGAGATGCAGTTCGACCTTGGTCGTGCTTCCCCAGTCGTCGATCCTCGCCCGGCCCGCCAGCCACAGCTGCCGGCCGCGGGTCCCGTGAAGGAGCGTCTGGCCCAGTTCGCCCTGCGCGGCGCGAAAGGCGATGGCCTTGAAGCTGCGACCGTCCTCGCCCGCCGCGATGACGCGCAGGTGATCGCTGCCGACCACGTCGGCGCTTACCAACCGCACCGGACCCACCGCCACGCGCGGTCCAGGCCAGCCCATGCCATAGGGGCCGGCAGCCTCCAGGCTCGTCACCAGATCGGGCGTGAGGCCACCAGGTGCGAGGCCAAGATCGAGCAGCGTCTCCCGATCCGCCGCCGCACGGCCGACGTCGTCGGCGAGCCGTTCGTCGAGCCAATCCGCCAGCGCATCGATCCGATCCGCCGCCACTGTCAGACCTGCCGCCATCGCGTGGCCCCCGCCTGCCACCAGCAGCCCAGCCTCGCGCGCAGCGATGATCGCGGCGCCCAGATCGACGCCGGCGATGGAGCGGCCCGAACCCTTTCCGGTGCCGGCCTCCCTGTCCAGCGCCACCACCAGCGATGGCTTGCCGGTCTTTTCCTTTATCCGGCCCGCCACGATGCCGATCACGCCGGGGTGCCAGCCTTCGCCGGCCAGCAGCAGCACGCTGCGGTTGTGGAGGGCGGGAAGCTGCCCCTCTGCCGCCGCCTGCACCTCCGCCTCTATCGCGCGGCGTTCCTCGTTGAGCGCGGAAAGCTGAGCCGCGATGGCGCGCGCCTCCTCGGGGTCGGCCGTGGTGAGCAGGCGCACGCCCAGTGTCGCCTCGCCCACCCGACCCCCGGCATTGATGCGCGGGCCCAGTGCGAAGCCCAGATCGCTGCATTGCGGCGGCCGGTTTAGCCGGCTGGCGTCGATCAGCGCCGCCATGCCCGTGTTGGCGCGGCGCGCCATGACCTTGAGCCCCTGGGCCACGAAAGCCCGGTTGAGACCGCGAAGCGCCGCGACATCGGCCACCGTGCCCAGCGCCACCAGATCCAGCAGGCTCATAAGGTCGGGCTCCGGCTTCCCCGCCAGAAAGCCGCGATCCCGCAATGTGCGAACCAGCGCGACCGCGAGCAGGAAGGCCATGCCCACTGCGGCCAGATGGCCGTGCGCGGCACCCTCCGCGCTCTCGTCGAGCCGGTTGGGGTTCACCAGCGCCACGGCGCGGGGCAGTTCCGCGCTGCACTTGTGGTGATCGACAACGATCACTTCGATGCCGGCCTCATGCGCCTGGGCCAGCGCCTCGTGCGCCATCGCCCCGCAATCCACCGTGACGATCAGATTGCTGCCGCGCCGGCCCAGCTCGACCAGCGCCGCGCCGGAGGGCCCGTATCCTTCCAGCAGCCGGTCGGGGATGTAGCTGTCCGCCTCCACCCCCAACATCGCGAGCACGCGCACCAGCAGCGCGGCGCTGGTCGCCCCGTCGACGTCGTAGTCGCCATAGATCGTGATCCGCTCGCCCGCGATCACCGCGTCCGCCAGACGGCTGGCTGCCACGTCCATGTCGGCAAACACCGAGGGATCGGGAAGGAACGCGCGCAGGGTAGGGCTGCGCTGGCGCTCGAGATCGGCTGGCGTGACGCCGCGCGCGAGGAGAAGCTGGGTCACGATGTCGTGATCGAGCGTCGCGGCGCCTTCCGACTCGTCGCCCAGCGCCATGTTACCACCACGCCAGCGCCACCGCCGGCCCAGGATCGATCGCCCGACGCCCAGCGCGGCGCCGGAGCCGGGCGCGGCATCCACGCCGGAGGGAGTATTGACCGCAGCCCGCATCGGGCCTGCCTATCGCGCGCCGCCATCAAGCGGAAGAGGCGCGACTTGACAATCGACAGCGCCGCCCGATCCTGCGGCCCGTGACCCAAGCCCCACCGCTCCTGATAGTCTGGCATAGCCGCACCGGTGCCAGCGCCGCGATGGCCGCCGCCGCGGCCGATGGGGCGGGGGAAGCTGCCCTGCTGCTTCCCTGCGAGGCGGCGACGGCGGAGCACTTCCTGGCGGCGCGCGGCTACCTGTTCTGCGCGCCGGAGAACCTGGCATCGTTGAGCGGCGCGATGAAGGAGATGTTCGACCGCCTCTATTACCCCCTTCTGGGACGGATCGAGGGGCGCGGTTATGCCAGCGCCATCGCCGCCGGCTCCGATGGGACCGGGGCCCAGCGCCAGCTCGACCGTATCGTCACCGGATGGCGGCTGCGCCGCGTTGCCGAGCCGTTTACGGTGAACCTCGCCGCCGATACCCCCACGGCAATCCTGGCAACCAAAGTTGTTCCACCTCCGATGCTGACGCGCTGCCGGGAATTGGGCGCTGCCTTGGCCACGGGCCTGGCCGAAGGCATGCTGTAAACCTCTCCGAAACGGCGCTTTCCCCTCCAGAGCGGACTCGACCTCGCCCGCGTTCCGGTCCAGACAGGGGGCGGGGGGAAAGGGAACCGTCATTAATTCCGTACGGGACATGGCTGGGGCCGGGCAGGGCGCATCGGTGATGCAGGCCTGCCTCATGCTTCTTTTCGAACCCGGTGCGCGGCCTTCGGCCGGGGCCTCAAGATCCGCCCTGGGCAAGTCCGCTTTCGCGCAGGTGAGCTACGACCCATCGGAAGGGAACCGCGCCGGGGCAGCCAACGACTGGCTTGAAGTGGTAGCGGACGGCCTGACTTTCGATCTGCTGGGCATCGCGCCTGGCCGCGCGCTGTCGCTTCCACAACCGCGGCACCGATTCGCGATCCCGGCGCGACCCGGGCAGGATTTCGAAGCGGTCGGCATCGCCCCCGGGCCACATCTCTCCGGAGCTCACAGCGCCATGCCCGTCGTGCGGACGCTGTTGCGAATCGGCATGGCTTTCACCCACGCGCTCGATGGTCTGGCGGGTGCCCAGTGGCTCCCCGCCGCCACCGCGATGAGCCGCGAGGTGTTCGTCAAGGCGGTTGGCGGCTGGCTGGCGGGGGGCCCGTTCCCAGCGCTCGGGTTGACGGGCATCGTAGAGCTGAGCGACGGCGCCCTCGTCAGTGACGGTCTGGCGTTCTTCACGGGACAGGAGATAGCGCTCGACCGCGCGCTGTGCCGCGATCGGCGCGAGGCGACACGGCTGCTGGTTCGCCTGATCGACCGTTTCGCCGAACAGCCGCCCCTCGCCGGCGAGGAACGGATCGCACTCGAAGATGGTGGATCGCTCCGGCTTGTGGCGGGACGCACGCGCATCGCGGTCATGCCCGGCTGAAGATGGTCGCCGCCGGCCCGGAGACACCGCGCCAACGCGGGGAGATCGCGCTGTCCTTCGCGGCGGTCAACCGGGCCGGACGGCCGGGCCATATTCCCGATCTCCAGCGGCACCATCTTCTTCCCCGGCAGGCAATGCGCGCGCCGGCGTTGCAGGGCATGTGGAGCGCGCTGGGCCACGCCACGATCGGCTTCGACGATTTCCGCCGCAACGGGATATTGCTGCCCTCCGGTGAGAGCGCGGTGCTCCGGCTCGGCCTGCCGCTGCACCTCGGGCCGCACCAGCACTACAACGCAATGGTACTCCAGCGTCTCGGCACGATCGAGGCCGGTTGGGCACAGCAGCGCCCGTATGGTGCCACGGCGGCGCGCGCTGGTGCGCTGCTGCGGATCCGCCTGCTCCAGAGCGCGCTACGGCGGCGCATCCTCGACACGCGCCGGCCGCTGGCGTTCAACCGCCGCGACCCGCTGGGCCACGGGCGCGACTTCACCGTGCTCGACCGGCTGGCGGAGGATCTGTGGCTGGCGACCGAGATCTAGGCGGCGGTTTCGACCGGCTTCGCCGTAGTCGCCCAATGGGCGAAATCCACCTTGGCACGATCGGTATAGGCCAGCTTGCGCGATTTCTTGGCGACGTCGGGCAGGGGAGGGAACAGGCCGAAGTTCACGTTCATGGGCTGATAGGTCTCGGCCTCGGCATCCCCGGTGATATGTGCGAGAAGCGCGCCCATCGCCGTGGTGCGGGGCGGGGTGGTCCAGTCCCGCCCCGCCAACTGCTCCGCCACCATGAGTCCTGCCAGCAGCCCCACGGCGGCGCTTTCGACATAGCCTTCGCACCCCGTGACCTGCCCGGCGAAGCGGATATGCGGCGCCGCCTTCAGCCGTAGCTGGCGATCGAGGACCAGCGGCGAGTTCAGGAACGTGTTGCGGTGCAAGCCGCCGAGCCGGGCGAACTCGGCATTCTCAAGCCCCGGAATGGTGCGGAACAGCCGCACCTGCTCGGCGTGCTTCAGCTTGGTCTGGAAGCCGACCATATTCCACAGCGTGCCGAGGGCGTTGTCCTGCCGAAGCTGGACCACGGCATGGGGCCATCGTCCCGCCGGAAACTCCGGCGTGGCCCAGTGTGGGTTGTCGAGCCCGACCGGCTTCATCGGCCCGTATCGCAGCGTGTCGATACCGCGCGCCGCCATCACCTCGATCGGCATGCAGCCTTCGAAATAGGGGGTATCCGCCTCCCACTCGCGAAACTCTGTCTTCTCGCCATCGAGCAGGCCCTGATGGAAGGCGCGATACTGCTCCTGCGTCATGGGGCAGTTGATGTAATCCTTGCCGCCCTTGTCCCAGCGCGCGGCCATCCAGCACACATCCATGTCCACGCTGTCGCGGTGGACGATGGGGGCGATGGCATCGAAGAAGGCGAGCCGGTCGGAGCCGGTTGCCGCTACGATGCTCTGCGCCAGCGCCTCCGCCGTCAGCGGCCCGGTGGCGACGATGGTTGGGCCGGCGACGGGCAGGGCGTCGACCCGCTCGCGCACGATCTCCACGCCCGGTAGCGCGCGCAGTTCGCGCTCGACGGCTTTGGAGAACACATCGCGATCCACCGCCAGCGCGCTGCCCGCCGGAACCTGCGCCTCCGCGGCAGCCCGCATCACCAGGCTGTCGAGCCCGCGCATCTCGTGGTGGAGCAGGCCCACGGCGTTGTGCTCGTGATCGTCGGAGCGGAAGCTGTTAGAGCACACCAGCTCGGCGAGTCCATCGCCCTGGTGCGCTGCGGTGGCGCCACCGCCCCCGCGCATCTCCGACAGGCGCACCGGTATGCCGCGACGGCCGAGCTGCCATGCGGCCTCGCTTCCCGCAAGCCCGCCGCCGATTATGTGAACCCGATCCATGTCCCGCGCGTTAGGGGTTCGATCGTACCCTGCCAAGGAGCCTGGCCATGCCTCTAAGCCACGTCGGCATCCCCGTTTCGGATATCGCGAAATCGAAAGCGTTCTACGAGGCCGCGCTCAAGCCGTTGGGAATGGGCGTGACCCTGGAGTTCGGACCAGACGATACCGAGAGCGGCGGCACCGCGATCGGCTTCGGTGGTGAAGGCGAGCAGGGCCTGTTCTGGATCGGCGACAACGAACGTGTGGGTGAGGGCATCCACATCGCCTTCGAGGCAGACAGCCACGAGGAAGTCGATCGCTTCCACGAGGCGGCATTGGCGGCGGGTGGCCGCGACAACGGCAAGCCCGGGCCGCGCCCGCACTACGGCCCCAACTACTACGCCGCATTCGTGTTCGATCCCGACGGCGCGAATATCGAGGTGGTCTACGACAAGCCCGAATGATCCACTCGCGCCTTGCCTGAAAGGCACCTGTCGACTTAAGTGGCATCATGCCCCGTACCGCACTGATCGAGCATCGCCCGTGGCTGCTGGCCAGCCTCGCCGCCTCGATCAGCTACTTCTTCTTCCGCGATAACCCGGTTCCCGGCCTTTACCTGATCGCCTGGAAGGGCGCGGCGGTGGCATTGCTGGCGATCTATGCCGCGCGCCGCGCACGCGATGGCGACGGCTGGCTGCTGGCCGGCGCGCTTGCGCTGGCCGCGCTGGGCGACATGGCGCTGGAGGTGAACATGCTGGCCGGAGCGGCGCTGTTCGCGCTCGGCCATCTGGTGGCGATCGTCCTGTTCCTGCGCAATCCGCGTCCACGGCGCGGTGCCAGCCAGCTTCTCGCCGCCATGGCGCTCCTGGTCGGCACCCCGCTCATCGCCACGCTGAACGCTCTGCCCGATCCGCGCTGGCCGTTGGCGGCGGGCTATGCCGCCAGCGTCGGCGCGATGGCGGCGGCGGCATGGGCGAGCCGTTTCCCGCGCTATCGGGTGGGAATAGGCGCGGTGCTCTTCGTCGTCAGCGACCTGCTCATCTTCGCCCGGGAGGGCGGCCAGGTACCGGAACAGGTAAGCTGGTGGCTGGTGTGGCCGCTGTACTATGGTGGCCAGTTCCTGATCGCCACCGGCGTGGTAGCTGCTCTGCACCGGGGCCGAGCGTGACCCCAACGGCGTGATCGCCGCGCGCCCCCGCCGTCCGGCCCGGATGCCACCGGGAAGGCGCTAGTCGGGATCGGGCGGGGTGTCGGGTGCGGTTTCCCCGCGGTCGCGCGCCAGAATCTCCTCCGCGATGGCCTCCTCGGCCAGGGTTTCGGGCTCTTCCTCTTCGTCGAGGCGGACCGCGCTCACCACATGCTCTCCATCGGCGACATTGAACAGCCGTACCCCGGCAGACCCGCGCCCGATCACCCGCAGGCTGGCGAGCGGCAGCCGGATCAGCTTCGCCTGGTCTGTCACCAGCAGGAGCTGGTCGGCCGTGGTCGCGGGGAAGCTCGCCACCACCGGGCCGTTGCGCGCGATGTTGTCGATATTGGTGATGCCCTGGCCACCGCGCCCGGTGCGCCGGTATTCATAGGCGGAGGACAGCTTGCCATAGCCGTTGGCGCAGACCGTGAGGATGAACTGCTCGCGCTCGGAGAGGATGGCGAACCGCTCCTGATCGGCCATTTCCCCTTCCTTTTCAGGCTTCCACGAAGCGAACCTGAGGTACTCGTCACGTTCCTCCTGATCGCGCACGCCGACGCGGTGGAGGATCGAGAGCGAAATGACCTCGTCTTCGCCCGCGAGTCTCATCCCGCGCACGCCGGTGGAGGTGCGGCTCTGGAACTCGCGCACGTCATCCGCTGCAAAGCGGATCGCCTTGCCGCATTTGGTGGCCAGCAGCACGTCATCGCCCGGTGCGAGCAGCGCCACGCCGATGAGCCGATCGACCGAGCCTTCCTCGAACCGCATCGCGATCTTGCCGCCGCGCGGGATGTTGGCGAAACTGGCCATCGAATTGCGCCGGACCACGCCGCGCGAGGTAGCGAAAACGATATTGAGCGCACTCCAGGCGTCTTCGTCCTCAGGCAGCGCGAGCACGGTCTGGATCGTCTCTCCATCCTCCAACGCGGGCAGGAGGTTGACGATCGGGCGTCCGCGCGTGGCCGGGCCACCTTCGGGAAGCTTCCAGACCTTGAGGCGATAGACCTTTCCGGCGGTGGAGAAGAACAGAACCGGATTGTGGGTGCTGGTGACGAACATCTCGCGCACCGCATCCTCGTCTTTGGTGGCCATGCCGCTGCGGCCCTTGCCGCCACGGGCCTGCGCCCGGAAAGTGGATAGCGGGGTGCGCTTGATGTATCCGTCGTGCGTGACCGTGACGACCATCTCGTCGCGCTCGATCAGGTCTTCGTCCTCCAGACCTTCCCAGGCAGGCATGATCTCCGAAACGCGCGGGGTGGCGTAGAGCGCCCTGATCTCCTCCAGCTCGGTCCGCATGACGCCGTAGAGCTTCACACGATCTGCGAGGATCGCGAGATAACCTGCGATGGCGGTTGCCAATTCCTCCAGCTCGCCGCCGATTTCATCGCGGCCCAGCGCGGTGAGGCGGTGAAGCCGCAGATCGAGGATCGCCTTCACCTGACGTTCCGACAGGCGGTAGGTGCCACCATGCTCGGCATCGCTCGGCTCGATCGCCTCGACGAGCGCGATATACTGCGCGATGTCGCCGATCGGCCATTGCTTGGCCAAGAGGCGCGAACGCGCCTCCGCCGGATTGGGCGCCCCGCGGATAATCGCCACGATCTCGTCGAGGTTGGACACCGCGACCACCAGACCAAGCAAGATGTGCGCCCGGTCGCGCGCGCGGGCGAGCTCGAACTTGGTGCGGCGGGTGATCACCTCCTCGCGGAAGGCGATGAAGGCCTGGATGATGTCGCGCAGGCTCAGCGTCTCGGGCCGGCCGCCGCGTATCGCCAGCATATTGGCGGGGAAGCTCGCCTGCGCGGGGCTGTGCCGCCACAGCTGGTTCAGCACCACCTCGGCGGTCGCGTCGCGCTTCAGGTCGATCACCACCCGCACGCCCTCGCGCGAGCTTTCGTCGCGGATATCGGCGACGCCTTCGATCTTCTTGTCCTTGGCCAGATCGGCGATCTTCTCGACCAGGTTGGACTTGCCGACCTGGTAGGGAATGCTGGTCAGCACGATCGATTCGCGATCCCCGCGGCTGCGCTCGATCGTATGCCGCGCGCGCATGAGAATGCTGCCACGGCCGGTGGTATAGGCCTGATGCGCGCCGAAACTGCCGAGGATGATCGGCGCGGTCGGGAAATCCGGGCCGGGAATGATCGCGAACAGCTCTTCGCTGGTGATCGCGGGGTTCTCGATGAAGGCCAGGCAGCCGTCGATCACCTCGCCCAGATTGTGCGGCGGGATGTTGGTCGCCATGCCCACAGCGATGCCGCCCGCGCCGTTGACCAGCAGGTTGGGGAAACGCGCGGGCAGAACCGTGGGTTCGCGCCTGCTCCCGTCGTAGTTGTCGGTGAAATCGACGGTGTCCTTGTCGAGATCGTCGAGCAGGCTGTTGGCGACCCGCGCCAGCCGCGCTTCGGTATAGCGCATCGAAGCCGGCGGATCGGGGTCCATGCTGCCGAAATTGCCCTGGCCGTCGACCAGCGGCACCCTGAGCGACCAGTCTTGGGTCATCCGCGCCAGCGCGTCGTAGATCGCGGCATCGCCATGCGGGTGATAGTTGCCCATCACGTCGCCCACGATCTTGGCGCTCTTGCGATAGGCGCGCCCGGCCACGAAGCCGCCTTCCTGGCTGGCGAACAGGATGCGGCGATGCACCGGCTTCAGCCCGTCGCGCACATCGGGAAGCGCGCGGCTCACGATCACGCTCATCGCGTAATCGAGATAGCTGGTCTTCATCTCATCGACGATGTCGATGCGGGCATATTCGCCGGCGCCCGGAACAGGCGATTCGGCTGCGGGATCAATAGGGTCTTCGGGATAGGACACTATGAGTGGATTTCGATCATTGCAGGCATTCGCCCAGGATTGCCCGCCTCCCTAGTGAAACACGGCACGGAACGCGACCCGAAGCGACACCGGGGGCGCCTTGCCGGGCGCGTTTTCCACACTTCCCGGCGACCGGGCCGTCGTAACGGGCACCGGGAACACGTTCCATTCAATGCGCGTTCACTCGCCGAACGTCACAGGCATTGCATTGCCGGAGCGCGCGGGGCAGATCGCACGCCAACCACCCGCCAGCGAGTTTCACCCGCCGCGCGAACAACCCGAGCATCCGTGGAGAGAGTTACCATGACCTTCAGCCGCAAACCCCGCCGCGCCCTCCCGATCGCGCGCGTGCTGTCCCCGTTCGCGTTCGCCGCCGTCGCGGGCCTCGGACTGGCCGGAGCGCACGCCCCGGCGATGGCGCAAAAGAAGGACCGCAAGGAACAGGCCGCGCCGAAGGCCAGCTATTCCAAGGGATTTGTGGCCGCCTACAAGCCTCTCGAGGCGATCCTGAAGAACCCGGCACCCGACTTTGCCGCGGCCAAGGCTGCTCTGCCGGCAGTCGCGGCGGCGGCGGAGACGCCCGACGACAAGATGGCTCTGGGCCAGGCGGTCGTCTCGATCGGGCAGAAGTCGAACGATTCCGCGACCCTGCGCGAGGGCATCGACATGGTGCTGGCGAGCGGACGGGCCGACCGGACGCAACAGGGGCCCTACAGCCTCCTTGGCGCGCAGCTCGCCTACAACGCGAAGGACTACACCAAGGCACTCGCATTATACCAAAGCGCCATCGCGGCCGGAGAAACGCGCGACGACCCGCAGCTTGGCGTCGCGGATTCCTACATCGCAAGCGGCCGGGTGGCTGAAGGGCTCGCCTATCTTTCCAGCCAGATCGAAGCACGCAAAGCCGCCGGCCAGCCGGTGCCCGATACCTGGCTCAGGCGCGGCGTCGCCAGCGCCTACAACAACAAGCTCAGTGCCGAGGCGCAGCGCTGGGCGCTGCTCTATGCCAAGGAGCAGCCCAACCGCACGAGCTGGAACGATGCGGTCGCCATCGTCATCAACACCAGCCGCTATGCGCCGCCCGAAATGCTGGACTTGCTGCGCCTGGCGCGGGCCACCGGCACGATGCAGACCCGCGACCAGTACCTGGAATATGTGGATGCTGCGGACGCGCGCAAGCTGCCGCAGGAAGTGGTCAGCGTGATCGACGCCGGTGTCGCAGCCAAGCTGCTGAGCAACGACATCGCGATGGTCCAGGATGCTCGTTCGACCGCTTCGGCCCGTATCGCATCGGACCGGACCGAGCTTCCCTCGCTTCAGCGCGATGCCTCGGCGGCGGGGGCGAAGCTGGTCACCGTAATGGCCGCGGCCGACACACTGCTGAGCTATGGCAAATATCCCGAGGCGGAAGCCATGTATGCGAAGGCCGCCAGCCTGGCCGGGGCCAATGCGCCGCTGATCCAGACCCGCCAGGGCATTGCCCAGTTCTACCAGAGCAAACATGACGAGGCACAGGCGAGCTTCGCCAAGGTGCAAGGCCCCCGCAAACCCATCGCCGACCTCTGGGCGCTGCATTCCGCGCAGAAGGCCGCCGGAACGGTGATCGGCCCCGCGGCGACGGCACCCGCGCCGGCAGCCGCGCCGGCAGCCGCCGGCTCCTGACCGGAGCCTGCCTGAAGGCCGCAAGTGGGCGCCGGTCGATCCGGCGCCCCTTTCCACTTGGAGGTTGCGCGAAGAACGACCGGCTCAGCGCAGCCGTCGCACCCAGGGCTGGCCCTCGCGCATCTCGACCTTGAAGTTGTCGAGCCCGCGAAACATCTCCGTCAGGCTCTTGAAGCCATAGTTCCGCGCATCGAAGCTGGAGCGGTTGCCGGCGATCTGGCCGATCTGCTGGACCTGTGCGAAACCCTTGTCGTCCTTCTTTGCCTCCTTGTAGGCGGCGGCGATCAATTCGACGAAATCGGTATCGGCGGCGACGGTCGCGGCGGCGGAGGCGGGCGGAGGCTGATCATCCTCGGTCTCGGCCGCGCTCACCAGCTTGTCGATGTCGATGAAGCGGGTGCAGACGTTCTTGAACGCCTCGGGCGCCTTGGCCTCGCCGAAGCCATAGACCACGATGCCTTCCTGCCGCACGCGGGTGACCAGCGGGCTGAAATCGCCGTCGCTGCTCATGATGCCGAAGCCGTCCACCTTGCCCTGGTAGAGCAGGTCGACGGCGTCGATGGTCATCGCCATGTCGGTGGCGTTCTTGCCCTTGGAGATGTCGAACTGCTGCTGCGGGCGAATGCCGTAGCGGTTGGTGATGCCCGCCCATTTGGAGAGGTTGGACTTGGCGAAATTGCCATAGGCGCGGCGGATGTTAACCTGCCCCAGCTTGGCCATTTCGGTCAGCACGGCGTCGATCGCCTTGGGCTGCGTGTTGTCGGCATCGATCAGCAGGGCGATGTTCTTGAGCGAGTCGGGCGTGTCCATAATCGCCGGGATGGGCCGCACCGCGGGATTAGGCAACCGGTGCGAAGCGCCCGGTTTCCTCGTCGAGCAGATGCAGCATTCCGTCGGAAATCGCGAAGAATGCGCCCCGCAGCCGCAGTCGGCCCTTTCGCTCGAGTTCCTGGACGCAGGGGAAGGTGCGCAGGTTAGCCAGGCTCACCTTGACGCCTTCCTGCTCCATTGCGCGCTCGGCGGCGTCCCCTTGCGTCCCATGCTGCGCCACAACGCGCTCGCGCGCATCGTCCAGCATGTCGATCCAGTCCGCGATGAACCCGCCCCGGCCCGGCTCCTCGCCGTGCATCGACTGGGTCAGCGCCGCCTGGCAGCCGCCGCAGCGGCCGTGCCCCATCACCACGATCTCTTGCACCTTGAGGAACTGGACGGCGAATTCCAGCGCCGCCGAGACACCGTGATGGCCCGGCGTGGTCTCGAAGGGAGGGACCAGCGCCGCAACGTTCCTGACGACGAAGATCTCGCCCGGATCGACGTCGAATACCTGGGATGGATCGACACGGCTGTCGGAGCAGGCGATCACCATGACCTGGGGACGCTGGCCTCCCGCCAGTTCCTCCCAACGTGTCCGCTGCGACGACCACGCCCCCGCGCGAAAGCGGCGATACCCTTCCACCAGATCGTCGAACAGCTTCATGGCGTGGGCTGATGGCGCGCGCCATTGCGCCTTGCAACCCCCACGCCTAGATGCGCCCCATGAACGATCTCTCGAGCGCTCCGCTTCCGCCCCAGGGCGAGCGGCCGCCACGCCAGCGCAAGCCAGACTGGATCCGCGTCAAGGCCCCCGTCAGCGAGGGCTATCACGAGACGCGCCGCCTGATGCGCGATCTCAAGCTCAATACCGTGTGCGAGGAAGCGGCTTGCCCCAATATCGGCGAATGCTGGACCAAGAAGCACGCCACGGTGATGATCCTGGGCGATGTCTGCACGCGCGCCTGCGCGTTCTGCAACGTCAAGACCGGGATGCCGCGCACGGTCGATCCGCTCGAGCCGGAGAATGTCGCCATCGCCGCCGGCAAGATGGGGCTGTCGCATATCGTGGTCACCAGCGTGGACCGCGACGATCTGCCCGATGGCGGTGCGGGGCAGTTCGTCAAGGTGATCCGCGCGCTGCGGCGCGAGACGCCGGGCACCACCATCGAGATTCTCACCCCCGATTTCCGGGGCAAGATGCGCCCTGCAGTCGAGGCGATTTGTGAAGCAGGGCCAGACGTTTACAACCACAACCTCGAAACCGTGCCAAGGCTTTATCCCACCATCCGGCCAGGAGCGCGCTACTATGCCTCGCTTCGCCTGCTGGAAGAGGTGAAGCGGCACGATCCGGCCATCTTCACCAAGAGCGGGATCATGCTGGGGCTCGGCGAGCAGCGCCTGGAGGTCCACCAGGTGATGGACGACATGCGCAGCGCCGACATAGATTTCATCACGATGGGGCAATATCTCCAGCCGACCCCGCGCCATGCCGCGGTGGAGGATTTCGTCACACCCAAGGCGTTTGCCGCCTATGGCGCCATCGCACGGGCGAAGGGCTTCCTCCAGGTCGCCGCCAGCCCGCTGACCCGCTCCAGCTACCACGCCGGAGACGATTTCGCCGCGATGAAGGCGGCGCGGGAGGCGAAGCTGGCGCGGACCGCCGGGGCCTGATGCCCGGCATCCGCGAAACGCGACGCATGCCGTGGAGCTGCGAGCAGATGTTCGACCTGGTTGCGGATGTGGCGCGCTACCACGAGTTCCTGCCCTGGGTGGTTGCGGTCAGGGTGAAGTCCGACAGCGAGAGCGAGATGATCGCGGACCTGCTGGTCGGCTTCAAGGCGATCCGCGAGAAGTTCACCTCGCGCGTCCAGAAACAGCGCCCCGAGCGCATCAATGTGCACTATATCGACGGGCCGCTGCGCGATCTCGACAACAGCTGGACGTTCCGACCTTCGTCCGGCGGGGGCTGCGAGCTGGATTTCTCGGTGGATTTCACCTTCCGCAATCCGGTGTTCGAGGCGCTGGCGGGGCAGTATTTCGACCGCGCATTCCGCCGGATGGTGGAGGCATTCGAACAGCGCGCGGCGCAGCTCTACGGGACGGCGGCGCCCGCACCCTGAGGAGGCAACAGCAGTTCGAGCGCGGCCATCGCCGCCTGGAGCCGGATCGCCGAGCGAGCCCCGCCGTCGAAATACACCATCTCTCCATCGGGGACGGCGTCGGCGTCGCGCACCGCGGCGGCGAAGACCACCGTGCCGACCGGCTTGAGTTCGGTCCCGCCGCCGGGCCCCGCCACCCCGCTGACCGCCACGGCGATGTCGGCATCGCTGCGGGCCAGGGCGCCCCGGGCCATCGCCCAGGCGCATGCGATCGACACCGCGCCGAAGGTCTCGATGATATCGGTCGAGACACCCAGCTCCTGCATCTTGGACGCATTCGAATAGGTGACCCAGCCGCGATCGAGCACCTCGGAAGAGCCGGGGATCTCTGTCAGCGCGGCAGCGACGAGCCCGCCGGTGCAGCTTTCCGCCAGCGCCACCTTGCGCCCGATGGCATGGTTCGCCTCGACCACCCGGCGAGCCAGCGCGACAAGCGGGGCGGGGAGGGTGCAATCGTCCATCGTGCGCTTCAATTCGCCTGCTGCAAGGTCGCGACCGCCTGCGCGGCGATGCCTTCGCCGCGGCCGGTGAAGCCCAGCCCCTCGGTGGTTGTCGCCTTGACGCTCACCTGCGTGGGCGCGACGCCCAGCAATTGCGCGATCCGCACACGCATCGCCTCGCGGTAGGGGCCGATGCGGGGCGCCTCGCATATCACCGTGCAATCGGCATGGGCCACGGCGTAGCCGGCGGCGCGCGCCAGCCCGGCTGCATGCTCGACGAAGCGCGAGGATGCCGCACCCTTCCACCGGGCGTCCGAAGGCGGAAAATGCGTGCCGATGTCACCTTCGCCGAGCGCACCGAGGATCGCATCCACCAGCGCGTGAAGCACCACATCGGCATCGCTGTGCCCGGCGAGGCCCCTTGCATGCGGGATCAATATGCCGCCGAGCCACAATTCCTCGCCCACGGCCAGCCTGTGGACGTCATAGCCCATGCCGACGCGGACGGGCAGGGCGGGGGCAGGGGCTGCGGATGTGGCGTCGAAATCGCCGGCGAAAGTCAGCTTGGCCAGGCGCTCGTCCCCGGCGACCAGCGCCACGGCCCCGCCGCTGGCGTGAAGCACCTGCGCGTCGTCGCCGGCGGTCGGCTCCCCGGTCCAGCCCCTGTGGGCGGCGAGGATATCGGCAAAGCGGAACGCCTGCGGGGTCTGGACCCGGCGCAGCGCGTCGCGCGCGGCGGCATCGCCCATGCGGTCGCCCTCGGCCAGGACCACGCTGTCCACCACCGGCAGCACCGGAATGGCACCAAGCGCCTCGCCAAGCGCCGCCAGCAGCCGATCGATGACGGCACGGGGCAGGTCGGGCCGAGCGGCGTCATGGATCAGCACCCTTTCAGGCTCATCCCCGGCCAGGAACTCCAGCGCCGCGCGGACCGATTGCTGGCGGGTCGCGCCACCGGCGACCAGGCGCACCGGGGCCAGCCCGTCGAGCGCCTCGCGCGCGGCGGCTTCGCCATCATCGGGGATCGCCACCACCACCGGGTCCGCCCCCGCAGCAAGCAGCGCCTCGACCGAATGGCGGACCACCGGTGCCCCGCGCCAGGGCGTGAACTGCTTGGGCACGGGCTGTCCCGCGCGCAGGCCGCGCCCGGCGGCAACCACGATCGCCGCGAAGGCCGGGGCGGGGAAGGGCAGGGCGGCAACGGTGGGCATGGCGCGCCGCGCGCTACCCGCTTGCGGGGGGTGCCGCAATGCAGTATCGGCTGCCCAAATTTTAGGCAGCGCCGGATCGTGACCTCACTACCCCATCCGCCCCCTCTCGCCCCGCTGAGGGTCGGGCCCGTTACCATCGCCACGCCGGTGGTGCTGGCGCCGATGACGGGCGTCACCGATCTGCCGTTCCGCAGGCTGGTGCGGCGCTATGGCTCGGGGCTCAACGTCACCGAGATGATCGCCAGCGAAGCCGCGATCCGCGAAACTCGCCAGTCGGTGCAGAAGGCGGCGTGGGACGCGACGGAAGAGCCTGTCTCGATGCAGCTCGTGGGCTGCGATCCGGCGTCGATGGCCGAGGCGGCGAAGCTCCAGGAAGGCAATGGCGCGGCGATCATCGACATCAACTTCGGCTGTCCGGTGAGGAAGGTGGTCGGCACTCTGGCCGGCAGCGCGCTGATGCGCGAGGTGCCGCTGGCGACACGGCTGATGGAAGCCACGGTCAAGGCGGTGAACGTGCCGGTCACGGTCAAGATGCGGATGGGCTGGGACCATGCCAGTCTCAACGCGCCGGAACTGGCCCGGATCGCGGAGGATCTGGGGGTCCGGATGGTCACCGTCCACGGTCGCACCCGCAACCAGATGTATTCCGGCAGCGCCGACTGGAGCTTTGTCCGCCGCGTGAAGGAGGCCGTGGGCATCCCGGTCATCGTCAATGGCGACATCTGCACTATCGAGGATGCGGCGATGGCGCTCGACCAATCGGGCGCGGACGGGCTGATGATCGGGCGCGGGGCCTATGGCCGCCCTTGGCTGCTCGGCCAGGTCATGCAGTGGTGGCGCAGCGGGGAGCATCGCGCCGATCCGGCTGTCGCCGAGCAGTATGGCGTGATCCTGGAGCATTATCGCGCCATGCTGGACCATTACGGCGAGGATGTCGGCGTCAAGATCGCGCGCAAGCACCTGGGCTGGTACACCAAGGGCCTGCCCGGCTCGGCCGAGTTCAGGAACCGCGTGAACTTCATCGCTCAGGCCTCTGATGTTCTTGATGAACTGGAGCGGTTCTACGCGCCCTTCATCCTGCGGCGCGCCGCGTGAGCAAGGCGCTCGCCGCCGCATCGGATCAGCCCCCCGCGCCGGACGCGGCGAGCCAGGTGGCCAGCTTCGTCTTCGCAGTGCTGCTGCTCGATCCCCGGGGGCGGGTGATCGAGGCCAATCCGGCCGCCGAGGATCTTCTCGGCCGTAGCGCAAGCCGGCTGATCGGCGCCGATCTGGCGGAAGTCCTCGCCATCGGCGATCCGCGCGTGCTGGCCGGGCTGGCCGTCGCCGACGCTCCGCTGGTGGCGCGCGATGTCCCGCTCGCCGCCGGGCCGGGCACGCGCCGGGTAAACCTGACCAGTTCGCCCCTGCACAGCCATCCGGGCTGGCGCGCGATCACGCTGAGCGATGTCGGCGGCGATTTCGGGATCGCGGAAGAGGCGCGGGGCGAGGAGATGGCGCTGCGCGCGCCCGCCGTGCTCGCGCATGAGATCAAGAATCCGCTCGCCGCGATCCGTGGTGCGGGCCAGCTCCTTGCCCGCCGCCTCCCCCCACGCGACCGGCCGCTCGCAGGGATCATCGCCGCCGAGGTCGACCGGATCGCTGGGCTGATCGACCGGATGCAGCAGCTTGGCAGCGCGCCGAGCACCGGCGCCGGGCGCTGCAACCTGCACGAAGCGATCCGCAGCGCGCTCGCGGGGGTGCGTGCGGCGCGCGGCGACGAAGTCGCGCTGGTCGAAGCCTTCGACCCTTCGCTGCCAGCCGTCGCGGCCGATCCGGCGGCGCTCCAGCAGGTGATCGTCAACCTCGTCACCAATGCCTGCGACGCCTGCGCCGGGCAGGAAGCGCCCAGGGTGGAGGTCAGCACCCGCTTCGTCAGCGGACTGGTCTACAACGTGGTGCGGCTGGGCAAGGCGACGCGGCTGCCGGTGGAGATACTGGTTACCGACAATGGCCCCGGAATCCCGCCAGAGCTCCGCGATCACGTGTTCGAGCCTTTCGTGACGGGCAAGGCGCATGGCCAGGGGCTGGGGCTGGCGCTGGTGCGCAAGCTGGTGCGCGACATGGGCGGGCGCATCGCGCATGAGCGCGATCAGCGCGCGGGGCTCACCCGTTTCCGCATCAATCTGGCGGTGGCGGCGGAGGTTGAGCCAGGATGAGCGCGCGGGTTCTGCTGGTCGAGGATGACCGCTCGATCGCGACGGTGATCGGCGAGGCGCTGCGCGAGGAAGGCCACGAGGTGGTGACCTGCGCGGAGCTTGCCCGGCGCGACGCGCTGCTGGCGGACGGCCGCTTCGACGTCATGCTGACCGACGTCGCGCTCGCCGACGGTGACGGGCTGGCCGGCATGGCGGAGCTGCGTGCCCGCGCGCCCGCGATGCCGGTGATCGTGCTGTCGGCGCAGAACACCCTCGATACCGCGGTGCGGGCGAGCGAGAGCGAGGCGTTCGAGTATTTTCCCAAGCCCTTCGACCTGGAGGAACTGGTCCGCGCGGTGCGGCAGGCGGTGGCATCCGGGCGCGATTCCGACCGCGGGGAAGCGGCACCGGGCGAGGCGGTGGGCCTGCCTTTCATCGGCCGCAGCGCGGCGATGCAGGGCGTCTATCGCATGATCACCCGCGTGCTCCGCAACGACCTGACGGTGCTCGTCACCGGCGAATCGGGAACAGGCAAGGAGCTTGTGGCAGACGCGATCCATAGCCTCGGCCACCGCCGCACCGGCCCATTCGTGGCGGTCAACGCCGCGGCCATCCCGCGCGATCTGATCGAAAGCGAGCTGTTCGGGCACGAGAAGGGCGCCTTTACGGGCGCGGTGGCGCAGGCAATCGGCAAGTTCGAGCAGGCGCATGGCGGCACGCTCTTCCTCGACGAGATCGGCGATATGCCGGCCGAGGCGCAGACCCGGCTGCTGCGCGCGCTGCAATCGGGGCGCATCCGCCGCGTGGGGGGCCGCCAGGAGATCACGGTGGACGTCCGCATCGTCGCCGCCACCAATCGCGCGCTGGAGCCGATGATCGCGGCGGGCAGTTTCCGCGAGGATCTCTTCTACCGCCTTGCCGTGGTGCCGATCCACCTGCCCCCGCTGCGCGAGCGTCGCGAGGACGTAGGCGCCCTCGCACGGCACTTCCTCGCCCAGGCGGAGGCGGAGGGGCTGCCGCGCCGCGCGATCGACGACGGCGGTGTGGCGGCGCTGGCGGCCCGCCGCTGGCGCGGGAATGTGCGCGAGCTTCGCAACGCCGTGTTCCGCCTGGCCCTGCTGGCGCGCGAGACAGTGATCGACCGCCAGCTGGTGGAGGAGACGCTGGGGCAGGGCGAGGGGCAGGGCGGCGCTTCCCCGGCGGAACAGGGCTTCGCCGCCGCCCTGGACGCCTGGATGGGGGCAGAGCGTCCCGCGGCGGGCACGCTCTATCATCGCGCGCTGGCCGAGCTCGAGAAGCCGCTATTCGATCATGCGCTGCGGGAAACCGGCGGCAACCAGATCGCCGCCGCGCGGCTGCTGGGAATCAACCGCAATACGCTGCGCAAGCACATGGCTGACCTGGCCGCGAACCCGGGCCAAGCCTAGCCCACATGCCCCAATCGGCATGGCCCGCCAGCGGCCGGCTTCGTTTGGTCGATTAGCCCTTGCCAAAATGCCACACCGGAGTTGTATCTCCGCAACGATGGCCACCCAAGCGCGCCCCGATGGAATCCAGACGCCGCGCTGGCTGCGGCGGGTGATAGTCACCTCGCGCCGCTCCAACCTGTTTCCGCTGCTCGAGGCCCTGTGCGTCATCGGCGTTCTGGCGATGGCGTGGAGCGCCTATGTCGCCTTCAGCAGCGCGCCCGGCGAGGGGCGGCTGCTTCCCACGCGCCAGGTCGCAGCCCTGTTGATCGGCGCGCTGGTGCCGGCAATCGGCCTGCTGATGCTGCTCGGCCGGCGGCTGGCGCTGCGCCGCGCCGCGGGCAGCACGGCGCGCCTGCACCTGCGGCTGGTGTTCCTGTTCTCGCTCATTGCGGCGGTCCCCACGCTCCTCGTCGCCGGCTTTGCCGCCGTGCTGTTCCAGTCTGGCGTGGATTTCTGGTTTTCCAACGATTCGCGCGGCCTGATGGCCAATGCCAACAAGCTTGCCGAAAGCTATTACGCCGAAAACCAGGAGGATGTCGCCAACAACACCATCGCGATGGCGAGCGATTTGCGATATTATCTTCAGAGCGTATCGCTGGTGAGCGAGAGCTGGCCGGCCATGTTCCGCTACCAGGCGGAACCGCGCGACATCACCGAAAGCGCGATCCTCCAGCAGCAGAAGGACGGCACGCTGCGGACGGCGTTCGTTTATGGGCTCGCCAGCAACAACGACCCCGCCGGTTTCGTTTCCGCCGTCCTGCCCACGCTCCAGGCGGGGCAGCTGGTCGCGGTAAGGGGCGGGCCGGTGCGGATCGAGGCGGTCGCGCCCATCGACCGGGGCAGCGGCATCTATCTCTACACCGCCCGCAGCGCGGAGGCGAATTCGTTCCGGAGCTGGGAGGCGGCCAAGTCGATCGGTGCGGCCTACGAGGTGCTGACGGGGCGGGCCAGGGCGCTCCAATTGCGCTTCAACCTAGCGCTGTTCTTCGTCAGCCTGGCACTGGTCGGCTTCGCGGTGTGGTTCGCATTGCGGTTCGCGGACCGGCAGGTCCAGCCGCTGACCGATCTGGTGCTGGCCGCGCGCAAGGTGGGCGCGGGCAATTTCAGCCTGCGCATGGAAGGGCGCACCGGCGGCGACGAGATCGGTCTGCTCAACCGCGCCTTCAATCGAATGACGGTCCAGATCGAAAAGCAGACCGATGCGCTGGTCGGCGCCAACCGCCAGCTCGAGGAACGGCGGGGCTTCATCGAAGCGGTGATCCAGTCGGTCAGCGCGGGAGTGATGTCGCTCGACGGCACGGGCCGTATCCAGCTCATGAACGCTCCCGCCCAGGCCCTGCTGGGCGCTGCGGAAGGCGATGGAGGAGGGGCGCTTCACATCGACGAGGTGGCGCCGCAGATCGCCGCCATGGTCCTGGCCGGGCTGCGACAGGGGGTCATCAGCCATTCGCGCAGCGGCGAACTGCTGACGCTGGCGGTCAAGATCGCGCCCGAGAAGGATGGGCACGTCGTCACCGTCGAGGACATCACCCGCCAGCTCCTCGATCAGCGGCAGGCCGCCTGGTCCGATGTCGCGCGGCGGATCGCGCACGAGATCAAGAACCCGCTCACCCCGATCCAGCTCGCCACCGAGCGGCTGCGGCGCCGCTATCGCAAGCAGATCGAGCACGACGGCGAGCTGTTCGACGAGCTGACCAGCACCATCGTGCGCCAGGTCGGCGAACTCCGCACCATGGTGGACGAGTTCTCGTCCTTCGCGCGCCTCCCCAAGCCGGTGTTCCGGCCCGAAGACGCGCTCGATCTGGTGCGCCAGGCGCTGTTCCTCCAGGAAGTCGCCCATCCGGAGATCACCTACGACCTAGCGGGCGAGGTGGATGGACCGCTGCCCATCGCCTGCGACCGCCACCAGTTCGGCCAGGCCATGACCAATGTGCTCAAGAACGCCGCGGAGGCGATCGACGCGCGGCAGAGAGATGAGGGCCAGGGCCCGGGCCTCGACTATCGCGGACGCATCGCTGTCACGCTCGAGAGCGCGGAGGAGGCGCTCTGCGTCGTCGTGGACGACAATGGCATCGGCCTGCCCAAGGATCGCGAGCGAATCGTGGAACCCTATGTGACCACGCGCGACAAGGGCACTGGGCTGGGCCTGGCGATCGTGAACAAGATCGTCGAGGAACACAGCGGCGAGATGAGCTTCTCGCCGCGCGCGGAAGGCGGCACCAGGGTAACCCTGCGATTTGCCAAGCTGCCTCAGGAAACCGCTTCAACCCCCGGTATTTCGTAATGAAAGTAGAGTACGCGCGATGGCCCTAGAGATTCTCGTCGTGGATGACGAACGCGATATCCGCGAGCTTGTCGCCGGAGTGCTGAGCGACGAGGGCTACGCCTGCCGCACCTCGGGCGACAGCGCCAGCGCCCTGGCCGAGATCGACCGCAAGCGCCCCAGCCTCGTCCTGCTCGACGTATGGCTCCACGGCAGCCCGATGGACGGGCTGGAGGTGCTTGACGCGATCAAGAGCCGCGAGCCCGATCTGCCGGTCATCATCTTCTCCGGCCACGGCAATATCGACACCGCCGTTTCCGCGGTGAGCCGCGGCGCGATGGATTTCATCGAAAAGCCGTTCGAAGCCGAAAAGCTGCTCCACCTGGTCGAGCGTGCGACCGAGACCGAGCGGCTGCGGCGGGAGAACATCCGCCTCAAGAGCGCCGCGCCCATCGGCGAGGAGTTCACCGGCAACAGCGTGGCGATCAATGCGGTGCGCGCCACCCTGAAGCGCGTCGCGGGCACCGGCAGCAGGGTGCTCATCACCGGCCCTGGCGGGGCGGGCAAGGAAGTCGCGGCCCGGCTGCTGCACGCCTGGAGCAACCGCGCCGACAAGCCGTTCGTGACGGTGAATTCGGCGCGCATCACGCCCGAACGCTTCGAACACGAGCTGTTCGGCGAGGAGCAGGACGGGCGGCTGCTGCGCGCGGGACTGCTTGAGATGGCGGACGGCGGCACGCTCTACCTCGACGAGGTGGCCGATATGCCGCTTTCGACCCAGGCGCGCATACTTCGCGTGCTGACCGACCAGAGCTTCGTTCGGGTCGGGGGCGTGCGGCAGATCGGCGTGGACGTGCGGGTGGTCTCCTCGAGCGCACGCGATCTCGCCGGCGAGATGGCGGACAAGCGCTTCCGCGAGGATCTGTTCTACCGCCTCAACGTGGTGCCCGTGGCGATCCCGTCGCTGGGCGAGCGGCGCGCCGACATTCCGGCGCTGGCCGAGCATTTCTTCACCCGCTACGCCTCCGAGCAGGGCCTGCCGGCGCCGCGCATCAGCGAAGAGGCGATGGCCGCGCTTCAGGCCTATGACTGGCCAGGCAACGTCCGCCAGCTCCGCAATGTGGTCGAGCGTGCGATCATCCTGGCCCCACGCGAAAAGCTGGACGTGATCGAGCCGGACATGCTCGGCTCCGAGGTTATCGAGAGCCGCTCGGGCGGGGGAGGGGCGATGGCATCGCTGATGGGAGCGCCGCTCCGCGAGGCGCGCGAGAGTTTCGAGCGCGAGTATCTGGCGGTCCAGATCCGGCGCTTCTCGGGCAATATCTCCAAGACCGCCAGCTTCATCGGGATGGAGCGATCCGCCTTGCACCGCAAGCTCAAGCTTCTCGGCATGGCCGATCGGAACAACGGCGACGAGAGCGACTGAGAGCGCTGCCGATCGTTCGCGGAACGCTCCGGCAAAAAGACCGTTGGCGAACGCGGCGCGCGTCACCATAAAGGCATCGACAGCGGGATCGGCGCGGCTTCGGCGGCGCGGCATCCCAGATCGCGGGACTGCCGTGTCCCGCCAACAACAGGAGCGAAGTCAATGGCGTCCGAGCGAACCCTTACCGCGCGCCCGCGTGCACCCAAGCCGGCCCCGGAACCGAAGGCACCCAGCAGCACCGCTTCCGCCAAGGGCGGGGGCAAGGGCGGGCAAAGCCTGCAGGACGCCTTCCTCAACCTGCTGCGCAAGACCAAGGCGCCGGTGACCATGTTCCTGGTGAAAGGGGTCAAGCTCCAGGGAATCGTCACCTGGTTCGACAATTTCTCCATCCTGCTGCGCCGCGATGGCCAGTCGCAACTCGTGTACAAGCACGCGATCTCCACCATCATGCCGGGCGGCCCGATGGACGCCTCCCAGTTCGAGAGCCAGGGCCAGGCGAGCAAGCAGCGCCTGTTGCAGGACGTTTTCCTGAGCCGGGTCGCCGAGGCGGAGGCGCAGGTGACCATGTTCCTGGTCAATGGCGTGATGCTGCAGGGCAAGATCGCCGCCTATGACCTGTTCTGCATGATGCTGGAGCGCGAAGGCTACGTCCAGTTGGCCTACAAGCACGCCGTCTCCACGATCCAGCCTGCCACCGCCGTGGACCTGAGCGAGGATTTCGAGGGCGACGAGACCTGAACTTCGGCGACGATCTCGATGGAGAGGTGACGCGCGGCGCGCGGGCGCTGGTGGTTTGCCCGGATATCCGCGGACAGCGCCACGACCTCGCGGCCGAGGAGCGGCTGGAGGAAGCGCGCGGCCTCGCTCTGGCGATCGGGCTGGTGGTGGCCGACAGTTTCGTGCTGCCTGTCCGCGACGTGAAGCCCAATTTGCTGTTCGGATCGGGCCAGGTCGAAAACATCGCCATCGCCGCGGACCAGAACGGCGCGGAACTGGTGGTGGTCGATGGCGCGCTGACCCCGATCCAGCAGCGCAATCTGGAAGATCGCCTGAAACGCAAGGTGATCGACCGGACAGGGCTGATCCTCGAGATATTCGGTGAACGGGCCGCCACCGCCGAAGGGCGGTTGCAGGTGGAGCTGGCGCATCTCGATTACCAGCAGAGCCGCCTGGTCCGAAGCTGGACTCACCTCGAGCGCCAGCGCGGCGGCTTCGGCTTCCTCGGCGGCCCGGGCGAGACGCAGATCGAGGCCGACCGCCGCATGATCCGCCAGCGCATGGGGCGGCTTCGGCGCGAGCTGGAACAGGTCCGCCGCACCCGCGCGCTGCACCGAGAACGGCGCGGCAGGGCGCCGTGGCCGGTGATCGCGCTGGTTGGCTATACCAATGCCGGCAAATCCACGCTGTTCAACCGGCTGACCGGTGCGGAGGTGATGGCCGAAGACCTGCTGTTCGCCACGCTCGATCCCACGATGCGCGCGATCGCGCTGCCGGGGGTGGAAAAGGCGATCCTGTCGGACACGGTGGGTTTCATCTCCGACCTGCCGACACAGCTCGTCGCCGCCTTTCGGGCGACGCTGGAGGAGGTCACCGCGGCCGACGTGATCTGCCATGTCCGCGACATGGCGAACGAGGCCGCCGGCGCGCAGAAGACGCAGGTGCTCGCGATTCTCGAGGAACTCGGGGTGACCGCGGAACAGGGCGGGCCGAGCCGGATCCCGATCATCGAGGTGTGGAACAAGTGGGACCTGGTAGCGGGAGAGCGGCGCGACGAGCTGGAGCCGCTGGCCGCCGGAACCGATGACGTGGTGACGGTATCGGCGCTGACGGGGGAGGGTGTCGATGCATTGCTGGCCCGTCTCGGCCAGATGCTCACCGGCGGCGCGCGGCTGCTGGAATTGAACATCCCCGCCAATGACGGCCGCCGCCTCGCCTGGCTCCACGCGCATGGCGAGGTGCTGGAAGATTCACAATCTAGCGGAGACGAGCGCCTGGTTCGCGTGCGACTGGGCGCAAAGGAATTGGGCCAGTTCGAACGGTTGTGAGCGGGCAGGGCAAGGGCACGCGCTTGACGCGCGTCACTCAGCCGCCTTCACCGCCTGCCAGTGCGCTTCCTGCTCTTCCAGCGACAAGTCGGCGAATCTTCCCGCGGCGCGGCTCTCCATCGCGCGGTAGCGACGCTCGAACTTGGCATTTCCGTGGCGGAGCGCTTCTTCGGCATCCACGCCATAGCTGCGAACCAGATTGACGGCCGCGAACAGCAGGTCGCCGCATTCTTCGAAGATTTCACTTGAAGAAGCGGATGCAAGCTCCTCTATTTCCTCGACTACCTTGGATTCTGGGCCGGCGCGGTCGGGCCAGTCGAAGCCATCGCGCGCGGCGCGCTTCTGCAGCTTCTGCGCCCGCATCAGCGCCGGCAGCGCGAGCGCGACGCCATCCATCGCGCTTTCGGCGCCCGCCTCGGCGCGTTCGGCGGCCTTGATGCTTTCCCAGCGCGCCGTGTCCATCTTGCCGCCTTCGCTCGCGAAGATGTGCGGGTGGCGTGCCTCCATCTTGTCGGCAATGGCGGCGGCGACATCGCCGAACGCGAAATGGCCGGCTTCCTCGGCCATGCGCGCGTGAAAGACGACCTGCAGCAGCAGATCGCCAAGCTCGCCGCGCAGTTCCGCCATGTCGCCACGCGCGATCGCATCGGCGACCTCATAGGCTTCCTCGATCGTGTACGGCGCGATGGAGGCGAAATCCTGCGCCAGATCCCATTCGCATCCGCACGCCGGATCGCGCAGCCGGGCCATGATGGCGAGGAGGCGGGCGAGAGGGTCCGTGGAAGCGGTCATATCAAACCGATAATATATATTATGTTAAATCCGATAGCGATGCAGGCCCGAGGCCGGCGGGCCCGCTCACATATCCCCCACGATCGACACGAACAGCGTCACCACGAGGAATATCCCGAGCCAGATCATTCCCAGCCGTATTCCCTTGGACCAGTTGAGGCCGCGACCGCGCAGGCCGGCCGCAACCAGCACGAGCCACGCGGTCAGGCCGACCAGGCTGACAATCTGGAATTCGTTCATCCGTGCCACTCCAGCCCGTCGTGACCCACGGCCACGCCCTTGGGCACCTCGCGCGCCAGCGTGGCATAATCCATGCTCTTGTCGAGATGCGTCAGGATCATTCGTCTTGCGCGTGTCCGGGCCTTGAGCTCCAGCGCCATCGCCAGATGCGCGTGGGTGGGATGCGGATCGCGGCGAAGGCAGTCGCACACGATCAGGTCGGCATCGGCGAAGCAGTCGACCATCTCGGGGATGATCGCGCTGAAATCGGTGGCATAGACCAAGCTCCTGCCATCCGCTTCGAAACGGAAGCCGGTGCTGGTGGTAGGCCCATGCGGCATTTCCACCCAGTCCACCGCGAAGCCGGCGATCAGACGCATGGCCAGCGGCCTGATCTCGCACAGGGTGGGATAACCGTGCTGACCTTCGAAGATATAGTCGAAGCGGCGCTTCAGCCGCGCGGTGGTGCCGTCGCTCGCAAAGCCCGGAAGCGGATTGCTGCGACCGTAGCGCATCACCCGCAGATCGTCGATGCCGTGGCAATGATCGGCATGGTCGTGCGTCCACAGCACCGAGTCGAGACGGTCGATGCCGTGCGTGAGAAGCTGCTGGCGCAGATCCGGCGAGGTATCGACCAGAATTCGCTGTCCGGCATCGTTCTCCACCAGGATCGAAACCCGGGTGCGGCAGTTCTTCGGCTCCTTCGGATCGCACGCGCCCCAGTCGCCGCCGACCCGTGGCACCCCGGTGGAGGTGCCCGAGCCAAGCATGAGCATCCTCACCGGCCAGCCTTCGAAAACAGCCGGATGAAGTTGCCTGTTGTGACCTCTCCGAGCTTTTCCAGCGAAATCCCGCGCAGATCGGCGATGAAACGCGCCGTGTCGGCAACAAAGGCCGGCTCGCAGCTTTTCCCGCGATGCGGAACCGGCGCCAGGAACGGGCTGTCGGTTTCCACCAGCAGCCGGTCCTCCGGGATCTTCGCCGTGAAATCGGCCAGATCGCGCGCGTTCCTGAAGGTCACGATGCCCGAGATCGAGATCGACAGGCCCAGTTCCAGCACTTGATCTCCAAAGCGCTCGGAAGCGGTGAAGCAATGGATCAGGGCGGGGAAGGCCCCCTTCCCCATCTCCTCGGCGAGGACGGAGGCGGTGTCTTCCTCCGCATCGCGCGTGTGGATGATGACCGGCAGCCCGGTCTCGCGCGCCACGGCGATATGGCGGCGGAACAATGCCTGTTGCCTGCCCCGGTCCGATCGGTCGTAGTAATAGTCGAGGCCGGTCTCACCCAGCCCGATGACCTTCGGATGCGCCGTGAAAGCGCGCAGATCGTCCTCGCTCACGTCCTGGTGATCGTCGGCGTGATGCGGGTGAATGCCGATGCTGGCGAAGACGTCGGGCTCGCGCTCGGCGGTGGCCACCACCTGTTCCCACTCGCTGCGCCGGGTGGAGATGTTGACGAAGGCCCCCACCCCCGCTGCCCGCGCCCGCGCGAGCGATCCGGCCTGATCCTCGACCAGCCCCTCATATTCGAGATGGCAATGGCTATCGACGAGCATCACGCCGGCTCCGTCTCGGGCAGATCCAGCCGCGGGAACACCGGGGCCGGCGGCGCGACGCGATGGCCGGCAGCGACGAGCGCCGGATACCAGTCGCGCTCCAGATCGGTGCGGCTGCGCTCGGTGCTGGGCACGCCCAGCATGTCCAGCACGGCCGCGGCCTTGGCGGGCACCACCGGCTGGATTGCCATCGCCAGGTCGCGGATGGCGACGAACAGCGTCAGCAACACGGCCTTCATACGCTCCGGATCGGTCTTGCGCAGCGTCCAAGGCGCCTGTTCGTCGACATAGCGATTGCAGGCCCACACCGCCTGCATCCACGCCTCGATCCCCTGGGTGAATGAAAGCCCCTCGAATTCGCGCGGCAGCTCCTCGAGGCAGGCATGGTGCACGGCGGCCAGCAGCGCATCGTCCGCGTCGGACCTCGAAAACACCTCAAGTATCCCGTCCATGTTCTTGGAAATCATGGACAGGCTGCGCTGGACGAGATTGCCGAAGCTGTTTGCCAGCTCCGCGTTGCAGCGGTTGACGATCGCTTGGGCGGAATAGCTGCCGTCCTGCCCGAAGGCGACCTCGCGCATCAGGAAATAGCGCAGATTGTCGACCCCGAAGCGCTCGGCCAGCTCAACCGGATCGGTGACATTGCCGAGCGACTTCGATTCCTTCTGCCCCCGGTTGAGGATGAAACCGTGGCCGAACACCTGCCGGGGCAGCGAAAGCCCGGCACTCATCAGGAAAGCCGGCCAGTACACGGTGTGGAACCGCATGATGTCCTTGCCCACCAGATGCAGGCTGGCGGGCCAGAAGCTGCGCCATTCCGGCGTATCTGCGGGATAGCCGAGGCCGGTCAGATAGTTGGTGAGCGCATCCACCCACACATACATCACATGGCCTTCGGCGCCGGGCACCTTCACCCCCCAGTCGAAACTGGTGCGGCTCACCGAAAGATCGTTGAGCCCACCCGATACGAAGGCGATCATCTCGTTGCGGCGGCTCTCCGGCTCGCAGAAGCCGGGCGATTTCAGCAGCTCCAGCAACCGGTCCTGATATTTCGAAAGCCGGAAGAACCAGCTCTCCTCCACCGTCCATTCGACCGGCGTGCCCTGCGGCGAGAGGCGTTCGGCCCCTACACCGGTCAGTTCGCTTTCGTCGTAATAGGCTTCGTCGCGGACCGAGTACCAGCCCTCATAGCGATCGAGATAGAGATCGCCCGCGGCCGCCATCGCCTCCCACAGCGCCTGGCTGGCGCGATGGTGGCCGGGCTCCACGGTGCGGATGAAACGATCATACTCGATGCCAAGAACCGCGTCCATCTCGCGGAAATAGCCAGACATTTCATCGGCGAGTTCGCGCGGGGTCAAGCCTTGCTCGGCCGCCTTGCGGGCCATCTTCAGCCCGTGTTCGTCGGTCCCGGTCTGGAAACGCACCTCGCGTCCCATCCAGCGCTGGAAGCGCGCGATAACATCCGCCGCGATCGCCTCATAGGCATGGCCAATGTGCGGGCGACCATTGGGGTAGTTGATCGCGGTGGTGATATAATAGGGGTCAGCCATCGGCGCGCTCGCTAGCCGCCGCGCAGCCGGCGAGCAAGTTGCCGATCTCCAGCGCCAACAGCCCCACATCGTAATTATAGGTCAGGAATTCGCCGGTCAGCCGCACCAGGCCCTCGTGCGCGGCGATGCGCCGCGTGGCGAGATGGGACGGCAGCCGCGCGATCCCCTCGCCCACCGTCGCACGGGCGAGATCGAGCACGGCGCGCAGCCGCTCGCGATCCGGACGCGCCCCGATGATCGTGGCGAGTTCGCCCCGCGCGGCAAAGCCGGGGTCTCCACTATCGCGGATGTGGCGCATCGTGCGCGCCGCCTTCGCGAGCCCCATCTCCACAAAGGCCAGCGCCGCGCCGGGCGATCCGGCGGCGGCGGCGATCGCCGCGACGCGCTCGTCCGACGCGACGCCGCCGGCGTGCAGCGCCAGGAACTCCGCCAGCGCCTCGTCGCCGATGACGGGGAAGCGCAGCGTGCGGCAGCGCGAGCGGATCGTCGGCAGGAGCCGCGCGGGGCTGTGGCTGACGAGCAGGAAATAGGTGCCGGCGGGTGGCTCCTCCAGGCTTTTGAGCAAGGCGTTGGCAGCCGATGTCTCGAGATCGTCGGCGGGATCGACGATCACCGCGCGCCACTCGCCCAGCGTGGGCCGGGTCGTCAGCCTTCGCTGGACGTCGCGGATCTGGTCGACCTTGATCCCGCGCGCCAGTTCGTAGGGCTTGCCGTCATCGCGCTTCTTGGCATCCTCCTTTGTCCGGGGGCCATAGGTGAGCACCAGTATGTCCGGGTGGTGCGCCGGCTCGGGCCCGCCGCCGACCAGCTCGTGCGCCGCTTCGAGCGCGAAGGCGGTCTTGCCCAGCCCCGCCTTGCCGGTGAGCAGCCAGGCGTGATGCATCCGTTCCCCGGCCAGCGCGGCGCGCCAGGCCGCGCGGGCCTCGTCATGGCCGATCAGCACAGCCGCTCCAGCGCCGCCATGATCCGCGCATGGACAGCCTCTACCGGACCATCGCCGTCGACGAGGGCGAAGCGCTCGGGATCGGCCGCCGCGAAGGCGCGAAAGGCGGCGTCGACCTGCGCATGATACTCTGCCGGTCGCCCTCCGATAGCATCCGCATGAGAGCCGTCGCGCGCAGCGAGGCGCCGGGCGGCACCCTCGGGCGAGACCGACAGAACGAGGGTAAGATCGGGGAGCAACCCGGAGCTGCCGATTGCGTGGAGTGCGACCACGGCCTCGTCACCCAGAGCCCCGGCCGCGCCCTGGTAAGCGCGGCTGGAATCGACGAAGCGGTCGCAGATCACCCAATCGCCACGAGCCAGCGCGGGGCGGATCAGCCGCGCCACATGATCGGCGCGCGCGGCGGCGAACAGCAGCGCTTCGGATTCCGGCTCCCAGCCTTCGCCCGGCGGATCGAGCAGCAACGAGCGGATGGCCTCCGCGCCGGGCGTGCCACCGGGTTCGCGCGTCACCTTGCAGGCGATGCCGCGCAAGGATAGGGCCTCGGCCAGCAGGCGGGCCTGGGTGGACTTGCCGGCCCCCTCCCCTCCCTCGATGGCGATGAAACGGCCTAACCCCATGGCATCCATCCCGCGATCCCGTTGAACACGCGCTGGAGCTGCGACGCGCTGGCGACCGAACTGCGCGCCACCAGCGGCAGCGTGCTGACCTGCCGGCCGTCGAAGAAGACCAGAAGCTCGGCCACCGTCTGCCCCTTGTCGATGGGCGCCTGCAAGGGCCCATCGTAGCGGACCTTCAGCGTGACGGCGGGAGACTGCCCGCGCGGCATGGCGACACGGATCGGCCGCGGGGCCACAAGCCCGACACGGCGCAGTCCGCCATTCTGCACCTTTGCCTCTGCGAGCTTCGTCCCGACGGGGAACAGGACGCGGCTCTCGAATGCCTCGAAGCCCCATTCCATCAGCGCGCGCGAGGCATCGTTGCGCTGGCGCCCGGTGGGGCTGGTCGCCACCACCATCACCAACCGACGGCCCCCGCGCTGGGCGCTGCCGAGAAAGCCATAGCCTGCCTGGTTCGTGAATCCGGTCTTGATCCCGTCCGCGCCCGGCACGATCCCGGATATGGGATCGTGATTGCGCTGCGCCACGCCATTGTACGCCAGGCCCCTGGCGCCCACGAAATGGCGATAAAAAGCTGGGTATCGTGTGATCATCGCACCCCCCAGCGTAACCAGGTCGCGCGCGGTTACCCAGGTGTGCCCTTCGTCCATCCAGCCGTTGGTGGTGCCGAAATGGCTGTCGCGCATGCCGATGCCCCGGGCCGTGCGATTCATCTCGGCTACCCACGCCGGCACCGAGCCCAGCGCCGCCTCGCCCAGCACCACCGCGCCGTCATTGGCGGACACGGTAGTTACCCCGTGCAACAGCTCGTCGACCGTGACAGGCGCGTTCTCTGCCAGATACATGGTCGATCCCACGCCATGCCACAGGCGGAAGGTCTCGGGCCGCATCGCGGTCACCTGCTGGAGGAACAGCTTGCCCTGCGCGATCCGCTCGAAGGCGAGATAGGTGGTCATCACCTTGGTGATCGATGCCGGCATGAAGCGCCGGCTCTCCTCCCTGGCGAAAAGCGTCTGCCCGCTCGACAGATCGACAAGCAGCGCGATGGGCGCGTCCTGCGCGCTGGGCACGGCGGCAACCGGCAGGGACCGTGCGACTGCGGCGGTCGGCGCGGCGGCTGCGAGCGCGGAGGCGAGAATGATGGCGGCCCGGGTCGGCATGGCCTTCGCCCTAACCCCGCGCCCGCCGCTTGGCGAGCGCGCCGCGCGCCTCATCACCGGGCCTGCATCAGCGTAGCGCGTCTGCGAGCAGTCCAACACTCATCGCGTAGTAGTTGGAGCAATTGTATTCCAGGATCACGCGATAATTGCCCGTGAGCAGCCAGGCCGGGGTCCCGGGGCCATCGGGACGGAAAAGCGAAGCCATCACGTCATCGCCAAGCGCCTGCTGCGGCTGCACGCCCAGCGCGCGCCATTCGCGCACGGTGCGGAAGCGGCTGTGGCGAACATGGACCCGCGGACAGATGGGGGCCACCAACGCGCCCGCCTGCGCGTCCACATCGAGGCCCGCCGGCACGGAGGCCCGCACGCCCCAGGGCTGCCCACGGCGCCACCCCGCGTCGCGGAAATAGCTCGCGATCGACGCATAGGTGTCGGCGCGGTTGTTCATGATGTCGGCACGCCCGTCGCCATCGCCATCGGTGGCGAGGCGCAGATATACGCTGGGCAGGAACTGCGGATTGCCGAACGCCCCGGCCCAGCTCCCCCTCAGTTCGGAACGCGCATAGCCCTTGTCCGCGACCTTGAGCAGATCGACGAACTCAGCCGCGAACAGCGAGCGCCGCCTCCCTTCCCAGGCCAGCGTGGCGAGCGCCTGGGCCAGATCGAAATTGCCCTTGACCGCGCCATAGCCGCTCTCGTGCCCGAAGATGGCGACCAGTATCTGCGAAGGCACGCCGTAGCGCGCCTCGATACGGCGCAGCGTCGCATCGTCCGCCGCGGTTGCCCGGCGCCCCCCCGCGATGCGTGCGGCATTGACGTGGGTGGCGATGTAAGGCGCGAGTGGCGGAAAGCCGGAGGCGGTGGGAGTGCCGGGCTGCGCGCGGTCGAGCTGGACCACCCGCTCGCTCGGTGTCAGCCCCGCCGTCATTCGGGCGATGGTCGCCTCGCTAACGCCTTCCGCGCGCGCCTCGGCCGCGAGCGTGCGAACATAGCTGTCGAAGGAGATGTCCTGCGCCGCGGCTGGCAGAGCGAGACCGAGCCCCGCCATGGCGGAGAGACTGATGGCGAAGCGGATTGGAGGCATTGGCCGATAGTGCCCGCCCGATGCATCGCGGCAAAGTGCATCGGTCGCACCCACGGCTCGCTCCATCGCGCTCTGGAGTGACATTCCATCCCATGACCGGCCTTGCCCATGGCTCTCGTCGCAGGTGACAATGCCGCTGCCCCGCGCTAGCGAGCGGCGATTAGGACAGGTGGCCGAGTGGTTTAAGGCAGCGGTCTTGAAAACCGCCGTGGGTTCGCGCTCACCGTGGGTTCGAATCCCACCCTGTCCGCCACGGGTCTCGATTACACGCAGTCGGCGAACCCGCCCGGTTGTTATCGTAGTTAGGCCACGCGGCTTCCGTCGCACGATGCCGTTGCGCGGCCGGGTCCGGGCCTTACGAAATCTGCTCCAACGCCGTATCCTCGTCGCTGGCGTCATCGTGGCGGTTGCGCGGACGACCAGGCTCTCCGGTACGGAATGCCCGCGCCGGCCGGTCGAGCCCACCGGCGCGCTCTCCTTCCGGTCGATCGGGGAGGCCTTGGGGTTCGTCGCCGATTTCGTATTCCATCGCTGCTCTCCTCGGATATCAAATCCGGGCCGAGGTCGAAGGGTTCCTGACCAAACATCGGGTTCGCAAAGGCAGGCCGGGAGAGTTCCGAGCGATGCGCCCCGGAGGCTCCCGCGAATCTAGATTTCCCTGCCCCGCGAAACGATTTCATCCATCTGCTCGCGCAGCTTGGGATCCCATTCGGCTTGCAGTTCGCGTATCTTGGCGAGCAGGGGCTCGTTCTCCCAGCTCGGGATGTCGAGGCGATAGAGATCGGCGACCTCCTGCATGGAGCTGCGGTCGCGTACCTCCCAGGCATCGACCATCGCCCGCGCTGTCTGCCGGTCCACGCCCAGCGCCTCATAGGCGGAGCGGCCCATTCGCAGCGAGCTGTCATAGGTTTCGCGCACCACGTCGCGGCAGCCCATCGCCCACAAGTGATAGACATGGTCGCGGTCCTTGGCGCGGGCGATGACGTGGAGCTGCGGGAAGTTCGCCACCGCATAGCGCACCAGCTTGTCGATCTGCTCGCGCTCGTCGAGCGTCACCACCAGCAGCTTGGCACGCGCGATGCCGGCGCTGGCGAGCAGATCGGGCCGGGTGGCGTCACCGAAGAAGCTCTTCACGCCGAAGCGCTTGAGCTGTTCGATATGCTCGCTGTCGTAATCGATCACGGTCGCGCGGTGACCGGCGGCATCGAGCATCCGGTCCACGATCCCGCCCACGCGCCCGCGGCCGGCGATGATGATGGGGTTTTCCTCCTCGATCGCGTCCGCCTCGCGCTCGGCCTGTTTGCCGCAATAGAGCCGCGCGATGCCTTTGTCGTAGAGGATGAACAGCAGCGGCGTGGCCAGCATCGTGGCCGCCACCACCAGCAGCAGGAGATCGGCGAGCGGCCCGGGCAGGATGGCGCCGCCCACCGCGAAGGCGATGAGGACGAAAGCGAATTCGCCGGCCTGCGGCAGGCTCAGCGCGAACAGCCACAGCGCCTCGCGCTTCAGGCCCGACATACGCCCGACCAGCAGCAGCACTGCCACCTTCACCGTGATGGTGACGGAGGCCCAGAACAGCACCTCGCCCGTGCGTTCCGCCAGCAGGGCGAAATCCACACTCGCACCCACGGTGATGAAGAACAGCCCCAGCAGCAGCCCCTTGAACGGGTCGATATCGCTTTCCAGCTCATGGCGGTACTCGCTGCCGGCCAGCACCACGCCGGCCAGGAAAGTGCCGAGCGCGGGCGACAGGCCGACCATCGTCATCAGCAGCGCGATGCCGATCACGAAGACCAGCGCCGCCGCGGTGAACAGCTCACGCAGGTTCGCCGCCGCGATGTAGCGGAACACGGGCCGGGTGAGGAAGATGCCGATCAGCACCACCGCCCCCACGGCCGCCACCCGCACCACTGCGGCCAGCAGCGCCGACATATTGGCCGTGAGATCGAGCGACGCGCCGTGTGCGCCCTCGCCCCCCGCCACTGCGAGCCCTGGCAAAGCCAGCAGCGGCAGCAGCGCGAGAATGGGGATCACCGCCACATCCTGGAGCAGCAGCACCGAGAAGGCGCTTTCCCCCCCGCTCGACTTCAGCAGGCCCTTCTCTGTCAACGACTGGACCACGATGGCGGTGGATGACAGCGCCAGGATCATGCCGATCGCGAGCGCGGTCTGCCAGGGGCGGTCGTCAAGCAGCGCCACCGCCGCGATCGCCAGCGTGGTCAGCACGACCTGCCCGCCGCCGGTGCCGATCAGCTTGCCCCGCATCGCCCACAGCTGCCTGGGCTCGAGCTCCAGCCCGACGATGAACAGCATCATCACCACGCCGAATTCGGCGAAGACCTGAAGCGCCTCGACATCGACCTTGAGCCCGGTAAGGACCGGCGCGATCGCCATGCCGGCGAGCAGATAGCCGAGCACCGAGCCGAGCCCGAAGCGCGTGGCGATCGGCACCGAGACGAGCCCGGCGACGAGGATCAGGAAGGCGAGTATTAGGAAACTGGTCATGGCGCTGCTTCGGGCAAAGGCAGCAGCCGGGAGAGCGAGCGGGAAACCGTGGTGCGGTCACTCTCCGCCAGGCTTCCCACCGTTCGATCAATGCGCCGGACATCGACCGTCGCCAGCTTCATTCTGACAACGCAGCCGTGTTTCAGACCGGCAGCGTCAAGATCGCTCACCGGGGCGTCGAGCGGCCATTGGGATGCGCGCCCGGTGGTAATCATGGCGACCAGGGCGACTCCGCTAGCCGCTCCGAAATCGCGGCTTGAAAGGATCAGCGCCGGCCGCTTCTTTTCGGCATTGCGGTCGGCGAAGGGAAATTGCGTGACGACGACGTCGAAGACGTCAAAGGTCACGCCAGGCCTCCTCGTCCTCGGGGCTCAGCCAGTCCTCGGCAAAGCTCTCCTCGGACAGCTTCATCCACGCCCAATCGACGCGGCTTGCCTTGCGGACACGGGCCACGCCGTCGTCTCCCACGACCCATTCGATGGCATCGCCCGCCCGCAGCCCGAGCGCGGCGCGCACCTCGGCGGGAACCGTGGCCTGATGCTTCGAAGTGATCTTGGTGATCTCCATGAGTATTACGTAATACCCCGTCCTTCCCGGTGCAAATCAGATATGCATCGCGCGGCCATAGGCCGCCAGCACGCTCTCGTGCATCATCTCGCTCAGCGTGGGGTGCGCGAAAACGGTCTGGATCAGCTCGGCCTCGGTGGTCTCCAGCGTCTTGCCCACGACATAGCCCTGGATCAGCTCGGTCACTTCCGCGCCGATCATGTGAGCGCCGAGCAGCTCGCCGGTCTTGGCGTCGAACACGGTCTTGATGAAGCCCTCCGCCTCGCCCAGTGCGATAGCCTTGCCATTGCCGATGAAGGGGAAGGTGCCGGCCTTGACCGTGTAGCCGGCTTCCTTGGCCTTGGCCTCGGTCATGCCCACCGATGCCACCTGCGGATGGCAATAGGTGCAGCCGGGGATGTTGTTGCGGTCTAAACCGTGCGGCTTGACCTCCTTGTTGCCCAGTTCCTGCGCGATCGCCTCGGCGGCGGTGACGCCCTCGTGGCTGGCCTTGTGCGCCAGCCACGGGCCGGGCACGCAGTCGCCGATGGCCCACAGCCCACTGGATTTGGTGCGGCCGTAGGGGTCGATCTGGATGAAGCCGCGGTCCATCTCGGCCAGCTTTTCCAGGCCGATGTTCTCGGTGTTGGGCACGATGCCGACGGCCACGATCACATGGCTGAACTCGGCCTCCGAAACCTTGCCGTCCTTGGCCTTGATCTTCGCCTTCACGCCCTTGTCCGACACGCTCAGCGCCTCGACCCCGGCGCCGGTCATGATTGTCATGCCCTGCTTGGTCAGGCTCTTCTCGAGGAAGGCGGAGACATCGGCATCCTCCACCGGCACGATGCGGTCGAGCATCTCCACCACCGTCACCTCGCTGCCGAGATCGTTGTAGAAGCTGGCGAACTCGATCCCGATCGCGCCGCTGCCGATGATGAGCAGCTTGCCCGGCAGCTCCTGCGGCACCAGCGCGTGGCGATAGGTCCACACCCGCTTGCCGTCGGCCTTGGCGAAGGGCAGGTCGCGCGCCCGCGCGCCGGTGGCGACGATCACGTGCTTGGCGGAGAGCTTCTCCTCGCCCTTGTCGGATTTCACGGTCAGGCTGGTCGCGCCGGTCAGCGTGCCCTCGCCCATGTGGACCGCGATGCCGTTCTTCTTCATCAGATGGGTGACGCCCTGGTTGAGCTGCTTGGCCACGCCCCGGCTGCGCTTCACAACCGCCTCAAGATCGGCCTCTATCCCGCTGGCTTTCAAGCCATAATTCTGCGCGTGCTTCATATGATGGAAGATCTCGGCGCTCCGCAGCAGCGCCTTGGTCGGGATGCATCCCCAGTTGAGGCAGATGCCGCCGAGCAGCTCGCGCTCCACGATGGCGGTCTTCAGCCCGAGCTGGGCGCAGCGGATCGCCGCGACATAGCCGCCGGGGCCGCTGCCGAGCACGATGACGTCGTAAGAAGTGTCAGCCATAATTCATTCCAACAAACTCCTCTCCCCCTGCGGGAGAGGAAGGGGCCCGCCGCGCAGCGGTGGGAAGGAGAGGGGGCAGCGCAGCGAGCACGGCCGTCGCGACCCCATCAGGATTGAGCAGGATATCGTTGTTCCAAAACCGGAGCACACGGAAGCCTTGCCCTTCGAGCCAAGCGGTTCGGGTCAGATCGTCGGCATTGTCCGCATGCTGAGAGCCATCTGCTTCAACGATCAGCCGCGCGCGGAAGCACACGAAATCGACGATGTAATCGCCGAGCTGCTCCTGTCGTTTGAACTTCCAGCCTTGCAGGCGGTGCGAGCGGAGGATGGACCACAGCTTGCGCTCGGCATCGGTTTGACTTTTCCGGTTGCGCTTCGCCAGATCGAGAAGGCTCGCCCTGCCCCCTCTCCTTCCCACCCGCTGGCGCGGGCGGGCCCCTTCCTCTCCCGCAAGGGGAGAGGAGTTAAGCCCCTCTCCCCTCGCGGGAGAGGGGTTGGGGAGAGGGGGCTGAGAGTTTTCAGTCACAGCGCCACCTGGCCCAACGCGCGCGGTCTATCGTCGTCGTCCAGCAGCACGAACTTGAAGCTGCCCTTCGCCACCAGCGTGGTCGCCTCGCCGTAACGCTCGCGGGCGATAGCTTCCACGGCGATGGTGAGCGAGGTGGTGCCTGTGGCGGCGATTTCGCCGTGGACCGAAAGCTCGTCCCCCACCGCCATCGCGCCGGGGAAGGCGAGGTCGGTGGCGCTGACCACCACCGCCTTGCCCCGCCCCACCCGGCTCGCCAGCGAAGCCGCGCCGAGCGCCATCTGGCTCATCAGCCACCCGCCGAACACCCCGCCATAAGGATTGGTGTCCGCCGGCATGGCGGTGACGCGAATGAGGGGGGTAGGGTCAGGCATGGCGATCGATCACGTAGTAGGGTGGCGTCCCGACGTCGAAACCATGATTTTCAAGCACGGTTTCACGAAGAGCATCAGCAAACTCCCGTGTCGGAGCAACAAAAAACTGCCACACTGCAGACCAAACGACATGCAAGGATCCCCAGTATCGACAGTCACTCTTCGATACCGGCGTAGAACAAATGAAAGTATCTTCGAACGGATCTCCTAGTTCAATATCGAAATACATCGCGAAGTTCATCGGTCTCGGCGAGGCGTTTCGAACTGATATCTCGCGGGAACTCTCTTCAAAAAGTAGTTCGACCCTCTTAAGAGCGTATGATTCCGAACCATCCTTCGCAGAATCTCCGGCATATTTGAACATGCGTCCAGCATTCTCTACAGTGACTTGGTCGCGCTTTTGCCTAAATATACTCAAAACCATTGCTTCGGACATTGGCACCACGAAGCGACCAAATTGCAGATGCTTACCGCCATAGCATGGCCGCGTGACGGTTTGGCCAATTTGTGAGAGCATCTCTTGGTATCCCGCTCGAGAAAACTCGCCCAATCGCAGCCCAGAAACGAGGTGAAAGTGCCCTCGGATACCTTCGACCGACGCGCTCAAGCCACCAGCCCCAGCGGCGCCTCCACCAGCGTCTTGAACACCTGCATCAACTCGGCCCCGTCGGCGCCGTCGATGGCGCGGTGGTCGAAGCTGCCGGTGACGCTCATCACCGTGGCGATGGCGAGCGCGTCGTCGACCACATAGGGCCGCTTCTCGCCCGCGCCGATCGCCATGATCATGCCCTGCGGCGGGTTTATCACCGCCTCGAACTGCTTGATCCCGTACATCCCCATGTTGGAGAGGCTGGCGGTGCCGCCCTGGAATTCCTCCAGCTTGAGCTTGCCCTCCTTGGCGCGGCCCGCGAGGTCCTTCATCTCGGTGCTGATCGCGCTCACCGCCTTGCTGCCGGCGTCCTTGACGATCGGGGTGATGAGGCCGGCGGGGATCGACACCGCCACCGAGATATCCGCGCGGGTGAAGGTCAGCAGCTCGTCGCCGGCATATTGCACATTGCACTTGGGCACTGCGAGCAGCGATTTGGCCAGCGCCTTGATGAGCAGGTCGTTGACGCTGAGCTTCACGCCCTGCGGTTCGAGCGCCTTGTTGAGATCGGCGCGCAGCTTGAGCAGCGCATCGAGGCGGATGTCCACCGTGAGGTAGATATGCGGCACCTGCTGCTTCGATTCGGTGAGCCGCCGGGCGATGGTCTTGCGCATCGAGGAAAGCTTTTCGCTCGTGTGCGGGATGCCGAAATCCTGGGCCGCGGCGTGGACCGGGGCCAGAGCGGAGGCAGCGGGTGCGGCGCTCGCGGCGGCGGTAGGGGTGGCCGCGCCCGATGTTTGGGTGCCCTGCGCGCCCTCGACATCCGCCTTCACGATCCGCCCGTTGGGCCCGCTGCCCTTGACGCCCGCAAGGTCGATGCCCTTGTCGGCCGCGATCCGCTTGGCGAGAGGCGATGCGATGACGCGGTCGCCCGAAGACTTGGCAGCGGCCGGCGCGGGAGCCGGAGCAGCAGCGGGCTCAGCCTTGGGCTCGTCCTTCCCCGCCGCCGCGGGAGCCGTTTCAGCCTTGGGCTCGTCCTTGGCCGCAGCAGCCGGAGCGGGCGCGCTCGCCGTTGCACCCGCATCCTCGCCCTCCCCCGCCAGCAGCGCGATCACGGTCCCGACCTTCACGCCCTCGGTGCCCTCGGCCACCTCGATCTTCGCGATCGTGCCCTCGTCCACCGCCTCGAACTCCATCGTCGCCTTGTCGGTCTCGATCTCGGCCATGATGTCGCCGGCGCTGACGGTGTCGCCTTCCTTCACCAGCCATTTGGCGAGGGTGCCCTCCTCCATCGTGGGGGAAAGGGCGGGCATCTTGATCGGGGTCGGCATGGGCGGGTTCGCGGTCCTTTGCGAAGGAGACGCTACGGCTCTGGCCAAAATGCGCTGTCCAAGCAAGTTTCTTGCAGCGGTGGTGACCATCGCCGATAAGCGCGGGTGACGAAGGGGGCTTCATGCGCATCTATCTGGTGGTGATGGACGAGACGGACGAGGCCAAGACAGCGCTGCGTTTCGCCAGCGTACGCGCGCGAGAAACGGGCGGAAGCGTCCATATCCTGGCGCTGGTTCCGCGGCAGAACTTCAACGCCTTCGGCGGCGTGCAGGCGACGATCGAGCGCGAGGCGGCCGAGCGCGCCGAGGTGATGGCCAATGCGGCGGCCGGCAACATCTTCGCCGAAAGTGGCAAGATGCCGGTGATCGCGGTACGCACTGGCAACGCCAACGAGATCATCGGCAAATATCTGGAGGAGCATGGCGACATCGCCGCGCTGGTGCTGGGAGCGGCGGCGCACGGAGGGCCGGGCCCGATGGTGACGCATTTCGCCCATGCCGCAGGTGGGCTGCCCTGCCCGCTCTACGTGATCCCCGGTGGGCTTTCCGATGAACAGGTGGATGCGCTGGCCACACGCGCGGCGTGATGCCCTCGCTTGCGGTCTCGACCCTCGTGCTTCCCCGGATCTAACGCTTCTTGCCCCGCCCCTGATGGCGGATATTGCCGGGTCGACCGCGCTTGCCCTCATCGTGACTCTGGCGCGGTGAGGATTTGCCCTTGAACCCCGATTTCTTGCCACGTTCTGGCTGGCGGAAGCCGCGCGGTTCTATGCCACCCTCGCTGCCCGGCACCTCGAACTTGAGCGCGCCGGTGAGCGGATTCGCTTCGGCAAGCTTGAGCTCCAGCCGGTCGCCGGTGGCATAGCGCGCGCCGCTGGTCTCGCCCACCAGCGCATGCGCGGCCTCGTCATAACGGAAATACTCGCGGCCCAGCGTGCTCACCGGCACCAGCCCATCGCCCCCCAGCCCCAGTATGGTGGCGAAGAAGCCGAAGCCCTGCACCCCCGTGATGCGCGTCGGGAAGGTCTCGCCCACGCGGCCCGATAACCAGGCGGCGACGTAGCGGTCGATGGTGTCGCGCTCCGCTTCCATCGCACGGCGTTCGGTCTGGCTGATGGCGTCGCTGATCTGGCTGAGCGATTGCCGGTCGCGATCGGCTAGGCCCGATGTTTCCGGCAAGCCATTGCGCGGCGCGGGCTGTTCCAGCTTGTAGGCATCGACGAGCGCGCGGTGGACTAGCAGGTCCGCATAGCGGCGGATCGGCGAGGTGAAATGGGCGTAGCTCGCCAGCGCCAGGCCGAAATGGCCGGCATTCTGCGGACCGTAGAATGCCTGCATCTGGGTCCGCAGCACCGCCTCCATCACCAGCTCGCGCTCGGCACCGTCCGCGATGTCCTTGAGCATACGGTTGAAGAGGCCGGGCGTGATGACCTGCCCCAGCGCCAGCTTGCGGCCCTGGGTGCCAAGGTAATCGCGCAGGTTGAGCAGCTTCTCGCGGCTCGGGCTCTCATGCACGCGATAGACCACCGGCGCCGTCTTGGCCTCCAGCGCGCGGGCGGCGGCGACATTGGCGGCGATCATGAAATCTTCCACCACCCGGTGCGCGTCGAGCCGCTCGCGCAGCCTGATTTCCTCGATCCTGCCCTCGTCGTTCAGCCGCACCTGTCGTTCGGGCAGTTCCAGTTCGAGCGGATCGCGCTCGGCGCGGGCGGCGGCGAGCAGCTTCCACGCTCCCCACAGATTGGCGAGATGTTCGGGCGGATTGCCGGCATCGACGGCAGCCTGCGCCTCCTCATAGGCATGGTTGTGCGCGATGCGGACGAGTGCGCGGGTGAAGCGCCACTTCGTCACCTTGCCCTGGGGCGAGATGGTCAGGTGGCAGGCCATCGCGGCGCGGTCCTCGCCCTCGACCAGGCTGCACACATCGGCGCTCAGCACCTCGGGCAGCATCGGCACCACCCGGTCGGGGAAATAGACCGAATTGCCGCGCTTGCGTGCCTCCTTGTCGAGCGCTCCGCCCGGGCGGACATAGTAGCTGACGTCGGCGATGGCGACGACGGCGCGATAGCCGCCCTCACCGTTCGGCTCTGCCCAGATCGCATCGTCATGGTCGCGTGCGTCGGCGGGATCGATGGCCACGATGGGCAGATGGCGCAGGTCTTCGCGGGTCTCGGGGTTGAGCGGGAGGTCCACTGCGCGATTGGCCTCGGCGATCGCCTCGTCGGGGAAGATGTGCGGGATGCCGTGCTTGGCGATGGCGATCAGGCTGAAGCTCCTGGGGGCCAGCGGATCGCCGACCACCTCGACCACCTTCACGCCGCTTCGTTCCGATTTGCCGACACGTTCGGTAAGCACCAGTTCGCCGGGCTTCGCCTCGCCGAGATCGGCGATGGGTGCGGAATTGCGGACGCGCTTGTCCACCGGGGCGAGCCACGGCTTGCCCGCGCCGTCGAGCTCGACCACCCCCATCAGCCCCTCGGTGCGTGCCGGCAGCTTCTTCATCGGGAAGGCGCGCCAACCCTTGGGGCCTTCCTCGGTGCGGGCCAGCACGCGGTCGCCGCGCCGCAGCGCCGCCTGGCCCTTCTTCTCCACCAGCACCAGGCGCGGGCGCTCGCCTTCTGCCTCCCAGCTCTCGGGTTCGGCCACGGCCTCGCCGTCGGTGATGGCGACTACCTTGAGCACCGTCACCCTGGGCAGGCCGCCCATGCGGTGAAACGCGGTCTTGCTGCCGTCGATCAGCCCTTCTTCGGCCATGTCCTTGAGCAGCGATTTGAGCGCGATCTTTTCATTGCCCTTGAGCCCGAAGGCGCGGGCGATCTCGCGCTTGCCTGCGGGGCCGTCGGCGGTCTGGATGAAACGAACGATCTGCTCGCGCGAGGGCATCCCCTGCGCGTGTTGCGGGCGCTTTGCGGCCCGATTCTTCTTGTCTTGCATATGGCCCTATATGGGGATGGCGCGGTCCGGTGTCACCCTCTCGTCCGCGCCCGGAGCCGCTTCCCGCCCCGAGGCCGCGCGCGATCAGTATGCCTTGGCCAGCAACACCCGTTCGGTCGCGGGCGCGCCGGTGAAGATGCAGGCCCCATCCGCCGGCAACGATCCGAGCGGGACATTGCGGATCGTCAGCTTGAGCGCCTTCAACCGCTCGACCACCTTGTCGAGCGCCGCGCCGGTGGGCTTCGACCATTGCACCTCGACCCAGCCGGGAAACTTCTCCCCGTCCGCGAAATGCTTCTCGACCGCGGCGAAATCGGTGAAGCCGCGGGTGATGTTGGCCTCGCGCCGCTCGCGTGCCTGAGCAAACATGGCGGATTGCATTTCGGCCAGGATCGCCGGGATCGTCTGCCCCGCCGCCTCTATCGTGGGGGTGGCGAAGGCAGGCTTGCCCGTCGCCTCGTCCCACAGCGCGTCGCGGCGCAGGAGGCTGACCACGCCATTGTCCCGGTCGCGCCCGCCGACCTCGACGATCACCGGCGCACCCTTCCTCACCCAGTCCCAGCGCTTCTGCGCGGGCTTGCCGGGCTTCACGTCCAGCAGCACGCGCAGCGGCTCTCCCAGCGCGCTCTGCCCAGCGAGAGCGGCCCGCAGCCCTTCGCAATATTCGATCAGCGCGGCATCGCCATCATCCTCGCGCAGCATGGGCAGGATCACCACCTGCCACGGCGCGATCTTCGGCGGCACCCGCAGCCCGTCGTCATCGCCATGAGTCATGATGACGCCGCCGACCATGCGGGTTGAGACGCCCCAGCTGGTCGTGTGCGCCAGCGTCTGGGTGCCTTCCTTGTCCTGATAGCGAATGCCGCTCGCCTCGGCGAAATTGGTGCCCAGATAATGGCTGGTGCCGGCCTGCAAGGCCTTGCCGTCCTGCATCATGGCCTCGATCGACCAGGTCTCGACCGCACCGGGGAAGCGCTCGTTCTCGGGCTTCTCGCCCGCCACCACCGGCAGGCTCAGGTCCTCCTCTGCGAAGACGCGATAGACCTCCAGCATCCGCAGGGTATGTTCCTTCGCCTCGTCCTCGTCGGCATGGGCGGTATGGCCCTCCTGCCACAGGAACTCGCTGGTCCGCAGGAACATCCGCGTGCGCATCTCCCAGCGCACCACATTCGCCCACTGGTTGAGCTTGAGCGGCAGATCGCGCCAGCTCTGCACCCAGCGCGCCATCGCATCGCCGATGATGGTCTCGCTGGTCGGACGCACCACCAGCGGCTCCTCCAGCTTCGCCTCGGGATCGGGCTTGAGGCCACCCTTGCCGTCGGCGATCAGCCGGTGATGGGTGACCACCGCCATTTCCTTGGCGAAGCCTTCGACGTGCTCGGCCTCGCGCGCGAAATTGCTCAGCGGGATGAACAGCGGGAAATAGGCGTTGTCGTGCCCGGTCGCCTTGATGCGATCGTCGAGCAGGCGTTGCATCCGTTCCCAGATGCCCCATCCCCACGGCTTGATGACCATGCATCCGCGCACGCCCGATTCCTCGGCCATGTCGGCGGCGGTGATGACCTCCTGATACCAGGCGGCGAAATCGTCGGCTCGCCTCGTGCCGAGCGCATGGCGGATCTGGGCCACGTCAAATCTTCCTAAGTTATATGAGCTTCGACGGCCAAGTGATTGCGATCATTTGGAAAGCCGGTCGAGCTTCTTCTGCATTTCGGCCATCTGCTCGCGCAGGGCGGAAAGGTCTTCATCCTTCGCCACCGGGGCACCCGATGGCTTGCTGCCGGGCAGGAAAGCCTCAGCCGCGGCGCGCATCATGGCTATGTTGGTTTCCGCGATCCTGGCGAACGGGTTAGCCGACAGACCCTTCGACCAGGCGGCCGCCAGCTCCTCGCGGTTCTTTCGGAAGCTTGCCATGCTGGCTTCCAGGTAGCCGGGAATCATCGACTGCATCGAATTGCCGTACATGCCGATGAGATCGCGCAGGAAGCTGACGGGCAACATCTGCTGCTTGCCGCTGGATTCCTGATCGAGAATTATCTGGGTCAGGATCTGATGGGTGATGTCGTCACCGCTCTTGGCGTCAACCACGCGGAAATCGCGCTCCTCGCGGACCATCATGGCGATATCGTCGAGCGTGATGTAGCTCGAGGTGCCCGTGTTGTAGAGCCGCCGGTTGGCGTATTTCTTGATGACCACGGCGCCGCCGTCGTCCGCTCGCTTCGCCATCGACTCTTCTCCTGAACCTCGCCGCGCCCTAGCACCTGCAATAGCTGCGGTGCAACATGACCGCGCTCACCCGAACCTGCGGCCGAGCAACGTCAGCAACTCGTAGCCGCTCAGCCCTGTTTCACGCGATGCCTCCGCGAGCGCGTAGGGCAGTTCGACCCAATCTCCCTCGTCCAATTCCGGCGCGGCGGCGAGGTCGATCACGATCATGTCCATCGAGACCTTGCCCAGGATCGGCAGCGGGCGGCCTTGGGAAGCGAATGCCCCTCCTGCCCAGCAACGCAGCACGCCGTCCGCATAGCCGATGGAGACGACGCCCACGCGCATGGCCGCGCGTGCCGTGAAGGCGGCGTTGTAGCCGACGGTCTCGCCCGGCTCCAGTTCGCGGACCTGGACGATCGCCGCCTCGGGAAAGGCGACCTGGCTGATCGCGCCAGCCAGCGCCGGATGCTGCACGCCGCCGTAAAGGGCCAGGCCGGGCCGTGCCAGATCGAAGGCATAGTCCGCGCCCAACCCGATCCCCGCGCTGCTGGCGAGGCTGGCTTCCCGATGCGGCACGCGCGCCACCACCTCGCGAAAGGCGGCGAGCTGGGCCGCGTTCATCGCGCTGTCTGGCTCGTCGGCACAGGCGAGGTGGCTCATCAGCGTGTGGACCGTAAGCGCGGCGACGGCTGGGTCGCCCGTCTCCCGGGGCCGCAAGCCCAGCCGGTTGATGCCGGTATCGACCATCAGATCGCACGCACCGCCGCCGGCTTCGGCCCACAGCCGCGCCTGGTGCAACGAATTGATGACCGGGCGCACGCCGGTGGCGCGGGCATAAGCGGCATCGCGCGCCGAAAGCGGGCCGTGCAGGACGGATAGCTGCGCCGCGGGGATATGCCTCAGCGCCGGCCCTACCTCCTGCCAGTGCGCCACGAAGAAATCGCGCGCCCCCGCATCGTGCAGCACCGGCAGGCAGCGATCGATGCCCAGGCCATAGCAGTCCGCCTTGATCGCCGCCCCGGCCCGGCCCGGCCGACTCAGCCGGTCGAGCGCGCGCCAGTTGTCCGAGAGCGCGACCGCATCCACGCGCAGCCGCAGCGTGGGCCGCGGAACCTCTATCATGGCTGCATCGTCATGGAAGCGATGGCGAGACCGGCGGCGCATGGGGATCGGTCTCTTCGAAATCGCGCGGCGGCCCGCCGGGGATGCCCCACCAGGCGACCAGCAGCCCGAAAGCCATCACCACCCAGGCATACCACAGCCCGGCATAAGCATCGCCGGTGCGCGCCACGATGTAGCCCGCGATCAGCGGCAGGAACCCGCCGAGATAGCCCGCACCGATGTGATATGGGATCGACATCGAGGAATAGCGGATGCGCGCCGGGAACATCTCCGCCAGCAGCGCCGCCACCGAGCCGTAGGTCAACGCCGACAGCATCCCCAGTGAGCACAGCAGCGCGACGATGCCGACGAGATTGAGCAGTGGCGGGCGCTGTTTGGTGAAATCATAGCCGCGCGCCTCCAGCCACTCCTGCACCGCCGCCTTTCGCGCAGCATCCGGCGCGGCACCATCGATGGTCAGCCGCTCCGTGCCTGCCACCAGCGCAGGTGCCCCGGCTGCGGATTCCCGCAGCTCATAGGACGCCCCGAGCGAGGTAAGATCCGACAGCAGTCGCCCGCAATCGGTCGCCTGCTTGGCGGCGAAGGGATCGTAGTTGCACGCGCTACCCTCCACCGAAACCGGCGCGGATCGGGCGCTCGCGGCAAGGCCCGGATTGCTCAGCGCGCCCAGCCCCCAGAAGATCGGGAACAGGAACGCCAGCGTCGCGATCGCGCCGATGATGATCGGTTTTTTGCGCCCGACTCGATCCGACCATCTGCCCACGAAGATGTAGAAGCTCATGGAGATCAGGCCGGAGATCAGCACGATCACCTCCGTCACCCCCTCGTCCATCCGCATCGGGCCGCGCAGGAACGAAAGGCCGTAGAAGAAGGCGGTGTACCAGATCACGGTCAGCACACCCGCAACGCCGAAGAGCGCGACGAAGATGCGCTTCTTGTTGCCGGGATAGGTGAAGCTTTCCACGAAGGGATTGCCCGCCGTCTCGCCCGCTGCTTTCATCGCCTGGAACACCGGACTCTCGCTGAGCTTGAGCCGCATCCACAGGCTGATGCCGAGCAGCGCGATCGACAACAGGAACGGCACCCGCCAGCCCCATGCGGCGAACTCGTCCTCCGGAATGATCGCACGGCACGCCGCGACGACAGCGATCGAGAGCACGAAGCCGCCTACCACGCTCGCCTGGATGAAGCTGGTGTAGAAGCCGCGTTTCTCCGGCGGGGCGTGCTCGGCGACGTAGATCGCCGCTCCGCCATATTCCCCGCCCAGCGCAAGGCCCTGGAGGATGCGGAAGGCGATCACGATGATCGGGGCCGCGATCCCGATGGTCGCGGCGGAGGGAATGAGGCCCACCCCCGCAGTCGCGATACCCATCAGGGTAACCGTGACGAGAAAGGTATATTTGCGCCCCAGCCTGTCGCCGAGGAAGCCGAACAGAACCGCCCCCAGGGGCCGGAAACCGAAGCCGACGGCGAAACCCGCCCACACCAGGAGCAGCTCGAGCGTCTCGTTGCCGCTGGGAAAGAAGGCCTTGCCGATCAGCGCAGCAAGCGTGCCGTAGATGAAGAAATCATACCATTCGAAAATGGTGCCCGCGCTCGACGCCGCGATCACGAGGCGGATTTCCTTCGCGCTCGGCTGTCGCTGCGGGACGGTTGGCGACGCCCCGGTGATGCTGCTTGCCATATTCCCCTCGGCCTTCCCCTTGCCCAGCACCAGTCCTAGGCGGCGCGAAGCTGCTTGGAAAGCGCCTCCAGCGCGGCCTTCCACGGGAGCAGGATCGCGCCGTGACGCGTCGGATGTGCACGCGCTGGTGCCAATACGGCCAGTCCCGGCCAAGTCGGCGGCGCGGCTACGCTGCCGGCGTCCGCCGCAGGGTCGAGCCAGGCCTCCAGCTCGTCGAGCGCCCGGGCGATCCCGACCTCGCCCAGTCCTCGGGCGCCGTTCAGGAACAGCGCCGCTGCCGCCTGGCCGATGGCGCAGGCGGTCACCTGCGCGCCGATCCGCTCTATCCGGCCATCGCGACCCACCGATATGCTCAACTCGATCCGGCTTCCGCACAGGCGCGAGACCGCCTCTCCCCGCAGGGGCAACGCCGGGTCGAGCGGGTATTCGGCCAGGTCCACCGCCAGCCCGAGGATGGCGGGAGTGTAGAGCGCCGTGCCGACGACCCGCGTCATGGTGCGCTCAGGCGCCATCCACCGCGAGCTGCTTTTCATTCGCATCGGCGCGGCGCTGCGCGATCATCTCCACCAGGCTGCGCGATCCGGCATCCACCAGATCGTAGCTGCGCGCCGTGGTCATCCACGTCGGGCGGCCGGCCATACCCCAGACCCTGTCATAGCCCAGCACCAGCAGCGAGAACGCGATTACCACCACCACCACGCCCTTCACCCCGCCGAACCCGAAGCCGAGCACACGGTCGATCGGACCAAGGGGGGAATTGCGCGCCACGCTACCCAGGTTGTTGGCGATCACCTTCATGGCGGCATAGGGGATCAGCAGCAGCAGCGCGAAGGCCAGGATCGCGGTCGGCACGCCGTAACCGACATATTCGCCGAGCTGTATGGTCAGCGGCGTGTGAATGAAGCGAACCGCCAGCGCCGCGAAGATCCACGCCGCCAGTGAGGCCACTTCCTGCACGAAGCCGCGCATGAAACCGCCGATCGCGGCGATCGCCACAATGCCCAGAACTATGAAATCGAAACCCGTCATGACCCTTAGCGCATTTATGCGCTCGCCATCACCCGGTCAACGAGCTTGGCGAGCCGATCGACCGGGCGGTAATCGATCGAGCCTTTCGGAGGGGAGGTTCCAGCTGGCCCGTATGCCACGGAAAAGCCGAGTTTCGCCGCCTCGCGCAGACGCAAACCGCCATGCGCCACCGCCCGCACCTCGCCCGCCAGGCTCACCTCGCCCAGCCATACGCTGCGGTGCGGCAGCGGCTTGTCGGCGAGCGCGCTAACCAGCGCCGCCGCCACCGCCAGATCGGCCGCCGGGTCCGCCAGGCGATAACCGCCAGCCACGTTCAGATAGACCTCCGCGGAGGAGAAATTGAGCCCGCAGCGCGCCTCCAGAACGGCCAGCAGCATCGCCAGCCGCCCGCCATCCCAACCCACCACCGCGCGGCGCGGCGTGGCGCCCGATTGCAGGCGCACGATCAGCGCCTGTATCTCCACCAGCATGGGCCGGGTGCCTTCCATCGCCGGGAACACCGCGCTGCCGGCCAGCGGCTCCTCGCGGCCGGACAGGAACAGCAGCGAAGGATTGGCGACCTCCTCAAGTCCCTCCCCCGCCATGCTGAACACGCCGATCTCGTCGACCGCGCCGAAACGGTTCTTGAGGCTTCTCAGTATCCGGTACTGATGGCTTCGCTCGCCTTCGAAGCTCATCACCACATCGACCATATGCTCCAGCACACGCGGGCCGGCGATGCTGCCATCCTTTGTGACATGGCCCACTAGGACCAGCGCCGCGCCCGAATCCTTGGCATAGCGGATCAGCTCGAAGGCACAGCCGCGCACCTGGCTGACCGTGCCTGGCGCGCCTTCGATGCTGTCGGAGAACATGGTCTGGATCGAATCGATCACCAGCAGCGCCGGCGGCGGCATGGCGTGGAGGCTGGTAAGGATGTCGCGCACGCTGGTCGCGGCGGCGAGCTGGACCGGCGCGTCGGCAAGGCCCAGCCGCACCGCGCGCAGCCGCACCTGCCCCGCCGCCTCCTCGCCGCTGACATAGACCGCGCTGGCACCCGCCTTCGCGACCTTGGCAGCTGCCTGAAGCAGCAAGGTGGATTTGCCGATACCGGGATCGCCGCCCATCAGGATCGCCGAACCCGGCACGAAGCCGCCGCCCAGCGCACGGTCGAACTCGGCCAGCCCGGTCGACCGGCGGACGGGCAGCTCTCCCGGCGTGTCGAGCCCGGAGAACGCCACCGCCCGCCCCCCGCTCGACAGATCGTGCTTCTGCGAGAACACCGTCGCCGGCACGTCCTCGGTCAGTGTGTTCCATTCCGCGCAATCGGCGCATTGCCCCTGCCAACGGGTATGGACACCCCCGCAGGCCTGGCAGACGAAACGCTTGCGGGGCTTGGCCATGCTCAAGCCTTCTGCGGGTGGCCGTCAAACTGACTGGCCTTGTCGCAGATGGGAAGCCACGCGGGCTTTTCGGCGACGAACTCGTGAAATCTCACGGTCAGATCCAGAGGGTCGTCAAAGCAATTCGCCGGAATCGGAAAGCTGTCCCCGTCTCCGCCGATTTCGCCGAGCGCGGAGCCGCAAGTCGCGCAGAAACTGCGCGTGTAGCGATAGCCTTCCTCTGGCTTGTAAAACGCGATTGCCTCCTCCCCGCGAACGAGCGCGAAATCATCTCGCTTCACGAAAACGAAGGTCGACGCGCCGACCTTGCGGCATCGCGTGCAATGGCAGGTGGCCATCATCGAAGGCGCACCGGACACCGTGAATTGGACCGAACCACAGCAGCAGCTTCCCCTCAACATCGCCATACGTCCCTTCAATCCGTCTAATCGGAACATTATAGGAACAGCTTATTGACGCAAGTCTTTCCAGGCGCTCTGGTCATGTTTTCCGCAAGCTGCCACAATCCCCCGCGATGCGGCAAAAGGAACTGCGGATCGCTCTCGTCTGCTACGGCGGGGTCAGCCTGGCGGTCTATATGCACGGCGTCACCAGGGAGCTGTGGCACCTCGCCCGCGCGAGCCGCGACCTGCATGGCGGCGAGGAGAGCTCCTCGCGAGCGGAAGCGGCCTATCGTGCCCTGCTGGCGGTGTGCGAGCGCGACCACGGGCTCCGCCTGCGCGTGCTGCCCGACATTCTCACCGGCGCGAGCGCGGGCGGGATCAACGCCGTGTTCCTGGCGCAGGCGATCCACTCCGGCCAGTCGCTCGACCCGCTGACCGAACTGTGGCTGGCCGAGGCAGATGTCGAGAAGCTGACCGATCCCGACGCGCAGCCGCTGTCGCGCTTCGGCAAGCTGTGGTTTCAGCCGATGGTGAGCTGGCTGCTCAACCGCCCCGGCAATGCGGTCAGCGAGAGCGTCGCCCCGGAAACGCGCGCCGAGGTCCGCCGCAAGGTCGGCGCCTTCATGCGCGGGCGATGGTTCGAGCCGCCGTTTTCCGGCCCCGGCTTTTCCACCCTGCTGGAGCGGGCACTGGCGGCAATGGCGGCAGCCCCGGCGGGTCCCCCGCTGCTGCCGCCGGGCCATCCGCTGGACCTGTTCGTCACAGCCACCGATTTTCACGGCTACACATCGCTGCTGCGGCTCAACAGCCCCCCGGTGGCGGAAGAGAGCGAGCATCGCGTGCCGATCGCCTTCTCCGGCCGGGTGCCGGCGGTGGCGGGGCACGACATCGCCGACCGGCTGGCGTTGGTGTTCGCGGCGCGGGCGACCGCGAGTTTTCCAGGCGCATTTCCGCCCGCGACCCTGGCCGAGATCGATGCCCTGGGCGAAGCGGCCCAGGTCGAATGGCCGGGGCGCGAGGCATTCATCGCGCGCGTCCTTCCCATGCAGCAGGCGCAGGACCGGCTCGGCGCGCTCGCGCTGATCGACGGATCGGTGCTGGTCAACAAGCCATTCGAGGGTGCCATCGCCGCTCTGCAGGGCCGCCCGGCGCAGCGCGAGGTCGACCGCCGTTTCGTCTATATCGACCCGCATCCCAACCGCCACCGGAACGGCGCGGCGGATGTCCGGCCGGTGGGCTTCTTCTCCGCCATCCTCGGCTCACTCTCCACGATCCCTCGCGAACAGCCGATCCGCGACAATCTTGAGGCCATCGAGGCGCAGAGCCACGGGGCCGCGCGCCTGCAACGCCTGATCGGCGCGCTGCGCCCACAGGTGGACTCCACGGTGGAGAAGCTGTTCGGCTACACGCTGTTCCTCGATCGCCCCACGCCCAAGCGGCTGCGCGCCTGGCGCAGCAAGGCGCAGGAGGCGGCGGGCGAACAGGCCGGCTATGCCTTCGAAGCCTATTCGCAGGCCAAGCTGGCCGGGATCGTGACCCGTCTCGCCACGCTGCTGTGCGATGCCGTGCCGGCACCCCGCCGCCTGGATCGCGCTTCGGTGGAAGCGGCCCTTCGGGAGGAGCTTTCGAGGCGCGGGCTCGACACGCTGAGCACCGGGGCCGCGAGCGGAGGGGTGCTCAAACCCGAGGCGATTGCGTTCCTGCGCGCGCATGACATCGCCTTCCGTATCCGCCGTCTGCGCCTGTTGGCCCGCCGACTGGCGCGCGATTGGGAGGCCGACCCCGAAGTCCCCACCGAAGCGCTGGAGCGTTCGCGCGAGACCATTTTCGAGGTGCTTTCGCTCTACTTCGAGCGCGAGGGGCTGACCGGCCTGGGTTCCGATTTCGCTTCCGCGGCGGCAGAGGCGGCGAGCGATCCCTCGACCGTGCTCGATATGCTGGCGGAACGCCGGCTGCTGCCCGATGTGGACGAGCGGGCGGAAGAGATGCTCGCGGGGATGCTGGCGGCGATGCCCGCGCCGCTCAGGCGGCGGATGCTGCTTACCTATCTGGGCTTCCCCTTCTACGATACCGCCACGCTGGCGCTGTCGCAGAACGAAAGCCTGACCGAATATGATCCGATCAAGGTCGATCGCATAAGCCCGGAAGATGCTCGCAGCATTCGCGATGGCGGTGCGGCGGCAACGCTTCGCGGCACCGAGTTCTACAATTTCGGCGCTTTCTTCAGCCGCGCCTATCGCGAGAACGACTATCTGTGGGGCCGCCTGCACGGGGCCGAGCGAATGGTCGATCTGGTGCTGTCCACGCTCGACACGCCGCCCGGAGACGAGGCGCAGCGCGGGTTCAAGCGCAGTCTCTTCCTTGCGATAATCGATGAGGAACGCGAGGCCGGGCGCTGCCAGGCCGGGCTGCTGGAAGGGGTGCGCCGCGAGGTGGAGGAACGGCTGGGCTAGCTCTTGGCGCCAGCGTTCCCGAAGCGGCCCGCTAGCCCCCCAGGGCGCTCTTGATCTTGTCGAAGAAGCCGCGGCTCCGGGGGCATTCCTCGCCCGTCTCGGTGTCGCGGAACTGTTCGAGCAGCGCGCGCTGGTCCTTGCTGAGGCGCGTCGGCGTCTCGACCATCACCTCCACCACCAGATCGCCCCGGCCCCGGCCCTGGAGGACCGGCATTCCCACACCGCGCCGCCGCAGTTGCTCGCCCGATTGCAGGCCGGCCGGAACCTCGAGCGAGACCATCTCGCCATCCAGCCCCGGCAATTCGATGGAGCCGCCGAGAGCGGCGGTGGTGAAGCTCACCGGCACCTGGGTGAGCAGTGTCGTGCCCTCGCGCTGGAACAGCGCATGGGTGCGGACATGCACGAAGATGTAGAGATCGCCCGGCGGCGCGCCGCGCGGCCCCGCCTCACCCTTGCCGGACAGGCGGATACGGGTGCCGTTGTCCACGCCCGCGGGAATATCGACCGCGAGCTTCTGCGCCTTGTCCATGCGCCCTTCGCCCCGGCAGGCGCGGCACGGGCTTTCGATCACCTCGCCGCGGCCCTGGCAGTTGGGGCAGTCCCGCTCGACCACGAAGAAGCCCTGCTTGGCGCGCACCTTGCCGTGGCCGGAACACAGGTTGCAGCGCCGCGCACCGGTGCCCGGTGTGGCGCCCGACCCGTGGCAGGTCTCGCACGGCTGGCTGACCTCGATGGCGATCTCGGTGGATTTGCCGTGATAGGCATCCTCCAGCGTGATCTCCATGTCGTAGCGCAGGTCGGCACCGCGGCGCGCCTGCTGGCGCCCACCGCCGAAGGCCTGGCCGAAAATGGTCTCGAAGATATCGCCGATATCGCCAAAGCCCTGCGGCCCGCCCGCGCCCCCGCCCATTCCCTGCTGGAAGGCGGCGTGGCCGAAACGATCATAAGCGGCGCGCTTCTGCGGATCCTTGAGACAGTCATAGGCCTCGGACACGGCCTTGAACTTGCTCTCGTTCTCCTTGCAGCCGGCGTTGCGGTCCGGATGGTACTGCATCGCCAGCTTGCGGTAGGCGGACTTGATCGTCGCGCCGTCCGCATCGCGCTGGATGCCGAGCGTTTCGTAATAGTCGATCTGGGTTGCCATGGCGCGCTATGCCTTACCGCCGCCGGCGCTGATGGGCACCGGCGGCGGATCGGTTTTCATCACTCGGCTCAGTTCTTGGCGTCTTCGTCGACTTCGGAGAACTCGGCGTCGACCACCTCTTCCTCCGAGCCACCTTCGGAGCCAGCGGCGGTGCCGTCAGCCGGGGCGTCGGCGGCGCTCGCCTGCTCCTTCTCGTAGATGGACTGGCCCATCTTCATCGCGGACTGGGTGAGCTCCTGCGCGGCGGAATTGATCGCAGCGGGATCATCGCCCTCGAGCGCGGTCTTCACAGCCGCGATCTTCTCCTCGACCTCGCTCTTGAGCGAGGCGTCGATCTTGTCGCCATGCTCCTCGAGCTGCTTCTGCGTCGCGTGGACCAGGCTATCGGCCTGGTTGCGCGCTTCGGCACCTTCGCGGCGCTTCTTGTCCTCCTCGGCGAACTTCTCGGCATCCTTGACCATCTGGTCGATGTCGCTGTCGCTGAGGCCGCCGGACGCCTGGATGCGGATCTGCTGTTCCTTGCCGGTGCCCTTGTCCTTGGCGGAGACGTTGACGATGCCGTTGGCGTCGATGTCGAAGGTGACCTCGATCTGCGGCACGCCGCGCGGCGCCGGGGGGATACCGACCAGATCGAACTGGCCGAGCAGCTTGTTGTCGCCCGCCATCTCGCGCTCGCCCTGGAAAACCCGGATGGTCACCGCGTTCTGGTTGTCCTCGGCGGTGGAGTAGGTCTGCGCCTTCTTGGTCGGGATGGTGGTGTTGCGGTCGATCATGCGGGTCATGATCCCGCCCAGCGTCTCGATTCCGAGCGACAGCGGCGTCACGTCGAGCAGCAGCACGTCCTTGACGTCGCCCTGCAACACGCCTGCCTGGATCGCGGCGCCCATCGCCACCACCTCGTCGGGGTTGACGCCGGTGTGCGGTTCCTTGCCGAAGAACTCCTTCACGAACTCGCGCACGCGCGGCATCCGGGTCATGCCGCCCACCAGCACCACGTCGTCGATGTCGGCAGCCTTGAGGCCGGCGTCGGTCAACGCCTTCTTCATCGGCTCCTTGGTGCGCTCGATCAGCGGGGCGACCAGCTTTTCCAGGTCCGAACGGGTGATCGTTTCGACCAGGTGCAGCGGGGTGGTGCTGCCGCCTTCCATGCGCGCGGTGATGAAGGGAAGGTTGATCTCGGTCGTCTGCGCGCTCGACAGCTCGATCTTGGCCTTCTCGGCGGCTTCCTTGAGCCGCTGGAGCGCCAACTTGTCGGTGCGAAGATCCATGTTCTCCTTCTTCTTGAAGGAGTCGGCCAGATATTCCACGATCGCGGTGTCGAAGTCCTCGCCACCCAGGAAGGTGTCGCCGTTGGTGCTCTTCACCTCGAACACGCCATCGCCGATCTCGAGGATCGAGACGTCGAAGGTGCCGCCGCCCAGGTCATAGACTGCGATGGTCTTGCCGTCGTTCTTCTCCAGGCCATAGGCGAGCGCGGCCGCGGTCGGCTCGTTGATGATGCGCAGCACTTCGAGGCCCGCGATCTGGCCGGCATCCTTGGTCGCCTGGCGCTGCGCGTCGTTGAAATAGGCCGGCACGGTGATGACGGCCTGGGTAACCGTCTCGCCGAGGAACGCCTCGGCGGTTTCCTTCATCTTCTGGAGCGTGAAGGCGCTGATCTGGCTGGGCGAATAATCCTCGCCGCCGGCCCGCACCCAGGCATCGCCGTTCTTGCCCTTGACGATGGTATAGGGGACCAGCTCGGTGTCCTTCTTGGTCACCGGATCGTCGAAGCGGCGGCCGATCAGGCGCTTGACCGCGAAAATCGTGTTGTCGCCATTGGTGACCGCCTGGCGCTTGGCCGGCTGGCCGATCAGGCGCTCGCCATCCTTCGTGAAAGCGACGATCGAGGGCGTGGTGCGCGCGCCTTCCGAATTCTCGATGACCTTGGGCTTGCCGCCGTCCATCACGGCAACGCAGGAGTTGGTGGTGCCGAGGTCGATACCGATTACTTTGGCCATGGTTTCCCCATCGTGAGACAATTGTTGGACACCGCCCATTCGGCCCCCCGCGTGTCGGCAGGGCCCCTCGGCGGCTCGTGTTAGCGAGGGGGATATAGGTGTCGCCGAGCTTGGCACAAGGGACGTGCCCGGCTAGAAAACGCGCACATGCAGACGAGGGGATATTTCGCGATGAGAACCTGGATTGCCGCCGCCGCGCTCGCCGCTGGCACCCTCACGCTGGCCGCCTGTTCCGGGAAGGAAGAAGCCGCGCCCGCGGTCGAGGCAAACCCCACCGGACTGACGGTCTCGAACGCGCGGCTGATCCTTCCCGCCGTCGCCGGCAATCCCGCGGCGGTCTATTTCGATCTCAAGAACGATGGAACCCGCGCCGTGGCCGTGCGCCGAGCCGACATCGCCGGTGCCAAGAGCGCCGAGATGCACGACATGATGGAATACAATCGCCAGATGACGATGGCCGCGATGGGTCCGCTCACCGTTCCCAAGGGCGAAACGGTCAAGTTCGAGCCGGGTGCAAAGCACATCATGGCCTTCGAGCTTTCGCCCGAGATCGCCGCTGGCGGCAAGGTAGAGATGACGCTGACCATTGCTGGCGGCGACAAGGCAAGCTTCGAGGTGCCCGTGCAGTCGGCCGACGCGGCGCGGTGAAGCCGGCTGCGGCGCTGGGGTCGTGAACGCGGTTGCGGGTATCGCGCCCTGCCCGCCGGGCGGGCAACGAGCGCTTACCGCGGGCGAGATCGCACTCGCCCGTGGCGTGTTCGGCGATGCCATAGATTATTCGCGCGTCACCCTGCGGCGGCGCAAGTGGGCGTTCTTCCAGCCGCGTGAAGTAACCATGGCACCGCGCGGTCACCTGTATTTCCATCCGCTCGGCACGGTCTATTGCGAGGACTTCGCCGCCGAAGGGATCATCCGCCAGGGCCTGCTGATCCACGAGCTCACCCATGTCTGGCAGACCCAGACGCGCGGCGAATGGTTTCTGCTGCTCAACCGCCACCCCCTGTGCCGCTACGATTACAGCCTGCGACCGGGATGGCGGCTGGAAAAATACGGTATCGAGCAACAGGCGGAGATCGTGAAGCACGCCTTCTTTCTGAGAAACGGCATAGGTGTGCCGGGCGCAGCCGATCCCGCGGCATACGACCTGCTGGTGAATTTCCCCGGAGCCGGACGGACGTGAGCGACTTCGAGTTCATCTTCGTGCTCTACGGCCTGCTGCTCGGTCTGGCGCTGGCGGAGCTGCTGTCGGGGCTGGGTAATGCGCTGGAGGCGCGGTTGACCCCGCGAAGGCAAGGCGAGCGCTTCAGGATCGGATGGCTGACGCCCTTGCTGGCGCTGTTCGTGATGCTCGACCTGCTGAGCTTCTGGGTGTTTGCGTGGCGGGTGCGGGACGACCTGGTCGTTTCGGCTCGCGGTCTGCTCGCTGTGATGCTGTTCTCCTCGGCCTACTATCTCGCCGCGCGGCTGGTGTTTCCGAAGGAACCTGCGGCGCTCAAGACGCTCGACGCGCACTACGAGGCGGTCAAGCGACCGGTCATGGCCATCCTGGTCGGCCTGCTGGCTGTTCAGTGGGCCTTCCTGGCCTCGCTGCCGGGACGGGCAGCCATGCTTACACCGCTCGTGATCGGCTTGACGCTGCTTCTGGTCGCTCTGATGGCTGCCGTGGCGTTCGTGCGCGACCAGCGCCTCTCGATCGCCCTGCTGGTCGTGCTTGTCGCGCGGTATTTGTGGATCTACGCGCTTAACTGATCGCGGGGCTCGATGACCACCTCAACGGTGCCCACCGCCCCCACGGTGACCGCCGCCGCCGCGATGACCGCCGCCATGGCCACCGACCACGCCGCCCCGGTGGCCGCCGGACGCGCGATGTGAGGGGGCCGGCACATGCCGCGGTGAATGGGCGGTCGGAACCCCCACATGGCCCGAAGCGCCGGGGTGGCGACCGCCAAATCCCGACCAGTTCTCGCCATAGTGACCGCCGCCGCCGCGCCCCACCCAATACTGCCGGTGCGCGTCGCTCCAGGCGTGGCGGGCGCCACCGCGATCATAGACATAAGCTCCACGGCCCGGATAATAATAGCCATCGTACCAGCCGTAATAGCCAGAGCCATAGCCATATGGCGCACGCGCATAGCCGGTACTTACGCCAACCCCGTAATAACCCGAGCCATAGCCGTGGCGGCCATAACTTGCGCATCCGGAAACCGCGACGGCGAGGACGCCGAGCAGCGCTGCTTTTCGAAATGACAACATCGGCACGACTCCCAAACAAGCCCTTGTAATTCACGCAGTTGCCGCCCAGGCCAGTGAACCGGCGCTGAATGGTTGAGGGCCGCTGGATCGGGGCGGCCTTCCTGTGTTTCCCACCACCACCCGTCATAGCGCGCCTTGAGCGTTCCGGTTCCTTTTGTTACCATCCGCGGCGTCATCCGGGCGGCCCAACCCGCGCCCGGCGATGAGAACCCCCATGGAGCTTTCAGACTACGGCATGTCGCGGACTCGCGGCTATCTTTCGCATTACGAGATCGACGCCATCGAGCTGCCCGAGCGGTTCGACACCATGCTGGAGGCGGCGTCCAACCTCTCCGCCCTCATCACCACCGGCCGGGTGCGCCACTGGCTCGACGCCCTGCCCGACCCGCTGATCTCCGACTGGGCGAAGGACGCGCCGGAAGAAGAGGTCCGCACGGCGATGGTGCACTATTCCTTCCTGGTGCAGGCCTATGTGTGGGGCGAGGCCGTTCCGCCCCGCCACCTGCCCGCCAATCTTTCGCGCCCCATGTGCGCGCTCGCCGACCGGCTCGGCCAGGCACCTCTGCTTCCCTATTCGGGCTATGTGCTCGACAACTGGTATCGGCTCGACAAGTCCGGCCCGATCGCGCTCGACAATATCGCCATGTACCAGAACTTCCTGGGCGGAGCGGACGAGAACTGGTTCGTCCTCGTCCATGTCGCGATCGAGGCCGAGGCCGGGGTTCTCCTCGACAACGCCGCCAGGCTGGTGACCGTCGCCAGGCAAGGCGACGAGGCCGAGGCCACTCGACTGCTCGTGGAAATGGACCAGGCCTGGGAGCGCATCTACGGCCATTTCGCGCGGATGCCCGAGCAGTGCGATCCCTATGTCTATTTCCACCGCGTACGCCCCTACATCCACGGCTGGGCCAACAACCCAGCGCTGGAGGGTGGCGGCCTGATCTACGAGGGCATGGAGCGTTACGGGGGCAAGCCGCAGGCCTTCCGCGGCCAGACTGGCAGCCAGTCGAGCATCGTGCCGGCGATGGACGCGCTGTTCCAGGTTCGCCACAGCGACGATCCGCTGCGCCAGTTCCTCGACGAGCTGCACAGCTATCGCCCGGTCGAGCACCGCCGTTTCATCGAGGATCTGGCCGCGCAATCGACGCTGCGGACGTTCGTGTCCGGAACCGACAATGCCGAGCTCAAGGCGGCCTTCAACGCCTGCCTCGAACAATCGGCCCGCTTCCGCACCCGCCACCTGGAATACGCCGCCAGCTACATCAACAAGCAGGCCGGCAGCATAGCGGGCAACGATCCCGATGTGGGTACGGGCGGCACGCCCTTCATGAAATACCTCAAGAAACACCGCGACGAGAACGCAGCGCAAGTGGTGTGACACCCATCTCCTCCCGCCGCCTCGGCGTCCGAGCCGGGGCGGCGCTCTTCCTTGCCTGACTGGAGAATGCCTGGCCTGGCTCATCTTGGTGCCGACCCCGGGGTGTGGTCGCGCCAGAGCCATCCGGGTCACATGGCAGCAAGGTCCGGCAGCGCGTTCCGATCCAGAGTCCGCGATCTGTCGGGCATCGGATATTTCAACCCTGTGGCGCAGTTGAACAGCACAGCCTCGTCCTCCTCCTCGATCCACCCGGCCGCCAGCGCCGAGCGGTAGGCCGCCAGCGTCGCGCCGCCTTCGGGGCAGAGCAGCAGCCCGTCCTTCTCGGCGCAATCGGCTACCGCTTGCAGGATTGCGGGGTCGCCGACCGCCACCGCACGGCCCCCGCTTTCACGCACCGCGCGCAGGATCAGGAAGTCGCCGACCGCCTTGGGCACACGGATGCCGGCGGCGACGGTTTGCGCGTCTTCCCAGCGGACCGCGTGCTCCTCGCCCGCTTCGAAGGCCCTGACGATCGGCGCGCAGCCGCTGGCCTGCACCGCGAACATCTTCGGCCGCTCGGGGCCGATCCAGCCCAGCGCCTCAAGTTCGGCGAATGCCTTCCACATGCCGATCAGCCCGGTCCCGCCGCCAGTGGGATAGAAGATCGCCTGGGGCAGCCGCCAACCGAGCTGCGCGGCAAGCTCCAGTCCCATCGTCTTCTTGCCCTCGATCCGATAGGGTTCCTTGAGCGTGGAGAAATCGAACCACAGCCCTTCCGCCGCCCCCTGCCCCACGATGGCACCGCATTCGTCGATGAGGCCGTTGACGCGATAGACCCGCGCGCCCTGCGCGGCGATCTCGCGCACGTTGATCTCCGGCGTGTCGTCGGGGCAGAACACCACCGTCTCGATACCCGCGCGGCTGGCGTATGCGGCGAGCGCCGCGCCGGCGTTGCCGTTGGTCGGCATGGCGATTTTCGTGACGCCCAGTTCCCTGGCCATCGTCACCGCCATCACCAGGCCGCGCGCCTTGAAGCTGCCGGTGGGCAGCCGGCCCTCGTCCTTGACCAGCACCTTGCCGCCGCCGCTCTTCGGGATCGGGATCAGCGGCGTCTCGATCTCGCCGAGGCTGACGATGTTCGCGGTCCCGCGCACGGGCAGAAGCTCGCGCCAGCGCCACAGATCGGTGGCGCGCGCCGAGAGCTCGTCACGGCTCAGCGCGCGGCGCATACCGGTCAGATCATAGCGCACCAGCAGCGGCCGGCCGACGGCGGACAGGCCGTGGAGCCGATCCGCTTCGTAGCGCTCGCCCGTCAGCGAGCACTCGAGATGCGTCACGAAGGTCTGGCGATCCGCCCGGAGATTGTCGGTCAGCATCAGTCGTATTTCACCCCCGCCAGCCCCTGCCCGCCATCGGCGATGAAGGCGGTGATGCGGTCCTCGAACACCGGCAGCGGCACCGAGCCGAGCGCGAGCAGCACGTCGTGGAACTTGCGGATATCGAACCTGTCGCCGAGTTCGCGTTCCGCGCGCGACCGCTGCTTGCGTATCGTCATCTCGCCGAGCTTGTAGGCCAGCGCCTGGCCCGGCCAGCTTATGTAGCGATCGATCTCCGTCTCCACCTCTCGCTTGGAAAGCGCGGTATGGTCGGCGAGATAGGCGATCGCCCGTTCGCGGCTCCATCCCCGTGAGTGGATGCCGGTGTCGATCACCAGCCGCGCCGCGCGCCACATCTCGTAGCTGAGCTTGCCGAAACGTTCATATGGCGTCCGGTAGATACCCATCTCCTCGCCCAGGAACTCGGTGTAGAGTCCCCACCCCTCGCCGAAGCCCGAGAAATAGACCTGGCGGCGGAACCTGGGCGCCGCCTCGCGCTCCAGCGCCAGCGCCATCTGGAAGCTGTGCCCCGGCGCGCATTCGTGGAGCGTGAGCGCGGGGATGTTGTAGAGCGGGCGGCTCGGCAGGTCGTAGGTGTTCATCTGGCAGGCATCGAGCCCGCCGCGCCCCGCAGTATAGAACGGCGCGATCGCCGGATCGACCGGGCGGATGCCGAAGCGCTTCCTCGGCAGCAGCCCGAAATAGCGACCGATCACATCGTCCACCCGCTTGGCGGCATAGCTGCTCACCCCCATCAGCTCATCGGCGGACTTCGCGGTGAATTGAGGATCGGTGCGAAGAAAGGCGATGAAGCTCTTGAGATCACCGGCAAAACCGGCGTCGGCCTTGACCCTCTCCATTTGCGCCGTGATCCGCTCGACTTCGGCCAGGCCGGTGCGGTGTATCTCGTCGGCGGTGAGGGCGAGCGTGGTGTATTGGCGGATCTGCTGCGCGTAATAGGCCTGACCATCGGGTAGCGCTTCCGCGGCAAGCGTGGAGCGCGCGCGAACCATATATTCGCCGCGATAGAACGCGAGCAGATCGCGGAAGGCCGGAATCGCGCTTTGCGCGATCGCCAGTCGCGCCTCGGCCTTGAGTTGCGCCGCCTCCCCGGCAGGGATGCGGGCCGGCATCTGCGCGAAGGCGGCCCAGAACGGGCTTTTCTCCGCATCGTCCACCACCTGCGCCGCGATCGAGGCGTCGCGGCCCGCAAGCGTCACCGCCGGGACCGAGAACCCGCGCGCGAGCCCCGCGCGGGCATTGGCGATCTGCTCGCCGAAATAGCGATGCAGGTCGCGTATCCGGCCAAGATAGCGGCGATAACCCTCCGCATCGTCGAAAGCGCGGCGCGCGGGCAGGTAGCTCCAGAAATCGCTGTCGCTGTCGAAGGGCATCTCCCATTCGCGGAAGCGCGCGTCGCCGACCTGCTCCTGCAGGAGTGTACGGAACACCGCTGCATCAATCCGAGCCGCGGGCGAGAGCTGCGCGGACGGGATGGCGTCGAGGCTCGCCAGTGCCGCTCCTGCCTTGTCCGCGCGCGCCAGATTGGCCGCCGGGGTCACGGAAGCGAAGCTGTCGCCCGGTTCGGTGCTGCCGTCGGGCTGCTCGATCTGGCGGTATTCGGCGAGCTGATAGGCGTACCAGCCGTCCGTCAGTGCGCTCAGCCGTTCGTCCGCACCCGCTTGGGCAGCCAGCGGCGCGGCGGCCGCGGCGGCGGCGAGGATCGCCGCCTTCGCGAAAACGATCCTCATCCCCCCGCCCCCTTGTGCGCTCAGTCGGGCTTCTTTGCCACGGCCACCATCGCGGGGCGCAGCAGCCGATCCTTGATCATATAGCCCGCCTGCATCTCCTGGACCACCGTGCCGGGCTCATGCTCGGCGGTGGGCACTTCGAGCATGGCCTGGTGCTGGTTGGGATCGAGCGGCAGGCCGGTCGCGGCGATACGGGTGATGCCGTTCTGCCCGAACACCTTCTCCAGCTCGCGCTGGGTCGCCTCCACGCCAGTGACGAAGCCCTTCATGCGCTCGTCCTCGCGAACTTCGGCGGGGATGGCGTCGATCGCGCGGGCCAGATTGTCGGCCACGCTCAGGATATCGCGAGCGAAGCCCGTGGCGGCATAGGAACGCGCGTCCTGCACCTCCTTCTCCATGCGGCGGCGCAGGTTCTGGGTGTCGGCGCGAGCGTAGAGCAACTCCTGCTTTGCGGCGTCGAGATCCGCGCGCAGCAGCGCCAGCGCGTCCTCGTCCTCTGCCGCGCCAGCTCGCAGCTCCTCCGGTACGCCGTCCAGTTCCTTCTCCGCCGCCTCGTCGAGGGCAGCCTGCTTGGGTTCGTCAATCACGAGAAAATCCACTTTATCCGAAACGTTTCGCCAGTTGCCTGGCCGTGAAGTCCACCATGGGCACAACCCGGGCGTAATTCAACCGCGTGGGACCGATCACGCCGAGCACGCCGACCACCCGTCCCTCGCGATCGCGATAGGGCGCGGCAATCACCGATGAGCCCGAAAGCGAGAACAGCCGGTTCTCGCTGCCGATGAAAATCCGCATCGCCTCGGCCTTGCGCGCGCTGTCGAGCAGCCGCGCGACCGCCTCGCGGCTCTCGAGCTCCTCGATTAGCAGACGCACCCGCTCGATATCGCCCAGGGCCGCCGCGTCGAGCAGATTGGCCTGGCCACGCACGATCAGCACCGGGCGGCGCGCCGCGTCCTCGCTCCACACCGCCAACCCTCGCTGCACGAGATCGGTGCTGGCGGTGTCGAGTGCGCTGCGCCCACCTGTGATCTCGGCGGCGATCGCGGCAGATGCTTCGGACAGGGTGCGCCCGGTCATCCGCGCCCGCAGATAATTGTCCGCCTGCTCGAGCGATTCATCGCCCTCCGCTGCTTCGAACAGGCGGTTCTCCACCGCCCCGTCCTCGCCCACCAGAACCGCCAGCGCGCGCCCTGGCGCGATCCGCAGGAGCCGCACCTGCGCCAGCCGCGGCTCTCGCTTCGGCACCATCACGATCCCGGCCGCGCCCGAGAGATCGGAAAGCAGCGCGCTGGCTTCTTCCAGCGCCTGCTCGATCGGTCCCGCGCCCGTCAGCCGCTGGGCGATCGCCGCCTGCTCATGCACGCTCGGCTCCGCCACCTGCATCATCGCGTCCACGAACAGGCGCAGGCCGGTTTCGGTAGGCATCCTGCCGGCACTGGTGTGCGGCGCCGCAAGCAGGCCGACATCCTCGAGCTCGGCCAGGACCGACCGGATCGATGCGGGCGAGAGATTGAGCCCGCCGCCGCCCGCCAGCGCCTTGGACCCAACCGGTTGGCCGCTGTCGAGATAGCCCTCCACCACAAGCCGGAAGATGTCCCGGGCGCGGGTGGTCAGATCGGTGAGCGGGGGCGCAGGCATGAGGAATTATCTAGCCGCTCCCCTTGCAGCCTCAAGCCCCTTGGACCAAACGCGCCGCACAACCAGCGAATGGAATCCCTCATGCGACCATCCGGCCGCGCGCCCGACGAGATGCGCGCCATTACCATCGAGACCGCCTTCACCCGCCATGCCGAAGGCGCCTGCCTGATCGGCTTCGGCGATACCAAGGTGCTGTGCACGGCGAGCGTCGAAGATCGCATCCCGCCCTGGCTTCGCGGCAAGGGCCAGGGTTGGGTGACCGGCGAGTACTCCATGCTGCCGCGTGCCACGCACACCCGTGGCGACCGCGAAGCTGCGCGCGGCAAGCAATCGGGCAGGACACAGGAAATACAGCGTCTTATCGGGCGCTCCTTACGTGCCGTGGTAGATATGAAGCTGCTCGGCGAACGCCAGGTGGTGCTGGATTGCGATGTCATCCAGGCCGATGGCGGCACGCGCACGGCGGCGATTTCGGGCGCCTGGGTCGCCCTGCGGCTGGCGGTTGACGGGCTGCTCGCCTCGGGCAAGCTTTCCGCCGACCCGATCCTCGGCAAGGTGGCCGCGGTATCCTGCGGCATCCACAAGGGCACTCCCGTGCTCGATCTCGACTATCCCGAGGATTCCGCGGCCGACGCGGACGCCAATTTCGTCCTCATCGAGGGCGGCAAGATCGCCGAGGTCCAGGCGACGGCGGAAGGCGTATGCTACGACGAGGAAGCGCTTCTCCGGCTGCTCCGCCTCGCCCGCATGGGTTGCGACCGCATCTTCGCGGCGCAGGAGAAGGCGACTCGGGGATGACACGCCGCCTGGGCTCCGGCTCGCTGGTGATCGCCACGCACAACGCCGGCAAGCTGAAGGAGATTTCAGCGCTGCTCGAGCCGCATGGGGTGAAATGCCTCAGCGCCGGCTCGCTCGGCCTGCCCGAACCGGCGGAGACCGGCACCAGTTTCGTCGAGAACGCCCTGCTGAAAGCGCGCGCGGCGGCGGAAGCCTCAGGCCTGGCCGCGCTGGCCGACGACAGCGGCCTTTCCGTGGACGCGCTGAACGGGCGCCCGGGCGTTTACACCGCCGACTGGGCCGAACGGCAGTGGTTCGAAGGCAAGCCGGGACGCGACTGGTTCATGGCGATGGGCAAGGTCGAAGGGATGCTCCAGGCCTTGGGGCCCGATGCGCCACGTGGCTGTGCGTTTCACTGCGTCCTGGCCCTGGCCTGGCCCGATGGGGAGAGCGCGGTCTACGAGGGCGCGGCGCGCGGAACGCTGGCCTGGCCGCCGCGCGGGATCATGGGGTTCGGCTACGATCCTGTGTTCGTGCCCGAGGGCGGAGCACGGACCTTCGCGGAGCTCGATCCGGGTGAAAAGCACCGCATAAGCCACCGCGCCGCGGCCTTTGCGAAGCTCGTCGCGGCCAATTTCGGCACCTGATTGGCGAGGTTGCCGGAAACCCGCGCCTACGCGAGCCGTCGCCGGTTCGCTCAGAAGGGGGACTGGCCCATGACATTGCCGGCCGGGAAATAGCGGCACACCAGCACATCCATGCCCTTGCCCGTATCCACCGCACAGCCGATCTCGCGCGTGTCGCGCCACACGATCTGCGAATAATGGCCGACATCCGTCCAATCGCCGGTGAGCGATACATAGGGGAAGGCGGCAGCGCGGAAATAGCGGCGCTCGTCCAGGAACATCTCCAGCATGTCCTGCGTGTTCCAGGTGCCGGCGGTGCCCATCCACAGGTTCTCACCGTGGCCGCTGCGCGAGGCCGCCGCCGAATGCTGGGCTACCCCGCGAACGGCAAGCTCGCGAGCCCATTGGCCGGCGTCACGCGCCAGCACCGGGTTCCAGCGCAGCGGCGGCAGACCCAGGCGGGCCCGTTCGCTGTTGTGGATGGCGAGCACCCGCTCCGCGTCGCTGGCAGGAGGCTGGGCATACGCGGCCGCTTCGGCCGACACGACCGGACGGGCCTGCGCACTTGCGCTAAGCACCAAGGCTAGGGCAGATGCCAGCGCAGCGCCCCGCCTGGCAAAGCTGATGGCCATGCTCGGCATCCGCCGGTTATACTCCCGCAACAGTTAACGATGTGTTGCAAATGCAGACCATGCTTGCCCTCTATGTGCACTGGCCGTTCTGCCTGGCAAAGTGCCCGTATTGCGACTTCAACAGCCACGTTCGCTCCGCGATCGACGCAGCGGCATGGCGCGACGCGTTACTGGCCGATCTTGCGTGGGAGGCAAGCCGGATTTCGCCCCGCCCCATTGGCAGCGTGTTCTTCGGCGGCGGCACGCCAAGCCTGATGCCGCCCGCGCTGGTGGAGGCGGTGCTCGAACGGGCCGAAAGCCTGTTCGGCTTCGCGCCGGGGGTGGAGATCACGCTGGAAGCCAATCCATCCTCGGTGGAGGCGGATAATTTCGCCGCCCTCGCAGGGATCGGGGTCAACCGTGTCTCGTTGGGGGTGCAGTCACTGGACGACGGCGTGCTGGCCATGCTCGGGCGGCTGCATTCGGCAACCGAGGCCCTGGCGGCGCTGGAGATGGCGCAACGCCACTTCCAGCGCGTGTCCTTCGACCTGATCTACGCCCGCCCTGGCCAAAGCCCGGATCAATGGCGCGGCGAGCTGACGCGGGCGCTCGGCTTCGGCACCGAGCATCTCTCGCTCTACCAGCTCACCATCGAGCCCGGCACCCGCTTCGCCACCGATGTCCGGCGTGGTGCGCTGGTGCCGCTGGACGATGACGCCGCGGCGGATCTGTTCGCGCTGACGCAGGAACTGACCGGTGGCGCCGGCCTGCCCGCCTATGAGATCAGCAACCACGCCCGGCCTGGTTGCGAGAGCCGGCACAACATGGCCTATTGGCGCTACCATGATTACGCCGGGATCGGCCCCGGCGCGCATGGGCGGCGCGGGGGCGTGGCGACGGTACGCCACCGCAAGCCGGAGAACTTCCTCGCCGCCGTGGAGCGCCAGGGCCACGGCATCGCGGAGGAGCGCGCCCTGCCCCCTGCCGAGCAAGCCGGCGAGGCGTTGATGATGGGGCTGCGCCTGCGCGAGGGGATCGATGCCGAGGCGCTGGCGCAGCGCTTCGCGCTCGATCGCGATGCCCTGTTCGACGCCCGCAAGCTGGCGTTCTACGAAGGGCAACGGCTGGTGCGGCGCGAGGGCGCGCGCATCGCCGTCACCCCCGCCGGAATGCCCCTGCTCGACGGGCTGCTGCCGGAACTGCTCGCCCCCGCGATGACGTCGCCCCCACCGGTGGCGGCATGACGTCAGCCGATCTGCTCGAGGCTTGGTGCGGCCATCTGGCGCAGGGACGGCGGCGCTCTCCTCATACCGTGCGCGCCTATAGTGCGGCGGCTGCGCGTCTGCTGGCGCGTACCGGTGCGGGGAGCTGGGCCGAGGTGGCGGGCATGGACGGAGCTGCCTTGCGCGCGCAGCTCGCGGCGCGGCGGGCGGAGGGGCTGAGCAACGCCTCGGCCGCGCGCGAGCTGTCCGCGCTCAAGGGCTTCATCGCCTTCGCCAGAGCACAGACCGGCGCGGCCGACGCCGCCCCCCCACGGCTGCGCGGGCCGCGCATCAGGAAGGGCCTGCCCCGCCCCGTCACGCCCGACGAGGTGGTGGGGCTGGCGGAAGAGGTTGCCGGTCTCGCGCGCGAGGACTGGATCGGCGCGCGCGACCGGGCGGTGCTGCTGCTGCTCTACGGCGCGGGCCTGCGGATCGCGGAGGCGCTGTCGCTGACGGGCGCCGATCATCCCCTCGGCGAACGCCTCACCGTCACCGGAAAGGGCGGAAAGCAGCGCGTGACGCCAATCCTGCCGATCGTGCGAGCGGCAGTGGCGGAGTACGTCCAGCGCTGCCCCTGGCCACTCGATCCTGCCGGGCCGCTGTTTCGCGGCGCCAAGGGCGGGGCGCTGGGCCAGGGCCTGGTGCAGAAGGCGGTGGCGCGGGCGCGGGTCACGCTGGGCCTGCCCGCCACCGCCACGCCCCACGCGCTACGCCACAGCTTCGCCACCCATCTGCTGGGCGCGGGCGTGGACCTGCGGAGCCTTCAGGAGCTGCTGGGCCATGCCAGCCTCGGCTCCACGCAAATCTACACCAGGGTGGACGCCGCGACGCTGCTCGACACCTACCGCACCGCGCATCCCCGCGCCTAAGGTGTGTTGTCGCGATCGTTCCGTGGCTTCCAGTTGATCACGCGCCAGACATAAACCACGACCGCGATGACCGTGAGGCCGACCAGTATCCACCCCAATATGTCCTGCGACTGGGCCAGCCACCGCGAAAGCTGCTTGCCCCCTTCGACCAGCAGCAGGTTCCAGATGAAGACGCCAGCGGTGGTGAACAGCAGGAACTTCACGCGGCTCATCCGCGCCAGGCCCGCCGGCAGCGAGATGATTGTCCGCAGGATGGGCGAGAAGCGCAGCGCGAACACCACCCAGTGCCCGTGGCGCTGGAAGAAGTGCTGCCCCTTTTCCACATCCTCCCATTCGATCGTAAGCCAGCGGCCGTAGCGCTCGACATAGGGCATCAGCCTGCGCTCGCCCCAGTGCCATCCGATCCAGAACCAGACGTAGTTGCCCGCTACCGAACCGATCGTGCCGGCGATCATCAGCGGCCAGAACTCCATCGTTCCGCGCGCCACCGCCACGCCGCCCGCGCCCATGATGACTTCGCTGGGGATGGGCGGAAAGATGTTCTCGAGCGCCATCAACAGGGCAATGCCCAGGTAGCCGCCACGGGTGATCGCTTCGAAGATGAGTTCCTGCATACCGCCTCCAACGCGCAAAAGGGCGAAAAGGCCAGCGAAAATTGGCCGTTGCGACTCGCTCAGTTCATCGCTAAAAATGCACTGTTCGTCGCAGCCGAACCCGGCATATCGCGCGGTGGCTGCTTGCCAGAGCGGACGAACGCACGAGGGCCACAGGCCATGTTCGACAAGATGATGAGTGACCGCGCCGTTCTGCTCGGCGCGGTGGGGATCGTTGCCGTCTCTCTCACCGCGAGCGGCTATCTCCTGGGCGACGGCCTGCGGCGTGCCAAGGCGGCCGAGCGCGAGGTATCCGTGCGGGGCGTGTCGGAGCGAGACGTGACAGCCGACCTCGCCACCTGGACGCTCACCTTTTCACGTACCGATCCCGACTTCGCGGTCGCGCAGCGCTCGGTGGAGGACCAGGCCAGGGCCGTGCGCCAGTTTCTGTCGGGCGCCGGGCTCAAGCCCGAACAGGTCACCGACACCAATGTCTCGCTAAGCCGCGAGCGACCGAACTACGGCGAGAGCGGCCCCGAGCGCGTCACCGTTTCGCGCACGCTGCAACTGCGCACCGGCGATGTGATGCGCGCCCGCACCGCCTATGCCAGGCAGGCCGAAATGCTCGGCGCCGGTGTGGAATTGGCCAATAGCAGCGTCAGCTATACCTTCACCGGGCTCAACGCACTCAAGCCGGCCATGATCGCCGAGGCGACCCGCAACGCCCGCACCAGCGCCGAGGAATTCGCCCGCGACAGCGGCGCGGCGGTGGGGCGGATCAAGACCGCCAGCCAGGGATATTTCTCGGTGGGCGCGCGCGACGGCGAGGATTGCGACGATTGCGGATCGACCGGCGGCAGCACCCCGTTCCAGAAGGTCCGCGTGGTCACCTCGATCCAGTACGATATCGGCTAGCCCCGGCTGCCGGCCATGTCCCGATGCCGCCGCTCGATCGCATCCCAGATGCGGCCGGGCGTGTCGGTCCCGTTGAAACGGTCGATGGCCACGATGCCGGTCGGGCTGGTGACATTGATCTCGGTCAGCCAGCGGCCCCCGATGACATCGATGCCCACGAACACCAGCCCGCGCCGCTTGAGCTCGGGGCCGAGCGCGGCGCAGATCTCCTCCTCGCGCGCGGTCAGCGTGGTGGCCTCCGCGCGGCCGCCCATCGCGAGGTTGGAACGGAACTCGCCCTCGCCCGGCAGGCGGTTGATCGCGCCCGCGATCTCGCCGTCAACCAGAACGATGCGCTTGTCGCCCTCGGCCACTTCGGGAAGGAAGGCCTGGATCATGTGCGCTTCGGGCCAGGCGCGGTTGAACACCTCGAACAAGGCCGACAGATTGCCGCCATCGGCCTCCACCCGGAAGATCGCCTTGCCGCCATTGCCGTGAAGCGGCTTGACCACCACGGCGCCATGCTCGCGCTGGAACTCGCGCACATCGTCAAGGCTGCGCGCGACCAGCGTGGGCGGCATGAACCGCGCGTAGTCCAGCACGAACATCTTCTCCGGCGCGTTCACGACCTCACGCGGGTCGTTGACCACCAGTGTCGTGCCCCGGAGCCGGTCGAGCAGCAGGGCGGCGCTGATATAGCCCAGGTCGAAAGGCGGGTCCTGCCGCATCAGCACCACGTCCACATCCCGTGCGAGGTCGATGCGGCGCGGCGCCTCGGCGGCGAAATGGTCGCCCTCCACCCGCCTGACCCGCACGGGCGATGCATGGGCGGTGATCCGCCCCTGCGGCGTGCCGTCGCTCTGCCACGCCAGCGTGTTGACGTCATAGTGGAACAGCGTGGCCCCGCGCGCCTGGGCGCTTTCCATCAGCGCGAAGCTGGAATCGCCCGCGATGTTGATGTTTTCGAGGGGGTCCATCTGGACGGCGACACGCAGGCTCATTCTCGTTCCTAAGGCATCCAAGCGTTGGCGATGTGGCGAGGCAAGGCGCCGGGCGCAAGAAGGATCACATCCACGCGGATATCTTCGCCATCACTGGCATAGTCATGCGCCACGCATTCCACCGCCGCCGCCACCCGCGCCAGCCGATGCTCGTCGATCGCCAGATCCAGGTCGCCGCCGCGCCGCCGCCATTTCACTTCCACGAAAGCAACCACGCCGCCACGCTTGGCGACCAGGTCGATCTCGCCGCGGGGAGTCTTCACCCTTTCCGCGAGGATGCGCCAGCCCTTGGCGCGAAGCCAGAAGGCGGCGCGGCGTTCACCTTCGCGCCCGTTTCTCTCGGCGATCTGGCGCTTCACTCGCGCTGGAGCTCCATCGCGCGCGCATAGAGCTCGCGGCGATCGATTCCGGTGTTTCGAGCCACCTGCGCCGCCGCCTGCGAGGGTTTGAGCGTGGCGAGCGCCTCGCGCAGCAGCGCATCGGCGTCCACTTCCTCGTGGCCGTGGTCCTCCGGCGGGCCCACCAGCAGCACGATCTCTCCCTTGGGCGGGTGCGCCTCGTACCAAGCGATGAGGCCGGCGGGGAGGCTACGGCGGCATTCCTCGTGCAGCTTGGTAAGCTCGCGCGCCACCGCCACCTCGCGGTAGGGCATCGTCTCTGCGATCGCCGCGAGCGATTTCAGCAGCCGGGGCGCGGTCTCGTAGAACACCAGCGTCGCCTCGATCCCCGCCAGCCCAGCCAGCATATCGGTGCGCGCCTTGTCGCGAACGGGCAGGAAGCCGGCGAACAGGAAACGGTCGTTGGGCAGGCCCGACACCGCCAGCCCCGCGATCGCGGCGCAGGGCCCGGGAACCACCGTGACCGGCAACCCCTCCGCCCGCACCGCGTTGACGAGGCGATAGCCGGGGTCGCTGACCAGAGGGGTGCCGGCATCGCTGACCAGCGCGACGGCCCGGGTCCGCATCGATTCGACCAGCCTCTCGCGGTCCCTCGGCTCGGCATGATCGTCGTAACGCCACAGCGGTCGGGAAATTCCGAGGTGCTTCAGCAGCCGGCCGGTGACGCGCGTATCCTCGCAAGCGACCGCATCGCAGGCCCGCAGCATCTCGATCGCGCGCAGGGTGATGTCGCCCAAGTTGCCAATCGGCGTGGCCACGATGTAGAGGCCCGGGGAAAGAGGCTTGGGACAGGACTGTGCGGCAGTTGGGGCGTCGCTCACTCTTGCTTCATGGACGCAAGACAAGGGACGCAGCAAGCATGAGCGCTTTCGCTATCACCCGCCGCGCCGCAGTGGTCGCGGCCGCCGCCCTGCTGGGCGCGTGTTCGATCATCCCGCGCGGCCCGCGCACGCCGCCGCCGGTGACTCAGCCCACGCCCGAAGCGGGCACCGGCACCCTGCCGGCCGACCAGCAGCGCCACCGCGTCGCGCTGCTGGTGCCGATGACGGGCACCAATGCCGCCGTGGGCCAATCCATCGCCAACGCCACCACCATGGCCCTGCTCGACACCAACGCCGCCAATCTGCGGATCACGACCTATGACACCGGCCCGGGCGCGCGCGAGGCGGCGCGAAAGGCGCTGGCGGACGGCAACCGACTGGTGCTCGGCCCACTGATGGGGGGCGAGATCGCGGCCGTCACGGCGCTGACGCGGCCGGCGCGCGTTCCCGTGATTTCCTTCTCCAACGATTCCACCCTCGCTTCGGGGGATGCCTTCGTGATGGGCCAGCTTCCGCAGCAATCGATCGCGCGCACCGTGCGATACGCCCGTGGGCAGGGCGCGCAGAGCTTCGCGGTGCTGGCGCCGGAGGGCGATTATGGCCGGCTGGCGGAGGCCGCGCTGCGCCAAGCGGTGGTGCGCCACGGCGGCCGCGTCGCCGCGGTGGAAACCTATGCCCGCGGCAACACCTCGGTGGTGAGCGCCGCCCAGCGGCTCAAGGCGCGCGGCGGTTTCGACAGCGTGCTGATCGCCGACGGCGGCCGGCTGGCAGCGCAGGGCGCGGCCCAGCTCCGCCCCGGAACCGCGCGGATCCTCGGCACCGAACTGTGGAGCGGGGAAGCCACGATCGCCCGCGCGCCCGCGCTGACCGGCGCGATGTTCGCAGCGGTGCCGGACGCGCGCTACAAGCGCTTCTTCGACAGCTACCAGGCGCGTTTCGGCGGCGCCCCTCACCGGGTGGCGACGCTCGGCTATGATGCCGTGCTGCTGACGCTGCGGGTGGCGCGCGACTGGCGGCCCGGACAGGCGTTCCCCATCGCCCGCCTGCGCGATCCCGGCGGGTTCAGCGGGCTGGACGGTGCGTTCCGCTTCGGCGCGGACGGCGTGGTGGAACGCGCGATGGAGGTTCGCCAGGTCCGGGCGGGCGGCGTCGCGGTGGTGGATCCCGCGCCGACCAGCTTCTAGCGAGCGGCATAGCGGGGTGGAATAACCGCCCGCCCCGCTTGCCCGCCCCTCTCCCGCCCACCATACCGGCGCCATGTCCGACGATCTCTTCGCCGATACCCCCGCCTCCAGCGGCGACTACGATGCTTCCTCGATCGAGGTGCTGGAAGGACTGGAACCGGTCCGCCGGCGCCCCGGCATGTATATCGGCGGCACCGACGAGCGCGCGCTGCACCATCTCGTTGCCGAAGTGCTCGACAACGCCATGGACGAGGCGGTGGCCGGCCACGCCACCCGCATCGAGATGCGGCTGGACGAAGGCAACCGCGTCACCATCACCGACAACGGCCGCGGCATGCCGGTGGCCGAGCATCCGAAATATCCGGGGAAATCCACGCTCGAGGTGATCCTCACCATGCTGCATTCGGGCGGCAAGTTTTCCGGCAAGGCCTATGCCACCAGCGGCGGTCTCCACGGCGTGGGCGTCAGCGTGGTCAATGCCCTGAGTTCGGACACGCGGATCGAGGTCGCCCGCGATCGGCAGCTTTACGCGCAACGCTTCTCGCGCGGGCTGGCACTGGGCCCTGTCGAGGAACTGGGCCCCACGCCCAACCGCCGCGGCACGACCGTCAGCTTCGTCCCCGATACCGAAATCTTCGGCGAGCGCGAGTTCAGCGCCAAGCGCCTGTTCAAGCTGGCGCGGTCCAAGGCCTATCTGTTCGCCGGCGTGGAGATCCGCTGGAAATGCGCCGCCTCGCTGGCCAGGGACGACGTGCCCGAGGATGCGGTTTTCAAGTTTCCCGGCGGCCTCGCCGACCATCTCGCCGAACAATTGGCGGGGCGCGAATGCGTCACCGCGCAGCCCTTCGTCGGGCGGCAGGATTTCCCCGCCACCGGCGGCGTATCGCAGGGGCGCGTCGAATGGGCGATCGCCTGGCCGCTGTGGTCGGAAGGCTCGGCGAGCTGGTATTGCAACACCGTGCCGACACCTGATGGCGGCACCCACGAACAGGGCCTGCGCGGAGCGCTGGCCAAGGGGCTACGCGGCTTCGGCGAGCTGATCGGGCAGAAGAAGGCGAAGGACCTCACCGCCGACGACGTGATGACGGGTGCCGAGGTGATGCTCAGCGTCTTCATCCGCGATCCTCAGTTCCAGAGCCAGACCAAGGATCGCCTGACCAGCCCGGAGGCCGCGCGGCTGGTGGAAGCGGCCGTGCGCGATCACTTCGACCATTTCCTGTCCGACAACATGGATCGCGGCCGCGCCCTGCTGGGCCAGGTGATGGAGCGCATGGACGAGCGCCTCAAGCGCAAGGCTGAGCGCGAAATCAAACGAAAAACAGCAACTAACGCGCGAAAGTTGAGATTGCCTGGCAAGTTGACCGACTGTTCCGGTGAAGGATCTGGTGAGACCGAGCTGTTCATCGTCGAGGGCGACAGCGCCGGCGGCAGCGCCAAGCAGGCCCGCGACCGCAAGACCCAGGCGATCCTGCCGATCCGCGGCAAGATCCTCAACGTCGCCTCCGCCAGCGCCGACAAGATCCGCGCCAATCAGGAGATCGCGGACCTGGTCCTCGCGCTGGGCTGCGGCACCCGCAAGGACTGCGACCCGGCGACGCTTCGCTACGACCGTGTGGTCATCATGACCGACGCCGATGTCGACGGCGCGCATATCGCCACCCTGCTGATGACCTTCTTCTTCCAGGAAATGCCCGAGCTGGTGCGCGCCGGGCATCTGTTCCTGGCCCAGCCGCCGCTCTACCGCCTGACCGCGGGCAAGGAGAGCCGCTACGCCCGCGACGATGCCCACCGCGCCGAGCTGGAAACCACTGTGTTCAAGGGCAAGAAGGTCGAGGTCGGCCGCTTCAAGGGCCTTGGCGAGATGAACCCGGGCCAATTGCGCGAAACCACCATGGCGCCCGAGAGCCGCAGCCTCATCCGCATCACCCTCCCGCCCGAATTCGAGCAGCGAGCGGCGGTGAAGGAGCTTGTCGACCAGCTCATGGGCCGCAATCCGGAGCATCGCTTCAACTTCATCCAGAACCGCGCCGGCGAGATCGACCGCGAACTGATCGATGCCTGACCGGTATCCGGGCCAGACGCCCGCGCGAGGGACGCAAGGCTTGCCCCCGCGAATTGCGTAACGCCGCGCGGCTGCTTGCCGCTAGCGGGTAACGGCCTGCCCTTCCCCGCCGCCCGTGTCCGGCTCCGGCACAAGGAGCCGCCAGGCCAACAGGCCATAGAAGCATAGCAGCACGGGCGCCGCGATCGGGATCGGGGCGAGATGGGCCAGCGGCCTGGCGAACAGCGGCACCACGAAGACCAGCGCGGCGGCGCTCTTTTCCCACGGGCGGAAGCCGGTGGCCGCCACATAGGCCAGCGGAAAGGCGAGCAGCACCAGATCGTAATCGAGCGCGAAGGGCGTCACCAGCGGGGCAGCCGCGAGCAGCGCGGCGGCGTGGCCGCGCGTGTATCGCCGCCGCCAGCTCACCGCGAGCAGCGACCCGGCCACCGCCAGGCTCACCCCGGCCTGCAACGCATAGGCGAACGGGGGAGACGCGCCCACGAGACGCGCCGCCGCGAAGGGGCTGATCATCTTGCCGAAGCCCATCATGCCCTCGGCGAGCGCCTGTCCGGCGAGCGGGCTGGCGTGCCACCATGCGGCCCAGACTTCGTGCCCGAAGGCAAGGGTGGCAAGCACACCCACCGCCAGCGCGGCAAGCGAGGCCGAGACAAGGACCCGCCACTCCCCCGTGGCGATCAGCACCAGCGGCACCAGCACGCCGAATTGCGGCTTGATCACCGCCAGGCCGATCAGGACCCCGGCGCGCCAGGGGTGTGGACGCACCCACATCGCCCCCAGCCCGAGCAGGGCGGCGACCAGAAACGACGTTTGCCCGTGAAGGATGGTTATGACGACCGGGGGAAAACCGATCACCAGCAGCGCCATCGGCCAGTCGAGCGAGAGCGAGCGGAACCAGCTTCGAACCGCCAGGACGAAAGCGGCGCCGGTCGCCGCGAGCCACAGCAGCAGCGCGGGGAAATAAGGCACCAGGCCCAGCGGAAAGCAGAAAAGCAGGAAGACGGGCGGATAGAAGAAGGCGGCGAAACCGTCCGGGCGGGCGAAATAGCGCCCCTGAGCCGCGACATGCGCGGCCACATCATACACGTTATCGCCACGCACCGCCATCTGCCCGGCGGCCCAGAAGCTGATGAAATCGGTGCCGAGCAGCATCCCGCTGGCATCGATTCCCCCGCGTGAGAAGGCCACCACCACCGCGAGCTGGATGATCGCCGCGAGCGCCAGCAGCCGCGAATAGCCGCGCCCGCGCACACCGTTCAGCCAGTTCGCATCCCGGATTGCCCTGGGTCCCATCGCGCGGCTGTCTGAAGCCTCCCCGCATCGCTGTCCATATCCATCCCCGCGCCCTTGTGGACGGTTGCAACGCGCAACCTGACGGGCGATAGGGCCGGCATGGACAGGACCGAGACGCAACGCTTCGAAGGCACCAGCAACTATGTCGCGACCGACGATCTGAAGGTCGCGGTCAACGCGGCGGTCACGCTGCGCCGGCCATTGCTGGTGAAGGGCGAGCCGGGCACCGGCAAGACCGTGCTGGCGGCCGAAGTCGCCAAGGCGATGGGCGCGCCGCTGATCGAATGGAACGTCAAATCCACCACCAGGGCGCATCAGGGGCTTTATGAATACGATGCCGTCGCCCGCCTGCGCGACGGCCAGCTGGGCGACGAGCGCGTCCACGACATTCGCAACTACATCAAGCGCGGCAAGCTGTGGGAAGCGTTCACCGCGCCCGAGCTCCCGGTGCTGCTGATCGACGAGATCGACAAGGCCGACATCGAGTTTCCCAACGACCTGCTCCAGGAACTCGATCGGATGCGTTTCGACGTGTACGAGACGCAGGAGACCGTCGAGGCGCGCGAGCGCCCGATCGTCATCATCACCAGCAACAACGAGAAGGAGCTGCCCGACGCATTCCTGCGCCGCTGCTTCTTCCACTACATCCGCTTCCCCGACCGCGAGACAATGCAGGCGATCATCGACGTCCACTTCCCCGGCATCCAGAAGCTGCTCGTGAAGAAGGCGATGGACGTGTTCTACGAGATCAGGGACGTGCCCGGCCTCAAGAAGAAGCCGAGCACCAGCGAGCTGCTCGACTGGCTCAAGCTGCTGCTCAACGAGGACATGCCGCTCGAGGTGCTGCAGGACAAGAGCCCGCATTCCGCGATCCCGCCGCTGCATGGCGCGCTGCTCAAGAACGAGGCCGACGTGATGCTGTTCGAACGGCTGGCCTTCATGGCGCGCCGGCAGAGCTGAGCGACACCGGCGCGCCCTTCCCCAGCCCCGGATCGGAATCCCGGATGCGCTGGGCGATAGCAGGATCGCGCGCGTCGCGATCGGCCTGGTATTCGCTCGGCCCCGCGCGAAGTGGCGCCGCTGGCCGCATGGCACAATTCAGCAATGCGCGGGCTTGAATATAACCAAATCGGTAATATCTTCAATTTCCGTTCGAGGCGATCCGCCAGTATCGCGGGGACTGGAAGGTGACACCCGAAACAGCCAGAATTCGGATAACCACCTAAGATACCGTTATAATCCGGGGATGGAAAGTTTCGAAAAAGCCCCACTTGTGTGGTCCACGCGCGCCCTCAACCAAATGTGTAAGCCACCTCAAAATCGCCCCAGCGGCGGCCGTTGACGGTCATGGGCACATAGACGTTGCGGACCACGCGATAAGTCTTGCCGTCGCCTTCCTGGCGATAGACCGCCATCATATAAGGCGCCTGGCTGGCCTTGGCGCGCTGGTCGATGGCGTCGAACAGGATGCGGCCGTTGCGGCAGAACTGAGTGTCGTGCGTCACATCGCCGGTGGGGGTGCGCGAATGGCGGCTGAGGTGCGTGGGCAACCAGCCGAGGCTGTCGGTGCAGGCGGCGGCCATGATCCGGGTGTCGCTGCCGGCCACCTCGTCCAGCTTGAACCGCCAGTTGGCATGGGCCCAGTCGGTCAGACCGGCGGTGAAGCGCTGGGGATTGGACCCTTCCACCAGCCGATAGGCGCGGTCGAAAGCCTGGGCCTCGCTCACCGCCCCCGCCGCGATGGCATCGGCGAGCTGCCCCTCCAGCTCACGCGCGTGGCGCTGCGCCAGTTCGACCATCGCGCTGTCCTGCGGGCTCAGGCCGGCATGGACCAGCCGGTCGAACATGTCGCTCGCGGTCAGTTCCAGATCGGTCATGCGCGCATGGGCGACTTCCAGCTTGGCCTCGTTGTCGGTGGCGGCGCGATTGAAGCTCTCGATCACCTCCTGCACCCGATGGACATTGCCGGTCATCATCCCGGTCGCCTGCGCGATGGTGAAGTTCTGCGCATCCACCTCGCCCACCAGTTGCGAGACGCCGCTCATCGTCGCCTCGATGCTGGCGACCGAGGCCTTGGCCTGCTCGCTGGCGCTGGCACCGGCTTCGATCCGCTCGATCACGGTCGCCGCTTCCGCGCCCAAGGTGCCTATGACGGTCGCGATCTCGTCGGTCGCCTTTCGGGTCTCGCCCGCCAGCCCCTTCACCTCGCTGGCGACGACCGCGAAGGTGCGCCCCGCCTCGCCCGCGCGCATGGCCTCGATCGTGGCGTTGAGCGCCAGGATGTTGGTCGTCTCGGCGATCTGCTCGATGTCCTTGGAGCAACGCCGGACCTGCTCCATCGCGGCCGCGAAGCCGGTGACATGGCTGGCCAGCGCGCTCACCAGGTCGAGCAGTCCGGTGATCTGCGCCAGCGAGGACTGGATCTGCAGCGTGCCCTGCCCCAGCCGTTCGATCGCGCGGGCGGAAAGCAGCCGCGCCTCCTCGCTCGCCTCGGCGACCTTGCGCTGGTCCTTCTCCAGTTCGTGGACCGTATCCTGCAATTCGGCATGTTCGGCGCGCAGAACGCCGGAGGTTTCGATCACCGCCTGGACTATGCCGGCAACGTCGGAGCAGCCCACCGTCACCTTGCCGCAGGCTTCGGGAATGCGGTCGAGCGCGCTTGCCCCGGCGGTATCGACAGCCAGCATTTCCATAATCGCTCCGTTTCGTACCCGCTGTTATCTGCGCCGGGCTCTAGGGGCGGCACGGTTAGAAAATCGCTAACCACGTCACCGGCGATGGGATAGGAGGCGGCGATGTTCTTCAATTTCGTGGACGAGCTTCGCGCCGCCGGCATCCCCGCCAGTTTCAAGGAGCACCTCGTGCTGCTGGAGGCGCTGGACAGGGAGGTGATCGAGGCGACGCCGGAGGCGTTCTATTACCTGAGCCGCGCGACTTTCGTGAAGGACGAGGGGCTGCTCGATCGTTTCGACCAGGTCTTCGCCAAGGTCTTCAAGGGGATCATGAGCGACCATGGCCAGAACCCCGTCGATGTGCCTGAGGACTGGCTGAAGGCGGTGGCGGAAAAGTTCCTCAGCCCGGAGGAGATGGCCGCCATCCAGTCGCTCGGCTCCTGGGACGAGATCATGGAGACGCTGAAGAAGCGGCTGGAGGAACAGCAGGAGCGCCACCAGGGCGGCAACAAATGGGTCGGCACCGGCGGCACCAGCCCGTTCGGCAATTCCGGCTACAATCCCGAAGGCGTGCGGATCGGCGGCGAAAGCCGGCACAAGCGCGCGCTCAAGGTGTGGGACAAGCGCGAGTTCAAGAATCTCGACAACACCAAGGAGCTCGGCACCCGCAACATCAAGATGGCGCTGCGCCGGCTGCGCCGCTTCGCGCGGGAGGGCGCGGCCGACGAGCTGGACCTGGACGCCACGATCGAGGGGACGGCCAAGCAGGGCTGGCTCGACATCCATATGCGCGCCGAACGGCACAATGCGGTGAAGCTGCTGCTGTTCCTCGACGTGGGCGGCTCGATGGACCCGTTCATCAAGCTGGTGGAAGAGCTGTTCAGCGCCGCCACCGCCGAATTCAAGAACCTGCAGTTCTTCTACTTCCACAACTGCCTCTACGAAGGCGTGTGGAAGGACAATCGCCGCCGCTGGCAGGAGCGGACGAACACCTGGGACGTGCTTCACAAATACGGCCACGACTACAAGGTTGTGTTCGTGGGCGATGCGGCGATGAGCCCCTACGAGATCACCCACCCCGGCGGCAGTGTCGAGCACATGAACGACGAGCCCGGCGCGGTATGGATGAACCGCGTAACGAACACCTACCCCGCGACCGTGTGGCTCAATCCCGTGCCCGAGAAGCAGTGGGGCTATTCGCAGTCCACCAAGCTGCTGAAGCAGCTCGTCGGCGACCGGATGTATCCGCTCACGCTCGGCGGGCTGGACGAGGCCATGCGCGAACTCAGCCGCAAGCACGGGTGAGCGCGCCGCGCCACTCCCGCTTCGAGGCGGTCCGCCTTCGGCTCGAGAGCTTCGAGCCCGGTGCGGGCTGGCGGCTGTGGCTGTATGAATTCGCCCTGTTCGGCTTCAAGCAGGCCTGGGCCTGCCTGTTCGGGGCGCTGATGCTGGCGCTGCTGCTGGCGACGCATCTGTTCTATCCCGATAGCGCCGCGCTCTACCGCTATGACTTCCTGACGCTGTGCGCCCTTGCCATCCAGATCGCCATGCTCGCCTTCCGGCTGGAGACCTGGGCCGAGGCGAAGGTGATCCTGCTGTTCCACATCGTCGGCACCGTGATGGAGCTGTTCAAGACGGCGGCGGGATCGTGGGTCTATCCCGAACCCAGCGTGCTTCATATCGGCGGGGTGCCGCTCTTCTCGGGCTTCATGTACGCCAGCGTCGGCAGCTACATCGCGCGGGTCTGGCGCATCTTCGACTTCCGCTACACCGCCTATCCGCCGCGCTGGGCGACCTATGCGCTGGCGGCGGCGATCTACGCCAACTTCTTCGCTCATCACTGGCTGCCCGATGCGCGCTACGTCCTCTTCGCCGTCACCGTGCTGCTGTTCGCGCGCACCCGCATCCACTTCCGAAACTGGCGCGATCATCGCTGGATGCCGCTTCTGCTGGGGCAGTTCCTGGTGGCACTGTTCATCTGGCTTGCAGAAAACATCGCTACCTTCGCCAATGCGTGGACATACCCTAACCAGGCCGCTGGCTGGCAGATGGTCGGGCCGGGAAAGCTGGGCAGCTGGTTCCTGCTGATGCTCATCAGCTTCGTGCTGGTAAGCCTTGTCAGCCCCATCCGCCCGCCTGGCGACAAGCGCGGAGACGAAAGCGAGGGAGAGCGGATATGAAATTCTCCACGGCGGTTCTGCTTCTGGCCGGCCTTCCCGCGGGCGTTTTGGCCGAATCGACACGGGATGCCGGCGCCACCGTGGCCCGCACCGAGGCAACCGATCGCCGGGATGCTCAAGCCGATGCAGCCACGCTCCGGAAACGCTGTCGCGCCGGCATCAGTCATTCCCGCGCCCTTCCCGTCAGGCCGGGGCTTGACCGCACGCCAGCACAGCCGGGCGAGCCGCCGGTCTACTATGCCGTCGACCGCCGGCTCGACGGCTGCGGCGTGCTGGTGCCGGTGGGCGATCCAACCGAAATGCGCGAATCGCCGCCGCCGGGACAGCCCGCATTCCGAACCATCAGGCCAAGGGGATAATCGGCGGGTAGCGATGGCGCGGGCCATTCCCGGAGCCTAAGCTGCGGCATGGACACCCAGCTCGTCGTCATCTGCGCGCTGACCTTCGGGATCAACCTCATCGGCGCGCTGGCCTATGCGGCGCGGATCGCCGGAGTGCGGACGCGGCGGATCGCGATGAGCTTCGCGCTGTTCAACGTGCTGGTGCTGGTTTCGCGCACCGCCAATGGATTCCTCGGCCCCTTCCTCGCCAAGCGGATCGAGACGCGGCTGCTGGACGGCGGCGGCGAGGCACTGGCTGGCGACTTCCGTCTCGTCCTCGCCAGCGCCAGCGCAGCGGTGGTGCTGGGGATCGTGCTGGTGCCCACCGCGCAGCGGCTGTTCGCCCGCGCGATCGGCCATTTCCAGCGCAACCGCTCCACCGGCAAGCTGCTGCTGCGCTCCGCCACGCCCGCCGGCCTCAGGACCGTGCGCGAAGAGGTGGCGGTGCCCGGGCGCGCTCATCTGGCCGCGCTCCGCAAGCCGCTCGGCGTGTCGTGGAATGTGCTCGCCGCCAATGCACTGGCGCAGGGGCTGCTGACCGTGGGTGTGGTCGCCTCGCTCTACGCGGGCTATCTCGCCCCCGAGTTCCGGGTGACCGCCAGCCAGCTTTCGGCGGTGGTCAACGGCTTTGCCACCATCCTGCTGTTCGCGCTGATCGATCCGCAGCTCTCGGTGATGACCGACGACGTCGTCGAAGGCCGGATCGACGAGGCGCTGTTCCGCCGCACGATCGTGTGGATCTCGTTCAGTCGCCTTGCCGGCACGCTACTGGCGCAGGCGGTGTTCCTGCCCGCGGCCATGTTCATCGCGTGGATCGCGGTCTTCGTCTGAACAATCACCCACAAGGCGTTCAATATAGCAGGAAGGGCGCAATCTCCTCGCGCCAGCGGGCCTCGTCCGCGCCCGCGAGAAGGTCGAGATCGCTCGGCTCGGCAGCCGGATCGTCCACCCACTCCCGCAAGGCCGTGCCGCCATTGATGACGTCGATGGCGCGCCGGGCGAATTCGTACTCATAGGCGAAATCCCGCCAGATCGGGTAATCGGGATACAGGCGCCGTATCGCCTTGAATGCCAACGCCTGCAGCCGCCACGGCCGGAACGCCCGATGATCGTAGAACGCGCCCTCCGCGTGGATCATCAGCCCGTTGCACAGCAATCCCGCGTGCTTGTGAAAGGTCGGCGTGAACCAGCATTCGCGAAGCGCGCAGCCAGCCAGCCATGACGGCGCAACGCGCTCCATCTCCGCCATGACCGCCAGCGCGTCGACATCGGGTGCGCCGAACAGCACTTCGAGCGGGCGGGTGGTGCCCCGCCCCTCGCTCAGCGTCGCCCCCTCGATCATGACCGTGCCCGCATAGGCGCGCGCCATGTTGAGGCTGGCGGCGTTGGGGCTTGGGTTGATCCAGATGCGGTCCTCTGGCCAACCGAAGCCGGGCATGGCGTCGGGTTGCCAGCCCTCCATCGCGATGACCCGATAATCCACGTCGAGCCCGAAGTGGCGGATGAACCAGCGCCCCATCTCGCCCATCGTGAGCCCGTGGCGCATGGGCATCGGCGCGGCCCCGACGAAGCTTTCCTGCCCTCGCATCAGCAGCGTTCCCTCCACGGGGCGCCCGGCGGGGTTGGGGCGATCGAGCACCCACACGCTCTTGCCGTGGCTCGCGGCTTCTTCGAGCAGGTAGAGCAGCGTGGTGACGAAGGTGTAGATGCGGCAGCCGAGATCCTGCAGATCGAACAGGAAGACATCCGCGCTCGACATCATCTGCCCGCTGGGGCGGCGCAGTTCGCCGTAAAGACTGAATACCGGGATGCCGTATCGCGGATCGGTGTCGTCCGCAGTCTCGACCATGTTGTCCTGCTTGTCGCCCTTGAGCCCATGCTGCGGCCCGAAGGCGCTGGTGACGTTAACGCCTGCCGCGATCAGCGCGTCGAGGCTGTGCGTGAGATCCGCGGTGACCGAGGCAGGATGCGCGACCAGCGCGACACGCCGTCCGGCAAGCTCGCCCACCAGCGCGGGATCGGCGAGCAGGCGGTCGATTCCGAACTTCATCGTGCCGCACCGCCCTCGATAGCCACCCGAAAGGCGAAGGGATCGTGAAAGTCCGGCCGAAGGCCGTTATGCGCCAGCGCCCAGTAGGACGGGCGCCCGCCCTCCTCCACTATCACCGCGGCCAGCGCCGCACGCTCTGCGCCCAGCAGGATCGCGGAATCGACGAATACGGTCTGCACGAAAACGCTGGTCCCCCGGTCGTGGCGGATCTCTGGATAGTCGCGCAGCACCGCCTGGCCGGCGCGATTGCGGTATCCCTCGAATGCATAGAGCGCCCATTGCCCGCTGGGCGAGAAGTTGAGCTCGCGATAGCGCCCCTCGCCATCGTAGAGGAACAGCTCGAAGCAGGTGGTTTTCCACAGGTCGTCGCCCTGGCCGTGACCCCGGAAGGGCGGCAGCACCAGTGCCTCGCACCCATCCACGCGGTATCGCAGCATCAGTCGCCCGTCGCCCAGTTCGTTCCAGCGCACGCTCACGCCGCGCACCCGTGCCGGCTGGAACGCGGGATGCGCGCTCAATTCATGCGTTTGCACCATGCCTCCCCCATGCTAGCGCGCCCGCCGTCCCCCGGGGAGCACGATGAGCCAGTTCCGATCCAACCTCATGCGCCTTATGGAAGAGCGCGGCTATGTCCACCAGGCGACTGACGCCGCAGGGCTGGATGCCCTGGCCGCACGGCAGGTGGTGCCCGGTTATATCGGGTTCGACGCCACCGCGCCCAGCCTTCACATCGGCAGCCTGGTTCAGATCATGCTGCTGCGTCGGTTGCAACAGGCAGGCCACAAACCGGTGGTGCTGATGGGCGGCGGAACCACGCGAATCGGCGATCCCACCGGACGCGACGAAAGCCGCAAGATGCTGACCGACGCGGCGATCGCCACCAACATCGCCGGCATCCGCACCGTGTTCGAAAGGCTGCTGACCTTCGGTGACGGACCCACCGACGCGGTGATGGTGGACAATCAGGACTGGCTGGGGGGGCTCGGCTACATCGAGATGCTGCAGAAGGTCGGCACGCATTTCACCGTCAACCGGATGCTCGCGTTTGATTCGGTGCGACTGCGCCTCGAACGCGAACAGCCGATGACCTTCCTCGAATTCAACTACATGATCCTGCAGGGCTACGATTTCCGGCATCTGGCGCAGGAAATGGGCGTGCGGTTGCAGATGGGCGGCAGCGACCAGTGGGGCAATATCGTCAACGGGGTCGAACTGGGCCGGCGAATGGACGGGGCGGAACTGTTCGGCCTCACCACTCCGCTGCTCACCACCGCCGATGGTGCCAAGATGGGCAAGACCGCCGCCGGCGCGGTATGGCTCAACGAGGCCCAACTGCCCGCCTGGGACTTCTGGCAATACTGGCGCAATGTCGATGACCGCGACGTCGGGCGCTTCCTGCGGCTGTTCACCGACCTTCCGCTGGAGGAGATCGCCCGGCTCGAGGCGCTGGAAGGCGCCGAGGTCAACGCCGCCAAGGTAATCCTCGCCAACGAGGTCACCCGGCTGGTGCGAGGGGAGGAGGCCGCGCGATCGGCCGAGGCGACCGCGGCGGCGACGTTCGCTGGCGGCGGCATGGGCGATGATCTGCCCGTGCTCGAACTGGGACCGGAAGGTATGCGGATCGGCGCCGCGCTGACTGCGCTGGGCTTCGCCGGATCCGGCGGCGAAGCGAAGCGCAAGCTGGCGGAAGGGGCCGTCCGGCTGGACGGGGTGGTGGTGAGCGATCCGGGCCAGGAAATCCGCCTCACACCCGGAACCGAGGCACGGCTCAGCCTCGGGCGAAAAAGGCACGCGGTCCTGCGCGGCTGAACGCCGCGGTGCCCTGGCCCTGTTCCGACGGCGGCCATGCTTAACCGAATGTCAGCCTTTATGCGGCACACACTGCCTCGAGGTCCAAACGAGGGAAGTGCTTTCCATGAGCGCAGGAGCCCAGCTCAGCGTCACTGACCAGCGCAGGCTGGCCCGTCATCCCGTCGATCATCCGGTGATCGCGGAGCATTTCCGCGACGGCGACATCCGCCTGCATATCGCGAATCTGTCCGCGCACGGCTTCATGGTCGATGACGCGCGGGATCTCGCGCGGGGCGATCGTGTGATCGTGCGCCTGCCGGTGATCGGCCGCATCGAGGCCTATGTGATCTGGAGCCGCGACAACCGCGCCGGGTTCCAGTTCGAGCGTATCATCCGGATCGACGACTTTCTGGCCATGATCGACACGCTCCAGCCCAATCCGCGCCTGCGCCGTTCGCGCTGATCGCCTTGGCATGATGCGCTGAGGCGGCCCGGCCGCTTTCCAAGCGCGGGAAGTTTTGCCAAGGGCAGCGGGTGAGCACCACACCCGCGCCGCCTTCGGAACCGTCCAGCCCGCTCGCGATACCCGATTTCCGCCGCTTCTGGCTGGCCCGCTTCATGGCAGTGGGCGCCACCCTGTCGATGGTGGTGCTGATCGGCTACCAGGCATACGACATCGCGCGCACCCGCTACGGCTATTCCACCGAGGAAGGGGCGTTCCTGCTCGGTCTTCTGGGCCTGGCCCAGTTCCTGCCGCTGCTGGTGCTCACTCCGGTCGCGGGCTGGGCCGCCGACCGCTTCGACCGCCGGGTGGTGGCGGCCTGCGCCAATCTCACCGACTGCCTGATAGCCGTGCTGCTGGCGGTGACCACGCTGACCGGCGCGCTTTCGCTGCCGCTGCTGTTCGCGCTCGCGGCGCTGCACGGCGCGGCGCGCGTCTTCCTGGGGCCATCGATGAGCGCGATCGCGCCCAATATCGTCCCCCAGCACCTGCTACCGCGCGCCATCGCGCTCTCCAGCATCGCGTGGCAAGGGGCGACGGTGATCGGCCCGGCGGCCGGCGGCTTCCTGTTCGCCGTGGCGCACTGGTTCCCTTACGCGGCTTCCGCCGCGATGCTCATCGGCTCGGCTATGCTGATTCTCTCGGTCCGTCCGGTGCGCGCGCCGCAGGATGCCACGCCCCCGCACCCGGTGCGCCAGATGATCGAAGGCGCGCGGTTCACCTGGCGCGAGCGCTTCCTGCTCGGCTGCATCACGCTCGACCTGTTCGCCGTGCTGCTGGGCGGAGCCACGGCGATGCTGCCGGTGTTCGCCCGCGATATCCTGCACGTCGGGCCCGAAGGGCTCGGCATCATGCGCGGCGCGCCAGCGCTTGGGGCGGCGGTTGTCGCGGCGTGGATGGCCTGGCGCCCGCTCGCCAACAATGTCGGCCCCAAGATGCTGTGGGCGGTGGTGGGGTTCGGCGCGGCCACGGTCGCTTTCGGTCTGTCGCGCGATTTCGCCTTCTCGGTGGCGATGCTCGTCCTCCTGGGGGCGAGCGACATGATCTCGGTTTTCATCCGCTCGAGCCTGGTCCAGCTCAACACGCCTGACCGGATGCGCGGCCGGGTTTCTGCGATCTCGGGACTGGCGGTGTCGGCATCCAACGAGCTTGGCGAGATGCGTTCGGGCCTGATGGCCGGTGTGTTCGGTGCGGCGGGCGCAGTTGTATTCGGCGGCGTGGGAGCCATAGTGGTGACGATGATCTGGGCGATTATCTTCCCCGAGCTGCGCCGTGCGAAGACCTTCGCCCCCGAATTTCTGCACGAAGCGCAGCGTGAAGCCGCAAAGGACCCCCCCCCGTGAAAGCTGACAACGTCCTCGCCACCATCGGCGCGACGCCGCATATCCGCCTGGCGAAACTGTTCCCCAACCACGAAGTTTGGGTGAAGTCCGAGCGCAGCAACCCCGGCGGCTCGATCAAGGACCGCATCGCCCTGGCCATGGTGGAGGACGCGGAAGCTTCGGGAAAACTCGGCCCGGGCGGGACGATCATCGAACCGACGAGCGGCAACACCGGTATCGGCCTCGCGATGGTGGCCGCGGTCAAGGGCTACAGGCTGGTTCTGGTGATGCCCGAATCGATGAGCCTGGAGCGGCGGCGGCTGATGCTGGCCTATGGCGCCACCTTCGACCTGACCCCGCGGGAGAAGGGCATGAAGGGCGCGATCGAGCGCGCGCAGGAATTGGTTCGCGACACCAGCGGCGCCTGGATGCCGGGGCAGTTCGACAATCCATCCAACTTCCAGGTGCACCAGCGCACTACCGCGCAGGAGATCCTGGCCGATTTCGCCGATTCGCCCATCAACGTGCTCATCACCGGGGTCGGTACCGGCGGCCATCTCACGGGCTGCGCGGAAGTGCTCAAGGAAGCATGGCCCGGCCTCAAGGCCTTTGCGGTGGAACCTGCGCTCTCACCCGTCATCAGCGGTGGCCAGCCCGGCCCGCACCCTATCCAGGGCATCGGCGCCGGCTTCGTGCCGGAGAACCTCCATACGGAATCGATCGATGGTGCGATCCAGGTCGATGCCGAGCAGGCGCGCGAGATGGCCCGTCGCTGCGCGCGGGAGGAAGGGCTGCTGGTCGGCATATCCAGCGGCGCGACACTGGCCGCGATCGCCGCCAAGCTACCCGAGCTGGAGCCCGGCAGCCGTGTGCTCGGCTTCAACTACGACACCGGCGAGCGCTATCTTTCGGTGCCGGACTTCCTGCCGGAGGAGTGAGGCTTGGGGCGAGCGCTTGTCGCCTCGCTTCAGGAGCGGGCTTACAAGCCCTCCCCACCGACCCAGTGGGCGTTGGACATGCGGCGGGCCAGCGCCCACACCTGCTGACGGATGTCGGGCACGGCCACGATTTCCCACGATGCGCCGCGAGTCATCGGGCCGATGGCATAGAGGCGCTCGTTGGCGACGCCGTCCGCCGCGATCGTGCGTGACTGGGCATCGACGTCGATTCCGATGGCGAGCGGGTCGGGCCGAATCGCCCCCGCGGCGGTAAGCTGGCGGAGCAGCGGATCAGTGGTCGCGGCGAGATTGCCCTGCGGCCCCGTGCAGTTGATCGCCCGCCGGACCGAAATTGTCCGCTCGTCCGGCTCCCCCCGCGGCTTGTATCGCACCGCCAGCGCGGCGTCGGATGCCTCGGCGTCGAGCGTGCTCGCCGCCATCAGCACCAGGCGGCCGCTGTCCATCAGTCCGGCGATGCGCTCCGCCACGATCGGTGCCAGGCGGTGACGGTGGATGTCCCACCACGGCCGCAGATGTCTGAGGAACCGCCGCCGGGCGCGCTGGTCGGAAGCACGCCAGATATCCTGGGTGAAGCGCCGCAGCTCGTCCACCGCATTGCGCCAGCCCACCGCCGCCGCCCGCTCGCGCACGGAGCGCACCAGGCGCGAGGGGGCCAGCTCGGGCCGCTCCTCGATCGGGGCGAAGGCTTCCTGAGCGCCGTGGCGGTGCGGCAGAAGCCCCCGCCGCGAAAGCGCCACCATGCGCCCCCCGAAGCCGTTCTCCGCCAGCCGCAGCGCGGTGTCCACCATCGTCAGCCCGGTGCCGAGAAGCAGCACGGTGTCGCTGTCCTTCAGCCCCGATGTCGCCCCCTCCTCCCACGGATCGGGCGCATAGAGATCGGACGGGAGATGATCCCCGAAGCCGCGAGGATGGTGTGGGGGGAGATTGCCCACCGCGAGGATGGCGAGATCGGCGCGCACCTGGCGCCCATCGCCGAGCGTGATCGCAACCTCACCGCCCCGCCCGCGCCCATTCTCCAGCGAGATCGCCTCGCCACGCAGCAGCGTCAGCCGGCCCGGCTGCGCCGCCATCTCGCGGGCCAGCAGGTCGCGCAGGTAATCTCCGTAGATCAGTCGCGGCACGAAGGCATCCGGTCTGAAGCCCAGCCCCCGTTCCTCCAGCCAGTGGACGAAACCTTCCGGATCGTCTGGGAAGGCGTTCATTCCCAGCGCGCGGACGTTGAGCAGGTGCGACGCGGCGGCATCGCCATAGGCCAGGCCCTCGCCAGCGCGTGGCCGCCTTTCGATCAGCGTGGCGCGGGGGCCGTCGTGGCGGAGCAGATTGATGGCCTGCAACGCGCCCGAAAAGCCGCCCCCCACGATGGCGACATGCGAGGGCGAGTGAGTCAGATCACGTAATCCGGGAAGGAATCGGCCGAAGCGGCGCGGCGACGGGTCAGCTCACCGTTAAGCTTGGTGACGCAATCGCTCGCAGAGCGCTCGAACACCGATGGCAGCACAGCATGGATCAGGCATTTGACCCCGCCCACCACCATCGTGACTCCGAAACGGGAAGCGATCCCGGCGTGCTCGCTATAGGTTTCGCCGACCGTGCGCGGGTGTGCCATCAGCAGGCGATCGATCAGCCCGCCGGGCGGATCGATCGCGATCGACGGTATCGTGGGTGCATCACTCATGAGATGCCCCTAGCCCAGCGCCGCCACCCATCCAACCCCGATCGCACCGCGCAGCAGGAAACCACGCGGCGTGAACCGGCTCAAACCGCGGTGGCGAATCCGTCCGCGTCGAGCGCCATCATCGCTTCGCTGCCGGCCTCGAGCTTGCGGCGGAGCGCACCGGCATCGGGCAGGAAGCGCTCGGCATAGAAGCGCGCGGTGACCAGCTTGGCCTCGTAGAAAGCCTTGTCCCCGGCTCCCGCCGCCAGCGCGGCGCGCGCCACACGCGCCATGCGGAGCCACATCCAGCCCAGCGTCACCACGCCCATCAAAGTCATGTAGTGATGCGCACCCGCGCCCAGGTGATTGGGATTGGCCATCGCATTCTGCATGAACCACATCGTGGCGGCCTGCTGCTCGCCAAGGGCCTTCTCGAGCTTCTCGGCCTGCGGCGCGAGCACCTCGTCGCCCTTCGCGGCGGCGCATTCCTCGCCCACCAGCCGGAAGAACGCCTGGATCGCCGCGCCGCCGTTCTGGGCCAGCTTTCGGCCGCACAGATCCATCGCCTGGATGCCGTTGGTGCCTTCGTAGATCTGCGCGATCCGCGCATCGCGCACGAATTGCTCCATGCCCCATTCGCGGATGTAGCCGTGGCCGCCGAACACCTGCTGCATGTCCACCGCGACCTGGAAACCGCGATCGGTGCCGTAGCCCTTGATGACCGGGGTCATCAGCCCGATCAGCGCATCGGCATCTGCACGCTCCTGCTCGGTCGCGGCCCTGTGGCTGAGATCGACCTGAAGCGCGCCCCACAGGCACAGCGCCCGCATACCCTCGGTAAAGGCCTTGCCCTCCATCAGCATACGCCGCACGTCGGGGTGGACCAGTATGGGGTCGGCCTTGGCCGCAGGGTCCGCCGGGCCGGTAAGCGCCCGGCCCTGGCGGCGGTCTTTGGCGTAGGCGACGGCGTTCTGATAGGCGACCTCGGCCTGGCTGAGCCCCTGGATGCCGACACCGAGCCGGGCCGCGTTCATCATGATGAACATGGCGGCGAGGCCCTTGTTCTCCTCGCCGACCAGCCAGCCCTTCGCGCCATCGTAGTTGAGCAGGCAGGTCGAATTGCCGTGAATGCCCATCTTCTCCTCGATCGAGCCGCAGGTGACCGCATTGCGCTCGCCAAGCGATCCATCGGCGTTCACCAGCACCTTGGGCACCACGAAGAGGCTGATGCCCTTGGAACTGTCGGGCGCGCCGGGCAGCTTGGCGAGGACGAGGTGGATGATGTTCTCGGTCAGGTCGTGCTCGCCGGCGGAGATGAATATCTTGGTGCCGGTTATCGCGAAGCTGCCGTCCGCCTGCGGCTCGGCCCTGGTGGTGATGAGGCCGAGATCGGTGCCGCATTGCGGCTCGGTCAGGTTCATCGTGCCAAGCCAGTCGCCCGCGATCATCTTCGGCAGGTAGGTGGCCTTCTGCTCGTCAGACCCCTTGGCGAGCAGCGCCGCCACCGCGCCGCCGGCAAGGCCGGGGTACATCCCGAAGGCATGGTTGGCGCTGGAGATGAACTCCTCGAGCGCGAAGGCGAGAACGTGCGGCATCCCCTGCCCGCCGAACTCCTCCGGCTGGGCGAGCGTGCCCCAACCCGCTTCCTTGAACTGGCGATAGGCGTCCTTGAAACCCCCCGGGGTCGTCACCGAGCCATCGGGATGGCGGGTGCAGCCTTCCTCGTCGCCGCTGCGGTTGAGCGGGGCCAGCACCTCCTGGCAGAACCTTCCGCCCTCGCCGATCACGCTGTCCACAATGTCGGCGCTGGCGTTCTCGAAACCGGGCAAATTGCCGAGGCTGGCGATGTCCAGCATCTCGTTGACGATGAAGCGCGTGTCGCGGGCGGGGGCGGTGTAGCTGGGCATGGGATCGCTTTCGTCAGGCGGTGGTGTCGAGGTTTTCGATACTGGCGATGAAGTCGGTCAGTTCCTTGATGGAGCTGTCGATGTCGGCACGCTGATGTTTGAGCTTGGCGATATGGTCGCGGCACTTCTCGATCGTCACGCGCCGTTGCTCGACGCGGCCGTCACCCAGGTCGTAAAGGTCGATCATCTCGCGGATTTCGGTCAGCGAGAAACCCACGTTCTTGGCCCGCATGATCCACGCGAGCCGCGCCCGATCGCGCTTGGAATACAGCCGCGCCAGCCCCAGCCGGCGCGGCGCGATCAGGCCCTCGTCCTCGTAGAAGCGAAGGGCGCGCGCGGTGCAGCCGAACTCGCCGGTCAGGTCCGAGATGGTGTAGCTTTCCCGCTCCAGCTTGTCGGGGCGGTCAAGCAGCGCGCCCGAGTTGGCCGCCGCGGGGGCCGGTTTGGCGGAGTGGTTCATGGACGAACTCCTTATCCGCACTTTACGTAAGCGTCAAGCAAGCGGAAAGCGGATCACCGGCCAGCCGCCGCCCGAATCCGCCTCTCGCTCCGGTCCCGTCGCGCGGTCGAGTCGATGGGAAAAGCAACTGCGGGTGCCGGTGTGGCAGGTCGGGCCGGCGGGGCGGCAGCGCAGGACCAGCGCGTCCTGGTCGCAGTCCACCAGCATCTCATCCACCGCCAGCACATTGCCGGAGCTTTCGCCCTTCTTCCACAACCGCCCGCGCGAGCGCGAATGAAAATGGGCGAAGCCGGTCTCGATCGTCGCCGCCAGTGCCTCGCGGTCCATGAAGGCGACCATCAGCACCGTGCCGTCGGCCGCGTCCACCACTACCGCGCTCAGCAGGCCGCGGTCGTCGAACTTGGGGGTGAAATCCGTGCTCATGGCCGGTTCTCCGTTACGCATTTGTTGCAGGATAACCACTCCCCTCGTGCAAAATCCGGCGCGATCCAACGCGGCGCTTTGCTCGCCGGTGGATTCGAGGGATGATCGAAGGGCAGGCCGGATCGGCCAGCACCATGGATCGAGTGCGACGCCAGAGCGCCGGGTTCAGGGGTAGTTCCGGGAACCGCCGCCGCGCAATGCGCCGGCGCGGCCGGAAGATGAGGGATGGACCCTGGTTGTGCGGCCCCGGGGGGGTGCCGCCGTCCTGCAAAGGGGGGTCCGTGCATATCGTCACGTGGCGCCCGGGGCTGTAATGGCTCCGGGCGTTTCGCTTTCCCGCAGCACGCGATCCGGGAGCGGGCGGCGCACAGCATCGAGCGATTCGTCGAGGACGCGGGCGAAGCACGCGATCCGCACCGATCGCGCTCGCGCTCCACGCAGGGCTCGCACGCAGGCCTCGCTGGTGGCGCCGCTGGTGAACACGTCGTCCACGAGCAGGATCTCACGCCCCGCGATCCGCGCCTTCGCGCGCTCGCGCACCACGATCGCACCCGCGAGCGCACGGCGCCGCGCCTTCGCCCCCAACCCGCCGAGCGAAGGTGTCCCCCGCCGCCGTTCGAGCGCATCGACCATCACCTCACCCTGCCCCAGCCGCGCCAGCTCATGCGCCAGCAGCGCGGCCTGGTTGTAGCCGCGCACCCATAGTCGCCCCCGATGAAGCGGCACCGGCACGATCACGCGCCCGGCACCGTCCGCCGGCAGCCGTGCCGCGATCAGCCGGGCCAGCATCGGCGCCAGCGCGATCCGCCGTCCGTGCTTGAAGGCCAGCACCAGCTTGCGCGAGGTGGGCGTATAGAGCGTGGCGGCATAGATGCCATCGTGGCGCGGCGGCTTGGCGAGGCAGGGGGCGCACAGGGCGCTCGCCCCATCGTCCGCCCCCGCACCGTTATCGCCGCGCAAGGGCCGCTGGCAGGCGGCGCACCACGGCTCCGCAGGTATCGCGAGACCGGCCCAGCAATCGCCGCACAGCCCGCCGTGGCGCCCTACCCCGGCCCCGCAGGCGGGGCAGCGCGGCGGGAACACGAAGTCGAGCACCGGCTCCAGCGCTCTCGCCAGCCCGCTGCTCACGGCTTGCCACCGGCGCGCGCGGGGGCCACGGCGCGCAGATGAGCAGCCAGGTGCCCCATATCTTCGACAGCCGCCGCCGCGAGGCCGTGACGGCAAGGGCGCGGCATCGCCAGGCGCGCGGCGGCGCGGCGCGCTGGCTCGCCGACGCCATGAGCGAGGATGCGGTGGAGCGGCTGGGCTTCATGCGTTTTTCCGGCACGCGCGTCTTGCTGTCCGGGGCGGGAAGCGACAGCGTCGCAAGGGCCCTGGGCCTGCCGGCGGAGACGATTGCCGCCAAGGCTCCCGATTTCGAGCGGCCGATGGAGGGCGGCTCCTACGATGCCATCGTGGCGCTGGCGGCGCTCGACAGCGTGAACGACCTGCCCGGCGCGCTCATCCACCTGCGCCACGCGCTGGCACCCGGCGGGGTGCTTCTGGCGGCGCTGATCGGCGGGGGATCGTTGCCCATGCTGCGCGCCGCGATGCTGGCGGCGGACGGCGATCGCCCCGCGGCACGCATCCACCCGCAGGTGGACAGCCGCGCGGCGAGCGCCCTGCTCCAGCGCGCCGGCTTCGCCCGGCAGGTGGTGGACCAATGGCCGCTGACGGTCCGCTATCCCTCGCTCGATCGACTGGTGGCGGACCTGCGCGATCAAGGGCTGGGCTCGGTGCTCGCGGACCGTGCCCCACCGCTCGGGCGTGCGGCGCTGGAGCGCGCGCGAGCCGCCTTTTCGGCGCTGGCCGAAAATGATGGCAAGACTTCAGAGCGTTTCGAGATTCTCACCCTTACCGCCTGGAAAGACTAGCTTAAACTGGCCTGCGCTGCCGCCAGGCGAGCAATCGGCACGCGATAGGGCGAGGCGCTGACGTAATCGAGGCCGACCTTCTCGCAGAAGGCGATCGATGCCGGATCGCCGCCATGCTCGCCGCAGATGCCCAGCTTGAGCCCCTTGCGCGCCGCCCGGCCGCGTTCCGCCGCCAGCTCCACGAGCTGACCCACGCCCTCGATGTCGAGGCTCACGAAGGGATCGCGCGCGAAGATGCCCTGCTCCACATAGGCGGTGAGGAAGCGCCCCGCATCGTCGCGGCTGACGCCCAGCGTAGTCTGGGTGAGGTCGTTGGTCCCGAAGCTGAAGAACTCCGCCTCCGCCGCGATCTCGCCCGCCATCAGCGCGGCGCGCGGCAGCTCGATCATGGTGCCGACGAGGTAATCGACCCGCCGCCCGGCCTCGGAGAAGACTTCCTCCGCCGTCCGGTCGATCAGCGCCTTGAGGATTTCCAGCTCGCGCCGGGTGGCGACCAGCGGCACCATGATCTCCGGCACCGGCGCATCACCCTCCACCGCGCAGGCCGCCTCGAAGATCGCGCGCGCCTGCATGGCGTAGATTTCGGGGAAGGTGATGCCCAGGCGGCAACCGCGATGGCCGAGCATGGGGTTGAACTCGTGCAGCTCCGCCGCGCGGCGCTTGAGATGCTCGACCCCGCGCCCGGTCGCTTCGGCAAGATCGGCGAACTCGGCCTCGTCGTGCGGAAGGAACTCGTGCAGCGGCGGATCGAGCAGGCGGATCGTTACCGGCAGGCCCGTCATCACCGCGAAGATCGCGGCGAAATCGGCCCGCTGTTCGGGCAGCAGCTTGGCGAGCGCCGCGCTGCGGCCGCGTTCGTCATCGGCCAGGATCATCTGCCGCACCGCGCTGATCCGCGATGCATCGAAGAACATATGCTCGGTGCGGCACAGCCCGATGCCCTCCGCCCCGAACTGGCGCGCCATGCGGCAATCCGCCTCCGTCTCCGCATTGGTGCGGACCTGCATCCGCCGGTGGCGATCCGCCCATTCCATGAGTATGCCGAAATCGCCCGCCATCTCCGGCTCGATCGTCGCCACCTGGCCCGCCATCACCTGGCCGGTGGCGCCGTCGATGGTGATGACATCGCCTTCGGAAAGATCGCGGTTGCCGATGGTCAGCGTGCGCTGTTCGCGCCGGATCGAGATGGCCGAGGCGCCCGAAACGCACGGCCGCCCCATGCCGCGCGCCACCACGGCGGCGTGGCTGGTCATGCCGCCGCGCGCGGTCAATATGCCGCCGGCGGCGTGCATCCCGTGGATGTCTTCCGGGCTGGTCTCGACGCGGACCAGGATCACCTTCTCGCCCCGCCCTGCCCATTGCTCGGCGGTATCGGCATCGAGCACGATCTTCCCGCTCGCGGCGCCGGGCGAAGCCGGCAGACCGGTCGTCAGCACGTCACGCGGCGCATCGGGATCGAGCGTGGGGTGGAGCAGCTGGTCCAGCGCCATCGGATCGACGCGGCGGATCGCCTCCTTCTCGTCGATCAGCCCTTCGCCCACCATGTCCACGGCCAGCTTCAGCGCGGCCTTGGCGGTGCGCTTGCCGCTGCGGGTCTGGAGCATCCACAGCTTGCCCTGCTGCACCGTGAACTCGATGTCCTGCATGTCGCGGTAATGCGCTTCCAGCAGGTCGAACACGCGTGCCAGCTCGCCGTATGCGGCGGGCATGGCCTCCTCCATGCTGAGCGGGACAGCGCCGGCTTCCTCGCGCGCGGCACGGGTGAGGTATTGCGGAGTGCGGATGCCGGCCACCACGTCCTCGCCCTGGGCATTCACCAGCCACTCGCCGTAATAGGCCCGTTCGCCGGTGGAAGGGTTGCGGGTGAAGGCGACGCCGGTGGCGCTGTCGTCGCCCATGTTGCCGAACACCATCGCCTGGACATTGACCGCGGTGCCGAGATCGCGCGGGATGGCGTTGAGCCGGCGATAGACCTTGGCCCGTTCGCTGTCCCAGCTATCGAACACGGCACGGATCGCACCCCAGAGCTGCTCGTGCGGGTCCTGGGGGAAATCCCGCCCCAGCTCCTCGCGCACGATGCGCTTGTACTCGCCCACCAGCGCCCGCCAGTCATCGGCGGTCATCTCGGTGTCGGTGAAGTAGCCCGCATCCTCCTTGGCGATCTCGAGCGCTTCCTCGAACAGGCCGTGATCGACGTCCAGCACCACATCGCCATACATCTGGATGAAGCGGCGGTAGCTGTCCCAGGCGAAGCGCGCATCGCCGCTGGTGGCGGCCAGCCCATCGACCGTGGCATCGTTGAGGCCGAGGTTGAGGACGGTATCCATCATGCCCGGCATGGATATCTTCGCGCCGGAGCGGACCGAGACCAGCAGCGGATCGGCATCATCGCCAAAGCGCTTGCCCACCGTGGTTTCGATATGGGTGAGCGCGCCGGCAACGTCACTTCGCAACGTTTCTGAGAAACCCGCGCCATCCTTCAGATAACGCAGGCATTCCTCGGTCGAGATCGTGAAGCCCGGGGGGACCGGAAGGCCGATGCCGGCCATCTCGGCGAGATTGGCGCCCTTGCCGCCGACAACGGCCTTGTCCTTCTGGCGCGGGTCGGCATGGCTCGCATTTCCGCCGAAGGTGAACACCGTCCCGTTCATGTTAGCCCCTGATTAGCTGAAGACATGGACCACGTGTTACACGGTCCTAGAGAAGAAAAGTCACCCTTCGATGCGGCCGAAATCGGCAACGCGGTGGACCGCATCGCGGAAGCGGGCGAGCAGGCCAAGCCGTGCGGCGCGCTTGTCCCGATTGGGATCGTTCACGGTCACCTCCTCGAAGAATCGGTCGATGGGCCCGCGCAAGGTAGCGAGCGCGGACATGGCGCCGGCGAAATCCTCCGCCTCCACGGCGCGGACCGCAGCGGGCTCGGCCGAATCGAGCGCCGCGATCAGCGCTTCTTCCGCATCGTCGGGGGTGTAGGAAAGCGATTTGTTCTTCTTTTCTTCCAACTGCGCCTTTATCACCGCGGCCATGTCGGGATCGTCGACCATGCTGAGCGGGTCTTCCTCGCCCGTGCGCGCGATGCCCTGGGTGTTTAAGGCCCCTTCCCTTGAGGGAATGGGTTGGGGATGGGTTTGCGGCGGCGGCGGCGTGGCGCCCCCCACCCCCACCCCCGGCCCCTCCCCCTCGGGGAGGGGAGTGGAAGCAGTGGGAGAAGCCCATCCCTCTTTCTTGAGGATGTTGGCCGCGCGCTTGTAGGCGGCGAGAAGGTCAGCACCCTCGGCGGTTTCGATATAGTGCTGCAACGCCTTCACCCTTGCCAGCAGGCGGACCAGATCGTCCTCCCCGCCTAAAGCGAACACCGCATCGATGAGATCGTGCCTGACCCCCGCCTCGCGCTGCTGGACCTTGAGGCGGTCAGCAATGAACTCACGGATGTCCGCCATGAAAACCCTAGCGAATTGCTGTTGCAGTTCCGCCCTCACAGTTTGAGTTTCGAGGTGTGGCCTCTCATCTTCGATGCCCTGTTCGCGAAATCCATTGCGGGCCTCTGCAAGCCAGATGGCAAGCTTCCCACGCAAGTTGCCCTCGATCGTAACGGCTAGAACGCCAAGTGAGGCGCGCCGGAGGGCAAAGGGGTCTTTCGATCCCGTTGGCTTGAGCCCCTTCATGAAAAACCCAGCCAACGTATCCAGCTTGTCCGCCAAACTCACCGCCACCGTCACCGGTGCGGTGGGGACTTCGTCGCCCTGCCCCATCGGTTTGTAGTGGTCGCGGATGGCGTCGGCGACTTGAGGGTCGAGGCCCTCGGCGCGGGCGTAGTAGCCGCCCATCACACCCTGGAGCTCGGGGAACTCGCCGACCATCTCGGTGACGAGATCGGCCTTGGCGAGCCGCGCGGCCTGTTCGGCGAGGTCGGCCAACGAAGCCCCTTCCCTTGAGGGAAGGGGTTGGGGATGGGTGCTCGACGGCCGCGAGGTGGCACCCCCCACCCCCGGCGCCTTCCCCGAGGGGAGGGGAGTTTCAACGACTATCCCTTCGTCGACCAGCCAGCGGGCCAGTTTCGCCACACGCTCGACCTTGTCGGCCACGGTGCCGAGCTTTTCGTGGAAGGTGATCCGTTCCAGTTTCTTCGCGTGCTCGGCGAGCGTGGTCTTGCGGTCCTGCTCCCAGAAGAAACGCGCGTCCGAAAGCCGCGCGGCGAGCACCTTGCGGTTGCCTTCCACGATGGCCGCCCCGCCGTCGTCCGCCGCGATGTTGGCGGTGCACACGAAGGCGTTGGCGAGTTTCCCCGCGCCGTCGTTGGCGACGAAATACTTCTGGTTCACGCGGGCGGTGAGCTGGATCACCTCGGGGGGCACGTCGAGGAACGCCTCGTCGAAGCGGCCGAGCAAGGGCAGCGGCCATTCGGTCAGGCCGGCGTTCTCCACCACCAGCCCCTCGTCCTCGACCAGCGCCAGGCCTGCATCGCCGGCGGCCCTGGCCGCACCTTCGCGGATCAGCGCGGCGCGTTCCTCGTGGTCGACGATCACATGGCAGGCGCGCAGCTTCTCGGCATAATCGTGCGCCCCGCCGATGGTGACCGGGCCGGAATGGTGGAACCTGTGGCCCAGGGTCGCGAAACCGCTCGCCACGCCCGCCGCCTCGCATTCGACCAGATCTTCACCCAGAATGGCGACGATGCCGCTCAAGGGCCTGACCCAGCGCGGACTTTCGGTGCTCAGCGAGGCCTCGCCCCAGCGCATCGACTTGGGCCAGGCGAAGTCGCGGACGACCGCCGGGATGGCTTCGGCAAGCACGTCCCTGGTGGCGCGGCCCGGCTTGTCGATGATCGCGAACCAGGTCGGGCGGCCCTTCACATCGCGCAGCTGAAGCTGATCCTTCGTGACGCCATTCTTGCGGCAGAAGCCTTCCAGCGCTGCATCTGGCGCGCCCTCGGGCGGGCCCTTCGCCTCCTCGGAAACCGCCTCCGTGGCGTCGGGCAGTCCCTTCGCGATCAGGGCAAGACGGCGCGGGGTCGACCACACCGTGACGTCACCCGCGTCGATCCCGGCGGCCGCCAGCTCGCGGCGCAGCAGCTTCCCCAGCTCGGCGCGCGCGCCGGCCTGCATCCGCGCCGGGATTTCCTCGCAGCGCAGTTCGAGGAGGAAGTCGCTCACAGCACCCACTCCGGGTACTTCGCCTGCCATTCCGGCGTCATCTTGGCGGCGTAGGCCTCGCAGCTCGAACGGGCGAGGTCGCGGACGCGGGCCATGTAGCTGGCGCGTTCCTGCACGCTGATGACGCCGCGCGCCTGGAGCAGGTTGAAGACATGGCTGGCCTCGACCGCCTGCTCATAAGCCGCGATCGGCACGTCATTGGCCAGACAATTGCGGCATTCCGCCTCCGCCTTGGCGAACAGGTCGAACAGCGCGGCCGTGTCGGCGACCTCGAAGTTCCACTTCGACATCTGGCGCTCGTTCTCGAGGAACACATCGCCGTAGGTGGTGCCCCGGCCATTGAAATCGAGATCGTAAACGTTGTCGACGCCCTGGATATACATCGCCAGCCGCTCCAGCCCGTAGGTCAGCTCGCCCGCAACAGGCTTGCAGTCGAAGCCGCCCATCTGCTGGAAATAGGTGAACTGCGTCACCTCCATCCCGTCGCACCACACTTCCCAGCCCAGGCCCCAGGCGCCCAGCGTGGGGCTTTCCCAGTCATCCTCCACGAAGCGGATATCGTGCTTGAGCGGATCGATGCCGATCACGCGCAGGCTTTCGAGATAGAGATCCTGGATGTCGGGCGGGCTCGGCTTCAGGATCACCTGGTACTGGTAGTAATGCTGGAGCCGGTTGGGGTTTTCGCCATAGCGCCCGTCGGTCGGGCGGCGGCAGGGCTGGACGAAGGCGGCGTTCCACGGCTCCGGCCCTAGCGCGCGCAAGGTGGTGGCGGTGTGGAAGGTGCCCGCGCCCATCCGCATGTCATAGGGCTGGAGGATCAGGCAGCCGCCCTTGGCGCTCCAGAAATCATGGAGCGCCAGGATCATGTCCTGGAAGCTGGAGGCCGGGTCACGCTGCATCGCAGCGCGCCATGGCGAAGCGCCTGTCCAGCGTCAACGCCAAGCGCGCTGTCACCGCGAGGGAACGAGCGGGGTGGGAAAGCCGGGATCGAGTGGCTAGGAGACGCCATCCCCCTCCACGAGAGACCGCTGCCAATGATCGCGTTCCGCCGACCAATCGCCATCCTGCTGGCGGGAGCCACGCTTCAGCTCGCCGCCTGTGCCCCGGTGAAAGAGGCCCCGCGCACCGCCGCGCCGCCCCCGGTCAAGGCCGCACCGGCTCCGGCCCCGGCAGCCGCAGACGCAGCCGCAGCTGCCGGCCCGGCGTTGTGGAAGGTCGCGGACGAGGACACCACCATCTACCTGTTCGGCACCGTCCACGCCCTGCCCGCCAGTGTCGAATGGTACACCGGCCCCGTGGCCCAGGCGCTCGCCGCGGCGCAGGTGCTGGTGACGGAGATTCCCTCGGGCGAGCTGACGACGCCGGCGGTGCAGCAGGCCTTCATCGCCCGCGCGCAGCTTCCGGAGGGACAAAGCCTGCGCGCCATTCTGCCGGCCGAGCGACGCGCCGCCTATGATGCGGCGCTGGCCAAGTTCGGCCTACCGGCGGCCGCCTTCGACCGGTTCGAACCCTGGTTCGTCGCCATCACGCTGAGCACGCTGCCGCTGCTGAAGGCCGGTTACAGCATGGAGGCGGGGGTGGAATCCGCGATCGAGGGCAAGGCCGGCACCGAAAAGAAGCGCGCCGCGCTCGAAACGGTCGAGAGCCAGCTTCGCCTGTTCGACGAGCTGCCGATGGATACGCAGATCGCCTATCTCGGGGCGGTGATCGAACAGCTCGACCAGACCGTGCCGACGATGAACGCGATGGTCGCGGCCTGGGCCAAGGGCGATGCCGACGCACTTGCCGAGCTGCTCAACCGCGAGCTCGACGATCCGGCGCTGGCCGAACGCCTGCTGTACGCGCGGAACCGGAACTGGGCGGAATGGATCCGTAAGCGGCTGGAAGAGCCTGGCACGGCATTCATGGCCGTGGGCGCGGGGCACCTGGCTGGGAAGAACAGCGTTCAGGACTATGTGACCAAGGCCGGCACCGCGGTCGTGCGGGTGCAGTGATCCGCGCCCTGCTGGCGCTGCTGCTGTGCGGGCTGGTGGCCGCTTGCGGCGCGCGGGAAGGCAACGCGGACCCCGCCCCCGCCCGTCCGGCCCTGTGGGCCATTGAGGATGCCTCCGGGGTCGAGGCGGGCTGGCTGTTCGGCACCATTCACGCCCTTCCCGCCGGCACGCACTGGCGAACCCCGGCGTTCGACAAGGCCGAGGCCCGCGCCGGCGTGCTGGTGGTGGAGGTCCGCGATCTCGATCCCGGCCGGATGGCGGCGATCTTCGACCGGCTCGCGCGCGATCGTCCCGGCCCGCCGCTCGCCCAGCGCCTTCCCCCTCAGGAGCGGCGCGCGCTTGCCATGCTGATGGAACGCGAGGACATCGCGCCCGACCGCCTCGACGGGCTGGAGACCTGGGCCGCCGCGCTGGCGCTCGCCCGCGCCGGAGCGCAGGCGACCCCTGCCGGCGGAGTGGACAAGGCGCTGATCGCGGATTTCACCGGACGTCCGGTGATCGAGCTCGAGGGCGCCGAACGCCAGCTCGCGATCTTCGACCGCCTGCCCCAGACCGCGCAACGCGCCCTGCTCGTCGCCATCGTCGAGGAAAGAACGGCACGCGAAGGCGGCGAGGCGGCGCTGGCGCGAGCGTGGCTGGCGGGCGATCTGGCGGCGCTCGATCGCGAGACCGGGCGCGGACTGCTCGCCGATCCCGGATTGCGCGCTGCCCTTTCCACGAACCGCAACGGCGATTGGGCACGCAGTATCGCGGCGCTTCTGGCCAGCGGACGGCGGCCGCTGGTCGCGGTGGGTGCGGCGCATATGGTGGGCGCCGAAGGGCTGCCGGCCCTGCTCGCGCGCGAAGGCTACAAGCTCCGCCGATTGCAGTAACCGGCCTGCGCCTTGCATTTCGCCGCGATCCTGCTAACGGCCCGCGCTCCGGCGTCATGGTCATCCCTGGAGGCGTGGCGAGACCGGGCAACCCGCATTCGAAAGGCATACCCATGAGCGACGCTCTGACCCTGCCGGCCGAGGCGCGCGAACGGGCTGGCAAGGGAGCCTCCCGTCATCTGCGCCGTGAAGGCCGTGTCCCCGCTGTGATCTACGGCGGCAAGGACGAACCCCAGATGATCCATGTGGAGGCGAAGGAACTCGTCCGCATGCTCGGCACGGGCCACTTCATGAACTCGATCGTCACGCTCAAGGTCGGCGGCAAATCCGTCCGGACCCTGCCCAAGGACGTCGCGCTCAACCCGGTCACAGACCGTCCGGAGCACGTCGACTTCCTGCGCCTGGCGAAGAACGCCAAGGTCGAAGTGGCGGTGCCGGTGGTGTTCATCAACGAGGAAGCCGCGCCCGGCCTCAAGAAGGGCGGCGTGCTCAACGTGGTCCGTCACGAGCTCGAACTGGTGTGCGACGCGGAGAAGATCCCGACCGACATCCAGATCGACGTCACCGGCAAGGATGTCGGCGATTCGATCCACATCAGCGAGATCACGCTGCCCGAGGGCAGTGAGAGCGCCATCACCGACCGCGACTTCACCATCGCGACGCTGGTCGCCCCCTCGGCGCTGAAGAAGGCCGAAGGCGACACCACGACGACCGATGCCGCTTCGGGCGAAGCTGCCGCTGACGAGGCCGAAGAGGCCGAAGGCGAAGGCGAAGCCGAGAGCGAGGAAGCCGGCGAGTAAGCTCGCCCGCTTCGCGGAATCACAAGGCGCCGGCTCCGAGAGGGGCCGGCGTTTTGCTTGGATCCTCCCCGTCCCGGCGATGATTTGATAAGGCCACCCCATGCAGATCTGGACCGGCCTGGGCAATCCAGGCGCGCAATATGCGATGCACCGCCACAACGTCGGCTTCATGGCGGCCGATGTGATCGCGGATGTGCACGGTTTCGGGCCGGTGCAGAAGAAGTTCTCCGGGTGGGTGCAGGAGGGGCGGATCGGCGGCGAGAAGCTGCTGCTGCTCAAGCCTGCGACCTACATGAACGAGAGCGGCCGCGCGGTGGGCGAGGCGCTGCGCTTCTACAAGCTCGGCCCCGAGGCGCTGACGGTGTTCCATGACGAGCTCGATCTCGCGCCGTTCAAGGTCAAGGTCCGCACCGGCGGCGGCCTTGCCGGGCACAACGGCTTGCGCTCGATCGACCAGCATCTCGGCCCGGACTTCCGCCGTGTGCGGATCGGCATCGGCCATCCCGGGCACAAGGACCGGGTAACCGGCCATGTGCTGGGCAATTACGCCAAGGTGGAACTGGACCCGCTGACCGATATGCTGGCGGCGCTGGCGGCGGAGGCGGAGTGGCTGGCGAAGGGCGAGGATGCGCGTTTCATGAGCGAGGTGGCGCTGCGGCTGCGCGATCCGGCCTGACCCGCTCGACTTGCGCTCGCCTTGCTGGCTAAGGTGGCGGGGCAAAGGAGAACGCCATGCCCGCCGAGCTGCCCCTCGACCGCCGGAGCCTGCTTGCGGGAGCCGCCGCCTCCGGACTTGCCCTTTCGGCGGTCGCCCGCGCGCAGACCGCCGCGGCGCCTGCACCGGCGCCCGACCTGAAGGGTCAGGCGATACTGGTCACCGGCGCGTCCTCCGGCTTCGGGCGGCTGGGCGCGGAGCATTGGGCGCGGCTCGGCGCCAAGGTGTTCGCCACCATGCGCGGCCTGCCTCGCCCCGAGGCGGAGGAGCTGCGCCGGCTGGCGCGTGACGCGAAGCTCGACCTGACCGTGCTGGAGCTCGACGTGCTGGACGAGGATATGGTCAACCGCGCCGTGGCCGAGGCCGAGAAGCAGGCGGGGCGCGGGCTGGACGTGCTGGCGAACAACGCAGGCGTTGGCATCACCGGCCCGGTCGAGGTGCAGGACATGGAGGCGACGCGGCTCGCCTTCGATACCAATGTCTTCGGCTACCACCGGCTCGCGCGCGCTGTGCTGCCAGGAATGCGTGCCCGCAAGTCCGGCCACATCTTCGCCGTCTCCAGCCAGCTCGGCCGTGTCATCGCGCCATTTGCCGGCCATTACTCGGCCACCAAATTCGCTGTCGAGGCCATGTTCGAACAGCTCGCCTACGAAATCCACCCGCACGGCATCGGCGTGACCATCATCGAGCCCGGCGGCTATCCCACCAAGGTGTGGTCCAACCGCAACCGCTATTCGGGCGAGCTGAAGGCGCGCGCCGAAGGACGGCACACCGACGGTTACGCCGGGGTGGTGGCGCGCATGGGCACCGAGGACGGATCGGGACGGAGCGCCGATCCGATGGACGTGCCCCGCGCCATCGCCGGGGTGCTGGCGCAGCCCGCGGGCAAGCGCCCCCTGCGCGTTCCGGTGAGCGCCGGGGCAGTGCCGCAACTGGCGATCAACAAGGCCAGCGCCGAGGCGCAGATCGCCATGCTGGGCCGCTCGCCGACCCTGGGCCCGATCGTGAGAGCGGTAAATGGCGCCTGAGGATCGCGCCGAGACGCAAACGGCCGAACCCGCGCCGCCGATCTCGCTGCGCAAGGCGTTGGTCGTGCTTGCCCTGCAAGCCATCGGCATGGGTGCGATCGGCGCGTTTCTGTGGCGCTGGTCGGGCCGGGAGCAGGCAGGGTTCATCACCTTTTCCACCGTCCAGCTTCTCCAGGGCCTGGCGCTCGGACTCGCCCTTATCGCCATCGCCTATGCGCTGTTCCGTGGCCTTCCACGCATCAGCGAAAGGCTGGTCAGGATGCAGGCGGACACCTACGCCTTTCTCGGCCCGAAGCTGGGCTGGCCTGCCATCGTCATCATCTCGATCTGCGCGGGCGCGGGAGAGGAAGCCTTGTTCCGCGGGGGCTTGCAGACCTTCCTTGGCGACTATGTGGGCGTGCCGCTGGCCATTGCGTTGTCCTCGGCAGTGTTCGCCGTCATCCATCTCGGCAAGCCGGCTATCACCGCTCTCCTGCTGGTGATCGGCGCGATCTTCGGCGTCGTGTTCTGGCTGACCGGCAGCCTTCTCGCGGTGATAGTAGGTCATGCGCTCTACGACATCTGGGCGCTGCGCTACCTGCATCGCGAGTTCCAGCGGCTGGGACTGGTAGGCGGTCCCCCTCCCCCGCTGGCCAAGTCGGCATCCCGAAGCTAAGGCGCGCGCCAGACCAGCTTCCCGGAGTTTTCGATGGGTTTCCGTTGTGGAATCGTCGGCCTGCCCAATGTCGGCAAGTCGACCCTGTTCAATGCCTTGACCGAAACGCAGGCCGCGCAGGCCGCGAATTATCCCTTCTGCACCATCGAGCCCAATGTCGGCCAGGTGGCCGTGCCGGACGAACGGCTGGACAGGATCGCGGCTATCGCCGGGTCGGCCAAGACGATCCCCACCCAGCTCGCCTTCGTGGACATTGCCGGGCTGGTAAAGGGTGCCAGCCAGGGCGAAGGGCTCGGCAACCAGTTCCTCGGCAACATCCGCGAGGTGGACGCCATCGTCCATGTGCTGCGCTGCTTCGAGGACGACGACATCCAGCATGTCGCCAACAAGGTCGATCCGCTCACCGATGCCGAGGTTGTCGATACCGAGCTGATGCTGTCCGACCTGGAAAGCCTGGAAAAGCGCGTCCCCGCCGCCGCCAAGCGCGGCGCGGCGGGCGACAAGGAGGCGAAGGCCACCGCCGTGGTGCTGGGCAAGGCGCTCGACCTGCTGCGCGAAGGCAAGCCCGCAAGGCTGACCGAGCTGGGCGACGAGGAAGAAGCGCGGATTTTCGCGCAGGCGCAGCTCCTGACCGCCAAGCCCGTGCTCTATGTCTGCAATGTCGCCGAGGAAGACGCGGCGAACGGCAACGCCCTCAGCGCGCAGGTGTTCGAGAAGGCGAAGGCCGAAGGCGCCGAGGCGGTGGTTGTCTCGGCCGCGATCGAGAGCGAGCTGGTGGCGATGCCCGCCGAAGACCGCGCCGAGTATCTCGCCGAACTGGGCCTGGCCGAGAGCGGACTCAGCCGCGTGATCCGCGCCGGATACAAGCTGCTCGGCCTCAAGACCTTTTTCACGGCGGGCCCCAAGGAAGCGCGCGCCTGGACTTTCCCAACCGGCGCGCGGGCCCCGCAGGCCGCGGGCGAGATCCACACCGATTTCGAGAAGGGCTTCATCCGCGCGGAGACCATCGCCTTCGACGATTACGTCACGCTCGGCGGCGAAGCGCCTGCGCGCGAGGCGGGCAAGCTGCGCCAGGAAGGCAAGGAATATGTCGTGCAGGACGGCGATGTCCTGCACTTCAAGTTCAACGTCTGACCGCGACCCCTAGTCGCCGGGTGGCGGCGTGACGGGCGCGTCCACGCGCGTCACCCGGCCCAGCGGCGGCGGCGCGATGTTGCCGCCCTGCTTGAGATAGGCCTCGAGCGACGCGACATCGTCGGTCCCGCCGCCGGTAAGATCGGTTCCGTTCTCGAAAACCGAGAAGTTGTCGCCGCCGGTGGCCAGGAAGTTGCTGATCCCGACGCGGTAGACGCGCCCATCCTCGATGGGCTTGCCGTCGAGCGTCATGGCAATGATGCGCTCTCCGGCGGGTCGGCGCAGATCGTAGCTGTAGACGAAGCCGCGCGAGGCATGGAGCATATTGGGCCGATCGACGGTGTTGCTGCCGCTGTTGAACTGCTGCTCCAGCAGCGCGCGCAGCTGCACCCCCGTCAGCCCCTTCACCTGAAGCACGTTCCCGAACGGCTGGACCGCATAGAGCTGGCCGAAGGTCACACCACCATCGGTGCGCGGCACCAGATCGGCGCGCAGCCCGTAAGCGTTCATGAAAGCGATTTCGGCGTTCGTCGCGGCGAGCTGCGCATCCGCCACCAGGCTCCCAAGCTGCGATTCGCCCGAGGTGTTGCGCGCGCGTTGCAAGGGCGCGCCGAGCCGCCCGGCGATGCGATCCGCGATCGGCTTGGCGGCGGCGACATAGCGGTCCACCAGCGCCTTCACCGCGCCGTCCGGGGGATAGACCGGGAATGCGGCGTCGACCGGGACGATGCCCGCCGGGCCATCATAGGGATCGCTGGCGACGATCACATTGTCCGCGCTCTTGCGCATGACCCGCCGGCTGGCGGGATCGATCGCGAGCGTGATGTTCGTCACGAGCATCCCGCGGCTGCCGGCACTCGTCACCAGATAGGGCCGCGCAGCATCGATCTTGCCGTAGTCGCAGACATAGGCCGCATGGGTATGCCCCGAGACGACGACGTCGATACCGGGATCGAGCCTGGCCAGAACCGGCAGCAGATCGCCCGAAACCCCGCCGCAGCTTTTGTCGTTGTAGCCGACCTTGGTGTAAACGCCCTGATGGATCATGACGACGACAGCGTCGGCCCCTTCTGCGCGAAGGCGGGGCACCAGCGCGTTGATGGTCTCGGCCTCGTCGGCGAAGGTCACGTCGGTCACCGCGTCGGGGGCGACCAGCGTTGCGGTTTCGCGCAGCGTCAGGCCGATGAAGCCAACCTGGACCTTGCTCGCGCCACTGCCGAAGCTGCGAAGCGCCGTCGCCGGAAACAGCGTCCCGCCGGATTTGGCGTTCACATTGGCGGAAAGATAGCGGAAGCGCGCACCGGCAAACTCCTTGTCCACCCGGCAGGCGGGCAAGGCGGTGTGCTGCACGCAGCCGCCGTTCTGCAACCGCAGCAGCTCGCTGGTACCCCGATCGAATTCGTGATTGCCGACCGCGTTCAGGTCCAGCCCGATCATGTTCAGCGCCACGATCGAGGGTTCGTCGAGGAACTGCGACGATACGAAGGGCGAGGCGCTGGTGAGATCGCCGGCCGCGACCGAAATGGTGTTGGCATTGCCCGCGCGCAGCCGCGCCATCGCGGTGGCGAGATGTGCCGCACCGCCCGCCGGGATGCGCTGCTCCGATCCCGGCTCGCCCCCGGCCACCACCGCCAGTCGCGGCGGCTCCAGCGCGCCGTGGAAATCATTGATCGCCAGGATCTGGACTTCGACCGGGGCCGAATCGCGCACGGCGGTGCGCGGGGTGACGCAACCGCCTAGCGCGGCGAGGAAAAGCACGGGCAGGACGTATCGCATGGCCGCCCTATGCGCGGGCGAAGGCCGTGGCGCAATTGCCCAGGCGCCTGGAAAGGGCGAGCGGGACCGGGGATACCTCACGAGTGTTTCGCAAACCCGGCCTGATCGATTAGACGCCCTGCGAATGAATCATTTTCCGGGAGCGTGCGCGCGTGATCCATTTTGAAGATGTCGAGATTGGGCGGAAGCAGTCGTTCGGCCGCTACGAGGTCACGCGCGAGGAGGTGGTGGATTTCGCCGGCAAGTACGATCCCCAGCCTTTCCACCTGAGTGACGAGGCGGCCGCGCAAACCTATTTCGGCCGGCTGTCGGCCAGCGGATGGCACACGGCGGCGATGACCATGCGGATGCTGGTCGATAACATGAAGACCGAGGAACAGGCCGGGCTCGGCTCGCCCGGACTGGATCACCTGCGCTGGGCGAAGCCGGTCTATCCGGGCGACGTGCTGCATTGCGAGACCGAGGTGATCGAGAAGCGCCGCAGCCGTTCACGCCCCGACATGGGGCTGTTCAAGAGCCGCTGCCGCACATTCAACCAGAGCGGGGAGCTTGTGCTGGAAATGGTCAGCAACGGGCTCATCCGTGTTCGCAACCCCGGCTCGCCGGAGGGCGATCACCCGCAGAGCGAAACGCCCTCCGCCACATAGACGGTCCGCCGGCGTCCATCCTGGAGGGTGATGCGCGTGGGGATGCTCACCCCGCCCGCCACCTTGGCGGTTCGCGCCGTGTCGAAGCTGATGAGCAGCGCGTGCGTGCCGCCGTCGTAGCGGGTGCTGGTTCCCGCCGGGCCGCCTCCCGCGCCGGCATCGGGCGCGAAGCGTTCCATCCGCCCATCGAACTTCATGTAGCCGACGTTGATCTGCAGGATGGCCTGCGCGCCGATCTCCGGGCTGGCGACCGCGAAGGCACAGCCGCTGTCGCTGAGGCGGTAACGCTCGCGCTCGGCATCGGTGATGCGCTCGGGCGTGACCACGTCGGGCGGCGGGGTCTGCGCTGCTTCCACCTCGGCGATCGCGCGCTCGTCGTCGATCTGCCTTTGGGATTGCGAGCGGGGCTCCTCGCCGCAGGCAGAAGCCAGCACCGCCAGCCCCGCCACCATCACCATCGCGCGCATCAATGTCTCCCGAACAGCTTCTCGACGTCGCTCATGGCGAGCTTGACCCACGTCGGCCGGCCATGATTGCACTGGCCCGAGCGCGGGGTCGATTCCATTTCGCGCAGCAGCGCGTTCATCTCGGCAACGGAAAGCGCGCGCCCGGCGCGCACCGAACCGTGGCAGGCCATCGTGGCAAGCACCAGGTCGAGCTTTTTACCCAGCAGCAAGGCATCGCCGTTGAGCGCCAGATCGTCCGCGATGTCGCGCAACAGGCGCTCCGGGTCGGCCCGGCCTAGCGCATGAGGCAGGCTGCGCACGAGCATTGCGCCGGGGCCGAAACGCTCGATGGCCAGGCCCAGCGCGGCCAGCTTCCCGGCCGCTTCCTCCAGCCGGTCGCAGGCGGGCTCGTCCAGTTCTACCACATCCGGGATCAGCAGCGCCTGCGCGCGACTGGTCGCCTCCTCCGCACCGGCGGCGCGCAGCCGCTCCAGCACCAGCCGCTCGTGGGCGGCATGCTGGTCCACCAACACCAGCCCGTCCGCCGCCTCGGCAACGATATAGGTGTTGGCGACCTGCCCGCGCGCGATACCCAGGGGGTAGGACTGCGCGTCCTGGGGAATGGGTGCAGCTTCCTCCACGCGCCCTTGCGGTGCCGCGGCGAAGTCCATCCGCCGTTCGCGCAGCATCAGCCCCTCTCCCACAGGAAAGGGCGTCGCGCCCGTGTCGGGTATCGGCAGAGCCCGCCCCAGCCCTAGCGCCGGCCCCTCGCCTGAAGGCGGGGGGGCTTGAAACTGCGATGTCCAGCGGCTCATGGCCGCGGCGTCGGGGGTTTGCGCGCTGCGCCGGTCACCCGTCGCCAGCGCGCGCCTCAGGCCCGAGACGATGAACCCTCGCACCCCCGCGGCATCGCGGAAACGGACCTCGGTCTTGGCGGGGTGGACGTTGACGTCCACCTCTTCCGGCGCAAGTTCGAGGAACAGCGCCAGCACCGCGTGGCGGTCACGCGCGAGCATGTCGGCATAGGCGCCCCGCACCGCGCCCACCAGCAACCGGTCCTTCACCGGCCGGCCGTTGACGAACAGATATTGATGGTCGGCGACGCCGCGGTTGTAGGTCGGCAAGCCGGCGATGCCGGTCAGGCGCATGCCCGCGCGCTCGTCCTGGATGGAGACCGCGTTGTCCCGCAGTTCGCGCGCCACCAGCTGCGTCACCCGTTCGGCCAGCGTCTCGCCTGCCTGCAGCGCCAGGATGCGCCGCCCGCCCTGCTCCAGGCTTACCGCGACATCGGGCCGGGCCATCGCCAGCCGCCGCACCACGTCGAGACAGGCGGCGTACTCGCTACGCGCCGAACGCAGGAATTTGCGTCGCGCCGGCACACGCGCGAACAGGTTTTCGACCCGCACCCGCGTGCCCGGAGGAAGTGCGGCCGGGCCTTCCTCGACCGCCTGCCCGTGATCGACCACCCGGCGCCATCCCTCCGCCGCCCCCGCCGGACGGCTTTCGAGCGTGAAGCGCGCCACGCTGGCGATGCTGGGCAGCGCTTCGCCTCGAAAGCCGAGCGTGGTCACCTGCTCGATCGCATCGTCGGGTAGCTTGGAGGTGGCGTGGCGTTCCAGCGCCAGCGCCATGTCCTCGGGGGTCATCCCGCAACCGTCGTCGGTCACTTCCAGCAGCTCGAGCCCGCCCTCGGCCAGGCGCACCGCAATCCGCGTCGCGCCGGCGTCGAGCGCGTTTTCGACCAGTTCCTTGAGCGCTGCGGCAGGGCGTTCGACCACCTCGCCGGCGGCGATGCGGTTGACCAGCGCTTCGGGGAGGCGACGGATGGCAGGCATTACGCGGCCAGCCTAGCGACGAAGCGCCACGATTTCGAGACGGGTGCGGCGGCCATCCCCGGCCGCATGACGCGAAAATTTTGGCATTTGCGTTCGTGCTTCGCTAAGGAACCGCCTTCGCAGGCAGACCGGTCTCGAACGCGCACCCGCCGGCGCGGCCAAGGCCCTCTTTATCTTATGGAAACGCGCATCCAATGGGCTTCTGGAACAATCTCTTCAAGTTCGGTTCGCAGAACATGGCGATCGACCTCGGCACCGCCAACACGCTCGTCTATGTGGAAGGCCAGGGCATCGTTCTCAACGAGCCCAGCGTGGTCGCGATCGAGACGATCAACGGCGTCAAGCGTGTGAAGGCGGTGGGCGACGATGCGAAGATGATGATGGGCAAGACGCCCGATAGCATCGAAGCTATCCGCCCCCTGCGCGACGGGGTGATCGCCGACATCGAGATTGCGGAGGAGATGATCAAGCACTTCATCCGCAAGGTGCATGGTCGCAAGAACCTGATGCGCTATCCCGAAATCACGATCTGCGTCCCTTCCGGGTCCACCAGCGTGGAACGCCGCGCCATTCGCGATGCGGCCAGCAACGCCGGCGCCAGCCAGGTCTTCCTGATCCTGGAACCGATGGCCGCCGCGATCGGCGCCGACATGCCGGTTACGGAACCGGTCGGCAGCATGGTGGTGGATATCGGCGGCGGCACGACCGAGGTCGCGGTGCTGTCCTTGCGCGGCCTTGCCTACACCACCTCGGTCCGCACCGGGGGCGACAAGATGGACGAGGCGATCGTCAGCTACGTCCGCCGCCACCACAACCTGCTGATCGGCGAGGCAACGGCGGAGCGGATCAAGAAGGATTACGGCATCGCCCGCACGCCGGCCGACGGCGTGGGCGAGACCATCACCCTCAAGGGCCGCGACCTCGTCAACGGCGTGCCCAAGGAAATCCAGATCAACCAGGGCCATGTCGCCGAAGCGCTGGCCGAACCGATCGGCGCGATCGTGGAAGGCGTGCGGATCGCGCTGGAAAACACCGCGCCGGAGCTGGCGGCCGACATCGTGGACCAGGGCATCGTGCTGACCGGCGGCGGGGCGCTGATCCAGGGCCTGGACGAATTCCTGCGCGATGAGACGGGTCTGCCTGTCACCGTGGCCGAGGATCCGCTCACCTGCGTGGCGATCGGAACCGGTCGGGCGATGGAGGATCCGGTCTATCGCGGCGTGTTGATGACCGCCTGACGCCGGGAGCGAAGCCATGCCGCCCAGAGCGGGCTTTTCGAAGCGCGCGCAGTACACTCAGTTCACCGGCTATATCGCCGCTGGGCTCGGCGCGCTGATAGGGGCCTTGCTGCTCGGCGTCTCGCTGTGGCAGCCGCAGTTTCTCTCCGGATTGCGCGGGGGGGCACAGGATGTGGCTGCCCCTGGCACAACGGCGGTCGCTGCGGCGCGCACCGACAGCAAGGACCTGCTCGCCACCATTCGCGGCTATCTGCGCGCCGGATCGCAGAACGCGGCGCTCAAGCGCGAGGTGGAAATCGCCCGTATCCGCCTGAAGGAAGCCGACGCGGTTCGGCAGGAGAACGCCCGGCTGAAGGCGCTGCTCGACATCCGTGACGGCGAGGTACGCCCGGTCGCCATCGCCCGCCTGGTGGGCTCAACGGCCTCCAGCAGCCGCCGCTTCGCCTATCTCGGCGCGGGCAGCGCCGACGGGGTGCAGGCCGGAATGTCAGTAGTAAGCCCGCGCGGCGTCGTCGGCCGCATCCTCGAAGTTGGGCGCAATTCGTCACGCGTGTTGCTTCTGCTCGATTCCGAGAGCGTGCTGCCGGTGCGCCGCGCGCGGGACGAGCTGGTCGCCTTCGCGGAGGGGCGCGGCGACAGCCTGCTGCGGGTCAAGCTCATCAATCTGGGCATCAACCCCCTGGCGGTGGGCGATATGCTCGTCACCAGCGGCGCGGGAGGATACTACCGGCCCGGCACCGCGGTGGCGATCGTCACCGAAAAGACCGCCGATGGCGCGCTCGCCCGGGTGGTCAGCGATCCTGCGGCGACCGATTTCGTGGCCGTGATGCCGATCTTCGAATCCGCCGCCGCGCGCGTGGCCGATACCCCGCCCGAGCATGTGCTGGATCAGGGCGGCCCCGGCTAGGTGGACCGTTATGCTCCCAAGGCGCGCAGCGATGCCTACGGCCGGCGCATCAACCGCGAGCATTCGCCGCTTGTGGCGCTCGCGCTGCCGTGGCTGTCGATCATGGCGGGTTCGTTGGTGCCGCTGTTCTTCATCGCCACCGCACTGCCGCTGGTCCCGCCCGCCGGCTTCCTGATGCTGCTTGCGTGGCGGCTGGTGCGGCCGGGCCTGCTGCCGGTGTGGGCGGGATTGCCGCTGGGCCTGTTCGACGATCTCTTCAGTGGACAGCCGCTGGGCAGCGCGGTGGTGCTTTGGTCGCTGACGATGATCGCCATCGAGCTGCTCGACAGCCGAATCCCCTGGCGCAGCTTCCTCCAGGACTGGATCGTGGCGACAGGGGCAGCGCTGGCCTATCTGCTGGCCGCTTTCGTGGTCTCGGGCGCCCCACCGACCGTACCGGGCCTTGTCGCGCTGGGTCCGCAGGCGCTTCTGTCGGTGCTGCTCTATCCCGCCGCCGCCCGCCTCGCATCCGGTCTGGACCGGCTGCGCCTGACGCGCTGGCTGTCCACGTCGTGAAGTTCCGCCGCCGACGCCGCGGAGCGCGCCCATTCGTCAGCGCAACCACGCTGGACACCGCTTTCGGGCGCCGCAGCATTGTGATCGGTACGGCTATGGGCGGCCTGGGCACGCTGCTCGCCGGACGGCTCGCGTGGCTGTCGATCGCCCAGAACGAGAAGTATCAGCTCGAATCCGAAAGCAACCGGGTCAACCTGTCGCTCATCCCGCCGCGGCGCGGCTGGATACTCGATCGAAACGGTGCGCCGATGGCCTCCAATCGCGCCGATTTTCGCGTCGATGTCGTGCCGGACCGGATGACCGATCCGCAGGCCACGGTCGCGCGTCTCGGCGCCATACTCTCCATCGCCCCGGACGCGCTGGCCGATGTTCAGAAGCGCGTCGCCGCGGCCAAGGGGCCGCAGCCGGTCGAGGTCGCGACGGGGCTGGATTACGAGCAGTTCGCCGCCGTCAGCGTCCGTCTGCCGGATATGCACGGGGTCATCCCGCAACGCGGCTTCTCGCGCTTCTACCCCACCGGACCCAGCGTGGGCCATCTGATCGGATATGTCGGCCCCGCCAGCGCCGAGGAATACGCCAAGGACAAGAACCCGCTGCTGGTCACGCCGGGCTACAAGATCGGCAAGGACGGGCTGGAAAAGCAGTTCGAGCAGCGCCTGCGCGGCACGCCCGGCGCGCGGCGCGTGGAAGTGACCGCCTCGGGGCGCATCGTGCGCGAGCTCGAAACCCGTGAGGATGTGCAGGGGCGCCCGATCCAGCTCACCATCGACGGGCCGCTCCAGGACTATGCCGCACGGCGGATCGGGCTCGAAAGCGGCTCGGTCGTGATGCTGGACTGCGACACGGGCGAGATACTGTGCATGGCCTCCATGCCCAGCTTCGATCCCAACAGCTTCTCCTCGGGCATCGGCAGCGTCGAGTACGCCATGCTCCGCGACGATGAGCGCGTGCCGTTGCGCAACAAGATCCTCAAGGGGCTCTATCCGCCGGGATCGACCGTCAAGCCGATGGTGTCGATGGCGTTCCTAAAGGAAGGGCTCGACCCCAAGGCGACCGTGTTCTGCGGTGGCGGGCTGCGCGTCGGCAACCGCGTCTTCCGCTGCTGGAAGCGCGGAGGCCACGGCACGGTGGACATGGCCAAGGGGATTTACCAGTCCTGCGATGTCTATTTCTATCACTTCGCCCAGTCGGTCGGCATGGATCCGATCGCCGCGATGGCGCGGCGCTGCGGCATGGGCGAAACCTTCGACCTGCCCGTGGCCAGCCAGTTCTTCGGCACCGTTCCCGATCCGGCGTGGAAGCTGAAGAAATACGGCCAGCCTTGGGCTACTTTCGATACCGTCAACGCCACCATCGGGCAGGGCTACATGCTCTCCAACCCCTTGCAGCTTGCGGTCATGGCCGCCCGCCTGGCCTCGGGCCGCCATGTCGAACCCCGACTGGTGCGCGCCGCCAAGCGCCCGCCCTTCGCCGCGGCCGACTTCTCGCCCGAACACGTCTCGTTCGTGCGAGCGGCGATGAGCGATGTGGTCAACGGCCCCGGCACCGCGGGTCGGGCGCGGCTGCCCGTGCCCAAGGTGCTGATGGCGGGGAAGACCGGCACCGCGCAGGTCGTCGGCCTCAACTTCTCCGACGGCAAGTCGGGCCCCTGGAAATACCGGGACCACGGATTGTTCATCTTCTTCGCGCCCTTCGACCGGCCCAGATACGCCGGGGCGGTGGTGATCGAGCACGGCGGCGGATCGGGCGCGGCCTATCCCATCGCCCGCGACGTGATGACCTTCCTGTTCGATCCCGGCAAGGCGATGGATGCCCTGCGCGGTTTCGAGCAAAGCTGGGGCGGCACCGCTCAGCAGCGGCTGGCGGCGAAATATGCCGCCTATGCCTCCGCCGCGGGGATCGATGCGCGGCCGCTGCCCCGCAGCGAAGCCGACATCTTCGCCCGGGTGGATGCCGAAGCCCGGCTCCAGGCCAATCTGACCGAGCGGCAGGGAGATCGCGCCTTCGATCCGCGGCCGGAGGCCAATCCCGTCTCCACCGGCCCCGTCCCCGGCGCGGCCGGCCCGGCTTCGACGCCGAGCGTCTCCTCAAGCCCCATAGCCGGCGACTCCGCCGCCGGAGAGCCGCCTTGAGCATCGTCCCGACCCCCATAGCCCGCCAGCCGTGGCGGATGCTGATCCCGTTGATCGGGCTGGTCGTCTTCGGGTCGCTGGTGCTCTATTCGGCCGGCGCGGGCGACTGGAACCGCTATGCGAGTTCGCATCTGATCCGCTTCGGCGTCTTTCTCACCATGGCGATCGTGATGACGCGCTTCGGGCGCGATCTGGTGCGTTTCGCGGCCTATCCCGGCTATGCCGCGGTTCTGGTGCTCCTGATCGCAGTGGACGCCATCGGGTTCGTGGGAGGCGGCGCGCAGCGCTGGCTCGACCTCGGGTTCATGCAGCTCCAGCCTTCGGAGCTGATGAAACCGGCCATCGTGCTGGTGCTGGCGCGCTTCTACGGCGACCTTCCGTTCGGCATGATCCCCACCTGGCGCGCCCTGCTGCCCGCGGGGATGCTGATCGCGGCGCCGATGGCGCTGGTGCTGCTCCAGCCTGACCTGGGGACCGCGCTCGCAATCGGCTTCGGCGCGGTCACGGTGATGTTCCTCGCCGGCCTGCCGCTGTCCTGGTTCATCGGCGCGGGGGCGGCCGCTGCCCTGATCGCGCCGCTCGCCTTCTTCTTCGGCCTGCATGATTACCAGCGGCGCCGGGTCTTCACCTTCCTCGACCCCGAGAGCGATCCCCTGGGCGATGGCTACCACATCACTCAGTCCAAGATCGCCATCGGCTCAGGCGGGCTGTTCGGTAAAGGCTTCGGCGAGGGTACGCAGAGCCACCTCGCCTATCTTCCCGAGCCGCACACCGATTTCGTGTTCGCGACGATGGCGGAGGAATGGGGCTTCGCCGGCGGGCTGTTCGTGCTCTTCGTGTTCGCGATGATACTGTCGTGGGGCCTTTCGGTCGCGCGGCGCTCGACCGACCGCTTCGCCAAGCTGCTGGCCGCCGGGATGACCGCCACCATCTTCTTTTATGTGGCGATCAACCTGATGATGGTGATGGGCCTCGCGCCGGTGGTGGGGATCCCCCTTCCCTTTCTCAGCCACGGTGGTTCGTCGATGATGACCAACATGATCTGCATCGGCACGCTGATGATGATCGATCGCTGGAACCGGCGTGCCCCGCGCGGGAGTTTGTCGGGCTGAAGCGCGATTGTGCGCTTCCATTCCCGCCCACCCCCGCTATATGCGGCGCCTTCCCCGATTCGGACCCGACGGTCCATCGGGCAAAGCAGGCCGGCAGCAGCCGCCCGGTGTGGACGCATAGCTCAGTTGGTAGAGCAGCTGACTCTTAATCAGCGGGTCCTAGGTTCGAGCCCTAGTGCGTCCACCATCCCTTCCAGCCAGCGCCGCGCTCGCGCAGCGGCCCTGCGGATCGCAACCGGGCTTGCAGGAGTCGCAACTGTGTTTCCCGTCCGAGTTCTCTAGGGTAACCACGGACACGAAGGGAACCTCGCGTGCTGGCTGATTTCGATGCGATTTTGCTGGCCCGGATCCAGTTCGCCTTCACCGTCAGCTTCCATTTCATCTTTCCGGCGTTCTCCATCGGCCTGGCCAGCTATTTGATGGTTCTGGAAGGGCTGTGGCTGCGCACTGGCCGCGCGCTGTATCTCGATCTGTTCAGGTACTGGATCAAGATCTTCGCGATCACCTTCGCGATGGGTGTCGTGTCGGGCATTGTGATGAGCTACCAGTTCGGCACCAACTGGGCGGTCTTCAGCGACCGGGCGGGGCCGGTGATCGGCCCGTTGATGGCTTATGAGGTGCTCACCGCCTTCTTCCTCGAGGCGGGCTTCCTAGGCGTGATGCTGTTCGGTCTCAAGAAGGTCGGCCGCAAGCTGCACTTCCTGGCCACGGTCATGGTCGCGCTCGGCACATTCGTGTCCGCGTTCTGGATCCTTTCGGTCAACAGCTGGATGCAGACGCCCACCGGCTACGAGCTGTCCGCCAGCGGCCAGTTCCTGCCTGGCGAAAGCTGGTGGGCGATCGTGTTCAATCCCAGCTTCCCCTATCGCCTGGTCCACACGGTGATCGCCGCCTACCTCACCACCGCCTTCGTGGTCGGAGCGGCCGGAGCATGGCACCTGCTGCGCGACCGCACCAATCTCCACGCGCGCAAGATGTTCTCGATGGCGATGTGGATGGCCGCGATCGTGGCACCGATCCAGATCGTGGCAGGGGATCTGCATGGCCTGAACACGCTGGAGCATCAGCCGGTGAAGGTGATGGCGATGGAAGGGCACTATCGCAGCTATCCGGACGGCGCGCCGCTCTATCTTTTCGGCATCCCCAACGAAGCCGCGCAACGCCTCGACCACGCCGTCGCCATCCCCAAGCTGTCCTCCCTGATCCTCAAGCACGATCCCGATGCGCCGCTGGCCGGGCTCGACACCGTTCCCGACGATCTCCAGCCGCCGGTGAATATCGTGTTCTGGTCGTTCCGAATCATGGTGGCGATGGGGATGGCCATGCTGGCGATCGGCCTGTGGAGCCTGCTGGCGCGATGGCGCGGCCGGCTCTACGACTGGCGCACGCTTCACCGCGCCGCTTTGCTCATGGGCCCATCGGGCTTCGTGGCGGTGCTGGCGGGCTGGATCACGACCGAGGTGGGCCGCCAGCCCTGGGTCATCCACGGCCTGCTGCGGACCAGCGACGCCGCCAGCCCGCTCGATGCCCCCGCCGTCGCCGCCTCGCTGATCGCCTTCGTGGTGGTCTATTTCGCGGTCTTCGGCGCGGGTGTGTGGTACATCCTTCACCTCATGCACAAACCACCGCAGGCAGGCGAGCCGGGGGTCGAGGCCAGCGAGCCGGGCCCGATCCGCACCGCCGGCATCACGCCCGGCCCCGCCCAGGCATCCACGGCCGAGCCCGGCCAGGATTGGCCCGAACCTCCAGAGGCCGCTCCCAACGGAGATCCTGGCAAATGATCGGCGCGGTCGATCTCACCGTGGTGTGGGCCTTCATCATCGCCTTCGCCGTCTTCGCCTATGTCGTCATGGACGGGTTCGATCTGGGCATCGGCATCCTGTTTCCAACTTTCGAGCCGGGGCCGGAGCGTGACCGGGCGATGAACTCCATCGCGCCGGTGTGGGATGGCAACGAGACCTGGCTGGTGCTGGGCGGCGGCGGCCTGCTTGCCGCCTTCCCCCTCGCCTATGCGGTGATCCTGCCCGCCACCTATCCGCTCATCATCGCAATGCTGCTGGGCCTGGTGTTCCGCGGCGTGGCGTTCGAGTTCCGCTGGCGCGATCCACGCCACCGGCAGTTCTGGGATGCCGCCTTCACCGGCGGATCGCTGACGGCGGCGCTGGCGCAAGGGATGACGCTGGGCGCGCTGCTCCAGGGGGTCGCGGTGGAGAATCGGGCCTATGCTGGAAGCTGGTTCGACTGGCTCACGCCCTACACGCTGTTGACGGGGCTGGGCACCGTGGCCGGCTACGCGCTCCTGGGCGCGACATGGCTGGTGTGGAAGCTGGATGGGCCGGAACAGGCTCACGCCCGCAAGCTGGCGAAGCGGGCCGCCTGGACCACGTTCGTGCTGATGGCCGGCGTAAGCCTCTACAATGTGCTGCTCGATCCGGAATATGCCGCCCGCTGGCTTTCCGCGCCGGCGATCTATCTGCTCGCACCCGTGCCGATCGTCACCGGCGCTATCGCGCTGGCGCTCCTGCACGCCCTGGCGAAAGGCCGCGACGCGGCGCCTTTCTGGCTCGGCGTCGCGCTATTCTTCATGGGCATGGCGGGCCTGGGGGTGACGATCTGGCCATATGTCGTGCCCACCGCGATCACGATCTGGGACGCCGCGGCACCCGAACGCAGCCAGATCTTCATGCTGGTGGGCGTCGCGCTGACCCTGCCGCTGATCCTGGCCTATACGGCATGGAGCTATTGGGTATTCAGGGGCAAGACGGGCCACGACGGCTACCACTGACCCTCGCGCGCATCATGATGTGATATCGGGACTGGCAATCACATTATAATGTGATAAGGCGGCGGTATGGACTCGACCATCACGCGCATTCGCGATCTCGTCAACGAAGGTGCAATGACCCGCAGCGGGCTCGCGCGGGCCGCCGGGCTGCACGCCAACACGCTGCGCGACTGCACCACCGACGGCTGGAACCCCACCTCCGACACGCTGGGCAAGCTCACCCGCTTCCTGGACGAGGTCGGAGACGGCCCGGTGCTCGCGCCGATCGAGGACATCATCGACGAGGCGCGCAACGGGCGGATGTTCATCCTGGTGGACGATGAGGACCGCGAGAACGAAGGCGATCTCATCATTCCGGCACAAATGGCCACCCCGGCGGCGGTCAACTTCATGGCGACCCACGGCCGCGGGCTGATCTGCCTGGCGCTCACCCGCGCACGTGTCGCGGCGCTGGGGCTGGAGCCGATGAGCCGCAACCATACCGAAGCCATGCAGACCGCCTTCACCGTCTCCATTGAGGCGCGGGAGGGCGTGACCACCGGCATCTCCGCCGCCGACCGCGCCCGCACCGTTTCGGTCGCGATCGACGCGGGCAAGGGTGCCGCGGACATCGTAACCCCCGGCCATGTCTTCCCGCTGGCCGCGCGCGAGGGCGGCGTGCTGGTCCGCGCCGGCCATACCGAGGCGGCGGTGGACATCTCGCGCCTTGCCGGCCTCAACCCCTCCGGCGTGATCTGCGAGATCATGAACGAGGATGGCAGCATGGCCCGGCTCGACGATCTGATAGGCTTCGCCCGACGCCACCAGCTCAAGATCGGCACCATTCGCGACCTCATAGCCTATCGCATGAAGCACGATCATCTCGTTGAAATGGTGAGCGAAAGCAATCTGGCTTCCGACTATGGCGGGGACTGGCGGGCCATGACCTATCGTAGCAAGGTTTCCGGCGCGACCCATGTCGTGCTGCAGAAGGGCCATGTCGATCCCGCGCAGCCTACGCTGGTGCGGATGCACGCAATCTCCATCTTCGACGATGTGCTGGGCCAGACTGGCCCCCGAAAGCGCCAGTTACAACGTTCGATGGATGCCATCGGGCGGAGCGGGGCGGGACTGATCGTATTGCTCATGCCGGATCGACCTGAGCGCCTCCAGGCCGAGATCGGACGCCACCCGCCGGTGGAAGGCGAACTGCGCGACTACGGCATCGGCGCGCAGATCCTGGTCGACCGCGGGGTAAGCGAGATGATCCTGCTGTCCGACAGCGAACGCACCGTGGTCGGGCTGGAAGGCTACGGCCTGAAGGTGGTGGGGCGGGAAAATATTCCTGCGTGACGGCCAGCACGCTGGGGTTGGCGCTGGCGGCGCTCTCCGCGCTCGGCACCGCCATCTCGCACGCCTTGGTGAAGGCCGGGCGCGACAAGTTGGCGGTGCAGGTATGGATAAGGCTCGGTGGGCTTCTCTTCGCCCTGCCCTTCGTCGTCACCAGCCCGCTGCCGGATGCCAGGCTCACAGGCTGGCTGGTGTTGGCCGCAGCAGTTCACGGGATCTACCAGGCGGTGCTGGCGCGATCCTACCACGCCAATGATTTCGCCGCCGCCTATCCGATCGCACGCGGCACGGGGTTGTTGCTGACCGCGGCCGGAGGGCTGCTGCTCCTGGGAGACCGGATACCGCTCGGGCAGGTCGCGGGCATCGCGCTGGTCGTGGCGGGTATCCTCACCATCGCGCGGTTCGGGCGCATCCACCGCGCCGGGCTAGCGCTGGCGGTAGCGACGGGAACGATGACCGCGGTGTATTCGGTGGTCGACGCCCATGCGATGCGCATTGCGCCGACCATCGGCACATTCCTCGGCTGGTTCTTCCTGCTCGACACAATCTCTACCCCCACGCTGTTCTTCCTCACTCGCGGGAAAGGCACACGGCGTGCCTTGTTCCTGGCCGAGCGCAAGACCGGGCTTTACGCGGCGCTCGGCGCGCTGGCCGCCTTCGTACCCGCGCTGATCGCCTATCGGTTCGCGCCGGCCGGGGTAGTCAACGCGCTCCGCGAAACAAGCATCCTGATCGCGCTGGCGGCGGGACGGCTGTGGCTGGGCGAGCGGCCGGGCCACTGGCATTGGGCGGCGGGCATCGCTATCGCTGCGGGCGCAATCATCGTGGTCGCTGCAAACTGATTGAGGACACAAGAGAATGGCGCAATTCCTGATCGTCGAGGCGCGCTTCTACGATCATCTCAACGACATGCTGGTGGCGGGCGCGCGGGCCGCACTCGAAGGGGCGGGCCACGAGGTGGAGGTTCTCACCGTGCCCGGCGCGCTGGAGATCCCCGGCGCGATCGCACTCGCCTCGGAGAGCGGGAAATACGATGGCTTCGTGGCGATCGGTGTCGTGATCCGGGGAGAGACCTGGCATTTCGAGATCGTGGCCGGCGAAAGCGCGCGCGGCGTCATGGCCCTGACGATGGACGGCGTGGCGATCGGCAACGGCATACTGACGGTCGAAAACGAGGCGCAGGCGCTGGTCCGCGCCGATCCCGCGCAAAAGGACAAGGGCGGCGAGGCGGCGCGAGCCGCGATGGCGCTCCACGATCTGGCGCAACGCTTCGCCTGATGCGGCCGGGCGGACAGCACGTCTTCTGAACCGGGGGGAACGGTTCCGCTATCGCACCTGCGCGTTGAAGGTGACGGAGAAATTGGGCGGTGTCCCGGTCGATCCAGCCATGATCCCCTTGGGATTGAGGCACACATGACGAACCGCCGGATCGTAGGCGGCGACCGGGGTATAGGTGCAGGCCGCGAAGCTTGCGGGCGCCGCAACGGCGTTGGAATAGCGGATATCGGTCAGAGCGTTGAAGGTGAGCGCGCTGGCTGGCGTTCCTTCGACGAAGGCGGCGGAGGCCGCGTTGCCCACCGCGATGTCGGCGGGAAGCGTATCGACCATGACCAGCGAATTGACATCGACCGGGGATGGCCCGCTGTTGCTAACCTGGATGCTGTAGCGGACCACGGCGCCGGGGATCGAGAGCGGATTGGTCGTCCCACGATAGGGATCCGAGATCGTCGAGGATGTCTTGATGACGCTGAGCGAGGCATTGGGTGCCCGCTTGGTGTTGGTGATCGTGCAGCCGATCACATCGCCCACCTGTGGCGTGACGGCGGCGCCAATGCTGGTGGGAAGCGTGGTCGTGGAACCGGGATTGGCGTTGGTGCAGGCCAGCGCCGATGTGTATTGCGCCAGCAGCGTCGTGCCCGATCCAACCTCTGCTAGGGAATAGGCGGTCCCGGGCGCAGCCTGGTAGCGCGGCGTGGATGCATTGGTGACCGTCGCACCGCTGCCGGTGGTGGTGGTGGTGGCCACCACCGTCGAGGCCTGGCGGATTTCCATGACGAACTGGTCGCCCGAGAACTGCCGCCCGCCGGCACCCAGCGCCTTGCTCAGGCGGAGATGCGGCTGCGGGGTCTGGGTATAGGTGCAGGCAACCTTGTCGCCGAACTGCAGCATCCCGAAATTGTATGAGGTGGTAAGCACGCCGTTGGGCATGACGGTGCCCGAGCCGGCGGTGGCGTTGGTGCAGGTGAGGCTGGAGCGATATTGCGAGACTGTGCTCGCGCTTCCACTCGCCATCGACTGGTTGAGCGCGAGCGGAAGCGCCGCGCTGGTCGGGAGCGAGGCTGCGGTGAACGGCCCGAGCCCCGTGCCGGTCGAGGTGCCGCTGGCATAGGCGGTGCCCCCGCCCGAGGGACCGATCGAGAAGGTGAACTGGTCTGCCGGGTCCACGCGCACGCCCTGAATGACGGTGTTGAGCGTGATCGAGGCGAACCGCACCGCGAACATGGCGCCCTGCAGCCCCCCGCCAACCAGGGTGGTGACGACCTGCGTCGGACCGGCGCTGCCCACGATATAGGCGCCCACGGTACCCGCCGCTCCGGTTTCGGTGAACGTGCTGGTGCCTGCCCCGGTGGTAGTGGGATATGTGCTGCCGGAGATGGGTCCGATCTGTCCAATGACGGCCCAGTTCCCGCCGTTGGTCTGGACCCGGAAGCTCTCGCCCTCATTGGTGGATTCGGCGTCGGCGGCGACAAACATATAGGATGTGATCGTTCCGCCCGACGGCGGGGTCAGGGCGATACTGGATACAGTCATGGTGGAGGTGCCGCCTGTGCCCTGGTACAGGATCGGGCGCCCGGCGATGCCGAGAAAAGCCGTGTTCCCGACCGCTGCTCCGCTCCAGGAAGGCGCTGCGACCGAGGAAAGCGCCGGCCCGCTCACGCGCAGGCGGAAGGTCATGGTGGTGCCATCCGGCAGTATATAGCTGAAGGCCTGGCCCGAAGCCGTGCGCGCGGTGGCGTCGTTATACTCGGACAGGTCCAGCCAGCAGTAGGTCTGCCAGTCCGCCGGTCCAGTCGTACCCTGCGATGTCGCGATGTTGCAGTTCGCCGCCGCTGCGGGCAACGCCCAGAGAAACGCGAACAGCGCCGCGAGCAACCGGGCTGTGCTTCGACAGCGCGAGAGATTCGGTAATTGTGCCATAGGCTTGTCCTCGGCGCAGCCTAGCGCCGAATGGCTAACGAGCCGTTTACGTTTGGCGGCCTATCCGAATCTCCGCACCGCTGCGAACGCTACCCGGCGAGCCGTCCGAAACAGCCCGCACCGGCATATACGGCGCTACCGCCCAGTTCTTCCTCGATGCGGATGAGCTGGTTGTATTTGGCGAGCCGGTCGGACCGGGCGAGGCTGCCGGTCTTGATCTGGCCGCAGTTGGTGGCGACCGCCAGATCGGCGATGGTGGCGTCCTCGGTCTCGCCCGAACGGTGGCTCATCACTGCGGTGTACCCGCTCGTCTGCGCGATACGCACCGCATCGAGCGTCTCCGAAAGCGTTCCGATCTGGTTGACCTTGACCAGCAGGGAATTGGCCAGGCCACGCGCGATTCCATCACGCAGGCGTGCCGGGTTGGTCACGAACAGATCGTCGCCGACAAGTTGGACTTTGTTGCCGAGCGAGCGCGTCAGCTCCTCCCAACCGGCGAAATCATCCTCCGCCATGCCGTCCTCGATGGAGCGGATCGGATAATCGCCGCACAGCGCGGCAAGATAGGCGGCCATCTCGTCGCCGCTGAGGCTGAGCCTCTCGCCCGAGATGACATAACGGCCATCGCGGAAGAACTCGGTGGCGGCGCAGTCCAGCGCGAGAGCGATTTCCTCGCCCGGCTTGAACCCGGCCTTCTCGATCGACGCCATGATGAAGTCGAGCGCGGCGCGGGTGCTTGCAAGCGCCGGGGCAAAGCCGCCCTCGTCGCCCACGGCGGTGCCCAGCCCCTTTTCGCCGAGCGCCTTCTTGAGCGTGTGGAACACCTCGGCGCCCCAGCGAACGCCTTCGGCGAGGCTCGGCGCGCCTACCGGCACGATCATGAATTCCTGAATGTCGATTGGGTTGTCGGCGTGTTCGCCGCCATTGATGATGTTCATCATGGGAACCGGCAGCACATGCGCGCCAACCCCGCCGATATAGGCATATAGCGGGAGGCCGCGTGCGTTTGCCGCGGCCTTGGCGACGGCAAGGCTTACCCCGAGGATGGCATTGGCGCCGAGCCGGCCCTTGTTGTCGCTGCTGTCCAGTTCGATCATCGCCCGGTCGACATCGCGCTGGTCTTCCGCGTCGAGGCCCAGGATGGTGTCAGCTATCGCGCCGTTGACGGCATCCACCGCCTTGGTGACACCTTTGCCGAGATAGCGGCCCTTGTCCCCGTCGCGCAGTTCCACCGCCTCGTGAGCGCCGGTGGAGGCGCCCGAGGGCACCGCGGCGCGCCCGAAGCTTCCATCTTCGAGGAGCACATCGACCTCGACGGTCGGATTGCCCCGGCTATCGAGGATTTCGCGAGCGTGGATGTCGGTTATCACGGTCATGGGCGATCAGCTCCGATGCTTGTTGTGTTTGTCTGGCAGGCTTGACATGACGGCTCACCTGATGGGAGGCCGGTGAATTGCCGCCGGCTCTATGAGGCGGAACATTGGCGCGCAAGCCGCGTTCAAGCCCACGCAACCCGGAGCGGGAGGTGCGATGCCGCCTTTCCATCCGAACAGAGGGAAATACCGATGGCCGATGACACTGCCCCCCCCACCCCTCGCAAGCGCGCCGCGCCGAAGGCCGGTGGCGGTTCCGCGGCCAAGCCGCGCAAGACCGCTGTCGCCAGCAAGACCGTTTCGGGCAATTCGCGCGCCGCGAGCAATCGCAGCGAAGCGAAATCGCGCTTCAACGCGGCGGTGAGCGAAGCCCGCGCCGGCGCCGCCGCACTGAAGGCCGAAGCCAGCGAACGCGCCAGCGTCTATCGCGGACAGGCCGAGCGCAAGGGGCAGGATTGGGCCACCGAGGCGAAGGCCTATGGTCAGGATGCTCGCGTCAAAGGGCGCGATCTCGCCACGCAGGGCAAGGGCAAGGTCAGCGAGGGCCTCACCGTCCTGAGCCAGGCCGTGGCCGATAGCGCTCAGACAGTGGACGACAAGCTGGGCGCCAAATACGGCGACTACGCCCGCAGCGCGTCGCGCAGCATCCAGGATGCCGCCACGCGGCTCGACGCCAAGAGCATCGACGATCTGGGTGAGGATGCGCGAACCTTCGTCCGCAAGAGTCCCGGCGCAGCGGTCGGGATCGCGGCGGTGTTCGGTTTCCTCCTCTCGCGACTGTTCTCCGGCTCGCGCCGCTGATCCGTCGGATGGGGGCGGAGCGGCCGGAACCGGACGTGCGGGTGGATCGCGCGGAACTGCCGCCGGATGTCCCGGATGATTTCGATCCCGAACCCGCCGATCCGGCGGTCGAGCCCTCGCTGCTGGACGATTTGAAGACGCTGCTCGGCGACGGCAAAAACTATGTCGAAGCCGAGCTGGCGTTTCAAACGAGCAGGGCCGGCCATACCGCCGCTCTTGCCAGGCTGTCGGCTGTCTATCTGGCGGTTGCGCTCGCGCTGGTGCATTTGGCGCTGATCGCGTTGGTGGTGGGCCTCGTCTTCGCCCTTTCGCCGCTGGTCGGCCCGTGGCTCGCAACCGGGATAGTGGTGGGGCTACTGCTGGCCGGCGCGCTTGTGCTGGTGCAGCGTCTGCGCGCGAAGCTTTCCGAAATTCGCGGTATGTATTCAGAGCAGGAGCCATGAGCGGGCCGAGCGAAAGACTGGCGGAGGATCGGCACCTGCGCGATGCGGCCCGTGCTCTGTTGCAAGCCGATGTCGAGAACCTCCGCGCCGACCTCGCCCAGAAGGGCGTGGGCAAGCGTGCCCTTGGCAGGGCCGGCGAAAGCGCCGCCGCGCTGGGCGAAGAGGCGATCGATGTCCTGGCCAGCAACAAGGGAATAGTTGCCGGAGTGATCGCGGCTTTGGCCCTCTGGTTCGCGCGCGAGCCGATACTCGACGCGCTGCTCGGCAAAGGCGACGAGTGAGCGGAACAACGCTGCGCGGCTGCCGTTACCGAACCAAGTCATTCACTGGAGAAATACCATGGCCAAATCCGCCGCAACCGACGCCCAGAAGCGCAAGGCGCTCCGCGCCAGGATCGACGCGAGGACCGGCGAGGCTCGGCAGCGCAGGCACGAGCGCGGGTTGGCCGATCAGGCGCGAAACGCCGCGGACGGGGCCATCGCCTATGTGCGTGCCAATCCGCTGGTTTCCATTGCGGCCGTGGCGGTGGGCGCACTGGTCATCGGTGCATTGACCCGGCCCGGGCGCCGCGCAGGTCGCAAGGCGGGCGCCCTGGCCGGCGTGGCCACCGATGCGGCGCTGGCCTACGGGCTTAGCCTGCTCGACAGCGCAAGCACAGCGGCGAGCAAAGGCCAGGACCGGATCGCCGATCTGGGCGACAGGGTAGGCGGACGGGCACGCGACCTGCAGGCGACGGCCATTCGCGAGGGTGGCAATCTTTCCGAGTATCTGGTCACTGCCGCGAGGCGCAGAGGCCAGCGCGCGGGCAGGACCATCGAGGATCTGCGTAGCCGCATCACGCACTGATGCCCTCCGTGGCGCTGGCGGGGTGACGAGGTGGAATGGCGGGTTTGCCTGCCGCGCCGTAGCGCTTATGGCGCGATGCATCGCGAATCTTCCGCCAGCTAGGGCACCATGACCGAAACCACCTCCCGCCAGCTTCTCCATCTCGTGATGGGGGGCGCCGTCAAGAATCCGCTCACCCTGGAGTTCGCGGACCCCTCCGCGATCGACGTTGTCGGGGTATTCCCCAGCTACGCCGCTGCGCTCGAAGCCTGGCGGGGTGCGGCGCAACGCACGGTGGACGATGCCGAGACGCGCTATGTGATCGTGCATCTCCACCGCCTGCTGGAGCCCGGCCAGGATGGCGCCTCGGACTGAGCGGTCAGAACAACTCGTCGAGTGACCGGTGTAGCAGCATCCGCTGCCGGTCGGGTGTGGAATGACCAATCGCGTCGAGGAACAGGCTCTGCGCGTCCGAACCGAACCCGCCGAGGTCGCGCCAGCATAGAGCGATGTCCTGATACGGGTCGGCCACGCCCGATCGCCCGACATCGATGCAGCCGGTGACCACGCCCCTGTCGTCGACGATCAGATTGCCGAGGGTGAAGTCACCGTGGACGACGACCCGCCCGCTGGCCCGCCCAGCCAAGGCCTCTACTTGCTCGAGAACCTGCTCGCTGCTCCATCCGCGATGATCGGGGTCGAAATCCTCTTCGTCGACCGCACCGGCCGCGACCCGCCGCCGCGCCTCCGGCAACCAGTAAGCAATGCTGGCGTCGAACGGACAATCATCCACCGGCAGCCCATGCAACCGTGCGAGGAAATCCGCGATTCCAGTGACGACCACCGGGAGCAGCGACCGGTCGCCCGCGATCCGGTCGCCCGCGCTGCGTCCTGGCAAGGCTTCGGTCAGCAACCAGACGTGGTCGCGCTCCTCGCCCCATTCGATGATCCGCGGCGCGGGGATGCGACCGGCCAGCCATCGCAAGCGCCGATACTCCGCAGCAAGGCCCGTGGCGGCCTCTCGTGCGGCGCACTTGAGGTATCGCAGCTCGCCATCGGGCATCGTCAGGCGCAGGACACCCGCGCCCGATCCGCCAGTCGCCACCAGCTCGGTGGATAGGGCGCCGCCGATCAGGGCATCGACGGATTGGGAACCGCTCAGATGAACTCGATCTTGTCCACCAGGTAGAACCTGTCGCCCGAAGGCACGGTCACCTCGACCTCGTCCTGCACCTGGCGCCCGATCAATGCGCGGCCAATGGGCGAATTGTAGCTGATCCGGCCCTTGCTGGCATCGGCCTCGGTCTGGCCCACGATCTGGTAACGGACGGGCTTGTCGTCCTCGTCGAGCAGGGTGACGGTGGCGCCGAACACCACCTTGTCGCCGGACAGCGTGGTGGGATCGATGATCTGCGCGCGGGTCACCTTGTCCTCGATCTCGGCGATCTGCGCCTCGATCTGGCCCTGGCGTTCCTTGGCGGCGTGATATTCGGCGTTCTCCGAAAGGTCGCCATGAGCGCGCGCTTCCTCGATCGCCTCGACGATCTTGGGCCGCTCGGCGCGCAGCACCTTGAGGTCCGCCGTCAGCTTCTCATAGCCTTCGGCCAGCATCGGCACCTTTTCCATCGTCGCCATGTCGTTCCTACTTTCCGCCCTTCCACCGGCAATTCACTGCCCCGCCGCTCTTGCCAGCGGCATTTCGAGACAAGCGATGTCGAGGAAGCATGAATGCGTGTTCAGCTATAATAGTCCCGCAGGCTGCGCACTTCAAGCTGCCCGGCCTTTACCTCGGTGATCGCGCGCGCGACCGCCAAGCAGGCTGCGGCGGTGGTGTAGTAGGGAAGCTTCTTTTCCAGCGCCCCGGCACGGATCGATTTGGAATCGAGCAGCGACTGCCACCCCTCGGTGGTGTTGAAGATCAGCGCGATCTCGCCGTCGATGATGGCATCGACGATATGCGGGCGGCCCTCCGCCACCTTGTTCACCGGCTTCACGTCCAGCCTCTGGCCAACGAGATACCGCTGCGTCCCCCCCGTGGCGACGGCGGTGAACCCATGATCCAGGAGCGCCTTCACCGCGGGCACGATCACGGGCTTGTCGCTGTCCTTTACCGACACGAACAATGTGCCCCGCTCGGGCAGGTTCATGCCCGCGCCCAGCTGGGACTTGAGGAATGCCGCGGGAAAATCCCGATCGATTCCCATGACTTCGCCGGTACTCTTCATCTCCGGTGAGAGCACCGGATCGGCTCCGGGGAAGCGGTTGAAGGGGAACACCGCCTCCTTCACCGCCATGTGGCGGGTGGGAACCGCGAAGGGCTCGAAGGCGGACAGCGGCTCGCCCGCCATCACCCGCGCTGCGATCTTGGCGACCGGCCGCCCGATAGCCTTGGCCACGAATGGCACCGTACGGCTGGCGCGCGGATTGACCTCGATCAGATAGACGCCGTTGCCGCGATCCGCCCCGGGCCTTGCCCCCGGTTCCGTGGCCGGATCCTTGTAGGCGAACTGCACGTTCATCAGGCCCTGGACCTTCAGCGCCTTGGCGAGCGCGACGGCCTGGCGTTCCATTTCCACGATCACCTCGTCCGGGAGGCTGTAGGGCGGCAGGGTACAGGCACTGTCGCCCGAATGAACGCCGGCCTCCTCGATATGCTGCATCACGCCGGCGATCCGCACCTCGCCTTCCGCATCGGCGATCACGTCGACATCGCATTCGATGGCATCGCGCAGATACTGGTCCACCAGCACCGGGCTGTCGCCGCTGACGTTGACCGCGGTGGCGATGTAGTCGTCGAGCTGGGCCTCGGAATCGACGATCTCCATCGCGCGCCCCCCCAGCACATAGCTGGGGCGCAGCAGCACCGGATAACCGATGGTCCGCGCCGCCGCCGCCGCCTCGTCGCGGCTCTTGGCGATGCCGTTGGCGGGCTGGCTGAGTTCGAGCTGGCGCACCAGCTTGGCGAAACGCTCGCGGTCCTCGGCCAGGTCGATGGCGTCCGGGCTGGTGCCCAGGATCGGGATGCCCTCACGCTCCAGCGCCGCGGCCAGCTTGAGCGGTGTCTGCCCGCCGAGCTGGACGATCACACCCACCACCTCGCCCCTGCTCATCTCGACGCGCAGGATCTCCAGCACGTCTTCCTCGGTCAGGGGCTCGAAGTAAAGCCGGTCGCTGGTGTCGTAATCGGTGCTGACGGTCTCGGGATTGCAGTTGACCATGATGGTCTCGAACCCGGCCTCGGATAGCGCGAAGCAGGCGTGGACGCAGCAATAGTCGAACTCGATTCCCTGGCCGATGCGGTTGGGCCCGCCGCCCAGGATCACGATCTTGCGCCGGTCGCTGGGGTCGGCCTCGTCCTCGGCTTCCCCGAAGCTGGGCGCCTCGTAGGTCGAATACATATAAGGCGTGATCGCCTCGAACTCGGCGGCGCAGCTATCGATGCGCTTGAACACGGGGAGAACGCCGAGCTTGTGGCGCAGCGCGCGCACCTCGCCCTCGCTGGTGGCGCCGGCCATCGCACGCAGGGCATCGTGGAGCAGGCCCGAGCGCTTGGCCTGCGTCTCGCCCAGCCCGCCCGCCACGCCGACACTGCGGACCGCCAGCGTGGCGAGCCGCTTGTCGGAAAAGCCCATCGCCTTCAATCGGCGCAGGCCATCGGCATCGGTCGGCAGGCCCCTCTCGCCGATCGCGGTCTCCTCGGCGATGATCGCCTCGATCTGGCGCAGGAACCAGCGGTCGTAGCCGGTGAGCGCGTGGATTTCCTCCACGCCGAAGCCCTCGCGGAAGGCCTGCCCGACCTTGAGGATGCGGTCGGGCGTGCGCTGGCTGAGCGCGGCGGTGATGGCGTCCCGGCGAACGCCTTCGAGCTCGGGCACACGGTTGAAACCGTCGAGCCCGGTCTCCAGCCCGCGCAACGCCTTCTGCATCGATTCCGCGAAGGAGCGGCCGATCGCCATCACCTCGCCCACGGACTTCATCGCGGTCGAAAGCTCGGGCACCGCGCCCTTGAACTTCTCGAAGGCGAAGCGCGGGATCTTGGTGACCACATAGTCGATGGTCGGCTCGAACGCCGCCGGGGTCGCGCCGGTGATCTCGTTGCGAAGTTCGTCCAGCGTATAGCCCACCGCCAGCTTGGCCGCGACGCGCGCGATCGGGAAGCCGGTCGCCTTGCTCGCCAGCGCGCTGGAGCGGCTGACGCGCGGGTTCATCTCGATCACGATCAGCCGCCCGGACTTCGGATCGACTGCGAACTGCACGTTCGAACCACCTGTTTCCACGCCGATTTCGCGCAGCACGGCGATGCTCGCCGAGCGCATGATCTGGTATTCCTTGTCGGTCAGCGTCAGCGCCGGGGCGACCGTGATGCTGTCCCCGGTGTGGACCCCCATCGAATCGACGTTCTCGATCGAGCAGATGATGATCGCATTGTCCTTGCGGTCGCGCACCACCTCCATCTCGAACTCCTTCCAGCCGAGGAGAGATTCCTCGATCAGGACTTCGGTGGTGGGGGATGCGTCGAGGCCGGAGCGGACGATCGTCTCGAACTCCGCCTTGTTGTAGGCGATGCCGCCGCCGGTGCCGCCGAGCGTGAAGCTGGGGCGGATGATCGCGGGCAGCCCCGTGCGATCGAGCACCGCGAAGGCTTCCTCGACAGTATGCGCCACGCCGCTGCGCGCGCTTTCGAGGCCGATCCTGTCCATCGCCTCGCGGAAGCGCTGGCGATCCTCCGCCTTGTCGATGGCGTCGGCATTGGCGCCGATCATCTGCACGCCATAGTCGGCGAGCACGCCCATCCGCTCGAGATCGAGCGCGCAATTCAATGCGGTCTGCCCGCCCATCGTCGGCAGCAGCGCGTCGGGCCGCTCCTTGGCGATGATCTTGGCCACTATTTCCGGCGTGATCGGCTCCACATAAGTGGCGTCGGCCATCTCCGGATCGGTCATGATCGTGGCCGGGTTGGAGTTGACGAGGACCACACGGTAGCCCTCCTCCTTCAGCGCCTTGATCGCCTGCGTGCCCGAATAATCGAACTCGCACGCCTGCCCGATGATGATGGGCCCGGCGCCGATGACGAGGATGGATTGGATATCGGTACGACGAGGCATTCAGTGGCTCCATACCGCGGGCGCCGACCCCCCACCCCCGGCCCCTCCCCAGGGGGAAGGGAGCTTGCGAGGTTTGCGCTGGAGTGTAAGCCCCTTCCCTTGAGGGAAGGGGTTGGGGATGGGTTTGCGACATTGGCGGTGAAGCGATTGACAGGCGTAGCGCGCAGGTTGCGCGCCGACATGACCGATGCCGAGCGCCGCCTGTGGTCGCAGCTGCGCGCCAGCCAACTCAGCGGCGCCAAATTCACGCGGCAGTTTCCGATCGGCGATCACGTGGTCGATTTCGCCTGCCGATCCCTGCGGATCGCGATCGAATGCGATGGCGGCCAGCATTCCGAGAGCACGACCGACGACGCCCGCACGCGCATGATCGAAGCCCACGGCTACCGCGTGATCCGCTTCTGGAACCACGACGTCCTGCAAAACACCGACGGCGTTCTGGCCCGCATCGCCGGGGAAATCGCCCTCGCTCGCAACGAACCTTGAAAGGCGCCCTCCCTCATGGGAGTCGAAACCGGCATAGCCCCCTCCTTGAAGGGAGGGGGTTGGGGGTGGGTTTACGACGCCCGAACCGTTGCCCCGCCCTCTCACCGCCGAACCCCCATCCCCAACCCTTCCCCACGGGGGAAGGGAGCCGGCGTGCCCGAATAATCGAACTCGCACGCCTGCCCGATGATGATCGGCCCAGCGCCAATGACGAGGATCGAGGAGATGTCAGTGCGTTTGGGCATTATTCGCTCTCATCCGGGATCGCTTCGTTCCCGATGAAGCCAACTTTGAAGACCTCGCCTTTGGCGGCGACGTACATCATCGCGCTCATGAGACAGGTCACTTTGTCCCATTCAGGTCCCTCGATCGGCTTGTCGGTCATCTGTGGCTGAGCTGTTAGGCCCCACTCGCTTTCGACAAAGAAGGAGCCCCGCTCGACTCCGCAATGCCTTTCGAGCGCCTCGGCGAAAAGCTTATCGGTTGAAAAACTCGCGCGTTCTGGAAAGTCTTTGAGCAGCCCACGCTTTTCGAGCGACTTCTCTGCCTCTGCAAGCATTTGAGGCCGGTAAATCTCGCCCACGAAATCCAAATAGGCAACTTGCAAATCGGCTTTTTTGAAAGTCACTATTTCGTGATCCACTGCTTTGTGGATGCAGGCAAAATCGCTTTCAGACGCACCCGCGCTTTCATCGATGACGATTTCGATGCTTTGCAGATAATCCTCGTATTTTACCGTGAACCCATCAGCATTGAGACCGCACTCGACCAACTTCTGCTGGATCGCCTGCTCTTGATGGATCGGTGGTTGTGGCGGCATTTCGATCACCCCAACATCCCCACGAATTTCTCGAACAGATAGAAACTGTCCTGCGGGCCGGGGCTGGCTTCGGGGTGATACTGGACGCCGAAGGCGCGTTTGCCGGTGATGGCGATGCCGCAGTTGGTGCCGTCGAACAGCGAGACGTGGGTTTCCTCGACGCCCGGCGGCAGCGTGGCGTTGTCGATCGCGAAGCCGTGGTTCATGCTCGTGATCTCGAACAGGCCCTCGCTGGCGCCCCAGCTCTTGCCGACGCGCTTGACCGGGTGGTTGGCGCCGCGGTGGCCCTGGTGCATCTTGGCGGTCTTCGCCCCGGCGGCGAGGCCGAGCATCTGGTGGCCGAGGCAGATGCCGAACAGCGGCACGTCCGCCTCCAGCAGGCCCTTGATGACCGGCACCGCATATTTCCCCGTCGCCGCCGGATCGCCCGGGCCGTTGGAGAGGAACACCCCGTCGGGCTTGAGCGCCATGATCTCGTCCAGCGAGGTGCGTGCGGGCACCACGGTAACCTTGGCTCCGGCGCTGGCCAGATTGCGGAAGATGTTGTCCTTCGCGCCGTAATCGATGGCGACGACGTGCGGCTTCCCCTGCCAGTCGGCGCGGCCATAGCCCTTGCCGAGCGTCCAGCCGCCGCCGCCCCATTGCTCGCTCTCGGCGCGGGTGACGCGCGGCACCAGGTCCAGCCCTTCCAGCCCGCTCCACTCCTGCGCCAGCTTGCGGAGGGCCTTGAGGTCGAACTTGCCCCCGGGATCGTGAGCGATCGCCACATTGGGCGCGCCCTCCAGCCGGACCTTGCGGGTGAGCGCGCGGGTATCGACCCCGGAAAGGCCGATCTTGCCCTGCGCCCTGAGCCAGTCGCCAAACTCGCTCTCGGCACGGAAACTGGACGACGGGGTCACGTCCTCGCGCACGACACAGCCCACGGCGCCCAGTGACCGTTCCTGGCCCCGGCTCTCCACATCCTCCGCATTGGCGCCGACATTGCCGATATGCGGGAAGGTGAAGCACACCACCTGCGCGTCATAGGAGGGATCGGTCATAACCTCCTGATAGCCGGTCATGGCGGTGTTGAAGCACAGCTCGCCCACCGCCTGGCCCTCGTGCCCGAAACCCTTGCCCCAGATCACCGTGCCGTCAGCGAACACGAGCACGCCGGTCGAGCCGGGAGGTTGCGCGTGCGAAGAGGCGGATCGGGCCATTGGCGCTCCGTGAACAGATTGCGACGATGTGTGCTAAGGCGTCGCCGCTAGAGACGCCCTCCCCCGCCGTCAACCGGCGCTTGGGCGGCAACACTTGGATTTGCGGCTGGGCGGACTATTGAAACGCCGACCCATCCACAGATTCACGAAACCCGAAATGATCCGCGACACCATCAAGACCGAAACCATCGCCGCCATGAAAGCCGGCGACAAGAGCCGCACCCACGCGCTCCGCCTGATCGGCGCGAAGATCAAGGACCGCGACATCGAGCTGCGGACCGCCACGCAGAAGCCCGAGGACGATGCGATGGTGGTCGAGGTGCTGATGAAGATGGCCAAGCAGCGCCGCGAATCGATCGAGATGTTCGATGGCGGCGGCCGCACCGAACTGGCCGACCAGGAGCGCGGCGAGCTGGCTGTGATCGAGGAGTTCCTGCCCCAGCAGATGAGCGAGGACGAAACCCGCGCCGCAATCGCCGCGATCAAGGCCGAACTGGGCGCGAGCAGCGTCAAGGACATGGGCCGCGTCATGGCCGAACTGAAGGCCCGCCACGCCACCAGCCTCGACATGAGCAAGGCGAGCGGGCTGGTGAAGGAAGCGCTGGCCTGATGCGCCCCGTCGCCGCCCTGGCGCTGGCGGCGCTGCTGGCCGGCTGCACGGCGGAACGCGCGCCCGACCCCGCGCCCACGCCGACCGCGACGGTGGCCGCGCCGCGCACGCTGGTCGCCGCCGATCTCGATCCGGCGACGCTCGGTCCGCGAGTGGCCGGAATGGCGGTGGAGGACATGACGGTGGGCGGCCATGCCGCGCCGCTTGCCCGGGTCAGCGCCTTCGTGGCCTGTGCCAGGGGGATGACGGCCTGCGATCCGGCTGTGCTGCCCGAAGGCACGATCTACACCTACTTCCTCACGATCACTCCCGCCCCGCCGGCGGCGGCCCCGGTTGCGAGCGCCAGCACGGTCGATCCCGCGGCGCCCGCCGAGGCTCCGGCGGAGCTGGTCGGCATGAACATGGCGGCGGCGGGGTTCAACGGCGCGGTCGGCTTCGCCCATGCCGAGGCGGCGGTGGCGCTCGGCAAGGAGGATGCGCTGGGCGTCACGCTGGACCAGAACCGGCTCATCTGGCGCGTGACCGGCGGCAGCGGCTGGACACCGGGGCGGCCGGTCACCCTGTGGTGGCAATCGACCCGCCCGCCGGCCGGGCAGGCCGCGGCCTATCGCCTGGAATACGCCGGACAGCGCGCCGACATCCGCGCTCCGTTCCCGGCGGAGGACAAGGCTGTGGAGCGCGATTCGCCACGCTAGGCGCGAATCGGCGGCTCGGTTAGGCTGCTGCGATGGCCCTCTCCCCCCAATGGCTCGATGCGCTCAGGGCGCGGATCACGCTGTCGGCGGTGATCGGGCGCAGCGTGCGGCTGCAGAAGGCCGGACGCGAGTTCCGCGCCTGCTGCCCCTTTCACGATGAGAAATCGCCCAGTTTCTACGTCAATGACGCCAAGGGCTTCTATCACTGCTTCGGCTGCCAGGCGCATGGCGATGCGATCCGCTGGCTGACCGATCATCAGGGCCTCGCCTTCATGGATGCGGTGAAAGAGCTGGCGGCGGAAGCGGGCCTGGAAGTGCCGGCCCCCGACCCGCGCGCCGCGCGCCAGGCGGAGCAGCGTGCCGGGCTGAGCGACGTGACCGAGGCGGCGCAGAACTGGTTCGAGGACAATCTGCGCTCGGCTGACGGCGCGGAAGCGCGCGGCTATCTCGCCCGGCGCGGGATTTCCGATGCCACCGCGCGCGCCTTCGGCTTCGGCCATGCACCCGACAGCCGGCAGGCGCTGTCCCGCGCCCTGTCCCGCTTCGACGAAGCGCTGCTGGTCGAGGCGGGAATGCGGATCGCGCCCGAGGACGGCGAGAAGGAGCACTACGATCGCTTCCGGGGGCGGCTGATGCTGCCCATCCACGATGCGCGCGGGCGCGTGATCGCCTTCGGCGGGCGCACGCTCGCCACGGACGTCGCCAGGAACGGGGGCGGCGCGAAATATCTCAACAGCCCCGATACCCCGCTCTTCGACAAGGGACGCACGCTTTACAACCTGCACCGCGCCGCGCCCGCCGCGCGCAAGGCCGGGCGGATGGTGGTGGTCGAAGGCTATATGGACGTGATCGCGCTGGCGCAGGCGGGGATCGCGGAAGCGGTCGCGCCGATGGGCACCGCGCTTACCGAACACCAGCTCGAGCTGCTGTGGCGCCAGGTCGAACGCCCGATCCTGTGTTTCGACGGCGATGCGGCGGGCCAGCGCGCCGCCTTGAAGGCGATTGCCCGCGCCTTGCCGCTGCTGCGTCCGGGCCATTCGCTGGGGATCGTGCGCCTCCCGGCCGGGCTCGATCCCGATGACCTGATCCGTCAGCAGGGCGCCGGGGCGGTGGCGGCCTTGCTCGCCGCGCCCCAGTCGCTTGCCGATGCGCTGTGGCGGTTCGAGCACGACGCAGCCCCGCTTTCCGCGCCCGAGGACAAGGCGGGACTCAAGGCCCGCCTGCTCTCCCATGTCGAGACTATCCAGGATCCCGACATCCGCGCGCTGTATCGGCGCGAACTGCTGGAGCGATTCTCCGCCTTCGCCTTTCCGCCCCGCCCCCCTCGAAGCAATCAGCCGCGCGAATGGAAGCCCGGCCAACCGCGCCGTGCGGACGCGCCGCAGCGCTCCGCACCCGAGGTCACGGCACGGTTGCAGCAGCTCGCGCGGGGCGGCGCGCGGAGCGCTTTCGCCACCGCCGTGCTCAGCGGCCTCGCCCGCCATCCGGGGGAGATCGCGCGGCACGAGGACGCGCTGATGCAGCTCGCCAGGCGTGACCGAAATGTCGCCCCCGCGATCGACGCGTTGATGGCGTTGTCGGAATCGCTTGATTTGGGCGGCACATCGCCCATATCTGCGCCAATCGGCCTGCCTGCCCTACCGGACAGAAATCACTATGCCTTTCTCCATGAAGGCAATTCTCCGGACGAAGCGCGCGAGGATCTGGCCGAGGCTGTGTCGTTGCTGGTCGAAAGGCCCGCGCTGAAAGCCGCCAAGGCGGCCGCCACCGCGCGTTTCGATCACGACCCGGAAGGCTCGATCGCCGAGCAGGGGCGCTTGCGTGAACGCGAGATGGCCCTTGAGGAGCGGATCAAGCGTCTCGGTCGAAAGCGCGCCGCCACGGCCCGGCAATCCCATTCGGCCTCTTCCGCACCAGCGGGGAGCGCCCACGCTACGGAATAACACAACGTATGGCCACCTCCGACGACGGCGACGCCCCGCTCATCGAGCTCAACGATGCCGACATCAAGAAGCTGATCGCGAAGGCGAAAAAGAAGGGCTACGTCACCTATGACGAGCTCAACGCCGCCCTGCCCTCGGACCAGATGAGCCCCGACCAGATCGAGGATATCCAGACATCGCTGAGCGAGATGGGCGTCCAGATCGTGGAGAACGACGAGGAAGGCGAGGCGGACGGCGACCGCGACGAGGGAGCCGACGAACCCGCCTCCGAAGACGAGGACGAGAGCGACAGCACGGATACGGAGCGCAAGCCCACCACCAACGTCACCCGCAAGCTGGCCGCCGGCGAGCGCACCGACGACCCGGTGCGAATGTATCTGCGCGAGATGGGCGCGGTAGAACTGCTGAGCCGCGAGGGCGAGATCGCCATTGCCAAGCGCATCGAGGCCGGCCGCGACATGATGATCATGGGCCTGTGCGAAAGCCCGATCACCTTCCACGCCATCATCCAGTGGTCCGACGCGCTGAACGCTGGCGAGATGCAGCTGCGCGAGATCCTCGACCTCGACGCCATGCTCTCCAAGGAACCGCCGGCCGACAAGCTGACCGACGACGCCGAGGAAGACGGCGACGACGAAATCTCCGAGGCCACCGCCGGCCCGACCATCCGCGAGGAAGAAGAGGTCGAGGAGGAGCCGGAACGGTCCGAGGACGACGAGGATTCCGAGAGCACCCCCCGCCGGCGCGAGGAGGACGAGGAAGAGGACAACACCATGTCCCTCGCCCAGATGGAGGCCGCGCTGAAGCCCGAGGCGCTGGAGCGCTTCGCGCGCATCACCGACTATTTCGCCAAGTTCGAGAAGAGCCAGGCGGAACGGGTCGAGGTTCTGGGCCGCGGCGAGCTCTATCCGGCGGCCAAGGAGAAGAAATACGAGACGCTGCGCGAACAGCTCACCGCCGAGGTCGAGAGCGTGCAGTTCCACGCCACCAAGATCGAGTTCCTGGTCGACAACCTCTACGCCTTCAATCGCCGGCTGACAGCGCTGGGCGGCCAGATGCTGCGCCTCGCGGAACGGCACAAGGTGAAGCGGGCGGAGTTCCTCGACGCCTACATCGGCAACGAGCTGGACGAGAACTGGCTGTCGCAGCGCGCTGGCAAGGACAAGAAATGGGCCGCCTTCGCCGAGAAGGAAGGAGATGCCATCGAGCGCATCCGGCTGGAAATCAGCGATATCGCCGCGCAGACGGGCATGAGCCTGTCCGAGTTCCGACGTATCGTGAACATGGTCCAGAAGGGCGAGCGAGAGGCGCGCATCGCCAAGAAGGAAATGGTCGAGGCGAACCTGCGGCTCGTGATTTCGATCGCCAAGAAATACACCAATCGCGGCCTGCAGTTCCTCGACCTGATCCAGGAAGGCAACATCGGGCTAATGAAGGCGGTCGACAAGTTCGAGTACCGCCGGGGCTACAAGTTCAGCACCTATGCGACCTGGTGGATCCGCCAGGCGATCACGCGCTCGATCGCGGATCAGGCGCGCACCATCCGCATCCCGGTCCACATGATCGAGACGATCAACAAGCTGGTCCGTACCAGCCGTCAGTTCCTGCATGAGGAAGGCCGCGAGCCCACGCCGGAGGAAATGGCGCAGCGCCTGTCCATGCCGCTGGAAAAGGTTCGCAAGGTGATGAAGATCGCCAAGGAGCCCATCAGCCTCGAAACGCCCATCGGCGACGAGGAAGACAGCCACCTGGGCGATTTCATCGAGGACAAGAACGCGATCATTCCCGTGGATGCCGCAATCCAGGCCAACCTCAAGGAAACGGTGACCCGCGTGCTCGCCAGCCTCACCCCGCGCGAGGAGCGCGTGCTGCGGATGCGCTTCGGGATCGGCATGAACACCGATCATACGCTTGAGGAGGTCGGCCAGCAGTTCAGCGTGACCCGCGAACGCATTCGCCAGATCGAGGCCAAGGCGCTTAGGAAGCTCAAGCATCCGAGCCGCAGCCGCAAGATGCGCAGCTTCCTGGACCAGTAGCGCCGGAAGGCGCCGCCGTGCGCTGGCCCAGCTTGCTGCCGCGGCTCCACTCCCGCGTTCGTACCGGTCGATAGCGCGCCTTTACCGGTAGCGAGCGGGCGCAGTTGGGCCTATGGGCGCCACCATGCGTATCGCCATCGCCTCCGACCACGCCGCAGTGGAACTCAAGTCCCAGCTGCGGGACTGGCTCATGGAGCAGGGGCACGAGGTCGCCGATCTCGGGCCGAACACCACCGAAAGCGTCGATTACCCCGATTACGGTTATGATCTGGCGGCCGTGGTGGCGGAAGGCACCGCCCGCTTCGGCGTGGCGCTCTGCGGCAGCGGCATCGGCATCTCGATCGCGGTCAACCGCAACCCCGCCGCGCGCTGCGCGCTGGTGTCCGAACCGCTCTCGGCCGCCCTGGCACGCCAGCATAACGATGCCAATGTCATCGCCATGGGAGCGCGGCTGATCGGAATCGATCTTGCCAAGGCATGTCTCGAGGCCTTTCTGAACGCGGACTTCGCCGGTGCGAAAGATCCCCAAAGCCGCCATCTGCGCCGCGTCGAGAAGCTCGGCAGCCCGCCTCATTCCATTGACAGGATATTGCCCCACCAATGACCGTTACAACCGCCCCGGATCGCACCATTGGCACCGCTCCCGCAGGGTTCTGGACCGACCGGCTGAGCGAGGCCGATCCCGAGGTCCATGCCGCCGTCAGGGGCGAACTGAAGCGCCAGCAGGACAAGATCGAGCTGATCGCGTCCGAGAACATCGCCAGTCGCGCGGTGCTGGAAGCGGCGGGCACGGTCTTCACCAACAAATATGCCGAAGGCTATCCGGGCAAACGCTATTACGGCGGCTGCGAATATGCCGATGTGGTCGAGAACCTGGCGATAGAGCGCGCGCGCAAGCTGTTCGGCTGCGCCTGCGCCAACGTCCAGCCCAACAGCGGCAGCCAGATGAACCAGGCGGTGTTCCTGGCATTGCTTGAGCCGGGCGACACCTTCATGGGCCTCGATCTCAATTCCGGCGGGCATCTCACCCACGGCAGCCCCGTCAACATGAGCGGCAAGTGGTTCAAGCCCGTCAGCTACGGCGTGCGGCGCGAGGACGAGCTGATCGACATGGAAGAGGTGATGGCCATCGCCAAGGCGAACCGGCCGCGGCTCATCATCGCCGGCGGCACCGCCTATTCCCGCGTGTGGGACTGGGCCGCGTTCCGCCGGGTGGCCGATGAGGTCGGCGCCTATCTCATGGTGGATATGAGCCACATCTCCGGCCTGGTGGCGGGCGGCGCGCACCCATCCCCATTCCCCCACGCCCATGTCGTCACCACAACCACCCACAAGAGCCTGCGCGGCCCCCGCTCGGGCGTGATCCTGTGGGATGACGAGGCGCTGACCAAGCCGATCAACATGGCGGTATTTCCCGGCCTCCAGGGCGGGCCGCTGATGCACATCGTCGCCGCCAAGGCGGTCGCTTTCGCCGAAGCCCTGCGGCCGGAGTTCCGCGACTATGCGCGCCGCGTGGTCGAGAACGCCCGTGCGCTTGCCGCCAGCCTGGAGGAGAACGGACTGCGCGTGGTGTCGGGCGGGACGGACAACCACCTGATGCTCGTCGATCTGAGCGCCAGGGACGTGACCGGCAAGGATGCCGAGAAGGGCCTGGACCGCGCCTGGCTCACCACCAACAAGAACGGTATCCCCTACGACAGCCGCAGCCCCTTCGTGACCAGCGGCATCCGCCTGGGCACGCCGGCGGGCACCACGCGCGGCTTCGGCACGGCCGAATTCGCCGCCATCGGCGGACTGATCGCCCAGGTCGTCGAAGGTCTTGCCAAGAACGGCACCGAGGGCGATGGTCAGATCGAGGAAAGCGTGCGAGGCCGCGTGGCGGAACTTTGCGCGCGCTTCCCCGTGTATCCGGGCATGTGAGGCAGAACGATGGACGAACGCAATCCCCGCGACCCGCAACGGGGCAACGACTGGGTCGAGGACGCCAAGAGCGAAATTTCCGGGATGGCCAAGGGCGGGCTCGACCACCCTTCCACCAAGCCGGTGCTGGCCGGCGCGGCGATCGGTGCGCTGGCCGGCGCGTTGCTGCCTGTCATCAGCCTGCCGCTCGGCGCGGTGGTCGGCGCGGGGTTCGCGTTCTACAACAGGATCAAGAAATAACCCGATAGATGCGCTGCCCATTCTGCGCCCATGACGACAGCCAGGTAAAGGACAGCCGCCCCACCGAGGACAATGCGGCAATCCGCCGCCGCCGCCAGTGCGGCCAATGCGGTGCTCGCTTCACCACCTTCGAGCGCGTCCAGCTCCGCGAGGTCACGGTGGTGAAGTCCGACGGCAAGCGGGAAGCGTTCGACCGCTCCAAGCTTGAACGCTCGCTTACCCTCGCCCGCCGCAAGCGCGCGGTCGCGCCCGAACGCATCGACCAGCTCGTCAGCGGCATCCAGCGCCAGGTGGAAACGGCGGGCGAGGCCGAAGTCGCATCGCACCACATCGGCGAACTGGTGATGGAGGGCCTGCGTCACATCGACCCGGTGGCCTATATCCGCTTCGCCAGCGTCTATCGCGATTTCTCGGAGGCCCGCGATTTCGAGGAGTTCGCGAGCAGCGTGCAGGATGCTGCCAAAGGTGAATGAGAAACCGGCCATCGTGCTCGTCCGCCCGCAGCTCGGCGAGAACATCGGCAAGGCAGCGCGGGCGATGCTCAATTTCGGGCTGACGGAGATGCGGCTGGTGGAGCCGCGCGACGGCTGGCCGAACCCCGCCGCCGGTCCCGCCGCCTCCGGCGCCGACACCGTCCTGGAGAACGCGCGCGTGTTCGCCACCACCGCCGAGGCGGTGGCCGATTGCGCGAATGTGTATGCCACCACCGTCCGCAAGCGCGGCGTCTCCAAGCCGGTGCTGACGCCGGAAGCGGCGGCGCGCGACGTCCACGGCCGGCCAGGGCGCAGCGCGATCCTGTTCGGACCCGAGCGTTCCGGGCTGGAGACGGCCGATGTGGCGCTGGCCCGCGCCATCCTCACCGTGCCCATCAACCCGGAGTTCGGTTCGCTCAACCTCGCCCAGGCGGTGATCCTGGTCGCCTATGAATGGTCCAAGGGCGAAGGCCTGGTGCAGCCGACCGACGAGGAACTGCTACCCGCCGCTCCGCAGGCCGAGTTGGAGGGGCTGATCGCGCATTTCACCCGGCTGTTGACGCCCAAGGGCTATTTCCTGCCGCTCAGCCGCGCCGAGGCGACACAAACGACCTTGCGGACCATGCTCACCAAGCCGGGCTGGAACCACCTGGAGGTCCGCACCCTGCGCGGCGTGCTCAGCGCGCTGGAGCGGACCGAGGAGCGCCTTCCGCGCTGAGCCGGTCCCATTCGACCAGCTCATAGGCGATCGAGGCTTCGACCAGTCGTTCCCAGATGTCCGCCAGTTCTTCCGCAGGCAGGCCGCGCCCAGCCGAGTCGGTGCGGACGGCGGCGATCACCGCCGCCTTGCGCGCCTCGTCGCGCACCGAACCGCGATCCGTCTTTATCCGGGCAGCGGCGCGCATATAGCCGAACCGGCGGTCGAGCAGCTCCATCAGCGCGCGGTCGGTTGCGTCCACGCCGGCGCGCACCTCGGCCATGGTGATGCAATCGTTCGGTACGGTGATGTCTGTCATGCCGGCCGCCCTGCCCGCCCCGGTGCCCCGTGTCGAGCGGGCTGGCTGGTGCTGGGCGCAATTTTGCGGTAAACGCGGCGGTCCTTGGCGAGGGGGGAATCGGTGATGTCTATCGCATTGTGGCTCGCGGCCAATGCAGCCCTGGTTCCAGCGGGTAGCGGGCACGCGCTCCTTGCCCTGCCCGGAACGGCGGTTTCCGAAGGCGCACGAGCGGTGCTGGCACAGGGCGGGAAAGTGTCCTGCCGGCCGCCTTCACCGGCGCTCGACCAGGCGGTTTGCCTCACCAGCGAGGAGTGGCGCAGCGTGGCCAGGGATGCCCGTACCATCGACCAGCGTAACGAGACGGCGAAGGCTCTCACCCTGTTCCGGCTGCAGTCCCGGGCGTTCTAGCGGCTCATCATCGCTTGCTTTTCACCCGCGCGCTGCTATGCGCGCGCCTCGCATTTGATCCCGCATCCCGGTGAAGCGGCGATCGCGTTCGGCATTTCGGCCGCACGGGCGAGACCGGGTTGAAGGCGGGCCATCAGGGCCGGCTTAGCAGATCGAAGGAACGACATATGTCGAAGCGCCAGAGCGCCAAGTACAAGCTCGACCGCCGGATGGGCGAGAACATCTGGGGCCGCCCCAACTCCCCCGTCAACAAGCGCTCTTATGGCCCCGGCCAGCACGGCCAGCGCCGCAAGGGCAAGATGAGCGATTTCGGCCTCCAGCTTCGCGCCAAGCAGAAGCTCAAGGGCTATTACGGCGATGTGACCGAAAAGCAGTTCAAGAAGACCTATCAGGAAGCGAGCCGCATGAAGGGCGACACCTCGCAGAACCTGATCGGCCTGCTCGAGCGCCGTCTCGACATGATCGTCTATCGCGCCAAGTTCGCGCCCACCATCTTCGCCGCGCGCCAGCTGGTCAGCCACGGCCACATCCGCGTCAACGGCGTGAAGTGCAACATCGCCAGCCGCCGCGTCAACGTGAGCGACGTGGTCAGCCTGGGCGGCAAGGCCAAGGACATGGCGCTGGTGATCGAGGCGCAGGGCCTGGCCGAGCGAGACATCCCCGATTACGTTTCGCCCGACGGCACCGACAAGATCACCTTCACCCGCGTTCCGCAGCTCGACGAGGTGCCCTACCCCGTCACGATGGAGCCGAACCTGGTGGTCGAGTTCTACTCGCGCTGATCCGGCGGCCTCACGGCACGCAAGAGGGCGGTCCCGCGGGGCCGCCCTTTTTCGTTGGGAATCAGGTGACTGTGGCAGAACTAAGGCGGGAACGGGCCGACTGGCCGGGCATTCGAAATGTACTATGACCCAGTATCGTTTTCGCACCCCGCAACGCCGCGGCAAGTGGTACGACACCCTCGATCAGGCCCAGCGTTTCGCCAACGCCATCGGCGCCGGCTTCCTGTGCCCGGCCGGAAGCTTCGTTCCATACCGGGGGACGGTTCTGGAACTTCGCCCGAAGGATCAAGGCGCGGCGAAGTAATCTCGCCGGAAGCTGGCGGCGAAAATTGCGAAGCGCCTGTCCGCGATCGCATCCCGCATGACCTGCATCAGCTGCTGATAGAAGCCGATGTTGTGTTCGCTCAGCAGCATCGCGCCGAGGATTTCGCCCGCCTTGATGAGATGATGCAGATAGGCGCGGCTGTAGGTGGCGCAGACGCCGCAGGCGCAGCGCGTATCGAGCGGATCGCCATCGTCGGCGTGGCGCGCGTTCCGCAGGTTGAGCGGGCCGCTCCAGGTGAACGCCTGGCCGTTCCGGCCCGAGCGAGTGGGCAGCACGCAGTCGAACATGTCGACCCCGCGCTCCACCGCGCCGACGAGGTCGTCGGGCTTGCCGACGCCCATCAGATAGCGCGGGGCGCTGTCGGGGAGCATGGCGGGCGCGAAGTCGAGCGTGGCGAACATCGCCTCCTGTCCCTCGCCCACCGCCAGCCCGCCGATCGCATAGCCGTCGAAACCGATCTCGGTGAGCGCCTCGGCGGAGCGGCGGCGCAGGCTTTCGTCGAGCGCGCCCTGCTGGATGCCGAACAGCGCCGCGCGGCTCGCATGTTCCCCGCCGGCGTCGAATGCGTCGCGGCTGCGCCTTGCCCAGCGCATGGACATCTCCATGCTCGTCTCGATCTCGGCCAGCGGGCGATCGGCGCGGGGGCATTCGTCGAAGGCCATCACGACATCGCTGCCGAGCAGGCGCTGGATCTCCATCGAGCGCTCCGGCGTGAGCAGGTGCCGGCTGCCGTCGATATGGCTGGCGAACTCCACCCCCTCCTCGGTCAGCTTGCGCAGCTCCGAAAGGCTCATCACCTGATAGCCGCCGCTGTCGGTCAGGATCGGGCGATCCCAGTTCATGAAGCGGTGCAGCCCCCCCAGCCGCGCCACCCGCTCGGCGCCGGGGCGGAGCATCAGGTGGTAGGTGTTGCCCAGGATGATGTCGGCGCCGGTCGCGCGCACCGTCTCGGGCTTCATCGCCTTCACGGTGGCGGCGGTTCCCACGGGCATGAAGGCAGGCGTGCGGATCGTGCCGCGCTGCATCGCGATCGTGCCCGTGCGGGCCGCCCCGTCGCGCGCGGCGACGGTGAATGCGAAGCGCGGCGCGGCCATCAGAAGCCGTAGACCAGCGTCACGCGTGAAATGGTGTCTGTGCGCTGCTTTCCGGGGGGAGGATCGCTGGTGTAATCGAGCTGGTAGGAAAAGCGCGAGCTGAGCTTGCCGGTGATCCGCGCCTCCAGCCCGGTGATGAGCCCCAGAGTGGTGCTGCGCGAATCGAAGATGACCGTCGCCGCGCCGCCTGTCTCGGCGACGAAATTGGTGTCCTGCGTCAGCTTCACGCCATCCACGATGGTCCAGTCGAAATCCAGCCCCAGCAGCCCCGCGAACCGGCTGTCCGCCTCGCCATTGGTGAAATTGGTGTGGCGAAAGGCGGGGCCGGCCTTGATCGACAGATTGAGCGTCGGGCTCTTGAGAGCCTGCCAACCGATCCCCACGGAAGCGGCGAGACGCGCGTCATAACCCTGGATGGTGTCGCGTTCGAACTGGCCCAGGCCATAGGCGAACAGATCGGTGCCGATCTGATAGCGCGGCTCGTAGGCGGCGAAATACTTCTCGCGCGTTACCACGCGGCCGGTGCGCTGGTAATCGGCACGGGCGCGCAGGCTGTGGCTCCAGTCGATGCCCTCGCGCTTGATGTCGAGCCCGGCGGCCAGGCCCAGGTACGGGCTGTTGCCCGTGGCCCGCGACCCGCCCAGCTCGCCGCGCCCCGTCCAGCGATCGAGCACCCCGGCATCGCGGATCGCGGCGATACGCTTGGCCTCGGCCAGGCGCTTCTGCTCGCCGCGGTCCGCCAGGAAGGCTGCATGGATCCGGTCGATCTGGTCCGCATCGGCGGGGTTGGTGACCTTGGCGAGTTCCACCACGGTGCGCACCTTGCCATCATCGCCGGTTGCCATTGCCGCGTCGATCATCGCGCGCACCGGCGCGGGCAGCTCGGCCGCGGCGGGCGTGCCGATGGCCGACAGGATGCCGGCAAGCAGGAGAAGACGAGCCATCGCGGCTGCTGCTAGCCTCTAGAGACGCGGGGATAAACCCCCGCCGCCTTCACGTCCTAAGGCGCCAACCCGTCCGGAATATGAATGCGATTACCAGCGTGCACAGCGCCAGGAAACCCAGGGTCACCCCCAGCGACACGCCGAAACCGACATCACCGGTGCCGTAGAAGGCCCAGCGCAGCCCGCTGACCAGATAGACGATCGGGTTGAACAGCGCGATCGTGTTCCACGGAGCGGGCAGCATCTCGATCGAGTAGAAGGTGCCGCCAAGGAAGGTGAGCGGGGTCAGGAACAGCATGGGAATGATCCCCAGCTTCTCGAACCCGTCGGCCCAGACGCCGAGGATGAAGCCGAACAGTGCGAAGGCGGCGGCCACCAGGACCACATAGACCAGCGCGATCAGCGGGTGCGCGATCTGGTAATCCACGAACAGCCGCGCCGTCGCCAGGATGATCGCCGTCAGGATCAGGCTCTTGATCGCGGCCGCGCCGACAAAGCCCAGCAGCGTCTCCACCGTGCCCACCGGCGCGCTCAGCAGCTCGTAAATCGTGCCGGTGAAGCGCGGCATATAGATGCCGAAGCTCGCGTTGCTGGTGGTCTCGCCCAGAAGGGTGAGCATGAGCAGGCCGGGAATGATGAACGCCGCGTAGTCGACTCCGCCCAGATCGGGCATCTGCGAGCCGATGGCCGCGCCGAAGACGATGAAATAGAGCGAGGTGGTGAGCACCGGCGCCAGCACCGACTGGAAAGCGGTGCGCATGAAGCGCAGCAGCTCGAAGGTGAAGATCGACCACGCGCCCCGGGCGTTGAAGATTGCGTTGGGGCCGCTCATGCCGCCACCTCGCGGCGCTCGATGAGCTGGACGAAGATGTCCTCCAGGCTGCTCTCGTGGATGTCGATCCCGACATAATCGATCCCGGCCATGATCAGCGCCTTGGTGAGTGCGGCGACTTCAGCCCTGCCCTTGCCGGTGCCATCGCCGCCGCGATAGACAAGCAGGCCGCCGTCCCGCTCCAGGTCCACGGGATAGCCCGCCAGCGCCGCCGGCATCTGCGCCAGCGGCGCGGCCAGGGTTATATGCGCCTCGGTCCTGCCCAGCCGGGCCATCATCGCAGCCTTCTCGTCGACCATGAGCAGCCGGCCCTTGTCGATGATGCCCACCCGATCGGCCATTTCCTGGGCCTCCTCGATATAGTGGGTGGTCAGGATCACGGTGACGCCCTTGTCGCGCAGCGCGCCGATCTGGCGCCACATGTCCTTGCGCAGTTCCACATCGACGCCCGCGGTGGGCTCGTCCAGGAACAGCAGCTCCGGCTCGTGCGCCAGCGCCTTGGCGATCAGCACGCGGCGCTTCATCCCGCCCGAAAGGTTGCGGATCTGCGTATCGCGCTTGTCCCACAGGCTCAGCGAGCGAAGGATTTCCTCGATCCGGGCCGCGTCGGGGGCGAGGCCGAACAAGCCGCGCGAGTATTTGACTGTGCGGATGACCGGCTCGAACATGTCCGTGGCCATTTCCTGCGGCACCAGCCCGATGCGGCGGCGCGCGGCGCGCCAGTCCCGCTCCAGATCGTGGCCGAAGGCGAACATGGTGCCCGCGCTTGGCCGAACCAGCCCGCACACCGCACCGATCAGCGTGGTCTTGCCCGCACCGTTGGGGCCCAGCAGCGCGAAGATTTCGCCCTTGCGGATGGCGAGGTCGACCCCGTCGAGCGCCTTGAGACCACCCTGGTATGTCTTGCAAAGCCCGCGAATATCGAGAATCGGATCGTCCACGCGCGGCACCATGACGAGCGCCGGAGCGAATGCAAGCGCGCGGACTGCGGCAAGGAGTGTGGCATGAAGGGATATCACGACAACATCGAAACGGCGACCGAGGCGAACGATAAGTTCCGCAAGGTGCTCTACACCGGCCACAACCTCCAGCTCGTGCTCATGAGCCTGAAGCCGGGCGAGGAGATCGGGGCCGAAATCCACGACGACCGCGACCAGTTCTTCCGCTTCGAGGCGGGCGCCGGCGAAGTGGATATCGACGACAACACCTATCGCGTGAAGGCCGACGACGCAGTGATCGTGCCGCAGGGCGCACGGCACAACGTCCGCAACACCGGCAGCGAGCCGCTCAGGATGTACACGCTCTACGGCCCCCCGGAGCATGTGGACGGAAAGGTCCACGAAACCAAGGCGGACGCCGACGGCGATGAGGAACATTTCGACGGGAAGACAACCGAATAACGGCGACACCTAAGGCAGTAGCAGGCTCGAATCCCCGTAGCTGTAGAAACGGTACTCGCTTGCGATCGCGTGTGCGTAGGCGGCCTGCATCCGCTCGCGGCCCATCAGCGCGCTCACCAGCATGAACAGCGTCGATCTGGGGAGGTGGAAATTCGTCATCAGCCCGTCCACGGCGCGGAAGCGGTATCCGGGGGTGATGAAGATCGCCGTATCGCCATCGAAGGCGCGGATGGCGCCGTCGGTGTCTGCGGCGCTTTCGAGCAGGCGCAGGCTGGTGGTGCCCACCGCGATCACCCGCCCTCCGGCGGCGCGCGCCGCGTTGAGCCGGGCGGCGGTGTCCGCCTCGATCCGCCCCCATTCGCTGTGCATCGCGTGATCGGCGGTGTCCTCCGCCTTGACCGGGAGAAAGGTGCCGGCACCCACGTGAAGCGTCAGAACTTCTCTATCAATTCCAGCTTCTTGCAAGGCAAACATGAGGTCTGATGTGAAGTGCAGTGCGGCCGTAGGCGCGGCGACGGCCCCGTCTCGCGCCGCGAACATCGTCTGGTAGTCGCTGCGATCGGCCTCGTCCACGCCGCGACGCTGGGCGATATAGGGTGGCAGAGGCATGGTCCCGGCGCGCTCGAGCAGCAGTTCCACCGGCTCCTCGCCCCCGAAAGCCAGCGTCCAGCTACCGTCCGCGTGGCGTTGCTCGGCGATCGCCTCGACGCCGTGGGCGAAGGCGATGCGATCTCCCTCGCGCAGCCGCTTGCCGTTGCGGACGAAGGCCTGCCAGCGCCTGAGGTCGATACGCTTGTGCAGCGTGGCGCCTATCTTCGCCTCTCCCCGCCGGCCTTCGAGCTGCGCGGGGATCACGCGGGTATCGTTGAACACCAGCACATCGCCGCGGCGCAGGATGCGGGACAGGTCGCGCACCCCGGCGTCCTCGAAGAGGCCGCTCGGCCGCACCACCAGCATCCGCGCACTGTCGCGCGGGGCCGCGGGTCGCAGCGCGATCCGCTCGGCAGGGAGATCGAAATCGAAGAGGTCGACGCGCATCGGATGGCGTCCCCGGTTCCGGGAAGGGTTACTGACCGATCGGCTTGTTGAGATCGTCGGCCGTGATCGCGGGTGCCGACGCGGGCGTAGTGGCCGCGGGCGCGGGCTTGTTCTCGCTGGCCAGCGACGCCTGCACGATCCGCGTCGGGTTCGCGGGTGGCTCGCCCCGCTGGACGGCATCCACGGCGGCCATGTTGTCGATCACGCGGCCGAACACAGTGTATTTCTTGTCCAGGCTGAAGCGCGGATAGAACACGATGAAGAACTGGCTGTTCGCGCTGTCTTCGGTGGCGGCGCGCGCCATCGAGACGGTGCCGCGCAAATGCGGCTGAGGATTGAATTCGGCCTTGAGGTCGGGAAGCTCCGATCCGCCCTGCCCCGTGCCGGTCGGATCGCCGGTCTGCGCCATGAACCCGTCGATCACGCGGTGGAAGATCACATTGTTGTAGAAACCCTTCTGCGCGAGCTCCTTGACCCGCGCGACATGCTCGGGCGCCCATTGCGGCATCAGGCGGATCTGGACCCGCTGTCCGTTGGAAAGATCGAGCACGAGGATGTTCTCGCGATCCTGGGTGAGATCGAAATTGACAGGGGTGTAGGCGCCCGTGCCGACGACCGGCGCGGGCGCTTCGGCCGCAGCGGCCTTGCGGCTGCCGAGAGCCTGCGCGGGGGCACCGGCAAGCGCGCCAGCCAGAGCGGCAAGGGTCAGGTACGCGAAGGGAGCCTTGAGCATCGAAAGTCCGTCAATCGGGAAAGGAAAATGCCCGCGCCGTCTAGCATGGCGCGCTGTCGGCGCAATGAATAGCTCGCACCCTATCCCTGCGCCCCGAAACGGCCCAGCGTAGCGACGCGGTCGACCACGTCCTGGCGCACAGCCGGGGTGACGAAGCGTCCGATGTCCCCGCCGTAAAGTGCGATCTCCTTCACCAGCTTGCTGGCGATGGGCTGAAGCGAGACGTCGGCCATCAGGAAGACCGTGTCGATACGCGGGTTGAGCTGCCGGTTCATGCCGGTGAGCTGGTACTCATACTCGAAGTCGGTCACCCCGCGGATGCCACGCACCACCATCGATGCCCCCTGCCCCTCGGCAAAATCCATCAGCAGCGAATTGAAGCCGACCACACGCAGGTTCGTGCAGCCCAGCGCGGCGACTTCGCGCGTGACCATCGCGATCCGCTCCGCATCGGAGAACATGGGCGATTTGGCGGCATTGGTGGTGACGCCGATAATGAGCTCGTCCACCAGCCGGGCACCACGCGCGATGATATCCATGTGCCCCAGCGTGATGGGGTCGAAAGTGCCGGGGTAGACCCCGATGCGCCGGGCGGGAGCAGGCGCGCTCACCGGTCGCGCTCCGCTATGAAACGAGCCAGCGCCTGGAGCAGCGCCGCCTCCTCGCCGAAGCCGGAGAGATGCGCCGCCGCCTGCTCGACCAGCATTTCCGCCTGCTGGCGCGCCTTGTCCGGCCCCATCAGCGTCACGAAGGTGGCCTTGCCGGCCCCGGCATCCTTGCGCAGCGCCTTGCCGGCCAGCCCGGCGTCGCCCTCCACGTCGAGGAGATCGTCGGCGATCTGGAAGGCGAGCCCGATGTCGCGGGCATAAGCGCGCAGCGGACCGCGCCCTTCGGGCGGAACACGGCCCAGTATGGCCCCCATCTCGACGCTGGCGGCAAGCAGCGCGCCGGTCTTGAGCTGCTGCAGCCGCGTGACCTGCGCGAGATCGTAAGCGGCGTCTTCTGCCATCATGTCCATCATCTGGCCGCCCGCCATGCCCTCGTGCCCGCTCGCCCGCGCTAGGCAGGCGACGAGTTCGGCACGGACGAAGGGATCGGTGCTGGTATCGGGTTGGGTCAGGATGTCGAAAGCGAGCGCATGGAGCGAATCGCCCGCCAGCACCGCCGTCGCCTCGTCGAAGGCCTTGTGCACGGTCGGCTTGCCGTGCCGCAGCGCGTCGTCGTCCATGCAGGGAAGATCGTCGTGGATCAGCGAATAGCAATGGATCGCCTCCACCGCGCAGCCGGCATTCACCGCGGCGGTGCGCGCGACACCGAACAGTTCGGCTGTGGCGGCGAGGAGGAGCGGCCGCACCCGCTTGCCACCGCCGATGGCGGCATGGCGCATGGCTTCCACCAATCGCGCGCGGCCATCGGGCGGAACCGGGAGAAAAGCGTCGAAAGCGCTGTCGATCTCGGCCTGGATGCGCGCGAAGGCGGACGTCAGCGGATCATTCGCCAGCACCTGCGCCACGGTGATCATGCCCCGCCGTCGAAGGGCGCGGTGCCCGCCGGCCGGCCGTCGGCGCCCTGCACGATGGTGTCGATCCTGGCCTGCGCCGCATCGAGCCGCGCCTGGCAGTGCGCGCGCAGCGCCTCCCCGCGTTCATACAGCGCGATGCTCTCGTCCAGTGTCGCTTCGCCACCTTCGAGCCGGCGCACGACCTGCTCCAGCGCGCGCAGCGCATCCTCGAAGCTCAAATCGCCGATCGCGGCCTGTCCCTCATCCATCGCCGCGAGCAATGGCCGCAGCGTGTTTGCGGGTCAAGAAATCGCTGCGCGCACTGGCGATGGTGCCGCGCGCCCGCTAAGCGCGCGGCCATGAGCGCAATCACTCCCGAAATCGTCGAACAGCATGGCCTCAGCCCCGAGGAATACGAGCGGGTGCTTCACGCGCTCGGGCGCGAGCCCAACCTGGTCGAGCTCGGCATCTTCTCGGTCATGTGGTCGGAGCATTGCAGCTACAAGAGCTCGCGCCTGCACCTCAAGAAGCTGCCGACCGAGGCGCCGTGGGTGATCTGCGGCCCGGGCGAGAACGCCGGCGTGATCGACATCGGGGATGGCCAGGCCGCGATCTTCAAGATGGAATCGCACAACCACCCCTCCTACATCGAGCCTTACCAAGGCGCGGCGACGGGCGTGGGTGGCATTTTGCGCGACGTGTTCACCATGGGCGCGCGGCCCATCGCCAACGCCAATGCTTTGCGTTTCGGGCGGCCCGAGCACCCCAAGATGAAGCACCTCGTCAAGGGCGTGGTCGCGGGCATCGGCGGCTACGGCAATTGCGTGGGAGTGCCGACGGTGGCGGGGGAAACGAACTTCCACCCAGCCTATGACGGCAACATCCTCGTCAACGCCATGACCGTGGGCGTCGCCGATGCCGACAAGATCTTCTATTCGGCGGCGACGGGCGTGGGCAATCCGATCGTCTATGTCGGCAGCAAGACCGGGCGCGACGGCATCCACGGAGCCACAATGGCGAGCGCCGATTTCGGCGAGGATGCCGAGGCCAAGCGGCCCACCGTCCAGGTGGGCGATCCCTTCACCGAGAAGCTACTGATCGAGGCGTGCCTGGAACTGATGGCGACCGACGCCATCGTCGCCATACAGGACATGGGCGCGGCGGGACTGACCTCCAGCAGCGTCGAGATGGCGACCAACGGCAAGGCCGGCATCCGCCTGGTAATGGACAACGTCCCCTGCCGCGAGGAGGGCATGACGCCCTATGAGATGATGCTGAGCGAGAGCCAGGAGCGGATGCTCATGGTGCTGAAGCCCGGCAAGGAGCCGATGGCGGAGGCGATCTTCAAGAAGTGGGAGCTCGATTTCGCGGTGATCGGTGAGGTCACCGATACCGGCCACATGGTGCTCGAATGGCAGGGCGAGGTGGTCTGCGACATCCCGCTCGGGCCCCTCGCCGCCGACGCCCCGCTCTACGACCGACCCTATCTGTCGAAAGAGGAATACAAGGCCTGGGCGCAGGTGAAGCCGCTCGGCGACATTCCCCAGAGCACCGACATCGGTGCCGATCTGCTCAAGCTGATGGCCAGCCCCGCCCTCGCCTCCAAGCGCTGGATTTACGAGCAGTACGACCGCCAGGTCGGCGGCGACACGCTCCAGACCGGAGGCGATGCCGGCGTGGTGCGCGTCCACGGCACGAAGAAGGCGCTGGCGATCACCACCGACTGCACCCCGCGCTACGTCTATGCCGACCCCTACGAAGGCGGCAAGCAGGCCATCGCCGAGGCCTACCGCAACCTCTGCGCCGTCGGCGCGCGGCCGCTGGCGGTGACCAACTGCCTCAACTTCGCCAACCCCCAGCGGCCCGAGATCATGGCGCAACTGGTCCACGCCCTCGAGGGCATGGGCGAAGCCTGCCGCGCGCTCGACTTCCCGATCGTGAGCGGCAACGTCAGCCTCTACAACGAAAGCAAGGCAACCGGCGGCGGCAGCGCGATCCTGCCCACGCCGGCGATCGGGGGCGTGGGGCTGATCGACGATTATGCGAAGATGATGACCTTGAACGGGATGCAAGAGGGCGACGAGGTTTACATCGTCGGGCGTGACTTGGTTGGGCAACTAGGCCAGTCCTTGTGGCTCAGAGAAGTTTGCGGGCGCGAGCACGGCCCTCCTCCTCCTGTTGATCTCTCTGACGAGCTGGCGATTGGAACCGGCATCAGGCGGGCGATCGAGAAGGGTGTCGTATCGGCCATACATGACATTTCGGATGGGGGGCTTCTTGTCGCAGCGGCCGAAATGTCGCTGGCAGCCGGTATCGGAATGGGTATCGAAAACTATAACGACCACTTGGCCGACTTCGCTTTCGCTTTTGGTGAAGATCAGGGCCGCTACCTTGTCACCACCAATTCGTTTGTTGAGCTTTGCGAAGCGATTGGAGAAATCAGGGGCGAGAAGGTGCCCGTTCATTTTGCTGGGTTCGTGGGGGGGACATCGCTTCGAATCGTGGATGCCGGAGTGCACGTCGAGCTATCCGACCTTCGCGCCGCCAACGAGCGTTTCTTCCGCGAGTGGATGGAAGGGTGACCATCCGCGTCGGCGTCGGGGGGTGGACCTACGAGCCGTGGCGAGGGGTATTTTACCCCGAGGGGTTGGCGCAGAAGCGCGAGCTGGAATATGCCGCGCAGCAGCTCACCGCGATCGAAATCAACGCGACCTATTATGGGCGGCAGAAGTCGCAAAGCTGGCGCAATTGGGCGGCGGCGGTTCCGGCGGGGTTCGTATGCAGCCTCAAGGCCTCGCGATATTGCACGCAGCGCAAACTGCTGGCCGAGAGCGGGGATTCGATCCGCATGTTCCTCGAGCAGGGCTTCACCGAGCTGGGCGACAAGCTCGGGCCGATCAACTGGCAGCTCGCCGACAAGAAGAAGTTCGACCGCGAGGATTTCGCGCGCTTCCTCGACCTGATCCCGGGCGAGCAGGACGGCGTGAAGCTGCGCCACGCGCTCGAGGTTCGCGACGAAAGCTTCGCCGATCCCGCCTTTCTCGACCTCGCCCGCGCGCGGAATATGGCCGTGATCTTCGCCGACGCCGAGGAATTCCCGCGCATCGAGGAGCAAACCGCCGATTTCACCTACGCCCGCCTCCAGCACAGCGTGGAGGAGATCGAGACCGGATACGACGCGGCGGCGCTCGATGAGTGGGCGAAGCAGGCCAAGGTCTGGGCCAAGGGCGGCCGCGACGTCTTCGTCTACTTCATTTCCGGCGCGAAGCTCCGCAATCCCGCCGCGGCGCGGGCGCTGATCGAGAGGCTGAAGTGAGCAGCGGCTACTCCGCCACTCCGCTGGCCAAGAAGCTCTCGCTGCGCGACGGGCAGCGGGTATGGTTCTCGGGCATGCCCGAAAGCGTCGCCGACGAGATCGACGAATATGCGCTCGACCTCACCTTCGTCGCCGATCCGGCGGAGGGCGTCGACGCCGCGCATATCTTCGTGACCGAGCGCGCGGATATGGCGGCGAAACTCACCGCGTTGCGCGCGCAGATCGCCAGCGACGGCCAGGTGTGGGTAAGCTGGCCCAAGAAAGCCTCGAAGGTTCCCACCGACATCACCGAGGACACGATCCGCGAGGTTGCGCTGCCGATGGGGTTCGTCGACACCAAGGTCTGCGCGGTGGACGATGTCTGGTCGGGCCTCAAGCTGGTGATTCGCAAGGAATTGCGCTGAAATTCTTGCATCTGCTCCTGCGGAAGCGCGCCGAGCCGGGTGATTCGGCATTCGCGGGAGCATCGCCAGTGCGAACTGTTCGCATGAAATCACTTGCAACTCGTTCGCAGTAGCATATCTATCAGGGCATGATCGTTTGCAGTTGCAATGTGATTCGCGCCGATGAAATCCGCCGCGCCGCGCGTGCCGGGGCGGAGGATTTCGAGGACGCATACGCCCTTCTCGGTTGCAAGGTGCAGTGCGGCGGTTGCGAGGAACACGCAGAAGCAATCCTCACCTGCGAACGGGCTTGCCAGCGCCTCGCATTCGCACCCTGCGCCGCCTGATTGCACACCGTTCGCAGCGAGTCGCTTTCACTGGCCTTTTGACCTTTCCGGCGCTCTATACGCGGCAAGCAAACAAGGAGCCGCGCCATGAAGGGCGACGCGAAGGTCATCGAGTTTCTCAACGAGGCGCTCACCAACGAACTCACCGCCACCAATCAGTACTGGCTGCATTACCGCATGCTGGATCACTGGGGCGTCACCCATCTCGCGAAGTACGAGCGCAAGGAATCCATCGAGGAGATGCAGCACGCCGACAAGCTGGCGGAGCGCATCCTGTTCCTCGACGGTCTCCCCAATTTCCAGCGCATCGGCGCGCTGCGGATCGGTGACAGCGTGCCCGAGATCCTCGCCGCCGATCTGGCGCTGGAGGGCGAGGCCATCCCCCTGCTGCGCGATGCCATCCAACATTGCGAGAGCGTGCGCGACTATGTCACCCGCGACCTGTTCCGCTCGATCCTCGACAACGAGGAGGAGCATGTCGACTTCATCGAAAAGCAGCAGGAGCTGATCGAGAAGATGGGCCTGCAGAACTACATCCAGCTCCAGACCCATCCGGCGGACGAATCGCACGGATAGCGGAAGGCGATCCTCCCTGGTCCGGGGAGGATTACCCCGCCACCCAATCGGTACGGGGTATGCCCAGCAGGCTCAGCACGGCCGTGAGATCGCCCCGCTCCACCCAGCCGCCGGCCGCCTCCCTCGCCTTGGGCTTCGCGCGATAAGCGAGGCCGTAGTCGGCCGCCCGCAGAATCGGGATGTCGTTCGCGCCGTCGCCCATCGCGAGCACGCGGGCGCCCTCCCCCAGCTTCGCGGCTTCCTCGCGCAGGGTGGCTTCCTTGGTGGAGGCATCGCTGATCGCACCCACGAGCGCGCCGGTCAGCCGGCCATCGGCCACGGCCAGCCTGTTGCCGACCACCCGGTCGAACCCCAGCCACGCCGCCACTGGATCGGCGAAATGGTGGAAGCCGCCGGTCACCAGCACGGAGCGGCAACCCCGCGCCTTCAGCGTGGCCACCAGCGTCGCGGCGCCGGTAACCGGCACAATTCTCTCTGCAAGACAGCGTTCTATGGCGCTTTCTTCAAGTGACTTGAGAAGACCAACACGCTCTCGAAGCGCGCTCGGGAAGTCGAGTTCGCCCTGCATCGCGCGTTCGGTGATGGCTGCGATCTGCGGCTTCAGCCCGGCGTAATCGGCCAGCTCGTCGATGCATTCCTGCCCGATCATGGTCGAATCCATGTCGGAGACGAACAGCCGCGGCACCTCGATCGCGCTGCGCGCCACGAGCAGGTCGCAAGGGTCGAAATGGGCGCCCAGCACCTGCCGCACCAGCGCCGCATCGCCATCAGGCAGCAGGATCTGCAGCACGTCGCCGCAGAAGTCGAGCATCGCCGCCTCCGCGACCCGCAAGCCCCGCGCCTCGAGCGCCGCGCTGGCTGCGTCGAGCCGCGTTTCAAGCCCGCCTAGCTCTGCTATCAACCGCGCGATGAGCATGTCCGACCCGTCCTCCAAACCAAGGCTGGCGCTCATTGCAGGGCCGACCGCGAGCGGCAAGAGCGCGCTGGCCGTGCGGCTGGCGCAGACCATCGAAGGCGCCGGGCGGCGCGCCGTGATCCTCAACGCCGACAGCGCTCAGGTCTATGCCGATCTGCGCGTACTGTCCGCGCGGCCCAGTGAGGACGAGATGGGCGGGATCGAGCATCGGCTATTCGGCGCATGGGATGGAGCGACGCCCTGCTCGGCGGCGGATTGGTCCGCGGCGGCCGGGCAAGCGGTGGCGGCGCTCCATGCCGAGGGCGCGATGCCCGTGCTGGTGGGCGGGACCGGGCTCTATCTTCGCACGCTGATGGAAGGGATCGCGCCGGTGCCGCCGATCGACCCGGCCATCCGCGCCGAGATCCGCGCCCTCCCCCAGGCGCAGGCACGCGCCGCCCTCGAACGCGAGGACGCACCGGCGGCTGCCCGCCTCGCACCCGCCGACACCGCGCGCACCATGCGGGCGCTGGAGGTGGTGCGTTCGAGCGGACGCACGCTGGCCGAATGGCAGCGGGAGCGCAGCGGCGGCATCGGCAGCCTGGTCGATCTCCACCCGTTGGTGCTCCTGCCCGACCGCGAATGGCTGGCGCAACGCTGCGACAGGCGGTTCGCCGCGATGATGGATGGCGGGGCGCGGGAGGAGGTGGCGGCACTTCTGGCGCGCGGCCTCGATCCGGCGCTTCCCATCATGCGCGCGATCGGCGTTCGCGAGATCACCGGCTGGCTCGAAGGTCAGCTTTCGCGCGACGAGGCATTGCTGGCTGGCCAGATCGCAACCCGGCAATACGGCAAGCGCCAATACACCTGGTTCCGCCGCCAGCCACCCGCGAATTGGCCGAGGGTGGAATCGGAAAGTTGCTTTGAAAGTGACATTGACGCACTTTTCTTACGAATCTTGTCTTGACTTTGAAATGAGCGCTGGCCAGAGAGCATCCAAGTCGGCCCGGCGCTCAGACCCCAGCGCCGGGCCGACTCATATCTGGGCCCCTGCCCGCCAAGGAGTTTGACGTGACCAAGGAGCGCAGCGGCGCCGCCATACTGATCGAGGCTCTGCGCGCCGAAGGCGTGGAGATCGTTTTCGGCTATCCCGGCGGCGCGGTGCTGCCGATCTACGATGCGCTGTTCGGTAGCCCGCATATCCGCCACATCCTCGTCCGCCACGAGGCCGGCGCGGCCCATGCCGCGGAAGGCTATGCCCGCTCCACAGGCAAGCCGGGCGTGGTGCTGGTGACCAGCGGCCCGGGGGCGACAAATGCCGTGACCGGGATCGCGGACGCCTTCATGGATTCGATCCCGATGGTGGTCATCACCGGCCAGGTGCCAACCGCGCTGATCGGGACCGACGCCTTCCAGGAGGCGGACACGGTCGGCATTACGCGCCACTGCACTAAGCACAATTATCTGGTGAAGAGCCCCGATACGCTCGCCGCGACCGTGGCCGAGGCGTTCCGCATCGCCACCACCGGCAGGCCCGGCCCGGTGCTGATCGACATTCCCAAGGATGTGCAGATCGCGCTGGCGGCCGCCGCCCCGAAGGCGGATGCCCCTGTGATGGCCTCGCACCGCTATCGCCCGCGGACAGAGGCGGGCGAGGACGAAATCTCCCGCGCCGTCGCCATGATCGCCGCTGCGGAACGCCCGGTGTTCTACACCGGCGGCGGGGTCATCAATTCGGGTCCGCGTGCCTCCGAATTGCTGCGCCGGCTGCAGCACGCCACCGGCGCCCCGGTCACCAGCACGCTGATGGGCCTGGGCGCCTTTCCCGCCAGCCATCCCGACTGGCTGGGGATGCTGGGGATGCACGGCACCTATGAAGCCAATCTGGCGATGAACCAGGCCGATCTGATCGTGGCCGTGGGCGCGCGCTTCGACGATCGGGTGACCGGCCGGCTCGATGCCTTCGCCCCCCATGCCAAGAAGATCCACATCGACATCGACCGCGCGAGCATCGCCAAGATCGTGCCAGTCGACCTCGGCATCGTGGGCGACTGCGCGACGGTGCTGGACCAGCTGCTCGCCGCATGGGGCGATCGCAAGGCCATCAACCTGGGCGAATGGAAGGCGCGGATCGTCGGCTGGAAGGCACGCGAATGCCTCGCCTATCCCGAGCGGGCGAGCGACGGCAGCCAGGCGATCATGCCGCAGAAGGCCATCGAGCGGCTGTTCGCGCTGAGCCGGAGCCGCGATCCGATCATCACCACCGAGGTTGGCCAGCACCAGATGTGGGCGGCGCAATATTTCGGCTTCGAGGCACCGAATCGCTGGCTCACAAGCGGCGGTCTCGGCACGATGGGTTATGGCCTGCCCGCCGCGATCGGCGCGCAACTCGGCAACCCGCAGGCCCTGGTTATCGACGTGGCCGGCGAGGCGAGCATCCAGATGAATATCCAGGAGCTCGGCACCGCCAGCCAGTACCGCCTGCCGGTCAAGGTATTCATCCTCAACAACGAGTACATGGGCATGGTCCGCCAGTGGCAGGAACTGACCTACGAAAGCCGCTATTCGAACAGCTATTCGGACAGCCTGCCCGATTTCGTGAAGCTGGCGGAGGCTTACGGCTGGAAGGGCATCCGCATCGAGGACGAAGCCGATCTCGACGCCGGCATCCAGGCGATGATCGACCATGACGGCCCGGTGATGGTGGATTGCCTGGTCGCCAAGGAGGCGAACTGCCTCCCCATGATCCCGAGCGGCGCCGCGCACACCGAAATGTTGCTCTATGGCGACCGGGTCGAGGGCACGATGGACGACGAAGCCAAGGCACTGGTGTAAGACGATGAAAATCAAACCGGCCGCCAGCGAGCGGCACGTCCTGACCGTGACCGTCGACAACGAGGCGGGCATCCTCGCCAAGATCGCGGGGATGTTCACCGCGCGCGGCTACAACATCGACAGCCTGACCGTGGCGGACATCAGCGAAGACCACGCCACCAGCCGGATCACCATCGTCACCGGCGGGCCGCCGCAGGTGATCGACCAGATTCGCGCCCAGCTCGAGCGGCTGGTGCCGGTTCACAAGGTCACCGATCTGACCGAGGCCGGACCTCATGTCGAACGTGAACTTGCGCTCGTAAAGGTCTCTGGAGGCGGCGAAAAGCGGGTCGAGGCCCTGCGGATTGCGGAGCTGTTCCGTGCCAAGGTCGTGGACACCACCACGCAGAGTTTCGTGTTCGAGCTGACCGGCGCGCCCGACAAGATCGACAGCTTCCTGGCGCTGATGCGCGAACTGGGGCTGGTCGAGGTGGGCCGTTCGGGCATAGTGGGCATGATGCGGGGGGCTGCGAGCACCTGAGATCAACCGTCATCCCGGCAGACCCGGGATCGCTCTCGACAAGGTGCGACCGAGCGGCACCCGATCCAGGCTGCGCCAGGACGACGTGAGGGATACAATGCAGGTTTACTACGACAAGGATTGCGAAACCGATCTCATCAAGGGCCGGAAGGTCGCGATCGTGGGCTATGGCAGCCAGGGCCACGCCCATGCCCAGAACCTGCGCGATTCCGGGGTGAAGGAGGTCGCGATCGCGCTCCGCGAAGGCTCCGCCACGCGCGGCAAGGCCGAGGATGCGGGCTTCAAGGTGATGTCCAACACCGAGGCCGCCGAATGGGCCGATGTGGTGATGATCCTCGCTCCCGACGAACACCAGGCCGCGATCTGGGCGAACGATATCGCAGGCCGGATGAAGCCGGGCAGCGCGCTCGCCTTCGCGCACGGGCTCAACGTCCACTTCGGCCTGATCGAGCCGCCCGCCGACATCGACGTCATCATGATCGCGCCCAAGGGGCCGGGTCACACGGTGCGAAGCGAATACCAGAAGGGCGGCGGCGTGCCCTGCCTCGTGGCGGTGCATCAGGAGAGCGCGCAGAGTGGCGGCAACGGCCAGGCCAAGGCGCTGGCGCTCAGCTATGCCAGCGCGGTCGGCGGCGGGCGCAGCGGCATCATCGAGACCAATTTCCGCGAGGAATGCGAAACCGACCTGTTCGGCGAGCAAGCGGTGCTGTGCGGCGGCATCACCCATCTAATCCAGGCCGGGTTCGAGACGCTGGTTGAGGCCGGCTATGCGCCGGAAATGGCCTATTTCGAATGCCTCCACGAAACCAAGCTGATCGTGGACCTGCTGTACGAGGGCGGCATCGCCAACATGCGCTATTCGATCAGCAACACCGCCGAATATGGCGATATCGTCACCGGCCCGCGGATCATCACCGACGAGACCAAGGCCGAAATGCGCCGCGTCCTGCGCGACATCCAGTCCGGCCGCTTCGTCAAGAACTTCGTGCTCGACAACCAGGCGGGCCAGCCCGAGCTCAAGGCCAGCCGCAAGGCGGCCGCGGCCCACCCGATCGAGCAGGTCGGCGCCCGCCTGCGCGCGATGATGCCGTGGATCGGCAAGAATAAGCTGGTCGACAAGGCGGTTAACTGACCAGCCCCTTGCCGAGCGAGGGTAAGAACACCGCCGCCTCCGTCCGCGCGCTTGTCGTGTTCGCGGCGGCGGCGGTGGCGGCCCGCTTGCTGACGCTCGGCCAGCCGATCGTCAACATAGACGAACAGCTCTACCTCCTGGTCGGCGACCGGATACTGGGTGGCGCGCTGCCCTATGTCGACATCTGGGATCGCAAGCCGCCGTTCCTGTTCGCCATATACGCCGGCATCCGCCTGCTCGGAGGCGACGGGATCGCACAGGCGGCGCTTGCGGCGCTCGCCTTCGTCATTGCCGGCGCGTTCCTGGTCTATCGCCTCGCATTGCGGCTGTCAGGCCCCACCGGTGCCCTTGCCGCAGGCATCGCCTATTGCTGGTGGTCGGCGCTCACCGGCGGGGTGCTGGGCCAGGCAGGCGTGTTCTTCAACGTCTTCATGGCGCTGGCGGCCCTGTTGCTGGTGCGAATGATCGAGCGCGGGCAAGGCGCTCGCTCCATCCTTGGGCCGGCGCTCGCCGCCATGTTCCTGAGCGGATTGGCGGTGCAGACGAAGCAGAGCGCGGTCTTCGAGGCCGCATTCTTCGGGCTGGTGGTCGCGGCCATCGCCTGGCGCACACGCCCGCCCGCAGCGGCCATCGGCATCACCGCCATCGCCGCGCTGGCGGCGCTGGCCCCATCGCTCGCCGCCGTGGCCATTTGGCAGGGCGCCGGCCAGCTGGACGCGCTCATCTTCGCCACCGTGACATCGGCGACGCTGCGCGCGCCGATGGAGCCAGGCGACTATATCTGGCACCTGGGGGCTTCGGCACTGATGATCGCACCGCTGCTGGCGTTCGCCGCATCGGGCCTGCGTCGCGGGCCGCCGGACCCAGCGGCTGCACAGCCGGAAAGGCGCACGGTTCGCCTGCTGCTGGCTGGCTGGCTGGCGGTGTCGCTGCTGGCGCTGCTGGCCTATGACCGCACCTTCTACGATCACTATCTCCTGCCGGTGCTGGTGCCGGCCTGCGTTTGCGCCGCGCCCGCCTTCGACCGTTGGCGCGACTACCGCCTGCCGCTCGCGGCGACGGCGGTGGCGCTGATTGTCGCGGTCTTCGCGCTCCAATGGAACGAGCGTGCCGGGACTGGCGGATGGCGCACCATAGCCGCGCTCGACACCGCCACCAGCGGTCAGCGCAACTGCCCGTTTTCCTATGGCGGGCCGAGCGCCGCCTATCTGCTCAACGACTGGTGCCTGCCGACGCGTTACGCCTTTGCCGGCCATCTCGTCTTCGCAGCCGAGGCTCCGGCAATCGGAACCGACGCGGTGGCGGAGGTCACCCGAATCCTCGCCACCCGCCCGGACCGCATCATCCTGCGCGCCCGGCCCAATCCCAAGGGCAACACGCAAACCCGCGCCGTGGTGATCGCACGTCTCCAACGCGACTATCTTCTCGCCGCCCGGATCGATCCGGACGGACTGCTGGTCTATCGGCTCAAGCCCGGGTTGGTCCCGCTACCCAACCGGGTCCCGCCAAGCTGAGCCTCCGCCAGCCGCATTGCCGAGTTCCTTCGCCGCCAATTCTTCGCTAGGATCAACCACCCCCCATCGAAAGTCTCCGCCAATGAAACCGCTCCTTCTCGCCGCCGCTCCTGCGCTTGTTCTGCTGGGCATGGCCGGATACGCCACCCTCGACGCCCAGACCGCCCCGCCACCGGCGCTCGCCAAGGCGGAAGCGGCGCGTGTCGAAGCGGGGCGCTACACCGTGGACGGTGCCCACACGCTGGTCGGCTGGCGAGTCAACCACTTCGGCTTCAACGACTATTTCGGGATCTTCGGCGATGTCGCCGGCTCGCTCGAGATAAATCCCAAGAACCTTGCCGCAACCCGGCTGGATGTCACGATCCCGGTCGCCAAGGTCACGGTGGCGAGCAGCGGGCTGCGCGATCACCTGCTCGCCCCGGGCAAGAATGGCGGCAAGCCCGATTTCTTCGGCGCCGCTCCGGCCGATGCACGCTTCGTTTCCACCTCGGTCCACCATACCGGAGGAAACCGGGCGACCATCGTGGGCGATTTCACTCTCAACGGCATCACCCGCCCCGTTACCCTCGCCGCCGAGTTCACCGGCGCGGGCCCGCATCCCATGAACAAACGGCTCAACATCGGTTTCCAGGCACGCGGCCACATCAACCGCTCCGAATTCGGCATCGCCTATGCCATTCCCCTGGTGTCCGACCGGGTGGAACTGGACATCACCGCAGCCTTCGAGAAGAGCGATGCGGTCGCCGCGGCACCCGACCGGTGCAAGGCGGGTGCCGCCGCGGACGCGGTGGGCCGCCGCGACACGCCCGCCCTGCGCGCGGAAGTGGCGCGCAAGATCGGCCACGGCAGCATCCGCTGGCTGAAGCCTGGCTCCGTCGTGACGCAGGACTACCGCGAGGACCGGCTTAACGTCGATCTCGACGCCGGCGGCGTGGTGACCCGGCTGAGCTGCGGCTGACCGGAGCAGCCAAGGGACGCTTGCGCATTGCGCGAAACTGCGCGATGCATGGGCCATGACACGCCACGGCCTGCCGCTACGACTTATCCGCCCTCGGGCATGATCGCGCCGGCCCCGGCGCGTGCCGCGCCCGAGGGTCCGTTTCGCCGCAGTTCCACCGTCTCATAGCCCGAGAGCTTCATGTCCATGCTCCGCGATCCGAGCGCCAAATACGCGCCCTTCCCACCCGTCGCCTTGCCCGATCGGCAATGGCCCTCGCGCACCATAACCAGCCCGCCGCGCTGGCTTTCCACCGACCTGCGCGATGGCAATCAGGCCATCGTCGATCCGATGGATTCGGCCAAGAAGACCCGCTTCTTCGACCTGCTGGTGAAGGTCGGGCTCAAGGAGATCGAGGTCGGCTTCCCCAGTGCGGGCCAGACCGAGTTCGACTTCATCGCCGGGCTCGTCCGCTCTGGCCGCATTCCCGACGATGTGATCGTCCAGGTGCTGACCCAGAGCCGCGCGGATCTGATCCGCACCAGCTTCGCCAGCCTCGAAGGTGCGCGCGCGGCCATCGTGCACCTCTACAACGCCGTCAGCCCGGCCTGGCGCGAGATCGTGTTCGGGATGAGCCGCGCCGAGGTGAAGGCCATCGCGATCGAAGGCGCGAAGGTGATGCGCGACGAGGCGGCGGCGCGGCCCGGCACGGACTGGCATTTCCAGTACAGCCCGGAGACATTCTCCACCGCCGAGCTCGATTTCAGCCTCGAGGTCTGCGAGGCGGTGATGGAGGTGCTGGCCCCCACGCCCGCGCATCCCATCATCCTGAACCTGCCCGCGACGGTCGAGGCGGCGACCCCGAATATCTACGCCGACCAGATCGAATATTTCACTCGCAACCTGCCCCGGCGGGAAAGCGCGGTCATCAGCCTGCACACCCACAACGACCGCGGCACCGGCGTCGCCGCGGCGGAACTGGGGCTGATGGCCGGCGCGGACCGGGTGGAAGGCTGCCTGTTCGGCAATGGCGAGCGCACCGGCAACTGCTGCCTGGTGACAATGGCTCTTAACTTATACACCCAAGGCATTGATCCAAGAATAGATTTCTCGGACATCGGCAGCGTGATCGAGACCGTGGAATATTGCAACCAGCTCCCGGTCCATCCGCGCCATCCCTATGGCGGAGAACTGGTCTACACCGCTTTTTCCGGCAGCCATCAGGACGCGATCAAGAAGGGCTTCGCCGCGCGTGGCGAGCAGAACTCGCCGCAATGGCGCGTGCCTTACCTGCCGATCGACCCGGCCGATCTGGGCCGCAGCTATGAGGCCGTGATCCGCGTCAACTCGCAATCCGGCAAGGGTGGCTTCGCCTGGGTTCTGGAGCAGGACCAGGGCTTGCGGCTGCCCAAGCGGATGCAGGCCGATTTCAGCCCCCATGTCCAGCACATGGCCGACGAGCTTGGCCGCGAACTGACCGCCGCCGACATTTGGAGCGCGTTCCGCCGCGCCTATTTCGTGAAGATCGAGCCACGCCATCTGAGACTGGTGGATTACGAGGAGCACAAGGCGCCGGACGGCGCGCGCATCTTTGCCGGCACGATCGCTGTCGACGGGCACGAGACCAGCGTCAGCGGGCGCGGCAACGGGTTGATTTCCTCGGTCGTCGCGACGCTGCGCGACAGCTTCGGCATCGCGCTGGAGGTTCGCGATTACAGCGAACACGCGCTGGGCGCCGGATCGGAAGCACGCGCGGCCGCCTTTCTCGAATGCACGGATGCAGAAGGGCGCACGGTGTGGGGCTGCGGGGTCGATACGGACGTAGCCGCGGCCAGCGTGCGCGCGGCGCTGAGCGCGGCCAATGCGGTGCACGAACGGCTCCGCCCATGAGGGCCGCGCCCGCCTGCCTCAGCCGCCCGATCCTCCCCTGGCGAGGGTGAACGCGGCCGCGTGACCACGGCGCCTCTCGACAAGGCGCTTCGGCCCGGATAGCCGGAAGGCCAGTCCTGTTTCGCCACGGAGTTTGCCGATGCCCCTGCCCGCCCCCTTCGACCGGCTGCGGCTGCCTGTCATCGGCTCGCCGCTGTTCATCGTCTCCGGGCCGGAGCTGGTGATCGCACAGTGCAAGGCGGGGATCGTCGGCAGCTTCCCGGCGCTGAACGCCCGCCCGCAGAGCCAGCTCGACGAATGGCTCCACCGCATCACGGAAGAGCTCGCGGCGCACAATCGCGACAATCCGGGGCGCCCGGCCGCCCCGTTCGCGGTCAACCAGATCGTTCACCGCACCAACGACCGGCTGGAAGCGGACATGATGACATGCGCCAAGTGGCAGGTGCCGCTGGTCATCACCTCGCTGGGCGCCCGCGAGGAGATTTTCCAGGCCGTCCGCGGCTGGGGCGGGATCACCATGCACGACATCATCAACGACCGCTTCGCCCGCAAGGCCGTCGAGAAGGGTGCGGACGGGTTGATCCCGGTGGCCGCTGGCGCGGGCGGCCATGCCGGCGTGCTCAGCCCCTTCGCGCTGATGCAGGAGATCAGGGCGTGGTTCGGCGGGCTGGTCGCGCTGTCGGGCTCGATCGGCCATGGACGTTCGATCCTGGCGGCGCAGGCGCTGGGCGCGGATTTCGCCTATATCGGCAGCCCCTGGATCGCCAGCAGCGAGGCGAACGCGCCCGACGCCTACAAGCAGGGCATCGTGGAAAGCGATGCGGCGGGTATCGTCTACACCAACCTCTTCACCGGGGTGCATGGCAATTATCTTCGATCGAGCATCGAGGCGGCGGGCATGGACCCCGACAATTTGCCGGTCAGCGATCCCAGCAAGATGGACTTCGGCAGCGGCGGCAACACCAAGGCCAAGGCGTGGAAGGATATCTGGGGATCGGGCCAAGGCATCGGCCCCGTCAAGGAAGTCGCGCCGGTAGAGGCCACCGTAGCGAGGCTGGAGGCCGAGTACCGGACCGCACGCGAGGAACTGGCGGCGAAAGCCGCGCTCTAGCAGTCCGTGCGGCTAGCAGCGGCAGGCGGGCTTGGTGCTGGGCTTGGGCCTGGTGGTCGCGAACTCGGCCGGCGAAAGCACCGCGTCGCCATCACGGTCGGCTCCTTCGAAGCGGGTGACCGTCGCCACGGCCCATTCCTCGAAGGTGAGCAAATTGTTACCGTCCCGGTCCAGCTTGCGGAACGCCTCGGTCCGGGTCGAAAGCATCTCGTTGCGGGTGACGCGGCCATCGCGGTCGCGGTCGTAGCGGCCGAAGCGCTGCTGCTCGCGGGTCTGCTCGGTCGCCTCCGGCGGGGCTGGCCCGGTCAGGCCGGATATGTCGGCGGAGGGGATATCCGTAGCCGCTCGCGGCGCCGCCAGAGGTGCGGGAGGCGGCGCACCCCGCTCCACCTCGGCGCGGCCCTGCCACCAGAACAGGCCGATCGCGGCCAGCGACAGCGCCCCCAGCGCGCCCAGGATCAACCGGTTCATTCGCGCAGCCTAGATCAGCGCCCGAAAATGCCAAGCCGCATCGCCACCAGCGGGCTCATCCGGTCTCCGAGCAAATGCCCACCGCCACGCCCAGCCGCGCGCCGTGCAAGCCCGCCAAGCACCGCGAGCGGCCTCAGGGGGCGCGACAGGCGAGACAGCGGCCCTGCCCTGGCAGCACGGAGCATCTCCTCGCGTTCTTCGATAGAGGCCGCGTGGTTCGCCAATGTCGCCAAAGTCCAGGATCGGGCCGCAGCACACGCCGCCGCCTCCGGCTCTCCGGCGCAACGGGCCAGAAGGCCAGCGCGGCGCCGCCCTAGGCCTTCGGCCGCGGCAGGCAATCCCCGCTCGCCCACCGCGACCTCCTCCCAGGCGTCGACAAGCGCCACCAGCGCCTCCCGGTCGTCGCACCCCGTCACGACCAGCGCCGCCAGAACCGGGTGGCGCGCGGGCTGGCCGAGCGCGGCGCAGGCATCGCGCCACCACGCCAGCTTGAGCTGCGCCAGGGCCGGCTCTCGCGCAGTCAGCGCAATGTGCGCCAGCAGCGCGTCCAGCCACAGCAACGAGCGGTAACCGGACCGCAAGGATCGCGGGGCATACAGAACGGCGATCCGCTCCGCCTCACCCGCAAGGTCCGAATCCAGCGAGGTCGATCCGCGGTCGGGGGTGAGATTCACCGAACGATCTCTTACCTCGCCGTTAACCAACGTTCTGAAACCTTTGTAGGTTATACCAGCGCTATCGGCGTCGGATAAGCGCTTTGCGAGCAAGCATCATGGCATTATTCAAGAGGAACTCCAGCGTCGTGGACGGCAATCGCCGGAGGGGCTTCCTCCGCCGCTTGTGCCGTGACACGGCCGGCAACACCCTCGCGATCGTCGGCGCCGCCCTGATCCCGCTGACCGCCATGATCGGCTCCGGAATCGACGTCAGCCGCGCCTACATGGCCAAGAGCCGCCTGCAAAGCGCTTGCGACGCCGCGTCGCTCGCCGCCCGCCGCGTAATGCGCAACGATTCGTTGACCGCCGACGTCATGGCGACCGGCGAGCGCTTCTTTTCGTTCAACTTTCCGGCGGGGCTCTACCAGACCGAGGCATTCTCGCCCGAGATCACCCGCCCTGAGGTAGGCATCGTTCGCATCGACGCGGCGACCCGCATTCCGACGGCGGTGATGAAGCTTTTCGGCTTCGGCACCCTGCCGCTCAGTGTAAGCTGCGAGGCCTCGCTCAACTTCGTGAACACCGATGTGGTGCTCGTCCTGGACGTCACCGGCTCGATGATGAACGACGTCAACGACAACGCGACGAACGTTGACGCCAACCGCAAGATCACCGCCCTTCAAGACGCCGTGATGGCACTCTACGACGAGCTCGCCCCGATCCAGGCTCAGTTGGAATCGCAAGGCCTGCGCTTGCGCTATGGCATCGTGCCCTATTCGAACACGGTGAACGTGGGTCGCTTGCTGCAAGCCCAGAACAGCGACTTCATCCGTGCGAGCACGCCGTATCAATCGCGGGTCGCGATCTACAACACCACGCCCGCCACCGAGACGGTATCGATCACCAGCCCCGAGACCGGCCTTCTAGCCAGCCCCGGTGTGGAGCGGTTTCGCGTCAGTGGCGTCGACCGGCAGATTACGAACGCAAATTGCGCCAATTTTGGCAGCAACACCGCCTTCAGCCAGGGTGGCACATCACCAGTTGGCGGTTCGTACGCCTCTGTCGGCGTGAGCAACGACGCGGACTTCTACGATCCCGATGGACCTGCAGGACCGCAGGCCAATGAGCCAGCGGCACCCACCGGCTATGTGCGGTACCAGTTCTCGCGCAGGACGGCGAGCTGGACCAACAATCCCACCAACCGCGTTTGTGAGCGCAACGTCACGATCACCAAGCGGACCTACCCCTATTCCTTCAGTCAGTGGCAGTATCGCGAGGAGCAGCTCGACACCTCCAGCTTTGCCGGCGGCGGGGCCATCACCCTGGCAACAACCGCGCCCGGAACGCTGCCGACCGGCGGAGGGGTCTATGACATGCAAGAGCTGGTCGGCGTAGGCGGCGGCGGACTGCAGACGGTCACCTGGAACGGGTGCATCGAGGAGCGGGACACCGTCTCCACCATCAATGGAGGCTCGAGCCTTACGATCCCGAGCGGCGCGACCGATCTCGATCTCAATTTCATCCCCAACAGCGAGGCGACCCGCTGGCGCCCCATGCTTGCCCAGGCGACTTATCAGCGCACGGCGGGCAATGGCGCCACGACTCCGGGCGGGGGAGCCAGCACCAACAACAACTGGATGCCGAGCCTCTACACGCCCTCGCAAGGCTATTACGCCTGCCCCACGGAAGCGCGTCGCCTCCAGACCTGGGCTCGCGACGACCAGGGCGGGGTGCAGGGGCTGAGCGGCTATGTTCGAAGCCTGGCCCCGGTGGGCGGCACCTATCACGACATCGGGATGATATGGGGCGGACGGCTGATCTCGACCGGCGGCCCCTTCGCCGACGCGTGCGAGGAATTCAACGGCATGCCCTGCAACCGGCACGTGATCTTCATGACCGACGGCCAGCAGACCGCCTATTGCAACGTCTACACGGCATACGGGCCGGAACGTAACGCGCTCCGGGTCAAGAACGCGAACAACTGCACGTCGGACGCACAGGGCGACGCCAACACCGCCGATCTTCTCAATCGTCACCGCCAGCGCTTCCAGATGGCGTGCAACGCAACCAAGAACATGAATACCTCGGTGTGGGTCATTGCATTCGGAACCTCGCTCAGCACTCCGCTCACGCAATGCGCCACCAACGCGAGCCAGGCATCGACATCCGCCAACCGCGAACAGCTTATCAGTCGCTTCCGCCAGATCGGAAACCAGATCGGCGCGTTGAGGCTGACCAATTGAGGGACATGCACATGGAACGCTTCCCACTACGGCTGCGCCGGCTGCTGACACGCCTGGGTGGCGACACCCGCGGGGTAACGCTGGTGGAGTTCGGCTTCGTCCTCGGACCGCTCTGCTTGCTGCTCCTGGGCGGGCTCGATCTTGGATACCAGAGCTATCTGCGCTCGGTCGTGCAGGGGGCCCTGGACGATGTATCGCGCTCGGGGTCGATGGAAACGCCGGACTTCAATTGCGAAGGGGAGTCCATGCAGGCTCAGATCCGCTGCGCGATCGAGACCCGCAGCAACGTGGTCGCCCGGAATGCGACCTACACCATCTCGACCCGCAATTTCTACGACTTCTCCGGTGTGGGACGGAGCGAAAAGCTGGTCACCGATTACAACGATAACGGACAATACGACGAGGGCGATTGCTGGGAGGACCTGAACAACGACGGGTTCTACGATGTCGTCGCCGGCCGCGATGGTGTCGGCGGAGCCGACGACATCGTGTTCTACGAAGTCACGGTGCGTATGCCCCGCCTAGTGCCGATGCGCGGCCTGTTCGGCACGCGCGAAGAATACAGCATCACCGCACGCAGCGCGATCCGCAACCAGCCCTATGCGCGCCAGGTAGCGCCACCCACGACATGCGGATGACCGCCGTGACATCCTGGCCGGCCATGCGCGCACGCTTGCGCGATCTCGCACTATCCAAGAGCGGGCTCGCGCTCGTCGAGTTCGCTTATGCGTTGCCGATATTTCTCGTGCTGCTCCTCGGCGGGCTGGAGGTCTCCAACCTCGCCCTCACTCATTTGCGCATCAACCAGATCGCCATGACGGTTGCCGACAACGCCGGACGTGTCCGCACGGCGATCGACGAAACACATATCTACGAGGTGTTCGCGGGAGCCGACCTGGTCGGGGCGCCGATCGATTTCGTCGACAACGGCCGGATCGTATTGTCGTCGCTCGAGCCGAACGGCCGCACCGGATCCCAGGAAGGCCAGATGATCAACTGGCAGCGTTGTCACGGCAACTTCGCGGTCGCTCCCTCCTACGGAACACAAGGGACGGGCCGCACCACCTCAACCCTTGCGACCGGCATGGGCCCGGCAGGAAACCGGATCGTTTCGGCCGAGGGAACAGCCGTGATGTTCGTCGAGGTCACCTACCAGTATCGCCCGGCGATTTTCGGCGGCTTCGGCACGGCGCCCACGACTATCCGCTACGAGAGCGCCTTCAACGTGCGCGAACGCACCAACCAGAACATCACCAACACGCAGGGCCTGGCGCTCAACAGCTGCTGATCTAGCGATAACAGACCTTCTTCGCAGCCGCGACGATGCGCGGCGCGTCGATCAGCGCCGCCTTCTCCAGATTGGCGGCATAGGGCAGCGGCACATCCTCGTCGGTCACGCGAAGCACCGGCGCATCGAGGTTGTCGAAACCTTCCTCCATGCAGATCGCCATGACCTCCGACGCGATCGAGCAGGTCGGCCAGCCTTCCTCCGCGATGATCAGCCGGTTGGTCTTGGCCAGACTCTCCAGGATCGCCTCCCTGTCGAGCGGGCGCAACGTCCGCAGATCGATCACCTCGGCCTCGATCCCCTCGCCCGCCAGTTCCTCAGCCGCCTGGAGCGCCATGCCCACCGCGATCGAATAGGCGACAATGGTGACGTCGCGCCCCTCGCGCACGATGCGGGCCTTGCCAATCGGCAGCACCCAGTCGTCGGTATCGGGCACATCGAAGCTGCGGCCATAGACCAGCTCGTTCTCGAGGAAGACCACCGGGTCCTCGCTGCGGATCGCGGCCTTGAGCAATCCCTTGCAGTCCGCCGCGTCATAGGGCGCGATCACGATCAGCCCCGGCACGCTGGCATACCACGGGCCATAGTTCTGACTGTGCTGCGCGCCCACCCGGCTGGCGGCGGCGTTGGGGCCGCGGAACACGATCGGGCAACGCATCTGCCCGCCGCTCATGTAATTGGTCTTGGCGGCCGAATTGATGATGTGGTCGATCGCCTGCATGGCGAAGTTGAAGGTCATGAACTCGACGATCGGCTTCAATCCGCCCATCGCCGCGCCTGTGCCGACACCGGCGAAGCCATATTCGGTGATCGGGGTGTCGATCACCCGCTTGGGCCCGAACTCGTCGAGCAAGCCCTGAGTGACCTTGTAGGCGCCCTGATATTGCGCGACCTCCTCGCCCATCACGAACACGCGCTCGTCGGCCCGCATTTCCTCGGCCATCGCATCGCGCAGCGCCTCGCGGACGGTGACGGTCTTCATCGCGGTGCCGGTCGGCACCTCGGGGTCGCGCGCGGCCTTCGCCGTGGAGGCGGGCCGGGCCGTGGCGCCCTCCGCCTTCGCCGGCTGCGGCGCCTCGGGTTCGGCGGACGTCGGCGCTGCGGCCGGCGGCTCGGCTGCTGCTGGAGCTGGCGCCGCAGCCGCAGCATCCTCGCCCTCGCCCGCCATCGTCGCGATGACGGTGCCAACCTTCACGCCCTCGGTTCCCTCGGACACCAGGATCTTGCCGAGGGTGCCCTCGTCGACCGCCTCGAACTCCATCGTGGCCTTGTCGGTCTCGATCTCGGCGATGATGTCCCCGGCGACGATAGCGTCGCCTTCCTTCTTCAGCCACTTGGCGAGCGTGCCCTCCTCCATCGTGGGGGAAAGCGCGGGCATCTTCAGTTCGATAGCCATCAGTAGCTCTCCACCAGAATATCGGTGTAGAGTTCGCGCGGGTCCGGTTCGGGCGAGCTTTCGGCGAAGTCGGCGGCCTCGGAAACGGTGGCGCGGATGCGCTTGTCGATGTCCTTCAGTTCGTCCTCGCTCTTGCCCCGTTCCAGCAGGGTCTTCTTCAGCCCCTCGATCGGATCGCGGTGTTCGCGCATGTCCTGCACCTCCTCGCGGGTGCGATACTTGGCGGGGTCGGACATGGAGTGGCCGCGGTAACGATAGGTGCCCAGCTCCATCAGCACCGGGCCATTGCCCCCGCGCACATGGGCGAAAGCGATCTCGGCCGCCTGGCGCACCTCGAGCACGTCCATCCCGTTCACATCCATGCCGGGGATACGGAAAGCGGTGCCGCGCCGGTAAAACTCGGTCTCCGCGCTGGAGCGGCTGACCGCGGTGCCCATCGCATACTGGTTGTTCTCGATCACGAACACGATCGGAAGCTTCCACAGGCTGGCCATGTTGAAGGTTTCGTAGACCTGGCCTTGGTTGGCGGCGCCATCGCCGAAATAGGCAAGGCACAGTCCGCCGTCCTCGCGATACTGGTGCGCCAGCGCCAGGCCCCCGCCCAGCGCCACTTGAGCGCCCACGATGCCGTGCCCGCCGTAGAAGCGGTGCTCGGTCGAGAACATGTGCATCGAGCCGCCCTTGCCCTTGGAGATACCCGCCTGGCGGCCGGTCAGCTCGGCCATGATGACCTTGGGATCGATGCCATAGGCCAGCATATGGCCATGATCGCGGTAGCCGGTGATGACGCTGTCGAGCCCTTCCTTGAGCGCCGACTGCAAGCCCACCGCGACGGCTTCCTGCCCGATGTAGAGGTGGCAGAAGCCGCCGATCAGCCCAAGCCCGTAGAGCTGGCCCGCACGCTCCTCGAAACGGCGGATCAGCAGCATCTGCTCGTAGAAGTCGAGCATCTGCTCGGTGCTGGCGTCATAGCGCAGCGCCTTCTCGTGGCTTTCCTGGAGGCTGTGGAGTGCGAAATCGTGCTGGTCCCGTGCGCTGGGCGCAGAGTCGGTGGTCTTGCTGCGGGCGGCTTTGGCCAAGATCGCATCCTCTGTGAGCGCGCCCTGTGCGGCGCTGGACTGCGCCGCCTATAGGCGCAAGCGCGCGAGGCTTGCAACGGGTCCGCGACGGAGCCGGAACGCTACGGAAATGCGGTCAGTCCTCGATCCTGACGACGACCTCGTCGGGATGCACCACGCCCATCTGGCTGCGCACGAGTTCGCCCGCCAGATCGGGATCGGCATGGCGGGGGTCGAGGAGATCGACCCGGTTGCGCAAATGGTCGCGCTCGACCTCCAGCCGGGCCAGCCGTTCCTGCCGAACCTCGCGCAGGCGGAGATTCTCGCTCCAGGCGAAAAGCCCGGACGGCCCGGCGATGGCCAGGCCCGTCATGAACAGCAGTGCCACCAACGCCGCAGCCTCGCCGCGGTGAGCGGGCAGTCTGAGGCGTCTGCTGACGGTTCGGTGGCGGGCCATGGTTAACCCAAGAATCACAGTTCGAGTCCGCTGACAACCCCTGCCGCGCGCTTTTGCCGGCGATTGGGCGCATAAGCCCCACCGGGCATCCGCCATCCGGTTGACGCGCGGTCTCGCGCGGGATAAATGGTTTCTATTGAAACTAGATTGCTCACGCTGGAGAGGAGCGCGCAATGGCCGATCTGTTCGAGAATCCAATCGGGCTTGACGGGTTCGAGTTCGTCGAATTCTGCGCGCCGGAAAAGGGCGTGATCGAGCCGGTCTTCGCGACCATGGGCTTTACCCATGTGGCCACCCACCGCAGCAAGGACGTGCAGTTGTGGCGGCAGGGGCAGATCAACCTCATCCTCAACTACGAGCCCAGGAGCGCGGCGTGGTATTTTGCCCGCGAGCACGGCCCCAGTGCCTGCGGCATGGGCTTTCGCGTTCGGAACGCACGCCAGGCCTATGAGAGCCTGCTGGAGCGCGGAGCCGAGCCGGTGCAGGTCGAGACGGGGCCGATGGAGCTTCGCATCCCCGCGATCCGCGGTATCGGCGGCGCGATCGTCTATCTGGTCGATCGCTACGAGAACGAGACAGGAGAAGGCCTGTCCATCTACGATATCGACTTCGAATATGTCCCCGGCATCGACCGCCACCCCGTCGGCGCGGGCTTCGATCGCATCGATCACCTGACCCACAATGTCTACAACGGCCGGATGAAGTTCTGGGCGGACTATTACGAGACGCTGTTCAACTTCCGCGAGATCCGCTTCTTCGACATCAAGGGCGAATATACCGGCCTGACGTCGAAGGCGCTCACCGCGCCGGACGGCAAGATCCGCATCCCGCTCAACGAGGAGGGCGAAGGCGGAAAGGGCCAGATCGAGGAGTTCCTCAAGCAGTTCAATGGCGAGGGCATCCAGCATATCGCGCTGATCTGCGACGATCTCACCGCCGCATGGGACCGGCTGAAGGCGCTCGGCGTGCCGTTCATGACCGCGCCGCCGGAAACCTATTACGAGATGTTGCCGGAGCGCCTGCCTGGTCACGGCGAGGACGCGGGCGAGCTCCAGGCGCGCGGCATTCTCCTCGACGGCACCACCGAGGGTGGTAGTCCGCGCCTGTTGCTCCAGATCTTCGCCGAAGCGCAGGTCGGGCCGGTGTTCTTCGAATTCATCCAGCGCAAGGGTGACGAGGGCTTCGGCGAAGGCAATTTCAAGGCCCTATTCGAAAGCATGGAGCGCGACCAGATCAAGCGCGGCGCGCTGAAGGTGGAAGAACCCGCGTAATTGGGTCCGGCTCTTCATTGCGATGAGCCGAGCGCCAGATGGCCGTTCAGCGTCGCACCGGGGATCGTTTCGCTCCGGCTGCAATGACAAAGGGAGTCATAGGATGACCAAGGTAGTCCCCCACCCCGTCCGGCTCGGCGGCATCCATCACACCGCCTATCGGTGCAAGGACGCGGCCGAGACGGTGGAATGGTACGGTCGCGTGCTCGGCATGGAATACACCACCGCCTTCGCCGAGGACCACGTGCCCTCCACCGGCGAATACGACCCCTACATGCATGTCTTCCTCGATGCCGGGAACGGCAATGTCCTCGCCTTCTTCGAACTGCCCAACCAGAAGGACATGGGCCGCGACGAGAACACGCCTGCCTGGGTGCAGCACCTCGCCCTGCGCTTGGGATCGGAGGCGGAACTGCTGGCCGCCAAGGCGCACATCGAAGGCCAGGGCGTAGAGGTGCTCGGCCCCACCCATCATGGCATCTTCAAGTCGATCTATTTCTTCGATCCGAACGGCCACCGTGTGGAACTGGCCGCGGATATCGGCACCACGGAGCAATATGCCGAGCTCAGGCGGGTCGCACCTGCCATGCTCGACGAATGGGCACGCACCAAGAAGGCGCCACAGCACGCCGCCTGGCTGCATGAGCTGGCGCGCGCCGAACACAATTAGGACAGCCGGGAACCAGGTGCACCCGCGCACGTTGGAGGCCGGCAAAAGGGACGGTGGCTCAGTGAATTATCTTGTCGTGCTGCAGAACGAACTGCAGTCCATGTCGCGCGAGGCGATCGCTGCCCTTCCTAGCATCGTCATCGCCGCAGCTGTCCTGCTCATCGCCTGGTTGCTGGCGCGCGGAGCGGCGGGGATCGCGCGCAGGATCACCGGCCACACGCAACTTCGTGGCGATCTGCGGGAGCTGCTCCAGTCGCTTATCAAGGTAGGCATCGTGCTGGTCGGCATCCTGCTCGCCGCGACGATCGCCATCCCTGGCTTTACCTTCGGCGGCATGGTGGCGGGCCTCGGCATCGGCGCGGTGGCGATCGGCTTTGCCTTTCAGGACATCTTCCAGAACTTCTTTGCCGGTGTGCTCATCATGCTGCGCGACAAGATGCGGATCGGCGATCTGATCGAATGCGACAAGATCCGCGGGAGAATCGAGCACATCTCCCTGCGCGAAACGCATATCCGCCAGCTCGGCGGACAGCTCTCGATCGTGCCCAATTCTCTACTGTTCAAGAACCCGGTCGAGATCGTGAACGATCAGGCGCTATTGCGTGACGAGATTGTGGTTCCGGTGGAGTTCGGCGCGGACATCGAGGTCGCCCGCGCGGCGGTGGAGAACGCCCTGAAGGGTATTCCCGCGATCGACAGTTCGCGGCCGGTCACCGCGCTCGTCCGCGATTTCGATGCCGGTGCGGGGGTTCTTCAACTGCTTGCGCAATGGTGGACCGATGCCATCACCAACGATATCAAGGCGGTACGCAGCGACGCGTTGATAGCCATCCTCAAATCGCTCGACGAGGCCGGTATAGCCCTGCCGAGCAGCACGACCCATGTCGTGATGGAGCCTCCCGCTTGAGAAAGTCCGGAGGCGGCCGGCGGCCGGCAGCACCGTTGTCACGCCCCGCGCCAACCCCTATGGCCCGCACGGCGGCGCCCGTAGCTCAGCAGGATAGAGCACCAGATTCCTAATCTGGGGGCCACAGGTTCGAATCCTGTCGGGCGCACCATCTGTCGCCAGCGACTTGCTAGCCCCGGAAGCCGCACAATGGACATGAGCATTGCCACACTGCGCGATCGGCTCGAGGCGAGCCAGATCGGGCTGTATTTCGCCGCGCTCACCGTCGGGGCGGGAATCGGCGCGTTGATGCCCGGCACCTCGGCATGGGAAGCGGCAATCACGCCCGCGCTCGCGCTGATGCTCTTCGTGACCTTTCTCCAGGTGCCGCTGGCGGAACTCGGTCGGGCGTTCCAGCAGACTCGCTTCCTCGCCGTATTGCTCGCGGCGAACTTCGTCGTTGTCCCCGCAATCGTCGCTATCCTGCTGCCGCTCGCACCCGATGACGCGATGGTCCGGCTTGGCGTGCTGCTGGTGCTGCTGACGCCGTGCATCGACTATGTGGTGACCTTCGCCCATCTCGGGCGCGCGGATGCGAGGATACTGCTCGCCGCCACCCCGCTGCTGCTCATCGCGCAGATGCTTGTGCTTCCCCTCCAGCTCCGGCTGTTCCTGGGCGCGGATGCCGCGCGGCTGGTGGAACCGGGGCCGTTCCTTCACGCCTTCGTGTGGCTGATCGCGGTGCCGCTTGCGATGGCGGCGGTCGTGCAGCTCTGGACACGGCGGTCGAAGCGGGCGGAGCGCGCAGCCGCCGCGTCCGGCACCATGCCGGTGCCCGCGACGGCACTGGTGCTGCTGATCGTGGCCGCGGCGGTCACGCCCCAGCTCGGCCAGGCGATCGGACCGGCGCTGGGTGTGCTGCCGATCTACCTTGCCTTCGCCGCCATCGCGCCGCTGCTGGGCTGGGGCGCGGCGCGCCTCGCACGGCTCGATCCACCGGCGGGGCGTACCGTGGCCTTCAGCGCGGCGACGCGCAACTCGCTCGTCGTGCTTCCGCTGGCGCTGGCGGTGCCGGGCGCGGTGCCGCTGCTCCCGGCGATCATCGTGATGCAGACCATGATCGAGCTGCTGGCCGAACTGGTGTACATCCGCGCCATTCCGATGCTCGGGCGGTCGCGCTGAACCCAGCGGCCGCCCGCCACTTCGCCAAGCAGGGCGCGGTTTGCGGTTGAGAACGATCCGGGCAGAGGCTAACGGCCGCTCCGTGATGGTTCGTCTACTCTCGACGTCACGATCCAGGGGCGCATTCCAGCTTTTCGCTCTCCTGTTGATGGCATCCAGCTTGCTGTTGCCGCGCGGCTATATGCCGGCGAGCGATTCGCAGGGCAGCGTCCGCGTGATGGTTTGCACCGGGATGGGTCCGGCCGCGATGACCATGGTGATCCCCTTCGAGAAGGATGGCCAGGATCGCGACAGTCGGGATGGCCGGCAGCCGGACAAGAGCTGTATATTCGCGGGCAATTCCGCACCATTGGCCGGCGGCGGGAGCGCCCCGCTTGTGCCTCCCATTGCCTGGTTCGACCTGCCACCAGGCAGCGCCCCGACAATCAGTCTGGCGCCCGGTCGCGGCATGGCTGCGCCACCGCCGCCATCGCAGGCCCCTCCCATCGCGTTGATCTGACAGCAAGCGGCACCGACCTTTCTGGCCGGTGTGCATCTTCCCTGCCCCCGATCCTGACCCGGGAAACCGGCCAGCGGGGCTTGCACAATTGCGAGATCAACAATGCCACACCTCAAGACCTTCCGCGCGACCCGGCGCATGATATCCTGCTGCCTGCTTTCCAGCGCCGCGCTGCCTGTCCTGTCCGCGCCCGCCCTGGCTCAGGAAGCGACGCCTCTTCCCGATGTCGATATCGAGTCCGGTGCCGCGCGGAACACAGCACCGGCAACGCCCGAGCGCATCGAGCGATCGGAGCTGCGCGCCAGAGAGGCCGGATCGAGCGATACGGCGAAGCTTCTGCAAGCGCTTCCCGGCGTCAGCGGCCGCTCGGCGGGTGGCTTCTCGACGCTGCCGGTCATTCGCGGCCTCGATGCACAGCGCCTTGGCATCACCGTCGATGGCGTCACCATCACCAGTGCCTGCCCCAACGACATGAACCCGCCCCTCTCCTATACCGATCCGCAGACGATCAGCTCGATCGGCGTCATCACCGGGGTATCGCCGGTAAGCGCCGGCGGCGACAGCATCGGCGGGATCATCGCGGTGGAGACCGCGCCCCCGAAATTCGCCGCTTCGGGTGGAACACTGGTCACAGGAGACGCCTCCACCTTCTACCGCAGCAATGGCGATGGCTTCGGCGGCGCACTGTCGTTCACAGCCGCGAGCGACACGCTCAGCCTGACCTATAGCGGTTCCTATACGCAGGCGGGCAGGTTCAAGGGCGGCGGCGCGCTGGGCGTGGTGCGTTCGTCGGAGTTCGCCAAGACCGATCATGGCATCAATCTCGCCGCGCAGACCGATATCGGCCTGTTCGAACTCAAGGGCGGCTATCACTTCTCGCCCTATGAGGGGTTCCCCAACCAGTACATGGACATGACGTCCAACAAGAGCTGGTTCCTCAACGGCCATTATGCCGGCGCCTTCGACTGGGGCGATCTCGATGTACGGGCGCATTACCGCAAGACCGACCACGAGATGAATTTTCTGGACGACAAGGGCGGCACCGCGGGCGGCGGGATGCCGATGAACACCCAGGTGCGCCAGGCGGGCTACAATGTGAAGGCCGACATTTCGCTGGGCGGCGGAAGGCTGCGGATCGGCAATGAATTCCAGCATCAGTGGCTCGACGACTACTGGCCGCCGGTCGCAGGCAGCATGATGATGGGGCCGAACCCGTTCATCAATGTCAACGCGGCAACGCGGAACCGGCTCGGCACATTCATCGAATGGGAGCGGGGCTGGGAGAGCGGCATCACGCTGATCGCGGGTATCCGGAATGACCGGCTCTGGATGAACACCGGCGAGGTCGCGCCCTACGGTGCCGGCATGATGCAGATGGCGGATGTCATGGCGGCGGCTGCTTTCAATGCCGCAGACCGGCGCCGGCACGACAGCAACTGGAGCGGTTCGGCGCTGTTGCGCCATGATCTTTCGCAGATCGCGACGCTCGAGCTCGGCTATGCCCGCAAGGTTCGCTCGCCCAATATCTATGAACGCTACACCTGGGGCCGAGGCACCATGTCGAGCAGCATGATCGGCTGGTTCGGCGACGGTAACGGCTATGTCGGCAATCTGGGCCTCAGGCCGGAAAGGGCCGACACGATCAGCGCAGCGCTCACCCTGAGCGACGCGGGCGAGGAAGGCTGGTCGCTCAAGATCGCGCCCTACTACACCAATGTGAGCGATTACATCGACGTTGTGAAGCTGCGGGACTTCACCGACATGATGGGAATGCCGACGGGCTTCGCCCAACTGCAGTTCGCCAACCAGGATGCGCGGATCTACGGTGTCGACATCTCGGGCGCAGTGCCGGTGTGGTCGGATGATCGCTTCGGCAAGGGGCGTCTCTCGGCCAAGGCGAGCTGGCTACGCGGGGAAAACCGGACCGATGGCGGCCCGTTGTACCATCAGATGCCGCTGAGCGGCACGGTCAGCCTCGAACACGGCCTGGACGGGTTCGAGACGCGCATCGACCTCAGCTGGGCGGCGGACAAGGATCGCGTCGATCCCACCCGTAACGAACCACGCACCCGGGGCTATGCGCTGCTCGACGCGCAGATCGCTTACGCATGGGACAAGTATCGCGTGACGCTGGCGGCGGAAAACCTGTTCGACGAGGCCTATTATGCACCGCTCGGCGGAATTTCGCTGGGCGACCTGGCGGCGACGGGCGCGCTGCGTCCGGTGCCGGGCCGCGGGCGATCGATCAATGTCGGCCTCGGCGTCAGGTTCTGACGCGTGGACAAGCGGCCGCGGCCAAATGCAAGCGGGCCGGAATATTCTGCATATTCCGGCCCGTATGGCGCGCGTCACGGGGCGAGGCTGACCGCCGCGATCGCCTCGCTGTTGATGACGGGGCTGCTGGTGACTGTGCTTGTCGCTGGATTGCGGGGTCCCCGGTCCGGCCCGCCCACCCCGCATACGAGCCAGCCCCCTGTGTTCGCGCTGCCTGCGGAGCCAGCCGCATCGGACCGGCCGGACGCGCAAGAACACCCCGTGCCCGGCCGCGAGGCAGCGCCAGACCTCATGGCACCGGCTCCCCCGCCCCCATCCCAGACGGTGCCCGCAAACGGCAGCGAGGCGGAGGAATTGATAAGGCCGCCATCCGCCCTTCCGTCTCAGTCGGCGCCGGTCAGCCCGCCGATCATGATGGCCAGACCTTCTACGCCCCCTCCCGCTCAGGATCCGCCAGACGCCGACACCGCATGGCGCAGTTACCAGGTCCTGCTGTGGCAGCGCGTGATGGCGCGACGCCCCGATGGCCCGCACCTGTCCGGCGAAGCGACCCTAAGGTTCACGCTGGATACAAGGGGGGGAATCATCGCTGCGGCAATCGAACGTTCGAGCGGCAACCGTATGCTGGATCGCATCGCGCTGCGCGCCCTTCGAGACGCCAGCCCGTTTCCCCCGCCGCCCACGGAGATACGCGACAGGGAGCTCACCTTCACGATCAGGTTCCGCTACAATCAATAGCCCGCGGTGACCGATCCCGATCGCGCCGGCCACCGCGAGACCAAGGGTCGCGAGCATTCATCGCCATGCATATAATGATATAAGAATATCCTTATATGCCTTGACAGGATCATGGTCCCGGGCGATGTGGCGCGGGTCGAGGTTCCCCGTTTCCGGTCTCAGGAATGAGGCTGGCTGCGCGGCTAAGACGGGAAGCCGGTGACGTCCTCAAGGGGCGGATTCCGGCGCTGCCCCCGCAACTGTGAGCGGCGAGCGGCGGCCCCATTCAGTGTCACTGGCACCCGCCCCGGGGAAACCGCGGCAGGCGCCGGGAAGGCCGGGACCGACGTGTTGACCCGCGAGCCAGGAGACCTGCCTCCGACGCGATAACGTTCCTCGGACGGGGGTGCCTCCGGTGGATCGCGCAAGATGCCCGACGGCGTTGCGCGTCCGCCTTTGCGAGCGGCCCGCGACCATCCCTTGGCGCCCCTCTCGCGCGCTCTGTCCTGGTCCCTCCCCAAGCAGACCAGGAGTTCACTTGCGATGACTGTCACCGCCGCCAACCTCGGCTTTCCGCGCATCGGCCCGCGCCGCGAATTGAAGGCCGCCCTCGAAGCCTATTGGGCGGGCAAGGCCGATGAAGCCGCGCTCCTCGAAGCCGCCAGATCGCTACGGGCGGCGAACTGGGATCGGCAGAAGGCGGCCGGCATCGCCGTGCTCCCGTCGAACGACTTCTCGCTCTACGATCAGGTGCTGGACACCAGCGTGATGCTCGGTGCGATCCCGGACATCTACCGCGCGATTGGCGCACCGGATTCGCTGGATGTCTATTTCGCGATGGCGCGTGGACGGCAGACCGGGGCGGCGACCGGACCCGGCTGCGTTCACGGCCACGGCGCCGGCGCGGATGTTCCCGCGCAGGAGATGACCAAGTGGTTCGACACCAATTATCACTACATGGTGCCGGAGGTGACACCCGACACCGCGTTCGCGCTGTCGAGCCTGAAGCCCGTTGATCACTTTCTGGAGGCAGCCGCGCTCGGCCATCATACCAGGCCCGTGATCCTGGGTCCGGTGACATGGCTGCTCCTCGCCAAGTCACGCATCGGGGGCTTCGATCCGCTGACGCTGCTGCCGAAGGTCGTGCTGGTCTATGCTGACGTGCTGGCAAGGCTCGCTGCCGCCGGTGCCGACTGGGTCCAGATCGACGAGCCGGCGCTTGTCCTCGATTTGAGCGATATTGCGCGCGCCGCCTACCGCACGGCCTATGCCGAACTGGCGAAGGTTTCGGGCATCAAGCTGATGCTGACGACCTATTTCGGCGCACTGGGCGATAATCTGCCGACCGCGCTCGCGCTGCCTGTCGCGGGGCTGCACGTCGATCTCGTCCGCGCGCCGGAACAGCTGGAGGCCGTCGTCGCCTCCGCGCCCGAGGGTATGGTGCTCTCGCTCGGGCTCATCGACGGCCGCAATGTCTGGAAGACGGATCTGACGGCGTTGCTCGATCGCCATGACGGCATCGCCCGCCAGCGCGATTTGCAGATCGCGCCATCTTGCTCGCTGCTGCACACGCCCATCGATCTCGAGCTGGAGAAGGATCTCGATCCTCAGATCAGGGACTGGCTGGCCTTCGCCGCACAGAAGCTGGAGGAGCTTTCGATCCTGCAGACGGGGCTGAGCGGCGATCGATACATCATCTCCGCCGAGCTTGCCGCCAATGCCGATTCAATCGCCACCCGCCGCCGCTCGCCCTTGACCAACGACCGCGCGGTTCGTGACCGGATGGCGGGCATCTCGCCGGACTGGACACGCCGCGAGCAACCCTTTGCCGAGCGCATCGCGCAGCAGCAGGCGCACCTCGGGCTGCCGCCATTGCCGACCACCACGATCGGTTCGTTCCCGCAGACCGCGGAGGTTCGCAAGGCGCGATGGGCGCATGACAAGGGGCAGATCGACGACGCCGGTTACGAGAAGTTCCTGCAGGAAGAGACGGCGCGCGCGGTCCGATGGCAGGACGAGATCGGTCTCGACGTGCTGGTGCATGGAGAGTTCGAGCGCAACGACATGGTGCAGTACTTCGGCGAACAGCTTGCCGGTTTCGCCTTCAGCCGCGCCGGCTGGGTGCAGAGCTACGGCTCGCGCTGCGTCCGTCCCCCGATCATCTTCGGCGACGTATCCCGGCCCCATGCGATGACGGTGAAATGGTGGCGCTATGCCCAGTCGCTGACGGACAAGCCGATGAAGGGGATGCTCACAGGACCGGTGACCATCCTAAACTGGTCGTTCGTTCGCGACGATCAGCCGCGGGAGGACAGCTGCTGCCAGATCGCGCTGGCGATCCGTGACGAGGTGCTCGATCTCGAAGCCGCCGGGTGCAAGGTCATCCAGATCGACGAAGCAGCGCTGCGCGAAGGCCTGCCGCTGCGCAAGGCGAACTGGCAGCCTTATCTCGACTGGGCCGTCGAAAGCTTCCGCATCTCCGCTTCGGGCGTTGCGGCGCAAACCCAGATCCACACCCACATGTGCTACTCGGAATTCAACGAGATCATCACCTCGATCAGCCACATGGACGCAGACGTCATCACCATCGAGACCTCAAGATCGAAGATGGAGCTGCTCGATGCCTTCGTTGACTACAAATACCCCAACGAGATCGGGCCGGGCGTCTACGATATCCACTCACCCCGCATCCCTTCGACGCGGGAAATGGAATCGCTTCTGCTCAAGGCCGGCGAGCGCCTGTCCGCCGGCCAGCTATGGGTCAATCCCGACTGCGGCCTCAAGACGCGCAGGTGGGAGGATGTGAAGCCGGCGCTGGTGAACATGGTCGCCGCGGCCCAGGCCGCGCGCGAGGCTCTCGTCCAGGCATCCTGAGAAGACCAGCGTGGAGCGCGGCGCATTGCCGCGCTCCACGTCTCGGCACCGCCGCGGCGGAAACGCGGGCACGGGTTTGGAACTGGCGGCCGCCCTTCCCCCGCGTCTCAGTTCAGCTCCTCCGGGGAATGCACGGGCACCAGCAGGGGCGAGACTGCAATGCCTTCCTCGATCAGCGCCTCGGCATCGCTGCGCGTGGCGCGGCCGTGGACCTGCTTCTCTTCGGTCTCGCCATAATGCATGGAGCGGACGCGCGAAGCGAAGCGGTCGCCGACCCATTCACTCGTCTCCAGCGCCTTGGCCTGAGCGGCAGCGAGCGCCTTCAAGGCCGCCGCCACTTCGGGCGGCATAGGCCTGTTGGCGACCGGGTGAGCGGCGGAACCGGGGGCCAAGCGATTGCCCTTGGCCGGCACCGCGGGCGCCATCGGCGCCTTGGTGACCGCAGCGCTCTCGCACACCGGGCAAGTCAGCAGGCCGCTCGCCTGCTGGCCGGCGAAATCCTCCGACGAACGGAACCAGCCCTCGAAGCTGTGCGCGTTGTCGCAAGCGAGCTGGAAGACGATCATCGCACCCTAAGTGGCGATTTCACGGCGGTTGGCAAGGCTGGGCAATTGCGCGCGCACTTCCGCGATGCGGGCGAGGTCCATCTCGGCAAAGCCGATCCCGGGCGCCTCGTCGCCCATGTCGAGCAGCACCTCGCCCCAAGGGTCGACCACCAGGCTGTGGCCATAAGTGCGCCGCCCGTCCTCGTGCTCGCCCACCTGCGCCGCGGCAACCACGAAGGCGCTGGCCTCGATCGCGCGGGCGCGCTGGAGGATGTGCCAATGCGCCCTTCCCGTGGGCACGGTGAAGGCGGCGGGAACGGCGATCATGTCGCATCGCCGGCGGCCAAGCGCCTCGAACAGCGCGGGAAAGCGCAGGTCGTAACAGACAGCCAGCCCCAGCACGCCCGCTGGCGTGTCCGGCACCGTCACCACCTGGTCGCCAGCGCGATAGGCGCGCGATTCGCGCCAGCTTTCCCCGCCCGCCAGATCGACATCGAACATATGCATCTTGTCGTAGCGGGCGCGGATCGCGCCGTCGGGGCCGATCGCGAAGGAACGGTTGGCCCAGGCGCCGTCACCCCGGTCGATCGCCAGCGATCCCACTACGATCCAGATCGCCCGGTCGGCCGCGGCGCGGCACGCCGCCGCCAGGACAACGTCCTCGGCCTCCGCCCGGATCGTCGCCGCCGCCCGCGCACGGTCGCGGTCGAGGAATCCGCTCATTTCGGGGGTGAACAGCATCGCCGCTCCACCAGCCGCCGCGGCAGCCGCTGCATCGGCGACAGTCACGGCATTGCCCGCCGGATCGATCCCGGCGGTCATCTGCAGCACGGCGACCCGCACGCTCATGCGGCCAGCAGCGCGTCCAGCCTGCCCTCGCGTTCCAGCGCGGCAAGCTCGTCCGAACCGCCCACGTGCGTATCGCCGATAAATATCTGCGGGACTGTCCGCGCCATCGGCGCGCGCTCCATCATCTCGTCGCGCCGGGGGCCGCCCATGGTGATGTCATGCTCGGTATAGATCACGCCCTTCGCGTCAAGCAGCCGCTTGGCGCGGTAGCAATAGCCGCAGCCAAACTTCGTGTAGATCGTCACTTCCCGTCCGGCCATCGGATCATCCTTGCTTGTGCTGCAGCGTCCCGACTTGAATGGCGCGGCGGCGATCCTATTTCAATCGCGTTCGGCGGGGCTGCATGGCCTGCCGATCGTCACCGGGGATGCCGCCTGCGCGGGTCTCCACCCAACGAATTGCTCAGATGAGGATTTGTTTCGATGAACCGTTTCGATTTCACCCCCTACCGCCGCAGCACCGTGGGCTTCGACCGCCTGTTCGACCTGCTGGAAAACAACGCCCGCTCCAGCGGCGGCGAGAACTATCCCCCCTTCAACATCGAGCGCCGGGGCGATGATGCCTTCCGCATCACCCTGGCCATTGCCGGCTTCCGGGCTGACGATCTCGACATCACCGCGCAGCAGAACCTGCTGACGGTGGTGGGCCGCAAGCGCGAGGAACAGACCGATGGCGAAATGCTGCATGTCGGCATCGCCAATCGCGGGTTCGAGCGCCGCTTCGAGCTGGCCGATTTCGTCCGCGTCGCCAACGCCGACCTCGCCGACGGCCTGCTGGTCATCGACCTGATCCGCGAAGTGCCCGAGGCGATGAAGCCCAAGAAGATCGCGGTGGGCAGGAAAGGCCTGGAGATCGTCCAGGACGACAGCGACCAGGACAGCCGCGCCGCCTGACGCGAACCGGCTGGCGATGCAACGGCGGGTGCGTGGGAAGTCTCGCGCGCCCGCCAATCCGCATCTGCATTGCAGCCCACCGCGCCGGGCGCACCGCACGCACGACACCCCGGCCGGTGAGGGTGTGGTTGGGAGCGGAGCCTCGCGGCTCCGCCCCCGCGGCGCATATGCGCCGCCCTGCCCCAATCATGGCCGTCCGGGTCGCAGAAGACGGCCTTGACGGAGCAAGCTTGAACCCACGCGTTGCGGCCAGCTGCGGCCAAGGCATTACCGTGGGATATGCGGGCGCGGCACCCGTGCGAGTTCGTTGCAGAGATTCCACATAAGATAAAGGCCAGTTCGGCGTAGCGAGAGCTGCAATCGACCGACATGGCGGCCGAGCCGTTGCCTTTTCACAGAAGTGCCAGCATCTTGCGCCACGCAGCGCCAGCACGAAAAAAAGTTACACCAAACGCGCCTGGTCCAGCGCCGCGCCTATGAACCCGGCGAAGAGCGGGTGCGGATCGAAAGGCTTGGACTTCAGCTCGGGATGGAACTGCACGCCGACGAACCACGGATGGTCCGGGCGCTCCACGATTTCAGGCAGCAGCCCATCGGGAGACATCCCGGAGAAGATCAGCCCGTCCTTCTCCAGCGGAGCGACATAGGCACCGTTCACCTCGTAGCGGTGGCGGTGCCGCTCGGAGATCGAGGTCGCGCCGCCGTAAACGCTCGATACCCGGCTGTTGCCCGCCAGCTTCGCCTCATAGGCACCAAGGCGCATCGTACCACCCAGATCTCCGGAAGCCTCGCGCTTCTGGAGGCCCTCCTTGCTCATCCATTCGGTGATGATGCCGACCACCGGCTCGTGGGTCGGGCCGAACTCGGTCGAGCTCGCATGTTCGAAGCCGGCGGCACGCGCGCCCTCGATGCAGGCCATCTGCATGCCCAGGCAGATGCCGAAGAAGGGCACGCCGCGCTCGCGTGCGAAGCGGACGCTGGCGATCTTGCCCTCGCTCCCGCGCTCGCCGAAACCGCCGGGCACGAGGATACCGTGCATCGGCTCGAGCCGGGAGGCGATATCGCCGTCGGCGCCCTCGAACAGCTCCGCGTCCAGCCACTGGATGTTGACCTTAACGCGGTGCGCCATCCCGCCGTGGACCAGCGCTTCGTTGAGGCTCTTGTAGGCATCGGGCAGGCCGACATATTTGCCCACCACGCCGATCGTCACCTCTCCCTCGGGATGGTTGAAGCGTTCCACCACGTCGTCCCAACGGGCAAGGTCCGGTTCCGGCGCATCGGTGATTCCGAAGCCGCGCAGCACCTCCCGGTCCAGCCCCTCGGCATGATATTGCAGCGGCACCGTGTAGATCGAGGGCGCGTCCAGCGCCGGGATCACCGCTTCGGGCCGGACATTGCAGAACTGCGCGATCTTGCGGCGATCGCTGTCGGGGATCGGGTGTTCGGCACGGCACAGCAGGATGTCGGGCTGGATTCCCAGGCTCGCCAGCTCGCGCACCGAATGCTGCGTGGGCTTGGTCTTCAGCTCGCCGGCGGCCTTGATATAGGGCACCAGGGTGACATGGACCGACAGGGTCCGGTGCGGCTCGAGCTCGTTCCTGAGCTGGCGGATCGCCTCCATGAAGGGCAGGCCCTCGATGTCGCCCACCGTGCCGCCGAACTCGCACAGGATGAAGTCATGGTCGCCCTGGTCGGCGAGGGCGAATTCCTTGATCGCATCGGTGACGTGCGGGACGACCTGGACGGTCGCGCCCAGATAGTCGCCACGGCGCTCGCGTGCGATGATCTGCTGGTAGATGCGGCCGGAGGTCACATTGTCCGCCTGCTTGGCGGAAACGCCGGTGAACCGCTCGTAATGGCCGAGATCCAGGTCGGTCTCCGCCCCGTCGTCGGTCACATAGACCTCGCCGTGCTGATAGGGGCTCATCGTGCCCGGATCGACGTTGAGATAGGGGTCGAACTTGCGGATGCGGACCTTGTAGCCGCGCGCCTGCAGCAACGCCGCGAGCGATGCTGCCATGAGACCTTTGCCGAGCGAGGAAACCACGCCGCCGGTTATGAAGATATACCGCGCCATGGGAGTCGGGCCTTAAGGGTGGGAGCGGATTCGGCGCAAGTGCCAATGCGGCGGGGCGAGGCTGCGAAACGCGCAATCCCCAGCGTTGAACCAGGCGGGGGACCGCCAGCTCTCGCCCACCCCTACGCAGAAGCGCGGTTGCGCGCCGCGCGATCAGTTCGCCGGAGTGGCCAGCGGATCGGGTGCCGTTGCCGGACCAGCAGCGGGGGCGGTAGCGGACCCCGCGGCCGCAGGGGCGGAAGCCGGCGCCGCGGCCGGCGCTGTGCCGGCGAGCGGATCGGCGGGTGCCGCGGGAGCGCTGGTGCGCTCCAGCGTCGTCTCGAGCGCGCCGGTATCGGTTTCCGCCACCGCCAGCGCGGCGAGGAGGATCGACAGCGCCACGAACAGCACGGCCAGCCACTTGGTCGCCCTGGTAAGGAAATCGGCCGCGCCGCGCGCGCTCAGCATCCCTGTCGGGCTGCCGCCGATGCCCAGTCCCCCGCCTTCGGAGCGCTGCATCAGGATCACGCCGACGAGCGCGGCGGCGACCAGCGCCTGGATGACGGTGATGAAAAGATACATGGGCGTGGGTGTCCGTGGATGGTTCGGGGCTATCTAGGGACGGCGGGGCCGTCGGGCAAGGTGGCGGGCGAGGTCAGGCCGCGTCGTCGTCGATGGCGGCGTGGACGATGCCCAGGAAGCTCTCCGCCGACAGGCTCGCCCCGCCGACCAGCGCTCCATCGACATCCGCGAGCGCCAGAATCTCCCGCGCATTCTCGGGCTTGACCGAACCGCCGTAAAGGATCCGCACCTGGGCTGCGGCCTGGGTGCCGAAGCTGTCCTTCACCAGCCGCCGGATCGCGCCGTGCATGGCGGCGATATCCTCCAGCCCGGCGCTGCGCCCGGTGCCGATGGCCCAGATCGGCTCATAGGCGATCGTGAGCCGCTCCCCTGCATCCACCACCTTCGCAAAGGCGTGGCGCAGCTGTCCGAGCACGAATTCTTCCGCGCGCCCGGAATCGCGGGTCTCAAGGCTCTCGCCGCAGCACAGCACGATTCGCAGGCCGGCGCCGAGCGCGGCCTCGATCTTGGCCGCCACGAGCGCATCATCCTCGCCGTGACCCTCGCGCCGCTCCGAATGGCCCAGAATGACGAACTTCGCGCCGGCATCGGCGATCATCGCGGCCGAGATGTCGCCAGTGTAGGCGCCATCCTTCGCCGGGTGGCAATCCTGGGCGCCCACGCCGATCTGCTCGACCTCGCGGTGCACGGCGTGAATCAGGGTGAACGGCGGAGCCAGCGCGACCTCCACCTTCATCTGGCGCTGCGCGGCACGGTCGATCGCGCGCGCCTCGGGCAACATCGCGCGGGTGCCGTTCATCTTCCAGTTGCCGACGATAAAGGGCCTCTCGGCCATGATCCGCACGATCCTTCGGGATTGGGCAGCGCGGGGGGCGCCGGCCGGGGGGCGCTCGCTAGCCGAGCCGCAAGCGAAGGTCAAAACCCTTCGGTGGCTGTTGCCGCCATGTGATCGGCCCGATATGGCGCAGCCGCAACACCTGCGCCAGCGCGCGCCATTCCCCAGGGTCTGTCACCGCAATGCTTAAGTTTTTCCGCAACCTCTTCAAGACCAAGATCGGCCTGCTGATCACCTTCGGCTTCCTGGCCCTGATCGCGCTCGCCTTCGCCACCGCCGATGTGGCCAATGTGGGCACCTTCGGCGGCGTGGCCGGGGGCGACCGGGTTGCGGTGGTCGGAAACACGAAGCTGTCCACGTCCGAGCTTTCCCGCGCCGCCAGCCAGGCGCTTGACCGCGCGCAACAGCAGGATCCCACCCTTTCGATGCAGGCGTTCATCGCCCAGGGCGGTCTCGAGCGGGTTCTTGAACAGATCATCGATCGCGCCGCGATCGCCGCCTACGCCAGCAATCACGGCTTCCGCGCCGGTGACAATCTGATCAACAGCGAAATTCGCCAGATCGGCGCATTCCGCGGCCCGGACGGCAATTTCAGCGCCGATCTCTACAAGAACGCCCTCGCCGCGCAGGGCCTCAACGACAAGATCGTGCGCGACGATCTTCGCCAGGGGCTGCTCGCCCAGCTCCTGCTCGAGCCAGCCGCCATCGGCGTGCGCTATCCCGCCGCCGTCGCCAACCGCTACGCGATGCTGTTCAAGGAACGGCGCGTTGGCGAGCTCGCATTCCTCCCCTCGTCCGCCTTCGCACCTGCCGGGGAGCCGAGCGCGGCCGCGCTGGAGAGCTATTATCAATCGGCCCGCGCGCGTTTCATCCGGCCGGAGCGGCGCGAGCTTCGTTATGCCGAATTCGGCGCGGAAGCGGTGGCGGGGCGGATCGCACCGACCCCCGCGCAGGTGGCCGAGCGCTACAAGCGCGACGCCGCGCAATTCGCCGAGCGCGAGACGCGCAGCTTCGCGCAGCTCATCGTCCCCACCCAGCAGGCCGCGCAGGCGATCGCCCAGCGCGTGGCAGGCGGCACCTCGCTGGAAGCCGCCGCCACGGCCGCCGGGCTCAAGAGCTCGTCCGTCGCCACGGTGGAACGCGCCGCCCTCACGACACAGAGCTCGGCGGCAGTCGCCACGGCCTATTTCGCCGCTGCCCGGGGCGCCCTCACCACCCCCGCGCGCAGCCCCCTTGGCTGGCACATCGCGCGGGTGGAATCGGTCACGCGCATAGCGGGCCGCTCGCTGGCGGAGGCCACGCCCGCCATCACCGAGACGCTCACCGACGAGAACCGCACCCGCGCCCTCGCCGATCTGTCCGCCGAGATAGAGCAGCAGCTCGACGATGGCGCCACCCTTCCCGAGGTCGCGCGGACGCTGAAGCTGACCGTCAGCAGCACAAGCCCGCTGATCGCCACAGGCCAGGGTTACGAGGGCGCGGCCTCGGCGCCCTCCGCCCTCACTCCCGTGCTCGCCACCGCCTTCCAGATGGAGGAGAGCGCGCCGCAGATCGCGCAGATTCCGCAGACCGACCGCTTCGTGATCTTCGAGGTGGCGCGCGTCACCCCCTCGGCCGCGGCACCGCTGGCGGAAATCCGGCCCGACGTGGTAACCGCGTGGCGCCAGGCCCAGGGCGCGGCGGCCGCCCGCGCCGCCGCCGACCGGGTGCTCGCCCGCCTCAAGAGCGGCGGCACGCTCGCCGCCGCTCTCGCCGCGGAGAAGGGCGGCCTGCCCGCGCCCGATGCGATAAACCTCTCGCGCGAGGAACTCGCCGCCAGCCGCGAACGCGTCGCGCCGCCGCTCGCACTGATGTTCTCGATGGCTCAGGGCACTGCCAAGCGCCTCGCCGCGCCGGGTGACGGCGGCTGGTATGTGGTCGATCTCGACCGCATCGAGCTCGGGACGTTGGCACCAGGCGATCCGCTGGCGCTGCAGGCGCGACAGGAACTCGCGACTACCCTTGCCGCCGAGCTGACGCAGCAGGCCGTCGCCGCCATCCGCAAGGAGGTGGGGGTCGAGATAAACCGCACCGCGGTCGATGCGGTGCGCAAGCAGCTCGTCGGCGGCGGCAACTGAGGAGGCCACGCTGAGCCTTCCCGAAGGCGCCGATGCCGCACGCGCGGCGCTCGCGACGGGCGGCAACGCGCTCGTGTGGCGCCGGCTGGTGGCCGACACCCTGACCCCCGTGGGCGCGGCGCTGCGGCTGATCGAGCCGGGGCGGGGCGATTTCCTGCTCGAATCGGTCGAAGGCGGGGCGGTTCGGGGGCGCTACAGCCTGCTCGGCCTCGATCCCGACCTGCTGTTCCGCGCCGAGGGTGCCCGCGCCGAACGCAATCCCCGCTGGCAGAGCGACCGCGCGGCCTTCGCCCCGGTCGACGGCGACCCGCTGGCCGCCCTGCGCGCCCTGCTGGCGGAATGCCGGATCGCGGTGCCGGACGGCCTCCCGCCTGCTCTCGCCTGCGTGGTCGGATATTTCGCCTATGAGACGCTGGGGCTGGTCGAGGCCGTGCCCCGGCCCGCCGCGCCCGGCATCGGTCTGCCCGACATATTGTTCGTTCGCCCCACGCTGCTGCTGGTCTTCGACAGCCTGGGGGAAGAGCTGTTCTGCATTGCCCCGCTGTGGCGCGGCGACCGCGCCGGAAGCGATGCCGGCGATCACGAACGCGCCATCGCGGATGCGGCCGAGCGTATCGATGCCGCGCTGGCGCGGCTCGCCGGCCCCGAACCCGTGGCACAGGGCTTCGCCGGACAGCTTCCCGAAGCCGCGCTCACGCCGGAGCTCGCAGGCGATGACTATCGCGCGATGGTGCTGAAGGCGAAGGACTACATCGCCGCCGGCGACATCTTCCAGGTGGTGCTGGCGCAGCGCTTCACCTGCCCCTTCCCGCTCCCGCCGCTGGCGCTCTACAGGGCGCTGAGGCGGGTCAACCCCTCGCCCTTCCTCTATTTCCTCGACCTGCCCGGCTTCGCGGTGGTGGGCTCAAGTCCCGAGATCCTCGTCAGGGTGCGCGATGGCGAGGTGACGGTGCGGCCGATCGCCGGCACCAGCCCTCGCGGGGGCAATGCCGCCGAGGATGAGCAGCGCGCGCGCCTGCTTCTGGCGGACCCGAAGGAACGCGCCGAGCATCTGATGCTGCTCGATCTGGGTCGCAACGATGTCGGCCGGGTCGCGGCAAGGGGCAGCGTGGCGGTCACCGACAGCTTCACCATCGAGCGTTACAGCCACGTCATGCACATCGTCAGCCAGGTGACCGGGCGGCTCGATCCGGCGCGCGATGCGGTCGATGCCCTGTTCGCGGGCTTCCCCGCCGGCACCGTCAGCGGGGCGCCCAAGATCCGCGCCTGTGAGATCGTGGCCGAGCTGGAGCCGGAGGCGCGCGGCGCCTACGCCGGCGGGGTCGGCTATTTCGCGCCCGACGGATCGATCGACAGCTGCATCGTGCTCAGGACCGCCGTGGTCAAGGACGGGGTGATGCACGTCCAGGCGGGCGCGGGCATCGTGGCCGACAGCGACCCGGCGGGGGAACAGCGCGAGTGCGAAGCCAAGGCGGGCGCGCTGCGCGCCGCCGCCGCGGAGGCCTTCCGCATCGCAGGCGAGGCACTATACGGGCAGTGATGCGAAAAACGATACTCCTCGCCGCAACGATTCCGCTCACCGCTTGCCAGCCCCCCGAGGCGGGCGAGCCCGTCGGGCGGGTTCAGGTCAGCGGCACGCCGGCCCCTTCCGCCACGCCCACCCCCGCGCCCACCATCGCCAGCCAGGTGGAAAGCGCTTGCCGCTCCGTGATCTTCGAAAACACCCCGTTGACGGACTGCATCGCCACGCCGGAACGCCACCGCATCGGCACCGCGCTTGCCGGGCCGGACGGTAATTTCGCCAGTCTTTCCGCCTTCGCGACCAGCCGCGACCGCAAGACCATCGCTTTCGCGGTCAACGCCGGAATGTTCGACAAGGAAGGCCAGCCGGTCGGCTATTTCGTGGAACGCGGGCAGCGCCGCAAGGAGCTCAACACCGCCGATGGCGAGGGCAATTTCCACATGAAGCCCAACGGCGTGTTCTTCGGCACCGGGGACAGCTGGGAAATCCGCACCGCCGAGGATTTCAAGGCCAATGTCAGCCAGCGGCCCGACTTCGGCACGCAGTCCGGCCCGATGCTGGTGGTGAATGGCAAGCTCCATCCCGAAATCACGCAGGACGGCGCCAGCCGCACCATCCGCAACGCCGTGGGCATCGACGCGCAGGGCCGCGCGCATTTCGTCATTTCCAGCGCTCCGATATCCTTCGGCAAGCTCGCGCGCTTCTACCGCGACGAGCTCAAGGTGAAGAACGCCCTCTATCTCGACGGCAGCGTCTCGCAGCTCTGGAACCCGGCGACCGAGCGGATCGACGCGGGCGCACCGATCGGCCCGATCCTGGTTGTCGAACGCAAGGTGCCGGATGACGAATAATCCGGCGGGCGATCCCGGCGGCGCGCCGCGCCGCACGCTCTATCCCGCGATCGAGCCCTACGAGACCGGCTTCCTCGATGTCGGCGAGGGCCATTCGCTCTATTTCGAGCGCGTCGGCACGCCCGGCGCCAAGCCGGCGGTGTTCCTCCACGGCGGGCCGGGCGGCGGCATGAGCGCGAACCATCGCCGCCAGTGGGATCCGGCGCGCTATGACGTGCTGCTGTTCGACCAGCGCGGCTGCGGCCGATCGCTGCCCTTCGCCGAGATCGAGCGCAACGACACCTGGCGCATCGTGGCCGATATCGAGCGGCTGCGGGAAATGTGCGGCCATGCCGCCTGGCAGGTGTTCGGCGGAAGCTGGGGCGCGACCCTGGCGCTCGCCTATGCCCAGGCGCATCCCGAACGCGCCACCGAGCTGGTGCTGCGCGGCGTGTTCCTCGCCCGCGAGACCGAGAAGCGCTGGCTCTACGGCTATGGCGCCAGCGAGATCATGGCCGAGCGGTGGGACAGCTTCAGCGGGCTGATCCCCGAGAGCGAGCGCGGCGATCTGGTCGCCGCCTACTACCGCCGCCTCACCAGCGAGGACGAAGCCACGCGCCTTGCCGCCGCGCGCGAGTGGTCGCTGTGGGAGGGGAGCGTGGCCACCCTGCTGCCCGATCCGGCGCTGATGGACGCCTTCGCCGATCCGGCCAAGGCGGTGCCTTTCGCCCGCATCTGCGCGCGCTTCTTCCTCGAGGATTTCTTCCTCGAGGAAGCGCAGCTCCTGCGCGATATCGGCCGCATCCGCCACATCCCCGGCATCATCGTGCAGGGCCGGCACGACGTCTGCTGCCCGCCCACCTCCGCCTGGGCGCTCAGGAAGGCCTGGCCCGAGGCCGAGCTGTGGATGATCCCCGACGCCGGCCACGCCGCCAGCGAGCCGGGCATCGTGGACGGGCTGGTGCGCGCCACCGATTCCTTCGCGGACCGAGCATGATCCTCGTCATCGACAACTACGACAGCTTCACCTTCAACCTGGTCCACTACCTGATGGAGCTGGGGGCCGAGGTGCGGGTGGAGCGCAATGATGCGATCTCTGCCGCGCAGGCGGTGGCCAGCGGGGCCGCGGGAGTGCTGATCTCGCCCGGCCCCTGCACGCCGAACGAGGCCGGGATCAGCCTCGAAATGGTCTCAGCTTGTGCCGACAAGCACCTGCCTTTGCTTGGAGTTTGCCTGGGCCACCAGGCGATCGGCCAGCATTTCGGCGGACAGGTCGTGCGTGGTGGGCTGATGCACGGCAAGACCAGCCCGGTGGAGCATGACGGCACGGGCGTCTTCGCCGGCCTCCCCAGCCCCTTCATCGCCACGCGCTATCACTCGCTGGTGGTGGAGGATATTCCCGCCAGCCTGGCCGTCAACGCGACCAGCGCCACCCCCGGGCTCGACGGCACGGCGGTGATGGGGCTGCGCCATCGCGAGTTGCCCATCCACGGCGTCCAGTTCCATCCCGAGAGCATCGCCACCGAGCACGGCCATGCGCTGCTCGCCAATTTCCTGCGCGTCTGCGGCCTCCCCGTGGCGGAGCGTACGGCATGAGAGCGCTGCCAGGCCCCGAGGCCCATCTGAGCGAGGCCGAGGCGCGCGAGGTCTTCGGCTGGATTCTCGATGGTGACGTCGCCGACGACGAGATCGCGCGCTTCCTGGTCGCCCTGTCGGATCGCGGGGAGACGGCGGAGGAGATCGCCGGAGCAGCGCGGGCGCTGCGGACGCGGCTGATCCCGGTCGCCGCCCCGCCGGGCGCGGTCGATTGCTGCGGCACCGGGGGCGACGGGCACCACACGCTCAACGTCTCCACCGCGGTCAGCCTGGTGGTGGCCGCCTGCGGGGTGCCGGTCGCCAAGCACGGCAACCGCGCCGCGAGCAGCAAGGCGGGCGCGGCGGACACGCTGGAGCAGCTCGGCCTGGACATGGAATCGGCGGGAAGAACCGCCGAGAAGACATTGGCGGAACTGGGAATCTGCTTCCTTTTCGCGAAGAACCATCACCCCGCGATGGCGCGCATCCAGCCGATCCGCCAGCGGCTGGGTGTTCGCACCATCTTCAACCTGATGGGGCCGCTGTCCAATCCCGCGCGGGTCGAGCGCCAGCTTATCGGCATCGCGCGTCCTGCCTATGTGCCGATCTATGCCGCCGCCAAGGCCCGGCTGGGCACCGCGCTGACCTTCATCGTCTCCGGCGACGAGGGGATCGACGAACTTAGCCTGGCCGGCGGCAACGAGCTGGCGGCGGTCGAGAGCCATGATTTCGAGATGCGCCGGATCAACGGCGACCAGGCGGGGCTCGATCATGCCCCGATCGATGCGATCCGCGGCGGCGATGCGGCGCATAACGCGCGCGAGCTGGCAGCGCTGCTGTCGGGCACGCCGGGAGCCTATCGCGACGCGGTGCGCTTCAACGCCGCAGGGACGCTGATCGTGGCGGGCCGAACGGCCGATTGGGCCGAAGGGGCGGCGATGGCAGCCGAAGCGATCGATTCGGGCCGCGCGCGGCAGTTGCTCTCCGACTGGATCGCGATGGCGCGATGAACAGGCTCGAGGAAATCTGCGCCACCAAACGCGAGGAAGTGGCCGCCCGCAAGCGCCTGCATTCGCTGGGCGATCTGGAAGCGGCGGCGCGGCTTCAGGCGGCACCGCGCGGCTTCCGCGCGGCGCTGGAACGGGCTGAGGCGGGGGGCGGCTTCGGCCTGATCGCGGAGATCAAGCGCGCCTCGCCCTCAAAGGGCCTGATCCGCGAGGATTTCCGCCCGGCGGACCATGCCCGCGCCTATGCCGCCGGCGGTGCGGCCTGCCTCTCGGTGCTGACCGACGCACCCTATTTCCAAGGGCACGAGGATTATCTGGTCGCCGCCCGCGCCGCCTGCGACCTGCCGGTGCTACGCAAGGATTTCATGGTCGATCCGTGGCAGGTGGCGGAAGCTCGCGCGATCGGCGCCGATGCGATCCTCATCATCGTGGCCGCGCTGGGCGACGATGCGATGGCCGAGATCGAGGCCGCCGCGATCGAGCATGGCATGGATGTGCTGGTCGAGGTTCACGACGCGGAGGAAATGGCCCGCGCGGCGCGGCTCCAGTCGCGGCTCATCGGGGTGAACAATCGCAATCTCAAGAGTTTCCAGACCGATCTTGAGACGACATCTCAACTCGCACCGCTCGCCCCGGAGGGCGCGCTTCTGGTCGGCGAGAGCGGCATCGCCAGCAATGCGGATTGCCAGCGCTTGGCGCGCGTCGGGGTAAACAGCTTCCTGGTAGGCGAGAGCCTGATGCGCCAATCCGATGTGGAGGCCGCCACCCGCGCGCTGCTGCACGGATAACTTTCCTACACCCCGGCGGCTATGCGATAATGGCCGGATGGCCCTCGCCCGCACCCCTCACGCTCCCACCCCCCAGCGCTCCCCCGCGAACCCGCGCGCGGAGCGGATTTTTTTGCTCCTGGACCGTGTAACACCCGGTCCATGTCTCGCAGGAAAGTGGCGGGTCTTATGAACGATCGCCTCACTCACCTCGACGAATCGGGGGCCGCTCGCATGGTGGATGTGGGCGGCAAGCCGGCCTCCGTGCGCTCGGCCACGGCCACGGGGCGCATCCGCATGAGCGCCGCGGCGCTCGCGGCGATTGCCGATGGGTCCGGTCCCAAGGGCGACGCGCTCGCCGCCGCGCGGATCGCAGGGATCATGGCCGCCAAGAAGACCGCCGAACTGATCCCCTTGTGCCACCCGCTCGCGATCGAGGCGGTGACCGTCGATTTCGAGATCGAGGCGGACGCCATACGGGCCACCGCCACCGTCTCCCTCACCGGCCGAACCGGCGTGGAAATGGAAGCAATGACAGCTACTTGCGTGGCACTCCTCACAGTTTACGACATGGGCAAGGCGCTCGACAAGGCGATGGTGATCGAAGGCGTGCGCCTGCTCTCCAAGAGCGGCGGCAAGTCCGGCGATTGGCGCGCGCCGGAATGAACGCCCCGATCCCGCTGGAGGAGGCGTGGGAGAAGCTGTTCGCCCTCGCCGCGCCCCTGCCCACCGAAACGGTCGCGGCAGACGAGGTGGCCGGGCGCTGGCTCGCCGGCGACCTCCTCGCCCGGCGCACCCAGCCTGCCGCCGATCTCAGCGCGATGGACGGCTTCGCGGTCGCCGGGCCGGGCCCGTGGCGCATAAGGGGCGAATCGCGGGCCGGAGCGCCCTTCGCCGGGAAGATCGGCAGTGGAGAAGCCGCGCGCATATCGACCGGCGCGGCCTGCCCCGCCGGCACCGCGGCGATCGTGCCCATCGAGGACGCCGCCCTCGATGGCGAAACCCTCGATGCCCCGCACCCCGAGCCTGGCCGATACATCCGCCGCCGGGGGTTCGATTTCGGCGAAGGAGACCGGGTGATCGATGCCGGAACCCGCATCGGCCCGGCGCAGATCGCGCTCGCCCGCGCCGCCGGGCATGGCGCGCTGGAGGTGGCGCGCCGCCCGCTGGTGGCCATCATCGAATGCGGCGACGAGCTTTCCGCCGACCCCGCCGATCCGCATCCCGACCGCATCCCAGCCTCCAACGGCGCGATGGTGGCGGCGATGGCGCGATCCGTCGGGGCGCAGGCGCTGCGCATCGGGCCGCTGCCGGACAGGCGCGAGGAGCTTGCCCGCGCCCTGGTGGATGCGGGCGATGCCGATGTCATCGTCACCACCGCCGGCGCCTCGGTGGGAGAACACGACCATGTGCGCGGCGCGCTGGAGGATTGCGGCGCGAGCCTCGCCTTCTGGCGGGTCGCGATCCGGCCCGGCAAGCCGATGCTGGTGGCGCGACTGGGCCCTCGGATCGCCCTCGGCCTGCCCGGCAATCCAGCCTCAGCCTATGTCACCGCCTTCCTGTTCCTGCTCCCGCTGCTGCGCGCGATGCAGGGCGCGGCGGGGCCGCTGCCCAGGCCGCTGGCCCTGCCTCTCGCCGGCCCCCTGCCGGCCGGAGGGGAGCGCCGCGAGTTCCTGCGCGCCCGTCTTGTCGATGGGCGTGCCGTGCCTTTGGCTGAGCGCGACAGCAGCGCACTCGCGGGGCTGGCCGCCGCAGACCTGCTGATCGACCGCGCCATCGCCGCGCCTGCCGCGCATGATGGCCGGCAGGTGCCCTGCTACTGGCTCGAAAACGGCAGGATCGCTTGACAGCCTGCGCAAGGTTGCCTAATTGTTCCTTGTTCGTTCACCATCCCGCCCCTGTGGCGGTGGCAGGAGTTTTCGCGATGCTGACCGCCAAGCAGCATGAACTTGTCCGCTTCATCCAGCAGCGGCTGGAAGAGACCGGCATCTCGCCCTCTTTCGAAGAGATGAAGGACGCGCTCGACCTCAAGAGCAAATCGGGTGTCCACCGGCTGATTTCGGCACTGGAAGAACGCGGCTTCATCCGCCGCCTGCCCAACCGCGCGCGCGCGCTGGAAGTGTTGAAGGGGCCGGAAGATGCCGTCGCCGCGCCGCGCACCGGCCGCGCCGCCAACGATGCCGCCTCCATCGGCCGCGCCGTGCAGAGGAGCGCGCCGCAGCCCGCCAACGATGTGGTGGAACTGCCGCTGCACGGGCGGATCGCCGCCGGCGCCCCGATCGAGGCGCTGGAGGGACAGGCCACCCTGCCCGTCCCCGCCGCGCTGCTCGGCCCCGGCGATCACTACGCACTCGAAGTCTCGGGCGATTCCATGATCGAGGCCGGCATCTTCGACGGCGACTATGCGCTGGTCCGCCGCACCGATACCGCCCGCGACGGGGAGATCGTTGTGGCGCTGGTCGACAACGAGGAAGCGACCCTCAAATACCTCCGCCGCGAGAACGGAATGATCCGCCTGGACCCGGCCAACGGGGCCTATGACCCGCAGATCTACACCCCCGGCCGTGTGGCGGTGCAGGGCAAGCTGGCGGGGCTGCTGCGGCGCTATCACTGAGGGCGGAGGACCGATGGCCGCCCGGCCTTGTCCATCGGGCAAGTGCGCCGGCGGGATCGGCTCCGGTTGACGTTCTGCTCGACGGCGGCCGCCTGCGGCCTGCCGTCCATTTCACGGCAGCGCAGGTGGTCCTGACGCGGCGCCCTGGCGGGGATCGGCCGGCCAACCGGATCGCTCGCCCCCGCGCCACCAGCCGTGCTCGCCCTGGCTCTCCCCCACCGTCACCAGACGCGGCTTGCCATCCAGGTAGAGCGCCAGCCCGCCGTTCTCGGCCAGGAAGCCCCGGTCCGCCTTGAGCCAGCGCGGCGCGCAACTGCGGGGCATGGTGCGGGCGGCAATGACGATGTCGGCGCTGGCGCAGGCGGCGATGAGCTGGCGGGCATCGACATAATGCCTGTTCCGCGCGACGAGGAGCGACCAGGCCCGCCCTCCCCGTTCGATGGTCAGCGCGCAGAATTCGGCGCTGCATCGGGCACCCGGGGCTCGGTCGATCGCCACGATCCCGCCCTCGACAGCGGCCGCATCGCGCAGCGAATCGAGCGTGTAGCTGCTCCTGTCGGGGTTCCCTTCGCGCAGCACCAGCAGCCGTCCCTCCGCCGCCGTCACCCCGATCTGGCGCCCGTCGCGGGCCACCAGCACGTCCGGGGTGCGCGCGCCCAGCAGCATCAGCGCGCAGGCCAGCGCCGCCACCGGCAGCCCGAGCAGCCGTGTCCGCCCTCGCCACAGCGCCAGCCACAGCATCCCCGCGACATAGAGTAGCACCGCCCCCAGCCCGATCTGCGGCATCAGGCGCACCGCCCCCGGCTGCGCGGCCACGAAGTGCGCGATCCCCAGCAGCAGCTCGATCGCCCGGCCCGCGAGCCACCATACCGGCCCGCCCGCACCCGCGAGATCGAGGAACAGCGCCAGCGCGATCAGCGGCATGATGACAAAGGTCGTCAGCGGGATGGCCAGCACGTTGGCGAGCGCGCCATAGGCTCCGGCGCGGTGGAAGTGGAACAGCACGATCGGGGTCAGCACCGCCTCGATGACCACGCCGGTCACGAACAGCATGATGAACCGCCGGCCCATTCGCGCGGCCCAGCTCTCCTCGCGCGGGGCAAGGAACTGGCGCACCGGCTCCGCCCCGGCCAGCGCCACGATCGCCAGCACGGCGGCGAAGCTCATCTGGAAGCTGGGGCCCACCAGGCTCTCGGGCCACAGCAGCAGCACGATGCCGGCCACCACCGCCACCATCCGCAGCGAAAGCGGCTCGCGCCCCAGCGCCAGCGCCAGCAGCACCAGCGCCGCCCCCAGGCAGCTGCGGATCGTGGGCACCTCCGCACCGGTCAGCAGGGTGTAGCCCACCCCCGCCCCCGCGGCGAGCGTGGCCGCCAGCAGCGGCAGCCGCACCCGCACCACCAGCCACGGCCACAGCGCCAGCAGGCGGATGGCGAGCAGATAGACACCGGCGATCAGCGCGCTGACGTGCAATCCGCTGATCGACAGCAGGTGGGTGAGCCCCGCATCGCGCATCGCCACCTCGTCGCTATCCGCGATCGCGCCCCGGTCGCCGCTGGCGAAGGCGGCCGCGATCGCCCCCGGCGAGCCGCCCAGCTCGCCCCGGACATGGGCCGACAGCCGGCGCTGCGCCCGCGCGATGGCCCCGCCCTCGCTGCCGGGCTCGATAATGGCGATGGCGCCATAGGAGGCGCCGGTCGCGGCCAGCCCCTCGAACCACGCCCGGCGCGCGAAATCATAGGCGCCGGGCACCAGCGGCGGGGCCGGCGGCAGCAGCCGCGCGCCGGTGCGGATCATCGCGCCCTCTACCAGCCCCGGCCCGTCCAGAGCGGCGGGAACGTTCAGCCTCACCTTGATCGCGCGAGCCGTGCCGGGCTCGCGCATCGCCAGCGTCAGCCTGACGCGCTTCTCCGCCGGCTGCTCCACCCGCGCCAGGATGCGGCCTTCCACCACGCCGATATAGGGCTGCGCGATCGGCGCGGTGCCGACCACCGCCGACCGCGCCCAGATCGTCGCCACGCCGATGGCGAAGGCCAGCGCCAGCGCCACGGCGGCAAGGCGCAGCAGCGCCCGTTCCTCCCGTCCGCGCCAGTGCAGCCAGGCAGCCGCGGCCGCCGCACCCACCACTGCCATCGCCAGCAGCCATTGCCCGGGCCGCGCGAGGGTGAACCAGGCGGCGATGCCGGCGGCGAAAGCCACCGCGATCCACGGGCCGCGGTCGTGCGATAGCCGCCCCAGCGCCGCCTCCGCCGCGTCGGCGAAACTGGACAAGGTTAGGCGGCGATGCCAAGGGCGCTGCAATGCAGCATGGCCGGTCCCGCCGGCCTCCCCCAATGGCACCAAGGGCGCGGTCCGCGTCGCCATGATCCGCTTTGGAAAGGAAGCCGTCCCTGATGGCAAGCAGTATCGGGGCAAACGACGGGGGACCGGGCCAGGGCGGCGCCAGGGGCGCGATTCCGGTCGTGACCCGCTTCGCCCCCTCGCCGACCGGCTACCTGCACATCGGAGGCGCGCGCACCGCGCTGTTCAACTGGCTGTTCGCGCGCCACCACGGCGGCAAGGTGTTGCTGCGGATCGAGGATACCGACCGCAAGCGCTCCACCCAGGATGCGATCGACAAGATCATCGACGGGCTCGACTGGCTGGGCCTCGACTTCGATGCTCCGCCGCTGTTCCAGTCGGACCGGGCGAGCCGCCACGCGGAGGTCGCACGGCAGCTCCTGGCGAAGGGCCAGGCCTACAGGTGCTATGCCACGCCCGAGGAACTGGAAGCGATGCGCGAGGACCAGCGGGCGAGGAAGCTGCCGCTTCGCTACGACCGCCGCTGGCGCGACCGCGATCCGGCCGAGGCGCCGGCGGGCGCGTCCCCCGTCATCCGGCTGAAGGTCCCGACCGAAGGCGAGACCAGCATCCAGGATGCGGTGCAGGGCCGTGTCACCGTCCAGAACGCAGAGATCGACGACTACGTCCTGCTGCGCGCCGACGGCACGCCCACCTACATGCTGGCGGTGGTGGTGGACGACCACGACATGGGCGTCACCCATGTCATCCGCGGCGACGACCATCTGAACAACGCCTTCCGCCAGCTTCCCATCATACGGGCGATGGGCTGGCCGGAACCGGTCTATGCCCACATCCCGCTGATCCACGGCACCGACGGCGCGAAGCTGTCGAAGCGCCACGGCGCGGTGGGTGTCGAGGCGTATCGCGACGACGAGGGCGTGCTGCCGGAGGCGCTGTTCAACTATCTGTTGCGGCTCGGCTGGGGCCACGGCGACAGGGAGGAGATCACGCGCGAGGAGGCGATCGAGCTGTTCGACCTCGCGGGGGTGGGCAAGAGCCCTTCCCGCTTCGACTTGAAGAAACTTCAGAACCTCAACGGGCACTACATCCGCGAGGCGGACGATGCGCGGCTGGCGGCGCTGGTGGCACCCAGGATCGGCCTCCAGGTCGATGCCGCGCTGCTTACTCGCGCCATGCCGGTGCTCAAGGTCCGTGCGCATGACCTGAACGAGCTGGCGGAAGGTGCGCGCTTCCTGTTCGCACGCCGCCCGCTTGCGCTCACCGAGAAGGCGCAGGCGCTGCTCGACGATGCCGGGCGCGGCGTGCTCGCGCTCGTGTCCGAAGCGTTGCACGGCGAAACCGACTGGACAATCGAGACGCTCGAGGCCACTACCAAGGCGCTGGCCGAACGGCTCGGTCTCGGGCTCGGGAAGCTGGCGCAGCCCATGCGTGCGGCGCTGACGGGGACGACGACCTCACCCGGCATTTTCGATGTCCTGATCCTGCTCGGGCGTGATGAAGCGCTCGCCCGGATCGACGCACACGCGGCGGCCCCAGAGACCGCCACACCCAACTGAAGACGGAGACCTTCATGGCCGACAGCAACGCCAACGCCACGCTCGATATCAACGGCAAGACCGTGCGCTATCCGGTCCTGAAGGGAAGCACCGGACCGGACGTGGTCGATATCCGCAAGCTGTTCGGCGACACCGGCACCTTCACCTACGATCCCGGCTACAAATCCACCGCGAGCTGCGAGAGCGCCCTCACCTATATCGACGGCGACGAGGGCATTCTGCTCCATCGCGGCTATCCCATCGGCCAGCTCGCCGAGCATTCCAGCTTCATGGAGGTGTGCTACCTCCTCCTCAACGGCGAACTGCCCAAGCAGACCGAGCTGGACGACTTCACCCGCACCATCACCCGCCACACCATGCTGCACGAGCAGCTCGCGACCTTCTACCGCGGTTTCCGGCGCGATGCGCACCCGATGGCCATCATGTGCGGCGTGGTAGGTGCGCTGAGCGCCTTCTACCACGACAGCACGGACATCTCGGACCCCGAGCACCGCAAGATCAGCAGCCACCGGCTGATCGCCAAGATGCCCACGATCGCGGCGATGGCGTACAAATATTCGGTGGGGCAGCCCTTCCTCTACCCCAAGAACGAGCTGTCCTACACCGCCAACTTCATGCGCATGACCTTCGGCGTGCCGGCGGAGGAATACGAGCTGCACCCGGCGGTCGAGAAGGCGATGGACCGCATCTTCATCCTCCACGCCGACCATGAACAGAACGCCTCCACCTCTACGGTGCGGCTGGCCGGTTCCTCGGGCGCGAACCCCTTCGCCTGCATCGCGGCGGGCATAGCCTGCCTGTGGGGCCCGGCGCACGGGGGCGCCAACGAGGCGGCGCTGAACATGCTCCAGGAGATCGGGACACCCGACAGGATTCCGCACTATATCGAGCGTGCCAAGGACAAGAACGATCCGTTCCGCCTGATGGGTTTCGGCCACCGGGTGTACAAGAACTACGATCCGCGCGCGGCGGTGATGCAGAAGACCGTGCGCGAGGTGTTCGATGCACTCAAGGTCAAGGATCCCGTGTTCGAGACCGCCCTGCGGCTCGAGGAACTCGCCCTCAGCGACGACTACTTCAAGGAAAAGAAGCTGTTCCCCAACGTCGATTTCTATTCGGGCATCATCCTGTCGGCGATCGGCTTCCCCACCACCATGTTCACGGCGCTGTTCGCGCTTGCGCGCACCGTTGGCTGGGTGGCGCAGTGGAACGAGATGATTTCCGATCCCGCGCAGGTGATCGGCCGCCCGCGCCAGCTCTACACCGGCCCCACCGAGCGCGACTATGTGCCCATGGCCAAGCGCTGAGGGCATGGCCGCATGATTGCCCGCGTGCTGCTGGTCATCGGGCTCCTGATGGTCGCGGCGGGCGCGCTATGGGCGCTCCAGGGGGCCGGAATCGTGATGTGGCCGGCCGAAAGCTTCATGCTGCGCCGGGAGGGCTGGATCACCTATGGCCTGGGCACCATGCTGGCGGGCGTGTTCCTGATCGGATGGGCGCGCCGGCGGCGCTGATCAATCCACCGCCGACAGCGTAAGGGTGAAGCGCGCGCCCTGTCCGGGGGCGCTCTCGACCGTGAGATCGCCCTCCATCGCGCGGGCCAGGCGCCGTCCGATATGCAGACCCAGCCCGCTGCCGCCGTCACCACTGCGGCCCAGCCGCTCGAACTTGTCGAACACCCGCGCCTGCTCAGCCGCATTGAGGCCGCGCCCCTGGTCGGCCACCGTCACCCGCGCGCGATACCCGTCGCGATCGAGCCTGATCCACACCTGGCTGTCCTCGGGCGAATAGGCGATCGCATTGCCGATGAGGTTGATGAGGATTTGCAGCACGCGGCGGAACTCGCCCCGCGCCCACAGGCTTTCCCCCGGCACGGGGGGCACCAGCACGATGCCGCGCCCCTGAGCGCGCACACCCAGGATGCCGCAGGCCTGCCGCGCCGCCTCGCCCAGATCGATCCGCACCAGTGCGACCGTGAAGTCGGGGGCATCCACCCCTTCGAGATCCGCGATGTCCTCGATCAGCGCCAGCAGATGCTGGCCGGCGTCGATCATGTCCCCGGCATAGCCCGCGTAGATATCGGCGACAGGTCCGGCCAGTCGCGAACGGATCGCTTCGGCCTGGGTGATGACGCGGTCGATCGGTTCGCGCAGTGCGGGTGCAAGCTCCTCGCCTAGCGAGGGAATGGCCGATGAGGCGGCAGGCGCGGTCCTGTCCACTTCCGGCGCGGCCTGCTCGGAGGCAAGGGTCAGCACGAAGCCGTCGCTGCCCGGCTCGGGCATGCCGAGAGGATCGAGCCAGGCGGTCCAGCGACGCGCCGAGCCCGCCACCTCGCACGCCGCGCCATCGAGAAGGCGCCAGTGAAGAGGCTGCCCTTCGATGGCACCCGGCAGCGTGACGAAATCGGTCCAGGGGCGACCCACTCCGGCGGCCATGTCGGCGGCCAGTTCCGCCATGTCGGCGGCATCGCTGGCGGCGGTGAGGACGCCCTGGTTGCGGTCCAGCCGTGCGGAGAATTCGGGCAGCGCACGGTCCAGCTCGCGCCGTACCCGGGCAAGTTGCTGCTCCTCCTCGCCACGTTGCACGGCCTCTGCGCGCCAGCTCGCAATCCCCAGGAGACAGCCGCCGCCACCGGCATAGTCGGGGATCGCCTCGATCCAGCCGCTGATCCGCTCCTCGCGCCCCAGCGCATTGAACGAACGCGACATACGCAGGCCCAGCTCCACCGCGCGCGTAGCAATGTTGCGCAGCTCCGGGATGGCGAGCGTGCCGCCGATCTCCCCGCCGTTCTCCCTCTGGAGGGTCGCCAGCGGCTCGTCAGCCTCGACCAGCCGCCCCTCGCGGTCGACGCGGCCCGTCGCCAGATATGGCACAGAAGCCTGGCTCACCGGCGCGCCTCCGCAAGCCATTGCGCCGCCTCTCGAGTGCCGACATCGTGAAGACCACGCGGCAGTTGTGCATCGGGGCGGATCATCAGCGCCTGGCGCTCAGCCTCGGCGGGCGCGGCGCCGGCGGCGCGCAGTGCCAGCATCAGCCGGCCAAGCTCCCTGTCGCTGGCGGCGAAGATCGTCCGCTCGCGCGTCTCGCCCGTGCGGATGGCAAGGACGCTGAGCCACAGCGCGACCCCTGCCTCCTCCACGGCCAGCGCCGCGCCGCCGAGCAGATCGCCGGTCTCGCCCGCCAGCCGGCCAAGCAAGGCGAGGCGGCCGGAGCCTTCCTCGTAATCGCGGCGCAATCTTGCCTCGCGCCCTTCGGGCTCGCCGGGCAAGGCATTCCGCAGGATCAGCAGCGCGGCATGGAACAGCTCCGCCGGAAGCTCCCCGAGCGGGAGGGCCATGCGTCGCTGCGCCTGCGCGAACCGCGCCTGCGCCCCGAGCGCCGCCATGGCCAGGGCGCTGGTCTCCGCCGGGATGCCGGCCACCAGCGACTGGATCAGCGGGGAAAGCACCGGATCGAGCGCGCGCTCGGCCTCCAGGCCCAGCGCGAGCCGCCATTCGAGCGCCAGCGCGTGGCAGTGGTCGCGCAATGCCTCGCTCTCCGCCAGCCGGGCCGCAAGGGCGGCGCTTGTCGCGGTGTCGACCTCCCGGCCGTCCGTCGCCAGGAGCTGGCGGGACAGATCCGCCAGCATTCCGCCGACCTGCGCCACGACCGCCTCGCCCAGCAGGCTGTGATCCTCGACGGCGAGCAGGCGGTGCAACGCGGGTGAGCTGCGGGCATGGAGCCGGTCGCCCCGTGCCATCGCGGCGCGCAGCGGGTGGTCGGCGGGTTCCGCCTGACTGGGTGCGCGAGGGCCGCTCATCCGTTCCAGCACTACCACCGCACGGTTAATCGCCCGTTAGCCGCGCTGGCCGGGCCGTGTGGACCCACAGCAACGCGGCAAGGGCCACGAGCATCAGCGCAGCCACGCCGGGCAAGGCCCAGCCCGTCGTCGCCAGCGCGATCAGCAGCGCGATCATCGGGATGCGATCGCCCAGGAACGTAAGCAGCTCGGCGCCGCGCACATCTTCGCTATCGGCCTCACACAGCCGCGCGAGGCCGACCAGCAAGCCCCCCAGCACCGCGCCGAGCCAGCCCGGCACCGTTACCAGCAGTTGCGCCAGGAGGGCCACCAGCACCGCGTCACCCAGCCATCCGGCGATGGCAAGCGCCCGCCCCGGGGCGGGCCGCGCAGCGCCAACCGCCTCGACCCGGTCGAAGATGGCCGCAACGACACGCGCGGCGGCGAAGGCGAGGAGGAACACCAGTCCCACCACCGGCCACCGCGTCAGCGCGGCCACCAGCGCCAACGCCAGCGCCACGCAGGCGGTGACATGCGGCGCTCTGCCCCATCGCCCGCCGCCAGCGTCATGCGCCCAGCGCAAGCCCATGCGTTCCGCCAGCGCGGTACCGATCGCCGCGAAGGATGCCGGCCGCACCTGTCGTGTCAGCCAGCGTCGCTCGCTCTCACCTCCGCCTTGCCGACTCACCCGCCGCTGCCAGGTGCTCTCCTCGACGGGAAGGGGATCGAGCTCGATCACCCGCGCGCCGGATTGCAGCGCGATCCGCAGCAGAGCGGAAGCGGGATCGGAATCCGATGGAAGATCGGCGAGCCGCGCCACGCAATCGCCGCGCGTGCGAAGCATTCCGCTCCATGCCCGGGTCGCATCAATCCGCTCGAAACCCATCGCGAGGGCTGGTTCCTCGGGGAAGGCAAGCACGCCGGGCTGGCGTGCGAGCGCCGAAACCGCCGCAGCGGCATCCGGCAGCACGCCATCGGAGATCACCAGAACGTCGTCGTCCGCTGTGACCAGCGCGGCCAGTCGCGAAAGCGAATCCACGATGTCGAAGCGCAGCCCGGCCCGCTCGGCATAGGCCTTGGAGGCACCCAGGTCGGGGCCGAGCCGCGACGCCATGCACAGCACACGTTCGCAGCCGAGCCGCGCGGCACAGTCGATCTGGTGGGAAAGCACGCTCTTGCCGGCGAAACGACGGAACGCCGGCCGTTCACCGGCAGCGATACCCTGACCCGCGCTGTCGGGCCCCGGAGCCTCGGCAAGAGCGGAAAGCAGGGCGAGGCGCAAAGGGCGGTCCGAACGTGGCTCTGGCGGTGGGACAGCGCATGGCTTTAGTCCCTTGCGCGCGCCCGAATAAGGCCGCCTGGCTGTCAGACCGAGATCTGTCCCCCGATTTCGTCGATATGGGCGCCCATGCGCCGGACGGCGAAGGGATCACCCGGGGCGCCAGCCAGCGCGTCCCTGGCGAGCGCTTCGAGTTCCTGATCGTGAAAGCTGGCCGCGATGCCCTGGAGCCGTGCCGCCGCCATCCGCCAGTTCGCATCGCACCGCGAGCGGCGCAGCAGGTCGATCTGGCGCGACGCGCTTTCGAGATAGGCGAGCCGCAGTTCTGCGAACAGCGCGAAGTCCTCGCCCGCTGCGGCCGCTAGCGCGGTCTCGAATGATCCGGATTCGTAAGCCATCGTCCCCGGCCTAGGCCCAAAGGGTTAAAGCGGGTTTAACCCTGCTTGCGGTCATTGTATGAACACCCGCATGAGCAAGGGCAGGCATATCCGCGCGATCGGCAGCGACACGGCGGACGGGGGAACGGGCGAGACCGTGGAGACGGTCGAGCTTGAGGCATCTCAGGCGGAGGAGGAGCCCACAGCCTGGGATGACACATTCGAAGAGCCAGTCACTGCGGGCCGGCGGCTCTGGCCGGTTCTCCTCGGCGCGCTCGCAGTCGCTGCGGTTGCCGCATGGACGGGATTCTTCGCCTGGGCGAATCGCGCCGCGATGCTTTCCGGAGCCGCGCCGGGGCAGTGGATCGAATGGGCGATGCAATGGGCCGTCCCGGTGCTGCTGGTTGCCGTTGCCTGGCTGATCGCGATGCGCAGCTCGCTGCGGGAGGCCGGCCGTTTCGGCGATGCGGCACGGCTGCTGGCACAGGAATCGACGGCGCTGGAGGCGCGGCTTGCCGGGGTGAACCGCGAGCTGAGCCTGGCGCGCGAGTTCCTCGGCGCGCAGACGCGGGAACTGGACTATCTGGGCCGCTCCGCCGCGGAGCGCATCTCGGAACACGCGGGCCGGCTCCAGACGCTGGTGGTGGACAATGGCGCACAAGTGGATGCCATCGCCGGGGTCAGCCAGACAGCGCTCGCCAACATGGCGGAGCTACGCGACAATTTGCCCGTGATCGCCGCCTCCGCGCGCGACGTCAGCAACCAGATCGGCAGCGCGGGACGGGGCGCGACGACACAGCTCAACGAGCTGGTCGCCGGCTTCGAGCGGCTCAATGAATTCGGCCAGGCAAGCGAGCGGCAGGTCGTCTCCCTTCAACAACGGATCGATGGCGCGCTCGGCGATCTGGGCAGCCTCGCGCAGCGCATGGATGCTGACAACGCCGCCCGCCTCGAGACGCTGCAGGCGGCGAGCACTTCGCTCCGCGCCGATCTGGAGGAGCGCGAAACCCAGGTGCTCGACGCGATCCGCCAACGCGGCGAAGCGTTGCGGGCCGAGCTGGTGGCCGCGCACGACGCGCGCCAGCTCGAGGAAGCCGCCGCGCTCGCCGCGATGCGTGGGCGGATCGGCGCCTTCACGCAGGAGGCACACGAAGCCGGCGCAGCCGTGCGCGCGGGGGAACGCAGTGCCCTGGAGGCGTGGGAAGGCCAGGTCGCCGATCTGCGCGCTCGGCTGGAAACCGCGATTGACGAGGTGGGGACGCTCGACCGCAACGCGCTCGAGCAGGCTCGCGGCAAGCTCGCGGCGCTCTCCGCCGAGGCAGAGGCGGTCGACCGCGGGCTTGGCGAACGCGACCGGGCGTTCAACGAACGCGTTGCCGCGCGCGAAAGCGAGCTGGAGGCGAGCGAGGCGGCAGCCTTCGCCCGCATGGCCGCCCGTGCCGAGGCGCTGGACAAGGAATTGGCAACGCGGCGCGACGCCCAGCTCGCCCATGCCGATGCGCTCGCGCAGCGTGGCGAAGCGCTCGCGGCCCGACTGGGGGAGATCGACACGCAACTCGGCGCGGTATCGGAACGCGGCGAAACGGCCGAGCGCGTGCTCGCCGGCAGCGCGGAAAGCTTCGCCGCGACGGTGACCGCCAACGCGGATCAGCTCAGTGATGCGGAGGCGGCGGTTTCCCGCCTGACCGATGCCAGCGTGCGCCTGCTTGAACTCATCCAGGCGGCGGCCACGCACAGCCGCAGCGAACTTCCCGCGGCCATCGAAGGGTTCGAGGAACGCCTCGGGAGCGCGCGTGACAGCAGCGGGGCGATCCGCGCCGCGCTTCAGGACGCGCGTGAGCTGAGCGATGCCGTCTCCGCTTCGTTGGGCGAGATGAGGGGCGCCGGCGATGCCGCCATCGGGACGCTCGATTCCTTCGGCACGCGGCTCACGGGCACTGCCCAGGAACAGGCGACTACCTTGGCGGCACTGCGCGATCAGCTCGCGGCGGCCCATTCCGATAACCGCGCGCTGGCGGAAAGTATCGCGAGCGAGCTGTCCGCCGCCATCACCCGTCTGCGTGACAGCGGCAAGGCGCTGTTCTCGGACCTCGAAAGCAGCCAGAGCGCACAGGTTGCGGCGCTTGCCGGCCGTGTTGGCGAGGAAAGCGCCCAGACCATCGAGCGCGCCATAGGCGAGCGTACGCAGGCCGCCCTCGCCCAGCTCGACGAGGCCACCGCCCGTTCGGCGGAGGCATCGAAGGAGGCGATCGCCAACCTGCGCGACCAGCTCGCGCGGGTGCACGAGCTGACATCCAACCTGGAGAACCGCGCCGCGCGCGCGCGCGAGCAGGTGGAGGAACAGGTCGACAGCGATTTCTCGCGGCGGATGGCGCTCATCACCGAAAGCCTCAATTCGCACAGCATCGACATCGCCAAGGCGCTGTCGACGGAAGTTACCGACACAGCCTGGGCCGCCTATCTCAAGGGCGATCGCGGGGTGTTCACCCGCCGCGCGGTGCGGCTGGTCGATGGGGGCGAAGCGCGCGAGATTTCGACGCTCTTCGAGGCTGACCACGAATTCCGCGAGCATGTCAGCCGCTACATCCACGATTTCGAGGCGATGCTGCGAACCATGCTTTCCACGCGAGACGGGCAGGCGCTGGGCGTCACCCTGCTCTCCAGCGACATGGGCAAGCTCTATGTCGCTTTGGCGCAGGCCATCCAGCGGCTGCGCCAGTAACGACTGCCGCGACGGCTCAGCCGAACCAGCGGGTGACGTCGAGCGTTTCGACGCCGATCCACCCTTGCGTGTAGTTGGCGACATAAAGGCCGGTCAGCGCCGCCGAGATCAGCGTGGCCCTCAGCGCCAGCCGGCCGGGCCGGAAGTTCGCCGGCGCGCTATCGGCCTGTCCGGGCGTTTTTTCCTCGCCCAGCTCCTCATGCGTGCGCACCCCGAAGGGTAGCAGCACGAAGGCCGTCATCACCCAGAACAGGAAGTAGATCGCCAGAATCGAGGTCCACTGCATCGCCCGCTCACGCCTCCGGAATCATCACGCGGACCTGCGGCCGCTTGCCCGACCAGCGCTGCGCCGCACGGCGCGCGGCGAGGCGCGCAACCTCGGTAATCTCCGCACGATCGCTGCGAGCCGCACCCTTGAGCCTGGCGAAGGCTGCGGCGATATCCGCCTTCGCCTCGGCCACGAATGCGTCGTGGTCCTCGTCGAGCGGGAGGCCGATGGTCTCCACATGGGCTGCGCCTGCCCGCCCCAGGGCCACGATCACCAACCCGTCACGGCCGATCCTGCGGCGCATGGTGATCGCGTCGCCATCCGCGGGCACGATCAGGTCGCCATCCAGGACAAGCCGGCCTGCCCGCACCTCGGCCAGCTTGCCGGGGGTGCCGGGCGCGAGCCGCACCAGATCGCCATTCTTCTGCACCACCGCCGCGGGAATCCCGCAGGAAAGACCGAGCCGCGCCTGTTCCTGCATATGCCGCATCTCGCCGTGAACGGGTACGAGGATGTCCGGGTCGAGCCATTCGTAGATCGCCTCGAGCTCCGGCCGGCCGGGATGGCCCGAGCAGTGGATGTCGCTCTGCCGGTCGGTCACCATGGTAATGCCGCGCGCGGCGAGGCGGTTCTGGATCAAGCCCACCGCCAGCTCGTTGCCCGGGATCTGCCGGCTGGAAAACAGCACCACGTCACCATCGGAAAGTTCGATCTGATGGTTGCCGTCGGCGATCCGCGCGAGCGCCGCGCGAGGCTCGCCCTGCCCCCCGGTCGCCAGGATCAGCACCTCGCCGCGCGGCAGGCGCATGGCGGTGTCGAAATCGACCTGCTCGGGAAAATCCTGCAAATAGCCGTTGTCCTGCGCCACCTCGATGATGCGCTCGAGCGAACGGCCGGCGATGCACATCCGCCGTCCGGTCTCCCGCGCGACATCGCCCAGAGTCTGGAGGCGGGCGACATTGCTGGCGAAGGTGGTCACCAGCACCCGCCGCCCGGTATGGCGCCGCACCTCGGCCAGCAGGGCGCGGTGGACCTGGCCTTCCGAACCGCTCGCCGCGTCGTTGAAGACATTGGTGCTGTCGCAGACCAGCGCCAGCACGCCATCCTGGCCGATCGCGCGCAGTTCTTCCTCGGTGGTCGGCTCACCGATGATCGGATCATCGTCCAGCTTCCAGTCGCCGGTGTGGAACACCCTGCCGAAAGGGGTTTCGATCAGCAGCGCGTTCCCCTCCGCGATCGAATGGGCCAGCGGGATATAAGTGATGGTGAAGGGGCCGACGGCCAGCTTGCCGTGGTCCTGCTCGATCACGATCAGTTCCACCTGGTCGCTCAACCCCGCTTCCGCCAGCTTTCGCGCCACCAGATCGGCGGTGAAGGGCGTGGCGTAGAGCGGCACGCCCAGCTCGGCGGCGAAATAAGGCACCGCGCCGATATGATCCTCGTGCGCGTGAGTAAGCACTATGCCGTCGAGCGTGTCGGCCCGCTCCTCGATGAAGTCGAGATCCGCGAACACCAGGTCGACCCCGGGATATTCCCCACCCGAGAAGCTCATGCCGAGGTCCACCATCAGCCAGCGCCCGCGGCAGCCATAGAGGTTGACGTTCATGCCGATCTCGCCCGAGCCGCCCAGGGCCAGGAACAGCAGTTCGTCCTGGGGGGTGAAATCCTTCTTCAAGCCGCCAGCCCCCGCGTTGATGCCCGCTCCGCCAGGATCGCGAGCCCGTCCAGCGTCAGATCGCTGTCCACATGATCGAAAAGCTGCGTTTGTCCGTCGAAGAGAAGCGCCAGTCCTCCGGTCGCCACCACCTTCACCGGTCGGCCTATCTCCGCCTTCATCCGGGCCGTCAGCCCTTCCATCATCGCGACATAGCCCCAGAACACCCCGATCAGCATCTGGTCTTCGGTATTGGTGCCGATCACGCTGTTGGAGCGCGGCTTCTCGATGGCGATACGCGGCAGCTTGGCGGTATTGCCGACCAGGGCGTCCAGCGAAAGATTGATGCCCGGCGCGATGATCCCGCCCTTGTAGGCCCCATTGAAATCTACCGCGTCGAAGGTCGTGGCGGTGCCGAAGTCGATCACGATGAGATCGCCCTTGTATTTCTCGTGCGCGGCGATGGCGTTCAGCGCCCGGTCCGCGCCGAGCGAGCGCGGCTCGTCCACATCGACCGCAAAGCCCCACTCCGCCGCGCCCTGCCCCGCGATCAGCGGTTCCACCCCGAAGTATTTCTGCGCCAGCACGGTGATGTTGTGGACCGCGCGCGGCACCACGGATCCGACGAGGATCTGCGTCACATCGTCGCGCGCGAACCCTTCGATGGTGAGCAACTGGAGCAGCCAGACGGCATATTCGTCTCCGGTGCGGCGGGGGTCCGTGGCGATGCGCCAGCGGGCCTTGATCTCGCGCCCATCGAACAGCGCGAAGACGACATTCGTGTTGCCGACATCGGCGACCAGCAGCATGGCTCAGCCTTTCTCGTGAGCGAAGAAGACGTCGCCGGCGTGGATGACACGGCTTGCACCGTCCGCCAAGCGCAGCCGCAGCGCGCCTTCGGGCGTCAAGCCATCGAAACTGCCCGTCAAGGGCGGCTCGCCCGGCGGCGCGACGGCAAGGGGGGTGCCAAGAGGGTGGGCGACAGCCTGCCAGCGGCGCACCATCGGCTCGATCCCGTAGCTGCGCCAGCGTTCAAGCTCGGTGTCGAAAGCCGCGGCCAGCGCGACCGCGAACAGGTCGCGATCGGGCGCGGGGCCAAACTCGGCAAGGGCGACCGTCTCGCGGCCCGCGATCCGGGGTGCCCGCGCAAGATTGACGCCGATCCCGGCGACCAGCGTATCGCCCTCGCGCTCGAGCAGGATGCCGGCCAGCTTCGCCCCCCCACAGGTCAGGTCGTTGGGCCACTTCAGCCGCAGCGATGCGGGATCGGCCAGCAGCGGCATCACCGCTTCGTAAGCCGCCAGCGCCGCGACCAGGGCCAGGCTGGCGGGCGGCGGGCCAGCCGAATGGAGATACACCACGGTCGAGCCCATGAAATTGCCCGAGCCGTCGAACCATTCGCGTCCCTGCCGGCCACGTCCCGCGGTCTGGCGGTTGGCGACGAGCCAGTCGCCCTCGCCCGGTCGTTCGCCGGCGCGAAGGGCGGCGAGCAGATCGGCGTTGGTGGAGCCGGTTTCGGGGACGAAAGCGATCAAGCGACCAGGAATAGCGCCGCGGCCGCCTTGTCCGCCACGCTTCCCAGCCACGGCGTGGCCAGATAGCCCAACGGCGAGATCGCCACCACGCATACCGCCAGCACACCCCAATGGCCGGCGGGGCTGCGCGGTTCGGGCGCGCGATCGGCGGGTTCGTCGAAGAACATCACCTTGATGAACTTCAGATAGTAGAAGGCTCCGATCACGCTGGCGGCGATGCCGATCGCGGCGAGCGGGACGAGATCGGCCTGGACAGCCGCCTGGAAGACAACGAACTTGCCCCAGAAGCCGAACAGCGGCGGTATGCCCGCCAGGCTGAACATCAGCAGCATCAGACACCATGCCAACGCCGGGCGCGTGGTAGCCAGCCCGGATATATCGGCGAAAGTCTCGAGGGGCTTGCCATCGGCATCGCGCAGCATCAGCAGCGCGATGAAGCTGCCCACGGTCATCGGCACGTAGATCGCCAGATATATGGTCACGCCGGCCGCGCCGGCCGGCGTCGCCGCGGCGAGCCCGATCAGCAGGAAGCCGATGTTGTTGATCGAGGAATAGGCCATCAGCCGCTTGAGGTTCTGCTGCCCGATCGCGCCCAGCGCGCCGACCACGATGGAGGCCAGTGCCGCGAAGATCACGATCTGGCGCCAGGCTTCCTCCTCGCCGCCGAACGGGCCGAGCGCCATGCGCATCATCATCCCCACCGCCGCCACCTTGGGCGCGCTGGCGAAGAAAGCGGTGACCGGCGTGGGCGCGCCTTCGTAAACGTCGGGGGTCCACATGTGGAACGGCACGGCGGCGATCTTGAAGGCGAGGCCCGCGAGCACGAACACCATGCCGAACAGCGCACCTGTCGGGAAGGCGGCGTCGAAAGCGATGCGGATGCCGGAATAGCTGGTGGTCCCGGCAAAGCCATAGACCAGGCTCATGCCGTAGAGGATGATGCCCGAGGCGAGCGCGCCGAGGATGAAATATTTCAGCCCCGCCTCGTTCGATCGCCAGTCGGAGCGCAGGAAGCTGGCGAAGATGTAGCTCGACAGGCTCGACAGTTCGAGTCCGATGTAGAGCGTCATCAGGTCGGTGGCCGAAACCATCATCCCCGCGCCCACGGCGCTGAACAGCATCAGCACCGGATATTCGCCGCGATAGGCGCCGCGCTCGGCGAAATACCGGGGTGTCACGATCAGCACCGCTGCGGTGGCGAGGTAGATCAGCACCTTGGCGAAGCTGCCGAAGGCATCGACCCGGTAGAGCCCGCCGAAGGCATCGCCCGCCGGGCTGGTGTGCCAAAGCTCGCCGCCAGTGAAGATCGCCGCGCCGAACAGCGCCGCCACGGCCACGATGGTGATGCCGCGCGAGGCGTTGTGGCTGGTCCAGGCCGTGACGAGCAGCAGCATCAGGCCCGCGAGCGACAGCCCGATCTCGGCACTGGTAAAGTGAAGCGAAGCCGCGAAACCCATCAGCGAGCCTCCTCGGCAGGGGCCTTGTGCGCCATGGTGTTGGCGGGGAACGCGCGCGGCGGCGCTTCGCGCAGTGCGGCGTCCCCGGCGGGCGAGGCATAGGCCAGCCGCGCCTCCAGCGTGGCGATATCCTTGCGCATGGGTGCGATAAAGCTTTCGGGATAGACGCCCATCCACAGCACCGCGGCGGCGATGGGGGCGAGCATCAGCCATTCGCGACGGTCGAGATCGGGCATGGCGGCGGCATCGGCGTGCTTCTGCACTCCGAAGGCCACGCGGCGGTAGAGATAGAGCATATAGGCCGCGCCCAGGATGATGCCGGTGGTCAGCACCAGGGTGGCGAGGCTCGATTGTTCATAGACGCCCGCCAGGCTCAGGAACTCGGCCACGAAGCCGCTCGTCCCCGGCAGGCCGATACTCGCCATCGTGAACAGCATGAAGAACAGCGCGTATTTCGGCATGTTGATGGCAAGCCCGCCGTAACGGTCGATCTCGCGAGTGTGCAGCCGGTCGTAGATCACGCCCACACACAGGAACAGCGCGCCCGACACCAGCCCGTGGCTCAGCATCATGACCATCGCGCCCTCGAGCCCCTGGACGTTGAACGCGAACAGCCCCGCGGTCACGATCGCCATGTGCGCGACCGAGGAATAGGCGATCAGCTTCTTCATGTCGTGCTGGACCAGCGCGATCAGGCTGGTGATGATCACCGCCGCCATGCTGAGGCCGAAGACGAGCCACATGAATTGCGCGGAGGCATCGGGGAACATCGGAAGGCTGAAGCGGATGAAGCCATAGCCGCCCATCTTGAGCAGCACGCCGGCCAGGATCACGCTGCCGGCGGTGGGCGCCTGCACATGCGCGTCGGGCAGCCAGGTGTGGACCGGCCACATCGGCATCTTCACCGCGAAGCTGGCGAAGAAGGCCAGCCACAGCCAGGTCTGCGCGCCGGCCGGGAAATCATGCTGCATCAGCGCGGGGATGCTGGTGGTGCCGGCAACATTCACCATCCACAGCATCGCGATCAGCATCAGCACCGAGCCGAGCAGGGTGTAGAGGAAGAACTTGTAGCTGGCGTATATCCGGTTCGCCCCGCCCCACACGCCGATGATGAGATACATCGGGATGAGGCCGGCCTCGAACATGATGTAGAAAAGGAACAGGTCCTGCGCCGCGAACACGCCGATCATCAGCGTTTCCATCAGCAGGAAGGCGGCCATGTACTCGCCCACGCGCTTCTCGATGGAATCCCAGCTTGCCAGGATGCAGATCGGCATCAGGAACACGCTGAGCACGATCAGCATCAGCGCGATGCCATCGATCCCCAGCGCATACTGGAAGCCGGCGAACAGGTTCGCGCGTTCGGTGAACTGCCACTGAGCGCCGCCGATGTCATAGCTGGCCCAAAGCACGATGCCGAGGCCCAGGTTCACCAGCGTGGCCACCAGCGCCAGCGCGCGCGCCGCGCTGCGCCCCAGGAACAGGCACGCGATCGCGGCTGCCAGCGGCACCGCCAGCATGACCGAGAGGATCGGGAAGCCCATCAGAACAGTACCCAGGTGATCGCGGCGACGAGGCCGAGAAGCATGATCAGCGCGTAGCTGGTGAGATAGCCGGACTGGAAGCGCTTGGCCCCGGCGGCACCCTGTTCGACGACCCAGGCGGCGCCATTGGGGCCGAAGCGGTCGATCAGCCCGACATCGCCCTTCTGCCAGAACTGCCGGCCGAGCCAGAACGCGGGCTTCACGAACACGATATTGTAGAGCTCGTCGAAGTACCACTTGTTGAACACGAAGCGGTAGATCGGACCAAGCTGCTCGGCCACCATCCCGGGGAAGCGCGTGTTACGGACATAGCCATACCAGGCGATGACGAAGCCGATCACCATCACGATGAAGGCCGCGTATTTCACCAGCCCCGGAACACCGTGCATCGCGTGGATCAGGTTCTCGTTGTAGAAGATCGAACCGCCCCAGAAGCCGGCATTGTCGAGGAATGTCGGCGCGAAGATCTGCCCGGCCAGGATCGCGCCGATCGACAGCAGGCCGAGCGGGATCAGCATTGTCAGCGGGCTTTCGTGCGGGTGATAGCCGCCGGTGCCGTCGCCATGCGCCGGGTGCGGCACGGCGTGCGCGACATCCTCGCCCGCATCCTCCTGCGAAGGGGGATTGGCGTCGGCCGCATGGCCATGCCCGTCGTGGACGGCGTGCTGGATATGCTCGCTCTGCGCCCAGCGCGGCTTGCCGAAGAAGGTGAGGAACACCAGCCGCCAGGAATAGAAGCTCGTCAGCAGGGCCGCCAGAACGCCCATCCAGAAGGCGAAGCTCGCCGCCTCGGTCCCGCGCGCGAAGGCGACCTCGATGATCGCGTCCTTGGACCAGAAGCCGGCAAAGCCCAGGTGCAGGTCGTAGATGCCGACCCCGGTGATCGCCAGCGTACCCGCCATCATCGCCCAGAAGGTGAGCGGGATATGCCTGCGCAGCCCCCCGTAATAGCGCATGTCCTGCTCGTGATGCATCGCGTGGATCACGCTGCCCGCGCCCAGGAACAGCAGCGCCTTGAAGAAGGCGTGCGTGAACAGGTGGAACATCGCCGCGCCATAGGCGCCCACTCCGGCGGCGAAGAACATGTAGCCGAGCTGCGAGCAGGTCGAATAGGCGATCACCCGCTTGATGTCCCACTGCGTGGTGCCGACGGTGGCCGCGAAGATGCAGGTGGCGGCGCCTACCACCGTCACCACGGTGAGCGCGACCGGGGCGGCCTCGAACATGGGACTGAGGCGGCAGACCATGAACACGCCGGCGGTCACCATCGTGGCGGCGTGGATCAGCGCGGAGACGGGCGTGGGCCCTTCCATCGCATCGGGCAGCCAGGTGTGCAGGCCAAGCTGCGCCGATTTGCCCATCGCCCCGATGAACAGCAGTATGGCGAGCAGGTCCATCGTCGAGACACGCCAGCCCAGGAAACCGATCGTCGCCCCGTTCATCCCCGGCGCGGCGGCCAGGATCTCGGGAATGGAGACGGTGCCGAACACCAGGAATGTGCCGAAAATGCCGAGCATGAAGCCGAGGTCGCCCACGCGGTTGACCACGAAGGCCTTGATCGCGGCGGCGTTGGCGCTGGGCTTGCGAAACCAGAACCCGATCAGCAGGTAACTGGCCAGCCCCACCCCTTCCCAGCCGAAGAACATCTGGACCAGGTTGTCGGCCGTCACCAGCATCAGCATCGCGAAGGTGAAAAGGCTCAGATAGGCGAAGAACCGGGGCTGGTCCGGGTCTTCGTCCATGTAGCCCCAGCTGTAGAGGTGGACGAGCGCGGAGACGCTGGTGATGACCACCAGCATGACGGCGGTCAGCGCATCCACGCGCAGCGCCCAGTCGAACACCAGATCGCCCGAGCGCACCCAGTCGAGCACCGGCACCACCGTCGCCTCGGCCCCGCCGGTCACGAAAGAGAGGAAGATCGGCCAGGACAGCGCGGCCGACAGGAACAGCGCGCCCGTGGTCAGCAGCTTGACGATGGTGTTGCCGAACAAGCGATTGCCCAGCCCGCCGACGATGGCGGCCAGCAGCGGCGCGAACACGATGATGAGGATCGAATTCACGCGCGCCTATCCCTTGAGCCGGTCGACGCTGTCGACCGCGATGGTGCCGCGACCGCGGAAGTATATGACCAGGATCGCCAGCCCGATCGCCGCCTCGCCGGCTGCCACGGTCAGCACGAACATGGCGAACACCTGTCCCGTCAGATCGCCCAGGAAGGCGCTGAAGGCGACGAGGTTCAGGTTCACCGCCAGCAGGATCAGCTCGATCGCCATCAGGATCACGATGATGTTCTTGCGGTTGAGGAAGATGCCCAGCACGCCCAGCACGAACAGGATCGCGCTCACGAACACGTAATGCTCGATGCCGATCACAGCTCGATCCCCTCGCCCACAGTCGGCTGGCGCATCACCGTCGCCTCGCCCGGACGGCGCGCGACCTGTTTGGATATGTCCTGCTGGCCGCGCGGCGCGCGACCTTCGCGATGGGTCAGCACGATCGCGCCCACCATCGAGACCAGCAGGATCAGCCCCGCCGCCTCGAACAGGAACAGATAATCGCGGTAGAGGATCACGCCGATGCTTTCGATATTGCTGGCGCCCAGAACCGCCGCTCCCTTGCCGGTCGGCACGCCCAGCTCGATCCCGCCGAGCTGCCAGGCACCGATGCCCAGCACCAGTTCGGCCAGCAGCACCAGCGCGATCAGGAGGCCGAGCGGGAAGTTCTTCACGAAGCCTGCGCGCAGTTCCGCGAAATCGATGTCCAGCATCATCACCACGAACAGGAACAGCACCGCGACCGCGCCGACATAGACGACCAGCAGGATCATCGCGAGGAACTCGGCGCCCGTCAGCAGGAACAGCGCCGCCGCGTTGAAGAAGGTCAGGATCAGGTAGAGGACGGAGTGCACCGGATTGCGCGCGGAAATGACCATGAACCCCGCCGCGACCGCGACGAAGGCGAAGAGGTAGAAAAATACCGCTTCCAGTCCTGACAGCATGGGTTGTCCCCGGTTCATCCTTCGGCGCGTTGCGCGCCGTTCACTTCAGTCTGCGACTCCCGGACACCCCCGTCCGAAGTCGCGCGTTCCTTAGACGAGGCATCCCGCCCCGTCCATCACCCTCAGCGGTAGGGCGAGTCGATCTCGATGTTGCGCGCGATCTCGCGCTCCCACCGGTCGCCGTTGGCGAGAAGCTTGTCCTTGTCGTAGTAGAGTTCCTCGCGCGTCTCGGTCGCGAACTCGAAGTTCGGCCCCTCGACGATCGCGTCCACCGGGCAGGCCTCCTGGCAGAAGCCGCAATAGATGCATTTCACCATGTCGATGTCGTAGCGCACCGTTCGGCGCGTGCCGTCGTTGCGCCGCGGGCCGGCCTCGATGGTGATCGCCTGGGCCGGGCAGATCGCCTCGCACAGCTTGCAGGCGATGCAGCGTTCCTCGCCGTTCGGATAGCGGCGCAACGCGTGCTCGCCCCGGAAGCGCGGCGAGATCGGCCCCTTCTCGTGCGGGTAGTTCAACGTCGCTTTCGGCGCGAAGAACTGGCGCATCGACAGGAAGAAGGCGCCGACGAACTCCTTGAGCAGCAGCGACTTGGCGGCCTGGGAGAGAGCGGACATCAGGCAAGCCCCGTCAGCTTGAGGAACGCGGCGGTCGCCACCACGAAGAACAGCGACAGCGGCAGGAAGACCTTCCAGCCGAGCCGCATCAGCTGGTCGTAGCGGTAGCGCGGCACGAACGCCTTCACCATGGCGATCATGAAGAAGACGAAACAGAGCTTCAGCACGAACCAGATGACGCCGGGCACCCAGGTGAACGGCGCGACGTCGATCGGCGGCAGCCAGCCCCCAAGGAACAGGATCGTCGTCAGCGCGCACATCAGCACGATCGCCACGTATTCGCCGAGGAAG
>JAEULJ010000005.1 GCA_016793865.1 Altererythrobacter sp.
CCAGTGGATCGGGCACGCGGGCGGCACGCCGGGCGCAAGCGCCCTGGTGGTCTATTCACCCATCGATAATGCCTTCGTAGCCGTCGCTTTGACGGGCGATGGTTCAGCTGCCGCGGCTGCCAATGCACTTCTGAAAGCGCTTGAGGAGAAATGAGTGGGCCAAGCTTTCACAAATTAGAAGCTTAGCTTTGTGGCGCAATCACGTTCACCATCGCTGGTAGTCGGTGAACGACTGCTTTTAGGAGTGCGCTCAGCCGAGGTAAGTGGCCAAGAATGGGGCGCGTAGCTGTCATTGCCTCGAGGGTGAATGAATGGCGGCTTACAGGCCGAAGGCCGACTTCTCAAATGACCGGGATTTGGAGCGCGTACCGGCTATTCCGGGTGGTCCGCCACCGAATAGTAGATCGGGTTCCGCAGCCAGTCCTCGACAGCCGTTTCCCGCCAGCCGGCGCATCGTTCGCTTATCTTGATGTTCTTTGGAAAGGCCCCAGCCGACATCTTCCGGTAAAGCGTCGAGCGGGAAAGGCCTGTGCGGTCGAGGACGGTGTTGAGGCGAAGAATACGGTTGGGCGTGTCGGACATCGCGTGATCCTCTTCGGACATTCTGGCTCCCCGCGAGCAGGATCGCGATAGTCGTGGATACCGCAAGGGGCTGCGGGGCCAGAGTGGGTCAACTGCGTCCAGATGCTCCAATTAGCACTTTGGCGCGCCAATGGATGATCGAGGTTCAGGTCCCATGGCGTCTCATGCCCTCGGCGTGACCGCGCTCTACGCCGCTAGCGCGCCGCCGAGTCGCTCTGCGGCATCTCGGTCCATGCGGATGACGATCGGCTGACGCGGGGCCGGTGCTGCGCACCGGGCTGCGGACAGCGCGCGTTCGCGCGCTGGCGCTGTGTGTTTGCCTCCGGCCTGGCGGGAAAGCGACGCTACCCTTTAGGCCCGCCGCGGCGCGCCGCAACCCGAGCTAACGCTCGGGTCCTTCACTTCGTTGCGGCCCTTCGGGTGCGCCTCGCCTTCGTCGGCGGGCCTGCCGGCCTGCTCTTCGCCGCTCCCCCGCCATTCCGGCGGCTGCGCATCCCCTCGTTATTCCACAGGTCTCCGAGGGTCACGACCTGTCCTGCGAGATCGCCCGCGATCCTGTGGAGCGCGTCCGTCACTGCGGCATGATCATGGGTAAGGCGAAACTGGCGACCGGACGTGCTGATGCCCGCGCGGTTCCTGAACTCCTCCGAAGAGAGTAACCGCGTGAGCGTCGACCAGGGAATGTTGCCCTCGGGCAGACGTCCGTCCTCCGTCAGAAGTCGCTCGATCTCGGCGGCAACGTTGATGCCGCTCCCCTGGCCGGTCCGCTCGACGAAATTCAGTTTAGCGCGATCGTTCCAATCGAGGCGCCCGACTCCGCGTTGAGAGCCCGTGTGACGGCGGAACAGGATGCTGTCGATGAGGTTGCGGTCCGTCTCGACTTGGCAGACCAAACGGTCCGGAACGCCGGCCGCCCCCACCCGCAGACCTTCGAAGTGAGCCCGCAGTTCAGCGGTCGGAGCCCGTGACGGGTCTCGAAGCAGCTTAAGGCACGTGACGCGGCGATTGCCGTCGAAGACGACGAAGCAGTCCTCGTCGTGCATGACCAGCGGAGGATCATAGACCGCTGCGACGGATGCGATGTCGGCGGCGAGATTTCGCATCTGGACATCATGCAGACGGAACAGCTCCGCGATCGCCAGGTCCTCGCTGCCGATCTCGCCATGGCGGTCGTTGGCCTGGTTCACTCGCAGGTCGTCAATGCTCAGCTCTTCAAATGACAAGTTACCCTCTCCCCACAGAGACTATGCCCTGCAGAACGCAATCGTGGGAGTCGGTATCTTGTCCATTTAGAGCACGTTATTCTGTCGTCTGCATCGGACCGCGGCCGCCAAAAGTTGCCTGACTGCAACCGGCCCAAGAGTTGCCCTTATGCACGTTTCCGAAATTTCCCCTTTAGAACTTTACCGCCGATCCAAAGCTGGTCGAGATAATCCGACCACCACTGCGCCATGCGAACGCGCTCCGCCCAATGCGCGCCGCGGTGATAGGCAGCCCGGACCTTGTTGCGTTCGCCATGAGCGAGGGCGCGCTCAATGGCATCGGGGTGCCATAGGCCTGACTCATTCAAGAAGGTGCTGGCCATCGCCCTAAACCCATGGGCAGTCATTTCGTCGCCGCCATAGCCCAAGCGACGGAGCGCCACGTTCAGCGTGTTCTCGCAGATCGGATGTTTAGTGGTGTGAAGGGCGGGGAACAGAAACTCGCCCGGCCGGCGCAGCATGCGTAGTTCCTGGAGCAGATACAGCGACTGGCGCGAGAGCGGCACGGTATGCTCCTGCTTCATCTTCATTCGCTCGGCAGGCACGCGCCAGAGCTTGTCGCCGAAGTCGATCTCGTCCCACTTGGCCTGCCGAAGCTCGCCGGGGCGCAGGAACACATGAGGGGCGAGCTTGAGCGCAAACCTGGTCTCGGGCCGGCCATCGTAGCCATCGATCGCGCGCAATAGCTCCCCGACCTTTGCCGGTTTGATGATGGCGGCGTGATGCTTGACCTGGGGAGTGGTGAGAGCCCCGCGCAGGATATCGGCGGGGTTCTGATCGGTACGGAGGGTCGCGAAGCCGTAGCGAAAGACCCTTCCGGCGAATGCCCTCAGCCGGATCGCGGTCTCGTGGTGACCCCGCCGCTCCATGTGCCGAAGCGCATCGAGCAATTCGTGAGGCGTGACCGATGCGATGGGACGCTTGGCGATCCCGCCCAGCAGCTCGAGGAACCAGCGCGTTTTCTTGATCGTGGCGGGCGAGTGACCCTCGCGCTCCATCTTCTGAATGTATTCGTCCGCGACGAGCTTGAACGTCGTACGGGCGGCGATCTCGGCTTCGATGCGACGTTGCCGCTTTTCTTCGACCGGATCGAACCCGTCCACGACCTGGCCGCGCGCCTCGTCGCGCTTGCGCCGCGCCTGCTGCAACGAGACTTTCGGGAACGCGCCGAGCGACAGCTTTCGCTCGATTCCGCATGCCTTGTAGCGGAAGCGCCAGAGCATGGACCCGGACGGCTGAACCAGCAGAAACAGGCCATCGGCATCCGCTACCTTGTAAGGGCGATCCTTGGGTTGAAGAGACTGGATCCGGGTGTGCGTCAACATGAGTGGGCCACGCCTTTCTGACGGCTCGTGGTCCACCGATTCGTGGTCCATTTTGGGTGGGCCACCACGGAACATAATGGGAAAATCTGGGACCGACGATGGCTCTGTATACCGCAGAATTCTGCGGTTTTCTAGCCATGTTCTCGTTATGGACTGGTGCCGCTTACAGGACTCGAACCTGTGACCCCATCATTACGAATGATGTGCTCTACCAACTGAGCTAAAGCGGCGTGCCATCGTCTCTGTCCGCGCGCGGCGGGAGTGGAGGCCCGAGCCGGAATCGAACCGGCGTGCAAGGATTTGCAGTCCTCTGCGTAACCACTCCGCCATCGGGCCGAGCCCCGCGCGGGTTGGAGCCACGCGGGGAAGCGGCGACCTAGCGAAAGGCGGCCGCGCGCGCAATCGGCTTGTTGCCTGGTGCCGCGGCACCCTATGCAGGGCGGAATGACCATCGCATCCCTGCTCGACCCCATCGGCGCCACGCCAGGCCCTGTCGTACTCGCCAACGCCGAAGCCTGGCTGCAGGGGCGCACGCTCTATGGCGGTGCTTCCGCACTTGTCGCCTATACCGCCGCCCGCCGCGCGCATCCGGGCCTGCCGCCGCTGCGCGCGGCGCAGGTCGCCTTCTGCGGCCCGGTGGGTGAGCGATTCGAGACCCGGGTGACGGTGCTGCGAGCGGGGCGCAACGTCACCCAACTGCGAAGCGAGCTGGTGGCGGGGGGAGAGGTGGGAGTCTCCGCCACCTTCGTCTTCGGAGCGGCGCGCGCGCCCAATGCCTTGCACCAAGCGCCGGCGGCCGATCCCTGGCCCGGCGCGCCCGAAGATTGCGATCCGCTGCCCAATCCCGAGGCGCTCCACTTCATCGCCAACTTCGAGCTTCGCCGCGCGCAGGCCGAAACCGGGCATGGCATTCCCACGGTGAGGCGCTGGTTGCGGCTGCGGGAGGACCGGGATGGCTCCTCGAACCTCGATCCGGTTTCCCGCCTGATACTGATCGGCGACACCCTGCCGCCGGGCTCGATGCGTGCCATGCAGCGGCCGGGACCTTTGAGCTCGGTCAACTGGAGCTTGAACATCCTCGATCCCGAAGCACTGACGCGCAATGGCTGGTGGCTGGCGGAAACCGCGAGCGACCACGCCGACCTTGGCTATTCGAGCGAGCGGTTGCGGTTGTGGGATGCCGACGGCCGATTGGTCATGGTGGGGATACAGGCCGCGGCGATCTTCGGCTGAGGCTCGCTAGGGGTCGGCAAAATTAGGCGCGCGCTTCTGCATCCCGGCCATCACCGCCTCGACCTGGTTCGGGCGGCGGATAACGCTGTCCTGCTCGCGGCTTTCGGCGAGAAGGATGGCATCGGTGCCTTGGTCGTCCATCACGTCGAACAGCCGCTTGGCGGCGCGTACGGATTCGGGATTGCGGCCCGCGATCTCCGCCGCGATCGCCCGCGCGCGCTTCAGCGGATCCCCTTCGATGAAGGTGGCGAGGCCGAGTTCCGCTGCCTCCGCGCCGGAGAATTCGCGGTTGGAATAAACCAGATCGCGCAACACGTCGCCCCGAACCAGCCCGCGCCACAGCGCATAGCCGCCCATGTCGGGGACCAACCCCCAGCGCATCTCCATGATCGACATCCTGGTATCGGGATCGACCACGCGGATGTCGGCGCCGCTGGCGATCTGCAGTCCGCCGCCGAAGCATATGCCGTGGACGGCCGCGATGACCGGGACCGGGCATTTGCGCCAGGTCATTGCCGCCTCCTGCACGCGGTTGGCGTTGCCATGTGTGCGCGTGGATAGCGAGCGCGTCGGATCGGAACCGCCGGCGGTGAAGCTGGCCAGGTCGAGACCGGCGCAGAAGGCGCGGCCTTCTCCTGCCAGCACCACGGCGCGCAGTCCCTTCATCGTCCTGAGGGATTCCCCCATCGCGACAATGGCATCGAACATGGCGGGGTCGAGCGCGTTCAGCTTGTCAGGCCGGTTGAGCCTCACCTCGGCCACGCCATTTGCGCCAAGGGTCATCGTTATACGGTCATCGGCCATTACCAAGGCTCCGCAGCATCACGTCGCCGCGACTGTGGTGAGCGCTGCGGGCGCTGTCCAGCGTGCATCGCCGGAACGGCCCGCAAGGCGATAGCCGCCGCGCGGGTCGGTCTCCACCAGCCAGCCCGCCCGCGCGGGAGCGAGCTTGGCGCGCAGGCGCGAAACATGAACCTCGAGCGAGTTGGTCTCCGGCACATGCGCCAGTCGCCAGACGTCGGCCAGCAGGGTTTCGCGCGCGACCCTCTCGCCGGCCGCGTCGGCCAGGCGCCAGAGCAACGCGAATTCGCGCGGGTGCAGCGCCAGCCAGCGCTCGCCCGCGTGGGCATCGCGGTGAAGCAGGTCCAGCGTCAGCGGTCCCACCCGGCGGCGACGGGGCAGGGCGCCGGCTTCATCCACCATCCGCGTCAACCGGATCGCCAACTCTCCCAGAGCGGCCTGCGATGGCAGGACCTCGCCCAGCCCGTGCGCCAACATCGCCTCGCGCTCGTGTGGACAATCCACGCCGATGGCACCCACCATCCTCGGCTGGGCGAGCGCACGCCAATCGCCGCAACGGCTCTGCTCCCGGCCGTCGTAGAGGCGAGGAAGGGCAAGCTGCCCCCGGTGGCGTTTCCACCCGATAAGCCGCAAGTCCCATCGCGCCGGGACATCCTCTGCCCGCGACAGCCATTCGAATCCTGGAGCCATCCGCCGTCCCCTCAGGCCGTCCCCGCGCGGCCCATGCGCGCCCGACCGGCCGCGCATCATGGCGCGGGCCAGCCAAGGAAACAGGACATTCGCATCGAATGCGGTGGAAATCAGCCCGCGCGTCGCCCCGGGGTGGTCGCGGCCGCAGCCGGGGTGTTGAGCCCCATGTCCTGAAACCAGCGGCGCACATTGCGCGCGGCCTGGCGCAGGCGCTGCTCGTTCTCGACCAGCGCGATACGCACGAAGCCTTCGCCATCCTCGCCATATCCGACGCCCGGCGCTACCGCGACATCGGCGTGTTCCAGCATCTGCTTGGAGAATTCGAGGCTGCCCATGTGGGCCAGCGCCGGCGGCAGCGGCGCCCAGGCGAACATGCTGGCGCGCGGCGCGGGAATGTCCCAGCCGGCCCGGCCGAAAACCTCGACCAGCACGTCGCGGCGTTTGTGATAGAGTTGGCGATTTTTCTCCACGATGTCCTGCGGACCGTTGAGCGCGGCGCAGGCGGCCGCCTGGATCGGGGTGAAGGCTCCGTAATCGAGATAACTCTTCACCCGCGTCATCGCGGCGATCAGTTCCCGGTTGCCGACCGCGAAGCCGATCCGCCACCCGGCCATGGAGAAGGTCTTGGACAGCGAGGTGAACTCGACGGCCACGTCCTTGGCGCCCTTGACCTGGAGGATGGAGACCGTCGGATTGCCGTCGTAATAGAGTTCCGAATAGGCGAGGTCGGAGATCACCCAGACCTTGTTGGCTCGGGCCCAGGCCACCAGCCGCTCGTAGAAGGCCAGGTCGACCGTCTCGGCGGTGGGGTTGCTGGGGTAGTTGACGACGAGGATGCTCGGGCGAGGCACCGTGAAGGCCATCGCGCGTTCCAGGCTGCGGAAATATTCCTCGTCGGGCGTGGTGGGCACGCTGCGGATGGTGGCCCCGGCGATGATGAAGCCGAAGGTGTGGATCGGATAGCTGGGATTCGGTGCCAGCACCACGTCGCCCGGCGCGGTGATCGCGGTGGCGAGGCTGGCGAGGCCTTCCTTGCTGCCCATGGTGACCACCACCTCGCTCTCGGGGTCGACATCCACCCCGAAGCGGCGCGAGTAATAGTTCGCCTGGGCGCGGCGCAGGCCGGGAATACCCTTGGACTGCGAATAGCCGTGCGCGCCAGGCTTTGCGGCCACCTCGCACAGCTTGTCGATAACATGGGGCGGAGGAGGCAGGTCGGGGTTCCCCATCCCCAGGTCGATGATGTCGCGCCCCGACTGCCGCGCGGCATGGCGCAGGTTGTTGACCTCCGCGATCACATAGGGCGGCAGGCGTTTGATGCGATAGAATTCATCGGACATGGCTCCACCAGCATGGCGGATCGTGCCGCATCGCGCAATCGCGGCACGGATGCATGGGCCAAGCATTTGCTCTAAAGCGGAAAGGAATCGCCAAAAGGAGCCGCCAAGCATGACCGGGGACGACCGCACACCCGATCCATTCACCATGATGCACGAGGGGCCGGCACGGATGGTGCAGACCTTCTTCGCTCCGTGGGCGCAGGCGGGGCAGGCGATCGGGCAGCAGGCGGGCATGGCGATGCCGGGGAGCGCGGCGACGGCCACGGCCGACATCCAGCACTGGGCCGAGGTCGGCACCAAGCTGCAAGGGCTCTGGCTGCAGTTCATTGCCGAGCAGGCGGCCAATCCCCGGAACGCGGCGGCCTATATCGATCCCATGCGGTGGATGGCGCTCGCGCAGGGCTGGGTGAAGCAGATGCCCTTCGCGGATCCCGAAAGGCAAAAGGCGTTGTGGGAAGAGGGGCTTGCACTGTGGCAGGGCGTTCTCGGCGGCTTCGCTACAGGCTCGGAAACGGGCGGGGCCGAGCTCCCACGGCAGGACCGGCGCTTCGCCGATGAGCGCTGGCGTTCGCACCCCGCCTTCGCGCTGATTCACCAGACCTATCTCTTCCTCGCCGAGCGTGTCGCCGAGATGGTCGACCAGATCGAAGGCATGCCCAGGGACCAGCGCGAAAGGCTGCGCTTCGCGACCAAGGCGATCACCGAGGCGGCCAGCCCGGCCAATATTCCGTTCCTGAATCCCGTCGTGCTCGAGCGCACGCTCGAGACGCGCGGCGAGAACCTAGTCAAGGGCATGGAGCATTTGCTGGCCGACATGCGAAAGGGCCAGCTTACCCACGCCGATGGTTCCGGCTTCGTGTTAGGGGAGACGATTGCCGCCACGCCGGGCAAGGTGGTGTTCGAGACCGGCCTGTTTCAGCTGATCCAGTATTCACCGACCACCGACGAGGTGCTGGAAGTGCCGCTGGTCATCTTCCCCCCCTGGATCAACCGCTTCTATATCCTCGACCTCAATCCGAAGAAGAGCTTCGTGCGCTGGGCCGTGGCACAGGGGATCACCGTCTTCATGGTCAGCTGGAAATCGGCGGACGCGGGCATGAAGGACGTGGTCTGGGGCGACTATGTCCGCGCCCAGATGGCCGCGATCGACCACATTCGCGAACGGCTTGGCGTCAAGGCGGTCCATGCGATCGGCTATTGCGTTGCCGGCACCACGCTCGCGGCAACGCTCGCATTGCAGGCGCGTCGCGGCGAGGCGGAAAAGGTGGCGAGCGCGACATTTTTCACGGCGCAAGTCGATTTCGAAGCCGCCGGCGATTTGCTGCATTTCGTGGACGACCAGCAGCTCGCGGCCATCGAAGCCCTCAGCCCCGACGGTTATCTCGACGGTCGCTACATGGCGGCGACCTTCAACCTGCTGCGCGGCACCGACCTGATCTGGAACTACGTCGTCAACAACTACATGCTGGGCGAGGATTACCCGGCTTTCGACCTGCTGCACTGGAACGGCGACACCACCAATCTGCCGAGCAAATGGCATCTCGCCTATCTGCGCGATCTGTACCGCGACAACCGGCTGGTGAAGAAGGACTCGCTCAGCGTGGATGGCACGCCGCTCGATCTCTCGCTGGTCCGCACCCCTAGCTATGTCCAGGCCGGGCGCGAGGACCACATCGCTCCCGCGTCGAGCGTCTGGCGGCTTACGCACCATTTCAAGGGGCCGCTGGAATTCGTGCTCGCAGGTTCGGGCCATATCGCCGGCGTCGTCAACCCGCCCGAGGCGCGCAAATACCAGTACTGGACGGGCGATGCCAAGGCGGATGCCTTCGAGACATTCGTGGCCAGGGCCAGCGAGCACCCGGGGAGCTGGTGGCCGCACTGGGTCGGCTGGCTGAAGGAGGTCGATGGGAAAACCGTAGCGGTCACCGGCAAGCGATCGCCGGGCGGGAAGGGCGATCGCGCCATCGAGGATGCGCCGGGCCGCTATGTGAAGGCGGTCTAGGCTAGGCCACTCGACACATCGCTGATCCGCTGGCGAGGTTTACGGCGTCGCGACCGGCGCCACCGGCGCGCACCCACACATAGTCGCCAGCAATTTTGTGCACTGCACAAAAATCCCTTGCACTCCTGTTGCGGTGCATTATATTGTGCAGCGCAACAACTAAGAGGTTCGTTTCATGGCCGAGAGCCAGAGCAAGATCGACGCCGCTGCCGAGAAGGCTTTCGCCCAGGCTGCGGAGCAGAAGGCCGTTGCGGAAACCGCGCCGAAGCCCGCCGTCGCCACAGCCGCTCCGGTGGCCAAGGTGGACAAGGCTCCTGCGGCCCCGGTCGTGAAGCCTGCCGTGCGCAAGGCCGCGCCGAAGAAGACCGTGAAGAAAGTCGCCGCCAAGAAGGCGCCGGTGCGCAAGGCTTCCGTCAAGGTGGCCAAGCCCGCGACGTCTCGCAAGGCCCGCGTCGCCAAGCCGGCGCGCATTGCCAAGACCACCACTCCCGCCACCGTCATCACCCAGTTGAAGGACAAGATCATGGCTACCAAGACCACCGATTTCGCGAAGACCGCCCAGGACGCCGTCGCCGAGCTGCAGAGCCGTGCCAAGGCCGCCTATGAGAAGGGCACCGAAATGACCGCCGACGTCGCCGCCTTCCACAAGGGCAACTTCGACGCGCTGGTCGAATCGGGCAAGGTTCTGGCCGCCGGCGTGCAGGACATGGGCCGCACCGTCGTGGAGGACGCCAAGTCCGCCGCCGAGACCGTGACCTCCGACGTGAAGGCGATCGCCGCCGTCAAGTCGCCGACCGAGCTGTTCCAGCTGCAGGGCGAGATCGCCCGCCGCAATCTGGATACCCTCGTCGCCCGCACCTCGAAGAACGCGGAAGTCGTGATGAAGCTGGCGAACGACATGTTCGCCCCCATCTCGACCCGCGCCAGCGTGGCGATGGAGCGTCTGACCAAGGCCGCGTAAGAGCCGAGCAATAACGTTCCCGGCCTTTCCCCGCGAAAGGACGGAGCGCCAACACGGGCCGGACTGCGTGATCGCAGCCCGGCCCGTTTCCTATGGCGGCCGTGCCGCGCGCCTTGCACAGGCGCGGTGCGATACGATATTGAGGCGGCAATGGTCCTGAATACTGAACAGTTCCCGGTGGCGGCGCGAGTGACCGGCGGTCCGGCCCGTGGGGTCCGCGATGGCGACGCGCAGGTCGGCGTCGCCACCAAGAGCCGCGCCAAGCCCAAGAAGCCGAGCCAGTACAAGGTTCTGCTTCTGAACGACGACTACACCCCGATGGAGTTCGTGGTGATGGTGCTCAAGCGCTTCTTCCACATGGATATGGAGGAGGCGACGCGGGTGATGTTCCACGTCCACCAGCGCGGTGTCGGCGTTTGCGGGGTGTTCCCCTACGAGGTTGCGGAAACGAAGGTGAACCAGGTGATGGACTTCGCGCGCGCGAACCAGCACCCGCTCCAGTGTACGCTTGAGAAGGCGTGACGCCGCACGCCCGTTACTCGGGCTGTTCTAGAGCCAGCCCGCTGTTTGCGCGATCACCCACAGACCCAGGACCAGGAACAGCGCGGCCGCCAGCGCGCGCACGATCCGCAATGGCACCAGTTGTACGATACGCTGCCCGGCATAGACCGCCGGAACATTCGCCAGCATCATCCCGAAGGTGGTGCCGGCGGTAACCGCCAGCACGCTGTCGAACCGGGCGCCGAGCGCGATGGTGGCGACCTGCGTCTTGTCGCCGATCTCGACAATGAAGAAGGCGACCAGTGTCGTCAGAAAGGGGCCGTGGCGGCCGGTCCTTGGCCCGTCATCGTCCAGCTTGTCGGGCACCAGCGTCCACGCGGCCATGGCGACGAAACCTGCTCCTACGGCATAGCGGAACGCCTCGCCCTGGAGCAGCCCGGCCACCGAATGGCCCAGCAGCGCAGCAAGCGCGTGATTTGCCAGCGTCGCCAGCAGGATGCCCATGATGATCGGCAACGGCTTGTGGAACCGCGCCGCGAGCAGGATCGCCAGCAGCATGGTCTTGTCGCCGATCTCGGCAAAGGCGACCACGGCGGCAGAGGTGAGGAAGGCATCCATGAGAAGGTCTATCTCCGGCCGGGCTTCAAGATTGCAACGACACCACGCTTCCCGCCCGGCGTGGACGGAAACGCGGTGTCATTGGTCTTGCCCGGACGGAAAACCGTCCCGCTGCGCCATGACCTCTCGGCCAAGTATGTTGACGCAGCGTCTCGCCCGCGGGCGATGGACTACTCCCCAGATGACCCGTGCCAGTTAGCCGGCGGCAGCCTCGCTGACAACCCCGGCGCCCTGCCCCAGCGCGGGGTAGTCGATATAGCCGGCGGGCCCCGGCAGGTACCAGCTCTGGGGGACGTTGACGTTGGCCGCCCATTCGGCGCCGGCGGCGATGCGCGCGGCCAGATCGGGGTTGGAGATATAGGGCCGCCCGAAGCTGACCGCATCGCAGCGGCCGCCGGCCACGGCATCGTCTGCCTCCTCGGCCGTGAAATCCGAATTGAGGATCAGGGCGCCCGAGTAGATGCCCCGGATGAGCGGGCTCTGCTTGGGCACTTCCGTGCGGCCGAAGGTGCCGTCCGGTCCGGGCTCGCGCAGCTCGAGGAAGGCGAGGCCGAGCTCTTCCACCGTTCGCGCGGCGGCGCCGAAGGTGGCAGCCGGGTCGCTGTCGTCGCAGCCCTGCGTTTCGCCATTGGGGCTGAGGCGCACGCCCACGCGATCTGCGCCCCAGACGCCGATCAGCGCCTCGAGCACCTCGCGCAGGAAGCGCGTCCGGTTTTGCGCCGTGCCCCCGTAGCGGTCGGTCCTGAGGTTGGTGCCGTCGCGCAGGAATTGGTCGACCAGGTAGCCGTTGGCGCCGTGGAGCTGCACGCCGTCGAAACCCGCGATCATGGCGTTCTCGGCGGCGCTGGCATAGTCGGCCACCACCCGTGCGACTTCGTCGGTCTCGAGCGCGCGGGCTTCCTGATAGTCGAGCCGGCCTTCGAATGTGTGCGCTTGACCTGGGGCCGTCGTGGCGCTGGCCGAGACGGGTTTCTCGCCGCCCAGGAACACCGGATGCACTATCCTGCCCATGTGCCAGAGCTGGAGGACGATCGCGCCGCCCTCATCATGCACGGCGCGAGTGATCGGCTTCCAGCCTTCGACCTGCTCCTCGCTCCAGATGCCGGGGGCAGCCGGCCATCCCGATCCCTCGACGCTGATGCCGGTCGCCTCGCTTATGATCAGCCCCGCGCCAGCGCGCTGGCGGTAATAGGTTTCCATCATGGCATTGGGCACCGAACCCGGCTGGGTCGAGCGGCCGCGTGTCAGCGGGGCCATGATGATGCGGTTCTTCGCTGCTATGGCACCCATCCGCAGGGGCTCGAAAAGGGGTTCGTGCATCGGGCCGGCGTCCTTTCGGCTGGTTTCGCTTTGCAACCCAGCTAGGGCGCGTGGATGGCATCGGCAACCGAACAGCGGGCACAGAAAATCTATGCGGGGGGCGCCTGGCCCTTCGCCGCGCTGCTTATCGGGAATGCGGCGCTGGCGCTGGGGCCGTGGCTGGTGCGGCTGGCCGACACGGGGCCCGTGGCGGCCGGCTTCTGGCGGATGGCGCTGCCGCTGCCTCTGATCGCGTGGCTGGCGCTGCGAGAGCGGCGGCAAGGCCAGCTGCGCGACGGCGCGAAACCGCAGATTGCGGGGCGTACCGTCTGGATACTGGTCGCCGCCGGGGTGTTCTTCGCGCTCGACCTCGCAAGCTGGCATCTCGGGATCGAGCTGACCAAGCTCGGCAATGCCACTCTCTTCGGCAACTCGGGCAGCCTGATCCTGATGGCCTGGGGCCTGTTCGCGATGCGCCGCGCGCCGAGCCGGGCCGAGGTGCTGGCCCTGGCCGCCGCGCTCGCGGGCGGCGCGATTCTGCTCGCCCGCAGCCTCGAGGTTTCGACCAGCACGCTGGTGGGCGACCTGCTGTGCGTGCTCGCGGGGGCTTTCTACGTGCTCTATCTTCTCCCGGCGCAGGCGGCGCGCGACACGATGGGCCAGTGGAGCGTGCTGACGCTGGTATGCGCCAGCGCCGTACCGGTGCTGCTGGCGGCCGCGCTGCTGATGGGCGAGCCGGTATGGCCGGGCGCGGCCGGATGGTGGCCGGTCATTGCGCTGGCGGTGTTGAGCCAGATCGTGGGGCAGGGGCTGCTGGTCTATGCGCTCGGCTACTTCCCCCCTCTGGTTATCGGAATGGCGCTGCTGACCCAGCCGGCGATCGCCGCGCTGAGCGGCTGGCTCGCCTTCGACGAGGTGCTCGCCTGGCCCGACATCGCCGGCATGGCGCTGGTCGCGGGCGCGCTGCTGATCGCGCGGGCCAGTTCCGTGCCGGCGCCACCACGCGAGGGCTAGATCGGGCCGGCCAGCGCCTCGATCAGCGTCGCCTCGAACCGGGCGGGATCTTCCACCTGCGGCGAATGGCCCAGGTCAGCGAACCGCACGATACGGGCGCCCGGAATGGCGCGCGCCGCATCATCGGCCGCCGCGGGCACCGCGCGCACTCGCGAGCGCAGAGCCTGCGGTGCGGACCCGGCGCGAAAGGCGGTGGCATCCTTCTGCCCGATCAGCAGGGTGACCGGCACCGCCAGGCGGGCCAGCTCGTGCACGGTTGGCTGGGTCTGGATCATGTCCGATGTGCGCGCCTGCGCCTCGCGCACACGATCCCCGTCGGGGCCGGCATATTGCCCGGCGAGCATGTCCACCCAGCGATCGTATTCCGGCCGCCACTGGCCATCGTAATAGACCCGCCGCTGATAGGCGCGGATCGATGCCGCATCGGTCTTCGCTTCCTCGGCGCGCAGATCGTCGAGCGGCGTGTAGCGCACCCCTTCGGCCAGCGTGTCGTTGAGGCCGAGAGGATTGACCAGCACCATCTGTTCGATCCGTTCGGGCGCGAGCAGCGCCTGGCGGATCGCCAGCATCCCACCGGTCGAATGGCCGATCAGGGCGAAACGCTCCACCCCCGCCTCGTCCAGCAGCCTGCCGGTGAGATTGGCGAGCGCGTGAAAGCTGTACTGGAAATCCGCCGGCTTGCTCGACTTGCAGAACCCGACCTGATCGGGGGCGATCACGCGCCAGCCCGCGCCCGCCAGCGCGGCGATGGTCGATTGCCAGGTGGCGGCGCAGAAGTTCTTGCCATGCAGCAGCACCGCGGTGCGGCCATTGGCCGGCCCGGTGGGCGCGACGTCGAGATAGGCCATGCGAACCTTGCCGCCCTGCGCCCCGGTAGCGAACCAGCGCACGGGATAGGGATATTCGAACCGCTCGAGATCGGCACCGAGCGGCAGCGTGGGCGGCTCGGCCCGCGCCGCCGTGGCCAGCGACAAGGCCAGGGACGCGAGGATCAGCGCCGCACCCCTCATGCCGCCGGCCCCAGATCGCCCAGCCCGACAGTGCCGCTGGCCATTTCCAGCATCCGGTCGAGGCTGCGCCGTGCCGCCAGCCTCAGCCCCTCCTCTATCTCGATCCGCGGCTCCAGGTCGCGCAGGGCAATGTACAGCTTCTCCAGCGTGTTCAGCGCCATGTAGGGGCAGATGTTGCAGTTGCAGTTGCCGTCAGCCCCGGGCGCGCCGATGAAGCGTTTCTCGGGGATGGCGAGCGCCATCTGGTGCATGATGTGCGGCTCCGTGGCGACGATCAGCGTATCGCCATCGAAGGTCTTGGCGAATTGCAGGATGCCGCTGGTGGAGCCGACATAATCGGCATGGTCGATGATCGCCGGCGGACACTCGGGATGCGCGGCAACCGGCGCGCCGGGGTGCTGGGCCTTGAGCTTGAGCAGCTCGGTCTCGCTGAACGCCTCGTGCACTATGCACACGCCCGGCCACAACAGCATCTCCCGCCCGAACTTGCGGCTGAGATAGCCGCCCAGATGCCGGTCGGGGCCGAAGATGATCTTCTGGCTTTCCGGGATCTGGCTGATGATCGTCTCGGCGCTGGAGCTGGTGACGATCACGTCGCTCAGCGCCTTCACCTCGGTGGAGCAGTTGATGTAGGTCAGCGCGATGTGATCGGGGTGCGCCTCGCGGAAAGCCTTGAACTTCTCCGGCGGGCAGGAATCCTCGAGGCTGCAGCCGGCGTCGATGTCTGGCAGGACAACGATCTTGTCCGGGCTGAGGATCTTGGCCGTGTCGGCCATGAACTTGACCCCGCAGAAGGCGATCACCTCGGCATCGGTTTCGGCGGCCTTGCGGGACAGCTCCAGGCTGTCGCCCACGAAGTCGGCGATGTCCTGGATCTGCGGCTTCTGGTAATAATGCGCGAGGATCACCGCGTTCCGTTCGCGCTTGAGGCGGTCGATCTCGCCGAGGACGTCGGTGCCGGTCGGTAGGGCCGATTCGATGCTCATGCAGACGCTCCGTTCAGGAAACTGACCTGTTTCCTGCGAGACATGGACCGGGTGTTACACGGTCCAAGGGAAAGAAAGGAACCCGGATGCGGGGGCGCGACGGGGGTGCGGCGCAGGGCCGGAAACAGGGTGCGGACATTGGGCATGAACCCCGCATCGCATGGCGCACGGGGTGTAGGAAAGCGATTTCGCGTCACTTCGCGGGTGGCTGTTCGCCGTCGAAGGCGACCACGACCTTGGCGCCTTCGAACCCCGCGACCTGGAGCGGAATGGCGAGGTTTTGCCGCACCGCATCCTTCGCCGCCTGGCGGGCGAGCGCCACCACCTCGGGATTCTGCGCGAACTGCGCCGCCTTGCGTTCGGCCTGAAGCGAATTGTTGCGGGCCAGCGCCTGCGCCGCACCGCCAGTCACGAAATTGCCCTGGGTGAAGGTGCGCGCCTGCGCCTCGTCGAGATTGGGGCGCGAGACGCGCAGCGCCGGCAGCGTCACCGCGAGCGTGCTGCTGCCCGCGTCCCAGCGGAAGCGGTCGCGGTCCATCGCCGAAAGGTCGAGCCGGTATTCCACCATCGCCGGAATGATCGCCGCCTGCCGGCTCTTGATCATGTCGATGCCCAGCACGCCCTGCGCATTGGTGCTTTCCGCCACCACCTCGAAGCGGCTGGAGAACACGGTCAGCGAGTTCTGCTTCTGGAAGGCGAGCATGGCGCTGCCCACCGGATCGGCGTTGGGATTGTAGAAGAACGCCCGCCAGGTCAGCCACGCGGTCGCGGCCAGCAACAGGATCACGATCAGCCACGGCGCGGCCTGGATGCGCGCCAGCGGTGTGTGCCGCTCGACCCTGGGGGCGGGCTCGGGCGGCGCGGCGGCGGCGGTCTGCGTCAGTTTCTCGTCCATATGGCCTCCGAACGGGCGACCAGCCCGCGGCGTTCCAGATCGATGAGGTGCGCGAGGACCGAAAGGCCGGCCGCCTTCACCAGCCGGGGGTCGAGGCCCCTGTACATCAGCGGCACCAGCCCCTCCACGCTCTGCGCCCCTTCGCCAAGGAGGCGCATGATCTGGTTCTCGCGCTGCTTGCGATGCCCGATCATGCCGCGCACGAGCTGGCGTGGCTTCTCAATCGCGGGGCCGTGGGCCGGGTAGTAGATGCGGTCCTCGCGCGCGTGGAGCAGTTCCAGGCTCTTCATATAGGCGCCCATCTCGCCATCGGGCGGCACCACCACGCTGGTGGACCATGCCATCACATGATCGCCGGTGAACAGCGCGCCGCTTTCCTCCAGCGCGAAGCACAGGTGATTGGAGACATGGCCCGGGGTGGCGAGCGCGCGCAGCGTCCAGCCCGGCCCGGTCATCGCCTCGCCATCCTGGAGCACGCGGTCGGCCTCGTAATCCGGATCGAAGCCCTCGTCCGCGCGCGGGCCGGCGGTATCGAAGGAGAGCGGCGCGCAGCCCACGATCGGTGCGCCGGTGCGCCGGGCCAGCAGGCGGGTGGCGGGGGAATGGTCCTTGTGGGTGTGCGTGCACATGATGGCGCAGACGTGCTCCCCCCCGATCGCCTCCTCCAGCGCGGCGAGATGCGCAGGATTGTCCGGCCCGGGATCGATCACGGCACAGCCATCGCCCAGCCCGACGATATAGGTCTGCGTGCCGGTAAACGTGAACGGCGAGGGATTGGGCGCCAGCACGCGCCGAACCAGCGGCTCGATCTGCTCGGCCACGCCGGTGGGCCAAGGTCGGGGCGGCATCTCCATGCCGGCCATCCTTGCCGCCCGCCCGGCGCGAAGTCGAGAGCCGCCGCACGAACCCGTCTCGACTTCGATCGATGCAAACGGATAGGCTGGCGGGATGGGAGAACAGATCCTCGTTATCGACGCCGGCACCACCTCCACCCGGGCGATGGTGTTCGCGCTCGATGGAACGCTGCTGCGTGTTTCGCAGGCCGAAATCACGCAATACTACCCGCGGCCCGGCTGGGTCGAACACGATGCCGCCGAAATCTGGGCGCGCACGCTGGCCTGCGCGCGTGAAGTGACGAGCGAGGATGCAGCCGCCATCGCCGCGATCGGCATCACCAACCAGCGCGAAACCGTGGTCGCCTGGGACAGGGCCAGCGGCGAGCCGCTTGCGCGCGCGATCGTATGGCAGGACCGCCGCACCGCCGATGCCTGCGCCGAGCTCAAGGCGGCGGGGCATGAGCCGGCGGTTCAGGCACAAACCGGGCTGGTGCTCGATCCCTATTTCTCGGCCACGAAGATGCGCTGGTTGCTCGAAAACGAGGGGCAGGTGCGGGCGGCGCGGGAAAGCGGGCGGCTGGCGATGGGTACGATCGAAAGCTGGATCGCCTTCAAGCTAACCGGCGGCGCGCATATTTCCGATGCCAGCAACGCCAGCCGCACCCTGCTGCTGGCCCTGTCGGGGGCCGGTTTCGACGCGGGCCTGTGCGATCTGTTCGGCGTGCCTCGCCAGGTGCTGCCCGAGGTCGTGGACACGCATGGACCGCTGGGCGAGGCCAGCGCGGGCTGGTTCGGCCGTGCGATCCCCATCTGCGGGATGATCGGCGACCAGCAGGCCGCGACCGTGGGGCAGGGCTGCCTTTCCCCCGGCGAGACCAAGGCGACATACGGCACCGGCGCCTTCGTGCTCAGCGCCATGGGCGAGGCGGTTCCGCGCTCGCGCCACCGGCTTCTCGGAACGGTTCTGGCGCAGGCCGGAGGGCGGCGCAGCTATGCCCTGGAAGGCTCGGTCTTCGTCGCGGGCAGCCTGGTGCAATGGCTGCGCGACGGGCTGGGGCTCATCTCCAGCGCGGCCGAGACCGAGGCGCTGGCCCGCTCCATTCCCGATAGCGGCGGCGTGACGATCGTGCCCGCGCTGGCGGGGCTGGGCGCGCCGCATTGGCGCGCGGAGGCGCGCGGGCTGATCAGCGGGCTCAGCTTCGCCAGCGGGCGAGCGCAGATCGCGCGCGCCGCGCTGGAGGCGATGGCGCACCAGACACATGATCTTGCCGCCGCCTTCGCCGCCGATGGCGCGCGCTGGCAGACGCTGCGGATCGATGGCGGGATGAGCGCCAACGACTGGATGGCGCAGGATCTGGCCGATATGCTGGGCCTGCCCGTGGAGCGGCCCGGCTTCGTCGAGACGACGGCGCTCGGCGCCGCGATCTGCGCCGCGGTCGGTGCCGGGTTGCACACCTCGCTGGAGGCCGCCGCGGCGGCGATGCGGGGGAAGACGCGCACGTTCCGGCCGGCGCTGGCGGATGCGCCGCGGGATGCGAGGCTGGCGCGATGGAAGCGGGCGCTGGCGTCGGCCTGAGCGCCGGCCGGCGAAAGCTCAGGCGCCGGCGAAGGTGCTCGCCAGCCTGCCCTGAAGCTCGCGCGCCGGACCCTCTTCCGCCTCGTGGCCCAGGCGCGCATCGAGACGCTCGGCACGAGCGTAGAGCCGCTCGCTTTCGCGGATCAGCGAGCGGGTGGCGAGTTCCAGCCAGGCCAGTTGCACGGGGTCGGAAAGTCGGTCCTGCGCCAGCCTGCCGCAGCGCCGCACCTGCGTCTCGCTCAATTCGCCGGCGAAGAACGCCCGCTGGTTGAGCAACCAGGCGAGCAGGTTCATCAGTCTCGTGGTGGTCCGCAGCCCTTCGATCGACAGAGCGATACGCGCCGGATCCCCGTCGGCGCCGCACAGTTCGCGCCCGCGCATGTCGAACACCGATCGGGCCTCGTCCGCCAGCAGAAGCGCCTCTTCGTAGAGTTCCTCGATCACCTGGCGACGGATACGATGCGGGGTCATGCGCGGCCTCGTAGGATCGTCGCGGCGCGCTCGCCAGCGCATCGTTGGGGCCGTCTCAATCGAAGACAGACCTTCGCGGCTGCCGCCACCTGACCCCGCGCCCCGGGCGCCCCGGGCGCGCCGTCAGGCGATGATGTCGGGCAGGAGATTGTCCTCGATCAGGAAGATCTGGTCGCGGATCGACAGCTTGCGCTTCTTGAGCCGCGCGATCTGGAGCTGGTCGCCTGATCCGGCTGCCGTCAGCGCGGCGATCGCCACGTCGAGATCGCGATGCTCGAGCCGCAGCAATTCCAGTCTCTTGCGCAGTTCCTGCTCGTTCACCGCCAGCCCCGCCCCGCGCAATCCCTGTTCGCGCGGCGAATCCGTCCGTCGCGTTTTTCAAGCGGCGCGCTGCTTATCGAAGCGATGGCTCTTCGCAAAGCGCAAAGACTGTGGTTCATTCCCTGATCCCTCCGGCGCGTCCGCCTGGGCGAGTCGTCGGGCATTTCCGAGGGTGATCCCTCGCTCGCATAGGAGACTTGTCCATGCACGCTTCCCACGTCGATGCGCTCCAGACCAAACATGCCGGGCTCGATGCCCGCCTGCGGGCAGAGATGTCCCGCCCCGCGCCCGACACCGGACTTGTCCAGGACATCAAGAAGCGCAAGCTCAGGATCAAGGAGGAAATCGCCCGCCTCTGAGGTCGCGCCGCGCCCGGCCCGCGCTGGGCGCAGGCGGCCATCACCGGAGCCACCGGGCCGGGGACCGCCCCCGGGTTCCCCGAACGGCTCGGGCTGCTATAGCGCAAGGCGATGACTGCCGTCGCCAGCGCCCGCCTGATCCTTACCCGCCTGCACGAGGTCATGGCCTCGCGCAGCCAGCCGCAGCGCAAGCTCGACCAGGTGGTGGAGATCATCGGCGAGAGCCTCGATAGCGAGGTCTGCTCGATCTACCTGCTGCGCGACGGGGCGCTGGAACTGTTCGCCACCCGCGGCCTCAATCCCGATGCGGTTCACGTAACGCGATTGGGCGTGGGCGAAGGGCTGGTCGGCACCATCGCCGCCAATGTCGAGATGCTGAACCTGGCCGAAGCGGCCGCGCACCCCGATTTCGCCTATCGGCCGGAAACGGGCGAGGACCGCTTCCATTCCTTCGCCGGCGTGCCGATCATCCATCGTGCCCGGGCGATCGGCGCGCTGGTCGTCCAGCACGTCGATCCGCGGCGTTACGAGGATGTGGAGATCGAGGCGCTCCAGACCACGGCAATGGTGCTTTCCGAGCTGATCGCTCATGCCGGCCTGGCGGACGACGAGCAGGCCCTCGCCAGCGATGGCGGCCCGATGATCCTGCCCGGCCTGACGCTGGTGAAGGGCCTCGCCAGCGGCGTGGCGGTATCGCACCAGCCGCGCATCACCATCGACCAGGTCGTGGCCGAGGATATCGAGGCCGAGCGCCAGCGCGTCTATCGCGCCTTCGACAAGATGCGCGACCAGATCGAGGCGATGGCCAACCAGGCCGAGTTCGGGAAGGGCGGCGAGCACGACGAGGTGCTCGAGACCTACAAGATGTTCGCTTATGACGAAGGCTGGGGGCGGCGCATCAACGAGGCGATCGACAGCGGCCTCACTGCCGAGGCCGCGATCGAGCGTGTGCAGCAGCGCACCCGCATGCGGATGCGCCAGATCGACGATCCGCTGCTGGCCGACCGGATGCATGATTTGGAGGATCTCTCCAACCGGCTGCTGCGTATCGTCTCGGGCCAACTCGCCACCGCCGCGACCCAGGGGCTGAAGCGCGACACCATCCTGATCGCCCGCAACCTGGGCCCGGCTGAACTGCTCGAATATGATCGCCGCCGCCTGAAGGGCGTGGTGCTCCAGGAAGGCTCGCTCACCGCGCATGTGGTGATCGTGGCGCGGGCGATGGGCATCCCGGTGCTCGGCCGCTGCGAAGGCGTGCTGCGCCATGTCGCCGATGGCGACGAACTGCTGCTCGATGCCGACAAGGGCACGGTCACCCTCCGCCCCAGCCAGGCCATGGCCGAGGTGTTCGACGCGCGCTTCGCCAAGAGCCGCGAGCGGCAGGCCGCCTATGCCACCATGCGCGAGGTGGAACCCTTCACGCGCTGCGGCACGCGCATCCAGGTGATGATAAACGCCGGGTTGCGCGACGACATCTCCATGCTGTCGATGACCGGCGCCGACGGGGTGGGGCTGTTCCGCACCGAGTTCCAGTTCCTCGTCTCGGCCACGTTGCCCCAGCGCGAGCGCCAGACGCGGCTCTATCGCGACGTGCTGGATGCCGCCGAGGGCAAGCCGGTGGTGTTCCGCACCGTCGACATCGGCGGCGACAAGGCGGTGCCCTATCTCACCAGCGAGGCGCTGGAGCGGGAGGAGAACCCGGCGATGGGCTGGCGCGCGCTGCGGCTGGCACTCGACCGCGAGGGGCTGCTGAAGGCGCAGGCCCGCTCCCTGCTGGAGGCAAGCGCGGGGCGCGGCCTCAACGTCATGTTCCCGATGGTCAGCGAACCGTGGGAGTTCGACGCGGCCAAGGCGGTATTCGAGGATCAGCTCGCCTTCCTGAAAAGCCGGCGCAAGCAATTGCCCGAGGCGATCCGTTATGGCGCCATGCTGGAGGTTCCCGCGCTGGCCGAGGTGCTCGAGCAGATGGTGGAGCGGGTCTCGTTCCTGTCGGTCGGGACCAATGATCTCACCCAGTTCCTGTTCGCCGCCGACCGCGCCAATCCCAAGCTCGCCGAACGTTACGACTGGCTCAGTCCGGCGATCCTGCGCTTCCTCGACCGGGTGGCCAAGGGGCTGGTGGGCACTCCGGTCGATCTGGGCGTCTGCGGCGAGATGGGCGGGCGGCGACTCGAGGCGCTGGCCTTGCTCGGGATCGGCTATCGCCGGCTCTCGATCACGCCGGCCGCGGTGGGGCCGATCAAGGAACTGATCCGCAAGGTCGATCTCGAGGAAATCTCGGCGGCGATGAGCGGCTGGCTGCGGCACCCGCCGCTCAGCCTGCGCGCGGCGCTGAGCGAATGGGCGGAGGCGCGCGGGATCGAATCCGACTGAGGCGGCTCGCCGCGCGGCTGGCGCGCCCGGGCGGCTCCGATGGTGGTTTTCGGCGCCCGGCAGGTTGACACAGGGCCATTTGCGCCGTTTCCTCGTTCCGAGCGGGCGGCAGGGTCATTTCGGGGTGCGCATGGCAGACACAATCGAGCCGGAAGCCCAGGCGGCGGACGGGCGGCTCGCCGGGGCGATGCTGGCCGAGGCACGCGCCAAGGCAAAGCTCGACCTCGCCGAGGTTTCCGCCAGGACGCGCATCCCGCAGCGCCATCTCGCCGCGATCGAGGCAGGCGATTACGGGCAGCTTCCCAGCCGCACCTATGCCGTGGGATTCAGCCGCACCTATGCCCGCCTGCTCGGCCTCGACGAGCGCGCAGTGGCGGATCAGGTCCGGCTCGACCTCGAAAGCGGCACGCCCCAGGGGCCGCTGCGGCCCGATCGCTTCGAGCCGGGCGATCCCGCGCGGGTGCCCTCGCGGCGGCTGGCCTGGCTCACCGTGCTGGCGGGTGCGGTGCTGGTGATCGGCGCCTTCACCTTCTACCGGACCTATTTCTCCCCCGGCCTCGGGCCCGCCCCGCTGACCGAGCCCACCCGTCCGGTTTCGCGGCCATCAGCCGCCCCTTCGGCGCCGGCGGCCGCACCCGTGGCCGCGTCGGGCGGCCCGGTCGTCTTCACCAGCCTCGCCGATGGCACCTGGGTCAAGTTCTACGACGGCGCGGGCAAGCGGTTGTACGAGGGCCAGATGGCGCGTGGGCAAAGCTTCACGATTCCCGCCGACGCGGTGGAGCCGAGGATATGGACCGGGCGGCCGCACGCCTTCGCGATCACCGTGGGCGGGCAGCCCGTGGCCGCGCTGGGGGACCGCGAGATGGTGATGAAGGACGTGCCGGTCGGTGCGGCGGCGCTGCTGGCCCGCGCTCCGGCGTCTGCGGCAATGGCGGTGCCCGCCGCTCCGCCACCGGCCGCCGGCCCGGCAACATAGGATAAACAGCTTCATCCCCTCGACAGGCGTGCCGCGCTAGGTCACGCGAGGGTGGATTTCCGACGGGAGCGAGAGCCTTGCGAGTGATTGGATTGGGAACGCGCTGCCTGGCGCTGGCGGTGGCCGGACTAGGCCTGACACTGGCCGCGATGCCGGTGGCTGCACAGAGCGATGCCGAGGTGCGGCTGCGCAAGGTCGAAGGCGAGGTTCGCGCCCTGCAGCGGCGGGTATTTCCTGAAGGCGCGGGGCGCAATTTCGAGCCTGAGATCACCGGCGCGCCGACCGTTGCCCAGCCCGTGGGCGCACCCAGCACGAGCGCCCTCACGGATGTGCTTGCCCGGCTCGATGCCCTGGAGGGTCAGCTCCGCCAGCTCACCGCCGGGCACGAGGAGAACAGCAACGCGCTGCGGCTGCTGCAGGACCGGGTGAAGCTGCTGGAAGCCGCGGGGGCGCCTGCCGTGGCCCTGCCCGCGACCGCGCCCGCCGGCGCCACCGCCGGCTCGGCCACCACGCGGCCGCCCGCTTCGGCGCCGTCCAATGCATTGTCCGCCGGGGCTGCATCCCCGCCACCAGCCGCGCGGCCCGCCGCCGCCCGCCCTTCCGGCCCGAGCGCCGAGCGGCTCGCCGGGGTGCAGGCGATCGAGAAGCCGCAGACCGGCGATGCCGGCTCCGATGAATACAACTACGGGTTCCGGCTGTGGGATGCGAAGTTCTACCCCGAGGCGGTGCAGCAGCTCACCATGTTCGTGGAGAAGTACCCGCGCCATTCGCAGATCAGCTTCGGCCGCAACCTGCTCGGCCGTGCCTATCTCGACGATGGCAAGCCGCGCGAGGCGGCGCCGTGGTTCCTGCAGAACTACCAGAACGACAAGAACGGCGCGCGCGCGGGTGACAGCCTGCTCTATCTGGGCGAGGCGATGGTCGCGCTCAAGGATACCAAGCGCGCCTGCATCGCGCTGGCGGAGTTCGCCGAAACCTATCCCGCGCTCGCGACCGGACGGCTGAAGGGCCAGTTCGACGCCAGCCGCACCAGGGCCAAGTGCAATTGATACGGCTGTCCCGCCCGATCTGACGAAACGCTTCGCCAGCGATCTCGCGCGGCTCTGGCCGGAGGGACAGCGGGCGAGCCGGACGCTGGGGCTGGCGGTGTCGGGCGGACCCGACAGCCTCGCCTTGCTCCTGCTGGCCGCCGCCGCGCTCCCGGGGCGTGTGCGGGCTGCCAGCGTCGATCACGGGCTGCGATCCGAAAGCGCGGGCGAGGCCGCGATGGTTGCGCGCATCTGCACCGCGCTCGATGTTCCGCATGAGACGCTCACGGTGGCGGTTCCCGTCGGCAATCTTCAGCGGGGCGCCCGCACTGCGCGCTACGGTGCGCTGGCCGAATGGTGCGATCGTGGCGGGCTGGGCGCGCTGGCGACCGGGCACCAGCTCGACGACCAGGCCGAGACCCTTCTCATGCGCCTCGATCGCGGCAGCGGTCTGGCGGGGCTCGCGGGGATCAGGCCGCGTGGAACCGTACCCGGTGGCGCGCTGCCGCTGCTGCGCCCCCTGCTGGGCTGGCGGCGGGCCGAGCTGGCGGCGGTGGTGGCGGGTGCGGGCATCGAGCCTGCTTGCGACCCCTCGAACCAGGACGACCGCTTCGACCGCGCGCGGCTCCGCAAGGCGCTGGCCGCGACCCCCTGGCTCGATCCGGTGATGCTGGCGCAGAGCGCGGCCCATCTGGGCGAGGCGGAGGCCTATATCGAGGCGGCGATCGCATCGGCGTGGGGGCAGTGCGTCAGCCATGATGGAGGCAGCGTCCGCTTCCTGCCCGGCGATTCCGATTTCGAGGCGGGGGAGATCGCGCGGCGGATCGTCGTGTCGCTGGGCGGCGACGCGAGTAGGGCGGATGCAGCGGCGCTGGTGGAACGCCTTCGCCGGGGAGAAAACGCCTCGCTCGGCGGAGTGTTGGCGCGGGCTGCCGGCGGCGCGTGGTTGTTCGGCCCCGAGCCGCCGCGCAGATCCTAGCGCAGGGTTGCCGCCTCGCGCGCCAGCCGCTCGACCTCGGCCTCGTCCGGTGCCCCCTTCGGCGCGACCCAGCTTCCGCCCACGCAGAGCACCGGAGCGAAGGCCAGCCATTCGGCGGCATTGGCGAGGGTGATCCCGCCGGTCGGGCAGAAGCGGCACTGGGCGAAGGGCGCTGCCAGCGCCTTGAGCGCCGGTAGCCCGCCCGCCGCCATTGCGGGGAAGAACTTGAACCGGGTGAGGCCGAGATCGAGTCCTCGCATGATGTCCCCGGCGTTGGCGATGCCGGGCAGAAACGGCACGCCGGCCTCGATCGCGGCTCGGCCCAATGGCTCGGTGAGGCCGGGGGAGACGATGAACTCGCTGCCCGCCTCGAGCGCGGCGCCCAGCTCCGCCTCGTTCGTCACGGTCCCTGCCCCCACGATCGCGCCCGGCACCCACTTCATGGCCCGGATCGCGTCAAGCGCGCAGGGTGTCCGCAACGTTACCTCGAGCACCCGCAGTCCGCCCGCCACCAGCGCGCGCGCCAGCGGCTCGGCGTGGGCCAGCTCCTCGACCACGATGACCGGAATGACCGGCGCGGTCCGCATGATGGTGTCGATATCGGTCACGCGGTTGCTCCATGTTCGGCTGTGAAGGCAGCGGCGGCACCGAAAAGGCCCGGCTGCGGGTGGACGATCAACTTGACCGGGATCGCCGCCATCAGCTCGGCAAAGCGGCCCTTGGCGCGAAAGCGCTCGGCGAAGCCCGAAAGGGGCAGGTGCTCTCGCAGGCGATAGCCCAGCCCGCCGGCAATGACCACGCCGCCGAAGCCGCCCTGCGCCAGCGCGTAATCGCCTGCAACGCTGCCCAGCGAAAGGCAGAAGCGATCGACGGCCGCGGCGGCCAGACTGTCGCGATCCTCCAGCCCGTGCTTCCACAGGGTGACGTCGTCCTCCTCGCCCACCGGCTTGCCCTCCATCGCCGCGAGTACGCGGCGGATGGGGCCGATCGCCGGCCCGGATACAACGCGTTCGACCGAAACCCGGGTGTGGCTCTTACGGAGATGCGCCAGGATCGCATCCTCGATGCTGTCCAGTGGGGAGAAGTCGATGTGGCCGCCTTCGGTCGGCGTCACGCGATAATCCCCGTTCCGCGACCGCCACAGATGCGCCACCCCCAGCCCCGTGCCGGGGCCCAGCACGCTGATCGTCCCTTCGGCGGCGAGCGGCTCGTCCGGCCCGGTCAGATGAACGAACTGGTCCTCCGGCGCGCGCGCGACGGCGTGCGCGACTGCGGCGAAATCATTGACGATGGTCCAGCGCGTGACACCGAGCTTCGATTCCATCAGCGCCGGGCGGATGATCCAGGGATTGTTGGTGAATCGGATCACCTCCCCTCCCACCGGCCCGGCCACCGACAGCGCGGCGCGCGGCGGCAGGCTGCCGCCCTGGCGTTCGCGAAAGTCGATCCAGGCGCTCTGGAAGCTGGCGTGGTCCCTGGTGTGTAGGGTCTCGGGCTCGCCCAGCGTGATACCGCCGTCGTTCGCCACGCTGGCGATCGCGAAGCGCGCATGGGTGCCCCCGATATCGACCGTGACTAGCTCCATGAGAATCCACCGTAGATCAGGTCGCGGGACGGGTTCGGATTACGACCAGCGGCTCGTAAGGCCGAACGGCCGCCCGCAGCGCCGCAAGGCGCGAGGATTTCGCGCGCCGGAGGCGTGCGGACAACAAACACTCTCACAGCCCCGCCTCCGCCAGCATCGCGCTGCCGCCGCGTTCCGCGCCATCCGCGTGGCGCGCGAACATCGCGAACAGCTCGCGCCCCACGCCCCATTGCGGCGCGGGATCGGGCGCGGCGTCCCGGGCGGAAAGATCGGCGCTGGTCGATAATTCGCCGCTTTGGGCGCAGACGCGAACCATGTCCCCGTCGCGCAGTCGCGCGAGCGGGCCACCGCCGAGCGCTTCGGGCGTCACATGGATCGCTGCGGGCACCTTGCCGCTCGCGCCCGACATCCGCCCGTCGGTGACCATCGCGACGCGGTAGCCCCGGTCCTGGAGCACACCGAGCGGCGGGGTCAGCTTGTGGAGTTCGGGCATTCCATTGGCGCGCGGACCCTGGAAGCGCACCACCACCACCACGTCGCGATCGAGCTCGCCAGCGGCGAAGGCGAGGGCGACGTCATGCTGATCCGAGAAGACGCGGCATGGCGCCTCCACCGTCCAGCGTGCGGGGTCCACGGCCGAGGACTTGAAGCAGGCGCGCCCAAGGTTGCCCGTGAGGAGCTTCATGCCGCCGTCATGCTGAAACGGCGCAGAGGCAGGGCGCAGCATTTCGGGATCGCCGCTCTCGCCCGGATCGTGCCAGGCGAGAGCATCGCCGACCATCTTCGGCTCCTTGGCATACTCCGCGAAGCCGCCCCCCCAGACCGTCAGGATGTCATCGTGCGCCAGCCCTTCATCGAGGAGCGTGCCCACGACATAGCCCATGCCGCCCGCGGCGTGGAACTGGTTCACGTCACCCGCGCCATTGGGATAAACCCGCGCGACCAGAGGCACCGCCTCCGACAGTTCGGCCAGATCGTTCCAGTCGAAGGCCACGCCGGCGGCGCGCGCCATCGCCGGGAGATGAATGGCATGATTGGTCGAGCCGCCGGTCGCGAGCAGGCCCACCGCCGCGTTGACGATCGCCTTCTCGTCCACCACGCGCGCCATCGGGCGGTAATCCTCGCCATCGGCCCTCATCGCCGCCAGCCGGTGCACCGCCGCGCGGGTCAGCTCCTGCCGCAGGCTCACCCCCGGCGGCACGAAGGCCGCGCCGGGGATGTGCAGCCCCATCATCTCCATCATCATCTGGTTGGAATTGGCGGTGCCATAGAAGGTGCAGGTGCCGGGCGAATGGTAGCTGGCCATCTCGCTCTCGAGCAATTGCGCCCGGCTCGCCTTGCCTTCGGCATAGAGCTGGCGGACGGCCTGCTTCTGCTTGTTGGGGATGCCCGTGGCCATCGGCCCGCTGGGCACAAGGATGGCGGGCAGGTGCCCGAAGCGCAGTGCGCCCATCACCAGGCCCGGCACGATCTTGTCGCAGATGCCGAGCAGCGCGGCGCCGTCGTACATCTGGTGGCTCAGCGCCACCGCCGTCGCCATCGCGATGGCATCGCGGCTGAACAACGACAGCTCCATGCCGTCCTGCCCCTGTGTCACGCCATCGCACATCGCCGGGGTGCCGCCCGCGACCTGCGCCGTCGCGCCAAGCTCACGCGCCCAGATCTTCATGCGATCGGGGTAGCGGCCATAGGGCTGATGGGCCGACAGCATATCGTTGTAGCTGGTGACGATGGCCAGGTTCGGCCCGGTGAAGCTCTTCATCGCCGCTTGGTCATCGGTCGCACCGGCGAAGGCGTGGGCGAGGTTGGAGCACGCGACCTGGACCCGCTCCGGAGTGCGTTCGCGCTCGCGCTCCATCAGCTCGAGATAGCGCGCGCGCCCTTCGCGTGAATTGGCGATGACGCGCTGAGTCACCCGGTGGACGGTGTCGTGGAGCATCAGCTCCTCCCTCTTGCAGCCGCGCGAAGGGCCAGCTGTCGCCTAGTCGTCATGCCAGCTAACTCCGTCGCGTTCCGCCAGCGCGATCGCGGCGCTCGGCCCCCAGGTGCCCGCCGGATAGGGGCGCGGGGCGCGGCTCGCATCGGCCCAGGCGGCGCGGATGCCGTCGATCCACTCCCACTGCGCCTCCACCTCGTCGCGGCGCACGAACAGCGTCTGGTCGCCTTCGAGCAAGTCCAGCAGCAGGCGTTCATAGGCGATGCGGCGCTGGTGGCCCGAGAAGGCATCGCGCATCGCGATGTCGAGTGCCACGCGGCGCAGCCGGATGCCCTCCCGATCGAGGCCGGGAACCTTGGCCATCAGCGCGAGCTCGATGTTCTCCTCCGGCTGGATGCCGATGACCAGCCGGTTCGGCTCCGTTGTAGCACCGCGCGCGCCGAAGATGGAGAAGGGCACATCGCGGAACTGGACGACGATCTCGGTCACCCGCTCGGGCAGGCGCTTGCCGGTGCGAAGATAGAATGGCACCCCCTTCCAGCGCCAGTTGTCGACCAGTGCCTTGATCGCGACGAAGGTTTCCGTGTCGCTTTCCTTGCCCAGCTCCTGATCATAGCCCGGGACCGCGCTGCCATCGAGAGCTCCTGCACGATACTGCCCGATCACCGTCTCGCTGGCATCCACCTTGCGCAGGGCGCGCAGCACCTTGACCTTCTCGTCGCGTACCGCGGTGGCGTCGAAGCTGGTAGGCGGCTCCATGCACACCAGCGCCAGCAGCTGGAGCATATGGTTCTGGACCATGTCGCGCAGCGCGCCCGAATCGTCGTAATAGGCGACACGCGATTCCAGCCCCACCGTCTCGGCCACGGTGATTTGCACATGCTCGATGTAGTTGGCGTTCCACACCGGCTCGAACAGGATATTGGCGAAGCGCAGGGCCAGCAGGTTCTGCACCGTTTCCTTGCCCAGGTAGTGGTCGATGCGGAAGATGCGGCTCTCGGGGAAGGCGGCGGCCACGGCATCGTTGATCTCGCGGCTGGACGCGAGATCGGTGCCGAGTGGCTTTTCAAGTCCGATGCGGACATTGCCCTGCGTGAGCCCGGCATTTGCGAGCCCCGCTATGGTCGGCTCGAAAAGGCTTGGCGCCGTGGAAAGGAAGATCGCCAGGCCGCCCGCCTTGCCGTCTGCTCCGCGTTCGGTCCTGGCGGCGAGCTCGCGGTAACCCTCGCGCCTGGTGGCATCGAGCTGCTGGTAGAACAGCCGCGCCAGGAAATCCTCCATCGCCGGCCGCCTGTCCGCCGGGAGATGGGTTTCGAGCGCAGCGCGCGCAAAGACGCGGTAGCTCTCGTCATCGTGGTCGGAGCGCGCTGTGCAGACGATCCGCAAGTCCGCCGGCAGCAACCCGTCACCGTGAAGGGCGCAAAGCGACGGAAGCAGCATGCGCTGGGCGAGATCGCCGGTCGCGCCGAACAGGATGAGGCGGTCGGCGGTGAAGCTCATGGCGCGAACAGGTCTCCCGGCGTTTATCGCGCCCCGCCTAACAGCCTCGCGAGCCGCTTGTCACCCTTGCATAGCTATGCGTGTCTAAAGCTTGGTAACGTTCACATGCTTATCGAGGAATTCGGTGGGGCCGAAGCTCGTGAGGAAGCTGACGTCGGCGGCATCGCGGCCCACGCCTATCTTCACGATCTCGTCCGCCCGCGCCATGCCGGTGGCGTCGAGCAGATGCCAGGCACCGCCGCCGGCGATCGCGGGATCGGCGAGGAAGACTTCGGCCACTGCGTGGAAATCCTGCGGCGTCACCCGGGGGGCAAAACAGCTCACGAAACGGGCGGGGATGCCGGCGGCGCGGGCGAAGGTGACCAGCACATGGGCGAAGTCTCGGCAGATCCCGTGGCGCTCGACGAAGCTGTCGAGCGCGGTGGTGTTGCTGTCGCTGGAACCCGGCATATAGGTGAGATGGCCTGCGATCCAATCGCGCATCGCGAGCACGGCGGCACCGCCGCGCAACCCCGCGAATTCTTCGCCCACGAAGGACTGGAAACGGTCGGCCGGGCAGTAGCGACTGTCGAAGAGATATTCGACCGCCTCTCCCGGAAGATCGTGGGTGCCGAGCTGATCGAGCGGTGCGAGGTCGGAAACGATGCGGCGCAGATCGATCGTCGCGCGATGCGATACGCGAACGTCCCCCTCGGCGGCGATCCAGATCCGCTCACCGATTCCGTCCTGGGCCGGCACCCGAGCGATGTGGAGGTTGTCGGGGAACTCGGTGACGACCCCCGTCAGTGCCTGCTCGGGAATGGCGGCTGCCTCGAACTGCAGCAGGACGTCGGTCGGTCTGTCGGCGCGAAAGCGAAAGCCGGCTTCTACGAAAATGGTCATGGATCAATCGGATGGTGGCCAGCATGACGGATATCAAGCCACAAGTCTGCGCCGGATATGGAAAAGGGGCCCGGTGACCCGAACCCCCTTTCTAAATCTTATGTCTAATCTGCGGTCTCAACGGCCTCAGCTGTTGAACAACCAGCGCCAATAGCTCCACATGGCTGACCCTCCTGTTGGTTTGCCAGGAGAAGCCATTCATTAACCAAGTTTGTTTGTAAAGCTTAAACCGTCGCGGTTTGTGTCCCTTCAGGCCCACTTTCTAGATATTGCAATAGGTTAGTAAGCGGCATCGGCCTTGCCAGTGCGTAGCCCTGGACCTGCCAGCAGCCGATTTCGCGTAGAATCCGCAGGTCCGATTCGGTTTCCGCCCCTTCCGCGACCACAGCGATTCGCGCGGTGGCGCCCAAGCCGACTATGCTCGCGGTGATCGCCCGCGCCTTGACGCTGGAGGCGGCGCGCGAGACGAACTGGCGGTCGATCTTGATCTCGTCGAAGGGCAATGCCTGCAAGGTCTCGAAATTGGCCGCGCCGACGCCGAAGTCGTCCATTGAAAGATGCGCGCCCAGCGCTTTGAGTGCCTTCAACACGACACGGGCCTGCGCCAGATCGCGGATTCGCGCGGTCTCGGTGATCTCCAGTGTCAGGTAGTTGGGGTCGAAGCCGGTCGCCTGGAGCACATTGCGCACGATGCCGACGATGCGCATGTCCGCTAGGAGCGTGGCGGAGATATTGACCGACATCGTGATGAGGCTGCCGCGGAAGTGGATCAGCTTGCCGGCCGAGCAGGCCGACTGGAGCACGTAGCGAGTGAGATATTCCATCCGCCCCGCCTTCTCGCACTGCATCACGAAATGCAGCGGCGGGATGAAGCCGCGCTCTGGGTCCTCCCATCGCACCAGCGCTTCCACGCCGATGAGCCGATCTTCGGCAATGTCGATCTTGGGCTGATAGACGCAGAAGACCTCTCCTGCCTCCATCGCCGCATCGATCCGCGCGCGCACCGACAGATCCCAAAGTGTGTCGGCGTCGGTGCTGTCGTCCGCGAGCATAATAGGCTCGAGCGCTTCGCTGGTTTCTTCGACCGCGGCCAACGCGGCGGCGATGCTGCGCTGGGCTTGTCCGGAATCAATCACCGCCGCGCCGAAAGTGATGCCGACGTCGATGCTGCGCGCATCGACAGTCACCGGCGCTGCGAAGATGGCGCGCAGGCCCTCCAGATGCTCGCGCAGCCGTGCCTCGTTGGGAAGCGCGACCCGCCATGCCAGGTAGTGTCCGTCGACATAAACCGTCATCCGGGGGTCGCCCACGCGGATGCGCTCTACCAGCTTCATCATGTAGCTGCCGCGATGTGGGCCCTCCAGCGATTTGAGGATGGTTTCGTAGCCGTGGACCTTCGCGATCACGGCATAGCCCTCCCCGCTTTCGAGCTGTCCGAGGTGCTGAGACAGGGCGCGGAACGAGGGGAGACCGGTATCGGGATCGATATGGGCGACCCGGCGCTTCCAGTTGCTGCGCGATCGCAGGAGGCCGTATAGCGCCAGCATGGGCAGAGCGTAGGACAGCTCGATCCGCAGCGCGGCCAACGCCGAGACAAGGAACAGATACACTGGCAGGCCGATCGCGGCGAGATAGGCGAGCCGTCGGTGCCGTGGATCGTTCACCGCCGCGCAACTGAGCAGGAAGGCGGCGAGGGCGAGGACAACGACGATGCCCGAAATAAAGACGATAGGGCCTCGCTTGAGCGTCTCGGCAGCATGGATCGCGACATAGCTGGGCGGGGCAGTAAGGTCGGTCGGCACCCGATATTCGGCGGAGATTGCCGTGCGCGCGACTCCGAGAACAAAGGTCTTGCCTGCCCATTGGCCAGCCCTCCCATCCCCATCCTGCGACAGGGTTTTCAGGTCGGCCTTGGGAATGAGGCTGCCGGGCAGGCTGTAGTCGACAAGAAAGGTCTGCGCGGCGGTCCCAGACTTTTCCCCCAGGGCCGCGGCGAAGGAAGGCCGAGCGCCGCTCGCAGTCCGGTAGACATAGGGCATTGTCCAGACAATGTTGGGCCATGCGTCGTTGGTGCCCTGCACGACCCGGCCATGACCGTCGGCGAAGAATGCGTCGGTGCGTTCTTCGCCGCCGTCCCGTCCTTCGTCGATACGGTCGACGAACGCGAGTTGCGGTCCCCACCGCGCCAGCGATCGGTTCAACCGATCGTCGGCAGCAGCCGAGGTGGACTTCTCGAGGACGGCGTCGATGAACACGCGGCGCGCGCCCGCCTCGCGCAACCTATCGAGCACTCCTGCCAGCTTGATGCGCTCGGCCGGGTAGTCGGGTGCCGATATCGTCCCATCTACCTGAAGATATACGATGTCGTTCGAGGGCAACACCGGGCGCAGGCGGGATTGATTGGTCCACAATATCCAGTCGATCGGTTCAAGGAACAGGGTCACCGCCATGATCAGCGACAGCAGCGAGGCCCACAAAGCGTGCTTCAGCCGCTCGCGGCGCATCGAACCTGCATCCTCGGCGGCCTGGCCAGGCCTTGTGAAGCGTTCGAAGAAAGATCGGACCCAGGCCATGCAGGGTCAGCAATGCCGCAATACCGTTAAGAAAGTCCTAGCGTGAGTCGGAACGGCGGCCCAAACCCGCAGATTACCGCGCTTCGGATTGGTTAACAGGCGAGTTAGAAGATGCCTGCTTCTCAGCTCGCTAGAATAGCTCGCCTTACAAAAAACCCATTCCAGACAAAGCTATAGGTAACGTTCACATCTCTTATTGCCGAACCGGCGCCTCAGCCGGCGATACGGCCATAGAGGTCGTGCGCGTCGGAATCCTCGATCACCGCATTCACCATGTCTCCGGGGGCCAGCGTTGCGGGCGCATCGCGCAGCAACACCTGCCCGTCGATCTCCGGCGCGTCGGCCTGGCTGCGGCCGGTTGCCCCGATGGCGATATTGCCCCAGTCGTCGGCTTCGGGCTCCCCCACCTCGTCGATGATGACCGGCAGCGTACGGCCGACCTTTGCGGCCAGCCTTGCCGCGCTGATCCGCTCGGTCACCGCCATGATCCGGGCGTAGCGTTCTTCCTTGACCGCCTCGGGCACGGGATCGGGGAGGGCATTGGCCTGCGCGCCCGCGACCGGCTCGAACCGGAAGGCGCCGACGCGGTCGAGCTGGGCCTCCTCGAGCCAGTCGAGAAGGTATTGGAAGTCCTCCTCGGTCTCGCCGGGAAAGCCGACCACGAAGCTGGAACGGATCGTCAGATCGGGCGCGATGGCCCGCCAGGCCCTGATCCGCTCGAGCACGCGCGCCTCGTTGGCCGGCCGCTTCATGGCGCGCAGCACGCGAGGGCTGGCATGCTGGAAGGGGATGTCGAGGTAGGGCGTCAGCAGGCCCTCCGCCATCAGCGGGATCACTGCGTCGACGTGGGGGTAGGGATAGACATAGTGGAGCCGCACCCACGGCTGCTCGCCCGCCGGCGTCTTCAACTGGCCCAGCTCGCGGGCGAGGTCCGTCATATGTGCGCGGACTTCGCGCCCCTTCCACATCCGCGGATCGTGGCGGATGTCGACGCCGTAGGCGCTGGTATCCTGACTGATGACCAGCAGTTCCTTCGTGCCAGCCGCGACCAGCTTCTCCGCTTCGCGCAGCACGGCATCGATACGACGGCTGGCCAGCTTCCCGCGGAGCTGGGGAATGATGCAGAAGGCGCAGCTGTGGTTACAACCTTCTGAAATCTTCAGATAACTGTAGTGGCGAGGTGTCAATTTGACTCCTGCCTCGTCCGGCTGCGGAATCAGATCCACGAACGGACCTTGCGTGGGCGGGGCGGCCTCGTGCACCGCCTCTACCACCGCCTCGTATTGCTGCGCGCCGGTTACCGCGAGCACCTGGGGGAAACGCGCGCGGATCGCCTCGGCTTCCTCACCCATGCAGCCGGTCACGATCACGCGGCCGTTCTCGGCGATCGCCTCGCCGATCGCCTCCAGGCTCTCTTCCTTGGCGGAATCGAGAAAGCCGCAGGTGTTGACCAGCACCACATCGGCGCCCGCGTAATCGGGGCTCATGGCATAGCCGTCGGCACGCAACCGCGTCAGGATACGCTCGGAATCGACGAGCGCCTTGGGGCAGCCGAGCGAGACCATCCCGACCTTCTTCTGGTCGGGGATCGTAAGGGTGGTGGCGGACATGATGGGGCGCGCCCCTACACGAACCCGCGCCGGTGCGCTACCGTTCGCGAGGCGATCTGGAGGGCAAGGCGATGGGGGATGCGAATCTGGTGGCCGTGTTTGCCGCGGCGGCGGCATTCTTCGCGCTGGGCGCGCTGTGGTATGGCCCGCTGTTCGGCGCGGCGTGGAAGCGCGAAACCGGATACGACGGCGCGGGCGCAGCGGGCCCGCGTTCGAACCTGCCCGCAGCCGCGATCATGGTGCTGGCCTTTCTGTTCGAGCTGCTGGTGGCGCTGATGCTTGGCCATTCGATCGCCCGCAGCAGCGGCGCCCCCCACGTTGCGATGATGATGGCGGTGGGCTTCGGGGTCACGATCATGGTCCCGGCGCTGGGGATCAACTATCTGTTCCAGCAGCGCACAGGCAGGCTGTTCGCGATCGACGCGGGCTATCTGATCGTCGGCATGGCGATGATGGGCGGTGTCTTCATCGCGGTCGGCTGACGGCTCAGGCCGGGTGCCGGGCGCCTTCGGTCGGGACGATCTCCACCACGACATCGCCCGACTGGAGCGTTGTCTTGCCGTTTTGCCAGAAGCCCAGCGCCTCGCCTCCACGGTAGATCCTGAGGCCGATGCCGCCGCTGGTCAGTTCGGACAGGGGCTTGCCGATCTCGTCGGACGTGACCGGTCTTTCGACCAGCTGCACCTGCCCGTCCACCGAGGCGAGGTCTGACAGGTAGTCGGCAATATGCGCGCCCTGCGCGCTTCCGGCCAGCAGCAGGCCGGTGAAGCGCACCGGGTTGATGACATTGTCCGCCCCGGCCTGTTGCGCCAGCAGCTCGTTGTCGGCGGCGCGGATCACAACGCTGATCGGAACATGCGGCGCGAGGTGCTGCACGGTGAGGACGATCAGGATCGAGGCATCGTCGCGCCCGGCGGAAACCAGCACGGACCGCGCCCTGTCGATGCGGACCGCCATAAGATGCTCGTCGCGCGCGGCATCGGCCTGGATCACATTGCAGCCGATCTCCTCGGCGGCGGCCAGACGCGCGGCGTCGGTGTCCATCACCACGATGCAATGTGCGTCGGTGCCGCGGGCGATCAACTCCGCCACCGCCTCCGAGCCGGAGACGCCATAGCCCAGGACCACGATGTGATCGGACAGCTTCGACTGTATGCGGGCCATGCGCCACTTCTCCCATCCGCGCTTGATGACGTATGTGTAGGCCGTCCCGATGAAGATGAAGAGCACCAGGATACGTATCGGGGTGACGATCACCGCCTCGACCAGGCGGGACTGATTGCTGACCGGGGCGATATCGCCGAAGCCCGTGGTGGTGATCGATATCATGGTGAAATAGACCACGTCGAGGAAGCTGATCTGGCCATCGTAGCTGTCCCGCAGCCCGTCCCGGTCAAGCCAGTGGACCAGCACCACCACGCCGATCAGGAACAGCACGGCGGCCAGGCGCAGCCCGACATCCCCCCACACCGGTAGGCGGATCATGCGGCGCAGCGGGCGGTGCTCGTCGAGATGCGGGGACCGCAGGTGGCGGCCGGTTACGAAGGTGCCACGCTGTCTCGCCATGAGCGCGGCTTGTGTCAGTCCGCGAACCGCTCCGCAAGCGCGCCGAGCGAGGCATGGTGCGTCAGATCGAGCTGGAGCGGGGTGACCGACACGAAGCCTTCGGAAATCGCCTCCAGGTCGGTGCCGTGGTCCAGCGTGTGCTCGATCGCCTCCAGCCCGAACCAGTAGTATTTGAAGCCGCGCGGATCGCGCCCCTCCACCACCGTTCCGCGCGCATAATCGTGAAAGCCCTGCCGCACCACCTGCACCCCGCGCACGGCCTCGGCCGCCAAGGGGGGGAAATTGACATTCACCAGCGTGCGCGACGGTAGCGGCGTGTCGAGCAGCGGGGCGAGCACGCGCGCACCCCATGCCCTTGCGGCGGCGAAAGTGTCGCGGTCGGGCTCTCCATCGCGCTCGATCACCTGGCTCAGCGCGATCGAGCGCACGCCGGCCAGCGCGCCCTCGATGGCGGCGGAGACGGTGCCGGAATAGGTGACGTCATCGCCCAGATTGGCGCCACGGTTGACGCCTGAAAGGATCAGGTCGGGCGTGCCGTCCACCACCTTTCGCAGCCCCATCGTGACGGCATCGGTGGGCGTGCCGGTGACGCTGAAGCGCCGCTCGCCATGGCGGCGCAGCCGGATCGGCCGGGTCAGCGTGAGGGCATGGCCCATTCCCGACTGTTCCTCGTCCGGGGCGCAGATCCAGATATCGTCGGAGAATTCGCGAGCGATGGCCTCCAGAACCTCGAGCCCCGGGGCATGGACGCCATCGTCATTGGTGAGGAGGATTTTCATGTCGGCCTATCGCACTCCAAACTCCCCTCCCCGACGGGGAGGGCCTGGGGGGAGGGGGAGCGCGCCGCAGGCGCGCGTGACCCCTCTCGAACGTAGTACACCCCCACCCGACCCTCCCCCTCAAGGGGGAGGGCGTTGGGGTCAGCGCGCATCGATTGTGTCCCGGCGCTCCATCCCGCCCATATAGGGCGCGAGGGCCTGCGGGATCGTGACAGAACCATCCGCGTGCTGATAATTCTCCAGCACGGCCACCAGCGTGCGCCCCACCGCGAGGCCCGAGCCGTTGAGGGTATGGACGAAACGGGTGCCCTTCTCACCCTGCGGGCGATAGCGCGCGTTCATGCGCCGGGCCTGGAAATCGCCGGTGTTGGAGCAGCTCGAAATCTCGCGCCAGGCGCCCTGTCCGGGCAGCCAGACTTCGAGGTCATAGGTCTTGCGCGCGCCCGCGCCCATGTCGCCCGCGCACAACAGCAGCTTGCGATAGGGCAGTTCGAGCGCCTGGAGGATTGCCTCTGCGGCGGCGGTCATGCGTTCGTGCTCTTCTTCCGAATCCTCAGGGCGCACGATGGAAACCAGCTCGACCTTCTCGAACTGGTGCTGGCGGATGAAGCCGCGCGTGTCGCGGCCGGCGCTGCCCGCCTCGCTGCGGAAGCACTGCGTCAGCGCGGTCAGGCGCACGGGTAGCTGCGTGTCCTCGAGAATGGTCTCGCGCACCGAATTGGTCAGGCTGACCTCGCTGGTGGGGATCAGCCAGCGGTCGTCGCTGGTGCGGAAGCTGTCCTCGGCGAACTTGGGAAGCTGGCCCGTCCCGATCATGGCCTCGCCGCGCACCAGCACCGGGGGATTGCATTCGGTATAGCCCGCCTCTCCCGTCTGCCTGTCGAGCATGAACTGCCCGAGCGCGCGGTGAAGCCGGGCCATGCCGCCGCGCAGGAAGGTGAAGCGCGCGCCGGCGATCGCAGCGCCGGTCTCGAAATCGAGCCCCAGCGGCGGGCCCAGGTCGGCGTGCTCGAGCGGCTGGAAATCGAACTGGCGGATAGTGCCCCAGCGGGCGATTTCGACATTGCCGGCCTCGTCCTCCCCCTCGGGCACGTCCTCGGCGGGCAGGTTGGGGAGTGCAAGCAGCAGCTCTTCCAGCTCCGCCCCCGCGGTGCGCTCGGCTTCCTCCTGCGTGGGCATCGTGTCCTTGAGCGCCGCGACCTCGGCCTTGAGCGCTTCGGCGCCGTCCTTGTCGCCCTTGGCCATCGCCTGGCCGATCAGCCTGGAGGCTTCGTTACGGCGGCTCTGCGCCGCTTGCAGCGCGGTTTGTGCCTCGCGCCGGCGGGTGTCGAGCGCGAGGATGCGCGCGGAGGCGGGCTCCACGCCGCGTCTGCGCAATCCCGCGTCGAAGGCGTCCGGGTTCTGCCGGATGAATGCGATGTCATGCATGGGCCGCGCCTATGCCCCGGCATGCGGGCAAAGGAAAGCGCCCCGGCGCGGGTCAGCCCTGCGAACGCCAGCGCTGGACGATCCGCTCGACCGCTGCTTCCTCGCCGCCCCTCTGGCTCCAGAGCTCGACGAAGCTCGGGTCCTCGGAAGCCGGGCGCTTGCTCTCGTCGAGCGTGTCGAAGGATACCCGCATCGGGATCGCCACGCCCTCGCCGCAGATGATGCACTCGCGGTTACGAAGGGCAGGGATCGAATCGAGGAAGCCGCGCGCGCCCTCCGGCATGGCGGCCTTCACGAAGGCCTGGTCGCGGTCGTTGTTGAGCCGCATCGAGATGATCGTGCCGCACTGGCTCAGCACGCCTTCGGCCAGGTCGCTCGGGCGCTGGGTGATGAGGCCCAGGCTGATGCCGTATTTGCGCCCTTCCTTGGCGATTCGGCTCAGGATCTTTCCGACCGAATTTCCGTCCGCGTTTCTCTCGTTGGGGACATAGCGGTGGGCTTCCTCGCACACCAGCAGCACCGGGCGGGGCTTTTCCTCGCGGCCCCAGATAGCGAAATCGAACACCAGCCGGGCGAGCACCGCCACCACGGTGGCGGTGATATCCGATGGCACCCCGGAAACGTCGATGATGGAAATCGGCCGGCCGTCGGCGGGCATGCGGAATACCTTGCAGATGAACTCCGCCATGGTGTCGCCGACCAGCATACCCGAGAACAGGAACTGGTAGCGGGGGTCGCCCTTTACCTCGTCGAGCTTGTTCTTGATCCGCATATAGGGCGCGGTGGTCGTCGACTTTTCGAGCTTGCCCATCTGGCTCACCAGCTCGTTGGTGAGGTCGGAGAGCAGATAGGGGATCGGGCTGTCGACGGTGATCTTGCCCATCGTCGTGGCCAGCCGGCTCCTGCTTCGCGCGGCCAGGAGGCATTTGGCGAGGATGTCGGCGTCCACATTGCGCTCGTTGCCGGTCGACGTGAGCAGAACCTCGCAGTGCTCCTCGAAGTTCATCAGCCAATAGGGCATCTGGAGGTTGGAGACGTCGAGGATCACGCCGGTATTGCGGAACGCGGCGGAATACTCGCCATGCGGGTCGATCATGACCACATGGCCTTCAGGCGCCGCCTCGCAGATGCGGTGCAGGATCAGTGCCGCGCTGGTCGATTTGCCGGTGCCCGTGGAGCCAAGCAGCGCGAAATGCTTGCCCAGCATGGCATCGACATAGATGCCGGCGCGAATGTCCTTGGTCGGATAGACCCTGCCGACGGTGATCGCATCGCGGCCATCGCTGGCGTAGACCTGCCGAAGATCGGCCGTGGTGGCGGGATAGACCAGCGCGCCCGGCACGGGATAGCGGGTGACGCCGCGCCTGAACCCGTGGAGCTTGCCGGTAAGCCGCTCCTCCTGCCCTTCGCCCAGGAAGTCGATGTTGGCCACCACGGTGCCGTCCATCCGGCCCTGCTTCTGGTTGCGGACGCTGGCGAGGAGCCAGGTCTGGCCGACGCGGATCTTGATCTGGCTGCCGACCTGCCCGGCCAAAGCGACCGAGGGGTCCGAATCCGCCATGCATTCATTGAGCCGCTGGAGGTCGATCGCGACCTGCGATCCGGAGCCGGAGATTTCCAGGACAACGCCGATCGGCTGTGTCGCGCTCTCGCTGCTGGGCTCGGGCTGGGAGGTGGATGCCGTGCGCGGCCTCGCCTCGGTGGCGGGCTGTTGCGCTTCGGGGCGCGGGGGTGCGCGCTCGGTCAGCTCGCTCTGGCTGAGCGGGCGCAGCACATCACCGCCCTGAGCTTGTATGGGCGCCTGCGGCGGCGGGCCTGAAGCGTGCGTCTGCGCCGCGGCCTCGTCTCCGGCGTCCGGCCGTTCGCGCAGGATACTGCGTCGGGGCGGAATCGCGCCATCCTCCGTCGCCGGATCGAAGGTTCGGAACGAGCTGTGGCTGGCGTCGGTCATGTCCCGCTGCGTAGCAGGCCACGGTTAAGATCGGGTCAATCCGCGGCTGCCGCTCACGATCAGATCCACGATGAGAAGCGCGACGACGCCCAGCCCATCCCCACCGACAACAGCACCGCGACCAGCCCGTAAAGGAGCGACTGCTCCTGCGATGTTTGCGCGATGAAGCCCTCGAACCCGACCTTCTTCACCTCGACCTCGCTCAGCGCGGAGGCGATAACCCGCCCGTCGCGCACCGCGAAGGTTTCCGCGACATAAGTGCCGGTGATGACGGTGGAAGGCAGCGGGATTCGTGCCTGATACAGAACGCGCCGGCTGACGGAGACCCCGCCGATGTCCTCGCGGTAAAGCCCCTGCCGGCTGCGCAGATCCACAAGGCCAGCCGAGAAGCGCGCCTGCTCGGTGGGTTCGATCGCGCCACTTGGGGAAAGCTGGATATAGCGGGTGCCGAATTCGTAGATGGCGGCCGTTCGCTCATCGACCATCTCGTCGATCGGGCGCGTCGTGGCGACCGCGAAGAACGATGGGGCGGAGCGGTAGTCGGTGCTGGCGGCGTTGATCCAGATGCCGCCAAAGCGTTCCTTTTCGCGCAGGCGGATCGGCTGGGAAGGGCCCTGGAGCACCACGATCACATCATAGTCCTGCGCCGCCGCGCGCCCCGCCGGATCGAGGATCGCGCCGAACAGCAGCAATTCGGTGCCGGTGAAGCCTTGCCGCACTTCGATCTCGTGCTGGCTGACTTCGGGCACGAGAATGGGATCGCGCTGGCCCATGAGCAGAACCGCGAAGACGAGGAGGAGGGCGAGGCGGGTCACAGCGGGCTGACGGTGAAGATTTCGTCCGGCCGCACGCCGAGCCCGAACAGCATCCGGAACGCGATCATCAGCACCAGCGCCGCCAGCACCAGCCGCAGAATCTCGGGCCGAACACGGCCGGCGAACTGCGTGCCCATCTGCGCCCCCGTCACCGATCCGATCAGCAGGAAGAACACCAGCACCATGTCGACCGCATGAGTGGTGAGGGCGTGCATCAGGGTGGTCAGGATGGTGACGAACACGACATTGAACAGGCTGGTGCCGACCACCACCGTCGCGCTCATGCCCAGTATGTAGAGCATGGCCGGCACCAGGATGAAGCCGCCTCCCACGCCCATCAGCATGGTCAACATGCCTGTCACGATGCCCAGGATCAGCGGGGCCAGCGGCGAGATATAGAGACCGGACCCGTAGAACCTCCAACGGCCCGGCAGCGCGGCGACCAGTGGATGGTGGCGGCGGCGGCGGGGTTGGGTGCCGGCCGCCGCGCCACGGATGGCCTGCCAGGATTCCCGCGCCATCAGTGCGCCGATCGACCCCAGCAGAACCACATAGAGCGCGCTGATCACCACATCGATCTGGCCGACGGAACGAAAGAACCGGAACAGCAGCGCGCCCAGGCTCGCGCCGATCGCGCCGCCCGCGACCATGATCGCGCCCATCTTGAAATCCACCCCGCCGCGTTTGGTCTGCGCGAGCAGGCCCGAGACGCTGGCACCCGTCACCTGGGTCGAGGCGGAGGCCGCGGCGACGGTCGGCGGAACGCCGTAGAAGATCAGCAGCGGCGTGGTCAGGAACCCTCCGCCCACGCCGAACAGGCCGGACAGAATGCCCGTCAGCAGCCCCAGCCCGACAATCACAACCCCGTTGACGGCGAGATTCGCGATCGGGAGGTAGACGTCCATGTCCGCGCCGTATCGCAGGCCGGGCGGTGGGGAAAGGCGGGAGCAGGGAGTTTTCGGCTAGAACCCTGCCGTGAAGGTCAGCCCCGCGCTCGCAGCAGGGGCGGCATTGCCCGCTACGCGCAGCCGATAGTCGGCGGAGATGCGCGCCGTCCCTTCGCCCAGACGGAAGCGCATGCTGGCGGAAGGGCCAAGGTCGAGCCGGTTCGCGCCGCGTTGCGCCCCGCCCCATGCGCCCACGCCCGCCGCCAGAAGCCCTCCGCGCTCCGCCTGCCACAGCGGCCTTTCCGCCGCCACGCTGCCATCGGCGAAACCGGTCGCGTTGCTGCCGCCGACATAGCCGGCCTGGGCATAACCCCGCGCCGAGAGGCCGGCAGGAAGCCGCAACTCATCGAAACCGGCGGCAAGGAAAGCGGCGGGGCGGGGTTCGAGGATCGCACCGCGGCGACTTGCGCGAATCTCCGCATGGGCCGTGAGCGGAACGCCGGGGATCGGGCGCATGGCCAAACCGGCGGCGAGATCGGCCTCGCGGGTTCCGCCCAGCGCCTGAACAGCGCGCACATAGGCGACGGGGCGTATCGGCGAGGCCGGGGCCAGCCGATAGCGGATCACGGCCCCGGACTGGCTTCCGCCATAGACGGCACCGGGCGCGACGCCGCCGGCGAACCCAGTCACACCTTCGCGCAGCATTGCCCAGACGTCGGCACCCCAGCGCCTCTCGCGCGGCACCATTGAGTCCGGGCGGCGCCCGATGGCGCCCTCGCCCTCGATTGCCCGGTTGAAGGCCACGGCGACATCGGCGGGCAGGGGGATCGCGCGCATTGCCGCCATCCAGAGAAGATTATGTCCGGCGGCAGTCTGCATGGAGGGCGGCGCGGGTGGCGGGGCCGATCGGAGAGAAACCGGCACGAGCGGTGGCGTTGCCGGCAGGGAAGCCATGCGGGCCGCTGATCCAACTCCCGCCGGTGCCGTCGCTAGCCTTGCAGGGGAGATCACGACGCGGCTCACCGCGCCCGTGCCGATGGGTGCGGGTGATATTCCCCGGCCCGGCCCGACGGGAGCACGCGCGCCGATCAGTTCGGCAATGCCTCGGGCGGAGGGCACGGGCGCCTCGTCCCAGCCGGGCGGCATCTCGAAGGTGAGTGCTCGCGCGCCGATCCAGCACAGCAATATCCCGCCCAGCGCGAACAGCGGCCGGCCGCGCGGCGCCGCGCGGGCCGCGAAGCGGTTGGCGGGGTGCGTCATGCCGCCTGCCCGCCAGCCGGGCTTGCCGGATGTGCCGAATGCTCGGTCTTGTCCCAGACCGCCGGCGCGCCTCGCAGCGAACGGACATAGGCGAACAATGCGCGGCGCGCGGCGATGATCGAAACCGCGTTGGAAATCGCCACCCGCGGGATCGCCAGCAGGCCCTGCGTCATGCCGAACTCGCGCGCGGTGAACAGCGCGCGGATGGCGAGCCGCCAGGCCAGTGCCGCCGCGTTGAGCCACAGCAGCCAAACCAGGCCGGGCGGCAGCGGGTCGCGCTCGATCCAGTCGAGGCCTGCCAGCGCCATCTCGAGCCCGGTGGCGACCACCATGACATAGGCCACCGCCAGCAGCAGCGCGGCGAAGGGTCCGCGCCGGTCGCGAAGCTGCATCCACAGCGCGACGGGCGACCCGTGCCAGCCGAGCCGATCCCAGCCTTGCAGCGCGATGCCGTGAATCCAGCGCGATTTCTGCCGGATCGCCGCCCCTATCGTATGAGGGAAATAGGCGCGGGTTGCGATCAGCCGCCCGCTCGCGGTGCGGACCCGCAGGAAATGCGTCCGCGCGCCCAGCGCGGCAGCCTGGAGCCCCAGTTCGTAGTCCTCGGTCAGCGCTCCGGTGGCGAACGGGCCCGCCCCGCCACGGCGCGCATCCAGCCGTTCAAGCCATTCGCGCGCGATCGCGCAGCCCACGCCCGCGCCGGGGATGCCCTGGCCCAGGGCGCTGCGGACGACCATGGCCTTGGCGTGGCTTTCCGCGAACTCGTCGCTGTAGTGGCCCGATACCCACCGCGAGCCCGCCTGGGGCAGCGCGATCACCGGCAGCTGGATGAAGTCGGCCCGTTCCATCGCCATGTCGAGCAGAGCGAGTGCCGATGGGTCGACCATGTCCTCGGCATCATGGAGCAGCACCATCCTGGCGGACACGCCTTCTCGCGCCTCGTCATCGCGCAGCGCGCGATAGAGGCGGTTGAGGCAATCGGCCTTGCAGGTCGGCCCCCCGGCGTCGTGGATCACGATGCGAACCCGGGGATCGGCCGCTGCACCGCCCATTGCGGCGGCGACGGTGGCCATGTCGTTGCGATAGCAGCCGACATAGATGCGCAGGGCTCCCTGAGGCCAGACGCGCAGGGCGTGGGCGATTGTCGCCGCGATCACCGGATATTCGCGCCAGGCGGGTATGAGCACGGCGCAGCGATGCGAGAGCGGGCGCGGGGCGAGGGCTGCGTCATCCACCACCGGGGTTCGCGCGCGGCCGGTAAGCCGCAGCCAGATCCAGGTAATGTCGATGGCGATCTCGTCGAGCGCGCCAAGCAGGAAGAAGGAGGCTGCGAACAGGAATAGCTCGCGCTGCATCAGCGCGAACCAATCCAATGGTCCGATTCCCGTGGAGATCACCCCTTGCCCCCCAGCCCTGAGGCAAGGCTTAACCAAACCGCGGTTGCCTTGCAACGGGATGCGGCGAGCGGTAGGGGTGGCGTGACGATGCTCGCCCAAGCTGCCTCGCAACGCGCTCTCGCCATCCTTGCTGCGCCCGTGCGGGCCTTGTTCGCGGCAGAGGCGGGGCAGGGGGTGTTGCTTGTCCTGGTGGCCGCGGCGGCGCTTGCCATCGCCAATTCACCGCTCGCGCCGGCCTACCACGGGCTTTTCGACGATCCGCTGTCGTGGTCGCCCATCGCCCGGCTGGCGACAGCGCACGGGTGGATCAACGAAGGGCTGATGGCGGTGTTCTTCTTCGTCGTCGGGCTGGAGGTGAAGCGCGAACTGATCGAGGGGCAGCTATCCACGCCGGCGCGCCGCCGGCTTCCGGTACTGGCGGCGCTGTCCGGCATGGTCGCCCCGGCGCTGATCTACCTGCTGGTCTCCGGGGATGCGCCGGGACTGGCTCGGGGCTGGGCGATCCCTGCGGCAACCGACATCGCCTTCGCGATGGGCGTGCTCGGCCTGCTGGGCAAGCGCGTGCCGGCGTCGCTGAAGCTGTTCCTGCTGACCGTCGCGATCGTGGACGACCTGGGCGCGGTGGCGATGATCGCGCTGTTCTACACCGCCGATCTCGCGCTGCCCTGGCTGATCGCCGGCGCCGCCGTGCTGGCGGCCATGAGCGCGCTGGGCAAAGGGGGCAAGGCGCGCGCCTGGCCAGTCCTCCTGCTCGCGCCCCTGCTATGGTACTGCGTGCTCCACTCCGGCGTTCACGCCACGATAGCCGGGGTGTTGTCGGCCTTCACGATCCCGATGGGAGCGCCCGGCGGCGGATCGCCGCTCAAGCGGATCGAACACCGCCTAGCTCCCTGGAGCGCCTATCTGATCGTCCCGCTGTTCGGCTTCGCCAATGCCGGGGTGGCGCTCGGCGGGCTGGGGGCGGCGGAAGTCTTGGCGCCGTTGCCGCTGGGGGTGGCGGCGGGGCTGGTGCTGGGCAAACAGCTCGGCATCTTCGGTTGCGTCTATGCGGCGGACCGGCTTGGCGTGGCCCCGCGCCCCGCCGGGGCAAGCTGGCTGCAGGTGTGGGGCGTGTCGCTGTTGTGCGGGATCGGCTTCACGATGTCGCTTTTCATCGCCGAGCTCGCCTTCCCCGGCGATGGCGGGGCCGCGGCGCTCCTGCGCGACGAGGCCAGGATCGGCATTCTGGGTGGGTCGCTGGTTTCGGCCATACTGGGCTATGCGGTCATGCGCGCCGCCGGTCGCCCCTCGAACGGCGGGCGGCTTCCCGAAGCCGGATCGCCGCTGCCGGGCTGAGCGTTACCAGCTCCCGCTATTGGCCATGCTGGCCCAGGGTTCGCGCGGCGGCAGGTGACCGTCCTGAAGCAGCTCTATCGAAATGCCGTCGGGCGATTTGACGAAGGCCATATGCCCGTCGCGCGGAGGGCGGTGGATGATGTGGCCGGCCGCCTGAAGCCGCTCGCAGGTCTCGTAGATGTCGTCCACGCGATAGGCGAGATGGCCGAAGTTGCGGCCGCCGCCATAGGTTTCCTCAGGGGCCCCATCCTCGGGTGGCCAATTGTAGGTGAGTTCGACCTCGGCCACGCCCTCCTGCCCCGGCGCGGCCAGGAAGATGAGCGTGTAACGCCCCTGCTCGCTGTCGAAACGTCGTGCTTCCGTCAGGCCGATGAGCTCGAAGAAGGCGACCGTCGCCGCCGGATCGGTGACGCGGATCATGGAGTGCAGATATTTGACCATGCCGCGTAGGTAAGGACCGTGCCCATTCTTGCAAGACAAAGCGGGGCCCGCACAGCCATGTGTGCGAGCCCCGCTGCCCCCGGCCCCCCGGACGAGTTCAGAAGCTGAAGGTGACCGAACCCACAATCGCGTCGTCGGTGAAGCCTTTGATCGGAGGCCCCTCGACGCCGACATAGGTCACGCCCAGCGAGACATTGCCGAGCACCGTGGCGCTGGCGCCGAGCGACCAGTCGAGGCCGGTCGTGTCCGCCGCGCCCGCCTGGAACGGCGGCGCAAGCGCACCGTCGGTGTAGCCGAGCCCGGCGTTGAGCGTGATCGGCGTTCCCGGAAGGCCGGCCGCCAGCTTCGTGAACAGATAGAGATTGTCCCTGCCGCCCAGCGAATCCTGCTTCCACGCGTAAGTGACGCCCAGCTTGGCCTCAACCGGCCCCAGCGTGCTGGACAGGGTCGCATAGGGCTCCATGTACTCGGCCTTCACCCCCGGCGCGTTGTTGGGGTAGTTGTAGCGCAGCAGGCCCACATCGATGCCCAGCCCTTCGGACACCTTGCCGCTCCAGCCCGCGAAGAGATCGAGCTCGATGCTGCCGTAGGTGGACCCGCCGACGTTGAGCGAGGAGGCCCAGGTGCCGACGTAGAAACCGCTTTCGTGGGTCACCGTCGCGCCGCCCTGGATCGCCGGATCGCCAGCCGACAGGGAAACGCCGCGGAAGCGGTAATCGGTCACCAGTCCGACGTTCCCGGTCACGGTGACGGATGATGTCTCGGCTGCTTCATCGGCATCCTCCGCGGATGCGGAAGCGAGTGGAAGAGCGGCCGTGGCCGCGAGTATGGCAGAAAACAATGCGGCCTGAGGGCCACGAAAGGACGTCAGCATGACAAGCTCCTGATCGGTTGTCGCGTTCGTCCCGCCTGCGCGCTCCGCCGGGTCCGATTATTGGATCCTCGAGCAGGTGCGACACGATGTTTCGCGATTGAATCGCCTTTGGCAAGAAAAAATCGGGCGCCGCTCGCCGGTTCGGCAGGGGCGTGACTATTGTGCAACTGCGAAGGCGGTTCAGCGGGGTTTCAGCCATTGCGGCCCAGGCGCCGCTGGCATATCCGCCCGCCGCACCCCATTTGCCCAGTACCCCGCCATGCTCCGCTCCATCGCCCGCATCTTTCGATCGACCCCTCCCCCGCCTCAGGCCAGCGTGCCCGAGGGCGAGCGCTGGTATGTGATCGGGGACATCCACGGCCGCTGCGACCTGCTCGACGCGCTGGTCTCGGCCATCGACAGCGACGATGCGGCCGCCACGCCAGCCAGCAGCACCGTGGTGCTTCTCGGCGATCTGGTCGATCGCGGCCCCGAAAGCGCTGGCGTGGTAGCCGTGGCGCGCGCCTGGGAGCGCCGCCGCGCGGTGAGGCTGCTGGCGGGCAATCACGAGGAGATGTTCCTCGACAGCTTCGACGATCTTGAGATGCTGCGCCATTTCCTGCGCCACGGAGGGCGCGAGACCATCCTGAGCTACGGGCTCGACCGGGCCGGCTACGATGCGATGACGCTGGAAGAGGTGCAGGCCGAGATGGCGCGCATCGTGCCCGAGGAGGATCGGGCATTCCTGCGCGCGGGCGAGGAGATGATCGCGGTCGGGGATTACCTGCTGGTTCATGCGGGCATCAATCCGGAAGTGCCGCTGGAGGAGCAGCGCCGCAGTGACCTGCTGTGGATCCGCGAACGCTTCCTGCGGCATAACGACGGGTTCGGCGCGGTGGTGGTGCATGGCCATACCATCGTCGATGCGGTGGAAGACACCGGCCACCGCATCGGTATCGACACCGGCGCCTATCGCACCGGGCGGTTGACGGCGCTGGTGCTGGAGGGAACCGCCCGCCGCACCATCCAGGCGGTTGCACGGGACGGCACGGTCGCCATCGAATTTAACGAGGACTGGAATCGATGAAGATAGCGCTGGTTGGTTCTGGTTACGTTGGATTGGTTTCCGGGGCGTGTTTTGCGGATTTCGGTCACGATGTGGTTTGCATTGATCGTGATGCGGGAAAGATCGAGCGTTTGCGTGCCGG
>JAEULJ010000002.1 GCA_016793865.1 Altererythrobacter sp.
CGGGCGGCGACTCCGGAGGGACGTTGCTGACCACGGTCGTCTCCGTGGACCCGATCTACTGCTACGTCGAGATCGACGAACGTTCCGCCCTGCGCTACCGCGGCCTCGACCCTGCCTTCGCCACCGAAAGCCCCTCGACAGGCGAAGCGGGCTTCCGGGCGTTCATGGCTCTCACCGACGAGGAAGGCTTTCCGCGCCGCGGACGGGTCGACTTCGTGGACAACCAGCTGAATCCCACGACGGGAACCCTGCGCCTGCGCGCGGTCTTCCCCAACCCCGACGGACGCGCCGCGCCCGGGTTCTTCGCGCGCGTTCGACTTCCGGGCGGCGAACCCTACGACGCCTTGCTCCTCCGCGATGTCGCCGTGGGCAGCGACCAGGGACGCCCCTACGTCCTCGTCGCGCAACCCGACGACACCGCCGCCTTTCGCCCCGTCGTGCTGGGGCCGCTCGTGGACGGCCTTCGGGTCGTGCGCTCGGGGTTGCAGGCCACGGACCGGGTCGTCCTGAGCGGTCTCATGAACCTCCGCCCGGGATCCAAGCTGCGCGCCGAGAACGTCCCCATGGCCGTCGAACCCGCGTCCAACGCCGCCGCCCGCCCCGCCGTCGCCGCGCGCCCATGAACATCGCCCGCTTCTTCGTCGATCGCCCCATCTTCGCCGCGGTCCTGAGCTTGGTCGTGACCCTACTCGGAGCCCTCGCGTACCTCGGGCTGCCGGTGGCCCAATACCCCGACGTCGTGCCCCCCACCGTGGTGGTCACCGCCAGCTACCCGGGCGCCGACGCTCAAACCCTCGCCGACACCGTCGCCACTCCGCTCGAACAGGAGATCAACGGGGTCGAAAACATGCTGTACATCGCCTCGTCCGCGACGAGCGACGGCCGCGTCCAGATCACCGTCACCTTCAAGCTCGGCACCAACCTCGATCAGGCCCAGGTCCTCGTCCAAAACCGCGTCAACGCCGCGGTCGCGCGTCTTCCCGAGGAAGTCCGCCGCCTCGGTGTCGTCGCCCAGAAACGTTCGCCGGACCTCACCCTCTCCGCGCAGTTCTACAGCCCCGACGGTTCGCGCGACGTCACGTATCTCGCCAACTACGTGACCCTCCAAATCCAAAACGAACTCGCGCGCATCCCGGGCGTCGCGGAGGCGTCCATGCTCGGCGGTCTCGATTACTCGATGCGCCTCTGGCTCGACCCCGATCTCGTCGCGTCCCACGGCCTGACGGCCGGCGAAGTCGTCCGCGCCGTACGCGAACAAAACCTCCAGGTCGCGGCGGGAAGCCTGGGCCAACCGCCCACGCCCGCGGGCATCGACTTCCAATACACGCTCACCGCACGCGGTCGCCTCTCGCGGCCCGAGGAGTTCGAAGAAATCGTGCTCAAGACCGGAGCCCGCTGAGACTTGGTCCGGTTGCGCGACGTCGCCCGCGTGGAACTCGGCGCGCGCGATTACTCGGTGAAGACCTACATGGACGGCAAGAACGCCGTCTCGCTCCGCATCTTCCAACTCCCGGGGAGCAACGCCCTCGAAACCGCCGACCGGGTCTACGAGACGCTGAACCGGCTCCAAAAGCGGTTTCCTCCGGGGGTCGGGTACCGGATCAACTACGACACCACCAAATTCGTCCGCGCCTCCATGCGCTCCGTCCTCGGCACCCTGGTCGAGGCCCTCCTGCTGGTGGTGTTGGTCGTCGTACTCTTCCTCCAGACTTGGCGAGCCTCCCTGATCCCCCTGCTCGCGGTACCCGTTTCCCTCGTGGGCACGCTGGCCGTGATGCGGGTGTTCGGTTTCACGCTCAACAACCTCTCCCTCTTCGGACTCGTGCTCGCCATCGGCATCGTCGTCGACGACGCGATCGTGGTGGTCGAGAACGTCGAACGCAACCTCGAGGCGGGCTATTCCCCCCTCGAAGCCGCGAGGCGCTCGATGGACGAGGTCGGCGGGGCTCTGATCGCCATCGTGCTGGTGCTGTGCGCGGTCTTCGTCCCCACCCTGTTCATGGGCGGCCTGTCGGGTGAGTTCTACAAGCAGTTCGCGGTGACGATCTCGGCTGCGACGGTCATCTCGCTGCTGGTTTCGCTCACGCTGTCGCCGGCCCTCTCGGCGCTGTTGTTGCGCCCGCATGAGGACCTGCCCCCGACCGCGCCGCGCTGGCGTCGGATCGTGGACAATGCGGGGACACGCTTCAACCGCATGTTCGAGCGCTTCAGCGAGCGCTATGCGCGCCTCACGGCCCGGCTGGTCGCCATGCCGCGCCGCATGATGCTCGCCTATGCCGTGCTGATCGCGCTCACAGGCGCGACGCTCGCGGCTACTCCCACGGGCTTCATCCCGCAGCAGGACCAGGGCTATTTCGTCAGCGTGATCCAGCTTCCGCCTGGTTCCGCGACCACCCGCACCGACGCGGTGATGAAGCAGGTGGCCGAACGGGTTCTCAAGATCGAGGGGATCAAGGGCACGGTCATGCTGTCGGGCTTCGACGGCACCACACAGACCCAGTCGGCGAGTTCGGCGGCAGCCTATTGGGTGCTGGACGATTTCGAGACGCGGCAGGCCAAGGGGCTGGACGTCGATACGCTGGTCGCCGAGGCGCAGAAGGCCACCGCCGACATCAACGACGCGCGGCTGATGATCGTCAAGCCGCCGGTGATCCAGGGGATCGGCTCGGCGGGCGGCTTCCGCCTGATGCTGGAGGATACGTCAGGCAAGGGCTATCGCGCGCTTCAGGACGTCGCCAACCAGATTATTGCCAAGGCCAACGGCCAGCCGGGCCTGGCGGGCGTCTACACCTTCTTCGACACCGGCACACCGCGGGTGAAGACCGATATCGACCGCGACAAAGCGCAGATGCTGGGCGTCGCGCCGGCGGATATCTTCGACACGCTTTCGATCTATCTCGGCAGCGCCTTCGTCAACGATTTCAACCTGCTTGGCCGAACCTATCGCGTCACCGCGCAGGCCGACGCCCCCTATCGTGCGGATGTCAGCGACATTGCCGGGCTCCATGTGCGCACCGGCGACGGCGCGATGGTACCGCTGGGGTCGGTGGCGACCTTCACCGACAGCGCCGGGCCATACCGCGTCTCACGCTACAATCTGTCCCCCGCAGTCGCGATTGACGGCGACACCGCGCCGGGCAGCTCGAGCGGCCAGTCGCTGGTGACCATGGAGAAGGTCGCGGCCGATACAATCCCGCGGGGCTATGCCAGTGAATGGACAGGCATCGCCTACCAGCAGGCGACCACCGGAAACACTGCAGTCTATGTCTTCGCGCTCGCCGTGCTGCTCGTCTTCCTGGTGCTCGCCGCGCAATACGAGAGCCTGATCATGCCGCTGGCGATCATCCTGATCGTGCCGATGTGCCTGCTCGCGGCCATGCTCGGCGTGAACCTGCGCGGCATGGACAACAACGTCCTCACCCAGATCGGCCTCATCGTGCTGATCGCGCTGTCGGCCAAGAACGCGATCCTTATCGTGGAGTTCGCCCGTCAGGGGGAACGGCTCCACGGCCAGTCGCCGGCCGAGGCGGCGGTCGAGGCGGCGCGCACCCGCCTGCGTCCTATCCTGATGACCAGCTTCGCCTTCATCCTCGGCTCGGTGCCGCTGGTGGTCGCGACCGGCGCGGGCGCGGAACTGCGCCAGGCGCTGGGCACGGCGGTCTGCTTCGGCATGCTCGGCGTGACCGGGTTCGGTCTCATCTTCACCCCCACCTTCTATGTCGTCAGCCGCGCGCTCGGTGACCGTATTGCGGCCCTGCGCAACCGGCTCGGCCGCAAGGGTCGCGCCGGCGGCACCGCGCTGCTGCCCGCCGAATAAGGAGCACGTTCATGCACATCCGCACCAGTTTGACGGCTGCTCTTTCCGCGCTTGCCCTCTCGGCCTGCGCGACAGGGCCCGGCAGCGTCGCCTCGACCGTTGCTGCGCCCGCCGCCACCGGCCCCTTCCTTTCCACCTCGGACGGCGTCGTGACCGCCAATCCGCTGCCGCAGGACTGGTGGCGGCTCTACCGCGACCCGGTGCTGGACACGCTGGTCGCCGACGCGCTGGCCGCCAACACCGACGTTCGCCAGGCGGCAGCGCGGATCGACCGTGCCCGCGCCGCTCTGCGCGGGGTGCGGGCTGACCGCCTGCCACAGACCGCGATCGCCGCCTCGGGCGGCTATGCCCGCCTGCCGGAGGGCCAGGTCGCCCCGGGGGCGGACCGGAGCGATACCTCCTACTCGCTCGGCGCGGACGTGTCCTACGAACTCGACCTATTCGGCCGGGTCCGCAGCGGCATTGCAGCGGCAGGCGGGGATCTAGCTGCGGCGCGGGCCGATGCCGATGCGGTGCGCGTCATGGTCGTCGCCGACACCACGCGAGCCTATGCCGATGCCGCCAGCGCAGCGGCCCGGATCGAAGTCGCGCGCTCCATCGTCGCATTGCTGGACGAGACACTCCGCCTGACCCGCCGGCGCCATGACGCCGGCATGTCCGACGGCCTCGCCGTAGCCCGGATAGAAACCCTGCGCGACCAACGTGCCGCCACCATCCCCGCCCTCACCGCACAACGCAGCGCCGCTCTGTTCGCGCTGGCGACGCTCACCGGGCGCACCCCGTCCGAACTGCCCGCGATCAGCGGCGAGCGCAGCATACCGCTGGAGATCGCGACGCCCTTACCTGTGGGCGACGGCGCTCAACTTCTCGCCCGCCGCCCCGACATCCGCGCGGCGGAGGAGCGGCTCCGCGCGAACGCGGCGCGCATCACTGTCGCGCGCGCCGCTCTCTACCCGCGCATCACGCTCGGCGGCTCGGCCAGCGCCACGGCGAGCAGCCTCGGCAACCTCTTCACCGGCGGGCCGCTCGGCTTCTTTCTCGGCTCGCTGATCGATTGGGCCTTCCCCAACAGCGAGCCGGTGCGGGCCCGCATCGACGCCGCCGGCGCCGATGCGGCCCAATCGCTTGCCGCCTTCGACGGCACCATCCTGACCGCTTTGCAGGAAACCGAAACCGCGCTCTCGGGCTATGCCAGCGGGCTCGCGCAGCGGCGCGCGCTCGCCACGGCTCGCGCCGCCGCCCTCCGCGCGGCCACAATCGTCCGCGCGCAGAACCGCGAAGGCGTCGTCGATTCGCTCCAGACACTCGATGCCGAGCGCACCTTGGCGGAAGCGGAAGCGGCGCTGGCCGATCAGGACGCGCTGGTCTCACGCAGCCAGATCGCATTGTTCCGCGCGCTGGGCGGCGGGTGGGCCGTCACCGACCCGGGAACTGCGGAATGATCCGCGGGCCATGGTGGAAGGCGCATAAGGAAGCCTTCGCATTCGGTGTCGCGGGCTTTGGCCTTACAAGCGCATTTCTGATCTTCGATCTCCTGGGGCGCTGAGCGGCGTCGGGGGATCGGACCACGGCAGCTCTGGTCGTCCAGCGGGTCGGCAGGCAAGCAGCCAATCCGGCCGAGTTGGATGCCTCGGAACCAGGTGCATTTCATGCCAGCCGTAGCAACCGGCGTTCCGGTCACGGCATTTATCCAGAGCCAGCCCAGGATCGGGGAGAGCAGCCGGTGATCGCCGCACCGGCACCGCATACGTCGACGGCGAATGCATCCCCGCCACGATCGACGCGCCGATACCTCTTTGAAACCATCTCCGCTTTCGGGGTCAGCGATTCCCGATCCCTGTGACGCGTGGCAACCGATCAGGTAAGGCGGCGAAAGTCGCGGCGGTCAGGAATGGCCCAGCCCGAGAATCACATCGATCGCGCGGGCGACATCCTCGATCGCGGCCATCCCGTCCACCCGGCTGACGATCCCGCGCGCTTCGTAATGCGGCAGGATCGGCGCGGTATCGGCGCGGTATATCCCCAGTCGGGTGCGAACGGTCTCGGCGTTGTCGTCAGGACGCCGCTTGTATTCGGTCGAGCCGCAGACCTCGCAGGCCACCGGTCCCGCCGATGACGGAGGGTTGACGGGGACGCTGTAGATGTGGCCACAATTCTCGCAGGTTACGCGGCTGGTGATGCGCTCGACAAGCGCATCCTCATCCACTTCGAGTTCGATGACATGATCGAGCTGGCGGCCGTGCCTGGCGAGGATCCCGTCAAGCGCCGCGGCCTGGTCCGCCGTGCGGGGATAGCCATCGAAGATCGCCCCGGTTTCAGGCCCCATCGCGAGCAATTCGGCGTCAATCAAAGCCGAGACGATGGCGTCGGAGACCAGTTCCCCGCGATCCATCACGGCCTTGGCCTCCAGCCCTGTGGGCGTGCCTGCCTTCACTGCGGCGCGAAGCATGTCCCCGGTGGAAAGCTGCCGCATGGCATGCTCGGCGACCAGCCGCTGTGCCTGCGTGCCCTTGCCCGCGCCCGGAGGCCCCAGAAGGATGATGTCCATTGGCCCCTGCCCTCTTCTAGCCCTCGGGCGCGCCTAGCGCATCCGGCCCTTGAGCTTCGCCTTCTTGATCAGATCGCCATACTGGTGCGCCAGCAGGTGCGATTGGATCTGGGCGATGGTATCCACGGTAACATTGACCACGATCAGCAGGCTCGTGCCGCCCAGGAACAGCGGAATGCCGGTCTGGGCGATCACATATTCAGGCACGACGCACACGAACGTCAGATAGATCGCGCCAATCACGGTGATGCGGGTCAGCACGTAGTCGAGATATTCCTCGGTGCGCTTGCCAGGGCGGATGCCGGGAATGAAGCCGCCGTTCTTCTTCAGATTGTCGGCCGTGTCCTCCGGATTGAAGACCACCGCAGTGTAGAAGAAGCAGAAGAAGATGATCCCGATGGCATAGAGCAGCATGTAGATCGGCTGCCCGTGCTGGAGGTACTGGTTGAGCCCGATGATGATCTTGCCCGTCGTCGTCTCGGTGCTCACGGAATTGCCCGCGAACTGGGTGATCGTGAGCGGCAGCAGCAGCAGCGAGCTGGCGAAGATCGGCGGGATCACGTTGGCGGTGTTGATCTTGAGCGGCAGATGGCTCCGGTCCGCCTGCATCACGCCCTTGGCGGTGGCGCGCTTGGGATACTGGATCAGCAGACGCCGCTGCGCCCGCTCCACAAAGCTGATCAGGAGGATGAGGAAGATCACCATCAGGAAGAAGCCGACGATCAGCGTCGGGCTGATCGCGCCGGTGCGGCCGCCTTCGAACAGATTGCCCGCGAACTGCGGAAACTGGGCCACGATGCCGGCCATGATGATAAGGCTGACCCCGTTGCCGATACCCCGGCTGGTGATCTGCTCGCCCAGCCACAGGAGGAACATGGTGCCGCCGACGATGGAGATGACCGCACCGATGCGGAACATGAGGCCGGGGTCGACCACAGCCTGCACCCCGCTCTGCGCGCCATAGCTTTCGAGACCCGCCGCCACGAACCAGCCCTGGATCGCGCACAGGAACACCGTGCCGTAGCGGGTGTACTGATTGAGCTTCTGACGCCCGGCCGCCCCTTCCTTCTTCAAGGCGGCGAGCGAGGGATGCAGCGCACTGGCGAGCTGCACCACGATCGAGGCGGTGATGTAGGGCATCACGCCGAGCGCGATCAGGCTCATGCGCTCCAGGCTGCCGCCCGTGAACATGTTGAACATATCCAGGATGCCACCGCGCGTTTGCTCGGCGAGCTGCGCCAGCACCAAGGGGTTGACCCCAGGAAGCGGCACGAAGCTGAGGAAGCGGAACACGATCAGCGCACCGATCGTGAACCAGATTCGCTGCTTGAGCTCGGTGGCCTTGGAGAAGTTGGCGAGGCTGAGATTGCTCGCAACGGAATCGGCGCGGGTTGCCATCGGGTGAGGTCGATCCTGGTTTGACGCCGGTCCCTCCCGGCTCAGATCGGGTAGATAGGGGTCGGGTCCGCGCTTGTCGAACCCGACCACCCCATTTTCTTATTTGGCGGCTTTGGCGGCCTTCTTGGCCGGAGCCTTCTTGGCCTTTTCGGCCTTCTTGCCAGTGCCGGCCTTGTTGGCGGCGGCACGTTCGGCCTTCTTGCCAGTGCCGGCCTTGTTGGCGGCGGCACGTTCGGCCTTCTTCTCGGCCTCGGGGCGTTCCTTCTCGATCAGTTCGACCTTGCCACCCGCCTTTTCGACCGCCTCGATCGCGCCCTTGGAGGCGCCGGCGACCTTGAAGGTCAGCTTGGCGATCAATTCGCCCTTGCCGAGCAGGCGCACGCCATCCTTGCCGCCGCGCGCGAGGCCGGCAGCCTTGAGCGCGTCGTGATCGAGCGTGCCCTTGGTATCGAGCTTCTTGGCGTCGATCATCTTCTGGATCGCGCCCACGTTCACCTCGGCATAGTCCTTGGCAAAGATGTTGTTGAAGCCGCGCTTCGGGATTCGCATGTGAAGCGGCATCTGGCCGCCCTCGAAACCGTTCACGCTGACGCCGGAGCGCGCCTTGGCACCCTTCTGGCCGCGGCCAGCGGTCTTTCCCTTGCCGGAGCCGATGCCACGGCCCACGCGCAGGCGACCCTTACGGGCGCCATCGTTGTCGCGGATGTCGTTGAGTTTCATGTCTTGCACTCGCTTTCGCTTTGGTCGCGCTGAGAATGGATAGCCCCGCAAAACACGGGACCATCCGATCTGATTAGTCGATCACCTGCACCATATGGGGCAGCTTGGCGATCGCGCCGCGAACCTCGGGCGTGTCCTCACGCTCGACCACGCGGTGCATCTTGCCGAGGCCCAGACCGATCAGGATCTTCTTCTGGGCTTCGGGACGGCGGATCGGCGAGCCGATCTGCTTGATCTTGATGGTTTTCTTCTGTGCCATCCGACTTACTCCGCCATCGCCGCGGCGTCGGCCTCAGCCTCAGCCTCGCTCGCGCCGCCACGGCCGAGCAGATCGGCGACCTTCTTGCCGCGACGCTGGGCGACCGACTTGGGCGAAGTCTGGTCCTGCAGCGCGTCGAAGGTGGCGCGGATCATGTTGTAGGGGTTGCTGGTACCGACCGACTTGGTCACCACGTCGGCCACGCCCAGGCTCTCGAACACGGCGCGCATCGGGCCGCCGGCTATGATGCCGGTTCCCGCAGGCGCACTGCGAACGGTGACCTTGCCGGCGCCGAAGTGGCCACGGCCGTCGTGATGGAGGGTCCGGCCCTCCTTCAGCGGCACGCGGATCATCTTCTTCTTGGCCGCAGCGGTCGCCTTGGTGATGGCTTCCGGCACCTCGCGGGCCTTGCCATGGCCGAAGCCGACGCGGCCCGAACCGTCACCCACCACGACCAGCGCCGCGAAGCCGAAGCGCTTGCCGCCCTTCACGGTCTTGCTGACGCGGTTGATGTGGACGAGCTTCTCGATGATGCCGTCGTCTTCTTCCTCGCGACGGTTGTCACGGCGGTCGCCGCGACCACGGCCACGGCCACCATCGCGGTTGCCGCCACGGTCGCCACCGCCGCGTCCGCCACGGCCACCACGGCCGCGCGGCTGCTCGTCACCGCCAGGAGCGGGTGCGTCGGTCGCCGGAGCGTCCGCAACTGCCGGGGCAGCCGCATCCACCGCTTCGGGGGCTTCGTTGGTGTTTTCGTTTTCAGCCATCATCAGAACTCCAGCCCGCCTTCGCGGGCGGCGTCGGCCAGCGCCTTGACGCGGCCGTGGAACAGGAAGCCGCCGCGATCGAACACGACGGTGGTCACGCCGGCCTTCTTGGCCGCGGCGGCGATATCGCTGCCGACCTGCTTGGCGGCATCGACATTCGCGCCCGAAGCCTTCCCGCCCAGCGTCGAGGCGGCGGCAAGGGTCTTGCCCGCGGCATCGTCGATGACCTGCGCGTAGATGTGCTTGCCGGTGCGGTGGACGGAAAGACGCGGCTTGCCGCCCGACCTGCTGCGAAGCGCGGTGCGGACGCGGCGGCGGCGGCGTTCGAAGAGGGAAAGCTTGGCCATCTTACTTCTTCTTCCCTTCCTTGCGGAAGATGTATTCGCCGCGATAGGCGATACCCTTGCCCTTGTAGGGCTCGGGCTTGCGCCAGCGGCGAACCTCGGCGGCGAACTGGCCGACCTTCTGCTTGTCGATGCCCGAAATCTCGACCGTGGTCTGGTCCGGGGTCTTCACCTCCAAGCCCTCGGGCACGTCGAGATCGACATCGTGCGAGTAGCCCAGCTGCAGCTTGAGCTTCTTGCCCTGGGCATTGGCACGGTAGCCCACGCCCTTGATCTCGAGCACCTTGGTGAAGCCGCCGGTGACGCCTTCGACCAGGTTGGAGACGAGCGTGCGCTGCATGCCCCAGTGGCTGCGCGCAGCCTTGCCGTCGTTCGCGGGCTGGACCGAGATGGACCCGTCCTCAAGCTTGTAGGTGACGAGGTCCGACAGGCCCATCGCGAGTGTGCCCTTGGGGCCCTTCACGTTGAGCTGACCAGCCTCGATGGTGGCGGTGACGCCGCTAGGGATCGTCACCGGCTTCTTGCCGATGCGGCTCATCAGAACACCTCCGCCAGCACTTCGCCGCCGACGTTCTGGCTGCGCGCCTCGGCATCCGAGAGCACGCCCCGGGGCGTCGAGACGATGGTGATGCCCAGGCCATTGCGCACGGTCGGAAGCTCCTTGGAGCCCGAATAGACCCGGCGGCCGGGCTTCGAAACGCGCGCGACGTGCTTGATCGCCGGCTCGCCTTCGAAATACTTCAGTTCGATCCGCAGTTGCGGATGCTTGCCCGAAGCATCGTCGCTGAAGCCACGGATGTAGCCTTCGCGCTTGAGCACTTCGAGGACGTTCGCACGCAGCTTGCTGGCGGGCGAGAGGACAGAATCCTTCTTCGCCTGCTGGCCGTTGCGGATGCGGGTGAGCATATCACCCAGGGGATCGGTCATAGCCATCGGTCAGATCCTCACCAGCTCGACTTCGTCAGGCCCGGGATCATGCCCTTGTTGCCAAGGTCCCGGAGCTCGATGCGATTGAGGCCGAACTTGCGGTAATAGCCGCGCGGGCGGCCGGTGGTTGCACAGCGGTTGCGCACACGCGTGGGGTTCGCGTTGCGCGGCAGCTCGGCGAGCTTGAGGCGCGCGACGAGACGCTCGGTCTCATCGAGGCTCTTGTCGTTCGCCGTCGCCTTCAGCTTCTCGTACTTCGCGGCATACTGCTTCACCAGCTTCTTGCGCCGCTCGTTCTTGTTGATGGAACTCAGTTTCGCCATGGACTTAAGCTCTCTTTCAGATGGTCTGTTCGAGGGGGCGGCTCACGCCGCCGCCTTCTCTTCGCCCTGCGGGGCGGGGGTTTCTTCCTGCTGTTCGGCAGGGAACGGGAAGCCGAACAGGCGAAGCAGCTCGCGCGCCTCGTCGTCCGTCTTCGCGGTGGTGGTCACGATGATGTCCATGCCCCGCACCTTCTCGATCTTGTCGTAGGAGATTTCGGGGAAGACGATCTGTTCCTTCAGGCCCATGGCATAATTGCCACGACCATCGAAGGACTTGGGGTTGAGCCCGCGGAAGTCGCGGATGCGCGGCATGGCCACGGTCACCAGGCGGTCCATGAACTCATACATGCGCTCGCGGCGAAGGGTAACCTTCGCACCGATCGGCATGCCTTCGCGCAGCTTGAACTGGGCGATCGACTTCTTGGCCTTGGTGATAACGGGCTTCTGGCCGGCGATCAGCGCCATTTCCTCGGCCGCAGTTTGCACCTTCTTCTTGTCCTGGCTCGCCTCGCCCACGCCCATGTTGAGCGTGACCTTCTCCAGCCGGGGCACTTCCATGGCGTTCTTGTAACCGAACTTCTCGGTCATCGCCTTGGCGATATCGGCCTGGTACTTCGCCTTGAGGCGCGGGGTGTAGCTCTTGTCAGCCATCGATCTTCTCCCCGGACTTGACGGCCACGCGGACCTTCTTGCCGTCCTTGCCGGTCTCGAAACGGACGCGCGTGGGCTTGCCCGACTTGGGATCGGCCAGCGCGACCTTGGAAATGTGCATCGGCGCCGGATTGCGGTCGATGCCGCCCTGCGGGTTCGCCTGGGTCGGCTTGCGATGGCGCGCGGCGACATTGACGCCCTCGACCACGACCTTGCCGTCCTTCGGCATCACCTTGGCGACGGTGCCGGTGCGGCCCTTGTCCTTGCCGGACAGGACGACGACGCTGTCACCCTTCTTGATACGTGCAGCCGACATCACAGCACCTCCGGAGCAAGGCTGATGATCTTCATGAAGCCGCGGCCGCGCAGTTCGCGCACCACGGGGCCGAAGATACGAGTGCCAAGCGGCTCCTCGTTCTTGTTCACCAGCACTGCGGCGTTGCTGTCGAAGCGGATCACGCTGCCATCGGGACGACGGACGTCCTTCTTGGTGCGCACGATCACCGCGCGGTGAACGTCGCCCTTCTTGACCTTGGCGCGCGGCTGCGCCTCCTTGATGGAGACGACGATCACGTCGCCAACGCCCGCGGTCCGGCGCTTCGAGCCGCCCAGCACCTTGATGCACTGGACGCGCTTTGCGCCGCTGTTGTCCGCGACGTCGAGATTGGACTGCATCTGGATCATCGATCCGGTTCCTTCTCAATGGCTTGCCGAGACGCCCGCACTTTCCGGGGCCCGGCAGTTCCTATCGTCTAATTGCTCAGTTGCCGGCTTCGGCCACGTCGAGATCGGCTTCGACCGCCTGGACGCCGCCCGCGACCACGCGGTCCTTCACGGCCCAGGTCTTGGTCTTCGAGATCGGCTTCGTCTCCTCGATCCGGACCACGTCGCCGAGCAGATATTCATTCTGCTCGTCATGGGCGTGATACTTCTTCGAGCGGCGGATGATCTTCCCGTAGAGCGGGTGCTTGACCTTGCGCTCGACGAGGACGGTCACGGTCTTGTCGGTCTTGTTCGAAGTGACCGTGCCGATGAGAATGCGCTTGGGCATGACTTCTTCCTTACGCCTTCGCTTCGGCGGCGCGCGAACGCTCGCCCTGAAGGGTCTTGATCTTGGCGATGGTGCGGCGGACCTCACGGATGCGCGCGGGCGCCTCCAGCTGGTTGGTCGCCGACTGGAACCGCAGGTTGAACTGCTCGCGTTTCAGCGTGGTCAGTTCCTCGCCCAGCTGGTCGTCCGACTTCTGGCGCAGATCCTCGACCTTGGTCGTCTTCTTGGCCATCATTCGCCTCCCAGGTGGCTGGTGTCGCCGAGACGGGCGATCACCTTGGTCTTGATCGGCAGCTTCATGGCCGCGCGCTCGAACGCCTCGGCCGCCAGCGGACCGGGGACACCGTCAAGCTCGAACAGGACACGGCCCGGCTTTACGCGGGCGGCCCAGTATTCGACCGAACCCTTGCCCTTGCCCTGGCGGACTTCGGCGGGCTTCTTTGACACCGGAACGTCCGGGAAGATACGAATCCACAGGCGGCCCTGGCGCTTGATGTGGCGCGTGATCGCGCGGCGCGCGGCCTCGATCTGGCGTGCGGTGACACGCTCCGGCTCGAGCGCCTTGAGGCCGTAGGAGCCGAAGTTCAGCGCGGTGCCGCCCCTGGCCTCGCCCTTGATCCGGCCCTTGAAAGCCTTGCGGAATTTGTGCTTTTTGGGTTGCAACATGGCTCTTGCTCTACCTTAGCGGCGGTCGGACATCGGACGGACGCCGGAGGTCTGGGCCTCCATCATCAGCCGGTCCTGAGCGGTCGGATCGTGAGCGAGGATCTCGCCCTTGAAGACCCACACCTTGATGCCGATGATGCCATAGGCGGTCAGCGCCTCGGCTTCGGCGTAATCGACGTTGGCGCGCAGCGTGTGGAGCGGCACGCGACCTTCGCGGTACTGCTCGACGCGGGCGATCTCGGCCCCGCCGAGGCGGCCGCCGCACATGATCTTGATGCCTTCGGCACCCAGGCGCATGGCGGACTGCATCGCACGCTTCATCGCCCGGCGGAACGCCACGCGGCGGATCAGCTGGTCGGCAATGCCCTGCGCGATCAGCTTCGCGTCGATTTCCGGCTTGCGGATCTCCACGATGTTCAGCTTCACGTCGCTCTTTGTCATCGAGGCCAGCTTGCTACGCAGCTTCTCGATGTCCGCGCCCTTCTTGCCGATGATGACGCCGGGGCGCGCGGCATAGATGGAGATGCGGCACAGCTTGGCCGGGCGCTCGATCACCACCTTAGAGATCGCGGCCTGCGGCAGCGTATCGACGATGTACTTGCGCAGCGCGATGTCTTCCTTGAGCAGCTGAGCATAGTCACGCCCTTCGGCGTACCAGCGGCTGTCCCAGGTGCGGTTGATCTGCAGGCGCAGGCCGATCGGATTGCTCTTGTGACCCATGGCTTACGCCTCCTCGCTCTCGCGCACCACGATCCGCAGCCGGCTGAACGGCTTGAGGATGCGGGTCGACTTGCCGCGACCGCGCGTGTGGAAGCGCTTCATGGTCATCGACTTGCCGACCGAGGCTTCCGCCACGACGAGCGCATCGACGTCCAGGTTGTGGTTGTTCTCCGCATTGGCGATCGCGCTGGCGAGCACCTTGCTGGCGTCCTTGGCCATCGCCTTCTTGCTGAAGGCGAGGATGTTCAGGGCGTCCTCGGCCTTGCGGCCACGGATCAGCCCGGCGACGAGGTTCAGCTTCTGCGCCGAACCACGGATGGTGGTGCCGACGGCCAGCGCCTCGTTGTCCGCGACGCGGCGGGGGGCTTTCTGCTTGCTCATCAGCGCTTGCCCTTCTTGTCGGCGGCGTGGCCCGGGAAGGTGCGCGTGGGCGCGAACTCGCCGAGCTTGTGGCCCACCATCTCTTCCGAGACGGCGACCGGAATGAACTTGCGGCCGTTGTAGACGTTGAACGTCAGGCCGACGAACTGCGGCAGGATCGTGCTGCGGCGCGACCAGGTCTTGATCGGCGCGCGGGCACCCTTGTCCTGCGCATCCTCGGCCTTCTTGAGAAGGCTGAGTTCGACGAACGGGCCCTTCCAGACGGAGCGTGCCATGTCCGATTACCTCTTCTTCTTCGCGTGACGCGAACGGATGATCATCTTGTCGGTCGCCTTGTTGTGGCGGGTCCGCGCGCCCTTGGTCGGCTTGCCCCACGGAGTGACCGGGTGGCGACCGCCCGAGGTCCGGCCTTCACCACCGCCGTGCGGGTGGTCGACCGGGTTCTTGGCGACACCGCGGGTCAGCGGCTTGACGCCCATCCAGCGCTTGCGTCCGGCCTTGCCGAAGTTCTGGTTCTGGTTGTCGGGGTTCGACACCGCGCCCACCGTGCCCATGCAGTCGCCGCGCACGTAGCGCTGCTCACCGCTGTTGAGGCGGACCATCACCATCCCGCGGTCGCGACCGACGAGCTGGACATAGGCCCCCGCCGAACGGGCGATCTGGCCGCCCTTGCCCGGCTTCATCTCCACATTGTGGCAGATCGTGCCGACCGGCATCGTGCCCAGCAGCATGGCGTTGCCCGGCTTCGTGTCGGTACGCTCGCCAGCGATGACCTTGTCACCAACCGCCAGGCGCTGCGGCGCCAGGATATAGGCCAGTTCGCCGTCCGCATATTTGATAAGCGCGATGAAGGCGGTGCGGTTGGGATCGTACTCGATCCGCTCCACATTGCCCTCGACGTCCCATTTGCGGCGCTTGAAGTCGATAAAACGATACTTCTGCTTGTGGCCGCCGGCCATGCCGCGCGAGGTGACGTGGCCCTTGTTGTTGCGCCCGCCGGTCTTGCGCTTGCCCTCGGTCAGCGACTTGACCGGCTTGCCCTTGTGCAAGGCCGACTTGTCAACGAGGATCAGGCCGCGGCGACCGGGGCTCGTGGGGTTGTAGTTCTTGAGTGCCATCGGTCCTGCCCTCAGATGCCGCTGGTGACGTCGATGCTATCGCCGTCCTTCAGCGTCACGATCGCCTTCTTCTGGTCGGTGCGCTTGTAGGGCTTGCCCTTCCAGCGCTTCGTCTTGCCCTTCATCACCAGCGTGTTCACGCCGGTGACCGACACACCGAAGATCGCCTCGATGGCTTCCTTGATCTGCGGCTTGGTGGCATCGCTCGCGACCTTGAAGACCACGGCGTTGTTTTCCGACGCGAGCGTCGACTTCTCGGTGATGTGCGGCGCGGTGATCACGTCGTAATGACGGGCATCCACCTGGCCGGCAGCCTGCTGCTTCTTAGCCATTGAAGCGCGCCTCCAGCTTCTCGACCGCATCCTTGGTGAGGACCAGCGTGTCGTGCTTCAGAATGTCGTAGACGTTGGCGCCGATCGCCGGCAGCACGTTTACGTGCGGCAGGTTGCGCGCAGCCTTGGCGAAGCCCTCGTCGACGCTCTCGCCGCCGATGACCAGCACCTTGCCGCTCCAGCCCGCCTTGTCGAGGTGCCCCTTGAGCGCCTTGGTCTTGGCATCCTTGAGCTCGAGGCTGTCGAGGATCACCAGACCCTCCTTCGCCTTGCTCGAGAGGGCCATCCGCAGGCCGAGCGCACGGATCTTCTTGTTGAGCGACGGGTTGAAGTCGCGCAGCCGCGCGCCGTGCGCCTTGCCGCCGCCGATGAAGATCGGGGCCGCTCGGTCGCCGTGGCGGGCGGTGCCGCCACCCTTCTGGCGGCCGAACTTCTTGCCGGTGCGCGACACATCACTGCGCTCGCGCGTGGGACGCGCGGTGCCGCGGCGCTTCTCGAGCTGCCAGGTGATCACGCGATGGAGGATATCGGCACGGGGCTCGAGACCGAAGACATCGTCATTCAGCTCGATGTCGCCCGAGGCCTTGCCATCCAGTTTCTGGACCTTGACCTTCACGATCAGGACTCCTTGCTCTCGTCCGAGGCGCTCGCGCCGTCGGCCGTGTTCTCGTCGGCAGCCGCTTCGATTTCGGCGTCGGTGTCAGCACCGGCTTCCTGAGTCTTCAGCAGCTCTTCCTGATGCTCGGCATCGACCTGCTCGTGCACTTCGTGCTCGGCGGCGGCCTCGACCATGCCCGCGGGCGCCTCGTCGTGCTCGGGCTGGGTGCTCTTCTTCTCGAGAATCGCGCCGGGGAACGGAAGCCCTTCGGGCGTAGCGATCTTGACCGCATCGCGGACCAGCAGCCAGCCGTTCTCCGACCCGGGCACCGAGCCCTTCACGAAGATCAGCCCGCGCGCCGCATCGGTGCGGACGACCTCGAGGTTCTGCTGGGTGCGCTGACGGTCGCCCATGTGGCCGGCCATCTTCTTGCCCTTGAACACACGACCCGGGTCCTGGCGGTTGCCGGTCGAACCGTGGGCACGGTGGCTGATCGAGACGCCGTGCGTCGCACGCATACCGCCGAAGCCCCAGCGCTTCATCGCGCCGGCAAAGCCCTTGCCCTGGGTGTGGCCGGTGATGTCGACCTTCTGCCCGGCGATGAAATGCTCGGCCGAAATGTGCGAACCGACGGGGACGAGACCGTCCTCGCCTTCGACGCGGAATTCCGCGACGCGCATCTTCAGGCCGACATCCGCCTTCGCGAAAGCTTCGCGCTGCGGCTTGTTGACGTTCTTCTGCTTTGCCTCACCCGCGCCGAGCTGGACCGCGAAATAGCCATCGCGGTCGGCGGTGCGGTGCGAAACGACCTGGCAGCCTTCCAGCGCGAGAACGGTGACCGGCACGTGCCGACCGTCCTCCTGGAAGAGGCGGGTCATCCCGACTTTCTTGGCGATCACGCCGGTGCGCATCGTCAAACTCCTCAACAGAGGCACCCGAGGGACCATCCCTTGGGTGCGTGTTCAGCCCCTTGATGTGATGCGTGCCCCCGTCCGGGCTGAGTGCCTCTCCGATGGAGAGGAGACGGGGGACGCAGGCCCGGACCCTGATTTCCCGAAGGAGAGCCCGGCGGTATCCCAATGTCTTGCCGGCGAACCGGCGGGGCCATCGAGCGCCCCTCAAATTCCCGGCGGTTTACAGTCTCGCCGGCGACCCGAGACCGTGGCCTAAGCCAGCTTGATCTCGACGTTCACGCCCGCAGCGAGGTCGAGCTTCATCAGCGCGTCCACGGTCTGGGCGTTGGGCTGCACGATATCGAGCAACCGCTTGAAGGTGCGCACCTCGAACTGCTCGCGCGACTTCTTGTCGATGTGCGGGCCGCGGTTCACGGTGAACTTCTCGATACGCGTCGGCATGGGAATGGGGCCGCGAATAAGCGCTCCGGTCCGGCGGGCGGTCTCCGCGATCTCGCCAGTGGCCTGGTCGAGTACGCGATGGTCGAACGCCTTCAGGCGAATGCGGATATTCTGAGCTTCCATGTCCTGCACCGATGCGAAAGAGCCGAGAGCAACCCCCAAGGAAATCCGGAGAGGCTGCTCAAAAAAGAAAGGCCGGCCCCGCTCCTATCGGTTTCCCGAAAGCGGGCGGCCCCTCGAATCTCGAAACGCCGAAGACGAATCCGCGGCTGCGGGCGGGCCTATACGGAGACGGCCACGATCTGGCAACCCCCGAATTGGCGCATCGCGACATCACACGATGCTGGCATCCGCCGGGCAAAAAGGGCCCGGCTCACTGATGCGAGCCGGGCCCCTCTAGCGCTGCGCCCGAAGACGCGGCGAGCTTACTTGGTGATCTTCGAGACCACGCCCGAGCCGACCGTGCGGCCGCCTTCGCGGATCGCGAAGCGCAGGCCCTCGTCCATGGCGATCGGGGCGATCAGCTTGACGCCGATGGTCACGTTGTCGCCCGGCATCACCATCTCGGTGCCCTCGGGGAGGATGACCTCGCCGGTGACGTCGGTGGTGCGGAAGTAGAACTGCGGGCGGTAGTTGGCGAAGAACGGCGTGTGACGGCCACCCTCGTCCTTCGACAGCACGTAGACCTCGGCGCTGAACTCGGTGTGCGGGTTCACGGAGCCGGGCTTGGCCAGAACCTGGCCGCGCTCCACCTCTTCACGCGCCACGCCGCGGATCAGCGCACCGACGTTGTCGCCGGCCTCGCCACGATCGAGCAGCTTGCGGAACATCTCGACGCCGGTGACGGTCGTCTTCTTGGTGTCCTTGATGCCGACGATCTCGACTTCGTCACCAACGTTGACGATGCCGGTCTCGATGCGGCCGGTCACCACGGTGCCGCGGCCCGAGATCGAGAACACGTCCTCGATCGGCATCAGGAACGGCTTGTCGACCGGACGATCGGGCTGCGGGATGTGCTCGTCGACGGCCTTGATGAGCTCGATGACCGAGTTCTTGCCGATCTCGTCGTCACGACCTTCGAGCGCGGCCAGCGCCGAACCCTTGACGATCGGAATGTTGTCGCCGTCAAAGTCGTAGCTCGAAAGCAGCTCGCGCACTTCCAGCTCGACGAGCTCGAGCAGCTCCTCGTCGTCGACCTGGTCGACCTTGTTCATGTACACGACCAGCGCGGGCACGCCGACCTGGCGCGCGAGCAGGATGTGCTCGCGGGTCTGCGGCATCGGGCCGTCAGCAGCGTTCACCACCAGGATCGCGCCGTCCATCTGCGCGGCGCCGGTGATCATGTTCTTCACATAGTCGGCGTGGCCCGGGCAGTCGACGTGGGCATAGTGGCGGTTGGCGCTCTCGTACTCGACGTGGGCGGTCGAGATGGTGATGCCGCGCTCACGCTCCTCGGGAGCCTTGTCGATATTCGCGAAATCGACCGCTGCACCGCCGTGCTCGCCGGCCATCACCTTCGTGATCGCGGCGGTCAGCGTGGTCTTGCCATGGTCGACGTGACCGATGGTGCCGATGTTGCAGTGCGGCTTGTTCCGCTGGAATTTTTCCTTGGCCATTTCTCGAATTACCTCTGTCTGGATTTTTCGGATTCACGGGTAGCGGGCGGCACCCTGAGAAATCAGGCGCCGCCCGTAGACGCTGCCTGCCGCTTAGGCAAGCTTCTCCTTGACCTCAGCCGCGACGTTCGCCGGAACCTCTTCATAGTGGCTGAACTGCATGGTGTACTGCGCGCGGCCCTGGGTGAAGGACCGCAGTTCGTTCACGTAGCCGAACATATTGGCGAGCGGGACGTTTGCTTCCACCGACTGTGCGTTGCCGCGACTGTCGGTGCCCTGGATCTGCCCGCGCCGGCTGTTGAGATCGCCGATGACATCGCCAAGATAGTCCTCGGGGGTCACGACTTCAACCTTCATGATCGGCTCGAGCAGCTTGATGCCCGACTTGCTGGCCACCTCGCGCATGGCGCCGCGGCCGGCGATCTCGAACGCGATCGCGCTCGAATCGACGTCATGGTAGGCGCCGTCGTAGAGCGTGATCGTGAAGTCGATGATGGGGAAGCCGATGAGATAGCCGCTCTCGGCCTGCTCGCGGAAGCCCTTCTCGATCGCCGGGATGAACTCGCGCGGGATGTTGCCGCCCTTGATCTCGTCGTTGAAGATCACGCCCTGGCCACGCTCGCCCGGCTCGACCTTCACCTTGACGCGGCCGAACTGGCCGGAGCCACCCGACTGCTTCTTGTGGGTGTAGTCCACGTCCACCGGCTTCGCGAGGCTCTCACGGTAGGCGACCTGCGGAGCGCCGACATTGGCCTCGACCTTGAACTCGCGTTTCATGCGATCGACGATGATGTCGAGGTGGAGTTCGCCCATCCCCTTGATGATGGTCTGGCCGCTTTCATGGTCGGTCGAAACGCGGAAGGACGGGTCCTCCTGCGCCAGCCGGCTGAGCGCGATGCCCATCTTCTCCTGGTCGGCCTTGGTCTTGGGCTCGACCGAGAGTTCGATCACGGGATCGGGGAATTCCATGCGCTCCAGGATGATCGGCTTGGCCGGATCGCAGAGCGTATCGCCGGTGGTGGTGTCCTTCATGCCGGCCAGCGCCACGATGTCGCCCGCAAAGGCTTCATCGATGTCCTCGCGGTTGTTGGAATGCATCAGCAGCATGCGGCCGATCTTTTCCTTCTTGTCCTTCACGCTGTTGAGCACCTGGCCCTTGGTCAGCTTGCCCGAATAGATGCGGGTGAAGGTGAGCGAGCCCACGAAGGGATCGTTCATGATCTTGAAGGCCAGGGCCGAAAACGGCGCGTCGTCGCTCGAAGGACGCTCGTCCTCCTCGTCGCTGTCCGGCTTCACGCCCTTGATCGCTGGAACGTCGAGCGGGCTCGGCATGTAGTCGACCACGGCGTCGAGAAGGGGCTGCACGCCCTTGTTCTTGAAGGCGCTGCCACAGGTGATCGGGACGAAGGCCTGATCCATCGTTCCCTTGCGAATCAGGCGCTTGAGGGTGGCGACGTCGGGCTCCTGTCCTTCCAGATAGGCTTCCATGACGTCATCGTCCTGCTCGACGACGGTCTCGATCATCTTCTCGCGGTATTCGGCTGCCTTGTCGGCGAGATCGGCGGGGACCTCGACATATTCGAACTCGGCGCCCAGGCTCTCGTCCTTCCAGACGATGCCACGGTTGTTCACCAGATCGACCACGCCCTTCAGGTCACTCTCGGCACCGATCGGCAGGTAGAGCACCAGCGGCTTTGCGCCGAGGCGGTCGATGATCGACTGCACACAGTAGTAGAAATCGGCGCCGGTGCGGTCGAGCTTGTTGATGAAGCACATGCGCGGCACGCGATACTTGTCGGCCTGGCGCCAAACAGTCTCGGACTGCGGCTCCACGCCAGCCACGCCGTCGAACACCGCTACGGCGCCGTCGAGGACGCGCAAGGAGCGTTCCACTTCGATGGTGAAGTCTACGTGACCGGGGGTGTCGATGATGTTGATGCGGTGCTTGGGGCCCTGGCCGTCCTCGGCCTGCCAGAAGGTGGTGGTGGCCGCCGAGGTGATGGTGATCCCGCGCTCCTGCTCCTGCTCCATCCAGTCCATCGTCGCGGCGCCATCATGCACCTCGCCGATCTTGTAGGACTTGCCGGTGTAGTAGAGGATGCGCTCGGTCGTGGTGGTCTTGCCGGCATCGATGTGCGCCATGATGCCGATGTTGCGGTAGCGCTCCAGCGGATATTCGCGGGCCATGGGGTGTTCCTCGGGTCTCTTGGGGTGCTCGGGCAGAGCGCGCCCCATATGGGGAGAATTGCGTCAATTCAAAGTCGGCCCGACGATGGCGGAGGACGGAGGTGCCATCGAGGGTGCGCGGGACCGCTCCCCCGCGCCGGGCCGAGCTGTCTTACCAGCGGTAGTGCGAGAAGGCGCGGTTCGCGTCCGCCATGCGGTGCGTGTCCTCGCGCTTCTTCACCGCGTTCCCGCGGTTGTTGGCGGCGTCCATCAGCTCGCCCGACAGGCGGGCGGCCATGGTGGTCTCGGCACGGCCGCGCGCGGCGGTGATGAGCCAGCGGATGGCCAGCGCCTGTGCGCGCTCGGGGCGAACCTCGACCGGCACCTGATAGGTGGCACCGCCCACGCGGCGCGAACGCACCTCGACCGCCGGGGCGATATTGGTGAGCGCGGTGTGGAACAGCTCGATCGGATTGGCCTTGGCCTTGGTCTCGACCGTGTCGAGCGCGCCATAGACGATCCGCTCGGCCACGGACTTCTTCCCGTCGAGCATGAGGTTGTTCATGAACTTGGACAGCACCTGATCCTGGAACTTGGGATCGGGCAGGATTTCCCGCTTCTCGGGACGACGACGACGTGACATCGGAAACTTCCTTCTTGTCAGGCGGCGGCTGCGCGCAGGTCAGAGCGCGCGGCAGGCCGGCCGAGAAACCTTACTTCGGACGCTTGGCGCCGTACTTCGAACGGCTCTGCTTGCGGTCCTTGACACCCTGGGTGTCGAGCACGCCACGCAGCACGTGGTAGCGCACGCCGGGCAGGTCGCGCACGCGGCCGCCGCGGATCAGCACGACGCTGTGCTCCTGCAGGTTGTGCCCCTCGCCCGGGATGTAGGTGATGACCTCGCGCTGGTTGGTGAGGCGCACCTTGGCGACCTTGCGCAGCGCCGAGTTCGGCTTCTTCGGGGTCGTGGTATAGACGCGGGTGCAAACGCCGCGCTTCTGCGGGTTCGCTTCCATCGCAGGGACCTTGCTCTTGGCCTTCTGCGGAACGCGGCCCTTGCGGACCAGCTGGTTGATCGTCGGCATTGAGACTCTTTCTCTTCACCTTGTTTGCCGAGCGCGCGCCATTGCGCGCTCGGGCCGGACCTTCCGGGCGGAAAAGTGGGAGCCACTTTTCCTGAAGGGCCGGTGCTGGCGCCACGATGTCAGGTGGAGAAGAAAAGGACGTGCGCGCAGACGACCCGCTCAACCAGGAGCTTGTCGAAAGGTAACACGAGCCTGAAACGCTCCACACGGCACGGACACCGGGTTACTCTGACGGCTGCCCCAAGGCGTATCGCGAACGATCCGCCCCAATAGAAAGAAGCCTGCTACGTTTCGCACCAGGCCCCGGGACATCACCGGCAATGTTCAGCTCTATCTGTCCGCGGCGGAGCGAAGCCCTGCCCGGATGCGCGCGCCCTTAGCGGGCGATGACAGTTGGGTCAAGGGAGCGGGACTCGGCGCAATCGCCGACCGCTCGCCTCGTCGCTGTCGGATTCGATGAAGCGGACCGGCGCGCCGGGGCGCACCGCGCCGGTCGCGTTGTCGCCTTCCACCTCGGCAACGGCGGAATTGCTCCCTGTACTGACCACTTTGTACCGCAGCCCGCGAAGTCCGTTGGCGCCTTCGACCGATACCAGATCGCCGATCTTCAGAATTGGCGAACCGTAGTTCAGCGCGATGTCGGTCCCGTCCACGCCGGTCACCACCAGCGGGTCGATCTTGAACGTCACCACTCTGGCGATCGCCAGCGCAACCTCGCTCTGCATCTCTGCCATCATCGCGGGGCCGGTGTTGGTACCCCACGACCGCTCGTTTCCAGTCTGGATGTCGTAGCCCGTCTCGATCTTCTTCACGAAGGGCGCACCGTAGATGACCGATCCGCCACGATCGCGCACCAGTAGGTCGACCCCCACCGACGCCCATGAGCGGGATATGGAATAGCCGTCCTCTCCCACAGGGCCGGCGTCGGGCGCGGGCCCGCCTTCGTTGAGGTTGGAAAGGCTCACCGACACGCTGTATCCGCCGCTGCCGATCTTGAGGCGGCCGGTGGAGGCCAGCGCGGCGGCCAGACTGGCGCGAAAGGTCACGAACCGGTCCTGGCAATCCTTCACCCACCATGATCGCCAGCTCGCAGCGAAACCGGCGAACCAGTGATCGGCGTAAGCCGCCACCGCGCCCTCGCGGTTCTGGAAATAGGTGCAGGTTTCGACCGAGGTGACAGGCCCGACCTGCACCGTCCGGCTTTGAGCCGCAAGCGGCGCTGAGGTCGCGGCCAGGATCGCGGCCAGGATCGCGGCCAGTGCCGCCCCGCGCAGGGCGATGATCACCGGCGTCCCTTTCGGGCGGGCTTCAGTGCGGCCTTGGCCTCCGCGTCGCTTACCGGGCGGGCGATCGCCCCGATCGTGGGCGCAGCGGCGAAGGGCGTCACGGCGCGCGCGCGCGATATCTGCGGGGTTACATCCGTGACCACGATCATCCCCAGCTCAAAATCATTGCTGGCAAGAACGGCTCCCGTCGCCGGATCCAGAATGGGCTCCCCCTTCTGGAACAGTTTCAGGACCTGGCCCTGAAACAGCGAGCTCGAGCCATAGTTCAGGATCATGGTCCCATCGGGCTGGATCGCGGCCACCTGGACCGGATATACCGCCGTCACCAGTCCCGTGGCGATGCTGTCCGCGGCACCACGCAACAGGGCAGACACATCGACATTGGTGCTTCCGTCGCAGGACGCGCCGGACTTCGCCTCCTGGTCGATCCGGGTCACGTAGCGAACCTCTCCGGTATCGGAATCCGTGATCTTGATATCGGCACCCAGCACCGCGAGGGTCGCTGCGCAGGAGGAATTGCCCTTCCCGGAAAGCACGCCCCCGAGCAGGCTGGCGGCCATATCCTGTTTTTTCTGCACGGTGATGGAGGTGATCGATCCGTAGATGAGGTAATCGACCCCCTCGAACCCGCCCGTCCGACGAGGTGAATTGGACGTTACCAGTCCTGATCTCGCCTTGCCCTGCTCGGACAGCAGCTTCGCCATGCGCGAACGTTCCATCACCCGGAACTTCTGCGTTTGCGAAATCGCCGTCTCGATCATTGCCGAGAAAGTCTCCGCCTGGCCACTCTTGGCCAGATCGTCCATCTGATAGATCGCCACGATCGGCTTGCCCGCCTGCGCCCATGCGGGCATCGATGCGGTCAGCCAGGCGGATGCAGCTGCGAATGCGATGAACGCCTGATTCATTGACCCCCCGAATCTCCTGGCTTCACCAGGCCCCGCAATGAGACCTACTGCAATCGAGCGCGGTGTCCACCGCTTCGACAGCGGTGCCAGGAGATCGCAGTTTCCGGGCGAATCGGCCCGTGCTTGCCGGAAGCCGGTCTTTGCCGAGAGAGTGTGGGAATACGCGCTTGCCAACCCGACGCCCCTCCGCCATAGGCGCGCCCTTCCGAAACGGCCCGCCGGTTGCGCCGCGGCCACGGATATGCCTGGGTAGCTCAGTGGTAGAGCAGACGACTGAAAATCGTCGTGTCGGTGGTTCGACTCCGCCCCCGGGCACCACTTTTGCTTTGCCCATGCCCGTCCGGGCACGCGAAATCCTCGCTCACACGAGCTACGCCCGCGTTGCTGCGGGCGGCCGGTCGGCCTTGCGGCCTGCCAGGCGCAGGCCGAGGATGACACACCCACCCCTCACCGCTTGACCTCGCCGTTCCAAACCGCGAACGCACTCCGCAACCCGTTCCGCCTCGAAAGGCCCCCCATCCCATGTCCCGTCGCCGCCAGATCTACGAAGGCAAGGCCAAGATTCTGTATGAAGGGCCCGAGCCGGGCACGCTGATCCAGTATTTCAAGGACGATGCGACCGCCTTCAACGCGCAGAAGAAGGGCACCATCAACGGCAAGGGCGTCATCAACAATCGCATCAGCGAGTATATCTTCATGCGGCTCGCCCACATCGGCGTGCCGACGCATTTCATCCGCCGACTCAACATGCGCGAGCAGCTCATCCGCCAGGTCGAGATCGTGCCGATCGAGGTGATCGTGCGCAATGTCGCCGCGGGCTCGATCTGCACCCGGCTGGGGCTGGAGGAAGGCGAGCCGCTGCCCCACACGCTGATCGAATACTGCCTCAAGGACGACGCGCTGGGCGATCCCAAGATCTCCGAGGAGGAGATCGCCTGCTTCAACTGGGCCGGCAGCGAGGAGATGGCCGACATCGCCAGCATGGCGATCCGCATCAACGATTTCCTCTCCGGCCTGTTCGCCGCGATCGGCATCCGCCTGATCGACTTCAAGCTGGAGTTCGGCCGGCTGTGGGACGGCGATTTCAGCCGCATCATCCTGGCCGACGAGATTTCGCCCGACGGGTGCCGGCTGTGGGACATCGAGACCGGCGAGAAGCTCGACAAGGACCGCTTCCGCCGCGACCTTGGCGGCGAGGAGGAGGCCTATCGCGAGGTCGCCCGCCGCCTCGGCCTGCTCGACGGCGAAAACGGCCCTGGCGAGGTGCTCGACATGGCGCATCACCGCGGCCGGCTGCGCGGGGCGATCAACAAGAAGAAGTGAGGGCCTATCGCTCCGGGTCGTAGGGGCTGATGTGCGCCCGGCGGTCCTCGACCCAGGGCCCGCCCTTGCTGAGAGAGGCCGCCAGCTCGAACAGCTTTATCACCTCGCCCTCGGGCACGTTCCTGCTGCCGTTGAAGGCCATGTGCTCGAGGAAATGCGCCACCACCAGCCAGCCAGCGATGTCCGCGCCCCGCTCCTGCGCGAAGCCGCGAGGCTCTGGCGAAGGATCCCGCAGACAGGCTAACAGCGCCTCCAGTCCAACCAACCGCACCCGCTCGCCGAAGTTGTCGCAGAACGGCATGCCTGCGTAACCCTCAGCCGAGCCAAGACGCCTTTGCATCACTCCCCTGCTCGCTGTCCGGCGAACCAATACCCAGTAGACGATGAATCCCATGAACAGGACCGGCAGCAGAATTCCGATCACGGAAGCTACGGTCATCATCCCCCACGCCGATGGTGACTGCCAGATTAGCGCGGGCCGGTTAAGGCGGAGACAACCGCTTCTTGGCCGCCCGCGATGCACGGTGTTGTCTATGGCGTCCGCAGTCGCCATGGTGCGTGCGGGCGGGCAGTGAACCGCTAGGAGACGTCTTATCATGATCACTGTCGCGGCGCGCCGCCTCATCGCGGCGACCCCGCTCCTCGCCCTCGCGCTCGCGGGCTGCGCCACGGTTTCGGCGGAAGCGCCGACCGCGAGCGTTCCCGCAGCCACCACTCCCGCGCTGACGGCAACCGGCACCACCGGCTGGGGCTTCCCGGTCTATGATGTCCCCGCCGATCCGGCGGTGCGCTATCTCAGGCTGGAGAACGGCCTCAAGGTCGCCATTCTCCAGAACAAGACCCCGCAGAACACCGTCGCGGTGCGGATGGGCTTCGACGCGGGCGTGATCGACGAGAGCGATGCCGAGGCGGGGCTGGCGCATTTCCTCGAGCACATGGCCTTCAACGGGAGCAGGAACGTGCCCGAGGGCGAGATGATAAAGCTGCTCGAGCGCGAGGGGCTGGCCTTCGGCGCGGACACCAACGCCTCCACGGGCCTCGAGGACACGATCTACAAGCTGGACCTGCCGCGCAACGATCCCAAGCTGCTCGATACCGCGCTGATGCTGATGCGCGAGACGGCGAGCGAGCTGACGCTGGACCCGGCCGCCATCGATCGCGAGCGCGGCATCATCCAGTCCGAGACGCGCACCCGCAACACCTTCGGCCGCCGCCGGCTGAAGGATTATTTCGATTTCGTGGCGCCCGGCACAGCATTCTCGCAACGGTTCCTGGCGGCCAACACCAACGCCAATGTCGACAGCTTCAAGGCGGAGACGATGGCGGGCTATTACGCGCGGCTCTATCGCCCGGACAACGCCACGCTGGTGGTGGTGGGCGATCTGGACCCGGCTGCCGCCGAGGCGCAGATCCGCGCTAAGTTCGCGGACTGGCGGCCCGGCAGCGGGGCGCTGGCGCAGACCGAAAAGGGCTCGATCGATTTCGACCGCCCGCTCGCGGCGCGCAATTTCGTCGATCCCGGGGTGCCGGTGCTCGTCGCGATCGACCGTTTCGCCCCCTACGCCGAACGGCCGACGACCGAGGCGGAGTTCCGCCGCCGCCTGATGGTCAATCTGGGTGGCGCGGTGCTCGGCCGCCGCTTCGCGATCATCGCCAACGCGCCGAACGCGCCGATCATCGGGGGCGGCGCGGGCACCGATGATTTCTTCGATGTCGCCGCAGCGTCCAGTGTGACCCTCCAGGCCAAGGAAACCCCGACAGGCTGGCAGGATGCGCTGCGAGTGGGTGAGAACGAGCTTCGCCGCCTTGTTACCCACGGTGTCACCGGCGCCGAGCTGAAGGAGCAGCTCGCCAATTTCGCCACCCGCTATCGCACCGCCGCCGAACAGGCCGCCACCCGCCGCAGCCCCGCGCTGGCCGAGACGATCCTGGGCACGGTTCAGCAGCAGGATCTGTTCGTGACCCCGCAGGCGCAATACGCGCTGTTCCAGAAGATTGCCCCCGGCATCACGCCGGCCGCGGTCTCGCAGGCGGCGACGGCGCAGTTCGCCGGCTCGCAGCCGCTGATCCATGTTTCCACCAAGGCACCGCTGCCCGGAGGCGAGCAGGCGATCCTGGCGGCCTGGCGCGAGGCGGCGGCGGCCAAGGTCGACGCACCGGCCGAGGGGGCCGGCGCGGTGTTCGGCTACACCGATTTCGGCACCCCGTCGGCGATCGTGTCGGACACCACCGTGGCCGATCTCGGCATCAGGCAGATCCGCTTCGCGAACAATGTCCGCCTGAACCTCAAGCAGACCGATTTCGAGACCGGACGGCTGCGCTACCGCGTCCGGATCGGGTCCGGACAATTGGCAATTCCCAAGGACCGTGCGGCCGAGGCCGTGTTCACCGGGGCGCTGTTCGGCGCGGCGGGGACCGGCAAGCACAGCCTCGACCAGCTCCAGGCGATCCTCGCCGGGCGGCAGATCACCTATGGCCTGGGGGTGGGAGAAGATTCCTTCCAGATCGGCGGCAACACCACCATGGGCGATTTCGCCACCCAGATGCAGGTGAGCGCGGCCTATGTCAGCGATCCCGGCTACCGGCCCGAGGCGCTGGCCCGGTGGAAGGCGCTGGTCCCCGCGATCACGGCGCAGCTCGACGCGACTCCCGCCGGCGTGGCGCAGTCCAAGGTGCCGGCGCTGGTCGCCAATGGCGATCCGCGTTTCGGCGTGCCCGACGCCGCGGCGCTGGCGGCGGTCGATACCGACATCCTGCGCGCCGATCTCGCCGATCAACTCGCCGCGGCCCCGGTAGAGATCTCGGTCGTCGGCGAATTCGTGCCCGAGCAGGTGATCGAAGCAGTGGCCAAAAGCTTCGGCGCGCTGCCTGCGCGCCGGGCGGCGCTGGGCGATTTCACCGCCGCGCGGCAGGTTTCCTTCGCCAGGGATACCACCCCGGTCACGCTCACCCATGGCGGCGCCGCGGACCAGGCGCTGGTGCAGGTGTTCTGGCCGGCGCGCGACGACAGCGATCCGCAGGAAGCCAGCACGATCACGCTGCTTGCCGAAGTGTTCGGCCTGCAATTGCTGGAGGAGGTGCGCGAGAAGCTGGGCGCGACCTATTCGCCCCAGGCCGGAGCCGATCTGTCCGACACCTTCCCCGGCTTCGGCACGCTGCTAACCTCGATCGTGGTGGCGCCCAAGGATGCCGACAAGGTCTTCGCCGCGGTAGAGGCGATCACCAGCCAGCTACGCGCCGCCCCGGTCGATGCCGACGTGATCGAGCGAGCGCGACGGCCGATGCTGGAGAAGGTGGTGCTTAGCCGGCGCGAGAACGCCTGGTGGCTCGGCGTGCTCGGCGAGTCGCAGCTTCGCGCCGACCGGCTCGAACGCTACCGCACCATCGAAGCGCGGCTGCGCAAGGTCACGCCGGAGATGCTTCAGGCAGCGGCCAAGCAGTATCTGACCCCGAAGCGCGAGCTGAAGGTGCGGATCTTGCCCCGAGCGGCGGAGCCCAAGTAGGGGGGAACGGGCCGCGCCACCTTGCCGCCCGCCCCGCGCGCGGGCATAGGCGCCGCGCACCCCCCTGCCCGGAGCCGCCCATGAAAGTCCGCGTCCACGTCAGCCTCAAGCCCGGCGTGCTCGATCCGCAGGGGCGCGCGGTGCATCATGCGCTCGAGGGCCTGGGTTTCGGCGGGGTGAGCGACGTCCGGGTAGGCCGCAGCATCGAGCTCGATGTCGCCGACGCGACCAGCGACGCGCAGCTCAAGGAGATGTGCGAGAAGCTGCTCGCCAACACCGTGATCGAGAATTATCGCATCGAGCGCGTGGCATGAGTTGGCGCGCGGCGGTCATCACCTTTCCCGGCTCCAACTGCGACCGGGACATGGCGGTGGCGCTGGAGCGGGTCTCGGGCGCGGCGCCGATCCGCGTGTGGCACGGGGATGCCGATCTGCCCGACCGGCTCGATTTCATCGCCCTGCCCGGCGGCTTCTCCTATGGCGACTATCTGCGCAGCGGGGCGATGGCGGCGGTGAGCCCGATCATGCGCGCCGTGGCCGCCGCCGCGGGGCGCGGCGTGCCGGTGCTTGGCGTGTGCAACGGCTTCCAGGTGCTGACCGAGGCGCGGCTGCTGCCGGGCGCGCTGCTGAGGAACGCGGGCCAGAACTTCATCTGCCGCGACGTGCGGCTGCGGGTGGAAACCACCCAGTCACTGTTCATCGCCGGCTATGAATCGGGGCAGGAGATCGCCATCCCGGTCGCCCACCACGACGGCAATTACTTCGCCGACGAGTCCACGCTCGACCGGCTGGAGGGCGAGGGGCGCGTCGCCTTGCGCTACCTCGACGAATGCAACGGCTCGCGGCGCGATATCGCGGGCGTGCTTAACGAAGCGGGCAATGTGCTGGGCATGATGCCCCACCCCGAACGCGCGATCGACCCGGCGCACGGCGGGACCGACGGGCTGGCGCTGTTCCAAGGCGCGCTCGGCGCGCTGGTGGGAGCCTAGGCGCGGAAACGCGCCACGAAGAACCCGTCGAGGCCGCCCGCCTCGGCCAGCATGCCGGGATCGGTGCGGAGCCAGCCTTCAGGCGTTGATGCCAGGCCCTCGGGCAGTTCCTCGGCGCGGATGGGTTCGGGCGTCAGCGCAACCGTCGCCGCCCGCGCCTCACCCTCCTCGCGCTCGAGCGAGCACACCGCATAGACGAGCACGCCGCCCGGCTTGAGCCATCCGGTCGCCCGTTCGATCAGCGCCGCCTGCAATTCCGCCATCTCCGCGATCTGGCGCGGGCCGATGCGATGGAGCACGTCGGGGTGGCGGCGCGCGGTCCCGGTCGCGGTGCAGGGCGCATCGAGCAGGATCGCATCGAAGCGGTGCTTCGGCTCCCATGCCAGTGCGTCGGCACGGACCACCCCGGCCGTCAGCCCGGTGCGTTTGAGGTTGTCCTTGAGCAGCTCCAGCCGGCGCTTCGAGATGTCGAGCGCGGTCACCTGCCAGCCGGTCGAGGCGAGTTGGAGCGTCTTGCCGCCGGGCGCAGCGCACAGGTCGAGCGCGTGCCTGCAATCCCCCGCCCCCAGCAGCCGCGCGGGCAGCGAAGCGGCGAGATCCTGCACCCACCACGCGCCGTCCGCAAAGCCGGCCAGCTTCTCGACCGCCTCGCCGCGGGGCAGGCGCAGGTGGCCCAGCGCAAGGCTGTCGGCGGACAGACGCGCAGCCCATTGCGCGGTCTGCGATAGGTCGCGCAGAGCCAGATCGAGCGGCGGTGGATCGGCTAGGCCGGCGGCGATGGCGCGCGCGCGATCCCGCCAGCGCGCCGCGACCGCATCGGGCAATGTCGGCGCCTCGGGCAGGGCCGCACCACGCTTGGTCAGGGCGCCGAACACCCCATGCGCCAGCCGGCGCGGCCCGGCGCTCAACAGTTCCAGCCCGGTCGCCAGCACCGCGTGCGGAGGCGTGCCCAGCCGTAGCCATTGCGCCAGCATCAGCCGCAGTACCTGGCGCGCCTTGGCATCGGGCGGCAGCGGCCGGGCGGTGGCACCGTCGATCAGGCCGTCGAGGTCCGTGAGCCAGCGCAGGGTCTCGCCCGCGATGGCGCGGGCTAGCGCCTTGTCCTCGGCCTTGCGGACGTCGGCCAGCGCTGCCGCGCCCGCCTGCTCCAGCGTCTCGCCACGGCGCAGCACCGCATCGAGCAGCCGCAGCGCCGCGCGGCGCGCATGGAAGCCGGGAGGTGTCGCCATGGCGCGCGCCTAGCCGGGGTTGAACTTGTGCGCCACCCCGCGCATCTGCAAGCGATGGAACGCGCGACGAAACGGCCCAGGGGCTTTCGCAAGCCAGCGAACTGGTCGAACGACCCGCCGCCCCGCCCCGCGCCCGCGAAGGACAACGAGGCGCTGAGCCCCACGCGCTACGGCGACTGGACGCTCAAGGGCGTGGCGGTGGATTTCTAGGCCGCCGTCAAAGCGGCGCCGGCCTGGTCAGATCGGAGTAAGCACCACCGGCAGCCCGTCCCGCGGCTTCGGGATCGGCCACGCCTGCCACTCGCTGCTCGCGCCCTCGGCCGGGGCGATGCTGTATCGCGCCAGAAGCTGCGCCATCAGCACCTTCACCTGCATATAAGCGAAGTGTAGCCCAAGGCACATATGCGCGCCCCCGCCGAAGGGAACCCAGGCATATTTGTGCCGCGCCTTCTCCGCCTCGCGGGTGAAGCGCAGGGGATCGAACCGCTCGGGCTCGGGCCAGTATTCCGGGCTGTGGTGCGTCCAGTGGACGTTGATCCCCACCCCCGCGCCGGCGGGAATGCGGTAGCCGCCGAACTCGAAATCCCTGAGCGCCCGGCGCGGAAGCGATGGCACCGGGGGGATCATCCGCAGCGCCTCCTTGAAGGCCATCTCGGTCAGCTCGAGCTTGCCAATATCCTCGTAGGCGAGGTCGCGCCCGCCGGTGACCGCGATCACCTCGGCCCGCAGCTTCTCCTGCCATTCGGGGTGCTTCGCCAACTGCGAGACGAGCCCGGTGGCCGAGGAGGTGATGGTGTCATGCGCCGCCATCATCAGGAAGTTCATGTGATCCACTACCGCATCCACCGGCAGCAGCTGGCCCGCATCGTCGGTGGCGGTGGCGAACTGGCTGAACATATCCTGCCCCAGCCCCTCGCCGGCGCGACGCCGCACCACCTCGCGGGTGAAATAATCGACCAGGAAGGCGCGGCCGTCCACGCCGCGCTTCATCTGCGTGAAGGGCAGCGCGCGGCGCACCGGGGTCACGCTGGCGGCGACCATGTCCACGAAGGCGCGGTTGATCCGGTCCGCTTCCGGCCCCCAGGGCAGGCCCAGGAAGCTCTCGGCCGCCAGATCGAGCGAGAGCTGCTTGATCGCCGGATAGAAACGCAGCCCGCCGGTTGCATTTTGCCCGCCCCACTGCGCGACCGCCTCCGCAATGCCGCGGTTGAGCGCGCCCATGTAGTGGCGCATCGGTTCCGGCTTGAAGGCCACCGACAGCGCGCGGCGATCCGCCCGGTGCTTGTCGAAATCGAGGAGCATCAGCCCGCGCGGGAACAGCCGGTCGAGCAGCGGGCCCCAGCCCTGCTCGCTGGAGAAAATCTTGTCGCGGTCGAACAGCACCAGCTCGTTCGCCTCCGCGCCGGCGAGCATCACCGCCCAGCCGCCGAAGGCACGGTTGCGATAGACGGGGCCATAGGTCGATATCATTCGCTCGGCGAAACCATGCGGATCGGCCAGCATCCGCAAGGTGTTGCCGACGAGCGGCGGCCCGCCCTCGCCTGGGATATGGGCTACGGCGGACGGATCGAGCCGCTGCGTCCAGTGGGTGAAGCGGGTTTCCGCGGGCGGTTGGGCGGCGAGAGTGGCCATAAGTTCGCTCCGTTGCTTACCGGAGTGTAAGTAAAGCGCTCCCCTAAATCCAGCCCGCCAGTTCGCGCCTCACCAGCGCTTCCAGCATGGCCATGCCCGGGCCGGAATCATTGAGGCAATCGAGCACGGCGAAGTCCGTGCCCCCCGCCGCCAGGAACTGCGCCCTTCCGCGGATCGACAGCTCCTCGCGCGTTTCGAGGCAATCGGCCGCGAAACCCGGCGCCGCCACGGCTATTCGTCGCGTTCCCTTCGCCCCCTCCTCCGCCAGCACGCGGTCCGTGGCCGGTTCCAGCCATTTCGCGCGGCCGAAACGGCTCTGGAAACTGGTGACGAAGCGCAGGTCCGGTCGCTTCATCGCCGCTTCCAGCAGCCGCGCGGTCTTGCGGCATTGGCAATGATAGGGATCGCCAAGCTCCAGCGTGCGCCGCGGCATCCCGTGAAAGCTCAGCACCACCGCTTCGGGCGCGAAGTCGAGCGCGCCGATCTGAGCGCCGAGATCGGCGGCGAGCGCGTCGATATGCAGCGGATCGTCGTAATAGGGCGGCAGGCTTCGCAGCGCCGGTTGCCAACGCTTCGTCCGCAGCCAGTCCCCAGCCTTGTCCACAGCAGTTCCGGTCGTCGCCGAGCAATATTGCGGGTAGAGCGGCGCCAGGAGGATGCGCGTGCAGCCCGCGGCCGCCAATGCCTCTAGCCGCGCCGGGATCGACGGCGAGCCATAGCGCATGGCCCAATCCACCAGCACCGCCTGGCCCAGCCGCTCCTGCAGGCCTTGCGCCTGGGCGCGGGTGATGGCGGCGAGCGGCGATCCGGCCTCGGTCCATATCTGGCGATAGGCTTCCGCGCTCTTCCTGGGCCGCGTGGTCAGCACCGCGCCGCGCAGGATCGGCTGCCAGATCAGCGGCGGAATCTCCACCACACGCCGGTCGGAGAGGAATTCGGCCAGATAGCGCCGCACCGCGCCCGGCTCCGCCGCGTCGGGCGTGCCCAGGTTGACCAGCAGCACGCCCACCCGGCCATGCGGGACAGGGGGGTGATCGCGCGGAAGGTGATCTTCGCCGCTCATGCCTGCCCCTCCACCAGCGGGAGCGTGCGATAGCGCAGGCCGGTGGCGGCGAACAGCGCGTTGGCGATGGCTGGCGGCGCGACCGCCACCCCCAGCTCACCCGGATCGAAGGGCGGCGCATTGCTAGCGATGAATTCGACCACGATCTCGGGCGCTGTGGCCAGCACCGGAAGGGCCATTCCCGAAAGGCGCCCCGGCTGCGGTAGTCCCGCCTCGAAACGCGCCGCGCCGCCTGCGGCCAGGCCGGTGCCGAACAGCAGCCCGCCCTCGATCTGCTGGCGCGCGATGTCGAGATTGACGATGCGCCCGATGTCCACCACCGCGGTCAGCCGATCGACCGCGAGCCCGCCGGCACCAAGCCGCGCGCGCGCCACGCAGGCGATCCGTCCGCCGCCCCCGCCCGCGCCTGCGCCGGCCATCCGCACCATCGCGAGCCCCTGGCCGCTGCCGGGCCGCCCGCCGTCCCATTCGCCGATGCGGCCCACGCGTTGCAACACCTCGACCAGCCGGGGTTCGCGCGCCAGCATGGCGAGGCGGAACAGCAGCGGATCGCGCCCCGCGCGCCGTGCCAGCTCGTCGATGAAGCTCTCGGTGGCGAAGGCGGTATAGGCCGGCGCATTGCCGCGCTGCCGCCCCGTGGCCAGCGGCAGGGTGACCGGGCAATGCTCGACCGCGACATTGGCGATATCGTAGGGCGGCACCGCGCCCTCGCAGGCGAGCGGATCGGCCTTGCCGTCCACCGCTGCCCGTGCCTCCTCCGGGCTCGCGCCGTCGAACAGCCGCGCGCCGAACTCGCGCGCGCTGGCCGGGCAGGCGATGCGCGCGCGCCAGGCGGATGGCTGCGTGGTCGCCGGATCGAGCTTCGCGGCGAGCGAGATCGCCACCGGCGTGCGCGGCGGCAGCGTCTTCAGCTCCTCGTGCCGCGACCAGGTGAGCTGGACCGGGCGGCCGAGCGCGCGGGCGATCCGCGCCGCCTCCACCGCGTGCGGTGTTTCCAGCCGCGCGTCGAAGCTGCCGCCGGCGGGCATGGGATAAAGCGTGACGGAATCCGCCGCGATGCCCAGCGCGCGGGCGGCGGCGCTGCGCGTGGCCTGGGGTTCCTGGCTGGCCACCCAGAGCTCGAGCCGCCCTTCGGCGAAGCGAGCCGTCGCGCTCGCCGTCTCGAGCGGGGCGTGGATAGCGGGCGCCACGGAATAGGCGGCGGTGAAGACCGCATCGCCATCCGCCAGCGCGGCGGCGGCATCTCCGATGCCGGTGATGGAATGGCCCTCGTCCTTGGCTGCCTCGGCCAGCCAGAGCGGGATCTGCCCGGTGTCCAGCGCGCCGGAACCCGCGAAGCGCGGCCTGATCGCGTCGAGAGCGCGCTCCGCCTGCCACCAGTTGTCGGCGGCGGCGGCGATCCAGCGCCCGCCCTTCACGATCCCGCGCAGGCCGAGCAGCCCCGCCGCGGCCTTCTCGTCATAGCCCACCAGCCGGGGAAGCCCCGCCGGGCCGTGGCGGATGGCGGCGTGGATCATGCCCGGCAGCCGCACGTCACCGGCGAACACCATCGTGCCATCCACCTTGGAAGGCAGGTCCAGCCGCGGGAAAATCGACGGCGCTTCCTCGGCCTCGGTCAGCACCACCTCGCCCGGCGGTTCGGGCCGCAGGGGCGCGGGATCGGGCGGGGTCATGCCGGCCGCCTCCGCCGCCAGATCGCCGAAACGCGCCTCGCGCCCGCCGGCCATCACCAGCCCGCCGCGCACCTCGCATTCCTCCCAGGGAACATCCCAGCGCCTCGCCGCCGCCATCGCCAGCATCGCCCGCGCCGCCGCGCCGGCCTCCCGCGCCGGACCCTCGTAGGCGGCGATGGTGGTGCCGTCGGCGGTGGCCGCGAAGGCGTTGGCGCGGGCGTAGCGTGTGGCGAGCATCCCCTCCGGATCACTGGCGAGCGAGGGAACGGCGGACCACAGCTCGGCCCAGCGCGCGGCCAGCACCGGGTTGGGCTGCGCGCCATTGGGCGGCACGGGGAGCACCGCGATCTGGCGCCAGTCCGCGCCAAGTTCATGCGCCACGATCTGCGGCAGCAGCGTCGTCACCCCCTGGCCCATCTCGAGCTGGGGGACAGCCACCGTCACCACCCCATCCGCCGCGATGGTCAGCCAGGCGCCGAAGCCGTGCTCGTTCTCGCCGGGCACCAAGGCACCGGGATAGTCGCGCGGCCACAGCGACCAGGCCACCACAAGACCGCCGGACGCGGCCGCTCCCAGCAGCAGTCCGCGCCGCGTCAGCCGCGGGACGGACCGCTTGCGGGTCAGCCGTTCGCGGCGAGCCATTCGGCGACCCTGGCGGCGATGTCGTGGAACGGCTTGCTCTCCGCAGTGTCACCCGCCGCGGGCGGGGTGCCGGCATCGCCCGCCTGGCGGGTCGCCAGGGCGAGCGGGATACGGCCGAGGAAGGGCAGATCCAGCCGCTGCGCCGCAGCTTCCACGCCGCCGGCGCCGAAGGGATCGGAGATTTCGCCGCAATGCGGACAGGCATAACCGGCCATGTTCTCCACCAGGCCGACGATCGGCACCCCCGCCTGCTCGAACAGCTGGCCGGCGCGCGCCGCATCCATCAGCGCCAGGTCCTGCGGCGTGGAAACCAGCACCGCGCCCACAGGTTTGTGCTTTTGAACCATGGTGAGCTGAACATCGCCGGTGCCCGGCGGCAGGTCCACCACCAGCAGTTCGGCATCGCCCCAGTCCGCATCGATGAGCTGGCTGAGCGCGCCCGCGGTCATCGGCCCGCGCCAGGCGATCGCCTTTCCGGGCGCCACGATCTGGCCCATCGAGAGCAGCGGCACCCCGACCGGCGTGGCAACCGGCACCAGCCGCTTGTCGCGCGCTTCGGGCCGCGTGCCCTGGACGCCCATGATGACCGGCTGCGAGGGGCCGTAGATGTCGGCATCGACCAGCCCGACCTTCGTGCCGCCGCGCGCCAGCGCGATGGCGAGATTGGCGGCGAGCGTGGACTTGCCGACCCCGCCCTTGCCCGATCCCACCGCCAGGATGCGCCTGCTGCGCCGTTCCGCGGTCATCGCCACGCGCACATCGCGCACGCCGGGCCGCGCGCCGACCGCCGTCGTGGCGGCAGCCTCCAGCTCTTCCCGAGCCGCGCCGTCGAGCCCGCCGCCGTCCAGCACGAGGGTCGCCACCCCGTCGACCAGTTTCGCCGAGATGATCCGCGCGCCGATTGCCGCAGGCAGGCCGGTCAACAGGTCCGTATCGCTCATCGCCGGGCGGGTGGCGCAGGAAAAAGCCGCCCGCAACCCCTGTTTTTCCGCCGCGACCGCCCTATAACCACATGATGAGTATTTGGGACGGGTTCAAACAGGTGCCGGGCCTCGCCATGGCCGGCAAGCGCAATCCCTGGGGCAAGTCGGGCGGTGGCGGCAGCGACGGCGGCCAGGGCAACGACGGCGAGCCAGAGGCCGCGCCTGAGCAACCGGGCGCGGAGACACCGGGAGAAGGGGCCCCTCCTCCGGCCAAGGGACCACGCAATCCCTGGCTGCCGCCCGGCGGCGGCACCGGGGGAGAGCCCCCGCGCCGCTCCGCCAGCATCGAGGATATTTTCCGCAATCGCGGTCCGGAAGGTCCGCGCCGCCAGGGCAGGTCCGGCGGTGGCGGCGGCCTGGGCGGCCCCGGCTTCAGCCTGCCCCCGCGCGCCAACGGCAAGAGTTGGTGGCCGCTGATCGCGCTGGCCGTGGTCGGCATCTGGCTGATCGTCACCAGCGCGCACCAGGTCCAGCCCAAGCAGCAGGCGCTCGTCACCTGGCTGGGCGGGAAATATTCGCACAAACTCGGCCCCGGCCTCAACTTCACCCTCCCCTGGCCGATCCAGCAGGTGACCAAGGAAAACGTCTCCGAAATCCGTTCGGTCAAGATCGGCGGCGAGGGCGAGAAGCTGGTGCTGACGGGCGACCAGAACCTGGTCGATCTCAGCTATGTGATCCGCTGGAACATCAAGAACCTGGAGCAGTTCACCTTCCAGCTCGACGATCCCGAGCTCACCATCCGCGAAGTCGCGGAAAGCGCGATGCGCGCGAGCCTCGCCGAGCAAGAGCTGGACCAGGTCGTATCCGGCGCCGGCCGCGCCGCTATCGAGGCGCGCGTGGTCGCGCGGATGCAGGGCGTGCTCGACGCCTATCGCGCCGGCGTCGCCATCCAGGGCATCGAAATCGAGAAGGCCGATCCGCCCGGCAAGGTGATCGACGCCTTCAAGGACGTATCCGCCGCGCAGCAGGACGCCAACGCCATGCGTAACCGCGCGCGCGCCTATGCCCAGCAGGTGATGGCCCGTGCACAGGGCGATGCGGCATCCTTCAACCAAATCTACGAGGAATACCGCCAGGCCCCCGAGGTGACCCGGCGGCGCCTCTATTACGAGACCATGGAAAGCGTGCTCAGCAAGACCGACAAGACGATCGTCCAGGCCGAAGGGGTAACGCCCTATCTGCCTCTCCCCGAAGTGCGCCGGCGCGCGGCGACCCCGCCCGCGCCCCCGACGGAGGCCCGGTGATGGAAGCGATCTGGAACACCCACAAGGCCACCATCATCGCGGTCGCCGTGCTGCTGGCCGCCGGGCTCTCCACGCTGATCGTGGTGCCCGAAACACAGCAGGCGGTGAAAATCCGCACCGGTAATCCGGTGGCTGTCATCAACCGCTTCCAGCCCGACGTCCCCTTCGGCCGCACCGGCGCGGGGCTGTGGTATCGCATTCCCGTGGTCGAGCGCGTGCAGTATGTCGATCGCCGCATCATGAACCTCGACATGGAGCCTCAGCAGGTCCTCTCCAACGACCAGCAGCGGCTGCAGGTGGATGCCTATGCACGTTTCCGCATCATCGATCCCGTCCGCATGGTCGAACGCGCGGGGTCGGAGGAGACTCTGCGGACCCAGCTCTCGCCGATCCTGTCCTCCACCATCCGCCAGGAACTCGGCCGTCGTCCCTTCGCGGCGCTGCTGACGGCTGAGCGCGGCGATGCGATGGCCAACATCCGCAACCAGCTCGACCGGCAGGCGCGGCAATATGGCGCCCAGATCATCGACGTCAGGATCAAGCGCGCAGACCTGCCCGACGGCAGCCCGCTCGAAACCGCCTTTACCCGGATGCAGACCGACCGCGAGGCCGAGGCGGAAACCATCCGCGCGAGCGGGCGGCGCGACGCGCAGATCATCTCCGCCGAGGCCGAGGCGAACGCCGCCAACACCTATGCCGCCGCATATGGCAAGGATCCCGAGTTCTACGATTTCTACCGCGCCATGCAGAGCTATCGCACCACCTTCGAGCAGGGTTCGGGCCAGAGCACGATGATACTGGACCAGAACAACGAATATCTGCGGCAATTCCGCGGCCAGCGATGATGTGTGGAACAGCGGCGGCGGGTTCGAGTTGTAACGCCCGCCTGCCGTTCAATCGGCATTCAGCGCGGCTACCCTTGTAGTCACGCGCATGACCCAATCTCCCGCGTCGCGTCCGTCATTGGGCAGCCGCGCGATGAGCCAAGGAAGGATCGAGAGGAAGTGAAGCCCGTGCGATATGCATATGGATTGACCGGCGCCCTGCTGCTGGGCGGCGCCGCAGCCTCACTCGTGACCGGCTACACCGCCGGTGCCCAGGTCGCCCAGAACGACGCCGCGCAGATGAGCCGCGTGGTCCCCCGCGCCGGCGCGCCGGAAAGCTTCGCCACGCTCACCGAGCAACTCGCCCCGGCGGTGGTGAACATCTCCACCCGCCAGCGGATCGAGGTGCAACAGCCGCAGAACCCATTCGCCGGCACGCCGTTCGAAGGGCTGTTCGGCAACCGCGGCCGCTCCGGCCAGCCGGGCCAGCCGCAGACGCAGGAGGCGCAGTCGCTCGGTTCCGGCTTCATCGTCTCGGCCGATGGCTATGTCGTCACCAACAACCACGTGATCTCCAGCCCCACCGGGCGCGGCACGGTGGAGCGCATCACCGTCACCATGCCCGACGGCACGGAATATCCCGCCGAGCTGGTGGGGGCGGATTCCTCCTCCGACCTTGCGGTGCTCAAGATTTCCGCGCCCAAGCCGCTGCCCTTCGTGCATTTCGGCAATTCGGCACAGGCACGGGTGGGCGACTGGGTGGTCGCTATCGGCAATCCCTTCGGCCTGGGCGGCACGGTGACCAGCGGGATCGTGTCCGCGGTATATCGCAACACCGGCCAGGGCGGCGCCTACGACCGCTATATCCAGACCGACGCCGCCATCAACCGTGGCAATTCCGGCGGCCCGCTGTTCGACATGCAGGGCAATGTCATCGGCATCAACAATGCGATCTTCTCGCCTTCCGGCGGCAGCGTAGGCATCGGATTCGCCATTCCCGCCGAGATCGCCGCGCCCATCGTGGAAAAGCTCAAGACTGGCAAGGCGATCACCCGGGGCTATCTGGGCATCCAGATCCAGGCGGTGGACGAGGATCTGGCCAGCTCGCTGGGCATTCCCAAGAACCGCGGCGAATTCGTGCAGACCGTCCAGCCGGGCGAGCCGGCCGAAAAGGCCGGAATCCGCCCAGGCGACATCATCCTGACGATCGCCGGCAAGGAAATCACCCGCGAGCAGACGCTGTCCTTCATCGTCGCCAATATCGCGCCGGGCACCCGCATCCCGGTGGAGCTCATCCGCGACGGGCGCCGCAGCACGGTGACCGCGACGGTGGGCACCCGCCCGACCGACGAGGCGCTGCGCCAGCAGCAGCTCTTCGAGGGCGACGGCGGCACGCAGAGCCCGAGCACCGAACAAGGTGAGCCGAGCGGCTTCATCCAGGAGCGGCTCGGGCTGGCGGTGGTCCCGCTGACCCCGCAGATCGCCGGGCAGCTCGGCGCGGCGGCTGATACGCGCGGCCTTGCGATCGCCGATGTCGACCAGGCCTCCGACGCGGCCCGCAAGGGCCTCCAGCGTGGCGACATCATCCTCACCGCCAACTACCGCCCGGTCACCGATTCGGCAGCGCTGGAGGCGGCGGTGCGCCAGGCGCAGGCGAGCAATCGCGAAGCCGTGCTACTGCGTATCCAGCGCCGTGGCCGCCCCGCCGCCTATGTGGCGGTACGCTTGCGCTGACTGGCCGGCAGCCCGCGCCACGGCGCGGGGCCGAACCGTTGGCCGCGATTCACGTTAACTGAGAGCGCCGGCGGCGGGTGACGGCTGAGCAACCGTCCTCGCTGCCGCGCCGATCAGGGAATGCGCGTCACGCCCGGCGGCGCTGCTGCTGGCTGCGCTGCATGAGCTGGCGGGCCTCCTCGGCGGGCATCGGCCGGCCGAAGTGATAGCCCTGGATCTTGGTGCAGCCGAGCGCGCGGATCATGGTCGCCTCGTCGGCGTTCTCCACGCCCTCGGCGGTGGTGGTCATGCCCAGGCTGTCGGCCATGGCGACCACCGCGCGGATGATCGCCAGGCTTTCCGCATTGTCCTGCGCCGCGCCCTGGACGAAGGTGCGATCTACCTTGATCGTGGAGAAGTGCAGCGTGCGCAGATAGCCGAGCGATGAATAGCCGGTGCCGAAATCGTCGAGCGCGACCGAGCAGCCCAGCGCCATCACCGCCTCCAGCGCCTTGCGCGCGACATTGGCATCCTTGAGGAAGATGCTCTCCGTCACCTCGATCTCGACCCGTTCCGGCGGCAGCCCGCTCGCCGAAAGGGCTCGCACGACGGTGGTCACGAAATCGGGCTCGATAAGCTGCTCGGGCGAGACGTTGATGTTGATCTTGACGGGGGCGTCCCAGCCGACCGCTTCCTCCATCGCCCGGCGCATCACCCACTGCCCGATGGGCACGATCAGCCGGGTGTCCTCGGCCAGCGGGATGAATTTGGCCGGGCTCACGAAGCCGTGCTCGGGGCTGTTCCAGCGCACCAGCGCCTCGAAGCCGACGAGTTCCTCGCTGTTGGCATCGACCACAGGCTGATAGTGCAGCAGCATCTCGTCGCGCGCCAGCGCACTGCGGAGCGAGAATTCGAGCTGCCGGCGTTCCTCTGCGGAGGCATGGAGCGAGGGCTCGTATTCGAAGTATTCCCCGCCGCCCGCGTCCTTGGATCGGTAGAGCGCCAGGTCGGCGTTACGCATCAGCTCCTCGACGCTCTTGCCGTCGCGCGGGCCGATCGACGAGCCGATGGAGGCGCCGACATAGAGGAGCTGGTCGTCCACGCGATAGGGCTCGCTCAGCCGCTCGATGATGCTGCGGGCCAGGGTTTCGATACGCGCCTTCTCGCTGGCATCGCGAATCACCACGGCGAACTCGTCGCCGCCAAGCCGGCCGCAGCTCTCCCCTTCGCCCATCAGCGCCTGGAGCCGCTGGGCGACCTGGGCGAGCAGTCTGTCGCCCACGAGGTGACCCAGCGAATCATTGACCGCCTTGAAGCGGTCGAGATCGATCATCAGGAAGGCGCAGCGGGTGCGCCATTTCTCCGCATAGCGCAGCGCGTCGGCAACGGCCTCGTGCAGCATGAGCCGGTTCGGCAGTGCCGTCAGTGTGTCGTAGCGCGCCAGATAGGCGATCTTCTCGGAGGATTCCTGCGCTGCGGTCACATCGGAGCCGACCCCGCGGAAACCCGTGTATTCACCCCGCTCGTCGAGCATCGGGGTGCCCGACAGCTCCCACCAACGGCGCTGGTCGCGGATCGTCACCTCCACCACCAGGTCGGAGAAGCTTTCGCGCTTCTTGAGCTTTTCGGCAAGCTGATGAAGGCTGCCGGCGAACTGGCCGGTGGTCCAGTTCTCGCCGGAGATCAGCTCGATGAAGCTGCGCCCCTCGATCTCGGCCAGTTCCCGGCCCAGCGCGAAGGCGAGGCGGGGCGAAACCGAACGCAAGCGGCGGTTCTTGTCGAGCTGGAACAGCCAGTCGGCGTCCGAATCCTCATATTCGCGCAGCAGGAGCGATACGACTTCGCTCGATTCGTTCATGTCCAGCTCCGCAACCCGCGCCTGGTGCGAACCCCGGGCACTCTCCACCGCCGCCGCCGAAGCGAAGAGGCCGGTGAAGCCCGCGATCGCCGCGAGATAATAGTCATCCGCCATGATCAGCCCGGTCATCCAGCCGAGGGTCAGCCCGGCGCAGAACAGCACCGAGCCAAACGGTGCGCTATAGCGGCTGGTCGCCGCCGCCAGGCACAGCAGCGCCGCGAAGGCCCAGGCCGTTGCGTTGGTCGCGGTATCGGCCCCCGGCGCGAACAGCACCGCCGCCGCGCCCCATGCCAGGCCCTTGACCAGTGCGCTGACACCGTGATGCGCGAATTCGAGCCGGGTTATGCCGCGGATGTCGCAATGCATCAGCGCGCGGTCCAGCCAAAGGCCATGCAAGGACAGCAGCGCCACCCCTGCGACCCAGGCCACCAGCATCACCGGATCGGCCGAACCCGCGAACACTATTCCCAGGCACAGCGCGCCAAGGGCATGAAGGATGAGGCGCATCCAGCACTTCTTGGCGAGCTGGGCATATTGCTGGCCCTGAAGGCGCGACCACTCCGTCCCCGAACCGCGCAGACCCAGGATAGCACCGACGGACGGTACGCGGCCGTCCTCGCCAACATCTGCGACTGTCTTGCTCACGGATCAGCGATATCGCTAAAGCCTTAATCGAGCGTAAAATTGTCCTACGGTTCGCTCGCGGTCAACGGATCGATATGCTTGACTGGGCCGGGCTTCCGCATGAGGCCCATAGCGCCGCGCCGCCGGGGGGCTCAGCGCCGTCCGCGGGCCATCGCATCGAGCCCGAAGCGCCCCGATCCCGCCGCCGCGAAATGCAGCCCCAGGAACACCAGAATCAGCGCCGGCCACCACCCGCGCAGCGGCTCCGCCCAATGGACCATGTAGAGCGCGACGGCGAAATTGGCCGCGATCAGCAAGCCCGCGAGGCGCGTGGCGAAGCCAAGGATCAGCAACACCCCGGCCCCGAACTGCACCGCCACCGAAAGCGGCGCCATCAGATGCGGGAGCGGGAAACCGAACTGCGCCAAGAATCCCGCGAATTCCTTCATCCGCGCGGCGCTGATGATGTTGTCCCAAGTCTCGTGGATGAGGAACGCGCCGGTGACGAGCCGTAGCAGCAGCAATGTGAGGTCCGAGAACCGCGCCAGTCCGGCAAGCTTCCAGTTCATCGCTCTTCCTCCCCCGCCGACGGCATGTCGCCGCGTCTCATCAATTTCCCGCCGAGCCAGCACAGGGCCAGCGACAGCAGCACCCCGAACCACTGATAGAGCGGAGCAAACAGCGCGATCAGCCCATTCTGGGCGTCCGAAGGGCCGATGAAGAGCACATGCCACTGCAGCGCGAAACCGGCGACCGCTATTGCGGCCAGCAGGATCGCGAATGCCAGACGCGCCGTCTCGTTTCCGAAGCGACTGTGAAAGAACAGCCCTGCGAGGATTGGGGAAGCGATCCAGGCAGTAAACGGAATCTCGCCAAGCCACCACCACGCTTGATCCGGTTGTCCTGCCCGGACTCCCATGAGCAATACTGCGAGCACGTAGAGCGCCGCAGCAGACCATCGAACAGCGCTGGCGCTCATCCCGCCGCCTTCTTGAGCGCAACGCGGATCAGCTCGCCCTCTCCAGCGCCCTCGCCCAGTTCGGCCAGGGCCTCGGCGACGGCGCGGCTGGCGGCGGCGGACTTGAAGCCGAGGTTCTCTAGCGCGCTGACGGCATCGGCGCCGGCGCCGCCACGCGGAGCCGCCGCCGGACCTGCCGCGCCACCGGGAATGGCCCCCGCCTTGTCCTTCAATTCATTGACGATACGGCCGGCGAGTTTCGGCCCCACGCCATTGGCGCGCGCCACCATCGCGGCATCGCCCCGGGCACAGGCACCGGCGAGATCGTGGGGCGTGAGTGCCGACAGGATCGCCAGCGCCACTTTGCTGCCCACGCCCTGCACCTGTGTAAGCAGGCGGAACCAGTCCCGCTCGGCGGCTTCCGCGAAGCCGAGCAGCCGCATATCGTTCTCGGAAACCTGGAGATCGGTGAACACCGTCACCGCCTCGCCCGCCGCGCCCAGTGCCGCGAGCGTCTTGGCGCTGCAATGGACGAGATAGCCCACGCCCGCGACGTCGATCACCGCCCAGTCGGCGCCAGTGTCGTCGAGAATGCCGCGCAGCCTGGCGATCATGGAGTTGTCCTGCCCCTGTTCACAGCTTTTGAACAGGGGGAGAACACGGTTTTCAGCAGCGCTTCAACGCGACCCCGTCAGCTTTCGAGCTGGCGCAGCAGGCTGCGGACATCGCCGTCCATGTCGGCATCGCGCAGCCGCAGGTCCTCGATCAGGCGCACCGCGTGGATCACGGTCGAATGGTCGCGCCCGCCGAACTTGCGCCCGATCTCGGGATAGCTGCGCGGGGTGAGGACCTTGGCCAGATACATCGCCACCTGGCGCGGGCGGACCACCGCGCGGGCGCGGCGCTTGCTGCTCATTTCCGCGCGGTCGATGCGGTAGAACTGGCATACCGTGCGCTGGATCTCGTCGATCGTGATGCGGCGGCGGTTGGCGGAAAGGATGTCGGTGAGCTGCTCCTCGGCGAGCTGGAGGCAAACCTCCTGGCCCGTGAGCTGGGCATAGGCGATCAGCTTGTTGAGCCCGCCCACCAGCTCGCGGACATTGCGCGTCACCGTGCGGGCGAGGAAGTCGATCACATCGCCGGGCACCGCCAGCGGGGCGAAGCGGGCCAGCTTGGCATCCAGGATGCGGCGGCGCAGTTCGAGATCGGCGGCGGCCATGTCCGCGACCAGGCCCATCGAGAGCCGGCTGAGGAGGCGCGGTTCCACCCCGTCGAGCGCCTGGGGCGCGCGGTCCGCGGCAAAAACCAGCCGCTTGCCCTCCGCCAGCAGCGCATCGATGGTGTAGAGCAGTTCCTCCTGCGCGCTTTCCTTGCCGATGATGAACTGGATATCATCCACCAGCAGCAGGTCGAAGCTGCGCAGCCGCGCCTTGAATTCCAGCGTCTGCTTGGTCTTCAGCGCCTGCACGAACTCGACCATGAAGCGCTCGGCGCTGCAGTAGAAGATGCGCGCGCGCGGGTGGGCGAGCAGGAACGCGTGGCCGATGGCGTGCAGCAGGTGCGTCTTGCCCTGCCCCGTCGCGGCCTTGAGATACAGCGGCGCGAACTGCGGCCTCTCGGACGCGGCCATGCGCTGCGCGGCATTGGCGGCCAGGACATTGGCCTCGCCGGTGACGAAGGCGGCGAAGGTCAGCATGGGGTCGAGCCCGACGCTGGAGGTGAAGCCGGCATCGCCGATGGTATCGGCCGCGATCGCCATCATCGCGCTATCGACGCCATCGTTGGCGGGGCGGCGGCCGTCGGTATGCAGCCGCAGCTCGGCGACCTGGCGGCGGCCCGGCAGCACCCCGATCTTGATCTGGCGCACTTCGCTGGAGGCGATCTTCCAGGCGAGCGAGAGCCGGTCGGAGAAGCGGTCGCGCACCCAGTTGGCGCTGAACTCGGTGGGAAGGTACAGATCGAGCGTGCCGGTTTCCGGACAGCGCGGGCCAAGCTGGATCGGCTTGATCCACTGGCTGTGTAGCTGATGGCCCAGGTCCTTGCGCAGGCCCTGGCTGATGTCGGCCCAATCGGCAGCCAGGTTCGCCGCTTCCGAATTGTCGATCGTCTCGTCCCGCATCCTGCGTCCTGTGCCCGCTTCGTAATTTCTGGCCATCGTCGTCAAACCATCCCCGCCAGGCGCGGGACGCATGTCCCGGCCACCCCCTTGCACACTCGCGAAAGCCATTCCGGCACAGCACAGCCCTTGCCGGGAAACGCCCCCCGGAGCCTGTATCCTTCGCAACCAGACTATTTGCACCGCGGCTGTCCCGCCCCCGGTGCGAACTGTTGTTATGTCGCCTGCGCGATGAGTCGCAAGGGGGCGGGATGCAAAAAATCTGAAATAAACAAGTTGACTCGCGCAAGCCCGCAGCACTGCGTGCAACGCTCTGATCGTGCTGGAAAATTCAGGGCCGCGTCACGCGAATCGCAGGGTTTCCGCCCTTCTGTGCAATGCAGCATCGGCTCGCGGCTGCGGCGGAAGGGTTGCGCACAACGAAACGGCCCGCCGCACGGGGCGGCAGGCCGTTGGTTAACGTCCTGATTATCGGGTCAGAGCGCGGCGACGCGCTTGGACAGACGGCTCATCTTGCGGCCGGCGGTGTTCTTGTGAATCACACCGCGCGCCACGCCGCGTGCCAGCTCCGGCTGGGCGCCCGACAGCGCAGCCTTGGCGGCATCCTTGTCACCGCTCTCGATCGCGCTCTCCACCTTCTTCAGGAAGGTGCGGATGCGGCTGATGCGGGCGCCGTTGACGGCGGCGCGCGATTCGTTGCGGCGGATGCGCTTCTTGGCTTGCGGCGTGTTGGCCATGTCGGTCTTTCGGTCTCGTTCGTTTGGCCGGACCGGCGGTCCGTGCGATGCTCTAGTCGGTGCGAAAAGCGGCGCTACGCAAGCACCGGAAGGGCGCGCACATATGGCCCGATCGGCGAATCGTCAAGAAAACTCTCAACGCTGGCATTTCGGGCAGAACCAGGTGCTGCGCCCACCCTGGACCACGCGCCGGATGATGCCGCCGTCCTCGCGTCGGCAAGCGGCGCCCTCGCGGCCATAGACGTCGAAGCGGGTGGCGAAATAGCCCAGTTCGCCATCCGGCCGCGCGAAATCGCGCAGGGTAGAGCCGCCGTCGGCGATCGATTCCTCCAGCACCGCGCGGATCGCGGGCACCAGCCGCGCGAGCTGCGGCCCCGTCACCCTGCCGCCCGCCTTGCGCGGATCGATCCCCGCACGCCACAGCGCCTCGCAGACATAGATATTGCCCAGCCCCGCAACCACCCTCTGATCGAGCAGCAGCAGCTTGATCGCCGGCTTGCGCCCGGCAGTGGCGACGCGCAGCACCGATGGCGTCAGCCCTTCGCCCAGCGGCTCCGGCCCCAGAGCGGCGAAGGCGGGCCAGCTTGCCAGTTCGCCCTCGTCCACCAGGTCCACCGAACCGAAGCGGCGCGCATCGTTCAGCGCCAGCCGGTGACTCGCGGTCTCCAGCACCAGGTGATCGTGCGTGCCCAGCGCATCCGGGTCGATCCGCCAGCGCCCGCTCATGCCCAGGTGGAACACCAGCGCACGCCCCCGATCGGTATGGATCAGACCGTATTTGGCGCGGCGCGACAGTCCCGTGACCAGCGCGCCGGTCAGCGCCTGCACAAGATCGGGCGGAAAGGCGCGGCGCAGATCCGCCCGGCGCGTCTCGATCCGCTCGATCCGCCGGCCATCGAGAATGCGCGCCAGGCCGCGCACGGTGGTTTCGACTTCGGGCAGTTCCGGCATGGATGATGCCCTAACAGCCTTTGCCCTTCCCGCAATTCTCCCTAAGGCTCGCCGTCATGAGCGAAACGGTTTCCTTCGGCTACGAAGAGGTCGCGCCCGAGGAAAAGACCCGCCGCGTCGGCGCGGTGTTCTCGTCGGTCGCCGGCAAATACGATGTGATGAACGATGCCATGTCGATGGGCCTCCACCGGCTGTGGAAGGATCGCTTCGTGGCGCGGGTGAAGCCGCAGCCGGGCGAGGCGATCCTCGACATGGCGGGCGGCACCGGCGACATCGCCTTCCGCATGGTGGAGCGCGGCGCCGAGGTGACGGTGGCCGACATCAACCAGGACATGCTCGACGTGGGGGTGGAGCGGGCGCTGGAACGCGGGCTCACCGGCCTTGCCTGGTCGTGCCAGAACGCCGAGAGCCTCAGCTATCCCTCGCGCCAGTTCGACGCCTACACCATCGCCTTCGGCATCCGAAACGTGACGCATATCGACCGCGCACTGGCAGAGGCGCACCGTGTGCTGCGCTTCGGCGGGCGGTTCTTCTGCCTCGAGTTCTCGAGTGTGGAATGGCCCGGTTTCGACAAGGCATATGATCTCTATTCCGAGCATCTGGTGCCGCGCATGGGCCAGGCGATCGCGGGCGACGCCGATTCCTATCGCTACCTGGTCGAATCGATCCGCCGCTTCCCGCCGATGCCCCGCTTCGAGGCGATGATCCGGGAGGCCGGTTTCGTGCAGACCAGGGTGGAGCCGATCCTGGGTGGCCTCGTCGCTATACATTCGGGGTGGAAGACCTGAAGTGACTCGGTCCTCGACGCACATCTGGCGGCTCGGCAAATGGGCGCGAATTGCCGCGCGGCATGGCGCGCTGCGCGGCATTCAGAACGATCCCAACGCCCCCGCTCCGGTCAAGCGGCTGATCGGGGTCTTCTCCATCGGGACGCGCAAGTCGCGGGTGCCGGACTATGCCGGCGCCTTCCGCGCCATTGGCCCGGCCGCGATCAAGCTCGGCCAGACGCTGGCGACAAGGCCCGACATCGTGGGCGAGGAGGCGGTCCGCAACCTCCTGACCCTGCAGGACAGCCTGCCGCCGGAACCCCTGGAGCGCATCCGCGCCAGCGTGGAAAGCAGCTTCGGCCAGCCGATGGAGGCGCTCTACGCCAGCTTCGATCCAGTGCCGGTGGGCGCCGCCTCGATCGCGCAGGTCCACCGCGCCGTCACCACCGACGGGCGCCAGGTCGCGGTCAAGGTGCTGCGCCCCGGCATCCGCGATAAATTCGCCCGCGATATAGAAACCTATGAATGGGCCGCCGCCCATCTCGAGGCGCTGGGCGGCGAGGCGGTGCGGCTGCGCCCACGGCTCACCATCGCCAATTTCAAGCGCTGGACCGCGCGCGAGTTGGACCTGCGGCGCGAGGCGGCGAGCGCGTCGGAGCTGGCCGAGATGATGGTGGGCACCGAAGGCTACCGGATACCCGCCATCGACTGGGACCGCACCACCAGCCGGGTGCTGACGCTCGAATGGGTGGACGGGGTCAAGATCGCCGATGTCGCCGCCCTGCGCGCCGCCGGGCACGACCTGCCCACCCTCGCCCGCCGGCTCGTGCTCGCATTCCTGCGGCAGGCGATCAGCGGCGGCTTCTTCCATGCCGACATGCATCAGGGGAATCTCTTCGTGCAGGCCGACGCCACGATCGTGGCGATCGACTTCGGCATCATGGGCCGGATCGACCGGCGCGCGCGGCAATGGCTGGCCGAAATCCTCTACGGCCTCATCACCGGCAATTACCGCCGCGTGGCGGAAATCCATTTCGAGGCGCAATATGTGCCCAGCCACCATTCGGTTGACGAATTCGCGACCGCGCTGCGCGCCGTGGGCGAGCCGATGCGCGGCAAGCCGGTGAGCGAGCTTTCGGTCGGGCAGATGCTCGACGGGCTGTTCGCCATCACCCGCGATTTCGACATGCAGACCCAGCCGCACCTGCTGCTGCTGCAGAAGACGATGGTGATGGTGGAAGGGATTGCCACCAGCCTCGATCCCGCGATCAACATGTGGGACGTCGCCGCCCCCTTCGTGCGCGAATGGATCCGCGACGAGCTGGGGCCGGAGGCGGCGCTTGCCGGGCGCATCCGCGAGGATACCGAGACCCTGCTACGCATCCCCGCCCTGGTCCGGCGGCTTGAGGAAAGCTTCCCCGCGCGCGGCGGCGCGCCCGAGCCGCCGCCGCTGCCCGATGTGGAGCTGGTGTGGGAACGGCGCCGTCGGCGCGAGCGGGCCCCGCTGCTGGGCTACGCGCTGGCGGTCGCGGCCGGTGCGGCGCTGGTGTGGGGTGCGGGCGCGCTCGGCTGGCTCTGATCGCGTCCTGCCGGGGAGCGGGGTCGCGGGAGAAACCAAATCCTAACGCCATGCGGTTAAGGCGGCGCAAACTATCTAAGCGCGCGACCGCCCTCGCTCTTGCGATGCTGGCCAAGCGCGATGGGGGGCGCTAGCAGCGCGAAATGAGCCGATGGGACTGCACTCACCTGTCCGCGCCGCGGCGCAGGCCCGTCGCACGTCGGGGGCGCCGATGAGCGAGGCCCCGCGCATCCTGCTGATCGTCGGCGGTGGGATCGCCGCCTACAAGTCCTGCGAACTGGTGCGGCTGATCCGGCGCGCGGGCGGCTCCGTCACCTGCGTGGTGACCGAGGGCGGCCAGCAGTTCGTCACCCCGATGGCGCTGGCCGCGCTCAGCGGCAACAAGGTCTATACCTCGCTGTTCGATCTCAAGGACGAGGTCGAGATGGGCCATATCCAGCTCAGCCGCGAGGCGGATCTGGTGGTGGTGTGCCCGGCCACGGCCGATCTGCTGGCCAAGATGGCCGCCGGCATCGCCGACGATCTGGCGACAACGCTGATCCTCGCCACCGACAAGCCGGTGCTGGCGGTCCCGGCGATGAACGTGCGGATGTGGGAGCACGGCACCACTCGGCGCAACACCGAATGGCTGCGCCAGGCCGGCGTGGGCGTGATGCAGCCCGACGAGGGCGAGATGGCGTGTGGCGAGTGGGGTCCCGGCCGCCTTCCCGATCCGCCCGCGATCCTGTCGGAGATCGCGCGTGCGCTGAGCCTGGAGATCGCGCTACCGCAGGCCGAGCCCGCGCCGCTTCCCGCGCTGGCGCGATCCGCGCCGCTTGAGGCAGCGGTCGAGGCGCTGGAACCGGAGGAGGAGCCGGAACACGACGGGAGCGTGGGCGGGCGGCTCTCCAGCCTGCTCTCCGCGATCATCCCGCGCTCCACCGCCAAGCGCAGCCATGACGAGATCGACGCCGAGCTGGCCGCCCTGCCCGAGGATCTGCCGATCGAGGACGAGGCGGTCGGGGATGGCGAGGCCGTGCCCGAGCCCGTGCCCGCTCCATCCGGCCCGCTTCTCGCACGCAAGGGCAAGGCCAGCGCCGCCCCGCCCACCGATAGCGAGGCCATCAATCACGAGGTCGCCCGGCAGGACGAGGGTGCCCGTCCCCAGCCCATCGCGGGCGACATGCAGCCGATTTCCGTAGCACTGGGCGAGGCTGCTCCGCCCGTTCCGGCCAGCCCGATCGCCTTCGATCCCGATCCCGCCATTCGCCCGCTGGAGGACCGGCACGTCATCGTCACCGCCGGTCCGACCTGGGAGGCGATCGATCCGGTGCGCTACATCGCCAACCGTTCGAGCGGCAAGCAGGGCTATGCCATCGCCGCGATGGCGGCCGCCGCGGGCGCGCGGGTGACGCTGGTTTCCGGCCCGGTCGGCCTGCCCACCCCGCCTGGCGTGGACCGCGTCGATATCGAGAGCGCCGACCAGATGGCGGAGGCGGTGCGCCGCGCCCTGCCCGCAGACGCCGCCTTCATGGTCGCCGCAGTGGCCGACTGGAAAAGCCGCGAGGTGGCCGAAGAGAAGATGAAGAAGCGCGGCAGCGCCCCCCCGGCGCTGATCCTGACCGAAAACCCCGACATCCTCGCCATGCTTTCCGCAGGGCGCAAGCGGCCCCGGCTGGTGATCGGCTTCGCCGCCGAGACCGAGAATGTGGTCGACAACGCCAAGTCCAAGCGCAAGCGCAAGGGCGCGGACTGGATCGTGGCCAATGATGTCAGCCACTCCGGCGAACGTCCGGGCGTGATGGGGGGCGACCGCAACCAGATCGCCATCGTCACCTCGCGCGGGGTGGAAACGCTGCCTGAACTCGACAAGCTGGAAGTGGCGCGAGAACTTGTGCGCCGTGCCGCCGATGCGCTCGCCGCTCCGGCCGAGAGCGGCGAATGATCGCATCGGCTTCGGCACCGATTGCCGTGCGCGTCATGCGGCTGGCGCATGGCGAAGGGCTGCCACTGCCCGCCTATGCCACCGCCGGCGCGGCCGGCATGGATGTGCTCGCCGCAGAGGCGATCACGCTGGCTCCCGGCGCGCGCCACGCGGTCGCCACCGGCCTGTCGCTGGCGATCCCCCAGGGGTTCGAGGTGCAGGTCCGCCCGCGGTCGGGGCTGGCGCTGAAGCACGGTATCACTGTGGCCAATGCGCCCGGCACGGTGGATTCGGACTATCGCGGCGAGCTCAAGGTGATCCTGGTTAACCTGGGCGGCGAGCCCTTCGCGATCGCGCGGGGCGACCGGGTGGCGCAGCTTGTCCTGGCCCCGGTGGTGCGCGCCGCCTGGGCCGAGGTGCACGAGCTTGACGAAACCGCCCGCGGTGGCGGCGGCTTCGGATCGACCGGCGGGCACGCCGCGCTCGGCTAGACTGCCCACGCGCCGACGGTCTTATCCGGGTGCGATCACCTTAGGCCGACGAGAAAGGGCGGACCTTTCGGCCCGCCCTCCCTGAATCCGAAATCAACGCTGTGTCAGCGCGAAGGCGCTCTTTCCGGCGCCACGGAAATCCGCACGGTGCGGCCCGATTCGCCGGGGAAATCGGTGAACAGCGCATCGACCAGATTGGGCACCAGATACTGGAGCCGGTTCGAGGTGGAGAGCGCCTGGGCCTGCCCCTCGAACAGCCGCTGCCCATCGGCCCGGCGGTCGATCTTCATCCCGATGCCGCTGGTATAGACGGTGTAGCTGTCCACGCCGCCGCCGAAGAAGGGGTCATGGAAGCCGTAGGCCCACGGCCCGCCGCCGTAGAAGCCGGGGAAGGCACGCCCGTGGCCCAGCCGGCGATAACCGCCATAGCCGAACGGCGAATAGCCATGCCAGGGGCTGTAGAACGGATCGGCGAAGCCGGTGCTGCGCACCCGCTCGCGCCCGCGGTCCACGCCATAGTCGAAGCGGACGAGCAGCGTTGCGCTGTCGGGCGAGGAGGCGGGGCTGTAGCCGAGCCGCTGCATCTGCGCCGCCACGAGGCCGGCGTACTGGCTGAATTCCAGCCCGCCCGCGAGCGCCGGATTGTCCGCCACCACCGCGAAGCTCTGGCCCTGCGGCGCGGGGAGCTGCGACTGATAGCGGGTGACGTCGGCATTGAACGGGGTGGCGCAGGCGGCAAGGCCGGCGAGAAGGAGCGGAACGGAGGCCAGCTTCAGGCGGCGCCCCCAACCCGATGCACGGATTATCATGACTGGTCCTTTCGAAATCGACGATTGGTGGGTTCGGTCCATAAGCCCTGGACGCGCTGCCCGCCATTGCGTTCCGCATATGCGACGAACGGCCTTAACTGCGATTGAATGAGGCGCGCGCCCGATGCGGCACGGATCAAGGTCGTGCCACCACCCAGCGAAGCGGGGTATCGGCCGCTTCGGTGCGCAGATGCGCGTTGGCGGTCCACAGCGTCCACGGACGGCCGGCATAGCCCGGCTCGGCCAGATCGCGCGCCAGCCAAAGCCTGCGCTCGATCCGCGCGCCGACCCGGTAGCGCCGCTCGAAAGCAGCGCTCGGCGCCAGGATCGCCGGCTTGCCGGCATGGGCCTCGATCTGGTTGACCAGCGTCATCAGCTCGCTCTGGATCGCCGCCTCGCTCACCGGCTCGGGGCAATAGTCCGCCTCTCGCTCCATCAGGATCGCGGGTGGCAGCAGCGCCCGGTCGCGAGGAACCGCGATCACGAAGTTTTCCGATTGCGCATCGGCCGGCACGCAGGGATCGAAGACGTGCACCGCGCCCACCGCCAGTCCCGCCGTGCGCGCCGCGGCGAGATGGTCGGCGAAGGCGCTATCGCGCCCGCGCGCGCCGCGGCTGGCCTCCAGATAGGCGAAGCTGCCGCCCAGCCCCTTCACCACGGCGAATCGAACCGCGCCGTCGCCGTCACCCACCAGCACGCCCTGATCGGGCCAGCGCGCTTCCGACGGGCGCCAGTTGCGGCTGTGCCATTGCCACCAGCCCGCCGCCGCGCCCCCGATCAGCACCAGCAGCAGCGCGGCCAGCGCGAAGGGGCGGCCCCGCCGCTTGCCTCGCCCGCGCCTGCCTGCCTTCGCCATGCCCTCAGCCCTTGATGTGCAGCACGCAGATCAGCGTGAACAGCCGCCGCGCTGTGGCGAAATCGGTCTCCACCTTGCCCTCCAGCCGCTCCAGCAGCAGCTCGGCGGCGCGGTTGTGGATCGCGCGCCGCGCCATGTCGATCGTCTCGATCTCGGCCGCGGTAGCCTTGCGGATCGCCTGATAATAGCTGTCGCAGATGGCGAAATATTCGCGAATCGAGCGGCGGAACCGCGCCAACCCCAGGATCAGCTCTTCCAGCAGCCGCTCGTCCTGGTCGGAGATGCTGAGCGCCAGTCGCCCGTCCGCCACCGCCAGCTTCAGCCGGTAGGGCCCGTTCGCCCCCCGCTCCACCGCGCGCAGCGGCCTGAAGCTGTTCTCCTCGATCAGATCGTAGATGGCGATGCGGCGCTCCTGCTCAACATCGGCGCTGCGCCACAGGATGGTCGCCTCGTCGAGCGCGACATGGGCGATGCGGTGATCGCTCCTGGAGGCTGCGGATTCGCTCATCGGGTCGTGAGCCTTCGCAGATGCGGCACGGTGGCGGCAAGAGCCGGCGTGGGCCCACGCCCCGAATCCGCGATCAGTCCCCGCTATCCACAAGCGCCGCGCGCCCGTTTGGCGCAAGGCCGGTTGCCGCAGCCGCGGCGCTCCCGCATGGGGGCGTGATGCCCGCCAGCGACCTTCTCGCCCGCTTTGCCGCAGCCCCCGAAGATGCCGCCGCCGGCGCTTCCGGCGCGCGCACCCTGCCAGCCAATCCCGAGGCCGAGGCCGCCTTCCTGGGGGCGGTGCTGATCGACAACAAGGTGCTGGAAGAGCTTCCTTTTCCGCTCTCCGCCGAGCATTTCTTCGAGCCGGTGCACCAGCGCATCTACGACCGCATCATCACCCTGGCGGATCGCAATGCGGTGGCCACGCCGGTTACCCTCAAGCCCTATTTCGATGGCGACGAGGGGCTCAAGGAACTCGGCGGAACCACTTATCTCGCGCAGCTCACCGCCGATGGGCAGGGCCTGCTGGCGACCCGCGAGCTGGCCCAGCAGATCTACGATCTCGCTCTGCTGCGGCGATTGGTGGGCGTAGGGCGCGAACTGGTCGAAACCGCGTTCGACACCAGTGCCGACATCGAGCCGCTGGAGAAGATCGCTCAGGCCGAAGCGGCGCTCTACAAGGTTGCCGAAGGCGAGGCGGGCGGCACGCAGGCGACCGATTTCCGCAGCGCCGCGCTCGCCGCGCTGCGCATGGCGGAGGCGGCGATGGCCTCTGGCGGAGGGCTCTCGGGCAAGACCACGGGCCTTGCCACCATCGACGAGAAGACCGCGGGCCTGCACAGTTCGGACCTCGTGATCCTCGCCGGGCGGCCCGGCATGGGCAAGACCAGCCTTGCCACCAACATCGCCTTCAATTGCGCCGAGGAGCATCTCAAGCACCAGCGCGAGGGTGGGCCGTTCGATTATGGCGGGCCGGTCGCATTCTTCAGCCTGGAGATGAGCGCCGACCAGCTGGCCACGCGCATCCTGGCCGAGCAGGCGGAGATTTCATCCGAGAACCTGCGCTCGGGCAAGATCACCCGCGAGGAATTCCAGAAGCTCAGCTTCGCCAGCCAGCGCCTCGCCGAGCTGCCGCTGTTCATCGACGATACCCCCGCGCTCACCATCGCCGCGCTTCGCAGCCGCGCGCGGCGTTTGAAGCGGCGGCACGGCATCGGGCTGGTGGTGGTCGATTACCTGCAGCTCCTCCAGGGCTCGGGCCGTGCCAACGACAATCGAGTCAACGAAATCTCGGAGATCAGCCGCGGCCTCAAGACGCTCGCCAAGGAACTGGAGGTGCCGGTGATCGCGCTCTCGCAGCTTTCCCGCGCCGTCGAGCAGCGCGAGGACAAGCGCCCGCAGCTCTCCGACCTGCGCGAATCGGGCTCGATCGAGCAGGACGCGGACATGGTGTGGTTCATCTACCGCGCGGACTATTACCACGAGGCGGGCCGGCCCGATTTCCCCACCCCCGACAGCTCGGTGGAGGTGCAGGAGAAATACCGGGTGTGGGAGGAGAAATACCTCGAACTCCGCAACAAGGCGACGCTCATCGTCGCCAAGCAGCGCCACGGCTCCACCGGGCCGGTGCCGCTGCTGTTCCAGGCCGAGATCACCAAGTTCTCCAGCCCCAGCAAGCGGGACTACAGCTCGTGGGGCATCGACTAGCTACTGCCCCAGGTTGAGCCGGCGGGTGACACTGTAGTCGATCACCGCCACCAGCAGCCAGCCCAGCCACCAGCGGAAGCGATTCCACGGCGTGGCGCGCTGGGCGTGGAGCGCGGGGGTGATCTCCTCCGAAGCGTCGATATGGGCGGTAACGAAGGCCCGCATCCGTTCCGCCAGCGCGGAGTCGCGCACCTCCAGCATCAGTTCCAGATTGATGTAGAGGCTGCGCATGTCGAAATTGGCGCTGCCGAGATATACCGTGTCGTCCACGACGATCAGCTTGGTGTGCAGCTTGGTCGGCGTGAACTCCCAGATCCGCACTCCGCGCTTCAGGAGATAGCTGTAGAGCGAGCGGCTCGCGCCCAGCGTTGTGGTGTTGTCGCTCTTGCCAGCCATCACCAGCCGGGTTCCCCCTCGCGCGGCGATCACCCCGATGTCGCGCAGCAGACGCGGCGGCGGCGAGAAATAGGCCATCAATATGTCCAGCCGTCGCCCACGCGCCATGTCGTATTTGATGCGCCGCGCCCAGGTGGAAAGCCCCCGCGTCGGACCGCCGACCAGCCACCGCGCACCGCCCGCGGACCAGCGCCAGCGCGCCACCGTACGCACGATCTCGCGAAAGCGCGGCGAGCCGTCCGCCCGCGTCCAGGAACGCAGCTTCTCGAACCACTCCACCAGGCCCGCCACCGCCGGCCCCTCGATCACGATCGCCAGGTCGGTCCAACTGCCGGCCCCTGGCGCCGCGAAATAATCGTCCTCGATATTGAAGCCGCCGAACATCGCCGCGGCATCGTCTGCGATGATCAGCTTCTGGTGATTGCGGACGAGATAGCGCTGGCTCCAGCGGGCGCTGAAACAGACGAAATCGCCGCCCGCCGCGCGGATCGGCTCGAGAAAGGCCTCGCTGGCCGAAGAGCCGAAGCGGTCGATGATGAGCAGCACCTCCAACCCGCGCCGCGCCGCCGCCACCAGCTCGTCGCGAACTGCGGTGCTCACGCTGTCCTCGGCGAAAATGTAGAACGACAGCTTCAGCGACACCTTGGCCGAGCGCAGCAGCGCCATCATCGCCTCGCGCCGATCGGCGCCGCCGGGATAGAATGTCAGCCGCTGCCCGGCGGCCAGCGCCTGGAACGAGGCCGGATCGCGGAAGGTGCCGGATTCACGGTCAAGCGTTGCATCGGCCATGCGCCTGCCTAGAGCCCCCCGCCGCCCGGCGCAATTTCTTGACTTGGCGCCCCTTCGTGCCTATCTGCGCGCCCTTCCCGACAACCCCGCTCAGCCCGGAGTGAACAATGGCGCGCGTCACCGTCGAAGATTGCGTCGACAAGATTTCCAACCGTTTCGATCTGGTGCTGCTCGCCGCGCAGCGTGCGCGCGAGATTTCCGGCGGGGCGGAGCTGACCATCGATCGCGACCGCGACAAGAACCCGGTCGTCGCCCTGCGCGAAATCGCGGAAGAGACCGTTCGCCCGCATGAGCTGCAGGAATCGGCGGTCGTCAACCTCCAGAAGATCCTCCCCGACGACGAGGACGAGACCGACGAGGTCGGCTCGCTCAGCCAGTCGGCAGAGGCGCTGCGGATCACCGCCGCCGCGCCCGCGCGCACCACCTCGGTCGGCGGCGACTACGACGGCTGATCCGCACCGCGGCTTCTTCTCAGTAGGTTTCAGCGAAAGGCCGCCTCACCGGGCGGCCTTTTCTGTTGGCGCGAAGCCCCACGGCTGACATCACGGACAGCGCAGCCATTTCCGGCTCGAACTAACTGAACGGAGCCGGCGCGCGTGGCGGTCATTGCGGTCTACAGCGTTAAGGGCGGCGTCGGGAAAACCACGCTTGCCACCAACCTGGCCTGGTTCTCCGCGCAGCTGGGCGGGTTCAACACGCTGCTGTGGGATCTGGATGCCGCCGGCGGGGGTGCATTCCTGCTGGGCGTCGATCCGTCAGGCAGGCCCAAGGCGCAGGGCGTGTTCACACGCGAGCAGACGCCACATGAAGTCGTGATCGGCACGCGCTATGCCAAGCTCGACGTGCTGCCGGCGGATCGCAGCCTGTGGGGGCTGGACGCTCGGCTCGCGCTGCTCGGCAAGAAGCGCCGCCTCGCCCGGCTCACCGAGGATCTGGGCGCGACCTATTCGCGGATCGTTCTCGATTGCCCGCCGGTCCTCAACCGGATCAGCGCGCAGGCGATGCGCGCGGCCGATGTGGTGATCGTGCCGATGCCGCCATCGCCGCTCTCGACGCGTGCCTTCGCCCTGGTGGCGGAGGAGGTGAAGCGACTGGGCCCCGGGCACCCGCCCATGCTGCCGGTGCTCTCGATGGTCGATCGCCGCCGGACCCTTCACCGCATGGCGCTCGACGCCAATCCCGAATGGCCGGTGATCCCGCTCGCCAGCGCGCTGGAGCAATGCGCGGTGCGCCGCGCACCGGTGGGCGACTTCGCCCCCACCAGCCTCGCCGCCAGCGATCTTGGCCGGCTGTGGCAGGCGATCGAACGCAAGCTGGCGCAGCGCGAACGCAAGCGAGGCTGAGCGCGAGCAGAGCAACCCGCGCGGATGACCGCGCAGTTCGCCTCGCCGCGGATCAGCGGCAGGGGTATTCGCGGGCCAGCGCGCGCTTCCACGCCTCCATCAGCGTCAGCGAGCGGCGCTCGCTCTCCGATAGACGGCCCAGTATCGTGATGACCTGCTGGGCGCCCATGCCCCGCCGGGCGCTCTCGGGCACGCAATAAATGGGATTGCCAGCGCTCGTGGCCGCCAGATTGGCTGCCCGCGACCGTGCACCGGCATCCTTCATCTGCGTCGTCAACAGTTTGGTCCGCTTGTCGAACAGCGCCCCGATGCCCCTCTTCTGAAGCGCGGTCGCATCGGCATAGAAGGCCTGGGCGTTGACGTCCGAAGGAGCAGCCTGCGCGGCGCCCGCAACGCCGATCATCGCCGCGGCCAAGATCGTCAGGCGCGTCATGTGTTCCCTCCGTTTCCCGTCACTCGAAGTGATCGCGGGAAGCTGAACCGGGGATGACGAGCCTGCCGCCGCCACGCCGGCAGGGGGCGGTGGCGGAGAGGCTCAGGCCCCTTGGGCCGCGCCGTCGGATTCCCCCAAGCCGCCGAAGCGCTTGCCGGCCTTGGGGATCGCCGAACCGCGCACCGGCTGCACCACGGTGGTTGCGCCCTTGTCGGCTTCGCGGTCGATCTTGCCGTCCTTCATCAGGGCGGCGATCTCCTCGCCGGTCAGCGTCTCGTATTCCAGCAGCGCCTGGGCCAGCAGGTGGAGCTTGTCCTCCTGCGTGGTCAGCACCTTGCGCGCGCGCTCCAGCCCGCCTTCGACGAGACCCTTGATCTCGGCGTCGATCAGCTTGTTGGTTTCGGCTCCGGCCATCGTACGCATGGTCTGGCCCATGCCAAGATAGCCCTCTTGGCTGGCCTCGTACTGGAGCGGGCCGAGCTTGTCGGACATACCCCATTTGGTGACCATGTTGCGCGCGAGATCGGTGGCGTACTGGATGTCGCCCGATGCGCCGCTCGACACCTTGGAATGGCCGAAGATGATCTCCTCCGCCACGCGCCCGCCCATCGCCACGGCGAGGTTCGCGTGCATCTTGTCGCGGTGGTAGGAGTAGGTGTCGCGCTCCGGCAGGCGCATCACCATGCCCAGCGCCATGCCGCGCGGGATGATGGTGGCCTTGTGGATCGGGTCGGACGCGGGCTCGTTCAGGCTGACGAGCGCATGGCCGGCCTCGTGGTAGGCGGTCATCTTCTTCTCGTCGTCGGTCATCACCATGCTGCGCCGCTCGGCACCCATCATGACCTTGTCCTTGGCGTCCTCGAACTCGCGCATGGCGACCAGCCGCTTGTTGCGGCGCGCGGCCAGAAGGGCGGCTTCGTTGCACAGATTCGCAAGGTCCGCACCCGAGAATCCCGGAGTGCCGCGCGCGATTGTGCGCGAGTTGACGTCGGGCGCCAGCGGGAGCTTCTTCATGTGGACGGCGAGGATCTTCTCGCGCCCCTCGATGTCGGGCACGGGCACCACGACCTGGCGGTCGAAGCGACCCGGACGCAGCAGCGCCGGATCGAGCACGTCGGGCCGGTTGGTGGCGGCGATAATGATGATGCCTTCGTTGGCTTCGAAGCCGTCCATCTCCACCAGGAGCTGGTTCAGCGTCTGCTCGCGCTCGTCGTTGGAATTGCCGAGCCCGTGGCCGCGGTGGCGGCCCACCGCGTCGATCTCGTCGATGAAGACGATGCAGGGCGCGTTCTTCTTGGCCTGCTCGAACATGTCGCGCACGCGGCTCGCGCCCACGCCCACGAACATCTCCACGAAGTCCGAGCCGGAGATGGTGAAGAACGGCACGCCCGCCTCGCCCGCGATCGCGCGGGCCAGCAGCGTCTTGCCGGTACCGGGGCTGCCGACCAGCAGCGCGCCCTTGGGAATCTGCCCGCCCAGCTTGGCGAAGCGGTTGGGATCCTTGAGGAACTCGACGATCTCCTCAAGCTCCTCACGCGCCTCGTCGATGCCGGCGACATCGGCGAAGGTGACCTTCCCCTGCTTTTCGGTGAGCATCTTGGCCTTGGATTTGCCGAAGCCCATCGCCCCGCCCGCGCCGCCGCCCTTCTGGACCTGGCGCAGCGCGAAGAATGCGATGCCCAGGATGAGTATGAAGGGAAGCGTCTGGATGATGATGTAGAGGAAGAGACTGCCTTCTTCCTTCGCCGCGCCCGAATAGGCGACGCCGCCCTTGTCGAGCATCGCCGTGAGCTGGGGATCGCTGCCGATGGGCACGGTCGAGAACTGCTTGCCGTCGGTGAATGTGCCGGTGATGCGGTCCTGCGAGATCTGCACCTCGCGCACCGCGCCATCGGCTACGCGCGAGCGGAATTCGGAATAGCGGATGGCGTCTCCGGGGGCCTTGGCGCCATCGCCGAAGGCCGTGACCACGACCAGCAGGGCGAGGAATATCCCGCCCCAGATCATCAGGCTCTTGACCCAGGGATTGAGGCCACCGCCGCCCGGATCGCCGCCTTGATCGCCGCCCTGCCTGTTGTCACCCATCGTCCTGCCCGATCCTTTCGCGCGTCAATGTAGGCACACGAGGGTGAATGACAAGTTGAAGGCGGTCGCGGATTGTCGCGTTCGCTGCCCGCTTCAGGCGATGGGCGATCCGTTGAGAAGTGCCGAACGCTCGCAGCGGCATACCACTTCGCCGCGCTGGTTGAGGCATTCGTGCAGAAAGGTCACTATCCCGGCGCCGGGGCGCGACTTGCTCGCCCTGAGTCCGATCACCTCGCTGGTCGCGCGCAGCGTGTCACCCAGAAACACCGGCCTGGGCATGACGAGCTTGTCGTAGCCGAGGTTGGCGACCAGCGTGCCGAGCGTGGTGTCCCCCACGCTCAGCCCCACCATCAGCGCGAAGGTGAAGGTGCCGTTGACCAGTATCTGCCCGAACTCGCTCGCCCTCGCCGCCTCCGCATCGATATGCAGGGGCTGCGGGTTATGGGTCATGGTGGAGAACAGGAGATTGTCGGTCTCGGTCACGGTGCGGCGGATTTCGTGCTCGATCCAGTCGCCCACCTGCCACTGGTCGTAGAAGCGCCCGGCCATCAAGCTGCCTCCTGCCAGCGCGCGACCACCGCCGCGCCATCGCCGGCGCTGTCGCGGATCGCGCCGGGTGTTCTGCCGAAACGCGGTGCCGGCGCGGGATGCCAGCGGCCGCCATGCTCCACATAGGCACCGCGTGCCGCCATGTGCGGATGGGCGCGGGCCTGGTCGAGCGGGACGACGGGGGCGAAGCAGGCATCGGTCCCTTCGAGCAGTTCGCACCATTGTGCCTGCGTCTTCGTCGCGAAAAGCGCGGCCATGTCGGCGGCTTTGGCGTCCCAGCCGGCGGGATCCATCTGCCCCTGGCGCAGCGCATCGGGCGCACCGGCGCGCTCGCACAGCTCGGCATAGAATTGCGGTTCGATCGCGCCCACGCTGATCTCCAGCCCGTCCTTGCAGGTGTAGCAGCGGTAGAAATGCGCCGCGCCGCCCAGCAGCCCATGCCCGCGCGCCTTCGCCCGGATCGCGCTTTCCGGCAGGCCGGAGAAGAAGCTCATCAGGCTGGTCACCCCGTCCACGATCGCCGCATCGACCACCTGCCCCCTGCCGCTCCGCTCTCTTTCGTAAAGTGCGGCGAGTATGCCCAGCGCGCAATAGAGCGAGCCTCCGCCGAAATCGCCGACCAGGTTCTGCGGCGGCACCGGCAGTTCCCCCGCACGGCCGATGGCGTCGAGCGCGCCCGTGACCGCGATGTAGTTCAGATCGTGCCCCGCGACCTGCGCCAGCGGCCCTTCCTGGCCCCAACCGGTCATCCGGGCGTAGACGAGTCGCGGATTGGCCGCGAGCAGTTCATCCGGCCCCAGCCCCAGCCGCTCCATCACGCCCGGGCGAAACCCCTCCACCACCACGTCCGCATGGCGGCAGGCGTCACCGCAGAAGGCGCGGCCCTCCTCGCTCTTTACGTCGATCTGCACCCGGTGCCGCGCACGCTCGACCACCGGGTTCATGGGACGCGAGCCCTCACGCTCGATCCGCACCACCTCGGCGCCCATGTCGGCCAGCAGCATGGCGACATGCGGCCCCGGCCCGATCCCGGCGAATTCGACCACCTTGAGCCCGGCCAGCGGCCCGCGCGATGTCTCGGACATTTGCGATCTCCCTCGCGCCGGGCATGGCGCGGGCGATGGGAGCTTGGCAATCAGGAAATCGCCATGTTGTCGATCAACCGCGTGCCGCCGATGCGCGCGGCAACGAACAGCCGGGCCCCGGGTGCTGAGCGGCCCAGCGGGGCAAGGCTATCGGCGTCACGCAGCTCGGCATAGTCCAGGCTGTCGAACCCGGCAGCGATCAGGCCGGCCCGCAGCCCATCCAGCGCCTGCGGAACCGGCGTGCCCGATGCGATGGCCGCGATCGCGCCTTGCATCGCCGCCGGCAGCGCCGCCGCCGCGCTGCGCTGCTCCGGCGAGAGATAGGCGTTGCGGCTCGACATCGCGAGGCCATCGGCCTCACGCACGATCGGGAAGCCGTGGATCGCTTCCGCCGCTGGCCGGGTGAGGTCGAGATCGCGCGCCATGCGCCGGATCACCGCGAGCTGCTGCCAGTCCTTCTCGCCGAAGAACGCCATGTCAGGTCGGACCTGGTTGAACAGCTTGAGCACCACGGTCGCCACGCCGTCGAAATGTCCCGGCCGGTCGGCGCCGCACAGCCCATCGCCGACGCCCGCCACGCTCACATTGGTGGCATAGCCTTCGGGATAGACCTCCCCCGGCGCGGGTGCCCACAGCAGCGCGACACCCTCCGCCGCCAGCAGCGCGGAATCGCGGGCGAGCTGGCGCGGATAGGCACCGAAATCCTCCTTCGGCCCGAACTGGCGCGGGTTGACGAAGATCGAGACCGCGACATGGTCCGCCCGCGCCTTGGCCGCGCGGACCAGCGCCAGGTGGCCCTCGTGCAGCGCGCCCATCGTCGGGACCAGCGCCAGCGTGGCGCCATCGCCCCGCAGAGCATCGACCGCTTTTCTCAACACGCCCAGCGTCGTGACGGTTTGCACGCCTCAAGCACCTCCGATAGGGGACGCCCCAGCCCTAGCGGCAGCAACCCGCCATCGAAAGCGCTCTCGTGACCACCGCCCGCCCGCACCGCATCACCTTCGCCAATGAAAAGGGCGGCACGGGCAAATCCACCACCGCGGTCCATGTCGCGGTGGCGCTGGCGTTTGGCGGCAGGCGCGTGGTGGCATTCGACCTCGACCACCGCCAGCGCACGATGGACCGCTATTTCGAGAACCGCGCCGCCACAGCCGCCAAGCGCGGCGTCGCCCTGCCAACCGCCGCCTCCCACGTGGTCGACGGCCTCTCGCCCGAGGATTTCGAGGCGCTGATCGCGCGCGAGGCGGCCGGTGCCGACTTCATCGTGATCGACACGCCCGGCCGCGACGATGCGCTTGCCCGCCACGCCGCCGCCGAAACCGATACGCTGGTCACGCCGATGAACGACAGCTTCGTCGATTTCGACCTTATCGGCCAGGTCGAGGGGGAGAGCTTCAAGGTCAGGAAGCTGTCCTTCTATGCCGAGCTGATCTGGGAAGCCCGGCTGAAGCGCAGCAAGGCAACCCTGGAACAGCAGCGCCGCCAGATGGATTGGGTCGTCGTGAGAAACCGCACCGGCTATACCGAAGCGCGCAACATGGCGCGGATCGAGAAGGCGCTGACCGAGATGTCGCGCCGCGTCGGCTTCCGGGTGGCCAAGGGGCTTTCGGAGCGTGTGATCTACCGCGAACTGTTCCCCAGCGGGCTGACGCTGCTCGACAAGGGGCATCTGGGCGACCTTGGCACCAGCCATCTCGTGGCGCGGCAGGAACTGCGCGGGCTGATCGCCAGCCTCAACCTGCCCGGTCTCGCCCCGACGAGCCGCGAGGCGGCGTGACCAAGCTGCTGCTTCTGGTGGCGCTGGCCTGCGTGGTCGTGCGCTGGCTGACGGGAGCCTGGCCCTGGGCATGGCTCTCACCGCGTTCGGGCGGGACGGCCGAGCTGGCGCGGGCGCGCCGCCTTCTAGGGGTGTCGCCCACCGCCAGCGCGGAGGACATCCGCGCCGCCTATCGCCGGCTCGCCGCCGACATGCATCCCGATCGCGGCGGCAGCACCGCCCGCCTCGCCGCGCTGACAGAGGCGCGCGACCTGCTTCTCGCCCGACTTCCGGAGATCCGCCCATGAACCATCGCTTCGACCCCACCGTGCTGCGCGAATACGATATCCGCGGGATCATCGGCGAGACACTGGGGCCGGACGATGCCCGCGCCATCGGCCGCGGCTTCGCCAGCCTGCTGCGCGAGGCCGGCGGCCGGAAGGTCGCGGTCGGCTATGACGGACGCGTCAGTTCGCCCATTCTCGAACACGCGCTGATCGAGGGCCTGACGGCGAGCGGCTGCGATGTCGTGCGGGTGGGCATGGTCGCCACTCCCACGCTCTATTACGCCGAGGCGTCACAGGACGATGTGGATGGCGCCATCCAGATAACCGGCAGCCACAATCCCGCCAATTACAATGGCTTCAAGATGGTCTTTCAGGGCCGTCCGTTCTTCGGCGCGGATATCCAGACGATCGGGCAGCTCGCCGCCGATGGCGATTGGGCGGACGGCTCCGGCACGGTCGAGACCCGCGAGGTCGAGGACGCCTATGTCGATCGCCTGTTCGAAGGGCTCGACGGGATCGACGACGGGGCGCTGGCGAAGCTGCGGATCGGCTGGGACGCGGGCAATGGAGCCACCGGCCCCGCGCTCGAGAAGCTCGCCGCACGGCTGCCTGGGGAGCATCACCTCCTCTACACCGAAGTTGACGGCAATTTCCCCAATCATCATCCCGATCCCACGGTCGAGGCGAATCTGGCGGACCTCAAGGCGCTGGTCGCGGAAAAGAAGCTCGATTTCGGAGTGGCTTTCGACGGGGACGGCGACCGCATCGGCGCGATCGACGGGGAAGGCCGCATCATCTGGGGCGATCAGCTTCTGTCCATTTTCGCCGAGGATGTGCTGTCCCGCCACCCCGGCGCGACCATCATCGCCGACGTCAAGGCCAGCCGCGCGCTGTTCGACCGCGTGGCCGAGCTCGGTGGCAAGCCGCTGATGTGGAAGACCGGCCACAGCCTGGTGAAGTCCAAGATGAAGGAAACGAAGAGCCCGCTCGCCGGCGAGATGAGCGGCCACATCTTCTTCGCCGATGGCTATTACGGCTTCGACGACGCGCTCTATGCCGCGATCCGGCTGATCGCCGCCAGCATCCGGCTGGGCCAGTCGGTCACCGAGCTACGCGGCGCCATGCCGGCGATGGTCAACACACCCGAGCTGCGCTTCCAGGTGGACGAAAGCCGCAAGTTCGCCGCCATCGACGAGGTGAAGGCGCGCCTTTCGGCCACCGATGCCCAGGTGGACGCGACCGACGGCGTGAGGGTTTCCACGCCGGATGGCTGGTGGCTGCTGCGCGCCTCGAACACGCAGGACGTGCTGGTCGCCCGCGCCGAGAGCGACAACCAGGCCGGGCTCGACCGCCTGGTCGCGCAGATCGACGAGCAGCTCGCCGCCAGCGGCATCGAACGCGGTGAAGCTGCACCGCACTGAACTGGGATCAGGGGGAAGATTATGCGAAAGACGGTAGCGGCGCTGCTGGGTAGTGCTCTGATACTGGCGGGCTCTCCCGTTTGGGCCAACACGCCCGGGAAGACCACGCAAGCCGCGAAGGCGGCCGAGAAGGACTCCGCAGGCGAACCCTCGGATGTCGACGTGGCCGCCATGATGAAGGCCATGTTCAAGGTAGAGCCACTGACCGCCGAACAGCGCGGACGTCTGCCGCAGGCCGAGGCGGTGATCGCACGGATGATGCCCCCGGGAACGCTCCAGAAGGTCATGGGAGGCATGTTCGACAGGATGCTGGGGCCCGTGATGGCGAAGGCGGAGACCGCCGACAGCAGCGATGTGGCCCGCGCACTTGGTGTCGAGGCGGATGCCCTGGAAATCGATAGCGAGGAAGCCGCGCGCGTCGGTGCCATACTCGATCCGGTCCGCAAGGAGCGCCAGGAACTGGAGATGGCGGCAATCCAGCGCGGCACGACCGCTGCGATGAGCGCGATGGAACCGGGGATGCGCAAGGGCATGGCGGAGGCCTATGCCGCCACCTTCACGACCCCGGAGCTGAGCGATATCGACCGTTTCTTCCAGACCCCTTCGGGCACGGCATTCGCGACCAAATCCTATGCCCTCGCCTCCGACCCGCGGATCATGGCCGCCGCGATGGAGGGTTTGCCCGCCATGATGGCGCAGATGAAAGCGGTGGAGGAGGAGACCAAGGCCGCGACCGCCAAACTGCCCCCGCCGCGAACCTATGCCGATCTGACGGCCGAACAGCGCGCCGAGATCGCCCGCATTACTGGCCTCAAGGAAGGCGCGATCCGCGAAGGCATGGAGCGCGCGGCCACCGAGCGCGCCACGCCGGCTCCGGAATCCGACGATGCCGACGAGCACGTGCACTGATCCTTGCGAAAAGGGCCCGGATCGCTCCGGGCCCTTCCCTGCAGCGTTCGGCAGCAGCGCTCAACGGTCGGAGAGCGTGCTCGTCTCGCTGTAGTAGTTCTCGCGGGTTTCGACGCGCAGGTTGTTCTGCACGTGCTTCACGCCGGAGATATCATCCACGATGTCTTCCGCCCGGCGCTTGGCCGATCGGCTGGTGACTGTGCCGTTGAGCGTGACCTCGTTGTCCTCGCAGGTCACGGTGATCCTGCTCGCATCCACCGAGGAATCGCGCATCAACCGCTCATTGGCGTCTTCCAGCAGGCGCTCGCTGGAACGGGCGTAGCCGGACGGGCCCTTGCCGCGATGATCCTCGCGGCTGTCCATCTGGCGGCGGCGGGCGGCATCGTCGTCACCCAGCCAGCTCATCACCTCGTCGCTGGCGCGGTCGAAGAAGCCGCGATCTTCGCGGTCGTATTCGCGCGGAGGGATGCGCGCACCACCGCGATCATACGCGTTGTAGCCATAGCCACCGACGCTGCCGAAGCTACGCGCGCCATAGTCCCCGCGGCCGCTTCGCGATGCCCCGTAGATGCCGCGGCCATAATCCTGGCCGCCGAGATCGTCGGGCCGGAAATAGCCCCGGGCCGTCTCCTCGCGGCTCCACCGCGCGGCGCCCTGCCGATCATAGTCGTCGAGAGATGAGGTGTCGCCGCGATAGCCGCTACCTCCGCGCGACAGCTCATCGCGCCGCAAGGAACTGGCATAGCCGCGATCGAACTCGCCGGTTGACCAGCGATCGCCACCCTCGCCGCGCCAGTTGCTCTCGCCGTATTGATCTTCGGCCGCGCCCGAGAACTGTTCGTTCTGGCGGCTGCGGCGGTTCCAGCGGTCACCGGATTCATGCTCCGCATCCTGCTGATAGCCGCGTCCGCGATAACGGTTGTCCATCGAAAGTCTCCTCGCTGCCCGGTCGAAATGGCGTCGCGCCCGGGCAGCGGTGAGCGGTATCGCCGTTACAGGGCGGCCCGGAGAAAGGGCCGTCATGTCAAGCGAACGGGCCAGCGGCATCATGTTTCCGCGAGCCGGCCCCGTTTTTGCGCGCCCCGGCGCAATTCGCGTGTGCGCCGCGCCCGGCATTGACCGCTCCAACGCCGGCTCGCACAGGGCGGCTATGGCAAGCGGCATCCCGCGCGAGATCGACGCCTGGTTCGCGGGGCGCGACTGGCGGGTGCGCCGCCACCAGAGTGCGATGCTGGCGGCGAGCGACGCAGGGCGGCACGCGCTGCTGGTTGCGGACACGGGCGCTGGCAAGACGCTGGCGGGATTCCTGCCCACGCTGGCCGATTTCACCCCATCGCGGCTGGACGGCGCGCCGCCGCCGGAAGGGCTGCACACGCTCTATGTCTCGCCACTGAAGGCGCTGGCGCATGATGTGCAGCGCAACCTGATCGCCCCCATCGAGGAGATGGGCCTGCCGATCCGGGTCGAGACGCGCAGCGGGGACACCCCCGCCGACCGCAAGAAGCGCCAGCGCAGCCGACCGCCGCACGTCCTGCTGACCACACCGGAAAGCCTGTCGCTCCTCCTCAGCTTTCCCGACAGCCTGGAGCTGTTCGCCGGGCTCCGGAGGATCGTGATCGACGAGGTCCACGCCTTCGCCACCGGCAAGCGCGGCGATCTGCTGGCGCTGGCGCTGGGGCGGCTGCAAGCCATCGCGCCGGGCATGAAGCGGGCGGCGCTTTCGGCCACGCTCGCCGACCCGGAGGCGTTCCGCGAATGGCTGGCACCCTGGGGGGACATCGGCAGCGTCGAGTTGGTCGAGGGAGAGCCGGGTGCGCCGGCCAAGGTCGAAATCCTCCTCCCCGACGAAGAGCGCGTGCCCTGGGGCGGCCACGCCGCCACCTGGGCGATCCCGCAGCTCTACGAACGGATCCGCCGCAACCGCACCACGCTGATCTTCACCAACACGCGCTTCCTGGCCGAGTACATATTCCAGAACCTGTGGACGGTGAACGAGGACAATCTCCCTATCGGTGTCCACCACGGCAGCCTGAGCAAGGAGGCGCGCCGCAAGGTGGAGGGAGCGATGGCGCGCGGGGAACTGCGCGCGCTGGTCGCCACCGCCAGCCTCGATCTGGGCGTGGACTGGGGCGATATCGATCTGGTGGTGCAGATGGGGGCGCCCAAGGGTTCCAGCCGCCTCCTCCAGCGCATCGGCCGGGCCAATCACCGGCTCGACCAGCCCAGCCGCGCGCTGCTGGTGCCCGGCAACCGCTTCGAGTTCCTGGAAGCGACCGCCGCCAAGGAGGCGGTGGACGAGGGCCAGCGCGATGGCGAGGACTTCCGCCCCGGCGGGCTCGACGTGCTGGCCCAGCACGTGATGGCCTGTGCCTGCGCCGCGCCCTTCCACGAGAGCGCGCTGCTGGCCGAGGTCCGCTCGAGCCTTGCCTATGCCTGGGTGGACGAGGCGGTGTTCGCGCGCGTGCTCGGCTTCGTGGAGAACGGCGGATACGCGCTCAGGGCCTATGACAAGTTCAGGCGCATCACCCGCGATGGCGAGGGCGTTTGGCGGCTGACTCATCCCGAACAGGCGGCGCGGCACCGGATGAACGCAGGGATCATCGTCGATTCCGAGATGCTCGAGGTGCTAATCAACGCCGGCTCGGGGCGCGGTGGGCGCAGCCTCGGCAAGGTGGAGGAACGCTTCGCCGCCTCGCTGAGTCCCGGCGACACCTTCCAGTTCGCGGGGCTGAGCCTGGAGGTTGTCAGGCTCCAGGACATGGAGGTGCTGGTGCGCGCGGCCAGGACCAGCGCGATGATCCCAAGCTACGGCGGGCAACGCCTGCCGCTGACCACCCATCTCGCGACCCGCGTACGCGAGCTTCTGGTCGATCGCGCGGGCTGGGCGCGCTTCCCCGACGATGTGCGCGAATGGCTGGAGGTGCAGGACTGGCGCAGCCGGATGCCTGGGCCGGGCAATCTGCTGGTCGAAAGCTTCCCCCACGCCAGGCGGCACTACACGGTCTATTACACCTTCATCGGCTGGAACGCGAACCAGAGCCTGGGGATGCTCATCACCAAGCGGATGGAGGATCGCGGCCTGATGCCGGGCGGCTTCGTCGCCAACGACTACAGCCTGGCGGTGTGGGGCCTGCGGCCGGTGGTGGACCCCGCCCCGCTCCTCTCGCCCGACATCTTGACCGAGGAGTTCATCGACTGGGTGCAGGGCTCGCACCTGCTGCGCCGCGCCTTTCGCGAGGTGGCGGTGATCGGCGGGCTGGTGGAGCGCCAGCATCCCGGCAAGCGAAAGACCGGCCGCCAAGTGACCTTCTCAACCGACCTGATCTACGACGTGCTGCGCAAGTATGAACCCGACCACCTGTTGATGGAGGCCGCCTGGGCCGATGCCCGCACCCGCATGACCGATGTCGGGCGGCTGGGCGACCTGCTCGACAGCGCGGCGCGCGATCTCGTCCACGTCGATCTCGACAGGGTGAGCCCGCTGGCTGTCCCGGTGATGGTGATGATCGGGCGCGAGGCGACCCCGCAGGGCAGCGCCGACGACGAGCTGCTGCTGGAGGCCGAGAGCTTGGCGGCGGCGGCAATGCGGGTGGAGGGATTGCCCTACACCGGCGATTGAGAATGGCGCGTGGAACCGAGCGCCCGGTACCCCTGCTCGCGCCGCGCGCCTCGATGAGTTGCTTCGTTCACCACGCCGGATGCCTTCGGATGCGGGCGGCTGGCGGAAACGCAAAAGGAGGCGGATCGCTCCGCCCCCTTCGCATTCCTCGTCCGGCTTGGTCTGCTCGGCCGCCTCAGGCGGCCTTGCCGAACTGCCGGTATTGCTCGTTGCCCACGAAGCCGAACTTGGTCACCCCGCTGGCCTTGATGAGGTTGAGCACACGGGCGGCGATTTCGTAGCTGGCGCGGGCCTCGGGCTCGAACTGGAGCTCGGGTTCGACCGCCATCGCCTTCGACTGTTCGAGCAGCGAGACCAGATTGCCCTCGTTGATCGCCTGGCCGTTCCACAGGATCTGGTCGGCGCCGGTCAGCACCAGCTTGTTCTTCACCGGCTCGACGATGATGTTCTGCGGGGGTGCGGGTTGCGGGAGGTCGATATCGACCGAATGGGTCGCGACCGGGATCGACATGATGAAGATGATGAGAAGGCAGAGCAAGACGTCGATAAGCGGCGTCATGTTCATTTCCATCATCGGTGCGCCGTCGTCGCTACCGCCTGACATTGCCATGCTATTGTACTCCTAAACGCTGCCGCGTGCCTGCCGAGCGGGTGCTCAGACGCCCGGCTCGACAGGGTTCGAAATGAAGCCCACGGTGGGATAGCCCGCCGCCTGGACGTTGTAGATCGCACCGGCCACGCACTGCCACGGCGCGTTCACGTCGCCGCGGATGTGGACCTGCGGGATCTTCTCGGGATCCTGCATGATCGCCTCGGCCCCGCCGGCACGCTGCACGATGTTGTCCAGGCGCTCGAAGGCCTGATCGTAGAGCTCTTCCGAGGACACCGGGGAGATGTTGTTGAAGTAGATGCGGCATTCCCCATTGCGCGAGGCGCCCTGGAAACCGCCCTGCCCCGGGCTGCGGCCGGCATCGTCGGTCGAGCTGACCGTCAGCAGCAGGTTCTCGACCTTGTCCTTCGATTCGATCGACTCGAACACCGGGATGCGCAGCTTCTCGATCGTCTGGATGGCGACCGGAACCGCGACCAGGAAGATGATGAGAAGCACGAGCATAACGTCCACCAGCGGCGTGGTGTTGATGTCCGACATCGGCGTATCGCTGCCGCCTCCCGTGGAAATCGCCATGGGTTATCCTATCCGTATCAGTCTCGGTGAGCTTGCGAAGTCGGCGGGCGGCATGGGGCAAACCCCGCGCCGCCCGGCAAGCTCACGGCTTGGTGGTCGTGGTGCCCGCGTGAGCGGTGGTCGCAGCCTTGGCCGCCTGCTGGGTCGAGGTAGCAGTCAGTATCGCCGGGCGGACGGCGCCGCCCGAGTTGATGTTGGCGAGCAGATCGGTCGAGAAGCCCTCGAGCAGCTCGGCGATGCGGCGGTTGCGGCTCTGCAGCCAGTTGTAGGCGAGCACCGCGGGCACCGCGACCAGCAGGCCGATGGCGGTCATGATGAGCGCCTCGCCCACCGGGCCGGCGACCTTGTCGATCGAGGCCGAGCCGGAGATGCCGATGTTGATGAGCGCGCGGTAGATGCCGATAACCGTGCCGAGCAGCCCGACGAAGGGCGCGGTGGCGCCCACGGTGGCGAGGAACGGCAGGCCGCCGGCGAGGCGGGCGTTGATCGAGGCTTCCGAACGCGCGAGCGAGCCATGCAGCCAGTCGTGCGCTTCCAGGCTGTCACCCATCTTGGAGTGCTGGTCCTCGGCCGAATTGGCATCGTCGACGAGCTGGCGCCAGGCGCTGTTCTTCTCGAGCTTGGAGGCGCCCTCGCGGAGCGAAGACGCGCGCCAGAACGAGGAGCGAACGCTCTTGTACTGGTTCATGATCTTGTTCTGCTCGAGCAGCTTGGTGAACAAGATGTAGAACGAGCCGACAGACATGATGACGAGCACGGCGAAGATCGACCAGGCGATGATGCCGCCCTGTTCCATGGCTTCCATGAAGCCGAAGGAGGTCTGCGGAGCGGCCGATCCGGCGGCGGCGAGAAGTTCAAGGGTCATTGCGAACGGTCCTTTTCAAGAATTTGGCTGTGCGAGCCGCGAGGCACGCGAAATCTCAGTTCAACTGGTAAACGATTCTGGTGCTGTAATTCGAAGATATCGGCTCGCCGGCGGCGTTGAGGGCAGCCTTGAAACGGGCGTAGCGCCGCATTCCCTCGCACGCCGCGGTGTCGAGTGAATCGTTGCCGCTGGACGAGGAGACGGTGCAGCCGGAAACGCGGCCGTTGCCATCCACCGTCACCGCCACGCCCACGGTACCCTGGGCCTCCTCGCGCACGGCGCGGGCAGGATAGTTCTCCTGAATCTGACGCGCCCAGCGTGCCTGATTGTCGGGCTGCACGCGGCGCGCCTGCGAGGGTGCGGGCGGCGGCGCGGGGGCGGCGACCGGGGCCGGCGGCGGGATGATGACCGCAGGCGGCGCCGGCGGCGGGATGGTCGTCGTCGTCTGCAGTGGCGGGGGTGCCACCGCGATGCTGATCGGCGGTGCCGGCGCGACCGGCGGCGGCGGCGCGGCATTGTCCGGCGGCGGCGGCGGTGGCTCGTCCGGCGGGGGCGGCGGTTCGCTCACATCGACCGTCGTCACACGCTCCACCACCTGCTTGACCGCGTCATAGGCGAGGCCGGTGATGAGGGCATAACCAAGGGCGATGTGGATGATGGCAACAATGATAATCGCGATAACCTTGTTACCGCTCATCTGTTGGTCAGCGTAAGCCATTCGGTCGCGTCACTCCATCGTCGGCACCGGGGATCCGGCACCCGGGACACGCGGCGTCGCACGACCGCAGCGTCCCGTATCGTTACTGGCCCGTGGACCGGGACCCGCAAGAATCGAGACGAAGTGCGCCCGTCCAGGTTCCCGCGTGCTTCCACAGGGGTGTCGTGGGTAATAATATTTCAACGTCCCCCGACAGGCGATTCCTTAGCCATCCTGCCAAGCGTGGGCAAACGCTTTATCGGTTAAGTCCCGATTCACCACAAATGCCCTCCATTGGCGCGGTTGCCGCGCCTCCCGGCGGGTCCTAGGTTACCCGGATGCAATCTCCTCGCACGACCGTTCGCCCTCCTCGCTGGTCCGCCGCGCTCTTCGCGGGACTCGCCGCTGCCCTCCCGCTCATGTCGCCCGGCTCCGCGGTTGGGCAGGCGGCGCCATCGCCAGCCACCTCGGCCGGGCCTACCTATGCCGATCTCGCCGTGCTGGCGGATGGGACCCCGCTCACCATTCGCGTGCGCGTGAAGGAGCAGGCCAATGTGCCGGCCGAGCGCGCGCCCGGCCTCGCGGCGGGTTCCGCGCGCCTTTATATAGAGGCGCAGACGCTGGCATTGCTCGCCGGTTCGGGCACGCTGCCGGAATCGCTTCGCTATCTGGTCGATGTCCCGCTCGACGCGAAGGGCAGGCCACCGAAGCTGAAGAAGCGCGAATTCGTCCTGTTCGCCCGGCCGGTGCCCTCGCGCCCCAACGAGATACAGCTCGTCAATCCGCGTGCGCAGATCGCCCACACCCCCGAGCTGGAGGCGCGGCTGCGCCCCATCCTCGCCGGATTCGCCGCGCCCGACGCGCCGCCGCGCATCACCGGCGTGCGCGATGTGCTGTCGGGCGCGGGCAATCTGGCGGGCGAATCGGAGACGCAGATATTCCTGACCGCCGCGGGCAATGCGCCCGCCGCGCTCACCGTCGTCCGCCGCCCCGGCATGGCACCGCGCTGGGGGGTTAGCTGGACCGAGCTGGTCGACCAGTCGGCGCGGCCGGCGCAGGCCGAGACCATCGCCTGGTATCGCCTTGCGTGCGCCCTGCCGCGCGCTCTGCCCCCGGCTGCGAATGTCGCCAGCGACCCGGCCGACCGCGCCCGCGCGGCGCAGGACTATCGCTTCGTCCTGGAGCAGCTTGGTCCCTGCACCCGCACGGCCGGCTGACGGCAGGCTCTTGGCGCCGCGCAAGACAATCTTGCTTCCGTTTCGCGCCGCGCCCGCTAACCGGCGGTGATGAAAGCAGCCCGCACCGCCACCCCGCCCTCCCCACTGCGCATCGCCCTGGCCGGCCTGGGCACGGTGGGCGTGGGCGTGTTGCGGCTGATAGAGGCCAACCGCGCCATCGTGGAGGCCCGCGCCGGGCGCGCGATCGCGGTGACGGCGGTGAGCGCGCGCGAGGCCGGTCGCGACCGCGGGGTCGCGCTTGCGGATGCCGCCTTCGAAGCCGACATGACCGCGCTCGCCACCCGGCCCGACGTGGACGTGGTGGTGGAAGCGGTGGGCGGTGCGGATGGGCCTGCGCTGGCGCTGGCGGAGGCGGCGCTTGGCGCGGGCAAGGGCCTCGTCACCGCCAACAAGGCGATGATCGCCCACCACGGCCTGCGGCTCGCCGAGCTGGCGGCGCGGAACGGCGCGCCGCTGGCCTTCGAGGCGGCGGTCGCGGGCGGAATCCCGGTCATCAAGGGGCTGCGCGAAGGCGCAGCGGCCAATGCGGTGGAGCGCATTTACGGCATCCTCAACGGCACCTCGAACTACATTCTCTCCACGATGGAGGCGACCGGGGCGGATTTCGCCGAGGTGCTCGCCGAGGCGCAGGGCAAGGGCTATGCCGAGGCCGATCCCGCCTTCGACGTCGACGGCGTGGATGCCGCGCACAAGCTGGCGATTCTTGCCGCCATCGGCTTCGGCGCTCAGGTGGACTTCGCCGCCGTCGCGACCAGCGGTATCCGCCCCGTGCGCGCCGCCGACATCGCCCAGGCGCGCGCGCTCGGCTTCGTGATCCGGCTGGTCGGCGTGGCCGATTGCCAGGAAGGGCGGCTGTTACAGCGCGTGCGGCCCTGCCTGGTCCCCGCCGGCCACCCCCTCGCCCATGTCACCGGCGCGACCAACGCCGTGGTGGCGGAGGGCAATTTCGCCGGCCGGCTGCTGTTCCAGGGTGCCGGGGCGGGCGCGGGGCCGACCGCCAGCGCGATCGTGGCCGACCTGATCGATATCGCGCGCGGCACCGCCGGCCCGCCGTTCGGCCTGCCCGCGCCCGAGCTTGCGGCCTTGCCCATCGCCGATCCGGGTGGCCGGGCGGGGCGCGACTATATCCGCTTCACCGTAGCCGACCGGCCGGGCGTGCTGGCGGAAATCACCGCCGCCATGCGCGATGCGGGGGTTTCCATCGAGAGCCTGATCCAGCGAGGCCGCGCGGACGAGGACGGCGGCGAGGTGCTGGTGGCAATGGTCACCCACGAAGGGCCCGAGCGCAGTGTGGCGCGCGCGCTCGAACTGCTCGAGGGCTCGCCGAGCCTCACTGCGGTGCCGCTGGTGCTTCCGATCTTGAGGGACTGACCGGCGCAGGCGCCGTCGGCGCATCCGGCGGCGGCGAGGCCTGCGGCACCGAATCGGCGAGCGGCGCTGGGATCCCCAGCTCGGCCCGTTCCTGCGCCGTCAGCGGGCGCTGCGATGCGCCGGCCACGGCGCGCGATTCGCCCAACGGTGCCAGCCCGCGCGAAATCCGGTCCGCGTCCGACCCCGGCGGCGCCTTGGGCAGCGCGGTCACATCCACGAACACGGCGGCCGGCTTGGGGCAGTTGAAGATGCCGGGCACGCAGATCCCGCCGACGGTCGCCGGCCCGCGGAAGATGCCCGGCCCAGCGACGTCGGGGGTGGAGCGGCCCATCGTCGCCTCGGCATAGCGGCGCTGCGCATCCTCGCGGCTGGTGATGCGCTGGTCCTCGCGCGGGATGGTGGCGCACACCACGATCTCGCCCGATATCGACGCGCTCTCGGTGCGGCGGCGGCATTCCTCTTCCGTGCTGCGGAGCGGTCGCGGCAAGGTCAGGTCGATGCGTTCGGGCGGGGATCCGGTCGCCCCGTCCTGTGCGGCCGCCGGCACGGACAAGGCGGACGCGAAAACGATGCCGATGGCCAACCCGATGGTCGCAGGGGCGGCAATCCGGCGTCTCGACATTCCCCATCCCTTGCGGCTATCGGCCCCGCCGACAGGCGGAGCGAGCGAAAACGCAAACGCACCTTGGGGACTGAACTGCCGATGAACTCGCAATCCGAAAACCCGCTCGATCGCGTTCTTGTGCTCGAAATGGTCCGCGTGACCGAAGCCGCCGCCATCGCCGCCAGCAAGCTGATCGGCCGCGGCGACGAAAAAGCGGCCGACGCCGCGGCGGTGGAGGCGATGCGCGCCGCCTTCGATACGCTCTACATGGATGGCACGGTAGTCATCGGCGAGGGCGAGCGCGACGAGGCGCCCATGCTCTACATCGGCGAGAAGGTCGGCGGCGCGATCGGCAAGGGCCCGCGCATCGACATCGCGCTCGATCCGTTGGAGGGCACCACCATCACCGCCAAGGCCGGGCCGAATGCGCTGGCCGTTCTGGCCGCCGCCGAGGAGGGCAATCTCCTCAACGCGCCCGATACCTACATGGACAAGCTGGCCGTCGGCCCGGGCTATCCCGACGGGATCATCGATCTCGCCAAATCGCCGACGGAGAACGTCAAGGCGGTTGCTGCTGCCAAGGGGGTGGCGCCCGGCGATATCATCGTCTGCGTGCTCGACCGCCCCCGCCATGCCGCGCTGATCTCGGAACTGCGCGGCCTGGGCTGCGGCGTTGTGCTGATCGGCGATGGCGACGTGGCCGGGGTGATCGCGGTGACCGATCCCGACACCACCATCGACATGTACATGGGTTCCGGCGGCGCGCCTGAGGGCGTGCTGGCGGCAGCCGCGCTGCGCTGCGTGGGCGGCCAGTTCAACGGAAGGCTGGTGTTCCGCAACGAGGACGAGAAGGCCCGCGCCCGCAAATGGGGGATCGAGGATTTCGACCGCATCTACCTGCGCGACGATCTGGTGAAGGGGGACTGCATCTTCGCCGCCACGGGCGTCACCAGCGGATCGCTGCTCGATGGCGTGAAATACACCCGCGACGGCAAGCTGACCACCGAGAGCGTGGTGATGCGCGCGAGTTCGGGCACCATCAGGTGGATCAAGGGCGAGCACCGGGCTCGCTGAGGCAAGGCCCGTCATCAGCCCTCCCCCAATGGAGGAGGGTCTTGGCATCGCGAGACGAAAGGCGAACCGCCGCTCACTGGCGCTTGATGGTGTAGTCGATCCTGATCCGCACCCACTCGCCCACCATCGAGCGCCCGCCCACGCGCGGCGGGCGCACCCTGAACTGCCATGCAGCCGCGAGAACTGCGCTGCCGATTCCCGAACGGTCCGGCCATTCGTCCACCAGCACGCAACGGTCCACGCGAAACTCCGGCTCGGTGCGGCAGTTGATGAGCGCCCAGCCCGGCCCGGTCACGCGCGAGAAATAGCCGCGAAAATCCTCGTCGGTGGGTTCGCGATACCATTTGGCGGCATAGAGCGGCTCCCCGTTCGGCCCGCTGCCCGCGATCCGCTCCGAATCGCCCGGCATTCCGGGGTCGGCCGGACCGCGATTGCCGGCCATGTCGGACCGGATGACGGCGCGAATCTTCGGCGGAGCAGGGGTCGGCGGCACATCCTCGGGGGGCGCGGGAGCCGCAGCCGGCACCGTGGCCGCGCGCGGCAGGGCGATGGCGGGGGTCACGACGGCGGCCGGTGCCGGCACCTCCACCGAAGGGGCCGGTTGCGAGGGGGCGGCCTCCCGTGGATCCGCCTGCGAAGGCTCGGGCGCGGGCTCGGGTGCATCTTCGGCGGCGGCATCGAAAGTCGTCACCGTCGGGCCGGCATCATCCTTGTTGCCTCCGCCCGCGCCCAGGGTCAGCAGCATCAGCAGCAGGATTGCCTCGATCGCGAGGGTCAGCGCGATCGGCCCGGCCCGCCGCCATGCATCGGGCCAGCGCGCGCTTATGGCGGCGCGCCATGATGGGGCGTCTGGCGATGAGCGGAACATGGAACCTCGGGCTTCGCTTGGCCGGCGCCTTAGGGGCTGGGGGCCGTGGCCGCCAGCGGGCAATGGAGGGCGGCGGCACGGGCGGACGCGGAAAGCCCACCGTTGCGATCATTCCGCCCCGTTGCAATCCCGTGACCCTGCGCTATCCCGCGCCGCACCGAATCCGGCCATCAGGGAGCCGCGCCCGCATGAAGATCATGGCCGCCAATGCCAATTTGCCGCTGGCCCGCGCCGTCGCGCAATATCTGGAACTGCCGCTGGTGGATGCAGCGGTGCGCCGCTTCGCCGACGAGGAGATCTTCGTCGAGATCCACGAGAACGTGCGCGGACAGGATATGTTCGTGATCCAGTCCACGAGCTATCCCGCCAACGACAACCTCATGGAATTGCTGATCTGCATCGACGCGCTGCGCCGGGCCAGCGCCAAGCGGATCACAGCGGTGGTGCCCTACATGGGCTATGCCCGGCAGGACCGGAAGCCGGGGCCGCGCACGCCGATTTCCGCCAAGCTGGTGGCCAATCTCATCACCGAAGCGGGCGCGGACCGCGTGCTGGCGGTGGACCTGCACGCCGGGCAGATCCAGGGCTTCTTCGATATCCCCACCGACAATCTCTATGCCGCGCCGGTGATGGCCGCCGACATCCAGTCGCGCTATTCCGGCAAGGCGCTGATGGTCGTCAGTCCCGACGTGGGCGGGGTGGTGCGCGCCCGCGCGCTCGCCAAGCGGCTCGACAACGCCCCGCTCGCCATCGTCGACAAGCGCCGCGACCGGCCCGGCGAATCCGAGGTGATGAACATCATCGGCGATGTGAAGGGCCGGCACTGCATCCTGATCGACGACATCATCGATTCGGGGGGCACGCTGTGCAACGCCGCGCAGGCGCTGCTGGACGAGGGCGCGGAGAGCGTGGTCGCCTATATCACCCACGGCGTGCTCTCGGGCGGTGCGGTGGCACGGGTGGATTCCAGCGCGCTCAAGGAACTGGTCATCACCGATTCGATCCGTCCCACCGAAGCGGCGCTCGATTCCAAGCGCATCCGCATCCTCACCATCGCCCCGCTGATCGGCGAGGCGATGCGGCGCATCGCCGACGAGAGCAGCGTCTCCAGCCTGTTCGACTGAGGGGGCGGGAGCGTTGAGCGCCGCCGCCGATCTCGCCGCCGATCTCGACCTGGCCAACCGGCTCGCCGATGCCGCCGGCGCGGCCATCCGGCCGTTGTTCCGCGGAACGTGGAGCGAGGAGCGCAAGGCAGACGCCAGCTTCGTGACCGAAGCGGACCGCGCGGCCGAGGCGGCCATGCGCGCCATCCTGGAGATGGAACGCCAGCAGGACGGCATCCACGGCGAGGAATACGGCGTGACCCGCGAGAGCGCGGCGCGGCAATGGGTGCTCGACCCGATCGACGGCACCACCAGCTTCATTGCCGGGCGGCCGATCTTCGGCACGCTGATCGCGCTGATGCAGGATGGCTGGCCGGTGATCGGCGTGATCGACCAGCCGGTGCTCAAGGAACGCTGGGCCAGCCGGGTGGGCGAGGCGACCACCCTCAACGGCCGGGCGATCCGCACCCGCCCCTGCCCCGAGCTGTCGGGCGCGGTGCTGGCCACCACCAGCCCCAACCTCTTCGGCGAGGACGAGGCCGACGCCTTCATGGGCCTGGCCAGGGGGGTGGCGCAGCGCAAGATCGTGTGGGGCGGCGATTGCTACAACTACGGCCTGCTGGCCAGCGGCCACATCGATGTGGTGTGCGAGGCGGGGCTGAAGCTCCACGATTACGCCGCGCTGGTGCGGGTGGTGGAAGGCGCGGGCGGCATCATGGCCGATTGGCAGGGCAACCCGCTCGATGCGGGCAGCGCCGAGGCCGAAAACGGCCGCGTGCTGGCGGTCGGCGATCCCGCACGGCTGGAGGATGTGCTGGAAGCTATGGGCGGCGCTCGATAACCGGCGCCGATACTGCGGCTTGCGCCCCGCGCGGCGGGTTCCGGGTTTCCCTTGCCTTTCCGCCGCTCCTCCCCTAGGGGCGCGCGCTTCACCGACACGTGATTCACCGCCGGCCTGGCCAAAAGGGCTGCCAGGGCTGGCTCCAGCGTGTCCCCGAAAGGAGACGAAAATGCCCAAGCTGAAGACCAAGAGCGGCGTCAAGAAGCGCTTCAAGCTCACCGCCACAGGCAAGGTCAAGCATGGTGTCGCCGGCAAGCGCCACCGCCTGATCAGCCACAATGCGAAGTATATCCGCCAGAACCGCGGCACTTCCGTGCTCAGCGACGCCGACGTCGCGCATGTGAAGAAATGGGCCCCCTACGGGCTCGGCTGACCCGGTAGCACTGAAGGAGATACGATATGCCTCGCATCAAACGCGGTGTTACCACCCGCGCCAAGCACAAGCGGATTCTGGATCAGGCCAAGGGTTACCGCGGCCGCCGCAAGAACACGATCCGCATCGCCCGCCAGGCGGTCGAAAAGGCCGGGCAATACGCCTACCGCGACCGCAAGGTTAAGAAGCGCAGCTTCCGCGCGCTGTGGATCCAGCGCATCAATGCGGCGGTCCGCGCCGAAGGGCTGACCTATTCGCAGTTCATGCACGGCGCCAAGCTCGCCGGGATCGAACTCGATCGCAAGGTCATGGCGGACCTCGCCATGAACGAAGGCGGCGCCTTCACCGCGATCATCGGCCAGGCCAAGAAGGCGCTGGGCAACACCGAGAAGGCCGCAGCGGCAAGCTGAGCGCGGCTTTCCGGCGCAATCAAGAAGGGGGCGGCCCGCGAGGGTTCGCCCCCTTCTTGCGTCAGGGAAACCGGCGAGCAGCGCACGGCGGTGCGAGCGAAGGGCAGTAAGCAGGGGGGCCGAACGCACTGGCGCCGGGATGTCGCGCGATGCAACAATTCCGTCTTTTTCTTGCGCTTGGCCCGCGCGTTGTGGCATCCTGTTGCGCACATGGGGGCAAACATCCTTCGGGCTCGATTCTTTCCCCCGCCCGCGCAGCTGGCGGGGTGCTTCACCAGTTTCTACCTTCTCGAGGTCGATCTGGCGGAAGGCGAGAGCGTGGCCGATCACGTCCACCCCGAATGGGCCAATCTGCGCTTCTTCTCCGGCCTTCCCCCGGTGGTCGAGACCAGCGACGGCGTGGTCCTGAGAGACGCGTCCTTCGTGGTCACGGGTCCCAGCTCGCGCGCAATGGGCTTCCGCATGACCGCCACCCGGATGTGGGGCATCGGCCTGCTGCCGCTCGGCTGGGCGAAGTTCATGGATGTGCCCGCCCGGGTCATGGCCGACAGCGTGAGCGACGGCATGACCGATCCCCTCTATTCCGCCTTCGCCCCGCTGTGCGGACGCCTGAGCCGCAGCGCGCCCGACGCCGAGGAACAAGCACGCACGATCTGCGACTTCTTCCTCGAACGCGATCGGCCGGTGCGCCACGGCGCGCTGATCTACGCGGTCAACCAGGCGCTGGTGGATCCGGACGTCCACAGCGCAGCCGCCCTCGCCAGCCACGCGGGCGTCACCCAGCGCACGGTCGAACGGCTGTGCGCGCGCTATTTCGGCTTTTCCCCGCAACTGCTGGTCCGCCGTCAGCGCATGATGCGCACGCTTTCCGCCTTCATGCTGGCCGAACGATCGAACTGGTCGACGGTGATAGATTGCCATTACACCGACCACGCGCATTTCACGCGAGAGTTCCACTGCTTCATGGGCATGAGCCCGACCGAATATGCCCTGGCCGAACATCCCATACTGGCCGCCTTCATGGCCGAGCGCACGCGCATCCTGGGCTCCCCCGTCCAGGTTCTCGACCGCCCGGATGGCCGGAGCCCCTGAGCGCAACGGGGAGCGTTGGGCGGGGGCCGCGTTCGGCCACGCGGCGGCCATTGCCAGTCCCCCGTCCGCCCCTTAGGGGCACCGCCGATGGAAACCCCCGATAAACCCCGGCTGGATGCCGCGCTCGCGGCCATCGCCGCTGCCGATGCCGAAGCGCTGGAGGCGCAGCGTGTCGCCGCGCTTGGCAAGGCCGGCTGGATCACGCTCGCGCTCAAGACCCTGGGCGCGATGACGCCGGAACAGCGGCTGGTGGAAGGCCCGCGAATCCAGGGGATGCGCGCCGCCGTGGCCGATGCCATCACCGCCCGCGCGGCGGTGCTCGACGCCGCGGCGCTGGACGCGCGGCTGGCGAGCGAGGTTCTCGACCTTACCCTGCCCGCGCCTGAAGCGCCGCGCGGCTCGGTCCACCCCGTCAGCCAGGTGATGGACGAGCTGGCGGAAATCTTCGCCGACCTGGGCTTCGCAGTCGCCACCGGTCCGGAGATCGAGGACGACTGGCACAATTTCACCGCGCTCAACATGGCCGAAACCCACCCCGCGCGGGCGATGCACGACACCTTCTATTTCCCTGACGTGGACGCCGAGGGCCGTCCGGCCTCAAATAGCGAAGCGGTAGGCCGACAAGGGCGCATGTTGCTGCGGACGCACACCTCGCCGGTGCAGATCCGTGCGATGGTCCAGAAGGGCGCGCCGCTCAGGATCATCGCACCGGGCCGGGTCTATCGTTCCGACAGCGACGCCACGCACACGCCGATGTTCCACCAGGTCGAAGGGCTGGTGATCGATGAAGGCATCCACCTCGGCCATCTCAAGTGGACGCTGGAGACCTTCCTCAAGGCCTTCTTCGAGCGCGACGATATCGTGCTGCGGCTGCGCCCGAGCTATTTCCCCTTCACCGAGCCTTCGGTCGAGGTCGACGTGGGCTGGCAGGATGTGGGGGGGCGGCGCGTGCTGGGCGGCGACGGCGATGCGCCGGGACATGGCTGGATGGAGCTGCTGGGCAGCGGCATGGTCAACAGGCGGGTGATCGAATTCGCCGGGCTCGATCCCGACAGATGGCAGGGCTTTGCCTTCGGGGTGGGCGTGGACCGGCTGGCGATGCTCAAATACGGCATGGACGACCTGCGTGCCTTCTTCGACGGGGATGGCCGCTGGCTGGCCCATTATGGCTTCACCGCCTTCGACCAGCCGACGCTCAGCGCGGGCGTGGGGTCCAAAGAGACGGGGATTCGGGCATGAAGTTCTCGCTCGAATGGCTGAAGCAGTTCCTCGAGACCGACGCATCCGTCGCCGAGATCGCCGCTGCGCTCAACCGCATCGGCCACGAGGTCGAGGGGATCGAGGACCCGGCCGAGAAGCTGCGCGGGTTCAAGATCGCCAGAGTGCTGACCGCGGCGCGCCATCCCGATGCCGACAAGCTGCAGGTGCTGACCGTGGACGCGGGCGACGGCGGGCCGCTCCAGGTCGTCTGCGGCGCGCCCAATGCGCGCGCGGGCATGGTCGGCGTGCTGGGCCTGCCCGGCGCGCTGGTTCCGGCCAATGGAATGGAATTGCGCAAGAGCGCGATCCGCGGGGTCGAATCGAACGGCATGATGTGCTCGGTGCGCGAGCTCCAGATCGGCGAGGATCACGAGGGCGTAATCGAGCTGCCCGACGATGCGCCGGTGGGCGCGGACTTTGCCGCCTATCACGCGGCCAGCCCGGTGTTCGACGTCGCGATCACCCCCAATCGCCCGGATTGCATGGGAGTGCTCGGCATCGCCCGCGACCTGGCGGCGGCAGATGTCGGGACGTTCAAGCCCTTCGCGGCACCGGCGATCGAGGCCGCCGGCTCCTGCCCGGTGGAAATCCGCATCGACGATCCCGAGGGATGCCCCGCATTCTACGGCCGTGTCATCACCGGCGTGACCAATGGTGCGAGCCCGGAATGGATGCAGCGCCGCCTGGCATCCGCCGGCCAACGCCCGATCAGCGCGCTGGTGGACATCACCAACTACGTCATGCTGGCGTTCGGCCGCCCGGCCCACGCCTATGATCTGGCGAAGCTGAGCGGGCCGGTGGTGGCGCGCCGGGCGAAGGCGGGCGAAGAGGTGCTGGCGCTCAACGGCAAGACCTATGCGCTCGACGACAGCATGACCGTGATCGCGGACGATGCCGGTGTCCACGACATCGCCGGCATCATGGGCGGCGAGGATTCCGGCGTGTCCGAGGGCACCACCGATGTGCTGCTCGAGATCGCCTATTTCGATCCCACGCGCATCGGCGTGACCGGGCGCAGCCTGAGCCTTGCCAGCGATGCCCGCACCCGCTTCGAGCGCGGCGTCGATCCCGCCTTCCTCGATGATGGCCTGGAAATCCTGACCGCGCTGATCCTGCAGATCTGCGGTGGAACGGCATCGGACATGGTGCGCGCGGGCCAGCCTCCGCTGGCGGCGAAGGTGATCGCCTTCGACCCCTCGCTGACCCAGCGCCTCGGCGGGGTGGACGTGCCCGAGGCCGAGCAGCGCCGCATCCTCGCAGCGCTCGATTTCTCGGTGGGCGACGGCTGGCAGGTGACCTGCCCGCCGCGCCGCCACGATATCGAGGGACCGGCCGATCTGGTCGAGGAGGTCGTGCGCATCCACGGGCTCGACAAGGTGACGAGCGTGGCCCTGCCTCGCGCGGACGGCGTTGCCCGCCCCACCGCCACGCCTCTCCAGCAGACCGAGCGCAAGCTGCGCCGCACCGCCGCCGCGCGCGGGCTGAACGAGGCGGTGACGTGGAGCTTCCTGCCCGGGAACGACGCGGATCACTTCGCGGAAGGGAACGGCGAACTCTGGGTACTCGACAACCCCATCAGCGAAGACATGAAGGCGATGCGCCCTTCGCTCATCCCCGGTCTCGTCGCCGCCGCGAAGCGCAACGCCGATCGCGGCGCGGCCGGATCGCGGCTGTTCGAGATAGGGCGGCGCTATTTTCGCGCAGACGCGGGTGCGAGCGACGAACGCCCGACACTGGGCGTGGTGCTGGCCGGCGAGAAGTCTCCGCGCGGATGGACCAGCGGGAAGGCGGCCGGTTTCGATGCCTATGACGCCAAGGCCGAGGCGCTGGCGCTTCTGGAGGCTGCGGGCGCTCCCGTCGCCAATCTCCAGGTGATGGGCGAGGCGGGGCCGCAGTTCCACCCCGGCCAGTCGGCCACGCTCCGGCTTGGCCCCAAGACCGTGCTCGCCCGCTTCGGCGCGCTCCATCCCGCGACGCTCAAGGTGTTCGACGTGGACGGCCCCGTGGTGGCGGTGGAGCTGTTCCTCGACGCCATCCCGCCGCGCAAGAGCGCCGCTTTCGCGCGGCCGGCATACAGCCCGCCAGCGCTCCAGGCCGTGACGCGCGATTTCGCATTCCTCGTGCCCACCGGGCTCGCCGGCGGCGATCTGGTCCGCGCGGTCAGGGGTGCGGACAAGCAGGCGATCGTCGCCGCGCGCGTGTTCGACGTCTTCGCCGGTCAGGGCGTGCCAGAGGGACGCAAGTCGGTGGCGGTGGAGGTCACGCTCCAGCCGGGCGAGAAGAGCTTCACCGATGCCGAGATCAAGGGTGTGGCCGACAGGATCGTGGCCGCCGCCGCCAAGCTGGGCGCGGAGCTGCGCGGATGAGCCGGACCGCTTTCGTCACCGGCGCCACCTCCGGCATCGGCGAGGCGACCGTGCGGGCTCTGGTCGCGGGCGGGTGGCGCTGCGTGGCGACGGGGCGCCGTGCGGAGCGTCTCGACGCTCTGGTCGCCGAACTGGGCGTGCAGAATGTTCACCCCGCGGTGTTCGACGTGCGCGACACCGATGCGCTCGACGCGGCGCTCGCGGCGCTGCCCGGGGCTTATCGCGACATCGACCTCCTGGTGAACAACGCCGGGCTCGCCCAGGGGCTGAGACCCGCGCAGGAGGCCGACCTTGCCGACTGGCAGACCATGATCGACACCAACATCACCGCGATGGTGGTGCTGACGAGGAAGCTGCTGCCGGGGCTGATCGCCCGCAAGGGCGCGATCATCGCGATCGGATCGGTGGCGGGAAGCTACATCTACCCGATGGGCAATGTCTATGCCGGGTCCAAGGCCTTCGCGAACCATTTCACGCTGGCCCTGCGCGCCGATCTCCACGGCACGGGCGTGCGCGTGACCAGCGTGGAGCCGGGCATGGTCGAGACCGAATTCACGCTGGTGCGGACCGGCAGTCAGCAGGCGTCGGATGACCTCTACCGGGGCGTCCAACCAATGACGGCGGAGGACATCGCGAACACGATCAGATGGATCGCCGAGCTCCCCCCGCACCTCAACATCAACCGCATCGAGCTGATGCCGGTCAACCAGGATTTCGCCGGGTTCAGGGTGGCGCGGGAGAGCTGATCTCCGCCCCCTTGCCCCGCGCCAGTCAGCTCGCGGGCTTGTCCGAGCTCCAGCCATCGACCGCGACCCGCCATTTGCCGTCGGCGCCGCGCCGGAAGATGTTGATGCCCTTGCCGCTGCCGGTGGTGACTGCGCCGCTCTTGCGGTCGGTGTCGGTGGATTTGTAGGTGTAGCGCTCGAACGCCAGGTCACCGGCAACCGTAAAGCCGATCGAGGTTTTCTCCCAGCGAGTCGTATATGCCGCGAAATAGCCGCGCACCCATTCCATCACTGCTTCCTTGCCCACCAGTTCGGGCGCGTCAGGATACTGGTAAACCACGTCGTCGGTGATCGCGTCCGCGAATTTTTCGGGATCGTTGCTGTTGATGGCATCGACATAGCCGTCATGCGCCGCCTTCTCCACCGCGGCGATGTCGATCTTCTCGACCTCGGCGGTCGGCTGCGGCGTGCAGGCCGCGAGACCGGCGGCGAGCGCGACGGCAGTGAATGCAAGACGGCAAGCCATGCTCCAACCCCCCTTTGGCAGAACGCACGAGGCATTGCACAGCACCCTCGCGCTGACAAGCGCTCCGCCGTTGCCCGCGCGCGCGCAGCCTCGTAAAGGCGCGCCTCCCATGACCTCAAATCGCCGCACCTTCGCCATCATCTCGCACCCCGACGCGGGCAAGACCACGCTGACCGAGAAGCTGCTGCTGACCGGCGGCGCGATCCATCTCGCGGGCGAGGTGAAGGCGCGGGGCCAGGCGCGTCGCGCGCGCAGCGACTGGATGAAGATCGAGCAGCAGCGCGGCATCTCGGTCACCTCGTCGGTGATGACCTTCGAGAAGGACGGCGTGACCTTCAACCTGCTCGACACGCCGGGGCACGAGGATTTCTCCGAGGACACCTACCGCACGCTCACCGCCGTCGATTCCGCCGTGATGGTGATCGACGCGGCCAAGGGCATCGAGCCCCAGACGAGGAAGCTGTTCGAAGTCTGCCGGCTGCGCTCGGTCCCCATCATCACCTTCGTCAACAAGGTCGATCGCGAGGGCCGGCCCGTGTTCGAGCTGCTCGACGAGATCGCGGATATGCTGGCGCTCGACGTCAGCCCCCAGGGCTGGCCGGTGGGCATGGGCGGCGAGTTCGCGGGCGTGCTCGACTTCGCCAGCAATTCCGTGGCGCGGCCGGAGGGGCCGAGCCGCGAGTTCCAGGGCACGCGCGAAGCCGCTCCCGCCCTCCCCGCCGAAGTGGCGGAGAATGTCGAGCTGGCGCAGATCGGCTACCCAGAATTCGACATCGAGGCCTATCGCAACGGCGACCTGACCCCGGTCTATTTCGGCAGCGCGCTCAAGAATTTCGGCGTTACCGAGCTGATCGAGGCCATCGCCAGCCATGCCCCGCCCCCACGGCCGCAGCCGAGCGACCAGGGCGCGATCAGCCCGGAACGGCCCGAGGTCACAGGCTTCATCTTCAAGGTCCAGGCGAACATGGACCCCAACCACCGCGACCGCATCGCCTTCATGCGGCAGGTTTCGGGCACCTTCAAACGCGGCATGAAGCTGACGCCGAGCGGCCTGGGCAAGCCGATCGCGATCCATTCCCCCATCCTGTTCTTCGCGCAGGACCGCGAGCTGGCCGATACCGCCGAGGCGGGCGACATCATCGGCATCCCCAATCACGGCACGCTGCGGGTGGGCGACACGCTGAGCGAGAGCAACGGCCTGCGCTTCACCGGCCTGCCCAATTTCGCGCCGGAGATCCTGCGCCGGGTGGTGCTGGCCGATCCCACCAAGACCAAGCAGCTCAGGAAGGCACTCGACGATCTCTCCGAGGAAGGCGTGATCCAGGTCTTCTATCCCGAAATCGGCGCACAGTGGATCGTGGGCGTGGTCGGGCAGCTCCAGCTCGAGGTGCTGGTTTCGCGACTCGAGGCGGAATACAAGGTCGCCGCCCATCTCGAGCCCAGCCCCTTCGCCACCGCCCGCTGGCTGAGGGGCGATGACGCGGCGCTCAAGACCTTCGAGCAGTTCAACCGCGCCAACCTCGCCAAGGACCGCGACGGCGATTTGGTGTTCATGGCCAAAAGCGCCTGGGATGTGGGTTACCAGCAGGAAAAGAACCCGCAGCTGGTGTTTTCGGCCACCAAGGAGCGGTGAGCTTGCCCACCCCACGGCTTGGCGGCATGGGGCGCGGATGACCGCCTCCGGCCCCACCTCGCAAACCTTCATTTCGCAGCGTCTCCGGCTGAACTATCTCGACTGGGGCAATGCCGATGCGCCGCCGCTGGTGCTTGTGCATGGCGGGCGGGACCATGCGCGAAGCTGGGACTGGACCGCTGAGGCCCTGCGCGCAGACTGGCACGTCGTGGCAATGGACCACCGGGGCCACGGCGACAGCGACTGGGTTTCGGACGGCAATTACCGCGCGGAGGACATGGTGTATGACCTCGCCCAGCTCATCCACCAGCTCGGGCGCGGACCCGTCACCATCGTCAGCCACTCGATGGGCGGCCACGTGGCGCTGCGCTATGCCGGCATCTTCCCCGACATGGTCCGCAAGATCGTCGCCATCGAAGGGCTTGGCCCCAGCCCGCAGCGCGCGGCGGAAATGCGCTCCACCCCCTATCCGCAGCGCATGGCCGAATGGATCGGGAAGAAGCGCGGCGCGGCCGGCCGATCCCCGCGCAAATACGAAAGCATCGAGGCGGCGCTGGCCCGGATGATCGAGGAGAACGCCTACCTCACCCCCGATCAGGCCCGTCACCTCACCATCCACGGGGTAAACCGCAACGAGGACGGCAGCTTCAGCTGGAAGTTCGACCCGCATCTCAACGTCTGGCCCGTGGAGGACACCGCGGACGAGTTCATTCACCAGACCTGGGGCGCGATCACCGCGCCGACGCTGCTGCTCTATGGCAAGGACAGCTGGGCCTCCAGCCCGCTGCATGACGGGCGGCTGGAGCATTTCGGCAACGCCCGGGTTATCGAGTTCGAAAAGGCCGGGCACTGGCTACATCAGGACCAGTTCGCCCGCTTCATGGACACGCTGCGAGACTTCCTCTGAAGCTGCGCTTCGCCAGCTACAACATCCACAAGGCGGTGGGACTGGACCGCCGGCGCGACCCGGAACGGATCGTGTCGGTGCTGCGCGAGCTTCACGCCGACGTTATCGCGCTGCAGGAGGCCGACAGGCGCATTGGCGCCCGAGAAGCGGTGCTACCGCGCCATCTGTTCGACGAAAGCCCGTGGCGGGTGGCGCATGTCGCCCGGCGAGCACAGAGCATGGGCTGGCACGGCAATGCGATCCTCGTCCGGAGAGACCTCGAGATCACGGAATGCCGGGCGCTCGACCTCCCCACGCTCGAGCCACGGGGCGCCGCCTGCGCGGTGATCGGCAGCGGCGCGGACCGGGTGCGGGTGATCGGCACCCATCTCGACCTGTCGGGCCTGCGGCGGCGCGAACAGGTCCGCAGCCTGCTCCGCTTCGCCTCCGAGCATGACGACATGCCGGCCGTGATCCTGGGCGATTTCAACCAGTGGGGCCACACCACCGGGGCGATGCGCGAGTTCGGTCCGGACTGGGGCCTCATCGCGCCGGGGCCCAGCTATCCGAGCCGCGCCCCACTCGCCCGGCTGGATCGCATCGTCCATTCGCGCAGCTTGCGCTGTCACGGATCGTCGGTCCACCACAGCGCGCTCGCCGCAGTTGCATCGGACCACCTTCCGATCCACGCAGACCTAGAGATCGCCTAATATATAGGCGTTTGCCTTTATTTTAAGCAATTGAGGTTATCGCGCGCCTGAGCTTTGCTCCTTGAGCAGCTTTGGCACGGCCCTTGCTGCAATCGCGAAGCCGGGAACCCCCCGGCGGCAGTGGAGGGCCGGCCGACGTGAAATACATCATCGCCGTCATCAAGCCGTTCAAGCTCGACGAGGTGCGCGAAGCACTCTCGGGCGTGGGCGTCACGGGCATGACCGTGTCAGAGGTCAAGGGCTTCGGCCGCCAGAAGGGGCAGACCGAAATCTACCGCGGGGCCGAATACTCGACCAACATGCTTCCCAAAGTGAAGCTGGAGGTCGCCGTGGACGACGCCATCGCCGCCGGCGTGGTCGAGGCGATCGGCACGGCCGCGAACACCGGCGCCATAGGCGACGGGAAGATCTTCGTACTCGAGCTGGCGGGCGCGACACGCATCCGCACCGGCGAAACCGGGGCCGAGGCCCTGTGACGCGCGCAATGATGAGGGGGCCTATCATGTTCAATCCGCTGAAACTCGCCGGCGCCGCCGGCCTCACGCTTTTCGCCGCCCTGCCGGCCTGGGCACAGGACGCGGCGGCCGCCGCGCCTGCCGCGCCGACCGTCGACAAGGGCGATACCGCCTGGATGATTACCGCCACCGTGCTGGTGCTGGCGATGATCGTGCCGGGCCTGGCGCTGTTCTACGGTGGCCTCGTCCGCACCAAGAACATGCTTTCGGTCCTGACCCAGATCATCGCGGTCGCAAGCCTGGCGATGATAATCTGGGTGACCTACGGCTACGGCCTCGCCTTCGGCGGGGATGCCAACCAGTTCATCAGTTCCGGCAAGTTCTTCCTCGCCGGGGTGACAGCCGATTCCACCGCCGCGACCTTCACCGAAGGCGTGGCGATCCCGGAATTCGTCTTCATCGCCTTCCAGATGACCTTCGCCGCGATCACCGTGAGCCTGGTTGTCGGCGGCCTGGTCGAGCGGATGAAGTTTAGCGCGCTGATGGTCTTTGCCGCAGTGTGGCTCACGATCGTCTATTTCCCGATCGCGCACATGGTCTGGTACGCCGGCGCGACGCCGGAAGCGACCGGGCTGATCTTCGGCTGGGGCGCGCTCGACTTCGCGGGCGGGACCGTGGTCCACATCAACGCAGGCGTCTCGGCGCTGGTGGGTGCGCTGATCCTGGGCCCGCGCCTCGGCTTCAAGAAGGAAGTCATGGCTCCGCACTCGCTGACCATGACGCTGATCGGCACCGGCCTGCTGTGGGTGGGCTGGTTCGGCTTCAACGCCGGCAGCGCCCTGGAGGCCAACGCCTCCGCCGGTCTCGCGCTCATCAACACGCTTACCGCCACCGCCGCCGGCGTGCTGTTCTGGATGCTGACCGAGCGGGCGCTCGGCCACAAGGGATCGCTGCTGGGCGCCTGTTCGGGTGCCATCGCGGGCCTCGTCGCGGTGACCCCGGCGGCCGGCAACAGCGGCCCGTTCGGCGCCATCCTGCTGGGAGCCGTCGCGGCGGTCCTGTGCGCGGTGTTCGTGGTCAGCATCAAGCCCAAGCTCAAGATCGATGAATCGCTCGATGCCTTCGGCATTCACGCGGTCGGCGGCATCGTCGGCTCGATCGGCACCGCCGTCACCATGCTGCCCGCGCTGGGCGGCCCGGGAGCCGCGGACTATGCCCTCGGCGCCCAACTTGTCAGCCAGGTCAAGGCGGTTGCGCTGGCGATCGTCTGGGCGGGAGCCGGTTCGGCCATCGCCTTCTATATCGCCAAGCTGCTCACCGGCCTTCGCGTCAGCGAGGAAGTCGAGCGCGAAGGCCTCGACCTCGGCGAGCATGGGGAGCGCGCCTACAACTACTGACATCCATTCACCGAATTGGCGGGGCGGGCTCTCTCCTCTCTCCTTCCCGTTCCGCCAACCCTTGTTCCTCCTGCGAACACCAAGACTATCGGGCCGGGATCGAAGGATCCCGGCCCTTTTTCTTTCCAGGCCTGCTGCCGGCGCCTGATCCGTGACGACGGCTTCGCGGCCGCCGCAGGCTCGAGGCGGCTGCTGTTCTCAGGCCTTCAGCGCAGCCTCGACGAAATCCGCGCAGCGCTCGCCGATCATGATGCTGGGCGCGTTGGTGTTGCCGCTGATGAGACGGGGCATCACGCTGGCGTCGGCCACCCACAGCCCCGCCACCCCGCGCAGGCGGAGCATGGGATCGACAACGCTCGCATCGTCGCCGCCCATCCGGCAGGTGCCGACGGGGTGATAGACCGTGTCGGCACGGCTGCGGATGAGATGGTCGAGCGCCGCGTCATCCTCGAGATCGATCGGGTAGCGGTCGCGCGGCTCATAGACCGCCAGCGCGGGCGCGGCGACAATGCGGTGCGACATCCGCACACCCTTTCGCAGCACCGCCATGTCGCGCTCGTCATCCAGGAAGTTGGGATCGATCCGCGGCGCCATCCCGGCATCCGGCCCGGCCAGCCGCACCGTGCCCCGGCTCTCTGGCCTCAGCACGCAGGCGTGGAGCGAAAAGCCGTGCCCCTTCACCTTCAGCCGGCCATGATCCTCCAGCATGGCAGGCACGAAATGCCATTGCACATCGGGGGCCGGCGCATCGGGCGTCAACCGCCAGAAGCCGCCTGTCTCGGCATAGGGGGTGGTCATCGGCCCCGTGCGGCGGCGGCGGTGCTCCCACACCGCCCTGGCCATCGACGCCGTGCCCTGGAGACTGTCGCCGAAGAACTCGCGGCTCTGCGTCTCCCAGCTCGAAACATAGTCGACATGGTCCTGGAGGTCGGAGCCCACAGCCGCGCAATCGCGCACTACGTCGATGCCATGCTCGCGCAGATGCACACCCGGGCCGATCCCCGACAGCATCAGTAACTGCGGCGAATTGAACGCGCCCCCGCTCACCACCACCGCGCCACGCGCCTTCACCGTGCGCTGCTTGCCCGCGACCGTATAGATCGCCCCGGTCGCGCGTCCGTCCTCGATCAGGATACGCTGCACCGTGACCCCGATCCGCACGTCGAGCCGCCGGTCGCGGCGCAGCGGCTCGATATAGGCGCGTGCCGCCGACCAGCGCTCGCCGTGGCGCTGGGTGACCTGGTAGAGCCCGAACCCGTCCTGCTTCTCACCGTTGAAATCGAGGTTGCGGGGGAGCTGAAGCTGCGCCGCCGCCTCGATGAAGGCCAGGCTGCCCCTGTTCGGCCAGCGCTGGTCGGAAACCCACAGCGGCCCCTCGGCCCCGTGATAGCGGTCGGCCCCGCGCACGTTCTTCTCCGAGCGCTTGAACACGGGCAGAACCTCGTTCCAGCTCCATCCGGTGCAGCCCAGCGCGGCCCAGTTGTCATAGTCCCAGGGATTGCCGCGGATGTAGAGCATGGCGTTGATGGCGGATGATCCGCCCAGCCCGCGCCCGCGCGGCTGATAGCCGCTGCGCCCGTTCAGCCCCTTCTGGGGCACCGTTTCGTACCGATAGTTGGAGGCGTTGCGCAGGAAGGGCATGAAGCCCGGTGTCTTCACCAGAAGCGAATCGTTCCGCCCGCCCGCTTCCAGAAGACAGACGCTGCGCCCGCTCTTGACCAGCCGCCCCGCGACGGCGCTGCCCGCGCTGCCCGCGCCCACCACGATGACATCGAATTCGTCCATGACCCTGTTGTCCCCTCGCCCAGGAGGACAAGGTTATGCGGCCTGGCGCGGCTCCGCAATTCGGTTTTCGATAGCAACCTGCTCGGGCGTCTGGGGCTGGCTCCTTTGCCAGCGCGCGCGGATCATGTCGCTCGTCTCGCGGCTGCCGTCATGGCTCCAGCCGGGCTCGCGCAGAAGATAGGACAGCTTGTGGCGCCAGGGCGCGCGGCGGATATCGTCCAGCATCCCGGCCCATTCGTGAAACACCGACCACAGCAGGTTGAAGGTGCCGAGTTGCCGGACGATGCCATAGCGGATGCGCTCGCCGCCTTCCGCGCTGCTCAGCTCCGCTTCGAAGGTGCCGAACATCTTGTCCCACACGATGAACACGCCGGCATAGTTGCGGTCGAGATAGCGCGGATTGGTGGCGTGATGGACGCGGTGATGGCTGGGGGTGTTCATCACCGCCTCGAACCAGTGGGGCGTCCGCCCGATCGCCTCGGTATGAATCCAGAACTGATAGATCAGGTTGAAGCCGCCGCAGATGGCGATCATCACCGGATGGAACCCCAGCAGCACCAGCGGCAGCGCAAAGGCGAAGCCCAGCGTCAGCATACCGGTCCAGGTCTGCCGCAGGGCGGTGCTCAGATTGTAGTGCTGGCTCGAATGATGGTTCACGTGGCTGGCCCAGAACCAGCGCACGCGGTGGCCGAAACGGTGGACCCAGTAGTATTTGAGATCGTCCAGCACGAAGCACAGCGGCCACGCCCACCACACCGTCCACCACTGCGGGCCGAAGTCGAAGATGCGGAACTGCCAGACCCACAGGAACAGCGCGAGCAGCGCCCCACCCGCGAGCGCGCCGGCGACGGTGCTGCCGAGCCCGAAGGCCAGCGACGTCAGCGTGTCGCGCGATTCATAGGCTTCCGGCCGGGCCCGGCGCGCCCACAACATCTCGCCGAGAACGAGCACCACGAAAAAGGGAATGGCGTATGTGGTCGGTGAGAAATCTGGCATCGGTCAACTCGTGATGCGGCGCATACTGGCGGCCCATATAGCAGCCTCGTCGCCCAAGTCGAAGGTCACGCCGCCGAAGCGCCGATCGGGGGTGAGCGTGAGGAAGGCGCCGTCGAGCCGGGCATCGGTTTGCTGGTCCAGCAGGCGCGACGCCCAGTGGCTGCCATGTCGACGCAGCAGAAGCACCCGCCCTTCCGCATCGCGGCACAGCGCGCCCATGCCCGCCTTGTCGATCACGATGTCGACCGGGTCGAACCCGTGCAGCGCCTCATCCGCCAGGGCGCGCGCCTCCTCCTCGCTGCGAATCCTCGCATCGCCGCCGAGCCCCATCCGCTGCGCGATCCACGCCAGCGCCAGGATTGCGAGCAGCGAGCCGGCGAACTGGAGGGCGAGGCTCATCCCGCCTTGTTGACACAGGGCCTCGCTTGCGTCGAGACACGCCGCAGCTCGGGCAGGATCGGTCTGCACCGCGAAGGAGGAAGATAGATGGGGTTTCGCGTTCCGGCTTCGATGGCGCTGGCCTGCCTGCTGGCAGCCCCTACCCAGGCACAGGCGCAGGCACACAGCCCCACGCCCGATCCGATGGCGCTGGTCGATGCGCGTTACGACCGGACGGCGGCGGTTGCGCGGGCCATCTGGGACCATGCCGAGCTCGGCTATCAGGAAAACAAGTCGAGCGCGCTGCTCCAATCGGAACTGGCCAAGGCGGGGTTCAAGGTCACCAAGGGCGTCGCGGAGATACCCACCGCCTTCGTCGCGGAATGGGGCACCGGCGGGCCGGTGATCGCCATCCTGGCCGAATTCGACGCGCTGCCCGGCCTCAGCCAGGCCGATACGCCGACGCGCCAGACGGACGGCAAGAGCGCCGCCCACGCCTGCGGCCACAATCTCTTCGGCTCCGGCTCCGTCACCGCCGCCATCGCGCTCAGCCAGTGGCTCAAGGCGACGGGCACGCCAGGCCGCGTGCGGCTCTACGGCACGCCGGCGGAGGAAGGCGGCTCGGGCAAGGTGTACATGGTGCGCGAAGGACTGTTCAACGACGTCGATTTCGCGATCCACTGGCACCCCTCGGACGCCAACAGTGCGGCGGCGCGCACCACGCTCGCCAACCGCTCCGCCAAGTTCCGCTTTCGCGGCAAGGCCGCCCATGCCGCCGGTGCCCCCGCGCAGGGCCGCTCAGCGCTCGACGGCGTGGAAGCCATGAACATGATGGTCAACATGATGCGCGAGCACACCACGATGGATTCGCGCATCCACTACGTCATCACCGACGGCGGCAGCGCGCCCAATGTCGTGCCCGAGAACGCCGAGGTGTTCTACTACGTCCGCCATTCGCAGACCGCCGAAGTGGAGGCGATGTGGAAGCGGCTGGAGGACGCCGCGAAGGGTGCGGCGATGGGCACCGGCACTCAGGTGGAGTGGGAGGTCATCCACGGCAACAACCCGCTGCTCGTCAACGAGACGATGGCCAGGGTGATGGACGCCAAGCTGCGACAGGTGGGCGGGATGCAGCTTACCGCCGAGGAGAAGCGCTTCGCCACCGAGATCGGCAAGACGCTGGCCGCCCCCCGCCCGGTGGAAAGCGCCGCGGCGATCGAACCCTATGACAAGACGCTCGGCTATGGATCGACCGATGTGGGCGATGTGTCATGGGCCACGCCCACCGTGGGCGTGAACACCGCCACCTGGGCGCCCGGCACGCCGGCGCATTCATGGCAATCGGCGGCGGCGAGCGGCACGACGATGGGCTTCAAGGGCGCGCAGCTCGCGGCCAAGGCGATGGTGCTGACGGCGATCCAGCTCTACACCGATCCGGCGCTGCGCCAGTCGGCGCGAGCGGAGTTCGATGCCTCTCGCGGGCCGGATTACCGCTATCGCTCGCTGCTGGGCGACCGCAAGCCGCCGCTCGATTTCAGGAACTAGCGGCCAGCCGTTCCACGGCGGCGCGCACCGGCGCGATGTCATAGCCGGCGGCGGCGGCCGCCGCTGCGATTTCGTCGGGGTCGCCGCCCCTGCTGGCCTGCGCCAGCGACCACAGCAGCGTCGAGCGCGTGCCGGTGCGACAGAAGGCGAAGACCGGGCCATCCGCTCCATCCAGCGCCTGGGCCATTTCATCCACCTGCGCCTGCGAGAAGCCACCCGCTACCGGGATGGCACGATAGGCGATCCCGGCCTCGCGCGCCGACGCTTCGATCTCGGCGGCGGCAGGCTGCCCCGCCTCCTCGCCATCGGGGCGGTTGTTGATCACCATCGCGAAGCCCTGATCCTTCAGCGCGGCGAGGTCTTCCGGCGCGATCTGCGGCGAGACGGCGAAGCCTTCGACGATGCGACGCGGGATCATCCGCCGGACTTCGTGGTTGCCTTCGCCGCCGCCTCGGCCGCGGCCTTCGGGCCGTCGCGCAGCTGGTCGTCCACCCGCGCGGCTTCCTTCCGCGCCCGGCGGTTGCGCTGCATCATATTGAGCAGTTCCACACCGAGCGAGAAGCCCATCGCGCCGTAGATGTAGCCCTTGGGGACATGGACCCCGAAGCCATCGGCGATCAGCACCGCGCCGATCATCACCAGGAAGGCCAGCGCCAGCATCACCAGCGTCGGGTTCTTTTCGATGAAATTGGCCAGCGGATCGGCCGCGACCATCATGATCGCCACGGTAATCACCACCGCCGTGACCATGATCGGCACCTCGTCGGTCATGCCGACCGCGGTCAGGATCGAATCGATCGAAAACACCAGGTCGATGAGGATGATCTGCACGATCACCGTGCCGAAGGTGGCGGTAGCGGCGGCGACCACTCCCGGAGTTTTATCGAGCAGCGCGCCCGAATTGTCCGCCGGCTCCATCGAGTGATGGATCTCCTTGGTGGCCTTCCAGAGCAGGAACACGCCGCCCGCCAGCAGGATCAGATCACGCCCCGAGAACGCGGTATCGAAGCTGGGTTGCCCGGTGGTCTCGTTGATCGCGCCGACCATGCCGAGGTCGAATATCGGTTGCGTCAACGTCACCAGCCAGCCGATCAGGAGGAGCAGGCCGATACGCATGATCAGCGCCAGCGAAAGGCCGATCCGCCGCGCAAGCTGCTGTTGATGAACGGGTAGCTTGTTCGAAAGGATGGCGATGAAGATCAGGTTGTCGATCCCCAGCACCACCTCCAAAGCGATGAGCGTGAGCAGCGCCAGCCAGGTGGCTGGGTCCGAAATGAGGGCCATGATATCCATCGCGCGCGATTTGCCAGCACCGCCAAATCTGAGCAAGAGCGCCCATTCCGAAATCGCATCTTGGCGGGTGAAAAAATGTCACAATGAGTCCGAATTTCGCCCTGCGCAGGTAATTCGTTCGCATGTCGCGAATTATGCGCTATGCAGGCCCCTTGCTTGGGGCAGGCGCGGGGCGCCGTGCACCCGCTCGCCGGGCGTCATACTGGCGCCCCTCGCCCGGCGCGTGTCATTGGGGACGGGGCGCCGCGTAAGGTACGTACAGGATCATGGGTTACGAAAAAGGCGGCCGCGGCAAACGGGGACGGGACAAGCGCGACGGCTTCGGTGAAGACAGCTTCGATCCGTTCGGTGGCCCTCCGGGTGGCGGATTTGGCGGTGGTGACCGTGGCGGCTTCGGCGGCGGCGGTGATCGTGGCGGCTTCGGTGGTGGCGGCGGCGGTTATCGCGGCGGCGGCGGCGGCGGATTTGGCGGCGGTGACCGTGGCGGCTTCGGCGGCGGTGGCGGCGGCGGTTTCCGTGGCGGCGGCGGCGGTGGTGGTGGCGGCGCTCCGCGCATGCCCGCCCAGGTCATCGGGACCGGCGAAGGCACGGTAAAGTTCTTCAACGCCCAGAAAGGGTTCGGCTTCATCCAGCAGAAGGGCGGCGGCGAGGATGTGTTCGTTCACATCAGCGCGGTCGAACGTGCGGGCCTCAATGGCCTCGGCGAAGGCCAGGAACTGGCATACAATCTGGTCGATCGTGGCGGCAAGATCTCCGCCCAGGACCTGCAGATCGTGGGCGATGTGGTCGAAGTCCAGGAGCGTAGCGGCGGCGGTGATCGCGGCGGCTTCGGCGGCGGTGACCGCGGCGGTGCGCCGCAGCGCGAGCTGACCGGCGAGAAGGCCACCGGCACGGTCAAGTTCTTCAACGGCCAGAAGGGCTTCGGCTTCCTGACCCGCGATGACGGCCAGCCCGATGCATTCGTCCACATCAGCGCGGTCGAGCGCTCGGGCCTCAACGGCCTGAACGAAGGCGAACGCTACGAGTTCGACCTCGAGGTCGACCGACGCGGCAAGCATTCGGCGGTCAACCTCGTTCCGGCAAGCGAATGAGGCACGGCCCGCTCCGGTTCACCCCGGTGCGCGGCTCGTAACCGACCAGCCGAATCACAGCATGGCGGTCCTGCGGGGCCGCCATTTGCTTTTGGCCTCACACGATTACCCACAATCGATCATCCGCGGAGCTTCCGATGTCGATCACCCCCCTGATGCCCGTCTATCCCCGCAGCAAGGTGCGCCCGGTGGAAGGCGACCACTGCCATCTGATCGATGAAGACGGCACCCGCTACCTCGATTTCGCGAGCGGCATCGCGGTCAATCTGCTTGGCCATTCGCACGCCGGGCTGATCGGCGCGATCCAGGCACAGGCAGCCCGTCTGATGCATGTCTCCAACCTCTACGGCAGCCCGCAGGGCGAAAGGCTCGCCCAGCGGCTGGTGGACATGACATTCGCCGACACGGTGTTCTTCACCAATTCCGGTGCGGAGGCGGTGGAATGCGCGATCAAGGCCGCGCGCGCCTATCACCAGCACGCCGGAGCCGATCAGAAATTCGAGCTCATCACCTTCACCAACGCCTTCCACGGGAGGACGATGGCCACGATCAGCGCCAGCAATCAGGAAAAGATGCACAAGGGCTTCGCGCCCCTGCTACCCGGCTTTAAATATGCCGAGTTCGACGATCTGGAGGCTGCCAAGGCGCAGATGGGGCCCAACACCGCCGGCTTCCTGGTCGAACCGATCCAGGGCGAAGGGGGCATCCGCCCCGCGTCGGACGCCTTCATCCAGGGTCTGCGCGCGCTCGCCGACGAGCACGATCTGATGCTGGTGTTCGACGAGGTGCAATGCGGCGTGGCGCGCACCGGCAAGCTCTATGCCTATGAGCATTACGGGATCGCGCCCGACATACTGGCCACCGCCAAGGGCATCGGCGGCGGTTTCCCGCTGGGCGCCTGCCTCGCCACCGAGAAGGCGGCGCGGGGCATGGGCCTGGGAACGCACGGTTCCACCTATGGCGGCAACCCGCTGGCAATGGCGGCCGGCGAGGCGGTGCTCGATGCGGTGGCGAACGAGGCGTTCCTCGCCGAAGTCACGGAGAAGGGCGAGCGGCTGCGCGGCCGGCTGGAGCAGTTCATCGGCAATTATCCCGAACTGTTCGCGGGCGTGCGCGGCAAGGGGCTGATGCTGGGCCTGATGATGAAGGTCGAGAGCCGCCCGTTCTATGTCCATTTGCGCGACAATCACCGCCTGCTGACCGTGGCGGCGGGCGACAACACGCTGCGTGTCCTGCCGCCGCTGGTGGCGGGCGATGCCGAGTTCGACGAATTCCTCGAGAAGCTCAGCGCGGGGGCCGCGGACTATCGGGCGGAAGGGACCGCCTGATGGACACGCGGCATTTCCTCTCGCTGTCGGACGCGGGCGGGGATGCCCTGGCCGCGATGCTGGCCGATGCCATCGACCGCAAGGCTGCGCGCGCGGGCTTGCCCCGTGGCCGCGCCGATGCCGACGCGCCGCTCGCCGGCCATGTCCTGGGCATGATCTTCGAGAAGGCCTCCACCCGGACCCGCGTCAGCTTCGACATCGCCATGCGCCAGCTCGGCGGCAGCGCGCTGATCCTCGATTCGGGCACCAGCCAGCTCGGACGCGGCGAGAGCGTGGCCGATACCGCGCGCGTGCTCGGCAGGATGGTGGACGCCATCATGGTGCGGACAGACGATCACGCCAAGGCGGAGGAGCTGGCGCGCCATGCCGGCGTGCCGGTCATCAACGGCCTCACCGACCGTTCGCACCCATGCCAGATCGTGGCCGACCTGCTCACCCTGGTCGAGCGCGGCAAGGCCCTGCCGGGGCTGGAGCTGGCGTGGATGGGCGATGGCAACAATGTGCTCCATTCGCTGCTGGAAGCCGCCGCGCTGTTCCGCTTCAACGTGCGCGTCGCCACCCCCGCCGGATATGAGCCGGAGATGGAGTTCGTGGACATGGCGCGTGCCGCCGGCTCCACCGTCACGCTCACGCAGGATGCCGCCGCGGCCGCCGCAGGTGCCGATGTCGTTGTGACCGACACCTGGGTATCGATGGGGCAGGAACACACCCACAACAAACTCGCCGCGATGGCGCCCTATCAGGTGGGTTCGAAGCTGATGGCCGGGGCGAAGCGGGATGCCCTGTTCCTCCACTGCCTGCCAGCCCATGTCGGCGAGGAGGTGACCGAGGAGGTTTTCGAAGGCCACCAATCGGCCGTGTTCGACGAGGCCGAGAACCGCATCCACGCCCAGAAATCCATCCTGCTGTGGTGCTTCGGCCGGCTCTGACGCATCGCGGCCCTTCCCTCGCCGCGCCGCGCCCCCATATTCCGCCGCATGATCGATTTCGCCGCCACGACCATGCCCGAAACCTTCACCGACCAGGTGCTCGGCTTCACCATCCCCGCCCGCCATGCGCGCGGGCGCGTGGTGCGGCTGGACGAGGTGCTCGATACCATCCTGTCGGCGCACGACTATCCCGCCCCCATCGCCCGGCTGCTGGCCGAAGCGCTGGTGCTGACGGCGCTGGCGGGATCGCTGCTCAAGGATGATGGCTCGCAGGCCACGCTCCAGGCGCAGACCGAGAAGGGGCCGATACGTCTGCTGGTGTGCGACCTGCGCGGCGACGAGCTGCGCGGCTATGTCGATTTCGACCCCGCGCGGGTCGCCGCGCTCGATGCCGATCCGTCGCTGGAGGATCTGTTCGGTCCGGCCGACGCGGGCGGCTACCTCGCGCTCACCTTCGACCTCGCCAATGGCGAAGGCCGCTACCAGGGGATCGTCCCGCTCGAGGGTGCCGGGTTGTCGGAGGCGGTCGAGGGCTATTTCACTCAGTCCGAGCAGGCCCCCACGCTCATCCGCGCCGCCGTGGAGACGGGCCCCGCCGGGACCCGCGCCGCCGGTATGCTGGTGCAGCACCTTCCCGAAGGCGAGGAGGGCCGCGAGCGCCTGCACACCCGATTCGATCATCCCGAATGGGACCATGTCGCCGCCTTCGCCGGCAGCCTGCGTGACGAGGAACTGCTGGACCCCGCGCTCTCGCTCGACGCGATCGTGTGGCGGCTGTTCCACGAAGAGGAACAGGTGCGCGTCTTCGCCGGGCCGCCGCTGGCGCGCGGCTGCCGCTGCAGCATCGCCCATTACGAGGAAGTGATCGGCCGCTTCCCCGAGCAAGACCGCGCCAATATGCGCAACGAAGCCGGCGAAATACTGGTCGACTGCGCGTTCTGTTCGCGATCCTTCACAATCGTGGCGTAATGGTTACGCGGCTGGTGCGCTTTGTCGATTGGGCTTATTGCCCGGTCGAACAAGCATCGAACCAGGCGCCGCGCCGTGTCAGAAACGGCATCTTGCCAAGAGGTGGTGACACCATGTCTTCAGCGATCAAGGCCGTCCTGGCGCTGGCCGCCCTCGCCGGCGGCGGGGCGCTCGCCGCCCAGGGTGGCGGGCTGGCTGCGCTGGCCGGGCTCCAGCGCGGGAAATGGACCGTCACCACGCGCGATGGCGGCACGCCGCAGACGCTGTGCCTCGGCAATCCCGTCCAGCTCATCCAGCTCCGCCATCCGCAAAGGGCGTGCAGCCGCCTGGTGGTCGAGAACGAGGCCGCCAAGCTCACCGTGCAATACACCTGCAAGGGCGATGGATATGGCCGCACCAGCATCCGCAGGGAAACGCCCACGCTGATCCAGATCGAAAGCCAGGGCATCTCGCATGGCCGGCCGTTCCAGTTCGCGGCGGAGGGACGGCGCACCGGCGCCTGCCGCTGAAGCGATGGCCGGCTCACCTGCCATCGTCCTGCTTTCCGGCGGCCTCGATTCCATGGTCGTGGCGGCGCTGGCGTCCAAACGCGGCCACGCCGTCCACGCACTCAGCATCGACTACGGCCAGCGCCACCGCCGCGAGCTGGACGCCGCGCGCGCAATCGGCCAGCGGCTCGGCGTGGCGCGCCATGTCGTGCTCCCGCTCGATCTCACCGTTTTCGGCGGCTCCGCCCTGACGGCGGATATCGCAGTGCCCAAGGGCGGGGTAGAGGCCGGCATCCCGGTCACCTATGTGCCCGCGCGCAACCTCGTATTCCTGGCGCTCACCACCGCATTCGCCGAGACGGCGGACGCGCGCGACATCTTCATCGGCGTCAACGCGATCGATTATTCGGGCTATCCCGATTGCCGCCCGGCCTTCATCGCCAGCTTCGCCGAAACGGCGCGGCTGGGAACCCGTGCGGGCGACGAGGGCCGCCCGTTCACCATCCACGCCCCGCTCCAGCACATGGGCAAGGCGGACATCGCGCGGGAATGCGCCCGGCTCGGGCTGGACCCGGCGTGGAGCTGGTCGTGCTACGATCCGACCGCTGAAGGCCTCGCCTGCGGCGCATGCGATTCCTGCCGTCTGCGGCGAAAGGGCTTTGCCGATGGCGGGGTTGTCGATAGCACCCGCTACGCACAGTAAACGGAAGACGGGGCGGGGTAGAAAATTGACCGAGGAAAACGACGGCGCGCGCGCCCCGGCGACTGGCGAGGCGGAAACTGCCGCGGCCCCGGCTAAGGCCCCGGTAACACCCGCGCAGGGATGCGAGCGGGCAACGGGTTATAGCTGGTATGTCCTGTTCACGCTGGTCGTGGTCTATATCCTCAACTTCATCGACCGGCAGATCCTCTCGATCCTGGCGGTCGATATCAAGCGGGACCTGGACCTCACCGACGCGCAGCTCGGATTCCTGGGCGGCGCCGCCTTCGCGGTATTCTATGCGCTGTTCGGCATCCCGCTCGGGCGCCTGGCGGACCGCTGGCACCGAGTGCGCCTGCTGTCCATCGGCCTGGCGCTGTGGTCCGCGATGACGGCGCTTTCGGGCCTGGCGAAGAACTATCTCGCGCTTTCGCTGGCGCGCATGGGCGTGGGCGTGGGCGAGGCGACCGCGAGCCCTACGGCCTATTCGCTGATCTCCGACTATTTCCCCGCGCGCACCCGGGCGACCGCGTTGGCGATCTATTCGTCGGGCCTCTACATCGGCGGCGGGGTATCGCTGTTGATCGGCGCCAAGATCTCCAAGGTCTGGGATGCCGCCTATCCGGGCGGCGGCCTGGGCGGGCTGGTCGGCTGGCAGGCCGCCTTCCTGGCGGTGGGCCTGCCCGGATTGCTGGTCGCGCTATGGGTGGCCACGCTGCGCGAACCGGCCCGGCCCGCCACTGCCGCACCGGGCGAGAAGCATCCGCTGGTGGATTTCTTCACCGACCTTTCGATGCTGATGCCGCCCTTCACCCTGCTCCACGCGGCGCGACGCGGGGCTGGCGCGCTGGCAGTCAACCTGGCGGTCGGTGGGGCGATGATCGCGCTGGCGATGGTGATGATCGGCATTACCGGCAATGTGCCGCAATGGTCGGCGATGGCCTTCGGCTATTATGCCGTGTTCTCCTGGGCGGCGACGCTGCGGCGGCGCGATCCGGCGACCTTCAGGCTTATCTGGGGCACGCCGGCTTTCGTGTGCACGGCGCTCGGTTACGGGTTGGTCGCGCTCGGCGCCTATGCGCTCGCATTCTGGGCGGCACCCTATGCCGAAGTGGTGCTGCGGCTGCCGAAGGAGGAACTGGCCTTCATCCTGGGCGCCAACGGCGCCGTATCGGGCTTTCTGGGCGTGATCCTGGGCGGGCGAATGTCCGACATGCTGCGCGCACGCAATCCCTCGGGCCGGATCCTCGTCATCATGTTCGGCATCCTGGCGCCGATCGTGCCGATCTGGATCGGCTTCACCACGGCGGACAGCTTCATCTTCTATCTGATGAACTTCCTCGCCAGCCTGTTCGCGGCGACCGCGCTGGGCGCGGCGGCGGCGACCACGCAGGATCTGGTCCTGCCGCGGATGCGCGGCACGGCCACGGCGGCGTTCTTCCTCGCGACCACGCTGGTCGGGCTGGCCATCGGGCCTTACATGGTCGGCCAGATCAGCGATCTGACGGGTAACATGCAGACCGGCCTCCTCTCGCTCATCGCGGTGGCGCCGATCTCGCTGGTGCTCCTGATCGTGGCCTACCGCAGCCTGCCCGGCGCCGAAGCCACGATCGAGGAACGGGCGCGCTCCGCTACATAGCGGGCCGGGCCGCTACATAGTGGCCCGGGCCGGGTTCAACCGGTTCGGCTGAACACCCCGCAAGCCACCCGCGTGCCGGCATTGCCGGTGGGATCGGTGCGATAATCGTCCGCATCCGCGTGGACGACCACCGCCGTCCCGTCGCCATCGAAGATGCTGGCCAGCGCGGACCGGCCTCCCGGAACGATCTCGGTCGCCCGTCCCGTGCCGTTGGCGGCGATTTCCAGATTGGGAAGGTCTCCGCCGTGCGCGCCGCCAGCGGCCAGCCTGCCATGCTTGCGGTTGTCGGGGTTGAGGTGCCCGCCGGCCGAAGTGAAGCCGGGCGCCTCGCATTTGCCGGTGGTGTGCAGGTGGAAACCGCGCGGCCCGGGCACCATCCCGGTCACGGAAACGACTAGCCGCACGCCCTCGGGATCGTTGAGCAAGCTCGCGCTTCCGGCCGGCCTTCCATCCGCGAAACGGAGCGTGGCCTCGCCAACTGTATCGAGCGGAGCGTCCGCCGTCGTCGTGCAACCTGCGAGCACAGCCGCCGCCGCGGCAGCCACCATTGCCGAACCCTTGTGCATTGCCATCTCCTCCTTGGCCGGACCAAACCGCGATCCCCTGCTCCCCCAACGAAAAAGGGGCCGGATTGCTCCGGCCCCTGATCCACTTTCTCGCTTTCGCGGGAAATTACATGCCCGAACCCGGACCGTAGGTGATTTCCACGCGACGGTTCTGCAGCTCGCGGACACCGTCGGCGGTCGGAACCCGGGGGTTCGCTTCGCCGAAGGCCTCGCTCGAGATGCGGCCGTCAGGCACGCCACGCGAGCTGAGGTAGCCACGCACCGAGTCGTTGCGGCGAGCCGCGAGACCCAGGTTGTACTGCGTGGAGCCCGACCGGTCGGTGTAGCCTGCCAGCATGACCGCAGCCGTGCCGCAGTTGGCATAGGCCGAAACCGCGCTGTCCAGAACCGTGGCCGCTTCCGGCGTGATGTCCGACTTATCCCAGTCGAAGAACACGATGTAGGGGCCCGACTCGCAAGCCGGCGGAGGCGGCGGCGGAGGAGGCGGCGGGGGCGGCGGGGGCGGAGGCGGCGGGGGCGGCGGAGGCGGCGGAGGCGCTGCTTCCGGCGCACCGAAGTTGAACGTCAGCGTGCCGAGAATCGAGTGCGTGCGCGCATCGCCATCCAGGGCGCGGCCCCGGACATCGGTCAGGTTGACGCTGGTCGCGTTGAACATGCGATACTTCAGGCCGACGTCGATGTTGTCGGTCAGCGGCGCGCGGATGCCCGCCAGGACCTGCCAGGCGAAGCCGCTGTCGGAGTCGTCGATCGAGGCCGAGGGAGTGGTCAGGATCGCCTCGATGGCGCTCCGTGCCACGCCGACGCCGCCGCCGACGAAGCCCTGAAGGCCATCGTCCGGACCGAAGTCGAGCAAGCCGTTCAGCATGAAGCTGAGCGCGCTGAAGCTGCCGTTGGCATTATAGGTGCCGGCCGGGCGGAGTATGCCGGCGGTGCCCACGCCGCCGCTGCCGGCAGTGTAGCTCTGCAGGTCGGCGCGACGATAACTGGCCTCGGCCTCGAGGCGGAAGCCGCCGAAGTCGTAACCCACAACGCCACCGAAGTCGTAACCGGCGTTGAAGTCCAGCTGGGTTCCGTCCGACACGCCGGCGACATCGAACTGGATGTCTTCGACGAGCATCGGGCCGCCTTCGAGACCCACGTACCAGGCGTTGTCCCGGGCGAGGGCAGGCGTGGCCAGGGCCGTTGAGGCCATCGCCATTCCTATGACGAGTTTCCGCATTTCTGTATTCCCCTTATTGCGAATTGATGCCACCGATTGGCGGGTTGTCTAACTTTTCCCCCAGAGGGTGGCAAGCAAACAAAATCCGGGAACTGTTGCAATAATGCCGCGAAATTCTCGTCCGCGAGCAGCCTCTTATTCCCTGATGACGTTTCCTCCGCCCCCGTAACCCTGCCGGCTCGTCCGGGTTCCGCAGGTCATGAAAAAATTCCCAGATTTCTCAGGCCCGCCACGATCGCCGACAGCGCGGCGCGGGCCTCGGCATCCTGGGTGGCGCCGCCGGCGGGGGCGGCGGGGGCGGCGGTGCGGCGCCAGCCTTCCGCGGGATCGAAGGCCGCAAGTCCTCCGGCCTGCGCGTCATGCAGGCGCATCCCCGCCCGCGCCGGCGCGAACAGCCACTGGTTTTCCGCCCGGATCGCGATGGCGCTGGCGTGCCCTGCCCACTCACCGGTCGGGGAGTCGGCGACGATATAGCAATCCCCCGGCGCCGGCGCGGGCGGTGGGTCGGCAAGCTCCGCGATGACGGCGGGCTGGAGCAGGGCGTCGATCCTTGCCAACGCCTCGTTGACGAAGGCCTCCTTCTGGGCCTGGCCCGGAAACAGATAGGGCAGGTCGTGGCGCGCGCTGCGCGCGGTGGTGATGACGGGTTCGGGCACGGAGGGTTCCTTTCGTTCGGGGGATCAGGGCAGGATGTGAAGCAGGAGCGCGGTGGAGCGGGCATGCGTGCCGATCTGGCATACCCAGAGGGGCGCACCCGGGGGGAGCGCCGCCAGCGCGGCCGCTTCCAGCACAAGCTCGGGCGCGCCGCAGGGCCAGGTGGCCAGTGGCGCGGCGATCGGGCCGGCGCCGACCTCATAGGCCTCGCGCTCCTCGACCAGCGGCACATCGATGCCGTTTTGCCACAGCCACGCACCGCGCGCGCGCCGGGTCCAGGAAAGCCTCAGCGCCCCGCCGGGCACCGGCGCGGCCAATGGATGGATCGGCGGCAGCGGACGCAGCGAGCGGCCAGGTGCGCGCACGGCGGCGAAGACCGGCGTGCCGTCTCCCGCCCCGATCGCCGCCAGCCGCTCGTTCGCGGGATCGACGATGCCCGGATCGAGCATCTGCGGGCGCTGATCGAGCAGGACCGCGCGCGCGCCCGCGGCATGGCCGGCACGCGCCTCCGCCTCGGTCGCGCCACGCCCGCGCAGCAGCCCGCGCAGCCGCCAGTGACCCGCGCCGAGCGGCTCGGCGGCCATGAACTGGAGCATCTCCTCGCCCACCAGAAGGCGGTTCGCACCCGCAGCCAACGCAGGCCCATCCACCGTGGCGAAGTCCGCCTCGCGGTCCTCGCACGCCAGTATCAGCGCGGCGGAAGGCTCGAACATCAGCGCCGGTGACGGCGCGAGCGGTGCGGCGAGCGTGGCCAGCGTTGCACGCGCCGGGCCCAGCGTGCCGGCGGGGACCAGCGCGCCGCCGCGCTCCACATAAAGCTGCGCCCCGCCCCAACGCCCCTCGCCCGCCCCGGCGGCGACCTGGACGCGCGCGGTGTCGGCCGCGCCGGTCCCGTCCCACGGCAGTTCGAAGGCATCGAGCAGGGTGAGCGCTGGCAGGCGGTCGGAGGGCCGCCACGGCACCCCCGGATCGACCTGCGCGGTGGCCACGGAAACGGTGGGCGGGCGGACCAGCGCCAGCTCGACCCCGCCGCTGCGCCATTCCCAGCTCTCGACGCGCCAGGTGCCGCTCGCCGGATGCGAAACCTCGCGGCCCGGTGCGATCGCCGGATCGAGCGAAGCGACGCGGATGTCCATCCGCTCCGCCGCCGCGCCCGCCCGCTGCGCGGTCTGCGCGATCAGGCTCGCGGCGCCCTGGGCGGAAAGCGTGGCGGGCAGCTCGATCGTGCGCTCGCCCGCGATTGCCGCCCGGCCCGGCGCCCGCTGCAGGCCCGGCTGGTAATCGCGCGCGCTGTCGTAATAGCGCAGCAGGGCCGGCCCGCCACCGGGCGCACCGCGCGCCATGCGCCGCCCGGTGCGGGTGCCGAACTCCCCGTCCGCCCAGGCGATCGCCGCCGGAAGCGGAGTGGCCGGGGCGGTGGCCGGCTCGGCACCGGCAACGGCAAGCGTCTCTCCGCGCGCGTCGGCGGCGATCGGCACCAGCTCGCCAATGGCCTCCAGCACCGCCGCCAGCCCGCCGCCGTCATGGGCGAAGCCCGCCAACGGCGCGGCCCCCGGCACAGCCCCGGCGACAACCGGGATCGGGGCAGATTTGAGAAGGTCCGGGATCAGCGCTTCCCCGCCGCCGGGCGCGAAGACCTCGAAGCTGAGCGCCGGAATGCGATTGCCGAAATCGCCGAGCTGGAGATCCTCCAGCACCGCATAGGCCAGGCCCCGGTGCGCCGGGCATTGCGCGCCCAGTGCCGCCGCCAGCAGCGGATCGGCTTCCTGGTCGCGCTGGCCGAGATGGATGCGCAGCGTCCCGCCGGTCTTGAGATCGCCCGCCGCGCCGCGCAGCAGATTGCCGTCGGCCCAGATGCGCCCGATCCCCTCGATCGGCCGGCTCGACACAGCCACCGCCAGCGACACTGTGTAGCTGTATTGCGTGGTCTTGGGCCGGCCCTTGCCGCCGCCCGATGTCTCCCGGCTTTCGCTGAGGTCGCTCGCCCAGATGATCGTGCCCGCCGCGCGGGTGGCGCCGAACAGCCGAGCGATGGTGGAGGGGATCGGCCGCAAGCGTGCAGCGTGGGGAAAATCCCCTCCGTCAGCCGCCTGCGGCGTCTGCCACCTCCCCGGCACGGGGAGGATCGAACAACTTCAGAAGCGCCGCGAGAGCCATCACAACCCCCGCACCCTCGGCTCGCCCTGGGGGCGCAGCATCAGTTCGGTGAGTGCCCAGACCAGCGCGTCGGCGCGGTCGGGGCTGCGGCCGGGGCCGTGGTATTCGCCGCCCGCCATCAGCCCGCACATCTGGTCCTCCAGCCTGGCGAATAGCCCGGCGTGGCGGACCCGGCCGGCCTCGTAGAGCGCGGCGATCGGCTCGGCGCGGGCGGCCTTGCCCCGGCTGGCGTGAACCAGCTTGAGCGGCAGGGCGAGATCGGCGGCGCGCAGCACGCTCGCCACCATGTCCCCGCCCTGGTTCTTTTCCGCCACCACCCGGTCCGCACCCCAGTCGCGCGCCGCCCGCGCCACCGCGCGCGCCCAGCGTTCGGGGCTGGCCCGCTCGATAGAGCAATCGGCGCGCACCGTGGCCACGCCGTCCGCGCCCAGCTCCGCCACCACGATGCCGCAGGCATCGCCGCGCGCGCTGGCCGGCGGATCGACCGCCACCACCACGCGCCGTGCCGGGCGCGCCGCATCGGGCGGCGGGCCGGCCAGCCGGCAGCGTTCCAGCAGCGCGCGGTTCCACAGCGCGCCCTCCACCGCATCGGCCAGCTCGCCGTCCAGCTCCTGCCGGCCGAAGCTGCTGGCCTCGTACTGCGCGATCATCGCGCCGAAGTAATCGGCGGGCAGGATCTGCTTCGCCTCCACCGTGCGACCGCGCGCCAGCACCACACCCCCGGCCCGCGCATCGTCCAGCAGGCGCCGCATCAGATCGGCCAGGCGCGGGGTGGTGGTGGCCAGCACGCGCGGCCCCGCGCCCAGCCGCATGGTAAGCTGGAGGTTGTCCCATGCGGCCATCGCCCGGCCGTTGGCATCGTCCCATTTGGCGATCTCGTCGCACCAGGCGTGGCTGTGCTGGGGGCCGCGCAGGGCATCGGGCTCGGCGGCGGAGTAGAGCCAGGCAATCGCACCGTTCTCCCATGTCAGCTTCCGCAAGGAAGGCTCGTACTGCGGGGCCAGCGCACCGGGCGAGGCGGCGAGGACGCCGCTGTCGCCCTCCACCATCACCTGGCGCACTTCGGCCAGGCTCGCGCCCACCAGCGCGATCCGCGCCGCGCCATCATGGCGGGCGACATCGCGAACCCATTCGGCACCCGCCCGGGTCTTGCCGAAGCCGCGCCCGGCGCAGATCAGCCAGGTGCGCCACGCCTTTTCCGGCGGCAACTGCGCGTCGCGCGCCCAGCCCTGCCAGTACCAGCTCCCCAGCGCGGCCAGCTCGTGCGGTTCGAGCGAGGCGCCCAGTTCCTGCCGGTCGGCCGCTCCCTCGGCGGTGAAGCGGCGCAGCCAGGTGCCACGGGTGAGCACCTTGCGGGCGGCGGGCGCCTTGCGGGTGGAAGGACGGCGCGAGGGCGCCGCGCGCTCAGCCGGCATCGCCCGCCCCCTTCCCGATCCGCGCCCGGCTGGTCTTGCGCGCCGCGCGGATCGCCTTGTCGCTGGCCTTGCCGTTGAGGCGCAGCCGATCGATCTTGGCGTTGATCGCGGCGATCGTCGCCACCTCCTGGTCGAGCGTGCGGCGGCCCTTCTCGCGCGCCACATTGTCGCGGTGCGCGGCCAGGCAGCGGAAGGCGGTGGCGGCGTCGAACTTCCTGCGGGCCGGCACCCTGGCCGCGCCGTCCGCCTCTTCCCCGGCGGAGCGCAGGTGCTCCAGCAGCTCCATTTCCAGATTGTCGTAACCCTCGGCCAGCGCGTCGAACCACTGGCGGGCGAAAGCCGCGTCGGTGCGGCGCAGCGCATAGACATGGCTGGCGCTGATGCCGGCGGCCTGCGCGGCGGCGGAGACGTTGGAGGTTTCGCCCAGATGGGCGATGAAGCGCTTGCGCCAATTGGCGGGTGGGCGCTTGCGGGCGTCGCCCCGCGGGGCGGCATTGGTCGATCTGGTCATGGCGTGGATCCCGAACTGCGCGAGTGCCCCGTGGCGCGGGCCTTGCGGCCGGCGTGGCGGGGCTGCCGAAACGACGAAGGGCGGCCCCGCAACCGGGAACCGCCCTTCGTCGAATCGCACTATCGCGATGTTCCTATTTTCTAGCCAGGGAGCGTCACGCTGTCAAGCACTTTTTGCCGATATGGTTATATTTTCGCGCAAACCCCTGATTTCTATATAGTATCAATCGGGTTCGTCCTAAGCCAGAGCTTAACCCATATCGCCCTTCGCCCGGCATCACGCCGCGCCTCTCCCCGATCCGCGCCCGAACCGGAAGCGCCAGTCGATGTCCATTTCCAGCGTCAGGCTCCAGATCACCAGCGCCTGCACCAGCGCCGCCAGCACCAGCGCCCCGGCGATCTGCGCGCCGCTCGCCAGCCCCTGCGCGCCGGCACGCCACGTCAGCCACGCCGCCGCCGGCAGCATCAGCGCCAGCCCTGTCACCAGCCCCGGCGAATATTCGCGCCATCGCAGCGATGCCGCCAGGTGGAACAGGGCGTTGAAGCCCAGCGTCTGCGCCAGCGCCAGCCAGGCGAGCACGCCCCAGCTTCCCGGCGCCGCGCCCGCCGCCCATCCGCACACCGCGATCACCAGCGCCACCAGCAGGATATGGGAATAGACATACCAGGCGCGGCTGGTCGCCCCGAAGCGGCGCGTGGCCCAGGCGGGAAAGCGCGGATATTCCTCGACGATATGGGCGGCGAACACCGCCAGCGGCAGCCACGCGATCGCCGCGCCGCCGCCCATGCTCACACGTCGAGATTCGCGACGTTGAGGGCGTTGTCCTGGATGAACTCGCGGCGCGGCTCCACCACGTCGCCCATCAGCCGGGTGAAGATCTCGTCGGTCACGTCGGCATCTTCCACCTTCACCTGCAGCAGCGCGCGGTTGTCGGGGTCGAGCGTGGTTTCCCAGAGCTGCTCGGCGTTCATCTCGCCAAGGCCCTTGTAGCGCTGGATCTTCTGGCCCTTGCGCCCGGTGGCCATCACCGCCTCGAGCAATTGGGTCGGGCGGGTGATCGTGCCCTCGAACACCGGCGCGGGCGCGGTGTCCTCGACATCGCCGCTTTCGACCTCGGGCTCGGCCTCGGCCGCCGCCTCGCCGGCCTGATCGCCGGTGGCGTCTGCCGCGGTCAGCCGCACCGGCCCGGCATAGACATCGGCGAATTCGCCCGCGAGCCGGTGCAGCTTGCGCGCTTCGGCGCTGTCGAGGAACTTGGCCTCGATCTCGTGAACATCGGTGACCCCGCGCCACAGCCGGCGGAAGCGGACCACGCCGTCGGCGCCGATCTCGGCGGACCAGCGCGCATCGCCATCGCCGCGCTGGAGCAGTTCGGCCGCCCGCGTCAGCGCGCCCGCGCGGTCACGCGAATCCGGCTCCAGCGCGCCGGACAGAGCCATCGCCTCTATCAGCGCGGGATCGTATTTGCGCGGCGCGAAGCCGAGCAGGTTCCGCATCCGCAGGCCGTGGCGGACCAGCGCCGCCAGTTCCTGGCCCGAACGCCCGCCGCCGGCCGTTTCCAGCACCCGGCCCTGGAGGCCGGCGGCCATCAGATGCTCGTCATAGGCGGCCTGGTCCTTGAGATAGACCTCGCTCTTGCCGCGCGCCACCTTGTAGAGCGGCGGCTGGGCGATGAAGAGGTGCCCGGCCTTCACGATCTCCGGCATCTGGCGGTGGAAGAAGGTCAGCAGCAGCGTGCGGATATGCGCGCCGTCCACGTCGGCATCGGTCATGATGACGATCTTGTGGTAACGCAGCTTGTCGAGGTTGAATTCCTCGCGCAGCCCGGTGCCCATCGCCTGGATCAGCGTGCCGACTTCCTTGGAGCCGATGATCCGGTCGAAGCGCGCGCGCTCCACGTTCAGGATCTTGCCCTTCAATGGCAGGATCGCCTGGGTCTTGCGGTCGCGGCCCTGCTTGGCGCTGCCACCGGCGCTGTCGCCCTCGACCAGGAACAGCTCGCAATTGGCGGGATTGCGGTCCTGGCAATCGGCCAGCTTGCCCGGCAGGCTGGCGATGGACATCGCGCCCTTGCGGCTCATCTCGCGGGCCTTGCGCGCCGCTTCGCGCGCGGCCGCCGCGTCGATGATCTTGGCGACGATGGCCTTGGCGTGGGCGGGGTTCTCTTCCAGCCATTCGCCCATCTTGTCGCCCATCAGGCTTTCGAGCGGCTGGCGCACCTCGGAGCTAACCAGCTTGTCCTTGGTCTGGCTGGAGAATTTGGGATCGGGCAGCTTGACCGATACGATCGCGGTCAGCCCCTCGCGCATGTCCTCGCCGGACAGCGAGACCTTTTCCTTCTTCATCAGCCCGCTGGCGGCGGCGTAATTGTTGAGCGTGCGGGTCAGCGCCGCGCGGAAGGCGGCGAGATGCGTGCCGCCGTCGCGCTGGGGGATGTTGTTGGTGAAGGTCAGCACGTTCTCGTAGTAGGAATCGTTCCATTCCAGCGCGACATCGATGCCGATGCCGTCGCGCTCCGCCGATACCGAGATCGGATCGGGGATCAGCGGCTGCTTGGTGCGGTCGAGATATTTGACGAAGGCCGCGATCCCGCCCTCGTAGAACAGATCGTGCTCCAGCACGTCCTCGTGCCGCCTGTCGCGCAGCTTGATGCGGACGCCAGAGTTGAGGAAGGCCAGCTCGCGGTAGCGGTGCTCCAGCTTCTCGAAATCGAACTCGATCACGTTCTTGAAGGTTCCGGTGCTGGGCATGAAGGTGACGCGGGTGCCGTTGCGCTCCCGCCCGGCCGGGCCCTTAACCTCCAGCGGGGCGACAGCATCGCCGTGCTCGAAGCGCATCCAGTGCTCCTTGCCGTCGCGCCAGATGGTCAGCTCCAGCCATTCGCTCAGCGCGTTGACCACGCTGACACCCACGCCGTGGAGGCCGCCCGAAACCTTGTAGGCGTTGTCGTCGCTGGTGTTCTCGAACTTGCCGCCGGCGTGGAGCTGGGTCATGATGACCTCGGCCGCCGAAACGCCCTCCTCGGCGTGGATGTCGGTCGGGATGCCGCGGCCGTTGTCCTCCACGCTCACCGACCCGTCGGGGTTCAGTTCGATCAGGACGAGGTCGCAATGCCCCGCCAGCGCCTCGTCGATGGCGTTGTCGGAAACCTCGAACACCATGTGGTGAAGGCCCGATCCGTCGTCGGTATCGCCGATATACATCCCCGGCCGCTTGCGCACGGCATCGAGGCCCTTGAGCACCTTGATGCTGTCGGCGCCGTATTCGTTCTGATTGGGGGTGTTGGGAGTGGTTTCGTCCATGCCAAGCATATAGGCATCGCACGCCGTTTTCGGAACCCGCGGCAGAGGCTTTCATCCACAGGTGGAGGCGCTACAACCCCGCTGACATTCAGAGGGGAATCGATGAAGCTTACGCACCTCGCCGCCGGGATCGCGCTGGCGCTGGCCGCGCAACCCGCCCTGGCCCAGCCCTCCTCGCCCGAACGCGACCGCTTCCATGCGCTGTTCGAGGAGCTGGTGGAAACCGACACCTCGCCCGCGACGGGAAGCTGCACCCGGGCGGCGGAGCAGGTGGCCGCGAGGATGAAGGCGGCGGGTTTCGCCGACGCGCAGCTTACCCTGTTCTCCGTGCCCGAACACCCCAGGGACGGCGGGCTGGTGGCGGTGCTGCCGGGCACATCCAGGACGGTGAAACCGCTGCTGCTGCTGGCCCATATCGACGTGGTGAACGCCCGGCGCGAGGACTGGGCGCGCGATCCCTTCACGCTGGTGGAGGAGAACGGATATTACTACGCCCGCGGCGTCGCCGATACCAAGGCGCTGGCCGCGATCTGGATCGATGCGCTGGTCCGGTTGAAGGAATCGGGCACGCGCCTGCGCCGTACGGTGAAGGTTGCGCTGACCTGCGGTGAGGAGACCAACGGCGCCTTCAACGGGGCCGAATGGCTGGCCGCCAACCGCCGCGACCTCATCGACGCCGAATTCGCGCTCAACGAAGGCGGTGGCGGCGGTACGAACAAGCCCGGCGGCAAGGTGGTCGAACAGGCGGTGCAGGTGGGCGAGAAGACCTTCGCCACCTTCCGTATCGAGACGCGCAACCCCGGCGGCCACAGCTCCGTGCCCCGGCCCGACAATGCCATCACCCAGCTCGCGCAGGCGCTGGTGAAGATAGGCGCCCATCGCTTCCCGCTCGAATTCACCGACACCACCCGCGCCTATTTCCGCCAGGCCGGGGCGGGCCGGAACGACGAGATCGGACGCGCGATGGTGGCGCTGGCCGCCGATCCGGGGGATGCGGCGGCGGAGAAGATCGTGAACACCGATCCCTTCCTGCATTCCAACCTGCGGACCACCTGCGTGGCGACGATGCTGGACGGCGGACATGCCCGCAATGCGCTGGCGCAGCGGGCCGGCGCCTATGTCAACTGCCGCATCTTCCCCGGCCATTCCATCGAATCGATCCAGGGCGAGCTGGCCAGGCTGGTGGACGATCCGGGCGTCAGCTTCGAAACCCTGCCGCCCCGGCGCCCGACCCCGCCCCCGCCCCCGCTCGATCCCGCGATCATCGGCCCGATGAAGGTGCTGGCCGCGAAATACTGGCCCGGCGTGCCGGTGGTGACGCAGATGGCCAATGGCTATACGGATGCGACCTTCCTGGGCGCGGTCGGCATCCCGACCTATGGCGTGCCGGGAATGTGGGGCGATCCCGACGGCAATGGCGCGCACGGCCTCGACGAGCGTATCGCGGTGCAATCCGTCGCCGTTGGACGTGACTATCTTTTCGAATTGATACAGGCGCTGGCGCGCTGAAGGAGAGCGAAGCGATGAAACTGGGACTGACAACCGCCGCCGCCATCCTCGCGCTCGCCGCCCCTGCCACGGCGCAGATGGCGGTCGCGCCGCAGGGCCCGCTGCGCCCCGACCAGCAGGCGTTCTTCGCGCTCTACAAGGAACTGGTCGAGACCGACACCAGCCCCACCACCGGCAATTGCACCCAGGCCGCCCAGCAGATCGCGGTGCGGATGAAGGCGGCCGGCTTCACCGACGACCAGCTCACCCTGTTTTCCGTTCCCGAGCATCCCAAGGATGGCGGGCTGGTGGCTGTGCTGCCCGGCACATCCACGACGATGAAGCCGATGCTCCTGCTCGCCCATATCGACGTGGTCACCGCCAACCGCGCCGACTGGGAACGCGATCCCTACAAGCTGATCGAGGAGAACGGCTACTACTACGCCCGCGGCATCATGGACGACAAGTTCCAGAGCGCGGTCTATGCCGACACGCTGATCCGGCTGAAGCAGGAAGGCTACAAGCCGCAGCGCACCATCAAGCTGGCGCTGACCTGCGGCGAGGAGACGGACACCGCCTTCAATGGCGCGGCCTGGCTGGCGAAGGAGCGGCGCGATCTGATCGACGCCGAATTCGCGTTGAGCGAGGGCGGCGGTGGACGCACCGATGGCGATCCGGATGGCAAGGGGCGGCGCCTGATGGTCCAGACCGTCCAGGTGGGCGAGAAGGTGTATCAGGACTACAAGCTGACCGCGACCAACCCCGGCGGCCATTCGAGCCAGCCGGTGGCCGAGAACGCGATCTACGACATGGCCCGCGCGCTGGAAAAGATTTCCGCCTACAGCTTCCCGGCCGAGTTCAGCGACACCACCCGTGCCTTCTTCACCAAGGTCGGCACCATGCGCGGAGACGAGACCGGCAAGGCGATGCTGGCGCTGACGAAGGACCTGAACGATCCGGCCGCTATGACGCTCGTCAACAAGGACAAGGCGCTCCACTCCATGCTGCGGACCACCTGCGTGGCCACGCTCATCGACGGGGGCCACGCCGCCAATGCGTTGCCGCAGAAGGTGGAGGCGAACGTCAACTGCCGCATCTTCCCCGGCCACACCCCGGCCGCGGTCAAGGATCAGCTTGCGAAGGTCATCGGCAACGAGGCGATCGCCATCCGCTATGTGCGCGACGACAAGCCCTTGGCCAAGCCGCCCGCGCTGGACCCGCGGCTGATCGGCCCGATGGAGAAGCTGGCTGCGAAATACTTCCCCGGCGTGCCGGTGGTCCCGTCGATGAGCACCGGCGCGACGGACGCGGTCTATATCGGCGGGGCGGGCATCCCGACCTATGGCGTGCCCGGCGCCTGGGCCGACCCGGACGGCAACGGCATCCACGGCCTCAACGAACGACTGGAGATCAAGGGCGTCTATACCGGCCGCGACTATCTCCACGATCTGGTGAAGACGCTGGCCAACACGCGCTAGCGCTTCAGCGCGAGCAGGTCGGTCCCTTCCGCCGGGTCGAGTGCCGGGCGGAAGGCCACGCCGTCCTTCCACACGCTGGCACCGAATACCGGCACCAGCGCGCCGCGCGTGGCGGCATCGAACTGGCTGGCGTGGCAGGCGACAGCCGCCGCAGCGGCGGCGAGGTCCGGCGCATCGAAGCGCGCGCCGACCGTCAGCAGCGATGGCGCGCTGGTCGCCCAGCCCATCGCGGTTATCTGCGGCACCGGCGGCAAGCTGCCATCGCGGATCGCGGCATGAAGGAGCAGCGGACGCGCGGCACGCCGCGCCAGGCTGTCGGTCACCACCGCGCCGACCAGCCGATGGTCCGGATGGCCATAGCCGCCGTCCGGCCCCCAGGTGATGACGATGTCGGGCTTTTCTTCCGCCATCACGGCGTCGATACGATCCCTCAGCCGCGCCAGAGTGGCTGCGGGCGGGCGCGTGATCTCGCCCAGCTTGCCATCGCCGAAATCGAGCAGGATCGCGTCCCCCGCGCCCAGCGCACGCGCGGCGCAGCGCGCCTCCTGGCTTCGTAGCGCCGCTATGGCGGGGCCGGGTTGAAGCTCGGTTTCAGGAGCCGATGCATCGCCCGCCGTGGCATAGACGATCCGCACATGGGCACCGCGGCGCGCGGCATTGGCGAGCGCCGGGGCGACCACCGTCTCGTCGTCGGGATGCGCGAACACCGCCAGGATGCGCGGCGGCGCGGAAGGGGGTGCGGCATTTGCCGCCGCGCAGCCCGCCAGCAGCGGCACGATCGCCAGAAATCTCCTCATCACGTCCTCCCCAATCGCCAATCGCCGACGCTTGACCCAATCGCGGCGGGCGCGCAACGCCCGGCCATGCTCTCGGTGCTCGACATCTTCCGCATCGGCATCGGTCCCTCGTCCTCGCACACGGTTGGGCCGATGCGGATCGCGCGGCGGTTCGTGCGGACGTTGGCCAGGCGCGGGTTGCTGGAGCGGACGGCGCGGGTGACCGTCGAATTGCAGGGCTCGCTGGCGCTGACCGGAATCGGCCACGGCACCATCGACGCCGCTATACTGGGCCTCGCCGGCTTCGCGCCCGACACCACCGATCCCGACGAGGCGGCCGCCGCCCTGGCTGAGATCCGCGCCAGCGGGCGGCTCGCACTGGCGGGACACGCCATCGGTTTCGACCCTGGCCGCGACATCGAGCTTGCCGGACATATCATCCCGGCGCTTCACCCCAACGGCATGGTCATGCGCGCCCGGGACGCTGGCGGCGCGCCCCTGCTGGAACGGACCTATTACTCCACCGGCGGCGGATTCGTGGCGAGCGAAGCGCAGCTCCTGCGCCCCAGCGAGGACGACCGGGTCCGCTCCGGCAACAGCGTGCCCCATCCCTTCGGCTCGGCCGAGGAACTGCTCGCGATGGGCGCCGGCGCGGGCCTCGACATCGCGGAGCTGGTGCTCGCCAACGAGGATGCGATGCGCCCGCGCGGCGAAACCGAGGCCGGTCTCGACCGCATCGCCGCCGCGATGGAGGCCTGCATCGAGCGCGGGCTTGTCAGCGAAGGCGTGCTGCCCGGCGGGCTCCACGTCCATCGCCGCGCGCCGGGGCTGTGGCGCTCGCTCCAGGCCAATCCGCAATCGAACGAGCGCGAGCAGCTCTTCGACTGGCTCAACTGCTATGCGATGGCGGTGAACGAGGAGAACGCCGCCGGCGGCCGCGTGGTCACCGCGCCCACCAATGGCGCAGCCGGCATCATCCCGGCGGTGATGCGGTTCTACTGCGAGACCGAAGGCGCCGAAGGCATGCGCGCCTGCACCGACAAGCGCCGCCGCTTCCTGCTGACGGCGGGTGCGATCGGATTGCTCTACAAGCAGCGCGCCAGCATCTCGGGCGCGGAGATGGGCTGCCAGGGCGAGGTTGGCGTCGCCTGTTCGATGGCGGCCGGTGGCCTCGCGGCGATCTGGGGCGCGAGCCCGCAGCAGGTCGCCAGCGCGGCGGAAATCGGCATGGAACACAATCTCGGCCTCACCTGCGATCCGGTCGGCGGGCTGGTCCAGGTGCCCTGCATCGAGAGGAACGCGATCGGCGCGGTCAAGGCGGTCAACGCCGCGCGGCTGGCGCTCCATCGCAGCGCGGCCAACGCCCTCGTCAGCCTCGACCAGGTGATCGAGACCATGCGCCAGACCGGCATCGACATGTCGAGCAAGTACAAGGAGACCAGCCAGGGCGGCCTGGCGGTCAATGTGATCGAATGTTGATCGAAACGCGGCCCCACCGGCGGGCCTGAGGGACGATCGCATAGGCGATCAGCCGGGGGCTGAAGGAGTTTCGAGACGCGACCGCCGGGGGTTTGGGGGGATCGGTGGCCGCGTCTCTACTCGCTGCCGGCCTGTCCGCATCACCGCTGCTCCGGGGGGAAGGAGCGCAGCGGCGACTTCGTCGCGGCCAGGCCCGGAACGATGCACCTGGCATCGATCCGCATCGGGACATTGGCGTCGACCCGATCGTTGGCGCGCAGATAGGATTGTAGGCTGCTGCATAAAAGTGCGAAAAGATCGACCTTTGTTGCATTCGGCGCAACGCATGCGGCGGATCGCCATGCTTGCGCGCGGACCTGCGCCGCTGGACTTGGCAGGGGCGCCTCCGTATCGGCGCGCGATGACCCGCCCCACCCCCGATTCCATCCTGATCGTCGATTTCGGCAGCCAGGTGACCCAGCTCATCGCGCGCCGCGTGCGCGAGGCGGGCGTCTATTGCGAGATCGCGCCCTTCACCCTGGCCGAAGAGGCATTCCGCCGCATGGCGCCAGGGGGCATCATCCTGTCCGGCTCGCCCGCCGGGGTGCCGGAGGAAGGCAGCCCGCGCGCGCCGCAGGTGCTGTTCGACAGCGGCCTGCCGATCCTGGGCATATGCTACGGCCAGCAGGTGATGACGCACCAGCTCGGCGGCACGGTCGAGGCCGGCCGCGACGGGGAATGGGACGGCGAATTCGGCCGCGCTTTCCTGACCGTTACCCGCGACTGCGCGCTGTTCGACGGGCTGTGGCAGGTCGGCGATCGGCACCAGGTGTGGATGAGCCACGGCGACAAGGTCACCCGGTTCGCGCCCGGCTTCGAGATCGTCGCCACCAGCGATGGCGCGCCCTTCGCCGTCATCGCCGACGAGGCCCGCCGCTATTACGGCACCCAGTTCCACCCAGAGGTGGTTCACACGCCCGACGGCGCGAAGCTCCTCGCCAATTTCGTCCACCGGGTCTGCGGCCTTGCCGGCGACTGGACGATGGCAGCCTATCGCGAGACCAAGGTGGCCGACATCCGCGCCCAGGTCGGGTCCGGACGGGTAATCTGCGGGCTTTCGGGCGGGGTGGACAGCTCGGTCGCGGCGATCCTGATCCACGAGGCTGTCGGAGACCAGCTCACCTGCGTCTTCGTCGATCACGGGTTGCTCCGCATGAACGAGCGCGAGCAGGTGGAGCGCCTGTTCCGCGACCATTACAACATCCCGCTGGTGGTGGTCGATGCGGAGGAGCGCTTCATGGCGGGCCTCGCCGGCGTCACCGATCCGGAAGCCAAGCGCAAGTTCATCGGCGCCGAGTTCGTGGCGGTGTTCGAGGAAGAGGCGGTCAAGCTCGGCGGCGCGGACTTCCTCGCCCAGGGCACGCTCTACCCCGATGTGATCGAGAGCGTCAGCTTCACCGGCGGGCCGTCGGTCACGATCAAGAGCCACCACAATGTGGGTGGCCTGCCCGAGCGGATGAACATGAAGCTGGTGGAGCCGCTGCGCGAGCTGTTCAAGGACGAGGTGCGCGCGCTCGGCCGCGAGCTCGGCCTGCCGGAATCGATGATCCGCCGCCACCCCTTCCCCGGGCCTGGCCTCGCGATCAGGGTGCCGGGCGAGATCACGCGCGAGAAGCTCGACATCCTCCGGAAGGCCGACGCCATCTATCTGGAGGAGATCGACCAGGCCGGCCTCTACGACCAGATCTGGCAGGCCTTCGCCGTGCTGCTGCCGGTGAAGACCGTCGGCGTCATGGGCGACTACCGCACCTATGACCACGTCTGCGCGCTGCGCGCCGTCACCTCGACCGACGGCATGACGGCGGATTTCTACCCCTTCGAGCCCGCGTTCCTCGGCCGCGTCGCCACCCGCATCATCAACCAGGTGCGGGGGATCAACCGGGTGGTCTACGACTACACCAGCAAGCCGCCGGGAACGATCGAGTGGGAATGAGGGGTATCTGAGATGCTGTCGGCCCTGCGCGCCTGGCTCCGACCCTGGGGGAAAGCGATGCCCCGGCGCGTCGACGGCACGGTGATCCACATCCATGAGGACGATTGGGGGATGCGCAATCTCTAGCCCCTGTCGGCGCTGAAGGAAGCGCAGGCCGACATCGCCGCCGCCGCGGCGGCAGGCGAACAGAACCGCGATTCCTCAGGCTTCGGCTGGTCGGGTGTGCATGTCATC
>JAEULJ010000004.1 GCA_016793865.1 Altererythrobacter sp.
GACCGAATGGGACGCGTTCCGCGCCCTCGACCTCGACCGCGTCAGGCAACTCGCCAAGGCCCCCGTCATGGTCGACCTCAGAAACATCTACCGACCCGAAGACATGAAAGCCAAAGGCTTCCTATACTCCAGCGTGGGGCGGGGCTGACCATGGCGTCCGGCTCCCGGCCAGCCACCCGTGCGCGTGGTGCGTCCGGCTTTGCCCGCCGGGCTTTAGGCGGTATGGGATAGCGCCTGCCAAAGCCATGAGCACGATCGACCCCGCCCTGACCCAGCCGGACGACCGGCCGACGCCGGTTTCGAGCGGAAATTCTCATAGCCGCCAGACGGCGCGAGTGGCGCTCTACACCAGGCTGCTGATCGGCGATCTGCTGGCCATGCTTATCGGCTTCAGCGTGGCGCGCGAATTCCGGGCGAACCAGTGGTTTTCCATGTCCGGCATCGATGTGATGTGGGTGCTGTTTCCGCTCTACCCGCTCGTCGCCGCTTATGTCGGCGCCTATTCGATGGACGTTCTCACCAGCTTCTCCGAAAGTGTGCGCCGTACCCTGCGTGCGATGACGCTCACCTTCTTCCTGCTCTTCGCCGGCCTCTTCCTCACCCAATCATCGGACGACATCTCCCGCCTGGGCATCGGAGTGGTGGCAGTCATCACCGTCACCGCCATGGTGGCGCTGCGCTATCTCGCGGATCGCTGGGTGCGCCGGTCGCTCAACAGCATCCTGGTGGACGAGCTGCTCATCATCGACGGGGTTTCCCATCCCCAGGTGAAGACGCGCTATGTGATCGAAGCGGCCAAGAACAATCTGGAGCCCGATCTCGACGATCCGATGATGCTGGAACGCTTCGCCCAGGTCGCCAGCTCATACGATCGCATCGTCGTCACCTGCCCGATCGAGCGGCAGGCCGACTGGGCGACGCTGCTCAAGACCATCGACGCGAAGGGCGAGATATTGGTCGCCGAGCGCAGCGACATCGGCGTGATCGGGCTGAGTACCCTGGGGCCCTATGGAACGCTCATGGTCTCGCGCGGACAGCTTGGCCTTGCCGAGCGGGTGAAGAAGCGGCTGTTCGACCTTGCCATCGCCATTCCCGCCATCGTGGTGCTCGGGCCGCTGCTTTTGGTGGTGGCGCTGCTTATCAAGCTCGATTCCCCAGGGCCGGTGTTCTTCCGACAGGTGCGCGTCGGCAAGAACAACATGCCGTTCCGCATCTACAAGTTCCGCAGCATGCGCCACGAGGCGAGCGATGCCGCCGGCAATCAGTCGACCCAGCGCCACGACGATCGCGTCTCGCGCTTGGGAGGCTTCATCCGCCGGACCAGCATCGACGAGATTCCGCAGCTCTTCAACGTGGTGCTCGGCGACATGAGCATAGTCGGGCCGCGCCCTCACGCGCTCGGCTCGACCGCGGATAACCAGCTGTTCTGGCAGATCACCAGGAAGTACTGGGAACGCCACTCGCTAAAGCCGGGCATCACGGGCCTCGCGCAGATACGCGGTTATCGCGGTGCGACGGAGACACGCACCGACCTGACCAAGCGGCTGCAATCCGACCTGGAATATCTCGAGAACTGGAGCGTGTGGCGGGACTTCGCGATCATCAGTGCGACACTGGCGGTGATGATCCACCCCAACGCCTATTGATCGCTCCGCTTGGTCGGGGCCGACCGGAAGCCCGGTTCAGTTGCGAAGCTGCGGCTTCAGCACGATGAACACATAGGCGACCGTCACCACCCCCATGGCGATGGCGGGAATGTCCATCCCCTCATTCCCCAGATAGTTCGTGACCGCAGCCCCGATCGACGGGGGGAGATAGTGCCATATGGTATCTGGCGGATTCTCCAGCGAGGATCGCTGCAGAAAGAGCGTCACCAGCCCCGCGAAACCCAGCACTGTCACCCAGTCATACACCGTTTCCAAGACAGCAATCCTCTTTCAGGCGCGATGCCCCGGCCACCGCGCCAGGCGTTCAACGACGACCGCCCTCTTGCCATGGCGGCCTTGTCTTTTCGTTATCGGGCGATGCGCGCGGCTGTCAAACGCCAAGCCACATGCGTTCCTGAATAGTACGCCGCAGCCGCAGTGGACTCGCCAGCCGGTTGTGAATAGGCAGAGTGGCGGGCCGGACGCGGATCGGTTCCGCGAGACGGGCGTGACGCGCGATCACAGCCGTCGTTCGTGTCCGTTTACGACGGTCGCGGCGGGATCGGCACCAGGCGGTTCGGGTTGGTCCACCCGTAGCTGGGCTGCGACGCGCCCTTGAGTTGCAGCCCGTCGCCCAGATCGCCACCGGAGCAGTTCAGGAACCTGTTGACGCAGCCGTTGAGCCAGCGGCTCAACACATCGTCGTTCCACGCGCCGAACCAGTCGGCATGGACGGTGGATCCCGAAGCCATCGGCGGGGCTCCCGGCATTCGATCGGAATCGAAGTACCATTGTTTGGGATTGTAGCCGGTGTTGCCTGACCGATCGAGCGTATCGTCGGTGGTGTACCACACGACGAAATTGAATGTCGGCGTGCGGTAGGGGTGCGTCGCCGGGCACATCTCCTTTCCGTTGTCGTAAATGGTATAGGACATGTGCGAGCGGTGATCGGGGCTGTCGAGCTCGCGTCCGTTCCAGCATTCGGGCGCGGCTATCTGTACACCCAGCCGGTCGGGAGTGGGGCAGATCGCCGCAGCTTCCGAGAAGGATGTGTAGCTCCCGCCCTTCGTTTCACAGGTGAAGTGAATTCCGTCGGTGCGGCCGTTGGCATAGGCGCCGCCGGTGTGCGTGCGCCCGAAGATGTAGCGCAGGCCACGCGGCAGGCCGATGCAACCCTTGCCCATGCGGCAATCCGGATCGCTGTCGGGACGGCGCTTGTAATAGACCGTGGCATAGTCCGGCTGGACCACCTGGCCGCGAGCGTTGAGCATGGCCGGCATCCAGTATGCGGAACGGTTCATCATGTCGCCGCAAGTCGAATTGCCGCTGGTCCGCAGCGACTTGTAAGTCGAGAAGGCGTCTGCCTTGTCATTGCCGAAGAACTGGTGGAGGTGGCTCTTGCCTGGCTGGCCCGGGTTGACCAGAGGATCATTGTAGGAAAGGTGGCTCGGCGCGCAGATCAGCCGGAACGCGCCGACGACGTCGGGTGCGTTGCTCGGCGGGATCGCTCCCGAGCCCCATGCCGCGCCGAGCCAGTCCTTTACCACCAACCCGTCCTTCACCACCGTGTCCTGGGGAAAACCTTCGCTGAGATCGGCGCCAACCACGCTCGTGCCGAGTCCTTCGGTTCCGGTGACCGGGTCGACCGGAGGTGCGGTGGTTGGGCTGGAGGTGGGTGCTGGCGCCGCGCTGGCGATAGGCGCCGGAGCAGACGCGGCGGGCGCCGAACCCCCGGAGCCGCCGCCGCACCCGATGACCGCCGACGAAGCCACTACTGCCAGAAACAGGGACATTGCGCGATGCATGAGAGAACCCAACGTTGTTTGCTCAATCGCAGTTGAATGGAAAAAGCTAATCACGGAATATCGCTCGTAGTTAAGTTCCAAGTAACCATACCAATCCATCGATCTGCATTGGTGATGGGATGCGGGACGCGCCGGCTATTTATCACTGGCCAGATCCCGGTTCAGCTTCCCAATCAGACGTTCGATTTCATCCAGCTCATCGGCAATAGCGGCTCTTTCGGCGCGGCTTTTGCTGTTGTCGGGCTGCATCCGTGCGACATTCTGCCGCGCTATGATGACATCGCGCCGGCTCAGCGCTTCATTACGATCCCGCAGCATTTGCTCTACCCGGCCAAGGGGGCGTTCTCGGGCGCGCTTTGCGGCGGCGTCCGCTTCCTCGCGCGCCAGCGTCTGCGCGACGGCCTCGCCCACCGTTTTCGGCATCCGACCGGAGGAATCCACAAGCGCCTCCCCGCAGAAATATCGCGAGGATGGCCAATGCCTGAGCGCATAGACCGCTAAGGCGCCGCGTTCGGCGGGAGTGAGGCCGCTCTGCAGCCGCTCCAAGACCTGTGGATCGTTAAGGTCCAGCCCGCCAAGCGCGACGTCGCGCGAAGGGGTCATGCACGACGTCAGCGCCAGCGCCGCGAGCAGGGAGGGGATAATGAAGCGCAAGCCGAAAGACCAGAACACGAAGGTGAGAGACAGCTCCCGGCTAAAGGGATCTGGTTAAGATCGGGTTAGCGCGGGGAGGGGGCGCAGCCGCCTTCGCGGCACATCGCTGCTCTGTCCACGGGCGGGACGGTGAGCCGTGGCGATAACGGGGTTGTTGACTTGCGACCGGGCGTGGTGTTCTCCGCCGCTCGGACGGAGAAACCAATGGCACGCAATGGATATGGACGGAAACGCACGCTGGTGACCGGCGGCGCAGGCTTCCTGGGATCGCACCTGATAGACCGGCTGATCGCCCGGGGAGACGAGGTGCTGTGCGTGGACAATCTGTTCACCGGCGACAAGCGCAATATAGATCATCTCGTCTCGCATCCTCGGTTCGAGTTCATGCGCCACGATGTCTGTTTTCCGCTGTTCGTGGAGGTGGACGAGATCTGGAACCTGGCGTGTCCCGCCAGCCCCATCCACTATCAGCACGATCCGGTGCAGACGACCAAGACATCGGTCCACGGCGCCATCAACATGCTTGGCCTCGCCAAGCGGCTGGGGGTGCGGATCTTCCAGGCGTCCACCAGCGAGGTCTATGGCGATCCGCACGTCCACCCCCAGCAGGAATCCTACTGGGGCAATGTGAACCCGATCGGCATCCGCAGCTGCTATGACGAGGGCAAGCGCTGCGCCGAAACGCTGTTCTTCGATTACCATCGCCAGCATGGCGTCGACATCAAGGTGGCGCGCATCTTCAACACCTATGGCCCGCGGATGCATCCGTCGGACGGTCGGGTGGTGTCGAACTTCATCATGCAGGCGCTGCGGGACGAGCCGATCACGATCTACGGCAAGGGAGACCAGACCCGCAGCTTCTGCTATGTGGACGACCTCATCGACGGATTTCTGGCGCTGATGGAGTCCGAGCCAGGGAGGCCCGGCCCGGTCAACATCGGCAACCCCAATGAATTCACCATCCGCCAGTTGGCGGAACAGGTGCTCGCAATGACGGGATCGAAGGCCAGGCTGGTGGAGCAGCCCTTGCCGCAGGACGACCCCATGCAACGCAAGCCCGACATCACGCTGGCCCGGGAATGGCTCGGCTGGGAACCGCAGGTCCAGCTTGCCGAAGGTCTCCAGCGGACCATAGACTATTTCGCCAGCCGCGAAAGTTAGGAAAGCCTTAGGGGACTGTTCTACAAAGGGACCCTGAGGCGGTCGCGCTTGTGGCACCCTTGACCGGGATTGGCGAAGGCCGGATAAGGCATCATCGCCTTGAGAGCATCGCGCCCGCAAGCGCGCCATAACGAAAGCGGATAGGAATTCGGCTTGGACAAGGTGGACTTCGGAGACTCCGGGAAGGCCGAGCCGTTCCCCTCTCCGTCGGGCAACGATCCACAGCCGGTCGAGGCCGCCATCGCGCGCCCGAGTGGTTTTGCCGCCTTCGGCCTGTCGGTTCCCACCCTGATCTTCGTAGCAGGGCTTCTGGCGCTTGCGTTGCCAACGCTCATCTTCGTGGCGCAGAGTACCTGGTCCACCGAGCAGGGGACGCACGGGCCCATCATTCTGGCCACCGGGCTGTGGCTGTTGTGGCACAAGCGGGCCACGGTGCTGCCACTGGTTTCGGCGCCGCCCGCCTGGCGCGCGATCGCCCTCTTCAGCTTCCTGATCCCGGTCTACGCGATCACGCGCATCACCCAGATCGTCGAGCTGGAAGGCTACGCCATGTATGCGCTGCTTCTGGCGGCGGTGTACTGGATCGCGGGCGGGCGTTTCCTGCGCGCGCTGGCGTTCCCGCTGTTCTATCTCGCCTTCGTGTTCCCCCCGCCGGATACGATGATCTATTCGGCGACCCTGCCGATCAAGATCGCAATCGCCAAGGGCGCGATCGGCCTGTTGCAGATGTTCGGCTATCCCATCGGCGGGACGGGCGTATCGATCCAGATTGGCCAGTATCAGCTGCTCGTCGCGGCGGCATGTTCGGGCCTCAATTCCATCGTCACGCTGTCGGCGCTGGCGCTGTTCTACATCTACCTGATGCATCAGGGCCGCCGGCGCCATCAGATCCTGCTGATCCTGTTGGTCCTTCCGGTTGCCATAGCCGCCAACTTCCTGCGGGTGCTGATCCTCATCCTGCTGACCTATTACCTGGGCGAGGCTGCCGCGCAGAGCTTCCTTCACGATCTTGCCGGTATCACCATGTTCGGGCTGTCGATCGGCCTGCTCTATCTGTTGGATCGCCTGCTGGGGCGCGTCCTGGGCGCGGGCCCGCCTCGCTTCATTCGCAATCCGGAGGCTGATGATGCCCGAGCCTGACCGTTCGCGCGGGCAAACCGTTTCGCTCGATCGGCGCAAGGTCATTGCCGGTCTCGGCCTGCTCGGGCTGGCCGGCATAGTCCAAGCCCGCCAGCCGGTCGCCTATGCGCCGCGCGTTCCACAGAAGACGCTTGAGGCGATGATCCCCAAGCGCGTCGGCCGTTTCGCTTTCGAGAGCTCGAGCGGCCTTGTGCTGCCCCCGTCGGATGCGCTTTCCGACCGCCTTTACGACAGCCTCATCACTCGCGTCTATCTCAGCCCGGAGGGCGAGGTCGTGATGTTCCTGCTCGCGTACAATAACCGCCAGGATGGCGTGCTGCAGATCCACCGCCCGGAAGTGTGCTATCCGGCGGGCGGCTTCACGCTCTCCCCGGTCCAGGCAGTCGATCTCTCGCTGCCCGCCGGATCGCCGATACCGGCTCAGGTTTTCACCGCCAGTGGCGAATCCCGGGACGAGGTGGTCGCGTACTGGACCCGTGTGGGCGATCATTTTCCACGCAAGTGGAGCGATCAGCGTTTGGCGGTCGCTGGCGACAATCTGCGCGGTTTCATCCCGGATGGCGCGCTGGTCCGGGTTTCTACTGTCGCGAGCGACAGCGCCAGCGCCATGCCGATGATGCAAGGCTTTGTGAGCGATTTCTTCCGTGCCTCCCCCCCTCGCTTGCGCCAGCTGCTGTTCAACACCCCGTTATCCGCCGGCTGACCGCGTACGGTTCCGGATTCTAGAAGAGGCTTACGTCCCATGAGTGCATATCAGGAAAGGCTTGCCGCCATGAGTGGATTTCGCGTTGCCGCGCTCGCCTGCGCGGGTGCATCGTTGCTGGTCCTGTCGGGCTGCGGCAAGAAGGCCGAGGGTCAGGTCGTGGCCATCGCCAATGGTGACGAGATTACCGCGCAGGAGGTCAACGGCGAGCTTCAGAACGTGCCGCAGGCCGAAGGCGAGCAGGGGCAGGCGATCCGCAATGCCGCGCTTCAGCGCGTGATCGAGCGGCGCCTTGTCGCCGATCTGGCGCGCAAGGACGGCCTGGCCGACAGCCCCGAGTTCATCCTGCGCAAGCAGAAGAACGAAGAGGCACTGCTGGCCCAGATGCTCTACGAGAAGACAGCGCGCACCTTCAAGGCGCCCACCGCGGCGCAGGTCGACCAGTTCATGGCCGCCAATCCGCAGGCGTTCGGTTCCCGTACTCTGCTGGCGATTGACCAGATCGTGTTCCCGACGCCGCCTCGCGACGACGCGATGAAGGCGCTGGCGCCGACCAAGACGATGGACGAGGTCGCCAGCACGCTGAATCGCCTCGGCATCAAGTTCCAGCGCGGCAACGTCCAGGCAGACAGCGCCAACATGCCGCGCCAGATCTTCGACCGGATCAACGCCGAAGGCTCGCGCGAGCCGTTCATCGTGCCCGCTGGTGCCACCGTTACCGTGGGCCAGGTCATCGAGAAGAAGGCGGTGCCCCTGACCGGCGAGAACGCCCGCCAGCTCGCGCAGCAGGCCTATCAGCGCCAAGAGATCGCCAAGGGGCTCCAGACCCGGCTCGATGCCGCCCGCAAGGATGCGAAGATCGAATACCAGTCCGGCTTCAAGGCACCGCCGACCCCGGGCGCCAGCGCCGCTCCGGCGCCCGCCGCGCCGAAAAGCTGAACGATCGCAGGATGAGGGACGGGAGCGGCTGGGCCTTTCGCCTTCCGCTCCCCGCCTCCCGCGACTGGTGAGGATGTTCGGGAAGATGCCGCAAGGTGGCGCCTCGCGCATCCATGCGGGGGATCGCGGGCGCAAGCTCGCCCTGCGGCCGCAAGAGCCTAGTCGGGGCTGATCCTTCCGCCGACAGTGTCTTCGCGCCGGGGCGTCCGTGTCCAGCCCGCTTCCTTGCGGCGCAGGAAACCGAGATAGATCGGCAGTTTCCACAGCACGTAGAGCGGCGCGCGCAGCAGGGCGCCCGCCCGCAGATACTCCCGGCCAGCGGACAGCCAGGCCAGGGTCAGCAGCAGTGCGGCCCCGGCCAGCAGCGCGCCGAGGATGGCCGCTGGAACCAGCGTCGCGCCGGCAACTGCCAACACCAGAACAAGCAGCAAGGCCACGCCGCAGGCCATTATGGTGAGCGCCAGTGGCGGCACCAGCAGATGCAGGCCAAGCAGGATCTCCGCGCGCGAACCCCGAGCTATCCCCTGGCGCAACGTCGGCAGCGCCTGATCGCGCAGGACGCTCAGGAAGCCGTGTTCCCAGCGCCGCCGCTGCTGCAAGGCATCGGCCATGGCTGCGGGCGCGCTGCGAACGCCGGCCTTCTCCAGCAACAGCGGAGCATGGCCGGCGCGGGTCAGTTCGATGCCCAGCGCCAGGTCCTCCACGATCGAGCCCGTGGCAAGAGACGCTTTCGCGAACAGGGGCCAAGGGAAGGCCATGCCGGTCCCAGTCAATAGCGCGGCTCCTCCCAGCCGCTGCATCCCACGCGAACGATAGAGGTTCTTCACCAGCATCGCGAAACCGGAAATCTGCACCATCGGCGGCGCGCCGAGATCGGCCGTGATCAGATTGGTGGCCTGGACGGGCCGGCCGGTGGCGAGCGCAGCCACCGCCAGCGCTTCGATGCTGCCGGGAAGCAGGCGGCAATCGGCATCCAGCACCAGCACTACCTCGGGCGCGCCGCGTGCGGCGAGCGCATCGCGCCCGAAGGCGAGCGCATAGCCCTTGCCGCGCCGCTCGGGATCGTGCCGTTCCACCACCTCGGCACCGGCTTCGCGGGCGCGCGCCGCGGTTCCGTCGGTGCAGTTGTCGGCGACCACCAGGACGCGCGTTCCCGCCGGCGCCTCGGCCAGCAGGGCGCGGATGGTGGCGCCGATGCCCAGCTCCTCGTCATGCGCGGGGATCAGTACCGTGGCGGTCGCGCCCGGCCTTGCTGCCGGGGTCACGTCCGCCGAACCGCGAAGGCCGGCGATGAGTTCGAGCACGAGGACGAGCAGCGGCACGCTCGCCGCGCCGGCCACCCCCCAGGCGAGAATATCGATCGCCGACGTCATGCCGCCAGGACCTCGAGCGCGAAGGCGCGGTAACGGGCGGCGATGGCGGGCCAGCCGAAATCCTGAGCCCGCGGGTCGGGATGGCCGCGCCCTATCTCCAGCGCGCGTGCGATCGCCCGCGTCGTCGCCGGGCCGTCCTGAGTGTCGCACAATGTCTCCCGCTCGCCCACGATCCAGCGCAGGCGAGGGGTATCGTGGCCCACGATGGGCAAGCCGCTGGCCATCGCCTCGACGAACACATTGCCGAAGGATTCGAGCAGCGACATGTGCAGGAAGGCGTCCGCCGAGCGATAGAGTGCGGGCATGCGGTCGGCGGTCGTCGTCAAGCGAGTGAAGCGGCCGGGGAGAATATCCGCCGCCAGCCGATCCACCTCGTCTCGCATCGGACCATCGCCGGCGACAGCGAAATGAACCCCGTCGAGCGGCGCCACGGCCCGCATTCCGTCCAGCACGCGCTTGGTCTCGATGAAGGCGCTGACCATCAGCACCACCGGCCTGTCGGCCGGCAACCCGAACGCCGCACGGTTTCCCTCCGCGCTCGCGTAGCGCCCAGGTTCCACTCCATTGGGGATCAGCACGGTGCGCCAGCGTTCGGCACTGGTCTGCTGGTAATCGGGGTTGGTGCATACCAGGCCGTCGCAGCGGAAGAAGCGGAACTCGGCATCATCGCTGCGGGCGGGCCAGTCCCCGTTCTGCGTCACGAACAGGTGTCGCGGCGCGCGCGATCCGCCGCGCCGCAGCGCCCAGTGGCTGAAGGGATAGTTGCAGGTGACCGTTATGTCGAAATCGGCGGGATCGTAGGCGCGCAGCAGCCCGGCCGCGAAACTTAAGTCTTCCCATGAGGTTTCCGAGCGAAGCGGTGGAAATTTAGGAAATTTCTCGAAACGACGGCGGTTGATGGCCTTCACCTGGCGGTAGCGATAGGCGGGGCCGGTGCGGGGGGGGCCGGATCCGATCACCGTCACCTCGTCACCCGCCATGGCAAGCGCGTCAGCCACCGAGAGGAGGGCTACCTCCGCCCCTCGTTCCTCGGCATGGAAGCCGGGCAATGCGAACAGGAAGCGCACGGGATCGCCGGCAAGTATTTTGGTCATCTCGATCCCAACGCGTTAACGAAATGCCGCCATAGGGTGCGGTGAGCAGAGGAAGCAATTCACTTGGCAGATGTCCCGATTCGACGCCACTTGCCGGGGTCACTTCATCGCACCGTGCGTTCGTGGCAGGAGCCGGCGATGCACAATAGGATAGAGCTGTGGACGATGCGTTAAGCGCTCGCGCTTACACTGGCGGAGGCACCGATCCCGGACCGCTCGACCTCATCGACGAGGCCGAGGCCGCCTCCGCGCACGCGGCGCCTGGCAAGCTCGGGGCGCGGGCGCGGACACGGCGGGGTGCCACGACCAATCGCCTGCTCGCTCTGGGCATCTTGCTCGTGCTGGCGGTGGCCGCGATGATCGTGGTTGTCCAGGATGCGGGCGTCCTGCGGGGAGTGTTCGACCCGCCCGCTCGGCAGGTGGCACGCGCCCGCCTTGCGGCGGCCCCGCCGGTCGAAGCGGTGATCTACGACACCCGGAACCTTGAGATCGCGCCGGAAAGCGCGGTCGAACTCAACGCCAGCCGCGCACCTGACATCCGCCGTGTGGTTCCTGCCCGCGCCTTTCTCGTCGCGGCGGCCGCGGCCCATGCGCCCGCTGCCAGCCGCCAGGTCGCGCTCGAATGCCTCGCGCAGGCCGTTTACTACGAGGCGGCGAGCGAGAGCGAGGAGGGCCAGCGTGCGGTGGCCCAGGTCGTCCTCAACCGGGTTCGCAGCCCGGCCTTCCCCAATACGATATGCGGCGTGGTCTTCCAGGGCTGGACGCGCAGCACCGGTTGCCAGTTCAGCTTCACCTGCGACGGCAGCATGCAGCGACCGCCCTCGGCCGCAGGGATCGCGCGCGCGCGCCGCATCGCGGCCGAGGCGCTGGGCGGCGCGGTGATGCGGGGGGTGGGCAACGCGACGCACTACCATGCCAACTATGTCGTGCCCTACTGGGCATCGTCGCTCGACAAGGTGCAGACGGTGGGGCGGCACATCTTCTACCTCATGCGGGGTGGGCTCGGCCGGCCCTCGGCGTTCAACGCACGCTATGCGAGCGCGCTCGAGCAGTCGCCGTTCGCCTCGCTCGAGGGTGCCTCGCTGGCCGTCACCGGCCCGGTGGTCGCGGGCCTGGACGGCGCTGCCGCTGCCTCCGCGACGCTGCGCGATCCCCTCGCCGCCGATCTCGCCATGGGGCAACTTATCACGGCTGTGCCGATCGGCCTGTCAGGAAATGGCGAAGGGGCCGGCGCGTCGAGCGGCGGGGCGGCTCCCGCGCTCCCTGGGGCCGCTGGCGGTTCCGCGACGGGCCAGGCACACGGCAACGCGCAAGGTCGATCGACGGCGCTTCATGCCGATGCGGCGGGCCGTGTCGAGGCTGCGCGCGGCGGAAGCCTGCTCGCCGACGAGAAGCACGGAACATTGCACAGCGAGCAGTCCGCGCCGCAAGGGCCCCAGACCGAGCGGTGAACGGGCAGGCGCCGCAGCGCCCGCGCGTCAGCTCTCCTTGCCGTAGTTCTTGATGCCGTAGGGATCGCCGTAGCCGTAGCCATAGGCGTCGAAGAAGCCGCCGCGATAGCGGTTCAGCACCGTGCCCAGGCAAGGTGTGGGCTCCAGCAGGGCGATCGCCTCGCGCACCTGCTTGGCTGTGTTCTGGCCATGCTCCACGACCATCAGATACTGATCGACGTGCTTGGCGGTGAGCAAGGCATCGTCACTGGCGAAGACGGGCGGCAGGTCACAGATCACCACCATCTCCTCGGGTAGCGCGCGCAGGTCCGCCATCAGTCTCTCGAAACGCTCGGTCGTCAGCAGTGCGCTGCTGCGCTTGAGGGCGCTGATGCAAGGCAGGATGTAGAGGTCGGTACCTTCGACCCGGTGGATCGCCTCGCGCCAGTCCGCGATCTCGCCGCGCAGATAAGCGGACACATCGGTGGACACCGATGTGTCCAGCGTCTTCATCACCGATCCGCGGCGCAAGTCCAGATCGCACAGCAGCGCGGCGCGTCCGGTCAGTTCCGAAATCGCCGCCGCCAAGTTGAGCGCGATGAATGTCTTGCCCGCTGCGGGGGTGGCGCTGGTCAGGGCCAGAAGTTGGGGCGGTCTGCCCTCCATCCAGCGCATGATCTGGCTGCGAAGCAGATTGAAGCTGCGGGCACGCTCGTCATGGCTTTCGAAGCCGACGATGCGATTTTCCTCCAGCGTCTCTGCCGAGATGGCCATGGGAATGGCCGCGAGTTTGGGCGCGCCGGTGATGATGTCTTGCTGCATGGGCTGTCAGGCCTCGGAGTGCTGGCGGTCGGTCGAACGGCGACGGCCGAAAAGGGGCCAGCGGAGAAAACCGCGCCGGCGCTTGCGGCGCGAATGCCGGGGTGCCTGTGCCGGACGAGGCGCATCGCCGATGACCGGGACCATCGCCAGCGGCCGGCTCCCCGTGATCGAGGCGAGCACGCCGGGATCGCGAATGGGCCGAAGGATGGCTTCCATGGCGAGCGCGATCAGCAGCCCGAGCAGCAGCCCCCCGACAACGCCGCCGAGGGCGATCAGCGGGCGATTGGGAGACACCGGCTGGTCGGGCACAACCGGCGGATCGACCACCATGAGGCGCTGCCCCATCTGCTCCTCGCCGGCCTGCGCGCTGGCGCGGGCGGTGAGGAGCCGGTTCGAGATTTCCTCGAACTGCTTGTAGAGTGTCTGGACCCGCTGCTGAAGCTGCTCGGCCTCGCGCTGGACGGCGGGCGCCTGGGCCCTTTGCGAAATCGCGACCGAGGTCTGGGCGGCTTCGCGCCCGCGGGCGGCCTGCAACTGGGCCACCTGGCTGCGTGCCAGACTGATCTGGCGGTCGAGCTGTTCGGTGGGGAGGCGCGCGATGCCGGCCTTGGCCAGATCCCGCGCCACTGACAGCGCCTGCTTCGCGTTGACCACGTCGGGATGATTTTCGCTGTAGATCGCACGGGTAGCGGCCAGCCGCGCTTCGGCCGCCACGACACCCGGATCGCGCGTGTCGGCCGACGAGATCGACTGGCGCTGCGATTCCATCAGGCTGATGTCGCGCTGCAGATTGGCGATCTGCATGTCGTAGCCCGCACCACCGCCGCCCACGATCATCGACGATCCGCCGCTGATGATCGAGCCATACTGCCGGTTGAAGGCGGCAACCTGGCCTTCCGCGGCGGCGATCTTGGTCTGCAGATCGTTCTGTTGATCGGTAAGGAACTGCACCGTTTCGGTCAGGCTTTGCGCGCTGGTCGTCGAATCGGTCTCGATCAACTGCTCCATGAGCTGCTGCGTGACGGCCTGGGCGCCGACTGGCTCACGATAGACGTAGGACAGCTCGACCGAAACCGTTCGGGCCTGGGCATTGCCGGCACCAAGCTCGACAGTGCGCGGCTCCAGCGTGATGGATTCGCGCATATCCTCGATGACCGAGGAGAGCGGCTGCGACTTGCGCTCGCGGTCGTAGAGTCCGTTGCGCTGGATAAGTTCGATCAGCGAAGGCCGGTTGATGAGCTGCTGGCGGATCGATTCGATGCGCTGCGCAACCGCCTCGTCCGCCTGTCCGCCGATGATGTCCTGCGGGAGGCTGGGGGCCTGCACCAGCAGGGTGGCGGAGGATTCATACTTGCGCGGCAGCAGGATGATTGCGGCCAGCGCGCCCAACGCGCCGAGCAGCGTCGTTATCAGGATGACGCGGCGCCGCTGCCAAAGCAGATTGGGCAACTGGGCGAAGACCGCGCCCATGCCGCCGTCTTCTTCGGCCTGGGCCGGTTGCAACGCATCCAATTCGTAGCTGTTCATTGACGGGTTCCAAGCCTCACGCGCAGACCTGCGCCAAACGCGATGCTGGGCTTACGGCTGAAACCGTTAATATTGCTGTCGTCATAGATGCGCGAAACCGACGAGAACAGATAGCCGTCGATCCGATCGGTGAAGCTGCGGGTGATGGTGGCGCGGAGGCTGAGCTGGTCGATGGCCGCAGCCAGCGGGGCCGCGGCGGGCACGCTGGAATCGACGGCGCCGCTGCGGGCATAGGTTCCCGACATGTCCATGCGCACGCGGGCCCCCAGGCGCTGCCCCAAGCTGGCCGCGACACTGGTCTGCGTCCGCACTCCGCCGAGCATGCTGGGTTGTTGCGCTCGGCTGACCGACAGGCACATCGACTGGTCCGTACGCCGATAGCATGCGTCCGCGCTGCCAACCCCGTAGAGCTTGCTGTCGCCGGGCCCGAAGCGCGAAGCCGTCGTGCTTGTCACCGCGACACCGGCCGATGCCGAGAGGGTGAAATACTGTGCGGCCCGGTAGTTCAGGGATCCGTAGACATCCACGGTGGTGCTGTCCGGGTAATCGCCGTCGAACCGGGCGCGGCTGGCATTGGCGCCCAGCCCGATGGTGGTGCGGTCGGACAACAGATAGGAATAGCTGAGCCCGAAACTCGCCCTGTCGAAGTCGGCGGCTCGCGGGTTCTGGTTCATCACCTTCTGATAGCCCACGCGCGCGCCCACCGAAGAGCGGGGATCGAGCCCGTGATCGATACCAGACTGCAGGTCGAGCGAAGTGCTCCGTCCGGCCAGGCCGATCAGGTTAAGATTTTCACCCGGAGGCAAGGTAGGGATGGGATCGACGGGGTTCAGCGGCGCGGTGACAACCGGCAGGCGCCCGAAATTGTTGAGCAGGGTGCGCGCGCTGCTGGAGATGATGCCCAGGGTGCCATAGGCGCTGGTCGTCTGGCTGAGCCGGCTGGTGGCGCGCAGAGTGCCCCCGTAACTGTCCTCCAGCTTGTATTGTTCTGTGAAGGCGCGCAGCCGCGCGAAGCCTTCGAGCGTCAGGGAGTCGGTTGCGCTCTCGCGTTTCAACCACGGCCTGATCTCGACACTGCCGGCCCCGATCATTCTTCCCGATGAGGAGTTGAGATAGGGGTTGGAGGTCATTTCCGCGGTGGTGCTTACGTCCACCCCGGCCTGGTTAGACTGCGCGTACGCGGGCACCGCCAGCATCGCGGCGCCGCACAAAAGGGCCATTCCGCCCACTCTCTTGAATCGCATTTTCACCGCCTCCCCCCTCAGGGAACAATTATCACGTCGCCAGGCCGGATCTGGAGGATCCCGGCGTTGCGAAGCTGGTTTTCGTTGACGTTGGAGCGGAACAGCTGGCTGAGCTTGATCGAATAGCTCTTGAGCGTGCCGCCCTCGTCGCGGATGACCGAAATCCCGTCCATGTTGGCGAATTCCGCCGGGCCGCCGGCCTGGCCGATCGCCTCCAGGATGTTGATGTAGCGGCTGGTGTCATAGACCCCGGGGCTGCGCACCTTGCCGATGACCGAGAAACGCATCCCCGCCGCCTGGCGCACGGTCACAGTCACCACCGGAACCTCCCCGCGATACTGAGGGCGCAGCCGTTCGCTGACCATGCGTTCCACGTCCTGGGGAAGCTGGCCCGCGACCCGTAGCTGGCCCACGAGCGGGAAGGCGATCGTGCCGTCCGGCAGCACCTTCATCTGCCGTTGAAGGCGTTCCTCGCCCCAGACATAGACCTCGAGCTCGTCACCCGAGTTGATGCGATAGCTCGATACCGAGGGGGTCGGCGCGCCGGCCACCGCGCGGGGCGGGGCGGCGGGCGCCGGCTCGACCTGCGGGGGCGCCGCCTGCTCCTGCGCCAGCGAAGGCGATGCGACCAGCGCAAGACAAAGAGTGAAGGCGCCGCCAAGAGCGCGCGTTGGTTTTCCAAGAGTTTGCAAGAGATACCTGCCCTGACGCTGGACTAATGCGGAAGCCGCGCTAGTAACACGCCGATGCCCTTTGGCCAACTGTTTGTCGGTCGCCCCGTCCCCGTTCGGCACGTCGTTGCGGTCATATGTTTACCGCTGGCGCTGCTCGTTGCCGGCTGCGCGGGGTCGGATGCCGAAGCCGACCGGCAGGCCGCGCTGGCGGAGGCGCTTTTAACTCAGGGCAATCTCTTCGAGGCCGGGCAGGCGATCACAAAGGCGATCGCGGAGCGGGGCGACGATCCCAGGCTGCACCTGCTCGATGCGCGGATCAAGATCGGCCGGGCGCGCTATTCCGAAGGATATGAAGCCTATCAGACCGTGCTGGCCCTCGAACCGGACAATGCCGAGGCGCTGGTGGCGGTGGCGGTGATGGCGCGTTCGCTGGGCGACCGTGCGCGGGGGAAGGACGCTGCCGCGCGCGCACTGGCGCTCGACCCGCTGCAGCTCGACGTGCTGATGAGCCTGGGAATGCAGGCGCTGGCGGACAAGAAATACGACGAGGCGACGGCCATCGCCGAGAAGATCATCGCCGGCCACCCGAGCCAGGAGAGCGGATATGTCCTCAAGGCCCGCGTCCTGGCGCTCAGCGGCAGGAACGAGGAGGGGCTGGCGCTGCTGCGCGACACGGTGCAGCGGCTGGGCAATTCGGTCGCGGTGTCGACCGCGCTTCTCGAAAGCGCCCGTGCCGACGGCGATGTCGCCACCATGCGCGAGCAATATGGCCTGCTGGAAGGCGAGAAGCCGGACAGCGTGTCGCTCGCGCTCGACGAGGTGAACCTGCTCTACAAGGTGGGCGATCGCGCTGGCGCGCGCAGCGCGGGAGGCGATGTGCTGCGCCGCTTCGGGCAGGACCCCGGAGCGATGACGAGGCTGGTCGAGCTGTGGACCGAGCACGATCCCACACCCCTGGGCGAGCAGGAGCTGGCCACCCTGCGTGCCGGCGATGCCCTGGCGGCGAAGCTGGCCGTGGGGCGTTTCCTGCTGGAACGGGGACGGCTGGATGATGCCGCGGCGCTGGCGGCCGGCTCGCCGGACCCGCGCGCCATCGCACTTGCGGCGCGCGTCGCGGTGCGCCGGGGCGAGCCTGCCGGTGCCGCTACCGCGCGAGCGATCCTGGCTCAGGACACCACCAATTGCGACGCGCTGGCCGCCAGCGCGGAATGGGATATAACCCGGCGCCGGACCGAGGCCGCGATCCGCTCGGCGCAGGTGCTGGCAGCCCAGTGCAAGGATCGGATCGATGGCTTTGTCCTCCAGGCGCGCGCCTATCAAGGGGCCGATCGCGCCGCCGCGGTCGAACGCGTGTTCCGTGACGGACTGGCCACCCATCCCACCGATCCGGAACTGACGCGCCGCTTCATGGAATGGCTGTTCTCCCAGGGGCGGGGCGATGTCGCCGTCGGGATCGCGAGCAAGCTGACCAAGGTCGCCCCCACGCGGAATTCGAGCTGGCGGCTCTACGCCGCCGCCTGCCAGCGCGCCGATCGCCCGTCCTGCGCGACGCGGGCGGCGGAGGGGCTGGCGGTCGCCCGTCGCGACTACCGGCTGGAAGCGCTGCCGAGCGATGCGGCGATCAATTCGCTGATGGGCCGGCAGTGGGATTGAACGGGCGCGCGCCCGCACCGGGCGGTGTCGGCTTCCTGGGCGTGGAGTTTTCCGTCCTCACCGCCAGCGAGGCGCTGGCATGGATCGTCACCGCCGGAGCGGGCGATCGCTTCGCCTATGTGGTCACGCCCAACGTCGATCATGTGGTGATGCTGCATGAGCCGGGAGAGGAACCCTGGCGCGCGGCCTACCGGGCGGCGGTGGGTGCGGCGGCGCTGCGGCTCAACGACAGCCGCATCCTCGCCCGGCTGGCGCGGCTCGCGGGCACGCGCCTGCCGGTGACGCCGGGGAGCGACCTCACGCGCGCGCTGATCGCGCAGGAAGCGGGTCGGCCGGACGGGCGCCGCTGGCTGCTGGTCGGCGGTGCGCCGGCGGAAGCGGCTTGGCTGCGGGCCGCGCTGCCGCGGCATGATGTCGCGCATTGCGAACCCCCGATGGGCGTGCGTGACACGCCCGCCGCGCAGGCTGCCATCGCCGCCGAGGTGGCCGCCCGAGGGGCGGACTATGTGCTGTTCGCGATCGGCGCGCCGCAGAGCGAGATCGTGGCCCATGCCATCGCCCGCGAAGGGCGTGCTCGGGGGGTAGGGCTGTGCATCGGCGCATCGATCGAGTTCCTCAGCGGAGCCAAGCGACGCGCGCCGCGCGCGATGCAGCGCGCCGGGCTGGAATGGCTCTATCGGCTGGCGAGCGAGCCGTCGCGGCTGTGGCGCCGCTACCTGCTGCGCGGGCCGCGCATATTCGCGATCTGGTGGGCCGGCCGTCGCGACTGACGGTCGTGCCCGGCCATTGATCCGGAATGGAGCAGGAGCCTCTATCGGGATCGCACCGCGCGGAGTTCTCCGCCAAATTGATCTCGGCGCGGGCCTTGGTCAGCCGCGTGGTCGTGTCGGTCATTTCGCAAATCCTCCCGCCACCATCATGGTGACGCCGTATTGGAGCGAGGTGATGGTGGGGGTCTGGCTCGCGCCGAAGGTGAGGGCGTAGAGATTGTTGCCGAGATCGCGCGCCACGCTCCATCCGGCGGGCAGGTTGAACCGCGCGGCCTGCGCCCCGGTGCCCTCGTTCTTGTAGAACACCACGCCCAGCCCGCCGCTGGCGATGGGCACGTTGCCGCTCGCCGCCTGGGCGCCGTCCGCGCGATAGACGGAGGCGAGGAAGGCCGATCCGCTCACCGTCCCGCCGGTGCCCATTTCGGTCAGCCCCATCGCGTAGAAATCGAGATTGTTGATCGCCTGGGCGGATCGCGCCACCGCGACCGAGCGGTTGCCGGCGGTCGCCGCCACGAACGGGGCCAGCCACATCTGGTATTCGCTGGCGCTCGCCACCAGCACGCACGCCTGCCCGTCGATGCTCACGCTGTCGAAGACGCCGCCGTTGTTCGGCGCGATGCAGACGAGCTGGCGGCCCGCCGGGAAGGGCACCGCGGGATAGGTGCGCGAGGTGTTGAAATTACCGGCGGTGTCGCTCCACACCGCCAGCGTGTTGAGCGCGATCGGCCCGCTCGCGGCGGTGCGGACGGTGAAGATGTCGCTGGTCGCGCCGATGGTCAGCGTGTGGTCCACCGGCGTATCGGGCGAGGCCGACGCGGTGACGCGGCTCGTCACGATGTCCCCGTTCATCGCACCCGCTGTCGGCCCGGTGCCATAGCTCCCCTGCGCCAGTTTGAAATCGCCCGCGCCGCTGCGCGACACGCTCGCCGCATTGCCCAGCTTCATGCCCGTCACCAGCGTCTCGGCATAGGTGACCTGCGAGAGGGGGATGTTGTTCACGTCGGTGAAGGTGAAGGAGGGCGAGGTCGCGGTGGCCTTGTCCACCACCGACCCCACCGCCGCGCGGTATTGCTGGGCATAGAGCGCGTGGGCGGCGGGGGTCGGATGCAGGCCATCGGCGGTATAGGCGGTGGGATAGGCTTCCCAGGCGGCATCGGTGGAGGCGACGGGATGGTCGCCCATCGGGATCACGCCGTGTATCTGGCTGCCAACGGCGGCGCGCAGCGCGGGATTGACGACGGTGCGGCGGGTGTTGTGGGTGTTGTCGCCCACGAGGATGGAGGAGACCGGCAGCACGGTGCTGACCATCACCACCACATTGGGGAGCGCGGCGCGGACATCGGCGATGAAGCCGAACAGATCGGCTTGCCATGCGGCGGCCGATGCGGCCCCGCGCAAATCGTTGGCCCCGATCAGGATCGTCAGCAGGTCGGGCGCATCGGCCACGATGACGGCGAACTGACCCCACAGGCTGTTGCCGCCGTCGCTCTTGTTGGCGGAGGTGCCGACCCCGCGCCCGCCCGAAGAGCGGTTGACGAGGGTGACGCCGGGATAGGCGGCGGTGAAGGCGTTGAGATAGCCGCCCGCCACCGTGATGCTGTCCCCCGCCGCGACCACCTTGGCGATGGTGGGGAGGGCGACATCGTCGTTCAGGATGGTGCCAGTGGCCGATGAAGGCGAACCAAGCGCATAGCCGGATGGCGCGCCGATCGAGACGGTGAAGCTCTCGTCCGGCTCCACTGCGGCATCGCCCGCCACGCTGACGGTGAAGGTGCCCGTCGCCACGCCATCGGCCAGGTTGACCGTGCCGCCGGTGGGATAGGCCCCGCCCGCGAAATCATTGGCGCTGGTGGTGCCGGGCGAGAACGACCACGCCACCGCCGCCGCGCCCACGGTCGCGGTGCGCGTGACGGTATAGGTGAAGGCCGCAGTCCCGCTGTTGCCCTCGTTCCGGCTCTGCGCGGCGGAGATTCGGACGGTGGGCGAGGGCGGGGGCGGCGTGCCGGAGCGCGCCCCGGCGAGGCCACCGGGTGAGAACGAAATGTCGATCATCACGCCAGGCCGACCAGTTCGCCGGCGGTGGTGCCGGCGGCGCGGATGTAGAGAGCGCGGATCGGCAGGATCTGGCCGGCCGCAAGGGTGACGGTCACATCGGCGGGCGAATCGACTGCGCGCAGGACCACCCGGCCGGCAACCCCGGCGGCGATCGCCTTTGGCAGGATGGCAAGCGGCTGGCTGTCATGGGGCGCGATGGCGAAGGCGTTGCGGGCCGGATCGGCAAGGGCGGGGACATGATTCTCGTAGCGGTCGAAGGCGCTCACGACGGTTCTCCTGGCTGGGACTCGGTGAGCTACCCAACTAGAACATAACCAGAACGCTTGTCAAGCAAAAAGTGCCATATTGGCTATTTTCTTTCGATAAGATCGTGTTCCTTCGGTGTCAGGCGACCAACTTCCTCGCCGGGTTTTGAAAGGGGAAAGCGATCCGCGATCCGTTTGCCCATGGCGATGAAGCGGCTCTCGAAATGCCTGGTGGACAAATGCGCCAGGGCGAAAGTCGCGGCGAGAAGCGGAAACCGCAAGGCATAGCGAACCGGTTTGGACGCCTGCTCGCCCCCGAGCGGGGTCGCCCACAGGATCCCGTGGAAGACGTAGAGCGCATAGCTGATCTCCGCGACGTACCGCGCCGGGCGGGAGGTCAGCAGCGGGCGCAGCCACCCCGGCGTCGCCAGGATCGAGAACCCGACGGTGGCGGCGGCGAAATAGGGTCGCAGATAGGCCAGCGCGCCCGATTGCGGGTGCGCCGAGATCGCCAGCAAGGCGAACGCCACGAGGCAGGCCCAGCCGGGCACGACGCGTGGCAGTCGATGCGCGAGGGGAAGCGAAAGCAGCACGGCGACGCTCGCGCCCGCCATGATTTCATCCACTCTGTGCCAGGTGTGGATGCTGATCGGAACCCCGTCGGCTATCCGCAGCCCCGTCACCGCCAGTCCCAGAAGCGGGAGGACATACACCGCGCGGCGCCCCGCGATCCAGGCGGACAGCGCGCAGAACAGGTAGAACTGTACCTCCACGCACAGGCTCCACAGCGGTTCGCCGCCCCTCATCAGCCAGTCCGGGCCTAGATTGGCGTAGAACAGGAAATTCGCCAGCACCGTGGCGGGGTCGGCCTGGTTCCACACCGCCAGTATCCCCATTGCCAGCCAAGCCAGCGGCACGATGCGAAAAATGCGCCGCGCCAGGAAAGGGGCCGGGCGCGGATCCTTCAGCAGCAGTCGAGCGATGAGGAAGCCCGACAGGGTGAAGAACAGCGCCATGCCCGATGCCGCTGCCATGCCATTGGTCTGCCAGGTATGCGGCATCGGCAGCCAGTGGCCGGCCAGCACCAGGAGGATGCTGAGCGCGCGCCAGCCGTCCAGGACGTCGATCCGCCCCGCTGCGGTCGAGGCGCCCGCGTTCATCGCGTGCCCGGCCCGGGAATGACCGGAAGCGCTTCCCGCAGCAGTCCGGCAAGCGGCCGCGCGGCGGCTGGATAGGCGAATTCGGCGGAGACCTTGGCCCGCGCCGCCGCCGCCAGCCGGGTGGCCAGCGCCGGGTCGCCAGCCAGCCGGTTGATGGCGGTGGCCAGCGCCGCCCAGTTCGCCGGATCGACCAGCAGCCCGGTTTCGCCGTCGATCACCAGCTCGGGGATGCCCGCCACGCGGCTGGCGATCACCGGCACGCCGAGCGCCATCGCTTCCATCAGGACGATCGGCAGCCCCTCCATGAAGCTGGGCAACACCAGCAGGTCGCTCGCCGCGATCGCCGCCAGCGTCGCCCCCTCGTCGAGCCGGCCGGCGAAGCTGACCCGGCCTTCCAGCCCCATCAGAGCGGCCCGCGCCACCAGTGCGGCCTGTTCGGGCCCGTCACCCACCAGCGTCAGCCGCAGCTCGGGGCGATCCGCGACCAGCCTGCCCAGCGCATCGAGCAGCCCGGCCTGGCCCTTCTCCGGCGAGAGCCGGCCGACACACACGATCTGGCGCGCGCCGGCAGCCGCATCGCGCACCGGTTCCTGCGGCAGGTCCGCGGGGTCGATGGCGCAGCGCACCAGCGCCAGTTTCGGCCACAGCGCCGGCGCCGTCAGCCGCATCGCCTGCGCCATGCCGAACCAGCTTACGCAGGCCGCGAAGCGCGCGTGCTCAAGCTTGGCCGCCAGCAGATTGCCGGCCGGATAATCGAACTCCGAAATGCCGTGCAGCGTCAGGCTCCAGCCGATCCCCGCCTGCTGCGCCGCGAGCATCCCGACGGTGGCGCCGGCGTTTCCGAAATGGTTGTGGAGATGCCTCACCCCGTCGCGCCGCAGCCGGCCCGCCAGCACCAGCGCCTCGGTGAAATGGAACAGCGCCCAGACCAGCGCCTTCAGCCCCGGCACGCGGTGCCGCAGCGCCAGCCGCAAGGTGGCGAACGCGCGGGCCGGGCGGCTCGCACCCTCGGCCAGCGCCGCCGCCACGAGCCGCAGCGGCGGCGTGTCGAGAATGGTGAATGTTTCGGCCTGGGCGCGCTTCTCCCGCTCGCCGTCGATTGGATGCGGCGCTCGGCGCACGGCATAGGTGGACACCGGCACGCCCAGCGCCCGCACGGCCTCCACCTCGCGGCGGATGAAGGTATGGCTTGCCGCCGGATACTGGCTGGCGAGATAGCCGACCTTCATTTGCTGCATCCCCCGTTCACCCCCATGCCCTATTTGTAATGCACCGTGGAGCCGGCCCGTCCCAGCGCGGCACGCGCGATATAGCGGAGGGAGCCGACAAGTTCGGCATATTTGCCGACCACCGAGAGCGCTCCCGCGAAGATTCCATCACGCCGTGCCAGCCGCACGAACTGGAGCGCGGTGAGCCCCGGCCACAATAGCATCCAGGCGGGATGCCACGCCAGTGCTGCCAGAGCAGCGGACAGCGGCAGCGCGGCCGACCAGCCGAAAGCGCGCGCCAGTTCGCGGCCATATAGCCTGCCATTCGTCTCGCTCCATGCCTGGGCATAGCCCATGCCGCTGCGGATCGCGCGCCGCCACCATTGCCCGAAGCGGGTTATGGCTGCGTCATGGATGGTCATGGGCAAATCCAGCCGCATCACCCTGCCGCCGCCCGCGCGAATGCGGGTGCACAGCTCGGGCTCCTCGCCCGCCACCATCGCGGGATCATACCCGCCGGCCCGGTGATAGGCCGCGAGGCGGAACAGGGCATCCCCGCCGCAGGCCGCGGCTTCGCCCACGGGCGTGTCCCATTCGCGGTCCATCAGCCGGTTATATCGGCTGGCATCGGGAAAGCGCTCACGCCGGCGGCCGCAGACGACTGCGAAGGCGGGCTCGGCGTCGAGAAAGGCGGTGGCGGCGGCCAGGAAGCCGGGCTCCACCTCGCAATCGCCATCGACGAAGAACACATGGTCGAGCGCGGGATGATCGTCCTCCAGCACCGCCAGGCCCTCGGCCCGGGCGCGGGCGGCGGTGAAGGGGCGGGAAAGGTCGAGCGCGTGGACCTTCGCGCCGAGCGCGGCGGCCACCTCGGGGCTGCCGTCCGTCGAGGCGCTGTCGACATAGACCACCGGGTAGCCGCTGTCGCGCAGCGAAGCGAGGCACCGCTTGAGCCGTTCGCCCTCGTTGCGGCCGATCGCCACCACGCCGGTGCGAGGGAGGGGCGCCTCAACCATGCACCAGCCCGCGCAGCGCCCACCATTGCGCGATGGTCGGCACCAGCCCCAGCGCGCCCAGCGCCACCTTGAACGCCAGCGCGCTCACCGCCATCAGCAGTGTCAGCAGGATATCGTCGAAGGGGTGGGCCAGCTTCTCGCGGCGCGAGGCGGGCAGCAGCGCAAGCCACCGCGCGATCTCGGCGGCGACCAGCACCAGCAGGGCCGCGAGGAAATCGCCCCGAGCCAGCGCCAGCGGCAGCCCGACCAGCATCGTGGCGAACTTGGCCGCGTTGGCCCAGGCGCCCGCTGCCGGCTTGCCCGCCCCCATCAGCATGGAATCGCCAAAGGCCGAGAGAATGGCGAACCACACACCCACGAACATCACCGGGATCATGAAGGCCGCGCCGTGGTAGCGCGCGTCATAGGCGAGCAGGATGAACCTGTCCGAGCCGGCCACCGCAAGCCCCGTCGCCAGCGCGACCAGCGCCAGCGTCTTCAGCCGCGTCGCCCGCAGCCGGGCCGCCATGGCGGCATCGCGCCGGTCACCCATGGCGGCGACCTTGGGGAAGACCAGGAAGGCGCCGGCGCGCTGGGCGAGCTGGGCGAACATATCGGAGAAGGTCCGCGCCACCCCGAAGATGCCGGCCAGCGCGATGGGCACGGCGGCGACGAAATACATCTTGTCGTAGCTGGTGGCGGCGAAATAGATCGCGGTGGAGAGGAATATCCACTTCCCGAAGCCCACGATCTCGCTGACGAAGCGCGGGTCCCAGGCGAGCCGCGGGAGGCGCCGCTCGCCCAGCAGATAGCTCAGCGCGGTCGAGAACGCGGTCGACGCCAACAGGCCGAAGACCAGCCCCCAGATATTCGGGATCGCCGCGGCCAGCGCGATGGTGATTGCAAGCCCGACGATGGTGCCGGCGAGATCATAGGTAGCGCGGCTACGCAGTTCCATGCGGCGCTGGTTCAGGAACAGCGCGGGCGATTGCAGGCCGGTGAGGATGAAGATGGGTGCCATCGCCAGCACGATCGGGCCAAGCTCCGGCTTCTCATAGAGAGCCGCGATCGGCGCCGCCGCCAGCAGCATGATGGCCGTAAGCAGAACCCCGCGCAGCAACTGGAGCGTGAAGGCGACATCGAGGAAGCGGCGGTCCTCGCCATGCGGACTGCGCACGACGCTCTGCCCGATGCCGAGGTCCGAGAGCAGTTCGGTGCCGGTGCGCAGCGTGTTGACCAGCAGCATCAGCCCGAAGACCTCGGGCGCGAGCAGGCGGGTGAGCACGAGGCTGCCGGCCAGCCGGATGACCTGCTGGATCGCGAAGGGGCCGACCACCCAGGCAAGTTGCCGGCCGAGCCGGTGAGCCGCCAGTTCGCGGGCGCGGCCTGCAAGGCGTGCCCAAGGCGGAAATGCTCCGGTCGGCCGCAGCGCAGCCCCCTCGCTCGCAAGCGCGGGCGCGCCGTCGCCAAGCTCGGCCTGCGTGCGGGCGGAGCCGTCGAGGGGTGTCGGCTCAGCGGTCACAGGGGATGGCTGCGACCACTGGACGCGACGCCGCAGATGACAGATCTACCCATTGCGCGGCTTGGCGCTCCTCGAACGTCTAAGGCGGCGAGCCATTCCAGCCAGGTCGCGCACCAGCGGAGTGCGATCGAACCATTTGTGGGCGCCGATATCGGTCCGCGAGGGGCGCTGGTAGCTCAAATCCGCGAACACCGTCGTCAGTTCGGGGTGGACCTTCCGCAACCAGACATAGGCGCCGTCGACCGGCGGCCGGATATCGGCGCGATAGCGCTCGTCCCGCGCCACGTCCTCGGGAACGACCGGATCGCTGCTCTCGAGGAGAGAGGACAGATATTCCACCGCGACTTTCGCCGCCCGGGGCGAGAACCCCATGCAGTGCGCCCCGATGAGATCGGCGGTGTGAGGATCGTTCGCGTCGCCCAGCACTTCCCAGCCGCCGTAGAAGATGTCGCACCGATCGGGGAAGGCATAGTCGGCAACCTCGGGCCGAAACACGCAGTCGTCCTCGAGTACAAGCACCCAGACCTTCCGGCGCGCCGCTTCCCTGAGAACATTCAGATGGCTGAGGAAAGCACCATGGGTGCCGATCTTGTCGAACGCTCCCTCGCTCGAAGGTCTGATGGCATCGAAGAAGGCAACGCGCGGATCGCCGCCAAGGCCCAGCCCGGCGAGTTGCCTGGTCATGGACTTTCGGCGGTCATGCCGGTGGGGGAGGCTTATTATGGGAATCCACTGGAATCGGTCGAACAGACTCATGCCCTCTCCCCCCCGCGCAGGCTGGCCGGCGCGCTATCGTGGTCCCCGGTATCGCTCGGCACCCTTGCGCGTTCTCGCACGAGTGCTGTCTCGCGCTGCCGTCGCGCGACGGAGAGCCGGCGCTCGACCATCGCGCAGGCGAACACGATACCCGCGTTGAGCCAGAAAAACCTCTGGATGACGCCGTACGAGAAGACGAATTCGAAGTGATTGTGGGCCAGGATCGCGACTGCGGCCGCTCCCGCTCCGATGGTCGCCCCGCCGAGCAGCGGAGCCTGTATGCGACGCCCGGTGGTGAGCCCGCGCCAGACAACGGCCAGGATCAGCAGGTAAAGGGCGATTTCGCCGGCGCGTCCCGTCTCCGCACGGGCAAGCAGAAAGGCATTGTGAACCGCAGCCGCACGACTACCCGTGTTCCAGTTGACGCCTGCCCTCTTTGAATAGCCCTCGGCATTGGCCACCGAGATATACATGTTGGCGCCAGCGCCGAGTGGATGGTCATCCGCTATCATGCGCGCCGCGCGCTTGAAGGCCTCGCGCTCGGCTTCCTCGGTCACCATGGTGTGTTCGCCGAAGCGGTCCTTTAGCGTCGCCAGCGCCAGCGGCACGAATACTACCGCCGCTCCGACGCCCAGGGCGAGTATCTTGCCCTTACGTGGGGTCATGCCGCGCAGCAGGCTGAACAGCAGCAGCACACTGATGCCCAGCGCAAGGAACAGCAGCGTGCCGCGCGATCCGCCGCCTGCCGCGATAAGCAGGCCAGCCGCCACCCCGGCATAGCACAGGCGGCCCTTGCCGCCCTCCAGCACATAGCCGATCAGCGGGAGTACGCTCAGTTCCACCATCATGCCCAGCGAGTTCTGGTGGCCCATCGTCCCGGTTGCTTGAATCACCCCGGTAAGTTTCTGCTGGACCACGAAGCTGGCCTGGATGATGAGCCCCAGCGAGAGGCCCTGCACCAGGCGGGGCAGCGCGCTCGGCCGCGTCAACTCGCCAGCGACGGCGGTTGCGAACAGGATGAGCTGCACGCCCTGTGCGAGGACGAAGGCGCTCGCCATGGGCACGTTGGAAGGGAACAGGGACAGCGCGGTCGGTATCAGCCACAGCACTGAAAGCCCGGCGAAGGGAATGCGGTTGTCGCGGCCCGGCCGCGTCGCGATCATGGCCAGCGCTAGCATGTCCACGGGGGACACCAGGATGCCCTTGGAACTGCCGGGCCACGCAGGCCAGGAAATGATCGCGGCATCGACCTGAAGGGCGCCGACCAGGAATAACAGCAGACCGATCGCGGCCATCGCCCAATCGCGGTTGCGCGTGTTCTTTCCCAACAGGCCGATGAAGACCGGCAGACTGGCAAGAATGATGGCAAGGGCTACGAAACGCATTGCAATCCCTAAGCTAAACCGGATTTAACAAGTTTACCAAGCCCAGTCGGATTGGCACTGATTGCATTTTTCCTGCTGAGTGCAATTAGTCGACTTGTAATGAGAGGGCCAGGGCTTTGGATAGCAAAAATACCAGTATCCCATTTATACTGCATAAGCTATAGCAATTAGAAGAAGAAAAGGAATTATGGAGGTCATGTCAGGTCTCATTACGAGTTTTCAGGTAGGTAGTGCGCCTAAGATTTTCTTTACGGAAAACATTTACTCTTACTTTTAACAGAAAACGCAGGATCCATGATCGCGCAAGACTTAATTTGCAGCGATGGCGGTCGGCAAAGTAGCCGATGTGACCGCAAGTCGCAAAGGCAGTATAAGTACTTTTCGCACTTTCCTCGGCACGGCGGCTAACGCTCGCTCTGACAATCCGATACCGGCATTTACCTGCATGTTTCAACCGTGGACGCGATGGTGCGCCAAAGTTGATGCGTCTGCGCGGGTGCCGAAAGGCCCGTTGGCGGCAGGACGCGCGGCACAAGGCTCCGGCGCTCTCATCCGGTGCGCAGGAATGTCCCTGGATCGGCTTTCGGCACGCGCGGCTCGCGCCGGCGCACATCTTCGCCGCGATCGTGGAGCGGTATGTCGAAAATCCGTTGCGGGCGTGGCGAAAACCGATCGAGGGTGGGCTGCCGCCTCGCGGGTCCTGAGGCCGGAGAGGGCTCGAATAGGCGAGGTAAGGCCATCTTAACCAACGGGCTGTACGCGCAGATCGGTCATCCCCGGAGATTGCCATGCGCAGGCAAGTGTTAGCTTCAATCGGATTGTCCCTCCTGCTGTCGGCCTGTGGTGGTGGCGAGGCGCCCGGGCTGGGGAGTATGACGGCACCCGCGCTTTCTCCGACCGTCGTCGCCTCGCCAGCACCCGTCGCCACGACCAACCCCGCTCCCGCACCCGCACCCGCTCCTGCACCCTCACCTACGCCGACTTCCACCCCCGCGACCGCATCGAGCCCGACATCGCCTGCGACCTTCGCGAACCGGGACGGACAGACGGTCGTGGTTGCCGAGGGCGACAGCATCTCGGTCGATTACGGCGGCTATTATGCTGGCCGCTTCAAAGGCGACCACCCGGACATTTCGTATCATATCAAAGCCGTCGGCGGGTCGTCAATCACAACGCTGGTGGCGCGGCGCAGCGAGGTTCTCGGCCTCCGCCCTGATGCGTTGACGGTCTTCGTCGGCGCTAACGATCTGGGAGGCTATGCTTCGGGCCAGGCATATTTCGATGCCTTGATGGCCTATATCCAGCCCTTCCGGGATGCCGACGTGAAGGTGCTGATCGCCACGCCGCTGCCGCGCAATGCCTCCGACAATCCTGCATTCAACAACGCTTCCAACAACCACAGGGTCGAGCTCTCCCGATTGCTGAAGGAAGCTGTCGGCAAGAAGATCGACGGCGTCATAGATTTCGGCGGCGATCCGATCGTCGGCCAGCTGTCGGCTACGACGAATGGCCAGCTCTACAGTGACGGGCTGCATCCAACGGAGATTTCGTTCAACGGTGCCCCCGGCGGCCACTACTACATGGTCCGGATCTACGATGAAGCGATGAAACCGATCCTGGAAAAGATCAAAGGACAGTAGTCGCGGTCGGGCGCGCCGATTCCGCAAGCGCCTCGCCCAGGCCTCGCGGACCGCCCGCCACCGATCACCCCTCCGGCACCCGGCGGGTGCGGGACAGGTGGGTGCCGTCGTGTTGGTCGATAACGTCGGGAAGCGCCACTCCGCCTGTGGTATCATGATCGTGAAAGCACCCCAGATATCGCGCTTTGCGTAGTGGTACGGCTCACCGGGTTCAAATAGGTGGCGGCTCAGCCGTCTCCCGAGCCGAACGCGAAATAGTCGCGAAGCAGCGGCGATCCCTCGGGCACGAACAGCAGGTCGATCTGCACCAGCATTCCCTGGATGCGTGAGCGGCCGGCGATGTCGATCATGCGGAAGCCGCGCTCTTCCATGAAGGCCAGCACCTCGCGCAGGGTGGGGGCGCCCTCGTTGTAGTGGGCCACCCCTGCTTCGAGCTGCACCAGTGCACAGCGCGCCAACGTGGCCCCGCCGCCTGCAAGGATTTGCAGCTCCGCCCCCTGCGCGTCGATCTTGAGGAACAGCGCCTCGCCCGGCGGGGCGATCGCGTCGAGTGTCTCGGTGACGTGGCGCACCTCGATGCGCGGCGCGTCGCTACGCTCAGGCATCAGTGAAGAGCCGGTTTCCATCTCGTAGAAGGTGACGGTGTCGCCGGCGCGGGCGGACAGCACGTGGGGCGCGTGGCTCGTGTTCGCCATATCAGCGCACACCCGCGCCAGCGCCACGCGCTTGGCCGCCTGCGGCTCCACCATCAGCACCGGCACGCCGGGTCCGAAGATGCGCCGGGCGTTGCGCGCCCAGTGCCCTTCATAGGCGCCCACATCGATGATCGCATCGGGCGCGAAGCCGCGTGCGCGCAGCCGCTCATAGGATGCGCTCTCGCGGTCGAAATGCCCCTCGCGCGGCTGCAGCGATTTGAGCAAGCGTGACAGCATCCTATAGGCTCCCCTTTTGACGCCCTGCGTCAGGCCCCCACCGGCGCCTCGTGCTTCACCGTGATGACCTGCGAGTAGGTGAACTCCTTGAGCCCTTCGATCCCGTATTCGGCGCCGAAGCCCGATTGCTTGTGGCCGCCGAAGGGGGCGAGAGGGTTGAAGTGGAGGAACTCGTTGACCCACACCGTGCCGGTCTCGAGCTGCTCGGCCACCGCCACGCCCGCTTCGGGATCGGATGTCCACACCGCGCCGGCCAGGCCATAGTCGCTGGCGTTGGCGCGCGCGATGGCCTCCTGGGTGGTGGAGAACTTCATCAGCGGCATCACCGGGCCGAACTGCTCCTCCGCCACGATCCGCGCATCCTCGGGCGGATTGTCGAGGATCGTGATCGGCACATAATAGCCGGTGCCCGAAGGATCGACGTTTCCGCCGAGCAGGAACTTGTAGCCGTTGTCCTTCGCGTCCTGGATAAGCTCACACACACGCTCGTACTGCTTCCTGTTCTGGATCGGGCCGACGCCCGTGCCCTGCTGGCTGCCGTCGCCCACCTTCACTGTGCTGGCGTAAGCGGCGATGGCCTGGCTGAGCTCGTCATAGATATCCTCGTGGATATAGATGCGCTTGGCCGCCACGCAGATCTGCCCGGCATTCGTGAAGCTGGACCAGAAAAGCTGCTCGGCCACCTTGGCCACATCGGCATCGGGCAGCACGATCGAGGCGTCGTTGCCGCCTAGCTCCAGCGTGATGCGCTTCAGATCCTTAGACGCGCCCTCCATGATCTTCTTGCCCGTCGCGGTGCTGCCGGTGAAGGTGATCTTGTCGATATCCGGGTGCGCGGTGATGAGCGGACCCAGGCTGTCCTCGCCGGTGATGATGTTGACCGCGCCGGCGGGGGCGATGTCCTTCCACAGCTCGGCGATCCGCAGCGTGGTGAGCGGCGTGAAGGGGCTGGGCTTGAGCACGATGGTGCAGCCCGAAAGCAGCGCGGGCGCCACCTTCTGCGCCGCCATCATTACCGGGAAATTCCACGGGACGATCCCGCCGACGACCCCCACGGGCACCCGGCGGGTGCGGGAAAGGCGGGTGCCGTCGTCCTGGTTGATGACGTCCGGCAGCTCCAGCGCAGCCTGGGCCTTCATCATCGCCGACGCCCCGAAGATTTCACCCTTTGCCTGGTGGTGCGGCTTGCCCTGTTCGGCGGTGAGCAGGCGGTACAGCTCGTCCTGATTGGTGGCGATCGCGTCGGCCATGGCATTGATGACGCGGCGGCGCTCCTCGATGGGGGTTGCGCGCCAACTCTTGAAGGCGCGGCGCGCGGCGGCGACGGCGCGATCCAGCTCCGCCTCGCCGCAGGACGGGACGGTGCCGACCACTTCCTCGTTGGCGGGGTTCACCACATCCAGCGTGGCGGGGGTGGCGATCATCTCGCCGTCGATGAGGTTGCGGTAGCTGTGCGCCATGTCGGCTCTCTCCCATGCGCTATGAGCGGCGATCATGCCCGCTGGCCGCCGGGAAGTCACCAGCGGACTGTCGGGTTGACCTTCGCGTAAGGTGGCGGCAGCAAGGGTGCAAGACCAGTTTTCATAAGCAACGGGAGTCGGATGGTGGCGGAGGAAGTCCTGAGCGAGGTCCGTGACGGTGTGCTGATCGTCACCATAAACCGTCCAGAAGCGAAGAACGCCATGAGCAAGGCTGCGGCCGAGGGCATCGCGGCGGCGATGGACCGGCTCGACGGCGATGGATCGCTCAGGGTCGGCGTGCTGACCGGCGCGGGCGGCACCTTCTGTTCGGGCATGGACCTCAAGGGCTTCCTGCGCGGCGAGAGCCCGATCGTGGAGGGGCGCGGCTTCGGCGGGATCGTGCAGCGACCGCCCGCCAAGCCGTTGATCGCCGCGGTGGAAGGCTATGCGCTGGCCGGCGGCCTCGAACTGATGATCGCCTGCGACCTGGTGGTGGCCAATCAGGATGCCAGGTTCGGCATACCGGAGGTGAAGCGCGGGCTGGTCGCGGCGGCTGGCGGGGTGATGATGCTGCCCGACCAGATACCGGAGCGGGTAGCGATGGAACTGGCACTGACCGGCGACTTCATCGGCGCGGAGCGGGCCTGGCAGCTCGGCCTCGTCAATCGGGTGACCGATGGTTCGGCGCTGATCGGTGCGATGGAACTGGCCGCGCGCATCGCGGAAAACGGCCCGCTGGCGGTGCGCGTGTCCAAGCAGATACTGCGCGAAAGCCGCGCGTGGAGCATGGACGAGCGCTACGACCGCCAGGCCGCGCTGATCGGCCCGGTCTTCGTCAGCGCCGACGCGCGCGAGGGTTCGCTCGCCTTCGCCGAAAAGCGCAAGCCCAACTGGACGGGAGCCTGACCATGCCCGTGATCGACGTTCCCGACCCCGAATTCATGGCCGACGAGGAAATCGCGGTGTTCCGCGATGCGGTGGGCAAGTTCTTCGACCAGCACGCGCCCGAAAAGCGCGTCGAGAAATGGCGCGAGGACGGCATGGTCGAGCGTGCCTTCTGGGAGGAGGCGGGGGCGGCGGGCCTGCTCGGCATGACGGTGCCGGAGGAATACGGCGGCCACGGCGGCGATTTCCGCCACGATCTGGTGGTGCTTGACCAGCAGGCGGCCAAGGGCGTCGACGGCTTCGCCGCTTCGTTGCACAACGTCATCATCCTGCCCTACATCGTGCGCCACGGCACCGAGGAGCAGAAGGAGCGCTGGCTCCCGCGCCTCGTCTCTGGCGAACTCATCAGCGCCATCGCCATGACGGAACCCGGCGTGGGCAGCGACCTGCAAAGCATCGCCACCACCGCCGTGCGCGAAGGCAATGGCTATCGCCTCAATGGGGCCAAGACCTTCATCTCAAGCGGCCAGCTCGCCAATTTCGTAGTTGTGGTCGCCAAGACCGACCCGACGCAGCGTGCCAAGGGCATCAGCCTGCTGTGCCTGGAGACCGACGGGGCGGAGGGATTCCGCCGCGGCAAGCAGCTCGACAAGATCGGCATGGACGCGGCCGACACCAGCGAGCTGTTCTTCGACGATGTCTTCGTGCCCGCCGACAATGTGCTGGGCGGCGAGGAGGGGCGAGGCTTCTACCAGCTCATGGGCGAACTGCCGCAGGAGCGGCTGGTGATCGCGGTCGGTGCGATGAGCACGATCGAGCGCGCGCTCGATACCACGGTCGAATATGTGAAGGGCCGCAAGGCCTTCGGCCAGACCATCTGGGATTTCCAGAACACCCAGTTCGTGCTCGCCGACCTCAAGGCGCGCGGCACCGCGGCCAAGGTATTTTTGAACGATTGCATCGCCAGGCTGCTGCGCGGCGAACTGGACGTTACCACCGCCAGCATCGCCAAATACTGGCTGACCGAGTTGCAGGGCGAGGTGGTGGACAAATGCCTCCAACTCCACGGCGGCTGGGGCTACATCAACGAATACCCCATCGCGAAAATGTTCCGCGACAGCCGCATCACGCGGATTTTCGGGGGCAGCAACGAGATCATGAAGCTGCTGATCGCGCGGAGTATGTGACGAGCGCTACTCGACGACGCCATGACGTCGTTCTACAAATTTTCAGAGCTGCAACGTGGCGTTGCACTCTAAACTAGAGGGTTTCTAAACCCCTACCACCGTCTGCTCGATCGCGCCGAAGATCGAGTGTCCGTCCTTGTCGCGCATTTCCACCCGCACGGTGTCGCCCGGCTTCATGAAGGGGGTGGTGGCCTCGCCGCTGGCGATATGTTCGATCATGCGGATTTCGGCGATGCAGCTGTAGCCAGCGCCGCCCTCGCTCACCGGCTTGCCGGGATCGCCGCCGGGGCCCTGGTTGGAGACGGTGCCGCTGCCGATGATCGTGCCCGCGCCCAGCGCGCGGGTCTTGGCCGCGTGGGCGACCAGGTCGGCGAGGCTGAAGGTCGCGTCCACCCCGGCGTTGGCGCGGCCGAAGGCTTCGCCGTTGTAATCGACCATCAGCGGCAGGTGGATGACGTTGCCGCTCCACGCCTCGCCCAGTTCGTCGGGCGTTACCGCCACGGGGCTGAAGGCGCTGGCGGGCTTGGACTGGAAGAAGCCGAAGCCCTTGGCCAGTTCGCCGGGGATCAGGCCCCTCAGGCTGACGTCGTTGACCAGCATCAGCAGCTTGATGTGGCCGGCGGCATCCTCCTTGCCGACGCCCATCGGCACGTCGTCGGTGATGCAGGCGATCTCGCCCTCCATGTCGCAGCCCCAGGCCACATCGCCGAGCGGGATGTCCTGCCGCGGCGCGAGGAAGCCGTCGCTGCCGCCCTGATACATCAGCGGGTCGTGGTAGAAGCTCTCCGGCACCTCGGCCCCGCGCGCTTTGCGGACCAGTGCGACATGGTTGATGTAGGCACTGCCGTCGGCCCATTGATAGGCGCGGGGGAGGGGGCTGAGCGCCTCACGCTCGTGGAACCGCTCGCACGGCACGGCCTGGTGCTCGACATCGCGATAGAGCGCCTCGAGCCGGGGCGCGACGCTTCCCCAGTTGTCGAGCGCGTGCTGGAGGGTGGGCGCGATATAGCCCGCGGCGCAGCAGCGGGTGAGATCCCTTGAGACCACGACGAGACGGCCATCGCGGCTACCGTCGTTGAAGCTGGCGAGTTTCATGCGGGGCTCTTCTCCGGATTGTCGATCTGATTGTCGGGGTGGGCGCGCTGGAACGGGTCGAGCGGCAGGCAGGCCGCCTCGATCCGCGCCATATGCGGATAGGGCGCGAGGTCGAGGCCGAAGCGCCGCGCGTTGTAGAGCTGGGGGATGAGCACGACCTCGAACAGCCCGGGCGCATTGAACATGAAATCGCCGGTATCATGCTCGGCCAGCCGCGCCTCCACCGGGCCGAGCGTGCGTGCGAGCCAGTGGCGATACCACACCTCGACCTGCTCCTGCGTCGCCGCGAATTCGGTCTTGAGGTAGTTCAGCACCTGGAGGTTATTGGGCGCATGGGCTTCGGTCGCGATGGCATAGGCCAGTTCGCGAACGGTGAAGCGGTCCTCCATACCGCGCGGCAGCAGCGGCGGCTCCGGACAGGCCTCGTCGAGCCATTCGAGCTGCGCCATCGACTGCGCCCGATCGCGGCCGCCAGCTTCGAGCAGCGGCACCGAGGCGAAGGCGTTGCGGGCGACATAGTCCGCCGCCTTCTGCTCGCCCTTGACCAGATTCACCGGCACATAATCGTAGGCGATGCCCTTGAGGCCCAGCGCGATCCTCAGCCGATAGGTCGTCGAGCTGCGGAAGTAACCGTGCAAGCGAGTCGGCGGCTTCATCAGAACGCCGGTATCCCCGTGATCGCGCGGCCCAGGATCAGGGCATGGACATCGTGCGTGCCTTCGTAGGTGTTGACCGTCTCGAGGTTCACCATGTGGCGGATGACCTGGTATTCGCCGCTGATGCCGTTGCCGCCGTGCATGTCGCGGCTCTTGCGCGCGATGTCCAAGGCCTTGCCGACATTGTTGCGCTTGACGATCGAGATCATCTCGGGCGCGAAGCGGCCCTCGTCCATCAGCCGCCCGACGCGCAGGGAAGCCTGCAGGCCAAGGGAAATCTCGCTCATCATGTCGGCGAGCTTGAGCTGGTAGAGCTGCTTGCTGGCCAGCGGCACGCCGAACTGCTGCCGGTCGAGCCCATATTGCCGCGCGGCGTGGAGGCAGAACTCTGCCGCACCCATCGCCCCCCAGGAAATGCCGTAGCGCGCACGGTTGAGGCAGCCGAATGGGCCCTTCAATCCCTGCACCTCGGGGAAGATCGCGTCCGCGCCCAGCTTCACATCGTCCATCACGATCATGCCGGTGGTGCTCGCCCGCAGCGAAAGCTTGCCCTCGATCTTGGGAGCCGAAAGGCCGATCATGCCCTTCTCCAGCACGAAGCCGCGGATCGCGCCGCCATGCGCCTCGCTCCTGGCCCAGACAACGAAGACATCCGCGAAGGGAGAGTTGCTGATCCAGGTCTTGGAGCCCGAAATGCGAAACCCGTCGCCATCCGGGCGCGCCACGGTCTTCATGCCCGCCGGGTCCGATCCGGCGTCGGGCTCGGTCAGGCCGAAGCAGCCGATCAGCTCGCCCGAAGCGAGGCCGGGCAGATACTTCCGCTTCTGCTCCTCGCTCCCGTAGGCGAAGATCGGATACATCACGAGGCTGGACTGCACGCTGGCCATCGAGCGGTAGCCCGAATCCACGCGTTCGATTTCGCGCGCGATCAGGCCATAGGCGACATAGCCGGCCCCTGCGCCGCCATACTCCTCGGGAATGGTCGCTCCCAGCAGGCCCGCCCGGCCCATGAGCGGAAACAACTCGGGGGCGTCGATTTCGTCGGCGAAGCCTTGGATCACGCGCGGTTGCAGCGTCGTCTGCGCGAAGCCGTGTGCGGCCTCGCGGATCATCCGCTCGTCTTCCGTCAGCAAGTCATCAAGTCGAAAGGGGTCTTCCCAGTCGAACGGTGCCATCGCGGCCATGAAATCTCCTCTGTCGCTCCCGCCATGTCAGCCCGGCCGCGCAGGGGCAAGGGGAGCGGTGGGATCAGGAGGCGTCGAGAACCTGCTGCAACGTGTCGAGGATCACCGCCGGCGGGGAGGGCTTCGCCAGCGTCGACGCCTTGGGGTAGAGCGCCTGGACCTCTTCGCTGGTCAACTCGCCCGAATGGAAGATGACCGGCACATCCTGCGCCATCATCTTCTCGGCCAGCGAATAGCTGGTGCCGCCGTGGAGATTGATGTCGAGGATGGCGAGATCGGGCTTGTTCTTCTCGAACGCGCGCAGGGCCGAAGAGGCATCGTCGAAGGGGCCTTCGACGATGAAACCCGCTTCCTCCACGGTGTCGCACAAATCGTGCGCAAGGATGGCTTCGTCTTCGGCTACCAGAATGACCGGATGCGCCATGCTTCCACTCCCGCTTTGGCGTGCACAACCCCGGACCCCATAACCTTAGTGCGCCCGAATCGTTCCCGAGTCGAGTCGAGTTGACTACCCGGCGGCGCCGAACCGCGCTGAGAAGCCGGCCTCGTCGCCCGCGGCGAGCAGTCGAGCCTGTTCGACCCAGGCATCGCGCCGGATGCGGCCCTGGAACCGGCCGAGGCGCGCGTCCACCTTGTCGATGTCGTCCTCGCTCCAGGCTGCCACCTGAGCGAGCGAGGTGACGCCCATTTCGGCCAGCTGGACGACCAGCTTGGGCCCGACTCCCTTGAGACGGGAGAGCTCGCCCGTAACGCCGGCCGGGGGCGTTTCGGCCTGCTGCTCCTGCACCGCGGCCGTCACCGCCTCGCCCGCACCGGCCAGGCCCGGCGGACTGGCGGGCGGCAGCGGCGCATCGCGCGGCGCATCGATCAGCGCCTGATTGCGCGCGGCGGGGGGGGCGCCCTCGTCCAGCACGTCACGCTTTTCACCCGTGATGCGGGTGCGCCGCGCGGCGTGGAAGATGTACCATGCGATGACGATGGACACCGCGAGAATCAGCAGAATCAACAGCCAGTAGGTTTCGAGCAATTGCATGCGGCAAGCCTCCCCGTGGTGAATGTGATAGCCGGCCGCGCCGTCAGCGTCGAGCCGCCGGCGCGAGGCGGAACAGCGCGCGGTCTTCGGCGCCGAAGCCGTACTTCCAGATCACCCAGCTATAGATCGCCAGTATGGCCGGCATTCCGACGGAGAGCTCGAGCCATTCCGGCAAGCGCGTGGCGGCAATGCCGAGCGCCACCGCCGGCACTGTGGCCCACAGCAGCGAGATCCGCAGCGGATTGACCCGCCGGCCAAGTCGTCGCGCGAGCATGCCTGCCTTGACGAGGCTGGCAAAGCCGAGTGCCACGGCCAGAGCGATGGCGGCACCGGCAGCCTGGTAGGTCTCGGGATAGCCGGCATCGCGGAAGGCGAGAATGAGGATGACGGTGATCGCGCCCTGGATCGCGATTGTCGCGATCGACACCATGAGGTTGCGGACCCGCGCGACGTAGATGAGCACGGCTTCGGACACCACGGCCGTGGCGGCCGCGACTTCCGCAAGCAGCAGGAATGCGAGCGCGCCGGTGCCGCCCACGAAATTGGGGCCCATCAGTCCCATCACCGCCTCGCCCGGAATGCCGAGCGCGAGGGCGATCCCGGCCTGCATGGCGATGATCCAGAAGCCGACCTGGCCGACATGGCCAGCGATCGCGCCCAGGTCGCCGTTCTTGAGGTTGCGTGCGATGACGGGGCCGAGGATGGGCTCGAAGCTCGTCTTGAGCTTCTGCGGGAGGCTCGCGACCTGCTGGGCGACGAAATAGATGCCCACGACACCAGGGGATGCGAACAGGCCCAGGAGGAAGATGTCGAGCCGGCGGGTGCCCCATTCGATCGCATCCGCCGCCGCCAGCGGCGCGGCGCGAGCCAGGGTGCGGCCGAGCGCGCGAGGGCTGAGCGTCGGACCGCGCGGCAGGCCGTAGTCGCGCAGGAACGGGATCAGAGCCGCGGCGAGGCCGGCGTAGATGGATACGAGATACGCCAGCCCGAGCCCCGCCTCGCGGGTCTGGGGGATCAGCCAGAACACCCCCGCCATGATGGAAATGGTCCACGGCTCCACCACGGCGCGCGCGCGCACTGTGGTGGCCACGTCGAATCGATATGCTTGCGCCGCCAGCACGATCTCGGTCAGCGCGAAGGCAGGGATCGCGAGCACTATCAGCAGTTCGAGCGGATGATAGCGGCCGCTCGGGAACAGCGGGGCCGGGATCAGCCAGAGCAGCGCCGCCGCTGCCACGGACAGTATGAAGGCGAGCAGCATCACCTCCCACACCGGATTGGCGGGATGGGCGTCCTCGCTCTGCGACAGGCGCTGTGCGAGGCCGCGCTTCTCGCCGAGTGAGGCGAGCTGTGCCGCAAGCTCGACGATAATCAGCGCCGAGGCGAAGCGGCCCAGCGATTCGGCGCCGTAAAGCCGCCCCGCGATGAACAGGAACGGCAGGCGCGCGGCGAGGCGCAGGAGAAAACCGGCGAAGTTCTGTCGCCCGCCCTTGGCCAGCGCCGCGGTGTCCGCGTCGGCGCTGGAGGGGGCGACGTCGGGGGTCGCTGCCTGGCTCACGATCAGGCCCGTGTCTCGGACCGCAGCGGGCGGGCCAGCAGTTCTGCGACCACCTCGCGTGCGGGCGCGCCTTCGAGCAGCCGACCGACGGAATAAACTATCGGCATGGCGATCCCGCGTTCGGCCGCGATCCGGGCCAGCACCGGCGCGGTGAAGGCGCCTTCGGCCACCGTTCGGCGGTCGGCCAACAGCGCGGCGGGATTACCCCCTTCGCCCAATGCCTTGCCAAGCGAGAAATTGCGGCTGGCGGTGGAGGAGCAGGTCAGCACCAGGTCGCCCAGGCCGCACAGCCCCGCCAGCGTTTCCGCCCGCGCGCCCAGCGCCTCGCCAAAACGGAGCATTTCGGCATAGCCGCGCGCGATCAGCGCGGCGCGGGCATTCTGTCCCAGCGCCAGCCCGTCCACCACCCCGCAGGCGATGGCGAGCACGTTCTTGACCGCGCCCCCGATCTCCGCGCCCGCCAGGTCATCGGAATAATAGGGGCGGAAGGCGGGGCGGGCGATCTGTGGGGCCAGCCGCTCCCACTGCGCCTCGCCGCCGCCGCAGGCGAGCGTCACCGCGGTGGGAAGCCCGGCGGCAACCTCGTGCGCGAAGGTCGGGCCGGAAAGGACGGCGATATCGCTGGCGGGCGCGATTCGCGCGGCGAGGTGATGCAGGAGCTCGCCGGTGGCGGCGTCGATCCCCTTGGAGCACAGGACCAGGTCGCGCGGGTGCTGGGCCATCGCGCCCAGCACGCGGCCCATGTGCTGCGCGGGGGTGACGACCAGCAGCATATCGAGCGCCGCCATTGCGGAAAGCTCCCCGGTTGCGCGGATTGTCGGGGCCAGTTCCGCTGTGGGCAGATAGATGGGATTGCGGTGCGCGCCGTTGACCGCATCAACCACCTCGGGCTCGAAGGCCCAAAGCAGCACTTCGCGCCCGTCGTCGGCCAGCATCTGGGCCAGCGCCGTGCCCCATGCGCCCCCGCCGAGCACGCCGATCGGCCTGCCCTGAGCCTCTCGACCGGTCATGCCTTCACTCCCGCACCGCGGGCGGGCTCTGCCTGCGGGTCGAGCGGCCAGCGCGGCCGCGCGGCGATCTCGAGCGGGTCAGGCCGGAACTGGGCCATCATCAGCCGCTCGCAGCCGGCCCAGGCGATCATCGCAGCGTTGTCGGTGCACAAGGCGGGAGGGGGAGCGACAAAGCGCATTTCGTGGGCTCGCGCGAGACCCTCGAGGACGGCGCGCACCGTGCTGTTCGCGGCAACCCCCCCGGCCACCACCAGCGCCGGTGCCGGCTCGGTCGCGGCCAGGGCGATGCGCAACCGGTCGGTTACGCAATCCACCGCTGCCTGCTGGAAGCTGGCGGCGATGTCGGCATCGCGGAAGCGCCCGCTCTCCTTAGCGCGCAGCACTGCGCTCTTGAGCCCGGCGAAGGAGAAATGCGGCTCTCCGCTTCCCACCAGCGGGCGAGGGAGCGGCACCGCGGCGGGATCGCCTTCCATCGCCAGCCGCTCCACCGCCGGACCGCCGGGAAAGCCCAGCCCGAGGATCTTGGCGGTCTTGTCGAAAGCCTCGCCCAGCGCGTCGTCGATCGTGGTGGCCAGCCGGCGGTAGCGGCCCACGCCCTCAACGCGGAGGATCTGGCAATGTCCCCCCGATACCAGCAACAGGATATAGGGGAAGCCGAGCGCCGGGTCGGCCAGCCGGGGGCTCAGCGCATGGCCTTCCAGGTGATTGACCGCGATCAGCGGCGCATTGCTCGCCATCGCCAGCGCCTTGGCGCTCACCAGGCCGACCATTACTCCGCCGATCAGTCCCGGCCCGGCTGTAGCGGCGATGGCGTCGCAATCGGCAAGCGTTACGCCGGCGTCGGCCAGCACCGCCCCGATCATGGGGGCGAGGCGTTCCACATGGGCGCGCGCGGCGATCTCGGGAACCACCCCGCCATAGGGAGCATGGGCGTCATCCTGCGAGGCGATGCGCTGCGCGACGATACGGCGGTCGGAGGTGACCAGCGCCGCTGCGGTCTCGTCGCAGCTCGATTCGATGCCCAGAACCAGCGCCATCCCGCTTTCCTCTAGCGGCCTCGGCGGTTAGGGCAAGCCAAGCCGATGTCCTCCATCCCCGTTCCCACCGCCCCGTTCCGTGTCGGCACACGCCGTTCTCCGCTCGCGATGGCGCAGGCGGAGGAAGCGCGCGCAAGGCTGTGTGCCGCGCACGGCTGGCCGGTGGAAGCGGTCGAGCTGGTGCCGGTAACTGCCAGCGGGGACCGTATCCAGGACCGGCCGCTCGCCGAAATCGGGGGCAAGGCGCTGTGGACGCGCGAGCTCGACAAATGGCTGGAGGAGGGCCGGATCGACGCTGCGGTTCACTCGCTCAAGGATGTCGAGACGCTGCGACCCGATAGCTTGACCATTGCGGCGGTCCTGCCCCGCGTCGACGTGGCGGATGTCCTGCTCGGCGCGCGCTCCATCGCCGCGCTGCCACAAGGTGCGGTGGTCGGCACCAGCGCGCCCAGGCGCGCGGCACAGCTCCTCCACCTGCGACCGGATTGCCGGGTGGTGACCTTTCGCGGCAACGTCGCGACGCGGATGGCGCGGCTTGCCGCGGGCGAGGCCGATGCCACCTTCCTGGCCGCCGCCGGGCTCGATCGCCTTGGCGAGAGCGGGGTGGGGACTAGGCTGGACCCTTCGGAGTGGCTCCCGGCCCCATCGCAGGCGGCGATCGGCATCGAATGCCGCAGCGCCGACGCGGCGTCGCTCGCCGTGCTCGGGGCGATCGACGATCCCGCCAGCCGCGAGGCGGTGATGGCAGAGCGCGCCTTGCTCGCAGCCCTGGGGGGATCGTGCCATAGCGCGGTCGCCTGTCTCACGCTGCGCGAGGGTGCAGGACTGCGCCTCCTGGCCGCCATCTTCAGCCCCGACGGGGCCGAGCGCATCGCGGGAGAAGCGGCGATGATCGCCGGGGACTTTGCCGCCGCCCAGGCGTTCGCGCGCGATTTGCTGGCGAGAGCGCCCGAGAGCGTACGCGCCACCTTCGATCCCCCGGCATGACGCGCGCGCTGGTGGTGCTGCGGCCGGAGCCTAGCTGGAGCGCGACTGCCGCGGCGGCGCGGGCGCGGGGCATCGAGGTGGTCGGCCATCCCGTGTTCGAAAGCGAGGCCCTGCCCTGGAGCGGCCCGCACGCAGACGGGTTCGATGCCTTGCTCGCCGGCAGCGCGGCGGTCTTCAAGCACGGGGGGGCATCGCTCGAGCTTTACCGCTCGCTTCCCGTCCAGGCCGTGGGAGAAGTCACTGCCGCCGCCGCGAAGGCGGCGGGCTTCGGCGTCGGGCAGGTCGGCAAGGGCGGGCTTCAGGCGATCCTAGACCGCCAGGCGGGGCCGGCGCTTCGCTACCTGCGCCTGTGCGGGGAAGAGCGGGTCGCGCTGGTGCCGCATCCCGGCCAGAATATCGTGGAGCGGGCGGTCTATCGTATGCGGCCCCGCCCGCTGGAGACCGACTTGGCGAGATTTCTGGCCGAGGGTAAAGTGCTCGTGGCGCTGCATTCCGCTGCTACGGCGCTGCATTTCAAGGCAGAAGTGGACCGGCTCGCGATACCCAGATCGCGCTTGCCTGTCCTCGCTCTGGCCGCCCGCATCGCCGATGCGGCGGGGGCTGGCTGGGCGGCCGTTCATGTCGCCGATCGCCCTGCCGACGCCGCGCTGCTGGCCAAGGCAGCCGGTTTGTGCGAAGAGCGGCTCTGAGGCGAGCGGCAGAGCCTGCGCTGCGCCCATCTCGCAGAACGGGAACGGATGGACGAAATCTCGAGGATGCCCGCGCGCAAGTCGTCGCGTCCGGTGTTGGTCGTGTCGCTGATCGCCTTCGCGCTGGGGGCAGGGCTTGCCGGCTATGGCGTGTGGCAGTTCGGCGACACGCTGTTCGGCGCTGCGCCGGAAACCGCCGCACCACGCGCGCTGGCGTCGCTTCAGGCGGCGAGCGGTCCGGCAACTCCAACGCCCGCCGCGAGCGCCCCGGAAGCGGCGCAGCAGGCCAGCCAGGCAGTGCAGGCGGCCCAGATCGTGGCGGAGCAGCAGGGTGGGCTGGACCAGCGCCTCGCCGCCGCCGAGCAGCGCATCGCGCGGCTCGATGTGCAATCGCAGGCGGCGGCGGGCAACGCGGTGCGGGCCGAGAGCCTGCTGATCGCCTTTTCCGCGCGGCGCGCGCTTGAACGCGGCAATGACCTGGGCGTGCTGGGCGATCAGATCCGGCTGCGCTTCGGCGATGCCATGCCAAATGCGGTCCAGACCCTGATCGCGTTCGGCCGGCGCCCCGTCACGCTCGATCGGCTGGTTGCAGGGCTCGATGGCCTGTCGCCCCAATTGGCGCGCCCTGATCGCCGCCTGTCCTGGGCCCAGGTGCGAAGTGAGCTGTCGCAGCTCTTCGTCGTCAGGCACGAGAGCACGCCTTCTCCGCAGCCGCTCCGGCGGCTCGAACGTGCACGGCTGTTCCTCCAGACCGGTCGGGTCGCCGAGGCGATCGCCGAGGTTCGCAATCTTCCCGGCGCCGACAAGGCGGCTGGATGGATCGCGGAGGCGGAGCGCTATTCCGCGGCGCAGAATGCGCTCGACATGATCGAAACCGCCGCTGTCCTGGAGCCAAGCCGCCTGCGCGACGGGGCGGGGCAGGCTATGGAACCACCCCCCGAATCAGGCGCGCAATAGCTCGGGCAGATCGCCCGCCATTCCCCGTGCCTCGTCCATGAACCACCGTTTGAGGGGCGGAAGTCTTTCAACGCCGGCCATCCCCAGCCTTCGGACTGCGGAAGCGGTATCGCCCGGTATGCCGAACAGCCGCGTCAACCCGTCCGTGGCGAGCGCGACCATGAAGCTGTCGAGTCCGCGCCAGCGTTCGTAGCGGGCGAGGAGCTGGGCGTCACCCGGCTCCAGGCCCAGCCGCGCGCCTTCGTCCAGCACTTCGACAAGCGCCCCGACATCGCGCAGCCCCAGGTTGAGGCCCTGGCCGGCGATCGGGTGAATGCCATGCGCCGCGTCACCGACCAGCGCCAGCCGGCTCTCGGTGATGCGGGCGGTGTGGTGGAAGCCGAGCGGATAGGATGAACGAGCTCCCAGCGCGGTGACAGCGCCGAGAACGCCGCCCATGCGTGCCTCCACCTCAGCAGTGAAAGCGCGGTCCGAAAGCTTGAGCGTGCCCGCCGCGTCTCCTTCGCTCACGGTCCACACCAGCGCGCTTCGGTGCTGGCCATTGGAATCGTCCAGCATGGGTAGCAGCGCGAAGGGGCCGGCGGGGTAGAAGATCTCCCATGCGACATTGCCGTGGGGCTGTTCGTGGGTCAGCCCGGCGATGATGGCGCGGTGCCGGTAGTCCCACTTGGCGATGGCGATCCCGGCATCCTCGCGCGTGGGCGACTGGCGCCCCTCCGCGCCGATCAGCAGCGCGCCTGCCAGTCGGCTACCGTCCGCCAGCGTCGCCCTTACACCGTGCTCGCTCCGTTCCCGCCCGGTCACCCGCGCGCTTGCATGCCATGCGATGAGCGGTTGGGCACGGGCCGCCTCGAACAGCGCGAGGCGCAGGGCGCGATTGGCGAACATCCGGCCCAGCGTGCCCTCGTGCTCGGCGGGGGTGAAGGCGATTCCGCCGGGGCGCAGGCGGTCGCTCACCGCGATCGAGGCGATCGGGCAAGCCTGCGGCTCGAGCGCGGGCGCGATGCCGATGTTGCGAAACAGGTTCCAGCTCGCGGTGGAGATCGCGCTGGCACGCCCGTCGAAGCCTTCGGCGGTCAGCTCGGCCGGATCGGCGCGATCGATGACGTGGCTCGAGAAGCCCTTCTTGGCCGCCGCAAGCGCCAGGGTCATGCCCACCAGCCCGCCGCCCAGGATCACGAGGTCGCGGTGCTCGTCCATTGTCACTTCCGTTGCGCCAGATGAGGCCCGGCCCTAGAGCCTGCGCGGTGACCGATGCAAGGCCCACACCCTGGATGCGGGCGCTGATCGCCATCGCCCTTGTGCTGTCGGGGTTGGCGGCGCTGCTTCCATCGCAGGCTCAGGCCCAGGCGTTCCCCGGTCGGACCGATGGCCGCAATATCCGTGCCGCGCTGGTGGCCGATGGCCAGCCGGTGCCTGAGCGCGAGTGGGCGCTCATGGTCCACTTCAGCCCCACATCGCCGGAATGGCACGGCTATTGGGCCAATCCGGGCGACGCAGGCGTGGGGATGACGCTCGACTGGCGACTGCCGCCAGGGTGGAGCGCGGGCGAGCCGCGATATCCCATTCCCCGGCGGCTGGTGATCGCCGGGTTGATGAACCACGTGTTCGAAGGCGAATATGCGGTGCAGGTGCCGATCAGGGTTCCAGCCGGTGCGACGGTAAGTGACTTGCCGCCCATCGGGCTGACGCTCGAATACCTGGCCTGTACCGATGCGATCTGCGTGCCGGAACGGGCGGTGCTGACGCTCGATCCCTCGCGCGCGACAGCGGACCCGCGTATCGACCGCTGGCGCACGGAGCTTGCACCGCCGCTCGACCAGCCTGTGCGTTTCGCCCTCACGGGCAACATGCTGCGCCTGGCGATCCCGCTGCCCGCCTCGCTCGCGATCGACGAGCCGCATGTCTTTATCGGGACGCGCGAACTGGTGCGGTACGCAGCGCCGCAGCGCTTTTCGCGCAAGGGCGACCTGCTCATCGCCGAGGTTCCCCTAGCCGAGGGCGCCGCCGCGCCGCCCGCGCTGGAGGGGATCGTCGCCCTGGGCCGAAACGGGGGCTTTCATTTCCGCGGCATCTCGGGAGAGGTGCCGCCAGCCGGCGACCCGCTGGCGGGCGGGCCGGCGGCGTTCAGGCTTTTCGTGTTCGCCCTGCTGGGCGCCTTCGTGGGAGGGGTGCTGCTCAATGTGATGCCCTGCGTCTTCCCCATCCTGAGCCTCAAGGCGCTCGCGCTGGCGAAGGCGGGCACCGGGGCCGAAGGTGAGGCGCGGCGCGATGCGCTGGCCTATACGGCGGGCGTGGTGATCGCCTGTCTGGCGCTGGGTGCCGTGATGCTGGCGCTGCGGGCGGGGGGGGAACAGGTCGGCTGGGCCTTCCAGTTGCAGGAGCCGGGGGTGGTCGTCGCGCTGCTGGTCCTGGCGGTCGCGATCACCGCCAACTTCCTCGGCGCGTTCGAGGTGCCGGGCTTCGGCATCGCCGGGCGGGGCGGGACAGGCAGCGGGTCGTTCGCGACCGGGCTGCTGGCGGCTTTCGTGGCGACGCCTTGCACCGGCCCGTTCATGGCGGCGGCGCTGGGCGCGGCGCTGCTGCTTCCCGCGCCGCAGGCGATTGCCCTGTTCGCCGCGCTGGGGCTAGGGCTGGCGCTGCCCTTCCTGCTCCTCGGGCTGATCCCCGCGTTGCGGCGCTGGTTGCCGCGGCCAGGGCCGTGGATGGTGCGCTTTCGGCGCTGGATGGCCCTGCCGATGGCGTTGACCGCGCTGGCCTTGGCGTGGCTGGCATGGCGCCTGGGTGGGGCGAACTATGCGCTGGCCGCGCTGGCACTGGCATCGGTGTTCACCGCCTTTCTCGCGATGCTGTGGAGCCCGCGCCGGCCGGCGGCGGGCCGGCGCGCCGCGATCCTGGCGGCGTTGGGGCTGGGGAGCCTTGCGCTGGTCGCAGTGCTGCCGGGCGTGCGGGCAAACTCGGCCGCGAGCGAGGAGCGCGGGCTGCTGGACGCCCGGCCGTTCAGCGAAGAGGCGCTGGCCGAGGCACGCGCCTCCGGACGGCCGGTGTTCGTCTATTTCACGGCCGATTGGTGCCTGACCTGCAAGGTCAATGAAGCCACCGCGATCGAGCGCGAGAGCACTCGCGAGGCATTCGACAAGGCCGGCGTGATCGTGCTGAGGGGCGATTGGACGCGCCGCGACGAGGCGATCACCCGCTTCCTTACCGCACGCGGCGCGGCGGGGGTGCCGCTGTATCTGTGGTATCCGGCTGGATCGCGGGGGGCGCCGCGCCAGTTGCCCCAGGTGCTGACCCCGGCGCTACTGGCGGCGCTGCCCCGCGGCAGCGCTGGATGAACTCGCCCGGCAACGGGCTGGGGTTGAGGATCAGGCTGCCCGCTCCGGGCACGGTCGCTTCCACCTGACGGCCCCCGGTGAGCCCCTCGAAGCTCGTGCTGGCGGCCGGCGCGGCCCCCTGCCATCGCCAGCCGCGCCCCGCGCGCACGGCATCGATATGCAGCCGCTCGACATAACCGTTGCCGATCAGCGCGAGGACTGCCTCGGCGTGGGGATCGGCGGCTGCGAAGCGGGTGTAGGTGATGAGCGGCACGCCATCCGCCTTGCCGCATTCCAGCGCGAACATGGGCTGCTGTCCGGGGACGCCGTAGAGCAGGCGCCGGGGGTTGGCGCCGCTTGGCGCCCAGATGGCGTTGGCCGTGTCGGGCGAGAGAATCGGCGGCGAGGGCGCATCGCGCTCGGCGACCCCGACCCGCGCGAGATAGTCGTCTGCGGCAGGTGGATTGCAGCCCGCCAGCAGCGCCAGCGGCAAGATGGCAAAGCGACGCATGACTATTGCTGGCGAGAGCATTTCGGGCAGCCGGACATCGCTCGCGTCCCGAAGGCGCAAGGTGATGGAGTCGGCGCTGTATGGAGGATCATCGGCGCGCTATGACAGCGCGCGAACCCGCCGTAAATCGTGCAACGACGGCAATCGGGACATCCTTAGGGCTTCCCGCCCATCCGCTTGTACCGCGTCTTGCCGTAGCGGGTCTTGCGCGTCCCCGGCTTGCCCTCGTTGCTACGGCCCACCGGCGGGGCCGCCCTGGCTTCGCCGGGCAGGCCCAACTCATCGCTCTCGAGCCGCCTGATCTCGTCGCGCAGCCGTCCGGCTTCCTCGAACTCCAGATCGGCGGCGGCATTCCGCATCCGCTTCTCCAGATCCTCGATATAGGCGCGCAGGTTGTGGCCCACGAGGTTGTTGCGCTCCGCATCGCCGGTCGGGACCACCACGCCGTCCTGGCTGGCGGTGTGGGCGACGATGTCGGCAATGGCGCGCTTGATCGTCTGGGGCGTGATGCCGTGCTCGGTATTGTATTCGCGCTGCTTCTCGCGTCGGCGCTCGGTCTCCGCCATGGCGCGTTCCATGCTGCCGGTGATGCGGTCGGCATAGAGGATGACGCGGCCATCCACGTTGCGCGCGGCTCGGCCGATGGTCTGGATCAGGCTCGTCTCCGAGCGCAGGAAACCTTCCTTGTCGGCATCCAGGATGCAGACGAGGCCGCATTCGGGAATGTCGAGTCCTTCTCGCAGGAGGTTGATGCCCACCAGGACGTCATAGACGCCCAGCCGCAGGTCGCGGATCAGCTCGATGCGTTCCAGCGTCTCCACGTCGGAGTGCATGTAGCGGACCCTCAGGCCCGCTTCGTGCATGAACTCGGTCAGATCCTCGGCCATGCGCTTGGTCAGCGTGGTGACGAGCGTGCGATAGCCCTTCTGCGCGGTACGGCGGCATTGGTCGATGCAATCCTGCACCTGGTCCTCCACCGGGCGGATCTCGACAGGCGGGTCGATCAGGCCGGTGGGGCGGATGACCTGCTCGGCGAAGACGCCGCCGGTCTTCTCCATCTCCCACGATCCGGGCGTGGCGCTGACTGCGAAGGTCTGCGGGCGCATCGCATCCCATTCGTTGAAGCGCAGGGGGCGGTTGTCGATGCAGCTCGGCAGGCGGAAGCCATATTCGGCCAGCGTCAGCTTGCGGCGGTGGTCGCCGCGCGCCATCGCTCCGATCTGCGGCACGGTCTGGTGGCTCTCGTCCACGAACAGCAGCGCATTCTCCGGCAGATATTCGAACAGCGTGGGCGGAGGTTCGCCCGGCAGGCGGCCGGTGAGGAAGCGGCTGTAGTTCTCGATCCCCGCGCAGCTTCCGGTGGCGGCGATCATCTCCAGGTCGAAATTGGTGCGCTGTTCGAGCCGCTGCGCTTCGAGCAATCGCCCTTCTGCGTGCAGCTCTTTCAGCCGTTCCTCCAGCTCGAACTTGATGGCCGCGCTGGCCTGTTTCATCGTCGGGCCGGGCGTGACGTAGTGGCTGTTGGCATAGACGCGCACGCTGTTGAGGCCGGCGCCCTTCTGTCCGGTGAGCGGATCGAATTCGCTGATCTCCTCGATCTCGTCCCCGAAGAAGCTGATCCGCCAAGCCATGTCCTCGTAATGGCTCGGGAAAATCTCCAGGCTGTCGCCCCGGACGCGGAAATTGCCGCGCTGGAAGGCGGCATCGTTGCGCTTGTACTGCAGCGCCACGAGCTTGCGGATGATTTCCCGCTGGTCCTGCGTCTCGCCCTTCTTCAGGTCGAAGATCATCGCCGAATAGGTCTCGACCGAACCGATGCCGTAGAGGCAGGAGACCGATGCCACGATGATGACGTCGTCTCGTTCGAGCAGGGCGCGGGTGGCCGAATGGCGCATCCGGTCGATCGCCTCGTTCACCGAGCTTTCCTTCTCGATGTAGGTGTCCGAGCGGGGCACATAGGCCTCCGGCTGGTAATAGTCGTAATAGCTGACGAAGTACTCGACCGCGTTCTCCGGAAAAAAGCTCTTGAACTCGCCATAGAGCTGCGCGGCGAGGATCTTGTTGGGCGCCAGAACCAGCGCGGGGCGCTGCAACGTCTCGATCACCTTGGCCATTGTGAAAGTCTTGCCACTGCCGGTCACGCCCAGCAGCACCTGGTCCTTCTCGCCCGCCAGCGCGCTTGCGACCAGTTCCGCGATCGCCGTCGGCTGGTCGCCGCTCGGTTCATACTGGCTCACCAGTTCGAACCTGCGCCCGCCCATCGATTTCTCGGGCCTGACGGGCTTGTGGGGAACGAAGCTTTCGGAGGTGTCGGGTTCTTCCAGCCCGCGGCGGATGACAAGTTCGGCCATGCGCGAACATATGGGGCACAAACCCGCCGACCGCAACGGCCTGTCACATTTGCGCGACCAAGAAAGGGGTGGCTTTTCCCCCGGCCGCGCATATTTCCGAACGATGGCAAGTCATCCCCTGGTTGCAACCGCGTCGTCATATTGGAGCGAATCCGAATTCGCCCGGCGCATTGCCCTGGCGCGCGAACCTCAGCCGGAAGATGCGCGCGGCCCTCGTGCGGGGCTGTTCGCGGCGGAGCTGGGATATGTGATCGAGCCGATCCGGCGCGGTCTCGACCCGTGGGTCCCGGCGGTGGCGCGCTGCCCCCGCACGGTCATGCTGCTGCCCGGTTTCGGCGCTCATCCCGTCAGGATGCGCTTCATGGCGCGACAGCTCGAGGCGGCGGGCCACCGGGTCAAGCGCTGGGGGCAGGGCTTCAATCTCGGCGTCACCCCGCACACGCTCGACCGGATCGAGGACCGGCTGGTCGATATCCATGCCCGCTTCGGCGAGCCGGTGCATCTCGTGGGCTGGAGCCTGGGCGGAGTTTATGCCCGCGAGGTAGCCAAGCGCCGCCCCGGCGCGGTGGCCAAAGTGGTCACGCTGGGCACCCCCTTCTCCGGCAATCCGCGGGCGAACAACGGCTGGCGGGCCTATCACCTGATCGCAGGACACCGCGTGGAGGAGCCGCCGGTCGATTGCGAAGTGAGCGCCAAGCCGCCGGTCGAGACCGTGGCCCTGTGGAGCCCGCGCGACGGGGTGGTCCATCCTCGCTCCGCATGCGGGAAGACGGGCGAGCGCGACCGCGCCGTGGCCCTGCGCTGTACGCACATGGGATTCGTGCATTCCCGCGAAGGCATCGAGGCGGTGCTAAGAGAACTGGACTCGGACTGATTTCGTTGCGATGCAGCATGATCCCGTAGCCACGGGGCGGTTCGAAGGGGATACATGACGGGCGGCGCGACGTTTTTCGACGAGATGCACGAGCCCGCCGGCGCCGTGCGCGACGCCTATCGTGATTACCAGGGTTGGCTCAGCGAACAGGACGCGGCCTATCTCCGCCGCAAGAGCCGCGACGCGGAGACGCTCTTCCGCCGCGTCGGCATCACCTTCAATGTCTATGGCGGCCAGGAGGCGGAAGAGCGCCTGATCCCCTTCGACATGGTGCCGCGGATCGTCACGGCAAGCGAGTGGCGGCGCCTTTCGCGCGGAATCGAGCAGCGGGTGCGCGCGCTCAATGCCTTCCTCCACGATCTCTACCACCGGCAGGAGATCATCCGCGCCGGCCGCGTGCCAGAGGCGCTGTTCCGCGACAACGCCGCCTGGCTGCCCAATATGGTCGGCTTCACCCCGCCCGGCGGAATCTATACCCACGTCGTCGGGATCGATCTGGTGCGGACCGGGCCGGACGAATTCTTCGTGCTGGAGGACAACGCCCGCACGCCTTCGGGCGTGAGCTACATGCTCGAAAACCGCGAGACCATGATGGCCATGTTCCCCGAGCTGTTCATGCGGGTGGGGGTGGAGAGCGTATCCAACTATCCGCGCCGGCTGGCGCGCAGCCTCGCTGCCTGCGCCCCGGCGGCCGCGACCGGCAAGCCCGAGATCGCGGTGCTGACGCCGGGGCTACACAACTCCGCCTTCTTCGAACACGCCTTCCTGGCCGAGCAGATGGGTGCCGAGCTGGTGGAGGGCAGCGATCTGAGGGTGGAAGGCGGCCGGGTGGCGATGCGGACCACCGCCGGCTTCAAGCCGATCGACGTTCTCTATCGCCGCGTGGACGATGATTTCCTCGATCCACTGACCTTCAATCCCGCCAGCGTGCTGGGTGTGCCGGGGATCATGGACGTCTATCGTGCCGGCGGGATCACCATAGCCAATGCGCCTGGCACCGGCATCGCCGACGACAAGGCGATCTATTCCTTCATGCCCGATATCGTGGAGTTCTACACCGGCGAGAAGCCGCTGCTCCCCAATGTCCGCACCTGGCGCTGTGCCGATCCCGAAAGCTGCCGGTATGTGCTCGACAATCTCGCCGAGCTGGTGGTGAAGGAAGTCCACGGTTCCGGAGGCTATGGGATGCTCATCGGGCCGGCGGCGAGCCGGGCGGAACTGGCGGCGTTCCGCGCGAAGCTGGAGGCTCACCCGGAGAACTACATCGCCCAGCCGACGCTCGCGCTGTCCACCTGCCCGGTGTTCACCGGCAAGGGGCTGGCGCCGCGCCATGTCGATCTGCGGCCCTTCGTGCTGGTATCGCCCGACGCGGTGGAGATCACCCCCGGCGGGCTTACCCGCGTGGCGATGACCAAGGGATCGCTGGTGGTGAACTCAAGCCAGGGCGGGGGCACCAAGGACACCTGGGTGCTGAAGGACTGATGAGGGGGCGCAGCTCTTGCTAGGCCGGACCGCCAACGCGCTGTTCTGGATGTTCCGCTACCTCGAACGGGTGGACAACACCGCGCGCATGATCGACGCGGGGCTGAGGATGGCGCTCACACGCGATCTGGTGACGTCGGAGGACGAATGGCGATCCGTTATCGCCGCGGCCGGCCAACGCCTCGATTACGAGGCGAGCAACGCCAGCTATACCGGGATGCAGGCGTGGAACTTCATGCTGCGCGACCGGGCGAATCCGGGCAGCGTGCTGGCGATGTTCCGGCTCGTGCGCGACAACGCGCGGCAGGCGCGCAACATGGTCACCAGCGAGGTGTGGGAAGCGGTCAACGACGGCTGGATGCAGATCCGCGATCAGCTCGCCAAGCCCGCCGGGGAGCAGCGCATCGGCGAGGCGCTGGCCGTGATCCGCCACGCCGGGATGCTGGCCCACGGCGCCATCCTTGGCACCATGCCCCGCGACGAAGGATTTCACTTCGCGCGCAGCGGAACCTTCATCGAGCGTTCGGACAATGTCGCGCGGCTGCTCGACATCAAGTACTATCTGCTGCTGCCCTCGCTCAGCTATGTCGGATCGAGCCTCGATTCCGGCCAATGGGACAGCATCCTGCGCGCCGTTTCCGGGGATCGCGCCTATCGCTGGCTCAATCGCGCGCAGATCGATGCGCGCGGCATCGTGCAGTTCCTCGTCTTCGATGGCCGCTTTCCGCGCAGCCTGACCTACTGCCACACCGCGCTGCGCGGCCATCTGGACGCCATCGCGCGCATCCACGGCCGCGAGGGTGCCAGCCACGCGCTCATGCGCGAGGCCGCGCAGAAGCTGGAGGAAACCGGGCTCGAAGGTGTGTTCGAACGCGGACTGCACGAATTCCTGCTCGATTTCCTCACCACCAACGGCCGTGTCGGCAACGCCATCGCCAACGATTACAGGTTCTTCGCCTGATGCGCCTCGCGATCAGCCATACCACCCGCTATCGCTTCGATCGTCCTGTGGTCCACGCCATCCAGCGGCTGCGCCTGACCCCCAAGGCGACACAGGGGCAGGAGATTCTGGATTGGGAAATGATCTTCGAAGGGGCCACCAGGCAGTTCGAATACGAGGATCAGCATCGCAACCTCACGACGCTGATCGGGATCGCTTCCGGCGTGCAGGATGTCACCGTCACCTGCCGGGGCACGGTGGACACGCATGATTTCGCCGGAGTTATCGGCCGCCACGCCGGACATCTGCCGCTGTGGAGTTTCCGAGGGCAGACCCCGCTGACAAGGCCGGGGCAGGGCATGCGCGCGCTGGCGCGCGAGTTCCGCCGCCGCGAGGTGCCGGTGCTGGATACGCTGCACGAGCTGTCGGCGCGGGTGGCCGAGCGGGTCGCCTACGGTACCGGGACGACGGCGGTGGATACCTGCGCCGAGGACGCGCTGGCAGCGGGGCGCGGGGTGTGTCAGGACCATGCCCACATATTCATCGGCGCCGCCCGAGCGCTGGGGGTGCCGGCGCGCTATGTCAGCGGCTATCTGATGATGGACGATCGTGTCGACCAGGAGGCGACCCACGCCTGGGCGGAGGCCCATGTCGAGGATCTGGGATGGGTCGGATTCGATGTCTCCAACGGGATCAGCCCCGACCAGCGCTACGTCCGCGTGGCGACCGGGCGCGACTACCGCGATGCCGCTCCGGTGACAGGAATAAGCATCGGCAGCGCTACCGAAACTCTGTCGGTGGCGGTCGCCGTGGAACACAAGCAGGCGCAGCAGTGAGGACGCGTATCGCATGACCTATTGCGTGGGCATGGTGCTCGACAAGGGCCTGGTCCTGATGAGCGACACCCGGACCAATTCGGGCGTCGACAATGTTTCCGTGTTCCGGAAGATGTTCCGCTGGGAAGTGCCCGGGGAACGGATCATCGCCCTGATGACCGCCGGCAACCTCGCCACCACCCAGGCAGTGGTAAGCCAGCTGGAGGAGCGGACCAAGATTCCGGACGAGCGGCACAATTCGTTGCTCGAGGCGCCCACCATGTTCCAGGTGGCGAACGAGATCGGCAAGCTCCTGCGTAGCACGGTTGCGGAACGGCAGGTTGCCAACGGGCCGCGCGGCCAGGGCCGCTTTACCGCCTCGATCATCGTCGCCGGCCAGATCAAGGGCATGGAGCCGCGGCTGTTCATGATCTACCCCGAAGGCAATTTCATCGAGGCCGGTGCCGACACCCCGTTTTTCCAGATCGGCGAGACCAAATACGGCCGGCCGATCATCCTGCGCGGCTACGACCGCACCATGAGCATCGAGGATGCAGTCAAGCTGTTGATGGTGTCCTTCGATTCGACCCTGAAGGCCAATCTCTCGGTCGGCCTCCCGATCGACCTGCTGGTTATCGGGCGTGACGGTTTCGTGGCCTCCCACGAGCGCCGCATCGGTTACGACGATCCCTATTTCCAGGCGATCTCCAACAGCTGGGGCGATGCGCTCAAGAACGCATTCCATTCCTTGCCGGACTACAGCTTCGACCGCGAAAAGTCCGATCCGGTGCCCGACGGCTCCAAAGCGGAGAATTGAACCCGCGCCAAGCTGGTCCATTCCGGATGAAAATTCTCACGCCCTGCGCAGGGCCTCGGCCCGTGTCTAAAGGTCGCCAAATCCGACGATAGCCTCTGCGCGGTTCTCCATAGGGGATTGCCACCGTCAACACCGGGGGCACCGCTCATGGCCGAGGACACCACGGTCCACATCGTCGCACTATCCAGCCAGGAGCGCGCGGATCAGGCGCGGGCCTGCTATGCGCTCGGTTTCCACGCCGAGATTTATTCCAACTACGAGGAACTTGTCGCGGCGGCGCCCCGCCGGGGGCTGGTGGTGGCACAGGACATCGCCGAACGCGGCGGGATCGGCGAACTTGTCGCCCGGATGGGAGCTGGCGGCTTCTGGCTCCCCGTGATCGCAACGGCGCCGGCTCCCGATCCGCATCGTATCGTACAGGCGGTCAAGGGCGGAGCGCTCGACTATCTGGCTTCGCCGTTCGATACCGGGATGCTCGCGACCGCGCTGCGCCGGGCGCTGGACGAGGCGCAGTTGCTCGGCACCGCCCGCAGGCAGGCAGTGGCTGCGCAGGCAAGGCTCGCCACGCTCACCGGGCGGGAAAGCGAGGTGCTGGACCTTCTGGTGGCCGGCGCCAGCAACAAGATGATCGCGCGCGCGTTACAGATCAGCCCGCGCACCGTCGAAATCCACCGCGCCAACATGATGGCCAAGCTGGACGCACACCATGCGGCCGATGCGGTACGGCTGCGGCTGGAGGCTGCGATGGGCGCCGGCCGATCCGCGCTGTCGCTGGCGGTGCCGAAGGTCGCCTGACCTGGGCTCAGCGGCAGAAGCTGCCGCTGCCGGGCTCCACATGGAGGTGATCGGCGTGGGCTGCGTTGTAGGCCGGACCGAGCACGGTGCCGAACCGCTTGCAGGCGCTCGCATGGACCGTGCGCAGGAAGGCGCGCTCTTGGTCGTTGGCGCCGTTCCAGCCGGCCTTCACGCTTACCCGCCGCCCGTCGGCCAGAACGAACGCGCCGATGTCGATCGCCTCCGCCCGCGCATGAGCCGAAAGCCGGCCGGTCCCGGCCACGTTGCGGCAGGAATAGCTGCCCATCGTCTCTATCCGGGCCAGCCCGCTGCCGAGCATCTGGCGCGCGGCGCGGTCCACCCCGAAGCGTGCCCAGCCGGCAAAGGCCCGCGCGACGGGGCAGGTGACGGGGCCGAGATTGGCGAGACCGAATTCGCCCTGGTCGCCGGCCAGCCGGTCCAGCCGCACGCTGCCCACCGCCTGGCATCCCGGCGCATGGAAACGGTCGGGCAAGGGGGCGTAGGCCGCACCGGTCGCGCCCAGCCCCGCAAGGCATTGCGCCGTGTCCGGGCGGGAAATGCCGGGGTGCGCGGGGCTGATGGAGCGTGGCGGGCGCTCTGGCGTGCGGCCGCCGGGAATCAGCCCGCATCCCGCCAGCGCCCCCGCCAGCAGGGCAGCGGTCGCGATGGGGCGGCAGCGGCCTGTCACGTGCGCACGGGCCGCCCCGGCGCGGTCAGGCGGCTCACCACCACGATTGCGAGCCAGGCTGCGGCGAAGCCGGGCACGATTTCATACAGCCCTTCTGCCATGCCGGGCAGGGCGCGGTCCCAACCGAGCGCGATCCAGCCGGCCACCACCGCTGCGCCCGTCACCAGCCCGGCCACCGCGCCCGCGCCGGTCATCCTGTCCCACGTCAGTGCCAGGATCATCAGCGGGCCGAAGGCGGCCCCGAATCCCGCCCAGGCATGCGCGACCAGCCCCAGCACCTCGCTTGCCGGGTCCGCGGCGATGACGATGGCGATCAGCGACACCAGGGCGATGAATACCCGGCTGGCGTTCACCGCCTCCCGCTCGCTTGCCGTGCGGCGGAGGAACAGGCGGTAGAAATCCTCGGTCAGCGAGGAGGAGGTTACGAGGAGTTGCGAGCTCACCGTCGACATGATCGCGGCGAGCAGCGCCGCGAACAGGAAACCGGTGATGAGCGGGTGGAACAACAGCTCGGCCAGAATGATGAAGATCGTCTCCGGGTCCTCCACCGTGATCCCGTTCTGCTCGGCATAGGCCCGCCCGGCAAGCCCCACTCCCACCGCGCCCAGCAGGCAGACCGCCATCCAGCCCATCGCGATATTGCGCGCGATCGGCATGTCCTCCACCCGCCGCAGCGCCATGAAACGCACGATGATGTGCGGCTGGCCGAAATAGCCCAATCCCCATGTTACCGCGCTGATGATGCCCAGCGCGGTCACGCCCTGGGTCAGGCTGAGGAAACCCGGCACATCCACGGCGGAGAGGTCCGCACCGCCGCCAGGGCCGAGCAGGATCACCAGCGGCATCGCGACCAGCGCCACGAACATGATCGACCCTTGCACGACATCGGTCAGGCTCACTGCCAGGAAGCCGCCCAGCGCGGTGTAGAGAAGCACCACGATCGCGGTGATGACCACACCGAGCATATAGGGCGTCAACCCCGTACCGCCCGGCACCAGGCCGGCGAACGCGGTCTCGAACAGCTTGCCGCCGCCCACCAGCCCGCTCGCGGTGTAGACGGCGAAGAACACCACGATCACCACCGCACTCGCCACCCGCAAGGCCAGCGCGCTTTCGGGGAAGCGATTGGCGAGGAATTCGGGGATCGTAAGCGCATTGCCGCGTGCCTCGCTCTGCGCGCGCAGGCGCGGCGCCACGAGGATCCAGTTGGCGAGCGCGCCCAGCGTCAGTCCGATGGCGATCCACGCGGCGCTCAGCCCCGCTACGTAGAGTGCGCCGGGCAGGCCCAGCAGCAGCCAGCCGGACATGTCCGAAGCGCCAGCCGACAGCGCCGTCACCGAAGGCGAAAGATCGCGTCCGGCGAGCAGGAATCCCTCGGCGGTGTTGGCGGTGCGCCACCACGCGTAAACCCCGATCATCAGCATCAGGACGAAGTAAAGTGTCAGTGTGACGAGCGTGCCGGTCTGCATGGACCTCGTCTAGCAAGCCGATCGAGAACTGGCCAACCGCAGGGCGTGGCGGGTGCCCGCCCGCAGCGATCGGTGGCCCCAGGCCTGTGGCTCGGATGCAACGGTTCCCGATCACAATTCCGGAACCCGTGAGCGCCAGCGCCGTTGGCGCCCACTACCGAAATGACGGGTCAACAAAGGGTCAAGTCAATGAACAAACTAGCATTTCTTTCAGCCGGTGCGGCGGTGCTCCTCGCGGCGCCTGCGCTTGCCCAGGACGATACGCAACCCAGCGATCCGTTCGACGGGTTCTATGTCGGCGGCACCTTCGGCCTCGACACCACGGCCAACCGCGACGCGGACGGCATCGCCTTCGACACCAATCGTGATGGCACCTATGGCGATACCGTCAGCACCTCGCTGGGGGCCAATGCGTTCTCCCCCGGCTTCTGCGGCGGTGCGGCGCAGGGGACCGGCCCCGCGGCCGGTTGCAGGCGCGATCGCGACAACTATGCCTATTCGATCCGCGCCGGCATCGACGGCCGTCTCGGCGATGGCAGCCCGCTGGTCGCGGGCGTGCTGGTGGAAGCCACCAAGCAGCAGACGCGTGACTTCGTCTCGGCGTTCAGCACCACCCCGGCGAGCTACACGATCTCTCGCGGGCTCGACCACTCCTTCGCCGTGCGGGGCCGCCTCGGGTTCTCTCCGGGCGACGGGCGGGGGCTGTTCTACGTCACCGGCGGCGTCGGCTACGGCAAGATGGAGCACGACTTCACGACCAGCAACACGGCCAACAGCTTCACCCCGGTGAATGCCAACCGTTATCAGCTCGGCGGCCAGGTCGGCGGCGGCGCGGAACTATACGTTGCGCCGAACATCTCGATCTCATTCGAGTATCTGTATCAGAGCTTCCGTGACGACGATTATTACGTCGCGGTGGGACCGGGCACCGCGCCCGCGACCAACCCGTTCCTGCTGAACGGTGGCGGGACCAATTTGCGCCCGGCGGAAACGGACTACAACATCCACGCCTTTAAGACGGGTGTTAACTTCCGCTTCTAACTATCTGATACTCTGAACTAAGAAGGGCCGCACGAGAGTACCGTGCGGCCCTTCTACCATTCCAGGCCGTTAGCGCCGCTCAATCGCCCTTGCGGCGGGCCTTCTTGCGCTCGTGCGGGTCGAGGATCGCCTTCCTGAGACGGATGTTGCGGGGCGTGACCTCGACCATCTCGTCGTCGTCGATATAGGCGATGGCCTGCTCCAGCGTCATGATGCGCGGCGGGGTGAGGCGCAGCGCATCATCCTTGCCGGTGGAGCGGAAATTGGTGAGCTGCTTGCTCTTGAGGGGATTGACCTCGAGATCCTCGGGCTTGGCGTTCTCGCCGATTATCATTCCCTCGTAGAGCTTCTCCTGCGGGCTGACGAACAGCGTACCGCGCTCCTCCAGCCCGCCCAGCGCATAGCCGACCGCATCGCCGGTGGCGTTGGAGATCAGCACGCCGTTGATCCGCCCCTCGATGGGTCCCTTGTGCGGGCCGTATTTCTCGAACAGCCGGTTCATGATGCCCGTGCCGCGCGTGTCGGAAAGGAACTCGCCGTGATAGCCGATGAGGCCGCGGCTGGGCGCGGAGAAGGTGATACGGGTCTTGCCCTGGCCGGAAGGGCGCATGTCGGTCAGCTCCGCCTTGCGGCGCTGCATCTTCTCGACAACCGTGCCGCTGAACTCGTCGTCCACGTCGATGACCACGGTTTCATAAGGCTCCTGCCGCGCGCCGCCTTCCTCGCGGAACAGGACGCGCGGGCGGCTGATGCCCAGCTCGAAGCCCTCGCGGCGCATGGTCTCGATCAGCACGCCGAGCTGCAATTCGCCGCGCCCGGCGACTTCATAGCTGTCCTTGTCGGCGCTTTCCGTGACGCGGATGGCGACGTTGGTTTCCGCCTCGCGCAGCAGCCGGTCGCGGATCATGCGGCTGGTGACCTTGTCGCCCTCGCGCCCGGCCAGCGGGCTGTCGTTGACCGCGAAGCGCATCGCCAGTGTCGGCGGGTCGATCGGCTGGGCCGCGATGGGCTCGCTCACCGCGGGATCGGCGATGGTGTTGGCGACGGTGGCCTTCTCCAGCCCCGCGAGCGCGATGATGTCGCCCGCCTCCGCACTCTCGACCGGCACGCGCTCGAGCCCGCGGAAACTCATCAGCTTGGTGGCGCGGCCCGCCTCGATCACCTTGCCGTCGGAATCGAGGGCGCGGATCGGATCGTTGACCTTGATGCGTCCGGCCTGGACGCGGCCGGTCAGCACCCGGCCCATGAAGGGGTCGCGGTCGAGCAGGGTGGCGAGGAAGGCGAACGGCGCCTCGGCGTCGAGGCCGGGGGCGGGGACGTGGCCGACGATCAGTTCGAAAAGCGGGTTGAGGTCGCCCGAGCGGGCGGTCTCGTCGGTGCTCGCGTAGCCATCGCGCCCGCTGGCCCATAGCGAGGGAAAATCGAGCTGCGCGTCGGTCGCGTCGAGGCTGGCGAAAAGGTCGAACACCTCGTCCAGAACTTCCTGCGGGCGGGCGTCGGGGCGGTCGATCTTGTTGACCACCACGATGGGGCGCAGGCCGAGCGCGAGCGCCTTGCCGGTCACGAACTTGGTCTGCGGCATGGGGCCTTCCGCCGCGTCCACCAGCAGGATGACGCCGTCTACCATCGACAGGATGCGTTCCACCTCGGCACCGAAGTCGGCGTGGCCGGGCGTGTCCACGATATTGATCCTATTGGTCTTTCCGTCGTGCTCCCACTCCACGCTGGTGCATTTGGCCAGGATGGTGATCCCCCGCTCTTTCTCCAGGTCGCCCGAATCCATCGCCCGTTCCTCGATCCGCTGGTTCTCGCGGAAGGTGCCTGACTGGCGGAACAGCTGATCCACCAGCGTGGTCTTGCCGTGGTCGACGTGGGCGATGATGGCGATATTACGCAGGGAGCGGGGCATTGGTGTATCCGGATTGTGGGGAAGCGGTGCACGGAGACACCCGATCGCGCGCGCCCCTAGCGGAGCGAGGCCGCAGCGGCAAGCTCGGCGAGGTGTGGCTCCTGTGCCACGCTTGGCTTGCACTCGTGTAAGTAGTGGTTAGCAATGATTGAGCGGCGCTCCCAACCGGATTATTCGCCGAGAAGAGGGGGCTGGGGAACCAGAACCCCGTGTCGAGAGAGAGGATGTAACCCGATGCGCTTTGTCGCCATTCCTGCTGCCAGGGCGTTTCTGCTCGCCGGCGCCGCCGCCTTGCCTGCCACCGCTCTCCATGCCCAGGACGCGCCGCCCGCCGCCGACGCAACCGACGCCCAGGCCGAAAGCCAGACCGTTAGCACCGGTAACGACATCATCGTCACCGCGACCAAGCGCGAACAAACGCTCCAGGAAACCCCGGTCGCGGTCAGCGTCACCACCGCCGACACCATCGAGCGCGCTCAGATCCGCGACATTGCCGACCTCGCCACCGTGGTGCCCAGCTTGCGCGTCAGCCAGCTTCAGAGCGCCTTCGCCACCAGCTATTCCGTCCGCGGCTTCGGCACCGATGGCAACAACATCGGGCTCGAGCCTTCGGTCGCGATGTTCGTTGACGGCGTCTATCGCAGCCGTGCGATCGCCCAGATCAGCGATTTGCCCGATATCCAGCGCGTCGAGGTCCTGCGTGGCCCGCAATCGACGCTGTTCGGCAAGAACGCCAGCGCCGGCGTGATCTCGATCGTCACCAAGAAGCCCTCGTTCGAGCCCGGCGGCATGGTCGAAGCCAGCTACGGCAATTACAACGCTCTGGTTGCCAAGGCGTATCTGACCGGCCCGATCAGCGACACCATCGCGGCATCGATCGCGGGCGGCTACAACCGGCGGGATGGTTATCTGACCAATGCCGTCAACGGCCAGGACATCAACAATCGTAACCGCTGGTTCGCTCGTGGCCAGTTGCTGTTCGAGCCGAACAGCGACCTTTCGGTACGCCTGATCGGCGACTACGATCAGATCGACGAGCGCTGCTGCGGCGTGGTCAACGTCCGGCCTTCCGCCGCGACGGGCGCGGTCCGCGCTGTTGGCGGACAGGTCAACGACTTCCGCAACAACCCCGGCGGCGACGTGATCTACACCGATGTCGATCCGTTCAACCGGATCAAGAACTACGGTTTCTCGGGCCAGATCGACTATTCGTTCGGCGACGTCACGGCCACCTCGATCAGTTCCTACCGCAAGACCGACCTCAACGCGAACCAGGATGTCGACTTCAGCAGCGCCGCGCTGGCGACCGGCGCCAACATCGGCCAGGCCAAGATCGATACCTTCACCCAGGAACTCCGCCTGGCTTCGGATTTCGACGGCCCGGCCAACTTCCTGCTCGGCGGCTACTACTTCAACGAGAAGGTCAACACCGCCGACCAGATCACCTTCGGCAACCAGTTCCGCCCCTACGCGGACCTGCTGATCCGCGGCGCGAGCGCCAACACCCAGAACATCAACTCGCTGGAGGCAACCTTCTCGGCGCTTACCGGGCGCAACCTCGTCGGCCAGTTCTTTGCCGCGGGGCAGGGCTTCCAGAACAACATCCGCCAGAAGAACGACGCCTGGTCCGTGTTCGGCAACGTGGATTTCGAGTTCACGCCCGGCCTCGTGCTGACGCTCGGCGCGAGCTACACGAAGGACAAGAAGCGGATCGTCACCAATTCGACGAGCACCGATGTGTTCTCGAACCTCGATCTCAACGTGATCCGCAACACGGCGACCCAGTTCGGCATCGCGCAGACCATCGGCGGGTTGCTCGGCGTGCCGGGCGGCGTCGCTTCCGCCGCACAGGTGCAGGGTTTCGCGCAGGCCAATCCAGCTGCCTTCACGCAGATCTCCACGGGTGCTGCGGCGGCCACCGCTCCGCTGCTCGGCTTCACGGCGCTTCAGTTCCTGCCACCGATGCAGAACTGCCCCAACTCGGTCGAGACCTGCGCCACCAACGACGGCGACTGGAGCTACACCGTCCGCCTCGCCTACGAGGTCACGCCAACGCTCAACGTCTATGCGAGCTGGGCGACCGGCTACAAGGCGCCGAGCTTCAACCTCTCGCGCGACAGCCGTCCGCTCGCCGGCGACTATGCCCGGCTGGTTGCGGCCAATCAGGCGGTCGTGAACCTGCGGCCCGGCACCCGCTTCGCCGCGGCCGAGGATTCGGAAGTGTTCGAGATCGGTCTGAAGGGGAACTGGGATTACGCTGCCGCCAACCTGACCTTCTTCCGCCAGAGCATCAGCAATTTCCAGGCGAACACCTTCACCGGCTCGTCGTTCGTGCTCTCCAATGCGGGCGAGCGGTTGACTTACGGCGTGGAATTCGACGGTTATGTCCGCCCGGCCGAGGGGCTGACCTTCAGCCTGGCGATGACTTACCTCGATTCGAAGTACAAGAGCTTCGTGGCATCGCCGCTGGGCGACCTGTCGGGGCGGCCGGTTGCCGGCATCCCCAAGCTGTCGGCGGTATTCGGCATTCAGTACGAAAAGCCCGTCGGCGCTTCGGGTGACCGGATCATCGCACGGACCGACTTCAGCTATCAGGCTTCGGTTCGGGTGACCGAGGGGCTGCCCGCCTTCATCGACATCATCAACGGCCAGCGGGACTATACCCGTGCCCAGGCCATCGTGCTGCCGTATCGGCGCGAGGTGAACGACCTCAACGCCTCGCTGACCTATGCCCTGAACATGGGTCTGGAACTGAGCCTGTGGGGCCGCAATCTGCTCGACAGTCGCTACATCAGCACGATCTTCGATTCGGTCGCGCAGGACGAGAGCATCTCGGGCTATCCCAACCAGCCGCGCACCTATGGCGTGGCGGCGCGCTTCAAGTTCTGAGACTTTCGCATATCGTCACGGGGAAGGGGGCCTTCGCGGCCCCCTTTTTCGTTGGCGCCTGACTGGTCGCTCAGAGCGACCGCAACGCCCGCGCCGGCTTTTGTCGAAGCAGCGGCAACGAGGCGAGAACGGCGAACAGCAGCACCGCAGCCAGCCCCGCGCGGAGCGTCAGCGCGACCGTGCCCCAATCGGGCAGCCAGTCGAATTCGAACAGCTTCACGATCACCAACCAGCCCGCGAAGCCGCCCAGCGCCAGCGCCACCAGCGCCAGCACGCCGGCGAGCAGCGCATATTCGGCCAGGAGCAGCGCCAGCACCTGTGCGCGGCTGGCGCCCAGCACGCGCAGTACCACTGTGTCATAGCTGCGCTGCGCCCGCGCGGCGGCGATCGCGCCCAGCAACACGGCGATCCCGGCCAGCACCGTGACCCCCGCGGCCGCCAGCGTCGCCAGCCCGACCTGTTCCAGCAGGGTCCTGGCCTGCCGCATGATCCCGCCGACCTCGATCACCGAACTGGAAGGAAAGCTTTGTACTAGGCTCCGCAGCAGCGGGGCGGGGGGGGCTCCGGGTCGCAGGTCGACGGTCGCCGAGAGGTTATGCGGGGCCGCGGCCAGCACCGGGGGCGACAGGACGAAGACGAAGTTGAACCCCAGTTGCTGCCAGTCGATGCGCCGCAGGCTGGTGACGGTCGCGGTGACCTCGGTCCCCAGTACGCCGAATGTGATTCGGTCGCCCAGCCGAAGGCCGACAGCGTCGGCGAATTCCTCGTCGACGGACACTTCATTGGCCCGCGTGTCGGCCGACCACCAGCGCCCCGCGATGACCGTATTGCCCTCCGGCGGGGTGGCGGCATAGGTCAGCCCGCGTTCCCCGCGCAGCGCCCAACCACCTTCGGGTAACTCCTCCAGATCGGCGGTGCGTGTCATCCTGCCCTCGGGACCATAGGCGATCACCGCCCCGCGCAGCATCGGCACCAGGCGGACCTCGGCGCGCGGATCGGTACGGGCGACCAGACAGGTGAATTCCGCCGCGCGCTCCCGCGGCACATCCAGCACGAAATAGTCCGGGGCGCGTTCCGGCACGCGCTTGGCGATTGTGCCATCAATGGCCGTCTGCACCGCGGCCAGGAGCACGAAGGCGGCAAGCCCGAAGCCAAGCGCCGTGACCAGCGTTCCGGTGGCGGAGCCGGGGCGATGCAGGTTCGCCAGGGCGACACGGGCAACGGGGTTGGCAGGGCGGGGCAGGGCGGCAGCCAGCCGCCGAAGCAGCCAGCCGGCGCCGGCCAGCAACGCGAAGCCCGCCCCGGCGCCGATCAGGAATCCACCCGTCAGCAACCAGTCCCGCGCGGTGAGAAGCGCCAGCGCCGCGATCGCCGCCAGGCCCAGCGTAACCGCCAGCATCGCCTCGCGGTCGCGGGCAAGCGGGCTCACGCGCGCCCGCATCAGGGCCATCGCCGGGAAGCGTCGCGCGCGCAGCAGCGGCGAGGCGGCGAAGACCAGCGCCACGAGCGCGGCATAGCCGAGCGCCAGTGCGATGGGGCGCGGGTCGAGGACGATGCCACCGGCGACCGGCAGCAAACCCTGCAGCGCGAGCGCCAGGAGCGGTGTCAGCGCGATGCCGACGGATACCCCCGCCAGGCTGCCGACAAGCGCGGCGGCGGCAATCTGCAGCCCGTAGATCCGGGCTATGTCGGCGCTGGTCGCACCCACGATCTTGAGCGTGGCGATGGCCCCTCGGCGTGCGTCCAGATAGCTGGAAACGCCGCCGGCGATCCCGATACCCGCGATAACCAGCGCGGCCAGGCCCACCAGCGTGAGGAAATCGCCCATGCGGCGAATGAAGCGGTCGGCACCCGGGCTTGCCTCGTCGCGGGTCCGTAGCTCGAAGCCGGCGGTGGGAAAGCGATCGATGAACGCTTCCCCCGCAGCGGCGGGGTCGGCCCCGAAGAGCCGCAGCCGGGCCTTGGTGCGATACATGGAACCGGGCGCCAGCAGGCCCGCCTCCGCCGGCATGGCCGCGCCGACAATCACGGTGGGGCCGAGCTGGAAGCCTTCGCCAAGGCGATCCGGCTCGTTGGCGATGATTCCCCCCACCTCCAGCGTGGCCGTACCCACGGCTAGCCGCGCACCCTTGCCCACACCCAGCCGGTCGGCGGCATCGCGGGACAGCCATGCCTGTCCCGCAGGCGGCATCCCCACAGCGCGCCCGTCGGCGAGCGTAAGCGCGCCGTATAGCGGATAGGCCCGGTCCACCCCTTTGAGTTCGATCGGCACCGCCATGTCGCCGCTGCGCGCCATCGCCTGCAAGCGCACCCCTTCGGAATAGCTGCCTTGTGAGGACAGCACGCTTCGCTCCTGGGGCGAAAGCCCTCGCTGCCAGATCGAGACCTGGAGATCCCCGCCGAGCAGTTCGCCCCCACGGGTCGACAGCTCGCGCTCGATGGCGGCGGTGAGGGAGCCGATCGCGGTAAGCGCCATTGTGCCCAGGAACAGGCACACCAGCAGCAGCCGCAGGCCGCGGAATCGCGCCGACAGGTCGCGACGCGCGATGCGCCAGGCGGTGGCCCAGCTCACGGCCGCATGTCGCTGGCGATGAGCCCGTCGGCCAGGGTGACGATCCGCTCGCACCGCTGCGCGAGTTCGGGATCGTGGGTGATGACGATCAGCGTCGCCCCGGTTTGTGCCCGGCGGGCGAGCAGAAGCTCGACGATGGCGTGGCCGGTCGCGGCGTCGAGATTGCCGGTGGGTTCGTCGGCGAACAGCAGCGCCGGGCGCGGCGCGGTGGCGCGGGCGATCGCCACGCGCTGCTGCTCGCCGCCCGAGAGCTGTTGCGGATAATGGTCGAGGCGATGGCCGAGCCCGACCGCGGCCAGTTCCTCGACGGCGCGTTCGCGCGCGTCACGGGCGCCGGCCAGTTCCAGCGGGGTGGCGACATTCTCCAGCGCGGTCATGGTCGGCAGCAGGTGGAAGGCCTGCAGCACGATGCCGATACGCCCCCGCCGCGCGATGGCCAGCTCGTCCTCGCCCAGAGCCGCGAAATCAGCGCCAGCCACCGTAAGCGTGCCGGAGCTTGCGCGCTCCAGCCCGGTCATCAGCGCCATCAGCGAGCTTTTCCCGGAACCCGACGGGCCGAGCAGGGCGAGCGTGGAGCCGGCAGCGACTTCCAGGTCGATCCCTTTCAGGATCGGCACCGGCGCGGCGGCGGTTCCAAGGGTGAGTGTAAGATTGCGGGCGGAAATCGCGAGGCGCGCGGTGTCGGGACTTGTCACCGGGCGGAGATGACATAGGCAGTGGGTTGCAACAAGGAACTTGGAACGATGCGTATCGCCCCTTCGTCGATTGGCCTTCTCGCGCTGATGGTGGCGGGATGCGGGCAGCCGGCCACCGAGGCACCGGCATCGCCGACACCCAGCGCTAGCGCCATGCAGAAGCCCGTCGCCGGGCCCGAGCGTCGCATTCTCGCGTTCGGCGACAGCCTGTTCGCCGGCCTGGGGGTGGGAGTGGAGAACAGCTATCCCGCCCAGCTCGAGGCCGCGCTGCGCGAGCGTGGGCTCAATGTGCGCGTGGCCAATGCGGGCGTATCCGGCGATACGAGTGCGGCAGGCCGGCAGCGGCTGGCCTTCACCCTCGATGCGCAAGCCACGCCGCCCGATCTGGTGCTGCTGGAACTTGGCGCCAATGACATGCTGCGCGCGCTCGATCCGGCCGAAACCCGCGCCAATCTGTCCGCCATGCTGGACGAGCTGCGGCGCCGCGGCATCCCGGTGCTGCTGATGGGAATGCGCGCGCCGCCGAACTACGGGCCGGAATACCAGCGCGCTTTCGACGCGATCTATGCCGATCTCGGAAACCGCGAGGGCGTCACGTTGGCGCCCTTCTGGCTGGAATCGATCTACCAGCGGCGGGAACTGTTCCAATCCGACCGCCTCCATCCCACGACCGATGGGCTGGCGGTGCTGGTCTCGGCCACGCGAGAGGCTGTAGAGGCCGCGCTGCCCTCGAAGGAGTGATGCGCTGTGCGGCGGCCGTGAGCCGCCGTCAGAGCCGTCGAGCTTCGCCCGCGGCGATCTCCCATGTCGCCGCACTGCCGGCGACCGCCTCGAATGGGGCAAGCTCGGTGCCGGTGACCCAGACCTGCGTGCCGCTTTCGCCAAGCCGCGCGAACAGGGCCGCGCGGCGGCCGGGGTCGAGGTGGGCGGCGACTTCGTCGAGGAGCAGCAGGGCGGGGCGATCCTTCGCCGCGAGCCGGGCATGGGCGAGGGTGATTGCGATCAGCAGCGCCTTCTGTTCGCCGGTCGAGCAGGCTGCAGCGGCCATGCGGCGCGCGGGGTAGGATACTTCCAGCTCGTCGCGATGCGGGCCGGTGAGGGTGCGCCCCGCGGCGCGATCGCGTGCGCGCCCGTCGTGGAGCGCCTGGCTGAGCTGTGCCGCGCCCACCGGCCCTCCGGCCGCGTAGGTGAGCGCGGGCCGGGGAAAGGCGTCCTCCGGGTAGCGGACGACCTGCCTCATCAACGCCTCCACGAGCGTGGCTCGTCCCGATGCCAGCGCGTCGCCGCTGGCCGCCATCTGCGCCTCGATCGCGTCGAGCCAGCGCGGATCGGGAGCGTGGTCGCCCACGATCAGGCGGTTGCGCTCACGCAGCGCGGCCTCGTAGCGGGCGGCATGGCCGGCATGGGCGGGGTCCAGCGCCAGGGCAAGCCGGTCGAGATAGCGCCGCCGCTCGCTTGCGGGCGCCACGAACAATCCGTCCATCGCCGGGGTGAGCCAGCCGACCGAAAGCCATTCCGCCAGGCCGACCGCGCTGGCCTCCGTGCCATTCACGCGCACGCGGCGCCGCGCGGGCTGCGCGGGATCGGTGAAGGTTCCGAGCCGCACCGGGCCATCGCCCGCCAGGGTGGCGCCGACCGCGAAACCGCCGCTGCCGCATTGGCAGGCCATGTCCGCAAGCTGCGCGCGGCGCAGCCCGCGCCCTGGGGCGAGTAGCGAAAGCGCCTCGAGCACGTTCGTCTTGCCGGCTCCGTTCGGCCCGACCAGCAGGTTGATCGCGCCCGCGTCGTCGAGCGTGGTGCCTGCGTGATTGCGAAACTCGCCAAGGGAGATGCTGGTCAGCGCCATCGGAGCTTGCCGACTAGACCGGAGCCGAGGGTGAAGCCACTCGGAATGGACGAATGCCAACAGATGGTGAAAAATGCCAACATTGCGCGGAGGTGAACGGTGCAAGTTGCGGGTGATATGCAGAGAATGGCTGAAATCAGCCAATTTTCAACTTTGGCACGGCACATGCAAACCCTGTTTCATCCCCGGCATACCGCCAGGGAGCACAAACAGAGGGAATATCAAGATGACCACCACCATGAACAACGCGCTCGCCGCCTTCGCCGCCCTGACCCTTACCGTGCTGTCGATGGCCACCGCGATCATCCCCGCCACGCCCGCCGGCTTCCTCGTCTGAAGCCCCCACCAACCTCCAACTCAAAAGGATATCTCGACATGCCTTCGACCTCTTCCAGCAAGCTTTTCGCGGCGGCCTTCTCTCTGGTGATTTCCACCCTGGTCTTCGCCACCGCGATCCTCCCCGCATCGCCGAACGGAATCCTGGCATGAGCGACCTCCCCGCTCGACCCATCGGCCGCGGCGCGGTTCGCGGTCGCTTCGGCCTCGATCGCGAAGCCGGCAAGATCATGGGCGTGTGCGCCGGCATTGCCTCCTGGAGCGGGCTGCCCACCGCCGCCGTCCGCATTGGCTTCGTGCTGGGTGCGCTGTTCAGCTTCGGCACCGCCGCGCTGATCTACGTCGCGATCGGACTGATCGCCGACTGAGGGAGCCTCCCGGGGGGCTTCCTCGTCATGTTCCGCTCGTGGTGAGCGGGATCACATCGCCGAAATGCCGCCGTCGAGCTTCAATTCGGCCCCGGTCATGAACTTGCTCTCGTCGCTGGCCAGATAGAGCACCCCGTTCGCGATATCGTCCGGCTCGCCCACGCGCCCAAGCGGGATCTGCCGTGCGAGCTTGCCCATGATGACGCTCTTGTCCTTGCCCGTGTTCGCCACGATCCCATCCAGGATGGGCGTGTCGATGAATGTCGGGTGGACGCTGTTGCAGCGGATGTTCCAGCCCATTTTCGCGCAATAGAGCGCGACGGATTTCGACAGCATCCAGACCGCCGCCTTGCTGGCGTTGTAGCCCGGCATGGTGTCGCTCGCGATCAGCCCCGCGATGCTCGATATGTTCACGATCGAGCCCGGCTGATGCTCCCTCATCAAAGGCAACGCCTTCTGGCAGCCCAGGAAGACCCCATCCACATTGATCGCGAAACCGCGCCGCCATTCTTCGTAGGTGCAGGTCTCGATGGTCCCACGCACACCGACGCCGGCATTGTTGACGAGGATCGAGAGGCCGCCGAGCCTGTCGCGCGCCTCCTCGATCGCCGCATCCCAGTCATCAGGGCTGGTAACGTCATGGCCGAGGGCGAAGCCGGTGCCCGGTCCGCATTCCGCGTCGATCGCGGCGGCGGTGGCGGCGGCACCGACCGCGTCGATATCCGTTGCGAGCACCCGCGCACCCTCGCGCGCCAGCATTCGCGCCTGCGCTGCGCCGAGGCCCTGCGCCGCGCCTGTCACCAGCGCCATCTTGCCCGCGACCCGTCCGGCCATCGTCACTCTCCCAGGAAGTCTCCGGCGAGCAGCATCAGCACGCGGACATCTATGCCGCAACCCTCGGCGCGCCTGGCGGCGGCGAAGGCGGAGAGTTTGCCGAGCGGAACCCTGTGCGCTGTGATGTTCTCACCCTCGGTCCCGCCGCCCGGGCCGGTCCGTTCCAGTTCGCTGGCGCGGACCAGCGTGAAGCTTTCGCTGACCATGCCCGGACTGGAGTAGAAGGTGCCCAGATCCTCGAGCCTGCCGGCGCGGTAGCCGGTCTCCTCCTCGAGCTCGCGCCCGGCGGCCACGAGATCGTCTTCCCCCTCGGCGTCGTCACCGATCAGCCCTGCGGGAAGTTCCAGGCAGCGCTTGCCGAGGGGCACGCGATATTGCTCGACGAGCAGTACATCGCCTTCGATGGTCGCAAGAATGACCGCCGCGCGGATATTTCGCGACCGCGCGACATATTCCCAGCGGCCCCGGCGCTTGGCGGTGATAAATCTGCCCTGCCAGACGATTTCCTCCGCCTGGTCGTGGTCGGGAACACTCACACCAAGATCAGGCGGTCGGGCAGTTCGTTCACGTCGTCATCGGCACGCGGAAAATGCTCGGAGAGCACCTTGCCGACGTCGCGAATGCCCGCCGCGAGCCCTTCGGCCACGTGATCCTTGCGGATTTCGGCGAGCATGTCGGCCATAGCCTTGCCCCATTCCTCCGCATCGACCAGGCGCGCGATCGCCTCGTCAGCCACGATCTCGGCGCGGTGCTCGCGCATGGAGAGGTAGATGAGAACGCCCGTGCGGCCATGCGTGCGCCGCTCCGCCCCGACCTTGAAATGGCGGATCGCCGCGTTGCGCACGCGCCCACTCTTGATCGGTCCGGGGATGAGCGCGAACTTGAGCGGCTGCCAGAGCTGGAGCGCCCAGATCGCGAGGAATTTGAGGAGCCCGATGCCTGTGACTAGGGTGAGCAGTTCGCCTGGTGTCCAGACATGGCTCCAGTCGCCGAAGACGCGGTCCACCAAGCCTGTGTAGAAAGTCGGAAACGCGGTGACCGCGGCCATTGCGGTGAAGCTGATCGAGACCGACCACAACAGTGCGACATCGGTGTAGCCGTCGGAGCGATCGGCAAGGACGGTCACGATCTCGCCCGAGGTGTGCTCCTCCGCCGCCGCCACGGCCGAAGTGACGATGTCCTGCGCCTTCTGGTCGAACGCGTGCATCACCACCCCCCGCTCGCGCCGCCACCGTTGAAGCCGCCGCCCCCGCCGCCAAAGCCGCCGAAGCCTCCGCCGCCACTCCAGCCACCGCCCCCACCACCGCTGTTGAGAACCCCGCGCGCGATGGCCGATCCTGCTTCCCACAGCATGATGTCGCGCGCCGTATTGCCCCACGGGCTACGACTGCGCCGCCGCCGTCCACCGCGAGTGAGCATGGGCAGGATGAAGAACAGGAACGCGAACACGATCCAGAACAGGCCACCGATCGGGAAGCCGCCGTCCGCTTGTCGCGCGCGCTCGGCGGCAGCCTGCGCTTCTTCGATGGCGCGGGCCTGGGCAGGGTCCATGTCGAGCTGACGGATGATCGCATCGACCCCGGCCACGATACCGCCGGACATGTTCCCGGCCTTGAACTCGGGTACGATGGTGTCGCGGATAATGCGGCCCGACATGATGTCGGTCATGCGTTCCTGCACTCCGCGCGCGGTGTGGATACGCAGCTTGCGCTCTCCAGGCGCGACCAGGAGCAGGACACCGTTCTCGCTCTGCGCGCCGCCGATGCCCCAGCTTTCCGCGAGCTTCTGCGCGTAGGGCTCGATCTCCTCGCCATCTAGCGAGGGCACGGTGGCGACGATGATCGCACGGCCGGTGGCCTGGTTGTAGGCGCGTAGCCTGGCGTCGAGCGCGGCCGAATCCTGCGGGGTAAGAACCTTTGCGTAATCGGCGATCGGCCCCTCGGGCCGCGCGGGGAGTTGCGCCCACGCGGCCGAGGAGACGAGCGCCAGCAACAGCGCGAGGAAGGCCGCAATGCGGCGCATCGGCTCGGCCTCAGTTGGCTGCGGCGGTCGCAGTCGCCGCCGGTGTGGCAGTGGTGTTGTCATTCACCGCCGGAGCCGGCTGTGCGGGCGCCGCGCCCGGTGCGTTGGGCTGCGCACCCATGTTGCCGAAATCGACCGTCGGGGCGTTCTGCGCGCCCGCGCTCGCCTCGAACGGCACCATCGGCTTGGCACCGTGGACGATCTTGGCGCCGATCGCGCTCGGGAAGGTGCGGATCTCGGTGTTGTAGTCGCGCACGGCATCGTTGTAGCGTGTGCGCGCGGTGTCGATGCGGTTCTCGCTGCCTTCCAGCGCGGTCATCAGATCGGCGAAACGCGCCTGGCTCTGGAGCTGCGGATAGTTTTCCACCACCGTGCGGAGCTGGCCCAACGCCTGGGTGAGCTGATTCTGCGCGTCCTGGAATTTCTGGAACTCGGCCGGGTTCGACAAGTCATCGGTGGTGATGTTGATGCTGGTCGCGCGGGCGCGGGCGTTGGTCACGTTGGTGAGGATCGTGGTCTCCGACTGGGCGGCCCCGCGCACCGAGGCGACGAGGTTGGGCACCAGATCGGCGCGCCGTTGGTAGGAACTCTGCACATCGGCCCATGCGGCCTTGGCGGCTTCCTGCTTGGTGGGAACGGAATTGATGCCGCAGGCAGCCAGCGCGGTGGCGGCGGCGAGGGCGATCAGATTGCGGATGGCGGCGACACGAGTCATCGTTGAACGGCTCCCATGCGGATAACTGTCTTAGCCAGATAGCACGGCAGTTCCTGCGCGCAAGATGCAGGATGTTGGCACCGGGTGCAAAATCGGCGTATCGCGGGCACCTCATCGGGTGGAGAAAAATGATGTTGAAGGAATTCCAGGCGTTCATCGCGCGCGGTAACGTGCTCGATCTGGCGGTGGCGGTCATCATCGGCGCGGCATTCGGCGCCATCGTCACTTCGTTGACCGAGGACGTCATCATGCCGGCGGTTGGCGCCGTCTTCGGCGGGCTGGATTTCTCGAACTATTTTCTCCGCCTTGGCCCGATCCCGGCAAGCTTCAACGGCGATCCGGCCAGCTATGCCGCGCTCAAGCAAGCGGGTGTGGCGATGATCGGCTATGGCAACTTCATCACCGCGGCGATCAATTTCCTGATCATCGGTTTCGTGATCTTCATGCTGGTGAAGCAGGCCAACCGCCTCATTCCCCCGAAGGCCGACGATGCCGCGGGGCCGACCGAAGTGGAGCTTCTGGCCGAAATCCGCGACGAGCTGCGCAAGCGGCCCTGAGAACGGGCGCGAAGGCGCTGCCACGGGCGATCGGCCGCGCGGGGCGAGTATGCCGCGTAGCCGGAGGGCGCGCGGAGCAATACGCCGTCCACTTCACATTAAGGCGCGGGGTCCTATATAGGGTCTCGCCGGTTTCGGCCGGCTATGGTGATAAATGATGGCGTGCAATAGGCACAACGGACCCGGGGGCAGTACCCGGCGGCTCCACCATCTCCGGCGACGAGAGCGCCGGCGTTGACGGGGCCGAACTAGGATCGACGTGTGTTGAAAGGCGTTGTTTTCACCCGGGCTGAGTAACCCGCATAAGGCTCAAAACCCATAAGTGCCAACGACAACGAAGCACTTGCTCTCGCCGCGTAATGTGACGGCTTAACGGCCTGAATTTACAACGCAAAGAGCACGGTTCGGACCGAACCGGGTAACAGAATCGGAAACCGGGGGCCCGGGGCGGGCCTAGCAACAGAACCGCCCCACCGACATCCGATGGAGAGTGCGACGACCGCACCCGTCACGACGGTCCTCGCCCCGGATTTTTCGCTCCAGGGTGGCGGGCCTAGCAACAGAACCGCCCCACCGACATCCGATGGAGAGTGCGACGACCGCACCCGTCACGATGGTCCTCGCCCCGGATTTTTCGTTCCAGGGAGGCTGGCCTGGCAACACAACCGCGCCACCTAATCCTGCGGTAGGCGGGTTTCCTGTGCGGTCGCCAATCGCGCCGCCTTCTCGTGTTTCAGGCAATCCAGGATCTTGGCGCCGGCCATGAACACCGCACCGGTGGTCGCCAGGAACAGCAGCCAGCCGCCGGTGCCGGGATATTCGTGCAGATAGCTCGCACCGCGCGAGGTGGCGCCGAGCGCCAGCGCGTAGATGATGAGATAGGCCTCCCAGTTCGACTTGATGACGAACAGTCGCCCGATCTTTCGCAGCACTTGCACCCCCGATCCGTGGTTAACGCCTTTCAACGCAAATGCCGTGCCAGCGGCTGATTTGCGCGGGAGACGATGCTTAACGCTCGCGGGGAATGTAAAGCGGGCCGACGCACCGTGTAAACCGCGTTAACCTTGTTCGGCGCGCAGCTCATGCAGACCGAGCGCATCGATCAGCGCCTCGCGCGCCGCCGACACGCCTCTGGCGAGCTCGGGATCGCCCAACTGGGCGAGGGGTATCAATTCCGGCCACATGGTGGAGACCACGTCTTCGATCACGCGGGCCTTCGCATCATCGAGGAGAAAGCGCTGATCGACCGTCTTGGGGTCCGCCACTACCCGAAGCCGCAGGCAGGCAGGGCCGCCGCCATTGGCCATCGATTGCCGGACATCGACGGGGATGACCTTGCGGATCGGGCCGTTGGAGGCGAGCATGGCTTCGCACCAGCGCCATACGCTCGGGCTGTCGCGGCATTCGTCCGGCACTACCAGCGCCATTTCGCCCGTGGGCAGCGTGACGAGCTGGGCGTTGAACAGATAGCTGCGGATCGCTTCGGCCAGGCTCACCGCCTCCTCGGGCACCTCGACCACCTCCAGCGCCGGGAAGGCGGCGCGGATCGCCCTGTACGCGCCGGCCTGGTCCGCGAAGGCGCGCGCGTGAGTGAAGAGGACGCGCTCATTGGCGACCGCCACCACATCGTTGTGGAAGGCGCCTGCGGCGATCGCCTCGGGGTTCTGCTCGATAAAGATGCAGCTCTCGGGCGCGAGGGCATGGAGGCGGGCGACGGCGCGGCTCGCCTGCTCGTGCTGGCGGGCGGGAAATGCGCCACCGGGGCGGCCATAGACGAACACCTCGACGCCGGGCGCATCGTGGCGCTCGCACAGGCGCATGTGATTGGCGGCGCCCTCGTCACCGAAACTGTCCGGAACCGCGTCGTGAACCGTGAAATGGCGCTCGTCCGCGAAAGCGACGCGAAGCTGGTGCGCCGTGTCGCGCCACTCCTGGGCACGATGAAGCATGGTGACGAGATTGGCCGGGGTGAGGTGGCAGCGCCCGTCAGCGGTGTCGGGCGCGGGACTGACGGTTGCTGCATTGGCAGTCCACATGCTCGAGGCCGACCAGGCGGCGGCAAGCAGGGCCGGCTCGGAGCCCGGCCCCACCGCGAGGTCGCGCAGCAGCCCCTGGTTGGGGCGGGGAAGGGGGAGCAGGAAGCCCTGCGCCAGCCCCAGCGCCATGTTGGCGCGCATCTTCGCGATGCCCTGTAGGGCGGCGGCGCGAGGGTGGCTGGTTTGCCCGGCGTGGCGGGCGCTGGCGATGTTGCCGAGGCTCAGGCCGGCGTAATTGTGGGTCGGCCCCACGATGCCGTCGAAGTTGATTTCCCGGAGCACTAGCGCGCCACACTCCAGACCTCGTCGCCCTCGCCAAGCGAAAGCAGGCGAGCGACGTGCGGGTCGATGGCGACATCGCCGCCCTCGCGCGTTTCGCGCATTCCATAGGCTGCGCGGAAGCTTCCCAGGCTACCGGTCGCCAACAGGCATTTCTCGCCGATGTCGAGATCGCAGGCGGCGATTCGCGCAGGAGCTGCCTCCTTCACGCTGCGAACCTGCCCGATCCGCGCGGTCATGGTCGGGCCGCCATCGAAGATGTCGACATAGCCTTCATGCGCGAAACCTTCGGCCTCCAGCATCCGCATCGCCGCGCGTCCGGTGGGATGCGGCACGCCGATCACCTTGCGCGCCTCGTCCCCCAGCATGGCAACATAAACCGGGTGCTTGGGCATAAGGTCGGCGATGAACTGGTTGCCGTTGATGGCGTTGAAATAGTCGGCTTCCTGGAAACCCATGCCGAAGAAGCGGCCCGCGACCCCGTCCCAGAACGGCGATCCGCCGGCATCGTCGATGACACCTCGCAATTCCGCCAGGATGCGTTCGGCGAACCTGGGCCGATGCATGGCGATGAAGAGATAGCGGCTGCGGGCGAGCAGCATCCCCAGCCCGCCGGCGCGCTCCGCCGGGTGCAGGAACAGCCCACCGACCTCGCTCGACCCTTCCAGATCGGTGACCAGGAACAGCAGTTCGGCGCGCACCGTCCGGTCCAGCTCGCTCGAATACTGCGTCAGCGTGTTGAGGCGATAGGAATAGAAGGGCCAGCGCTGGCCTACCTGGCTCATCAACTGGCAGGTGCCGCGGATCTGCCCCGTCTCCGCGTTCTCTAGCACCAGAACGAATGTATCATCGCCGATGTCGCCATCGCGCGAGAAAGCACCCTCGGCGCGTTCGAGCTTGGCCTCCAGCGAGGTCCGGTCCGCGGGCAGGTTGGTGAACCCCCCGCCGGTGAGCTTGGCGAGTTCATAGAGCGGGCCGATATCGGCGGCGCGCGCGGCGCGCAGGCGGAAGGTCATGGCTGCGGCCTCACAAGGCATCTCCGGAGGCGAGCCGGGAGAGCACCAGCGCACTCAGCGCCGCACGCTCGGCAAGCGAGGGAACGATCATATATTCCTCCGCCGAATGGATCTGCCCGCCGCGCACGCCCATGGTATCGACGACAGGCACGCCGCAGGCGGCGATATTGTTGCCGTCGCATACTCCGCCCGAGGGCTGCCAGCCGATGGTCTGGCCGAGTTCGGCGCCGCAGTCGCGGACAAGGTCGAACAACCTCTGCGCCGTTGCATCGACCGGCTTGGGCGGACGTGTGACGCCCCCGTGGTTCTGGACGGCGACCTCGTGCTGTTGCGCAATCTGCGCGCAGAGGCGGGCGAGCTGGCCGCCGAAGCGCGCCATCGCCGCGCTGGTGCGGGGCCGGACGTTGAACCGTACCACCGCCAGATCGGGCACCACATTGTTCGCGCTACCGCCCTCGATCCGTGCCGGATTGATGGTGATGTCCTCCGCCTGGAGCCGGGTCAGTCCGATAACAAGCGCGGCGGCGGCGACAATCGCGTTGCGCCCGTCGCCGGGGTTACGCCCTGCATGGGCCGAACGGCCGCGGATCACCACGCTGTAGTTTCCGGTTCCGCCGCGGGCATGGGCGAGCGTCCCATCGGGCAGGGCGCTGGGTTCGTAGGTGAGCGCGGCGAACTTGCCTTGCGCCAGCTCCGCGATCAGCGCTGAGGAGGAGAGCGAGCCGGTTTCCTCGTCCGAGTTGATCATCACGTCATAGCCCATCCGCGCCGCGCCCGGCATGGCCTCGAATGCCGAAAGGGCATGGAGGATGACGGCGATCCCGCCCTTCATGTCCGCCGTTCCGGGGCCGTTGAGCGTGTCCGCATCGATCCGGGTGACCGCCTGGAAGGGATGGTCGGCTGGAAAGACCGTATCCATGTGGCCGGTCAGCAACAGGCGGCGTTCGGCGTTCGGCCGCACCCGCACCACAAGGTGCCTGCCATGCGTCTTCTCGATCTCGCGGCCAGCAGCGTCGATCGCGATCGTGGGCGCGGGATCGACCAGTTGAACATCGCCCGGAAGCGTGGAGAAGGCATGCGACAGTTCACCGGCCAGCTCGGCGAGGCCAGCCAGATTGCCGGTGCCGCTGTTGATCGCCGCCCAGTCGCAGGTTTCGCGCAGCATGGCATCTGCGTCGATGCGTGACAGGATGGCCTCTCGCTCAATCATTGCTCGCGCGCCTAGCAGGGGGCGGTCCGCCTTGCCAAGCAGAGGGTAGCTCGCCATACCCGGGTCCATCTCCTCCCCGGGATACGGCAATTGATGAAGCGGCTCCCTTCGCGGTGGAGCGGGGCATGGAGTGTGCATGAGCGAATATGTGACGCGTGGGACAATCGCGGTCGATCCGGCGCTGGCGGAATTCATCGAAACCGAGGTACTGGCGCCGCTGGAGCGTGACGAGGACGATTTCTGGCGCGGCTTCGTGGCGTTGCTGGAGGCGTTCGTGCCCCGCAACCGCGCGCTGCTAGCCAAGCGCGAGAACCTCCAGGCGCAGATCGACGACTGGCATCGCGAACGGCGCGGCCAGCCCCACGATGCCACCACCTATCGCGCCTTCCTCGAGGATATCGGCTACCTCGTCCCCGAGCCGGGCGATTTCAGCATCGGGACACGGAATGTCGATCCCGAGATAGCGACCATGGCCGGGCCGCAGCTTGTGGTGCCGGTGCTCAACGCGCGCTTCCTGCTGAACGCCGCCAATGCGCGCTGGGGCAGCCTCTACGATGCGCTTTACGGCACCGATGCGCTTGATACCCCACCCGCGCGGCCGGGAGGTTACGACGAAGTGCGCGGCGCGAAGGTAGTCGCTGCGGCGAAAGCGCTCCTCGACGCGGCGGTTCCGCTGGGCGATGGTAACTGGGCCGAACTGACAGGCGAACCCGTGCTGGCCGATCCCAACCAACGCTGCGGGGCGATCGGGGCGGGGTGGCTGTTCGAGCACAATGGCTTGCGGATTGAGGTCCGACGCGATCCCGCCAGCCCCATCGGTCAGTCGGACCCGGCGGGCATCAGCGACGTGGTGCTGGAAGCCGCGCTTACCACCATCGTCGATCTGGAGGATTCGGTCGCGGCGGTCGATGCCGCCGACAAGCTGGCCGGCTATCGCAACTGGCTCGGCGTGATCCGCGGCGATCTGACCGACAGTTTCGAGAAGGCCGGCCGAACCGTGACCCGAGCATTGGCGGAGGACGTCGGCTACGCGGACCTCCACGGCAATGCGCGGAGCCTGTCCGGCCGCAGCCTGCTGTTCGTTCGCAATGTCGGCCATCTGATGACCAACCCGGCGATGCGCCTGGCGGACGGGAGCGACATTCCCGAAGGCATCATGGATGCGGTCGTCACCGCCGCGATCGGGGCGCAGGATCTCGCCGGGCTGGGCCGCTATCGCAACAGCAAGGCGGGCAGCATCTACATCGTCAAGCCGAAGCAGCATGGACCGGAGGAATGCACCTTCACCAACGATCTGTTCGACGCGGTCGAAAACCTGCTCGGCCTGCCGCGCCATGCGATCAAGGTGGGGGTGATGGACGAGGAGCGGCGCACCAGCGCCAATCTCGCCGCCTGCATCCACGCGGTGAAGGACCGGATCGTGTTCATCAACACCGGCTTCCTCGACCGTACGGGGGACGAGATTCACACCGCGATGCAGGCCGGGCCGATGCTGCGGAAGGGAGCGATGAAGACCGCTCCCTGGCTTACTGCCTACGAGGCGCGCAACGTCGCGATCGGACTGCGGCACGGGCTTTCGGGAAGGGCCCAGATCGGCAAGGGCATGTGGGCCGCGCCCGACAGGATGGCCGAAATGATGGCGCAGAAGATGGCCCATCTAGAGGCGGGCGCGAATACCGCCTGGGTGCCGAGTCCGACCGCCGCGACGCTCCACGCGATGCATTATCACCGGCTAAACGTGTTCCAGAGACAGAAGCAGCTCGGCGCAGCGCCAGGGCTTGATACGCTTCTGACCATCCCTCTCGCGGCGGGGGAGAACTGGTCCGGGGCGGAAATCCGGGACGAACTGGACAACAATTGCCAGGGCCTGCTGGGCTATGTGGTGCGCTGGATCGACGCGGGAGTCGGCTGCTCCAAGGTTCCGGATATCCACGATGTCGGGCTCATGGAGGACCGGGCGACGTTGCGCATCTCGTCACAGCATCTCGCCAACTGGCTGCTCCACGGCGTCATCAGTGAAGCGCAGGTGATGGATTCCCTGCGCCGCATGGCCGCCAAGGTCGACGCGCAGAACGCGGGCGATCCGGCCTATGTCCCGCTGACTGGAAACGAAGGCGGTCCCGCATTTCAGGCGGCGAGGGAACTGATCTTGATGGGCGTGGAACAGCCGAGTGGCTATACCGAACCCCTGCTGCATCAGTGGCGGGCAAGGGCGAAGGCGCAGGCCGGATAGGGGGCGATCATGCGTATCGAGGGCGATTATGCGGCGGACGGCTATGCCACCATCCGGGGCCTCGTTCCGCCCGAGGTTGCATCGAACCTCTTTCGCCAGTTGCAGCTGGACCTTCAGGCGGCAGGCAAGTCCTTCGCGAGCTTCTCCCAGGAGCACGCGCTGACTCCTCGGCCCACCATCGAGATTTCGGGCCATTTCTACCGCCCCCTGACGACATTCCTGTGGGGCCTCACCCCGATCGTCAGCCAGATGACCGGCGCCGACCTTCTGCCGAGCTACGACTATTTCCGCATTTATCACGAGGGCGATGTGTGCCGCGTCCATTCCGATCGACCCTCCTGCGAACATAGTATGTCATTGACGCTGGCCTACAGCGACGATGTGCCTTGGCCGCTGGAAATCGGAAGCCGGCTGGTCGCGGGCGACGAGCCTGCGGAAGATGACTTCGGTGGCGAACCCTTTTCCGCAGTGGCCATGCAGCCGGGGGATGCCGTTCTGTACCGGGGAGTCGACTTGAGGCATGGCAGGACGCAGCCCAATCCGAACCGTTGGTCGGCGCATCTCTTTCTGTTCTGGGTGGAACGCGGCGGCAGTTTCGCTGAGCATGCGTTCGATCAGTTGCGCTTGAAATCCGAGTTGGCGCGCGTCGACGCTATGGTTTCCTGAGGGCCGCTCAGCACACGCGCGATCGCCACGAAATCGCCAACCGTTAGCGTCTCGGCGCGGCGCTCGGCTTCAATGCCCACTGCGGCCAGCGCCTCGATCGCGCCCGGGATGCCTTTGACGCTCTGGCGCAGCATCTTGCGACGCTGGCCGAAGGCCGCCTGGGTCAGCCGTTCGAGCGCGCGCGGCGAAACGCCACCCGGCATGGCTGCCGGCTCGACGTGAACGATCGCGCTCATCACCTTGGGTGGCGGGGTGAAGGCACTACGATGCACCTTCATCGCCAGCTGCGCGGTGCTGCGCCATTGGGCCAGCACCGCCAGCCGCCCGTAAGCAGAGGTATCGGCCGGGGACACGATGCGCTGGGCGACCTCCTGCTGGAACATCAGCGTCAGGCTCGTCCAGCACGGCGGCCAGCTTTCCCCACCCAGCCAGCGCGTGAACAGCGCGGTGCCGACATTGTAGGGAAGGTTGGAGAGCACGGCATATCGTTCGCCCGCCATCAGCGCGTCGTGCTCCAGCTTGAGTGCATCGCCTTCAACCACGCGCAGCTGGCCGGGAAATGCCTCGCCCAGTTCCGCCAGCGCGGGAAGGCAGCGGCGGTCCATCTCGATCGCAGTTACCCGTGCACCGGCGCGCAACAGCGCCCGCGTCAGTCCGCCGGGGCCGGGGCCAACTTCCAGCACCGCCCGACCGGCCAGATCGCCGGGAATGGCGGCGATGCGGGCGAGCAATTGCTCGTCGAGCAGGAAGTTCTGGCCGAGCGCCTTGGACGCGGCCAGGTCGTGACGTGCGATCACCTCGCGCAGTGGCGGCAGGTCAGCCATTCCTGGCGCGACGGGCGGCACAATCGGCGGCCATGCGAATCGCCGCAATGGTGGCGCCCGCGTCGGCAATTCCCTTGCCCGCGATGGCAAAGGCGGTGCCGTGGTCGGGGCTGGTGCGCACGATCGGAAGACCAAGCGTGACATTCACGCCCTCGTCGAAGTCGAGCGCCTTCACCGGGATCAGCGCCTGATCGTGATACATCGCCAGCGCCACGTCGTAACCGGTGCGGGCGCGCGGTGCGAACAGCGCGTCGGCGGGATGGGGGCCGGTCGCGTCGATCCCCTCGGCGGCGAGCGCCGCGACAGCCGGGGCGATGATCTCGGCATCCTCGCGCCCCATCCGCCCCTGCTCCCCGGCGTGGGGATTGAGACCGCAAACCGCCAGGCGCGGGCGTGCTATACCGAAATCGTCCCGGAGAGCCGCCGCGACGATGCGACCCTTGCGCACGATCATGGCGCTCGAGAGCATACCGGGCACCTCGGAGAGCGCACAATGCACGGTGAGCGGAACCGCGCGCAGGCTCGGCCCCGCCAGCATCATCACCGCATCCTCGGGCCGGACGCCACATGACACGGCGACAAACTCGGTCTGACCGGGGTGAGCGAAGCCGACCTTCGCCAGTTCCGCCTTTGCTACAGGCATGGTGACCAGCGCACGGGCTTCGCCCGAGCGCGCAAGCGCGACGGCGCGATCGAGCGAGGCGAGCGCGAGGCGCGCCCCGGTGACTGTCGGCGAACCCGGCTCGCAGACTGCATCCGTGCCGGCGAGCACCGGGAGCGCCGTGCCAAAGATATCGGTGGCCTCGGCTGGCGAGCCGACTGCCGCGATCGGCAAGGCAAGCCCCCGGTTGGCCGCGGCGGCGGCAAGTGACCGCGCGCCGCCCACCACGACGAAGGGGGGCAGCTCCACTTCGATCCGGCGTGACCAGGCCGTCACGATCAGTTCCGGCCCAACAGCCGCCGGATCGCCCAGCGACACGGCAAGGGGAGCTGGAGCGCCGGCCATCGGCGGATCAGTTGTATTCGATGTAGGCGTCGTTCCTGAGGTCGCGCAGATAGCGCTGGGCGCGCTTGCCCACGCGCTCTTCCTCGATCTGCGACATCACCTGCTCGAAGCTAGGCTTGGTATCACCCTGCGGATCGTCGCGCCCGCACAGCATCAGGACGCGAACGCCTTCCTCGACCGAGCCGAATGGCACCGAGGTCTGCCCGATCTGAAGATTGACCATCATCTGCTGAAGCTGTTCGGGGAGCGCACGCAGCTTGATCTGGTCGTTCTCGACGACCTGCGCCCCGAGCCGCGCCGCACCGGCTTCCGCGTCGCCACAGCCTTTGAGCATCTGCACGCCTTCGGCGAAGGCCTTCACGCGCGCGGTTGCCTCTGCCTGCTTGGTGCCGGCGGGAAAGCTGATCGAAATCTGCTTGAGCGACAGCGTCGCGTCGCGGGGGTCTGCGGACAGGACCTGCCGCTTGTCGATCAGCAGGAGGATTTCGAAGCCGCCCGGAATGGGGAAGGGGCCGACGAGCTGACCCGGCTGCATCTGCTGCGCCACAGTGGACATCTCGCCTGGCAGGGTCTCCAGCCGAACCCAGCCCAAGTCGCCGCCGACCGCAGCCGTCGATGCTTCCGAGAACTGGCGGGCATAGGCGACGAAGCTGCCGCCTCCCTTGATCTGTTCCACGATCCTGCGGGCGTTGGCCTCTACTTGCGCGGAGTTCTCGGGCGTGGCGGCAAGATAGATCTCGCCCAGGCGATACTCATCGGTACCGCGCGATGCCTCCATCCGCTTGAGTACGTCGTTGACCTCGTCGTTCGACACATTGATGAAGGGCTGCACATTGCGGCTCAGCAGTCGTTGCCAGGCAAGTTCACCCTCGATCTGGCGCTTGAGCGAGGCTGGCGAGGATCCCACGCCGCGCAGATAGCTGTCCATCCGCGTGGGATCCTGGCCGAAATTCTGCGCGGCGACACGGGCGTAGCTGCTGTCGACCTGTGCCTTTTCCACCGCGATCTTCTGGGCTCGCGCCTCCTGGATCTGCAGGGTCTCGTCGATGAGATTGCGCAGAACCTGGGCGCGCAGGCGCTGCATCTCCTCGGTGGAGGGCTGTTGGCCCTTGTTCGCCGCTATGAGCAGCGCGAGGCGTTGATCGATGTCGGTGCCGGTCAGCACATCGCCATTCACCACCGCCGTGGCGGTGCGCTTGTTGGGATCGTTCTTGCCCAGGATCGAGATGGTCGTCGGCAGGCCCAGCGCCGCCACGTCAGCCGCCTCCTGCGCGCTGAGAGGCGCTCTGCTCCCCTCAGCGGGTGGGGCCGGACTGGACGGCGCCGTCGGGGCAGCCGCCTGCGCCGAGACGACCACAGGAGAAACGGCGAGGCCTGTCGCCGCGACGATGGATAGCAGCGATGATACCGTCTTGAACGTCACGTTTGATTTCCGTTTAGATGCCGGGGCGAAGCGGCAGCTGCGACTGCCCGGCACGGGCTTAACCGAAGCTGATCGCCCGGCGGATAGCGCCTTTGCCACCGCTTGCCAATCGCGCGCGCCTCAGCGGAAGCCGAGGTTACGAAGCGCGAAATAGAACTGGAAGGTGTTGCCCCGCCGGAAATCAGGGGTGTTGAAGGAATCGCGTCGCCAGCTCACGCCGATCTCCAGGCATTCGTCCGCATAGGCCACGCCGAACCGGGTGCGGAGCGGCTGAAAGCCATTGCTTGTCAGGGTCGGGTCCTCTTCGGAATCCGTGAGATTGAAGACGGCCGAACCGAACGCCGACCAGTAATTGGCGAAAGCGATGCGCCCCGCGATGCGGGCTTCCTCACGGTCCTGGAGATCCTCGACGGCCTGAATGTCGCGATCGAGCCGCAGATAGCCGAACTCGAGATATGTTCGGCTCGTGCCGATCGTCGCATCGATCTCGTTGCGACGCACGGCGAAGTTGTCCTTGTCGAGCCGGTAGCGGTGCGTAAACCGCACGAAATCGCGGAACTTCACCTGCGTGCGCCCCACGATGTCCGACACGTCGTCGAAGATGCCGGTGCCGTCCACCAGGATGTCGCGGCTTCCCTTGAAGCGGTAGGACTGTCCGATCGAGGACTGGATCTCCAGGCCGGGGAAAGCCAGCCGCCAATCGAGGCCATAGGTTGCACGTACCCCGTCCTCCAAGCGGTCGTAGCCGGGGAAGCGGTTGAGCTCGAACAGATTGGTGTCCTCGAGGTCGATCGCGCGCGAATCCTCGTTGGGAACGATCAGATTGCGGATCGATGGTGCCGCCACCAGTTGGACGCGAGGCGTAAGCACCTGGGTGCCGCCCAGGAAGCTACCCATGAGCGGCCAGCTCACCTCCACCGCAGCCAGCGCCACCCCGCGCGACTGCCAGCCCGGATTGCCGCGGTAGGATGCGGTCGGGGTGAGCGCATTGGCCTGGGAGTTGTAGAGATCCCCGCGTGCAAGCGCGGTGAACTGCACCACCTGGCCCAGAGGCGTGATACGGCGCAGATCCCATCGCGCGCTGCCGAAAGCGCGGCGGGTATCCTGTCCCGCCGCGCGCCCCAGCACCAGCGTGTTGCCTTGGAATTCCAGCGTCCCGCCAAGCACTGGACTCGCGAGGCGCTTGCGGTAGTCGATCGCTGGCAGGGCGACAGGGACCTGCCCCTGTACGGCGAAGGGGCGCAGCGTCTGGGTGTACCAGCCCGCGACCGACAGATAGGAACTGTCGTCGATCCGTTCGAGATTGACTGTCGAGCGCAGCCGATCATCGTAGCTGATATCGTAGCGGCGCAGGAACGTCCGGTCGCTGGCCAGGCGCGCAGAGCCGGTTAACCGCCAGTGTGGGCCCAACTGGAACGATCCATTGGTGAACAGGTAGCCGCGCAGGTCACGCTCGCCGCTTGTCGGTTCGGTCGGGTCGGGCACGCGCTTGCTGGCGGTCAGATAGCCGGTAACCTGGTAGGCGCCACGGTCGGTCAAGTGACGGAACTGCGCGTCCACCATCGGAGGCGCTCGGGTAAAGACCGTTCCGCTGGCCGAAAGGTCCATGTCCGGCCGCAGCCGCCAGTAGTAGCCCTGCGAGACCTGGATGCCGTTGTTCCGGGTTAACTGGATCACGGGAATGGTGAACCCGCTCTGGGCTCCGCCGGAGGTGTTGATGGTCAGGGCGGGGAGCGGGAGGAGCCGCACGCCGAAGATCTCCAGCACGGCACCCGAGAACCGGACCTTCGCGTTGGCTGGATCGTAGGCGACGCGGTTGGCGGTGATGCGCCACGTCGGGTCCTTGGGGCAGCCTTGCGGCGTCTCGACCGGACAGGCGGAATAGGCGGCATCGCTGAGCGCGATCGAGCCGTCGCTTGCGCGAGCGCCGCTGCGCGCCGCCAGCCGCCCGCCCTCACGCAGCGCGAGGAGCAGGTCTTCCATCGTGCCGGCTTCGAACTTGTCGGTGAGTTCCACGCTTTCGGTGAAGAGCTGATTGCCGTTCTCGTCCACGAAGCGGACCCGGCCCGTGGCCACGATCCGGCCGCCCTGGCGGTTGTAAGTGACCTTGTCGGCACGGACTGACCGGTCGCCGCTGCGCAGGACGACATTGCCGGTCGCGGTCATCGCTTCGCCGGTCTCGTCGTAACTTAGCTGGTCCGCCTCGAACGCCACCTGGCGGTTGCCAGCGGCATCGGTTTCAGGGGCGGGCGCCGGGGCGGGTGCATCTTCGAGCGGGCGTTGGCCCAGTTCCTGTGCCGCCAGTGGGGCCAACGGCACAGCGAGCGCCGCAGTCGCCGCCAACGCCGCGTGCAAACAGGGAAAAATCGGCGCGGCGGCGCGGGACCCGGGCATCGCTTGCCTATCGCAGCCTCGTTCCCTAATCGCAATCGCCGCTTTGGTCCCGGACCTTTTTGGAGTTCTCATGCAGATCGATTTCGCGCGCAGCCATCCGGAAGGGTCGCGGCTCATTGCCTATGTCGTGGACAGAGGCAAGTTTCCCGAGGCGCTTGAACGCTCGCTGGCGGACGGGGCCGTGTCGGCGCGCTTCGAGGGGCGCGCCGGGCAGTTGTTCGAGGGTTTCGTGGAGCGCGGGGGCGCGGTGGTCCGCGTGGCACTGGCGGGTGCCGGTGAGCCGGATGCTGAACGCCGCGCCGCCAATCTGGAGCGTGCGGGTGCCGCGCTGGCTGCCAAATTCCAGTCGGCGGGCGAAGAAGCTCTGGCGCTCGACGCCTCCGGGCTCTCGGCCGCGGAACTGGCTTCGGTCCTGCTCGGCCTGCGCCTTCGCAACTGGCGCTGGGACCATCACCGTACCACGATGAAGCCCGAACACCGGGTCCACCTTGCACGGGCGAGCGTGTTCTCGGCACCGGAGGGAGCAGCGGAACATTGGCGCCGCAGCGAGGCGCTTGCCGAGGGGATCGAGCTGACTCGCGAACTGGTGAGCGAACCGCCGAACCTGCTTTATCCCGAGACGTTCGTGGAGCGCGTGCGCGAACGGTTCGCGGGAACCGGCGTCGAGATCACCGTGCTGGGCGAGGCGGAGATGGAAGAGCTCGGGATGGGCTCGATGCTTGGCGTGGGTCAGGGATCGGCTCGCGAATCCCGCCTTCTCGCGCTGGTGTGGAACGGCGCGCCGAAAGGCGAGGCGCCGACCGCGTTCGTGGGCAAGGGCGTCACCTTCGACACCGGCGGTATCTCGATCAAGCCGGCCGCAGGCATGGAGGACATGAAGTGGGACATGGGCGGTGCCGGTGCGGTCGCCGGTGCCCTCCTCGCCCTGGCGAAGCGCAAGGCGCGGGCCAATGTCGTCGGGGTGATGGGCCTGGTCGAAAACATGCCCGATGGTAACGCGATCCGCCCCGGTGACATCCTCACTTCGATGTCGGGCCAGACCATCGAGGTGCTGAACACCGATGCCGAGGGCCGACTGGTTCTCGCCGACGCGCTGACCTGGGTCCAGCAGAAGCACAAGCCGGCGCGTATCGTGGACTTCGCCACGCTCACCGGCGCGATGATCATCGCGCTGGGAAGCGAGTTCGGTGGCCTGTTCTCCAATGACGATGCACTGGCCGAGCAGCTTCTTGCGGCCGGGACGGTGAGCGGGGATGCGCTGTGGCGCTTCCCGCTGTCGCCCGCCTACGACAAGCTGATCGACAGCCCGATCGCGGACATGAAGAACGTGGGTCCGCGAGGCGCCGGTTCGATCACCGCGGCGCAGTTCATCCGGCGCTTTGTCGATGACGGCACTCCCTGGGCGCATTGCGACATCGCGGGAATGGTCTGGGCCGACAAGCCTGGCCAGACCTGGGGCAAGGGCGCGACGGGGTATGGCGTGAGATTGATGGACCAGCTCATCGCGGACGTCGCCGAGGCCTGACGGCCCGCGCTGGTGCCGCGCAGCAAGGGGCGGACGAAAGATGGCGCAGGTGGATTTCTACCAGTTGAGCCGCGATCCGGTGGAGCGGGTCGTGCCATCGCTCGCCTCGCGCGTGCTCGATGCCGGGGGGAAGCTGCTGTTGGTGAGCGGGGATGCCGGGCAGCGCGCGGCGCTTTCCGATGCGTTGTGGGCGCGCGGCGGTTTCCTGGCGCATGGCGAGGCCGGAGCGCGGCACGCCGAGCGCCAGCCCGTGCTGCTGTCGGATCGCTGCGAGGCGGGAAACGGTGCTCGCATCGCAATCCTTGCGGATGGCGAGTGGCGAGAGGAGTGCAGCGGCTTCGAACGGACGATCCTGCTGTTCGCGCCCGAGCAGCGGAGCGGGGCGCAGGGCTTGTGGCGCGATCTGAGGGAAGCGGGCAATGCCCTGCGCATCTTCAAGCAGGATGAGCGCGGGGCCTGGCGGGAAGGGCGCTGAACGGTGCGCCGGACCCTTGCCAGTGCCATGCGCGCGCGTGTCCTGCCTTCGCTCATCCTGACGCCGCTCCTTCTCGCATCCTGCTCGGATAGAGCGCTGAACCCCGCGCCGAGCGGCGATGTGGACATCGATATTCCGCGAACGCAGGGGGAGACGCGAGTCCGTGTCGCGCCGCATGGAGAGGCACCCGCGACATTCCGTTCCGGACCCCAGGTGCCGGTCCTCCTGCCGGAAGGAATTACCGCTTATCCCGGCGGCCGGATCGTCGAGAATACTGTGGTGGAGCGGGGCAGGGCGCAGCATATGCTACTGGTCACCGAAACGCCCGATCCGGTGGCACAGGTAACGGCATTCTACCGCGAACAGCTTCGTCGCGCGCGGATCGCGCCTAGCCTCGATATCGGCACGGAACGGCACGCCGGCCTCGGCGGCGCGCTGCCCGCTGGCGGCGAGCTCGTGATCGCCATCCGCGAGGAGAACGGGAGCACGCGGATCGAAATCTCGGTGAGCTGACCACCTCCCATTGGCCGCGGGAGCCCGCCGCACGGCTTGCCACTGGCTGGCCTGCCGACTATGGGGCCGCACCTTTCCGAACTCGCTAATCCTTTTACTGGAGCTTCCCATGGCGGTCACCCGCACGTTTTCGATCATCAAGCCCGACGCTACCCGTCGCAACCTGACCGGCGCTGTCACCCAGATGCTGGAGGAGTCGGGCCTCCGCGTGGTTGCATCCAAGCGCATCCGCATGAGCCGCGAACAGGCCGAAGGCTTCTACGCCGTGCACAAGGAACGCCCCTTCTACGGCGAGCTGTGCGATTTCATGACCAGCGGCCCGGTAGTGGTGCAGGTGCTGGAAGGCGAGGATGCCGTCCGTCGCAACCGCGATATCATGGGGGCGACCAACCCCGCCGATGCCGCCGAAGGCACAATCCGCAAGAGCTTCGCCGAGAGCATCGAGGCCAATTCGGTCCACGGATCGGATTCCGACGAGAACGCGGCCAATGAGATCGCGTTTTTCTTCGCGAAGGACGAGATCGTCGGCTGACGATCTCTCAATCGGTCATTTCCGGTAACACTGCCGGGCGCGAGCTGCTATTCTCCCGATGATGGTATGGGGACGGTCTCGGCGCGCGCTGGCGGTGGCGGAAAGCTTCGTGAGCGCAGTCAATACGCGTGATGCGGCCGCGCTCGCGAGGCTAACGACCGACGATTTCACCTATATCGACAGCTGGCGCGAAGGCGTCAGCGGCCGGGAAAAGGTCGCGGCCGCCTTCGCGGCGCTGGCGGCGGCGGACCCCGATTTCGGCATCGAGGTGGACCAGATGGACTGGCGCGAACCGCACGTGCTGATGACCGGGCGGGTCAACAGCAGGCAGTTCGGGATGGGCAGGCGCGCGGTCTGGCAGATGCTGCTCGTCGATGGGAAAGTCGCGGAATTCCAGGCCTGGGCGGAAGGTGGTCCGCCTCCGCTGGCCCGTATGCTGGCCCCCGACCACGTCACCGACATGCAGCACCGCGCCGCCGACAGGCCCGAGCTGGAAGAACGCGAATAGCGAGCCTAGAAGTTGTCGGCCGCGTCCATCAGCCCGGTCAGCTTCTTGGGCGCCACGCTCCGCCAGCTTCGCTGTAACCAGGAGGCAATGCTCTCCCAGTCGACGTCGGCGAGGTCGAGGCGGATGCCGATCCAGCCGTCGCCGAAGTAGGCAGGGCGATAGTAGCGCTCGGGGTCGTTCTCGATCAGCTGCGCCTGCTCGTCCGCACCACTGATCTTGACGAGCAGCGCCGTCTTGACATCGCCATGATGGTCGATGCTGAAATAGGCAAACTTCCTGCCCTTTACGATGCCGAAGCACGGCATGCCGTGGGAGGAAACCTCGTCGGTTTCGGGCAGGGCAAGGGCACGTTCGCGCACCTGTTGTGCAAGCCATTCGGGAGAACGCTCTCGATCCACGTATTGGGCGAGCACGCGCGGATAGAGCTGGTGCTCGGCGGCGAGCACGCGCCTGGCGAGCGCTTCCGGGGTGTCACCGGTGAGGATCGCCACCGGGATCTGGCCCAGCACCTCGCCGCCGTCGAGCTCCTCGTTGACGAGATGGACCGACGCTCCCGCATGGCTGTCTCCCGCGGCGATGGCGCGCGCGTGAGTATCCAGTCCGGGATAGAGCGGCAGCAGCGAGGGGTGGATGTTGAGTATCCGCCCTTCCCACCGCGAAACCATCTGCGGGGTCAGAATGCGCATGTAGCCGGCGAGCGCGATATAGTGCGCCCCCGCTTCGGCGGCCGCGCGTTCGAGGGCGGCCTCGTGCTCGACGCGGCCCAGGCCCTTGTGCGGCAATGTGAAGGTCGCCACGCCCTCGGCCTGCGCCAGCGCAAGGCCTCGCGCGGCGGGGTCGTTGCTGGCGACCAGCACCAGTTGATAGGGGCAGTCGGGAAGCCTGCTCGCGTAGAGCAGTGCCGCCATGTTGGAGCCGGCGCCCGAGATGAAGACAGCCACTCTGGCGCGGTCAGCCATGATGGATTGCGGTCCAGTCCTCTCGAGCCGACCAGGTGCCGGCAGATCCGCGCACGGTGCAGCCGCGCTCACCCTGCTCGATCCTGCCCACCACCAGCACCGTTTCGCCGGCCGCCTCGAGCGCCTGCGCGACCTGCGCCGCATCGCCTTCGGCCGCGACCAGCACCATCCCCACGCCGCAATTGAAGGTTCGCGCCATTTCTTCCGGTTCGATGGCGCCCTGTGCCTGGAGAAACGCCATGAGCCGGGGCTGATCCCAGCCATCGGCGTTCACGATCGCGTGCGCGCCTTGTGACAGGACCCGGGGGATATTCTCGAGCAATCCACCACCCGTGATGTGCGCCAGCGCGGCGATGCGACCCGCGCGGATTTCGGGCAGGAGGCTCTTCACATAGATGCGGGTGGGTTCGAGCAGCGCCTCGATCAGAAGGCGGTCCGGGTCGAACAGCGCCGGCCGGTCGAGCTTCCAGCCCTTGTCAGCCGCGAGCCGGCGGACCAGCGAATAGCCGTTGGAATGCACGCCTGAACTCGCGAGCCCCAGGAGCACCATGCCCGGCGCTACACGATCGCCGGTCAGCTGCTCGCCGCGCTCGACCGCTCCGACGCAGAAGCCCGCGAGGTCATAGTCGCCTGGGGCATACATCCCCGGCATCTCCGCGGTTTCGCCCCCGATCAGCGCACAACCCGCTTGGCGACAGCCCTCGGCGATCCCGGCCACCACTCGCTCCGCGACCCCGGCATCCAGCTTCCCGGCGGCGAAATAGTCGAGGAAGAACAGCGGTTCGGCACCCTGAACGATGAGATCGTTGGCGCACATCGCGACAAGGTCGATACCGACCGTATCGTGGCGTCCGCTGTCGATGGCCAGCTTCAGCTTGGTGCCGACGCCATCATTGGCCGCCACCAGCAAGGGATCGGCATAGCCCGCCGCCCGAGGATCGAAGAATCCGCCGAATCCCCCGATTTCGGCATCCGCGCCGGGGCGGCGGGTGCTGCGCACCAGCGGGGCGATTGCCTTGACCAGCGCGTTGCCGGCATCGATGGAAACGCCGGCATCGGCGTAAGTGTAAGGCGAATTGCGTCGATCGGCGGTCATATCGGGTGCGGACTAGCCATATGGCGCTTGGATTTCCATCCGCCTTTGGGCAAAAGCGCGGCCAAATCCGCATGGCAATGGTCACACGCTCCTTTTCCCGGTTCAACGGCAGACAGATCGGTGCCGCCGCTGCGGTGCTGGCCGCGCTGTTGGTGGCGTTGGCGGCGCTGGCGCAGATCGGCGGGGATCGGGGCATCGCCCCCGTGGCCGCCACGCGCGACATCCGGGTTTCGGGCATCCTGGTCGATAGCCGGGGCGATACCCAGCAGGAAGCGCGCGAGGAGGGGTGGAAGGAGGCGGCGAGGCTCGCCTGGGCCAAGATCGGCGGTCCGCAGCTCTCCGATTCGCAGCTTTCGGCGATGGTTTCCTCGATCGTGATCGAAAGCGAGCAGCTCGGCCCCAGGCGTTATATCGCCCGGCTCGGGGTCATCTTCGATCGCGGGCGCGCCAGCGGCTATCTCAGTGGCACTGGCCAGGTCGCACGGTCGGCACCTTTGTTGCTGATCCCGGTCACTGTGAGCGCCGGGACGGAAACGGTCTTCGAGCGTCGCAATGCCTGGCAGCGCGCCTGGGCCGAATACCAGACCGGAGCGAGCCGGATCGACTATGTCCGCCCGTCCGGCGCCAATGGCGATTCGCTGCTGCTGACCTACGGCCAGGCCGGAAGGCGCAGCCGCCTGTGGTGGCGCACCGTGCTCGACCAGTTCGGCGCTTCCGACGTGCTCGTGGCGATCGCGCGGCTTGAACATGCCTATCCGGGTGGGCCTGTGACCGGCCAGTTCACCGCTCGCTACGGACCGGACAACATCTGGTTGGGCGAGTTCACCCTGCGCGTGGCGGGCCCCGAGCAGGTGCCGGCGATGCTGACGCAGGCGGTCGAGCGCTTCGATGGGCTCTACGCCCGCGCGCTCGACGAAGGAAAGCTGCGCCCCGATCCGACGCTGACGCTGGAGAACCCGGTTCTGTCGGCGGAGGTGCAGGCGCTGATCGAGCAAGGCCGGGCCATCGCGGCACGAGAGGAAGCCGCGCGGGCGGGCGAGCTGGACGGTATCGCGCTTGTACCGGGCGCCATCCCGGCGCCGGAGGCCAGCGCGGCCACGCCGCCCGCAGCGCCGAACACCTTCACCGTTCAGTTCGCCACGCCCGATCCGGCTTCCGTCGATGCGATGGTCGGGGCAGTCCGCGCAACGCCAGGGGTACGCGGCGCGGCAACCAGCAGCCTGGCGCTGGGGGGAACCTCGGTCATGCGGGTGACCTTCACCGGCGATGTGGCAGCACTCGCGGAGGCGCTGCGCGCGCGAGGGTTCACGGTGCGCGAGGCCGGCGGCGGCCTGTCGATCAGCCGCTGACCACGCGGCCCGCGCGATGACGCAGATCGCTCTCCCGCTCGATGTCCGTGGCCACGGTGGCACGGTCCGAATCGTGGTGGGGCATGGCAACCGTGCAGCGCTCGATGCGCTTGCCGAGCCGGAGCGCTGGCCTTTCAGCACCGCCGTTCTGGTTGGCCCCGAGCGCTCGGGGAAATCGCTGCTGGCGGGCTGGTTCGCGCAGGCCAGACTGGGCGATGCGATGGATGATGCGCACCTCATCGAGGAAGCCGCGCTCTTCCATGCCTGGAACCGCGCCCAGGAAGGCGGACGGCCGCTGCTGCTGACGGCGCGGCCGGGATGGCGCATCGCTCTCCCGGATCTCGCCTCGCGTCTCGGTGGCTCGCTCCAGCTTGCGATCCACCAGCCGGAGGATACCATGATGGCCGACCTTCTCGGCGCTCACGCGGAGCAGCGGCGGTTGGCGCTGGGGGAGGGGGCCGCTGCCTATATCGTGCCAAGGATCGAGCGCAGCCATGCCGCTGTCGAGCAGGTGGTGGAGGTCATCGACCGGCTTTCCCTTGAACGCCAAGTGCCGGTCACCATGTCGGTGTGGCGCGATGCGATCGAGGCTGTGCGGGGGCCGGAGCAGGGGCGCTTGCTTTGAAGGTTTATCCGTGGGAGGCGGTGCTGCGATGTTCCAGCGGTTGAAGGCCTATCTCGACAGCATCCACGCGCGCGATCCCGCGCCGCGCTCGCGCTGGGAGATCCTGATCTATCCCGGCGTGTGGGCGCTGGGCTTCCACCGCGTGGCGCACTGGCTGTACGAGGCGGAGCTTTTCCTGCTGGCGCGCATGGTGAACCACACGGCGCGCTTCCTCACCGCGATCGACATACACCCAGGGGCGAAGATCGGGCGCAATTTCTTCATCGACCACGGCTTCACCGTGATCGGGGAGACCGCGGAGATCGGCAATGACGTCACCATCTACCAGAACGTGACGCTTGGGGGCACTAACCCCACCAACGGCCTGCGCGGAAAGCGCCATCCCACGGTGCGCGACAAGGCCATCATTGGCTCCGGCGCGCAGGTGATCGGCCCCATCATCGTGGGGGAACGGGCGCGTATCGGCGCCAATGCGGTGGTCACGGACGATGTTCCCGACGGCGCGACGATGATCGGGATGAAAGCGCGCAGCACGCTGATGCCGGTGGAGGAATACGTCCGGGAATTCATTCCCTACGGGACGCCCTGCAACGAGCCCTGCGAAGCTGACATGACCCGCGTCGAGGCGCTTGAGCAGCAACTGGCGGAGATGCGGCTGGAACTGGCGGCGTTGAGCAAGGCTACTCCCGCGCCCGCGCCCGCGCCCGCGCCTGCGCCGGCCCGCAAGGCGCGCGGCGGAGTAAGAGCTTGAATTCTCCGGTGTCGGGGGGTGGCTCTGTGGTGCCGTTCCGCGCGGCTTTCGCTACATCATCGCCCGGCCAGGTGGGTTTCACGCGCGAAGAGCTTTCCCGCATTCTCGATCTTTACGGGCGCATGGTCGCCGCAGGCGAATGGCGTGACTACGCGATGGATTTTACGCGGGACTTGGCCGCTTTCGCTGCGTTTCGCCGCGCTGCCGAGCGGCCCCAGGCGAAGGTGGAGAAGCGCCCTTCCTTGCGCGGTCGGCAGGGCATGTGGACGTTGCTGGGCGAACATGGCCAGGTGCTCAAGCGCGGTCATGAACTCGCCGGCGTACTGGCCCCGCTGGAGCGGCGGTTGGTGAAAGCGGTCGTGGACTAGGCCGGGAGAACCCCGACAACCGGCAGCCGGTTGCGCCACTCCGGGGGCAATTTCGCGACCAGCCGCGCCCGGATCGGCGACCAGAAGACCGAGAGCGTCAGTAGTGCCGAGCCGATGATCAGCGCGGTGAGCGCGAAATTGAGTTCCACCGCGCCAAACTGCCGGAACAGGATGGCCAAGGCGGCAAGCACATAAGCGAGCGCCGAAACGAGCAAAGCGCGGCGGTCGATCACCAGCGCGACCAGCCCGAACAGGATGTAGATCGCAATCACTCCGATTGCCGAGGCGATTCCGACCTCCCGGTCGCCGCCCACAATGCCGAGCGAATAGAAAAGCGGATGCGCGATCATCGGCGCGGCCAGGAGATGGAGCCAGAAGGCCACGTCGCTCCGCCGCGTCGTGCGCTCGCGGTCGCTCATGTCCCAGCGCATTGCCGCGATGAAGACCGCGATGCCAGAAATCAGGATCAGGGGCAGCGTTGCATAGGACCCGTTGCCACCGCTGACCGCCTGATCCGCCAAGGTGAGCGCGGCCAGCATGCTGCCGACGAGCGCTGCCGCGCCGGCGGCAACCGTGATCGGCACCATGAAACGCTTCCAGTGCAGATATGTCGCCAACACCGTGATCGCTCCCGCGGCGAGCATCCACCCGATTGCGAAGGCGGCGCCGAGGGTGCGCGCGATGATGCTGCCGTCGAAGCCCGAGCCGGACGTGGATCCGGCGTCGGAAACAAGCGTAAAGGGAGTTAGCAGTAACCCTGCGGCGGCGAAGAACACCGCCCATACGAACACCGTCAGGAGGACGATCGACGGCAGCGCCATCCGCCGTCGGCGCGTGAAGATTTCTCCGAGGAACCACGCGGTCGCGGCGACGAGCAGGCTCGCCAGGCCGACGGACAATGTTTCGACCCCGATCGACGAAAACACCGTGCTGCCGATCGAACCCACCGCGACGAGCAGGATGACCACGCCGATGGTCACGAAGATGTCGTTGAAGCTGGTGACGAGGCGGAAGTTCTCCTCGTCTCCCACCGGCATTTCGCGGTCCGCGCTGACATGCGCGCGCAAGGCGGCCGCCGCATCGGCACTGAGCGCGCCCGAGGCGACGGCGGAATTGATATCTTCGTTGGAATACACCGGCCTGCATCTCCCCGCTTCGCGGAAATGCTAAAGCCGGTGTCTTACCAAATCAATGCGCGCCTCAGCCCCGCGCGCTGGAGGGCGCGCCGTCGGCTCCGAGCACCTTTTGCATCGCCGTGAGGATCGCGCCGCTCTGCTCGCTGCCCGACTGCGGAGCCTTGAGATTGCTGAACGCGGAAATGTCGTCCCAGCGCGCGGCGAAACCCTCGACGGTACGGTCCGCATCGGGGAGCCAGACGGCATCGTTCATCACCGTCCAGGCCGAATGGAATCCACCCGCACCGGCGCCGACTATCGCGTTGCTGGGCGCATCTTCGCTGACCAGGAACAGCGCTGCGGGGACCACATTCACGGGATCGAACAGCTTGAAAGCCTGCTCGGGGAACAGGTCCTCCGTCATGCGTGTGCCCGCGACCGGGCTGAGCGTGTTGACGCGGACATTGTATTTCGCGCCTTCCAGGGCGAGCGTCTTTGTCAGCCCGGCGAGGCCGAGCTTGGCCGCCCCATAGTTCGCCTGGCCGAAATTGCCGAAAAGCCCGGTGCTGCTGGCAGTCATCAGGATGCGGCCGTAGGCCTGCTCGCGCATGGTCTCCCACACGGCCTTGGTGGCGAAGGCGCTCCCCGTGAGGTGCACCTTGAGGACGAACTCGAAATCCTCGGGCGTCATCTTGGCGAACGTCTTGTCGCGCAGCACGCCCGCATTGTTGATGAGGATGTGAACCCCGCCCCATTTCTCCTTGGCGGCGGCGACCATCGCCTCCATCTGGTCGAACTCGGTAACAGAATGGCCGTTCGCCATCGCCGTGCCGCCGGCCGCTTCGATCTCGGCCACCACCTTCTGCGCGGCATCGGAAGTGCCGGTGCCGTCGCGCGAGCCGCCCAGGTCATTGACCACGACCTTCGCGCCGCGCAGGCCAAGCTCAAGCGCGTATTCACGGCCCAGGCCGCCGCCCGCACCGGTGACGATGGCGACCTTGTCTTTGAAGTCGATGGTCATGGGTATCTCCGTGGATTGGTTTACGTGAAGGTCAAGCAGAGGCCGCAGTTGGCACCATCGCGCCTGCATGGCAACCGCGCCGCAGGGAGGGCGCGATGCCGTAGCGGTGACAGTCCATGCCACGCCGTCATGTCCCGCCCGGATCGCGAATCGGGTGCGACCGGGCAGGGGATGTTCGGGACGCGGCCGCAACAACGGTCCGGCAAGTCGCGACGATCCGCCGGCGAGGTGAGCCTAGCCGCTTCAATCCTGCGGCGAACGGTGGCAAGGCCCGTCGCATGAGCACCGGAACCCGCGAACTTGCCGCCATCGTCCTCGCAGCGGGCAAGGGCACCCGCATGAAGAGCGACCTCCACAAGGTTCTTCATCCGATCGCGGGCCGTGCGATGCTCGACCATCTGCTCGAATCCGTGGCCGCGCTAGGTCCGAGTCGCACGGTGCTGGTGGCGGGTCACGGGCGTGAACAGCTCGAGCGGGCGACCGCCGGCCGCGCGATCATCGCCGTGCAGGAACCGCAGCTCGGCACCGGCCATGCCGTCCAGCAGGCCGAGGCGGCGCTGGCCGGGTTCGCAGGCGACGTGCTGATCCTTTACGGCGACGTCCCCTTCGTGCGTGCGGAGACATTGCGTGCCATGCTCGAACGGCTTCATGCCGGGGACGCGCCGGCTGTGGTCGTGCTCGGCTTCGAGCCGGGAGAACCCGGGCACTACGGCCGCGTCATTGCCGGCGCCGACGGGCGTATCGCGCGCATGGTCGAATACAAGGATGCGAGCGAGGAGGAGCGCGCCTGCCGGCTCTGCAATTCCGGGCTTATGGCGGTGGGCGCCGCAGACCTGTTCGACCTGCTCTCGCGCGTCGGCAATGATAACGCGCAGGGCGAATACTACCTCGTCGATATCGTGAATATCGCGCGCGACGAGGGGCGGGCGAGCGCTGTTGTCGTGACCGACTGCCCGGACGAGGTTGTCGGAATCAATTCGCGCGCCGAACTGGCGGCGGCCGAGGCGCAGTGGCAGGCGCTGCGCCGAGCCGAAGCGATGGCGGAAGGCGCCTCGCTGCGAGCACCCGAGACCGTCTTCTTCAGCTACGACACCCGGCTCGGCCGCGATGTGACCGTCGAACCCCATGTGGTCTTCGGTCCTGGCGTAACCGTGCACGATAACGTCCGTATCAAGGCGTTCAGCCACCTCGAAGGTTGCGAACTTCACCCCGGTTCGCAGGCTGGGCCGTTTGCGCGGCTACGGCCGGGCGCGACCCTCGAGAAGGACAGCTTCGTCGGCAATTTCGTCGAGGTGAAAAACGCCGTGCTGCACGAAGGGGCCAAGGCCAGCCATCTCACCTATCTCGGCGATGCCGATGTCGGGGCGGGGGCGAATATCGGCGCGGGCACGATCACCTGCAACTACGACGGCTACTTCAAGCACAGGACACTGATCGGCGAACGCGCCTTCATAGGCTCCAACAGCGCTCTCGTGGCGCCGGTCGCGGTCGGTGCTGATGCGATCGTCGCCGCGGGCAGCACGGTCACGCGCGATGTCGCACCCGGCGAGCTACGAATGGTTCGCGCCGAACAGATGGTAAAGCCGGGCTGGGCGGATCGCTTTCACGACGCCATGAAGCGCAAGAAGGCCGAGCGCCGGGGCTGAGCCGGGAGCGGATCACTCGTCGCGCGATCGATCAAGAGTGTTTAACGCGCATCGACCGTCTCATTGAGAGACTTCCCGCGGCTGATTGTCAGTTACCAGATGCGCGAATGCCGCGAATCGCGGAGTTGGAGAAGCTTCGCGGGAACGAGCGGCGACGCAAACCCGCCGCGAATCATTCCCGTCTTGTGTTCATCCACCAGCGGGTCGCGCCGCCGGCCACGAGCGCGGCGGCCGCATCAGCCAGAAGATCGAGGATGTCGCTGTCGCGATTGAGCGCCGGAATGGCCTGTACCACCTCGATCAACGCACCGAAGCCTATCAGGGCGCAGAGCAGGACGAACATTGGTCTCGCGGGGAAGGCGAGCGCGGACAGCGCCGCCAGCACCGCGAAAGCAGCGATGTGCTGCAACTTGTCGGGCGCCGCGCCAAGGAGCGGGGGCGGGTGCGGCAGCGCAGCCATCGTGAAGGTCAGCATGGCGGCCAGCGCCAGAGCGATTCTCGACCATCGTAACATCGGCGCAGCCCATGGGCGTTGTGTGGGGGCGGCCGCAAGCGTGCCCGTCATGGTGACGAGGGGTGTTGCACAGATGTTAATATCCCGCCGATTTCGAGTCTCATTATTGGAACATCCAGCTTTATTTGCGGTTAACCGTCTCAGGAGGTGCTAACAGCCGTCGCATGGTCGCTTTCCGATTCCCTATCCAGCACAAGCACCGACGCGCAATGGCGGGCTCGGTCCTATTCGTCGCCGCCGCCATATCGCTTGGTGTCGCGTCGATCCCCGCCGGCGTTGTTGCCGCGGGCGGAAGTGATGCGCTGGCGGAACTCGCCGCGCGTTCTCCGGGCCAGCGGATTGGCGGCGTGGCGCTGAAAGGGAAGGGCAAAGGCAAGGCCAAGATCGCCCGGTTCTCGCCAGCTTTGACCGGCAAGGCACCCGAACCGCAGAATCCTCCCGTCGCGGTCGTGCTGGGCTCGTCTCCCATGATCCCGGAAGTGATTCCGGGAATTGAGCAACCGTTGACCCCGGCAGCGGTCCCCGGCGTGTTTGCGGCACCGGCCCCTGGTGGCCCCGGGCCCGTGGTCCCGATACCGGGCTTCATTCCTCCGGCGGCCCCGCCGTTTATCGGTGTCCCCGGGACAAATCCGAACCCCAATCCTGAGCCGACGCCGAATCCAACTCCGAACCCCACGCCCACTCCGACCGATCCCGTTCCCGCGGTCCCGGAGCCGTCCACCTGGTTGATGATGATCGTTGGCTTCGGGCTGGTGGGGCGCGCGATGCGGGTCCGCCGGCGTGCAATCTTCGCCTAGTCGCCGCTCACTGTCCTGGAGGGGCCTGATCGTCGCCATCGCGCTGGTGGTGGCCATCATGGGTCTGGCGTTGATGTGGTCTGGCCGGGCACAGGAAGTTCCCGCGGCGGATCGTGCCGCCACCGCTCAGCAAACCCGCCCGGTGGCCTTCGCAGACGCCAGCCCGAGCCGGGTTTTCCTCACTGAGGAGGAAAGCCGTCGGGCGGCGACAAGAGGGCTCCTGCCCCCCGCGACACGCTCCATCATCGGGACCAGGGGAAAGCTCGAATACGGCGCCTGGCGATGGGACGATCGAGGCGTTCCGCCGGGTAAGGTCTTCGCGCGTGTCGATTTGGGGCGCCAGCTCGTATCCGTCTTCCGGGGCCAGCACGAGATTGGCACCGCGGTGATACTCTACGGCATGGACGGCAAGGAAACGCCGCGTGGACGGCTGCCGATCCTGGGCAAGACACGCGACTATCACTCGCGCACCTATGATGCGCCCATGCCCTTCTCGCTCTGGCTGAGAAACGACGGGGTGGCCCTGCACGGCAGCACCATCCGTTCCGGTCGCGCGACCAACGGCTGCATCGGCGTTCCCGTCGACTTCGCTGGCAAGTTGTTCGAGATAGTCCGCAAGGGCGACATCATCGAAGTGGTCGGCTGACGCTCGGCGAGCGGTTCTAGAACCACGCCCATGCGGCGGCCAGGGGCAATGACCAGGAGGCGAGCGCGAGAGCGGCGATGGTCCACAGGCGCTTGCCGGGGGGCAGCTTGTCGTCCGCCTGTTGAGACGCCGATTCCGGCTCTTCCTCGAACTCCCAATGCTGTAGCAGACGCGCAAGCGCCTCGTCCTGCGAAAGCCGGCGCGTGGCTGGCTGGGCTGGCGCCTCCGGCGGAGACCGCAGCAGTGCGGCGCTCAGTTGCGCCTGGGTCAGCGGTCGCACGAAGCGGCCGCCGAACAGGGTATCGTCTGCCCACACGACCTCGACCCGATTGCTGCCTCCTTCGGGAAGCTCGAAATCGACGAGCGTTCCGACGGGGAACGGCTGTGCGGTTTCCACCAGCATTCCGGTGCGCGACAGATTGTGGATCAACAGTCCGCCTTCGGCCAGCCCGGTGGCCTGCGCGGTTAGCCTGATGCGGCGGCGATCCGTGGCTCGCTGGTCGCCAGCGGGCGAGAGGGCGCCATTCAGGACATTATTGAGCATCGGCCAGCCTTCCCCACAACACGGCGATGCTAGGGCCGCAGGGTAAACGAAACTTTAATTTTGCGGCAGGGAATCCGGGCTGTCGGGGAGGAACGCGAGGATTTCACGTTCCCGGATACGCGCCACGGCCGCCAGTCGGTACGAGCTCCGCACTGTGTCGCTGACAAGCCGGCGCGCTGGGGTGGAGCGGTCGGCGAGGGTGTCCCGCGCGACGACGATCGCGCCCGGCCGCGCCCTCAGGATACGAGCAACCTCTCCCTCCTGCGAAACGCCCAGAGCAAAGCGTTCCAGCGGGTTGTTCAGGTGATCGGGGTAAATGAAGCGCGTCGGGAGGCAACTGCCGGTCTCGCGGTAGAGCGCGGTCGGTCCGTCGAACACGAACAGGCAATGCCCCGCACCGAGTTGCGGCGCGATCGCAGCGCGCAGTTCCGCCATTCCGGCTCGTCCCTCGCGAGTCAGGGCTGCATGGCGCGGGAGGTTCAGCAGCAGCACGGACGACATGATGGCGAGCGCCAGCGGCACCCAGCCAAGGGGAGGGCGAACGGCGAGAAGCGGGACCGCCAGCAGGATCGCCGCCGGCACGAAGGCTGCAAAGTAGTAGAGATAGACTGTCCCCAGCATGTAGATTCCGGCCAGTATCGACAGGCTCCATCCCAGGATCAGGAGATAGTCGGCCCGTGCCGGCTGGGGGCGGGCTCGGAAAGCGGCGTAAAGGCCGCCAAGCGACAGCGCGATCAGCGGTGCCAGCGCGGGCAGGTGTTCGGGCGGGAGACGCCCCGAAGCGGCCGCCACCCGAAGCGTTATGGACGCGAAGTTGGCGAACCAGAAAGCCTCGAACTCGCCTCGCGCCGCGTAGATAGTGGCCGTGAACAGAGTAGGCAGCAACCCAAGGATCGCGAAGATCGCGGCCTGTCGCACCAGTCGCGCCGGACCGCTCTCTCTCATGCGCCAGAGTGCGGCCAGCCCCAGAAAGGCGCACTGCGGCAAGACACTGTATTTGATCTGTAGCGCCATGCCCGCGAGCAGTATGGCGCCCGCCGCCCTGCGCGCCGCGAGGCCACGGGGCATGTCGCGCACCAGCAGCAACGCTCCAAGGAGAAGGGGGGTAAGGAACACCTCGCTCTGCCCCGAGAAGCTCCCATAGGCATAGATCAGCGGCGGATAGAGCACCCCCGCGCCGATGGCTGTCCGGCGATCCGCCAGCCCTTGGGCGAGGCGATAGACGAGCCAGGCGCCGGCGGCCGCGAAGGCGGTGGCGAGGAGCTGGTAGGCAAGCGGGCCGGGTCCACCGAGCGCGTGGGCGAAAGCGAACAGAGCGAACAGGCCGAGCGGCTTGCGATCCCACAGGCCATCATAGGGCCAGAGGCCATCTAGCAGGTTCCAGCCGATCAGCGAATAGAGCTGTTCGTCAGGCTCCGATGTAGCATCCCCGAACCAGACCATGCGGCTCGCCACGGCCACCGCGCACAGCAGCAGCGCGATGCCTGCCTCGGCGCGCCACGCCACCGGGGCGGCGCGTTGGCGGGCAGGCGAAGGGATGGTGGCGATGTTCATGCGAGCGGGGTTTCCGCCTCGCAGGACTATCGCGCAGGTCTCAAGATCGGGTTAGCGGGCGTTTTAGCCCTCGACGCGTTCCGCCAGGACCGTAAGGCCGCTGGCCGAAACTTCGGCGAAACCGCCACGTACCGCGATCTCCTCGGGCGCGCCGCCTTCGGTCTTGTAGATCTTGAGCGCGCCGTCCTTCATCGTGGTCATATAGGGCGCATGGCCTTCCAGCACGCCTTCCTCGCCCTCGGTGCCGGGGACGACGACCATATACACCTCGTCCGAGCGGACGAGCTTTTCGGGGGTCACGAGTTCGAAATGGAGGGGCATCGGATCAGGCGTCCTCGGCCAGCTTCTTAGCCTTCTCGACCGCATCGGCGATGCCGCCGACCATGTAGAAGGCGGCTTCGGGCAGGTGGTCGTATTCGCCGTCGACCACCGCCTTGAAGCTCTTCACGGTGTCTTCGACCTGGACGAACTTGCCCGGGATGCTGGTGAAGACCTCCGCGACGTGGAACGGCTGGCTGAGGAACTTCTGGATCTTCCGCGCGCGGGCGACCGTCAGCTTATCCTCTTCGGACAGCTCATCCATGCCGAGAATGGCGATGATGTCCTGCAGGCTCTTGTACTTCTGCAGCGTCTCCTGGACGCGGCGGGCGGTCTCGTAGTGCTCCTGACCAACGACGCGCGGCTCAAGCACGCGGCTGGTCGAATCGAGCGGGTCCACCGCCGGATAAATGCCGAGCTCGGAGATCGCGCGGTTGAGGGTGGTGGTCGCGTCCAAGTGAGCGAAGGAGGTCGCGGGCGCCGGGTCGGTCAAATCGTCCGCGGGCACATAGATCGCCTGCACCGAGGTGATCGAACCCTTGGTGGTGGAGGTGATGCGTTCCTGGAGGTTGCCCATGTCGGTGGCGAGCGTCGGCTGGTAGCCCACCGCCGAGGGAATGCGGCCGAGCAGCGCCGACACTTCCGAGCCGGCCTGGGTGAAGCGGAAGATGTTGTCCACGAAGAACAGCACGTCCTGGCCTTCCTGGTCGCGGAAGTATTCGGCCATGGTCAAGCCGGAGAGCGCGACGCGCGCACGCGCGCCCGGCGGCTCGTTCATCTGGCCGAACACGAGGGCCACCTTGCTGCCTTCGGAAATCGCCTCGCCGGCGTCGTTTTTGGCGATGACGCCCGCGTCGAGGAACTCGTGGTAGAGGTCGTTGCCCTCGCGGGTGCGCTCACCCACGCCGGCGAACACCGACACGCCGCCGTGGCCCTTGGCGATGTTGTTGATGAGTTCCTGGATCAGCACCGTCTTGCCCACGCCAGCGCCGCCGAACAGGCCGATCTTGCCGCCCTTGGCATAGGGTGCGAGCAGGTCGATGACCTTGATGCCGGTGACGAGGATCGCGGCCTCGGTCGACTGGTCGATGAACAGCGGGGCCTCGGCATGGATCGGCATCGTGCTGTCGGCGCCGATCGGGCCGCGCTCGTCGATCGGCGCACCGACCACGTTCATGATGCGGCCCAGGGTCTTGGGCCCCACCGGCACGCGGATTTGCGCCCCGGTGTTCACCACCTCCTGACCGCGCGTCAGGCCTTCGGTGGAATCCATCGCGATGGTCCGCACGGTGTTCTCGCCAAGGTGCTGTGCGACCTCGAGAACGAGCGTGGCATCGCCGTTCTTGGTCTCCAGCGCGGTGAGGATCGCCGGCAGATCGGCCTCGAAGGCCACGTCGACGACCGCGCCGATGACCTGCGCGATGGTGCCGGCCTTGTTGAGATTGGCGGGCGTTTGCTTCTGCTTGGTGGCGGTTGCCATGATCGGTTCCTGCTTTCGAAAATTGCGTGTCGGCTTACTTGGCGGCGCAGACGCCGGCCGGATCCTTAAGCGTCCAGGCAGCGTCGCCCGCGACCAGGACCGCCTTGTTGCGGAGATATTTGTCCTCGCCGAGGCCGAAGTCGCAATTGACCTCGCTCGAGCCCATGCCGGCGCGGCGGCAGACTGCGGTGTTGACCGGCTTCGCCTCGGGGCAGGCTTCGGCGAACATTTCGGTGAACAGCGCCTGGTCGGGTGCGCGCAGGCTTGGAGTCGCTACCGGCGCCGGCGTCGCCGTGGCGGCGGGGGTAGGCTCTGCGGCAGGCTCGCTCGAACAGGCGGCGAGCAGGGAAGCACTGGCGAACAGGGGGAGAAGGAGAGCAATCTTGTTCACGGGGAGTTCCTTGGAGCGTGACGGCGACGACGGTTGGACTTGATGAGCCTAGAGTGCTTCCGCACCGGCGATGATTTCGATGAGTTCGGTCGTGATGGCGGCCTGGCGGCTGCGGTTGTACTGGATGGTGAGCTTGTTGATGAGGTCGCCGGCGTTGCGCGTGGCATTGTCCATCGCGGTCATGCTGGCGCCTTGCTCGCTGGCCTCGCGCTCCAGCAGCGCTACGAAGAGCTGGGTGCGGATGTAGCGGGGCAGCAGCGCGCCGAGGATGGTTTCCTCGTCCGGCTCGTATTCCACCACGGCGCTGGAGTCCGATGCCACCGGGCCATCGCCTTCGACAGCAGGCACGGGCATGAGCTGAACCACGGTCGGGTCCTGCGCCAGCGCGCTCTTGAAGACCGGGTAGATGAGATGGGCGACATCGAACTTGCCCGCCTCGAACAGCGCCACCAGCTCCTCGGCGATGGCCTCGGCTTCGGTGAAACCGAGATTGCGTACCGCGCTGGTGTCGTATTCCTGCTTCACCTGGCTGGCATAGTCGCGCCTGATGGGCGCGCGGCCCTTGCGGCCGACGAGGTAGAAATCGACCTGCTTGCCGGCAGCAGCCAGCTCGCGCGCCTTGGCCTTTGCGGCCTTGACGATATTCGCGTTGAGCCCGCCGCAAAGCCCCTTGTCGGTGTTGACGACCACCAGCAGGTGGCGTTCGTCCTTGCCGGTGCCGCGCAGCAGCAGCGGGGCGCTTTCCCCCGAGACCTTGCCGGCCAGCGAGCCCATCACCTTGGCCAGCCGCTGCGAATAGGGGCGGGCGGCCTCCGCGGCAGCCTGGGCGCGGCGCAGCTTCGCCGCGGCGACCATCTGCTTCGCCTTGGTGATCTTCTGCGTCGACTTGACCGACTTGATCCGGTTTTTCAGTTCTTTGAGGCTGGCCATGACGGCTCCCTAGTCAGGTGACCGCCGGATCAGGCGAACTGCTTGGCGAAGGTTTCGAGCGCGGCCTTGACCTTGTCGCGCACATCATCCTCGAACTTGCCCGTATCGCGGATGGTCTTGAGCGTCTCGCCATGCTCGTGGCGCATGAAGCTCAGCATCTGCTCCTCGTAGTCGGTTACCCGGTCCACCGCCACGGCATCGAGGTAGCCGTTGGTGCCCGCGTAGATCGAGACGACCTGCTCCTCCACCGGCATGGGGCTGAACTGCTTCTGCTTGAGGAGCTGGGTGAGCCGCGCGCCGCGGTTGAGCAGCTTCTGCGTCGCGGCGTCGAGGTCCGAGCCGAACTGCGCGAAAGCCGCCATTTCGCGATATTGCGCGAGGTCAAGCTTCATCGAGCCGGCGACCTTCTTCATCGCCTTGGTCTGCGCGGCGCCGCCGACGCGGCTGACCGAGAGGCCCACGTTGATGGCCGGGCGGATACCCTGGTAGAACAGCTCCGTCTCAAGGAAGATCTGGCCATCGGTGATGGAGATCACATTGGTCGGAATATAGGCCGAAAGGTCGCCCGCCTGCGTCTCGATGATGGGCAGCGCGGTCAGCGATCCGGCACCATTGGCGTCGCTCATCTTGGCGGCGCGCTCGAGCAGGCGGCTGTGGAGATAGAACACATCGCCCGGATAGGCTTCGCGGCCCGGCGGGCGGCGCAGCAGCAGGCTCATCTGGCGATAGGCCACCGCCTGCTTGGAAAGATCGTCATACACGATCACGGCGTGCATACCGTTGTCGCGGAAGAATTCGCCCATCGCGCAGCCGGTGTAGGGCGCGAGATACTGAAGCGGCGCGGGCTCGGAGGCGGTCGCGGCGACGACGATGGAATATTCCATCGCGCCGTTTTCCTCCAGCGCGCGCACGATCTGCGCTACGGTGGAGCGCTTCTGGCCGACCGCGACATAGACGCAATATAGCTTCTTGCTCTCGTCCGACCCGGCGTTGATCTCCTTCTGGTTGATGAAGGTATCGAGCGCGACGGCGCTCTTGCCGGTCTGGCGATCGCCGATGATGAGTTCGCGCTGGCCGCGGCCCACGGGCACCAGGGCGTCGAGCGCCTTGAGGCCGGTCTGGACCGGCTCGTGGACCGACTGGCGCGGGATGATGCCCGGCGCCTTTACCTCGACGCGCTTGCGTTCCGTGGCCTCGATCGGGCCCTTGCCGTCGATGGGATTGCCGAGAGCATCGACCACGCGGCCGAGGAGGCCCTTGCCGACCGGCACGTCCACGATGGTCTGGGTGCGCTTGACGCTGTCGCCTTCCTTGATCTCGGCGTCCGAGCCGAAGATCACCGCGCCGACATTGTCGGCCTCGAGGTTGAGCGCCATGCCCTGAACCCCGTTGGCGAACTCGATCATTTCGCCGGCCTGGACCTGGTCGAGGCCGTGGATGCGGGCGATGCCGTCACCCACGGAGAGCACGGTGCCGACCTCGCTGACCTCGGCCTCGTCGCCGAAGCTGGCGATCTGGTCCTTGATGACCTTGGAGATTTCTGCGGCGCGGATGTCCATGTCGTATGAATCCTGTCGGTGAGGGCGAGGCCTCAGGCCTTCATGGCCTGGGCGAGGGTGTTGAGGCGAGTGCGGATCGAAGCATCGATGCGCTTCGAACCCAGGGTGACGACGAGCCCGCCGAGCAGGTCGGGATCGGTACGGGTGCTGAGCTTGACGGTGCGGCCTTCGCGCGCCGTGAGCTTCTGGCGCAGCGTTTCGACCTGCGCCTCGGTCAGGGGGTGGGCGCTGCCGACCTCGGCGGTCACCTCCCCCCGCTGCGCGGCGGCGATGGTGCGGAATGCGCGGATCACGTCAGCCAGCTTGGCCAAACGGCGATTGCGCGCCAGCACGCCAAGGAAATTGGCGGTCAAGGGAGAAAGCTTCATGGCCTTGGCCAGCGCGGCCAGCGCCCGGGCGGCGTCGGCCCGGCCCAGCTTGGGGTCGGTGGCGAGCGCGGCGAAGGCGGGCGATTCGGCGAGCGCCTTCTCCAGCGTCTCCAGGTCCGATTCGACCGCGCTCACGGTCCCGTTCTCGCTCGCCAGGTCGAAAAGCGCGGAAGCATAGCGCCCTGCCAGGCTAGCCCGAATACCGGCGGAAATGTCCACGCGTCACGTCCTCTTGGGTTCGCTGGGAATGGCGATGTGTTGCCGGCCGGATCGAGGCGCCCGTGGCACCCCGGCGATGGCCGGCGCGCGCCTAGCAGCGGCTCCCGAGGATTGCAACCGGCGGCGTGGAGCGCACGACAAGGGCGGCGGAGGTCAGAGCGGCCGCATCCCCAGTCCGCGCGCATAGTTCATCACGATGGAGATGCTGGTAGGGCCGCTATCGGCGGTTGCGCTGGCGCTGGCGGACTTGGGCTTGCCGAGCCCGAGCCGGGGATTCGAGGCAAACCCGATGCCGTCGACGCGCCAGCCGAACCTGCGGTTGGAATCGCGATCGTGGAGGAGGCTTACCGCATAACGGCCCGGCCCGGGCAGTCGCACGCACAAGGTGGGCGACCCGGTAGCCGGGACGGCGATTTCCACCCGGCGGAAGGTCTTGCCCGCGGCGACCAGGATATTGTCGTCGGCAAGGAAGTCCTTGTCGTTGGCGGGATAGACCTCGAGCTTGAGCTGGCCACGCCGGTCCTTGAGGCCTTCTACCGTGACGAGAAATGCCGGGCCGCTCTCGTTGGCGCGGCAGCGGCCTTCGGCCTTGCCGAGATCGGGGGTGGAGGGGATCGGGGCGGCGGCGGCCAGCAGGGGCAGCGCAGCAGCGATCAGCAATGCGCGTTTCAAGTTCGTTCTCCCTTGAGAAGATCATTGAGGCCGAAGAACAGGGCCAGGAGGAGGTGAGTGGCGAGGATCAGCGCGGCCATCATCGCCATCAGGGCGGAGATGGCGACGTCCTGACCCAGCGCCAGCACCGCGATGCCGGCGAAGACGATGTCCTTGTTGGGCACGAAGGGAAGCCGGCCGACCAGCAGGCGCAGCGCGGACAGCACGACCCACCATCCGATCGCTACATCGGGTAGCACCAGAGCCCACAGCACCGCGCTCAGCAGCGTGGCCACCCAGATACGGGCCATGTGGATGCCGAACACGATCCACAGTTCGCTGCGCGAGAGCGAGAATATCTGCCGCCGCCACACGAGCGGCACCAGCGAGATGCCGATCACGAAGGCCAGCGACCAGGCGATGTTCTTGCCATATTCCGCCAGAGGCAGGAGGGTGAGGTAGGGATAGGCGAGCGCGATGAGCGCCAGCGTCATGATATTGCCGGCGAGGGCCGACATGATCGCCACATCCTTCACCACGCCGAAGGGCCGCGCCGATGGCGAGAGCCTTCGTTTCGCCCAAGCGTAGATATATGCCTCACCCACATAGCCGAGCAGCAGCTCGTTATAGATGAGCTTGCGGGTCAACGCGCCCAGCGCGCTCGCGCTCACGCCCCAAAGCTTGCGGAAGATCAGCCAGTCACCGGCCGGTCCGGCGAGGTAGCTGAGGGGAAACACGATCCAGAACAGAGGCGATGTCGGGACCATCGCCGTAATGTCTTCCACCCGCAGGCTGCGCGCCTGGAACACGGCGGCAGCCAGCACGAGGATCGACAGCGCCATCGTCAGCGCCTGACCCCAGGTCATGCGACGCTTGCGATCCGGCGGGGCGGCGACACCGCCTTCGTCGGGTGAGGGCATGAATGCGCTTTCGGTCATCGCTTTGGCCGGAGGGGGAGTTGGGACGGGAGGAGGCGGCCCGTGCTCGGTCAGCATGGGGTGGTCCGGTTTGCAGGCTTGCGCCCCGTGCCATTGGCGGGCGCGAGAGCATCGGATGCCAGCGCCTGCATGGCCGCCACATAGGCCGGCGCTGCTTTCCCGAGCGTGAACAGTGCCGAGAAGCGGTGCATTTCTGCCATATCGGGAGTCATTTCGGCGGCCAGGCTCATCGCCTCGGCCAGAGCTGCGGCGTCGCGCACGGGAGCCAGCGCGCCGAACCGCCCGTCCTGCACCAGCCAGCGCATCGACACGCAGCAATCGGTGGTCGCGATCGGGCGGCCGGCGGCGAGCGCCTCGGCCACGACCGCGGGCACACCTTCGTAATCAGAGGACATGACCAGCACGTGAGCGCCATCGAGAAGGGGGCGCACGTCTTCCTTGTGGCCGAGCAGCGTCACGCTTGCGCCAAGGCCGAGTTCGGCGATCCGGCGCTCGATCAAGGCGCGCTGGCCGCCCTCACCGGCGATGTCGAGCCGATCGTCGGGCCGTGCGATGCGGGCGAAGGCGTCGAGCATCAGCGGCAGGTTTTTCTGCTTGGCGAGCCGGGACACCGCGAGGAAACGGCGGCCCCCGGCCGCGTCCGGTCGCGCCACGGGCGGCGCGGCGATCTCGTCGTCGTGCAGTGCCGGGTCCGGGATCGCCACGGCACGCTCGGGCGTCACGTTCAGCTCGCGCAGGATTTGGGGGAGCATCGGTTCGGCCAGCGCCACGAAGCGATCCAGCACACGGCCCTGAATGCGGACCCACACGCCGTAGAGTGCCTGCATCGGCGCGGGATAGTCGGACCGCACCAGATCGTTGCTGATCTTGACCAGAACCGGCGGGCAGCGCTTGCCCAGCAGCAGCTTCATCAACACGCATACTATCGTGTAGGTGTTCCCCGCACAGAAGATCACATCGGGCCGGTTTTCCCGCAGATGGCGCCATAGGCTCCAGACGAGCCACGGGGTTTCCCAGCCGTCCGTAGGGAAGGGTTCCCGCCGGGTGCGGTAGTCGAGCCGGGGCGCCTGGGCCTTCGCGATCCCTCGCGGGCGGCCCAGCACCACGGTCACCTCGTGCCCCGCCGCCTTCCAGCGCTCCGCCAGGCGGAGGCCGACGCGCTCCACCCCGCCGGGCTCGAAGCTGTGGATGGGAATACAGATGCGCACGCGGCGATGAATCAGGCTGTCGGACTGAATGACAGGCTTCGGCGGGCGGGCGCGCCGGTGTGGTCAGGCTCGGTCATCGATCCCCGCTGTCGTGAAGGTGGGGGCGATGTAGTGCCTGGCGCGGCAAACGGCAATCGCTCCGCATCGAACGCCGGGACGAATGTACTGCCGCGCCCTTGCGACCAGCGCGGACAGCTTGCGGGTGGGGCGCATATGCAAGACGGGCGACTGCCGCAGCGCGCTTAACACATTGCTTTTCGAGGGAAACCACTGGTCGGGACGAGAGGATTCGAACCTCCGACCCCCACACCCCCAGCCGCTATTTTGGGGGTTTTGAACGCTCCGTCTCGCAACGGGAAATCTTGCATTAGTGACTGATTTAAGGTAGTTTTCTGGCGTATAAGTTGTTCCGTCTGGTCGCATTATGTTCCATCGTGATGCGGTCAGTTGCACCACCAGTGCACCACCAGAACGAAATGCGAGACGCGCCATGCGAACTGTTTTGACACAAGCGGCTATCGAAAAACTGCCCAATCCGGCTAAGACTGAGGAGCATCGGGATATACGCCTCAAGGGGCTGGTGCTGCGGGTGACGCCAAGCGGGGTGAAGTCGTTTTATTGCGAATATGCACGCGGCAAGCGGATATGGTTGGGCAGGGCCGATGCGCTCGGTCTGGCCGAAGCCCGTGAGAGCGCCCGCGCGATCCTGTCCGAAGTCTATCGCGGCCTCGATCCCATTGAAGAGCGCAAGCCCAAGCGGGAGGTGCCGACGTTCCGGGCCTTTCTCGATGGCGACTATGCGACTTGGGCGAAGGCCAACCAAAGGGCGCACAAGCAGAATCTCAACCGGCTGGCGACCGCGTTCAAGCATCTGCTCGACAAGCGGCTCGATGCCGTCACCGGGTTAGATGTCGAACGCTGGCGCGCGGGAGAGATTGAGCGCGGCCTGAGCCTCGAAACCATCAATCGCGATATTTCCTCGATCAAGGCGGCGTTCAACCGCGCCGTCGATTGGGAATTGATCGGGACCAATCCGCTCACCAAGGTCAAGAAGTCGCGCACCGACGATTGCCTCAAGGTGCGGTTCTTGAGCGACGACGAGGAAGCCCGTTTGCGCGCGGCGCTCGATGACCGCGAGGAACGCCGCCGCGCCGAACGCGATTCGGCTAACCGCTGGCGGAGCGAACGCGGTTATGTGCTGCTATCCAGCTTGCGGCAATTGGCCTTTACCGACCATGTGAAGCCGCTGGTGCTGCTCTCGATCAACACTGGCTGCCGTCGCGGCGAATTGTTCGATCTCACATGGGAGAATGTCAATCTCGACCGGCGAATCCTTACGGTGACGGGTGCCACCGCGAAATCGCGGCGAACGCGCCATATCCCGCTCAACCGGGAAGCCACGGCGGTTCTGCTGGGCTGGCGGGCGCAGGCGGAAACAACCGAAGGGCTGGTGTTCGTTAACGATGCGGGGCAGCGGTTTGATCGCGTCAATTTCTCGTGGCGGCGGTTGCTCAAGGATGCGGGTATCACCGGCTTCCGCTGGCACGACATGCGCCACCATTTTGCGTCGCGGCTGGTGATGGGCGGGGTCGATTTGAACACCGTGCGCGAACTGCTCGGCCATAGCGACTATGCGATGACGCTGCGCTATGCCCATCTCGCGCCCGAGCATAAGTTGAAAGCCGTCGAAGTGCTGGACCGCAAGGCCCCGCTCGCAGCGGCGGCCTGACGCGGCCCCGTATTGACTTTGTTGGCAGATATGACTACAAATGACGAAATCTCGTAACACATTCCGCACCGTTTCTTGGATCAAGGCGGCGCGGAAGGATTTTGAGGCGTTCCCGGCGGGCGCGATGGATCGGGCGTTCGATGCCCTGACCGTGGTGGCCGATGGCGGGACGCCGGACATTGCTAAGCCGCTCGCCGGGCTTGGTTCTGGTGTCTGGGAACTGGCGATCAAGGAGCGCGGCGACGCCTATCGCGTCGTTTATGCGCTGCAACTGGGCGATGACATCTGGGTGGTTCATGCCTTCCAGAAAAAATCGACCAAGGGAATATCGACGCCGCGCCACGAAATCGACCTCGTGCGCGAACGGATCAAGCGGTTGAAGGAGATGCTCGATGGCTAACGAAAACGACGATTTCGAGCTGGTTCGCGGTTCCGGCAATGTCTTTGCCGACTTCGACGCGCCCGACGCGAGCCTTCGCCAGTTTCGCGCCATCCTCGCCGCCGAAATCATCAAGACGCTCGATAGCGAGGGGCTGACGGTGCGCGACGCCGAAGCGCGCACCGGGATTGCGGCTGCGGATTTCTCCCGTATCCGTCAGGTTAAGCTCGACCGCTTCACCATCGACCGGCTGATGCGGATTCTCGACCGGCTCAACCGCGATGTCCGCGTCAAGATTTCCGTCGCGCCTCGCGCGGGTGGGGCGAAGCGGAGGTTAGTATCGCCGCTCGCTGCATAAGGCACGGCCCTCAACTTTGGGAAAAGACGCATATGCTGCGGATTCTGTTCGCAGTGTAAACCGCTATGCTGCGTCGCGAAGTTGCACGATCCGCTGGAACTCGGCCAGCAACTCGGCATGGTGGCGGGCAAGATGGTGGACCACGCGCACGTTCTCGATCAAGCGGGCCAGATAGCCGGTCGCCAGCACCAAATCGAGATGGTCCATGCCGTAGCTCTGCTCGATCATGCGGAACTCGCGATCAATGTTGGTCGCCTCGCGCTCCATGTGTTCGATCTGCTCGTCGCTAAGACCTCGCACGGCCTTGCGCTTTTCGCTGGTCAACAGGTGCTGCGGCGTGGCGGCGACGAGCGACTTGGCATAGGTCCATGAAAACCTGTTCATCGCAATCATGGTTTCAGCAACCTCGATCTGCCGCATCGGGCGCAGCTTCTTCATTTCGCGAAAGGTGTTGAGCGGCACCAGTCGGTCTTGCAGCAGCTTTGCCACCTCGTCGCAAATCCCGTCCAGCAAGCGCCGCTTGCTGCGAATACTCGATATGTTGACGTTGAGCGCCCGCGCTAGACGCTCCTCCGAAACGCCCTTCTCAAGCGCCTTTAGGATCATCTTGTGTTCCTGAACGATAGCCATGCGGCTGATGCGCTTGTTGTAGGTAATGGCCTCGTCGGCGGTCGCGACAAGGCAGACAACATCCTTGTCTCCGCGCGCTTTCAGAACGTCTATGCGGATGTGTCCGTCCAACAGCCGGTATCGCTCCTCCTTTCCGGGCACGCGGATGACGACGGGCGGCTCGATAATGCCGACCTCACGGATGGAGGCGGCGATCTGGCCGTATTTGGGCGACTTCCTCGTTGTCTCGGGCATCGCACGCAGAAGCTCGATTTCGCCAAGCGGAATCCGCAAGCTGGTCGGTTCAAAGGCTAGCTTGATTTTGCGCTGTCGATTGCCACGGGTCATTGCACGCTGATCCTGACTTTCTGAATCCGATCCGCAAGGCTGGTTGGTATCGTCGCCAGACCTTCATCTTCGAGAAGCGCGGCGAAACTTTCGTCGTTCGATAGATGGCTCAACGCCTCGACGATAAAGACGAGGCGATTGCGGGTGGCCTCCGTCTTTCGGATCATCATGCGCTTGCGTTCGGTGTCCTCCTGAAAGGCTTTCACCAGCCCTTCGGGCGTCGTGGCGGCGTCCTTGCCAACCAGCTTGTTAAGCTTGGCCGCTTTGCCGGAGCGTTTACGCACCTCCACCAAACGGCGTGCCGCAATGAGCGCGCGCCCGCGCAAGAGATTTTCTTCATAAGCCTTGTGCAACGCGGCCTGCACGCCCTGATCGTCGGCTTCGCAGATTTCGAGGGCGACGGATATGGGAAGATAGCCCGCCTCGACAGCGGCGACGAGTCGCCGCTCGCCGCGTTCCAAGAGCCTTCCCACGATATAGACATAGTTGGCGGAAAGCCCGGTCATGGCGGCGATCTCGTTGTCGGAATAGCCGCGCTCGCGCATCCCGAGGATGTCTTGCAGCAGGTCCACGGCCTGATGCTGACGGCGGGCGCAATTCTCGACGAGGCTGGCGACGAAACAATCTTCCTGATCGGCGGTCACGATCAGCGCGGGCACCTCGGTCTGGCCGAGTTGCCGGAAGGCTTCAAGGCGGCCCTGCCCGCATACAAGATCATAGAGCGGCCCGTCCTCGCCATGACGGCTGGTGACGGTGATCGGACGCTTGAGGCCCACTTCGGCGATGTTCTCAACGATCCCCTTGAACACCTTTTTGTTGCGAAGGCGCGGGTTGACGACAGTGATCCGGTCAATCGGGATCATCTCGACGCGCTGGGCGGGAAGCGCCACGGTCTATGCCGCCTGCCGGAACGGCACACGTTCCGCCAAAGCGAAAAAGCCGTCCAGCGTGTCGAAGCGGAAAGCGTCAAGCGACAGGCCGTTGTGATCGGCCAGCCGTAGCACGCCTTCGACGAGCGTCATGCGCGGCAATATATAGAAGTCGTGTGCGTTCATATTGTCCTCGTCCATCCTGACGCAGATTGTGAGGTCGGGGCGCAAGCTCTCGTCGAGCCGGATTTTCCAGCGGCGGAAGCCCCCGCGTGTCAGCTTGCACCGGGCGATGACGATGGACGCGGTGATCTCATCGTTGACGAGCAGCGTGTCATCTTCGAGATTCTGGATCGCGGTGCCGCCTGCGGCGCGCACGCCCTCGATCACGTCCCTGACAATCGACGGGTGCATCCGGCGCAAGGCGCGGTTGATCTCAATGTAGCGATAATCGTGATCGGGGATGAAGCCTACCAGCGAATAGGCGCGCAACAGGCTGCCAAAGCGGGATTGGAAGGCGCTGCTGGACGGCCCATCCTCAAACTCGTCGATGATAAGACCGGAAAGATAGCCGTTCTTTTTCAGGATTTCCGACAACAGCGCGAGCATTTCATCGTCGGTCAATCGCTTTGACCGCTCCTCGATGATAAGCCGGGCCTGATCGAACAGCGCCTGTGGCACGATAGCCGGAAAGGCTTGGTCGTGCCTGATCCACTCCGATGGATCGTTGCGGACATGGCGGGTTTTCAGCTTGAAGGACGTGCGGCCCCAGACGTTGTGACCGGCATATTTGTCGTTGATAAGGATTTGGTGGACAGCACCGCGTGTCCACGCGCGCCCGAGGTCGGACAGGATGCCCTGGGCATTGAGCCAATCGGCGATCTGCCGTTCGGTTCTGCCGTCTTCGACAAACTGGCGGTAGATGTCGCGGACGATGGCGACTTCTTCCTCCGGTCCCTGCACCAGCACGATCCGATCCGTGGCGATACTCTTGTGCTCGCCCCGATCAAGCACGCCTTTGTGCTGGCCGCGCTCATCGACGAGCATCCGCCGCAGCCCGAAGCCCGGTGCGCCGCCTTGCCGATAGCCAAGGCCGATAAGGCGGCATTGGCCCGCGAACACCTTGACCGACAATTCGCGGCTGTATTCCCCGGCCATCGCCCGCTTGACGGTCTTGATGATCGACGAACCGATGGTGCCGTCATTCTCGAATTGCTCGGCGATATAGTGGACGGTGATCCCGGCGCGCTTGCAGCGCAATTCGTAATAGGCGGCTTCGTCCGGGTCTTGGAAACGGCCCCAGCGGCTCACATCGTAAACAAGGATCGCCTCGAAATCGACCTTATCGCCGTCGATGTCGGCGAGAAGCTGTTGCAGGGAATCGCGCCCGCCAATTTGCAGGCCGCTTTTGCCTTCGTCGGCATAAGTGCGGACAATCTCGAATCCGCGTTTCTCGGCATAGGCCCGAATTGCCGCCGCCTGATTGTCAGTCGAGTATTGCTGATGATCGGTGGACATACGGACATATTCAGCGGCCCGCTTTGGCGGTGGGCCGTGTGATCGGCTGTCATCGGTTGTTTTCCACTCAATGACCATTGTGGTCGCGCCTTGATGTTGCCCCGATGCTACCTCGTTGCGTGCTCTCGCCTCCCTAACAGCAAAGGGACGGCAACATGTTTCCAAAGAAGGGAAGTTCTTTTCCGGTCGGCCGCGACACGCTCACGGATACCGAATTCGCGCAGGTGATCGCCTCGGCTCTGAAGGTCGAGTTTGGATCGGCGCGAAACGGCCCGAAGATGATTATGAAGTGGACGGGCGTAAGTGATCGCACCGCGAAAAACTGGCTGAATGGCACCAATGCTCCCAGCGGCGTGAATCTGATCCTGCTGGCGCGGGAGTCCAATGCGGTGCTGAAAGCGATGATGCTGATGGCGGAAAGGCCGGAAATGTCGCTAGGCGCAAGCCTGCTATCGCTCCGGCGCGTGCTGGCGGAAACGATGGCGGCGCTCGATCAAATGATCTGACCTTGATTCTGTATCACTGGCCGCGACCGAAGGGAGCGGCCAGCGCATTGGGATCGGGTAGGCGGGCTGAACGAAATGGCCGCCCCTGTTCGGGGCGGCCTCGATCATCGGCGGGCTATGCCGCCTCTCTGATCGCTTCGGGGGTCGCCAGTTGGTGAAGATAGGCAACGGCGCGCTCGGCATGGGCTGCGGCCTGCACGATGGCGCGGGTGTCGTTTTCCAGCACCTTTATCCAGCTTGCGATATAGCTGGCATGATCGGGGCGCGGCTCGATGCAAAGCCCAAGGTCGGCGGCAAGGAAGGCCGCGCCAAGCTCGGCAACCAATTCCTCGCGGGCATAGCCCTCATCGCCCCATTTCTCGCGGCCAAAGCTGCGATCAAGACGGCTCTCGTGGCGAGTCCAATGCACGGTTTCATGGCCGCGCGTGGTGTAATACCAGCCTGCGTTGAGGCTGACTCACGCGAGGGATTCCCAGAGCCGCGAAAGTCTGAATCTATAGCGTCCTGCATTTGGAGGGCGCGGCTATGGGATCAGCGATCAGCTTGCGGGATGATTTTGACGGGACAGCGCTGC
>JAEULJ010000009.1 GCA_016793865.1 Altererythrobacter sp.
GACCGAATGGGACGCGTTCCGCGCCCTCGACCTCGACCGCGTCAGGCAACTCGCCAAGGCCCCCGTCATGGTCGACCTCAGAAACATCTACCGACCCGAAGACATGAAAGCCAAAGGCTTCCTATACTCCAGCGTGGGGCGCCCCTAGACTCCGCCGCCTGCTCGGCCCTATCGCGCGATCAACGACAGGGAGAGTGCATGGCCGACCATCCCCACGACAGCGACATCGTGGCGCGCCCCGCGGGCACGCTGGACGGTACGCGCACGACTTCGGCGCAGTATGAAGCGCTTTACCGCCGCAGCGTGACCGACAGTGACGGCTTCTGGGCGGAGCAGGCGGGGCGGCTGGACTGGGAACGCGCGCCCAGCCGGATAGCGAACTGGAGCTTCGATCCCGTCGATATCCGCTGGTTCGAGGACGGCCGGCTCAACCTCTGCCACAATGCGGTGGATCGCCATGTCGCCGCGGGCCGGGGCGATGATATCGCGATCGTGTTCGAGCCCGACGATCCGGCCGGCGCGGTGCGGCGCATCAGCTATGCCGAGCTCCAGCGGGATGTGATCCGGATCGCCGCCACGCTGCGCGAGCTCGGCGTCCGCAAGGGCGACCGCGTCACGATCTATATGCCGATGATCCCCGAAGGCGCGATGGCCATGCTCGCCTGCGCACGGATCGGCGCGGTGCATTCGGTGATCTTCGGTGGCTTCTCGCCCGAGGCGATCGCGGGCCGGATCGAGGACTGTGCAAGCGACTGGATCATCACCGCCGACGAAGGGTTGCGCGGCGGCAAGCGCGTGCCGCTCAAGGCCAATGTCGATGCGGCGCTGGAGAAGGTGAGCGTGAGGGCGGTGCTGGTGTTCCGCCATACCGGCGGCGCGGTCGCCATGACCAAGGGCCGCGATCACTGGTTCCATGAGGCATCGCAGGGCGTTGGCGGGGAGTGCCCGTGCGAGCCGATGGGAGCGGAAGACCCGCTGTTCATCCTCTATACCAGCGGTTCGACCGGCAAGCCCAAGGGCGTGCTCCACACGACCGGCGGTTACGGCGTGTGGACCGAGACGACCTTCCGCCATGTGTTCGACTATCGGCCCGGCGAGCTGTTCTGGTGCACGGCCGACATCGGCTGGGTCACGGGGCACAGCTACATCGTCTATGGTCCGCTGCTGAGCGGCGCGAGCGTGCTGATGTTCGAAGGCGTGCCCAGCTACCCGGATCACGACCGCTTCTGGGCGGTGATCGAAAAGCACAAGGTTGCCATCTTCTACACCGCGCCGACCGCGATCCGCGCCTTGATGCGGGAGGGGGAGGACTATGTGACCCGCCACGATCTCTCCAGCCTGCGCCTGCTCGGCAGCGTGGGGGAACCGATCAATCCCGAGGCGTGGCGCTGGTATGCCGGCACCGTCGGCAAGGACGAGTTGCCCGTGGTCGATACCTGGTGGCAGACGGAGACCGGCGGGATCATGATAACCACCCTGCCGGGCGCGCACGACATGAAGCCGGGCAGCGCGGGCAAGCCGTTCTTCGGGGTCGAACCGCAGCTCGTCGATGGTGAGGGCGGTGTGCTGGAGGGTGCCGCGGAAGGCAATCTGTGCATCGCGCGCAGCTGGCCCGGACAGGCGCGCACCGTCTATGGCGATCACGAACGCTTCGTGCAGGCCTATTTCAGCACCTATCCCGGCCGCTATTTCACCGGCGACGGCTGTCGCCGCGATACGGATGCCTACTACTGGATCACCGGCCGCGTGGACGATGTCATCAACGTATCGGGCCACCGCATGGGCACCGCCGAGGTGGAGAGCGCGCTGGTGCTGCATGCAAGCGTCGCGGAGGCGGCGGTGGTGGGCTGTCCGCACGACATCAAGGGCCAGGGCATCTACTGCTATGTGACGCTCAAGTCGGGGGAGGAGTCTTCCGGGGCGCTGGGGGCGGAGCTGAAGCAGTGGGTGCGCCACGAGATCGGCCCGATCGCCACGCCCGACCACATCCAGTTCACGACGGCGCTGCCGAAGACCCGCAGCGGCAAGATCATGCGCCGCATCCTCCGCAAGATCGCCGAGAACGAGACCGGCGCGCTGGGCGACACCTCGACCCTCGCCGATCCGGCCGTGGTCGCTGCGCTGGTCGAAGGGCGGCTGAACCGCTGACCATGAGCGCGCTCGCCCCGCCCCCGGCCTCCCGCACGCTGGGCGCGAGCGGCATCGCCATCTCGCCGCTGGCCTGGGGGATGTGGCGGCTGGCCGAGAACGGTCGCGGCGCGGGCGATGCGGCGCGGCTCGTCCATGCCGCGCTCGATGCCGGCATAACCCTGCTCGATACCGCCGACATCTACGGCTTCGACGGCACGCGCGGGTTCGGCGATGCCGAGGCCTTGCTGGGCGAGGTGCTGGCATCGCAGCCCGGCTTGCGCGGGCGCATGGTGCTGGCGACGAAGGGCGGGATCAGGCCGCCGCTGCCCTATGACCAGTCGCCCGGCTATCTGCGAAGCGCGATCGAGGCATCGCTGCGGCGCCTGCGCACCGATACCATCGACCTTTACCAGATCCACCGCCCCGACATCCTCGCCCATCCGCAGGAAGTGGCGCGGGTGCTCGACGATGCGGTGGCGAGCGGCAAGGTGCGCGCGCTCGGCGTGTCCAATTTCAGCCCATCCCAGATCGAGGCGCTGGGCCATTTCCTCGGCCACGAGCTGGCGGCGACCCAGCCCGAGATCAGCCCGCTCAGGATCGACTGCTTCGCCAATGGCGAGCTCGATCAGGCGCTGCGCCTTGGCCTGACGCCGCTGGCCTGGTCTCCGCTCGGCGGCGGCCGGCTCCTGGCGCCGGCCGACGGGCGCGAGCAGGCGGTGGCGGACGTGCTCGACCGCGTCGCCGGCGAGCATGGGGTGAGCCGTTCGGTGGCGGCCTATGGCTGGCTGATGGTCCATCCGGCGGGAATCGTGCCCATCGTCGGTTCGCAGGATGCCGGTCGCATCGCGGAGGCTGCCCAGGCCCTCGGGATGCGATGGACCCGGCAGGACTGGTATGCGGTGCTGGCGGCCGCCCGCGGCGCGCCGCTGCCATGACGAGCGCGACTGTTGACAGCGGCGAATGGCCTGCAACAGGGTGTCGCATGATCCATCACCGGCCCCGCGCGTGACCATTCGCATCGTCGCTATCGGCGGAACGGTGAACGCGGACAGCGCCACCGAACAGGCGTTGCGCCTGGCCACTCGCCCGGCCGCGGAGGCGGGCGCGCAGGTGAGCGTGTTCGGCGGCGACTATCTCGGTACCCTCGCCCATTATCGCGGCACCGCCTACAGGGCCGGCAATGGCGGCGAGCTGGTGGATGCCGTGCGCGCGGCGGACGGGGTAATCATCTCCGCGCCGGGCTATCACGGGACCATTTCGGGCCTGGTCAAGAACGCACTCGATTACCTGGAGGACCTGGCCGGCGACACACGCCCCTATCTCGACGGTCGCGCGGTCGGCCTCATCACCACGGCCTTCGGCGATCAGGCGAGCATGGGCACGCTGCTGACCTTGCGGACCATAGTCCATTCCCTGCGCGGCTGGCCAACGCCGATGGGCGCGACGATCCGGACATTCCCCGGTATGTTCTCGGTGCAGGGAGAATGCCTGGACGATCGCGCCCGCGCCCAGATCGAGATGGTCGGCCGCCAGGTGCTCGACGGGGCGAGGGCGCTTTCGACGCTGGGCCAGCACTGACCAGCGGGGGTCAGCTCGCCTTTTCGTAGGGCACGAAATCGGTCAGGAAGACCACCCCGCTGAACATGCCCGTAGAGCGATCGGCCAGAGTCACGGTGTCGCTGCGGCACAGCCCGGACCCGCCGAACTTCTTGATGACCAGGATGTCGTTATCGTCGATGCTGGAGGGATCGGCGGTGCGGTTCACCCACACCTTGCCGCCCGACCGGTAGACGATGGCGGTCTTGTCGATGATGGTCAGGCTGCTGCTGCTGTCGGTGCGGATGCAGCTCCGAGGCGTGCCGGCGGTGCGGCCCTCGATCAGCTTGGCGAGCTGTTGTTCGCCGGTGAGGCGCTCCCGCGCGATGGCGGGGGCGGTGGCAAGCGCGACGGCGGAAGCGGCGATGGCCAGGGTTCCTAGGAATTTGCGCATGAGGGATACTCCTTCGTATGCCGCCGTCTAGCACGCGGCGGATGAATTGGCGATGAGCGAAGGCCCCGGCCTCAGCCCGTCCCGCCGACCGTGATTCCGTCGATCAGCAAGGTCGGCTGGCCAACACCGGCGGGAATGCCCTGGCCGCCCTTGCCGCACATGCCCACGCCCTGATCGAGCTGCATGTCGTCGCCGATCCCGATCACACGGGTCAGCACGCTGGGCCCGTCGCCGATCAGCGTGGCGCCCTTGATCGGGGCGATCACCTTGCCGTTCTCGACCTTGTATGCCTCGGTGCAGGAGAAGACGAACTTGCCGCTGGTGATGTCGACCTGTCCGCCGCCGAAGCTGGTGGCGTAGATGCCGTCCTTCACGCGGGCGAGCAGCTCGGCTGGATCGTCGGTGCCGGCGCGCATGAAGGTGTTGGTCATCCGCGGCATCGGCGCGTGTTCATAGCTTTCGCGGCGGCCGTTGCCGGTCGGCTCCATCCCCATCAGCCGGGCGTTGAGCCGGTCCTGCATATAGCCCTTGAGGATGCCGTCCTCGATCAGCACGGTCTCGCGGGTGGACGTGCCTTCGTCGTCAATGGTGAGCGAACCCCGGCGCTGCGCGATGGCGCCGTCGTCGACCACCGTAACGCCCGGCGCCGCCACGCGCTCGCCGATGCGGCCGGAAAAGGCGCTGGTGCCCTTGCGGTTGAAATCGCCCTCCAGCCCGTGGCCGACCGCCTCGTGCAGCAGCACGCCGGGCCAGCCGGGGCCAAGCAGCACGGTGCTCGTTCCGGCCGGGGCGGGCACGCTGTCGAGATTGACCAGCGCCTGGCGCACGGCCTCGTCCACCGCATGCATCCACCGGCCCTCGTCGAACAGCTCGTCGTAGAGATAGCGGCCCCCGAAACCGTAGCTGCCGGTTTCGCGCCTCCCGTTCATCTCCGCGACGATGCTGACGTTCAGCCGCACCAGCGGGCGGATGTCGCGGGCGGTGAAGCCATCGGGGCGGACGATCTCGATAACGCTCCAGCTCGCGGTCAGGCTGGCGCTGACCTGCGCCACGCGCGGGTCCCTTGCGCGGGCCACGGCGTCGATCTTCTCCAGCAGCGCCACCTTTTCCGCGAAGGGCACGAGGTCCAGCGGGCTGTCGTCGGTATAGAGGTGGCGGTTGGTGCGCGCCGGCGGCGCGGCCTTCGCGCCCTTTGCCGGGTCGAGCAGCTGCAAAGTCTCGCCCGCGCGCGCGATGGCCGCGGCGCTGATGTCGTTGGCATGGGCGAAACCGGTCGCCTCGCCGCTCACCCCGCGCAGGCCGAAGCCGCTGTCGCGCGCATAATCCGCAGCCTTGAGCCGCCCGTCATCGAAGGCGAAGCTCTCGCTGGCGATGAACTGGAGGTAGAGCTCGCCATCGTCGCAGGACGACAGCAGCCGCGTGGTCAGCGCCTGCGCCTCGGCGGGGCTGAGCTTGTCGGAATAGATCAGGCTGGCGGGATCGGAAGTCGTCATGGCGCCCAATGTAGGCTCTTCCTCGCCCGGGTGAAAGGCGGCGGCTCCTCAATGGAGCGAGGCCGACGGCCGGGCGTCAGGCGTGTCCGGGGTCGCCGCCTTCGGAGATATCCGCAAGGCTTGCCTGGTCCACGCCTTCTGCCGGGCCGCCCCTGAGGATGAAGCGGCGGTCGCAATAGCCGCAATCGACATAGCCGTGCTCGTCGATCTCGAGGAACACCTTGGGGTGGCCCAGGGCGGCCGGGCGATATCGCGCGCCGGAGCGGATGTCGGTCGAACCGTCGCACCATACGCGGTGGGCTTCGACCAGGGTGACTTCGGGCGGGGGGGTATTCATGGGCGCGGCGATAATGGCTTGGGCCGCGCGCCGCAACGGCCTAGGGGCCGGTCATGGCCACTCCACCCGCGATCCGCATCGACAATCTCGTCAAGCGCTACGCCCCGCCGCCCAAGGCGCGGGCGCAGGAGGGCAAGCTGGCGCTCAAGGGAATCAGCCTGGAGGTGCCGCAGGGCGGCATCTTCGGTCTGCTCGGCCCCAATGGCGCGGGCAAGTCCACGCTCATCAACATCCTTGCCGGCCTGGTGATGAAGACCTCGGGCAGCGCGGAGATCTGGGGTTTCGACATCGACGCGCAGCCGCGCAACGCCAAGCGCTCGATCGGGATCGTGCCCCAGGAAATCGTCTTCGATCCCTTCTTCACCCCTTTCGAGGTGCTGGAGAACCAGGGCGGATTCTACGGCGTGAGGAAGGGCCAGCGCCGCAGCGAGGAGCTGCTGAAGGCGGTGCATCTGTGGGACAAGCGCGATGCCTATGCCCGCACGCTGTCGGGCGGGATGAAGCGGCGGCTGCTGGTGGCCAAGGCGATGGTCCATTCGCCGCCGATCCTGGTGCTCGACGAGCCGACCGCCGGCGTCGACGTTGAGCTGCGCCGCCAGCTTTGGGAACTGGTGACCGGGCTCAACCGCGAAGGGGTGACGGTCGTGCTGACCACCCACTACCTTGAGGAAGCCGAGCAATTGTGCGACCGGATCGCGATCATCAATCATGGCGAGCTGATCGCCGACAAGCCGACCCGCGAACTGGTGGGCATGGCGCGCGAGAAGATCGTCTCCGTGGCCGTGGACAAGGACATCGCCGGCCCGCCGATGGAGCCCGCCTTCCTCAAGGCCGATGTGGTCGAGCCGCGCCGCATCGACATCACCTATGATCGCGACGCCACCAGCGCCGGCCAGGTGCTCGCGCTGCTCCAGCAGCATGGCTATGCGATCGAGGACGTCACCACGCGCGAGGCGGACCTGGAGGATGTCTTCGTGCAACTGACGGCGGGCGGCTGAATCGTTCCGGCGTCGTCGCGCGGCGCTAGGGGAAGTGTCGCCGCCCCAGGCCCGCATCGCGGACACGCTGCACCTCCCAGACGTGCGGCGTGACCTCCTCCATCGGCAGATTGCAATGCAGGCAGCGGCTGACCTGCGAACCGTGGATGCGGCGAACCTTGCCGGGATCGAGGCGATGCCTGCCGAACGCGCATGCGAATTGAGCGAGTTTCATGTGATCCCGCGACCTCCCGTACTCATCCCCTGCGAGGGCAGGGGCTAGACGGCGCTGCGGGATGGTAAATGCCGACGCGGCGAGCCGCCCCAATCCTGCGGGATTCGGAGCGGCGCGCCCGCCGATGCCGGCCTAGATGCGAAGCTGGCTGCCGACCTCCACCACCCGCCCGGTGGGCAACCTGAAGAAATCCATCGCCGATTCGCTGGCCTTCATCATCCAGGCGAAGAGATGTTCGCGCCACAGCGCCATGCCGCGCCGGTCGTGCGCGGCGATCAGCTTCTGCCGGCCGAGGAAGAAGCTGGTCTGCATCATGTCGAACGCGCCGCCGCAAACCTCCACCCGCGCCAGCTCCGCGGGAAGATCGACTTCCTCCATGAAGCCGAAATGGAGCACGATGCGCCAGAACCCCTCGCCCTGCGGCACGATCTCGGCGCGGCGCACGGCGTCCACCACCGGCACGTCCTCCACCTGCACGGTCAGGATCACCACGCGTTCGTGCAGCACCTTGTTGTGCTTGAGATTGTGGAGCAGCGCGGCCGGCACCCCGCCGTTGTCGGCGGCCAGGAAGATCGCGGTGCCCTTGACCCTCTGCACCGAGCCGGCGGTGGACTTGATGAACAGGGGCAGGGGCATGGCGGTCGCGCTCATCTCCTCGCGCATCAGACGGCGCCCCTTCGCCCAGGTGGTCAGCACCGTGAAGATCGCCGCGGCCACGACCAGCGGAAACCAGCCGCCATCCGCAACCTTGGTGATGTTCGAGGCGAAGAAGGAGCCATCGACCAGCAGGAACAGCCCGATCGTCAGGGCCACCGCGGGGCGGCTCCAGTGCCACACCCGGCGCAGCAGAACGGCCAGCATGGCGGTGGTGATGAGCATCGTGCCCACCACCGAGATGCCGTAAGCGGCCGCAAGCTCGGTGGATTCGCCGAAGCCCCAGACCAGTCCCAGCACCATGACCAGCAGCGCCCAGTTAACCGAGGGGATGTAGATCTGCCCGACGGCCTTCTCGCTGGTGTGGCGCGTCCTCAGCCGCGGCAGGAAGCCGAGCTGGACGGCCTGATGCGTGACCGAGAAGGCGCCGGTAATCACCGCCTGGCTGGCGATGATGGTCGCCAGCGTGGCAAGGATGACCAGCGGCAGGCGATAGGCTTCCGGAGCCATCAGGTAGAACGGGTTCTCCACTGCGGCGGGATTGCCCAGCAGCAGCGCGCCTTGCCCCATGTAGTTGAGCATCAGGCAGGGATAGGCGAGCGCAAGCCAGCCGATACCCACCGCCTTGCGCCCGAAATGGCCCATGTCGGCATAAAGCGTCTCCGCCCCGGTCACGGCCAGGAACACCGAACCCATCGCCAGGAAGGCGAGCCGGGGATCATAGGCGAAGAAGGTGAAGGCGTGCCGCGGGTTCACGATGCCGAGGATTTCGGGCCGCTGCGCGATCTGGATGATACCCAGCCCGGCCAGGACGAGGAAATAGACCAGCACGATAGGACCGAACACCGCCCCCATCCGGGCGGTGCCGCGCTTCTGCACCGCGAACAGCGCAACCAGGATCACGCTCGCCAGCGGCAGCACCAGCGGCTGGAGCCGGGCTTCCACGATCGTCAGCCCCTCCACCGCCGAGAGAACCGATATCGCCGGCGTGATCATCGCATCGCCATAGAACAGCGCGGTGGCGAGTACGCCGAGCATGACCAGCCCGGCGCTCCAGCGATGTTCCCCAAGATGGCGGCTGATCAGCGCGAGCAGCGCGAACGAGCCGCCCTCGCCACGGTTGTCGGCGCGCATGGCGACGAAGACGTATTTCACCGTCACCACCAGCATCAGCGACCAGAACACCAGGCTGATGACGCCGAAGATGTGCAGCCGGTCCACCGCCAGCGGGTGCGGTCCGATGAAGCTTTCCTTCATGGCATAGAGCGGAGAAGTGCCGATGTCGCCGAACACGACGCCGATCGCGCCGAGGACGAGAAGCGGCAGCGGTTGCGCCCCGGCGCCCTGCGCCGTGGCGGTTTCCATCGATTTGTGGGGCATGCGCTCGAGATAACCTTCGCGAAGCGAGGTCGTCGACTATTCGGCGGCCAGGGGCCCGTGGTCAGGCCAGGACGCGGGGAGATACGCCCGCTGATTGTGCAGTGCAACACGAGTTGTGTGCAATGGCCGTTGCGCCTGATGCACGCGCCACCCGGAGTTCTCAGTCACCGCTTGCCGCACGCGATCCCCGGTTTATGACGCGCGCATGACGCAGCAGCTTCACGACGTTCTCGTAATCGGCTCCGGCGCGGCGGGTCTCACCGCGGCGCTCGCGCTGGCGCAGACCAAGCGCGTGCTGGTGCTGGCCAAGGGCGGGCTCAGCGAAGGCGCCACCGCCTGGGCGCAGGGCGGGATCGCGGCAGTGCTCGAGGCGGGCGACACTTTCGAGAACCATGTCCGCGACACGATGGTCGCGGGCGCGGGCCTCAACGACCGCGAGGTCGTGGAATTCGTCGTCAGCCAGGCACCCGCCTCGATCGAACGGTTGCAGGCGCTGGGCGTGCCTTTCAACACCGCCAGCGGGGACCTTCACCTTACCCGCGAGGGCGGCCATTCGCACCGCCGCATCGTGCATGTGAACGATGCCACCGGCTGGGCGGTGCAGGAAGCGCTGCTCAAGGCGGCGAGGGCAAATCCCAACATCACCCTGCTGCCGGGGCAGAGCTGCATCGACCTCGTCACCGGCCGTCACCAGGAGCGTTTCAGCGGCTCGGGCCGGGTGTGGGGTGCCTATGCGCTGGACGAGGCGAGCGGCAAGGTGGTGGCTCATGTCGCTCGCGCCACCGTGCTGGCCACGGGCGGAGCGGGGCGCGTCTACCTGTTCAGCACCGCCCCGCGCGGGGCGACGGGCGACGGGATCGCGATGGCCTGGCGCGCCGGGACGCGCGTCTCCAACATGGAGATGATGCAGTTCCACCCGACCTGCCTCTACAACCTGGAGGTCAAGAACTTCCTCATAACCGAGGCCGTGCGGGGCGAGGGTGGGCGGCTCATCAACCCGGTGACCGGCGAACGCTACATGAGCCGCTACGATCCCGAGCGCATGGAACTGGCCCCGCGCGACGTGGTGGCCCGCGCCAACGACGACCAGATCAAGCGCCACGGCCTGGATTACGTCCACCTCGACATCAGCCACCAGCCGCCCGCTTTCGTGAAGGAGCATTTCCCGACCATACACGAGAAGCTGCTGGGGCTGGGGATCGACATGACCAAGGAGCCGATCCCGGTGGTGCCCGCGCAGCACTATACCTGCGGGGGCGTGGTGATCGACATGGCCGCGCGCACCGATCTGCCGGGGCTGTGGGCGGCGGGCGAATGCACCGAGAGCGGGCTGCATGGCGCCAATCGCCTCGCCTCCAACTCGCTGCTGGAATGTTTCGTGTTCGGCGAGGCGGCGGCGCGCGACATTCTGGCGGGATGGGACGACCTCGATCCCCCGCCCCCGATCCGCCCGTGGGACGAAAGCCGCGTGACCGATTCCGACGAGGAGGTCGTCATCAAGCAGAACTGGACCGAGATCAGGCGGTTCATGTGGAACTATGTCGGCATCGTGCGGACCACCAAGCGCCTGCAGCGCGCGGCGCACCGCATCGAGACCCTGGGCCGCGAGATCGAGGAGTATTACAGCGCCTTTCGCGTCACCACCGATCTGATCGAGCTTCGCAATCTGCACCAGGCCGCCGATCTCATCGTCAGGTCGGCGCTGAAGCGGCACGAAAGCCGCGGCCTGCACTATACGCTGGATTATCCGCAGACCGACAGCGAAGCGAAGGATACGGTGCTGGCGCCCTGAGCGGCGCCGGGGTCAGGCCGCGCGCTTGCCCAGGCGGTCGGGAAGCAGCCGGCCGAAACGGTCGCGCAGGCCCGCGTCATGCAGCATACGCTCGTCAACCGCCGCCAGATGGCGGAGCGTGGCGATGTCGATTTCGCCCCGGAAGGCCAGGCCGACATGGCCCTGGCGCGCCCAGATCACCCGCGCGCTAACGACAATGCCCTCGCGCAGCTCGATCTCGATGTCCTCGCCGGTCGTCGCGGCCAGGCCTTCGTCGGCGATCATGCAGCCCAGGCGCGAGATGTTGCGGCAAGGATGCATTCGGCGCTCGCCGTGCTTTAGCGAGTGAATCTCCGCGTCGCTGGTCAGCCGTCTTGTATTGCGCTCGTCCATATCCACCGTCCCGATGCCGTCCCCCGCGGCATGATCACCGCCGGCGCCCGGCCTTGCGGCGGGGTGCCCGCGCGCTACAGTCTCGGTCAGGACCACCTAAGGAATGGTGAATATCCACAGGGGAGCGGGCGATGCCGCAGATCGAGGCGAATGGAATTGCCCTGGAATACGAGGATTACGGCGATCCGGCCGCTCCGCCGCTGCTGCTCGTCATGGGGCTGGGCGCGCAGCTGACGCTGTGGCCGATCGAACTGGTCGAGGCGCTGGCGGCCCGGGGGTTCCGCGTCATCCGCTACGACAACCGCGACATCGGTCTCAGCCACAAGATGGAGGGCGCGCGGGCGCCCGGGATGATCCGCCACACGCTGATGAAGCGTCTCGGCTTCAATCCGCGCGTGCCCTACACCCTGGCCGACATGGCGGCCGACGCGGTGGGCCTGCTCGATTCCCTGGGGATCGCCCGCGCCCATGTGGTGGGCGCCAGCATGGGCGGGATGATCGCGCAGCACGCCGCCTTCTCCCATCCCGACCGGGTGCTCAGCCTCACCTCGATCATGTCCACCACCGGCCATCCGGGCCTGCCGCCGGCACAGAAACAGGCGATCGCGGTGCTGACCCGGCGGCCCGCGAGCATGGAGGAGGCCGTGCTGGTGGAGCACGGGGTGCTGATCGGCCGCACCATCGGCTCACCCGGCTATCCGCCCGACGAGGCGCGGCTGCGCTCCAACACCACCGCCAATGTCCGCCGCTCGATCTATCCCGCGGGAATGCCGCGCCAGCTCGCCGCGATCATCGCCGATGGCAGCCGCCGCGGGCGGCTGGCGCGGGTCAGCGCGCCCACGCTGGTGATTCACGGCGATGGCGATCCGCTGGTGCCGGTGGACGGGGGGCGCGATACCGCCGCGCACATTCCCGGCGCGCGGCTCAAGATCATTCCCGGCATGGGCCACGATCTTCCGCTGGCACTGGTGGATGAGATGGCGGATGCCATCGCCGATCATGCCCGCGCGGCGGCTGCCGCAGGCGCGGCCGGGTAGCGCTTCGGGCTGCTCTCGGCAGCGTGCAACGACCACTTGCGAGCAAGCTTTTTGCGCGCCGCGATTCGATTGATTCAAAGCCCTCGCGGATGGGTTGTGCCCGCAAAAATTTTTTCACGGATTCGTTTTCCCGCTTGCCTTTGCCCAAGGTCCAGCAATTCCGGCGCGTCGCGGTGTTTGAGATGGGCAATACAGCTTGTCTCGCTGACCCGAAATAGTGCTGGGGGGCAATCCAGCCCCTTGCGCCGCAAGCGGTGCTGATTCATCATCTAGTGGTTGGTCGCGGGGGGTGATCCACAAGACCTAGAGTTTTCGGTCGCGCATCCCCATATTCGGGATGTCCGCGCAACCGGGCGCTCTGTGGGCAAAGGCGGGAAAAGTTTTCGCCAATGCCGGTGCGCCGAGTGGTAAGGCGGGGTGGCTCGCCGAGTCGAACACATGCGGAACATGGCTTCCGCGAGACAGGGGACGGGCGGGCTCGATGATGGATTTCAGGAACGGGGACGATGCGGCAATGGAGCTCGAGCTGGAAAGCGGTGCCGAAGCGGCCGAGGCGTCCCGGAAGGCGGTGGCGATGACGGTGCAGGACAAGGGCAGCGATGTTCTGGCGGATGCCGCCGCGGCGAGCATGGCGCAGGCTGCCAAGGCAATCGCCGGCGCCGCCGCGCGCGGAGACGATTCCGACAGCAAGAAGGTCATGGACCGGCGCTTCGCCGTGGCCACCGATCCGGCGCGTGACGCGCTGCTCACCGAATTCGGCAAGGAGACGCTGACCGACCGTTATCTCCTGCCCGGCGAAAGCTACCAGGATCTCTTCGCCCGTGTCGCCGATGCCTATGCGGACGATCAGGATCACGCCCAGCGGCTTTACGATTATGTTTCGAAGCTGTGGTTCATGCCGGCGACCCCGGTGCTGTCCAACGGCGGCACCAATCGCGGCCTCCCGATCTCATGCTATCTCAATTCGGTGTCGGACAGCCTCGACGGCATCGTCGGCACCTGGAACGAGAATGTGTGGCTGGCCAGCAAGGGCGGCGGCATCGGCACCTATTGGGGCAATGTGCGCGGCATCGGCGAGCCGGTGGGCCTCAACGGCAAGACCAGCGGCATCATTCCCTTCGTGCGGGTGATGGATTCGCTGACGCTGGCGATCAGCCAGGGCTCGCTGCGGCGCGGTTCGGCGGCCTGCTACCTCGACATCACCCACCCCGAGATCGAGGAGTTCCTCGAGATCAGGAAGCCGAGCGGCGATTTCAACCGCAAGGCGCTGAACCTGCACCACGGCGTGCTGGTCACCGATGCCTTCATGGAGGCGGTCCGCAGCGGAGGCGAGTTCGACCTCCTTTCCCCGCGCGACGGGTCGGTCCGCAAGACGGTGGACGCGCGCAGCCTGTTCCAGAAGCTGGTCGAGACCCGGCTGGCGACCGGCGAGCCCTATATCGTCTTCTCCGACACGGTGAACCGGACGATGCCCAAGCATCACCGCGAGCTGGGCCTCAAGGTTTCCACCTCGAACCTGTGCGCCGAAATCACCCTGCCGACCGGCATCGACCACCTCGGCAACGATCGTACCGCGGTGTGCTGTCTCTCCTCGCTCAATCTGGAAAAGTGGGACGAGTGGGCGGAGGACAAGACCTTCATCGAGGATGTGATGCGCTTCCTCGATAATGTCCTCCAGGACTACATCGACCGCGCACCCGACGAGATGGCGCGGGCGAAGTACTCCGCCGAGCGCGAGCGTTCGGTCGGCATGGGCGTGATGGGCTTCCATTCCTTCCTCCAGATGAAGGGCATCGGTTTCGAGAGCCCGATGGCGAAGGTGTGGAACCTGAAGATGTTCAAGCACATTTCCGCCAAGGCCGAGGAAGCTTCGCTGCTTCTCGCACAGGAGCGCGGGCCATGCCCCGACGCCGCCGAGACGGGCGCGATGGAGCGGTTCTCCTGCAAGATGGCGATCGCGCCGACCGCCAGCATCTCGATCATCTGCGGCGGCACCAGCGCCTGCATCGAGCCGATCCCGGCCAATATCTACACCCACAAGACGCTGTCGGGCAGCTTCGTGGTCAAGAACCCCTATCTGGAGAAGCTGCTCGAGAAGAAGAGCAAGAACTCCACCAATGTGTGGAACTCGATCCTGGAGAAGGACGGCAGCGTCCAGCACCTCGACTTCCTCAGCGCCGAGGAGAAGGCGGTCTACAAGACCAGCTTCGAGATCGACCAGCGCTGGCTGCTGGAGTTCGCGGGCGACCGCGCGCCCTTCATCGACCAGGCGCAGAGCCTCAACCTGTTCATCCCCGCCGATGTCGACAAGTGGGACCTGATGATGCTGCACTTCCAGGCGTGGGAGAAGGGCATCAAGTCGCTCTACTACCTGCGCTCCAAGAGCGTGCAGCGCGCGGGCTTCGCCGGCGGGGTGGAAGCGGACAACACCGCCGACGCGCCGGTGATGGAGCTCAGCGCGGCCGAGACCGACTATGAGGAATGCCTGGCCTGCCAGTGAGGCACGGGCGGACCAGGCAATAGAAGCCCCGGCATCGCGACAGCGGCGCCGGGGCTTTCTCTATTGCGGCGCCTCGCGGCCTACTCGCCCTCCTCTTCCTCGAACATCACCGCGTTGGCGCCCGTGGCGCTGAGGCGGACCTTGTCGCCTTCCACCCCGGCGATCAGGCCAACCGAGATATAATGGTGGTGGCCCTGGTGGCGGCCGGTCGCGCCCTCGATGTCGGCCGAGGAATCCTTCTTCGTCAGCTTGATGCGCTGGCCATCGACATGGTCGACGGTGCCGACATGGACGCCGTCGGCGCCGATCACTTCCATGTGCTCGCGGATCTGGCTGGTGTCGGTCATGGCAATCTCCTGCTGAAGTTCATCGGGGAAACGGTGCGAAGGAGGATTTGCTCCCGCCACCAGTCCTTGTCCAGCCAGCACAAGCGGGCGGGCGAAGCATCCCTGGCCGGTGAGAGAGGGCGTGCCGCGATCGGGCACGGGCTTATCCCCGCCCAATAGCGCTCGCCCCGCTTCGCATCGGCCCCTTCGATGGCCTATACGAGTCGTTCGCGCGGGGGCGATCGGAACACCCGATTTTGTTGCCCGAGACCGCCAGACCGACTATATCTAGTTATCCGCCCAGCCGGAGTGCGCCATGTCCCTTCTCGAAGCCCGCAAGACCTACAAGCCTTTCGAATATCCCTGGGCCTATGAGTTCTGGAAGCGCCAGCAGCAGATCCACTGGATGCCGGAAGAGGTGCCGCTGGGCGAGGATTGCCGCGACTGGGCGCAGAAGATCACCGAGAGCGAGAAGAACCTCCTCACCCAGATATTCCGCTTCTTCACCCAGGCCGATGTCGAGGTGCAGAACTGCTATCACGAACAATACGGTCGGGTGTTCAAGCCGACCGAGATCAAGATGATGCTGGCCGCCTTCTCCAACATGGAGACGGTGCACATCGCGGCCTATTCGCACCTGCTCGACACCATCGGCATGCCCGAGACCGAATACAGCGCCTTCCTCGAATACGAGGAGATGAAGGACAAGCACGATTTCCTGCAGCAGTTCGGCGTGGATACGGACGAGGATATCGCCCGCACGCTGGCGGTGTTCGGCGGCTTCACCGAAGGGCTCCAGCTCTTCGCCAGCTTCGCCATGCTGATGAACTTCCCGCGCTTCAACAAGATGAAGGGCATGGGCCAGATCGTGAGCTGGTCCGTGCGCGACGAGAGCCTGCACTGCGAGGGCATTGTGCGGCTGTTCCACGAATTCGTGCGCGAGCGCGACTGCATGAACAAGGCGCTGCGCGAGGACATCACCGACATCTGCCAGAAGACGGTGCGGCTGGAGGACAATTTCATCGACCTCGCCTTCGAGATGGGGCCGGTGCCGGGGATGACGGCGAAGGAGATCAAGCGCTACATCCGCTACATCGCCGACTGGCGGCTGGGCCAGCTCGGCCTTTCGCCGATCTACATGGTGGAGGACCACCCGCTGCCGTGGCTCGCCCCGCTGCTCAACGGGGTGGAGCACGCCAATTTCTTCGAAACCCGCGCGACGGAATATTCGAAGGGCGCCACCCGCGGCAACTGGAACGACGTGTGGTCGAGCTTCGACAAGCGCCAGGGCGCGAAGGCGAAGGCCGAGGCGGCGAACGAGGCCGGCGGCGCGGGTGACGGCGCGGATGCGGACGTGGGGCCGGGGTTGTTTGACGCTGGCGGTGCGGGCGCGGGGAGCGTGGCGGCGGAGTGATCCTCAGAGCGACAAATTTAGCACCCTATTGGTGAATGCAGCTGCGCTGACACCAAATAGCTTCGATAGATTAGCAATCAACCCGTCGTCCTCAAGATCCAATGAATCTGGACAGACGCTTCTCATGAGGTCCTCGGGCATTAACACGCAGGCGGCGAACGCATTTGCGGATATTTCGACCTTATCGAAACCTCCGGCCGAGATATTGTCTCTTCGAAGCACACCCTTGTCCACGTGGACCGACTTCTTTAACATCGACTGGTGCATTACATGATGGCCTAACTCATGGGCTATCGTAAATCTTTGTCGATTTGGATGATGCGCCGCGTTGTACACGATGAATTTTGCGCCTTCCTTTATGAAGGCCATGCCCGACAGATCATCTTCTAATATGGTCGATCTAACTTGGCACCCGTTCAGTGTTGCAAGCTCCTTGATTGGAACAGGCATTGCGGTTTTCGGCCAACGCTGAAGCACTTCTCGAGCGGCCCGTTCACCGGTCCGACGAGCATTGGAAATTTCCCCAGCACTCATCTCAGGCGCTTTCGACAAGTCTGGATAGCGAATCCATCTCAGTAGAAGTTAGCGTTGAGCCGTGGAAACGAATCTCATTCATCGGACCCTGACGGGAATTTGGTCGAATATCGATCATGAAGAAGTCGCCCGGCGCACGGACTTCGAGGGCCTGCGCGAGCGCGATGACCTGATGAAGCAGCACGCGCTGTCGCCCCGCCTCGATGTTTGCGATTGATGCCCGGCTAAGGCCAACGCGCTGTGCCAACGCGTCTTGGCTCAATCCAAGCGAATTACGCTCGGCCACAACGCGTTGTCCGAAAATTTTGTAGATGTTTGCCGGAACCACGGTGCGAACTAGCGCTCCGAAAAGTTGAATGTCAAGAATCGCCATTGCGTTTGTAATACAAACATATTCTCAATATGCAAACATATAGCTTGCAGGAACACCAAGATGGGGCCATTGCTGACGAGCCGATTCGACCGGCTGACGGAGGTGATTGCAGTGACCAGAGAAACCAAATCGTTCCCCATCGGCCGCAATGCCAAAACGGGGTTTCTTACGACCGTGAAGTACGCGCAGAGCCACCCTAAGACCCACGTGGTCGAGCGGATGCCCAAGCCCGGACGCGGCGATTCAAAGTGATCAAGGGGCTGACTTAGGTCAGCCCCCAACATTGGAGTGATGCTGATGCCTTATTTCATCGTGAACACGAATGCCCAAGCCAACGGCGACCACGAGGTGCATAACACCACAACCGGCTGCGGGCACATGCCCTACTCTTCGAACCAGCAGAACCTAGGCTACCACGCCAGCTGTAGCGGTGCTTTGCAGGAAGCGAAGAAGACGTATTCGCAGTCGAACGGGTGCTACTACTGCTGCAACCCGTGCCACACGAGCTAGCCCAAGGACTGAAAGTCCAGATGCTTTGCGGCACCTGCGGCTCTACCGATGTCTCGCGCGATGCGTGGGGCGATTGGGATGTCGCGACACAGGCGTGGGTGCTGCGGGCCGTGTTCGACTATGCCCATTGCCACGCCTGCGATGGCGAGACCCGGCTCGTTGAGTCGGTGATGTCAGATTGAACGGACCTCTTCGTGTCTTCGTGTAAGATTAAACTCGTCGGTATCGAGCCCGTTGGCCCGCGCGCACTGCGGCTGTTGTTCAGCGACGGCAGCCACGGCGAGTGGTCCGCCGCTCCGATCCTTGCACGCCATACGGTAATGACCCGCCCGCTCGAAGACCCGGCTTTCTTCCGCCGCGCCTTTATCGAAGCGGGCGCGCTGGCTTGGCCGAACGGGCTCGACTTCTCCGGTCGCACGCTGCGCGAGGAGCTTGAAAACCAGGGCAGGCTGCTTCGCGCGCAGGCTGCCTGACCGTTTCCGACGACCCCGGAGGCCATCACGCCACCCCCAGAATGATTTTCCCCTCGGCAACTCCTACACCGGGGTAGAAATCGCTTTCCTACACCCGGCGCGCGGGTGCAGCCTGGCGCGCATGAAGCGCTATCCTCCCCGCCCCCCTCGCTCCGCCCGCACCGCGCGCCGCCCGCGCCGCCGCATTCCCGCCTTCCACCCGGTGCCCGTGGGCAAGCGGCATGACGGGTGGACGCCCGCGCGGCAGATGGCCTTCATCGGGATGCTCTATGAAACGCGCAGCGTGGTGGCGGCGGCGAAGGCGGTGGGGATGGGGCGGGAGAGCGCCTATCGGCTGCGCAAGCGCGCCGGCGCGGCGGGCTTCGCGGCGGCGTGGGATGCGGCGATGGGGTTTGCTGTGGCCCCGGTCAGGCTGGACCAGGCGAAGTCCACAGGTCTGCCCGCGCATTACCGGATGCGCGCGGGGCTGATGCAGGTGCTGGTCCACAAGGGATGCTTCGCCGGCCTGCTGACAAAGCCCGATAATTCAGCGCTTCTCCAGCATATCGCCCAGCTCGACCGGCATCTCGCGGCGGAGCGGATGGAAGCGTGGGGGGGATGAAAGTCACAGTTTTCAAAACGCGATACTGCGGTCCATGCCCCGGCCCCTCGCCCGGCGATCGGGGGGTGATCGGGGGCCGATCGCGCGCGGATCGCCTCAGTCGTGACCCCAGGGCGCGGGCGGCGGTGCGATCGGGCGGGTAAGGTCGAAGGCGACGCGGAAATCGCGCGCGTTCGGCGGCTCGCGGTGGAGGCGATAGGCGAAGGCGGCGCCCGGCGTGCCCGGCGGATCGACCGCCACGCGCCAGACATTGGTGAGCGAGACTTCGCGCCCCTCGCGGCGGAACAGGGCCTTGCTCTCCTCGTCCACGGGGAAGCTCTGCTCGCGCGCGGTGCCGGGGCTGGCGGTGTCGCCGCCGTACATCGTCATGGTGTCGGGGCTGCCGTCCTCGTGCCGGTGATCGTGCTTGAGGCGCAGCCCGGCGGAGGGGCCTGTGCCTGTGCCTGTGCGGGTGAATATCCAGGTGCGGCTGCGGTCCCAGCTCCCGTCCGCCCGCTGGACGTGGAACGGCACCTCGATCCGGGTGGCCGAGCACTTGCGGACGTGCATCGCCATCGCCGCGCCGCGCATATCGGCATCGGCCGCCTCGTCGCTGGCCATGCGGCCGGCATAGGCCTTGCCGCAATGGGCGAAGAGCGCCTGCCAGAAGCGATCCTGCGGGGTGGCGCGGGGCGCGGGCACCGAGGCGCAGGCGGCGAGGAGGGGCATCAGGGCGAGCGCGGCGATGTGGCGGGTCATGCGGCGCAGGCTGCCAGCGGATCGGCCGCGATGCAACCGGCGGCCGGCGCGGGGTTAGCGCCCGCTTTCCACGCCGCCTCCGCTCCGCTAACGCGCGCGCATGACCGGAACCCACTCGCGCGAGGACATGGCCGCCATCCGCGCCAAGGCGGAGACGCTGATAGAGGCGCTGCCCTATCTGCAGCGCTATGCCGGGCGCACTTTCGTGGTGAAATACGGCGGCCATGCGATGGGCGACGAGACCGCCGCGCAGGAGTTCGCCGCCGATGTCGTGCTGCTCAAGGCGGTGGGCATCAACCCCGTGGTGGTCCACGGCGGCGGGCCGCAGATCGGCGCCATGCTCAAGAAGCTGGGGGTGGAAAGCACCTTCGTCGACGGGCTGCGCGTCACCGACAAGGCCACCGCCGAGGTCGCCGAGATGGTGCTGTGCGGAGCCATCAACAAGCAGCTCGTGGGCTGGATCGCGCGTGCCGGCGGGCGGGCGCTGGGCATCAGCGGCAAGGACGGCGGGCTGGTCACCGCCACCAAGGTCAAGCGCACGCGCAAGGATCCCGAGAGCATGATCGAGCAGGCGCTCGACCTCGGCTTCGTGGGCGAGCCCACGCAAGTCGACACCCGCATGATCGATACCGCCGTCGCCGCCGGGATGATCCCCGTGGTCGCGCCGATCGGCGCCGGCGAGGACGGCCATACCTACAACATCAACGCAGACACGATGGCCGGCGCGCTGGCGGGGGCGCTGGGCGCGGCGCGGCTGCTGCTGCTGACGGATGTGCCGGGCGTGCTCGACAAGGCGGGCACCCTGCTGACCGACCTGACCCCGCGCGCCATCGCCGGGCTGCGGGCCGATGGCACCATCACCGGGGGCATGATCCCCAAGCTGGAGACCTGCGTCGCCGCAGTGGAGGCCGGGTGCGAGGCGGCGGTGGTGCTGGACGGGCGGGTGCCGCACGCCATGCTGCTCGAGTTCTTCACCGCCCGCGGCGCCGGCACGCTGATCCGCGCAGAGGGCACCCCCGCCGAATGAGGCTGGCCCCGCGCGCAGCGGCTTTGTAGGACGGCGTGGCAGCTACAACGGACGGACAGATGCAGGCGCTCTACATCATCTACGAGATACTCTCGATGGTCACCAATGTGCTGGTGATGCTCATCATCATCCAGTTCATTATCGGGCTGCTGTTCGCCTTCAACGTCATCAACAGCTCCAACCAGTTCCTCGCCGCCTTCTACGATGCGATCAACCGCCTGCTCGAGCCGGTCTATCGCCCGATCCGCCGCGTGTTGCCCGCAACCGGGGCGATCGACTTCTCGCCACTCGTGCTCGTGATCCTGCTCAATGTGGTGCTGATCGTGCTCAAGGGGATCATGGTGGCCTGATGGTGGCAGATATCATCGACGGGAAGGCCTTCGCGGGCCGCCTGCGCGAGCGGGTGGCGACGGTGGCCGCGCGGTTCGAGCGCGCTGCGGGGCGCAAGCCGGGTCTCGCGGTGGTGCTGGTGGGCGAGGATGCGGCGAGCCGCGTCTATGTAGCCGCCAAGGGCAAGGCCACGATCGAGGCCGGGATGGCCAGCTTCGAGCACCGCCTTCCCGCCGATGCGCCACAGGGCGAGCTGCTGGCGCTGGTCGCGCGTCTCAACGCCGATCCGGCGGTGGACGGCATCTTGGTCCAGCTTCCGCTGCCGCCGCAGATGGACGAGGCGGCGGTCATCGCCGCGATCGCCCCCGCCAAGGATGTCGACGGCTTCACGGTCGAGAACGCGGGCCGGCTCGCTACGGGACTGCCCGGCTTCGTGCCCTGCACGCCGCTCGGATGCCTGATGCTGCTCAAGGACCGCCTCGGCGATCTGTCCGGGCTGGAGGCGGTGGTGATCGGCCGCTCGAATATCGTCGGCAAGCCGATGGCGCAGCTGCTGACGCAGGCGAGCTGCACCGTCACGCTCGCCCACAGCCGCACGCGCGACCTGCCCGCCGTGGTGCGCCGCGCCGACATCGTGGTCGCCGCCGTCGGCCGGCCCGAGATGATCGCGGCGGACTGGCTCAAGCCCGGCGCCACGGTGATCGACGTGGGCATCAACCGGCTTCCGCCGGCAGAAGGGGAAAGCAGGGGCCGGCTCGTGGGCGACGTCGACTTCGCCGGCGCATCCGCGGTCGCGGGGGCGATAACTCCCGTGCCCGGCGGGGTGGGCCCGATGACCATCGCCGTGCTGCTGCGGAACACCGCGGTTGCCGCATACCGCAACGCCGGGATCGCCCTGGACGAAAACGCGCTGTGAGGGTTTTGGCCCTCGGCCTGGTGATCGCCCTCGCGGCCTGCGCGTCCAGCCCGCGCCCGAACGATCGCCAGCGCGCATTCCTTGGCGAAGCGGCCGAGCCGAGTGCAGTGATCGCCACCGATCTGGCCTTTGCCCGCGGGGCGAGAGAGGACGGTCAATGGACCGCGTTCGGTAGCTTCGCGGCCGAAGGAGCGCTCATCCATGAAATGGCGGGGCCCGTCGCCGCCGCCCCGTGGCTGGCCGGGCGGGCGAATCCCAAGCCTCCTGTCCAGTGGACACCCACCGCCGTATGGTCCAGCTGCGACGGCCAGACGACCGTAACCTATGGGACATCGCGCGAGCCGGACGGTACGTGGGGCTATTACGCGACCGTCTGGGAGCGGCAGAAGGGTCGCGCCTTCCGGTGGGTCTATCGCATCGCCGCGCCCAACCTCGCCCTGACCGAGCGCGTGGCGCGCCGTCCCGAACCCGTCGAACAGGATGACGGGGCGATCGTGGTCAGCGCTTACAGCGACATCCGGGCCGAGGTGGCGCAATGCGGCATACGCGGCGATCCGCCTGCTCCGCGGGCAGCGAGCCTGCCCGATGGCGCAAGAAGCGCGACGCGCTACGCCAGCGACCGGACCTTGTTGTGGCGCTGGGAGCATCGGGCCGACGGCACCCGGCGGCTGACCGTCGACATCGTCCAGCAGGGCGCCTGGATCGAAGCGCTCGCCTTCGAAGTCTCTCCGGCGAATCAGGTGGTTCGATGACCGAGCTGTTCCTGTCCGCCTTCATCACCCTGTTCGTGGTGATCGACCCGCCCGGCTGCGCGCCGATCTATGCCGGGCTGACCAAGGGCGCCAGCACCGCCCAGCGCCGCAACATGGCGATCCGCGCCACGGTGATCGCGGGTGCGATCCTGCTGGTCTTCGCGCTGTTCGGCGAGGCCCTGCTGGGCGCGCTTCATATCGAACTCGACAGCTTCCGCATCGCGGGAGGGTTGATGCTGTTCCTGATCGCGCTCGACATGGTGTTCGAGAAGCGTACCCAGCGCCGCGAGGAACGCGCCGAAAAGGTCGCCGCCACCCCGGAGGTGGAGGATGTCGCCGTGTTCCCGATGGCGATGCCGATGCTCGCCGGGCCGGGTGCGATCGCATCGGTCATGCTGCTCATGTCGAAGTCGCAGGGCACCGAAGGGACGCTGGTGGTGCTTGCCGCGCTGCTCGCGGTGCTGCTGCTGACCATGGCGGCGCTGATCGCGGCGGGCCCGCTGATGAAGCTGTTCGGCGACCGGGTGGAAGCGGTCATCACCCGCCTGCTCGGCGTGCTCCTGGCCGCGCTCGCCGCGCAATACATCATCGACGGGCTGAAGAGCACTTTCGGTATTTGAGGGGGCATGATGCAGGTGGACGAAGCGCAGAGAGAGATCCGCGTAGCATTCATGGGAGGCGGTCCCGGCGCGATCGTCTCCGCGCTGGTCTGGGTGGTGGCTGCGCTCTTTCATTCGACAAGCGGAACGCAGGCGGCTTTCGTAGCCTTGTTCTTTGGCGGCTGGCTCATCTTCCCGCTCAGCGTGGTGGTGTGCCGTCTGGTGTTCACGCGGAGCGCCTCGGTCGCGGGAAACCCGTTGGGCCTGCTCTGCCTGGAGAGCACTATCGCGATGATCGCCTGCCTGCTCGCGGCGTGGCTGCTACTTCCGGCCCGCGCAGACATCGTGTTCCCGATCGCAGCGCTCGCCGTCGGTACGCACTACTTCGCCTTCAAGACTGCCTATGGCGACCGAACCTACTGGCTATTGGCCGCGATCATCACCGGCCTGGGGCTGGCCGGCCTGTTCTGGCTGCCCGGACAGTCGCTGCCGCTGATCCTTGCCGTGGCAGCGGTGGAATTCGTGTTCGGCATCGCGCTGGTGATGGGCAACCGGGCGTCCGAACCTACTGTAGCGTGACCCGCTCGCCGTCGTCGTCACGCAGGGCGAAGAACTGCATCAACTGGATCAGCAGCTCGCAGCGGGCCGAGAGGTCGGGCGCTTCGAGAAGCGCCTGCTTGGCGGCGAAATCGAAGGGCGCGATCTGCGAAACGCCGTTGATGAGCGTCTGGTCATCGAGCCGGCTGACCGAATCCCAGTCCACGCTGTAACCCTGCGCATCCGCGAACAGCCGGGCCTCCTGCTCGAAGCCGGCGCGCTCCACGGCGGCGAGCACCTCCATGTCCTCGTCCTCGATGGCTTCGGCCTCGACCTGGCGAAAGGGCGTGGCGACCTCCAGCTCGCGCAGCACGCGGAACCGCGTTTCGCCTTCGAGGATCAGGTTGAAGCGGCCGTCCTCATGCGCCTCGACCTCGCCGATGCGGCCCACGCAGCCGACCGCGAACAGCGGCGCGCCTTCCTCGCTGCGCTGCGGCTGGATCATGGCGATGCGGCGGTCGCGGGCGAGTGCATCGCTGGTAAGCGCGCGGTAGCGCGGCTCGAAGATGTGGAGCGGCAGGGCGAGGCCCGGAAACAGGATCGCGCCGGGCAGGGGAAAGATCGACAGCCGCACGCCGCGAACGCTCAGCCGAACAGCAACCGAGAGAGGCGGCGGCGGGTGGCGACGACCCAAGGATCTTCCAGCCCGACCGCCTCGAAGATCTGCACCAGCTTGGCGCGCGCTGCGCCTTCGCTCCATTCCCGATCGGCCTCGATCATGGCCAGCAGTTCGTCCGCCGCGGCATCACGCTGGCCTGCGGCGAAGGCGGCCTCGGCATAGGCGAGGCGCGCGGTCATGTCGCCCGAAGCGGCGGTGTCGCGCAGCACCGTCAGCTCGCCATCGTCGGGCCGCTCGGCCAGCAATTCCACCGCGCTGCGCGCCTGGGCCAGCGCGCCATCGCCGGCCACCGCCGGGATCGCCTCGGCGGCGGCGAGCGCGGCCTGCGCCTCGTCCGCACGGCCCGCCTGCGCGAGTGCGCGGATCAGCCCGGCATGAGCCGGTGCTTCCTCCGGCGCCATCTCCACGACCTGCGAGAAGATGCCCGCCGCACGCTCGGGATCGCCCTCGGCCAGCACCTCCTCGCCCATGGCGATGAACTGCGCGATCTCGGCCTTGGCCTCTCCCGCCGCGCCGCCGATCGGCAACTGGCCGAGGAGCTGGTCGAGAACCTCCTTGAGCTGGCTCTCGCTGCGCGAATTGGTGAGGTCGGCCACCGGCTGGCCCTGGAACATGGCATAGACGGTCGGGATCGAACGGACCTGGAACTGCGAAGCGATGAACTTCTCCTCGTCCACGTTCACCTTGGCCAGCACCACGCCCTTCTCGGCGTAGTCCGCGGCGACCTTTTCGAGCACTGGCGTGAGCGCCTTGCACGGCCCGCACCACTCCGCCCAGAAATCCAGGATCACGAGGCTGGTCATCGAGGGTTCGACGACATCCTTGCGGAAGCGGTCGACCGCCTTCTGTTCATCGAGATTGAGGCCGAGGCTCGCCACGGTGGGTACTGTCCTTGCTGTTGCGGATTGGCCCCATGTGGGCGCACCGCGAGCACTTGTGAAGGGCATTCGCGCCTGCGTCCGCTCGCGCCGGCCATGCCGCGATAGGGGGTTGATAAGCGAAAATGCCGCTGCTAATCGCCCGCCTCCCCGGCCGACGTCAGGATTTTCCTCGAACGTTCGGCCCACGCCAGAGCGGGCGTAGCTCAGGGGTAGAGCACAACCTTGCCAAGGTTGGGGTCGAGGGTTCGAATCCCTTCGCCCGCTCCAGTTTCCGTCGCCAGAACGATTCGCCCACCTGCGCCGAAGGTTCAGGTGCGCGGATCGCCGTCAGTGCGGTCGGCGACCGTGCGGCGCCGGCTGAAGAAGCCGGTGCGCTCGGTCACCGTCCGGTCTTGCTCGATCGCATCGGCGCGGGCTTCTGCCCGAGCTGCGGCAACTTCGGCGGTGTGGCGGCGGTCGCGCTCCTTCCAGGTGCTGATCCGCCAGCTCACCTGGCCATAGGCGAACACCATCAGCAGCCCGCCGAACACCGCGAGGTTCTTGAGCGCGGTCTGGGCCTGCATCGGGTCGGTGACCTGATAGTGGAACAGCAGCGTGGCAAGCGCCACGAAGCCGGCCAGCACGATCGCGACGAGGCGGGTCATGAAACCCAGTGCCAGCAGGAGGCCGGCGACGATCTCGAAGATTCCCGTCGGCACGGCCAGCGTGCCCGGGAGGGTGGTGTTCGAAGTTATGAACTGCGCTGTTCCGGCCGGATCGGTCAGCTTTCCGACGCCCGCGACCACGAACAGGACTGCGATGCACAGCCGTCCCACGATTGCTGCAATCCATGCCATCGCTCATCTCCCCATGCTGATCAGGAAACGGAGGTGGGAGCTAGCGGTTCCACTCAGCCCTCGGGCGCGAAGGCGATCTCGGCGCGGGCGCGCAGGCGCTCCACCAGCGCCTCGCCGAGCAGCGATCCCGGGGTGCCGATGCCGCCCGGCGCCTTGCTGTCCAGCAGCGCCATCCCGGTTTCGGCCAGCATCCTGCTGGTCGAGCCATAGCCGGGATCATAGCGGCCCTTCACGCCATAGCTCAGCGAGCGGCCATCCGGGTATTCGCCGCGGAAGACGATATCGTAGTGGCCGTTCTGGCGCTCCTCCGCGCTGGGCCCTTCGCCCGGCTTGGGCGGCTTCGCGCCGAACGGGTTCCTGAGCAGGCCCGCCACCGCCTCGGCCGCCGCCTTGCCGGCCTCGCCGGGGCTGGTGAGCATCATCTCATCGTATCGAAAGTCCTCGCCGTAGGGAAAGCCGGACAGGAAATTGGTGCGGTGGACGTTCTTGGTGTTGATCGTCGCCATGACGAAGGGTGCGGCCCATTTGCCGAACTCCTCCTCGTAATGCGGCATGAGGCCGGAGGGCTGATTCGGTCCCTCGAAGCCGGGGGTGAGGCCGAAGGGGCTCTGCATCACCTTGAGCAGCGCGTGATCGGCGGCGACGGCCTTCACCGTGGCGGTCAGGCTGGCGGCGGTTCCGCCCGAGAACGTCCCCTTCATGGCCCGCACCCGGCCCTTCACGCGCGGAGCGGGCGCACCAAAGCGCGCCGCCGCCTCCTTTTGCAGCATCAGCACGCCGAGATCGAAGGGGATCGAATCGAAGCCGGAGGAAAAGCATATGCGCGCGCCGCTCGCCTTCGCGCTCTCGTCATGGGCGTCGATCATCTGCCGCATCCAGGTCGGCTCGCCGCACAGATCGGCATAGTCGGTCCCGGTGCGCGCGCAGGCGGCCACTAGCTCGCTGCCATAGAGCTGATAGGGGCCGACCGTGGTCAGCACCACGCGGGCGCGGGCGCACAATGCGTCGAGGCTGGCGGCATCGGCGGCATCGGCCAATGCCAGCGGCGTTTGCGGCGGCGCGCCGATCAGCGCGCGCACCTCCTCCAGCTTGCCCTGGCTGCGGCCGGCCATCGCCCATCCGGGAGAGTCCGACTTGCCGCCGTATTCGCGCAGGAAATGCTCGGCCACCAGGCGCCCGGTGTATCCGGTGGCGCCATAGATCACGATGTCGAATTCCCGATTGCCCTTGTCGCTCGCCATTGCAGCTCTCCCCGATAGGAGGCGAGCTTAGGCGGCGCGGCCGGTCAAATCAAAGGCGCGGCAGCGTCACCCCGCGCTGGCCCATGTATTTGCCCGCGCGGTCGGCATAGGTGACCTCGGGCCGCTCATTGCCCTGGAGGAACAGGAACTGGCACGCGCCTTCCCCGGCATAGATTTTCGCGGGCAGGGGGGTGGTGTTGGAGAATTCGAGCGTGACATGCCCCTCCCACCCCGGTTCCAGCGGGGTCACGTTCACGATGATGCCGCAGCGCGCATAGGTGCTCTTGCCCAGGCAGATCACCAGCACATCGTCGGGCACGCGGAAATATTCGACCGTGCGGGCAAGGGCGAAGCTGTTGGGAGGGATCACGCAGACATCGGTCTTGCGGTCCACGAAACTGGTGGCGGCGAAGTCCTTCGGATCGACGATGGCATTGTCGACATTGGTGAAGATCTTGAACTCGTCGGCCACCCGCGCATCGTAGCCGAAGCTGGACAGGCCGTAGGAGATGCAGCCATCGCGGCGCTGGCTTTCCACGAAGGGCTCGATCATTCCGCGCGAGGTTGCCGCCTCGCGAATCCATCTGTCGGAGAGAATCGTCATTGTGCCAGGATTGCGGAGGGCAGTGTCCCCGGCAAGGGGGCGGCGGAGTTATCCTAGCCGAACTTGCGCGCGTTCACCTGCGGGTTGAGATCGCCGATGTGATTGAGCCATTGACGGGGCTTGCGCATCATCGCTGGCGGGTAATCCACCTTGAGCCCGATCAGCTCCGCCATACGCCCCACGAAATGGATGCAGTTGCGCTCCTCAAGGCTGTAGTATTTGCCGGGATGCGCGCGGTAAGCCTCCACCTCGGCGCGCAGCGTGCGGTATTGGGCATCGGTCAGCGGAACGGTGAAATGGCGGTTGGTCTTGGACAGCCAGGCGTCCTTCTCGACCAGCACCATGCCATAGACCGGGCCGCGCAGGATGGCGGGCGAGATGTTCCTGGCCGACCAGCCGAAGTTCTCCTTCACCGGCTCGCCCGTCGCCTCGAGCGTGCCCGAGAACGACACGAAGGCATGGGGAAAGCGCCCGAACGGCATCGCGCCGTTGAAGCTGTGGAAGGTGACCCGCACCTCGGCCGTGGCGGCACCGGCGGCGACCAGCGCCAACAGCGCGGCGAAAAGGCGGAACAGGCGGATCATGGGCGTGGCTCTATCCCGGTGGCGGTTGAATGGGCGATGAAACTCAGCTCGCCAGCAGCGTCGCGTTCCCGCCCGCCGCGGTGGTGTCGATGGTGACCACGCGCTCGGTCGCGAAGCGCGCGACATAGTGCGGGCCGCCGGCCTTGGGCCCGGTGCCCGACAGCCCCTCGCCGCCGAAGGGCTGGCTTTCGACCACCGCGCCGATCTGGTTGCGGTTGACGTAGAGATTGCCGACCCGCGCCCGCTCCTCGACCAGCCGCCGGGTGGCGTCGATGCGGCTGTGCAGGCCCAGGGTAAGGCCATAGCCGGTGGCGTTGATGTCCTCGATCGCGGCTTCCAGATCGGGCCCGGCGAAGCGCGCGACATGGAGCACGGGGCCGAAGTTTTCCTGCTGGAGGTCGCGGATCGAGGCGATCTCCACGATGGCTGGGGCGACGAAGCTGCCCGCCGCGGCCGATTGGGGCAGCGCGCGTTCCCACACGCGCCGGCCCGCAGCCTTCATCGCCGCGACGTGGGCGTCCAGCGAAGTCTTGGCTTCCGTATCGATCACCGGACCGACATCGGTGGCCAGCACCCCCGGATCCCCGATCTCCAGCGCCTCGAACGCGCCGCGGATCATCGCCAGCATCCCGTCGGCCACATCCTCCTGGAGATAGAGCACCCGCAGCGCCGAGCATCGCTGGCCCGCGCTCTGGAAGGCGGAATTTACGACATCGCGGGTCACCTGCTCGGGCAGGGCGGAGGAATCGACGATCATCGCGTTCTGCCCGCCGGTCTCGGCGATGAGGATGCCCAGCGGCCCCTCGCGCGCGGCGAGGCTGCGGTTGATCGCCTGCGCCGTCGCGGTCGATCCGGTGAAGGCCACGCCGGCTATGCGCGGGTCCGAGGTGATGGCCTGGCCAACTTCGCCCGCGCCGGGCAGAAGCTGGAGCACTTTGCGCGGGATGCCGGCCCGGTGGCACAGCTCGATGGCCAGCGCGGCGATCAGCGGGGTCTGTTCCGCCGGCTTGGCGACGACGCTGTTCCCGGCGGCGAGCGCGGCGGCGGCGGGGCCGATGAAGATCGCCAGCGGGAAGTTCCACGGGCTGATGGTGGCCCATACCCCGCGCCCGGCCATCACCAGCCGGTTCTCCTCGCCGGTCGGGCCGGGTAGGCGGAAGCCATCGGGATCGAACAGGGCGCGCGCCTCGACCGCATAATAGCGCAGGAAATCGACCGCCTCGCGCAGCTCGAGCACGGCATCGACCAAAGTCTTGCCCGCCTCGCGCCGGCACAGGCTGAGGAACTCGTCGGTGTGCGCCTCGAAGGCGTCGGCCGCCTTCTCCAGCAGCGCCGCGCGCGCCTCGCCGCCGATCGCGTTCCACGCCGGCTGCGCGGCCTCGGCCCGGGCGATGGCGTCTGCAACCTCGGCGGGGGTCGCGGCGCGCATGGTGCCGATATTTCGCGCGCGATCCTGCGGCGAGGTAACCGCCACCGTGCTCCCGCCATCGCTCGAAAAGGTCGGGGCCGCCTCCCAAACCCTGCTTTCCAGCGCCGCCAGCCGCTCCATCAGCGGCTCGCGCACCAGCGGGTCGGCAAGGTCGACGCCGGCGCTGTTGGTGCGATTGCGGAATATGTCGCGCGGCAGGGGGATCGCCGGATTGCGCTTCGGCTCCAGCGCGGCAAGCTCCGTCACGGGATCGCCCGCAAGCTCGGCTGCCGGCACGTCGGCATCGGCCATGCGGTTGACGAAGCTGGAATTCGCCCCGTTCTCCAGCAACCGGCGCACGAGATAGGCAAGCAGATCCTTGTGGCTGCCCACCGGGGCATAGACACGTACTCGTGTGGGCCGGTCGCCCTCGATCCGCGCCAGCGTTTCGTACACGTCCTCGCCCATGCCGTGCAGGCGTTGATATTCGAACTGACCCGCCATGCCGTGCCTGTCGGCCAGTGCCTTCACCGCGCCCACGGTGTAGGCGTTGTGCGTGGCGAAGGCGGGGTAGAGGCAATCTCCGGCCCCCAGCAGCACGTCGGCGCAGGCGAGATAGCTGACGTCGGTCGCCAGCTTGCGGGTGAACACGGGAAAATCGGGATAGCCGCCCACCTGGCTCAGCTTGATCTCGGTGTCCCAATAGGCGCCCTTGACCAGCCGCACGAACAGCCGGCGGCCATGCTTGCGGGCAAGCTGCGTCACCCAGCGGCACAGCGGCACGGCGCGCTTCTGATAGGCCTGGAGCGCCAGGCCGAAGCCGGTCCAGCCTTCGGGCGTGCCGTTCGCGAACAGGCTGTCGTCCGCCACCAGCTCCTCGATGATGTCCATCGACAGCTCGAGCCGTTCGGCCTCCTCCGCGTCCACGGTGAAATGGATGTCGGCATCGCGCGCCTTGACGGCGAGCTCGCGGATCGTCGGGACCAGCGCGGCGACGGCGGCATCGCGGTGCAGGAAATCATATCGCGGATAGAGCGCCGAAAGCTTGACCGAGATGCCCGGAGACTGGCGCACGCCCGCGCCCGCCTCTCGGGCCAGCCGCTCGACGGCGCGTTCGTAGCTCAGGCGATAGCGCTCGGCATCCTCGAACGTCAGCGCGCCTTCGCCCAGCATGTCGAAACTGTGGCCGAGGCCGCGGGCGCGCTCGGGCGCGGCGCGTTTCAGCGCCTCGTCCATCGTCCGCCCGAACACGAACTGGCCGCCCAGGATACGCATGGCCTGAAGCGTTGCCTTGCGGATCACCGGCTCGCCCAGCCGGCCGATTGTGCGCTTGAGCGTCGCGCCCATGCCACGCTCGGCCTGCTGCGGCTGGTCGAGCACCTCGCCAGTCAACATCAGCGAGAAGGTGGCGGCGTTAACGAAGGTGGAGCTGCTCTCGCCCAGATGCTCGGACCAGTCTATCTCGCCGATGGTGTCGCGGATCAGCGCATCGGCGGTGCGCGCATCGGGCACCCGCAGCAAGGCCTCGGCCAGACACATCAGCGCGATGCCCTCCTGCGTATCGAGCCCGAACTGCTGGAGGAAGGCGTCTAGACCGCTGGCCTTGCGGCCCCTTGCGCCCTCGATCAGCCGGATCGCCAGCGCGCTGGCCTCGCCATGAACGGCGGAGGCGGGGGCGGCCTGGGTCAGTCGCTCTGCCGCACAGGCGCCCTCTTCCATGCGATATGCCTGGCGCAGAGCGGAGCGGTCGAGCGTGGGGGCGTTCATTTCGCGCCCTTGGACCCAGTGTGCCGGCCAATCAAGCGGGCGGGCGATCCGCGAACCAGCGCTCCACCGACCTCACGGAATCGGCGCGAAGATGCAGCCCAAGCTTGCTGCGGCGCCACAGCACGTCATCGGCGGTGCGGGCGAATTCCCGTGTCGCCAGATAGCGAAGCTCGGCCTCGTGGAGTGTCCCGCCGAAATGCGCGCCCATGCCGGCCAGGCTTGCCGCATCCCCGATCACATCCACCAGCCGGGTGCCATAGGCGCGTCCCAGCCGCTGGAGCATCTCGGGCGGGAGCCAGGGGTAACGCTCGCTCATGGCCCACAGGAAGCGCGCGAAATCCGCCATCTCCCCGCCCGGCAGCGGCGCGGCGGCGGTCCAGGCCGGCCGCATCGGAAGATAGCTGGCCAGCCGCTCCAGCGCGTGTTCGGAAAGCCGCCGGAAGGTGGTGATCTTGCCGCCATAGACCGACAGCAGGGGCGCTCCGCCTTCGGTATTGAGCGCGAAGGCATAGTCGCGCGTCACCGCCGCCTCGCTGGCCGCCGCATCCTCGTGCAGGGGGCGCACCCCGGAATAGCTCCACACGACCTCGTCGCGCGTCACCCCGCTGCGGAACACGCGGTTCACCGCCGCGAGCAGATAGGCGATCTCCTCGTCCGATATGGCCGCGCCGCCGGGATCGCCGGAGAAGGGTTCGTCGGTGGTGCCGATCAGGGTGAAGTCGCGCTCGTAGGGAATGGCGAAGACGATCCTGCCGTCGGGCTGCTGGAGGATATAGGCGTGCTCGCCGGGGAAGCTGCGCGGCACCACGATGTGGCTGCCCTTCACCAGCCGCAGGTGCCGCCCGGCGCTTTCCCCCAGCGCCAGCGCGGCGACGGAATCCACCCACGGGCCGGCCGCGTTGACCACGGCCCGCGCTGTCACGATCCGGTCTCCCGCCGCATCGCGCAGGGTTGCGCCCCAGCGATCCGGCCCGCGCTCCAGCGCGACGCATCGCGTGCGGGTTGCGATCGTGGCGCCGCGCTCCGCCGCATCCATCGCCGCCAGCACCACCAGCCGCGCATCGTCCACCCAGCAGTCGGAATATTCGAAGCCGCGCGTCAGGCGGTCCTGAAGGATCGCGCGGTGCGGCGGCTGGTCGAGCCGGATGGGCCGGCTGCGGGGCAGGGTGCGTGCCCGCCCGCCCAGCGCGTCATAGAGCAGCAGTGCCGCGCGCAGCATCCAGCGTGGCCGCATCGCGCGCTCGTGCGGCAGCACGAAGCGCAGCGGCCAGACGATATGCGGTGCGGCGCGCAGCAGAACCTCGCGCTCGCGCAGCGATTCGGCGACCAGCCGGAACTCGAACTGTTCCAGATAGCGCAGGCCGCCGTGGATCAGCTTGGTGCTGGCCGACGAGGTATGGGCGGCGAGATCGTCCTTCTCGCACAGGATGACGGACAAGCCGCGCCCGGCGGCATCGCGCGCGATACCGGCGCCGTTGATGCCGCCACCGATGACGAGAAGATCGGCGAAGGGCGATTCGCGGGTCTCAGTGGCGGCCAAGCAGCCTCCCCGCCACGGCGTCGAGCCTGGCCAGCACCTGCCGGTCGAACTTGTCGGGCGTGGTTATAACCGCATCGTCGAGCGTGCGGTCGATCGGGCTGGGCTCTCGCGTCGGCGGCAGCGAGGTGACGAGGGCGGTCACGGCGCGGCGCGCCAGGGCGGCGTTGTCGTTCATTCGCGCCACCACCTGTTCCACGCTGGCGCCGGACTCGCCGTCGCGCCAGGCGTCGAAATCGGTCACCATCGCCAGCAGCGCATAGGGCAGCTCCGCCTCGCGGGCGAGCTTGGCCTCGGGCATGGCGGTCATGCCGATCACGCCGCGCGCATCCGGGCCGACCCACTGGCGATAGAGCCGGCTCTCGGCGCGGGTCGAGAAGGCGGGCCCCTCGATCGCCACATAGGTCGCGCCCTCGGCTACCGTGCCCGTCGCCTCGCGCATCGCGGCTGCGGCCAGGGCGGACAGGCGCGGGCACACCGGATCCGCGAAGCCGACATGCGCCACCACACCGCCGTCGAAGAAGCTGGCGGGTCGCGTGCGGGTGGTGTCGATGAACTGGTCGACCGTCACGAACTGGCCGGGTGCAAGCTCCTCGCTCAGCGAACCCACGGCCGAGATCGCCAGCACATCGGTGCAGCCCGCGCGTTTGAGCGCATCGATATTGGCGCGGGCGTTCACGCCGCCCGGCGCCAGGCGATGGCCGCGGCCGTGGCGTGGCAGGAAGCGGACCTGCACCCCGCCGATGCGCCCGCACAGCATCTCGTCGGACGGTTCGCCGAAGGAGGATTTGACCGCGATCCACTGCGCATCCTCCAGCGCATCGATGGCGTAAAGCCCCGATCCGCCGATGATGCCGATGACCCATTCCGTGCTCATGTCCGCTCCCTAGGCTGCCCGGCCGCGCCGTCCAAGCCCAAGCGCAGCGCGGACCCCCAACGGGGATCGTGCGTTGGGGGAACACGCAGCCGGAGTGACAATCTTGCGTCTTATCTTTCCCATGCTGGCGGCACTGCCGCTCGTCGCCTGTTCCCAGTCCGATCCCGCACCTACGGAAAGCGCCGTTCCCGAAATGGCCGCCGTTCCCGCGCCTGCCGACACCCCTTCGCCCGTGCCGGCCGCGCCCGAACGGATCGCCCAGGTGCCCGAGCGCTTCCAGGGCATCTGGGACAGCACTCCGGGCGGCTGCGATGCGGACTCGGCATCCCGCGTCGAGATCGCGGAGCGCGGCATCACCTTTGCCCGATCGCATGGCGCGGTTACCGGCGTTGCGGTGGAAGGCGCCGATGCGGTCGCGGTGGAGCTTGCCATGACGGAAGGCGAGGAATCGGGAACCGCGCGCCACCGCCTGACGCTGGGCGATGGCGGCCGCACGCTGATGGTGGCACCGGTGGACGGCGCGCCCGCCACCCCCGCGCCGCTCGGACGCTGCGCATGACCGATCCGACCCGCCGCGCCGAATGGAAGGTGGAAATCGAACCCGAGGCGTTTATGGCGGCGCGATGAGCGGACAATTCCAGCTGACGGAGGAACAGCGCGCGATCCAGGAGATGGCGCAGCGTTTCACCGCCGATTCGATCACCCCTTTCGCCGCGGAATGGGACGAGACGCACCATTTCCCGCGCGATGTCATCAAGGCCAGCGCCGAACTCGGCTTCGGCGCGATCTATGTCAGCGAGGAATCGGGCGGGATCGGGCTGGGCCGGCTGGAGGCCGCGCTCATCATGGAGGCGATGGCCTATGGCTGCCCCGCCACATCCGCCTATGTCTCTATCCACAACATGGCCGCCTGGATGATCGACAGCTTCGGCGGGGCGGAGGTGAAGGCGAAATACCTGCCCGATCTGGTCACGATGGAGAAGATCGCCAGCTACGCCCTGACCGAGCCGGGCAGCGGGTCCGATGCGGCGGGGCTCAAGACCTCCGCCCGTCTCGATGGCGATCACTACGTCCTGAACGGCACCAAGCAGTTCATTTCCGGCGGCGGCTTCAACGACGTCTATGTCACGATGGTCCGCACCTCCGAGGACAAGACCAGGGGCATCACCTGCCTCGTCATCGACAAGGATACCCCCGGCCTAAGCTTCGGGGTTCCGGAAAGGAAGCTCGGCTGGAACGCCAGCCCGACCGCGCAGATGATCTTCGAGGATGCGCGCGTGCCTGTCGCCAACCGCGTGGGCGATGAAGGGCATGGCTTCCGCTTCGCCATGATGGGGCTCGACGGCGGGCGGCTGAACATCGGCGCCTGCTCGCTGGGCGGGGCGCAGCGCTGCCTCGACGAGGCGGTGAAATACACCCGCGAGCGCCAGCAGTTCGGCGCGCCCATCGCCGATTTCCAGAACACCCAGTTCATGCTCGCCGACATGGCTACCGATCTGGAGGCGGCGCGTGCGCTCCTCTATCTCGCCGCCGCCAAGGTGACCGACGGTTCGCCCGACAAGAGCCGGTTCTCCGCGATGGCCAAGCGGCTCGCCACCGACAGCGGCAGCAGGATCGTCAACGATGCGCTGCAGCTCTTCGGCGGCTACGGCTATCTGAAGGACTATCCGATCGAACGCTTCTGGCGCGACCTCAGGGTCCATTCGATACTCGAGGGCACCAACCAGGTCATGCGGATGATCGTGGGCCGGGATCTGCTGCGGCAATGATTGCCGCGACAACAATCCTCCCCGAAACGGGGAGGGGGACCATGCGAAGCGTGGTGGAGGGGACTCTCCCCGAGCGCCGAGTCAGCGGTGAATCCCCTCCGTCACGCGCCTCCGTCACGCGCCGCTTCCCCGTTACGGGGAGGGTTCTGTGAGTACCGATGTCCTGATCCACCGCCACGGGCTCGTGGGCCATGTCTCGCTCAACCGCCCCAAGGCGCTCCACGCGCTGACGCTGGAGATGTGCCACGCGATCAGCGCGGCGCTGAGCGAATGGGAAGCCGACGATGCCGTGGAAGCCGTCATCATCGACCATGCCGAAGGGCGCGGCTTCTGCGCCGGCGGGGATATCGCCTTCCTGCGTAATTCCGCGCTGAACGACGGCGGGGTCTCGGGCCGCAAGTTCTTCCACGATGAATACCGGCTCAATCACCAGCTCTTCACTTTTCCCAAGCCGGTTGTCGCCTTCATGGACGGCATCACGATGGGCGGCGGGGTGGGCCTGGCCATGCCGGCGAAATACCGCGTCGCGACCGAGAACACCCGGCTGGCCATGCCGGAAACCGGGATCGGGCTGTTCCCCGACGTCGGCGGCGGGTGGTACCTGTCGCGGCTGCCGGGCCGGATCGGGCAGTTCCTCGCGCTTACCGGCGCGCGGCTCGACGGGGCGGAGTGTCTGTGGGCGGGGCTGGTCACGAATTATCTCCCTTCGGAAAAGCTGGGCGAGGCCAAGGCGCGCATCATCGAACATCCCGGCCGCATCGCCGGCATCCTGTCGGAGCTTTCGGAATCCCCGCCCGAAGCGCGGATCGCCGGCAATGCCGAGCGGATCGCCCGGCATTTCGCTTCCGACCGCTTCGAGGACATCCTGGCCAGCCTGGCGGCGGATGCCGAGACACCGGGGGGCGAGTGGGCGGCGAAGGAACTCGCCACGCTGCGGACCAAGAGCCCGCAGACCTGCAAGGTCGCGCTGCGCCAGTTGGCGGTGAGCGCGGGCCTGGCCGATTTCGCCGACAACATGGCGATGGAATACCGTATCGCCAGCCGGGTGCTCACCCGGCCGGATTTCGCGGAAGGGGTGCGCGCCGTGATCGTGGACAAGACCAACGATCCGCAATGGAACCCCGCCACGCCCGAGGATGTGACCGAGGTGCTGCTGGACGAAATCTTCGCCCCGCTGCCCGGGGCCGAGGAGTGGACGCCGCTATGAGGCCTCGCGACTCGCAACTCTTCGACCTTGCTCAAATGTGCCCGATTAGCGTTACGATGTCAAGCATTTTTTACCGATAAGGTTATTTCAATGGCTTACGAAACCATCCTCGTCGAACAGCGCGATGCGGTCACGCTGGTCACGCTCAACCGACCGCAGGCCCTGAATGCGCTCAATTCCCGCGTGCTGGAGGATCTCATCGGCGCTTTCGCCGCCTATGAGGCCGACACCGCCCAGCGCTGCGCGGTTTTGACCGGCAGCGGGGACAAGGCCTTCGCCGCCGGGGCCGACATCAAGGAGATGAGCGAGAAGCCCGCGGCCGAATTCTACCTGGAGGATTTCTTCGCCCGCTGGACCAGCCATCTGGTCAAGGCCACCCGCAAGCCCTGGCTGGCGGCGGTCAACGGCTTCGCGCTGGGCGGCGGGTGCGAACTGGCGATGATGGCCGATTTTATCATCGCCAGCGACAAGGCGAAGTTCGGCCAGCCCGAGATCAAGCTGGGTGTAGCCCCCGGCATGGGCGGCAGCCAGCGCCTGACCCGCGCGGTCGGCAAGGCCAAGGCGATGGAGATGTGCCTGACCGGCCGGATGATGGACGCCGCGGAGGCCGAGCGCAGCGGGTTGGTGGCGCGCGTGGTGCCGCACGACAGCCTGCTCGAGGAGGCGCTCAAGACCGCCGCCGCGATAGCCGCGATGCCGCCGATGGCCGCGGTGGCGAACAAGGAGATGGTCAACGCCGCCTTCGAAACCGGCCTCGACCAGGGCCTGATCGTCGAGCGCCGCATCTTCCAGATCCTCGCCGCCAGCGAGGACAAGGCCGAGGGCATGGCCGCCTTCATCGAGAAGCGCGAAGGCGCGTGGAAGGGCCGGTGACATGAAAATCGCTTTCATAGGGCTGGGCAATATGGGCGGCGGGATGGCCGCCAACCTTGCCAGGGCCGGGCACGATGTCCGTGCCTTCGATCTCAGCGCGGACGCGCTGGCACAGGCCCGGGGAAACGGCTGTGAAACTTTCACAGATGCCGGCGAAGCGGTCGATGGCGTCGAAGCGGTGGTGACGATGCTGCCAAACGGCGGAATCGTGAAGTCGGTCTATCAGGGCAGCGTCTTCGGTAAGGCACCGGCGGGTGCGGTCCTACTCGACTGCTCGACCATCGATGTCGCGACCGCAAAGGCGGTGATCGCCGAGGCGGAAGCGGCCGGTTACCCTATGGTCGATGCGCCGGTCAGCGGTGGGATCGCGGCGGCGAACGGCGGCACGCTGACCTTCATGGTCGGCGGCTCGGACGAGGCGTTCGAGCGCGCGGAAGCTGTCCTCAAATCGATGGGCAAGGCGGTGATCCACGCCGGCGCGGCGGGCGCGGGGCAGACCGCCAAGATCTGCAACAACATGCTGCTCGCCATCACCATGATCGGCACCGCCGAGGCGATGAAGATGGCGGAGAAGCTCGGGCTCGATCCGCAAAAGTTCTACGAGATCTCGAGCGTGTCGAGCGGGTTCAACTGGTCGCTCAACAACTACACCCCGCTGCCCGGTGTCGGCGTCGCCAGCCCGGCCGACAACGATTACCAGGGTGGTTTCGCGACCGCCCTGATGCTCAAAGACCTGCGCCTCGCGATGGAGGCCGCGCAAGGTGCCGACGCGGCGGTCCCGCTCGGCAGCCGGGCGGCCGCGCTCTACGAGAGCTTCGCGGGGGCCGGCAACGGCGGCCGCGATTTTTCCGCGATCATCACGACCTATTAAACTCCTCCCGTTTAGGGCATTGTCCCTATGCGCGCCTCAGCGCGTTGGCAGTGCTTTGTCGGCATGGATGATCGGGGTTGATGGTCCGTAGGCTGAAAGAGGACAAGAAGATGGGCATCCCGGCAGGTGGGGAGCTGAGCGCCGATCACGATGCCGCCGCCGTCGAGCAGCGCGCGGCCCCGCGCTTTACCGCCCTGATCCGCTCGGCCAAGCTGGTCTGCGGCCTCGGCGAATTCATCTGCGTGGTCCGGGATGTTTCCAGCAGCGGCGTCCGCCTGCGCTGCTTCCACGATGTTCCCCGGGATCCCGACATGGCGCTGGTGCTTCCCAACGGGGAATCCTTCGCGATCGAGCCGGTGCGCGGCGAGGGCGCGGAGGCGAGTTTCCGTTTCCTGAACGAAGTCCCGATCGAGGCGCTGCTCCACGAAAGCAAGGCCTATCCCCGCCGCCCGCTGCGGCTCAATCTGGCGCTTCCGGTGACGCTGCGCACCCTCGCGGGGCCGGCCGCCGCGGTAACCCGCAACATCTCGCAGCAGGGTTGCTGTGTGGAATCGCCCCTTCCCCTGGCATTGGCCCAGCAAGTGATCGTGGAAAGCCCGCGCCTGCCCGGCATCCGCGCCAAGGTGCAGTGGCGGCAGGCGGGGACCTTCGGGCTGGTGTTCGACGACACCTTCTCGCTCAGGGATTTCGCGATCCACGTCGCCCGGCTGCAGAGCCCCGCGCTCGTCTCCGGCTGAGCGGAGCACTGCCTGCGCCGGCCCGCCCATCGGCGGGTCTGCCGGCGAAGAAAACCGCCCGCCATTTAACCGCTCGCTAACCAGTTTCCTTCATTCCGGCTCCCATATCCAGTGGGGGCATACCAGGACATGGCCGGAACGACCAAGGAACTGACCGTCGACGTCGCGATCATCGGCGCCGGACCGGCAGGGCTGACAGCGGGCTATCTGCTGACCAGGCAGGGCAAGAGCGTCGCGATCATCGAGAAGGATGGCACCTACGTCGGCGGGATCAGCCGCACGGTGGAGCATGATGGCTACCGCTTCGACATCGGCGGCCACCGTTTCTTTTCCAAGAGCCAGCAGGTCGTGGACCTGTGGAACGAGATCCTGCCCGACGATTTCATCCAGCGCCCCCGGATGAGCCGCATCTATTACGAGGGAAAGTTCTACAGCTATCCCCTGCGCGCCTTCGAGGCGCTGACCAATCTGGGCGTGCTGCGCTCCACCGCCTGCATGGTGAGCTATGGCTGGTCCAAGCTGTTCCCGGTCAAGGATGTCAGGAGCTTCGAGGACTGGACCAGCAACCAGTTCGGCAAGAAGCTGTATTCGATCTTCTTCAAGACCTACACCGAGAAGGTGTGGGGTATGCCCTGCAACGAGATGAGCGCCGACTGGGCCGCCCAGCGCATCAAGGGCCTTTCGCTCTGGGGTGCGGTGGTCGATGGGCTTAAGCGTTCGCTCGGCCTGAACAAGCGCCCCAACGACGGCCAGGCGGTCAAGACACTGCTCGAGACCTTCCGCTACCCGCGCCTCGGGCCGGGCATGATGTGGGATGCCGCGCGCGACAAGATCGTCGCCACAGGCAAGGGCCAGGTGCTGATGGGTCATGCGCTCAGGCAGCTCGCCAGCGACGGAGCGGGCGGCTGGCGGCTTTCGGCCAGCGGTCCGCAGGGCGATATCGTCATCAAGGCCGCCAACGCGATCAGCTCGGCGCCGATGCGCGAGCTTGCCGCGCGGCTCCATCCGCTGCCGGCGACGACGCTGCAGGCGAACAATCTCAAATACCGCGACTTCCTGACCGTCGCGCTGATGGTCGAGGGCGAGGACCTGTTCCCCGACAACTGGATCTATATCCACGACAGCAAGGTGAAGGTTGGCCGGGTGCAGAACTTCCGCTCGTGGAGCCCGGAAATGGTGCCCGATGAAAGCATGGCCTGCGTCGGCCTCGAATACTTCTGCTTCGAGGGCGATGGGTTGTGGTCGATGGCGGACGAGAAGCTTGTCGCCCTGGCCACCGCCGAGATGAACACGCTCGGCCTGCTCGATCCGGCAAAGGTCAAGGGCGGCGCCGTGGTGCGGCAGGAAAAGGCCTATCCGGTCTATGACGAGGATTATGCCGCCAATGTCGAGGCGATGCGCTGCGAGCTGGAGGACAAGCACCCCACGCTGCACCTCGTCGGCCGCAACGGCATGCACCGCTACAACAACCAGGACCACGCGATGATGACCGCCATGCTGACGGTGGAGAACATCCTGGCCGGCGAACGCATCTATGACACCTGGTGCGTCAACGAGGACGCGGAATACCACGAGGCCGGAAACGAAGGGGCGGAGAAGGCCATTCCCGCCCGCGAGACGCGGTCGGTCAGTCCGGACCAGGCCGCCGCGCTCGGCTCGGTGCGCGACGTGCCCACGCGCGTATCCGCCGATCGCAAGGCCGCGTGAGGCGAGGGGAGGGGGCGGACATGATCCACGATCTGCGCCGGTTCCTGCGCCACGCCGCCGAACGCCTGGTTCCCGGGCGCTATCTCGCGGCGAGCGTGGTGGCGCTGGCCTTCGACATGGGCAGCTTCCTGGTGCTGCTCGCTGCGGGTCTCCCGCCCGCGCCCGCTTCGGCGCTGTCCTATTCTCTCGGCATAGTGGTGCACTGGTTCATTTCCAGCCGCGCGGTGTTCGTGGCCGGCGTGGCCGAGCGCGGACCGGAGCGCACGCGGCAGAAGGCGCTGTTCGTCGCCTCGGCGCTGGTCGGCCTCGCGCTGACGGCGGCGGTCGTGGGCATAGGCTCGGCGCTCGGGCTCGATCCGCGCCTCGCCAAGCTCGCCGCGGTGGGGATCAGCTTCGCCGCGACCTGGCTGCTGCGAGCCCGCGTCGTCTTCGCGATGTGAGCCGGTGACGCCTGCTCTCTCCACAGAGCCAGCGCTGGCAATTCCCGGCCGCGCGCAGGGATGGGGCGCGCGGGGACGCTGGCTGCCGCTCGTCCTGTTCGTCTGGGTGGCGATCTGCGCGCTGTTCCTGTCCATGAACGCGGCCGCCATAAGCGCCGTCGAGTTCCGCGATCCCGACGATCAGCTGCGCTTGGTGCAGGTGCGCGACCTGATCGCGGGGCAGGGCTGGTTCGACATCACCCAGCACCGCGTCGATTCCGATGACGGCGGCGTGGCGATGCACTGGTCGCGGCTGGTCGATGTGCCGATCGCGGCTGTCATCCTGCTGCTGCGTCCGCTGTTCGGCCAGGCTGCGGCGGAGCTGGCCGCATTGCTGGCGATCCCCGCGCTTACCCTGCTGGCGATACTGGCGCTGGTCGGCTGGATGGCATCGCGGACGCTCGACAGGCAGGCGCTGTTCCCGGCGTTGCTGGCAATGGGACTGGCCGCACCGGTGATCGTGCAGGTCATGCCGCTTCGTATCGATCATCACGGCTGGCAGATCGCGCTGGCCCTCTTGGCGGTGGCCGCCTTCCTTCATCCCGATCCACGACGGGGCGGCTGGATATCCGGCGCGGCGCTGGCCACATGGATGGCGATTTCCTTCGAAGGACTGCCGTTCTCGGCCTGGTTCATCGCCGTGCTGGCGCTTTGGGCGCTGAGCGATCCCGCGATGCGGGGGCGGCTGGTGGCGACCATGCAGGCGCTCGCGGCGGCTTCGCTCGCGCTGTTCCTCGCCACGCGCGGTCTCGGCGATCTGGCGCAGCATTGCGATGCGATCGCGCCGGTCCATCTGGCGATGTTCGCCTGGGGCGCGCTGGCCATCTCGGTGCCCGCTGCGCTGCGTCCGCATTCGCGAATCGCGCTCGGCGCCGGGCTTGGCCTTGCCGCAGCGGGCGCGCTGGCGCTGGTCGGGCTCGCCGCGCCGCAATGCACCACCGGCTCGTTCGACATGCTCGACCCCGTGGTCCGCGCCTACTGGTACGACAATGTGCCGGAGGGCAAGCCGCTGTGGCAGGCGGAATGGCACCTGATGGCGCAATATCTCCTGCCCCCGCTGATCGGCCTGCACGCCGCGGCGGCGCTGGCTGGCCGGACGGAGGGGGCGGAGCGACGCTGGTGGCTGTTCTACGCGCTGGTCCTGATGGGCGCTATCGCGATCTCGCTGCTGGTCACCCGCAGCGCGGCCTACTCAGGCGCGCTCGCCGCGCTGCCATTGGGTTGGCGGCTGGCGGGCTGGATCGGCAGGCTGCGGCGGCCTGCCAATCCCCTGCTGCGGATCGGCGAGCTGGTCGGCGTCGCCGCGCTGGTCTTCTGCGCGCTGGTCCCATCGGTGCCGGCGCTGGCCGTGGAGCGCCTGTTCGGCGACAGGGTGGCGGAGCGCGAGGACCAGGACAGCAAGCTCGCCTGCGCCGTGCCGAAAGCCCGCGACGCGCTCGATGCCCTGCCCGCCGGCGCTATTCTGGCGCCGCTCGACTTCGGCCCCAACCTCCTGCTCAACTCGCGCAAGGGCGTGCTGGCGACCGGGCATCATCGCGGCGCGACTGCCATGCGCGCGGTCATCGACGCCTTCACCGGCTCGCCTGAGCGCGCGCGAGAGGTGATGCGTCGCCACGCGCTGCGCTATGTGGTGATCTGCCCGGGCGTGCAGGAGATGAACCTCTATCGCTCGCGTGCGCCCGGTGGCTTCGCGGCGCAGATGCTGGCGGGCAAGGCCCCGGCATGGCTGCGGCCGGTGCCGATGCCGCAGGCCTCGGGCCTCAGGATGTGGGAGCTGGCGGACTAGCCGCCATCATGCCGGGCGGAACGCCAGCGCAACGCCATTGATGCAGTGCCGCTTGCCGGTGGGCGGCGGGCCATCGTCGAAGATGTGCCCCAGGTGCCCGCCGCAATCGGCACAATGCACCTCGGTCCGCGGATAAATCAGCTTTCGATCGATCCTGGTGCCGACCGCGCCGGGGATCGATGCCCAGAAGCTGGGCCAGCCGGTTCCGCTGTCGAATTTGGTGCGCGAGGCATAGAGCGCGTTTCCGCAGCCTGCGCAGGCGAACAGGCCCTTGCGCTTCTCCTTGTCGAGCGGGCTGGAGAACGGGCGTTCGGTCGCTTCCTGGCGCAGGACCGCGAACTGCTGCGCGCTCAGGCGCTTGCGCCAGTCGGCCTCGCTGCGGGTCACGGGATAGGCTTTCGCCTGCGCGGAAGCGCCCGAGCAGGCGCTCAGCGCGGCCGCGGCCCCACCCAGTCCGAGCAAGGCCATGAATCTGCGGCGCGAAGGAACGGACGAAGGCATCAGCCCGAGTCCTACCCAGCCGGGGCTGAACCCGGGCCGAACGGTCAGAAGCTGGTGACTTCCACCTCCAGCTTGCGGAAGCCGTGGACGAAATTGGCGCGCACCCGCTCTACATCTCCGGCGACATGGACCCGCATTCTGCGGCTGTGCATCTCCTCCAGCAGCACGCGAAGCTGCAGTTCGGCGAGCCGCGCCCCCACGCAGCGATGGATGCCGTAACCGAAGGCGAGGTGGCGCCGGGCGTTCTCGCGCGAGATGTCGAGCGCATCGGGATTGGCGAACACCTCCTCGTCGCGATTGGCGCTGAGATACCACAGTACCAGCTTGTCGCCCTTGGCGATCCGGTGCCCGAACAGTTCGGTATCCTCGGTCGCGGTGCGGCGCATATGCGCGAGCGGGGTCTGGTAGCGGATGCATTCCTGCACCGCATTGGGGATCAGGCCGGGATTTTCCTCGAACGCCTTGCGCTGTTCGGGGAAGCGGTCGAGCCCATGGACGATCCCGCTCATGGTGTTGCGGGTGGTGTCGTTGCCGCCCACGATCAGCAGCACCAGATTGCCCATGAACTCCTGCGGTTCCATCTGGTTCATGGCTTCGGACTGGAGCATCATGCTGATGAGATCGTCGCCGCCGGGCGCGTTGGCGCGCTCCATCCACAGCATCTGGAAATAGGCCGCCATTTCCTCGAGCATCTCGCGGCGCTGCTCGTCGAGGCCGGGGACCAGCGCGATCTCGGTATCGCCCGCCCAGTCGGACCAGAAGGTCAACAGGTGGCGGTCCTTCCAGGGGAAGCCGAACAGGATCGCCAGCATCCCGGTGGTGAGCTCGATGGAGACCCTCTCCACCCAGTCGAAGGTTTCGCCGCGAGGCAGGCCGTCGAGAACCTCGCCGGTGCGGCGGCGGATCTCGCCTTCCATGTCGGCCATCGCGCTGGGGGTGAACTTGGGCGCGACGGTGCGGCGCTGGCCGGTGTGCTTGGGCCGGTCCATTGCGATGAACATCGGCAGCTCGAACCGCTCGCGGCCCATCTCGGCGAGCTGCTCGTCGCTGGGCCGCGACAGGATCGTGATGCCGCCATATTCCCAGCTCGACGAGAACAGCTCCGGCAGCGCCTCGACATGGGCCACTGCCTTGTGGCTCACCACGTTCCAGTGTGCGCCAAAGGGGCTCTTCTCGACATAGTGCAGCGGACCTTCGGCGCGCATCGCGGCGAAGATCGGTTGCCAGCGGTCCTCGACATAGATGTCGCTGCGGCTGACGTCGCGGGGATCGCCATGTTCCCAGGTCACCTCGGGATGTTCGGCCAGATGGCGGGCCAGCGCCTCGTGCGCGCGGGGCTCGGTGCGGAACTGCGGCTTGTCGGTGGCAAGCGTGGCCATGATTCTCTCCCGACGGGCGACTCCGCTTGCCGGGCCGCCTCATTCCGGGCGATGCTGCACTAACTGACAGCCGTGTCAACAGGCCGCCGGATGCGGAACCCCTTGCGCCGCGCCCGATCGCGCGCCGGACCCGATTTCATCACCCGGGCACGGAACAGCAGCGCGCCGGTACGCACCAGCACCAGCACGCACAGCGCCTGCCAGGCGAGCGCCAGCGCATGAGGCCACAGTGCATCGGAGACCGCCGCCCGCGCCAGCATGGCGAAGGGGCTGGAAAGCGGGAAGACCGCCGCCGCCAGCTCGATCGCACCGCCCGGCGAGCCGAGCGCGTAGGCGGCCAGGAAGAACACCAGCAGTTGCAGCATCGTTACCGGCATCGACAGCGTCTGCACCTCGCGCACGGTCGAGGCGAGCGCGCCGATCGAGAGGAACAGCGCGCCCAGAAGCAGATAGGCCATCGCGAAGTAGGCCACGCCCAGCGCCGCGAACAGCGGCCAGCCAAGCGCGGGAACAGGCAGGGAGGCGCCCGATCCGCTGGCCAGCAGGAACACTCCCGCCGCGGCGCCCCACACGGCGATGCCCACGAAGCTCACCCCCAGCATCGCGAACAGCTTGCCCAGGAACACCGCGTCCATCGGAATGGCGGCGGCGAGCACCTCGATGATCTTGTTGGCCTTCTCCTCGACCAGGTTGGACAGCACCATGCCCGCCAGCAGCATGGTCAGCAGGAACAGCAGCAATTGCGCCGCCTGGGCGGTGCGGATGCGATCGGTGCGCGCGGTCGCGGTCGTCTGTTCGACGGGGCTGACGGCGACAGGCGCGAAGGCGATCCGGCTGGTGCCGGCGGCCTGCGCGGCGAGCAGCCCCACCGCGCCGCTCCAGCGGTCGATCTCCGCCTGCGGGCCGGTCAGGCGCGGTGCGGCGGGCGTTCCGGAGACCACCGCTGCATAGCCCTTCCCGCGATCCGCAAGGATCACGCGCGGGTCGCCGGCTGGCACTGCGGCGAAGTTGGGAATGCTCGCCGCCAGCCGTGGCCCGGTGGCGCCGGCAGCGGCGATCATGGCGGCCGCGTCCGCCGGAGCCATCGCCAGCGCCAGCGTGTTGCTGTGTGCGGTCCGCTCGACCTGGCCGCCGATATTACCCGCCAGGCCGCCCACGGCGACCGGAAACAGCGGGCCGAGCATGAAGAACAGGAACGCCCTGCTGAAGAGCACAGCCACGAAATCGCGCCGGGCGACCACCCAGGCCGCCTGGAGCGTGCCGAGGCGCGAGGAGGCGAGGGGCTCGCTCATCCGCGTGTCTCCTCTTTCGTGTCCTCGAGCGCCCTGGCCGCAGCCTCGCCCGCGATGGCGACGAAGGCATCGTGGAGGCCCGCGCGCTCGATCGACAGCGACAAAACGCCGGCTTCCCCCTCGATCAGCGCGCGCAGCAGCGCCTCTGTCCCGGTCTCGGGCAAAGCAAAATACCAGAAATGGCTGCCCGCGGCCTTCGCATCGTGGCGCGCGTCAGCCGGCAGGGCGGCGCGCCAGCGGCCTTCCACGCGGGCGGTTTCCAGCCGTACCTGCGCCGGGATCCGATCGCGCGCGGTATCTACCGATCCGGCATATGGTACCTTGCCCCCCGCGATGATCGCGACATCGTCGCACAATCGCTCCGCATGGTGAATGACGTGGGTGGAGAAGATCACGGTGGCGCCATCGGCCGCCAGATCGCGGATGAGCAGTTCCAGCTTGCCCTGGTTGATCGCATCGAGCCCGCTGAACGGCTCGTCCAGCACCACCAGCCGTGGCTGATGGACCAGCGTCCCCAGAAGCTGCACGGTCTGCGCCATGCCCTTGGAAAGCTGGCGGATCTGCCGGTCCACCGCATGGCCCATACCGTGGCGTTCCAGCAGCTCGCGCCCGCGCGCGCGCCCTTCCGCGAGCGGCAGGCCGCGCAGTGCCCCCATGAAGGCGATGGCCTCGTCGCATTTCATCGCCGGATAGAGGCCGCGTTCCTCGGGCAGATAACCCACCAGCCTGGCGATCTCGTGCGGGCGATCGTGCCCGAACACCCGGCGCACGCCTTCATCCGGGTCGATGATGCCGAGCAGCATCCGAAGCGTGGTGGTCTTGCCCGCGCCATTGGGCCCCAGCACGCCGTAGATCGCGCCCTCGGGCACGGCGATGTCCACCCCGTCCACCGCCAGTATCCCGTCGAACCGCTTGACCAGGCCCTTGGCCTCGATGGCCATCGCACGCGCCTGGGGCATGGCCACGGTGGAGGAGGGGACGGCGCTCATCGCCATTGCCTTGGCAGCTGTCGATGAAGGAGGGTGGCAGCAAACAAGGTTAACCGCTCGGCAGGAAGACCGGGCCGAGGTGTCAGAGCATGACCTTGAGATCGACTGCGGGGTCCGCCAGCAGCTCCGGCGCGATCTGCGCGCGCGCCTCCACCAGCTTGCGCCCCTGCGCGTAGTCGCGGGTTCGATTGACGCAATCGAGCGCGATCACCCGCCCTTCACGCAGATAGACGACGGAGAAGCTGCGCTCATCCGGCACACCCCGGATCACTTCCGCATCGTGGCCCAGCGACAGCCCGGCTGTCTGCAGCTTCAAGTCGTACTGGTTCGACCAGAACCACGGCAGCGCCTCGTAGGGCTCGGCATCGCCCATGATCCCGCGCGCGACAACGCTTGCCATGTCATGGGCGTTCTGCACCGATTCAAGCCGGATCACCGCGCCTTGGGCATAGGAGTTGGCGTGGGCGGCGCAGTCTCCGATGGCGTAGATGTCGTCCAGAGTGGTGCGGCAGAATTCGTCCACGTCCACCCCGTTGGAACCCGATGCCCCGGCCGCGATCAGCGGGCCCACGGCCGCGACGATCCCGATCCCCACGATCGCGATCTCCGCCGGGATGGTCTCGCCCGTGTCGGTAACAACGGCGGTTATCCGCCCGTTCGCCGTCTCCAGCCGTTCGACGGCGGTGCCGAGCCGGACGTCCACGCCCTGACGGCGATGCTCGTCGAGGAAGAAAGCGCTCAGCGTCTCGCCCGCAACGCGGCCGAGCAGGCGCGGCTGAACCTCGAGCACCGTGACCGCGCAGCCCTGTTTACGCAGAGCCGAGGCCGCTTCCAGCCCGATGTAGCCGCCACCGATCACCACGGCGTTGCGGGCGCCCGCCGCCAGCTCGGCGCGCAGCGCGTCCACGTCGGAGCGCTGGCGCACGGTGTGCACGCCCTCGCACTCGCCACCGGGGCAGGACAGGCGGCGCGCATCGCCGCCACCCGCCCAGATGAGCTTGCGATAGCCGATGATCTCTCCGGTGCCGGTGGTGATCGTATGTGCCGCTGCGTCAACCTCGGCCACATTGGTGCCCAGCCGTAACGTCACGCCGCGTTCCGGCCAGAACGTCTCCGGGCGGATCAGTATGCGTTCCAGCGGCTTGTCGCCGCCGAGATATTCCTTGGAGAGCGGCGGCCGCTCGTAGGGCGGGGTGCGGTCGCGGCTGAGCATCGCGATGGAGCCCTCGTGCCCCGCCTGGCGAAGCGCGATCGCCGCCTGGGCGCCGCCGTGGCCCGATCCCACGATCACCACGTCGAAGTTATCCATGCGAACCATCCTGACGCCCCAGCAGGGCCCGAGCAATGCTGGCGATCTGCGCCAGCATGGCCGGCGCCACGCTACCCTGCGCCTGGGCGCGTTCGATGGTGGCGCGGAATCCGCGCACACCCGTTCCCTGCTTCGCGACCCAGGCGGCGACCGCCGCGGGCATATCCTCCTTCGCTCCCTTGCGCCGCGCGAGGCGGCGGAGGAAATCGAAGCGCATCTGCTGGAAGTCGCGCGCCAGCCCGGCCACCAGCAGGCGCTCCCACACGTCCGACGGGCTCATCAGCGCCGCCGTACCCTGCGCCCAGTCGAGCCCGAGCGCGATGCCCAGGTCGATGAACCCGCGCGTCAGCGGGTCCACGTCGATGCCCGTTTCGAGCGCCAGCCTGGCGAGGCCGACCGCACCGTCCATCTCGAACAAGGTGACCACGCGCCGGGCCAGGGCTTCGGGCGCCCCGGCATCGGCGAAGTCCTGCCTTAGGCGCGTGGCGAGCTGGACACCCTCGGGGGCGAGCAGATCGTCGACCTGTCCGGCCAGCTTGGCCACCCCGGCGCGAAGCTGCTGCGCGGCCGCGGCCGCGCCCTCGCCTGCCACGCCGGAGCACAGCACATCCGCCATCTGGATCCGCATTCCCTTTGCCGCGCCATCGAGCAGGAGCAGCCGGGCCGCCTCGGGCATGGCGGCGTCGTCGATGTCGGCGAACAGCGGTTCCATGTCGAAGAGCTGCTCGGTCACGGCATAGGCCGCGGCGACATCTTCGAGCGCAGCCCCTTCCTCCTCGGCCAGTTCGAAGGGGTGAACCACGCCCAGCCGGTTGACGATGCGGTTGGCGAGCTTGGTGGCGACGAGGTTACGGCGCAACTGATGCGCGCGAATCTCGGCCGCGAACTTCTTCTGCATGGGGGCGGGGAAGGCGCCCAGCAGCAGCGGTTCGAGCGCGGCGTCGGCGGACAGCGCGCTCTTCTCGATCGCATCCTGCAACGCCAGCTTGACCGAGGACAGCAGCACGGCCAGCTCAGGACGGGTGAGACCCAGTCCGTCGCGGGCGCGGCGTGCCAGCGTCTCGTTGTCCGCCAGACCCTCGGTGCGGCGATCGAGCTCGCCCCGCTCCTCCAGCGAATCCATCAGACGTAGCTGGGCTTCGGTCACGCGTGCCCCGCCGCTCTGGGCCACCGAAAGCGCCAGCGCCTGGAGGCGGTTGTCGTCGAGCACGATCCGCGCCACGTCGTCGGTCATCTCGGCGAGCAGCTTCACCCGCTTGGGTTCGCTGAGCTTGCCGGCGCGCATTGCCGCGGCGAGCGCGATCTTGATGTTCACCTCATTGTCGGAACAGTCGACGCCGGCGGAATTGTCGATGAAATCGGTGTTGATGCGCCCACCGCCGAGCGCAAACTCGATCCGCCCGGCCTGGGTGACGCCCAGGTTGGCGCCTTCGCCGATCACCCTGGCGCGAATCTCCGCGCCGTCCACCCGCAGGGCATCGTTGGTCGGGTCGCCGACCTGCGCGTTGTTCTCGGCGCTTGCTTTCACATAGGTGCCGATGCCGCCGAACCACAGCAGGTCCACCGGCGCCTTGAGTATGGCGGAGATAACCGCCTCGGGTTCCATCTCGCTGGCGGTCACGCCGAGCGCGGCCTGCGCCTGCCTGGACAGCTTGATGCTCTTGGAATCGCGCGGCCACACGCCGCCGCCCTTGCTGACGAGCGCCTTGTCGTAATCGGCCCAGCTCGATCGCGGCAGCTCGAACATCCGCTTGCGCTCGGTCCAGCTACGCGCGGGATCGGGATCGGGATCGATGAAGATGTGCCGGTGGTCGAAGGCGGCCACCAGCTTGATGGCCTTGGACAGCAACATGCCATTGCCGAACACGTCGCCCGACATGTCGCCGCAGCCCGCCACCCGCACGGTCTGCGTCTGCACATCGACACCCAGCTCCAGGAAATGGCGCTGGACGGAGACCCAGGCACCCTTGGCGGTGATGCCCATTGCCTTGTGGTCGTACCCCTTGGAGCCGCCGCTGGCGAAGGCGTCGCCCAGCCAGAAATTCCGCGATTGCGCGATGGCGTTGGCCACGTCGGAGAACTTGGCGGTGCCCTTGTCCGCGGCGACCACGAAATAGGGGTCATTGCCGTCCCGCACCAACATGCCGGCGGGATGCACGACCTTGCCGCCCACGATGTTGTCCGTGACGGACAGCAAGGCGCGGATGAACACCTCGTAGCTTGCCTGGCCCTCGGCCGCCCAGCCATCGCGGTCCTGCGTGATGTCGGGAAGCTGCTTGGGATAGAACCCGCCCTTGGCGCCGGTAGGGACGATCACCGCGTTCTTGACGCGCTGCGCCTTCATCAGGCCCAGGATTTCGGTGCGGAAATCGTCGCGCCGGTCGGACCAGCGCAGGCCTCCGCGCGCGATCGGGCCGGCGCGCAGATGGATGCCTTCCACCCGGCGCGAATAGACCCAGATCTCGCGCCAGGGCACGGGGCGGGGAAGACCGGGCACGAGCGCGGAATCGAGCTTGAAGACGAGCGCTTCCTCCCCGCCGGCACTGAACGCGTTGGTTCGCAGGATAGCCTCGATAAGCGCCAGGTAGAGGCGCAGCAGGCGATCGTCGTTGATCGCGGCCACCCGCGCCAGGCCGCGACGCACCGCACCGCGCGCATCCTCAGCGGCCGCCTCTCTATCGCCGGCGAATGCCGGATCGTGCAGCGCCGTGAACAGGCTCACGAGCGCGCGCGTGACGGCCGGCGCGCGCGCCAGCGCATCGACCACGGTATAGATCGTGAAGCTGATCCCGGCCTGCCGCAGATAGCGGTAGAAGGCGCGCAGCCAGTCCGCCTCGCGCGCCGAAAGCCCGACCTCGGGCACCAGCCGGTTGAAGCTGTCGTTCTCCGCCTCGCCGTTGAGCACGGCCGCGAAGGCCTGCTCGATCGCGCCTGCGCGGGCCACCAGCCCCGACGGATCGACGCCGGGACGCAGCGCGAGGCGAAAATCGTGGATCGTGCCCAGCCGCCCCTCGTCCAGCTCGGTCGGCAGTTCGGTGAGCACGCGAAAACCGAAGTTCTCCAGCGCCGGGACCGCATCCGACAACGGCAGGCTGCCTTCAGCCTGGTAGAGCTTGAGGCACAGGCGGGCGGCCTCCTCGCGGCTGCACACATAGAGCCGCGCATCGCGCTCGCGCCCGGCGTCGCTATCGCCGTGGCTTCCCAGCGCACGCATCCGGGCGATGTCCAGCGCCGCCTCATGCGCGCCCGAGCGGCCGCGAAACGCGGTGGGGAAGGCATCGGCCCAGCGCAGAGCCAGCGCGGCAGCGCGCCCCGGCTCCACCAGGCCGGAAAGCTCGCCCTCGACCGCCTCGCTCCAGCCGCGCAGCAAGGTCTGCAGTTGCGCGTCGAGGATGGCCTCGTCGGGTGCGGCGCTGCCGTCGCGGATGTCGAGGACGAAGCGCAGCATGGCGAGGTTGCCGCCCTCGACCTCCACGCTCCAGTCAAGCAACTGGCCGCTTGCACCGGCTTCCAGCAGCGTCTGGATCTCGAGCCGGATCTGGGTCGAGAGCATGTCTCGCGGCAGCCACACAAAGGCGAACAGATGGCGCTTGAGCGGAGCTTCGACCAGCATCAGCCGCGGCCGCGGCCGATCGACCAGGCTCATCATGGTGGTGGCGACACGTTCGACGTCGGCCTCGGGGAAGCCGATCACCAGATCGTGCGGAAGCGCGGTCAGCGCGTGGACCAGCGCCTTGCCGGCATGGCCGCCGGCGTCCAGGTCCAGCCGCTCCATGATGCGGCCCAGCTCGCGCCGCAGACGCGGCACCGACCGGGGCGGCGCGGCGAGGCCGGCGCTGGTCCAGACCCCCGCATGAAGCGACAACGCGACGACCTCGCCCTTTTCCCTTCGCGGCACGATCAGCAGGTCGAGCGGCACGCGGCGATGCACGCGCGAAAGGTGATTGGCCTTGACGATCAGCAGCTCGCGGCGCTCCTTGCCGCGCTCGAACCAGCGGAAGGCGCGTTCGAAGGACGTATCGGCGAGCACCGGGACACTGCCGGCGCGGCAGATGCCGAGCTGTTCGGAAAACTGCCCGTCGCGGGTCCGCACCAGATGGCCGAGCTGTGTCAGCATCCCCTCGTCGAGCCAGCGCAGCAGGGCGGAACTTTCCGCATCGGCGTTCTCGATCGCGTCGGCATCCGCGCGCATGGCTGCGCGCAACCGGTCCCAATCCGCCACGGCGGCGCGGACGTCGGCCATTGTGGCGCGCAGCGCCTCGCGCAGATCGAGCCGCTTGCGCGCATCTATGCGAGCGGTCTCGACGTAGATGAGCGAATCGTGCTGGGCCCCTTCGGTGTTCTCGTCGTCGACGATACGCAGGAGCGTGCCGTCTTCGGAGCGTTCGACCGCCACCACCGGATGGATCAGCGCGTCGATGGCCAGCCCCTCGCCGGCGATCGCGGCGGCGGCGGAATCGACCAGGAACGGCATGTCGGGATTGGCGATCGCGATCCGCAGCAGTCGGCGCGGGGCACCGACCGATTCGATTGCCAGCCCGGCTTCCTCGCCGCGCTGCATCGCCGCGCCGAGCACGAAGCGCGCCGCGCTGTCGAGCTGCTCCTTGTCGAATTCGGGCTCTCCCGGAAGTCGCGAGGCGCGCATCCGACTGGTCAGCTCCCTGACCAGCTTTGCGGACGGTTCGACCGGGCTCGCGGCCTGTTTGCGTGCTGCCATGCAAATATCCGGCGGCCAGAAGGATTGGCCGCCCGCTCCTCTCAACGACGCATAGCGCCAGCTCTCTCTGGCTCGCGCGTTAGGAGGCTGCGACGCCGTCCGCAAGCTGCGCCATGGCCAGCGCCAGCCCTCGCTCGCGCAGGGCGGGATCGAAGGTGGGGCCGGCGAACACGATCTCGTCGGCGCCGGTGCGGGCGATGAAGGCGCGGACTTGGTCGGCAGCTTCCGCGGCGGTGCCGATGGCGCTCGCCTGGCCGATATGCTCCAGCATCGCCCGGGCCTGCGGCGGCAGCGTGGCGCGATAGTTCTCGATCGGCGGGGGCAGCTTGCCGGGCTGCCCCGTGCGTAGCCGCACGAAGGCCTGAAGCTGCGAGCTGGCGAGATATTCCGCTTCCGCCGCGCTATCGGCCACGAACAGGTTCATCGCGGCCATCACATGGGGCCGCGCAAGCGTTGCGGAGGGGCGGAAGTCGCGGCGATAGAGTTCCAGCGCCGCATCGAGATGGTCGGGCGCGAAGTGGCTGGCGAAGGCATAAGGCAGGCCGAGCTGCGCCGCGAGCGAGGCGCCGAACAGGCTGGAACCGAGCATCCACATCTCGACAACCGCGCCATGACCGGGAGTGGCGCGGATCGCCAGCTCCGGTTCGCCGGTCAGCAGTCCCCGCAGTTCCACCACATCCTGCGGGAACATTTCGGCCGCGCGGTGGAGATCCTTGCGAAGCGCCCGCTGGAGTTCCGGCCCGGCACCGGGCGCGCGGCCCAGGCCCAGATCGACGCGGCCGGGGAACAGCGCGGCCAGCGTCCCGAACTGCTCGGCGATCTGGAACGGGGTGTGGTTGGGCAGCATTATCCCGCCCGATCCGATGCGAATGGTGCGGGTCGCGTTGCCTATGTGAGCCAGCACCACGGCGGTCGCCCCGCCGGCGATCCCGTCCATAGCATGATGCTCCGCCACCCAGAAACGGTGGCAGCCCGCCGCCTCCGCAGCGCGGGCGAGGCTGGCGGCGGCCGTGAAGGCTTGCTCCATCGTGCCGCCCTCGCGCACGGGAACGAGGTCGAGGATAGAGAACGCGGTCATCGCTTCAGCTGCTCCAGATATCCGCGCGCGGTTGCCGCCTGCTCGCTGTTCGGGGCGGCGGCGATCACCGATTCGAAGCTCTGCCGCGCCGCCGCCTCGCGCCCGCTCAGCGCCGCGATCACCCCGGCTTCCAGCCCGATCGCGGGCTCGCGCGGCTCAAGCGCGGCGGCCCGCTCGATGTGCTGCTGCGCCGCGGCGAGATCGCCCTGCCGCCGCGAGAGCGTGGCGGACAGCAGCCAGGCGTTCGCATCGGCGGGGCTGAGTCCGCGCGCCTCCGTAAGCGCGGCCATCGCCTCGGATGGGCGCTTGAGCGCGACGAGCGCAATGGCGCGCTCCTGCGCGATCTCGCCGGCCAGCATCGCATCGCCGCCGGCCTCGACCCGGGCGCTATCGAGCGCGGCGAGCGCATCGCCGGGCTTGTTCTGTGCCAGCAGCGCGGTGCCGGCCAGCGCACCCATTCGCGCGCGGAAGTGGGGTTCGCTCGCATCCTCGCGTGCGGCGAGGAAGGCTGCCGAGGCGGTGGGCCAATCCCCGGCATTGCCGGCCGCCACGCCCAGGCAATGCCGACCGGTCGCGCGCTGTCCGCCCGTGGTGCGTGCGACCCATTCCTCTGCCATCGCGCGCGCCTTCGCAGGATCGTCCTGTGCGGTGGACAGGCAGGTGGCGATGGCCGGCGGCGGCTGTACTCTCCCGCTGGCGCGGGCACCGCCATCTGCGCCGCGCGGCGGGCGATTGCGCAGTTCTTCGGGGATTCCGGGGGCCTGGCCTGCAGTAGGGTCGATGCCGGCCTGCATCATTATCAGGGCCAGGCCGAGGAGGGGATTCATGGCGGGGTTTCTCCGGCAATTTCGGCCAGGGTTCGCAGCAGAAACGCGATGTCCTGGGGACGGGACAGGCGGTGGTCGCCATCCTTGACCAGCGTGACCTGTACATCGGCCGAACGCAACGCCGCGGCGAGGCGCAGGCTGATTTCGGGGGGCACGTCGGTATCGCGCTGGCCGTGAATCAGGCGCACGGGACAGTCGATCGCGATTTCCTGTCCGAGCCGCAGCAGCGCCTCGCCATCGGCATGGAAGCCGGGATGGTGCGGGGTCGGCTCGGGACCGTAGGGGTTGGCTTCCAGAACGGTATGCCCCGCAGCAAGCCGGGCCCTGTCCTCGGTGGTCCGGCCCCACTGAGTGAAATCCGGCGCCGCCGCGATGCCGATCATGGCCCCTACCCGGCTGCCCAATACCTCAGCCACCAGCAGCATGAGCCAGCCGCCCATCGAGGATCCGATCAGGATGACCGGCCCCTGAGCGCGCACCTCGACGAGCGCCACCACCTCGTCGCGCCAGCGGCTCAGCGTCCCGTCCGCGAAATCGCCCTCGCTCTCGCCGCAACCTGAATAGTCCAGCAACAGGCATGCGCGCCCGTCGCGCTCTGCCCAGGCGAACAGTGCGGTGGCCTTGCCGCCCGCCATGTCGGACATGTATCCGGGCAGGAACACCAGCGTCGGGCCCCGGCCCGCGAGCTGGCGAAACGCGATCCGCCGCCCATCGGGCATGGTGTGGAAGGCGGGAGCGGCGTCCATGCGCCGACATGTCGGCATTCGGGCGGGAAACGGCAAGGCCGGCGTTCGCGCGCTCTTGCTGGAACCGCACCGCACGGCTATCGCCCGCGCATGGCCGCGATGCAGACCTCGACTACGACCACTACCGGCTTCGCTCGGGGGCGGATGGTCGCGCGTTAGCCGCCGCCGCCGCTGCCCGGGATGGCGGGCGGCGCGGCGTTCCTCCTGTCATCGGTTTTCCAACGCCGGACTTTGCGCTGCCTTGGCCCTGTGCCATGGGCGCGCCACACGAGACGGTAAGACGATGACGGACCTCTTCAAGATCAGCCTTCCCGATGGTTCGGTGCGCGAAGTGCCGCCCGGCAGCACGCCTGCAGACATCGCCACCGCGATCGGGCCGGGCCTGGCCAAAGCGGCGCTGGCGGCGCGAGTGGATGGCGAGTTGCGCGATCTCAACCGCGCCTTCGAAGGCGATGCAAGCCTCGCGCTGGTGACCAGCCGCGACGAGGCCGACGCGCTCGAACTGGCGCGTCACGACTATGCTCATGTCCTGGCCGAGGCGGTGCAGGGCCTGTGGCCGGGCACGCAGATCACTTTCGGTCCGGCGACCGAGGACGGCTTCTACTACGACGTCATGGCGCCAGCGAGCCGGGGTCCGTTCACGCTCGACGATCTGCCCGCCATCGAGGAGCGGATGCGCGCCATCATCGTGGCGGACAAGCCGCTGACGCGCGAGGTGTGGAGCCGCCAGCAGCTCATCGACAAATGGGCTGCCGAAGGTGAGAGCTTCAAGGCCGAATGGGCCGCCGAGCTTCCCGAGGGCGAGGAGCTGACGGTCTATCGCAGCGGCGAGGACTGGCTCGACATGTGCCGCGGGCCGCACCTGCCTTCCACCGGCAAGCTCGATCCGGCGGCATTCAAGCTCATGCGCGTCGCGGGTGCATACTGGCGCGGCGACCAGAGGAACGCGCAGCTCACGCGCATCTATGGCACCGGCTGGCTGAACCGTAAGCAGCTCGACCAGCACCTCCACCGGCTCGAGGAAGCCGCCAAGCGCGACCATCGCAAGCTCGGCCGCGAGATGGACCTGTTCCATCTCCAGGAAGAAGCCCACGGCAGCGTGTTCTGGCATCCGCAAGGCTTCAAGATCTGGCGCGAGCTGGAGGCGTATATGCGCCGGGCCATCGATGGCTCTGGCTACCGCGAGGTCAAGACCCCGCAGGTGATGGATGCGCGCCAGTGGGAACAGTCCGGCCACTGGGGCAAGTATCGCGAGAATATGTTCGTGATCCCCGACGAGGTGCCTAACACCGAGGACCACGGGCCTATCGTCAGCGATGCCGCCGAATGGATGGCGCTCAAGCCGATGAACTGCCCGGCGCATGTCCTGATCTTCCGCCAGGGGCTGAAGAGCTACCGCGATCTGCCGCTGCGGCTTTACGAGAACGGCTGCTGCCACCGCAACGAGCCGCATGGTGCGCTCCACGGGCTGATGCGGGTGCGCCAGTTCACCCAGGACGACGCGCATATCTTCTGCCGCGAGGATCAGATCGTGGCCGAGGTGCGCGCCTTCTGCGAACTTGCCGACCGCATCTACAAGGATTTCGGCTTCACCTATGCGGTCAAGCTGGCGTTGCGGCCGGAGCAACGCTTCGGCTCCGATGCGGATTGGGACAAGGCCGAGGCGGAACTGCGCCAGGCGGTTGTGGATGCCGGCATGGCCACGCAGGAATATGGCTGGGAAGAGCTGCCGGGCGAGGGCGCGTTCTACGCCCCCAAGCTCGAATGGCACCTGACCGACGCGATCGGGCGGACCTGGCAGGTGGGCACGATCCAGTCCGACCGCGTGCTGCCCGAACGGCTCGACGCGAGCTATGTGGGCGAGGACGGCGAGAAGCACCGCCCGGTGATGCTCCACCGCGCGATCTTCGGCTCCTACGAACGCTTCATCGGCATACTGATCGAGCATTTCGCGGGGCGCCTGCCCGCCTGGCTTGCGCCGACCCAGGCCGTGGTGGCCACCATCGTGTCAGATGCGGACAGCTATGCGGGAGAGGTCGCGGCTCGTCTGGAGGCCGCTGGCCTCCGAGCCGAGAGCGATACCCGCAACGAGAAGATCAATTACAAGGTGCGCGAGCACAGCCTCGCCAAGGTTCCCTTCCTGCTTGTCGTGGGCAAGCGCGAGGCAGAAGAGGGTACCGTGGCGGTGCGCATACTGGGTGAGAAGGAGCAGCAAGTGACGACCCTGAATGAAGCCATTGCCATGATCACGAAGGCGGCCACCGCGCCGGACCTGCGCTGATGCGCGCGCTTCTGGTACTCGCCGCGCCGCTGGCGTTGACCGCGTGCGACAAGCCGGCGGCAGCGCCCGAGGCCCCGGTCGGGACGCCGGCTGCAAGCGCCACAACCGTGACCAGCGCGGCGCAGAAGGCCTATGCCGCCGTCAACGATCAGATGCATTCGGCGATGGCGGCCGTTCCGACCGATGCCGACGAGGCATTCATGCGCGGGATGATCGCGCACCATCGCGGGGCGATGGCGATGTCCGAAGTCGAGCTGCGTTACGGCAAGGACAAGCAGGCCCGCGACCTCGCGCAACGGATCATCGACGCCCAAGGGGCGGAAATCGCCGAGATGGAAGCCTGGCTCAAGCGGCGCGATGCCCCCGCTTCACCGGCAGCCGATGCCCCGGCGACCGGATCGCAGCACGCAGGGCATTGAGCCCGCCGCTTCGGTTCAGAATGGTAGCGGCGGCCCGGCGAGGATCAGGGCCGCCGCGCATCCCGCCACGATGATCGCGCGCAGAACGTCCGCGCTGCGGTCGAGGGCTGTGAGCGTGATCGGCAGGATCCTGGTACGCGCCATGACCTGGACACTGCGCTGCAATTCCTAACGAAAGGTTAACCCTGCCATCCGGCGGAGGGCATCTGCTGGCTGGCGCAGTGGAAGCCGCCCCCGCCCGCCAGAACGGCATCGGCCGGCAATCCGACGGTCGCCCGATCCGGGAACAGCGCGGCGATGGCGGCTACCCCGTCATCGTCGTGCGGAGAGCCGAAGGTGGGCACGACCACCAGCTTCGAGGTAATCGCGAAATTGGCGTAGCTGGCCGGCTCGACGAGATCGCCTCGGGTGACGAGGCCGGGAGAGGGGATCTCGGTCACCTCCACTCCGAACGCCTCGGCCCGCGCCTTGGCGTCGGCATAGACGGCGGCGTTGGGATCGCCGGCTCCGGTTGCGCGCGGCAGGGCCAGCTTCCCCGGCGCGACGAAACGGGCGAGGTTGTCGACATGGCCATCGGTGTGGTCGTTGAGCAGCCCGTCTCCGAGCCACAGAACCCGCGCGAAGCCCAGATCGCGGCCCAGCCGCACCTCGATATCCTCGCGACCGAGCTGGGGATTGCGGTTGGGATTGAGCAGGCACTGCTCGGTGGTGACGACGAGGTTCGTCCCGTCTCCGTCGATCGCCCCGCCCTCGAGAATCCAGTCGCAGCTATCCAGCTCCAGCCCTTCGTCGTGGGCGAGTTCGGCGCCTACCGTCTGGTCACCCGGCATCAGATACTTCCCGCCCCAGCCGTTGAATCCGAAACGGCGCGCGGCGCGCTCGCCCGCGCCGTCGGTCAGCACCAGCGGGCCGGTGTCGCGAAGCCACACGTCGCCGAACTCGCGCCGTTCCAGAGCGACCGCGCCCGACACCAGCGCCCGCGCACGCGCCTCGTTGGCGGCATCGCGAACCAGCAGCCGGACGCGCTGCCCACTCTCCGCCACCGCATTGGCGAAGGCAGCGATCTGCTCCTGCGCGCGGCCCAGCACCTCGGGCCATTCCTCGGCGTCGTGCGGGAATCCTATCCACAGCCAGTCCTGCGGCGCCCATTCGGGCGGCATCTGCCAGTTCATGCCGAGGCTGGCCCGGTCAGCACGGTGCGTCGGGCTTGGCGCAATCCTTGTCGCGGATCGCGCGGAACTCGTCGCCCGGCATCCACTTGGGCCAGCTCGTCGTCTGCGCCAGGCTGCGGCCGATGCGGTAGAACAGCTGGAGATCCTGCATCACGCCGGCCCAGTTCCAGTTCGGATCATATTCGTCCTTCGGCCCGTGATAGCGGCTCGCGCGATAATCCGCCGCCAGCTTCTCGCCCACGGCCCGGCCTCCGGCGACCAGGTCCTCGCCGCCATCGACATAGAGCATCGGCACGCCCAGCTTGGCGAAGGCGAAATGGTCCGAGCGGTAGTAGTAGCCTGCCTCGCTGCTCGGGTCGGGCGTGATGGTGCGCCCATCGGCTGCCAGCATGGCGGACAGATAGGCGTCGAGCTCGCTTTTCCCCAAGCCGACCACCGTCACATCGCGCGACGGGCCGCCGACCAGGAAGGCATCCATGTTGATGCCGCCCACCGTGCGGTTGAGCGGGAACACCGGGTTGTTCGCATAGTAATGCGCGCCCAGCAGGCCCGATTCCTCGGCGGTGACGGCCAGGAACACCAGGCTTCGCCGCGTCGGGCCTGCCTTGGCGTGTGCTGCCCCGAGCGCTGCCAGCGCTGCGGTGCCGGTCGCATTGTCCACCGCGCCGTTGCAGATGTCGTCCCCATCGGAGGCGGGAGTGCAGCGGCCGAGATGGTCCCAATGCGCGGTATGAAGGACATATTCCTGCGGGGCGTCGCGCCCCGGCAGTATGCCGATCACGTTCTTTGACGCGAATTTGCGGATGTCGCTCTTGAAGCTGGTCGAAGCGGTGAGGCCGAGCGGTACCGGGCTGAAACCCCGCTGGCGCGCGCGCACCGTCAGATCGGCGAGGTTCTGCCCTGCGGCGGTGAGTATCCGCTCTGCGACCGCCTTCTGAACCCAACCGTTGACCTGGGTGTTCGGCGGCGGGTTTGCGCCAGGCTGCGCATAGGCCTGGGGGCCGCTCCAGCTGGATTGGACGACATTCCAGCCATAGGCGGCCGGCGCGGTGTCGTGGATGATGATCGCCGCCGCCGCACCCTGGCGTCCGGCTTCTTCGTATTTGTAGGTCCAGCGGCCGTAATAGGTCATGGCCTTGCCGTTGAAGAGGCCACCTTCGGCCGAGCCGCCGAAATCGGGATCGTTGACCAGGATGACCGCGGTCTTCCCGCGCATGTCGATCCCGGCATAATCGTTCCATCCCTTTTCGGGTGCGACCACGCCATAGCCCACGAAGACAAGCTCGCTGTTCGCCAGACTTGTCGCGGCATCCTCGCGATAGGTGGCGCCCACCCAGTCCTGCCCGTAGGTGAACTCCATCGGGGTTGCGCCGGGCTTGCCCGCGATCGTCAGCGGGGCGAAATCCTTGCCGGTGATCTCCACCAGCGGCACGTCCTGAACCCAGCTACCCTTGTTGCCGGGCTGGAGCCCCGCCGCCTTGAAGCGCTCGATGATATAGGCGACGGCCTTTTCCTCGCCCGCCGTTCCCGGCGCGCGGCCTTCGAACGCGTCGGACGAGAGGACGCGGGTCATCTCCTTCATGTCCGATTCGCTGATCGTGCCGGGCGCGGCGTCGGGGATCGACAGCCCGGCGCTCGCCGCCGGGGCATCCCCCGCGCGCGGTGTGGCGCAGGCGGAAAGCGCCAGGAGGGCGGCCCCGGTCAGGAGCATGGCAGGCAGGCGATTGGTCTTGGTCATGGCGGTGCGTCCCTGTTCCCCGTCGGGGCCGGTTCCTTGCAGAGCGCCGCCTGCGGGGCAAGCTTGCATGGCGGCGGAGCGGCGGGCAGGGGGCGGCGATGACCGCCGACTGGTACGATGCGCTGCGCCGCGCGCGGGCCCATGCCCCATTCCTCGCCCGCCTGATCGAGCGGGAGGATAGCCTGCGGCCGCTGCTGGACAGCGGCGAGGGCGAGGCGGCGCTGGCTGCGGCAAGGCGTGCGGGTGAAGGCGCGGGGGACACCGGCGTGGCGCTGCGGCGCGAGCGGCGCGCGCTGGCGCTGGTGCTGGCGCTGGGCGATCTGGCCGGTGCCTTCCCCCTGGCGCGGGTCATGGCCGAGCTCAGCGAGTTTGCCGATCGCGCGATGGACGCGGCCATCATCGCCGCCATCGGCGCGCGCGTGCCCGATGCGATGCCTGCCGGCATGATCGCCATCGCGCTGGGCAAGCATGGCGCGGGGGAGCTCAACTACAGTTCCGACATCGACCCAATCCTGCTCTACGACCCCGCGACGTTGCCCCGCCGCGAGCGCGACGAGCCGGCCGAGGCCGCCCAGCGCTATGCCCGCGAGATCGTCCGTCTTCTGGGGGAGGTGACGGGGGAGGGCTATGTCTTTCGCGTCGACCTGAGGTTGCGCCCGGCTTCCGAGGTCAGCCCGCTGGCCATCTCGGTGGACGCGGCCACCACCCATTACGAAAGTTCCGCGCTGGCGTGGGAGCGGGCTGCATTCATCCGCGCCCGCGCCTGCGCCGGAGATGTGGCCGCGGGCGAGCGCTTCCTCGATTCGATCCGCCCATTCGTATGGCGCCGCAGCCTCGATTTCGGCGCGATCGAGGAAGTGCGCCGCCTCTCGCTGCGAATCCGCCAGCGCTATGCCGGTCCCCCGGAGCCCGGACCGGGCTTCAACCTCAAGCAGGGCCGCGGCGGGATTCGCGAGATCGAATTCTTCGCCCAGACGCACCAACTCATCCACGGCGGGCGCGATGCCACTCTCCGGGCCCGCGGCACCCGTGCGGCGCTCGACGGGCTGGCGGCGGCCGGGGTGATCGCAGCCGAGGACGCGCGTGTCCTCGGCGAGGGTTACGACCGACTGCGCACGGTGGAACATCGGCTGCAGATGGTGGCCGACCAGCAGACGCATACCCTCCCGGAAGGCGCCGCGCTCGACGGGGTGGCGCACCTCGACGGGCTGGAGAGCGGCGCGGCGCTGATCGCGGAACTGCACGAGATATGCGGCGCGGTCGCCGAGCGTTATGATGCGATGCTCGGGACCGGCGATGCCGAGCCGGTCGCGCGCGCGGAGGCGGTGCCTGACACCATTGCCGTGCGCGCCGCGGACTGGACCGATGGCCGCTATCGCGCCGTGCGTAGCGAGGCAGCAGTGGCCGCCTTCGAGGCCGTGAAGCCGCGGCTGCTCGCCGCCTTTGCCGCCGCAGCCGAGCCCGCGACGGTGCTGGCGCGGTGGGAGACCCTGCTTGAGCGGATGCCCAGCGCGATCAACGTTTTCCGCCTGCTTGAGGCGCGGCCAGGGCTGCTGGAGCTGCTGCTCGACTGCCTGACGCTGGCACCCCCGCTTGCCGACGAGCTGGCCCGCCGCCCGGAGCGGCTCGACGCGCTGATCGACCGCAGCGCGCTGGCGCTACCGGGCGATGTCGCGGAATTGGCAGCGGATATGCGCTGCGGCGAGAAGGACGCCGGTTACGAGGCCGGTCTGGATCGCATCCGCGTCGTGGTGGGCGAAAGGCGCTTCGCGCTCGGCATTCAGCTTATCGAAGCGGCCCACGATCCGCTGGCCATTGCCGCTGGCCTGTCGCGGCTGGCGGAGGCCGCCATCGGGGTCGCGCAGGAACAGGCCGAAGCCGAGTTTGCCCGCGTGCATGGGCGGGTGGACGGAGGGGAGCTGGTGGTGCTGGGGCTGGGCCGGCTCGGCGGGGGCGCGCTCACTCACGCCTCCGATCTCGATGTCGTCTATGTCTTCACCGAGGGTGCCGAGGAATCGGACGGGGGGCATCCGCTAGGGCGTTCGCTTTACTTCAACCGGCTGGCACAGCGGCTTGGCGCGGCGCTCAGCGTGCCGACTGCGGAAGGCGCGCTCTACGAGATCGACACCCGGCTCCGGCCGCAGGGCGAAAAGGGCCCGCTGGCGGTAGGGCTCCCGGCCTTTGCCCGCTATCAGCGCGAGGAAGCCTGGACCTGGGAGCACATGGCGCTGACCCGGGCGCGAGTACTCACCGGGACGCCTGCTGCGCGTCGCGAGGTGGAGGGGATCGTGCACGAGGTGCTGGAGGCTCCCCGCGACCCCGGCACCCTGCGCGCCGACGTGCTGCGGATGCGAGCCGACATGGCAGCGCACAAGCCCGCCGGCGGGCCTCTCGACGCCAAGCTCGCCCGCGGTGGACTGGTCGATCTGGAGTTCGTGATTCATTATCTACAGCTGCGCGAACGCACCGCCTTCACACCCGACCTTACGGACGCGATAGCGCGCCTCGCCGCAGCAGGCTTCGTCGCTCCCGAACTGGAGAGACACCTCCATTTCCTCAGCCGCCTGCTGGTCGGCGCCCGGCTTCTGGCGCCCGATCTCGCCATTCCGTCCGGCGCTGCGGCGCAGGTGCTGGCCCAGCAGACTCAGACCGGCGACATGGAGGAATTGCTGGGCACATTGGTGCGCGCGCGCGCGGGTGTGGCAAATGCATGGGAACGAGCCTTCGGCGAAACATTGGAGACAAGCGAATGACCGGCAAACCAGGCGTGGGCGACGTGATGCCCGACATCGCGATGGAGGGCGCTGGCGGCCAACAGATCCGACCCGGTGATTTTGCGGGCCGTCGCGCCGTGCTGTTCTTCTATCCCAAGGACATGACGCGGGGCTGCACCACCGAAGCGGTGGATTTCTCCCGCCTCAAGCCGCGCTTCGATGCGGCCGGCGTGGCCGTGCTGGGGATCAGCAAGGACAGCCCGGCCCGCCACGCAAAATTCACCGAGAAGCATTCCCTCAGCGTCGATCTCGCCAGCGATGCGGCTGAAGGCGGCTTGTCCGACGCGCTCGGCATCTGGACGGAAAAGCAGCTCTACGGGAAGCGCTTCATGGGCATGGTCCGCACGACATACATGCTCGGCCCCGATGGGCGGATCGAGAGGGTGTGGGACAAGGTCAAGGTCGCGGGCCATGTTCAGGAGGTTCTCTCCGCCGCAGAAGAATGATGCCCCGCCGCGCGCTGCGGAGCGTGGCGGAATGCGCTTCGGCGCGGGAGCGAGCGTTGCGGTGCGTGTCGGCAAACGCGCGAGCCGGAAGATTCGCAAACGTTATGTCGCACCTGGCCACGTCGGCAGGCGGAGGGTTGAGCGCGACCAATGGTTCGCGGAAATGTGGCGAAAACAGGGCGAAAGTCGTTTCGGCGCAGGGTTAAGGTCGGGTTTCAACGACTCGCCGCGTTCGACAGGCGGTTGGCCGCGCGAACCTTATCGAGGTGTTGCCTCGTTAACCTTCGACCACCTACCCACAACACATCGAGCGACGGGGTGTTCCCCAAAACTCGATGGACGCCGGTCGGCATCGTTCTTCGCGGGGGCGGAGAGCCGGCCAGAGAGTGGGTAGCGGCGGCAACGCCGTGGGGCAGACGGGTCAATTCATGCATCTTTTTCGAGTGAAGGCGCGGGCCGCCCTGTGTGCAATCGCCGGGCTGCTGACCATGGCAGCGGCTCCTGCCCAGGCCGAAAGCGCTTCCTACGTTGCCCCCACGACCGCCCCGGCGCCCGGCACCGGCATCACCAGCGAAGGCAGCGATCGGCAGTTCCAGCAGCTGTTCGCCAGCTGGGACCGCACCACCCAAGGGCCATCCATCGTTGCCGCGGTCGCGGTGCCTTCGCGCATTCCGCTCGACAACTATCGCGTTTCTTCCAATTTCGGCATGCGCGTCCACCCGGTTCTCGGCGGGATGCGCGGCCACAAGGGCCTCGATATGGCGGCGCCCAGCGGCACGCCGATCTATGCAACGGCCGACGGCCTGGTCAGCAAGGCGGAATGGTTTTCCTCTTACGGCAATTTCGTCGCGATCGGCCACGGCAGCGAGCTCGAGACGCGCTTCGGCCACCTCTCGCGCATCGCGGTTTCGGCCGGCCAGCGGGTGCGCAAGGGCGACCTGATCGGCTATGTCGGCTCGACCGGGCGTTCGACCGGCCCCCATCTCCATTACGAGGTTCGCGTGGCCGGGCAGGCCGTGGATCCTTCGCCCTACATGACCGAGAGCGGCGGCGAACGCGCCTATGCGCTGGCGCTCGGCGGGTCCAAATAGCAGCTACCATTTCGCTCCTGTGCGAATGCTGAAGGCGGCGGGGCAACCCGCCGCCTTTTTGCTTGCCCGGATGCGCCCGCGCCCTAGGTTCGATCGCGAGCCTTGGCAAACAAGGCCACAGAGGAGAGCCATGCATCCCATCACCCACGCGGCCGCGCGGCCGGATCACCCCGCGATCGTGATGGCGGGCAGCGGGGAAACGGTGTCCTATGGGGAGATGGACAGGACCGCGAACCGCTTCGCCCGCCTGTTGCGCGCGCATGGGCTGGGGCGGGGCGATCGCTTCGCCCTGCTGATGGAGAACAACGCGCTTCATCTCCAGCTCGTGTGGGGATCGCAGCGTGCGGGGACCATGCTGGTGCCGATCTCCACCCGCCTGACCGCGCCCGAGGTCGCCTATATCCTGGGCGATGCCGGGGTGCGGCTGTTGGTCACTTCGGCGCAATATGCCCGGATCGCCGCGCAGTTGAAGGTCGAATGCCCGGAATGTCCCGCGCTGGTTCTGGGATCGGGCGGCGCGGACGATCTGGCAACCGCGCTGGCGGCGCAGGACGATGCGCCCTTGCCCGATCCGCTGCCGGGCCAGCACATGCTCTATTCCAGCGGAACGACGGGCAGGCCCAAGGGGATCGTACCGCGGCCGCCCGACAGCGACGATGTCCTTGCGCCCAACCCGCTGACCGCGCTTGCCGTGATGGGTGCCGGGATGCCCGCCGATGGAAGCATGGTCTATCTCAGCCCCGCGCCCCTCTATCACGCCGCACCGCTCGCCTGGTGCGCTACCGCGCACCGGCTGGGCGGGACGGTGGTGGTGATGGAGCATTTCGAGCCCGAGCACGCGCTCGAGACTATCGCCCGCCACCGTGTCACGGACAGCCAGTGGGTGCCCACCCACTTCGTCCGCCTGCTTCGGCTTCCCGAGGAAATCCGCCGCCGCCACGATCTTTCCAGCCACCGCCGCGCCATCCATGCCGCCGCGCCATGTCCCGTGCCGACAAAGCAGGCGATGATCGATTGGTGGGGTCCGATCCTGGTGGAATATTATGCCGGGTCGGAAGGGATCGGCATGACGCTCATCGGATCGGAGGACTGGCTGGCTCATCCGGGCAGCGTGGGCCGCGCACTCTATGGCAAGTTGCACGTCTGCGGGCCGGAAGGGCAAGAGGTGGCCGCTGGCGAGGATGGGCTGGTCTATTTCGAGAACGACGCCATCCCAAGCTATCATAACGATCCGGCCAAGACCGCCGAAGCGCTGCACCCAGCCGGCTGGATGACGCTGGGCGATATCGGCCATGTGGACGAGGACGGCTATCTTTTCCTCACCGATCGCCACAGCCACATGATCATCAGCGGCGGGGTGAACATCTACCCGCAGGAGATCGAGAACCTGCTCGTCACGCATCCCAGGGTGATGGATGCCGCGGTGATCGGCGCGCCGGACCCCGATCTGGGCGAACAGGTGGTGGCCGTGGTCCAGCCGGTGGACATGGCCGAGGCGGGGGCGGATGGCTTCGGGGCGCTGGAGGCGGAGCTGCGGGACTTCCTCGCCCCCCAGCTATCCAGGGTGAAGATGCCGCGCCGCTTCGCGTTCCGCGATGCGCTTCCCCGGGAAGCCAACGGCAAGCTCTATAAGCGCGAGCTGCGCGCGGAGTTCGCGTCCGGGCCGGAGGGCGCGGGATCTACAATTTAGGTTCTATGAACGATTTAAAAGAGCCGATAAGGGTATAACCCTTGCGGTTCGTTTTGTCAAGCCGTTTTTCCGTAACCTTGCAGGGATTCATGCCTTGGTGTGGTTCTGGAAGCTCTTGCGCAGCTTCATCAGCTTCGGCGGAATGGTCGCCAGGCAGTAGGGATTGCGCTGGCCTTCGCCGTTCCAGTATTCTTGGTGGTAGTCCTCGGCGGGATACCAATGCGCTGGTCCCTCGATGGTGGTGACCGCGTGCTGGCCGGGGTGGTCCGCGTCCCAGCGCGCGATTGCCGCCTCCGCTTCGCCGCGCTGGTCCTCGCCGGCCAGGAAGATGGCGCTGCGGTACTGGGTTCCCACGTCGTTCCCCTGCCGATTGAGCTGGCTCGGATCATGCGTCCCCATGAATACGTCGAGCAGGTCGGGCAGCGCGATCCGGTCGGGGTCGAACTCCACCTTCACCGCCTCTGCATGGCCGGTGTTGCCCGAGCAGACCTCCTTGTAGGTGGGGTCGGGCTTGTCGCCGCCGATGTAGCCGCTCTCAACGCCGGTCACGCCGATCACGTCGTTCATCACCGCCTCGGTGCACCAGAAGCAGCCCCCGGCCAGGATTGCGGTCTGCGTATCGCTCATTCGAAGTCTCCTTCCCGCGCCAGATAGGATGCGGTGGGACGGTTGTCATGGTCCGCCGTCGCGCTAGGGTGCGGTCCCGCACACCGAGAACACGGAGAGGAACATTCATGCGAACTGCCCTGGCCCTGACCTTCGCCGGTACCTTGACCGCGCTGGCGCTACCTGCGGCCGTGCGGGCGCAGGAGCATTCCCATGCGACCCCTGCTGCCAAGGCGCCTGCCCTCTCCCCCGCCCTCGCCAAGGCGCTTGCCGCCCCCAATCGCGATGCCGACCGCCAGCGCGACGTCTGGCGGCACCCGGGCGAAACGCTCGCCTTCTTCCGGGTGGAACCCGACATGAAGGTGGGCGAATTCGCCCCTGGCGGCGGCTGGTATTCGCGGGTTCTTGGCAATTATCTCAGCCCGAAGGGGCGGATCGTCGGCCTGTTCTCGAGCCCCGGGGGCGATGCCAAGGCGCGCGATTCCGCCCACGCCGCTGCGGCGGCCTTTCCCGCGCAGGTCCAGGGCTGGACCGGGCGTGATGTGGCGGGCACGCAGGGGCTTGCGCTCGATACCGTGAGCGATGCCGATCGCGGCAGCTTCGATCGCATCCTGGTGATGCGGATGATGCACAACATGATGCAGGGCGGACACGCCGACAGCGAGCTCAAGGCGCTGCGCGACCTGCTCAAGCGCGGCGGGATGCTGGCCATAGAGCAGCACCGCGCCCCCGCTTCTGCCGACGACGCCTACAGCGATGGCAGCAAGGGCTATCTTCGCCAGGCCGACGTGATCCGGCTGGTCGAGAGCGCGGGATTCGAACTTGTCGCCAGCAGCGAGATCAACGCCAATCCGCGCGACACCGCCGACCACCCCGGCGGGGTGTGGGAAATGCAGCCGACTTGGCGGACCAAGCGGCCAGAACTCGAGAAGCTGGGCGAAAGCGACCGGATGACGCTGCTGTTCCGCAAGCGTTGATGCGGTTGCGCCCGAAGGGGCGGCCGGGATAGGAGCCCGCCATGCGCCAGCTCACCCTCGCCGTGCTCCAGCTCGCCCTCGCCCGGGAAGACGAGGCCGACAACATCGCCGCCGTCGCCGAACTGGCCGAGCAAGCGGCCGGGCGCGGCGCTCAGGTCATCCTGCCGCCGGAGCTGTTCAGCGGCGAGTATTTCTGCCGGGAAGAGGACGAGGCGCTGTTCGCGCTCGCCCGCCCGACCGCGGAGCATCCCGCCGTGACAGCGATGCAGAAGCTGGCGAAGGCGCATGGCGTGGCGATCCCGACCAGCTTCTTCGAGCGCGACGGCCACCATTATTACAACACCCTCGCCATGATCGGGCCCGATGGGGACATCATGGGCACTTACCGCAAGAGCCACATCCCCGACGGGCCGGGTTACGAGGAGAAGTACTTCTTCCGCCCCGGCAATGATGGTTTCAAGGTCTGGGACGTGTTCGGAGCGCGCATCGGCGTGGGCATCTGCTGGGACCAGTGGTATCCCGAATGCGCCCGCGTGATGGCGCTGATGGGAGCGGAATTGCTGCTTTATCCCACGGCGATCGGGTCCGAACCCTATGACGCCGATCTCGACACCAGCCGGATGTGGCGCCGGGCCATGATCGGCCATGCCGTCTCCAATTGCATGCCGGTCGCCGCAGCCAACCGCATCGGCCACGAAGGGCCGGGGAACCGCGCCCAGAAATTCTATGGCCACAGCTTCATCTGCGACGAATGGGGCGACGATCTGGCGCTTTACGGCAGCGAGGAGAGCGGGGTGCTGATGGCCACCCTCGATCTCGACCGGGCCGCCCGGCACCGCGCCGGCATGGGGTTCTTCCGGGACCGGCGTCCGCAGCTCTACCACCGGCTGTGCGAGGACGTCTGAGCAGCAGCGAACCGCGGCGCTATCTCATCGCGCTCGGTTCCAACATGCGGGTGCCCGGGATCGGCGATCCGCGCCAGGTGGTGATGGCGGCGCTGGCGGCCATCGCGGTGGAAGGGATCGTGCTGGAGGCGATCTCGCCCTTGGTTTCGAGCCGGCCGATCGGCCCCTCCCGCCGGCGCTACGCCAATGCAGCCGCGGCCATCGGTTGCGATCTCGCGCCCACGGAATTGCTCGATGTCTTCCAGCGGCTCGAGCGCGCTTTCGGCCGCCGCCATCGCGGGCGCAGATGGGGCGCCCGCCCGCTCGATCTCGATATCGTGCTGTGGAACGGAGGGCCTTGGGTGAGCCCGGACCTGACTATCCCCCACGCCCAGTTCCGGGGCCGCGCCTTCGTGCTCGGCCCAGCCGCCGCGATAGCGGGAAACTGGCGCGATCCGCTGACCGGCCTGACATTGCGCCACCTGCGCGCCCGCTTGACCCGCCCCCGGCCGCTCCGTAGGGCCGGCCACGGTCGGGCCCTTAGCTCAGTCGGTAGAGCAACTGACTTTTAATCAGTAGGTCGCTGGTTCGAACCCAGCAGGGCTCACCATCCTCAGCCCGTTCCGCACGCTCGCGCCAAGGTAGCCAGCGCCGGGTGCGTCGGCACCCGTTCAACCGCGCCGGTCGAGCGCGCGCGCGGCCTTGACCGCCAGCGCGATCAGGAACGGTACCAGCACGATGGACAGGACGATCTTCGCCAGAGCCTGACCCGCGATCAGCGATCCGATCTCGCGCTCGCCGCCGAAGGCCAGCGTGACGAAGATCACCGAATCGATGGCCTGGCTGAGCGCGGACGCGATCGCTCCGCGGACCATCAGCCCGATACCGCCGCCCGCTCCGTCTCCGCTGCCGCGCAGCTTGGAGAAGATCCACACGTTGAGCAGCAGGGAGACCAGATAGGCCACCGGCCCGGCGGCCATGATCCGCGGCGTGGTGGCGTGGATCATCTGGAATGCCGCCAGCCCTTCCGGCCACATTCCCGGATCGGCCGGCAGCCGCAGCACCACGAGGATCAGCACGATCGACAGCGCCAGCGGCAGGAAACCCCAGATAACCAGCCGGTTCGCCGTGCGCGCCCCGTGAAGCTGCGCGGTCGCACTCGACAGCACGACCAGGATCAGAAAGGCGAAGATGCCGGATTCCACGCTCAGCCCGCTGGGCCCGAGCGACACCTGCTTTACCGCCAGGAAGCCCGCCAGCACGGTCATCCCGCCATAGATCAGCGCGAAGACGAACAGCGAAGGCGCGATGCCAGGGCTGGCAACGGGTGCGACGGGGGAGATCGACTGGGCGCCGGGATCGCTCATGGAAGGGTCCGCTCCGCTGACAGGGCATGAATTTGCGCACCAAATTGACGACGGCTCCGCAAACGGCAAGAGACGATGGGTTCGCTTTCCCAAGGCTCCTTTCGCGAAAGGCCGGAGATGCCGCCAATTCTCGCCAATCTGCTCGGCATTCTTGCGATCCTGGCGATCGCCTTCCTGCTGTCGGTGGGCAAGCGGCGGATCAGGCCGCGGGTGGTCCTGTCGGCCTTTGCGCTTCAGGCGCTGATGGCGTTCCTGGTTCTGGGGACCACGGGCGGGCGCTTCGTGATCCAGGGCATGGCCGACGGGGTTTCGGCCCTGCTCAGCTACGCCAACCGCGGCACCGAATTTCTGTTCGGGGCCGATAATCCTCTCGCCAACACCTTCGCGCTGGGCGCGCTCCCGGTGATCGTGTTCTTCGCCGCGCTGGTCTCGATCCTCTATTACCTCGGCATCATGCAGCGCGTGGTGCGCTGGGTCGGCGGCGCGATCGGCTGGGTAACGGGGGTGAGCCAGGTCGAGGCGCTGGGCGCGGCGGCCAATATCTTCGTGGGCCAGTCGGAAAGCCCGTTGGTGGTGCGCCCTTATCTCGCGGCGCTGACGCCCAGCCGGCTGTTCACCCTGATGACCGTGGGCATGGCCGGGGTCGCGGGCACGATCCTGGCCGCCTATGCTGGACTGCTCGGCTCGGGCTATCTGCCGTTCCTGCTTGCCGCCGCCTTCATGTCCGCGCCCGGCGGCATATTGATGGCCAAGATCATCATGCCCGACGAGGCGGAGCCTGTGGCAGAGCCCGAGGGGCGCATCGCGCTGCCCGAGGCGAGGATCAGCGCGGAAGGCCCGGCCGCGATCACCGAAGGGGAAAAGCCGCACGAGGTGGCCGTGGCGGAAACCTTCGAGGAAGGGCACAAGCCCGCCAATGTCATCGAGGCGGCGGCGCAGGGCGCGCAGACCGGGGTGAAGCTGGCGGTAGCGGTCGGGGCGATGGTGCTGGCCTTCGTGGCGCTGGTTGCGCTCGCCAACGGTATATTGGGCGGCATCGGGGGCTGGTTCGGTTATCCCGCGCTATCGTTCCAGATGCTGCTGGGCTGGGTGTTCGCGCCGGTCATGTTCCTGCTCGGCGTGCCGTGGGATCAGGCGATCACCGCAGGCGGGCTTTTCGGCACCAAGGTGGTGCTCAACGAGTTCGTCGCCTTCATAGAACTGGGTCAACTCGGCCCCGAGGTGCTGAGCGAACGCAGCCGCGCCATCATCACCTTCGCGCTGTGCGGCTTTGCCAATTTCAGTTCCATCGCCATCCAGATGGCGGTAACCGGGGGGCTCGCGCCTAACCAGCGGCCTGTCATTGCCCGGCTCGGCCTGCGCGCGCTCGCCGCCGGCAGCCTCGCCAATCTGATGAGCGCGGCGCTGGCCGGGCTGTTCCTGCCTTATTGAGTTGATCCCGATGTCCGAAATAGCATCCGTTTCTATCGCCCGCCCGCTCGATGAAGTCGCCGAGGAGCTTGGCAGGAGCTTCGAGGAATACGGCTTCGCGGTGATCCGCGATCACGGCATCCCGCAGGAACTGATCGACCGGGCTGAAGCGCTGTCCAAGGCGTTCTTCGCCCTGCCTGCCGAAACCAAGCGCTCCTACAAGCTCGAAGGCGGCGGCGGCGCGCGCGGCTACACGCCGTTCGGGGTCGAAACCGCCAAGGACGCCAAGGTCCACGACCTCAAGGAGTTCTGGCACGTCGGCCGCGAGCTCCCGGCGGGGCATCCCCTGGCCGAGTTCATGGCACCCAATGTCTGGCCATCGGAGGTGCCCGAGTTCCGCGAGACCTTCAGCGAGCTCTATGCCGCCTTCGAGAAGGCCGGCGCGCGGGTGCTGGAGGCGATCGCGCTCCACCTCGGCCTGCCGCGCGAATGGTTCGCGCGCACCGTGGAGGACGGCAATTCGGTGATGCGCCTCCTCCATTACCCGCCGCTGACGAGCAAGGACGCCGAAGGCGCGATCCGCGCCGCCGCGCACGGCGACATCAACACCATCACCCTGCTGCTCGGTGCCGAGGAGGCAGGGCTGGAGTTGCTGACCGCCAAGGGCGAATGGCAGGCGATCGACACTCCGCCCGGAGCGTTGGTGGTGAACATCGGCGACATGCTCGACCGGCTGACCAATCACCGGCTGAAGTCCACCCAGCACCGGGTGATGAACCCGAAAGGCGAAGCGGCCTATCGCGCGCGCTATTCGATGCCCTTCTTCCTGCATTTCCGGCCAGATTTCGTGATCGAGACGCTGCCGGGCTGCATTGACCCGGCCCGGCCAGGCGATCATCCCGAGCCGATCTCCAGCCACGAGTTTCTCCAGCAGCGGCTGCGCGAGATCAAGCTGGCCTGACCGCGATCGCGCGGAACGCCGTCTCCCAGCTCGCACTTCCAGCCAGTGGACGCCTCGCAAACCCGCTTCACCGAAACGCGCCGCCGCCCGCGTTGGTGGGTGATTGCGCTGGTGGCGCTGGGCCATTTGCTGGCCTTCTACGGCCTGGTGCGCGCATTCGCCCCCGGTGCCATCGCCACGGTCGAGCGCAGCGTTCTGGCCACCTTCAACGTCACAATCACCGCGCCCCCGCCTTCGCCCGAGGCAGAGGCCAGGCCCGACGAAGGCGCGGCAGGCGCACCGGGCAAGCAGGCGATGCCCAAGCCGTTAACCGCGCCGAAGCCGCGCGTGCCGATCAGCAGCCCGAGCCCGGCGCCGCGCGCCTCATCGACCGGCTCACAGAACAGTTCGGGCGCGCGCCAGAGCGGAGAGGGGACCGGTGCCTCGGGCAGCGGCGAGGGCACCGGCAGCGGCCGTGACGGCGGCGGGCAAGGGGGCGTGGGAGCGACCAGGCTGGCGCTTGTCGCCGGCCGCATCGATTCCGCAACTGACTTTCCCATCCCGCCGGGCGGACGACAGGCGCGATTCGGCACGTCCGTATTGGTCTACATCGGAGTGGATGCGGATGGTCGCCCCACAGGCTGCCGGATCGTGAGGCCAAGCCCCGATCCCACAGCCGATGGAATTGTGTGCCGCCTGGCATTGCAGCGCTTCCGCTTTCGCCCGAAAACCGACGGCGGGGGGCGGGCGATCCCGGGAACATTCGGCTATACGCAAAGCTGGTTCCCCGAATAGTTCTGGAACCCTGATGCCGTGGGCGTTTAGAGATAGCGCATGTCCCTTATCCATCCTGTGATCCTGAGTGGCGGCAGCGGCACCCGACTGTGGCCGCGCAGCCGCAAGCATCGGCCCAAGCCGTTCCTGCCGCTGCTGGGCGAACGCACGCTGTTTCAGCAGAGCCTTGATCGTGCCTCCGACCAGCAGCGCTTCGCTGCGCCGATCATCGTGGCGGGCAGCGCCCATTGCGATCTCATCGAGGATCAGGCGTGCAATGTCTCGGGCGTCCGGCTGATTGTCGAGCCAGCGGCGAAGAACACCGCCCCCGCCATCGCCCTCGCCGCCCATTCCCTGCCGGCCGAGGCTATCATGCTGGTCTGCCCGAGCGACCATCACATCGCCGACGAGACCGCATTCCTGGCCGGGGTGGAGCAGGCCGCGGAGCTTGCGATGCAGGACTACATGGTCGCCTTCGGCATCGAGCCGACGGGGCCGGAGACCGGCTACGGCTATATCCAGAAAGGGGCGGAGCTGGCGCCTGGCAATGCCGTGGCCCGTTTCGTCGAGAAGCCCGATATCGACACCGCCAGGCGCCTGCTGGCCGATGGCCGCCATGTCTGGAACGGCGGCATCTTCGCCTTTCGCGCTGGAACCGTCCTCGCGGAATTGGCTCGCTACCGCCCGGCGATGGCGGAGCGGGTCGCGCAGGCCTGGGCGGGTGCGAGGTACCAGGGGACACAGGTCCATCCCGCGGGCGAGCCGTTCGCGGATATCGTCGGCGAATCGATCGACTACGCGGTGATGGAGAACACGACGCGCGCCGCCGTGGTCGCCGCCGACATGGGCTGGTCCGATATCGGGAACTGGGATGCGTTGATGACGGCGCGACCGGGTGATGCGCAGGGCAACCGCGTGAGCGGAAGGGTCGACCTGCTCGACTGCCGCAACGTGATGGTCGAAAGCGACGGCCCGCGCGTCTCCGTGGTCGGATTGAACGATGTGATCGTGGTGGTTTCGGACGGTGAAGTGCTGGTGACCTCGCGCGGCGGTGCGCAGGCGGTCGGCAAGCTTCCGGGAGCAGCGCTGCAGTGAAGCTGGAGACGAAGGCAGTCGGCAAGGTCTGGGGCCGCCGCGACCTGCCGCCGCCCTTCGCGGTTCCAGGCGATGAACCCATCGGCGAGATATGGTTCGAGCCGCCTCCCGAGTTACCCCAGGTCCTGATCAAATATCTGTTCACCAGCGAAAAACTGTCCGTGCAGGTCCATCCTGACGACGCGCAGGCGCCGGCCGGGGAAAGCGGCAAGGAGGAATGCTGGCTGGTGCTCGATGCCGAGCCGGGTGCCGTGCTGGGGATCGGCTTCAAGAAGCACATGGACCGCGAGGCAATGCGCGCCGCCGCGCTCGACGGTTCCATAGAGGGCGCGCTCGAATGGCATCCGGTCGAGGCGGGCGATTTCTTTTACCTGCCCGCCGGCACGGTCCATGCGATCGGGCCGGGGCTGACCCTGGTGGAAGTCCAGCAGAACAGCGACATCACCTATCGCCTCTTCGACTACGGACGGCCGCGCGAATTGCACCTGGACGAAGGCATCGCTGTCGCCAAGGGAGAGCCCTATGCGCGCGAGTGCCATCGCTCGGTGAGTGAGACCGCCACGGTCACTCTGGTCGATGGACCCTTCTTCCGCTTCTCGCAGATCGCCGGCCCGCCCGATGCGGAAATGCGCAGTCGCCACGCGGGACCGGTGCTGGCGCTTCCGCTGGCGGGCTCGCTCGCCATCGGCGGCACCACTATCGCGGCGGGCGAGTGCGGCCTGGCCCGATCGATCGAGGCGATCGACTTCACCCGAGCCGAGCGCGTTCTGGTGATCTCCGCGGCCGAGGCTCGCTAGCCGTCGCTGTCGGGCGCGGGGTCGCAGAACGCGTTCAGCATCCGCACGAGTTCCTCGCGGCCATAGGGTTTGACCAGCAGACCGCGCGCGCCGATCTCCTCGACCTTGTCGGCCATTTCGCCATAGCCGGTCGCGAGCCAGAACGGGATCCGGCGCTGATGCAGCTCGCGAGCCACCATTTCGCTGGATTCGCTGCCGAGGTTGAAATCGAGCAGTGCGAGGTCGAAATCTTCCTTGCCCAGCGCATTCAGGGCGCCGGCCACCGTACCCTGCACCGTCACCTGATCCACGCCCAGGTCGAGCAGGCACTCCTCGGTGTCGAGCGCGATGATCATGCTGTCCTCGACCACCAGAATGCGCCGTACCGCGCCGCTACCCTCGGGCATCGCTTGTCTCCCTTCCCGTGGGCGTCGCCGTGCAAGTGCTCCCTCGCGGGGCTCGCATGAAACATATCGGCCAGGAACCCAGAATTCCGCTTCCACTCCGGTCAGCTTGAAATCCACCCGGGCACGCCCGTTGAGTTCGAACGGAATCGACCTGTCGATGATCGTGCTGCCGAACCCGCGCCGCTCCGGCGGCTTCACCGGCGGACCGCCGCTTTCGCGCCAGGAGATGGTCATCCCGGCATCGTCGCACGAGACATTGATGCGCAGGCTGCCGGAATTGTCGCACAGGGCGCCGTATTTGACGGAGTTGGTGATCATCTCGTGCAGCACCAGCGCCAGCACGGTGTAGGCCTCGGGCGCTATCGCGGCCTCGTCACCCTCCACGATCAGCCTGTCGAGCTTGCCGGAAAGATAGGCTTCGGCTTCCGATTCGATCAGATCACGCAGGGACGCCGGAGCCCAGTTCTCACGCGTGATGTTGTCATGCGCGATCGCCAGCGCGCCGATGCGCCCGCCAATCATCCGGGCGAAGGCCTCGACGTCCATGGTCTCGTGGCGCGACTGATTGATGAGCCCGCGGATGAGGTTGAGGATGTTGCGGACGCGGTGGTTGAGCTCCGCGATCAACAGGTCCTGCTGCTGCTGCGATTTGGCGCGTTCCTGATTGGCCTCGTCGGTCAGGCGCAGGATCACCTCGAGCAGCGTGACTCTCAGGCTTTCCGCGATCTGGCGCTCGGTCTCGGCCCATTCCTTCGATCGCCCTTCCACAGACTGCTGCCACGCCTCGAAGCTCTTGCGCGGGGTGAGGCGGTCGCCATTGGGGCCGAACTCCAACGGCTTTACCGGATTGCCGGCCCAGGTGACGACCTGCCGCAGCTCTCGGCGCCACAGCACGAAATAGTCGCGTGGCGAGCGCGACACGGGGACAATCAGCGCACCAGTGGCGCGATCGCGAAAGGCCGCCGCCTGAGGGATCCGCTCTGCCAGGCTGTCGGTCGCCATCACCCGGCTCGACGCGGCCGCGTTGAGCATGGGCACCAGGGCACGGAACTCCTCGTCGTTCGGGGCCGAGCCGAGCGCTTCGTAGACTCCGTCCACGAATATGCTGGCGCCGTCGTGTGGAAGCGCGCGCTGGATGATGGGCCGCAGGTCAGGCAGGCTGGCGACCAGCGACCCCCCTCCCGCCACCGCGCGCATCAGCCGGTCGTGAAGCTCGCGGCCGGTAGCATGGAACGCGGCCTGCACCCGCCCGGCGTCGCGTTCCACCATCAGCGAGAACAGTTCCGAGAACAGTTCCGCCGCCGTCCGCAGCGAATAGGGCACCACCTTGGCGCTGTAGTGGTGGCAGGCGAACAAGCCCCACAGCCGCCCGCCGACGATGATCGAGATCGATACCGAGGCGCGCACCCCCATGTTCTTGAGATATTCGATGTGAATTGGGGAAACGGATCGCAGCGTGCTCATGCTGAGGTCGATCGCCTCGCCCGGCGCGGCCTCGCCCGGTTCGATCGGCACCGGCTCGGCATCCACGTCGCTGATGATGCGGAAGCGGTTGCGCAGATAGAGCGCGCGCGCCTGGCGCGGGATGTCGGTATGGGGGTAGCGCAGGCCGAGGAAACTCTCGAGGTGCTCCTCGCGCGCCTCGGCGATCACGTCGCCGCTGCCGTCGGGATGGAAGCGATAGACCATCACCCGGTCGATCCCCAGCATCGCCTTGAGCCGATCGGCCGCGATGCGGCACAGTTCGGTCAGGTCGTCAATCGGTTCGAGCTGGCGCAGGATGGGCTGGATCATGCGGAGCTGCCGGTCGAGCCCATCGTACGAGCTTGGCTCGATCTCCAGGATCACCAAGCCTTCGACCGCGTGGACGGCGCAATCGAAGGCGGAACCTGCGCCGAGAAGGTCTAGGCCGAACAGCCGCTCGACATCGTCGGGGCCGACGAGCCTCGTCGTCGCGCGCTGGAGCGTGTTGAGCGCTTCCTGTGCGAACACCGCATCCAGCGCCGTTCCAACGGCCAGCGGCGCGGACGTACCGAGTATCTGCGCGGCATTTGCCGAGCGATGCGCCACCAGCCAGTCGTTGGTCACGGCTACCAGCGCACCAAAGTCCTGGATCGCACCGAGCCGATGTATCGGCTCGCGATCGCAGTTCGACAGATCGACCGGGCGGTCGTCCAGACTCATGCGGCGGCCCGCAGATCGGTGCGCGATGCGGCGGCCAGGAATGTCCGGAACACAGCTTCCGCGCCCGCGACCGCGGCCTCCGCCTCGTGCTCGCTCACGATTTCCTCGAGCGCGGGCAGGATACGGCGAAAGAAGGCTGCTGTGCGCGGGTCGCTCAGGAAGCTGTCGCCCGCGTCCATGCCGGCGCGCTGGCGTCCGCGCAGCAGCACCTTGTTGCCGAGCGAGGAGCCGCCGATCGCCCAGGCGATCCCGCGCGGATCGGACGTGGCCGGCGCGATGAATGGCTGTTCCGCCGGTAGCGCAGCCCCCAGTGCCGCGAGGTCGCCGGCGATCAGCGGTGCAGTCGGAGGCGGGCTCAGTGCCGGATCGCCATGATGGGCGGCCCAGCGCTCGATCGGCGCGCGGGCGGCGTATTGGACCGAAAGAAAGCGGATATAGGCCAAGCGATCGCCAACGGCATCGGTGCCGACAAGCTCATCGAGCTGCTCATGCAGCGTAAGGGTGCGTGTCTTCAGGATCCGCCTGAGCGAACCGGCGCCTTCTTGAGGAGCGGCAGCGACCATAACCCTCCCGTAGCGGACCCACGTCGAGCCGCGAATTCATCATGCCGAGAGCGCATCGTCCGGAAGCTGGCCTGGGCGGGGTATGGCGCGTTCGTGCGATCTCGCACCAAGGGGAATGAGCGCCCACACGGGAGGTTCCCGAATTGCCGAATGTGCTATTTCTTCTCGAGCAGCCGGGTGCCCTGCTGGCGGATGGCGCCAGCGACCATCGGTTCGACGAAGGCGAGCGCGGCCGGAAGATCGACTTCGAACACCACCTGGCGTTCCTCGATCAGGACACGGCCCTGGATGCCTTGGCCCATTGCCCGCACACCAAGCGTCATGGTGTCCTCGTCGGGCCAGGCGGTTTCAACCTGGGCCATGCCACCGGGGATGAAATTGGCGATCTCGTGACTGCGCGACGAAAGCCGAAGGCGCACCTCCTCGCGCGGGAGATCGTGAGCAATGGGAACTCGCATCAGCCGGGACTTCCTTCGCCGCGCCCGAGCTGCGGCGCGGCATCCGCGGCGCCCCCGAACTTGTAATCGAGAAAGCGGTTCTTGATCGCCAGATCGTCCAGAGAGCCTTGGGCGAGCTGGCGGGTTATCGAATCGATTTCTCCGCTTATCGTCTTCAGGCTCTGCGTGAGTTGGTCGTCGGGCGTCGATTCGCCGCTTTGTTCCGAACGCATCTGTGCGGGAATGCGGCGATAGCTGTCGATCATGCCGGGCAGTTGTTCACCGATCAGGTTTCTGATCTCGCCCGCCTTGGGGTGGTTCGGGTCGACCCCCTCTAGCTGGAGACCAAGCCCGTCGAGCTGGACGCCGAGCTGATCGACCAGCGTTGCGGCGGGCGGGGGCAAGGCGGGGCGCTGCGCCTCCAGCCACAATTCCGTGCGGCCGACGAGCTGGCGAATATCGCTTCCACCGCGTGCGATGTCCGCGCGGGTCGGCGTCTTCAAGCTGGGGTATTGCCCCAGTATCGCCACCGCGACGAGAGACCCGATAATCAGGGCGACGACGCCCAGGATGCCTATGCCGCCGATGACGGTGCCCAAAATCCCGCTTGCCAGCCAGATCGCGAACACCGCCAGCAGGACGTTACGAAGGCGCTTCTTGAGATTCGACCTCTTGAGTTGTGCCGAACCCTCGCCGATGGAGCGCACCCGGCGGTGTCGCCCGCCGCCGCGGTTGTCGCGCACGAGGGCGCGACTTTCGGACAGGATACGGTCGCTGTCGCGGGTAAGATCGGCCATTCGTGCTATTCCGCCGTCAGCAGGTTCGATTCATTGACCTGCCGCGAGGCCTGCGCCTGCCCTTCGGCACGCGCGATATAGCCCTTGGACTTCTCCACCTCGGTGCCGAGAAGTTCCACCGTCTGCTTCATCGAATCGAGGGCCTTGAGCTTGAACTGATCCACCTCGTCCATCGTGTCGTAGATGTTCTGGAATGCGCGCTGGAGCGTTTCGAGCGGGATGGTGCTGCTGGCCGCCTGCTGGTGGATCTTGGCGGTCTGTTCGCGCAGGAGCTTGCCGGTGGAATCGATGATTCCCGCCGTGGTGTCGTTGAGCGCGGTGATCTGGCCCAGGACGAGGCGCTGGTTGGTCATCGCTTCGGCCACGGTGACCGCGGTGCGAAGTGCGCTTACGGTGGTGGTACTGGCGCGGTCGACGCCCTTCACCAGCTCGACATTGTTCTTCTTCACCAGATCGAGCGCGAGATAGCCCTGCACGCTGACCGCCATCTGCGTCAGCAGGTCCTGCGTGCGCTGGCGGACATAGAACAGCGCGGTTTCGCGCAGCGCCTTGGCCTTGAGAGGGTCCGTGGCATCGAGCTCGGCGGCCTTGTCCTCGATCTTCTCGTCCAGCGCCTTTGAGATCTGGACCATCTGTTCCAGATTCCCCATCGCATCCCACAGCTTCTGGCGTTCCACGTCGATGGCGGCATTGTCCATCAGCAGCTCGTCCTTGCCGCTGGCGAGATTGGTGAGAATGCCCTGGATGTGCGTCTGAGCGCTCTGATAGCTGCGGAAATAGTTCGTCAGCCGGTTCCCGAACGGGATGATGCCCAGGAACTTGCGCGTGCCCGACAGCTTGCCGCGTTTGCCGGGATCGAGATCCTCGACCACGCGGCGCAGCTCCGCCAGATTGTTGCCGACGCCGTCGTCCTTGTCCATCGCCCGCACCGGGCGATCGAGGAAGCGGTTGGACATTCCCGCCGCCTGCGCGATCTCCTTGCGCCCCATATTCGTGAGCTGGTCGACCTTCTTGCCGAATTCGGGCGAGTTGGAATCGGTGGACACCAGCTCTTCGACAAAGGAATCGACCTTGGCCTGGAGCTTGCCCTTGACCTCCTCCGACACGGGGACCAGCCCCGCGGCACGTTCCGGGGCGACTTGCGGGACGGGATCCGGGGCGACGAGGTTGAGCTCCGTCGCGGTGGCGGTACGGGTGGCTGGCGCAGGTGTCGTGGTGGTCGAATTCTCGGTCATGGCAGGCGTCGCTCGCTCCCTCGGGATATCCTCTGTATTAGGATTCTAAGACACAATCTTCAAGCGCTCTCCGGCGAGCGGCACGCGCGTAGTTTTGCCTGGTTGACTTAGGTTTATTTCCCCGCGCTGTCCAAACCGCTAACATCCCGTCCGCAGGAGTGGAATCGGCATTATGGTCTCCAAGAGGGGTGGACGTTTCGCGGGGCGGACGGGGGATGTCCTGGAGGCGATCCTGACCTATTCCCGCGACCGGATAAAGCTCCTCAACGCCTGCGGCGAGATCGAGTATCTCAACTCCAGCTCGGAGTATGCGCTCGGGGTGGAGGACAACGCCGATGCGATCGGGCGAAAATGGAGCGAGTTCTGGCCGGAGGAATCCCATGACACGCTCGCAGCCGCCCTTCGCGCCGTCTTTTCCGGTGGCAGCGCGCGGTTCGAAGGGGCCACCACAAACGCGCTCGATGGCGAAGAGCGGTTCTGGGAGGTGGTGGTATCGCCCGTTCGCAGCGAAAGCGGCGAGGTGATGCAGGCGCTGGCGATCTCCACCGATGTGACCGCACGCCGGAAGGCACTGGCGCGTGGCCGCCGCCGCCTCGCCAAGGCGGAGAGCCAGGTGGAGTTCGCCGCCGAAGTGGCGCGCGAGCTGCGCCATCGCCTGAAGAACCAGCTTGCGGTAGTGAACGCGGTGACCAAGCTGCTGTCGCGGCACAGCAGCGATGCTCGCGAGCTGGCGCAAAAGCTGGAAGAAAAGCTGATGGCGCTGGGGCGGGCTCAGGAGCTCCTGGCGGTTCGTCGCGAAGGCCCTTTGACCGCCACTCAAGCGGTGCGCGAGGTGGTGGCGGCCAGCGGCGCGGGCGAGCGTATCGTCGTGGAGGAGATGCCGGCGGTCGAGCTACCGGAAGAGTCCATCCAGCAGCTCGCCTTGCTGCTGAGCGAGCTTCAGACCAACGCGCTCAAGCATGGGGCGTTCCGCAGCGAGGCAGGGCGCATCGTTCTGACCGGTTCAGCGACGGACGGCATCCTCAGCCTGGACTGGATCGAGGACTGCGGTCAGCCAGTTGCCCCCGCAGCCGATGGAAACGGCGGTTTCCAGCTCATCCGCCGGCTGGGATCGGTCCGCGGGTTGCAGCCGGCGATTTCGTGGCAGCCGAACGGGATCGCGGTTCAGTTCCACATCCGAACGTCATAATAGGATGTCGATCGTGGCTGATGTCAGGCAAATTGGCGCCGTGTCGCCGCTCGAACGCTGTGTGGCGGGCTCTGTTCAGGCGGCTTCCATCAGGCGGATCGGTTCGATCTCTCCGGCGAGGTAAAGCCGCTTCGCCTTCGCCCGGCTCAACTTGCCGGAGCTGGTGCGGGGCAGGGTGCGCGGCGGCACCAGTTCCACCACGCACGCCATGCCGGTGACAGAGCGCACCTTGTCGGCGATCTGGTCGCGCAGCTTCACCCGCTCTTCCGGATCGGACACGCGGCAGTGCACCAGCACGGCGGGCGCTTCCTCGCCGCTCTCGGTCTCGATCGCGAAGGCGGCGATGTCCCCGTGGTTGAAGCCGGGAAGCTGTTCCACCGCCCACTCGATGTCCTGGGGCCAGTGGTTCTTGCCGTTGATGATGATCATGTCCTTGGCACGGCCGACGATGAACAGATAATCGCCCGCCATGTATCCCATGTCGCCGGTGTCCAGCCAGCCATCGACCAGGCAATCGCGGGTCGCCACCTCGTTGCGGAAATAGCTGTGCATCACGCTCTTGCCGCGGCACCATACCTTGCCGACCTGATGGTCGCCCTTGACCGCCCCGTTCTCGCCGCGGATTTCGATTTCCATGCCCGGCAATGCCTTGCCGCAGTTGACGATCGCGCGATACCGCGCCGGCCGGTCGAGGTTGCGCCGCTGGCCCGATAGCCGCTCCTCTTCGACCAGCTCGACCCGGATGCCTTCGCCGGGCGGCATCACCGTCACCGCCAGCGTGGATTCCGCCAGGCCATAGGAAGGGGTGAAGGCGCTCGCCCGGAAGCCTGCCGGGGCGAAGGCATTCACGAAGGCCTGCATCACGTCGGGCCGGATCATGTCGGCGCCATTGCCGGCCGTGCGCCAGCGCGACAGGTCGAACCGCTCGTCGACATGGCTCTGGCTGGAGATCCGGCGTGCGCAGATGTCATAGCCGAAGGTCGGCGAATAGCTGAGCGTGTTTCCGGGGTTGCGGCTGACGAGATCGAGCCAGGCCAGCGGCCGGCGGGCGAAATGTTCGGTCCGAAGGTAATCGCAGCTCACCTGGTTGGCGATGGGCGAGAGGAAACAGCCGACCAGGCCCATGTCGTGATACCACGGCAGCCAGCTGACCACGCGGTCGTTATGGCCCAGGTCGACCGCGGTGGCATGGCCGAACAGATTGTGGAGCAGCGCCTCGTGAGTGACCGCCACGCCGGTAGGAAACCGGGTCGAGCCGCTGGAATACTGGAGGTAGCAGATGTCGTCCGGGCGGGCTTCGGGAAGCTGAGCGGCGGGGGCTTCACGCTCGGAGAAATCCTCCCAGCTCTCGCCCAGGCACCCTTGCCTTGCCACCGCTGCCTCGGCCAGCTCGGCGATTTCCGCCGGGTAGAGCAGCAGCTTGGGATCGCAGCTCTCGAGCTGGATGCCCAGCTGCTCGATGTAATTCTCCTTGCCGCCGAAGGTGGTCGGCAGCGGAAGAGGGACTGGCCACGCCCCGGCATAGACACAGGCGCAGAACAGCGCCGCGAATTCCGGCCCCGTCTGCGCGACCAGTGCCACCCGGTCGTCCTTGCCGATGCCTGCGGCGACCAGGCGGCGGGCCATTGCCAGCGCGTCCTCGCGCATCTCGGCGAAGGGATAGGCGCGCTCGAGCGTGCCGCGCATATCGTGGAAGTTAAGCCCCTTCCGGCTCTGCGCCGCGTAGTCGATGGCTTCGGTCAGGGTGGCGAAATCGGACCGGCGCCGCGGAAGCGGGCAGTCGTTCGGCGTCGGCATCAGGGCGGCGTCGGTCATAGGTCTCGTGATAACCCGTCTTGTTTGCGATGGTTGCAGCGGCTCCCGTTCCCCTGCGCCGCCGCCTACAATGCCGCGAGCCGGCAATCGTTTCTCTTTGATAAAGACTGTGGCGCCAATATGGCAACAAATTAGACACAAAGCCGCGATGGATCGTCCACAGTCCCCTTCGGGCCGCCGCCCGCGCCGACCGCCGGCACCGCTCGATAGCGCGCGGCTGGAAGAACTGGCGCTGGCCTATGTGGGGCGCTTCGCCGTCTCGGCGGGACGGCTGCGGGCCTATTGCCGGCGCAAGCTGCGCGAGCGTGGCCATGCCGGTGCCGAGGAAGGTATTCCCGCGCCCGATGTCGAGGCGCTGGTCGCCCGTTTCGTGGCCAGCGGCTATGTCGACGATGCGGGCTATGCGCGCGTTCGCGCGAGCGGATTGCTGCGGCGCGGCTATGGTGCGCGCCGCGTGGGCGAAGCGCTTCGGGTGGACGGCATCGGGGAGGATCTGCGCGCGGATGTGGCGCCGGGGGAGACCGCACGGCGGGAGGCCGCCGCCGCCTGTGCACGCCGCCGCCGCCTCGGCCCGTATGCACGGGCAGATGCGGGAGGCGATGACCCGCGGGACCGCAACAAGCAGCTTGCGGCCCTGCTTCGTGCCGGGCATGACATCGCCCACGCCCGGCATGTCCTCGCCGCCGCCACTCCCGACGAGCTCGAGGACTGGATCGCCCAGGCGCGCGAAGAGGAAGGCGAATCCCCATGAAGCGTTTCGCTGCCGCCGGGTTGATCGCGGCATTGGCCGCCTGTTCCCCGCAACCCGCAGCCGAAGCAGCCACGGCCGCGGCGACCGATACCGCGCAAGGCGAGGGTGCCCGCCATCCGGTATCGGGCCTGGCGGTCGTCCCGCTGACGATCACCACCGCCAAGGGTCGCCATGCCTTCCGCGTCGAGGTGGCAGCGACCGCCGCCGAGCAGCAGAAAGGCCTGATGTTCCGTACTGAAATGGGGCCCTTCGAAGGCATGATCTTCCCCAATTCGGTGCCCCAGCAGCGCTCTTTCTGGATGAAGAACACGGTCATTCCGCTGGACATCATCTACATCGGGCCTGACCGCCGCGTGCTGAACATCGTGCGGGGGGAGCCTTATGATGAGACGTCTCTCCCATCGACAGGCCCGGTGATAAACGTCCTCGAACTGGCGGCCGGGCGCAGCGCCGCGCTGGGGATCAGGCCGGGCGATCAGGTGGCATGGTGACGGCATGGCCGCTTTTCCTGCGGCGCGCGATCGGCTAGGCGCGCCGGCCATGAGCATTCTCGCAAAGATATTCACCTGGTGGGACGGCGCCACCATCGGCACCCAGTTGTGGAGCTGGCGTAACGGCGAGAAGGTCGGGACCGACGCGCAGGGCAACAGCTATTACCGTTCGACCAGGAAGACGGGCGACGGCCGCGAGCGGCGCTGGGTGATCTATGAAGGCGCCAACGATGCCAGCCGGGTGCCTGCCGAATGGCACGGCTGGCTTCACGGCAGCTTCGAAGGCGTGCCCGAAAGCAACCTTCCCCCCGCGCGCATCTGGGAAACCGGATATTCGCCGAACGCCACCGGAACCGCCGCCGCCTATCGCCCGGCCGGCGCGCTCGAGCGCGGTGGCCGCCGGGCTGCGGCGACGGGCGACTACGAAGCCTGGTCGCCGGACGCCTGAGGCCGATGCGCCTGGGTCTGCCCGTCCTCGCGCTGGCCGTGCTTGGCGCGTGTTCGGAGGCGCCGCCCGCACCCGGGCCGGTCGAGACGGACGTGCCCGCGGAACTGCGCGGCTCCGCCGGCGCCGCTTCCTCCATTACCGCCGAATCGGCCATTGGCACCCCGATGAAGGACCGGGTGGCCACCATTGGCGTGCTCAACAAGCGCAACAACATCGCGCAGGATCTGACCATGAAGCCGGGCGAAACGCGGCGGATCGGCGAGGTGATCGTGGCGCTGAAGTCCTGCGAGCGGACCGCGCCCTGGGAAATGCCTCAGGAAACCGGGGCGTTCGTTCAGGTCTTCGTGCAGCAGCGCGGCACACGGCGTGAGGGCGAGCAGCCGGGTTTCGCAAAGGTCTTTTCCGGGTGGCTGTTCCGCAACTCCCCCAGCCTCAATGTGGTCGAGCATCCGATCTATGATGTTTGGGTCAAGGATTGCGCAATGCGCTTTCCGGGGGAGGAGGCGCCCGCGCCCGGAGAGCGGCCGCCGTCGGCAGGCACGCCTCGGGCTGCAGCGACTCCGTCACCGTCAGCCAGCGCATCGCCGTCTCCGCCGGCTTCCCCTTCGCCCGCAGTTGCAGCGCCGAACGAAGCGACCGACTGAGGAAGGCTGGCGGCGGGCTTTCCGCGCGCTGAGGCGAGCCTGCGACGATAGTCCTGCTGGGGGATTGGCACGGCGCCCAGGGTGGCGAGATGGTCGGTCATGAACTGGCAGTCGAGTAGCGCGAAGCCGGCGCGACGCAGCCCTGCCACCAGCCACGCGAGTGCCACCTTGCTGGCGTCGTCGGCTCGGCTGAACATGCTTTCACCGCAGAACACACGGTCGAAGGCCACGCCGTAGAGGCCGCCGGCAAGTCGCTCCCTGCCGTCTTCATCGGATAGCCAGCATTCGATCGAATGAGCATGGCCGGCGTGGTGCAACGCCAGATAGCTCGCTTCTATCCGCCGACTGATCCAGCTTTCGGCATAGTCCTCGCGAGGCGCGGCGCAGGCGGCGATCACGGCGCCGAAATCCGCATCGCAAGTCACGCGGAAGCGATCCCGCCGTACGGTTTTGGCCAGGCTGCGCGAGAGGCGGAAGCCGTCTAGCGGAATGATCGCGCGCACTCGCGGTTCCACCCAATAGATCTCGGGATCGTCGCGGTGATCGGCCATGGGGAAGATGCCGCCGCGATAGGCAACCAGCAGCAGTTCGGGCGGAATGATGTCGGATGGGCGAGCGGGGGCGTGCATGGAGCGGGGCACATAGCAGCGCCGTGCGGGCAATGACATCGGCTTGCCAAGTGTTTCGCCTCGGCGTAGGGGGCGCGGCCTGCTGCAGGGGTGTAGCTCAGCTGGTAGAGCATCGGTCTCCAAAACCGAGGGCCACGGGTTCGAATCCTGTCACCCCTGCCACTTTCCCGGCCGCCACCACTTCTCCCCATGACCGGTCGTGGCCGCGCTGGCGCTGATCCGTTGCGAAGGTTAATCCTCGCCCGATGGGGCATTGGAATTTCTGGATAAGGCGCGCGGATTGGCTGAATGCCCGGCGGGTGCGCGGATATGCGCTGCTGGTGGGCCTGGCCGGGCTGATGATCGTGGCCAACGCGGTGGTGGAGGCAATGGGACCAACGGGGAGCGATTTCCTGGCCTTCTGGGGCGCGGGGAAGGCGGTTGCGGGGGGCGCTCCGGCCACCGCCTATGACCTCGCGTTCCAGGAACGAGTCCAGACCGGCACCGGCTCTCGCGGTTGGTTCGCCTTCGTCAATCCACCACCGTTCCTGTTCCTCACCGCGCCGCTCGGCCTGCTGCCCTATCCGGCCGCATGGGGACTTTGGGTCGTCGCCGGCTTCGCGCTGTGGGCGGCTGCATCGATCAGCGCCTTCCCACGCCTGTGGCCGATCGTGCTAGCCTATCCCGGCGCGCTGATCGCGGCCACCCATGCGCAGACGGGGCTGGTGACAGGCGCGCTGCTGGTGTTCGCTGCAACCCGGCTGGACCGTCGCCCGCTGGCAGCAGGGGCCGCCATCGGTGCGCTGGTGATCAAGCCGCATCTTGCTCTGTTGCTGCCCTTCTGGCTCGCGGCGGGCGGGCGCTGGCGCAGCTTCATGGCCGCTGCGGTAGCGATCCTCGCCCTGGTGGCGCTGGCCGTGATCGCGTTCGGCCCATCGATCCTGCCGGCCTATGCATCGAGCTGGGAGGCCAGCGGCAAGCTGATGCGCGAGGCGGATTATGAATTTCTGATGCGGATGTGCTCGTTCTACGCGCCGCTCCGGTATTATGTCGGGAATGGCCTGGGCCTGGCGCTGGCAGGGGCGATGGCGCTGGGCCTGGTCGTCGTCGTGATACTGTCGTGGCGGCGTTTCAGTGGGGATGCGCAGGCCACCGCCGCGGCCACGCTTGCCGCCACGGCTCTCGCGTCCCCCTATCTTTTCAATTACGATCTCCCGTTCCTGATCGTGCCGACGCTGTGGCTGGTCCGGGAGGGACTCGCGCAGGGTTTCCGCGATTACGAGAAGCTGGCTCTGGTGGCGCTGTGGCTGGCGCCCTACGCCACGCGCGCAGCCGCACTGCCCCTGGGCCTCAACCTGATGCCGGTCGCCTCGTTGGCGATCCTGGCGATGGTGTGGAGCCGCGGCGGCGCGCACCGGCTTGCCAAGCCGGTGTCCGCCGCGTAAGAGCGGCGCGCTTTCCGACATCGGAATCTTCGCTTCACGCCGCTCCCGGACTTGATACGGGGCGGCGGCGAACCCATTCCCGAAAGAGGCGAGCACACTTCGCTTGTCGATATCGAAGGACTAGCCGCCGCCATGGCCGAGAACAGCCGCAAGACCTCGCCCGCCGAGTTTCTGAGCCAGGTCCGCGCCGAAGGGCGCAAGATCGTGTGGCCGACGCGCGAGGAAACGGTGAAGACGGCGATTTTCGTCTTCATCATGATGCTGATCCTGTCGCTGTTCTTCCTCGGCGTCGATTCGATCTTCGGCGCGATCGTCGGCTGGCTCCTCACCCTCGCCTGAGACCGCAGCTTCCAACAAGGTAAACCATGGCACGCTGGTACATCATCCACGCCTATTCGGGATTTGAGAACAAGGTTCGTGATTCGATCGTCTCGGAAGCGGAGCGGTTGGGTCTGTCCGACGCCGTCGAGCAGGTCGAGGTTCCGACCGAAACCGTGACGGAAGTGAAGCGCGGCAAAAAGGTGCAGGTGGAGCGCAAGTTCATGCCGGGCTATGTGCTCGCGAAGCTGCGCCTGACCGACGATGTGTACCACCTCGTCAAGAACACGCCGAAGGTCACCGGCTTCCTGGGCAACAACAACAAGCCGCAGGCGATTTCCGAGAAGGAGGCCGCGCGCTATTTCGGCGGGGTCGAGGAAGCCAAGGCCGCGCCCAAGACGCAGGTCAACGTCGATTACGAGATCGGCGATCAGGTCAAGGTCAACGCCGGCCCCTTTGCCAGCTTCAACGGTCTGGTCGAAGAGCTCGATTTCGACAAGCAGCGCGTCAAGGTCGCTGTGTCGATCTTCGGCCGGGCCACCCCGGTCGAACTCGCGTTCGAGGAAGTCGAACTGGTCAAGTAGCACGCACGGCCGGGCCTGCCGCCTATCGCGCGCAGGCCGTGTCAGCGCCAGCGGTGATTATGGTGAGATAGCTGGCCGATGCGTTGCGCAGCGCGGCGCTGTCGCGGCATTTCCTGAGCTGGAAGCGCACCTTGCGATGCCGGAAATCGAGCGAGACCCGGCGAAAGGTTTCCATGATATCGGTGCCGAGCAGCAACGAGGGCCTTTCGTGGATGCCGAAGACCTCGAACGGGGGCACATCCGCGAACGCCACCGGGACATTGTGAAGAATAACTGACCCCAGCTTCAGTCTGGCTATGCGTGCCAGCTGGAGCTTGCTGACCGTGCCGGTAACACCGGAGATCTCGATTTCCTTGAAGGACTTGGGGTCGCGGCGCAGCAGCCTGTCGCGCAGTGCCGTGTTCCCGATGGTGATCTGCGAGCCGGTGTCCACCACCGCCTCGATCGGCACTGTCCCCGCGCGGACTTCGGTCAGGATCAGCTGCCCCTTGCGCAGCCGCGCGGTCACCACGATCACGCCGTCTTCCCTGGGAAGCGGGTCCCGCGCGTCGTCCACCGCGATCGTGCGTTTCTCGAAGTCGAGCATGAGCCGCTGTTCGGTGAGGGCGTCGAGACCGAGCATGCCCTCTCCGCCAAGGTCGCGCTCTTTGAGCACTGGAAGTTCGAGGTCGGTCACGCGGGTAGGACCCAACTCGATTTCGTCGACGAGCACGCGATCCACGATCTGCGAATCGGTGATCGAATTGAGGATGACCCTGCGCCCGAGCGGCAATTTGAGCGCCTGGGCGATCCGTTCGCCCACCACGGAGGTGTCCGCACCGCTGTCGACCACGAAGCGATAGGGGCCGGCGCCATTTATGCGGACCGCCACGGTCATCCGGCTCTGCACCTTGCGCGCCTCGATGTCCGATCCACCAATGGCCAGGGCTTCGTCGATGGCCGCGCGCGGAAGAGTGGGCATTTTTGCCCGATCGACCGGCACGGACGAATCCACGGGCACGGCCGGTCCCGGATCGGCAGACGCGGCGCTGGGAGCCGCCCCGGCCAGGCCCAGCAGCGCCAGGACTGGCGCCGCCCGCCGCAGCAATTGCGCGGGGTGGTATCCATCCTCTCTCATGGGCGCCATGTTACATCGCTTCGTCGGCGGCTCCAAACCCCGACCGCCTGGCTGCCCGCGGAGCCGGCGATACGCGGTTGCATTTTGCCGGTCATGCGCTATGTGCGCGCGCTCTCCGGGCCACGGCCTGGGAAAATCCCCGCGGGAGAGGCGCACCACGCCTCGCTTGACCGCTTACCATGAGCAGGTCCGCCCCGCGGCTCTGCAACAGTGAGAAAGGAACTGGCCTCATGGCCAAGAAGATTACCGGCTATATCAAGCTGCAGGTGCCCGCCGGCACCGCCAATCCGAGCCCGCCGATCGGCCCCGCGCTGGGCCAGCGCGGCGTCAACATCATGGAATTCTGCAAGGCCTTCAACGCGGCGACCGATTCGCTCGAGAAGCAGATGCCGATCCCCACGATCATCACCGTCTACGCCGATCGCTCGTTCAGCTTCGTCACCAAGACGCCGCCTGCCACCTTCCTCATCAAGAAGGCCGCCAAGCTCAAGTCGGGTTCGAAGGAGCCGGGCAAGATCAAGGCCGGCACCATCAAGCGCAGCCAGCTCGCCGAGATCGCCGAGACCAAGATGAAGGATCTCAACGCGAACGACATCGAACAGGCGACCAAGATCATCGAGGGCAGCGCGCGCTCGATGGGCCTCGAAGTGGTGGAGGGCTGAGACCATGGCAACGCAGACCAAAGTGCAGAAGGTGCGCGCCGATCTCGATCGCGAGAAGCTCTACACCGTAGATGAGGCGCTGGGCATGCTTCGCACGCACAAGCGCAAGTTCGACGAAACCGTCGAGGTGGCGATGAACCTGGGCGTCGATCCCCGTCACGCTGACCAGATGGTGCGCGGCATGGTGTCGCTGCCTTCGGGCACCGGCAAGGATGTGCGCGTGGCGGTGTTCGCGCGTGGTGACAATGCCGACAAGGCGCTGGCCGCCGGGGCCGACAAGGTGGGCGCCGAAGACCTGATGGAAGACATGCAGGCCGGCAATCTGAACTACGACCGTGTGATAGCCACTCCCGACATGATGGGTGTGGTCGGTCGCCTGGGCAAGGTGCTCGGTCCCAAGGGCCTGATGCCGAACCCCAAGCTCGGCACCGTGACGCCGAACGTGGAGCAGGCCGTGAAGGACGCCAAGGGTGGCCAGGTCGAATTCCGCGTCGAAAAGCAGGGCATCATCCACTCGGGCATCGGCAAGCTGTCGTTCTCCGACGATGCGCTGAAGGCCAATTTCAAGGCGCTGACCGAGGCGGTGGTGAAGTCCAAGCCCTCGGGCTCCAAGGGCAAGTATGTTCGCAAGGTCACGCTGACCTCGAGCATGGGGCCGGGCCTCAAGGTCGATCTCGCCGAGGTCGAAGGCGCGTAAGCTCTTCGCTCGGTGACAAGGTTGAAGGGCCGGTGGAGCGATCCGCCGGCCCTTTTCATTCGATGACAGGCCTGGCGCGAAGCTGTCGGCTATAGACCCAGCCGATCCCGATCAGGCTGAACCCGAGCGCCATGAAACTGGCGACGCGCAGCAGTCCGTCGAGGCCGGCGGCATCGACCAGGAACACCTTCGCCACCGCCAGCAGCATGATCGCCAGCGAGCCAAGGCGCCAGCTACGCTCGCCTCGGCGACTGCCGACCCAGAGGAAGCCCAGCGCGAGCAGAATGCCGGCCAGCGAGCGCAGCAGATCCTCGGACTGGCTGAGCGGCACTCCTGCCGGGACTGAGCCAGCGAACGCCTGCCGCAGCAGAGTCAGCACGGCAAGACAGGCCAGCACCAGCACGGCGCCGTCGAATGCGGGTGCCAGCCGCGCGGGGCTCCACCGGCGTAGTGAAAGCGCCGTCGCGATCGCTACGCCATAGGCCGCTGCCCCGAGATTGGCGAGCGGCAGCGGACCGAGCGCCTGCGACGCCCACAGCGGGTTGTGGAGGAGCGCGGTGTAGACCGCGAAATGTGCCAAAGCTGCACCGGCCAGACACAGAGCCGCGCCTTGCATCGAACCGATCCGGCCCACGCCCTTTGCACATGTCCAGGCTGCGGCGAGCAGGATGGCCTCCCATATCGTGCGTTCTGCAAGTCCGAACGTCACGAACCGCGCCGCGCTGTCCACCGCGAAAACCTGCTTGAAGAGAATGTGGCCTGCGACCAGCGCCACCGGCAACGCCAGGGCCGCCGGAGGAATGCGCCCCGCGACCGCACGCGGTAGCGGAAAGCGAACGATGGCCTGTGCCGCGAGTACTGGCAGCAGTCGGGTCGCGACGATCCACAACGCCGGCAGGTCCGGCAGGAGAACCGGATCGGCGCCGAGCGATTCGAGCCCGGCGCCAAGCCACCAGGCGAGCGGTTCGAGAGCCCAACCCGCGGCTACGGCGAGCGCGGTGACCCGCGCGGTTACGCGTTCGCGCAAGCCGAACTGCAATGCGATGGCGAGCAGCGCGGCGCTCCAGGCCAGCATGTCGCGCGGCAGGATTTGCGCCAGGGCGCCGTAGACTGCGAGGGCTGCCGCCGCTTCAGCAATCCGACGCCGGCCACCTTGCTGCTCGCGCCAGGCCAGCGCAACCAGTACCGCCGTCAGCGCGAGCCAGCGGGCCGCACCGATGAGGTCCCGCGTGTGCTGGCTCCAGCCGAACAGGTGTTGAACCTCCTGCTCGATGCGGAAATGCGCGAGCAACGCCGCGCCGACAATCGTGGCCGCGCCCCACAACAAGGCCTCCAGCGGGGCTGCGGTTCGGCCGCGCAAGGCCGCGAAGACGCCCGCGAACACGGCAGCCCCGGCAAGCGGCGCGGCCCAGCCTGGCGTCACTAGCAGAACTGCGGCGAATACGAGGGCCGCGCTTACGGCGATCTGTATTGCAAGACCGGCAGTCTCGGCGCGTGCGCGTGCCAGCCAGGCTGCGGTCGCAGGCAGCGCTGCGAGCGCCAGCGTGGTCGCGGCCAGCAAGGTCTCGACCCGATCCGCCGCAAGTTCGCCGAAGTTGGCGTTGGCGATCGCGGCTAGACCGGCGGCCGTCACGGCGATCTGCCAGCCATCGATATCGCGATCCGCGTTGCGCCAAGTGAGTGCCAGCGGCACCCCCGCAAACACGGACGCGATGGCTACGGCCACGATGGCGAACAATGGGCCCGATGCCCCATCCCATTGCGCCAGGAGGAGGAGCGCCACCGCCGCGGCGATTGCGTTGCTCTCGCGAAGGTCGGGCCTGCGCCAGGTGAAGAAGGCGAGTGTCGCGCCCAGCAGCAGGTAAAGTGCCCAGGTCAGCGGCGAATAGCCCGCTTGGTCGACCAGCCAAGCAAGCTGAATGCTCGCGAGGAGGGAGGCGCCAAGGCGAAGCGGGCGCTCGAATTGCGTCGTGCCCGCCAGCACCGGGATCACGGCACCGAGCACGATGAGATAGAGACCGAGCGCCAGCGCCTCCACCAGGCCGAAATCGGTCGAAAGCAGCAGGATCGCGCCCCATCCCAGCCCGCCACCCAGCGCGGCCATTCCCATCCACGGACGCCGCTGGCCTCGGCCGGAGAGCACGAGACCGGCAGTCACCAGGCCCAAGTAGAGCGAGAGCAGTGGCAGGTTCGCATCCTCGCCGCCTACGAGTGCCGGTGCGGCAAAGCCGCCAACGAGGCCGAGCACGGCGCTCGGCAATCCGAAACGGAACGACAGGACAATCGCGCCTGCGGTTACCGCCGCCAGTCCGAGGAAGGCGAGCGTCTGGCCGATCAGCCCATACTGCGTGCCCGCGAGGTAGAACGCGGCATAGAGCGTTGCCAGTCCGGCGCCCGCCAGTGCCTGGCCGACGCGAGGATCGGCCACTCGCTCGCGGAAACGATACGCCGCCTCGGCGCCCACCAGGAGGCCGAACCCGAATATAAACGCCATGATTACGCGCAGCAGCGGGGTGATGAGGCCGCGTTCGATCGAGTAGCGGACGAGGAAGACGCCCGCCACGGCAAGCGTGATGCCGCCCGCCCAGATCGGCAAGCGCCGACCAAAGACGTCCTCCAGATCGAGCGGGAGTGACGGGCGCCACGATGTGTCCACGCCTTGCTCTGGCGGTGGCTCGAATGCAGGTTCGCGCTCCGGCGGCGCCGAGGGGGCGTCGAGCGTGACGGCATCCTCGCGATCTTCGCGGCGCGAGGTCTTGGGGACACTGGCACGCCGTGCCTGTTGGCGAGGTTCGGGTTCAGGCCCCGATTGCGGCGGCACTGGCGGTGCAATCGGCTCGCCTGGCTGCACGCGTTGCATGCCTTCGTTCAGCTCTTGAGTGAAGGTGTCCCGAGAAGCTTCAAGCGCGCCGATCCGGCTTTCGGCGATATTGAGCCGGCGCATCAAACCCAGGACCGCAGCGACCAATCCGATGATGAACAGCCATTCCATGCCCGGCCCCCTCGTTGAGCCATGCTAGGGCGTGGTGGGGACTGCACAAGCCCGGCAATCGACGTTTGCCCAGACGGCTGCGGCTCGGTGCACACTCATTGGACTTCGGATGGCCCGAACACGGTTGATTTCGCCCTGCACCCGGCCCAAGCGGCGCGTCGTAGGAGAGACAACCATGCGCACCATCGACCATTTCATCGCCGGCGGGTCCGGCAGCATCGCTGGCGCGCGCGTGCACGAGGTCTGGAATCCCTCGACCGGCGAGGTGCAGGCCAAAGTCGCTCTGGGTGACGCGGCGCTGCTCGAGCGTGCGGTGGCGGCGGCGAGGAAGGTCCAGCCCGAATGGGCCGCGACCAATCCGCAGAAGCGCGCGCGGATCATGTTCGCTTTCAAGGAGTTGGTCGAGAAGCACCGCGGCGATCTCGCCGAGCTGCTTGCGAGCGAACACGGCAAGGTGGTCGACGACGCGCAGGGCGATATCCAGCGCGGGCTCGAGGTGATCGAATACGCCTGCGGCATCCCGCAGGTGCTGAAGGGCGAATACACGCTCGGCGCCGGACCGGGGATCGACGTCTATTCGACCCGCCAGCCGCTCGGCATCGGCGCGGGCATCACGCCGTTCAATTTCCCCGCGATGATCCCGATGTGGATGTTCGGCATGGCCATCGCGGCGGGCAACGCTTTCATCCTGAAGCCCAGCGAGCGCGATCCCAGTGTGCCGGTTCGCCTCGCCGAGCTGTTCCTCGAGGCCGGCGCGCCCGAGGGGCTGCTGCAGGTGGTGCATGGCGACAAGACGATGGTCGATGCGATCCTCGACCATCCCGACATCGCCGCGGTGAGCTTCGTCGGCAGTTCCGACATCGCGCATTACGTCTATCGCCGCGGCGTGGACGCCGGCAAGCGCGTGCAGGCGATGGGCGGGGCCAAGAACCACGGGATTGTGATGCCCGACGCCGATCTGGATCAGGTGGTGAACGACCTGGCCGGCGCGGCCTTCGGTTCGGCGGGCGAACGCTGCATGGCGCTGCCGGTTGTGGTGCCGGTGGGCGAAGACACCGCCGATCGTCTGCGCGAGAAGCTGATTCCCGCGATCAATGCGCTGCGGGTCGGCATCAGCACCGACCGCGAGGCGCATTACGGCCCCGTCGTCACTCCCGAGCACAAGGCGCGCGTCGAGCAATGGATCGACACCGCTGAGGCAGAAGGCGGCGAGATCGTGATCGACGGTCGCGGCTTCAGCCTGCAGGGTCACGAGAAGGGCTTCTTCATCGGCCCCACGCTGATCGACCGCGTGACCCCGCAGATGCAGAGCTACCGGGAGGAAATCTTCGGCCCTGTGCTTCAGATCGTGCGCGCGAAGGACTTCGAGGAGGCGGTGCGCCTGCCCAGCGAGCACCAATACGGCAACGGTGTCGCGATCTTCACTCGCAACGGCCATGCCGCGCGCGAATTTGCGAGCCGCGTCAACGTGGGCATGGTCGGCGTGAACGTGCCGATCCCGGTTCCGGTCGCCTATCACAGCTTCGGCGGCTGGAAGCGCAGCGCCTTCGGCGACACCAATCAATACGGCACCGAAGGGCTCAGGTTCTGGACCAAGGTGAAGACCGTCACCCAGCGCTGGCCCGATGGTATCGGTTCGGGGGCGAGCGACGGGTCGAATGCGTTCATCATCCCGACCATGGGATAACGCCGCGGCGATTTGCCCCGCGCGCCTTATCGGTTAGATGTGCGCGGGTGACGCGCGCATGGTAACGATCAGGGAAGTCGCCAGGGTGGCCGGGGTTTCGGTCGCGACCGCGTCGCGGGCGCTGAACGGCCTCGCCAATGTCAATGTCGAGACACGCGGCCGGATCGAGGCCGCTGCCGCGCGGCTGGACTATGTGCCCCACAGCGGCGCGCGCAGCCTCACGCGGCGGCGTTCGGATACCATTGGCGTCATCCTGCCCGACCTGTTCGGGGAGTTCTTTTCGGAAATCATCCGTGGCATCGACATGGTGGTCCACGACGCGGGCAAGATCCTGCTGCTCGGCAACATGCACGGCAGCCCCCAGGAAACGCAGCAGGCAATCCGGGCGATGCGTGGGCGGGTCGACGGGCTACTGGTCATGCCGCCAAACTCCGATGCCGCGACCCTGGGCCTCACCGGTGGCTGGCGGATACCGACGGTGCTGCTCAATGCCCGGCCATACGATGGTGGGCTACCGTTCGTCACGGTCGACAACTACGCCGGGGCACGGCTGGTGACCGAGCATCTGGTGGCCAGGGGCGCCACGCGGATCGTCCATGTCGCGGGTCCGCAGGACAACAATGATGCGCGCGAGCGCGAACGCGGCTTTCGCGATGTGGTGCGTGAGGCGTTGGGCGACACGACGCCGCTGGTCGTTCCCGGCGATTTCCGTGATGGCGCGGGCCGCAGCGCGGCGCGAAGCTTGCTTGCCCGACAGAGCGTCTTCGACGCCGTGTTTTCCGCAAACGATCTCATGGCGGTCGAACTCATGGCTGAGTTGCGCGATGCCGGGATCGTGTTGGGCAGCCAGGTCCTCGTGGCCGGCTTCGACGATATTCCCTTGGCCCGCTACGTGACGCCGCAGCTCACTACCGTACATTCCGACATCACGCGTGTGGGTATCGACGGGGCGCGTCTCCTGCTGCGCATCCTCGATGGCGAAGATCCGGGGGAGGGGGGGAGGCTGGTGATCGCGCCGACCCTGGCGGTGCGCGGATCGACCGGTCCGGCTGAATGATGATGGGGCGGGGGGCCACGCGCGCCTCCCGTGCCCTGGTTGCTATCGTGTCGTTGTTTCTGGCTGCGGCCTGCGCGAAGGCCGCGGCGGATGGGATCGGCCCCGCTCCGCGGCAGGAGCGCCTGCGCGCCATGACCTATAATATCCGCCTCGACCTTGCGTCCGACGGAACCAATGCCTGGCCGCACCGCCGGGAGCGGGTCGCTGCGCTCATCGCCTCCCAGGCCCCGGACGTGCTGGGCCTGCAAGAGGTGCTGGCGCACCAGAAGCGCGATCTGGAAGCCGCCTTGCCTGCTTATTCCTTCGCTGGAGTGGGACGGGACGACGGCGCGGTGGCAGGTGAGTTCTCGCCCGTGGCGTGGCGGCGCGACCGCTTCGTTCCGGCAGGTAGCGGCACGTTCTGGCTATCTTCGACCCCGTCGCGGCCGGGCAAGGGATGGGACGCAGCCTATCCGCGGATCGCGACCTGGGTGCTGCTGCGCGATCGCGACAGCGGGCGGATGTTGCGGGTGGTCAGCACCCATTTCGATAACGTGGGAGCCCAGGCGCGCGAACGCAGCGCCGAACTCGTCGCCCGTTGGAGCAAACCCTTGGTCCGGGCGGGCGAGGCGGCAATCGTGCTGGGCGATTTCAATTCCGGGCCCGGCAGCTCGCCGATCGTGCTTCTGGCAGACGAGGCCCGTAGCGGGCTACGCATGGCGCGGGACGTCAGCCAAAGTGCGCCAGAGGGGCCCACAGCCACCTACAACGGGTTCCGCAACGAGACCGCCGACGAGCCGCCGATCGATCACGTCTTCGTCTCGCCTGATCTGTCGGTGCTGCGCCATGTGGTCGTCTCCCCGGTCGGGGGCGGGCCACCGCCCTCGGACCATTATCCGGTGGTCGTCGATCTGGCCTTCGGGGCGGCTATTGCGAGGGATTTGCCAGCCAGCCGCCGGTAAAGCCGAGCCGTTCGAGTCCCCGGCGGATGTGGGGGTTCCGGCGCATGACGTGCCACACCAATCCGCTGCGATGGTTCTCCATCATCGCCAGGATCGGCCCCTGGTCTATGCCGAGGTGGTCGCGGGCGAACCAGCCTAGCCGCGCATCGACGGTCCCCTCGCTGCTGCCGGCATCGGCGAATGTGTAGCTGGGGTTGAAGGCGTCCTTGAAGCCATAGTTGGTATAAAGCCGGTCTCCGTAAGCGCTTCGCATGGCGATCAGCGCGGGTATCGTTACCTCGGGTGCGAAGGGGACCGAGCCTCCGGCGGCGGTGGGAACGATCGTGCCGTCATCAACTATGCGTTCGCCGCTGACACCGCGCGCGGCATAGCCCATGAAGCTGCGCGCTCGACCATTCACCGTCCGGCCCTCGGCGGCGCCCCCCGGCCCGTCGGAAGCGGTCCAGCCCCAGCGATCGGAGGAATAGCCGAGCCAACGGTTGGGATTGTCCATGCCATAGGCCCGCTGGCTCAAGGTGGCGCGGCGACTGTTCTCGAAATAGTCGATGCCCTTCTCGCGCATGAAGGCGTCCTGGATGCCGCGAAAATCGACCCAGACATGGCTGTACTGGTGTCCGAACAGGGGTTCGAACTGGAGATGTTCGTAGCCGTAGAAGCTGCCCCAGTTCTTCTGGAGGTTGGCTGCCCAGCCGGTATCCCACGCATCCTTGCCCACGGGATGGGTGGGCGATCCGGCGGCCAGGATATAGACCAGCATGGCCTCGTTATAGCCCACCCAGTCGTGGGGCTCGCACTGCCCGTTCGCGGCCCCTTCCGGCTTCCAGCCCATGGAGATCGCCTTGGCGCTGCCGCCATTGCCCGAAGGCCGGTTACAGTTCTCGCGCTGCGCGAAGGTCCAGTCCACCCGGCGGTAGATCTTCTCCGCGAGATCGCGGATTTCCGCTTCGACCGGGTCGGCGCGGTCGAAATAGCTCTGCGCGAACAGCACACCGCCCAGCAGGAGCGTGGTATCGACGGTGGAAAGCTCGACCTGCCGGAACCGGGTGCCGTCGTCGTTCTTGAGGAAATGATAGAAGAAGCCCTTGTAGCCGGAAGCGCCCGCGGGCTGCGGCCCTTGCGGGGCGCTCCAGTAAAAGCGCAGACAATCCCGGGTGCGCGCTGCCGCATCGGCACGGGATACATAGCCGCGTTCAGCGCCGATGCCGTATGCGGTGAGCGCGAACCCCGTCGCCGCGATGGAGGAGAACGGGTTCGACGGCCAGCGATCGGGGGCGAGGCAGCGCCGGGTGTCGGTCGTTTCCCAGAAATAGCGGAAGGTGCGGCGCGAGACATCGTCGGAGAAGGCGGCCACCTCGCCGGCTGAAGGGTGCGCCTGCGCGCTGGCTGTGCGAGGAACGCCCGACAGCGGCGCGCAAGTTGCCGTGAGATACGTCAACAGCGCGGCCTGCGCCATCATCGATGGCCGACCGCGGGTGCATGCCCCGCCGCGATCGGCCGGTCGCTTCAGAACTTGTACCCCACGCGGAACTGTATTCGGCGCGGCAGGGTGAGGATGCTGTTGGCGTTGTAGCGTTGGGTAATCTGGTTGAATGCTCCGTTTGCCGGATCCAAGGGATCGGTGCCGCTGAAGAAGCCGTCGAATCCCGAATAATTCTTGTTGTTGAAGGCATTGAGCAGATCGACTGCGAACTCGACTTGGTGATCCCCGCCCAGTTTCAGGAACTTCGCGAGAGTCAGGTTCACCTCGCAGAACTGGAACACGCCGCCGATGCAGGTTTTTTGCGGATAGGCCGAGCTTTGGCGAAGCTGGCCGTTGCCGAAGCCGAGCGTGGCGTCGGTCACCTGATAGGCACGCCCGCTTCCGAAGGTGGACAATGTTGAGAACCGGAAGTCCCACGGCAGGTCGACGATGCCGGAGATCACGACCCGGTGACGCTCGTCACCCGTCCGCGGCCGCCAGCCATAGGAATCCGGCACCGTGCCATCGAGGCTGAACAGGTCGTTGCCGTTCTGCTCGCCCTTCGACAGCGTATAGGCGAGGTTGACGCCCCAGCCGGACGCCTTCGTGTAGTTCTTGTCGAGCGTGACATAGAGCGCCTTGTAGCGGGTATCGAGCCCGTCATACCCGATCAGCACATTGGCATATCCGAATGGAACGACCGGTGCGGTGTTGCAGCAATTGCCGAGCCCGTTGTTGTTGCGGGTGGCGAACAGGTGGGTGTAGCCGTTGCGGCCGCGTTGGTATGAGCCGGTGATCGAAGCTTCCCATCCGGCGCCGAAGCGCTGGCGGACGCCCAGGCTGAACTGATCGTTGACCGGTGGTTTGGCATTCTCCGGCACCGCGAACAATTCGGGGAGGCCCGAGGTGGAAGTGTTGCGGAGCTGGATCAGGCCGTCGCGCGTAAGATAGGCGGGGCTCCACGCCACGGTGGGAAGGCCATTGCGCGGGCTTCCGTCGACCGAAAAGCGAAACACGCCCACCGGATTGCGCAGCCGCGCGATCTCGTCGACGGTGTTGCTGAAGGTATTGCGATCGTAATAGCGGCCGGCACCACCGAATATGATCGTGGTGCCATTGCCGAACACGTCGAAGGAGAAGCCCAGCCGCGGGGCGAATGCGCCGGCGAAGGGTTTACGCTCGGTCCCGTCGGTGATGTAGTTCTCGGGATTGAAGTAGAAGGTGGACGGCAATGCGCGCAACGCGGCCGCCGCCGAAGCAGGCGTCACATATTTGTTGTTGAAGCCGTTTGTCTCGTAGTCCCAGCGCAGGCCGAGGTTGATCTCGAGCCGGTCTGTCACCTTCCAGTCGTCCTGAATGTACAGGCCATAGGATGTGTTGGATGCGTTGATGAGCGAATTGCCCAGGCCAAGACGCGCCTCGGAAGGGAAGGCATAACTGAGATTGTTCTGCGGTTCGCGCACGAAGGTGTAGCGCGGCTGGAGGAAGGCCCGGTTGTCGAAGCTGATGTCGTTGATTTCGACCCTGGCGCCCAGCTTGATGGTGTGGCTGTCGAGCGCGGTCCAGGTGAAGTCGTTGCGCAGCGTATAGGTCTGCTGCTGTTCGCGCCTGGTCGAATCCTTGCCGCCGAAGGTCAGCACTCCGATGTACTGGTATTGCGGAAGGTCCGGATTTATCGAAGTCGGGTTGAACACATAGTCAACCAGGCTCGCGCCGAATTCGTTGACGAAGCTGTCGCCGTTGTAAGTCCACTTGAACAGCGCCGAATCCACTTTGTTGCGCTTGTTCTCCGCCACCTCGAAGGAATTCTCGCCGCCGAAGTTCTGGATGTCGGATTCCTGGCGCCGGTTGACCGAGAGATCGAATATCTGGCGGTCGTCGGGTGTGAGGGTGAGCTTTCCGAAGTAGAAGTCGCTGCGGAATGGGCTCACGAAGGCGCCTTCGAACTCGGAGATGCGGCGGCCCGACCTGGCCTCGAACTCGGCGCGCGCTTGCGGTGTGCTGCCGGCGGTGACATTGAAGGCGCGGTTCTGGTCATTGCCCTCGTACGCCAGGAAGAAGAACAGCTTGTCCTTTATGATCGGCCCGCCCAGGGCCGCGCCATACTGCTTGCGCTCGAAAGGTGGCTTGGGGAGGTTGCCACGCCGGTTGATGGCATCGATCTCGGACAGTCCGCGATCGGTGTACTGGCCGAAGACCTCGCCGTGGAATTCGTTGGTGCCGGATTTGGTGATGGCGGTGATGATCGCGGAGCCTGCCTGTTCGTACTCCGCCTTGTAATTCTGGGTGAGGACGCGGAACTCCTGTACCGCGAGTTGTCCGAAGGGGTTCCCGCGGCTGTCCTGCTGACCAGCCACGCCGCCTTCGCGCAGCTTGTTCTTGAGGCTCACACCGTCGATGAAGACATTGACCTGGCTGCGTGTCGCCGCGCCCGACTGGATGCCCTTGTTGGATTCACTGTCGAGATAGACCACGCCGGGCGCGAGCGCGGCGAAGGAGAGGAAGTTGCGGTCGGTCTGGGGTAGGTTCTCGATCTGCGCCAAGGTAACGTTCGCCCCGACCTCACCCCCTTCGAGCGAGCGCAAGCGCGCGCCGGTGACCACGATTTCGTTCGCATCGTTGACCGCACCCGCCACCGAGGCATCGGCGATTCCTGCTTCGGAAAGGTCGAAATTGAGCTGGGCGTTCTGGGACACAAGCAGGGTGAAGGGTTCGGTCTGCCGGACGCCGCCCTCGGTCGTCAGTTCGAGGCGATAAACGCCCGGACGTAGCGCCGCGAAGACATAGCTGCCATCTGGGCCCACGCTCGTGGTGCGGCGGAAGCCGGTGCCCTGATCGACAGCACTAACCTGAGTAACCGCACTTTCAGCCGTGACCCTGCCGCGCAGAGAGGCGGTCGATTCCTGCGCCTGGAGGGGGGCCGCTGCGCCGAGGGCCAGCGCACTTCCAGCAGCACCCATAACCAGCGCCGCGGCGAGGCGACGGGAAAACGGAGAGCGGCTGCAGAGCTTGGAATTCATCGATCTTTCCTCCCACAAGTCCGGTGGTCGATCGATCGCCCGTTTCCGATCTGCCCGTAGCAGTCCGGATCGTGCGCGCTCGCCCCGAATCAATTTTCGCTGACTTGATTGTAACCGGTTTCATAACCATTGTATAGTCGCCGCCTGACCGTGATTCAGGCAGGCCGGTGCCAGCGCGAACCACAGTGCGCGCGGTAAGAGATGGGAGAAGGAAATGCGGACGAAGCGGGCGCTGATGGCGATCGTTCTGACGGGCGCGCTCGCGGCCTGTGCGCAGCAGCAGGCGCGGCTTGAATCGACGGGCGCGCTGACGTCCGCCACGCCGGCGGCCAGATCGGAGACTGCCGCGAAGCCGAAGCCCCCAGCCTGGTCCGCGCCGGACCCGGCGATGGAGCGGTTCCTAGACGAGCTGATGGGGCGGATGACGCTGGACGAGAAGATCGGTCAGCTCACCTTGCTAACCAGCGACTGGGAATCGACTGGGCCGACGATGCGCGAAGGCTACAAGCAGGACATCCGTTCGGGACGGGTCGGTGGGATCTTCAACGCCTATACCGCCAAATATACGCGCGAACTCCAGGAACTGGCGGTGGAGGGCACGCGGCTGAAGATCCCGCTGCTCTTCGGCTATGACGTAATTCACGGCCACCGCACGATCTTCCCCATTTCGCTGGGAGAGGCCGCGAGCTGGGACATGGCCGCCATCGAGAAATCGGCGCGCGTATCCGCGCAGGAAGCCGCGGCGGAAGGCATCCACTGGACGTTCTCGCCGATGGTCGACATCGCCCGGGACGCCCGCTGGGGCCGGGTATCGGAAGGCGCCGGTGAAGACGTCTTCCTCGGCTCCATGATCGCGCGGGCCCGGGTGCGCGGTTACCAGGGCGACGACCTCGCCGCCACCGACGCCGTTCTGGCCACGGCGAAGCATTTCGCAGCCTATGGCGCGGCCCAGGCCGGACGCGACTATCACACGGTGGACATCACCGATCGGACGCTGCGCGACACCTATTTGCCGCCCTTCGAGGCTGCGGTGGACGAAGGCGTGGCCAGCTTCATGACCGCGTTCAACGAGGTGGACGGGATCCCCGCGAGCGGCAGCAGATATCTTCTGACCGATGTTCTTCGCGATCGCTGGGGGTTCGATGGCTTTGTGGTCACGGACTACACCTCGATCAACGAAATGGTGGCGCACGGCTATTCGAAGGATCTGGCGCAGGCGGGCGAGCAGGCGATCAATGCCGGGGTCGACATGGACATGCAGGGCGCCGTCTACATGGACCACCTCGCCAGATCGGTGGCGGAGGGGCGGGTGAGCCAGGCGACGGTCGATCGCGCGGTGCGCCGCCTGCTCGAGATGAAGTATCGGCGCGGCCTGTTCCAGGATCCCTATCGCTACTCGGACGAAGCCCGCGAGAAGGCGACCGTATACCGATCTGATTTCCTGGATGCCGCGCGCGACGTGGCGCGGCGATCGATGGTGCTGCTCAAGAACGACCGAGCGGTGCTGCCACTGGCAGCGTCCGCGCGCTCGATCGCCGTCATCGGCCCGCTCGCCGACAGCAAGACCGACATGATCGGCAGCTGGTCGGCCGCTGGCGATCGCGAGACCCGGCCTGTCACACTGCTCCAGGGTATCCGCGATCGCGCGGGCACCGCAGTGAAGGTCACTTATGCCAAGGGCGCCAGCTACGAGTTCGTGGACGCGGGCAAGACGGAAGGCTTTGCCGCAGCGCTGGCGGCTGCCCGTGGCGCGGACGTGATCGTGGCTGCGATGGGGGAGAAATGGGACATGACCGGCGAGGCTGCGAGCCGGACCTCGCTCGACCTGCCGGGCAACCAGCAAGCCCTGCTTGAGGCTCTAGTGGCGACCGGGAAGCCGGTGGTGCTGGTGGTGCTGAGCGGCCGCCCCAATTCGATAGGCTGGGCCCAGGACAACGTACCCGCGATCCTGCACGCATGGTATCCTGGGACCATGGGCGGCCATGCAGTCGCCGATGTCCTGTTCGGTGACTACAATCCCTCGGGTAAGCTTCCGATGACCTTCCCACGCACCGTCGGCCAGGTGCCGATCCACTATGACATGAAGCGCACCGGGCGGCCGATCGAGCTGCAGGCCAGCGGCGCAAAATATGTCTCGCGCTATCTCGATGTGCCGAACACCCCGCTTTATCGCTTCGGTTACGGCCTTAGCTACACGCGTTTCGCCTACTCCCCGGTCACACTCAGTTCTGCGACGCTGACGCCGGGCGGCTCGCTGAGCGCCAGCGCCACCATCACCAATACCGGCGCGCGCGCGGGCGAGGAGGTGGTTCAGCTTTATGTGCGCGATCTCGTGGGCTCGGTCACCCGGCCGGTGCAGGAGCTCAAAGGCTTCGAGAAGATCGCGCTGGCGCCCGGGGAGCGCAGGACAGTCACATTCACGCTACGCCCGGACGACCTCGCCTTCACCCGCGCGGACATGAGCCACGGTTGGGAGCCGGGCGAGTTCAGCCTGTGGATCGCGCCGTCTTCCGGTGCCGATGCCAGCACCTCGGTGTCCTTTACACTGAGCGAGTAGCGCATCCGCTCCCCGCGGCGGGGCGCGGACGGGGCCCGCAATCCTCAGTCGCCGTTCTCCACTGGCCGGGAAGGGGGTGAGGGCGCCGCCATTTCGGCGCCCAGCACGCGATAGAGCGTCGCGCGGTTCGCCGCTTCGTCCAGCGTGACGTCGACAAGCTGCTGCCGTGCCGCGAACAGCTCGCGCTCTGCGATCAGTCGGACGAGGAAGCTGTCGATACCGTTGCGGTAACGCGCTTCCGCCAGCCGCGCGCTCGTGCGTGCGGCAGCGGCATTCTCGCTCGCGGCGCGCTGACGCGCGGCAAGCGTGGCCTGATCGGCAAGCGCGTCAGCGGTCTCGCGGAATGCCGTCTGGATCGCGCGCTCGTAGGAGGCGAGCGCCGCATCGCGCTGGGCTTCGCTCACCGCGACCCCGGCCCGGCGCCCGCCGGCATCGAAAAGCGTGTACCCCAGGTTTCCCCCGGCCGATGCGGTGAAGGCAGCGCTGTCGAACAGGCTCCCCAGAGCCGTGCTCGCGAGGCCGAGCAGGCCAGTTAGGGACAGGCTAGGAAACAGTGCGGCCCGCGCCACTCCGATATCCGCGTTCGCGGCGCGGAGCAGGAATTCCGCCTGGATCACGTCGGGCCGCCGCAGCAGAACGCGCGAATCCAGCCCCGCCGGCAGCGCCGCGAAACTGGGCGCGACCGCGTTCAGCCCCTCGGGCAGCAACGCCGGGTCCACCTCGGCCCCGACCAGGAGTCGCAGGAGATTGACATCCTGCGCCAGCGCAGCGGTCTGTTCGGCGATCGCCTGCTCCGCACCGGCGAGTATCTGCTGCGCCTGGCTGAGATCGGTTCGCGGCGCGATGCCCCCCTGGAGCCGGAGGCCGGTCAACCGAACGCCCTCCCTGGCGTTGGCGGCGGTTTCCTGCGCGATCGCCAGCAGGTCGCGGTCGGCGGCATAGGTCGCCCACGCCTGCGCTATATCCGCGATCAGGGCGGTGCGGACCGTCCGGGCCGCGGCCTCGCTCGCGAAAGCCCGGTCGCGCTGCGCTGCGGTGGCATTGGCCAGGCGGCCGAACAGGTCGAGCTCGAAAGCCGATACGCCGCCCTGAAGAGCGTAGCGCACGCTGCCATTGCTCGTTCCGGTATCCGTTGCGGTAACGCCGGCGCTCGCGCTCACGGCGGGAAATTGCCGCGCACGCACGACGCCGATCTGAGCGCGTGCAGCGGCAAGGTTCGCATAGGCGATCCGCAGGTCGCGATTGTTCGCCAGCGCTTCCCCGATGATCGTCTGCAGCCGGGGGTCGCGGAACACATCCGAATAGGTCACCGCAGGTAGCGCGGCTTCGCTTTGCGCCAGATAAGCGTCGCCCGTGGGCCAAGTGGCCGGGATCGGCGGTGCCGGTAGGCTGGTTGTGGGTGCCAGCGAGCACGCGGTGGCCAGAAGGGCGGCACTGGCGGCAGCCAGTTGGCGGCACCGGTTCATGCCGGCACCTCGCCAGCTTGCGTGCCGCGCTGCAGGCGCGCTCGCGCCGCCGCGATACCGTCGCGCACCCCGCGCCGCACCAGCACGAAGAACAGCGGGATGTAGAAGATCGCCAGCAGCGTCGCCGCGAGCATTCCGCCGATCACCGATGTGCCGATGGCGATGCGGCTGTTCGCGCCCGCACCGGTGGCGATCGCCAGCGGCAGCACGCCGAAGACGAAAGCGAAGCTGGTCATCAGGATAGGCCGCAAGCGGATGCGCGCGGCTTCCAGCGCCGCGTCGATCACGCGCGCACCCCGCCGCTCCGCTGCCTCGGCGAACTCGATCATCAGGATCGCGTTCTTGGCGGCGAGACCCATGGTGGTGAGCAGTCCGATCTGGAGATAGACGTCGTTTTCCAGCCCTCGCAGCGTGGTCGCCACGATGGCGCCCAGCAGGCCGAGCGGGACCACCAGCAACACCGCGACCGGTATCGACCAGCTTTCATAAAGGGCGGCGAGGCACAGGAACACCACCAGAAGTGACAGCGCGTAGAGCAGCGGCGCCTGGCCCGAGGCGGTCCGCTCCTCATACGACGCACCCGACCAGGCGACACTGGTGCCGGGATACTGGCTGGCCAGTGAGGCGATCTCATTCATCGCCTGTCCCGAACTCGTCCCGCTGGCAGCCTGGCCGGAGAATTCGTAGGCCGGTACGCCGTTGAAGCGCGAGGTGCTGGGCGGGGACGACGACCAGTTGATGGTCGCGAAGGCGGAAAATGGCGTCATCTGCCCGGTATTGCCGCGCACGAACCACTGACCGAGGTCCGACGGCTGTGACCGATAGGGCGCATCGCCCTGGACGTAGACCTGCTTGACGCGACCATTGTCGATGAAATCATTGACGTAGCGCCCGCCCCAGGCGGTCGACAGCGTGGAGTTCACGGCCTCCTGCGTCAGGCCGTAGGCCGCCAGCCGCTGGGGATCGATCGCGACCTTGAGAGTGGCGACGTCCGGCAAGTCGCCGAGCCGCACCTGCTCGAGCACGGGGGTGCCATTGGCGGCGGCGAGCAGTGCGTCGCGCGCCTCCTTGAAGTCTTCGCGCGGGAGGCCGCCACTGTTGGTGAACTGCATCGAGAACCCGCTGGAGGAAGATAGGCCGCGGATAGCGCCGGGCACGTTCACAAACACCCGCGCGTCGCGAAAGCCGCGGAAGGCGGCACTGGCGCGGTCGGCGATAGCCTGCGCCGTGTTCTCCTTGCCCGGGCGCTCGTCCCACGGCTTGAGGCGCATGAACCCGAAGCCCTGGTTCTGCCCCCCTGACCCGCGCCCGCCCCCAGCCAGCACGAACAGGGTGGAAATGTTCTCGCTTTCGGCCTCCACGAAATACTTCTCGATCGCCATAGCCACCTCCTGGCTGCGCTCGAGTGTCGCCCCAGCCGGGAGCTGGAAGCTTATCGCGACGCTGCCTTGGTCCTCGTTGGGCAGGAAACCGCTCGGCAGGCGGAAGAACAACAGCGCGAGCAGGGCCACCAGGCCTGCATAGATCGCCAGGAACAGCCATTTGCGCGCCACGATCCGGTCGATCGAATCGCGGTAGCGGGACGAGAGCCGCTCGAAGCCGGAATTGAACCTGTCCTGCGCCCGGCTGACCACGCCCTGGGCACGTGGAAAACGCCGCGCGAACCAGCCATTGCCTGAGCCGTTCTGGTCCTTGCGACGCAGCAGGCTGGCGGTCAGCGCCGGGCTCAGGATCAGCGCTACCAGCACCGACAGCACCATCGCCGAAATGATCGTGATCGAGAACTGGCGGTAGATCACCCCCGTCGATCCGCCGAAGAAGGCCATGGGCAGAAACACCGCGGAAAGCACCAGCGCGATCGCGATGAGGGCGATCTGGAGGTCCTTCATGGACTGGACCGTCGCCTCGCGCGGGGTCATCCCGGGGTTCTCGTCCATCAGCCGCTCGACGTTCTCGACCACCACGATCGCATCATCGACCAGCAGGCCGATGGCGAGCACCAGCCCGAACAGGGTGAGGGTGTTGATCGAGAAGCCGGCGATCGAGAACACCGCGAAGGTTCCCAGCAGGACCACAGGCACTGCGATCGCCGGGATCAGCGTGGCCCGCCAGCTCTGCAGGAACACGAACATGACGATCACAACCAGCACCACGGCTTCCAGCAGCGCCTTCACCACCTCCTCGACCGACAGGCGGATGAAGGCGGTGGAATCATTCGCGTAGGTGATCTTCAGCCCGTCGGGCATGGAGCGCTCCAGCCGCGCCACCTCCTGCTTCACCAGCTCCGCGGTCCGCAACGCATCCGAGCCCGGCGAAAGTGAGATCGAGATGCCGGCACCCGGCAATCCGTTGATGCGGCGCGAGGAGTTGTAGCTCTGCGAGCCCATCTCCACCCGCGCGACATCGCTAAGCCTGACCGTCGAGCCGTCCGGCGCGGTCTTGAGCACGATGGCGCGGAATTGTTCGGCGGTTTGCAGCTTCGAGAGCGCCGTAACCGTGGCGCCGAGCATCTGGCCCGGAGGGGACGGCAGGCCGCCCAGCTCGCCCGCGGCGATTTCCGTGTTCTGCGCCTGCACCGCCGCGATTACATCGCTCGGCATGAGCGAGACCGACGCCAGCCGGTGCGGATCGAGCCAGATGCGCATCGCCCGCGTGGCACCATAGACATTGATGTCGCCCACCCCGGAAACGCGGGACAGCGGATCCTGGATATTGCTGGTGAGGTAGTCGGAAACCTGGTCGCTGGTCCGGGTGCCTGTCTCGTCGTACACCACCACCATCAGAAGCTGGTCGGGGTTCGACTTGGTCACCCTGACGCCCTGTGCCTGCACCTGTTGCGGCAGGCGCGAGATAGCCGCCTGGATCTTGTTTTGAACCTGCACCTGCGCGATGTCGGGATTGGTGCCCTTGGCGAAGGTCGCGGTGATCGAGGCCGATCCCTGCGACGAGGACTGAGAGCTGAAATAGAGCAGCCCGTCGAGCCCGGTGAGCTGCTGCTCGAGTATCTGGGTAACGCTGTTCTCGACCGTGGCGGCGGACGCGCCGGGGTAGGTGGCGCGGATGGTGACATTGGTCGGGGCGATGTCCGGATATTGTTCGACCGGAAGCGTGTAGAGCGCGCCGGCACCGCCCAGCATCACGATGATCGCCAGGACCCAGGCGAAGATCGGCCTCTCGATGAAGATGCGCGACACCTCGCGCTAGCTCCCGCGCTGCGCGCCCGCGCCGCTGCCCCCGCCGCCCTGCGCGGGCGGGCCGATGCGCTGCGGCGCACTGGCCGGCACCGGGCGGACGGCATCGCCCGATTTGAGGCCGTTCAGCCCCTGCACGATGATGCGCTCGCCGGGCTTGAGCCCGCCGGTGACCACCCAGGCGGGCCCCGCCGTACGATCGGTCTTGATGACCCGTCGCGCAGCCTTTCCGTCCGCTCCCGCGATGAAGACGAAAGCGTCGCCGTTGAAATCGCGCTGCACCGCCGCCTGCGGAATCAGGAGGACGCCGGTTTCAATCACCTGGTCGAAGCTTGCGGTCACGAACATGCCCGGCAGCAGAATGCCCTGGGGATTGGGGAACCGCGCCCTCAGCGTGACCGTGCCGGTGCCTTCGTTGACGGTGATCTCGGAGAATTGAACCGTACCAGCCATCGGGTAGAGGGTGCCGTCATCGAAGCGGATGCGGACGCTGGTGCTGCCGGCCGCCGTCCCGCTGCCGGCGGCGGCGAGCGCGCGGCGCAGCCGCGTGAGTTCGCCCGCAGACTGCTGCATGTCCACGAATACGCTGTCGGTCCGCTGGATGATCGCGAGCGGATTGGTCTGGTTGGTGCCGACGAGCGCGCCCTCGGTCACCAGCGGGCGCCCGATCCGGCCGCTGATCGGCGCCGGCACGGTCGTGAAGCGCAGGTTGATCTGCGCGGTATCCAGGCTGGCGCGCTGCTGCGCCACGGCGGCCCGCGCGGCGTTGGAGGCGGCGGCGGCATCGTCATACTCCTGCCGGGATACCGCTTCCATCTCGACCAGGGGGCGGTAGCGCGCGGCGCGTACCGCCGCCGCCTGGGCATTGGCCTGGGCGCTGGCGAGGTTGGCCCGTGCCTGCGCTTCCGCTGCGCGGTAGAGGCTGGGGTCGATTTCGAACAGCGGCTGGCCCGCCTGGACGTATCCGCCCGGCTGAAAGCGGATGCGACGGACCAGTCCGGAGATCTGCGGCCGCACCTCGCTCGTCTGCTGCGCGACCACGCGGCCCGCGAGCGTCGCGGGGAGGGGCACATCGGAAGCCTGGACTATCGCAAAGCCGACTGCCTTGGGCGGGGGGCCGCCATTGCCCTTCTCCTCGCCGCCCGAACAGGCAGCCAGCATCAGCGAACAGGAAAGTGCAAACCACAGGTCACGGCGACCCGGGATGATAACGGCAATCATCATCAAAAAATCCGAATGTCGAAGCATTGTTCGCGGATTGCTCGCGTCGATGCAAGCGCCATCCGTGGCAAAAACGGTCGCCGACCGTGCCCTCACTATTCGTAGAACTGCGTGCCCATGGCGATTTCGTCGCGCCCCTGGCCCACGCGGTGCGCGTTGGTGTCGCGCAGCGAATAGACGCAGCCGCAGTATTCCTGCTGGTAGAAGCGCTCGCGCTTGGAGATTTCGATCATCCGCGCCGCGCCGCCGCCCTTGCGCCAGTTGAATGTCCAGTAGGTCAGCCCGGGATAATGCGCCGCCGCGCGCTCTCCGGAACCGTTGATCTGGTTCATGTCCTTCCAGCGGCTGATGCCCAGCGAGCTGGTGATGACGGGGAAGCCGTGTTCATGGGCGTGCAGCGCCGTGCGCTCGAACCGCATGTCGAAGCACATGGTGCAGCGGATGCCGCGCTCCGGCTCCCATTCCATTCCCTTGGCGCGCTTGAACCAGTTGGCGGTGTCGTAATCCGCATCCACGAAAGGCACGCCGTGCTGCTCGGCAAAGCGGATGTTCTCCTCCTTGCGGAGCAGATATTCCTCCTTGGGGTGGATGTTGGGATTGTAGAAGAAGATGGTGTAGTCGATGCCGCTCGCGCTCATCGCCTCCATCACCTCGCCCGAGCAGGGGGCGCAGCAGGAATGGAGCAGAACCCTCGCCTCGCCGCCGGGCGGCACGAGGATCGGGCGGTCGAGATCGGTAGTCATGGTGCGCGCCCGTTAGCAGGCCCGCGCCGGCCCGTCACCCATGCGCTCACCCGTCCTGCGGCATCCCCTGCGGGACGATGGTCTGGATGATGTTGGCGTCCAGTTCCTCGAAATCGTGGAGGCCGATGGTGTCGTAGAGCTCTTGCCGGGTCTGCATCCGGTCGAGCATCTTGTGCGTGCCGCCGTCGCGACTGATCGCTGCGTAGAGCTCGGCCTGGGCCTTGTTGGCCGCGCGCAGGCTGGAAACCGGCCAGATGACCAGCTTGTATCCCATCGCCTCGAACTCGGCGGCGGTGAAGAAGGGCGTCTTGCCGAACTCGGTCATGTTGGCGAGCAGGGGGGTATCGGGGAGCGCGGCATGGAAGCGCTCGAACATCTCGCGGCTGGTCAGCCCCTCGGGGAAGATCGCATCGGCGCCGGCCTCGACATAGAGCCTGGCGCGTTCCACCGCGGCATCGAAGCCGTCCACACCCACGGCATCGGTGCGCGCGATGATCACCATGTCGCGCCGGGCCTTGGCGGCGGCGGCGACCTTGGCGGCCATGTCGGTGGGGCTGACGAGGCTCTTGCCGTTCAGATGCCCGCACTTCTTGGGCAGGATCTGATCCTCCAGATGCACCGCGCCCGCACCCGCATCCTCGAAGGTGCGGACCATGTGCATGACATTGAGCGCCTCGCCGTAGCCGGTGTCCCCATCGACCAGCAGCGGCAGGCCGGACGCGCGGGTGATCTGGCGGATGAAGAAGGCAACCTCGTCCACGGTGATGATGCCGAGGTCGGGCAGGCCCATGCTCGCGGTCATCGCCGCGCCGGAGAGATACAGCCCGTCGAACCCGGCCTGGCGTGCCTGGATCGCCGCCTGCCCGTTATGCGCGCCGGGGAGCTGATAGATGCCGGGGCGGGCAAGCGCGGCGCGGAAGCGCTTGCCGGCGGTTTCGGCGGGAAGGTCGGCGGCGTTGAGGTAGGGCATGAGGTTCCTTTAAATCGCTGTGACGGGCGGGAGGGGAATTCAACCTTGCGGTTCAACGCCCTCGCCGTCGGGCTCTACTTTCGTTCGCCCAACGGCACCCACTTCAAGTCCTCCGGCCCCACATAGTTCGCGCTCGGCCGGATGATCTTGTTGTCCTCGCGCTGCTCGATGGCGTGGGCGGCCCAGCCCGAGGTGCGGGCGATGACGAACAGCGGGGTGAACATGGCGGTCGGCACGCCCATCAGGTGATAGGAGACGGCCGAGAACCAGTCGAGGTTGGGGAACATCTTCTTGACCTCCATCATCACGCTCTCGATGCGGTCGGCGATGTCGTATTGCGTCATGGAACCGGCTTCCTCCGCCAGCGCCTTGGCCACCCGCTTGATGACGACGTTGCGCGGGTCGCTGACGGTGTAGACGGGGTGGCCGAAGCCGATGATGACCTCTTTTGCCTCCATGCGGCGGCGGATGTCGGCCTCGGCCTCGTCGGCATCGCGGTAGCGCTTCTGGATCTCGAATGCGACCTCGTTGGCGCCGCCATGCTTGGGGCCGCGCAGCGCGCCGATCGCGCCGGTGATCGCCGAATGCATGTCCGCGCCCGTTCCAGCGATGACGCGCGCGGCGAAGGTGGAGGCGTTGAACTCGTGCTCGGCATAGAGAATCAGGCTGACGTGCATGGCGCGCACCCAGCTTTCGGGCGGCGGCGCGCCGTGGAGCAGATGGAGGAAATGGCCGCCGATGGTGTCATCGTCGGTCTCCAGCTCGATCTCGCGGCCGTTATGGGTCCAGTGATACCAGTAGAGCAGCATCGAGCCGAGCGAGGCCATCAGCCGGTCGGCGATGTCGCGCGCGCCGGGTGCGGCGTGGTCGTCCTTCTCCGGCAGCGCGCAGCCCAGCGCGGAAACTCCGGTGCGCATCACGTCCATCGGGTGCGCGGCGGCGGGGATGGCGGCGAGCGCCTCCCTGACCGCGAGAGGGAGGCCGCGCAGCGCCTTCAGCCTGGTCTTGTAGGCCGCCAGTTCCGCCCGGTTGGGCAGCCAGCCGTGAACGAGCAGGTGAGCGATCTCCTCGAACTCCGAGCCCTCGGCGAAATCGAGGATGTCGTAGCCGCGATAATGCAGGTCGTTGCCGGTGCGGCCCACGGTGCACAGCGCGGTGTTGCCGGCGGCCACGCCCGATAGCGCGACCGACTTCTTCGGCTTGAAACCCGGGGTTTCGGTCATGTCGTCTCTCTCCTTACGGACGGCCGCTCAAAGTGGAAGCGGGGGCTGCCGTCAACCCCGTGACCCGGAGTGGCGGCTCAGAAGCTGCCCTCGGGCACGAATACCACGCCCTCCATCAGCACCCGGGCGCTGCGGCTCATCACCGCCTTGGTCACGGTCCAGCGGCCATCGGCCTGGCTGGCCTCGGCGCCAACGCGCAGGACGCCCGAAGGATGGCCGAAGCGCAGCGCCTGCCGTTCTCCGCCACCGGCCGCCTCGTTCACCAGCGTGCCGGGAACCGCCGCGGCCGCCGCGATCGCGACCGACGCCGTGCCCATCATGGCGTGGTGGAGCTTGCCCATCGACAGCGCGCGGGCGAGCAGGTCGATATCCTCTGCCTCGACCTGCCTGCCGCTGGAGGTGGTGTAGGCGGCGGGCGGGGCGACGAAGGCGATGGCGGGGGCCCGCCCGCTCTTGGCGATCCCCATTCGCGCCGCGCCCGCGCCGCGCAACGCCTCGAAGCGGGCTAGGGCGGCGGCATCGCCGTTGATGGCTTCGCGCAGCTCGGTGCCGGAATAGCCAATGTCGGCAGCGCGCAGGAAGACGGCGGGAACCCCGGCGTTGATGAGCGTGGCCTCGATCGTGCCGCCCGGCACCACATCCTCGCCCACTTCCAGCCTGTCCACGAGATTGCCCGTCGGGAACATCGAGGCATCGCCCTCGTCCTCGCCGGGATCGAGGAATTCCAGCACGATCTCGGCCGCCGGGAAGGTTACCCCGTCAAGCTCGAAATCGCCGGTCTCCTGAACCGCCCCGCCGCTGACCGGCACATGCGCGATGATCGTTTTGCCGATATTGGCCTGCCAGATGCGGACCGTGCGGACCCCGTCCGGCCCGGCATCGACATAGCCCGCGTGTATCGCGAAGGCTCCGGCCGCCGTGGAAAGGTTCCCGCAATTGCTCGACCAGTCCACCGCATCCTCGCCGATGGCGATCTGGGCGTAGAGGTAATCGACGTCATGGCCAGGCACGGCGCTGGGCGAGACGATCACGCATTTGCTGGTGCTGGAAGTGGCGCTGCCCATGCCGTCGATATGCGCGCCATAGGGGTCGGGGCTGCCGATCACGCGCTGGAACAGCCGGTCGCGCGCCGGGCCGGGCTCGCGCGCCGCTTGAGGCAAATCCTCGCGTCGGAAGAATACGCCCTTGCTGGTGCCGCCGCGCATATAGGTTGCCGGGATGCGGATCTGCCCGCCCGTCATGCCGCCTCGCCCGCAAGAAAATCTTCCGCGAAGCGCTGCAAGACGCCGCCGGCCTGGTAGATGGACACTTCCTCGGCCGTGTCGAGGCGGCACAGCACTTCCACCTCCTCAACGCTGCCGTCGGCGCGGCGGATGGAAAGGGTGAGCCGGGCACCGGCGGCCGGGGTGCCGATCACGCCGTAGGTTTCGGTCCCGTCCAGCTTGAGGCCCAGACGCGTGGTGCCGTGCGTGAACTCCAGTGGCAGCACGCCCATGCCGATCAGATTGGTGCGGTGGATGCGTTCGAACCCTTCGGCGACGATCGCTTCGACCCCAGCCAGCCTCACGCCCTTCGCCGCCCAGTCCCGCGATGAGCCCTGCCCATAGTCCGCGCCGGCGATGATGATGAGTGGCTGGCGGCGGTTGAGGTAGGTCTCGATCGCCTCCCACATCCGCACGACCTCGCCATCCGGCTCGAGCCGCGCGAGCGATCCCTTCTTCACCGCCCCGTCCACCACGGCCATTTCGTTTACGAGCTGCGGATTGGCGAAAGTGGCGCGCATGGCGGTCAGATGGTCGCCGCGGTGGGTGGCGTAGGAGTTGTAGTCCTCCTCCGGCACGCCCATCGCCGTCAGATACTCGCCCGCCGCGCTGGTCGGCAGGATCGCGTTCGAGGGGGACAGGTGGTCGGTGGTGATATTGTCCGGCAGGATCGCCAGCGGCCGCATGTTCCTGAGGGTGCGCGGGCTGGCCGCCAGGGCGCCAAGCCCTTCGGTATCCCAATAGGGCGGGCGGCGGATATAGGTCGACATCGGACGCCAGTCGTAGAGCGGCGGCGCGGGCTCCGCGCCATGCAGGTCGCGGGCGAACATCGGTTCGTATATGTCGCGGAACTGCTCGGCCTTGACGCTCGCGCGCATGATCGCGTCGATCTCCGCATCGCTGGGCCAGATGTCGGCGAGCCGGATTTCGCGGCCTTCGGCGGTCACGCCGAGCACATCCTTCTCGATGTCGAACCGCATGGTGCCGGCGATCGCATAGGCGACCACCAGCGGCGGCGAGGCGAGGAAGGCCTGCTTGGCATAGGGATGGATGCGACCGTCGAAATTGCGGTTACCGGACAGGACCGCGGTCGTGTAGAGATCGCGTTCCACGATCTCGCGCTGAATATCGGGGTCGAGTGCGCCCGACATGCCGTTGCAGGTGGTGCAGGCGAAGCCCACGATCCCGAAGCCGAGCTCTTCCAGCTCGCTCAGCAGGCCCGCCTCTTCCAGATAAAGGCTGGGCACGCGCGACCCGGGGGCGAAGGAACTCTTCACCCACGGCTTGCGTGTCAGCCCCAATGCATTGGCATTGCGCGCTATCAGCCCGGCCGCGATGACATTGCGCGGGTTGGAGGTGTTGGTGCAACTCGTGATGGCCGCGATGATGACCGCGCCGTCAGGCAAGAGCCCCTCGCGCGCCTGGGCGATGGCGCCTTCCAGATCCTTGGCGATGCCGCGATCATGAAGCGCGCTGGTGGGGAGACGGCGGTGCGGGTTGGAAGGGCCGGCGAGATTGCGCTCGACCGTGGAGATGTCGAACTCCAGCACCCGCTCATATTCCGCGCTCGTGAGCGCATCGGCCCACAGGCCCGCCGCCTTTGCGTAGGTTTCCACCAGTCTCACCTGCTCCGGGCTGCGGTTGGTAAGCAGCAGATAGTCGATGGTCTGACTGTCGATGTGGAACATGGCCGCGGTCGCGCCATATTCTGGGCACATGTTGGAAATGGTGGCGCGGTCGCCGATCGCGAGGCTGTCGGCCCCCTCTCCGAAGAATTCGAGCCAGGCGCCCACGACGCGTTCCTTGCGCAGGAACTCTGTCAGGGCGAGCACGATGTCGGTGGCCGTGATGCCCTCCTGCCGCCGCCCCGTCAGCCTTACGCCCACGATGTCCGGCAGGCGCATCATCGATGGCCGGCCGAGCATGACCGTTTCCGCCTCCAGCCCGCCGACGCCGATGGCGATCACGCCCAGCGCATCGACGTGCGGCGTGTGGCTGTCGGTGCCCACACAGGTATCGGGAAAGGCGATGCCGTCGCGCACCTGGATGACCGGAGACATCTTCTCCAGATTGATCTGGTGCATGATGCCGTTGCCGGCGGGGATGACATCGACATTGTCGAAGGCGCGCTTGCTCCATTCGATGAAGTGGAACCGGTCCTCGTTGCGGCGATCCTCGATCGCACGGTTCTTGGCCACCGCTTCGGGGTCGTAGCCACCGAATTCCACCGCCAGGCTGTGGTCGACGATGAGCTGGGTCGGCACCACCGGGTTGACCTTGGCCGGATCGCCCCCCTGATCGGCGATGGCGTCGCGTAGCCCTGCCAGGTCGACCAGCGCGGTCTGGCCGAGGATATCGTGGCAAACCACGCGGGCGGGATACCATGGAAAGTCCATGTCGCGCCGGCCCTCGGCGATCTGCGTCAGCGCATCTGTCAGCAGCTTTGGGTCGCAGCGCCGCACGAGCTGCTCGGCAAGCACGCGCGAGACATAGGGCAGCCGGTCGTAAGTTCCGGGCCTGATTGCCTCGATCGCGGATCGAGCGTCGAACCAGTCGAGATCGGTGCCGGGGAGGTTCTTGCGCCAGGTTTCGTTCATGGCTGTGCCGATCCGGGGTGGAAGAGCGTGGTCGGCGTCGCCGTCGGAATGCGCCAGTGCGGCATTGTTCGGGTGTCGTGAAGCATGGGCGCCTCATAGCCATATCCCATGCACGCATGAAAGAGCCTGAACGAGTCCTGGGGGCATACTTCGGCATCAGCGTCCGCGGCGAGCGTGGTTGGCTGGTGGCATGGTTGACCACGCCATGACCGCTCCCTATATGCTCGCGACCGCCCGCTTCGAGCAGGGCCGATTCATGCGCGGGAATCGGCTTCAGGATGGAAGGGGCGCCTGCCATATCGCGACGCTTTTGAGGAGCTGCAGCCAGCCGCCGGGAACGGTGCGCGATTCGCTGCGGCCTTTTCGCGTCGCGGCCTGGCCCTCGCCCGCATGAAACGAATTTCTGGCCGCGGGACGATCTCCCCGGCCGCCAGCGAGAAGGCGAATATACTCCATGGCGACCAAGGCGAGCACGGGGGCCACTCCCGCGGCGAAGAGCCGCGACACCCAGGTCTCGGGCACCGCGAAGCGGCGTATCCGCAAGATCTTCGGCGACATCCACGAAGTCGTCGAGATGCCCAATCTGATCGAAGTGCAGCGCGAAAGCTACGAGCAGTTCCTTCGTTCCGACCGCAGCACCGGTTACGTCTCGGGCCTGGAGAAGACGCTGCGCTCGGTGTTCCCGATCCGCGATTTCGCCGGCACGGCCGAGCTCGATTTCGTGCATTACGAACTCGAACCGCCGAAGTATGACATCGTAGAGTGCCGCCAGCGCGGCATCACCTATGCGGCGCCGATGAAGGTTACGCTGCGCCTGATCGTCTTCGAAGTCGACGCCGAGACGGAAACCCGCTCGGTCCTCGATATCAAGGAACAGGACGTCTACATGGGCGACATGCCGCTCATGACCGAGAACGGCACATTCATCGTGAACGGCACCGAGCGCGTGATCGTTTCGCAGATGCACCGTTCGCCGGGCGTGTTCTTCGATCACGACCGCGGCAAGACCCACAGCTCGGGCAAGTTCCTGTTCGCTGCGCGCGTCATCCCGTATCGCGGCTCGTGGCTGGACTTCGAGTTCGACGCCAAGGACATCGTCAACGTCCGCATCGACCGCAAGCGCAAGCTGCCCGTGACGACGCTGCTCTATGCGCTCGGCATGAACAGCGAGGACATCCTCAACCAGTTCTACGGCCGCGTGACCTACAAGCGCGCTGAAGGCGGCTGGAAGGTGCCGTTCCTTGCCGATCAGTGGCGCGGCAACAAGCCGATGTTCGATATCGTCGACGCGAAGTCTGGCGAGATCGTCTTCGAGCAGGGCAAGAAGATCACGCCGCGCGCCGCCAAGAAGGCGGAAAACGACGGCCTCACCGAGCTGCTGATCCCGACCGAGGAGATCTTCGGGCGCTATTCGGCGTTCGACCTCGTCAACGACAAGACCGGCGAGATTTACATCGAGGCCGGTGACGAGGTGACGGAAGAGAACCTCGCCAAGCTCGACGCCGCCGGGATCGGCGACATCGACCTGCTCGACATCGACCACGTCAACATCGGCGCGTGGATGCGCAACACGCTGATGGCGGACAAGGTGGAAGAGCGTGATCACGCGCTCGCCGAAATCTACCGCGTCATGCGCCCCGGCGAGCCGCCGACGCGCGAGACGGCGGAAGGCATGTTCGCCGGCCTGTTCTTCGATCCGGAGCGCTACGACCTCTCGGCCGTGGGCCGCGTGAAGATGAACATGCGCCTCGACCTCGACGCCGAGGACACGGTGACGACGCTCCGCAACGAAGACATTCTTGCGGTTGTGAAGACGCTCGTCGAGCTGAAGGACGGCAAGGGCGACATCGACGACATCGACAATCTCGGCAACCGCCGCGTGCGTTCGGTGGGCGAGTTGCTGGAGAACCAGTACCGTGTCGGTCTGCTCCGCATGGAGCGCGCCGTGAAGGAGCGCATGTCGTCGGTCGATATCGAAACGACGATGCCGAACGACCTCATCAACGCGAAGCCGGCTGTGGCCGCGGTGCGCGAGTTCTTCGGTTCCTCGCAGCTCTCGCAGTTCATGGACCAGACGAACCCGCTCTCCGAAGTGACGCACAAGCGCCGCGTTTCGGCGCTCGGGCCGGGTGGTCTCACCCGCGAGCGCGCGGGCTTCGAAGTGCGCGACGTTCACCCGACGCACTATGGCCGTATCTGCCCGATCGAAACGCCGGAAGGCCCGAACATCGGTCTCATCAACAGCCTCGCGACGTTCAGCCGCGTCAACAAGTATGGCTTCATCGAAACGCCGTACCGCAAGGTCATCGACGGCAAGGTGACGAACGACGTCATCTATCTGTCGGCGATGGAAGAGGCGAAGCACACGATCGCGCAGGCGAACGCCGAGCTCGATGGCGAGCGCCGCTTTGTCGAGGAACTGGTTTCGGCCCGCGAGGCCGGCGAGTTCCTGATCGCACCGCGCGATCACATCACACTGATGGACGTCAGCCCCAAGCAGCTCGTGTCGGTCGCGGCATCGCTGATCCCGTTCCTTGAGAACGACGACGCCAACCGCGCGCTCATGGGATCGAACATGCAGCGTCAGGCCGTACCGCTGCTCCGTGCCGAGGCGCCGTTCGTCGGCACCGGTATGGAAGGCACGGTGGCACGCGATTCGGGTGCCGCGATCGCTGCGCGGCGCACGGGCATCATCGACCAGGTCGACGCCACGCGTATCGTTATCCGCGCGACGGAAGAGGAAGACGCCGGCAAGTCGGGCGTCGACATCTACACGCTGCACAAGTTCCAGCGTTCGAACCAGAACACCTGCATCAATCAGCGTCCGCTGGTGAAGGTGGGCGACGTGGTGCGCCGCGGTGATATCATCGCCGACGGTCCCTCGACGCAGCTCGGAGAGCTGGCTCTGGGGCGGAACGTGCTCGTCGCGTTCATGCCGTGGAACGGCTACAACTACGAGGACTCCATCCTCATCTCCGAGCGGATCGTGAAGGACGACGTCTTCACCTCGATCCACATCGAAGAGTTCGAGGTGATGGCCCGCGATACGAAGCTCGGGCCGGAGGACATCACGCGCGACATTCCGAACGTCGGCGAGGAAGCACTCCGCAACCTCGACGAGGCGGGTATCGTCTACATCGGCGCCGAGGTGGAGCCGGGCGATATTCTCGTCGGCAAGATCACGCCGAAGGGCGAAAGCCCGATGACGCCGGAAGAAAAGCTGCTCCGCGCCATTTTCGGCGAAAAGGCGAGCGACGTGCGTGACACCTCGCTCAAGCTGCCGCCGGGCGTTGCCGGAACGGTCGTCGAGGTGCGCGTGTTCAACCGCCACGGCATCGACAAGGACGAGCGCGCGCTCCAGATCGAGCGCGAGGAGATCGAACGGCTCGAGAAGGATCGCGACGACGAGCGCGCCATTCTCGATCGCGCCTCCTATGCGCGTCTGAAGGACGTGCTGCTCGGCCAGGCGACCACCGCAGCGCCCAAGGGCATCAAGAAGGGCGCCGTTATCGACGACGCGATCCTGAATGAGCAGCCGCGCCGCGAATGGTGGAAGTTCGCTGTCGAGGACGACAAGCGCCAATCCGACATCGAGGCGATGAAGGCGCAGTGGGAAGAGGCATTGAAGAGCCTCGACCGCCGCTTTGCCGAGAAGGTCGAAAAGCTGCAGCGCGGCGACGAGATGCTGCCGGGCGTGCTGAAGATGGTGAAGGTCTTCGTTGCGGTGAAGCGCAAGCTGCAGCCGGGCGACAAGATGGCCGGACGTCACGGCAACAAGGGTGTCATCAGCCGCATTCTGCCGATCGAGGACATGCCGTTCCTCGACGACGGCACGCATGTGGACATCGTGCTGAACCCGCTCGGCGTGCCTTCGCGCATGAACGTCGGTCAGATCTTCGAAACCCACCTCGGCTGGGCCGCGCGCGGCCTCGGACGTCAGATCAGCGCCATGCTGGAAGACATCCACGTCAAGGCGCAGGGTCTCGACAAGGATGACGCCAAGGGCCTGCGCGACAAGCTGAAGGCCATCTACGGCCAGCAGTATAACGCGGAGATCGACGGCCAGTCCGACGATGAGCTTCTGGAGCTTGCCTCCAACCTCGCGGCGGGCGTGCCGATGGCGACGCCGGTGTTCGATGGCGCCCGCGAGGCGGACGTGGCGGACATGCTGAGCCTTGCCGGTCTCGACCGGTCGGGTCAGGTGGAGCTGTACGATGGCCGCACGGGCGAGATGTTCGACCGCAAGGTGACCGTCGGCTACATCTACATGCTGAAGCTGCACCACCTCGTCGACGACAAGATCCACGCGCGTTCGATCGGGCCGTACAGCCTCGTCACCCAGCAGCCGCTGGGCGGCAAGGCGCAGTTCGGCGGTCAGCGCTTCGGTGAGATGGAAGTGTGGGCGCTGCAGGCTTACGGCGCGGCGTACACGCTGCAGGAAATGCTGACGGTGAAGTCGGATGACGTCGCCGGCCGCACCAAGGTCTACGAATCGATCGTCAAGGGTGACGACACGTTCGAGGCTGGCATCCCCGAAAGCTTCAACGTGCTCGTCAAGGAAATGCGCTCGCTCGGCCTCAACGTCGAGCTGCGCAACAGCGAGGACGACGAAGCCGAGGCGAAAGCCATCGCGGCCGAGTAAAGCAACACGGGAAGAGGGGCCATTTTCGGCGGCCCGTGCCCCTCTTCCTCCCAAGCAAGGCTTGGGCCCCTCCCTCGCAGCGAAGGCGCGGGGGCTGATCTGGAGGCGGTATGAACCAGGAACTGATGAACTTCTACAACCCGGCGGCGAAGCCGGAGACCTTCGACCAGATCCGTATCGGTCTGGCGAGCCCGGAGCGGATCCGCTCGTGGTCGTTCGGCGAGATCAAGAAGCCGGAGACGATCAACTACCGGACATTCAAGCCCGAGCGCGACGGCCTGTTCTGCGCCCGCATCTTCGGTCCGATCAAGGACTACGAGTGCCTGTGCGGCAAGTACAAGCGCATGAAGTACAAGGGCATCGTCTGCGAGAAGTGCGGCGTCGAGGTCACTGTCTCGAAGGTCCGCCGCGAGCGCATGGGCCACATCGAGCTCGCCGCGCCGGTCGCGCACATCTGGTTCCTGAAGTCGCTGCCGAGCCGCATCGGCATGTTGCTCGACATCCAGCTCAAGCAGCTGGAGCGTGTGCTGTACTTCGAACAGTTCATCGTCATCGAGCCGGGCCTCACCTCGCTGGAGCGCTATCAGCTTCTCACCGAGGAAGAGCTTTTCGCCGCGCAGGATGAGCACGGCGAGGATGCCTTCACTGCCGGCATCGGCGCCGAGGCGATCCAGAAGCTGCTCGAAAGCCTCGATCTCGAAGGCGAGAAGAAGCTGCTTCTCGAAGAGCTCGCGGTCACCAAGTCCGAGCTGAAGCCCAAGAAGATCATCAAGCGCCTCAAGGTCATCGAGAGCTTCCTTGAATCGGGCAACCGTCCGGAGTGGATGATCCTGAACGTCGTGCCGGTGATCCCGCCGGAACTGCGTCCGCTCGTGCCGCTCGACGGCGGCCGCTTCGCGACGTCCGACCTCAACGACCTCTACCGCCGCGTCATCAACCGCAACAACCGCCTGAAGCGGCTCATCGAGCTGCGCGCGCCGGACATCATCGTCCGCAACGAAAAGCGTATGCTTCAGGAAGCCGTCGATGCGCTGTTCGACAACGGCCGCCGCGGCCGCGTCATCACCGGCGCCAACAAACGTCCGCTGAAGTCGCTGTCGGACATGCTCAAGGGCAAGCAGGGCCGCTTCCGCCAGAACCTGCTCGGCAAGCGCGTCGACTACTCGGGCCGTTCGGTGATCGTCACGGGTCCGGAGCTGAAGCTCCACCAGTGCGGCCTGCCGAAGAAGATGGCGCTCGAGCTGTTCAAGCCTTTCATCTACTCGCGCCTCGACGCCAAGGGTCTCTCCATGACCCTGAAGCAGGCGAAGAAGTGGGTGGAGAAAGAGCGCAAGGAAGTCTGGGACATCCTCGACGAAGTCATTCGTGAGCACCCGGTCCTCCTGAACCGTGCGCCGACGCTCCACCGCCTCGGCATCCAGGCGTTCGAGCCCGTGCTGATCGAAGGCAAGGCGATCCAGCTGCACCCGCTCGTCTGCTCGGCGTTCAACGCCGACTTCGACGGTGACCAGATGGCCGTGCACGTTCCGCTGTCGCTTGAAGCGCAGCTCGAAGCGCGCGTGCTGATGATGTCCACGAACAACATCCTCAGCCCCGCGAACGGCAAGCCGATCATCGTGCCGTCGCAGGATATGATCCTTGGCCTTTACTACCTCTCGATGGAGCGCAAGGGCGAGCCGGGCGAGGGGATGCTGATCTCCGACATGTCGGAAGTGCACCAGGCGCTGAACGCCAAGGCGGTCACGCTGCACTCGAAGATTGTCAGCCGCGTTCCGCAGACGTCCGAGGATGGCAAGACCTACATGAAGCGGGTCGAAACCACGCCGGGCCGTATGCTCCTCGGCGAGTGCCTGCCGAAGAACCACAAGGCGCCGTTCGAGATCGTCAACCGTCTCCTCACCAAGAAGGAGATCGCGGACGTCATCGACACCGTCTACCGCGAGTGCGGTCAGAAGGAGACGGTGCTGTTCGCCGACGCGATCATGGGCCTCGGCTTCCGCCACGCCTGCATGGCCGGCATTTCGTTCGGCAAGGACGACATGGTGATCCCGGACGAGAAGGAAGGGATGGTCGACGAGACGCGTGCGCTCGTGAAGGACTTCGAGCAGCAGTATCAGGACGGTCTGATCACGCAGGGCGAGAAGTACAACAAGGTCGTCGACGCGTGGGCGCGTTGCGGTGACCGCGTTGCCGACGCGATGATGGCGCGCATTTCGGCGCGTCCGGTTGACGCGAACGGCCGCGAGATGCCGATCAACTCGATCTACATGATGGCACACTCGGGCGCCCGCGGTTCGCAGGCGCAGATGAAGCAGCTCGCGGGTATGCGCGGCCTGATGGCCAAGCCCTCGGGCGAGATCATCGAAACGCCGATCATCTCGAACTTCAAGGAAGGCCTCACCGTCCTTGAATACTTCAACTCCACGCACGGCGCCCGCAAGGGTCTCGCCGACACCGCGCTCAAGACGGCGAACTCGGGTTACCTCACCCGCCGTCTCGTCGACGTGTCGCAGGATTGCGTGGTGATCGAGGACGATTGCGGCACCGACAACGCGCTGACCATCAAGGCCATCGTCGAAGGCGGCACCACCATCGTCTCGCTTGGCGAACGCATCCTCGGCCGCACGCTGGCCGCGGACGTCGTCGATCACAAGACGAACGAAGTGGTGATGCCGGCTGGCACGCTGCTCACCGAAGCTGAGACGGCGATCGTCGAGGCGGCGGCCCCGCAGTCGGTGCTCATTCGTTCGCCGCTGGTCTGCGAAACCCGTCAGGGTGTTTGCGGCGCCTGCTACGGACGCGATCTGGCACGCGGTACGCCGGTCAACATCGGCGAGGCCGTTGGTGTCATCGCGGCGCAGTCGATCGGCGAGCCGGGCACGCAGCTGACGATGCGTACCTTCCACATCGGCGGCGCGGCGCAGGTCTCCGAGCAGTCGACGCTGGAAGCGAGCTTCGACGGTACGATCGAGCACCGCAATCTCGACACGATCACCGACAGCCGCAGCCGTCACATCGCGATGAGCCGCAACGGCGAACTCGCGATCGTCGACATGGACGGCCGCGAGCGTTCGGTGCACCGCATCCCGTACGGCTCGATCCTCGCGAACGCGCCGGGGCACATCGTGTCGAAGGGCGATCGTCTGGCCGAGTGGGATCCGTACACGCTGCCGGTGATCACCGACAAATCGGGTACGGTGAAGTATCAGGATCTGATCGAGGGCGTCTCGCTGACCGAAAACGTCGACGAGGCCACCGGCATCACCAACAAGATGGTGATCGACTGGCGCAGCCAGCCGAAGTCCGGCGATCTGCGTCCGCGCATCACGCTGCTTGACGAAACGTCGGGCGAAGCCGGCCGCTACATGCTGTCGGTGGATGCCATTCTCTCGGTGAACGAAGGCCAGAAGGTGGAAGCGGGCGACGTGATCGCGCGTATTCCGCGCGAGGCCGCGAAGACCCGTGACATCACCGGCGGTCTGCCGCGCGTCGCGGAGCTGTTCGAGGCGCGCAAGCCGAAGGACAATGCGGTCATCGCGCGCTGCGACGGTCGCATCGAGTTCGGCAAGGACTACAAGACCAAGCGTCGCATCATCATCCACCCGGAAGATGGTTCGGATGCGGTCGAGTACATGATCCCGAAGGGCAAGCACATCTCGGTGCAGGAAGGCGACTTCGTGCGCCGCGGCGACTACCTGCTCGATGGCAACCCCGATCCGCACGACATTCTGGACGTGCTGGGCGTGGAGGCCCTCGCCGAATATCTGGTCTGGGAGATCCAGGAGGTCTACCGGCTCCAGGGCGTGAAGATCAACGACAAGCACATCGAGGTGATCGTTCGCCAGATGCTGCAGAAGGTCGAGATCACCGACTCGGGCGGCACCACGCTGCTCGTCGGTGAGCAGATCGATATCGAGGAACTGAACGAGGAGAACATCAAGGCCACGAAGGAAGGCCGCGATCCGGCGGTGGGCAAGCCCATCCTGCTCGGCATCACCAAGGCGTCGCTGCAGACGCGGTCGTTCATCTCGGCGGCCTCGTTCCAGGAAACGACGCGCGTGCTCACCGAAGCGTCGGTGCAGGGCAAGTCGGATACGCTGATGGGTCTCAAGGAGAACGTCATCGTCGGCCGTCTGATCCCGGCCGGCACCGGCGCCGCGCTCGCCCGCGCGCGCATTGCGGCATCGAGCCGCGACGCGCAGCTCCGTGCCCGTCAGAAGCGGGTGCTGGATGCGGGGCAGACTGCGGTCGGCGAAACCGTCGACGCCTGACGCTTCGTGTCATGATGAAAGGGGCCTCGTCGGGAAACCGGCGGGGCCTCTTTCGTTTCGGGCTCTAAGACGTCGGCGCTCTTTACACCGGTGTCAGGAGTCGTTGCGCCTCAGGAAGTCGAAAGGCTGGATTTCTGCGCTCCGGTCAGGATGGCACGATCCGTGCTTGTCCCATCGCGGGACAGGGGACAGGAGGTGGGCCGATGCTCTGGTGGGTAGCGGGTGTGGTTGGTGCGTTGCTCCTTGCTGCGCTGCTGGCGCCGCCGGCGCCGGGCCGCCGGACACTCAGCCGGATGGATTTCGGCGACGAGACCACGGACAAGGACGAAAGCCAGCGGCAGGGCTGAACGTCGCGCTGTTGCGCGCATCCCTCACCAGTGGGGGTTCCGGCATCGGCCGGATATCAATGTGACTTTCAGGGTTGCATCGGAGGCGGCGAGGCCCGAAAGGCGGGGCCAACGCCGCCGGAGCCTGTCGAAGTCCATGGACGCCTGTTGGAATTTGCTCCGCAGATCGATTAACGTCCGGCGCTTTCACGATGCGGAGCGACATATTGCCTAGCAGCGATCTCAGGGTCGCCCTGTTCTCGGGCAACTACAATTATGTGAAGGATGGCGCCAATCAGGCGCTCAACCGGCTCGTGGGCTACCTGCTGCGGCAGGGCGTTGCAGTTCGCGTTTACTCGCCGACCATCGAAAACCCTGCCTTCGAACCGACGGGCGATCTTGTTTCGATCCCGTCCGTGCCGATTCCGGGGCGCGGTGAATACCGGCTCGGGCTCGGCATCGGCGGCGTGAAGGCGGATCTCAAGGCCTTCGATCCGCACATCGTCCACATCGCTTCGCCCGACATCATCGGCCACCGCGCCGTCGCATGGGCACGGTCGCGCGGGAAGCCGGCGGTCGCGTCCGTCCACACGCGCTTCGAAACCTATTTCCGCTACTATCGGATGCACTGGATGCAGACGGTGATCGAGGCCGTGCTCCGCCGCCTCTACCGGCGCTGCGTGGAAATCTACGCGCCCTCGGAAAGCATGGCGGCGGTGCTCACCGATCAGCGCATGAGCCGTAACGTCCATATCTGGAGCCGCGGCATCGACGGCGATCTCTACCGCCCGGACCGGCGCGACATGGAATGGCGGCGGAGCCTCGGCATCGCCGACGAGGACATGGTGATCCTGTTCGTGGGCCGTCTGGTGCTCGAGAAAGGCCTCGATACGTTCGCGGCGACGCTTGCGGAGCTTGACGCGCGCGACGTGCCCTACAAGGCACTGTTCGTGGGGGACGGGCCGGCGCGGCCGTGGATCGAGGCGCAGGCGCCGCAGGGCATCTTCCTCGGCTTCCAGTCGGGCGAGGCGCTGGCGCGTGCCTATGCGTCGGCCGACGTGATGTTCAATCCGTCGTCTACGGAGACGTTCGGCAATGTGACGCTGGAAGCGATGGCGAGCGGTCTGCCCGTGGTCGCGGCGCGTGCGACCGGCAGCCTCAGCCTCGTGACACCGGGTCTCAACGGGCAACTGACAACACCCGACGACATACAGGAATCGGCGGATGCGCTCGCTGCCTATATCGCCGATCCGCAAAGCCGCACGGCGGCCGGAAAAGCGGGCCGCGAGATCAGCAAGCGCTTCGATTGGGACACGATCAACGGTGCACTGTTGCAGCGTTATCGCACCGTTGTCGCACGACGCTCTTCAAAAGCACGCGTCTAGCCCCTATATGGGTGTTGCCGTCTTCGGGCGGCTATGGCGATAAATGATGCCGTGAAATAGGTACAGCGGACCCGGGGGCGGTACCCGGCGGCTCCACCAGTTTCGCCGGGCAGGCTAGAGCGGCCTGTCCGGACATGGGGCCGAACTAGGATCGACGTGTGCTGAAAGACGGTTATCTTCGCCCGGCCTGAATGCGCCGTAAAACCGTTCAAAACCTACAAATGCCAACGACAACGAGGCATTCGCTCTTGCCGCGTAACTGAAGCCCTTCGGGGAATAGGTTACAGAGCTTAGCGCGGTTCGGGCCGCACCGGGCAACAGAAGCGGACACCAGCGGCACGGGGAGCGCCGGGCAACAGAAGCTCCCCACTTTCACGCTTCATCGGAAGACAGGCTTGACCGCGCCGCGGCGCCGCGCCACCAAGTGCCCTTGTGACAAAGAGGGCCGCATGAACGCCGAAACACCGGAAAGCCTGATCCCGTATGACGAGATCGTGCAGGATGCGCTGCGCGGCGTCGTGTACGGCGTTCTGAAACGGGTGGAGACCGATGGCGGCCTGCCCGGCAACCACCATTTCTACATTGCCTTCAAGACCGGCGCGTCCGGCGTCGAGATACCGGTGCACCTGCGCCAGCGCTATCCGGACGAGATGACGATCGTCATCCAGCACCGCTATTGGGAGCTGAAAGTCGATCGCGAGCACTTCGAGATCGGCCTTTCGTTCAACCAGGTGCCGACCAAGCTCTCGATTCCCTACACGGCGATCACGGGGTTTCACGATCCTTCGGTGGAGTTCGCGCTGCAGTTTCCGACGCCTGAAGGTGTCACGCCGCCCGCGCCGGAGCCGGAACCCGAGCCCACGCCGCCCGAAAGCGGCGACGGCTCGAACGTGGTGACGCTCGACGCCTTCCGGAAAAAATGAGTACGCGCGTCGAGACCGACAGTTTCGGGCCGATCGATGTGCCCGCCTCGGCCTACTGGGGCGCGCAGACGCAGCGCTCCATCGGCAACTTCCCCATCGGCGGCGAGCGGATGCCCGTGCCGTTGGTACGCGCGCTCGGCCTCATCAAGCAGGCCGCGGCCTATGTGAACGCGGAACTCGGCGTGCTCGACAACAATCTCGCGCCCGCGATCATCGAGGCGGCCGCCGAGGTTGCGGCGGGAAAGCGCGACGATCAGTTCCCACTCGTCGTCTGGCAGACCGGTTCGGGTACGCAGAGCAACATGAACGCCAACGAGGTGATCGCGGGCCGCGCCAACGAAATCCTCACCGGCACGCGCGGCGGCAAAGTGCCGGTGCACCCGAACGATCACGTCAACGCCTCGCAAAGCTCCAACGACACGTTCCCGACCGCAATGCACGTCGCTGCGGCGCGCGAGGTGAACGAACGGCTGATTCCGGCGCTCCGACACCTGCACGCGGCGCTGGCGGCGAAAGCGGAGGCGTTCGCGGACATCGTGAAGATCGGCCGCACGCACCTTCAGGACGCGACGCCGGTGACGCTGGGGCAGGAATTCTCGGGCTACGCGCAGCAACTCACGGATGGCATCGCGCGCGCCGAGGCGGTGCTGCCGCGGCTCTACCGGCTGGCGCAGGGCGGCACGGCGGTCGGCACGGGGCTCAACGCGCCCGAAGGCTTCGCCGAGGGCATCGCGAACGAGCTCGCGCGCCTGTCCGGCCTGCCGTTCGAAACCGCACCCAACAAATTCGAGGCGCTCGCCACGCACGATACGATGGTGGAGCTGTCGGGCGCGCTCAACGTGCTCGCCGTCAGTCTCAACAAGATCGCGAACGATATCCGTCTGCTCGGCTCCGGGCCGCGTTCGGGGCTCGGCGAGCTCTCCCTCCCGGAAAACGAGCCCGGCAGTTCGATCATGCCGGGCAAGGTGAACCCGACGCAGGCCGAGGCGCTGACGATGGTGGCCGCGCAGGTGATGGGCAATCACGTCTCCGTCACCGTGGGCGGCGCGCAGGGGCACATGGAGCTCAATGTCTTCAAGCCGGTGATCGCCTATAACGTGCTGCAGTCGATCCGCCTCATCGCCGACGCATCCGTGAGTTTCGCGGATCGCTGCGTCGTGGGGATCGAGCCCAACCGCGAACGGATCGCTGACCTCGTCGAGCGCTCGCTGATGCTGGTGACGGCGCTTGCGCCGGAGATCGGCTACGATAATGCTGCCGCGATCGCCAAGCACGCGCACATGCATGGGCTGACCTTGCTGGAAGCCGCGAAAGCTCTGGATCTTATCGACGAGACACGCTTCCGCGCCCTCGTCCGCCCGGAAACGATGCTGGCGCCCGGACGCTAGGCGCCCGTTAGGCGGCGCGTTCCTCGTTTTCGATGTCGGCTGCGATGATCTGCTCGTCGTAGTGGATGCCGAACCGGTCTTCCTCCACCCAACGCACGATGCCCGAGCGGGGCTGCTGGCCCTCGACGACGGTGGTCACGCGGTCGTCGGGCCTCGGCAGCCAGCGCGCCTCGAACATCGCGCCCGTATCCGAGGTGTTGCGCAGCCGGGCGCTTCGCCTACGACCGTTGTGCAGGATTGTCGCGCGGCGCAGCATGGCGATACGGCGCGGCCGGTTCGATTTCACGCCGTTCGGCGCGATCGGCGCTTCGGAGCGCGCAAGGATGCCCGCCTCGGCCCAGGGCACGGCTTTGCCGAAGATGAAGCCCTGCACCTGCGTGCAGCCGATGCGGCGGATGATGTCTAGATCGTCGTGTGTCTCGACGCCTTCGGCCGTGGTGATCATGCCGAGACTGTCGGCAAGCGCCACGATCGCTTTCACGATCGCGGCCTTCTGCCCGCCGCGCTCGGCCGCGCCGGAGACGAACGAGCGGTCGATCTTGATCTTCTTGAAGGGCGCCTTGGTGAGATAGGCGAAGCCCGAATAGCCGGTGCCGAAATCATCGAGCGTCAGCCGCACGCCGATCGCGCCAAGGCGCTGCAGCGTGGCGCGCGTCGCCGGGTTCTCCTCGAGGAAGACGCTTTCGGTGATCTCCAGCTCCAGCCGCTCGGGCGCAAGGCCGGCCTGTGCGAGCGCGTTCATCACCAGCGTCGGCAGTTCGGGGTTCGTCACCTGGATCGGCGAGAGGTTGACGGCGATGCCGATGTGCTCGGGCCACTTCGCCGCGACCATGCACGCGTTCCGCAGCACCCATTCGCCGATGCCGTCGATGAGGCCGGTTTCCTCGGCGATCGGAATGAAACTCGCGGGCGAGATCTCGCCGTGGCGCGGATGGTGCCAGCGCACCAGCGCCTCGAAGCCGACGAGCGTTTCGCTCGCCGTCTCGACGATGGGCTGGAAATTGAGCGACAGCCCGTTGCCGACGAGCGCGCCGCGCAGGTCGTTCTCGATCTGCCGCCGCGTCTCGGCATTGCGGTGCATCCCGCCCTCGTAGAAGCGGTGCTTGCCGCGCCCGTCCGATTTCGCCGCGTAGAGCGCGAGGTCGGCGTTGCGCATCAGCGCGTCGACGCTGTGGCCGTTGTCGGGGCCGATAGCGATGCCTACGCTGGCGCCGATGATGATGCGGTGCCCCTCCACCGTGTAGGGCGCGGAGAGATAGTCGATGATGCGCTGGGCGAAGGCGGAAAGTCCGCCCATCGTTTCGGCATCGCGCACGACGATCGCGAACTCGTCGCCGCCGAGCCGCCCGACGCGGCCGTCCGCGCCGACGAGCGTGCCGAGCCGGTCGGCGACCTGTTCGAGCAGCTTGTCGCCCACGGGGTGGCCGAGCGTGTCGTTCACCGATTTGAAGCGATCGAGATCGAGCAGCAGCAGCGCGCAGCGATGCGGCACGACGCCGCCGTGGCTGAGGAGCGCGGTTTCCAGCGTCTCGCGGATGGTGATGCGGTTCGCAAGGCCGGTGAGCGCATCGAAGCGCGCGAGGCGCATGGCGCGGTCTTCGGATCGGCGTACGTCGGTAAGATCGCCGCCGATCCCGGTGAAGCCCTCGAAATGGCCGTGCTGGCTGTAGATCGGCGTGCCCGCGATCGACCACCACTGGATACCGAGCGGGAACAGCACGGGAATCACCACATCGTGAAACGGCAGCTTGCCCTGCAGATGGAACTCAAGCGTCCGCAGCGAGGTCGCCGCCTCGTCCGGGTCTTCCACCTCGAGCGAGATGATATCCCCAAGCGGGCGCCCGATCAGCAGCTCGTTCGTGGTGCCGTGTGCCGCGCCGAACGAGGGCGAGATATAGGTGATCCGGCCGTCGACGTCGGTTTCCCAGAACCAGCCGCTGCCGCAGGTCTCGAATGTCGCGCAGAGGCGCCGTACGCGCTGTTCGCCGAGATCGCGCATCGATCCCTCGACGCGCTCGATGAGCGTGCGCCGCCCCGCGAGGTAGAGCGTGAGCGCGCCCGACAGCACGACGACCGCCGCCGCCGACGAGGCGAAACCATCGAGCCGGGTAACGAGCGTGACCGCGAACGCGACCATGTAGGCCATCGCCGCAAGCGGCATCGGGGAGAGGGCAACGATGCCGAGCACGAGCATCGAAATGGAAAGAACGAGTGCGAAGGGTATGTCGCTGATGACCGGAAGCGTGCTCCAAAGGAGCCCCGCCGCGGCGCTCAGCGTCACGAGACCCCGCGCCGTATCGGCGACCTCGCCCGCCTTCGGCTGGGCTTCGCGCAGCCCGAACACCGCGAACAATGTCGTCAGCACGCCGCCCGCTGCAAGCCATGCGCCCTGGATCGATGCAGTGAGCGGCACGTGCCACAGCGTGACGCCCGCCCAGATCAGCGCGCCGATCGCCGCGAACAGCGGGATCGTCGGGCGGAGATCGAGCAGCTGCCGATGCGTGTTGGCGATCTCGCTGCGCGAGCCGAGGCGCGGCAGCGCGACGCCGGCCAGCCAGTTCCGGGGTTCGCGAAGATTGGCGGCAGGATCGCCGCCTACGGTATCACGGATCGGCTTGGTGGGGCGGCTGCGCATGTCAGGCCGCCGTCGCGACCGAAGGGTCGGGCCCGGCGGCGGCGACGTGCCGGTCGCGCCCGCTCCTCTTGGCCTCGTATAGCGCTGTGTCGGCGCGCCGGTAGACGTGCCGCCATGTGCGGTCGTCGGCGATGATGCCGGATGCGGAGCCGATGCTGACGGTGATGCGAATGCCGTCCGTCATCGGCGTCGCGCGGAAGGCGCGGAGGATCGTGCCGGCGCTGTCGTCGCGTTCGCTATAGGGTACGATGAGCGCGAATTCCTCGCCGCCGAGGCGGCCGACGACCGCGCCCACCGGCGAGATGCTCTCGATCAGCCGTCCGGCCTCGCGCAGCACGCGGTCGCCGAACTCGTGCCCGAAACCGTCGTTGACGGTCTTGAAGTGATCGATGTCGATCAGCAGCAGCCGCGATTTCAGCTTGCCCTTGCCGCTCCTGCGGATGCCGTATTCGATGAAGGCGCGGCGGTTGAGAAGGCCGGTCAGCGCGTCGGTTTCGGCGAGGTAAGTCAGTTCGATCTCGCGGGCACGGGCCTCGTCGCGCTCGGCGCGAATGTTGGAGATGCGGTAGGCGATGCCGATCATGCTCAGCACGCATTCCAGGCACATCGCGTAGAAATAGCTGTCCTCGATGAACGCGCTCGTCTCGACGAAGCCGAGCGCGACAAGGATGCGGGCGAAGGCCCCGGCGAGGGGCACCGCCCATGCCACCGTGTAGATGAGGATGATGCGGCTGCCTCGGCGCCATGCGATGATCGCCAGCGGGAAGATCAGCGCCATCGTGAGCGCGCCGAGGATGTTGACCACGGCGAGCGGGATATGGAGCAGCTCCGGCGCTTGGAACAGCGTGATAAGCGCGATGACGCCCGCGCCGCACTGCAATGTCGCGAGTGCGATGCCGGTGATCGCCAGCCGCATGTGCACGGTGCCGCGCTCCAGCAGCGTGATCGTGAAGACCACCGCGAACCACAGCATCACGGGCAGAACAGCTTCTGCGGCGACGTTGCCCAGCATCGGCGGCAATCCCGCGGGAAGCATCCGCATCAGGATGCCGGATGCGGCGAGGCCATAGAGCAGGGTTGCGGCGGTCATGCCGCAGTAGAAGAAGAGGAACGCGTAGCGCAGCCACACGAGCAGCACGAGATTGAAGAACAGGGTGGCGAAGATCACGCCGCCGAACAGGCCGTAGATCAGCGATTGTCGTTCGGTTTCAATGGATTCCGCCCGGGCGTTCTCCACCGCGGGGCGAACGAAGGCGCCGCGTGGGTCGACGACCTTCTCGGCGTGCAGCGCGATGGTTTCGATCGTGCCCGCCCGCCATGGGATACGCAGCCGGAACATGCCGCCAAGCTCGGTGTGACGACTGGCGGAGGCCGCATCATGGCGCATCGTCCACACGAACCCGTCCGCATAGCGGATGTAAAGCGTAACCTCCTCGAAAAGCGTTTGTTTGACGTGGACGGATAGGGGCTCTGCCGGATGCTGCGTGAGTTCGAGGCCGGATTTCACCAGCCAGCTGTCGCGCATCTCGCCCGTGGATAGCCCGCCCGGGCAATCGTTGCGCGCGGCCCTCGCCATCGCGCCGGCAAGGCCTAGGTCCTTGTGATCGGGGAAAATGCACGCGTCGGTGCCGATATCGAGCGCAATCCGCGCGTTCGCCGCCGATGAAATGGCCAGAGCACAGAAAAGCAATCCCGCAAACAGGAGCAGGCCGCGCCGTGCGAACACGGCGGTTATGCCGAAAAAACCATGCATCCTCTTTAGGTTAACGTAGTGGATGATAACGATTCGCTAATTACGTTCTTCTTTGCGCAATCTTGACCGTGGCTCACCTTGCTTTATGTCCGGCGCGCATGGACGCACGGACAGACAAGGCCGGAAAAATTGAGCGGCGCGGCATCCTTTTCGTGCTGTCTTCCCCCTCGGGCGCGGGAAAAACCACCATGGCGCGGCGGCTGCTGGCGGCGGAGCCGCAGATGGCGGTTTCGGTGTCGGCGACGACACGCGCCAAGCGCCCCGGCGAGGTGGACGGCATCGACTATCACTTCCGCACCGAGGCGCAGTTCGCGCGCATGGTCGAGGCCGGCGAGTTCCTCGAATGGGCGCATGTGTTCGGCAACCGCTACGGTACGCCGCGTGCCGCGGTGGAAACCGCGCTCCGCATGGGCCGCGACGTGCTGTTCGATGTGGACTGGCAGGGCACGCAGCAGCTTGCGCAGTCGATGGGCGACGACGTTGTTTCCATTTTCCTGCTGCCGCCGACGATGGCCGAGCTGGAGCGCCGCCTGCGGGCGCGCCGTACGGACAGCGAAGAGGTGATCGAAGGCCGCATGGCGCGCGCTGCTGCGGAAATCAGCCACTGGCCCGAATACGACTACGTACTCGTCAACGAAGACATGCACGATTGCTTCGAACAGATTCACACCATCGTCCACGCTGAGCGGCTCCGCCGACAGCGCAGGGGCGCGTGGCTCACCGAATTCACCCGCGAGATGGTGGGAAAACAAGGCTGACCGAGCGCGGTGGCAGGGGGTTAACGCCCGCCTGCAGCGTACCTATGTGAATGCCGGAAACATCACGGGACGAACGATGAAAGCGAACCGATCACTCTGGCTGCTCGCCGCAGGCGCCATCGCGGGTACCAGCTTCGCCATGGCTGTGGACCAGATCGAGCCGCAGGCCTCGGCGCAACAGGTGGCGCAGCTTGCCGCCGCCGCCGCACCCCCCGAAACGCCGCGCCGCGTGCCAACCAGCAATACGGAGCTGATGCTGTCCTATGCGCCGCTCGTGAAGGCGAGTGTGCCTGCCGTCGTCAACGTCTACACGGCCCGCGTGAACCGCACGCGCCGCGATCCGTTCTGGGATCTGTTCTTCGGCGGCGGCCGCATGACGCCGCAGCCGCGCGTTGAGCAGTCGCTCGGTTCGGGCGTCATCGTCGATGGCACGGGCCTCATCGTCACCAACAACCACGTCGTCGAGGGCGCGGACGAGATCAAGGTCGCGCTTGCCGACCGGCGCGAGTTTTCCGCGAAGCTGATGTTCACCGACAAGCAGCTCGATCTTGCGCTGCTGAAGGTGGAGACGGGTGGTACGGCGCTTCCCGTCGTTCCGCTCGGCGACAGCGACCGTGCCGAGGTCGGCGATGTCGTCATCGCCATCGGCAACCCGTTCGGCGTCGGCCAGACCGTGACGCACGGCATCGTCTCGGCGCTGGCGCGCACGGGCGTCGGCATCAGCGACTACCAGTTCTTCGTGCAGACGGATGCGGCCATCAATCCGGGCAATTCAGGCGGCGCGCTGATCGGCATGGATGGCCGTCTCGTCGGCATCAACACCGCGATCTACTCGCGCTCGGGCGGTTCGAACGGCATCGGCTTCGCCATTCCGGCAAACATGGTCCGCCAGTTCATCGCGGGCGCGAAAACCGGCAAGATTTCCCGCCCGTGGCTCGGCATGGCGGGCCAGCCGGTAACGAGCGAGATCGCGCGCGCCTCGGGCCTCGACCGCCCGATGGGCGTTGTCATCAACGAGGTGACCAAGGGCTCGCCCGCCGAGCGCGCCGGCGTGCGGGTGGGGGACATCATCTACGCCGTGGATGGCAAGGATGCCTCCGATCCCGATACGCTGCGCTACCTCGTCGCCAGCAAGCCCGTGGGCGAGACCGTGAAACTGACGCTTCTTCGTGGCGGCAAGGCAGAAAACGTAGCGCTGAAGCTCGTCTCGCCACCCGAAGTGCCGGCGCGTGACACGACACTTCTCGCCGGCCGCTCGATCCTCGCAGGTATCACGGTCGCGAATCTCTCGCCGGCGCTTTCGGCCGAGCTTGGCGGCGGGTTGCCCGATGCGGGCGTGGTGGTGATCGGCGCCGATCCCCGCGCGCCTGCGCTGCGCTCCGGGCTTGTCCAGCCCGGCGACATCCTCGAAGCGGTGAACGGCCGCGCCGTGGCGAGTGCGAAGGGGCTGCAGGCGCAGGCGAACGACGCCGCTGCCGAAATGACGCTCCGCATGAGCCGCGGCGGCAGCACGCGCGAATGCTACTTCCGCGCGCCGTCCTCGCTGCAGTGCCGGGGTTGAAGTCGGGCCTGAGCCCTATTCGAATTCCATGATGATGGCGTCCACGGCGAGGCTGTCGCCCGCCTTGGCGTTCACGGACTTCACCACCGCCGTCTTCTCGGCGCGGAGGATGTTTTCCATCTTCATCGCCTCGACGACCGCGAGCGCCTGACCCGGTTCCACCGTGTCGCCCGCCGCGGCCGAGACCGAAACGACGAGGCCCGGCATCGGGCAGAGCAGGAACTTCGAAAGGTCCGGCGGGATCTTCTCGATCATGTGCTCGGCGAGCGCGCTCGCACGCGGCGTCAGCGCGCGGACGTTGTGGGCGGAGCCCTTCACGGTCATGCGGTAGCCCACGGCTTTCAGCGCCAGCTTCACGGCAACGTCGCGGCCATCGACGTCGGCGAGGAACACGGGGTCGCCCGGCTCCCATTCCGTCGCCACGTTGTGCGTGTGCGCGCCACCTTCGAACGTGTGCGTCACGGCCCAGCCGCTGCTCGTTTCCTCGGCGTGCACGGCGTACGGCTTGCGGTCGATCTCGATCACCCAGTTCGGGCCGAACTGCGCGCCGTGGCCGTTGAGCTGGCCCTCGATGAACTGCGCCCGCTGCACGGTGATGGCGTTGATGACCGCAGCGGCGATGATCAGGTCGTCGCGCTTCCCGTCGGTGAAGGGCGCACCCTCGAAGCCGTCCGGATATTCCTCGGCGATGAAGCCGGTGGTGAGGCGCCCGTCGCGGAAGCGCTGGTGCTGCATCACGGCGGAAAGGAAGTCGATGTTGTGGCCGATGCCGTCGATCCGGTAGCGGTCGAGCGCTGCGACCTGAAGGTCGGCGGCTTCCTCGCGCGTCGGCGCGTGGGTGATGAGCTTGGCGATCATCGGATCGTAGAACATCGAAATCTCGCTGCCCTCGACAACGCCGGTGTCCACGCGCACCGTCGTCTCGCCGCTCGTCTCCTCGGGCGGCGCGTAGCGCGTCAGGCGGCCGATAGAGGGCAGGAAGTTGCGGTAGGGGTCTTCGGCATAGACACGGCTTTCGAGCGCCCAGCCGGAGAGCTTCACGTCGTCCTGCGTGAACGCCAGCTTCTCGCCCGCCGCGACGCGGATCATCTGCTCCACGAGGTCGAGCCCGGTGATGCACTCCGTCACCGGATGCTCCACCTGCAGGCGGGTGTTCATCTCGAGGAAGTAGAAGCCCTGCCCGGTGGTATCTGCGCCGCTGACGATCAGTTCGACCGTGCCTGCGCTGTAGTACCCCACGGCCTTCGACAGCGCGACGGCCTGCTCGCCCATCGCCTTGCGCATCTCAGGCGTCACGAAGGGCGAGGGCGCCTCCTCGATCACCTTCTGGTGGCGGCGCTGGATCGAGCATTCGCGCTCGCCGAGGTAGAGCACGTTGCCGTGCTGATCGCCGAGTACCTGAATCTCGATGTGGCGCGGCTCGACGATGAACTTCTCGATAAACACGCGGTCGTCGCCGAAGCTGTTCAGCCCCTCGCGCTTCGTGGCCTCGAAACCCTCGCGCACGTCCTTTTCGGAGTAGGCGAGGCGCATACCCTTGCCGCCGCCGCCAGCGGAGGCCTTCATCATCACAGGATAGCCGATCTCGTTCGCGATACGGACGGCGTGCTCGGTGTCTTCGATCTCGCCGACGAAGCCGGGGACGACGTTGACGCCTGCGGCCTTGGCGAGCTTCTTCGATTCGATCTTGTCGCCCATTGCGGCGATGGCGTTCGGCGGCGGGCCGATGAAGGCGATGTTCTCTTCAGCGAGCTTCTTCGCGAACCACTCACGCTCCGAAAGGAAGCCGTAACCGGGGTGCACCGCCTCGGCGCCGGTCGCCTTGCAGGCGGCGATGATGGCGTCGCCAAGCAGGTAGGATTCGGCTGCAGGCGGCGGGCCGAGCCGCACGGCCTCATCCGCCATTTCCACGTGCAGCGCGCCCGCGTCCGCATCCGAATAGACCGCGACCGTCTTGATGCCCATGCGCCGCGCCGTCTTGATGACCCGGCAGGCGATCTCGCCGCGGTTCGCGATCAGGATTTTCTTGAACATGAAAGGCGGCGCCCCCCGAAAGCTATGACGCGGACCTTCAAGCGGTGAAGTGCGGCGCCGTCAAGCCTTGAGGCGGCGCGGCCCCTGTCTGCCTTTCGTTCAGTAGCGGCGGCGGGCGCCCGTGCCGATAAAGATATGCGGATAGCGCTTGCTGCATTCTTTCGGGCTGGCCGGGAAAAAGCGGCGGAAATCCTCGTCCACAAAGCCGGAGCCGCTGGCCTGAAGCATGGCATAGCCGGGATGGGTGTTGAACTCGACGACGATCGGGCCGGCTGGTGTGAACGCGATGTCCCAGCCAAGAATTGGCAGGCCGAACAGGGCGCTCTGGCCGAGCCGCACGATTTCGAGCGCGCGCTGCCAGTCCGGAAGCCTGAATCCCTTGATCGTGGCGCCCGTATCGGCATGGGTGTCGGTCCGCTGCAGCGAAAGGCCGAGACCCACATACATTTCGCTGAGCGTTCCGGTTTCGATGTCGATGTTGGCGAAGCCGTTTCCCCCGGCGCCGAGGTTGAAGTTGTCGGTGACGTTCCTGCCCACGGGAATCCGGAAGGCGGCGCGGTGGATGCGGATTTCCTCGTCGGAGGCGAGGGTGACGATCCGCGCCGTCGCCACGCGTCTTCCTATACATGCGGCCACGTCCGGGTGCGGCGTGATGATGTGCTGGAGCAGGAGTCCGCCGACATCCTTGCCGCGCCGCCGCTCCACGAAGGCCTGAATCGGAAGATGCTCGCCGTTGATGGTGACGATGCTGTCCGTCGCCGGGTCGAACGCTTCCGCATAGCAACTGTCGAGGCCGAACGCGCCGGCGGAAGGCTTCGCGAAGAAAGGATAGTTGCCGGCATCGCGCAGCCAGGCCTCGAAATCAGTGGGTGTCTTCAGCAGGGTGACGCCGGGGTGGAAACGCCTCGCCTGGTAGATCGCCTTCAGCGGCGCCGTGGGCAGTCCGCAGCTTTCCAGAAAGAGGTACGACAGCGCCTTGTCGTTGCCGATCCCGTACCACTGCGGGTCCTGCGCCATGTAGACGTCGCCCTTCGCCCAGGCTCCCATGAAACTCCGCTTGTTTTCAGGGGTGAGAGACGAATCGAAAAGGCGATAATCGAAATACTCCTTGACGGAAATTTTTCCATCTCCAAGGCGAAGTCTCGATATGTCAAGAATTTGATCTATTATAGATCTTCCAGATCGCTTTTTTGTTTCTTTCAAGTTCCAGATTATTTCCGGAAAATTCATCCCGGTAATCATGAAATATCAATTCCCTGTTTGGTCGTTGAGTTGAAAGCGATTGATCTTCAAGAAGAGCTAAAGTGCAGTCTGGATTTTTATTGAAAGGGATGTGGAACGGTAAATGGAATTGTGACGGAACGTGCATTTTTTGCCACAAGCGCAAGTGAGGTCTGTGCGTCCATCATGGGACTATTGCAATATCCTCCGTCCACCGGCGAAAGGCCGGGCGCCGCGGCTGGTCAACGGATACGGCG
>JAEULJ010000001.1 GCA_016793865.1 Altererythrobacter sp.
CAACCGCGTCTTCACATCCTACGACAACATCGTCGACCATTGCTGCGAGGCCTGGAACAGGCTCATCGATCAGCCATGGCACATCATGACCATCGGACGTCGCAAATGGGCGCGTGGGTCATGATTAATGCAGGTTGGTATTACATGGGCGTCGATGATATTGGTGCTGGTGTCGAAATCGTAGCTCCACAGCCCTTCGAGAAGCATCGTGCGTGTGACGGTCTGGCCGGAACGACGGACCAGGAATTCCAGGAGACGATACTCATTCGGGGTCAGGTCGATCCGCCGCCCCGCCCGGCTCACCTGCCGCGTGCGCAGATCGACATGAAGTTCGCCGATCGTGACCTTGTCCTGGTCGCTGACCGCCTCATCCATGCTGCGGCGATGAAGAGCTCGCACGCGCGCCAACAGCTCGCTGAAGGCGAAGGGCTTGCCGAGATAATCGTCCGCCCCGCTTTCCAGTCCCTCGACTCGGTCCTCGACCGCCGACATCGCGGTCAGCACGAGTACCGGCGTCTTGATGCCTTCGGCGCGCAAGTTGGCGATGAGGGCCAGGCCCGACTGCCGGGGCAACATCCTATCGACGATCAGAATGTCGTAACGAGACTGCGAAGCCATCGCCGCTCCGTCGAGACCATCCGTCGACCAGTCAACGACATGCCCGAGTTCCGACAGGCCGCGCGTTATGAACGAGCCCGTCTTCTGATCATCCTCGATGAGCAGTATGTTCACGCTAGTCTCGACATCCCTTGTCCTGCGCCTCGTCGGGCAATGCGGCCGCGACCCATGCTGACGGCGGTTTCACCGCTGCCGGGCGGCGGCCCATCCCGGCTTATGTACAGCGTCCGGGTGGGCAGATATACTCCGACGTCCCTGAGGATGGCCGCGCAATGCCGCAGCGTGCTTTTGAAGCCGGGGTCATCTATGCAGCAGGTGTGCGGGCCGACCTGGCGCTGCGCCTCGGCGAGCCAGCGCAGGATAAGCAGCTCCCCAGGCGAGAGATATTGAGACCCCGGGGGCAGGACCTTCAGTTCGTTGCGGAGCGCGAACGTGCGCAAGCAGCCAAAATGCGCGACCCTGAGACTTGGAGTGTTCGCGGGCAGGTCCGAAGCGTCCGGGGACGTTTTCTCGCCGCGCATATATTGCAGCGCCTTGCGTTCGAAAACTTTGCGCTTGCGGACGGAAGCGAGATCAGAGCGCATCAGCGATCTCCCGCCAGAGCGGCATCCGCGCGCCGTCCGCGCGGATGCCGGACGGCTCAGAAGTTGACGCGGATGCCGCCACCGACATAGCGGGCCGGGTTCGGTCGCGCACCGTCGGAGCCGCGGTGGTTGATCCGGCGTTCGTCGAAGAGATTCTCCGCGCGGACATAGAGATCGACCGCCGACGTCAGCGCGTATGAGGCGGCCAGGTCCATCGTGAACAGGCTCTGGGTCGTCAGAAACCGGGTATCGACGCCCGCCCGGCCACACGTGGTGTTGATGCAGGTGCCGTCCGAGTAATTGAACGCCGCGTTGAAGCGGAAACCCGCGTCATGCTCAAGGCCCAGTTCGAGACGGCCGATGTGCTTCGGCGTGTAGTCGAGCACGTCGCCTTTGCGAACGCCCGACGCCGGCGCGCCGTTCGCCGCCTGCGCCTCGCGCGTGTATTTGCCGTCGGTGTAGGTGTAGGCAAGCCGGACGGGCAAGCGGAAGCCGTCCCCCTCATAGACATTGCCGAAGAGGCCGACCTCCAGGCCATAGACTTCCTTGGAGCCGTCCTGCTGGACGCCGTCGATCGCCGAGCCGCCGCCGGGCAGGCTGCAAGGGTTGGCGACCAGGCAGTTGCGCAGCGCGTTCTTGTAATCGGTGTAGAAGGCGACTGCATCAATGCCGAGCCCACCACTGCGGAAGCGCAGGCCCCCTTCGATATTGAGACTTTCTTCGCCCTTGCTGCCATCGGTCGCAGAGGAGCCCGGAGGCGCGAAGCCCTGGTGGATCCCGCCAAGCAAGGTCCATTGCTCGCTCGCCTGATAATTGATTCCCAGGCCAAGCGTGGTCTTGTTCAGCGAATTGCGCGCGCCGGTCGGATTGGCGATATTGGCGAGGCTCTTGATGCTTTCGTGGCGCAGGAGCGGCAGCAGCGTGAGGCTGCCGATTCCGATACGATCGGCGACCCAGAACGATGTCGCCTTGGCATAGCCCTCGCTCGTCGTGGCGGTGTCGCGCCGATTGAAGAGGAGGCTGCCGTTGACCTGGGTGTAGAACACGTTCGGCGCCTGGTTCTGGGTTTCATCCTTGTGCCAGCGCACGCCGCCTATCAGCTCGTGCTCGATCCCGCCGGTAGCGAACCGGGCACGACCTTCGAACTGCAACCCGCGCGAAACGAATTCCTGGAAGTTGTCGACATAGCGCACGCCGTTGGGATGGGTGGTATCTGCGGTGCCGTCGAGAATCCCTTGCAGCAGAGCCGCGTTCGGCCCTCCCGCGTTCACTGTCGCCGCCACGCCGTTGACGGCGACGCCGATGCCGTTGATCTGGTTGAGCCGGGTATAGTTGCGGAACGTCTTGGTGACGTAGCCGGTCGAGATCAGCGAGATGTCGGGCGTGATGTTGAGTTGATGCTGGAAGCTCGCCGAACGGCGGCCCTGATCTATCCGCTCCAGTTCGCTCAGGCCGTAGCGGCGGTCGGGATTGCGGCGGAAATCGGCGTCGGTCAGGCCAAGATAGGAGACATTGGCATTATTGTCGCCCTGGAACAGCTTGAGATCGATCTGCTGCTGGATCGCGGCGCCCTCGGGTGCGCGCCAGCGCAGCTTGAACATGTACTCGCGCACATCGTTGCCGGCACCGCGGCTGGATCGGTCGATGGGCTGGAAGCCGTCGGTCCGGTTCTGATAGGTCTCGGCCAAGACGCCGACCTGGCCGAACGTGCCGCCAACCCAGCTATGAAGCCGGCGGCTGTTCCATTCGCCCACCTCGGCATTCACGAAACCTGCCGGCTCGTCGGGAATGCGCGTGGAGATGAGGTTGATCGCCCCCGACGTCGTCTGTGGGCCATAGCGCAAAATCTCGGGGCCCTTGAGCACCTCGACGCCGCTCATGCGGCCAGCGGTCGGGAAATAGTAAGCCGACGTATTGGCATATGGCGCCATCGCCGCGGGAATGCCGTCCTCCATGATCGAGATGCGGTCGCTGCGCCCCGACGACGAGGCGCGAATGCCGATGCGCGGGAAGGTTCCGAGCCCGTCCTCTTCGCGCACATACACGCCAGGTGCGCTGCGCAGGATCGAATGAATGTTGTTGAACTCGAACCGTTCGAGATCTTCGGTATCGATCACGACCGCCGAACCGGTCGAAAGGCGCGCGTCTTCCTTGGTTCCGATAACGAGAATGGTATCGAGTTGCGCAGGGACCGCTTCTTGGCTTTCGCCGCTGGTCTGCGCCATCGCCGGCAGGCTGACAGCGGCCACGGCAACGCCCGAAAGCAGCTTGCACACGGCCACGGATGTGCTGGCCCCGAACCTCATCATTAGCATTACCCCTGTAAAATGCGCGATTCACGCAACTGCGAATTATTCGCAGAACGGGGCCATTAGTTGCTGATGCGAATGAGTCGCAATACCTGACCTGCCACCTGTGCGAGTTGTAATGTTGGTGTCAGGTTGATGTCAGATTGGTAGAACTATCAATGGGCTCTGCACGCGGTTGAGAACATGTTGGCTATTGATTTCGCTCGGATCGGACATGCCGGGCCAAACTTCAACATCCGAAAACAGCCGTGCATGCCGGATTGAGCGAGACTCGAATCTGCTCACCCACTTTTGGTAGCGACACTCCGGTCATTCTGGCCGGAATGACCGTATCCGCCGATGCGAGGGTGACGATTTGAAAGGCGCCGCCAAACCGGATATCCACGACTTCCATCAGCAATCCGGCCTCATCGAAGCGGAGCGCTTCCGGGCGGATCATCGCTTCGGCTTCGCCGTCAGGCATGCCCGGAGCAGGAATGATACCGAACGCCGTGTGGGCCAGGCCATCGGCGACGCGCACCGGCAGGATCACGGCCTCGCCGAGCAGCCGTGACGCCTCGATCGACACCGGCCGAAGATAGCAATCTTGCGGGCTTCCGGTCTGTACGATGCGGCCTGCCGACATGAGCGCCATCTCGTCGGCGATCAGCATCGCTTCCTCAGGATCATGGGTGACGATCAGGACGGCCGTGCCCGTCTCCCGCAGATCGGCCAGCACCGACTGTCGCACGGCGGCGCGCAGATGACCGTCTAGATCGGAGAACGGCTCGTCGAGCAGCAGAACCGACGGCGCCCGCGCCAGCGCACGGGCGATGGCGACACGCTGCTGCTCTCCGCCGGAAAGCGTATGCGGCCATGCGTCGGCCAGTCGTTCAAGGTGAAAACGCGCCACCAGCGTCGTGACGCGCTTCCGGCGTTCGGATGCCGGCAAGGCTTTCAGGCCGAAGCCGATATTGTCCGCGACGCTGAGGTGCGGGAACAAGGCGAAGTCCTGAAACACCAGCCCGATGCCGCGATCTTCGGGGGTCACCGTCATGCCCGGCGCGGACATCACCCTGCCGTCGATCTCGATCGTTCCGTCATCGACCGATTCGAGTCCGGCGATCAGGCGCAGCAGCGTGCTTTTGCCGCAGCCCGAAGGCCCGAGCAGACAGGTTATGCGCCCCGCGTGAAGCGTCAGGGTCGCATCCGCAACCGCGGCGAGCTTTCCATAGCTTCGCGAAATGGCGCGCGCGCGAAGGGAGGGAACTTGCATCGGCCTTTGCCTATGACCCCGGCCGGGAGAGGGCAATCTTGCGCGTCAGCCATATGACCGCCGGCAAGGACAACAGAACGATCAGGATCGACGGCATCCCGGCCTGCTCCAGCCTTTCGTCGAGGGCATAATTGTTGGCCATGACGGCGAGCGTGTCGAAATCGAACGGCCGCAGGATCAGGGTCGCCGGCAGTTCCTTCATCACGTCGATGAAGACGATGAGGCCGGCGGTGAGCATGGCGCCCCGCGCCACGGGCAGCTCGACGGCAAGCGCGCTGCTGGTCTCGTTGCGCCCGAGGCTACGCGCGGCATGGATCATCGAGGGAGTCACGCGGGTCAGTCCCGCATCGATCGGTTCGAGCGCGGCCGCCATGAGGCGTGCGGCATAGGCATAGATTAGGAGGGCAATCGCGATGCCGTAGCCCGCGCCCGGCATAAAGCTCCAGACGATGCCCGCGGGAGCCAGAAGGCCGATCGCCATCACCGCGCCCGGGGTCGCATAGCCCAGGCTCGCAAGCCGCGCCGCCATCGGCAGCCGGCGCGTGCCGAGCGCCAGCATGGTCGCAAGCGCAACGGTGACAAGCGCCCCTACGATGCCAAGCGTCAGGCTATGGGCGCCCGCTCGCAACACACGAGGCCAGTCAGGGCTCGCATCCAGTGCGTTCAGCAGTAGCCAGCCCGCTGGCATCAGCAGCCCCGCAACGACGAGCACGAGACAGAACGCCGAGGCGAGCCAGGCTGCGCCGCCCGGCAGCTGCCTGACATTGAGGGCTCGCCAGCGAGCGTTCCCCGCCTCATGCGTTCGCCCGCGCCGTCCGCGCCGCTCGATCCACAGGAGCAGCGCGGCGGCGGCGAGCAGCGGCAGGGCGAAGCGCGCCGCGCTCACAGTCGAGCCATAGACCGACCATGCCCGCACGACGCCCGTGGTCATTGTCTGCACGCTGAGAAACTGCACCGCGCCGTAATCGGCGAGCGTCTCCATCACTGCGAGCGCAACGCCTGCCGCCAGCGCCGGGCGAGCCATCGGCAGCGCCACGCGATACAAGGCGCGCCAGCCGTTAGTTGCGGCGGATCGAATGCCTCGGCTGTGAGAGGTCGATAGCGCCGACGATCATCAATGTGATGGAGATGGTCAGAACCGGGCCGGCCCATGCGCTAGGCCAGTTCAGGGCTGCGGAGAGCGCACCAACAAGGCAAATGCCCAGCGCGGTAAACCGGCTGACGGTCATGGTGGAATTCCGAGAAAGCCGACGAGCGACCCGGCCTTTCGCATCGCGGAAGAGACCGATGAAGTCAAATTCAGGCTTGTCTTGCTGAAAGGGGATTGCGCTGCGAGGATACCTAGACCGCAATGGCGATCTAGGGATGCAGGCGCGCTGTGCTGCTGCCCGCCGGGACCGCGACGCTTACAGATAATGCAACCCATTCCATGAGACTATTATGGTCAGTTTCCCGTTGGGCTTCAACCGGCGGTGCAGCCTAGGGCTCGATTAATTCGCCGGTGTTGGCGAATGTTCCCGGATGTTGATCGATAATTTCGATGCTCGCAATCGCAACAATCGGCTTTGTTGCACCGCGACAGACCCTATCTCAGCTTCGATAACTAATCCCACCCGAGACTGGAGACCAACATCATGGGTATCATCGGCAGCAGCCTGAAGCCGTTCACCGCCACCGCCTTCAAGGCGGGCGAAAAGTTCTACGACGTCAGCGAAAAGGACGTTGAGGGCAAGTGGGCGGTGTTCTTCTTCTATCCGGCGGACTTCACCTTCGTCTGCCCGACCGAGCTCGAAGACCTCGGCGAGCACTACGACATGCTGCAGAAGACTGGCGTCGAAGTGTTCGCGGTTTCGACCGACACACACTTCAGCCACAAGGCGTGGCACGACGCCTCGGACAAGATCGGCAAGCTCAAGTTCCCGTTCCTGGGCGACCAGAACCACGTGCTGAGCCAGAACTTCGGCGTGCTGCGCGAAGGGCAGGGCCTCGCAGACCGCGCGACTTTCGTGATCGATCCCGACGGCGTGATCCAGATCATGGAGATCACCTGCGAGGGCGTGGGCCGCAACGCCAACGAGCTCGTCCGTAAAATCCGCGCCGCGCAGTACGTCCGCGATAACCCCGGCCAGGTTTGCCCGGCCGCCTGGGAAGCGGGCGAGGAAACCCTCGTTCCTTCGCTCGACCTCGTCGGCAAGCTCTGAGCCGTAGCTGACAACCGGGCTTTGGCGCGAGACGCCGAAGTTCGGAGGTTCGGGGCGCCTCCCTCCCCCCTCCGGGTGCCCCGAACCATCTTTTCAACATGCAGGAGACCCGCCGTGCTCGACGCGACCATGAAGCAACAGCTCAAGACCTACCTCGCCAACTTGCGCGAGCCGATCGAGCTCGTCGCCTCGCTGAGCAACGACGCCAAGTCGGCTCAGACGCGGGAGCTGCTCGAAGAGATCGCGGTGCTGCACGAGATGGTTTCTGCGAGCTTCGGCGGGACCGACGAGCGCAAGCCCAGCTTCGTGGTCCGCCGCGCGTCCGACGCGACCCGTTGGGTGCGCTTCGCGGGGCTGCCGCTGGGGCACGAGTTCACTTCGCTGGTGCTCGCGCTGCTTTGGGCCGGCGGGCATCCGCCCAAGGTGTCCGAGGACGTGCTCGAGCAGGTCCGCGCGCTCGAGGGCGACTTCGCGTTCGAGATGTACTTCTCGCTGTCGTGCCACAATTGCCCCGACGTGGTGCAGGCGCTGACCCTGATGGCGCTCGAGAACCCGCGGATCACCACCACCCTGGTCGAGGGCGGCACGTTTCAGGCGGAGGTCGATGCGCGCAACGTGCTCGCCGTCCCTGCCACTTTCCTCAACGGCGAGATGTTCGCCAGCGGCAAAATGGGCGTTGAGGAAATTCTCGCCAAGTTGGACGGCAACGCCGGTGCGCGCGCCGCGGCGAAGATGGCCGACAAGGAACCATTCGACGTGCTGGTGGTCGGCGGCGGCCCGGCGGGCGCGGCGGCGGCGATCTACACCGCGCGCAAGGGCTTCAGCACCGGCATCGCGGCCGAGCGCTTCGGCGGTCAGGTGCTGGACACGCTGGGGATCGAGAACTTCATCTCGGTGCCTTATACCGAAGGCCCGAAACTCGCCTCCCAGCTCGAGGCGCATGTCGGCGAATACGACATCGACGTGATGAATCTCGCCGCCGCGAAGGCGCTGATCCCCGCCAAGCGCAAGGGCGACCTTCACGAGGTGCTGTTCGACAACGGCGCCAGCCTCAAGGCGCGCGCGCTGGTGCTCGCCACGGGCGCACGGTGGAAAAATCTCGGCGTGCCCGGCGAGCAGGAGTACCGCAACCGCGGCGTCGCTTACTGCCCGCACTGCGACGGGCCGCTGTTCAAGGGCAAGCGTGTGGCGGTGATCGGCGGCGGCAACTCCGGCGTCGAGGCGGCGATAGACCTTGCCAATATCGTCGGCCACGTGACCGTGCTCGAGTTCGACAGCGCGTTGCGCGCCGATCAGGTGCTGCAGGACAAGCTGCGCAGCCTGGCCAACGTCGACGTGCTGGTGAACGCGCAGACGACCGAGATCACCGGCGACGGCGAGCGGGTCGGCGGCCTTGTCTACAGGAACCGCGTGAGCGGCCAGGAGAAACGGCTCGAGCTCGAAGGCGTATTCGTCCAGATCGGCCTCGTCCCCAACACCGAATGGCTCAAGGACTCCGGTATCGACTTGAGCAGGCACGGCGAAATCCAAATCGACGAGCGCGCCGGCACCAACCTGCCCGGCGTATTCGCCGCCGGCGACGTCACCACGGTACCCTACAAGCAGATCGTCATCGCGATGGGCGAAGGCTCGAAGGCGGCGCTGTCGGCGTTCGACTACATCATCCGCAACGCGCCGGCCGATGAGTTGGCCGAGGCAGCATAATCGCGCGGACCCTGGGATGTTGACGAAGGCGGGCCGACAGGCTCCTGTGCCCGTGGTTTTTGTCAGTTTGTCCGCTGAGGTAGAATCGGATGGCGCGCGAAGAGGAGCAGTTGGCATCGCGTAAGATGCGGATTGCTGCCTCCCCCGCGTTGCTCCAGAGCGGCTTTCGCCCTTTCTTCCTCGGCGGTGCGGCGTGGGCGATAGCTGCGCTGGCGCTTTGGCTTGCCGCCCTGCTTGGCGGATTACGGTTCTTCCCAGCAACCACCTCGCGCGCGGCGACCAGGCCCAGCACGATGTAGAAGCCGGCGTCGAAAAGCAGAGCCGGAACAAGCCCGGTTACGGTGGAAGCCAGCAGCACGAGCCTGCCCGCGAGCCACAGAGCGAACAGCGCCGCTAATGGTCCCCCGGCGATCGGCGGCCGGCCGGTCCAGTTGGGAATCGCGGTGAGCAGGAAGCCCGCAACGATCGCGCCGACGAACCCGAACAGCATCTCGTGCCGGTGCCAAGCGAGCGGATCGAGCGCTGTCGGCAGTGCCAACCTGCCGTTGGCGGTGCTGGTGCTGCTCATCGGCCTTGCCGACGCGCTTGATTATTTGGGCTTCTGGGGCATCGTCGATCCCGAACTCGGCGTGCGCGCCGGGATCGCACTGATAACCGCGATGATCACGCTGATCGGCGGGCGGATCATTCCCTCGTTCACACGCAACTGGCTCATGAAACGGAGCGAGACCGGGCAGCTGCCAACCGAGCCAGGCCGCTTCGACCATCTCGCGATCGGCTTGACCGGAATTGCATTGCTCCTGTGGGTGGTGGCACCGAGGGCAGCGGTAACGGGTGCCGCGCTTGTCCTTGCAGGTCTCGCCAACCTGATGCGATTGGCGCGCTGGCGGGGTGTGCAGACATGGCGCGATCCACTCGTCCTAATCCTGCATATCGGATACGCGTGGGTGCCTGCGGGATTGTTTTTGCTCGCCTGGAGCATTCTCGGCACCGCGGTTCCTCGGACCGCAGCAATCCACGCACTGACCGCAGGTGCAATGGGCACCATGATTCTGGCGGTGATGACGCGCGCGACGTTGGGGCACACGGGGCGCGAACTCCGAGCGGACGCGGCCACAATCAGCTTCTACGGGCTCGTCAGCGTTGGTGCCCTCATCCGCATCGCGTCGGCGCTGAGCCTGATGGATTACAGCGCCGGTCTCTCGCTGTCCGGATTCTGTTGGGCCGGTGCGTTCGCGCTGTTTCTCGTGGCATATGGCCCGATGCTGCTGCGCCCGCGGCTTTCAGACTAAAGGATCTCGATGACCACGGCGATGATCGCCACCGCTAGTGCGATCAGGCTCGGTACCACCACCGCGGCACCGAACAGCGCGGCGAGTGCACCAACCGCATCCAGACGCCTGTTCATGATCTTTACCACCAGAGTTCTCCTGACATTTTTCAGATTGGCGTGAGCAGTCTGCACATACTGACTCATAGTCCGTCACGCCTGCTCGGTTCCCGCTCGGCCCCGTCGGCACTATCATCCAGCGGTCGGTCTTCGGAATCGAGAAAGATTCTCTCCGCGGCGCCATCGAGATCCTCGAACTGACCGCTGCGCGCCGACCACATGAACGCGCCGAGAGCAGCTGCGCCGAGCAGCAAGGCAATCGGAATAAGCCAGATCAACGCGTTCATCGCGCATGTCCCGGTGGAGGAGCCGTATCGCTCGCAGCAAGTCGTCCGGATGGAGGCCGGCGCGAAATCCGCAGCGCGTTTGCAATGACGAGAATGGAGGACAGAGACATAGCGGCCGCAGCCATCAAAGGAGTGACGAGACCGGCCAGCGCAACCGGAATGACCAACGCGTTGTACCCGATCGCGAGTGCCAGGTTCTGGCGCACGAGCCGCCGGGCCTCGCACGCGACTTGTAGCGCCTCCTCGACCGCTCCCAGGCTCTGACGAAAGAACACCAGGTCCGCGGCAGCGCGCCCGACCTCGGCTGCGCTCGCCGGAGCCATCGAGACGTGCGCTGCTGCAAGAGCCGGGGCATCGTTGAGTCCGTCACCGATCATGAGGACCTTCCTGCCCTCCTCTCGCAGCGCATCGAGCCGCTCTACCTTCTCGCCTGGGAGCAGACCCGCCAAAAACGAGTCCGCTCCCACCGCAGCGGCAAGGCTAAGCGCGAGAGTCAGGAAGATGCCGATGGAGATCGGAACGTCCATGTTCGACCTCCCCGAGCGCAAGGCCGACCAGGCAGACTCGAAGAATACTCGTCCCGAATAGGCGACCGCGGGTATCGCGATCAGATCCACAGCACCATCAGCAGGCACAGCAACACGCCGATGAAGTAGATCTGTGCTCCGGCCGCGGGCTTGACGTACAGCATCTGCCGCAGCGTGACCCGCTCTCCTCGCTCACGAAGCCGGCTTTTTTCATAAAGGCCCAGCGCGAACAGCGGTCCGACGATCAGGAAGCCCGTGAGCGCGGGCAACAGCGCGTAATCGCGCTGATAGGTGACAATGAGTGCAATGACCGCGACCGACGCGATGAACACGCCCAACCCGTAGCCGAAACTGAGCCCCGACTGTGCAATCATGTCGCGCCATCCGGCCCGCAGCCAGGCGAAGCCGATCGTGTTGGGAAGATGCCGCTGCCACCGTTCGTTGCGCGTTTCCGAGATTGTCGAGGTCTCGGTGAGCAGGCCGTAGTTCGGATCCGTCTCGTTCATCATCAGCCCCTTAGCATCCGGACTTGGCGGCTCTGAACTTGCCTGCCTGGCCAGCGCTGTCTTTGAGGTGGGGCACGCAATCGCTCTGGAACGTGAAGGCCACATAGGCGAGATGCGCGTTGGCGCCGAGGAACACGAGCAGCCCGGCCGCGATAGCGGCCCAGGTCCTGCGAGAGAGGCCTTTATGCGGCGGGCGATCCATGGCGTTCAGTGCCCTTCCTGCCCGAGCGAGTGGACGTAGAGTGCCAGTATCTTGATTTCGATGTCGCTGAGCCGTTCGTCCCAGGTCGGCATATGCCCCTGCCGTCCTTCGTGCACGGCTGTGATGATGTCGGTCAGCTCACCGCCATAAAGCCAAAAAGGATCTGCCAGGTCGGGTGCGCCGATCTCAGGATCGCCGCGAGCGGCAGGACCATGACAGGCTGCGCAGTTCGCCTCGAATATCTCGCGGCCAGCTAGTATCTCGTCTCGATTTTCGGCAGTCACCGACTTTGGGTGACTGAGCGCGTAGACGTAATTCGCGACAGCGCTGGTTTGGGCGTAGTCGAGAATGCCGCTCCGGCCGAACGCCGGCATTTGCGCCGTCCGCGTTTCGGGGTGCTCGGTATTGATACCGACCCGCATGGTCTGGGCGATCTGTTCGACGCTGCCTCCATACTGCCAATAGGAGTCGGTCAGATCCGGAAACTCGTCACCGCCTTTGCCATCCCGACCGTGGCAGGCGGCGCAATTGTCGCCGAACAGGCGATGACCAGTGTTGCGCACGATCGACATGAGCTGCGGATCGCGCTGGATCTCCGCGGGAGTCGACTGCTCGATTTGGCTGATCCACGGATCGCGGACGAGTCGCGCTTCGTCCAGCTTCTCGTTCACTTCCTTCTTCTGATCCGTGTTCAGCAGACCCTTGGTATAGGTTTCGCCGAGCGGCCAGGTGGGCAGCAAGAACCACCAGACGACAGCGAATACGTGAGTCACCACGAGAAAGATCAGAACCCCGCGCGGAACGGGAGTATCGAGCTCCTTGATCCCGTTCCATTCGTGTCCGGTGGTCTGGTGGCCGCTGACCGGATCGCGTTCCTCTAGAGACATGACCGGTCCTCCGGAGCAGCCTGTTCCTCCACCGATGGCCGCTCCTCTTCGGGGCCGTCTTCCCCCTCAAGAATCGCATGCTTGGCGCGATCGAATTTTTTCCGGTTCGAGGGCCAGAAGGTGTAGATGACCACGCCGATACTGAACGCGATAAAATAGAACAAACCGCCGCTCTTGGCGAAGGCGACGAGGGTGTCGTGAGTGACGTCCATCGTTCTACTCCTCCGGCAACCCGCCGCCACGCGGAGCGTCGGGATTTTGTAGGGGCGCGTCGGTCAATCGGCCCAGAACCTGCAGATAGGCGACGAGGGCGTCCATTTCGGTCACCTGGGTAGCGATGGTGTCGAAGTCGCGAACGGTGGTCTTCTCGCCATACCGTTTCTCGAGTTCGCCAGCTTCGGTAAATGCCTCCGGATCGGCCTGAGCGAGTGCGTCTACGCTCGCGTTCTCGATCATCTCCTCGGTGTACGGCACACCCACCTTCCGTTGCGCCGCGAGGTGCTCGGGCAAGTCATCGACACGCAGCGAACGCTCGGCCAGCCATGGGTAGGCCGGCATGTTAGATTGCGGCACGACGTCGCGCGGATTGGTCAGATGCACGACATGCCAGAAGTCGGAATATTTGCCCCCGACGCGGGCCAGATCCGGGCCCGTCCGCTTCGAACCCCACAGCATCGGATGATCGTACTTCGATTCGACAGCCAGCGAGTAAGGGCCATAGCGGTCCACCTCGTCTTGGAGGGTCCGGATCATCTGGCTGTGGCAGGCATAACAACCCTCGCGAACGTAGATGTTGCGTCCTGCGAGTTCGAGCGGTGTGTAAAGGCGCATATTCGGATCGTGCTCGACCGTCTCGTCGATCGTGAACAGCGGCGCGATCTCGACAATACCCCCGACGCTTGCGGCCGCGATGATCGCGAGCACGAAGCCCATCGCATTGCGCTCGAGTTTGCGATGGAACAGCTCCGCCACGGCTAGTGCCCCCCTGCTGCTACGGCGAACGGAAGCGGCACGTCTGACGGGCGCGCGGAGCGCGGTGCGGCGCGGGCCGTCATCCACATATTGTAAGCCCCGACCATTGCGCCGAGGAGAAATAGCAGGCCGCCGATCGTGCGCGCGATGTAGTATGGGTACATCGCGACCAGAGTGTCGACGAAGGAATAGGTCAGGGTTCCTTCCTCAGTGTAGGTCCGCCACATCAGACCCTGCAGAATGCCCGAGTTCCACATCGCGATGATGTAGATCAGGGTTCCCGCGACCGAGAGCCAGAAATGGACTTCGACCAGCTTCCAAGAATACATTCCTTCGCGCTTCCAGATCGAGGGAACGAGCGTGTAGAACGCACCGAAAGTGATCATCGCCACCCAGCCGAGCGCGCCGGCGTGAACGTGGCCCACGGTCCAGTCTGTGTAATGAGACAGCGAGTTCACCGGACGGATTGCCAGGAACGAACCCTCGAACGTCGAAATGCCATAGAATAGCGCGGCGACCATCATGAAGCGCAGCGTGGCGTCGTCACGAACGCGGTGCCAGGCCCCATTGAGGGTGAGGAGCGCATTGCCCGCCGAGGCCCACGACGGCACCAGGAGCATGACCGAGAAGGTCATTCCAAGCGTCTGCACCCAATGCGGCAGCGCCGTATAGTGCAGGTGGTGCGAGCCCGCCCACATGTAAAAGAAAGTGATACCCCAGAAGCTCAGGATCGAAAGCCGGTAGGAGAAGATCGGCCGCTGCGCCCGCACCGGAAGGTAGTAGTAGAGCATGCCGAGGAAGCCGGCGGTGAGGAAGAACGCCACCGCGTTGTGGCCATAGTTGCCGTTCGTTGAATGTGAATGCCGAGACCACGCCTGCCCTTACTTTGCGCTTGCGGAAGCTGCTTGAATTACAAAGGCGGCAGCTCCCGAACGTTCCTGTTATTGGATCAGATACACCGGCTTAGACTCGAGGCAACCCGACCCTGCGATCGATCGGTGACGCCCTTCTCTTCGGACCCGACGAAGCCTGCAAGAACGCGTAGATGAATTTGGCCCAACGAAACTTGCGAAGCTTGCTCTCGAACGATTCTGTGCTGACGCGGGATCGGGGTGCACAGTTTCGCACATCCAGAGGTCCGGGTGGTGCTGGTTCACCGCAGTGCGGACAAAACATGGCTTACTCCTTCTGCTCCATTTGGCGTCTCGCTTCGGCATGGGGAAGACCCTCACCGGCGCGCCCCGCAGCCAATCCGTTGCGACGCATCTCGATACCTGTCAGCAAACTGTCGGCAATCATGCGGGCCCTGCTCCCCACCAGTTCAGCTGCTGCGGGATCGTTGTCGCCTTCGCGCAGAGTTTCGTAGAAGAGCTCGAGCCAATGCGAGAAATGCCCGAACGCTAGACCCGGGATGGCAAGGTGCTTGAGCATCGGATTGCCAGAAAATTCACCACTGTTGTGGAGCACCGAGCGCCAGAACGCCTTCATGCGCGCCAGATGATGAGGCCAGTCGGAAATCCGTTCGGCGAAAATCGGACCCAGCAGATCGTCATCGCGTATCTTTCCGTAGAACGTCTCAACGAGGCGATCGACGAACGCCGCATCGATCCCGATTTGCTCCGCTGCCGCGCGCTTCTCCGCGCGCTTTTGCTCTGCATACCCGCGGGTTTGATGCTCGGAGGCTCGAACAGGGTTTGTGGCAACGACGCCCATGATGACTCGTTTAATCAGTATGTGGTTTGCGCATTAGATGCGTTGATGATAAAATCAACCTCTGATATGCTCAATTTATGCAGCTGAGCCTCCACAGCGATTATGCTCTGCGGGTCCTCATGGCCCTTGCCGCTTCCGACCGGCAGCTGTCGGTAGAAGAGATCGCCCGTCAGTATGGGATCTCACGCAACCACCTTGCGAAGGTGTCCAAGCGGCTCCAGGCTCAGGGCTTTGTTGAGACATTCCGCGGGCGAGGCGGCGGAATGCGCCTTGCGCGCTCGCCAGAAGAGATCGTTGTCGGAGATGTTGTCCGTCGGTTTGAGAACCTGAGCAGCTTCGTTGGCTGCTTCAGCGCAGGGCCGGGATGCGTGGTTAGCGGCTTATGCGCTCTCAAGCCTGCTTTGAGCGGCGCTTTGGATGCGTTCCTCAATCATCTCGACGGATACCTTCTAAGCGATCTTATCGCGGATCGATCGGTTTTCAGAGAGCGTCTTGAAGAGCAGGCGAGTCCGCGAGAACTTGTCTGACGGCTGACCTACTTGACCGTTCGGACGGCGCGGGAGCTATGGCGATGACGCACGAATACGGTGACCCGATATCCAGCGAGGCGCTCGAAGCCGCGGCAAACCTGGCTATCGAACTCTGGAATCTAATGCCCGAGAAACCGTTCGAAAGCCACATCGAAGCGGCCGTGCATCAATGCCTGTGCGCTTGCGTCATCGACATCGAGGACTGGATTGAGAAGACTCGCTCCGGACTGCACGAGGCGGTTTCGCAGGAAGTGCGGCTGCTTGTCGAGCGACGGCTTAGCCGCGAGCCACGAATCGATCGTGCGATGGACGCGGTCGACGAAGCCTCCGACGAGTCATTCCCAGCGAGCGATCCACCTGCGTGGATCTGGCGGCGTCCGGGCGATTGATGTTCGATCAGAGACTCCGACTCTCTCTTGAATGATGTTGCCAACGGCCGTTCCCCATGCGAGCTCGGGCGAACGGTCGAATGGCGGCGCACCGATCCGATCTCCTCGCCGCGCGCACGGATGCTTCCTCAAGCCTGCCAAAGGCATTGGCGCCACCGCCAACGAAGACGCCAGTCAGCGCGGCTGAATGTGGTTTTTCAAAGAGGCCGCAAAAAGGCCCGCAAAACCGTAAGCCGGTATTGTGTGAGAAGATTCGACCGAAATATCGCGGGCTTCGATAGAAGCTTGGGAGACAAGCAGAGACAATAGCTTACAGTCCGAAACGAGGACTAAAATTGCGGCGTTTTTAGTAAGCGTTTTCAATAACTTATATCCTTGGTGCCCAGAAGAGGCATCAAATTCAAGACAATTCTAGCTGAAAATACAGTGGCTTGTCCGATGTGGCTTTTGCAAAAGGCCCGGAATAAGTCCGCAAATGGCCGATAAGGTATTGGTTCGATGCCTTTTTAGGGACTCAACAACACTTTTTGACCCCTTCTTCCGGCGATCGATAATAGCCGCTTTGCACCCTTAGCGGACCGCGTGACCGTTGGACACCAAATGAGAGGAAACGCACTCTCCTTTCGAGATTAATCGAAATGTGTCTTGACCAGCGAGATCACCAACGATATTTCGATTCTCATGGAAATGAATTCAGCCGCTGCCGTCGGGGCGCTTGGTGCTCTTGCGCAGGAGCATCGCCTGGCACTGTTTCGCTTGCTGGTTCAGGCCGGCGATGACGGAATGCCCGCGGGCGCCATTGCGCAGACGCTTGGTGTCCCCAACTCTTCCCTTTCGTTCCATTTGGCGCACCTCACGCGCGCGGAGCTGATCCAGCAGCGGCGGGAGGGACGCTCGCTCATCTACACGGCCGACTATGCCGCGACGAACGCGCTGGTCGGCTATCTCATGGAGAATTGCTGCGGCGGTGCGGCCTGCGCGCCGGCGGCACAATGCGGCGAGGATGCCGCGCAGCCTCAGGAAAGGATTTCCTCATGAAGCGTCTGCATGTCCACGTCGGGGTCGCCGATCTGAACACATCCATCGGGTTCTATTCAACGCTGTTTGGGTCGGAGCCGACCGTAACGAAGGATGATTATGCCAAGTGGATGCTGGAAGATCCCCGCGTAAATTTCGCGATCTCCTCGGGCAACCACGCGGCCAAAGGCATCGAGCATCTCGGCATCCAGGTCGAAAGCGGCGAGGAACTGGCGGAGGTTTACGATCGGCTCAAGGCAGCCGATCGCCCCGTCCTGGAGGAAGGCGCGACCACCTGTTGCTACGCCAAGTCGGAAAAGAGCTGGATTGCCGATCCGGACGGCATCGTCTGGGAAGCCTTTCTCACCAGCGGTGACGCCACAGTCTACGGCGATAGCCCTGCGCTGGCGGCTCTTTCCACCAATGCCGCCGACGGTGCATGCGGCGCTCCGGCCTTGCCCGCACAAGCCGCGAGCTGCTGCGGATGAGCGTCTCCATCTACCACAACCCGGCTTGCGGGACGTCGCGCAACACGTTGGCGCTGATCCGTGCAACGGGGCTCGAACCCGAAGTGATCCCCTATCTGGAGACCCCGCCAAGCCGAGAGGAACTGGTTTCGCTTATTCGGCGCATGGGCATCGGCCCGCGCGATCTCCTCCGCGAAAAAGGCACGCCCTACGCGGAGCTTGGGCTTGGGGAGCCGTCGCTCACGGACGATCAACTCATCGATGCGATGATAGAGCACCCAGTCCTGATCAACCGTCCGATCGTGGTGGGCCCGAATGGCGCAAAGCTCTGTCGGCCGTCCGAAGAGGTTCTCTCGGTCCTCGATCGGACACTCGACGCGGATTTCGTGAAGGAAGACGGCGAGGTTGTGCCCGCCAATGGCTGATGCTGGATTGGCGGCGCGGCCCGCAATGTCGATGTTCGAGCGGTATCTTTCGGTATGGGTGCTGCTCTGCATCGGGGTCGGCATCGCTCTCGGGGCGGCCGTTCCGGGCGCCTTCGCGGCGATAGCCGCTGCGGAGATCGCGCGGGTCAACCTGCCCGTTGCGGTGCTCATCTGGCTGATGATCATTCCCATGCTGCTCAAGATCGATTTCGGAGCACTCGGGTCGGTTCGCCAGCATTGGAAAGGTGTCGGCGTCACCCTGTTCATCAACTGGGCAGTGAAGCCATTTTCGATGGCGGCCCTCGGCACCTTCTTCATCGGTTGGCTGTTCGCACCGCTGCTGCCCGCTGGCGAGATATCCTCCTACATCGCCGGTCTCATCATCCTCGCCGCCGCGCCGTGCACGGCGATGGTCTTTGTCTGGTCGAACCTTTGCGAAGGCGAGCCCAATTACACGCTCAGCCAGGTTGCGCTGAACGATCTCATCATGGTGTTCGCCTTCGCCCCCATCGTCGGACTGCTGCTGGGCGTGGCGTCGATCACCGTGCCCTGGGACACGCTGATGCTCTCAGTTGTGCTTTACATCGTAATACCGGTCGTGATTGCGCAGCTGGTGCGCGGCCGTGTGGTGGCCACGGGGGGACAGCCTGCGCTCGAAAGATTGCTTGGGGTCCTTGGGCCGATCTCGCTCGTCTCCCTGCTCACGGCGCTTGTCTTGCTGTTCGGCTTCCAGGGTGAGCAGATCCTGGCCCAGCCGGCGGTCATCGTGCTCCTTGCGGTGCCGATCCTGATCCAGGTCTATTTCAACGCCGGCCTGGCCTACTGGCTAAGCCGCAAGTTCGGCGTCGCCTGGTGTGTCGCCGCGCCAGCAGCGCTGATCGGGGCGTCGAACTTCTTCGAGCTCGCCGTCGCCGCCGCCATTTCGCTGTTCGGCATCAATTCGGGCGCAGCCCTCGCAACGGTCGTCGGAGTGCTGGTGGAAGTGCCGGTGATGCTTTCGGTCGTCGCTATCGTGAAGCGGTCGCGCGGCTGGTACGAACGGCAGAAGGCGCTCGCCTAGGGCTTTACTGCTGACATTTCGCTATCGGTCCTTCGCTTGCCGCTAAAACATCATCGAGGACGAAGCACTTTCAGCCATTTGGTTCGGAGAAAAGGTCCAGCGGAAGACGGCGCAGCAGCACCTCCATCCGTGTTCAAGCAACCCTGACGGATCTGCTTGACCCTGACATGATGTCAGACACCATAAGGTTACGCATACCGATTCGTTCTGAAGGAGCCGGACATGCACGAGAACCATCATCACCACGACTGCACGCATGGTTCGCGCGCGGCCCCGCAGGGCGGACACGAGCACGGGATGGCGACTGACCCCGTCTGCGGCATGAAGGTGGATAGCCGAACCAGCCCTCACCGGTTCGAGCTCGACGGAAAGCCCTACTGGTTCTGCAGTGTGAGTTGTCTGGCAAAGTTCAGCGCCGATCCGGAGGGCTACCTTTCCGGCGCGACTTCGGGAGCTACGACGGCCGATCTGTCGGATGTGCCCGCAGGAGCGATCTGGACTTGCCCGATGCATCTCCAGATCCGCCAGGACGGTCCCGGCACCTGCCCCATCTGCGGCATGGCATTGGAGCCCCTCGAGCCGACACTGGAGGAAGGCCCGAACCCCGAACTCATCGACATGACGCGGCGCTTCTGGGTGAGCGCCGCATTCAGCATCCCGCTTGTCGTTCTGGTGCTCCTTATGGAGATACTCGGCTGGGAAGTGATGCCCATGCGCACGTCCCAATGGGTGCAGCTGGTGCTCGCGGCGCCGGTCGTCCTGTGGGGCGGCTGGCCGTTCTTCGAGCGATTCTGGCAGTCGCTGCGAACACGCAACCTCAATATGTTCACGCTGATCGGGCTCGGCGTCGGGGTCGCGTTCGGCTACAGCGTGGTCGCGACTGTCGCGCCACAGATATTTCCTCCGGCGCTCCGAACGATGGACGGCATGGTGCCGGTCTATTTCGAGGCTGCTGCCGTCATCACCACGCTAGTGCTGCTGGGACAGGTTCTCGAGCTGCGCGCACGCTCCGCGACTGGAAAGGCGATCCGCGCCTTGCTGGGTCTGGCTCCCAAGACCGCCCGCAAGGTCAACGCAGACGGTAGCGACGAGGACGTCGAGCTGGACCTCGTCCAGGTTGGCGATCTGCTTCGCATCCGGCCCGGCGAGAAGGTGCCGGTCGACGGAACCGTGATCGAGGGCAGGAGCTCAATCGACGAGTCGATGATCAGCGGTGAGCCGGTTCCCGTCGAGAAGGGAGAAGGCGACCGGGTTACCGGTGCCACGGTGAACGGAACCGGCGGTCTGGTCATGCGGGCCGACCGTGTCGGCCGCGACACCATGCTTTCGCAGATCGTCCGGATGGTTGCCGATGCACAGCGTTCGCGTGCACCGATCCAGGCTCTCGCGGACAAGGTTTCCGGCTGGTTCGTTCCCGGTGTGGTGCTGATCGCCATCGCCACTTTCATCGTGTGGAATTTTGTGGGACCCGAGCCGCGCGCCGCGCACGCCCTGGTCAATGCGGTTGCGGTCCTGATCATCGCATGTCCCTGTGCGCTCGGTCTCGCGACGCCGATGTCGATCATGGTGGGCACCGGTCGCGGGGCGACATCCGGAGTGCTGGTCAAGAACGCCGAAGCTCTCGAGCTGACGGAAAAAATCGACACCCTGGTTGTCGACAAGACCGGGACCCTGACTGTCGGCAAGCCGAAGCTGATTAAAGTCCAGCCGACAGGTGGTTTCGAAGAGAGCGACGTTCTTCGCTTGTCCGCTGCGTTGGAACGCGGGAGCGAGCACCCGCTGGCAGCGGCGATCGTGGAAGGTGCGAACGACCGGGGGATCGTGCTGCCGGAAAGTTCCGATTTCGCCTCGGTCACTGGCAAAGGCGTAACCGGGCAGGTGGATGGACTCCAGGTCACGTTGGGCAACGCTGCTCTCCTCGAAACGATCGGAGCAAACACCGGCCCGCTCGAAAGTCAGGCAGACCAGCATCGTTCAGAGGGCGAAGGCGTCATGTTCGTCGCCGTCGATGGTAAACTCGCCGGCATCGTGGTGGTTGCAGACCCGATCAAGGATAGCGCTGCGGAGGCCGTCGCGGAACTTCGCGAGAGCGGCATCCACGTGGTGATGATGACCGGCGACAACCGCCGGACAGCGGAAGCAGTGGCTCGCCGGGTCGGAATCGACGAAGTGATGGCGGATGTCCTACCCCAGCAAAAGCAGGCGAAGGTAGAGGAGCTTCGCCGTGCGGGGCGGCGAGTGGCGATGGCTGGTGACGGCATCAACGACGCGCCGGCTCTCGCGGCTGCCGACGTCGGTATTGCCATGGGCACGGGCACCGACGTAGCGATGGAAAGCGCCGCGATCACCCTGGTCAGGGGCGATCTGCGGGGAATCGTCCGCGCGCGGAAACTCAGCCGCGCGACCATGGCCAATATCCGGCAGAACCTGTTCTTCTCGTTCGTGTTCAACGCCGCCGGCGTGCCCATCGCGGCCGGGGTTCTGTACCCGTGGTTCGGCGTCCTACTGAGTCCGATCATCGCAGGTGCGGCGATGGCGTTCAGTTCGGTGGCGGTCATCGGCAATTCGCTGCGCTTGCGGAGCATCCCCTTGTGAAGATCGGCGAAGCTTCCAGCGCGTCCGGCGTGAGCCAGCGGATGATCCGGCATTACGAGAAGGTGGGCTTGATCACTGCTGCCCCAAGGAGGGATTCGGGATACCGGGACTATGATCGGACAGACGTTCACACACTCGCTTTCATCGGACGGGCGCGCGATCTCGGCTTCGGTATCGAGGAAATACGGCAGCTGCTGGGACTCTGGCAGGATCGCAGCCGCGCCAGTGCCGAAGTCAAGGCACTTGCTCTCGCCCGTGCGGCCGAATTGAAGGCCAAGTCTCGGCAGCTGGATTCGATGCGTCGATCGCTCGAGCGCCTCGCCGCCGAGTGTCACGGCGACCAAATGCCCGATTGCCCCATCCTCGATGACCTTGAGTCCGTGGGATAATGCGGGCCATGGGGACAACCACAGAAAGCCGGCGTGTACCTTCGACCCGACAAGAAAATTGACCCCTGCTCCGCCCGAGCCTAGGACAAATGCCTGATGCTCCGTCGTCTCCATCTCATCCTGGCAGCGCTGGCCATGCTGGTCGCCCCTCTGGCGATGCAGTCGGGCATGGCCATGGCGGCGATGCCTATGGATCATCGTGAGATGGCGAAGTCAGGGCATTGCGGCGACGAGGATTCCGGCAGCGAAGACCAGCCCGGCGCGATGACACAGTGCTGTGTCGCGATGTGCTCGGCCGTGGCGCCGCTCGGCGCTGCCTCGCTCGAGCTGGTCATGTATCACGCGCCCTTGCTCTTCGGTTTGCCTTCAACCGAACACCGCGCGTTCCTGGCAAAGCTCCCAACTCCCCCTCCCAAACTTGCGTGAAATCGCCCTTTTCGATTTTACGGAGTTTAGGATCATGAACAAATTGATGACTGCGGTCGCGCTGGCGATCGCTCTTCCGGGCGTCGCGCACGCACAGGCTACTCCCGCGGAGAAGCCGAAGATGGAATGCTGCGAGAAGATGAAGGACAAGTGCGCTTGCTGCGACAAGATGGCGGCCAAGCCCGCCAGCGGCACGGACGCGCCTTCGTCGGACCCGCATGCAGGCCATGACATGACGCCTGCGGCCCCGGCCGACGGGCACGCCCAGCACTAGGCACGATTGACTGCCGGCAGGGGCCCGCTCCCGCCGGCAGGCGATCGTCTTCACGCCAGTGAGCCAAGGAATCTTCGATGAATGAACTCGTCCTCGGACGGCGTGCGCTGCTGCGCGCCGCCGCCGTATCCGGCGCAGGTTTCGGCCTCGCGCAGGCTCTGCCCGCCTGGGCTCAGCCACTCTCGAAAGGCCTGGTGCGCCCGCTGCCGACAGTCAGCGGCAACGACATTGCGCTCACCATCGGCCAGGTCAGCGTCGAGGTCGACGGCAAGGTCAGCCGCGCGATCGGCATCAATGGCACCGTGCCCGGCCCACTGATTCGCCTCAAGGAAGGCCAGCGCGTTCGCCTGCGCGTGCAGAACACGCTCGATGAGGACAGTTCGATCCACTGGCACGGCCTGCTCGTCCCGTTCGAGATGGATGGTGTTCCCGGCGTCAGCTTCCCCGGCATCATGCCGCGCTCGACCTTCGACTACGAGTTCGATCTCAGCCACGCCGGAACCTACTGGTATCACAGCCACAGCGCCTACCAGGAGGAGGATGGCGTCTACGGCCCGATCGTGATCGATCCGGCCGGGCCCGATCCGGTCCCCTACGACCGCGAGCATGTGCTGGTTCTCTCGGACCACAGCCCGCTCGCCGGTGCGACGATCTACCGCAAGCTCAAGCAGATGGGCGGGCCCTATTTCAACCGCCAGCGGATGACGTTGTCGGGCCTGATGGCCGGCAAAGACCTTACCGCGCAGGAGCGCTGGGAATGGGCGCAAATGCGGATGGACGCGGCGGACATCGCTGACGTCACCGGCTCGACCTACGCCTTCACCATCAACGGGTTCGGACCTTACGACAACTGGACCGGCCTGTTCACACCCGGCGAACGCGTCCGGCTCCGCGTCATCAACGCCTCGGCGCAGACGACTTTCAACATCCGCATCCCCGGCCTCCCGATGACGGTCGTGCAGGCCGACGGCCTCAATGTGCGGCCCGTCACCGTGGACGAGTTCCAGATCGGCACCGCGGAGACCTACGACGTCGTCGTCACGCCGAGCGACCGGGCCTACAGTTTCGTCAGCGAGGCGAGTGACCGGTCAGGCCTGGGTCGGGCCACGCTCGCCCCGCGCGAGGGTATGAGCGCGCCGGTTCCGCCGCTGCGCTCGCGCCCACTGCTGACCATGAAGGACATGGGCATGGGCGACATGGACCATTCGGGCATGACGGGTATGGATCACAGCGCGATGGGGGGCGGGTCCGCGAACCCCGCCAGGGTCCGCGGCGTCGATCCAACTGCCCAACAGAACGCCTCCGGCGAGTTGTGGAAGCTGACCGGCTGGAAAGAGACAGGCGCCGTAGTTGCTGCGGGGGCGGCGGCTGGCATGGCGGGTATGGATCACGCAGCGATGGGGCATGGCTCCGCTGCGGCATCGCCGGCCGCAGCACCGATGGATCACGCCGCGATGGGACATACGGCCCCTGCGGCCGCCAGCCAGGCAGCGGCGCCAATGGACCACGGCTCGATGGGCATGCGGGACTTCGAAAACGCGCCGGGGGTCGACAAGAACCCGGGCGTGCAGACGATCTCGCCGATGCCGGTCGACCGCATGGGCGATCCAGGAACGGGTCTGGAAGACGTCGGCCACCGCGTGCTGAATTACCGCGATCTCATGGCGCTCGAGCGCAATCCCGACGTGCGCGCGCCATCCCGTCAGCTCGACATCCACCTGACCGGCAACATGGAACGCTACATGTGGTCGTTCGACGGGGTGAAGATGAGCGAGCCGGCCGAGCCGATCCCCTTCCGCCACAACGAGCGCGTGCGCGTGCGGCTCGTCAACGACACGATGATGCAGCACCCGATCCATCTGCACGGCCACTTCTTTGAGCTGGTGACCGGGCATGGCGCATTCAGCCCTCGCAAGCACACGGTGAACGTGCAGCCGGGCGGAACGGCGACCTTCGACGTCACCCTCGATGCGCAGGGCGACTGGGCGTTCCACTGTCACAACCTCTACCACATGACCGCCGGGATGATGCGTGTCGTCACCGTACGTCCCGACAAGGGAGACGCGTAAGATGATCTGGCTTCACAGACTTCCGCTGCTTGCCGTGGCGGCTTTCGCCAGCGTGCCAGCAATCGCGCAAGAACAGGCTTCGCCGGACCAGACATCGGTCCCTACCGCAGCCACGAGTTGCACTCCCGAGCATGCTGCCATGGGGCATTGCACGCTGCCGGCAAATCGATCGGCGGTTGCTCAGCCGCAGTCCGCGCCCAAAGCGCCGCCGACCTGCCTGCCCGAGCACGCCGCGATGGGACATTGCACACTACCGGAAAACCAACCGGCTGCCGCTCAGCCACTTCCGGTACCTCAAGCGCCGAGCACTTGCCTGCCCGAACATGCTGCAATGGGCCATTGCACGCGTCCCGCGGCCTCTCCCACAGCGACGCCACAGACCGCGTCCCCGGCCCAAACCACTTGCTCGCCGGAGCATGCGGCGATGGGGCATTGCACACTCCCCGCAGCGCAACCTGCGGCTCAGGTGACGTGCGCGCCGGAACACGCGGAGATGGGACATTGCCCCCCGGCCGAAACGATCACGGCAGAGGGGACGAACCTCCCTGCCGGCTCGGACACGGCTCCGCCCGTGCCCACGGACTACGCCGCGGACGCGATCTATGGCCCGTCCGCTATGGCCATGGGGCGTCACCATCTGTCGCTGCATCACGGCGGCCAGAACTTTTCGATGGTCATGCTCAACATCGCGGAGGTGAAGATCAAGAGCGGACGGGACTCTTACGAATGGGGCGGCGAGGCTTGGTATGGCGGGGACATCAATCGGCTGGTCGTCAAAACCGAAGGTGAAGGCGAGTTCGGCGCCGGGGTGGAATCCGCCGAGGTCCAGGCACTCTACAGCCGCGCCATCGGGCCCTACTTCGACCTCCAGGCCGGTGTCCGCTATGATTTCGAGCCAAACCCATCGCGCGTCTACGCCACGATCGGATTCGAAGGGCTGGCGCCGGGTTTCTTCGATGTCGAAGGCGCGCTGTTCCTGTCGGATCGGGGCGAGCTGTTGGGCCGGCTCGAAGGCTACTACGACCAGCGCATCACCCAGAAGCTGATCCTGCAGCCGCGTGCCGAGCTCAATTTCGCGGCTCAGAGCAGCGAGGACATTGGTGTCGGCGCGGGTCTGACCGATGCAGAGATCGGCGTCCGGCTGCGTTACGACATCGCGCGCGAATTCTCTCCTTACATCGGCGTCCAATACGAGCGCGCCTTCGGCAAGACGCGCGATTTCCTGCGGGACGAAGGCGAATCGCCCGGAGGCTTCAGCTTCCTGGCGGGCATTCGCTTCTGGTTCTGAGGGGAGAAGAACAATGCTGATAACAACCATGATCGCTGCCGCGCTGTCCGCCCAGGCGGCACCCGAGGCTCATGGCTCGCACGCCGCGCCGGTAGCGGCGCAGCCCGCTTCGCTGAGCGCGGACGAGAGCGCCGTTCGCGCGGTGCTGGCGCGCTATAAGTCTGCGATCGAGCGGCTGGATGCGTCCGGAACCGAAGCGCTCTTCACCGACGATTCTGCAGTGTTCGAGACCGGCGGGGTCGAAGGGTCATACAAGGAGTATCTCGCGCACCATCTGGGGCCGGAACTCGCGGCGTTCCGTTCATTCGCGTTCTCAGACTACACGGTCGCGGTCCGCATGGAAGGCGATCTCGCGCTCGCGACCGAGACCTACAATTACCGGATCGAGACCAAGAGTGGAGAGATCGCGATGCGAAAGGGCGTTGCAACGAGCGTTCTCATCCGGACTGCGGATGGCTGGAAGATACTGGTCATGCACAATTCGGCGCGCAAGCCGAAGGGGGCCTAGATGGCCTCGTTCACTCGACGTTCTCAAGCATGGCTGGCGCGGTCGGTGCTGGCGATACTGGCAGGCATTGCCGTGCTGTCGATGCCAGCTGCGCCCGTCTCGGCGCACAAGGATCACAAGGCGAAGCAGGAGGCAGCGCAACTCGAAGCACAGCGCGCGGCTGCGAGTGGATCGGCGCAAAGTGCTCCCATGGCGCACGACATGGCGATGCCGGGTCATGCCACGGCCATGGCCGCCATGGACGAGATAGACGATCCGCCGAAGAGCTTCGCGGCGCGGCTGCTCGACTGGCTCGGCCGCTTCCATCCGATGCTGGTGCATTTTCCGATCGCTTTCATCCCTGCGGCGCTTTTCACCGCGATCGTCGGGCGCAAGCGGCCGGGGTTCGCCAAGCCCGTCCAGTTCCTCGTGGTGACCGCGGGGGTGACAGCACCGTTCGCCATGATCTCTGGTTGGCTGAGCGGCGGGTTCGAACTCGGCCTCGACGACTGGATGATGCAGAGCCACCGCTGGCTCGGGACCGGCATCGGGATCGGGGCGTTCGCCTTGGGTGTGTTCGCGCTCAGGCGCCCCGAGCAAGACCGCGGCTCCGGCATGATCGTCGGTCTGTCGATCCTGACAGCGGCGATCCTCGTGCAGGGGTGGTTCGGCGGTGCGCTCGTGCACGGCGTCGATCACCTGAACTGGTAAGGAGAACGACCGATGGAAGACCACGCAAAGTCCGCGCATCACGAGGGCGGCTCGAAGCCCTACATGATGCTGGCCGTCAATCTCGGCCTGAGCCTGCTGGTGATGTATGTCGCCATGTTCGCCATGATCTGGAGCTGGGGCGAGTTCATCCAAAACGTGAACTTCTTTTACATGGCGCTGGTCATGTGGGCGCCGATGGGCGCGATCATGCTTGCGACAATGGGAGGCATGTATCGCAACCGGAAGCTCAACGCCGCGCTCTATGTAGCCTTTGCGGCGATCCTCGTCCTGTCGCTTGTCGGCATCCGGCAACAGAGCCTCGTCGGCGATGACCAGTTCCTGCGTTCGATGATCCCGCACCACTCAGGGGCTATCCTGATGTGCGAGGAAGCCAAGCTCACTGACCCCGAGATACGCCGGCTCTGCGGCGAGATCATCCAGGCTCAGAGAGACGAAATTGCCGAGATGAAGCGGATCATGGACCGCCTCTGACCCGATACGCCCTAGAATCACGGAGATACACAATGACCAAACTCACCGGAATTGCCGCACTTGCGCTGCTCGCATCGCTGGGCGCCTGCGGAAGCGCCGACCAGCCTGCCGAAGACACCGCCCCTGATGCCGCGATGACGATGGACGGCCCCTACGCTGAGTCCGAGATGGCGATGGACAAGGCCATGAAGGATGCCGTCGGCGTCGATGCTGCCGATACCTGGGTTAAGAAAATGATCGCGCATCACGAAGGCGCGATCGACATGTCGCGGATCGCGCTGGGCCTGGAGCCCACGGCCAATGTCGCGAAAATGGCGCAGATGACGATCGACAAGCAGGGCGCCGAGATCGAAGCGCTCAAGGCGCTGGCCCGCAATGGTGCGGCCAATCCCACCAGCGCCAAGCTTTACGAAGCCGCGATGACCGAAATGCACTCTGACATGATGGCGGCATCGGGCTCGATCCCTTCGGAAACCTACCTTACCAAGATGCTGGCGCACCATCGCGGTGCCGTCGCGATGTCGGACATCGCACTCGCAAATGGCGCGAGCGGTGCGGTGCGCGCACAAATCGAGGAGACGCGGGCTGAACAGCTGAAGGAAGTGGGGATGGTCGAGGCCATGCTGCGCGGCGAGCCGATGGCCATGCAGGCGCAAGCCAAGAGCGAAACCTCTGCGCCGGCGGCTACCGCGAAACCTGCTGCTCCGAAGGCTGCCGCTGCAAAGCCGGCCCCGGCCAAAGCGGCTGCGCCCAAGCCCTCGGCGGAGCCTGCAGCGGAGCCCGACGCGTCGCCTACCTGCGCTCCCGAACATCGGGAAGCGGGCCACTGCTGATCGCCCCTTGATGGCCCCGGCGAGAACTTCGCCGGGGCCACTCTCATCCAAAGCCGGAGCTTTCGCCCGCAGATGCGAACCCACGTAATCGCCCGCAAGACGCATAAATGGTTTGGGCTGTTCGTCGGCCTGCAGGTGGTCGTCTGGTCGCTTAGCGGCCTTTACATGACCATCGTCCATATCGATACGATCCACGGCGACCAACTCGTTCGCGAGGCGTCCAGTCCGGGCGTCCATGCGGGCGCCTTGCGGGATCCGCTCGCGCTTGCCGCCCGGGAGAAAGCGTCCAGCATCAGGCTGGCCTGGGTCGATGAGCGCCCGATCTATGTCACCGAAGGGCCCTCGGGAGAGCGCGCCTTCGGGGCAACCTCGGCTAAGCGGTTGAACCCGCCGAACGAGCAGGCAATCAGAGCCCTGGCTTCGTCGTACTATACCGGGCCCGAGTCCATCGCATCGGCCGAACTCATTGCGGATGTGCCCGGGGAAATCCGCGGACGAACGCCTCCGCTCTGGCGGGTGGAGTTCGATCATTGGAACAGTCCGACCTTCTATCTCTCACCGGTTACCGGCGAACTGTTGTCGCGCCGGCACGAACTGTGGCGCGTGTTCGACTTCGTGTGGATGCTCCACATCATGGATTATGACGAGCGCGAGAACGTCAACAACTCCCTTCTTCGCGTCTTCACGTGGGGCGCGGTACTGATGGCGCTCTCGGGCATCTGGTTGCTTTTCCATGCCTTCCCCAAGCGCAAGAAGAAGGGGCGCAGCACTCCATGACAATCAAGTCGATCTGGCTGCGGAAAATCCACAAGTGGGTCGGGCTGGCGATCGGCCTGCAGTTCGTGATCTGGGCGATCAGTGGCGCCGCGATGGCGCTGCTCGACATGGAGACAGTTGCCGGAGGCCCCCAGCCTCAAGCGACCCAAGCGGCACTCGCTGGCGAGGCGACCGCGTGGCCAGCAATCGTCCGCCAATTGGGCAGCGCAAAAATCGAGGGGTTGCGGCTGAAGACTCTGCTTGATCGGCCGGTGGTCGAAGTGCGAACCGCGCGATTTGTCCGGATGTTCGACGCCCAAACAGGGGTCCGACTGACGATTGACGGGGCCGCCGCCCGCGCCATCGCGCAGTCAAGCCATCCCAATGGGGCACGTCCCGGCGCGGCGAAGCTTCTTACCGAGCGATCGCTGCCGGTCAGGGACCACGAGCCGCCGATCTGGCAGGTCGATTTCGCCGACGACAACGCGAGCACCTATTACGTGTCGGCCACCACGGGCGCCGTGCTCGAGCGGCGGAATGACACCTGGCGCTGGTGGGATTTCTTCTGGATGCTCCACAACATGGATTACGTCGACAGGATGAGCTTCAACCATCCGCTGATCATCACCGCCGGCGTCGCGATGGCGTGGCTGGCGGTGACCGGGTTCTGGCTGCTGTTCCGGACGATGTGGCGGCACGATTTCGCTTGGGTCCGCGCGCGCGAGGGAAGCATGTCTCGGTGAGATGCAGCAATCTACGCGTTCGCCACTGCCTTGCGTGGCCAAGACCTGGCTGTTCACCAGCCCGTGCGTGTCGCCGCTGGATCGGGATACTCCAACGCTCTGTGTCGCTTTTCGCGCTGATGGCCCGCGTTCCTATGAGCGATTGGAGCGGGAAAAGGGACGACGAGCTGAAGCCTAACGCGTCGGTTCCGAAACCTCACGTACGAGATCGCCAGTCGCGTGCTCACTAGCATGGCGCGCAATATCAGCTTGGGACACGATCCCGCAGCACTTGCCGGCGTCATCGACGACGGGGAGACGACGGACTTGATTCTCTTCCATCTTTTTGCAGCATTCAGCCACGCTCGCATCGATGGTCACGGTGACGGGAGAAGATGACATGATCTCCTCCACCTTCGTTTCGGCAGATTTGCCCTGGGCAACGCAGCGGCAAGCGATGTCGCGATCGGTAATGACGCCGACCAGCTCGCCTTCCGCGTTGGTCACGGGAATTAGACCGCAGTCGTTGCTTGCCATCAGCGAAGCCGCTTCCTTCACACTGGCTGACGGGCTGCAGCATGCCGGATCCTTTGTCATCAGTTCGCGAATTTCCACGTCATCTCTCCTAGGCCTTTTGGCAAATGGTTGCGCTGCTATGGCGCGCTCACTCGTTTAACGCAGGGCCCTGCCCCCTCGTTCCTTTCGGTCCGATGATATGGTGCCTTCGACCGACGAGCAGCCATTCGGACGAAGATCCATATAAGCGTCGTTGAAGCGCCTGAGTTCGGCTGCGATCGAAGGGAGGCCAACGGCTCGAGCTTTGCGTCGAGAACCAGATAGAGGCCGTCTGCCGTGGATCGGCGCAAGCAGAGCGGTTTGCCCCGAGTCGTGAGCTAAAGCAGCGGTCCTCGGACGTTGGCGGAACAGTGAACCAACGGCATCGTTGTTATCTACTCGCACGGCTTATGGCGGCTTCTCCGCAATTGGTGCACGAGCCTGTTAAGGTTACCCCTGTGCTCGTGGCTGGTGTCCCATCAAGCCAGACAACGGAACGCTACTGCAGCAGGCCTGCGAACAAACAACGCAAGAAAGACTTTGCTGATGAAAGCATCCGATCTCCTAGTCGCCGCCCTGGAAGCCGAAGGAGTTGAATATATCTTTGCCGTGCCCGGTGAGGAGAATTTGGATTTGCTTGAATCGCTTCGCACATCTTCGATCAGATTGATCGTCACCCGCCATGAACAGGGAGCCGGTTTCATGGCAGCGACATATGGTCGCCTCACCGGAAAACCCGGCGTCTGCCTGGCGACGCTGGGACCGGGGGCGACCAACCTTACAACCCCGGCCGCATACGCTGCGCTGGGCGCTTTCCCCCTCGTTATCATTACCGGGCAGAAGCCCATCAAGGTCTCGAAACAGGCCCAGTTTCAGATTGTGGATGTCGTCGCGCTCTTCACCCCTCTATGCAAGATGGCGAAGCAGATCGTGAATGGCGAGCGCATCCCGTCACTGGTGCGGGAGGGCTTCAGAAGAGCCCAGGAGGAGCGGCCCGGTGCGGTCCTGCTGGAGTTGCCCGAGGATATTGCGAAGGAAGAGACCTCCGAAGCGGTCGTTGCGCCTCACACGCGACACTATGCCGTGGCGGGCGATGCCGCGATAGATGAAGCGGCCGAGCGCATAATGGCCGCCGAACGCCCGCTCCTTCTGATAGGGGCCGGAGCCAACCGGCGCAGCGCCTGCAAAGCACTCCGCAAGTTCGTCGACGACACCCAGTTCCCGTTCTTCGACACCCAGATGGGCAAAGGGGTGCTCGATGAAGCGAGTCCGTTATATCTCGGCACCGCGGCATTGTCTTCGGACGACTATGTTCATTGCGCCATCGAGCGCGCCGATCTGATCGTCAACATTGGCCATGACGTTGTCGAAAAGCCGCCCTTCTTCATGGAGCCCGGCGGCCAAACCGTCATTCACATCAATTACAAGGCCGCCGAGGTCGACCAGGTCTATTTTCCGCAGCTGGAGGTTATCGGCGATATTGCCGGTTCGGTGGAGCGTCTGGGAGAGCGGCTTCGCGGCAAGCAGCCGTGCGACCTGACCGCTTATGCCGGTGTGCACGAAGAAATTGCCGCGCATATCCGTCGCGGCAGTGACGATACACGGTTCCCGATCGTACCGCAGCGCGTGGTTGCCGATGTGCGCCGGGTCATGGGGCGGGACGACATCGTCGCTCTCGACAATGGCATCTACAAGATTTGGTTCGCCCGCAATTACATCGCGCATGAGCCCAATACCATTCTGCTCGACAACGCACTGGCAACGATGGGAGCCGGGCTGTCTTCGGCCATGATGGCGGCGATGCTCTGGCCAGAGCGCCGCGTGCTGGCGGTTTGCGGCGATGGCGGGTTCATGATGAATTCGCAGGAAGTAGAAACCGCGGTCCGGCTTGGCCTCAACCTGGTTGTGCTCATCCTGAATGATGCCGCCTACGGGATGATCCGGTGGAAGCAGGAGCAACTTGGGTTTCCCGAATACGGCCTGAGCTTCGCCAACCCTGATTTTGTCACTTACGCGAAAAGTTACGGCGCGACGGGCCACCGGATCGACAGCAGCCAAGCACTGGTTCCGACCTTGAACGGCGCGTTCGAGAGCGGCGGCGTTCACCTCGTGGACCTGCCGGTAGATTACTCCGAGAACCGCAAAGTTTTGATCGATGAACTGAGCGCGATGGAATGCCCCCAATGACCTGGCAGGTCCTCAATCCTTACGACCAGGAATGCATCGGCAGCGTGGACCTGGTCGAGTGGCCGCTGATCGACCGCTGGCTCGACGAGGCGCGCGCGTTGCACGAAGACCGGCGGGCGTGGATTCCGGTTCATGAGCGGATTGCCATTTTGCAACGCGCCGGCGCGCTCATGCGCGAGCGTGCCGAGACGCTTGCGATGCAGATCGCACGCGAGGGCGGGAAACCGCTTGTCGACGCCCGTGCCGAAACCAGCCGCGCCATTCAGAGCGTCGAACTCTGCGTGCATGAACTGTTCGCGAGCGGCGGGCGCCAGATCCCGATGGACCTGACCGAGGCAGGCGCAGGCCGCAGAGCCTACACCTTCAGGGAGCCGATCGGACCTGTGGTCGCGATTTCGGCATTCAATCATCCGCTAAATCTGATCGCCCATCAGGTGGGCCCCGCGGTGGCGACCGGGTGCCCCGTTCTGGTGAAGCCGGCCAAGGATACGCCCCTGTCCTGCAAGAGCTTCGTAGAAATCCTTTACGAGGCAGGTCTCGACGAACAATGGTGCCGCTTCGTACCCTGCACGAACGATGTCGCCGAGCAAATGGTCACGGATCCGCGAACAGCGTTCTTCTCATTCATCGGGTCAGCGAGAGTAGGCTGGATGCTTCGTTCCAGGCTCGCACCCGGTACGCGCGTGGCGCTGGAACATGGGGGCGCGGCACCGGTCATCGTCGATGAAGGTGTTTCGCACGAGAACGTCATTCCGTCGCTCCTGAAAGGGGGCTTTTATCATTCTGGCCAGGTCTGCGTTTCGGTCCAGCGGGTGTTCGTTCCGCGCGCCGAACTGCCGGATTTCGCTGCCGAGCTGGCCGCGGGCGCAGAGGCACTGAGGGTGGGAGATCCGACTGAAGAGGAAACGCAGTGCGGTCCTCTCATCCGCCCTGCCGAGGTCGACCGGGTCGAAGCCTGGGTCGCTGCCGCCGTCGAGAATGGTGCCAGACTGGCCGCAGGCGGGAAGCGCATCGGCCCGACGCTCTATCATCCCACCGTTCTGGTCGATCCGCCCCGTGACGCCAAGGTTTCGCGAGAGGAGGTGTTCGGACCCGTGGTGTGTGTCTACGGATACGACAGTATCGACGCAGCAATTGCCCAGGCGAACGAGCTGCCTTATTCCTTTCAGGCCGCTGTATTTACCCAGCGACTGGACATCGCCGATCATTGTGTCGAGCGCCTATCGGGCTCCACAGTGTTGATCAACGACCACACCGCATTCCGCGTCGACTGGATGCCGTTCGCAGGTCGCCGACAATCGGGACTGGGGACGGGGGGCATCGGCTACACGATGGCGGATATGAGCGACGAGAAGATGGTGGTTCTGAACAGACCGCATAATTGTAATCTACCGTAGGCGCTGCTCATGGCGTCACGAGCGCGGCCTGTCGCAGCAAGCCGTGCGACGCTCGTATGAGGATCAGGATCCACACACAGATTGCGACGGCAATTCCGACCAACAGCAAGGGGTGCAGCGCTGTTGCCAGCCCGAAGGCGATGCCAGAGTTGGTGCCGGCGGTGATCCCGAGAAACGGGTTCAGCTCGAGATCGCCATTGTACGCCACATAAGCGAAGGCTTGCGTCTTCGTCAGTTGGTCGGCCGCAACAGCCGCAATTGCCGCCGCGAACGCTGCAGAAGCGCGCCGTGGAGAGGACGGCGGTTGCAAGGGCTCCTCAGCGCCGCGCGGGGCCGTGGGCAGATCTGGCCACGTCATCGCGGACCGGCTCCCCCCCGCACCCCTCCTCGATCTTGCCTCCGGATCATGCCGGCCGGCCGATTGAAACCACCTGGGCGGAGCGCTGTTGAGCCACTCGCCGATTGTACCAGAAGCCGAACAGCACTGCGGCCAGCATGAACAGCTGCGCGAGCACCGACTGAACAGTGGGCGTGAGACCAAGCAGGTCGATCCGAGGGACAACTGCGAGCGGCCGCACGTCTATCAGCCCCGCTTCCTGAAGGGCCGATACGCCCTTGCCTGCGAGGATCACGGCCAGGACGGCGATGAGCGCGGAGCTGTAGGTGAAGAACTTCGCAATCGGAATTTTCTGGCTGTAACGAAGCATGGCCACAGCGATCACTGCAAGCAGAACGATGGCCGCGAGCGCTCCCGCTGCGACAGCGCCCGAATTTCCCTGGTTCCAGAGCGTTGCATAGAAGAGAACCGTTTCGAACACTTCGCGATAGACGACGAGGAAGGTAAGCCCAAAAAGGAACCAGGCAGACCGCTTCGAGAGCGCCTTGCTGAGCCGCTCGTGTATGTAGCGCTGCCATGCCCCGGCCTGAGCTTTCCCGTGCATCCAGATTCCGACCGACAGGAGAATTACCGCAGCCAAGATCGAACCGAAGCCTTCGGTCAGCTCGCGGCTCGCCCCGCTTACGCTGATCAGATAGGTCGCTGCCGCCCAGGTGGCTACGCCAGCCACCAGCGCTGCCACCCACCCGCCATGAACATAGCCCAGCACATCCTGGCGATCGGCCTTCCTGAGGAACGCGATCATCGCGATAACGAGGAGAAGCGCCTCCAGCCCTTCCCGAAGGAGAATGGTGAAGGCACCCAGGAAGCTGGATGCAGTGCTGGCCTTGTCGGGGCTGAGCTGAACCTCGGCGTCTGTGAAGAGGGTCTGTACTATCGCGACTTGCGCTCGCACCTCGTCCACCGGCGTGCCGCGGCCGATGCGGGCGCGCAGCTCGGCCATCGCCCCTTCGATCCGCCTCATCAGCGAAGCATCACGCGCGGTCAGGAGCGGCTCAACGGGCTCGAAACCGTCGAGGTAGGCAGAAAGCGCCAGATCGGTTGCTCTGGCCCGCTGGCCAGCCTCGTAGGCGTCGAGCGCCTCCTGCAATCGCTCCTTGGCCAGACTGAGTGAGCCCTCCGCTCCGGAAAGAGCCTCTGGATTGCCGCGCAAATAGGCGGTGACGGCCCGCGCCTTCTCAGCTCCCAGCTTCTCTTCGAGCTGCGCCGGGGTCATGCCGGCCAAGACAGTCATGTTCGGGATCAGGCGGCGCAGCGCATCGTCATTCGACCAGGCCGTCTCTCCAGAGCGAGCAAGCTTGTTTGGATACGCGTAGCGGCCAACGTGGAATGCGAGCGCCCATCGGTCATCAGGGCTGAGCTGTGCAAAGGAAGGCATGGCCGTGCCTTCGAGGCCCTGCTCGATGACCTGATAGAGGCCGAAGAGGCTCCGTTCACGCGCTCTAGCCTCGTCGGTGAAGTCGATCGGAGGCGGGTCCATGCCGCCTGCCGCCGAACCTCGCCCGTCGCCCATCGATCCATGGCAGCTGGCGCAGTTCTGAGCATAGAGCGTTGCGCCTCGGCTGAGATCGGGCAGGTTCGACGGGGCGAGCGGCACCGGGTAAGCAGCCAAGAGGACTCTTCCCAGCTGCCGGGCCGACGTGGCGATGCTTTCCGGGGCCGCCTTCGCAGCGATATCGGCCTCAAGTCGCTTTGCTCCTTGCAGCAGGTTTGCCCGCGCTTCGGTTGGCGCTAGCTCGCCGAGGCGCTGGCGCACGCTCGCGGAGAACTCCACCATCTCGACGTATTCGGCCTCGTTCACCACTCGGCCGTCAGAGACCGTACCTGCGTAATCGACTGCGATATAGTCCAGAAGACGCCATATGGTCTGAGCCGGCGCCGTCTGCGCACGGGCCGGAGCGGCGAGGACGCAGCCGAGCAGAAGCGCGAGGGCCAACGCCCTGAGGTAGCGGAAAGTCGTCATGCCTTCGCACGCAACTCGCCGCCAGCGTCTCGGATGATCTCCCACGCCGACTGCAGGAAAATTACGGCAATTACGGCAGCCACGATGATGTCGGGCCACGCGCTGTCGAGGAAGAAGACGAGCGCAGCTGCCGCGATTACCGCCACGTTGTTGATCGCGTCGTTGCGCGAGAACAGCCAGATCGCTCGGGCTTGTGCGTCGCCACCGTCCCGGAAACGAGCGAGGATCAGGGCCGCGGTCACGTTCACGATCAGCGCTGCGATGCCGATGCCCCCCATCAGCTCGGGCTCCGGCGGGATGGCGTTCAGAGCGCGCCAAATGGCCATGGCGATGACGGCGAGGCCGAGCGCGCCGAGAAAGAGCCCCTGTGTCATCGCTATTCGCGCCCGGGTGGATGCCGCCCATCCGAGAGCGAGCAGACCGACGAAAGTGATCGAGCCGTCACCGAGAAAATCGAGCGCGTCAGCTTTCAGCGCCTGGCTGTTGGCGATGAATCCGCCGACGATCTCGACGAGACCAAAGCCCACATTGAGGATGACCACCCACCACAGCGCGCGGCGGTACGCGGGATCGGTTTGGGCCCGCTTGGTGTCGCCGGTGCAGCCGCAGCCGTCTGATTCGTTCGCTTCCATTGCCGGTCCCTACAACCTCCAGCCGCTGGAGGATCAAGCCCTTTCTGCGAACGTGTCGCAATTGTTTTGGATTGGCTTTATCGCCTTGAAGAGGCTGATCGCACCGGTGGCGGTCGGCACGACGGCTTGAGGTGCGACGGCGGCCTCATCATAGTCGGAAAGGATGCTCTCCAACGCCCCGTCTGCGTTTGGCTGGGTGTCTGCCAGGCCGTCGATCGCTTGGACCGTCAGGCGGAACAGCGCACGCATCAACGCGCCGCTTTGGTGAGCGTAATCCGCGATGTGGACTTCGCCACCCGGCCTGATGCTAGCGAACATCGCCGCCACACCCTCTCGTTTGTGCTCGAAACCTTCGCCGGAGGCGGCGGGCCCGGGGCCGCGCTTGCCCGGCTCCACCTCGCCCGCCTCCAAAGGAACCGGCCATGACGCGGATGATTGCCGCTGCGCTCGCCCTGATCTTCGCTGTGCCGGGCGCGAGCATGGCGCAGACCACCGACACGGCCAGGGCCGATGGCAAGCAGACGGCGAGGGACCTGCTCGAAACCGCGCGCGAGGCGGCTTCGGCGCCGGTCGATGCGAACCGCGTCCCCAATTACGATCCCCAGGCCACGCACGGCTTGCAGGATCTGGCGCAGAGCCCCGGACAGATCGAAGCGCGTGCGCGGGCTTCCGCAACGACGAACCCGGCGCTGCGCACGATCCGCGACAGCATGGCCACCCGCGCCGAGTTCGATGCGCAGGATAGGCTTCGACGATCCGCTCGTCCTTGCCGAGAAGAGCCAGCAGCGACCAGCTCTTGGTCAGCGAAAAGGTGAGATCGGTGCCGGGCCGATGCCTTTGCCCGGGATTGCCGACGGTGGATCCATCGGGCAGCTCGCCCCGCAGCAGCGCGTCGAACGCTTTGGTTTCGACGCGGCCTTTGAGCCCCAGCAGATCGGCGCCCTTGCCGACCCATTCGCCCGAACGGTCGGCGTCGGCCCTGGCGTAGTAATTGTCGGCGGCGAAGTAGCTCGCCGCGGCCGACGGCGAGCGAACATTGGCGACAGAGAGCATGGGCGGCGGATCCCGTTCGGCCCCTCAAGCCTCCCGCAGTCGGTCAGATATCGGGCTCGATATCGCCCATGTCGCGCTCCTGATGCTCGCGCGCGGCCCCGCCGAGCAGCGTGCGCTGCTGCTCTTCCTGCTGCCGGTGGTCGGCGCTATTGCGGTCCCGTGCCGCATCCTGCGAGGCTTGCGGATTGAGCACATCCGGGCGCGACGGCTTGACCGTCAGGCCACGCCTTTCCTCCGAGCTCTCCCTGGCTTCGCCGAGCGGCAATTCGGATTGCGCGTGTGTGCCGGCTTCTGGCTTGGCGCTCGACCGGGATGCAAGGCGCACGTCGAATGCCGGATCGGTGGGCAAGGATGCCTTGGCCGTGGCTTGCTCCCCATTCTTGCCCGATTTCGACGCGTTCGACTGCGCCGCGCGAGTGCTCCGCAAAGATGCCTTCTGCGGTTCAACCGATGGGCGATCCTTTCGCGCCAGACGGCGCGGCTCGCCGCCCTCGTCGTCGCTCCCTGCGCGATGCTCCGCATTGCCCTGAGTATCAGAACGATCGCTGTCGCTGCGGTGGGCTGCGCGGGTTCGCGGCAGCATCTCCCGCGCGATGAAACCTTCGGCGACCCGTGGCCAATCGCGCGGGATCAGCGTGACCGGCGCTGCCGGAAATCCGTCCGGAAACTTGATGAAGCCCGACAGGCTGGGAAGCTCCATAAATTCGTCGGGAAGGAGCAACGGAACGACCTGTCGGCGGGGTGTCAGGCTGACCGCGTCGCGGGCGTTGTTGTAGCCATAGCTATAGCCTTCTTCCATTTCGCGGACCTCGCGGTGCCCGACGACATCAGAGCACCAGGTCGCAGTTTCCCGATCGGCGGTGGCGAGGATCAGCTTGGTCCTGGCGAGCGAGGACAGCGTCATCGCCATGTTCTCGCCGTAGACTTCCTTGAGCTTGGCGAAGGCATGCACGCCGGTGACTATCGCGCCGCCGAAATTGCGCGCGGTCTGCAGGCCCTTCTCGAGCGACGGCAGGCGGTGCAGCGCCCCTAGTTCGTCGATCAGGAACCACAGTTTGAGGTCGCGCGTGCGCCGCCCGGTCATCAGTGTGTTGATCGCGGTATCGAGCCACAATGTGAGCAACTGCGAGAGCACGCTCATGTCGACATAACGCGCCGAGAGGAACAGCAGCGAGCCCGGTTCACACGTCCCCCTGACCCAGCGGCGGATCGAAAACGGCTCTCCGTCCGACGGAAGCATCTGCATCGCTTTGGCGTTGACGTTGAACACCGCGCGCACCGATTCCGCCATCTTGGCGGCGCTTGGCGTGGTGATCGGCCCCGCCATGGTGTCCTCGAGCAGCTTGTGCAGATCGGACAGGTCGGCGTTCATCAGCTCGTCGGCGAGCGCCTGGTTGCTGCCCCGTCCTTCCGCGGCGAGCTTGATGCAGGTCTCGACGAACATGGTGCGCGCGGCGAGCACCCAGAACTGCTCCGAGCCGCCGCCATCGTGGGGTACGAGCGACTCCGCCGCGGAATGGAATTCGGCGCGCGAGGTGCAGTCGTTGAACGCGCTCCACGCCGGGCAGCGGGCGTCGAGTGGGTTGAGAATGACGTCCCGGTCCGCTTCGTAGAAGGTCTCGATGAATGCCCCTGTGAGATCGAATATCACCGCGCGCTCGCCTCGCTCGCGGATCTCGGCGACGAGATCGGTGAGCGCCACGGTCTTGCCGGTTCCGGTGGTCCCGACCAGCATTGCGTGGCTCTGCTCGCGCCGCCACGGCCAGCTCACGCCGGCGAGATGCGCGGGGGTATAGAGCCCCGCTTCGCGCAATGATGCGCGACCGGCCAGACGCCATGACCAACCCATTTCGCTGCCATATTCGCGCGCCCGTTCGCGGGCGTTGTGGCGGGCGATGTCGCGCTCCAGTTCGGGCAGCGTTACGAGCGAAGAGCCGCGCACATGCTTCTTCTGTTTCGAGCGCTCGCCGAAGCGTTCGGCAATCCACCAGAAGGCGATGAACAGCGGGACGAGGACCATGCTTGCAACCAAGAACGTACTTCGCAGGGCCTCCCCGAATGCGGCGACCGCGGCGCGCATCGGCGGGTACTGGGTGACGACCGAAATGGGAAAGGCGGCGGTCTCGCCGTTGCCCAGTTTGAGGTGCACGAGCTTGGCGGGATCGAACTCCATGAAACCGTAGGCGGAGGCGTAGAGATGCATCCACAGAAGATAGACCTCTTGCTCGCTGAGCGAGGATTGGACCTCCCACCAGCCAAGACCGAGAATGACGAGCACGGTGACAAGCAGCGGTCCCCTGAGGCCCGCCGCAAACATGAAGCCGAAGTGGCCCAGCAGCTGGCTACCGCGGGTGAAGTTGACGAGATTATGCTTCATGCTCGCCTCCCTTGCCGGAAGCCGGAATGAGACCGAGCCGCTCGAGCCGGCGGTGATAGGCAGCCAGCGTGCGCTCCCTCAGCGTATCGTCGGAATGGTGGGTTAGCAGCGCGTCGAGCGCGACTGTCGCGAACACCCTCTGCCGCTCCGGATCGGCCCCGGTGGGGCGCAGAAGCGCATCGTTGTCACGGGTCCAGGCTGCGACCAGCAGGTCGCGCACGACGATGCTGACGCTGACCTGCTTGAACCGCGCCTGGTCCCTGATCCAGTCCGCGATAAGCGGTGGAACATAGCTCTGCAGACTTTGATGACGTTGCACGTTTCCAAGCTCCTTGAACGATAAGGAACCTGGTTCACCCTGCGGAAGGCGAGGATCAGACTAAATCACGGGCAGCCTGTAGGAAAACGGAAAGTTCGCCCATCTGTTCAAGGCCTTATGGCAGAGTGATTTACGCGCAAATTGCGAATCCGCTTTATGCATCACCTGCAAATCAGTTGCTGCATCTCGCGAAACCAAGATCTATCCCATTGAAGAGACAATGAAACATCCGGCAGCACCGCTGCGTACGGTGTGCTGGGTCAAGCCCATTCTCAACTGCGTGTCAGTGACCAGTTGTTCTCCCGGTCCAACTTGCGAAGAAGATGCTTTCGTTTCAGTATGGAAGCGTAGCGCAGCGTTAAAATGAGCGGCGGAAACCATCGTCCGGCAACAGGCTCTATGGCCCACGATTTTCCTCAAATGTTCCAGAATGGGGACCAAATAGCCAACATGTGCACCCAATGTGATCGTTCGTCACAACCTGAAGTGAGGGGAGCAAAATGCATTGCCGATTGCGAGCGATCGTTATGCCCCATGAACTGATGTTGATCGTGTCGATTGGCGACCGATTGCACGCCCTATCTCAAGCACTGATCCATCACCAATCTAACATCTGCGAGCATGAAAAAAGGCAGGAACCGTTTCCGGTCCCTACCCTGTTTGTCGGGTCAGAATTCATCGAGCATAGCACCATGCACCGTGTGCACCACCCGCTCTGCAAGGTGCGCCGGAAGTGCGTTGTAGTCTCCCTCATCCAGCGCGAAATATCCCAATTCCCGGTCCTCGACGATGTGCTGATCGAAGAAGCTGTGCAGCGCCCGCCGCTCTGCCAAAGCCAGCGCGGCAAAGTAGCGTTCTGAGTTCGAATTGTGCTGAGCAATTGAAGCCATTGTATCCTCCTTATGTCTGCCGTGGACGGCAGGAGCAGGACGGATGGGCGTGCGGCCGGCGGGTCAGGGATCGCCCCAAAGGGCGACCGCGATAGCGGCGGTAGGGGTAACGATTTTGTCGGACCGCAGCGCAGCGAAGGGGAGGCAAAATGGTGGGACCCTGCCGTCCTTGACGCGCCGGTTGCACGGCCATCAGAATGGGAAAACGTGAGCCAGGCCCCCTCCCCTCCGGTCCCGGCCTAGATAGCTGCCGAGACCTTCTGCGCGACCTCTGTAAGCGTCGCCTGCAGGCGATTGATCTCCGATAGGCTGGTTCCGCTGGGCACGTATCGCGTCACAAGAAATTCGCGCGACTGCGACATGGCGTGCAGGTGTTCCCGCGTCCGCTTCCGCAGCACCAGCCCAACCTCGACTGCGAGGTCCGCCCTTGCCGCGAGGTTGTGCTGGAGACCCCGGACCTCGCCCGCGCTGTGACCCGATCGGAGAAGGAATGCGTTGAGGTACAGCTCGACCGCATGGATCGCGACCATCCGAAAAGGTGCCCGCGACCTAGCCTCTCCAGGCCGTCCATTCTGCACGAGAAGCTGGGCCGCGATCCGATACTCATTTGCAAGTGCCACAACCTCGGCTGCAGTCGCGGCCTCACCCGGATAGCAAACGATCGCCTGGTCAGTCATGGCGCTCTTCGTAGCACCGCTTTTGCAAACGATTACTGAAAGTTCTTCGGCGTTCCATACGCGAGGAAGGGGCCCTGTCCGGCTGGACAGGACCCCTTCGGGAGGGAGATCGACGGGAGAGGTCAGTCGATCTCGGGAGCATCCTGGTTGTCGTTGTCGTCACCCGAGCCATTCCCGCGGGAGAGGAAATCGACCTTGTCGGCGAGTATCTCGGTGCCGTAGCGCGTGACCCCGTCCTTGTCTTCCCACTGGGTGTAGTGGATGCGGCCCTGGACCGAAACCAGCTGGCCCTTGGAGCAGTACTGCCCGACGGTCTTGGCAAGGCCGTTGAAGCAGGTCACCCGGTGGAACTCGCTTTCCTTGGCGGTGTAGCCGTTCTCGTCCTTGTAGGTCTTGCCGTCCTTGTCGCGCGCGGGGCGATCGGTGACGACGGTGATCCCGGTGACATTGGTGCCGCCCTTGGTCTCGCGGGTGTCGGGATCGCGGGCGATGCGGCCAGTGAGGATTGCGATATTGGTCATGGTGATATTCCTTCAGTTCCTCAAACCGGAGACCATCTCCGGCTTGCGAACATCTGAAAGAAACAGGGCATGGGAGGACTGCACCGGAGGCCTGAAGGGCCGAAGGGAAACCTGTTCATGACGGGTGGTGCGAGCAGGCGCGCGAAGCGCGACAACACGGCCGTCAAAGGAACGGGTTGCGGCTCCTCAGCTGACCTGGTTCAGGACTGTTCGCGAAGAAAGCCGGATGGGTATCGGGTGCAGGTCTGAAGGGTGACATGATCCCGCTGCAATCAGCTTTCGCCGTCGCTTTCCGATGCTGCCAGGAGATCCATCAAGTTGCGGGCTGCTTCCCGGTCTTCCTCGTTCTCGAACACCACATCGAGGTCGGGGGCAGACCCGAACATGTGCAGGAACGACCACAGTGCAAAGCGCTTGGCACGGTCAACTTCGAGCGTTGCGGAAGGTCAGCAACGCGCCCAATTTCGGCCGCTAAAACTCGAACGGGCAACTCCTAAAAGCGGACGAACGGCATTTCGATAATTTCACGATCAAGAGATAGTCCGAATCTTTCCGGGCCCACCAAATGCCGCCGCATGCCGCTATTTCACGCCTAACGCCGCTTGGGCTACGCCCGCTCATCGTAGCTTTAGAAAACCACGGAACATCGGGTCAGATCTTTGGTCGCTGGACTGCTTTGCGTCCGGCTTTCCGAAGGTAGCGTCACAAGAAAACCAGTTGCGAAGGGCGAGTTGAGAATTCTCAGCGAAGTCCCTTCTCTTAGCCCAGCGCTTTCTTCCAGCGCTTCGCTTGGGTCCCGCAATGACAATCCAGCGGGGATGCTGTTTCCCCACAAGCCCGCCGGATTATCTCGCTATGAAGATTCAGGAATTCCTATGTTAGCGACAGCAGGCATCGTTCCTGGTTCACTCCAACCGAGACCCAACGACTTTTGGATTGCGATCCAGCTGTTGGTCATGGCGGCGATCGAACGATTTAAATCGACCGTCGCCTGCTGCCGTTGCCGCAAGGAGGTATTCAGGTCTGCCTGGGAAATTGCGCCAGCTTTGTATCGTTGTTGATTGAGTCCAGCCGCGGTGTCGGCCTGCCGCTTGACTTGCGCCAGAGCAGCCACGTTGGCGCGTTGCTGGCTGAAGCGGGCAAGCGATTGCTCTGCGTCCTGTAGCGCGCGCAACACAATCTCGCGATAACGCTGCAAGGCCTCTTCCCGCCCGGCCTCGGCCTGGTCGATCGAAGCTTCGGTTCGACCGAAGTCGAGCAGGTTCCACTGCAATTGCGGCAATGCTATCGCCGAGAGGTTGCCCAGATCGAAGATGTCATCGGGCTGGGTGCCTCCGAGGCCAAGAATTCCCATGAAGGAAAGCTTCGGAAACCGCGCTGCCTCGGCCACGCCAATACGGGCATTGGCTGCCGCGAGCGTCCGCTCGGCCGCGCGAATGTCGGGCCTCCTCGCGATCAGCGCGGCAGGGTCGCCCACAGCTACGCGCGTTGGAGGCAAGGGGATTGCCGAGTCTTTTGAGAGCAGCTGATCAAGACTGCCGGGTGCTTCTCCGGTGAGCACCGCCAAGGTGTCTTTCAGGACCGCAACATCGGCAGTCGCTTCCGCGATCTGTGACTTGAGCAGCTCAAGCTCGGCATTTGCGTTGCCGACCGGAAACAAGGCGAGCGCGCCTTGCGTATACCTCTGGTAAGTCAGCTCCAGGGTCTGCTGCTGCAATTCGCGCTGCTGCTCGACAAGGTCGAGGCGCGACTGGGCTTCCCTGAGACCGACGTATGCCCTGGCGACTTCAGCCGCGAGTTGGACCTGCGCATCCTCGGCGTTCGCAACGCTTGCCGCGGCCTGCGCATTGGCGGCTTCGATGCGCCTCCGCTGCCCTCCGGCAAAGTCTATTTCCCAGTTTGCATTGAGACCCACGTTGTAGACACTCAACGTTTCCTCATCCTCGGTTTGGCCGGGCGTCCCTGGCGTTCCGGACGGTGGACCGTTCTGAAGGTCGAGACCGGGTATTTTGGCTTGGATCGTAGTTGCCTGGCCAGCGGCCGAGGGAAGCCGGTTGGCGCGTTCCTGCCGCAGCGAGGCACGCGCCTGGTCGATCCTGGCGCGGGCGGCAGCGACGCCGGGATTTCCGGCAAGCGCGCGCGCTTCGAGGTCGTTAAGCACCGGATCGCCCAGCAGCAACCACCAGTCGCTGGAGAGCGGCGCTTGCGAATCCACATCGGAACCGGCCCGCAGGAAGCCATCCGCCCCGACCGAGGCAACCCGGGGCGGCCCGGCATAATCGGGACCGGCAGTGCACGCTCCGAGAAGAGCGAAAGTGAAAAGAAGCGGGATGAGCTTGCGCATGAAGGTCTCAGTGCATCGAGAGCGAGGCGTTCTTGGGCAGCGCCCGAAGAAACATCACGAGTGGAACGGTTGCGAGCGTGATCGCGCCCATCGCGAAAAAGACGTCGTTGTAGGTCATGACGAAAGCTTCGCGCTGGATTGTGCCTGAAAGCATTTGCAGAGCAGCTTGCGGGCTGCCCAGCGAGGTAGTGAGACCATCGATATAATCCTGCAGACGTCCACCGTTCGCATTGAGCGATTCTTCCATGCGTCTGCTGTGATGCCACAGTCGCTGGTCTTGGAACGAGGCAAGGCCGGCCAGCGCAAAAGACCCGCCCAGATTGCGTGCGGCGTTGAAGATGCCAGAAGCATCGCCAGCGTCTTCTCTTGCGACAGAAGCAACGGTCGCCTGATTGAGGAACATCATCGTTAGGATCATACCGACGCCACGCAAGAACTGGCTTTCAGTGAAAACGCCGCCACCTGACTCCGCGGTCAGATTGACTGATATGAAGCAGCTGAGCGCCATAATCAGCATCCCGGCTCCCACGGCGAAGCGGATATGAATCCTGCGGATCATAAACGGCAGGATGGGCATCAGCAAGAAAGCGGGCACCCCCATCCAGAAGATGACGAGACCGGTCTGCAAGGCGTTGTAGTCGGAAATGATCGTCAGAAACTGCGGGATGACATATGTCGAGCCATACATCACCATACCAAGCGCTAGGGCCATGACGACGACGCTGGCGAACTGTCGGCTCAACATCAGACGAAGCTTCAAGACCGGCTTCCGGGCGTAGATCTGTCCATAGGTGAGCAGCGCGAAGCCGATAACAGTGACAATCGTGAGCTGGACGATCAGCGCCGATTCAAACCACTCTTCGCGGTGCCCTTCCTCGAGCACGACGGTCAGACCGCCCAGACCGAGGATCATTCCCAGAATACCTGCCCAGTCCGCTTCTCGCAGGTAAACCCAGTCCGGCTTTTCGTGCGGCAGTCCAATGAATAGCAGCAGGAGAAGAAGGGCGCAGACCGGAACGTTGACGAAGAACGCATAGTGCCAACTGAGATTTTCGGTCAGCCAACCGCCGACCAGCGGCCCCATGACCGGCCCCAGGACCACCGTCATGCCGAACAGTGCCATGCCTATCGGCTGCTGCGATGGCGGCAGTCGCTTTGCGACAATGGTCATTGCCGTCGGTATGAGCGCGCCGCCCATGAAACCCTGGCCCACACGCCCGATGATCATGGTAGTTAGGTCTGTCGCCACGCCGCAGAGAACGGAAAACGCGGTGAATGAGCTTACCGCGACGATCAGGAGGGTGCGAAGCCCGAAAAGCCGCTCCAACCAAGCGCTAAGCGGGATGACGATGATCTCAGCGACCAGAAACGCCGTGGCGATCCAGGTGCCTTCGGTGCCGGTCGCGCCGATTTCGCCCTGGATCGTCGGCAAGGCTGAATTTACGATCGAGATGTCCAGCGTGGCCAGCATCGCGCCAAGGGCACCGGCAGCCACGGCAATCCACGCGGTTGCATCAGCGCGCTCGGGGGTACCGGTGACGCGTGTAGGCGAGGCCGCTTGCATTTCTTGTCAGCGCCCGCGCGTGCGGAGCGCGTCAAGTTCGCCCTTCGCGCCACGGGTATCGACCGTTGCCACCACTGACATGCCCGGAACCAGCAGGCGCTGGACCTCCGGCGTTGCCTGTATCGAGATGCGGACGGGGACGCGCTGCACAATCTTCGTGAAATTGCCGGTGGCGTTCTGCGGTGGCAGGATCGAGAACTCGGCACCTGTACCGGGTGCGATGCTTTCGACTCGACCCTCGATTTCGAGTTCGGGCAGTGCGTCGATTTCCAAAGCGACCGGCTGTCCTCGACGGATCAAGCCGAGTTGGGTTTCCTTGAAATTAGCCGTCACATAGATCCTGTCAGTCGGCACCACGCTCATGAGCCGTTGCCCCGGTTGGACGTACTGGCCGGCGCGAACAGTCAGATCGCCAATCCGCCCCGTGATGCTTGACCGCAATGTCGTCGCTGACAGGTTCAGACGCGCGGCCTCAAGCTGAGCGCGCGCTGCGCTAGCCTGTGAGACAGCCTGCTGGATTTGCTCGCCTAGAGTGCCTTGTCGCCTCTGTGCGGCCAGAAGCCCCGCCCTGGCGGCGGCGACCTGTGCCTGCGCTTCGCGGGCTTGCGCCTGTAGCTGGTCCAGCTTTTCCCGAGGTTCTGCCCCGCTCGCCGCAAGCGGACGATAGCGCGAAACCTGTTCCCCCGCGAGCGCCGCCTGCGCCGTCGCCGCTGCAAGCTGTGCGCGGGCTTGATTGATCGCAGCGTCCTGTTCCCGCTGCTGCGCACGAATGGTATCGGCGCCAGCCAGTGTCGCGGCAATCTGCGCAGTGACCTGATTCGACTGCGCGCGATAGTCACGAACATCGAGCTGAGCGAGGGCGTCGCCTTCCTTTACCGGCTGATTTTCCTTGACCAGCACGCGGTCGATGTAGCCAGCCACCTTCGGAGCGACCACCACGCTGTCGGCCGCGATATAGGCGTTGTCAGTCGACTGCTGGTATTTTCCATATGTCTCATGGCGATAATACCAAATGCCGGCCGCGATCAGGACGACGAGCCCAGCGAGAATCAGAGCGCGCCGAACCTTCGGATTGGAGAGCGCCTTGGGCTTGTCCCTTTCCTTCTCGGCTGCAGGATCGATTGCCTGCCCTATGCTATCGTCCATTTGCCCTCGTACTCCAAAGCTGCGCCCGCGACGCTTCCGCGCCACATAAGCCTTCTTCGGAGATATGAAAGCCCTTTACTAATTCCAAAGCGTAGGTAGCTTCCTTTGATGACTGGTAAGATGACCGGCCCCGATCTCCAAAACGTCGTAAACGATAATGATCGCGCCATTTTCCTGATGGACGAAATCAGCCGGGCGGCCCGAAGAGCATTCGACGAACGCACACAGCCGATTGGCCTGCACCGCACGCAGTGGAGGGTGCTGGCTCAGCTCATCAAGGACCCGTCGCTGAATCAATCCGACGTCGCCAGGCAGCTCGAACTTGAATCGGCTACGGTCGGTCTCGCTGTATCGGCGTTATGTAATCAGGGGTACATCATCCGCCGCCGCGACTTGAGCGATGGCCGGGCTTGGCAGCTTGAGCTGACGAAGAAGGTCGAGGACATCCTCCCCGAACTCCGAAGGGCCGCGGACGCGACGCACGAAAAGTTGTGGGCAGGGGTATCGCCAGCACAAAAGAGGTCGCTCACCGACGTGCTGGCGATCATGAGCGCAAACGCACGTGGATTGCTTTCCGATGCCTGACCTCCATAATCTCACGTTGAGCGAGAGCCGACGCCTCGCGCAGGTGATTGGCATACTTGGCAGGCACGGTCTGAGCGGACTTTCGGCAAGTCTGGGGATCGGGGCGAGCCGCGGCGAACCGGTTTCTCCGCGACCGGACCAGCTCGTTACTGCGTTGCGCGAGATCGGCCCGGTCGCCGTCAAGTTCGGGCAGGTCTTGGCAATGCGGAGCGACATGCTCCCATCGGAATGGACCAGTGCGCTCGCGACCCTGCAGGATCGCGTGCCAGCCGTGGCATTTGCCCAAGTTCGACATTCGATAGAGGCGGCGTTGGGCGCGCCGGTGTCCGAATACTTCGAACGTTTCGACGAGACGCCGCTTGCTGCAGGTTCCATCGCGCAGGTCCACGCCGCGGTGCGCAAGGATGGTGTCCCGGTCATCGTGAAGATCAGGCGCCCAGGCATAGAGGAGATCGTAGACGCCGATCTTCGCCTGCTTCGGCGGGTTGCCCGTCTGGCGCAGCGAGTCAATCCGTCCGTCGCCCGCCAGCGCCCCGACGAACTCCTGCGTTTCTTCGCCGAAAGCCTCGACCGCGAAATGGACCTTTCAGCGGAAGGAAGCGCCAGCGAGGAGATCGGAACATTCCTTGCTGATTTCGGCGTGGAGACGGCCCAGTTTGACTGGGACGCGACGGGGCGTAGCATCAATATGCAGGAGCGCGTTGATGCGCTTCCTGCGACCGACCTGGATCGGCTCCGCGCCGCAGGGATCGACCTGTCCCAGGTGGCCCGCACCTACGCCCAGGCGGTCTTGCGAATGATCGTGATCAACGGCCGTTTTCATGCCGATCCCCATCCCGGCAACTTGTTGGTCAAAACTGACGGCACCCTCGTGTTCATAGATTTCGGCGCCGTTGGGACATTGTTGCCGCACCGCCGAGACGAACTCGTCGAGCTTTCCCTGGCGATCGCGGCCGAGGACACCGCTAGCCTCGCCGATGTGCTCCTTGGGTGGGCGGGCGATCCTGCCGTCGACCGGGAAGCACTCGTCCGGGCGCTGGCGGGCCTGATTGACCGGTTCAAGGCGTCCGTGCTGGCCCAGATCGATCTAGGTGAAATTTTCGCCGAGGTGTTCCGCCTGTTACGGGAGTTTCAGCTATCGCTGCCTCCGGATCTCGCGCTAATGTTGCGCACGCTCCTTACCGCGGAAGGATTCGTGCGGCGCATCGACCCGCGCTTCGACATCGGCGCGGAACTGGCCCCTATTGCGCGGCAATTGCTTCGTGAACGAGCTGGATTTGGAGAGCTGCGCGACAAGGCGCGTCGCACAGTCACGCTTCTGGGACGGGCAGCGCTGAATGCGCCCGAGCTGATTTTGGCGCTGGAGAAGATCGTGCGATCCGGCCGACTGCCGATCAACCTAGACCGGCGGGATCTAGAGTTGCTGGCGAGAGGTGGTCGCCAGCAGTCTCTCGCTGGTCATCATGTCATCTCTGCTGCCCTCATTATCGCGGCAGCGCTATTATTGGAGGGGCAGCCAACGTTGGCTGGAGGGTGCGCATTACTGTCGGGGTCTCTGATCGTGGTCAATTGGTTCCGTCGTGAATGAGAACGCGCGCCTGCCCGCCGTGAATCGCCCGATTAGGCGACGTATGCACCTCGGCCGCTGGCGAGTAGTCGCTTATCGGAGCCCTCGATTCTGGCCTCCGCAACGCTCAACTGCTTGCCCAATTTGACCACCTTGCCGATCGCGCGCAGCGGCCCGGACGTGGCAGGACGATGAAAATCGACACAGAGGTCTGCCGTGGCCCGTCCGATGCCGCCAAGAGCGTTGACCGTGTAGAGCCCGGTAAGGTCGATCAGCGTGGACAAAATACCGCCATGCGCCGCCCCGATTATCGGGTTTGAGACGATCTCATCCCGCCAAGGCATCTCGATGATTAGCTCGCGCTCGGTAAGATCAACAATATTGAGACCGAGCCAGCGATGAAACGGAGCTATGTGGAGCTTATTTCGCAGTTCGGCGAGATCGGGTCTTTCGGTGCGACTGCTCATCCTGCATCGCTCACGGCATGAGTAAGAGTCAAGAAATCGACAATCGCCGCTCCAAAGACATCGTTTTGGTCGCCGACCACCATGTGGGTGGCATCGGCGATGTCGCTGTAAGCGGCATGCGGGACCAGTTGCTTGAAATGCTCCGCCGCTTCCGGTGAGACGAGATCGCTGGAACCGCCTCTAACCAGGTGCACCGGGAGCGTTAGCTTCGTCGCGGCCTCGCTAAGCTCGCTACGCCCGTGATCACCCAAGTCGCCGTTCTGCGCTTGGCGACGCATTATTCCGTCGATGAAGGCCGGATCCCAGTGCCAGTAATAGCGCCCGTCAGGCTTCTCGCGTAAATAATGCGCGAGGCCTGCCGATGCCTTACGGCTGGGGCGATGCGTCAGATATTCGGAAATGACCCGCGCGGCTTCATCCGGGGACGCGAAGCCTTCGCGCGCATGGGCGGCCATGAACCCCACAACCCGCGCAACGCCGGTTGCTTCCATCTACGGGGTAATGTCGACTAACGTTAGCGAGGCGAAGCTGCCGGGGGAAAGCTGCCCTTCGGCGACTATTCCGGCAAGCCCCCCCAGCGACGCGCCGATCAGCGCTGGCTTGCGATCCAGCCCGACGGATATGGCGACTAGGTCGCTGGCGAAGTCGACAATATCATAGGCTCCGTCGCTGGCCCAATCGCTGTCCCCATGACCGCGCAGGTCAATGGCAATTGCGCGGAAGCCTCGATTGGCGAGCAAGGTCGAAATCTTCTTCCAGGCCCGCCGGGTTTGCCCGCCTCCATGCGCGAGAATCACCGGCATGCCATTTGTCGCGCCCTCGATAGTTGCGACAATGGCGTGGCCGGACTGACCTTCCAGCTTGATCAAATCACTCTTCATCTAGACAGCGCTGCCGACGAGCAGAGGGCCGATCTTATACGACGCTAGTACAGGTCTGGATGATCGCCTCACTGCTGGCCCCTTGCTGAAAGTGGGCGCAGGATGGTGGCAAAACCGAATGTCCGCAATGGCGTCGTTGGCCGAATGTCGGCTTTTGCGCACCCAAGCTACCGATACCGGACAGACCGCTATCGGCCCAATTTCAGCCATTCAGCGCAATTGAGCTCAAGCGGCAACTTTTGGGCCGAAAGCTGACAGACTGCTCTGGTGGGCCAGACGACTAAAGCGGCCCGTCCGCTGACCCATAGCGGACATTGGGAAGATTCGGTTTCAGGCGTTCAGCAAGTAGGCCGCAGGTTGGGTCGTCGCGAACCACGGACGTCCTGATGGTCAGTTAAGATGCAAGAACGGCGACGGCAAGTCCCGCCTAGTAAGTTCGGCTCTGTGCTTGCACGAACAACCTGCCGCGCGGCCGCGAGATGAAGGCAGTCTGGAAGCCCAAGCTGCTAAGCCGGGATATGGCGCTTAACCGGAACCGACCCGGTGGACACTGGCCGTGTGAGCAGACGAAACGGCACCTGAGCGAGCGTTTGACAATTAGCAGCCATTGACAAGCCATTAGGCTTCTCTACATTAGAACTCTCTAATGGAGATGGTCGTGGCAGTTTCAGTAGGTGATTTTGAAGCGCAGGCGGCAGAGGCAGTCAGCATGCTCAAAGCGATGGCCAACGAGCCACGTCTGCTTGTGCTGTGTCATCTTGCGGACGGAAACGAGCTGTCGGTTGGCGAACTCGCCGGGCGCGTCCGCCTCAGCCAGTCAGCGCTGTCGCAGCACCTCGCCAAGCTGCGTGAACAGAACCTGGTGAGCACCCGGAAGGATGCGCAAAGCGTGTTTTACCGGGTGAGCGACCCTAAGGCGCTGGAACTGCTGGCTCTTCTTCATGACTTGTTCTGTCCCGATCTGGGCGGTGCAGGTGCGACTGAACCAAGCAGGAGCTGATCTGATGGAAACCGACACGCATCTCCAAGCTGCCATTGCGGGGGTCGAAGCCGTCGTGGTCGGCGCGAAGCCCGCGCCCATCGTTAGGGCTTTCTTTGACGAGCCCACCTTCACCGCGACTTATGTAGTCAGCGATCCGGCGACCCGCACGGCGGCGATCATCGACAGTGTGCTCGACTTCGACCAGGCCTCGGGCTGCACCGGGTATGCCTCGGCCGACGCGGTGATTGCCTACGTTCAGGCTGAAGGTCTGCAGGTCGAATGGCTGCTGGAAACCCACGCCCATGCCGACCACCTGTCGGCGGCGCCGTACTTGCAGGAAAAGCTCGGCGGCAAGCTCGCCATCGGGGCCGAGATCATCACCGTGCAGGACGTGTTCGGGAAGATCTTCAACGAAGGCACCCGGTTCCAGCGCGATGGGTCGCAGTTCGACGTGCTGTTGAACGATGGCGACACCTTGCCGATCGGTGATCTGGAGCTGATCGCGCTGCACGTGCCCGGCCATACCCCGGCCGACTTGGCCTACGTGATCGGTGACACGCTGTTCACCGGCGACACCATGTTCATGCCGGACTACGGCTCGGCCCGGGCGGACTTCCCGGGCGGCGACGCGCGCGCCCTGTACCGCTCGGTGCGGCGCCTGATGCAGCTGCCGGATGCCACCCGCGTGTTCCTATGCCACGACTACAAGGCGCCCAACCGCGACCACTTCGTGTGGGAGACCACCATGCTGGCGGAGCGGACCAGCAACGTCCACCTGCACATAGGCGTGAGCGAAGACGATTTCGTGGCCATGCGAACACAGCGCGATGCCACGTTGGACATGCCCAAGCTGATCCTGCCCGCGATCCAGGTCAACATGCGCGGCGGCCACCTGCCCGAGCCTGAGGACAACGGCGAGGTCTACCTCAAGCTGCCGCTCAACGTGCTGCGCTAGGAGGGTTCAAGCATGGCACCTCTCTCCCCCCTGATCGCAGTTGCCGGCGGCTTGCTAATCGGCACGGCGGCGGCGCTGCTGTTGCTTCTGAACGGCCGCATCGCCGGCGTGTCTGGCATGCTCGGCGCCGCGACGCGGATCAGCGCGGACGGGCCGCCTTGGCGGCAGGCGGCGGCGTTTATCGTTGGCCTGCCGCTCGGCGCGAGTTTGGTCGCGGCCTTCGTGCGGCGACCGGAGCTGGTGATTGCCGCCTCGCCCGCAGCGCTGATCGTCGCCGGGCTGCTGGTCGGGTTCGGTACCCGGCTTGGTAACGGTTGCACCAGCGGGCACGGGGTGTGCGGAATGGCGCGGCTTTCGCCCCGCTCGATCGCTGCCACCCTGACCTTCATGGCCATGGCCGCGCTGACGGTCTTCGTCATGCGCCACGTGCTGGGGATTTGACGATGCGCAGTGTTTTTGCCGCCTTGCTGGTCGGCGCGGTGTTCGGCGCCGGGCTGGTCCTATCCGACATGGTCAACCCAGCGCGCGTCCAGGCGTTTCTGGATGTGACGGGGCAATGGGACCCGACGCTGATGTTCGTGATGGGCGCGGCGCTGCTCCCTTCCGCCCTCGCTTACCTGATCCGGCGCAAGCTGACGCGGCCGGTACTGGCCGACCGCTTCGTGGTGCCGGAGAACGCTGCGCCCGACCGCCGCCTGCTGACCGGCGCGGCGCTGTTCGGCATCGGCTGGGGCATCGCCGGGTTCTGCCCGGGCCCCGCGCTGGCCGGGCTCGTGCTGGGCGCGTGGCAGGCGTGGCTGTTCGTGGCCGCGATGCTGGTGGGCATGATCGCGCATCGCTTGTTGCTCGCGCCCACCGAAAGCCAGCCTGACCCCCGACCTGCCAACTAGGAGACCGATGATGACCGAGTACAAGCAGCTTTCCCCCAAACTAAGCGTGCGCCCGCAGGTCGAACCGGACGAAGTCGGCGAGTTGGCCGCGCGCGGCATCAAGGGCATCGTCAATGCGCGTCCCGACGGCGAGGAGCCGGGCCAGCCCACGTCCGCTGACCTGGCCGCCGAAGCGGCGCGGCACGGCGTCGCTTACACCCATATCCCCGTCGTACCGGGGCAGGCCACCGCCGACGATGGTGCCAAGTTTGCCGAAGCCCTGCGCCAGTGCGAGGGCAAGGTCGTCGGCTTCTGTCGCACCGGCGCGCGCGCGACGGGGCTGTGGGAACTCGCCGGCAAGCCCGAGTAACGCGGGGTGTCGAAGCTCGCTCGCTATCTGCCCATCCTGGCATGGGGCCGCAGCTACAATCGGCAGACGCTGGTCAGCGACGGCGTGGCGGCGGGCATCGTCACGATCATGCTCATCCCGCAAAGCCTGGCCTACGCCATGCTGGCGGGACTGCCGCCAGAAGTGGGCCTCTACGCCTCGATCCTGCCCATCCTCGCCTATGCAATCTTCGGGACCAGCCGCACCCTCGCGGTCGGGCCGGTAGCGGTCATCTCGCTCATGACGCTGGCCGCCGCAGGCACCGTGGCGCCGCCCGGCACGCCGGAGTTCATTGCCGCGGCGCTGGTCCTGGCATTGCTGTCCGGTCTGATCCTGGTGCTCATGGGCGTGCTCAAACTCGGCTTCCTGGCCAACTTACTTTCGCATCCGGTGGTCTCGGGGTTCATTACCGCGTCCGGCATCATCATCGCGACCGGGCAGGCCAAGTCGATCCTCGGCATCCAAGCGTCGGGCGAAGCCATGCCCGAACTGCTGGCCACGCTGGCCCGCAACATTGGGGCCACCAATCTACCGACGCTGATAATCGGGCTCGCCTCGCTCGCGTTCTTGTTCTGGGTCCGCAAGGGTCTGAAACCCACCTTGATGCGGCTCGGCATGGCGGCCCGTCCGTCGGACCTGACCGCCAAGGCCGGGCCGATTGCAGCGGTTGTGCTGTCCACACTCGCGGTGGTCGCCTTCGACCTCGAGGCCAAGGGCGTGAAGGTGGTCGGCGAAATCCCGCAGAGCCTGCCGCCGCTCACCGTACCGCTGTTTGACATGGGCCTGTGGCAGCAGTTGCTGATCCCGGCGCTACTGCTGTCGGTGATCGGGTTCGTGGAGTCCGTTTCAGTGGCGCAGACCCTGGCGGCCAAGCGGCGTCAGCGGATCGACCCGGATCAGGAACTGATCGGCCTGGGCGCGGCCAACATCGCCGCTTCGTTTACGGGCGGCTATCCCGTCACCGGTGGGTTCGCGCGCAGTGTCGTCAATTTCGATGCGGGTGCCGAAACCCCTGCGGCGGGCGCCATAACGGCGGTCGGGATTGCCATCGCCGCGCTGTTCCTTACACCGCTGCTGGCCTCGCTGCCGATCGCCACGCTGGCCGCCACGATCATCGTCGCCGTGCTCAGCCTAGTGGACTTCAAGACCGTGCGTACAGTCTGGGTTTATTCGCGCGCGGACTTCGCAGCAATGGCCGCGACGATCTTGATTACGCTCGGTTTCGGAGTGGAGCCGGGTGTGATGGCAGGGGTCGCGCTCAGCCTGGCGCTGCTGTTGTGGCGGACCTCGCGCCCCCACGCCGCCATCGTCGGGCGCGTGCCGGGCACCGAGCATTTCCGCAATGTCGCGCGTCACAACGTGATCACCGATCCCGCGATCATCACGATCCGCGTTGATGAAAGCTTGACCTACCTCAACGCCCGCTGGCTGGAGGAATATGTCCTGGAGGAAGTCGCCGACCGGTCACAGGTGCGCCATGTCATCCTGATGGGATCGGCCATCAACGCGATCGACGCCTCGGCGCTTGAAAGCCTGGAAGCGATCAACCACCGCCTCGCCGATGCCGGCATTAGGCTGCACCTGTCTGAAGTGAAGGGCCCAGTGATGGACCGGCTGGCCTGTTCACACTTGCTCGCCGATCTGACCGGCCAAGTATTCCTGTCGCAGGACGACGCCTTTTCCACATTACTGTCAGCCCCCGACGCCGCCGACGCCCTGACCCCACGCGGAGACTTGTGGCTTGCTCGCGGACTGATTTGAACGGCGATGATGTTGCGCTAACCGATGGGCGCTCTGCAGTTTGGAGCTCACGAAGCTGTAGGGCGTTGCAGTGTAAATGCTGTCCGCTTCCACCCGTTGCGGACATTCAGCAAGTCAGTGATCGTCCGCTTCTAGGCAGGCTCAAACGGCACTCGAATGACCGACCTTAGGGCGCGAAGCGGACCTTCCGACTATGCACTCCATCTGCCACGCAGCCAGTCCGTGGTTGCAGGCATTATCCGGCTTGCTCAATTCAGTAAGCCCTCAAGTGCATCACCAATCTGCTGCACGGCCTCTATCAGATGACCGTCATCGAGGTGAGCATACCGGGCGGTGGTCTGAACATTGGCATGACCGAGCAGACGCCCGATCATCGGCAGGGTTTCCTTGTTCATCGCCGCATGGCTGGCAAAGGTATGGCGCAGGTCATGGATGCGAACGCCGGGTAGCCCTGCCTCGGCTCTGAGCCTGCGCCAGAAACCATCCACGCAGCGAAGCGGCTTGCGGTAGCTGTAATTCCAGAACGGATATGGGATCCTCTCGTAGCGCGGGAGCGCAGCGATCACTTCGCGGGCTGCCGAGCCAAGCCAAACCGTTCGTGGTCCGGTCTTGCTGTCGCGCAAGTGCAGCCGGTTGCCCTTGATGTCGGTCCATTCGAGCGTGAGGATTTCGCTCTTGCGGCAACCGGTCAGGAGCAGCAGCGTGATGGCCGCACCCGCGCATTGCTTGGTGCGGTCCTCTGATGAGCGCAATTTCGTCAGCTCAGCACCCAAACGGGCGAGTTCCTCGTTGGTGAGGAAGCGCTCGCACTGGCGCTTGCGATTGGGCCGGACCGAGCGGCACGGATTGGTGTTTTCGAGCCGGTAGCCCCATTCCTCCGCCTTGTTCAGCATGTGCTTGAGGATTTCGAAGGTCCGGTTCGAAGCTCCCGGACCGGTTCGATTGTTGAGGTCCGCGAACCAGCTTGTCACATGGCCCTCGTTCAGTTCGTCGATGTAGACGCCTGCAAAAGCGTCATCGAGATAGCGGCGGCGATAGCCGGTGTGCGTTTCCAGCGTCGATGCTTTCCAGCGTGGTGCCCAGCGATCCCAGTATTCGGTCACGAAGTCGGCGAAGTTAGGCGCGGACCGGATGCGCTGGCGTTCGGTCGCCGGATCTCGACCGACCTGCGCGTAAGCGATCACGCGGCGCGCGACCATTTGCGCCTGGTAACGTGTCAGGACCGATGCAGGCCCGATTGTGACCGTGCGCATACGACCTGCCATGCGGGTCTGGACGATGTAGACGTTTCGACCGCTCGGATAGTGCCGGATGCCAAAGCCGTGCTCGACGCCCAGCCAGGTCGTGGTGCGCGCCTTGCCTTTGGGAACGAGCTTGAAGTTCACGCTTGCCCCGACCTCGGCAAGCGCCTCCTCGACGATCCGTTTGAGACTGGCGGCGGTCATGGCCTGAGGCCAATCGCTTGCGCCAGCGAGCCGGAAACCCGCTCGGCGGCTTCGCCGATCACGTCATCGGAGAGATGGGCATACCTGGCTGTCGTCTCTACCAGCTTGTGGCCCAGCAGCTTGCCGATGGTCGATAGCGGCACATTGTCCATGATCGCGGTCGAAGCGAAGCTGTGACGCAAATCATGAATGCGAACGTCAGGCAACGCGCAGCGCCGCCGGAAGACGAACCACCACTGGTCGAAGTTCAGCGGACGCTTGCCGGTCCTGTTCGGGAATACCAACCCGCTATCCTCACGTCGCTCGATGCTCGCAAGGATGTCCTGCGCCTGCGAATTGAGCCAGATCACCTTCGGACCGGTCTTGCTGTCCGGCAGCAGCAGTCGGGGCGGCTTCACCCACTCCCAGCGCAGGTTCGTGATCTCGCCCACGCGCGCGCCAGTGAACAAGAGCAGGCGAGCGATTGCGACTTGGGCGGGTTTGTCCGCCTCAGCCTCACGCAATGCCGCTCCGATCCGGCGATACTCCGCTGGTGTCAAATAGCGCTCAACGCTTCGCCGCTTGTATCGTGGCATCCCTCGGCAGGGGTTCGAACCTGGCCGACGCATCTTGAGCGCTTCGGCATATTTGAACAGCGCGGACAGAACGGGCACGGCGCGGTTGAACTTCACCTCGCTCTCTCCCGCGCATCCATCGCGCCAGCGGTGGATGTCTGGTGGGAGGATGTCCGCTACGCGCGTATCGCCAAAGACTGGTTTGATGGTGAGCCGCCATGCAGCCCAGTTGCGCTTCGTAGTAGATGGCTTCCAGACGCGGGAAAGATCATCCCAGTAGGTCTCGACGAAATCGGTCATCGTCGGCGTCGCCTTGATCACGGCGCGTTTGGGCAAACCGTCTAGCGCGGCTTCGGCCAGGATGCGGCGAGCCTGTGCCCTCGCCAATCCCGCTTCGAGGTCATCCGTTCTCCCAAGGGTGATACGCCGATGCTTGCCGCGATGGCGCAAGCGAACGAACCAGAAGTAATTGCCGCTCGGCCTTACGCGCAGCCCGAAGCCCGCAAGCTCGGTGTCCCAGATGCAGTATTCGCGTTCGCGCAGCGGCAGTTTGCGGCGGGCAAAATTGCCATCGAGAAGTGCTCTGCGCGCAGACCTTCGACGTTTGGGGACCATATGGCATTCGCCCTTGTCCAAACTGCCCCCAGAACCCTTGGAATTACTGTCATTTGCGGGGACCGGGCGGCATTCAACAGCGCCCTCTCTGCCAAGCACCTTGAGCGTTTCACGCACTGATTTTATTGCACTTTTTCCCAAAACATAGCAGTGCTACTGCGTACGGTGTGCCCATTGTTCCCCATTGCGCCGCTAGTACCAGTGGCCGAAGACGTTGTGTTCTTAGGGGGCATTTTCCAACTCTCGCCTCCGGAGCGAGAGCAGTTCCTCGCCGGCGAATGTCAGGCAGAAGGGATTGATGTTCGGCCTCTCCCCGACAAGAGATCGCACCTGCGAAAGAGGCGGCGGCAAAGGACCGTGTGCGAAGCGGCCGGAACGGGGTCTGTCGTTCCCGCCGCGCGCGCTGGTCCGACCCGCCGCCGGTTCGCAAGTGCGCGCAGGGCCCAGAACAAAAAGACCGCGCCCTCAGGAGCGCATCGTCAGATGCGCGGGACAGAGCGCGTCCACAGCCCCGCTCCGCATCTCCGAACCATCGTCCGCCGAGCATGAAAAAAGGGCGAAGAACCGTCGCCGGTTCCCGCCCTCTCTTCGCTTTCAGAACTCGTCGAGCATTCCTCCGCGCACGGTGTGGACCACCCGGTTCGCCAGCTGAGCCGGCAGGGCGTTGTAATCGCCTTCGTCGAGCGCGAAGTAACCAAGATCATCGTCCTCGACGATATGCTGATCGAAGTAGCTGTGCAGCGCGCGTCGTTCGGCAAGCCGCCTCGCAGTGTACCAGCGCGAAGCACGCTCGCATTTCAACCGGAATTGCGCTCCCGATCTGCGCGCCTCCTCCTCGCCCATTCCCACAGCGGCAATGGGCGGCAGTGTAAAGGCGACACTCGGCACGCCACGATAGTCGGGCGTTCGCTGGTTGCCTCCGAGCAAGTTGTCCGCGACCACCTTCGCATCATGGCTCGAAACAGGCGTCAGCGGCGGTCCTTGCTGGGCAGCATCGCCGGCCGCATAAACTGTCGGATTGGTGACGCTCTGCAGGTACTCGTTGAGTTTGAGCCGACCTTGAGCGACAGCAACATCGGCTGCTTCGAGGTTCAGTCGGTCGAGAGCAGGGGCGCGGCCAGCGGCGTGGACGACCAGGTCGGCCTCCACCGTGATCCTGTCGTCGCGTCTTTCGCCATGCACGACAAATCCGCTGTCGTTGCGCTCGATCGCAACCACAGTCGTATCGGTCATGACTTGCACCCCGATACTGTCGAACGACTCCGTCAACCAGCCGACGAGCTCCGGCTCGAAATGCGTCAGCATGCGCGAACCGCGCTGGATCACCGTCACCTTAGCGCCAGCGCGTGCCGCAATGTTGGAAAACTCCGCTGCAATGTAGCCGCCGCCGACCAGGACGATCCGCCGTGGCAGTTGCTCCATGGCCAGGAAGAACTCGTTGTCGACCAGATGATCCTCACCTGCGATCCCGAGCGGCACGGGAGCGGCGCCGGAGGCGATCAGTACATGACGGCCGCTTAGCTCTGCTGCATCGAACTTGAGGGTGTTCGGGCCGGTGAACTGGGCCGCACCGTGCAAAGTGTCGATGCCCTTATTGCGGTAGCGGTGCTCGTGCTTCTCCGGCACGGGATCGGTAAAGGTGCGCTTGAAACCGATCAATTCCGGCCAGTCGATCCGCAAATCACCGTCGATGCCGTGTCCGCTCATCCGGCGCTCCGCATCGATGACCTCCGCTCCGGAGACGAGCATCTTCTTGGGATCGCAACCGCGCAAGGCGCAGGTGCCACCAAACGGCTTCTCGTCGACGACAGCAACCGTCCAGCCTGCATCGCGCACCCGCATCGCTGCGACCATTGCCGCCGTGCCCGTGCCGATGATGATCAAATCGTAGTGCATTTGCGCGCTCCTCAATAGGAGAACGATGCTGTAGTTGGTACGGGTTCCCCAAGAGGATCAAAGGCTGTCCACTGGGATGTGACCCCGCTGACAATCAATGCGCTCGTCGATTTCTGGTGACCTTGAAGGCCGGCGCGGCAATCAGTTTTGGATAAGGCGAATGAGGGTTCCGTCCGGATCGATCAGGGCTCCGATCAGGAGACCGCCATCTTCCTGCTGCGGGGGCTGAGCCCGGGGGTGACCCCAACATTGCTCTGGCACTCCAGCGTCTAAACAAACCGAGTAAAACGCGGCCACGTCATCAAGCCGAAGACAGCAACTGAACCAGCTTTCGGCTGGGTTCAGGTCTGGATGTGGGAAGAACTCCAGTATCATGCTGTCACGCTTCAAGATCATCCAGCCGTCATCCCGCCAGTCCTGCCCGAACCCCAACTTGGCGAAAAATTTTGAGGTGACCTCAAAATCCCTCGACGGCAGGTTGGCTGTAGCGTGATCGATCTCGCATCCCCTCGCTGCTCATCATGGAGCTCCAGGCAGACGTTCGCAACGGCGTTCCTGCTGAATATCTAGCGAAGACGTCTCATCCACTAGGTAGAACGACTGACGGTTCAGACTTGGTCAAAACGACTAAAGGCGGCCCGTCCGGAATGGACGGGCCGCCAACCGCGCAAAACCACCTGTCAGGAGGTTCAGGCAGCTTGCTCGGTCAGTTCGTTGCCAGCGTCCTCCGACCCAGCAGACGTTTCTTCGTCGCTAGCGGCTTCCTCCTTAAGAATGCCAAAGCGCATGACGGCCGGAAGCCAAGCCAATGCCTGCTCCTTGACGTCCTTCTCGCCGATGAACTCGCCCGAGAAGATGCGTTCGGCAGCCGAAGCAAGATCGGCCTTCTTGGAATCGGCATAGCGGCTGACAAGCTCGGGCCCGCCCACGGCATCGAAGGCTTCGAGGATGCGCGCTTTGGGCACGCGATCGAAGAAGTTCGCCGCCGTCGGCCTCCACCAATGCGCCATCTCGATCTCGAGCAAGGCGCCCAGCGCGTCGTGGAGCGGGAGTCCGCGCTCACCATCGGTATTGAGGCTGGCAACGAGCGTACGGGCGACCACGAAGCCAAGCCAGAGGCTCCGTGCTTCATCGGGAAGCCCTCGGAACGCTGAGAAACGCTCGATTTCCGAAGCGCCGGCGCGCCAACTTTCGTCGAGCGAACCAGTGAACTCCGCCAGCGCCGCACTCGCCGGAGCATCCTTGGCTTCGAACCCCGAGACCGGGCCGCTCGCAGCCGGCCCAGAGATCGTGACTGCCGTTTTGGCGCGCCAGTCGTGACCATCGGCATCGGCCAGCGTGAAGATCATAAGGTCGAGCGCCAGGCCTGGGTCGTTGACGAGATGGATGGCGAGGACATCGCGGCGCTGCATCGCCAGTTCGTCGAGGAGTCGCTGCGAATAAGTTGCAGGCTTGCTCGACGCATCACCGCCATCTTCGACGGGCTCGATGATGCCCTCGTCGGACTGTGCTACCTCACTTGCGGTGTAGTACTGCGGAACAAGGGTAGGCTCGCCACCGCGCGACAGGACCAGGAAGGCTCCCGCTTCTTCCTTCAGATCTTCGGCAAGCACCGGCGGGCGATCGTTGAGCGCTCGCATGGCCCGATCGATGCGGGCCAGTTGCTCCTCGGCTCTGGCGACCTCCTCCTCGCTGCTGTCCTCGTCCTCGAGGACTGCCGCTTCACGGTCGTAGTCTGCCTCGAGTATCGACAGCTCCTCGGCTTCCGCTTCATTCAGCGGGGCCGGCTCGGCGGAAAGGCGGCTGAGCCCCTCGATCAGTTCGTGGCAGACATAGGCCCCGAGTGTCGGACGGACCCACGCTAGGCCGAGTTCCCGCGCTTTGACGCTCGCTGCCTCCTCCATTTTCTTTTGAGCGAGACCCTCGAGCAGCGCGATATCGACCCAGCTCTCGCTGGCATCGTCGTCGAAAAGCTCGCGCTCGATCCGCCCGCCGGCTTGAAGATAGGCCTCGCGGCCAACCAGGATCGCGCGCGGGTCGCTGCCGCGCACGGTCGCGTCCAGCACCATTCGCCGGATCGTGTCGGGCGTGACCTGATACCAGGCGTCCTGCAGCTCGGCGAAGACATGAGCTTGCCGCTCGGTATCCGAGACCGCGCCATAGGCCTTGGCCATGTCGAGGGTGATCGCGCCTTCCACCAGCGCTTCGAAGACGCACGGCGCAAGCGAAGCGAGCCGCAGTCGGCCCTCCGGTAGCGGATGATCTCGGTGAAGCAGCCTTTGGCCTTGTACCACTCGAGCCGATCGGGCGCGAAGCCAGTCAGCTCGATGCGCTGATCGCCGCCGACGAGACTGCGCTTGACGGTCAGCGGATCATGGCTCTGCAAGGTTTGTGCGGTGCCGCTCGAGAGGACGAGAGCGGCCAGCTCACCGGGGGCAGGCAAGACCGGGTTTTCGAGGCCGAAGGTCTGCGACACCTTTGCGATATCCGCGGCCACGACCTCGCGGCCGATGATGGAGGTGCCGTCGGCCGAGACGATGCGGGTCACGCGCACGTGATCGCCGGGCAGGCGCTTCCAGACCGGGAGTAGCAGCCCGGTTGCAAGGTGCACCCGTTCGCGGACCGGCTCCTTGGCGGCCTCGATCTCTTCCGCGCGCCAGAGACGTTCGAACGAAGCCGGATCGATGGCCTCCCAAGCGCTTTCGGCGAGCGCCTCGCGGGTCCAGTTGGCGGATTTGAGGGGACGCAGCAGACGCCGCCGCTCGATCACACTTCCGTCGTCGGCAATCAGGCGCCGCGCGGGCACGCTGAGCGCTACCCGGCCGGAGCGGGCATTGTGCAGGGGTATGCCATTGGGCGAGCCAATGTCATGCAGTCGCGCGAGCCGCTCGAAGCGCAGCGACCGCAAGTGCCGCTCGATCTCCAACGAGAGGAGGCGGGTTTCAGCACCGGTGAGCGGGTCGCTGCGAAGGATCTGATCCGAAATAACTCGACAGCTGTCGACCTTGACCGTTTCGAGCCCGAGATCGAGTGTTCCTGCCTCTCGCGCAGCTTCTATGCGCGCTTCGATCAGTGCAAGATATTCGTCGAAGATCGCGTTCTGCAGCGCGATCGGCAGCGCGAGAACGCGATTGAGCCAGCGCTGGATCGGGGGCAGGTCGTCCGTAAGACCGCCCTCGGGGCCTTCGAGCCGCAAACCGGTCTGGCGCACGAAGTCGGCGAAGCTCGTCGCTTCGAGCTTGCCGTCATAGAGCAGGTGGAACCAGCGACTGAGGGCATCCTTGGCATAATCGCTTTCCAGATTGTCGGCCGGATCGAACAGGTTCTGTCCACCCGTTTGCCGCTGTCCGCGGGTGAGTGCGCCGAGGCTGTCGAGCCGCCGCGCGATCGTCGAGATGAACCGCCGCTCACCCTTCACATCCGTGGTCACAGGTCGGAACAGCGGCGGGGAAGCCTGGTTGGTGCGATTGGTCCGCCCCAGCCCCTGGATCGCGTTGTCGGCGCGCCACCCCGGTTCGAGCAGGAAATGCACGCGCCGCTGCCGGTTCTGGCAATCGAGGTCGGCGTGATAGGAACGGCCCGTTCCGCCGGCGTCGGAAAAGACCAGGATGCGCTTGGCACCATCCATGAAGGCCTGAGCCTCGGCAACATTGGCCGAACCGCCGCGGCGTTCGAGCCGCTGTTGTCCGTCCCGCACCAGGACCAGTCGTCTCGTCCTGCCCGTCACTTCGGCGACGCTGCCGGTTCCAAAGTGTTCGATAATCGCATCGAGCGCGGTTGCGATCGGCGGCAGGGCGCAGAGCTGTTCGATCAGCGCATCGCGCGCGGCGACGGCGCGTGGACACATGACCGGATTGCCATCGTCGTCGCTCATCGGTTCGGAACGCAGATTGCCCTCTTCGTCGGTGAAAATCTGCATCAGACGAGTGGGGAAGCTCTTTGCGAGATAGTCGATGACATACTCGCGCGGCGAGAGATCGATATTGAGCGCTTCGCGTTCCTCGGGAGTCAGATCGGCCAAGCGGCGGTCGAGCATCGCCTCGGCGGTCGAGACCAGCTGCACGACGACCGAGTGGCCGGCCGCGAGCGACTCCTCCATCGCGGGGACCAGGCTTGGGAGTTTCATCGAGAGCAGGAGCTGAGCAAAGAACCGCTGCTTGGTGCCTTCGAAGATCGAAAGCGCGGCAGCCTTCGCGTTGCGGTTGAGCGTATCGCCGCTGTCCTCGTCGACTATCCGCGTGGCCTTAAGCCCCTCGTCGAGATTGCGATGAATGATCGCCCAGGCTTCGGCATAGGCATCGTAGATGGCGACCTGCGCACTGGTCAGACCGTGCTCGAGGATTTCGTACTCGACTCCGGCGAAGGACAAGGCGCGCGAGAGATAAAGTCCCTGAGCCTTGAGGTCTCTGGCGACGAGCTCCATCGCCGCGACACCGCCTGCCCGAATTTCGGTCGTGAACGCCTCATGTGTCGGGAAAGCGGTTTCGGCTCCCCACAAGCCGAGGCGGGTCGCATATCCGAGATTGGAAATGTCCGAAGCGCCGGTAGCCGAGGCGTAGAGAATCCGGGCGCGCGGAAGCCGGTTCTGCAGTCTTAGCCCGGCCATACCCTGTTCGGAGCCTTTAAAAGCGCCGCGCGCATTACGGCTGCCTATGGCGTTGACCATCGCGTGGGCTTCATCGAACGCGATCACGCCCTCGAAATCATCGCCAGTCCAGGCGAGGATCTGGTCAAGCCGCGTATCGTCCGCGCGACCGGAGCGAAGCGTCGGATAGGTAATGAAGAGGATGCCCTGGGACCAACGAACCGGTACTCCCAGCTTCCAACCGGAGAGTGGCTGAATGTCGAGGCGCATACCGCCGAGTGCTTCCCAGTCGCGGCGGGCATCTTCGAGCAGCGCCTCATTCTTGGTAATCCAGATGTGTCGACGTTCGCCGTCAAGCCAGCGATCCATGATCACCGACGCGATCTGCCGTCCCTTTCCCGCTCCGGTGCCGTCCCCGAGGAAAAAGCCCTGACGATAACGAGCTCCATCCTCGGCCTGCTCGAGCGTGGTTCCTTCCTGAGTGGCTCGGAAGCGCCCTGGCAGATCGTGCGAAAACGCCTCGCAGGCATAGACGAGCGTTTCGAGTTGGGCTTCGGAAAGCAATTCGCGTGTTCGCCAGTCGGCGGGCATCTTTGGGCGCACTGTCGGTATCGGAGCCGCGACCGACCCCATCGCGATGGACTCCACGAGCGGCGTCGGATGGACCGGCGCGCCTTCGATCCGGATCCGGCTCGGGCAATAGGGAAGGTAGATCCCTGTCTGCTCCGGAACGGGCGCGGGCTCATCGAGGGTAGCATAACCGAGCTCTTCGAACGGCTCGCCAGGTAGGGCAAGCGCGCCATTACCTGCCGAAGGCTCGAGGGCCTGATCGGACGAGCGAAGCTGAGCCGCTTGCGCCATGAGCCAGGACAGCATGGGCGGGGTCGAGAACTGCTGCAGCTCGATCTGCGCCTCGCTACGCACATGGCGGGGGGGCAAGGCGGTTTCGAGCCATTCAAAGCGCGCGTCCGCTTCATGGATCGCGGTACCGAGCGTAATCCGGCCGTGAGACTTCAGCCACAGGAGCGCGCCGATCTCGATCGCATCGTTGTAGTCGTCGATGGACCAACCCGTCCCCCAGGTCTGGATCCCGGTCTCTTCGGCAAAGAGCGCAGAAATGGAGCTACGCGTAAGATGGCAGCCGTCGGCCAGACGAGAGGCTATCCGTTCGCCGATCGTCACCGCCAAGGGCTGGGCACGAGGTTCAGCATCGGGTTCTAAAAGTTCAAACTGAAGCATTGTCGGTCCTCCTGATGGAGGCATCGGGCACGAAGCCTTCTGCCGATCACGAGGCCAAAGCTTTCTCTTCTCTACGAAGCCCGCTTGCGGGCGAGCCAGTTCACCAGTTCGTCGTTCCAGTCGGTGTCGCGCCTTGAAGGACGCCGGACATGGATGGTCCGGCCTTCGAGCGCATGGCTCTGGAGCGCGCGTTCCACCGCCACTTGGCCCCCTGCATCGTAATCGACAAAGAGATGGAGCTCGGTGACACTCTCGGGGATCGAGACGAGCGCAAAGCGCTCATTACCAAGCGTTGCCCAGCACGGGACGCCGGTGAGTGCGCGAGCTGAGAGCGCGCTTTCAACACCTTCGGCGATGCCCAGCACTCCATCGATCGCAGGGAACAGTCGCACGGCGGCTGATCGGAGCGCACCGAGTGCACGCTTCGGGCCGTCGAATGCCGCGAGCCTGGGCGCCTCCGCATCGAGAAATGTTCGGTGAATAGCGATTGGCCCTTCGTCGAGGCTGACGGCTGCAATCATTGCTGGAATGAATTGCGCGCGGCCTTTGGGCCCTAGAGGCGTTCGGGAGTTGAAGCGCAGCGCGGGCGAGACAGCCGTGATACCCCGCGCTTCGAGATAAGCTTTGGCCGGGCTGTCGTTCAGGGGCGAGGCGCCATGCCATGTCCGGAGCGCACCCCGCGAGGGCAACCGCTCAACCGTCGATTCTCCGGCATTCGGCGGAAGGCCGCCGAACAGCTGCGCGGGCGAAAGCCCCTCCCTTCTGAAAGCGTCAATCACGCTCGCTTGGTCGCACCCGGCAAAGCAATGGAACAGGATAGCACGTCGGCCCAGCGTGACGCCGAGCGAGGGAGTGCGATCATCGTGAGCCGGGCACCGGGCCATGCCCTTGGAACCGGACCAGCGCCCGCCGCGGCTTTTGCAGAGCTGGCGAGCAGTTGCTTCGAGGGATTGTGTGTTCTGACCTTCACTTCGGACCTGCATCGGAAGACTCCGTATCGTCTGCTCGCGTCCCCAGCGCTGCCTCTCCTCTTTGCGGTGTTTAATCGCTTTCCTACAGGTTGATGTTCTTTTTATGTTCTCTTGTGATTCGGAGTAATCGAGGAGAACGCGAAGTGGTAAGCCGGTTCATTGCAGGCTTGATCTGTGCAGCGAGCCTGACGGCTGCCGAAGGAGCAATCGCTCAGGAATTTCGAATTTTCGATCACGACTATGGAGCGTCGGTTGGGCCCAGTGCGGAAAGCTTGGGCAGCGAAAGCAGTCCGCGCTCGACGGAAAGTACACTTGCGTTTCGCGCAGTCGTTTCCGGCTATCGGGAAGCGATCTACCTGCCGCTCATCCGCGACGCCGAGTTAAGGTATCGGCTACCGCCGCGGCTTCTTCAGGCTCTGATCTGGGCGGAGTCCCGGTTCAACCCGCTTGCGGTCAGTCCCGCAGGGGCGGCAGGTCTGGCCCAACTGATGCCGGCCACCGCCCGCGAACTCGGCGTCGCAAACCGGCATGATCCGAGGGAGAATATCGAGGGTGGTGCGCGCTACCTCAGGCAGATGCTAGATCGGTTCGGATCGGTACATCTCGCCCTTGCCGCATACAACGCTGGACCCGGCGCCGTGAGGAAGGCAGGCGGGATTCCAAGGAATCGCGAGACGCCGGGTTATGTGCGCAACGTTCTCGGTCGTTGGATGGCATACACAAATTAATCGACATGAATCGCAAACGCATCACCGGACGCCTTGAACACACTCCCCGCGGATTCGCGGTCATTACCGATGCAGGTGAACGTTGGATCCTCGAAGATTGCGCACCCGATAGCGCTCTTGTGGGTAACGACATCATTGCCGAAGGCGTAGTTTCAGGACTCGATCGGCTGCGGGCCGCCTGGATCGGTTCTCCGGCCCATTGACCTTTGCTCCCTGCTTAAACAGAAATCCGCCCAATCCCGCATCAGGTTCTTGCGCTTCGCGAAGAAATCGGTTCGCCGATACGCGGCTTCAACCTTGTTCGAAATTGTGTGGGCGAGAGCCGCCTCTGCCACTTCTCCCTGATAATCAGTTTCCTCGGCGACCCAATCGCGAAACGAGGAGCGAAAGCCGTGGACGGTGCAATCGAGATCCATGTCACGCACGATCTTCAGCAATGTCATGTCGGACATCGGAAGCTTCGGTCGTTGCCCAGGGAAGACAAGGTCGCTCGCCTCACAGCGGAATACCTGGGCTCTTTCAAGGACATCCAGGGCTTGGGGCGTAAGTGGAACATGATGCTCGCGGTTAATTTTCATGCGCTCGGCAGGAATCGTCCAAACCGCTGCCTTGAGATCGATCTCCGACCAACATGCCCCCCGCACCTCGCCCGAGCGCGAAGCGTTGAGGATCAGGTACTCCAAGGCCAAGCGGCCGATTGAGGTGCGGCTACGCAACTTCGCGAGAAACGCAGGGACCTCTTCAAAAGGCATCGCCGCAAAATGGCCCGACTTCCTGGGCTGCCTTGGCAATCCCTTCGCGATTGAGCGCATTGGTGCTTCGGTAGTCCGATAACCCTTCGCATAGGACCAGTCGAGGATCGTGCCTATTCGCTGCCGAACCCGGCGGGCGGTTTCCGGCTTAGCGAGCCAGATTGGTGCTAGGGCATCACGAATTGCCGGGCCTTCGATCTCCGAGACGAGCCGCTCGCCAATGTGAGGAAATACATAGGTCTGCAACGTCGCCAACCATTGGGCCTGATGCTTGCCGTTCTTCCAACTGGCCTTGTGCTCTTCGTGGACTCTCACGGCGGCGCCGCGGAAGGTGGGAATGACGTTCTTTTCCTTCTTGCGCTCGGCGATCACGTCGATCCCGGCCTTGGCCTGTCGGCGCACATCCGCAGCGGTCTCGCGCGCCTCGCCCAATGAAATTTCAGGATAGGAGCCGATTCCTATATCCCTTCGGCGTCCGGCATTCTGCACACGCACGATCCAGCTAGCCTTGCCCGACTGGTTGAGGACAAGGATCAACCCGCTGCCGTCGGAATAGCGTCCGGCATCCTTGAGGTTTCTAACCTTGATTGCGGTTAGGCTTCCCATGCGTCCGCCACACTCCTTTCCCCACATTCTTCCCCACACCATGCGGGAGATGTCGTGAAACATATAGAGAACAACTGAGATGACAGCAAGCCAGAAAATGGCGGAAATCCGCCGCTTTTAGAGACAATCCGGGAAGTATAGGGAATTGGTAATTGGCGGAGAGGGTGGGATTCGAACCCACGGTACGGTTTCCCGCACACCGCATTTCGAGTGCGGCGCATTCGACCACTCTGCCACCTCTCCGCGAAGGGCTGCTGCCGGGGAACGCCAGGGGCGTGTCTCCGGGGCCGGGGCGGTGCGGTTAGCGGGTCGCCCCGGGTTTGCCAAGCGGCAAGCGCGCCGCATCGCGCGGAAAATATGGGGAGAGCACCCGCCCCCAACCTTGCGCGCGACCCGCTGCGCCCCATATCATGCACTCAGATGCCCCGCGCGCAGTTCTTCTCCGCCCAGGCCGGTCGCACGATCGAGGCGCCCCAGCATGTCCGCAGCCGCTTCGCCCTGGGCGATGTGGTGCGCCATCGCCTGTTCGATTTCCGCGGCGTGGTGTTCGACGTCGATCCCGTTTTTGCCAACAGCGAAGCGTGGTACGAGGCGATACCGGAGAAAATCCGGCCCGATCGCGAGCAGCCCTTCTACCATCTCTTCGCCGAGAACGAGGACGGGTGCTATGTGGCCTATGTCAGCCAGCAGAACCTGACGGCCGACGCGCCCGGCGGCCCGGTGGAGCATCCAGCCGTGGCCGAGATGTTCGAACCGTTCGAGAACGGCCGCTATCGCCTGCGCCGGGGCCTCACGCACTGAGCGACCCGCGCCCGCGCGTCCTTCTCAGCCGCGGATCTTCCAGCCTGAGCGCAGCAGGCGATAGGCCGCAAAGGCCAGCAGCAGGTTGAAGGCCAGCAGGCCGATGCCCGCCCATATCACATGCGCCTCGTCCCCCATGTCACTGCGCCCCAGGAAGCCGTAGCGGAAGCCGGAAATCACATAGAAGAACGGGTTGGCGCGGCTGATGGACTGGAACACGCCGTGCAGCCGTTCGATCGTGTAGAACGTTCCCGAAAGCAGGCTGAGCGGGGCGACGATGAAATTGGTGACCGCCGCGTTGTGATCGAACTTCTCCGCCCAGATCGAGGCGATCAGGCCCATCAGCGCCAGCAGCGTGGCCCCCATCAGCCCGAACCACACGATGGCCCAGGGCTCGCGCACATGCAGGGTCAGCCCGGGGTAGAGCAGCATCGCACCGGCGATCGCGGCGCCCACCAGCACCGCCCGCGTCACCGCCGCGGCCACGATGCCGGTCATCAGCTCGCCTTCGGACAAGGGCGGCATCAGCATGTCGATGATCGTCCCCTGGATCTTGCCCGAGAGGAACGAGAACGAGGAATTGGCGAAGGCGTTCTGCATCATGCCCATCATGATGAGCCCCGGCGCAAGGAAATCGCTGAACGGGACCCCCAGCACCTCTCGCCCGCTACCCCCCAGCGCGACAGCGAAGATGACCAGAAACAGCAGCGTGGTGACGGCCGGGGCCCAGATCGTCTGCGTCTGCACCTTGAAGAACCGCCGCACCTCCTTCACATAGAGGCTCCACAGCCCGATGCGGTTGACGCCGGTGATCACCGGCACGCCGCGTTCGGGAAAGCGTGGCGCGGATGCGGGGCCGGCAGCGGGCTCGTGTGCCGCGCCGATCTTGATCGCCTGAGGTTGTTCGGCCATGGCGCGCGCCTAGGTGCATGCGCCCGGGCTGGCAAGCGCCGGACCGCCCCGCCCTCGGGCAAACAAACGGAAAGTGCCATGAGCTGGACCGACGAACGGATCGCGAAACTGAAGGAGATGTGGGCGGGCGGTGCCACCGCGAGCCAGATCGCCGACGATCTGGGCGGTGTCAGCCGCAATGCCGTGATCGGCAAGGCCCACAGGCTGGGCCTGAAGGCGCGCCCTTCCCCGGTCAAGGAGAAGGAGCGGCCCGCACCCGCCGCTCCGGCCGCGCCGCGCCCCGCTCCGCGCCTTGCGCCCGAAGCGCCGCGCGCGCAGCCCGCCGCCCCGCCGGTGGAGCGCGCCGAGCCCCGCGCGACGGACATCCCCTCGCAGCCGATTCCCGGCCGCACGCCCGACATGCCTCGCATCGTCTCGGTCGGCCCCGGCGGCTTCCTGCGGCAGGGCCCGGGGGATCAGCAGCAGCCCATCCCCGCCGCGCCGCCGCGCCGGCTGGTGCCCGCCAAGCCCAGCCCGGAAATCGCCGGCAAGACGACTCTGCTCGATCTCAACGAGCGCGTCTGCCGCTGGCCGATGGGCCATCCGGGCGAGGCGGACTTCCATTTCTGCGGCCAGGCCGTGAACCCCGGCTTTCCCTATTGCGTCGAACATTGTGGCCGGGCCTATCAGGCGCAGCTCCCGCGTGGCGCGCGCCGCCCACCTCCGCCGTTGCCCTTCGGTGGGCCGCGGGTTCGCTGAGCCTGCGCGCCCGCCGGCGGCGCCCGCGCCATCGCATCGAACATAGCAGTATCCGTCCCGGAGAGCGTCCATGCCCCTTTCGCTTCACGCTGCCTTCGTCCCCAGCGCGCTCCAGATGCTGGGCACCTGCGATAATCTGCTCGACAAGGCCGAAGGCTGGTGCGCCGACACCGGTGGCGCTCCCGGTGAGATAATCGGCGCCCGCATCTATGAGAACATGCTGCCCTTCAGCTATCAGGTGAAAAGCGTGGCCGCGCATACCGCCGGCGCCATCGATGGCGTGCGCGCGGGGGTGTTCTCGCCCGAGCTGACGCCGCCCCCTGCCGATTTCGCAGGGCTGCGCGCCGCGATCCGGAAGGCGCGGCAGGCGCTCGAAGCGGTAAGCGAGGACGAACTGGAAGGTTTGCAGGACAATCCCGTGCGCTTCGTCTTCGGCGAGGCCAGCCTACCCTTCACCGCCGGGGATTTCCTGCTCACCTTCAGCCAGCCGAACTACTACTTCCACGCCGCCACCGCTTACGACATCCTGCGGATGAAGGGCGTGGCGCTGTCCAAGCGCGATTTCATGGGCAAGCTGCGGCTGGCGACGGGCTAGGACGCCCGCGGCCCTATCGTTTCTCCGCGAACCAGATCGTGTGGCGCGGCCCCTTGTTGTTCGGGCGGGCGCGTACCGTGCGCTCCTCCACGGCCATGCCGGTCTCGCGCAGGCGCCGCGCGAAGGCGGGGTCGGGCGCGGCCGACCAGACCGCCAGCACACCGCCGGGATTGAGCGCATCGCGGGCACGCGCGAGGCCGGTGCGGGTGTAGAGCCGGCCATTGGCATCGCGCACAATTCCATCCGGCCCATTATCCACGTCGAGCAGGATCGCGTCATAGCCGGGCGTGGTGCCGTCCACCGCATCGTCGATCAGCGCGGCGACATCGGCGATCACCACCTCGCCCCGGGGATCGTCTAGCGTATCGCCGGTGAGATGCGCGAGCGGCCCGCGCGCCCAGTCGAGAATATCGGGCACCACCTCGGCCACGGTGACCCTGCCACCGTCCGGCAGGCCCGCCAGCGCGGCGCGGAAGGTGTAGCCCAGGCCGTAGCCGCCGATCAGGAGACGCGGGCGCGGCGCGGTCACCCGTTCCAGCGTCAGCACCGCGAGCTGTTCCTCGGAGAACTGCATCCGCGTTCCCATGAGTTCGTCGCGGCCGAGCATCACCACGAAATCGCGCCCGTGGCTTACCAGCGTGAGCGTTTCCCCGCCCGGGATGGCGGCGGTGACGAGGGTTTCGCGCGGCAGCATGATCGCACTCCTTGCAAATGAAAGGGGCCGCGAAATGCTCGCGGCCCCCTCCTCTTTCTCGCGTTCCGGATCAGTCCTTGAGGAAGTCCGGGATGTGGGCGCCGCCCTCGCGCGGACGATCGTCGCGATCCCTGCGCGGGCCGCGATCGCCGCGGGGGCCACGGTCACGGTCGCCTCCGTCACGGCGCGGGCCGCGGTCGCCACCACGATCGCCGCGCGGGCCACGCCGGTCACCACGGTCGCCGCCACGATCCCCGCGCGGTTCGCGCGGCTCGCGCGGCGGACGGGTGTCCTCCAGCTCCTCGCCGGTTTCCTGATCGACGACGCGCATGGAAAGGCGAACCTTGCCACGCGGGTCGATCTCGAGAACCTTGACCTTCACCTCCTGGCCTTCCGAGACGACATCGGTCGGACGCTCCACGCGCTCGTTCTTCATTTCGCTGACATGGACGAGACCGTCCTTGCCGCCCATGAAGTTCACGAAGGCGCCGAAGTCGACGATGTTCACGACCTTGCCGTTGTAGATCTTGCCGACTTCCGCTTCCTCGACGATGCCGAGGATCCACTTCTTCGCGGCTTCGATCTGGTCGGAATCGGAGGAGCTGATCTTGATCACGCCCTCGTCGTCGATATCGACCTTGGCGCCGGTCTCGGCCACGATCTCGCGGATCACCTTGCCGCCGGTGCCGATGACGTCGCGGATCTTCGACTTGTCGATCTGGATCGTCTCGATGCGGGGGGCATGGCGGCTGACTTCGGTGCGGGCGGTGCCCAGCGCCTTCTGCATCTCGCCGCGGATATGCGTCAGACCGGCCTTCGCCTGATCCAGCGCCTTCTCCATGATGTCCTTGGTGATGCCGGCCACCTTGATGTCCATCTGGAGCGAGGTGATGCCAGCTTCGGTGCCGGCGACCTTGAAGTCCATGTCGCCCAGGTGGTCCTCGTCGCCGAGGATGTCGCTCAGAACCGTGAATTCCTTGCCCTCGAGGATCAGGCCCATCGCGATGCCCGAGACCGGGCGCGCGATCGGCACGCCGGCATCCATCATCGAAAGGCACCCGCCGCAAACCGTCGCCATCGAGCTCGAGCCATTGGACTCGGTGATGTCGGAGAGGACGCGGATGGTGTAGGGGAAGTCCTCGTGCGTGGGCAGCACGTTCTTGAGCGCGCGCCAGGCAAGCTTGCCGTGGCCGGTGTCACGCCGTGACGGAGCGCCGAATCGCCCTACTTCGCCGACCGAATAGGGCGGGAAGTTGTAGTGCAGCATGAAGCGCTCGTAGGTGAGCCCTTCCAGCCCGTCGATCATCTGCTCGCTGTCCTTGGTGCCCAGCGTGGTCGAGCAGATCGCCTGCGTCTCGCCGCGGGTGAACAGCGCCGAACCGTGGGTACGGGGCAGAAAGCCGACCATCGCCTCGATCGGGCGGACCTGATCGACCTTGCGGCCGTCGATGCGCGTGCCGTCCTTCAGGATCGACTTGCGCACGATGTCGCTTTCCAGCTTCTTCACCAGCTTCAGCTTGCCGAGATATTCGGCCGGATCGTTGTGATCGAGGCCCTCGTAATGCGCGCGCGCCTTGGCGCGGGCGGCGTTGACGGCATCCTGGCGCTGGGCCTTGTTGGTGAGGCGGTAGGCGGCGGCGAGATCGTCACCGACGATACCGCGCAGTTCCGCCAGCGTGCCGGACTTGTCGCCGACCGGGGACAGTTCCCAGGCGTCCTTCGCCGCCTGCTCGGCCAGATCGACGATCGCGCCCACGACCTTGCGGCATTCGTCATGCGCGAACATGACGGCGCCCAGCATCTCGGCCTCGGTAAGCTCCTTGGCTTCCGATTCCACCATCATCACCGCGTCCTGCGTCGCGGCCACGATCAGGTCGAGGCGGCCGTCGCCGGCCAGCGCGGCATTCTGCTTGGGGTTGAGGATGTATTCGCCATTCGCGAAGCCGACGCGGCAGGCGCCGATCGGGCCCTGGAACGGCACGCCCGAGATCGTCAGCGCGGCGGATGCGGCGATCATCGCCAGCACGTCCGGCTCGTTCTCGCCGTCATAGCTGAAGACCTGCGCGATGACGTTGATCTCGTTGTAGAACCCCTCGGGGAACAGCGGGCGGCAGGGCCGGTCGATAAGGCGGCTGGTCAGCGTTTCCTTCTCGGTCGCCCCGCGCTCGCGCTTGAAGAAGCCGCCCGGGATGCGCCCGGCCGACGAGAATTTTTCCTGGTAGTGGACGGTGAGCGGGAAGAAGTCCTGCCCTTCCTTCACGGTGCGCGCGGCGGTGACAGCGCACAGCACCACGGTTTCGCCCAGCGTGGCGAGCACGGCGCCATCGGCCTGACGGGCCACGCGGCCGGTTTCCAGAGTGAGGGTCTTTCCGCCCCACTCCAGCTCTACTTTCTTGGTGTCGAACATGTGTTTTCCTTCTGACCCGCGCGCCACATTGCGCCGGGGGCCTCAAAGCCGGGGATGCCGTCCCGGTCCGGTGCGGGGCGCTCTGCGGCCCCTGTTGATGGCGCTTCGCCGGATTGCGAGCGCGCCAGATGCGAAGAAGGCGGCCCTCGGCCGCCCTCCCCTCAAAATCTCTTACTTCCGAAGCCCGAGCTTCTGGATCAGCGCATTGTACCGCTCGACGTCGATCTTCTTGAGATAGGCGAGCAGGGTGCGGCGCTTGTTGACCATCATCAGCAGGCCGCGGCGCGAATGGTTGTCCTTGTGGTGGCCCTTGAAGTGCTCGGTTAGGTTGCGGATGCGCTCGGTGAGGATCGCGACCTGGACTTCGGGGGAGCCGGTATCGCCCTTTTCGCGGGCGTTGTCCTTGATGACTTCCTGCTTTTTTTCCGCGGTAATGGTCATTCGTGTTACTCCGCGACATCGTTTGGTAGGTTGAAGCCCCGGACGACCTTGGCCGTCCCTTGCGTCACATCCATCAGCGCAACGGGCAGATCACCCAGCTTGGCGAGATGGAGCCCGTCAGCCCGATACGAACCGGGGGGCAATTCCGACAATTCACGGCCCTGTCGGACCGCCTGCGCGCTTGTCGGATCGAGTGCGAGGGCCGGGATGTCGTCCAGCCCCGCCTCCAGCGGCAGGAGGTGGTCTTGAAGGCGCGCGCCCTTGCCGATTTCGTTCAGCTTGTCCAGCGAAATCGCCCGGTCCTGGTGGAACGGGCCGGCCTTCACGCGGCGCAGATAGGTGACGTGACCGACGGTGCCCAACGCGTGCGCGATGTCCCGAGCCAGCGATCGGATATAGGTGCCCTTGGAGACGTGCGCGCGCAAGGTGATGTGGCCGAGCCCTTCCCCTTCAGGGGACGGATTGGGGTGGGGGCTGTCGGCAGCGATGGCACCTCCCGCACCCCCATCCCCTCCGCTGAAGGCAAGGGGTGAGAGCGCCTGGATCGTCACGGCGCGGGTCGCCAGTTCCACCTCGGCCCCGCTACGGGCAAGATCATACGCCCGCCGGCCATCCACCTTGAGCGCCGAATAGGCCGGCGGCACCTGCTCGATCGGCCCGGTGAAGCGCGGCAGGATCGCCTCGATCTCCGCGCGGGAGGGAAAATGCCCGCACCTTGCGACAACCTCGCCCTCGGCATCGAGCGTGTCGGTTTCCTCGCCGAAACGGATCGTGAAGTCATAGACCTTGCTCGCATCGAGCATCCGCCCCGCGAGCTTGGTCGCCTCGCCCAGTGCGATCGGCAGCACGCCTTCCGCCAGCGGGTCCAGCGTGCCGCCGTGGCCCACCTTGACCTTGCCGTATCCCGCCTCGCGCAGATTGCGCTTCACCGCGCCCACGGCCTGGGTGGAACCCAGCCCGCGCGGCTTGTCGAGGATCAGCCAGCCGTGCGGCGGTGCCTTCCGGTCCTGCGAAAAATCAGCCACCGGCGAAGAACGCCGCGACCGCCAGGTACCGGCCAAGCAGCCACTGGACCGGCGGGCCAATCAAACGCTGCACGATGTCGAGAGCCGGGAACGCCCAGGCTGCGGCGATGAGCGCCAGAAACAGCACCATACCATAGGGACGCAGCCTTTCGTAGCGCGCGGCCCAGCGGCGAGGCAGCAGGCCTTCCACGATGTGCGAGCCGTCGAAGGGCGGGATCGGCAGCAGGTTGAAAGTGCCGATGAAGAGATTGATGAGGAGGAAGGTGACCAGTCCCTGCCTGACCAGCGCCGATGGCTCGCCCACATAGGTCACGAGGCCCAGCATCGCCGCGGCGATCAGCGCCAGCAGGAAGTTGGTCGCTGGGCCGGCCGCCGCCACCGCCATCATTCCGCCACGCGGGTTGCGGAGCCGCGCCGCATCGACCGGTACGGGCTTCGCCCAGCCGAACACCGGCGCGCCGACCAAGGCCAGGAATCCCGGCACCACCACCGTCCCGACCGGATCGACATGGCGGATGGGGTTGAGCGTCAGCCGCCGCTGCTCCTTCGCAGTGGGATCGCCCAGCGCCAGCGCGGCCCAGCCGTGCGCGACCTCGTGGAACACGATCGCGACGATCAGGCAGGGCAGGAGGACGAGCGCGAGTTGCAGCGTTTCGGTCATGGCCGCCTATCTGGTGTCGGCGAGCGCTTCGGTGAAGTGGCGGCGGCACAGCGCGACATAGCGCTCGTTTCCGCCCACTTCGGTCTGCGCGCCGGCTCTGACCGCCGCACCGTCCGCTCCCACGCGCATATTCATCGTCGCCTTGCGGCCGCAGTGGCACACGCCCTTCAGCTCTACCAGCGAATCGGCGATGCCGAGGAGCACGGCCGAACCGGGAAACAGGTCGCCGCGGAAATCCGTCCGCAGCCCATAGCACAGCACCGGGATATTCGCCTCGTCGGCCAGCCGCGCGCATTGCCACACCTGCTTGGCGGTGAGGAACTGCGCCTCGTCCACCAGGACGCAGGCCAGCCCGCCGCTCTCGTGCCGCGCCAGCGTCTCGCCCCACAGGTCGGTGCCCGGCGTGTAGCGATCGGCATCCGCCTCCAGCCCGATACGGCTGCGGACCATCCCTTCGGAACGTGTATCGAGCGCCGCTGTCCACAGCATCGTCGCCATGCCGCGCTCGCGATAGTTGAAATCGGCCTGGAGCAGGTTGGTCGATTTGCCGGCGTTCATGCTGGCGTAGTAGAAATAGAGCTTAGCCATCAGTCCTCGCCCAGCTCGCCCAGGTCGCGGGCCACGCGCGGATCGTCCAGCAACCGCTCGATCCGCTCGGCCTCGTCGAAGCTCTCGTCGGACCGGAAGGAGAGGCGCGGCGCGAATTTGAGGCCGAGCCGCTGGGCGACCTCCTTCTGGAAGAACGCCGTGTTGGTACGCAGCGCCTTCAGCACGGCGGCCTCGTCCTCGCCCAGCAGCGGCTTTACGAATGCCTTGGCGTTGCGCAGGTCGGGCGTCATCCGCACCTCGGTGACGGAGACCGAATGCGCGGTCAGCACATCGTCATGCGCCTCACCCCGCGCGAGCAGCTCGCTGAGGATATGCCGCACCCGCTCGCCCACCTTGAGGACGCGGACCGATTGCTGTTCGGGAGTGGCGGAGTGGCGGGCCATCATACCTCACGACAAGATGCGACAATTCGCGACGGGCCTTCGGCGCGGAGCCGGCCTATAGCATCGTTCAGACGCTGCGGCTCCGGCCTGACCCTTCCCTCCCCCTTCGGGATTCGGAGCCGCAGACATTCTCGACCCCTTCGAGAACGGGGCGCCCAAGCGGGCGCCCCATTTTTTGTTCAACCTAAAGCGTCCGCTCGCGCAGCTCGACCTCGAACACCTCAAGCTGGTCGCCCGGCTTGATGTCGTTGGTATCGGCCAGCACGACGCCGCATTCGAGGCCCGCTCGGACCTCGTCCACATCGTCCTTGAAGCGCCGCAGCGAGGCGATGGTGGTGGCCGAGACGATGACATCCTCGCGGGTAAGGCGCGCGTGGAGCCCCTTGCGGATGACGCCTTCCTCGACCAGCAGGCCGGCGGCCTTGTCGCGCTTGCCCGAACGGAACACTTCCTTGACCTGCGCGCGGCCGAGCACATGCTCGATCCGTTCGGGGCCAAGCTCGCCCGCCATCTCCTTCGCGATCTCCTCGGTCAGGTGATAGATGACGTCGTAGTACTTCATCTCCACCCCGTCGCGCTTCACCAGCTCGCGTGCCTTGGGATTGGGGCGGACGTTGAAGCCGAGGATCGGGGCCTTGGATGCGGCGGCCAGGCCCACGTCGCTCTCCGTGATCGCGCCGACGCCCGCGTGCAGCACCCGCACCTTGATGAGATCGTTGGACAGGTTGTGGAGCGCGCTCACGATCGCCTCGACCGAGCCCTGCACGTCCGCCTTCACCAGCACCGGGAATTCCACCACGTCGCTCTTGAGATTGGTGAACATGGTGTCGAAGTTGGTCGGCGCGAGCGCGGTGCGCTTCTCGGTCGCGCGTTCCTGGCGATACTGGGCGACCTCGCGGGCGCGCTGCTCGTTCTCGACCACGGTCAGCGTCTCGCCCGCGCCGGGCACGCCGCCCAGCCCCAGCACCTCGACCGGCATGGAGGGACCGGCCTCCTTGATCTGCCGACCCTGATCGTCGACGATGGCGCGCACACGGCCGCTTTCGGTGCCCACCACGAAGGTGTCGCCCCGCTTCAGCGTGCCGCGCGTGATGAGCACGGTGGCCACCGGGCCGCGGCCCTTGTCGAGCTGCGCCTCGATCACGGTCGCCTCGGCGTCGCGGTCGGGGTTGGCGCGCAGTTCCATCAGCTCGGCCTGAAGCGCGATCTTCTCGAGCAGGTCGTCGAGCCCGGTGCGCTTGAGCGCCGAAATCTCCACATCCTGCGTCTCGCCGCCCATCTCCTCGACGATCACCTCGTGCTCGAGCAGGCGCTCGCGCACGCGCTGGGGATTGGCGTCCTCCTTGTCGATCTTGTTGATCGCCACGATCATCGGCACGCCGGCCGCCTTCGTGTGATTGATGGCCTCGATGGTCTGCGGCATGATCCCGTCGTCGGCCGCGACCACGAGCACCACGATATCGGTGATGTTGGCGCCGCGCGCGCGCATCTCGGTGAAGGCGGCGTGGCCTGGAGTGTCCAGGAAGGTGATGGTCTCACCGCCCTTCGTCTTCACCTGGTAGCTGCCGATGTGCTGGGTGATGCCGCCGGCCTCGCCCTTCACCACATTGGTCCCGCGCAGCGCGTCGAGCAGGCTGGTCTTGCCGTGATCGACATGGCCCATGATGGTGACCACCGCGGGACGGATCTTGAGCGTCTCTTCCGGATCGGTGTCCACCGACGCGTCGATGTCGACATCGCTGGCGGACACGCGGGTGATGTTGTGGCCGAACTCCTCGACCAGCAGCTCGGCGGTGTCCTGGTCGATGGTCTGGTTGACCGTGACCATCAGCCCCATGTTGAACAGCGCCTTCACCAGGTCGGCGCCCTTCTCGGCCATGCGGTTGGCCAGCTCCTGCACGGTGATCGCCTCGGGCACCACCACGTCACGGACCTGCTTCTCGCGCGGCTTGGAGCCGCCGCCGCCGTGGAGGCGCCGTTCCTTCTCGCGGGCGCGCTTGAGCGCGGCCAGGCTGCGCGCGCGCCGGCCTTCGTCCTCGTTGAGGGCGCGGGTGACGGTGAGCTTGCCCGAACGGCGATCGCCGGCACTGCCACGCTCGGCGGCGCGCTCGGGCAAGGGGCGCTTCTCTTCCTTCTTCTTGGGCTCGGGCTTCTTGATCTCGGGCCGGGCGACGGGCGTGAAGCGGCGTGGCGCGGCCTGGGCAGCGCCATCATCGGCAGCTTCGCCGACGGGATCGTCGGCACGCTCCGCAGCCTCGGGCTCGGCCACGGGTTCGCGCGCGGCACGCTGGGCGGCCTCGGCCTCGGCGTCCCTGTTGGCCTCGGCGCGGCGCTTCTCGTCCTCGGCGGCCGTGCGCGCACTTTCCTCGTCGCGCTTGCGCGCTTCCTCGGCGAGACGCATCCGCTCGTCCTCGGCCTCGCGCTGGAGGCGGGCGACCCGCTCCTGCGGGGTTTCGCCGGCGGGGGCGCGCGGTGCAGCCTTGGCGGCGGGCACGGGAGCCGGCGGCGGAGGCGGGGGCGGCGGAGGCGGGGGCGGCGGGGGCGCGACGGCCTCGCCCGGCTTGCCCAGCACGCGGCGACGCTTCACCTCGACCACCACCTTGTTGGTGCGGCCGTGGCTGAAGGTCTGCTTGACCTCACCCGCGTCGATCGACCGCTTGAGGCCGAGCGGCTTGCGTTCGCGCGGAGTATCGGGGGTGTCGCTCATCTGACTCGTGCTTCCTTCAAATCTCGTCATCGTCCGGGGCGCGCGAGATGGGCTCGCCCCCTGAATTGCTGTCCGCAGACCAGGTCTCGCTGGTCCCAAGAAAATGCTGCAGGCGCTCAAGCGGGGCGTTTACCCGCGCGGCGGCCCTGGGATCGCCCAGCGCCAGGTGGACGACATTGTCGCGGCCCAGTGCCACAGACAGCGCCGCCCGGTCCAGTGGCAAGATGTCCCCGCGTTCACCGGAACCTTCGCGGTCCAAACCCACGCGCCAGGCCTGGTCGAGCTTCTTGCGCCCGTCCTCGCTGGAATCGCTGGCATGGAACAACTGCTCGACCCCGCCCGCGCGGGCGGTTTCGGCGATACGCTGGGTGCCCAGTATGAGCGTGCCGGCACGCATTTCCAGGCCCAGCCGGTCGGCAAGCGCGCGGCGCAGCGCCTCCTCGATACGAGCCGGAAGGTCCGCGGGAATGTCGAGCGCGCCCGATTTGAAGGCCCGCGCAAGCGCCGCCTTGAGCTTGCCCCCGCCCTTGCCGGCGCCGAGCGCGGCTTCGAGCTCGGCGCGGCTTACCCCGATCCAGGCCCCGCGGCCCGGCGCCTTGGCGTGAACATCGGGCAGCACCAGGCCGTCGGGCGAAACCGCCAGCCTGACAAGCTCTGCGCGCGCGCCATGCTCCCCGGAGAGGATGCAGCGGCGCTCGGGCCCCGCCTTGTCGGAGCCTCGCGCGTCAACGATGTCGGAGCTTACGCGCTCATTGTTCGGAGTCCGCATGCGCGGCCTCCTGCGTATCGGCTGCGGCCGTAGCCGGCTCTTCGTCCTCGAACCAGTGCGCGCGGGCAGCCATGATGATCTCGTTGCCCTGCTCTTCGCTGAGGCCGTACTCGCCCAGCACGCCGCCCTTGTCCTCGGGGCGGGCGCGGACCTGCTCGCTGCGCAGGCGCGGCCCTTCGGCCGGGGCCTGGCGGCGACGCGGTGCCTCGCGCTTCTTGGCGATCAGCTCGTCGGTGGCCAGATCGGCCAGGTCGTCGAGCGTCTTGATCCCGGCCTTGCCCAGCGTGACCAGCATGGCCTCGGTCAGATGCGGGATTTCCGCCAGCGCATCCTCCACGCCGAGCGCGGTGCGCTCCTCGCGATAGGCCGTCTCGCGCCGTTCGATCGCTTCCTGCGCGCGGCTTTGGAGCTCCTCGGCCAGTTCCTGGTCGAAGCCTTCGATTCCGGCCAGCTCGTCGAGCTCGACATAGGCGACCTCCTCGAGCTCGGCGAAACCCTCGGCCACCAGAAGCTGGCTCAGCGTCTCGTCGACGTCGAGTTCTTCCTCGAAGCTCTTGGAGCGCTCGGCGAATTCCTTCTGCCGCTTGGCGGAGGATTCCTCCTCGGTCATGATGTCGATCTGGTGGCCGGTCAGCTGGCTGGCCAGCCGCACGTTCTGGCCGCGGCGGCCGATCGCCAGCGAAAGCTGGTCGTCGGGCACCACCACCTCGATGCGGCCGTCGTCCTCGTCGAGCACCACGCGGCTGACGGTCGCCGGCTGGAGCGCGTTGACGATGAAGGTGGCCTGATCGTCGCTCCAGGGGATGATGTCGATCTTCTCGCCCTGCAGTTCCTGCACCACCGCCTGCACGCGGCTGCCCTTCATGCCGACGCAGGCGCCGACCGGATCGATGCTGGAATCGCGGCTGATGACGCCGATCTTGGCGCGGCTGCCCGGATCGCGGGCAGCAGCCTTGATCTCGATCACATTGTCATAGATCTCGGGCACTTCCTGCGCGAACAGCTTCTTCATGAACTCGGGGTGCGCGCGGCTCAGGAAGATCTGCGGGCCGCGGTTGTTGCGCTCCACCTTGGTGATGAGCGCGCGGACACGCTCGCCGGTGCGCGCGGCCTCGCGGGGGATCTGCTGATCGCGGCGGATCACGCCTTCGGCGCGGCCGAGGTTGACGATCACATGGCCGAATTCGACCGATTTGATGACGCCGGTGATGATCTCGCCGGCGCGATCCTTGAATTCCTCGAACTGGCGCTCGCGCTCGGCGTCGCGGACCTTCTGGAAGATGACCTGCTTGGCGCTCTGCGCGTCGATGCGGCCGAGATCGACCGGGGGCAGCGGGTCGACGATGAAGTCACCCAGCTTGGCGCCCTTGTCGAGCTTCTGCGCGGCCTTGAGATCGACCTGCTTGAAGTAGTCCTCGACCTCCTCGACCACCTCGACCACGCGCCACAGGCGCAGATCGCCCGACACGGGATCGAGCTTGGCGCGAATGTCGTTCTCCGCACCGTAGCGGGCGCGCGCGGCCTTCTGGATCGCCTCTTCCATCGCCTCGATGACGATGGCCTTGTCGATCATCTTCTCGCTCGCCACGGAATTGGCGATCGCGAGGAGTTCTGCCTTGTTCGCGGAAATGGCGGTGGCCATCAGTCGTCTGCCTTCTCTTCTTCGAGTTCGATGATTTCATCCGCGCCGCTGGTGTCGAGCGGGCGGGTGGCGGCGATCAGCGCGTCGGTGAGGACGAGCTGCGCCGAATGGATCTGGTCGCGGGGCACGGTCACCTCGCCCGCCTTGCGGTCGGCGATGGTGACATCCTCGCCGGAAATGCCCTTCAGTTCGCCACGAAGGCTGCGCTGACCGTCCCAGCCCTTGGCCATCGCGATCTTCGCCTCGTGCCCCGCCCAGGCGGCGAAGTCCTTCACGCGGGTCAGCGGGCGGTCGATGCCGGGGCTGCTGACTTCGAGGTGGTAATGCCCCTCGATCAGCACCGTCCCCTCCTCTTCCAGCGCATCGAACCGGTCGGAGATGCGGCGGCTCAGGGAGGCGCACTGGTCGATCACGAGCTGCCCGGTGGCGGGATCCTCGGCCATGACCTGCAGCGCCTCGCCGCCGTCACCGGCTTCCGAAGGCATCATCTTCACGCGCACCAAGTCGAGCCCGAGCGCGGCGGCTTCGGGTTCGATCACTTCGGTCAGGCGCGCGATATCGGCCAAGCTGGTCTCCGGTCAGGGGCCGCCAGTGCCGCAACGGGGTTTCGTGCCGGCCCCTCGCGGCGCCAGCCCCACACAGTCACGACAATGTCGGGATGAGCGGCAGATAGGCGCGCGCCGGCGCGATTGCAACTCGGAAATCGGGCGTCACCGAAGACGGGCGGCATCACGCCTGCTCGGCGGCGATCCCGTGCTTGCGGATGCAATGGCGCAGCTGGTCATAGCTCAGCCCGAGCGCCTTGGCGGTCTGGCGCTGATTCCAGCGGTTGCGGCCCAGCGAATGCTCCAGGATCGCGCGTTCATGCGCATCCACCGCAGCGCGCAGGTCCGCAACCGAATCGTAATCGGGGGCGGACGGGGTGGAGGTAGCGCCGCCGGGTGGAACCTCGGCCGGGGTAGCCTGGCCAGCCGCGCAATCCGGCTTCCACGGACTGTCGAAGGGATCGAACTGGACATGGCCGATGGGCGCTCCCCAATCGTCCCAGCGGTACACCGCGCGCTCGATCACATTGCGCAGCTCGCGCACATTGCCGGGCCAGCCGTAGTCGCCGAGCTGGCCTGCGACATGGGTCGCGAAGCCGGGCCAGCGCTCCCAGCCGAGTTCGGCCGCCATGCGCCGCCCGAAATAGTCCGACAGCACCTCCACATCGCCTTCCCGCACCCTGAGCGGCGGCAGGGTGATGACCTCGAAGCTAAGCCGGTCCAGCAGGTCGGAGCGGAAACCGCCGCGCGCGGCCTTGGCCGGCAGGTCCTCGTTGGTGGCGGCCACGATGCGCACGTTCACGCGCATGGGGCGGGAGGAGCCGATGCGGGTGACCTCGCCATATTCGACCGCGCGCAACAGCCGTTCCTGCGCACCCATCGACAGCGTGCCCAGTTCGTCGAGAAAAAGCGTCCCTTTGTCGGCTTCTTCGAACCGTCCGGCGCGGGTTCTGGTAGCCCCGGTAAATGCGCCGGCCTCGTGTCCGAAAAGTTCGGCCTCGATCAGCGTTTCGGGCAAGGCGGCGCAGTTCATGGTGACGAGCGGTTCGTCCCAGCGCGAGGACAGGCGATGCAAGCGTTCGGCGATCAACTCCTTGCCAGTGCCTCGCTCGCCGATGATCAGCACCGGGCGCTGCATCGGCGCGGCCTTGCTGGTCCGCTCCACGGCATCGAGGAAGGCGGTCGATTGACCGACGAACTGGTTGTCCCGCTGCATCCCCGCGATATAGCGGATTTCACCGAATCTTGGCAAGAATTCCCTTGCCCGGAGTTGGGTGAATTTCACACTATGGCTGATTTTCGCCATTCCGGTGGTTTGGCACGGTGCTTGCTGCTATCTCGGCAACTGCATCCGGGAGGACCACCATGTACAACCGCAGCTTCTTCACCACCCGCCTTGGCCAAGCCGCGCTCGCCTCGATCGGCGCGATGGCGGCCTTCGTGATGCTGTCCACCCAGATCACCATCACCGCCCCCGCGGCGCAGCTCGCGCTGGTGCAGACGGCGGAACTGGCGTGATCGGCAACGACCCTTTCGATCCCCTAGGGCCGGAGCCTCGCTCCCCCGACCCCCGCGGCGCGTCCTCCCGGACCGCCGCCGAGGCTTCGGCCCGCCTCCACATGCCGTCCGAAAATCGCCGGTCGCGCCTCGACGAGGAAGTCGAACGGTTGCGCCGGTCGCCCACCCCCACCCAGTCGGGACCGAACCCTTCGTTCAATGGAGTACCTTTGATGGGCATATTCAACCGCGCCCGAGACATCTTCGCCGCCAATTTCAACGAGCTGCTCGACAAGGCGGACGATCCGCAGAAGATGATCCGCATGATCATCCTCGAGATGGAGGAAACCCTTGTCGAGGTTCGCGCCAGCGCCGCGCGCACCATCGCCGACCAGAAGGAGATGCACCGCCATTCGGTCAAGCTGGACAAGCTCCAGGCCGACTGGTCGGAAAAGGCGCAGCTCGCGCTCAGCAAGGACCGCGAGGATCTCGCCCGCGCGGCCCTGGTCGAGAAGAAGAAGGCGGCCGACATGAGCGAACAGCTCAAGGCGGAAATCGCGGTGCTCGACGATGCACTGCGGGCCTACGAGCAGGACATCCAGAAGCTGCAGAACCGCCTGCGCGAGGCGCGCACGCGCCAGACCGCGATCGCGGCCCGGCTTGAGAGCGCCGAGAACCGCGTGAAGCTGCGCAGCCTGATGACCAACGAGCGCGTGGACGATGCCCTCAGCCGCTTCGACCAGCTCGAGCGGCGGGTCGATTACGCGGAAGGCCGCGCCGATGCGCTCCAGATCGCGGACGGCACCGGAAAGCCCACGCTGGCCGACGAGATCGCCGCACTGGAGGGTGCCGACGCGATCGACGACGAACTTGCTGAAATGAAGCGCGCCCTCGGCAAGCCCGGCGCGGCGGCTGAAAAGGGGGAATAACCAATGGAGCCCGAGAATTTCTTCTTCCTGGTAATGCTGCTGCTGGGGCTTCCCTGGCTGGTCCTGCACTATATCACCAAGTGGAAGACCGCCGCCACGATCACCACCGATGACGAGGTGCTGCTCGAGGAGCTCTACAATCTGGCCAAGCGGCTCGACGAGCGCATGGACACGGTCGAGCGGCTGGTCGCCAGCGACAACCCCGACTTCCGTCCGGCCCGCCTCACGCACAACCTGGAAACCGACAACCAGCAGCTTCGCGAACTGGAGAAGCTCATGGCAGAAAAGAACGGAGCAAGCCGGTGAAGACGCCTCACACAACGCTGTATCGCGACAAGGCCAATGCCAAGCTCATGGGCGTCTGCGCCGGTATCGCGGACTACACGGGCGTCAACCTGTTCTGGGTCCGCATGATGGCAATCCTGGTCTTCTTCATGACCAGCGGCGGAGTGGTCCCGTTCTACATCCTGGCCGGGATGCTGCTCGATAAGAAGCCACCCTATCTCTACTCCGACAAGCAGGAGCAGCGTTACTGGCAGGGCGTCCGCCAGAGCCCTCAGCGCACCGCGCGCGAAATCCGCAGCCGCATGAAGGACGTGGATCGCCGCCTGGCCGAGGTCGAGAACTTCTACGTCAGCAGCAATCCGCGGCTCAACGCCGAGATCGAACGGCTGCGCTGAACACATCCAACAGGGGAGTACACACTATCATGGAAGGCACCATCGCGCTGCTTATTCCGATCCTGGCGCTGACGATACCGATTGTCGCGATCTGGACCAAGCACCAGCAGAAGCTGGCGGAGATGAACGTCAAGTCGACGGCTGAAAATACCGCTGAGCGGGCCGCGCAATACGCCACCCAGATCACCCAGCTCGAGGATCGGGTGCGCGTGCTGGAACGTATCGTCACCGACGGCGGCTACAACGTCGCGACCCAGATCGAGGCGCTGCGCGACCAACGCCGGGTCGAAGACCAGAGTGCCGGCGTGCCGCTCGACGCGATTCGCAAGGAGCGCGCATGATGGATTGGGGCGGGCCATTTTTCGTGATCGCGATCATCGCGATCAGCACGGGCGGCTGGCTCGTGAACAACTGGATCCGTGCGCGTCACGGCTATTCCCTGGAGAATGAGTGGGGCGGCACGACCGAGCCCACCGAAGCCAAGGCGAATTCGGAACTCAAGCGCGAGAACGTTGCCCTGAGAAGCGAACTCAAGACCGTACACGATCGTGTGGCAGTGCTGGAGCGGATCGTGACCGACAAGGGTTACGGCTTGCGCGAGGAGATCGAGGCGCTGCGCGATGCCCGCGGTGGCACGGATCAGGGCGCGGGCGCGCCCCTCGACATCGCCAGGCAGGAGCGCGTCTGATGGATGGGTCCGACTTCCTCCAATATCTGCCCTTCCTCATCGGCGGCGGCCTGTTGGTCAGCTTCGCGGGTGTGATCGGCTGGGTCCAGACCACCAAGCTGAAGATCAACGCCGGCTATCCGCTGGAGGGGATGTGGGGCCAATCGCTCCACCCCAAGCGCGACGCGCAGACCGATCAGCGGGTCATGTTGCTGACGCAGGAGAATGCCGCGCTCCAGGCCGAGATCGGCTCGGTCAAGGACCGGCTCGCCAATGTCGAGCGCATCGTCACCGACAGCGGCTTCCATCTCACGCATGAAATCGACCGGCTGCGGATCGGGAAGGACAAGGACCAGTGAACTTTCCCGAAGCAATCGCCCTGTGCGCTGTCGTCATCGGGCTGATCGCGGGAGCGGGCATCCTGCTGGAGGCATACAACCGCCGCCTCAAGAACCGCGAGCGCGAGCTCGAGCTAAGGGTCCGCATGGCCGAGACCCAGGGCCGCGACCGCATTGCCGGCCTGCCGCAGGTCGAGGAAAGGCTGCGTGTGCTCGAACGCATTGCAACTGACCGGCGCAGCGATCTTGCCAGCGAAATCGAGGAGCTGCGCGAGATCGCGCCGCTGCGGGAGAATGTTCGATGAGCGGTTGGATGGTCGTGGCGATCGTGGCGATCGTGATGTCGGCACTGGTCAAGATCGTCAGCATCCGCCGCGACGAGCGCCACGGCGTGGTCCGGGACGAGGATGACAATCCGGTCCGCCTGCCTCGCGACGATCCGGCGGCGCGCCGCGAGATCGAGGAACTGCGCGAGCGCATCAAGGTGCTGGAGCGCATCGCCACCGATGGCAACACGCCGTCGGCCAATGAAACCCGCCGCATCTCGCAGGAGATCGAGGCGTTGCGGGACCGCCAGGACGGCTGAGGGACAGGAGGAGGAACGAACGTGATCATGCCCGAACCTACGCTTGTGATCGCCGGTGCCGCGCTCGTCGGGCTGGTGGTGGTGGTGGCCGCGCTGCTCAAGGGCTGGCAAGGCTGGCTGGCGCTCAAGCAGCGCGAGATGGACGTGCAGGCCACGCCGGCCAAGGGCGCGGGCGGTTCCCCGCTCATCGTCGCCCGGATCGAGCTCAGCGACCTGAAAGAGCGCATTCGCAAGCTGGAAGCGATCGCAAGCGGGGTGGACCCGTGAGCGGCGCCAGAAGCGTGGTCCGGGGCGATGCCGCGCGGGTCGGGATCGGCCTGGGCAGCGCGATCGCGGTTGCCATCAGCTGGTCGCTGCACAAGTCGATCCTGTGGGCGGCCATTCATGGCTTCCTCGGCTGGTTCTACGTCATCTATTACGCGATCACCCGCCCTGGCGGGATTTCGGGCTGAGCGCCGGCTTCAACCCCGCCACCGCCCGTTCCCATTTGACACAGGGCTGCCATAGCCCGCTTGTCGCGCCGGCCGTCAGCGCATAGCGGCGGACGATGGGCCGGAGCGGGGGAGGCCCCCTGCGCCGAACGGAGGGCAGCGGTGAGGAGCCTGGACGACATCGCCGAGGAATATGCGTTCCTCGATCCCGACGACCGCTATCGCCTGCTGATCGAGCTCGGCCGGTCGCTGGAGCCGATGCCGCCCGCGCTCAGGACCGATGCGACGCTCGTGCGTGGCTGCTCGGCGCAGGTATGGGTTTATCCCACGGGCGATGAGGGTCGGCTCCATTTCCTGGCGGACAGCAATGCCGCCATCACCAAGGGCATCGTGGCGCTGGTCGTTGCCGCCGTGCAGGACAGGCCCGCCGCCGATGTCGCCGGCATGGACATCGCCGCCGCGCTCGCACCCTTCGATCTCGCCAATCAGCTTTCTTCCAATCGCACGCAGGGCCTTCCCAACATGATCGCACTGGTCAGGGACCATGCCGCGCGCATCGCGGCGGTGACGCGATGACCGGCGCGCAGGAATTGAACGTGGCCTATTGGCGGGCCGGTATCCTGGCTGCCAACGCGGCGGACTGGATCACCGTGGCGGCATATGCGATCGCGGCGGTGCTGGCGCTGTATGCGGCACGCGCCGCCACGGCGCGCGATGTGCCGCGCGAGAGGCTGTTCTGGCAGTTCACCGCCGCCGCGATGCTGGCGCTGGGAATCAACGAGGTGTTCGACTTCCAGCTCCTGCTCACCGCGCTGGGCAAGGAGTGGGCGCAATCCCACGGCCTTTACGAGCAGAGGCGCACCTTCCAGCTCATCTTCATCATATGCCTGGCGGGCGCGGCGCTTGTGGCGGGCGCTGCCACCTTGGCGCTGATGCGCCGCGCCCATCGCGCGGTGCGCCTGGCGCTGCTGGGTCTGGGCTTCATCGCGGTCTTCGTGCTGATCCGCGCCGCCTCGTTCCATCATGTCGACAGCCTGCTGGGCATGGGTCCGCGCAGCTTCAATTTCGGCTCGATCCAGGAGATGGCGGGCATCGTGCTCGTCGGCTTCGCCGCGTATGCCTACGTTCCGCGCCAAACGCGCGTGACTGCCCGGGGCGAAGACTAGGTCGACACGCCCTGCGTGCCGGGGATCGTCCGCGTGGCTTACCTCCTGGCGGGCAATGGTGCGGGAAGGCGAAGGCGATAGATCAGCAGGCGGCTGTCCACGTCCATAGCCGATCCGCAGGCCTGACCGGACATGACGCAATTCCTGGCGGTGAAATCATTGTCGTTGCCGACGATGAGGAAATATTCGTCGGGCCGGTCCGCTTCCAGCGCGGAAACCAGATCCATCGCTTCCCACTTCTCGGACAGTCTGCCGACGCTCAGCCCCAGGCGCGCGAGTTGGGCCGGGTCCAGCATGTTCACCAGCGCAGCCTTCTCGGCCGGCCTTAGGTCCGGCCGCAGCGCCGTGCCCGCCGGATCGGCCAGCACGGAGGTTGTGCCGGTTTCATATTCCGTCCCGGCCAGATTGCTGGCGCCGGCCAGATCGACCAGCAGGATGCTCTTGTAGACGGCCGGGTTCTTGCTGGAGGCGCCCTCGCCCGCGCTGTCTCGGGCAAGCATCAGGAAGCTCCGCTCGTTCAGCGCGACGATTTCGCTTTGCGCCGCGGTGCGGTTTGCCTTCCCGCCGGTGCCATCGTCGCGATAGGCGGGAAGCTGCACGATGTGATGCGCGCTGGGCCGCTCCGGGGTGGGCGTCCCGCTCACGTCATAGACCAGCACGCGGGTATTGATGCGGCCGGCGGCGTTGCCTGTGGCGCTGTCCTGGACGAGAGCGCTCTGCATCATCACGAACAGGGTGCGCCCGTCGGGCGAGAGCGCCATGCCTTCGGCCCCCTGGTTGTTGCGGCGGCCGGTTTCGGGCGGCTGCAACGAGCCGAAATGCGGAGCCCCGGCGCGGCGCGGGGTCACCGCGGCGGGAGGCCGGATGACCCCGCGCAAATGGCCGCCCCGGTCGAAGTAATAGACGTTCGCGGTATATTCGTCGCCGATGTAGAACCCGCCGTCACGTGTGAACTGTAGCGATTCCGCGTCGAGCGACACCTTGCCGTGGCCGATGCCGCTTGCCGGTGCGGGCAGGGTCATGCCCCGCTGGATCAGCGTGCCGGTGCCGGGATCGGCTCCGGTGAAGGGCCGTCCGCGAAAGTCGCGCAGTTCGATGCCGCCATCGGGGACCACGGTCACGCGGCCGTCGGCGGGGGTGAACTGGATGCGGAAGCGGTGCAGCCGCCCCCGGTAGTCGAAAAACAGATTGGCGTCGGGATCGTTGCGCCCGCGATCGGGCAGCGTCCAGAGGATCGCCTCATAGCCATCGCCGGTCCGCTTCCAGCTTCCCGGTGCGATCTTCAGCGACGAGAAGGACCCGAGCGTGTCGCCAAGAAAATCGATGGTGCCCGCCGCAAGCGTGCCGGTGCCGGCAAGCCCAAGGTCGATATAGGTCTGTCCGCGCAGGGATACGCTGCGCGCGCCATCGCCCTGTTCGATCTGGGGCCGCGTGACGGGTTCTTCCCCGGCTGCCGCGCCGGGGAAGAACGCCACCAGGGCCAGTGCGGCAAGCCCGGTTCGCCTAGAAGCCAAAGCTGAGCGACCCGAAGACCTGGCGCGGCGCCGAGGCGTGGAAAACGGCGATCGTGCCCGCCACATCATCCGGGGCGAACACGCTGTTGTCGAAGTTCGCGGCATAGCGCAGGTTGGTCAGGTTGGTGACGTTCAACGACAGCTTCGCCCCCTTCATCGGCCCGATATCGCCGAACTTGTAGCCGAGACCGAGATCGAAGGTCGCATAGCCCTTGACGCTCTGGTCGTTGGTATAGGTGTAATAGCGCCGACCGGTGTATTTGCCCATCAGCGAAGCGGAAAAACCGCCTTCTGTCAGGGTGAGCACGCTGGAGAACATTTCCCTCGGCGTATCCACCTGCTGCTTGCCCTTGGTCTGCTTCAGGTCACAGGTCGCGCCCGTGCACCAGTTCAGATTCTCGTCATAGGTCGATTTGTTGTAGGATGCCGAATTGTACCAGTTCAGCCAGTGCGTCGGCTTCCACAAAACGCCCAGCTCGACGCCGCGGCTGGTGACCCCGCCGGCGTTGTGAAAGCTGTTCCCGCAACCGGGGTTCTGCTGCTGGTTGGTGGGGCAAGGATTGTACTGAAGCAGGCGATTTTCGAACTGCGTGCGGTACGCCGCGAGCGACAGCTGCAGCGGCCCGCTGACATAGCGATAGCCGCCCTCCACGCTCTTGGATGTCTGCGGCTTCAGATATTTGCCCTGAAGATCCCAGATGGTCTGCGATACCGACTGCGGCCCCAGTTTGAAGCCGCCCTGGAACATGGCCATGTTCTCGGCATAGCTGGCATAGAGCTCGTGCCCCGGCGCGACGTCCCAGTGAACGCCGATCTCGGGCAGGAAATTGTCCTTGGCGACCAGGGTGCCGCTCGCGAACTGGCTCGAGGCGGGCGGGGGCGCCTTGGCGATCCCGTCGATCGCCCGGGCATCGGATCTGGCAAAGGTGCTCTTGAAGCCGAAATCGATCGTCAGCGCGTCGTCGAACAGCTTCATCGTGTTCTGGACGTAGAACTGCCAGGTCGTCCAGCGGGTTTCCTGCACCCATTGCGCGGTGTCGGGCTGACCCTTCAGGTACTGGGCGAGGCTGAACGGCCCCTTCACATTGGTCCAGATATAGCGGGCCGCGCTGCTGGTGTTGTCCTCGAACCACATGCCCGCCTGCAGGCGATTGAAGCCCGCTTCCCAGCTCGCGCTGGCGAGCACGCCGCTGCGGTCGATGGTATAGCGCGTGTCGCGGATCTGCACCGGCACATCGTCCGCCGTGTCGGCCGTGCCCTGTTTCGACCAGCCCATGATCCAGTTGTTGCCGGCGCCCTTGTTGTTGTGGCGATAGCCCTGCACGGTCACTGCGAGGGTGCGGGTGATGTCGAACTCGCCCTTGAGGTAATAGACCTCGTCGTTGCGCAGGATCTGGCCGTTGGTGAAGGTCACGTCGGACCGCTTTTCCGGCAGCACCGAATTCACGCAACGCGCCGTGGCGGTGGGATTGGTCACCGCGCAATAGGCGCGGTCGAGATAGCCCTGCCAGTTGGGCGCATAGCCGCCCTGGTCCCAGCCGAGCCTCGCGAGCATATCCTTCGAGATATAGGCGTCGCTGGCCTGGTTGGTGCGCGACACGTCGGCGAAGGCGGTGATCTTGCCCGCGTCGAACTCGTACATCAGCTTGGCGTTGAGCTGCTTGCCGGTGGAGGTGTTGTAGGCGGCCTGGTTCACGAAGAGATCGTATTCGTGGTACTGGCCGGAGAGATAGGCGGAGAAGCCGCCGCTTTCCCCGGTATCGAAGCGAACGAAACCGCGCCGCGCGTTGTTGCTACCGATGCTGGCGGTGGCGGTCAGCCCCATGTCCCTGCGCGGATCGCTGGAGAAATAGGTCACCGCGCCGCCGAGGTTGCTGGTGGAGGGAATGGCGAGGCCGGCGATGCCGGTCGCGAGCTCGGCCCGACCCAGGTTCTCGGAAATCAGCGCGCGGCTGATGCTGAGCCCGTTGTAGTTGTTGTACGCGCCATCGCCGAGCGGCATCCCGTCGAGCGTGTAGCCGAGGAAGGTGGTGCTGAAGCCGCGCACCTGCAGCGACATCGATTTTTCATTGACGCCCAGGGCGTCGATCGACTGCGCGCTGACGCCGGGCAGGAAGTTGAGCGCCTTCTGCGCGCTTACGCCCGGGGGCAGGACGTCCAGGTTCGAGGGAAGCAGGGTCGAGACCGAGCGGGTCTGTCCCGTGCCGATCACGACGATCTCGCCGGTATCGACAGCATCGCCATTCTCCGGATCGACCGGCGCGGCGTCCTGCGCATTCGCGGCTGCGGCATAAGTGAAACAGGCAACCGCCAGCGCGAGGACGGATACGGACTTCTTCGACATTAATACCCCCTGATGGACGAGGGCGCCGCGAGACATGACTTGTTCGCGGCCCCAGCGTCGGCGGGGCGGGCCTATTTCATGGGTTGATGACGCTTTGACGACGGCATGGGGCACGGCGGCACCCCCGGACCTGGCCGGGCCAATCTCCGGCTCGGCAATGTCCGGACCGGGAGGTCGCTAGAGCCCGCCGCCGCCCTCGCGCAGCACCGCGATCCCGGCCTCGCGCTGGCGCTTGAGCTCGGCCTTCAGCCGGGCCGGATCGCGGGCGAAGACGAAGCCGAAACTGACCCCGCCTTCCTTGCCCACGGTGGCGTGGTGCAGCTTGTGCGCCTGGACGATGCGGCGCGCATAACCGCTGCGCGGCACCCAGCGGAAATAGCGCTGATGGACCAGCCCGTCGTGAACGAGCGTGTAGATGATTCCATAGCCCAGAATGCCGAGGCCGATCCATGTCGCGGGCCACCATGCCTGCTCGCCCAGGATCAGCGGGCTGCCGAGCGCGAACATGGAAATGCTCATCGCCGCGCCGACCAGGCCGAACAGGTCGTTCTTCTCGAGCACCCCGTCATGCGGTTCGTGATGGTCGCGGTGCCACGCCCAGCCGAACCCGTGCATGATGTATTTGTGGCTCGCCCAGGCGACGCCTTCCATCGCCAGCATGGTGGCGATCACGATGAGAACTGGCGGCATCACGGCCATGACAGCCGGAATATAGGCTATTGCTCGCTCACATTGAAGAAGGCGCGCAAATGGTCGCCGATGCGCGCCGGCCTGAGCGTCTCGGCATCGATGCAGCACCAGGCGGAGCGAACTTCGGCCAGCACCTCCTCGCCCCGGCTGATGACCGTGCGATAGAAGGCACGCGCGCCCTTGAAGCTTTCCAGCACCGGGGCGGCGATCACCGCATCGCCCAGGAAGCCGGGCCGCAGATAGGTGATCTCGTGCTTGAGCGCGACCCAGGCCTTGCTGGCCACCTCATCGGCCGGGGCAAGCCCGCGCCAATGCGCCAGCACCGCATCCTGTACCCAGGTCAGATAGCGCGCGTTGTTGACGTGCCCCATGAAGTCGATGTCAGCGGCCTCGACCGTGATGGGAATCGCGAAGGGTTGTGCTGACATGGCTGTAAGTTAGCGCGGGGAAGTTACGGAATCCATACGGCTCGCGGTTTATTTTGCGAGCCGTTCGCCACTTTTGGACTTGCGCTGGCCCAAGCTAAACCATCTTGCCCCCCGGGCGCGGCGGCGGGCATAGCCGGGCGATGGCCAGCCGCCCCCGCACCCTCTACGAAAAGATCTGGGACGCCCATGTGGTGGAACGGCGCGAGGACGGAACCTGCCTCCTCTACATCGACCGCCATCTCGTCCACGAGGTCACCAGCCCGCAGGCATTCGAGGGGCTGCGCGTGGCCGGGCGGCGGGTCCGGCGGCCGGAGCTGACGCTGGCCGTTCCCGACCACAATGTGCCAACCACCGCGCGCCTCGGCGCGGACGGCACGCCCCTGCCCATCGCCGATCCCGAAAGCGCGGCCCAGCTTGCCGCGCTGACCCGCAACACCGCCGAGTTCGGCATCCCCTATATCCCCGCCACCGCGCCGGCGCAGGGTATCGTCCATGTCGTCGGGCCGGAACAGGGCTTCTCGCTGCCCGGCGCCACCGTGGTCTGCGGCGATTCGCACACCGCCGCGCACGGCGGGATCGGCGCGCTGGCGTTCGGCATCGGCACCAGCGAGGTCGAGCACGTGCTGGCAACGCAAACCCTTCTGCTCGCGGGATCGAAGACGATGGAGGTGCGCGTGGAGGGCGATCTGGGCCCCGGCATCACCGCGAAGGACCTGATACTCCACATCATCGGCCGGATCGGCACCGCCGGCGGCACCGGCCATGTCATCGAATATCGCGGCCGGGTTTTCGAGGAGATGAGCGTCGAGGGGCGGCTGACCGTCTGCAACATGAGCATCGAGGGCGGCGCCCGCGCCGGGCTGATCGCACCCGACGAGACCGTTTTCGCCTGGCTCGAGGGCCGGCCGATGGCCCCTGCGGGCGAGGCATGGGACGCGGCGCTGGCATGGTGGCGGACGCTGGCCACCGACCCCGGTGCGCGCTTCGACAAATCGGTGGTGATCGATGCCGCCGAGGTCGAGCCGACGGTGACCTGGGGCACCAGCCCCGAGGATGTCGCGGGCATCGGCGGCCACGTGCCGGACCCGGACAGCTTCGCCGATCCCGCCAAGCAGGCGGCCGCCGCCAAGAGCCTTGCCTACATGGGCCTCGCCCCCGGCACACCGCTGTCCGATATCCCGGTCGAGAACGTGTTCATCGGGAGCTGCACCAACAGCCGGATCGAGGATCTGCGCGCCGCCGCCGCCGTGCTCGACGGGCGGACCAAGGCGCCGGGCGTGAAATGGGCCATCGCCGTGCCCGGCTCGGGCCTGGTCAAGCGCCAGGCCGAGGCGGAGGGGCTGGACCGCATCTTCACCGCCGCCGGCTTCGAATGGCGCGAACCGGGCTGTTCGGCCTGCCTCGCCATGAACCCCGACAAGGTGCCCGCAGGCGAGCGCTGCGCCTCCACCAGCAACCGCAATTTCGTCGGCCGCCAGGGTCCGGGCGCGCGGACCCATCTGATGAGCCCGGCGATGGCCGCTGCCGCCGCGGTGACCGGCCGGCTGACCGACGTGCGCGCGCTGATGGCCTCATGACACCGCGCCACGGCTTGCCAAGTCCGCGCACCCTCCGCATGGAACACCTATGACCAAGAAAGAGAAAACCGCCGTCGCGATCGCGGGCGCCGTTGGCTCGGCGGCGCTGGCCGCAGCGCTGCTCTATGCCAACAAGCGCAAGGAGAAGAAGCGCGGCCCCGCCCAGCCCGGCCCCATCCCTTCCGGCGAAAAGCCCGAAACCGACTGATGAAACCGGTGGCGACCATCGAAGGGCGCGCGATTCCGCTCGGCCTCAAGAACCTCGATACCGACGTCATCATCCCGGCGCATTGGCTCAAGACCATCACCCGCGACGGGCTGGGCAAGGGCGCGTTCGAGACGCTCCGCGCCGAGCCTGGCAATATCCTCGACGACCCTGAGTACGCAGGCGCGCCGATCCTGATCGCGGGCGACAATTTCGGCTGCGGATCGAGCCGGGAACACGCCGCCTGGGCGCTTGCCGACCTCGGCATCGCGGCGGTGATCGCGCCGAGCTTCTCCGACATCTTCTCCGGCAATGCGTTCAAGAACGGCATCCTGACGGTTGCCCTTCCGCAGGAGGCGGTGGACCGGCTGCTGGAAGTGGCGCGCGATCACCCGGTCACCGTCGACCTCGACAGCCAGACCGTCACCACCCCGTTCCAGGACCGTTTCGCCTTCGCCATCGACCCATTCCGCAAGCACTGCCTGAGCGAGGGGCTGGACGAGATCGGGCTGACGCTCGCCAGTTCCGCTGCGATCGGCGCGTTCGAGCGGATGGAGGGACGGCCCTGGCTCGTCCCTTCTGCCTCTCCTGCAAATGTTGGCTTGAATGGCACGATTGCATAACCCATATGGTTTACATGATCGCGCGTGCTCCAGCATCGAACGTGGGGATGGGGCGGGGCATTTCGCCCCTGCCGACCGGTGCTTTCGGGCGCGGCGGCTTTTCTTTTCCTGGACCGTGTAACACCCGGTCCATGTGTTGCGTGGCAGCGACGAAACGAGCGCCTGCGCGGGCGCGACAAATAGGAGTTTGGCTGACGTGAAAGCGGTGCTGTCGAAAGACGTGGGCGGGCCCGAAACGCTGGTTCTGGAGGATATCGACGCCCCCGTGCCGGGCGCGGGCGAGGTGCTGGTGGATGTCGCCGCCTGCGCGATCAACTTCCCGGACACCCTCATCATCCGCGATCTCTACCAGTTCAAGCCGCCCCGCCCCTTCTCTCCCGGCGGAGAGATTTCGGGCACCGTGACCGCCATCGGCGAAGGCGTGACCGGCTGGAAGCCCGGCGACAAGGTGCTGGCCGGTATCGGCAGCGGCGGCCTGCGCGAGCAGGTGGTGATCGCCGCGGAGCGGCTGTTCGCGGTGCCCGAGGGTATCGATCTGGTGCAGGCGAGCGCGCTGCTGATGACCTATGGCACCACCATCCACGCGCTGAAGGACCGGGGCGATATCGCCGCCGGGCAGACCGTGCTGGTGCTGGGCGCGGCCGGCGGCGTCGGGCTGTCGGGGGTCGAACTGGCCAAGGCCTATGGCTGCCGCGTCGTGGCCGCCGTCTCCAGCCAGGAAAAGGCCGAGGCCGCGCGCGCCGCCGGTGCCGACGAGGTCGTGATCTATGGCCGCCCGCCATTCGACAAGGACCAGAGCAAGGCGCTGGCACAGCAGTTCAAGGATGCCGTCGGGCCGGAGGGCGCGGATATCGTCTACGATATCGTCGGCGGCGATTATTCGGAGCCGGCGCTGCGCTCGATCGCCTGGGAAGGGCGCTTCCTGGTGGTCGGCTTTCCCGCGGGGATCGCGAAGCTTCCGCTCAACCTGACGCTGCTCAAGAGCTGCGACGTGCGCGGCGTGTTCTGGGGCGCATTCGCGGCCCGCGAGCCGGCGTGCAATGCCGCCAATATCGCCGAGCTGTTCGCGTTGTGGCGCGCGGGGAAGATCGGGCCGAAGATCAGCGAGACCTACCCGCTCAGCCGCGCCCACGAAGCCATCGCCAAGCTCGCGCGGGGCGAGGCGATCGGCAAGCTGGTGGTGACGATGGACTGATTCCGGCCCGGCCGCTAAACTGCGGTCGACGCCAGACACCGAGAGGATTCCCATGACCAGTTTCAACGATCGCGAGCGTGGCGAGGAAGCCAAATACGCCTTCGACGAGGAGAACGCCTTCAAGATCGCCGCGCGCGCCACCCGCCTGGCGGGGGAATGGGCCGCCGGACTGATGGGCCTCACCGCCGAGGAAGCGGACGCCTATCGCAAATCGGTCGTGCAGGCCGATTTCGAGGAAGCGGGCCACGAAGACGTGATCCGCAAGCTGCTGGGCGATCTCACCCAGGCCGGCGCCGACACCGACGAGGCCGCCATCCGTGCCAAGATGGAAGAGTGCATCGTCGAGGCGCGCCGCCAGTTCATGACCGCGAGCAACTGACCGCCATGCCGATGGCGGGGGCCGAGATCGAGCGGCTGATCGTCGCCGCGCTGCCCGGTGCGCTGGTCACCTTGCGCGACCTTGCCGGTGACGACGATCATTGGGCCGCGCACGTCGTCGCGCCGCAGTTCGCGGGCGTGAGCCGGGTGCAGCAGCACAAGCTGGTCTATGCCGCGCTCGGCGGGCGGATGGGCGGCGAGCTTCACGCCTTGCAAGTCACCACCGCGGTTCCCACCTGAAGACCACGTCCTTCGGGACACCCCAATTTTGAAGGATCGGCCCATGTCCGATGTGAATGCGCGCCTCTCCGATATCGTTTCTTCGAACGACGTCGTCCTGTTCATGAAGGGCACGCCGCTGTTCCCGCAATGCGGCTTTTCCAGCCGGGCGATCTCCATCCTCGATCACATGGGCATCGCCTATGACACTGTGGACGTGCTTCAGGACATGGAAATCCGCCAGGGGATCAAGGACTTCTCGGATTGGCCGACCATCCCGCAGCTTTACGTCAAGGGTGAGTTCGTGGGCGGCAGCGACATCATGATGGAGATGTACGAGGCGGGCGAGCTCCAGCAGATGATGCAGGACAAGGCGGTCGCCCGCGCCGAGGGCTGAGCCACACCGCCGACCGGGCGCGCGCCTCGCCGGGATTACAGAGCCTGGACCAAAGAAAAGCCGCCCGGGTCGGGGCGGCTTTTCCGTTGGGGGCCTCGTGAACCGAAACCGGGAAACTCGCGGGGTGGGAAGGCGGGACCGGGAGACCAGTGGCCCCGCCTTCTCCTCGAGGACTTGAAGAGACACCATCTCCTGTGCATTCCGCGTGCCAAACACGCCCGAGGCCGGAAATGCAGGCCTTGCAATGGTTAACGGGATCGCAAGGGCGGCCGGGCTGTAAACTATTCCGACAGGCCGCGGCTGCCGCGCCGCTTGGCAAGGCCCCGCCCCGGCTGCATGGGAGGACCATGAGCGCACCCGCCAGCGAGATTCCCGCAGCCACCCTGGTGGTATTCCGCCGGGCGGCGGGCGGCGGCCCGCCCGAGCTGCTGATGGTGGTGCGCTCCAATACCATGTCCTTCGCCGGCGGCATGGCGGTGTTCCCCGGCGGCCGGGTCGATCCCGGTGACCATGCGCTGGCCGAGGCGATCGGCGATGGCCTGGGCGAAGCGGAGGCAGCACACCGCATCGCAGCCATCCGCGAGACGATCGAGGAAACGGGCCTCGCCCCGGCCCTGCGCCCGCAGCCCGACGCCGCGACTGCGGCGGGGCTGCGGCGGGAGCTGGAAGCCGGAGCGCCGCTGGGCCAGGCGCTGGCGGCGCGCGGTCTGGCGCTGGACCTGACAGCGCTGGTCCCCTTCGCCCGCTGGTGCCCGCGCGGGATCACCAGCCACCGCATCTTCGACACCCGCTTCTACCTCGCCGATCTTGGCACCGGCGCGGTCGATCTGACGGTCGATGCCACGGAGAACACGCGGCTGTTCTGGACCAGCGCCCGCGACGCGCTCGCCGCCGCCGACCGGGGCGAGCTGTCGGTGATCTTCCCGACCCGCCGCAATCTCGAGCGGCTGGCCCAGTTCGCAAGCTTCGCCCATGCCTGGGATCATGCCCTGGCGACGCCGGTACGGACGATCGTGCCGAAGGTGGCACAACGCGACGGGCACGAGGCGCTGACCATTCCCGACGACCTCGGTTATCCGGTCACCCACGAGCCGCTGGCGAGCGCGATGCGCGGCTGAGGCGCGCGACACGCCGCCGTCGGCGCACATATGACGGGCGTGTCACATTGCGGAAAACATAGTGTCACGACGCGTCCCTAGGCGAGCCGGCGAGGGAGGCGAATCGGCCCCCGCCATCACAGCCAAGGGGATCGATCATGAGGAAATTCCACAGCCTGCTGCTCGCCTGTGCCAGCGCGGCGGCGCTTTCGGCCTGCGGAGCCGATTCCATCGGTTCGCCGGGCACCGGCGGCAATGTCACCATCAACAATCCGCCCCCGGTCACCCCGCCCACCACGCCTCCGCCGACGACGCCGACGGGCGTCACCGCCGCTGCGGGTTGCCCGACGATCTCCGATCCCCAGGGCCTGACCGACGGCGGCACCATCACCGGCCCGACCGGCACCTGGCGCGTGTGCCGCCTGCCCGGCGTGGTGCGCGTCTCCTCCACCCTCCCCAAGGTCGCGGGCCTGCTCTACGAGATCAACGGCCGCGTGAACGTCGGCTGCGATGGCGGCTTCAGCGCCCCCACCGCCGCCGCACCGCTGGCCACGCCGCTGACCATCGGCTGCACCGGCGCGCAGACCTCGGACACCAATGTCACGCTCAGCGTCGCGCCCGGCGCGATCTTCTTTGCCGCGACCGGCCAGTCCTGGCTCGCGGTCAACCGCGGCAACAAGATCAGCGCCGTCGGCACCGCCGCGCAGCCGATCATCTTCACCAGCCGCGACAATGTGCTCGGCCTCAATGATGACACCAGCCAGGGCCAGTGGGGCGGCGTGGTGCTGCTCGGCCGCGGTGTGACCACCGACTGCCGCGCCGGCTCGGTGGGGGCGGGCGCCGCCAACACCTGCGAGCGCGACACCGAAGGCTCCGCCGATCTGGCGCGCTTCGGCGGCAACGACGATACCTACAACGCTGGCCGCATGAGCTACATCCAGATCCGTTATTCGGGCTTCGTCCTGGGCGCGAACAACGAGTTGCAGGCGCTGACAGCGCAGGGGGTCGGGACCGGCACCGTGCTCGACCATATCCAGACGCACAACAGCTCGGACGATGCCATCGAGTTCTTCGGCGGCGCGGTCAACATGTCGCACTACGTCGCCACCGGCGCCGACGACGACAGCCTCGATGTCGATACCGGCGCCCAGCTCGACCTGCAGTATGCCATGCTGCTGCCGCGCCCGGGCCGCGCCGACACCCTGATGGAAATCGACTCGAACGGGTTCGAGACGGACATTCGCCGCACCCGGGTGCGCGTGGTCAATTTCGTCGGCATCCAGCAGCAGACCAGCGCCGACAACGAAGCCAACGGCCGCGCCGCGCTGTTCTTCCGCGGCAACTCGGATGTCACGCTCATCAACGGCGTGATCATCGCGCCCAACAATGAATGCGTCCGCCTCAACGGGTCGGGCACGACCCCGGCCACGCTCACCGCGCGGTCCGTGGTGATGCAGTGCGGCACGACCAAATACATCAGTACCGGAACGGGCGTCGATGCGGCCGCCTCGTTCGGAGCGAGCGCCAACAACAACAGCGACAGCTTCACCGGCACGCTGACCGGCACCGGCCTCTTCCTCAACGGCACCAACGAAAATGGGGTCGTGACGAGCAGCCCGACGACCTTGTCGAGCTTCTTCGTCACCACGCCGACGCCCTACCGGATCGGCGCCGCCTGGGCCGGGAACGACCAGTGGTACGTGGGCTGGACCTGCAACAGCGCGACCGCGAACTTCGGCGCCACTTCGACCGCCTGCACCTCGCTGCCGGTCACCTGAGCGCGACGGACCGACCTTTCCGGGGGCGGCCGATCGCGGTCCGCCCCCGGCTTTGCATGATCTTCCCGAGGGAACAGCCCGATGTCATTCTCGTCGCGCGCAGCCGCCGCTCTCCTGGCCGCCACCACGCTTGCGGGGGCGCACCCCGCCCTGGCGCAAGGTTTCGCCGCGGATTCCGAGGCCGATGCCGCCACCGCGGCCGCGCCCGACGAGGCGGAGAACGCTCCCGCGCGCACCGACGCGGCGGACGAACCGGTAGAAGTTTCGATCCCGGGAGATTCGATCATCGTCACGGGTCGGCGCGACCGCAATCTGGCGAAATCTTCCGATCAGGTGGTCTCGGTGCTTTCCAGCGCGGAGATAGCCCGGACCGGCGAAGGCAATATCGCCGGCGCGCTGAGCCGCGTCACCGGTCTCAGCGTGGTGGGCAGCGGCCTGGTCTATGTCCGCGGCCTGGGCGATCGCTACAGCCTGGCGCTCCTCAACGGCTCGCCCCTCCCCAGCCCGGAGCCGCTGCGGCGCGTGGTCCCGCTCGACCTGTTCCCCAGCGGCGTGATCGCGAGTTCGCTGGTCCAGAAGAGCTATTCGGTCAATTTTCCCGGCGAGTTCGGCGGCGGCGTCATCAACCTCACCACCAAGGCGGTGCCGCAGGATCCGTTCCTGACGGTGGGCATGGGCGCAAGCGTTGACAGCGAGACGACCGGCCAGTTCGGCTATACCTATCGCGGCGGCGGTAACTCGGACTGGCTTGGCTTCGACGACGGCACCCGGAACATCCCGGCCCCGCTCGCCGAATATTTCGCCAGCGGTGCCAATCTCAACAATCCGAACGAGGTGTCAGCGGCACAAAACCGGGCCATCGCGGGCAGCCTGGTCAATTTCCGCAACGCGGTGGTGCAGAAGGTGGGCAACATGCCCGCCAACTTTTCCGCCTCCAGCTCCGGCGGCACCGCTTTCGACATCGGCGACGGGCTGCGGCTGGGCGTGATCGCCGCCGCTGGATACAGCAACAAGTTCCAGACCCGCGAGGCGCTTCAGCAGTCGTCGCTCTCCGCCGACCTCCAGACCCTGGAAAGCAGCTTCCGCCAGGTCAACACCAACCAGCAGGTGGTGGTGAACGGCCTGTTCGGGCTCGGCGCGGAGTTCGGCGAGCACCGGGTGCGCTGGACCAATCTGTTCATCCGCGACACCATCAAGCAGGCGCGCCTGGCCATCGGCAACCGCCAGCAGACGGATGTCGATTTCCTCCAGCAGCGCACCACCTGGATCGAACGCCAGCTTTTCGACAGCCAGGTGGTTGGCGAATTCAAGCTGGCCCCCGACCTCGCGCTCGACGTGCGCGGCACCTACGCCAGGACGCAGCGCGATGCGCCCTTCGAGCTGAGCATGGAGTATGTCCGCACCAACGAGCCCACGGACCCGTTCGGCAACATCTTCGTGAACAGGCTCAACAATGGCGCGCGCGGCGATGCCGAGATCACCTTCTCGGCCCTCCGCGAAACCCTGTGGTCGGGCGGGGTGGACCTCACCTACCGCCCCGCCGACTTCCTGAGCACGACGTTCGGCGGCTATTACGCCATCACCGACCGCACCAGTTCGCGGCGCAACTTCCTGTTCGTGGCGCCGAACAACTTCCCTGGCGGAGTGGACACCTTCCGCCCCGACTATCTGCTCCAGCCCTCGGTCATCAACGCCTTCGGCATCACCCTGATCGAGGGCGATACCGGCAACCCGGCGTTCCGCGCGCGGCTCGAGAACGTGGCGGGCTACGTCAAGGCGAACTGGGCGATCGCGGACACGATCAGCCTGGATGCGGGCGTCCGCTTCGAACACGCCCGGCAGCAGGTGGATCCGGTGCGGGTGTTCACCACCCCGATCGCCAGCGATGCCGGCACTTTCCTGGCGCGCGACTACTGGCTGCCGGCCGCGACGCTGACCTGGGAAATCCGGACCGGTATGCAGGTCCGCCTGTCCGGCTCCAAGACCGTCGCCAGACCGCAGTTCCGCGAGCTGATCTTCCAGCGCTATTTCGATCCCGAAAGCAACCGCCCCTACCTCGGCAACCCGCTGCTGGTGGACAGCCAGCTGCTGAACGGCGAGGCGCGCTTCGAATGGTATTTCGCGCCCGAGCAGCGCGTATCCGTGGCTGGCTTCGTCAAGCAGATCGAAAAGCCGATCGAGGCCTTCATCAGCGGGATCGACCTCACCACCTCCTTCGCCAACGCGCCGAAGGCGCGGCTCTATGGCGCGGAGACGGAGCTGGTGAAGTACTTCGACACCGCCCCGCTGCTGGGCGAGGGCGCATTCTGGGCCACCCGGCGCTTCGTCACCGTCGTGAACTACACCTTCACCCAGTCGCGGCTGAGCGTGTCGGCCAGCGACTCGGTGCCGGTGTACGGCGCGGCTTCGTCGATCGGCACCGATTATTTCCGCGATGGCGATCCGCTGACCGGCCAGTCCGATCACATCGCCAATCTTCAGCTGGGGCTTGAGGATACGGAACGGGTGAGCCAGCAGACGATCCTGCTCACCTATGCCAGCGACCGGGTGGTCAGCCGCGGCCTCAACGGCTCGCCGCGCCAGCCCGACGTGATCGAGCGGCCGGGCCTGCGCCTGGATTTCGTAGCACGCGAGGCGCTCGACTTCCTCGGCCTGCCCATCGAGATGAAGTTCGAAGCCCGCAACCTGACCGGGCGCCGGCACGAGGAGTTCCAGCAGTCCGGCGACAATCGCGTCGACGTCAACACCTATCGCCTCGGCCGGGTGTTCTCGCTGGGCGTGTCGGCGACGTTCTAGGCGGCTCGCACCACGCGAACGCGCGCTTCTTCGTCGTACCGCGCGAAGGGCGGCGGGTTCCTGAGTAGAGGGCCAGCGAGGTATGGATCGTTGGCCGAGCGAATCCGCTAGGACGCATCGGAAAGCGGGGCTTCCTCGCCGAACCACCCCTCGCGTCGGAGCAGGGACAGTGCGGACCGGCTGACCGGCGCAGTCACGCCGTTGGCAAGCTCCAGTTCCCCGCGGCCATCGCCGCGCTTGGCGGAACGCACCGCGTCACGCGCCACCCACCAGGAACGGTGGGTCCGCGCGCCGGCCAACCCATCCAGTTCCGCCGTGGCGTCGGTCAGGCGAAGCAGCAACAGCTCGGAACCGACCGCCGTATGCACGCGTACGTAATGGTCTTCGGCTTCAAGCGCCAGAATCGGAGCACCGCGCAAATATGCCGGCAACCGCTCGACGAGGCGCGGAGGCGAAGGTGCCTCGGGGACGGGGCAAACCGTATCGATACTGTCCGTCCTGGCCTTGGCGACTGACGAATCGCCCGGGATATCAGGCTTGCTCGCGTAGTTGATGGCGGTGATGGCGCCGGTGATTACGAACACCGCCACGAACATGACGAGCGCGCCCTGCGTGGCGAAGCCGCGCGTCCCGAAGAACAGCGCGGTCGTTCCGGTGGCGACCAGAGTCAGCGGCAGCGCGATCAGCGTGGTAATCGCAACGCCTTCGGCCAGGGGCGACGCGGCGAGGCGTCCCCAAACCCGAATTCCGGTAGATGCGCCGATCCCGATCAACGCGCCCGATTCCATAATGACCAACCAGTAGGCGAGGCGCGGCAGCAGCGGCAAGAGATCGGTCTCGAACGCGCCCACGAACGCCATCAGCAGCCCCGCCAGCGTCGCGATGACTAGGCCCCGCCAGTGGCCCCGTCCTGTTATCGTCGGCGCAGCGACAACTGGCGCTTCGCGAACTGCATCCGTCGGCACTTCCCGCATTTTCAGCGTCTTTTCACGAAGATACGCAAGACGAGCGCCACGTCCTCCGTCATCCAGCAGGCATCGGCCGTGTCCGGAGCAAAGGAGATCATCGCCATGCAGTTCATAGACCTCGCCTGTATCGCCGTCCTTGCCGCGCTGGTCGCTGGGGGGACCGCCCGGGCCCAGACCGACACACCCGCTCCCAACGCAGCGGCTTCCACTGCACCGGCGACCAGCATGCTTTCAGTAACCTTTACAGGCATCGAGGCCAAGCGGGGGAACATCATGCTGGCTCTCTATGACGAAGCCAGCTGGAGTAGCGGCAAGCCCGTGCGGTCCGAGATACTGGACGCGGCGACCGGGACAGCGAGCGTGGTCATAAGCGGGCTTCCCGTCGGGCGCTACGGCATAAAGGCGTTCCACGACATCAACGGCAACAGCCGGATGGACAGCAACCCGTTCGGCATGCCGACAGAGCCTTTCGCCTTCTCCAACAATGCCAAGGGCAGCATGGGGCCGGCCGCATGGGAGGATGCGGCCTTCGCGGTGGGTGCGGGCGAAGCCGCGCAGACGATCACGATCCGCTGATTCCCCATACCAAGCCCGGAACCGCCCAGATGACCTTCGATCCTGCCCGTCGCCGCTTCCTTACCCAGGCGACTGTCGCCGCCGGCACCCTCGTCGCCGCCTCGCTGTTCTCGCCCGAGGCCGTGCTGGCAGCCGCCCTGCCCGATGACTGGCAGCTTGGCTTCGCCGACTTGGAAGGCGACCTCGCTCCCACGGCGATGCGGCTGGTCCAGGGGCGGGCGCCCTACGGGCTCGCGGGACGACTCTACCGCAACGGGCCGGCGAAGTTCCGCCGTGGCACGACGAGCGCCGGCCACTGGTTCGATGGGGATGGCCTGATCCGCCGCTTCACCCTGGGCGAAGGCGGAGCCGATCTCTCGGCGCGCTTCGTCGATACGACCAAGCGGCGCATCGAGGTGAAGGCGGGCGCGATGATCGTGCCGGGGTTCGGCACCCCGGCGGGGCCGGGAGTGGCGCTGTCGAACAACGACGATGCTTCGCCGGCCAACACCAGCGTCATGATGGCTGGCAGCGAGATGTGGGCGCTGTGGGAAGCCGGATCGCCCATGCGGATCGACCCGGTAACGCTGGAGACACGTGGATTTCGCACACTCGGCGAGGGGCTGGAGCATATGCCGTTCCTCGCCCATCCCCGCATCGAGGCCGACGGGACAGTCTGGAACCTTGGCCAGGCCGGCCGGCAAGCGATCGTATGGCGACTGGCCAAGAACGGCGTGCTCGAGGCGGCAACCCCGGTCGAACTGCCCCGCGCCAGCTACATCCACGATTTCACCGCGACCGAGCGGTGTCTGGTCATCGTGCTGCAACCGTGGGTCCGCACCCGCGACGCGATGCCCATCGTCGACGCGCTCGAATGGCGCCCCGAGCTCGGCACGCAGGTGCTGGTGCTCGACAAGGCCGACCTGTCCCGACGGCGAGTGTTCGAGCTTCCCGCTTTCTCGTTCTTCCATCTGGGTGATGCATGGGAGGAGCGTGACGGGACGATCCGCTTCGATGCCTGCATCGAACACGACCCGGCGTTCGGGGCCAGTGGCGCACGCGCGCTCATCGCCGGCCACATCGTCCCCTCACCGCTTCCCACGCTCGCGATGATCGCGCTGCACGGGAACGGTAGGGGCGAGTTGAACCCGACCGGCATCGCCGCCGAATTCCCGCGCTCCGACCCCCGCCGGGCAGGGCTGGTGCGGCGCTACAGCATCCATACGGCGCTTTATCGCGGCGGGCCGCTGGCACGCGGGGTGGGGGTGTTCGACTGGCGCACCGGCCGCGACAGCCGCTTCGACTTCGGCGACCGCCAGATCGCAGAGGAATTCCTGTTCGTCCCCGCTGGCGCCGGCGAGGCGGACGGGTGGCTGGTCGGTACAACGCTCAACCTCGCGGCACGCGAGACCGAGCTGCACGCCTTCCGCGCCGATGACGTGGCTTCCGGGCCCGTCGCCACCTGGAGCGCCGGAACCGCGCTGCCGCTTGGCTTCCACGGCACCTTTGTCGCGTAGCGCCTGCTCGGCGTCGTCTCCGACCAATGGATTCCGGGCGGCGCGTTCGGCGTGCAGCGGGAGCGGATCGCCTGCCAGAACCTGGCCGGCTACGTGGCGCGCCCGGCAGGACTCGAACCTGCAACTCCAAGCTTAGAAGGCTCGTGCTCTATCCAGTTGAACTACGGGCGCGCGCTGGTGTGGGCCTTTAGCGTGCTTTGCGCGCACGCCAAAGCGCGATAGGCCCCGCGCTCATGAAAAACGCCGCCCCCGTCCCCTCCGCCGCCGCCAGCGCCGCCGCGCCGGGCCTGCGCTTCCGCTACTACGACCTGGTGATGGCGGGTTTCGTCACCATCCTGCTGCTCTCCAACCTGATCGGCGCGGCCAAGCCGAGCTATGTCACCCTGCCCGATGGCACCCAGTGGTCGTTCGGCGCGGGGGTGCTGTTCTTTCCCATAAGCTACATCATCGGCGACGTGCTGACCGAGGTTTACGGCTATGCCCGCGCGCGGCGGGTGATCTGGACCGGTTTCGCGGCGCTGGCGTTCATGGCGTTCATGAGCTGGGTGGTGGTCAGCCTTCCCCCGGCCCAGGGATGGGGCGGCCAGGCCGCCTATGAACAGGTGTTCGGCAACACCTGGCGCATCGTCGCCGCATCGATGATCGCCTTCTGGGTGGGCGAATTCGCCAACTCCTATGTCCTGGCGCGGATGAAGGTCTGGACCGGGGGGCGGCATCTGTGGAGCCGCACGATTGGCTCTACCGTGGTGGGACAGGGGCTCGACAGCCTGATCTTCTACCCGCTCGCCTTCTGGGGCATTGCCGGCTGGCCGCCGGAGCTGTTGTGGCAGGTGGTCCTGTCGCAATGGGCGATCAAGACCGCGTGGGAAGCGCTGCTGACGCCGTTCACCTATGCGGTGGTCGGTTGGCTCAAGCGGCGCGAAGGCGTGGAGATCTTCGACACCGAGACCGATTTCTCGCCCTTCGCGCGCAGCAGCACCCCGCGCTAGGCGGAGCCGGACGCAGCGCCCAGAAGCGAGTGGCTCTCCGCGATCTGCACGATCCCGCGCCGGCCGCCCGCATCGCGGCCGAGCTGGACCAGCACATCGATCACGCTGGCGGCATAGGCGATGGTGTCCGAGCGAGTGAGCCCGATGCCGGTCTGCATCACCATCAGCGCGAGTTGCTCGAGCGCGCCGGTGAGGCTGTTGGCGTGGATGGTCGAGAAGCTGCCCGGGTGACCGGTGTTGATGGCGCGCAGGAAGCTGACGCTTTCGGCCCCGCGCAGCTCGCCCAGCACGATCCGGTCGGGCCTGAGGCGCAGCGCGGCCTGCAGCAGTTCGTTGGCGGTCACCTTGGCCTCGCCCAGCTCGCCCTTGACCGCCACCAGCCCCACGCCGTTCTCGCCCGGTAGCTTCAGCTCGGGCGTGTCCTCGACCAGAACCACACGTTCATGCGCGGGAATTTCGCCCAGCATGGCGTTGAGGAAGGTCGTCTTGCCGGTGCTGGTGCCGCCGGAGATGAGGATCGTGCGGCGCTGGCGGATCGCCTCGCGCAGGAAGGCGATCGGCTGGGCCTGCGGATCGGGCAGCGCGGCCTCCTGCGCGGCGCGCAGCGGCCCGGCGTCATACGCGTCGAGCGGCAGGTCGAGCCGGCGGTGGCGGCGGATCGCCATCGCCCAGTGCCGGCGCGCGGCGGGCGGCCCGCAGAACTGGACGCGGGCGCCATCGGGCAGGGTCGCGCCCAGCAGCGGATGCTCGCGGTTGATGCCCTGATGGCTGACGCGGGCAACCTGCTCCGCAAGCCGTTGAACCAGCCGGTCGTCGATCTCGGGACGGCGGATCTTGCGCATCCCCGGGTGGGCGGCGTCCTCGATCCACACCTCGCCGGGGCGGTTGACGATGATTTCGGTCACGGTGTCCCGCGACAGCCATTCCTGGAATGGCGCCAGATAGGCGTCGAGATAGACGCTGCGCTCGCCGTGGAGCTCCACCGGCGGCGCATCCTCCTCGGGATGATCGTCGGGGAGGAAGGGGTGAATCTCGGCCGTCATGCGCGCGTCGCCCGGGGGCTCAGCTCACCGCCGAGAAGTCGAGATCGCGGGCGGTGAAGATGCGGATCGGCTCGCCCTGGCGCACACGCACGATGGGGCCGCGCTGGCCGTCCTGCTGCGCGGCGGCGGCGGCGGCGGAAGTACCCGCCCCACCCACGATGACCGAGGCGCCGCCCGTGACCAGCCCGCCCAGCCCGCCAACCACCGACAGCAGCATCGCGGAACCGAAGCGCTTGAAGAAGCCGGCGCCCGATACCGCACCGGCAAGGCCCGTCGTGCCGTCGAAGCCGACGGCGGGCGAAGCGAGGTTGACCGATGCCCCATCGGGCCGGATCAGCCGCGTCCAGATCACATAGGCGCGGCGCTGGCCGTTCTGGAGGCCGGACTGATACTGACCGATCAGCCGGCTTGAACGCGGCACCAGCACCCGGCTGCCGTCGAAGCTGCGCACGTCCTGGCTCACCACCGCGCGGACATAGCCGGGCACATTGGTGTCGATCGCGGTCTCCAGCACGGCGGGGATCAGCGTGCCTTGCGTGACCGTGGTGCCGGGATTGGCCATCGGATTGGCGCGCGCCGCCGCCCCGCCCACGCCGCCCACGCGGCTGGCGAAATCGCTCGCCGAATTGCCGGAGGCGGCAGCAACGGCAGCGGCATCGGGCAGCATGGCGCCGGCCGGCGCAACGCCGGTTCCGGCATCGAACACCACGGTCGGGCTGGAAAAGGGATTGGCGGCCGGCGCGGCGGCGACGGCGGCGGCCGGAGGCACGGCATAGACCGGTGCCGGCGCGGGATCGGGCTGCGGCATCGCCATCGGAGCGGGCACCGTAACGGGCTGCGGCGCGGGCGCCGGAACCGCCGCTTGCGGTGCGGGTGCCTGGACCGCGGGATTGCCCACGCCCTCCGGCTTGCCGAGCCGTGCCGAGCTCATGCTCCACAGCGTCACCAGCCCGAGCCCGGCGACGAGGGCGATGCCCGCCACCATGCCCAGCCCGTCGGCCCGGCCCTTGCGGCCCGCGACCACGGGATAGGCGTTGCGGCTGGCGAGATCGATGACGTCGAGGTTCTCGGTCTCGCGCGGATCGACATCGTTGGCGACGGCGGCCCGTTGGTCCTTGGGCGGCAGCTTCATGGCCATACGCATAGGGTTATCTCCGATCCTGCTGGGCGAGTGCCGCCTGGGCACCCGGCTGGCGATTGCCGCCCTGCGCCGGGCGCGGAGGCCCGGCGTTGACGATGAGCGCGCGCTCCTTGCCGGCGCGCAGCACGATCTGGGACGGGACGCCCTCGACCACGATGGTATCGCCGCGCACGGTGAAATTCACCGGTCCTTCGGTGCCCACCGTATCGGTGATGAGGATGGCGGGAACGGGCCGTCCCTCAGGCCAGGTCAGGAAGGTCGCCTCGCCATCGTCGAACACGTTCTCGGGCAGCAGCTTGGCCGCGCCGGACTTGTTCCAGGCGAAATTGAGCTGGGCGGGATCGACGGTGGCGGATGGTGCCGCCCCGGCCGCCGCGCTCCCGTCCGCCAGTTGCGCGCCGGGCTCGACGCGCGGCTTGACCGGCTCGGGATAGGTGAAGCTGAGCACATACATCGGCTGGGCCACGGGGCTGGCGACGAGATCGAACAGATAGGTGTGCTTGTTGGTCACCACGGTCATATTGGTGTTGGCCCGCGCCAGCAGCGGCTTCACGAACAGCAGGTTGGCGCGCTTGTTGGGGGTGATCTGCCAGGCGTTGGAATCGCCCACCGCCACGTTCTCGATCGCCTCGTCTTCGCCGAAGCGGATGGTGGCCTGCACCTTGGGCCGCCCCTCGATACGATAGACCTTGGCCGGATCATAACGGACCTGCATCAGCCGCGTATCGGCCGAGGCCGGCGCGGCGACGAGCGCCGCGAGCGCGAGCGGGAGGGCGAGGCGGCGGATCATGATGCTTTCTCCGTGGGGCGCGCGGCGGGCGGGCGGAAGCGGTTGCCCAGCCCCTGAGTGCGCGAAGGGCCGCCATTGAGCGGCCCAAGCTGCGTGCCACCGGCCGCGCCGGCAGCGTGAACGACGGTGGAGCGCTGGGCGGAAACTCCGCCCGCCGTGCCCGCCGCATCGTTCGCGGCGAGACCGACCGGCTGCGCCGAGATGTCGATCCGGCGCGCGGCGGCGATGGCCTGCCCGGCCTCCTGCGCCTGGCCGATCTGCGGCGCGATCGCCTGCGCGGCGAGTGCCGGCGCGGGCGCGCGATCGCGCTCGCGATCGGGCACTGCCAGGCCGAACACGCTCCATCCGCCGACCATCGTGCCCGCGACGCGCAGCACCATCACCATCAGCGCGACATGGACCGCGCCGACCATGAAAAAGCCCATCGCCGCCTGCGGATCGATCTGCCCGGGGCTGGCGACCAGCGCCGCCAGGATCGGAACCGCCAGCTCCAGCATCACGCTGCCGCCAAGGACGGCGAACAGCGGCGCCAGCGCCAGCATCGTCACTCCCTTGACCCAGCCCGCGAACATCCCGCGGGTGCCCGAGAACAGCGCCATCACCACGAAGATCGGACCCAGCGCAATCAGCACCGCCAGCGCGATCCGCGTGGTCACAAGCACGCCCACCGTGCCCAGCAGCAACAGGATCGCGCCCAGCCACATCATGCCCGGCGGCGAGAAGGCGGATATATCGCTGGTATTGCCGCGGTTGGCCTCCTGCACGGCCTGGAACACCACATCGATCTTGGCGGCGAAAGTCTGGGTGGCCGATCCCCGATCGCCGGTGAGCACGCCCGCGATCCAGTCGGGCGCGCCGACCGCCAGGTTCCACACCACGCTCTGGTAGGCGACCCAGCTCGTCGCGAAGGTCAGCACCAGGCCGACAGTCATCATCCGCGGGGTGAGCGACCTGATGCCAAGGCTCGCGCGGCCCGTGAGGAGCTGGATGGCGAAAAAGGCGACATACAGCGTCAGCAGGATGGTCAGCACCAAAGCCAGCGAGCCGCCGGGTGCGAACAGCCGCCCGAACGCCTGGCCGGTGGCGGCGCCGGCTACGCAATCGACCGCCTGCAACGAGGCGGCGATGCTGTTGGCGACGCCCTGGGCGGCGGTCTGGCAGGCCTGCGGGTTCATTCGGCGGCGAGCCTGAATTCGGCGCCATCGCCGCTTGCGTCATTGGCCCCGCCGCCCGGCCAGGCCGCGCCGGTTAGCGTGGGAAACCAGTCTGCCGGAGCATCGCCCACCGCATCGCGCAGCAGGTCGAGTCGGCGCACCGCGCTCTCGCGGCCGGAAAGCACCGTCAGCACCTCGGGCGCGCCCGAAAGATCGAGCCGCACCACGACGCTGGCGTCGGGCTGGCGGACCAGGAAGCAGCGGCTGTGCGCGGGCAGGGTGCGGATCAGCGCCAGTTCGTGGCCGGTGAGGCCGAAGCCGTCGCAGTAGTCCTCGGCCCGGGCGCGGCTGTTGGGCATGAAGATCATCGTCGCGGTCTGCTCGACCAGCGCGGTGGCGATGCGGCTGTCGAGCGCGTCGCGCGCGCTCTGGGTTGCGAAACCGACCAGCGCGTTGCGCTTCCTCAGCGTCTTGAGCCAGTCGCGGATGCGCGCGGCGAAAACGGCATCGTCGAGCGCCTTCCAGCCCTCGTCGATCAGGATCATCGTCGGCTGCCCGTCGAGCCGCTCGTCCACGCGGTGGAACAGATACATCATCACCGGCGTGCGCAGGCGCGGGTTCTCCAGCAGCGCGGTCATGTCGAAGCCGAGCACGCGGGCGCTCATGTTCAGCCGGTCCACCGGATTGTCGAACAGCCAGGCGTGCTCGCCCGTGCCGATCCATGCGGACAGGCGATCGGCCAGATCGCCCGGTTGCGGGCGGCGGCTACCCGAGAGCAGCTCGCGGAAATTGCCGAGGCGGCGCAGCGAGGGATCATTGCCATAGGCGGCATCCACCGCGCCGGCGATGGTGGCCTCCTCTTCCGGCCCTTCGGCCTTGAGCAACACGCCCAGCCAGTCGCGCAGGAAGGCGCGATTGCCGGGGGTATCGACCACCGCGAGCGGGTTGAAGCCGGTCGGCTCGCCGGCGCGGATCGCGTCGTAACGGCCGCCGATGCCGCGGATGAACAGCTCCGCCCCGCGGTCCTTGTCGAAAAGCACCGTCCGCGGGCGGAACTTCTGCGCCTGCGCGGCGAGGAAGTTCATCACCACCGTCTTGCCCGAACCCGATGGGCCGATGACGCTGAAATTGCCCAGGTCGCCGTGGTGGAAATTGAAAAAGAACGGCGTGGCGCTGGTGGTCTGGAGCAGGGTGACGGCATCGCCCCAGTGGTTGTTCGACGCGCTGCCGAGGGCAAAGCCGTGGAAGCTGCCGAAGCTGGCCATATTGGCGCTGGAGATCAGCGCGCGGCGCACGACATAGCCCTCGTTGCCGGGGAACTGCCCCCAGAAGGCGGGCTCGAGATTGATGTCCTCGCGCACGGCGATGGCGCCGGTGTCGGAAAGCGCGGCGGCGCAGGCGGCGGTCGCCTCGTCCAGCCGGGCGAGATCGCGTTCGCGCACCAGCACGGTCAGGTGATGATCGCCGAAGCCGACCGCGCCATTGCCCAGCGCATCGCGCGCGGCGAGCATATCGGCACGCTCGGCCATCGCCTCCTCGTCGGCGGATTTCAGCCTGCGGATGGCCAGGTCCATGCGCTCGCGCGCGGTCTGCCGCTCGGTCGGGGCGTAGCTTTCGCACACCACCATCTCAAAAGGCAGGCGCAGCAGCGCATCGAGCAGCCCGGGGCTGGTCGCCTCGGGATAGTCCTTGAGGCCCAGGATAGAGCAGAAATCGGGCGCGCCCGAGCCGCGTTGCTCGATCGCGTCGAGCCCGAAGCTGACCCGGCGATAGGGCAGCATATGGCCGAGATCGACGTCATCGGCGGGGCGGCGCACCGGGCGCACCTCGCCGTTGTAGAGCGCGCTGAGCAGTTCCAGCAGCTCGTTGTTGGTGGCGCCCTGCGGCCCCTGGTAATCGCCCAGGAGCTGCGCGCCATAGCTCGACAACGAGGCCATCAGCCCGGTCGCCGCGGCCTTGAGCGCGCGAATGTCCTTGGGATCGGCCTCCGTCAGCCCCTTGGCCTTGCGGCCGCGCTTCTGGATCCGCTCGATCAGCCCGGCCTTGCCGCGCGCGGGACGGCGGATGAGGGTGACGAACTGATCGTTGACGAACAGCGCGCCCGAACCCAGCCGTTCGCGCCAGCGCGCGTCGATATGGCGGCTCAGCGGATCGGGGAAGGCGGCGTCCAGCTCGACCTCGACCCGGCGGCGCACGACGTGGTGATACAGCACGAAGCGCGCATCCAGGGTGGAGCGCAGCATCACCTCGCGCGTCGCCTGGTGGGCGTTGAGCGCTTCGCTGTCCTCGGTCTCGAACAGCAGGCCGGGCACCTGCATCGCGGTCATCACGCTGCCGTCGCGCAGCAGCACGGTACTTTCGTCGAGCAGGCGCGCATAGGGCAGCCGGTCGCCCGCCTGCGCCTCCTTCGGCGCCCACGCCGCCGCTCCGATCCACTTGCTCATCGTTCTACCGAACCTTTCCCGACGTCACCGTCAGGCCGAATAGCTGTTGCAGCCCCAGTGCCTGTAGTTCTTCACTCGCGGGCATTTGGAAACCTTGGTGATCCACAGATCGAAAATGCGCGGTTCGCGCAGGCAGGCGAAATAGCCCACGCCGTGGATCACCAGGGCCGCCGGGAGCGCCCAGAAGCTGCCCGTGATCAGGAACAGCTCGGTAGTTACCATTGCGTTAATGACGAAGAAGTTGAACGTCACGCCGGCGAACATCTGCGGCCGGGTGAGCGCGCGGTGGACGCGGTGGCGGGCGAGCTGCGTCACGGCGCGCTAGACCGCCGCCGCCGACTGGATGCCGGCCACGATGGATGCGGCGCCGAACAGGATGAACACCCCGATGATGACGGTCGCGCCGAAGCGCCAGTTGAGCCGGCCGGTCAGCATCATGAAGCCGACCGCGGCCACCGCCATCACCGCGACCGCTGTGGCGACATTGCCGAGCAGCGTGCCCTGAAGCCAGCCGAGCGCGGCGACGATGGGGCCGGAGCCCGCGGGATCGGCGGCCTGGGCATGGGCGGCCGTGGGCGCGGCGAGAAGCGCGGCGACGGCGGAAAGGCGGAGGATCGAACGCATGAAGGACTATTGCTCCCGGGAATGATTGCTGAGCCGCCCCATGATGGCGGCGACATAACCTTGGGTCTCGCGGATGCGCGGGATGCCGTTGCTGCGCATCACCCGCCCTGGCCCCGCGTTGTAGGCGGCCAGCGCCTTTTCGACATCGCCGCCGAAACGATCCATCTGGGCGCGCAGGTAACGCGCGCCGCCTTCCAGGTTGGCGAAGGGATCGCGCGGGTCGACGCCCAGGTCGCGCGCGGTGCCGGGCATGAGCTGGGCAAGGCCCTGCGCGCCGACGCGGGATACCGCCCCGCTGCGCCAGCGGCTCTCCTGCCACACCAGCGCCTCGATCAGCGCGGGCGAGAGGTCGAAGCGGGCGGCGAGCTCGGCCACCTTGGCCTGATAGGCTGGGGGGATGGCGGCGCCGCTCAGATGGGGGTGCGCCACCGCGTGCTCGGGCACCAGCGCGCCCTCCTCCTCGCCGATCGGATCGATGCCGGCCGGATCGAGCGTGTCGAGCCCCGCATGCGCCAGCGCCAGCCGCTCCTCCTCCGCAACGACGGTGGCGGGGGCGCCGGCGATCCAGCGCGCGCCTTCCTCGCCGATCTCCAGAACGTCGGCGCGCGCGGGCACGGCAGAGCCGAGCGCAAGCGCACCCGCTACTGCTCCAAAAGACACGGCTCCGCGAATCATCCGCGCCCTCCAAGCGCCATCATGTGACCCCTTTGAGCAAAAGGGATGACAATATGGTTAACATGCCCCTTCCGTGCGACCTATAGCCGAACTTGGCTAAACCGGGAACAACCCGGGTGGAGGACTTGCCCTCGGAAAATCCTATTTGGCACTTTTTGCTTGACGATATTTCCGAATATCGCCATATCAAGCTTCGCCGAATTTCCGGCTCGCTCTTTGACATCGTGAGATACCAATCCCTACGGACACCGCCCTTTCGGGCCGTTCCGCGCGCCCTTCGAGCACCTCATAGAAGGGTGGGCGCGGACAGGCGGATGCCGCGGCCCGCCGCGCTTATGGTGCGGGAAATGTGCCAGGGGGCCTGTAAGCCGGGTTCTGTGCCGCCGACCGTTTCCGCGAAAGCGGACCGCATCGGCGGCGGCAGCCATTCATCTAGGCCACGAATTGCTTCGTGGCTCCAGCAGCCAACCCGGATCCTCTGGGGCGAAGCGCCCTGCCTTCTCGCGAAGGCGCGGGATCCCTATTCGGCCTTGCTCCGGGTGGGGTTTGCCATGCGGGCCGCGTTGCCGAAGCCCCGGTGCGCTCTTACCGCACCCTTTCACCCTTATCCCCCCGCCGCGCCCTTGCGGGCGGACGGTGGGACGGTCTGCTCTCTGTGGCACTGTCCCTTGGGTTGCCCCAGGCGGGCGTTACCCGCCACCCTTGCTTCGTGGAGCCCGGACTTTCCTCGAGCGCTTGCGCGCACGCGGCTGCCCGGCCCCCTGGCGCCGCTACGCCTAGCCGATTTCCGCCATGCTGCCAAACATCGATCCCGCCTCAGCGGGTGCGGCCCTCGTCTCGGTCGAGCAGGAGCTGGAACAGGAGCGCCCGGATTTCACCGTCGATCTCGCCGTCGATCTTGCGCGGACGCCAGCGCCGCTGGAACGCCTCCACCGCCTTGTGCCCATCGGTGATGTCATAGCCGAAGCGCTCCATCGCGAGATAGAAGGCGCTGTCGTTGTCGAAGGGATCGCCTAGCTCGATCCTGGGGGCCGGGAGGCACAGTCCGTATTCCGCCAGCCGCTCCCACGGGAACAGCTCGCCCGGATCGATCTTGCGCGCCGGCGCCACATCGGAATGGCCGACCACATTGGCGCGGGGGATCGCGTGTTCCTTCGCCATCCGCGCCAGCAGCGGGACCAGCGCCTCGAACTGGGCGTCGGGAAAATCGCCATAGCCGTATTTGTGGCCGGGATGGTCCAGCTCGATCCCGATGCTGGCCGAATTCACGTCGCGGATGCCGCGCCAGTAGCTCAGCCCGGCGTGCCAGGCGCGCTTGTCCTCGCTCACCAGCCGCGTCACCTCGCCATCGCGCGAGATCAGGTAATGGGCCGAAACCTTGGCCTCCGGATCGCTCAACCGCTCCAGCGCCTCGGCCGCATCGCGCATCTCGGTGTAATGGATCACCGCCATCGTCACCGGCAGCACGCGCTCGTCCCAATTGGGCGAAGGCATCTCGCGGTGGACGAGCTCGTCGCCCGTCATGCGCCGCCGCCATGCGTGTGCCGAACCCCGGCGTGAACTGCGCCGGGGCTTATCACCCGATCAGACCCTCGCCCTCGGGCAGGATGGCGCCCAGCATCAGCGCGCCATCGTCCAGCCGGTACTGCAAGGTTCCGCCGCACTCCCTGGCCAGCAGATGGATCATGTGCGCCGCCGCGGTGCGGCTGGACAATTCGCGCGCCGCCAGCGTGCCTTCCAGCGCGTGGCCCAGCGTCTGGTCGAAGGCGACCTTGGGGCCGCTGGCGCGAACCACGATCTCGCAGGTGTAGCCGGCCCCGTCGGCGCGGCGTTCGGCCCCCACCATCAGCGTGCCTCCCCGCACCAGCGAATCCACCGCGATCTGAGCGAAATTGAGCATCACCTTGACCGCGGGCTTCGCCAGATTGGCATCCGCGAGCGCCCATTCCATTTCGATGCGCCCCTTGTCGGCGGCCAGCGCGGCGATCAGCTCCCGTGCCTCGGCCGCCGGTACCCGGTCGCCGAAGCCGCCCGCGGCCCCGAAGGCGAGGCGGAAAAACTTCAGCTTGTTGGTGGCGATGCCGGCGCTCTGCTCCAGCAGGTCCACGCAGTTCTGCCGCATCGCCGGATCGCTTTCCGTGGCGAGCAGCTCCAGCCCGTTGGCGAAGGCACCCACGGGGGAAAGCAGGTCATGGCACAGCCGCGAGCACATCATTGCGGCAAGATCGGTCTGGGATGTATCGGTCATGGTATCCGGCGGTCGGCAAAGCGTTGCCTGTTCGCTTACGCGGCTGCGCGGCGATAGGGAAGCGGCACCATCCCGCCCTCCCCCGCGCGCCACAGCTCGACCCGCCCTTCCCCCGCGATCGCCCATATCATGCCGTCGGCCGCGGCCAGCGCACGGTCCGTGGCGGATGGCCGGGGCGGCCCGGCGGGGTGCGAATGATAATAGCCCACCAGGCGCGCGCCTCCGCCACGCATGGCCCGGTGCGCGTCGACCAGCGCTTGCGGGTCGATCTCGAAGTGGGTGGCGGGCGTGGGGTGGATATTGGCAGCCGGCCGGTGCTCGGTGACGGCGGAATCGGTGCCGAACAGCAGGCCGCAGCATTCCCGCGGATGGGCGGCGCGCGCTTCGGCCAGAAGGGCATCGAGCACCGCGCTTGTCACCTCGATGGCCATCGCCCATGTCCCTAGCATGTCCGCGCCCGAGGTCATCGAGGGAATCATCGCCGCGCCCGGCCGGCTCGACAAGGCGCTGGCCGAGGCGAGCGGCCTGTCGCGCGAGCGGGTGAAGGCGCTTCTGGGCGAAGGCGCGGTGCGGATCGAGGGCCGGGCCGCGACCAACGCTTCCGCCAAGGTGGCGCCGGGGGCGTCCTTCGCGATCGCCCTGCCCCCCACCGCGCCGCTGGAGGCCGCGCCGCAGGACATCCCGCTCTCCATCGCGTTCGAGGACGATCACCTGATCGTTGTCGACAAGCCCGCCGGCATGGTGGTGCACCCCGCCGCCGGCAATCGCGACGGCACGCTGGTCAACGCGCTGCTCCACCATTGCGCGGGCGCCCTGTCGGGCATCAACGGGGTCGCCCGGCCCGGCATAGTCCACCGCATCGACAAGGATACTTCCGGCCTGCTGGTTGTGGCCAAGACCGACGCCGCGCACGAGGGGCTGGCGGCGCAGTTCGCCGCCCACACGATCGAGCGCCGCTATCTGGCGGTCTGCGCCGGCCACCCCTCCCCGCCCGAAGGGACGGTGGCAACCCGCATCGGCCGCTCCGACGCCGACCGCAAGAAGATGGCCGTGCTCGCGGGCGACAGCAGGCGCGGCAAGCACGCCGTCACGCATTTCCGCACCCTGCGCCGCCTGGGCGGCCATGCGGCGCTGATCGAGTGCCGGCTGGAGACAGGGAGAACCCACCAGGTGCGCGTTCACTGCGCGTCAATCGGCCATCCGCTATTGGGCGATCCTGTCTATGGCCGCACCCCCAGGGCCCTCAGGCCATTGCTCGATCATCTCGGCTTCCGCCGCCAGGCGCTTCACGCCGCGACGCTCGGCTTCGGCCATCCGGTCACGGGGGAACCGCTTTCGTTTTCGGCGGAGCTGCCGGCGGATATGGAGGAACTGATCGACGAAGCCGCTCGTTGAAATCGACGAAACCCGCTTCAATCGCACCTTCGCCAACCCTATATATGCAAGAGCGGCCCGACCGCCGGACGCCCATCAGGGGTCCGCGCACCAGAGGCTGGCAGATGAAAGGTCAGGGATACCAGTGACTAACAACAAGAGTTTGAGCGTCCCGGCGCTTGGCGGCGAGCAGAGCCTCAACCGCTATCTCTCCGAAATCAAGAAATTCCCCGTGCTCACGCCGGAGCAGGAATACATGCTCGCCAAGCGTTACCAGGAGCATGAGGATCCCGAGGCCGCGGCCCAGCTCGTCACCAGCCACCTGCGGCTGGTGGCCAAGATCGCCATGGGTTACCGCGGCTACGGCCTGCCGGTCGCCGATCTCATCTCCGAAGGCAATGTCGGCCTGATGCAGGGCGTCAAGAAGTTCGAACCCGATCGCGGCTTTCGCCTCGCCACCTATGCGATGTGGTGGATCAAGGCGAGCATGCAGGAATTCATCCTGCGGAGCTGGAGCCTGGTCAAGATGGGCACCACGGCGGCTCAGAAGAAGCTGTTCTTCAACCTGCGGCGGATGAAGCGCGAGTTGGAAGCGTACGAGGATTCCGATCTCCACCCCGACGATGTCGCCAAGATCGCCACCGACCTCGGCGTGCCCGAGCAGGAGGTGATCAACATGAACCGCCGCATGATGATGGGCGGCGACGGATCGCTGAACGCCCCGCTGCGCGGCGGCGAGGATGGCGCCGGCGAATGGCAGGACTGGCTGACCGACGACCGCCCGCTGCAGGACGAGACGGTGGCCGAGGACCAGGAGGCGAGCCTGCGCCACGCCATGCTGGCCGAGGCGATGGAGAGCCTCAACGAGCGCGAGAAGCACATCCTGACCGAGCGGCGGCTGACCGACAATCCGCAGACGCTGGAAGAGCTGAGCCAGGTCTATGACGTCAGCCGCGAACGCATCCGCCAGATCGAGGTGCGTGCCTTCGAGAAGCTCCAGAAGGCGATGCAGCGGCTCGCGGGCGAGAAGCTGATGCTGGCGGCCTGAACCCGGCGGCATTGCCGGTGGTGGCGGGTGTCGGCGCTTCCACGCGCTCGGCCCGCCTCCTGCGGACGGATCAGACCTCGTGCGAGACCGGCACCGAGACGCGCTCGGCCCGTGCCAGCTGGCGGTGGACCGACGAGATCACCGCAAAGCCGACAGCTATCAGCACCGAATAGACCGCACCCGACAACAGCGCGCCGAGGATCGCCGCGAGTTCGGCGCCCGGCAGCGCCGTCACCAGACCGATCAACAGGCCGATAACCTGCGAGATCACGAAGAAAGCCGCGAACAGCAGGACGTAGAAGAACACCAGCCGCAACCCGTTGCCGCCGGTCAGCCGCCACGAACGGCGCAGCGCCGCCACCGGATTGGGTATCCGTTCGATCGCGATCGACGCGCCGCTCAGCGACAGGCGCGTCATCAGCCAGACGATCACCGGTAGCGCGAACACCGCAAGCGTTCCCGCGACCGTCCGCGAGCCCGTGAGCGCCCCCAGCAGGATGGCCAGGAACAGCGCCAGTGTCGTGGCCAGCGCGGTCAGAACCTGCGCCCCGACGCTGGACAACAGGAAAGCGCCGCCGCGACGCACCGCTTCGCCAACCGTGGGCCGGGCGGGATCGCCCACCACCGCCATCACCGCGGTGCCGCCCGCCGTCTGAACCACAGCCAGCAGCGCGGCCGCCCACCAGTAATCGGCGATAAAGCCTCTCACCGCCGCCATCAGCGCCGGGGTCGTCTCTCCCGAAGGACCGGCCAGGCCGGAGAAATCGGGAATCGGCACCAGCAGCAGGAACAGCACATGGGGGAGGAAGAAAAACACTCCCGTCAGCACCAGCACGACCTCGCGGTTGAGCGCCATCAGCCGGACCGCCTGGTCCCATGCCGCGTTGAGATCGAGTTTCGTGTTGGCAGGGGCGCGTGTCGGGATCATCGCCCCTTGATAAGCGCGCGGCGAGGCACCACGCAATCGCCGATGCCCGCCGCGCCGCCCGATTCCATCGAAATTCGCCGCGAAAGCGCGGTTGTGCCCTATCGCGATGCGCTCGCCGCGATGGAAACGCGCAACGCCGCGATCGCTGCGGGGATGGAACGCGAGCTGATCTGGCTGCTCGAGCATCCGCCGGTCTACACGGCGGGGACCAGCGCGGCGGCGCCCGAGCTGATCGACCCGCGCTTCGACGTGGTCGAGGCCGGGCGCGGCGGGCGCTACACCTATCACGGGCCGGGGCAGCGGGTCGGCTATGTCCTGCTCGATCTCAGGGAACGCGGGCGCGACGTGCGCTGCTTCGTGAATGCGCTCGAAGGCTGGGTGATCGCCGCGCTCGGAGAAATCGGGCTGGAGGCGTGGCGCGCACCGGGGCGGATCGGCATCTGGACCGATGGGCCCGGGGGGCGCGAGGCGAAGATCGGCGCCATCGGCGTGCGTGTGCGGCGCTGGGTCACGATGCACGGCTTTTCGGTCAACATCGCGCCCGATCTGGCGCATTTCACCGGCATCGTGCCCTGCGGCATCGACAGTTTCGGCGTCACCAGCCTGGCCGAGCTCGGGATCGATCTTGCGCCCGATGCTTTCGATACGGCATTGCTGGCGGCGTTTCCCCGCTTCCTCGCCTCGCTGGAGGGTTCCTCATGCGCCTCGTCCTGACAGTTATCGCCGCCGCCCTGCTGTCGTCATGCGGCGCGGCGGACGATGCCCCGCCCGAACGGGCCAATGCCGCCGGCCAGGTGCTCGGCGGGCAGGTGACGGATGACATGCTGCCGCTCGACACCGCCCGCTCGGTTTCGCCGGCCGGGCGGAGCGGCCCGGAAGCTTCGGGCGCCGCCCGGGGAGCGTCCGACGCGGCCGATCCCGCCGATGCCGCGCCAGACCTGCCGGTGCCGCAGATGACCGACGGGAGCGAGACCCCCGCCCCGCCCGCGACACCGCCCCCCGCCGCCGGCCCCGGCCCGAGCCGCGAAGAAGGGGCATGACCGCCGCCGCCGGGCACGCTAGGGCCGATTGTCCGCAGAGTTGAACGAACCGCCTCATTGTCCAAGTTCTTCCCCGCCATCGATCGCTATATCGCGCGGCTCGTCATCATGCCGATGCTGGGTGTGTTCGCGCTCGCCACCAGCCTGCTGGTGCTGGACAAGCTCCAGCGGCTGCTGAACTTCGTGGCGGTGCAGGGCGGCCCGGCCAGCGTTGTGGTCAAGATGCTCGCCGCACTGATGCCCGAATACGCCAGCCTCGCCATTCCGCTGGGGCTGATGCTCGGCACGCTGCTCGCCTTCCGCAAGCTGGCGATCAGCAGCGAGCTGGACGTGATGCGCGGGGTCGGCTGGTCCTATGGCCGGCTGCTGCGCGTCCCCTATATCATCACCGCCGTGCTGATGGCCGCCAATCTGGCGATCGTGTTCTATGTCCAGCCGGTCGCCCGCTACTACTACGAACAGCTCGACTACCAGCTCAAGTCCGGCGCGTTGGGCGCCTCCATCAAGGTGGGGGAGTTCACCACCCTGGCCGACAAGATGGCGCTCAGGATCGAGGACAGCCAGGATAACGGCCGCCGCCTCCAGGGCATCTTCGCCCGCGTGACGGACGGCGGCGGGCAGGTGCTCTCCATCTCGGCGCGCGAGGGCACATTTCTTGCCACCAGCGACAACCCCAACACCATCATACTTCGCCTGCTCGACGGCACAATCGTGCAGGACCGCGCCGGCCCCGCGGGCACGCCCCGGGTACTGACCTTCGTCCGCCACGACCTGCCGATCGACCTGCCGCGCGTCGAAGCGTTCCGCGAACGCGGGGGCAAGGAACGCGAGTATATCCTGCCCGAGCTGCTGCGTATGGGATGGGGTGCGGAAAACCCGGAAATCATGCGCGATGCCAGCGTGGCGAGCTTCAACTATCGCATGGTCGAGGTGGCCATGATGGCGCTGCTGCCGCTGCTGGCGGTGGCGCTGGCGATCCCGCCCAAGCGATCGACGAGCGCGCTCGGCGTCTTCGTCTCCATCGTCATGGTGGTCAGCTACCACAAGGTCAATCAGTACGGCTCGGACATCGCCGCTCTCGGGCGCGTGGATCCCTTCGTGGCGCTGTGGGTGCCATTCATCCTGTTCGCCGCCCTGATCTTGTGGATGTACTGGCGCGTGGCGCATGTTCCCGGCGGGCAGGCCATCGGCGCGCTCGAGACCTTCGCCGCCAAGTCCGGCAAGCTCATCGGCAGGCTGCTGCGGCGCCGACGGCACAGCCGCGCCATGCAGCTAGCCCCGGCGGAATAGCGGCGCGCCGGCCCTGCGATGAACCTCGACTTCCTGCCCTCACGCACGCTGACGCTCTATCTGGCGAAGATGTTCCTCACCCGCATCGCGGCGGTGCTGGTGATGCTGGTGCTGGTGCTGATGATGATGGATCTCCTGTCGGAGAGCGGCCGCATCCTCGCCTCGCCGGGCAATGGCCAGGCCGAGCTGCTGACCTATGCCGCGCTGCGCGTGCCCCAGCTCGCGGCCCGCTTCCTGCCCTATGCCGTGCTGCTGGCCACGCTCATCACGCTGGTGGGCCTCAACCAGAACAGCGAGGTGATCGCGATGAAGGCCTCCGGGCTGTCCGCGCACCAAGTGCTGGCGCCTCTGGTGCTGACCGCCGCCGCGATCAGCCTTGTCAGCTTCGCCTTCAACGAACGGGTGGTGACCCGATCCAACGCCACGCTCAAGGCCTGGCAGGCGAATGACTACGGCCCCGTCCCGCCCGATTCGGGCGTTCGCGCCAATATCTATGTGACCGATGGCCCCGACATCCTCACCGCCGCCACCGTCACCGGCAATGGCCCGGCCATGCGAATGACCGGAGTGACCTATTACAGCCGCAGCCCGGACGGCATGATCGTGGATCGCTACAACGCGGCCACGGCCAGCTTCGCGGCTCCCGGCTGGAGGCTCGCGGACGCGCGGCGGCTGGAGGTGCAGAGCGCAAGCAGCACCGCGATCCCGGCTCTGGTGGTCGGCCGTGGCATCACCCCGCAGCAGATCGAGCTGGCCAAGGTCGATCCCGACACCCGTAGCTTCTGGGCACTGAGCAATTCGATCGCCCGCTACGAGGAGGCCGGGCGCAATTCCGACGAACTGAAGGCCACCTGGTGGCACAAGATATCCGGGCCGCTGTCCGCCGTTCTGATGCCGGTGCTGGGCTCCATCGCCGCCTTCGGCCTCGCGCGTTCGGGACAGCTTTTCGTGCGCGCGCTCATCGGCATGGCGCTGGGCTTCGCCTATTTCGTGGTCGACAACGCGGCGCTGGCGATGGGCGGCTTCGGCGGATACCCGCCCTTCCTGGCGGCCTTCGCGCCATTCTTCCTGTTCCTGCTGATCGGCGAGACCATGCTGATCCGCACCGAAGAGTAGGTTCGCCCCCGGGCCGGGGCCTAGGAGGGGCGGCGGCGGACCATCGTGCTCCGCGCTATCCGGCCAACCAGCACCAGCATGCCGGGGTGATTGGCCTCCTGATAGGTGGAATCGATGCCCAGCTCGCGCACCAGGCGGCGGTGCGCCTCGGGCAGCGAGTGATAGGGCATGGAGGGCATCAGGTGGTGCAGCGCATGGTAGCGCAGCCCCACCGGCGCCCACAGCTCCGCCGCCAGGCCGGGCGGCGGCACGTTGACGGTATCGAGGAACTGCGCGGTGACGCTCATCGCATCGCCTTCGTTTTCCCACAGATGCGCGACGAGCGTGCGAAGCTGGTTGAGCACGGCCACCACCGAAACCACCGCCAGGATGGTGAGCACCGGGCGCCAGCCGATAGCGGGGACGCTGGCGATCAGCGCCCAGGCCCAGACCATCCCGCCCAGTTCCTGCCAGAAGACCTGACGCTTGAGCTCGCCTTCGGGCGGGCGACGGCGGAAGGCCGGGTTGATCGCCAGCGCGGAAGCCCGTTCCCACACCAGCTTGCGTATCGGCGGCAGGATGGCTCCCAGCGGCAGCAGCACCGCGAAACGGACCAGAAGCGCCGCCGGAAGCAGAATGGCGATCACCACGAACAGCGGCAGCGACCACGGCTTCATCAGCGCCAGCGGAAGATATTCGGGATCCTCGGCCGTGCCATATTGGGTGCGCTTGTGATGCAGCGTGTGGACCCCTTCGTACATGAAGGAAGGCGTCAGCAGCGGAATGCCGACCAGCAGGTTCCAGCCGAGGCGAAAGCCCGGCAGCGCATTGCGGTGGAGATGCGTCAGCTCGTGGATGAAAAGCAGCGCGCGATACAGCGCCAGCGCGGCGATCACCGCGCACAGCGCGCCCAGGACAGGGCTGGCCGACAGCACGGCCCCGGCCAGCGCAGCGTAACCGAGCAGCGCCGATCCGATCATGTCGGACCAGTAGATCGCACCTCGTGCCTGGGCGAGATCGCTGGTGAGGTCGCGGGCGGCGCGCAACATCGCCTTGTCGTCCGCGATGGGTACGCCACCGGCCGCCTCGTTCTCCGGCGCCGCAGGGCCGCGGCCGAAAGCGGCGGCATCGATGGTCTGGTGAATACTCATGCTGGCCAATGTTCCAGGTTCGGTTCCCTACACCACCCCGGGGCGGGGTGACAGGACGAAAGCGCGGACCCCGCATCCACACCCGCTTGACAAGGCGAATCCCAGGCTCGCAGAGCTGGCGGCATCGTGAACGAAAGGCGCCGGGTGACTGACGATCATATAGAAATCCACGCGGTTTCCGGCAAGGAGGGCCGCGCCGCCTTCGTCGACCTCGGTCGCCGCTTCGCCTCCGAGGTGCCCCACGCGGTCCCTCAGCTTCGCTCCGAACAGCTCGAGCTGGTGGACCCCGCGCGGAACCCGTTCTTCGGCCATGCGCGGGTGGAGCTGCTGATCGCGCGGCGCGGGGGCCGCCCGGTCGGCCGCATCAGCGCCCATGTCGACGAGCTGGCGCTGGCGGTGCCGGTCGATCAGGGTTTCGGCCCCGGCACCGGCTTCTTCGGCTATTTCGACGCCGAGGACGAGGCGGCGGCCCATGCCCTGCTGGGCGCGGCGCAGGATCGCCTGCGCGCCTGGGGAATGGCCCGCGCGCTTGGCCCCATCTCGCTGTCGATCTGGGAGGAACCGGGGCTGCTGGTGCGCGGGCACGACCATGCGCCCACCATCTTGATGGGCCACCACCCGGCGCATTATCGCGCCTGGATCGAGAGCGCGGGCTATACCCCGGCCAAGTCGCTGCTGACCTACGAGCTCGATATCACCAAGCCCTTCCCTTCCCTGGTGCAGCGGATCGTGGCTCTGGGCGAGCGCAATCCGCGCATCAGCGTGCGCCCCGTGGACAAGACGCGCTGGCAGGAGGAGATCCGCACCGTCCTCGAGATCCTCAACGATGCCTGGTCGGACAACTGGGGCTTCGTGCCCTTCACACCGGCCGAGATCGCCTATGCCGGCAAGAAGATGAAGCCGCTCATCCACCCGGAACTGAACATGATCGCCGAACTCGACGGGCGTGCCGTGGCGTTCATGATGACACTGCCCGATATCAATGGCGTGCTCACGAAAACCGGCGGGCGGCTGTTCCCCTTCGGCTGGGTTCGGCTGCTGCGGTGGTTGAGGAAGCCGGCGAAATCGGACATGCGCGTGCCCCTGATGGGTGTGCGGCGCGAACTTCAGAACTCGCGCCTGGCCAGCCAGCTCGCCTTCATGCTCATCGACCGGATCAAGCGCAACGCAACCGACATCTTCGGCTCGACGCGGGGAGAGATCGGCTGGATCCTTGATGACAACCAGGGGATGATCGCCATCGCCGATGCCATCGACAGCCACGTCAACCGTGAATACCTGATATTCGGCAAGCCGCTGTAGCCGCGGGGAAACCCTTGGCGCCTGCAACGTTGGGGTAGAGGCGGCGCATCACGCGCCCGGGCGATGGGGATATGGATCCAGGGTCTCAAGGCAAGACGGCCGGCAGGCGAGCGGCCCGGCGCGGCGGGCAGCGCCACCCCGAGGTCGCGCCCCTTGGGCTGCGCCGCGTGCTGGTGGTGGAGGACGATCCGATCCTGGCCATGGCAACCGAGGACACGCTGCGAGAGGGCGGGGTCGAGGATGTCGATATCTGCCCCACCACGGAAACAGCGCTCGAAGCGCTGCGAGCCGATCTGCCGGATGCACTGGTGCTTGACGTCCATCTCGCCGACCGGGATGACGGCTGGGCGATCGCCGAACTGGTGGAGACGCTGGGGGAAAACAGCCCGCGGATCGTGTTCGCCACCGCCGCGCCGCAGGACATTCCGCCGCATATCGCCGAGCTTGGGACCGTTCTCGCGAAGCCTTACGAAGCTGAGGCCTTGCTCGCGGCGCTGCGCGGTCCGGGAAGGCCCGGGCTGCTCTCGCGGATACGCGGCGCGCTGTCCTGATCGCGCAGGGCAATCCACCTTCCAGTAATTCGACGGCGACCAGAAAAAAGGCCTCCGTTCGAGCGAACGGAGGCCTTCGGGATCGTATCACCACCGCTTGGACGGGAGGGGGGGGTCTCGGTGGTGACAAAAGCAGAATGGCCGAGCACGCACGCGGTTCCCCGCTCGCGCAAAAAATCCTCAAGGCGTTCCTTCCCGGGGGGGAGGCGCCGCCACCGTCGCGGTCTCGGGCGCGCCCCATCGACCGATGATCGCGCGCGCGCCGAGCCGGCTTCCATTCCCGCCAACTCTCGCCTTGTAAAATCCCGGCCAGCAGGCATGTGCGGCAACCGGAACCATCCCCGCCAGGCCGCGTTGGCCAGGCAAGAGCGAGGGGTATTTATGTCTTTGGGTGAACAGATTGCCAGGAATTTGCCGTATCTGCGGCGCTATGCGCGGGCGCTTACAGGCTCGCAGTCGACGGGTGATGCTTTCGTGCGCGCCACTCTGGAGGCCGCTCTCGCGGACCAGCAGCTCAAGGCCTCGCTCGAAGGGGGGCGGGTGCCTCTCTACAAGGCTTTCAACAAGGTGTGGTCCAGCGCCTATCTCGAGGTTCAGGGCACCGATGACGGTCTCGCGCCGGATGCCGCGACCGGCCGGCTGGGCGCCATCACCCCGCTTAACCGCCAGGCTCTGCTGCTGACCACGCTGGAGGATTTCTCGATGGAGGAAGCGGCCGATATCATGGGAGTGGAAGGTTCCGAGGTGGAAAAACTCGTCCAAGAAGCGGTTTCCGAGATCGATCGGGAAACGGCGACCAGCGTGCTCATCATCGAAGACGAACCGCTCATCTCGATGCAGCTCGAAGATCTGGTGCAGTCCCTGGGGCACGAGGTCTGCGGCACGGCCGCCACCCGCACCCAGGCGCAGCAGGTCATCGCCGAACGCACTCCGGGACTGGTGCTGGCCGATATCCAGCTCGCGGACGGTTCCTCCGGCCTGGATGCCGTGGACGATATTCTGGCGATCGGTTCGGTCCCGGTGATCTTCATCACCGCCTATCCCGAGCGCTTGCTGACCGGCGACCGACCCGAGCCGACCTACCTCGTCACCAAGCCGTTCCAGGAACAGACGGTGCGAGCAGCGATCAGCCAGGCGCTCTTCTTCGGGGCCACCCGGCAGCTAGGCTGAACGCTGCCCTGGCCGCCGCGTCGTGAAGGGAGCCGGCGGTCAGCGGGCTCCCGAAACGCGAGCTTCGTCAGGCGCCTTCCCGGCGCATACGTGCGCGCAGGCTGAAATCGATCGGCTGGCGGATCGGCACCCTCAATGTGCAGCGAACGCCGTCGGCCGCAAACTCCAGCTCCACGGGGCTGCGCAGTTCGTGGGCCACGATCTTCTCGATGAGATCGGTCCCGAAGCCTCGGGGCCGTATCGGCGACACGCGCGGGCCGCCGCTCTCGCGCCATTCGATCTGTGCCAGATTATCCTCCGCCAGCGACCACCGCACGGAAACGCGCCCCCCTGCGGTGCTCAGCGCGCCGAACTTCGAGGCGTTGGTGGCGAGCTCGTGCAGGGCAAGCCCGAGTGAAAGCGCATCGTTGGGCGCAAGCTCGACCGGCGGCCCCGCCATGTCGAGCACGTCCTCGCCGGCCTGGGTATAGGGCGCCAGCTCGGCCGTCACCACCGCCGCGATCGGCGTCGTGCCCCAGTCGGACTGGGTCAGCAGGTCGTGGGTGGCCGACAGCGCCCTGATGCGGCCGTCCAGCCCATCGGCGAATTCGTCCAGCGTCCTGGCGCGCCGCCGCGTCAGCGTGACGATGGACAGGACATTGGCCAGCGTGTTCTTGACCCGATGGTTGAGTTCGCGCGTCAGCGAATTGCGGATCGAGTTCTGTTCCGCGAACCACGCCAGCGCGCGGCGGTCCTCCAGGAGTTGCTGCGTCAACAGGCGCGACACCACCATCAGCAGGCTGGCCACGGCAAGACCGAACAGCAGGATGACCATCGACATCCGGGTAAGCGATCCGTTCCGAAGCGACGCCACCTCGAGGATCATCGCCCGGTTGGCGATGCGCAGATCCTGCCGCACCTGGGCCCCGCGCCCATTGCCCCGCCCAGCTATTTTTCCCATGAGGTTCGCCGCCGAGGGCTCGCCATCGTAGAGGATGAGCCGCATCCCATCCAGATCGACCAGATCGCCCGCAGCGTGCAGAAAATCGGTCGCGTTGTAAGCTGTGTAGATGAAGCCCCGGAGACGACGGGACTCCCCTCCCGACGCGAAGAACACCGGCATATAGATCAGGAAACCCGGTACATTGGCGCCTGCCGCCTCCTGGGCCAGCACGACGCGGCCGCTGGCAGTGGGATGCAAGCTTCGCTCCGCTTCTTCCATCGCCGCCCGGCGCACGGGCTCCGCGAACATATCGAATCCTATGGCGCGGCGGTTGCGGGTCGTTTCGGGCTGGAGATATGTGACCGGAACTCTGGTGCGGCCGTTCTCCTTCACCAGCGGCGCCCAGCCGATCCCTTCCTCGCCGCGAAGGTCGCTGTCGAGCCGCAACTCGTCGACGAAGCGCCGGAACACGGGCTGGCTCACCTCCTCCTGCATCGTGAACAGGGCCGCACCCGCACGCAGGTAGGACGCGTTGATGGAGGCCCGCCGCTCAAGCGCGGACGCCGCCGCCAGGGCCACGCGGGACATCTGCGCCTGCTCCTGCTCGCGCTCGCCTCGCTCGATCGAGACGACGCTGAACATGGTGATGGCGAGAATGAGAAGAAACACAACGACCGGTGCGGCGCGCTGGTAATCAACCAGGAGCCGTTGGACGATCAGCCGTCCGGGTGCAGGCACGTGTTTCAGTTCCAGTCCCCGTTCGTTCATTCAGCCCCTGCGCTCTCCTCCAGACGAGCGCCGCCGCACTACGCGGTCATTTGCGGGAACAGAGCAGCCCGCAGTTCGTTCCCGCAATCTTACGCCAGCACGGGTTCAGGCGTGAATTCTTGGGCGGCGCGCTTGCCGGGCGCTTGTGGGGGCAGTAGCCAGAAATCATGACACAGACGAAGAACGGCGACAGGGTGTTGCGCGCCAAGCCCAGAGCGGACGCTGAAGACTCCGGTCAGCTTCCGGGTTGGACCGATGGTCTGCGCCAGCTTTACGATCAGGTCGTCGACGAGGAACTGCCCGAGGGCCTTCGCGATCTCCTCGCCCAGTTCGACAAGAAGAGCTGATGAGCGAGACCGAGCGGACGGCCTCCGACAAGGCCGATTTCAAGCGCGAGCTTGCTGCCGTGGTGCCTCATCTGCGCGCCTTCGCACGCGGCTTGTGCGGTCGTGCGGACATGGCGGACGATCTCGTGCAGGAAGCGCTGCTCAAGGCCTGGGCGGCGCAAGACCGGTTCGAGCCGGGAACGAGCATGCGCGCCTGGACCTTCGTGATCCTTCGCAACGCCTATCTCACCGACATGCGCCGCAACCGCTTCCGCGGCGAGTATGACGAGACGGTCGCCGAACGCATCCTGACCCAGCCCGCCGGACAGGAGGAACCCATCCACCTCGCCGACCTCCACCGCGCGCTGCTCACCCTTCCGCCGGAACGCCGCGAGGCGTTGCTGCTGGTCGGCGCCGGCGGCTTCTCCTACGAGGAAGCGGCCAAGATCTGCGGCTGCGCGGTCGGCACGATCAAAAGCCGGGTGGGCCGCGCGCGGGCCGCGCTCAATCTGATGCTTGCCGATGGTTCGGTTCCGCGGCGCTCGATCAGCGACGAAATCGCCCACCGAGCCATCCTGGACGAGCTGGAGGAGGTCGCCGCGGGCAATGGGGTTGCCGGTCGCGGCTGACGGGCCCGAGCCCTGTCTCGCAACCGGGGCAAGGACGTGCGGCGCAGGCCATTGCGAACATGTCGACATTGGCGCGTGGCGATGACGGCGCTTCCACCAGACCGGCACAGCTTCTAGGACAAGCCTATGGAACCGGCCCCGCCTGCCAGCCCCGCCGCCCCGCCGGCGCGTTCCGATCGCGTGCGCCGACTAAGCTTCGCGCAGGAGGAACTGCGCCTGATCTCGGCGCTGGTCGTTCTGATCGGCTTCGGGGTATTTCTCGCGCTGCCGTTCGTGCTTTCGATCGGCTCGGTCGTGTTTCTGCCGATCGCGGCGGCGCTGGTGCTCACCGTGATCCTCTCGCCGCTTGCCGACTGGCTCGCCCGGCTTGGGCTGCCCAACACGCTGGCTTCGGTGATTGCACTGCTGATCCTGATCGGCGGCGTACTGCTGGCGCTTGCGCTCATCCTCCAGCCCGCCCTGACCCTGGTCGAGCGAATTCCGACATTGCTGGACACCGTCGGCCGCCGCTTCGCCGAGTTGCGCGACCAGTTCGACTGGCTGGCACGGATCAACGACCGGATCGCCGCGATGGGGGCGAAGGCCGGCGCGCGCGAGGTGGTGCTGGCCGAGCCAAGCCTGCTCGAGACCGTGGCTTTCGCGACCCCGAGCGTCGTGATCGAGTTCATTCTTACGCTGCTGATGACCTTCTTCATGATCGAGGCACGCGTGCGCTTGCGGCAGAAGCTGCTGTTCGGGCGCGCGTCCTTCGGCACCAGCATCAAGGCGGCGCGCGCCCTGCGGGAGGTGCAGGACCGGGTCGCCAGCTACATCCTGACCGTGGCGATGATAAACGCGGGTGTCGGCGTGGTCGCGGCGATCGGGGCATGGTCGCTGGGGCTGCCGGCGCCGATCATGTGGGGCGGGCTCGCCATGATCATGAACTTCGTGCCTTATATCGGACCCATGCTGATGGTCGCGCTGACCGCGCTGTTCGGGATCGGCACGGCAGATACCGTGATCCTCGGCCTTCTGCCCGCCGCCACCTATCTGGCGCTGCACACGGTGGAGGCCAATTTCGTCACACCGGCCATACTGGGCAAGCGCTTCACCATGAACCCGGTGATGATCCTCATCGCGCTGAGCTATTTCACCTGGATCTGGGGTGTGCTCGGCGCGCTCCTGTCAGTACCGATCCTGCTCATCCTCACCGCGCTGTTCGACCATCTGGGGCGCCCCAACCTAGTCGGCTTCATCTTCGGCGAGCCGCTGTTCTCGACAGAACTGGACGAGCCCGGCACCCCGGCGCCTGACACAACCGCGCCTGGAACGCGCTAGGTCCCGCCCCGCGCCGGGGCAGGACCCTGAAATCGACAGCGCCGTCTCAGCCGGGATATTTCCAGGCCGTACCGCGCGCGAGGTTTTCCGAGGCGAAGGCCCAGTTGAGCTTGTCCTTCGTCACAGCTTCGAGGTATTTCGGGCGCGCATTCTGGTGATCGAGATAATAGGCGTGTTCCCACACGTCGATCGTGAGCAACGGGTTGGCATCCTTGTCGGCCAGCGTGTCACCGTCATGGGTTTCCTCGATCGACAGCCTGCCGCCTTTTTCGGCCAGCCACACCCAGCCGCTCGCGAAGTGCCCCGCGCCGCGTTCCTGCAGCTTCGTCTTGAGCTCGGCCACGGAGCCGAACGCATCGTCGATCATGCTGGAGAGCTCATCGGAAGGCGATGTCTCGGCGGGTGCGAGCGAATGCCAGTAGAAGCCGTGGTTCCAGCTCTGGGCGGAATTGTTGAACAGCCCCTGGTCCGCGCCGCGGGCCGCCCTGATGACGTCCTCGAGCGGCTTGCCGTCGAGTTCCTTGCCCTCGATCGCGGCGTTGGTCTTGTCGATATAGGTCTTGTGATGCTTGCCGTGGTGATAACCAAGCGTCTCGGCGGAGATCGCCGGTTCGAGCGCCGTGTCCTCGTAAGGCAGGTCGATAAGCTTGAACGCCATGATAGTCTCCCGGATTGGCTGAAGTGGCCGGCTTCCTACAGCAATGCATGGGCAAGGCTAGGGTTGCAATCGCGGTGTTTCTTCCTTCGATCCATCGTCCGCCTCGCGGTCGACCGCTGCCGTTACCGCCACATCCATCGTCACATTGCCGAGCGTTCGCATCAGGTCCGGCATCATCTCGACCGCCACCAGCAGCGCGAGCGGTTCCACGGGCACGCCCATCGCCAGCGCGATCGGACCGACCGAGATGACGAAGCTGATGGTGCCGGGCAGGCTGACCGAACCCACCGCGATGACGAAGGCCACCGCCACCCCGGCCGCCAGCGCCGCGGGGTGGAGGGCAATTCCGGCAAGATGCGCGACGTAGATCGCAACGGCCAGGTTCATCGCCGGGCTGGTGGCGCGAAAGATGGCAACCGCGAGCGGTAGCGCGAATTCGGCGGTCTGCTCGCGCAGACGGAGCCGCTGCGCGCTGTCGAGCATGGCGGGCAGGCTGGCGAGCGAGCTCTGTGTCGAGAGAGCCACCGTTTGCGCAGGCAGCAAGGCACGGGCGAACCGCGCGGGCCCGATGCCGCCCGCCAGCCAGGCCAGCGCATAGCCGGCCAGGAACACCACCGTCCCCACGGCGACCACGATCAGGATGTAATGCCCCAGCGTTGCGAAGGCGGCGCCCCCGCTGGCCGCGCCCACGCCCAGCGCCAGCGCGAAGACACCGGCCGGGGCCGCCCACAGCACCCAGCCGATGATGAGGAGCATGGCATTGGCGAGCGCGCGAAAGAACCCGACCAGCGTGTCGCGCTGTCCGGCCGGCAACCGCGACACCGCCACCGCGAAGGCGGCGATGAACAGGGTCAAAGGCAGCATCGCCGTTTCCGCCGCCGCCCTGACGATATTGGGCGCGATCAGCGATTCGATGAAAGCGTGCAGCCCCGGAACCTCCTGTCGCACTCCTCCCGCGAACAACACGCCCGCGGCGTCGGCTGGGGCCGGAAACAGGCTGAGCAGGAATGGCGTAACGAGGACGCTGCTGACCCCCGAGAACAGCAGCACCGCGAACACCCAGCCGAGCATTCGCCGGGCCGCCGCGCCAGCACGGGCCGCCAGCGCCATCTGCGAGATGCCGACCACGAGCAGCCCCGCGACCAGCGGTATGATCGTCACCTGAAGAGCGCGCAGCCACAGCGCGCCGACGGGCTCGGAGACGATCAGCACGCTTTCGACAAGCGGCGTGCGCGCCAGCAGCAGGCCAGCCAGCAATCCGCCGATCAGTCCGCCGAGCGTCCACCAAGTGGGGATTCGCACCGTGACCAGTTGCCGTTCGCTGCGCGTCTCGATCGTGTCCATTGCCGCCAGACATAACGGCTTTGGACGGGCACGCCAGAGGGCATGGAAGCGCACAAGCTCGTGACATCGCCGCCGTGCCGCGCCATGAGCGCTGGCTACGAGCGGAAGGTTTCACACGCACATGAGCCGCAGATATTTCGGCACCGACGGTATTCGGGGGCGCACCAATGCCGACAAGCTTACGCCCGCCACGGCGATGCGCGTGGGCCAGGCGGCCGGCGCGCATTTCCTGCGCGGCGAACATCGTCACCGGGTGGTGATCGGCAAGGACACGCGGCTATCGGGCTACATGATGGAAAGTGCGCTTGTGGCCGGCTTCACGAGCGTGGGCATGGACGTGGTGATGACGGGCCCCCTGCCCACTCCGGCCATAGCGATGCTGGCGCGCGAGCTGCGCGCCGATCTGGGCGTGATGATAAGCGCCAGCCATAACCCCTACGAGGACAATGGCATCAAGCTGTTCGGCCCCGACGGCTACAAGCTTTCCGACGCCGACGAGCTGGCGATAGAGGCGCTGATGGACCACGGTGTTCCGCTGGCCGATGCTACACAGGTCGGCCGCGCACGACGGATCGACGACGCGCCAGGCCGCTACATCCACGCGGTAAAGCAATCGATCCCCGGCGATGTGCGCTTCGACACGCTCAAGGTTGTTCTCGATTGCGCCAATGGCGCCGCCTATCAGGTCGCGCCAGCCGCTATCTGGGAACTGGGCGCCAGGCTCGTAACCATCGGGAACAGCCCCGATGGCACCAATATCAACGCCGGCGTCGGCTCTACCGCGCTGGAGGCTGTAAAGGCCAAGGTGGTGGAGACCGGCGCGGATATCGGCCTGGCGCTGGACGGCGATGCCGACCGGCTGATCGTGGTGGACGAGCGCGGCGAGACAGTGGATGGCGACCAGCTCATGGCGCTGATCGCCACCCGGCTCCAGGCCGCCGGCCAGCTCCGCGGCGGAGGCGTGGTGGCGACGGTGATGTCCAACCTCGGCCTCGAACGCTATCTCGCCGGCATCGGCCTGACGCTCGAGCGCGCCAAGGTGGGCGATCGCTACGTATTGGAACGGATGCGTAAAGGCGGCTTCAACGTCGGCGGGGAGCAGTCAGGCCACATGATCCTGGCCGACCACGGCACCACGGGCGACGGGCTGGTGGCCGCGCTCCAGGTGCTGGCCGCGCTGGTCCGCTCCGGTCGGAAGGCGAGCGAGATGCTGCATCTCTTCGACCGCGTGCCCCAGTTCCTGCGCAATGTCCGCTATGCCGGAGGCGCGCCGCTGGAGGCGGCGAGCGTGCGCGCCGCGATCGCAGAGGCCGAGGCCGAGCTAGCCGGCACGGGCCGGCTCGTCATCCGCCCATCCGGCACGGAGCCGGTGATCCGCGTAATGGCCGAGGGCGATGACGCCGCGCAGGTCGAGCGGCTGGTGTCGACGATATGCGATGCGGTGCAGAAGGCAGCCGCCTGATGCTGGCCATGCGCCCGGATTGCGAGCGGTGCGGCGCTGACCTGCCGGCCGAAGCGCCGGGTGCCTTCATCTGCAGCATGGAATGCACGTTCTGCGCCCCATGCGCCGATACGCTGGACGACCGCTGCCCGAATTGCGGTGGTGAGCTGATGGACCGGCCCACGCGCGCGAAGGCCCTGCTGGCGAAATATCCGGCGAGCATTCAACGAAAGCATGAGGCTTGAAGGCACCACCGCGCATTCTCTCGGTTGCCGGGTCCGACAGCTCGGGCGGGGCTGGCATCCAGGCCGATCTCAAGACCATCGTCATGCTCGGCGGCTATGGCATGACGGCGATCACGGCGGTGACGGCTCAGAACACGCTGGGGGTACAGGGGGTCGAGCCCATCTCCCCGTCATTCGTGCTGGCACAGGTCGAGAGCTGCCTGGACGATATCGGCGCCGATGCGGTCAAGATCGGGATGCTTGGTTCGGCGGAGACGGCCGCGCTGCTCGCCGGGCGGCTTGACGCCTTCGCGGGTGCAATCGTGTTCGATCCTGTCATGGTGGCGACCAGCGGGGCCGAACTGGCCGATTCCGCCACGGTCGCCGGATTTGCCGCGCTGATGGACATCGCGACCCTGGTCACGCCCAACCTTCCCGAGCTGGCCGCGCTGACTGGCGCTCCCGTCGACAGTGTGGACGAGATCGGCGCGGCGGCACAGGAGCTGGCGGCGAAGCACGATGTCTCGGTACTGGCAAAGGGCGGGCATGGCGGCGGCGCACGGGTGATCGATATCCTCGTTGCGCCAGGCGGCGAGGCGCTGGTTTTCGACGATGCGCGTCTGCCGGGTGGCCACACTCACGGCACCGGCTGCACGCTTTCAAGCGCCATCGCGACGCTGATGGGGCATGGTCAGGCTCTGCCCCACGCGGTGCGGCTGGGGCGCCAGTTCGTGCGCGCGGCGATCGAGAACGCGCCCGGCCTGGGCGGCGGCAATGGCCCGCTTGGCCACCAGGTGGTGCGAACGCCGGCCTAGCGGTCCAGGTCGTAGAACGCGGCGATGTGGCCCCATGCTTCGTCCGCCGTCTCGCACCAGGTTACAAGGCCGAGATCGTTCGCGCCGATCACGCCTTCCTCCACCAGTGCGTCCCAGTTCACCACCCGGCTCCAGAAGTCCTTGCCGAACAGGAGTATGGGGATCGGCTTGAGCTTGCCGGTCTGGATCAGCGTGAGCAGCTCGAAAAATTCATCGAAGGTCCCGAAGCCGCCCGGAAACACCGCAACCGCCTTGGCGCGCAGGAGGAAATGCATTTTGCGCAGCGCGAAATAGTGGAACTGGAAGCTGAGATAGGGCGTGACATACGGATTGGGCGACTGTTCGTGCGGAAGCACGATGTTGAGCCCGATCGATTCCGCGCCGGCGTCGCTGGCGCCCCGATTGGCGGCTTCCATGATCGAAGGCCCCCCGCCCGAGCAGATCACGAACTGGCGCTGGCCGCGCTCGATGATGCCCTTCTCGCTCACCATGCGGGCCAGCTTGTGGGCCTCGTTGTAATAGTGTGCCTTGGCGGCCAGCCGTTCGACGATCTTGCGGTCGGGCTCGGGGAGCTCCTTCGCGCCCTTGAGCGCCGTCTTCGCGGCCTCCGGGGGCGGGATGCGGGCCGAACCATATATCACCAGCGTCGAGCCGACGCCCGCCTCGTCCAGCAGCATCTCGGGCTTGAGGAGCTCCAGCTGGAACCGCACCGGTCGCAATTCCTCCCGCAGGAGGAAATCGGTGTCGGCGAAGGCCAGCTTGTAGGCCGGATGCCGGGTCTGCGGGGTGGAGGGAGCCTTTCGCTCCGCGAACCCCGCCTCTTCGTCCGCGGGGTAGAACTTGCGGTCCGTAAGGCCGCCTTCTTCGTTTTCTGCCATGATTTGGGACGCGATAGGAGTGCAATGCGCGGAGGACAAGGCGGAAACCAAGCGACCTGCCGAGAGTCCTTACTGGCGGAAGGGAGGCGTTCGATGCCAGCACGCACATATCGAGAGCAGAAAAATGCATTGGGCGAGACGCGGGGCGAGGACGACTATCGATCGATAGCGCTACCGAGGTCACGCTGCCGCAGTCCTGTGCCGTGCCGCCCGGACACCCTTCGATGATCGACGTCAGCGCCGAGATGGTGCGCTACCCGAACACCGGCCGCTTCCTCATGTCCCGCCTGCGCGATGCGATGTCGGAGGAAGAGAAGGCCGATCTCGAAGGCATGGTGCGCGACATCCGCTGGATCGAACGGCCCACGCGACTGGTCGCGCGAGGGGACATCTGTGACCATTCGACCATGCTGATCGAGGGATTCGTGCTCCGCACGCTCGACCGCGATGGCGGGCGCAATGCCGTCAGCTTCCACGTGCCGGGAGACTTCATCGATCTGCACGGCTTCGCCCTCAAACGCCTCGATCACAACATCGACACGGTCGGCCCGGTCAAGATCGGCGAGGTTTCACGCGCCGCGCTCAACGAGGTGATGCGCGACAAGCCGAATCTGGCGCGACTGTTCTGGTTCTCCACCCTGCTCGACGCCGCGATGCACCGGGAATGGATCATGACGCTGGAACAGCTGACCACTCCGCGGCGCATCGCGCATATCTTCGCCGAGATCTACCGGCGGCTGTGGATGGTCGGCCTGTCAGCCGCGGACGGGTTCGATACCCCGCTGACACAGTCCGATCTGTCCGAGATGTGCGGCGCCACGCCCATCCACATCAATCGTGCGCTCCGCGATCTGCGGGAGAAGGGCCTCGCCGTCTTCGATCGCGGCCGCGTCGTCATTCACGACCCGGCCCGGCTGGAGGCCTTTGCCAGCTTCAGTCCCGATTATCTCTATGGCCCATGGTCGCTGGCCTATGGCCGCCAGGCGGGCGATTTCATCTGATCGCGCGCGATTTGCAGGGCAGCGACACCCCACAAAAGAACAAAAAGCTAACTTCCGTCAATAGACCGCCGCAATCCGTCGCCGTAGTCGCCGGCCTCGATGCACGCGATCACCCAGAGCGAAACACACCCGCTGGCAGGCCGCTTCCTGCAAGGCCGTTTCCCCGAAGCCGCGCGCATCGAAATGGTCGACCAGCTTGAGCCGCTCATGGAAGAGCCCCGGCAACTGGCCGAGGGCGAACGCCTGATAGCTCGAGGCCAGCGGGCCACGCGGGCGTCCATCCTGCTCGAAGGATACATGCTGCGCGCCATCGTGCAGGACGGCCGGCGTTTCATCGTCGGAATTCACGTGCCCGGAGATTTCGTCGATCTTCACGGCCTGGTCCTCAAGCACCTCGATCATGACGTGACGGCGGTCGGCCCGGCGCGCGTCAGCTCCGTCTCGCACGATGCCCTGCGCTCGCTCACCGAGGCGCGGAGCGATATTGCCGAAGCACTTTGGTTCGCCACGCTGCTGGATGCCGCTATCCATCGCCAGTGGATCCGCAATCTCGAGGCGCTCGACGCCCCGCAGCGGATCGCCCATCTCTATGCCGAGCTGCATCACCGGCTGACGCATGTGGACCGGCATTCCGGGCTCACGCTACGCACGCCGTTCACCCAGGCCGACATCGCCGACATGTGCGGAGTCAGCGCGATTCACGCCAACCGCGCGGTGGCCAGGCTCCGCGAGCTGGGCCTTGGGGAAATCCGTCGCGGTGACCTCTACGTGCGCGACTGGTCAACGCTGGAGCGCTACGCCGGCTTCGATCCCGCTTATCTCTACGGTCCGGGCAGGCTGTCCCGCTAAGACGTGTCTCTCCCGGCCTAGGGTTGGAACTGGGATCGTTTTGGGCCAGGAAAGGTTACCCCAAGCGATACGGGCCATGAAGATCGAGACCGCGCCATCCCTTCTGGCAGCCGCAGCCCTCGTCGGAGGGACGGTTATGGCCGCGCCCGCCTCGGCCGCCTCGGCAAGCGCTACGATGGAGGTGAGCCTGACCGTGGAAGCCGCCTGCCGGATCGACGCCGGCGGGCTGACCTTCGGCACGGTCGACCAGAGCGGCGGACGCGTCGATTCCGAGGCGGTGCTGGACCTGCGCTGCACCCCGGGTGCTCCCTTTTCGGTCACGCTGGACGAAGGCCGCAATGGCGGCGGCGGGACGCGCCGCATGGCCGATGCTTCGGGCGTGCGGTCGGTCGCCTACGACATCTATCGCGATCCGGCCCGGGTTCAGCGCTGGGACGCCGCATCGCCATCGGCCGGCATTGCCCCCGCCGACGGCAGGATGAGCCTGGTCGCCTATGGCCGTGTCGCTGGGGGCCCATCCCCCGCCGCCGCCCGCTACGCCGATACGATCACGGTCTCGGTCGATTTCTAGCCACGTCTAGCCGCCGGCTCACGCAGCGGGGCAATAGCGCGCCAGATAATCACCATGCGGCGGCATATGCCGCACCACATGGCGCACCGATTTCTCGATCCCGTCGAATTCTCGGGCGAGGCGGTCGTCCACGATGCTGTTCGCCATCGGGTTGTGCGCGCCCATTGCGATGCCTTGGCCCATCATCACCGCCGCCCAGCTCGTCTCGGTGAACAGCTCGTCGTCCTCGCGGAAGATCTGTCCGTTGTGCCGGAACAGCGCGATCTTCTCGGCCAGGCTGTCCGGTATCGGCATGGTGCGGCAATGGTTCCAGAAATCGGAATCGGTGCGCTCCGTCGCCTTGTAGTGAAGAACGAGGAAATCGCGGATGCGGTCGTATTCCTTGCCGGTAAGGCGGTTGAACGCGGCTTCCTGGGCCGGGGTCACGCCATCGAGAGACAGCAGCGCGATCAGCTTGTTGATGCCGGTGTTGATGAGGTGGATCGAGGTTGATTCCAGCGGCTCCATGAAGCCTGCGGCCAGCCCCAGCGCGACAACGTTCCCGTTCCAGAACTTGCGCCGCCGCCCGGTGACGAAGCGCAGGAAATTGGGTTCGGCGGCAGGCTTGCCGGCGATGTTGCCGACGAGGATGTCGAGCGCGTCCTGATCCTCCATGAACCCGCTGCAATAGACATGGCCGTTGCCGTTGCGCCGCTGGAGCGGCACCTGCCATTGCCAGCCAGCGGTATGCGCGGTGGCGCGGGTGTAGGGCAACGGCGGGCTGCCATCCTCGCGCGCGCAGGGGAGCGCCACGGCGCGGTCGCAGGGCAGGTAGTTCGACCAATCCTCGTAGCCGGTCTTCAGCGCCTGCTCGATCAGCAGGCCCCGGAAGCCGGAGCAGTCGACGAACAGATCGCCCGCGATCACATCGCCATCGTCCATGATGACTGAGGTCACGAAACCGCTTTCCCCGTCGAGCGAAACGTCGGCCACCCGCCCCTCGCGCCTCACCACACCCCGTTTCTCCGCATAGCCGCGCAGGAAGCGCGCATAGGCGGTAGCGTCGATGTGATAGGCGTAGTTGACCGGCGGCAAATCGTCGCGCTGGTAATCCTCGCTGCGCGCGAAACGGCCGAAATGCGCCGCCATCGTCTCGAGGTTGAACAGCTGGATCGGCCGCTTGTCCCCACGCTGGCGGAAGTGGTGCCAGACGTGGTGGAAGGAAACGCCGTCGATCTCGTATCCGTAGTTGCCGAAGGGGTGGATATAGCTGTCGCCAAGCCGGCCCCAGTTCACGAACTGGATGCCCAGCTTGAAGCCGCCCTGCACCGCCGCCATCATCTCGCGCTCGTCCACCTCGAGCAGGCGGTTGAAGTCGCGGAACGGGGGAATCGTCGCCTCGCCTACGCCAACGGTGCCGATCAGCTCGGATTCGATCAACACAATGTCGAGCGGCTGGCCGGCCTTGAGCCGCGAGAGCGCCGCGGCCGCCATCCACCCGGCGGTTCCCCCGCCCACGATCACGATCCGCTCGATGGCCATGTTCTCTCCCGTGGCATAGCTGCCACACCCCGCCTAGCATGTATCGCGGCCATGTGAACGTTCATTCTTTGCTGTTGTGAACGCTCACACGATGCGCTAGGGCATCCTACACACACGGGCCGGCAAAGGTCCGGGTATCGGGATTCGGGAGGGATGATCTTGGCATTTTCGCGCACGCTTTCGCATGGTATTTCCTGGCGCGCCGCCGCGCTGGGCACCGCCTCCGCGCTTGTCCTCGCCGGGCTGGCGCAACCGGCCGCCGCGCAGGACACCGACCCCAAGCCCGCCGACAGCACGCCGGACACGACAGATGCGGTCGACGATGGCCAGATTCTCGTCACCGGCTTCCGCCGCTCCCTCGCCACCGCGCAGACGGTCAAGGAGAAGGCCGACACGGTGGTCGATGTCATCACCGCCGAGGATATCGGCGCGCTGGCCGACCGTTCGGTGGCCGAGGCGCTGCAGCGCGTGCCGGGTGTCAACATCAGCCGCTTCGTGCAGCGCGACGATCCCGACCGCTTCTCGGTCGAGGGTTCCAACGTCCTCATCCGCGGCCTGCCCTACGTTCTCTCCCAGTTGAACGGCCGCGACATCTTCTCCGCCGATGGCGGGCGGGTGCTTTCGTTCAACGATGTCTCGCCGGAACTGCTCGGCCGGGTCGAGATCTACAAGAACGTCTCGGCCGACATGGTCGAGGGGAACATCTCCGGCCTCGTCAACCTGGTCACCCGCAAGCCGCTCGACAAGCCCGGCTTCCATGTCGCCGGCACGATCGAGGCCAATTACGGCGACATGGCGAAGAAATGGTCGCCGGGCTTTTCCGGGCTGGTGTCCAACACCTGGGAAACCGGGATCGGCACCTTCGGCGTCCAGCTTGGCTATGCCCAGCAGGAACTGGTGACCAAGACCGACGCATCGCAGATCACCGACCCATGCTATCGCGCTTCCACGCTCGATGGCCCGTGCTTCCGCGTCATCAACGTGGGTTCGGGCGGATATTCCGGCAATCCGAATTACAACGCCGGCAATTTCCCGCCCGCGAACAGCGTTCTGGCGCCCAAGGGCGGCGGTGTGCGCACCACGCGCCTCAGCCGCGACCGCCAGGCCTATTCCGGCGTGCTCCAGTGGCAATCACTCGACGAGCGGGCCAAGGTCACCATCGAATATCTGCGCGCGGAAACGCAGAACACGCTCGATGAATTCTCCATGCTCGCGCTGGTTAACGACGACGCGCTGTTCCCGATTCCGGCCAACACCTGGACCTTCAACAACGGCATTTTCCAGAGCGGCACGCTGACCCAGCAGTCGGGCGGCGTGCGCGGCATCCCGACCGAGCTCCTGCGTTTCCAGAGCCGCGGGAAGGCCATGACGGAAGATTACTCGATCGACATCGACCTCGCGCCGACCGACCGACTGCGCTTCAATATCGAAGCCCAGAAGATCAATTCGAACCGCGCCGACAACGGCTTCATCTCGGCGATGCAGACCTACACCGATCTCTCGCTCGACGCCTCGGGACGGACGCCGCAGGTCCAGTTTTTCCAGCCGGGGACGACGTCGAGCGACGCGGCCTATTTCAACGATCCGACCAGGACGCTCTACTGGTTCATGCTCGACAACCAGGCGAGGAACGACGGGCAGTTGACCAGCATGCGCGCCGACCTCGAATACGACGTCAGCGACGAGGGATTCTTCCGCACCTTCAAGTTCGGCGCACGCTGGGCGGATCGCCAGCGGGTGACCCGCAACGGCAATTTCTCCAACTGGGGCAATCTCGGCGCGCCGTGGACGGGGCGGGGCGGCAACTGGAACTGCGCCGATCCACAGGCATTCGGTTGCGGCGGCGCCTATGTCCGCGACTTTCCCAATTATGCGCAGGTCCGCAATCCGTTCGCGGACAATTTCCAGCGCGGCAATGCGCCGCTGCCCACGGGCAACGGATCAGGGTTCTTCTTCGGCGGCGACAATGTGTTGCAGGACTATCTCGACGGCACGATCACCGGCCAGGCGAAGCAGATCACGGATTACACGCTGACCCCCAACGCCTGGATTCCGCTGGCCGGCCGCTCGGGGCTCGTCTCCGGCACGGTATGGCGGCCGGGTGAGATCTCCGATGTGGAGGAAAGCACCGACGCCTACTACGCGCGGCTCGATTTCGGCAGCACCTTCGGCAACGGCTGGGAGCTGTCGGGCAACATCGGTGCCCGCTACGTCGAGACCACCGTCCGCACCGAAGGCCAGATCAGCTTTCCCACCGGCGAGGGTTTCGACGCCATCGCCGTGGGCGGCAACGGCAATGGCCGGGTGGAGCCCGCGGAAATCGTCAACGCTTGTGGCCGGGTGCAACCGGGCCAGGTAGCGCCGGGATACTGCTCGCTGACGCCCGCACGGCAGGCGGAATTCGCATCGGTCTTCACCGGCGAAAGCATACTCGACAATGCGAAGATCACGTTCAACAACTGGCTGCCCGCCTTCAATGTGAAGCTCGATTTCGGGGGCGGGATGCTGGTGCGCTTCGCCGCGTCCAAGGGCATCTCGCGCCCCGATCTGGCATCGTTCCGTACCGGTGGGTCGATCTTCGACAACACCACCGACCTGCGCCAGGGCGGCGGGCTGGCGGCAGGGCCGCTGTTCCAGATATTCACCGGCAACAGGCTGCTGCGACCGGTCAAATCGTGGAACTACGACCTCAGCTTCGAATATTATTTCGATCGCGTGGGGTCGGTCACACTGGCGCTGTTCCAGAAGCAATTCAGCAATCTGTTCGCCTCTCCGGTCCAAACCGTCCGGAGCTTCACCAGCCCGTCGGGCGTGACCACCAATGTGGAGGTCAACGGACCGGGCAATTTCGGCGATGCCCGCCTGCGCGGTGCCGAGTTCGCCTATCAGGACACCTTCGAGTTCCTGCCGGGCTTCCTCAACGGGCTGGGTACGCAGCTCACCTACACCTACATCGATTCAAAGGACTTCTCGAGCGCGGGGGATGTCTTCGGCGCGCTTCCGCAGCCCGGGGTCTCGAAGCACACGGTCAACGCGACGCTGTTCTACGACAAGGGCCCGCTGTCCATGCGCGCCGCCTACAACTGGCGTTCGGAATATCTCCAGACCCCGCGCGACGTGATCTTCCCGTTCTCGCCCGTCTACGGCGAGGCGACGGGCCAGCTCGACGCTTCCATCTTCTTCGCGGTGACGAGCCGGGTCAGGCTGGGCATCCAGGGGGTCAACCTGCTCGACGAGATCACGCGCACCAGCCAGATGGTCGATTTCGACGGCACGCGAGTGGTGCGATCGGCGTTCCGCAACGACCGCCGCTTCACCTTCCTCGCGCGGTTCGACTTCTGATCGCGGAGGGCCGTCCCGCACCCCTGGGGAGCGGGGCGGCGTCCGCTGTTCGCGGCGGCCTGCGGCACCTTTCATACCGGAGCGCGAGCTGCGGAGAGTTCCGGGTCCGGCCCATTCGTGATTATCCGCCACCACGTGGTTCCCTTGGGCACAACAAGGCATTAGGGCGGAAGTCGGGCCTGCGACGGAGCGGACGGACATAATGGCGAGACGCCGCCAGGGTATAACAATCAAGCATGTCGCGGCCGATGCGGGTGTATCCCTGCAAACGGTCAGCCGCGTCATCAACGACGAACCCAACGTCCGCCCGGAAATGAAGAGCCGGGTCCAGGCGTCGATCGACAAGCTGGGCTACATCCCCTCCATCGCCGCGAGGCGGATGAGCGGTTCGCGCTCCTATCTCATCCTGGCCCTCAACGACCGCGATCGGACCATCGCCGACTGGCGAGCGCGGCGTGGCGCGGACTGGGTGGACCAGATGCTGCTGGGCGGCATGCTGAAATGCGCCGAATTCGGCTATCGCCTGGTGATCGAATTGGTCGATACCCATTCCGACCATGTCGAACGCGAGCTCAGCGCGGCGCTGGCGGCGCTTCAGCCCGACGGTGTTATCCTGACCCCGCCGCATTCCGACAATCCGTTCATCACCGGCCTGCTTGACCGCGCTGGCGTTGCTTTCGTACGCATAGGTTCGCTGGGCGATGGCGGCGGCATCCCGGTGATCATGGGCGACGAGGATGCGGCTGCCGATGCCACGCGGCATCTCCTGGAACTGGGCCACAGCCGCATCGGCTTCATCGCCGGCAACCCGGAATATCATCTGAGCGGCTGGCGCGTGACCGGGTGGCGCAAAGCCATGGCGGCCGCCGGCCATCCCGACGATGGCCTCCGCGCGGAAGGCGACTTCAGCCATGAATCCGGCCTTGCTGCGGCCAGCAAGCTGCTGGCGCGCGAGCCCCGGCCGACCGCCATCATCGCCAGCAACGACCTGATGGCGATGGCCGTGCTCGATGTCGCGAAGGATCGTGGACTGGCAGTACCCGCGGACTTGTCCGTCATCAGCTTCGACAACACGCCGCAGACGATCTTCAACCACCCCGCGCTGACCGCGATCGACCAGCCGATCGCCGCCACCGCCGCGCGGGCGGTCGAGCTGATCATCGCGGCCAATCGGGGCGAACCGCTTCCCAAGGCGCCAACGGTCATTCCCGCCGCACTGATCGTGCGCGAGACGACCGCGCCAGCCTCGCCCGGTGCTTGAACAAGCCCCACATCGGCAGACGGTGCGCTTCCTGTGGCTCTACGCGCTGGCCTGCGCCGGCGGCGCGATCGCCTATGTGCCCTTCCTGACGATCCTTTTCCCACTGCTGGTGACGCGCCTGGCCGGCTCGCAGGACATTGCCTGGCTGGCCTATTGCGCCTTCGCCGGCGCGGTCGCCGCGAGCGTGGCCAATATCGCCTTCGGCTGGCTGAGCGACCGGACCCGCAGCCGGGTTCCCTGGATCGTGGCGGGGCTCGTGCTGTCCTCGGTGCTGCTGGCCGGATTCGGACGCGCGCAATCGATGGAGGGCGCGATCGTGCTGCTCATCGTGTGGCAGGTGGCGCTCAACATGATGCTGGCGCCGCTCACCGCCTGGGCTGGGGACTGCGTGCCCGACGGGCGCAAGGGCCGCCTCGGCGGCCTGCTCGCGCTATCGCCCGCCGCAGGCGCGCTGGCGGGGACCCTGGTCACCCTGCCCGGCCTGGTCGATCCGGCACAGCGGCTGTGGGTGGTTGCCGCGCTGGTGGCCGCATGCGTGTTGCCCGTGCTGGTCCTCACGCGCCGGCCCGAACTGCCGGAACTGATGACGGACGGCGGGCAGGCGATGCCTTGGGGCGGGCGCTGGCCGCGGCGGACGGTCGCGCGGATGTGGCTGGCGCGGCTGCTGATGCAGCTCTCGGAAGCCGCGCTGTTCGCCTATCTCTATTTCTGGCTGCGCAGCCTCGATCCGGCCTTGGGAGAAGCCCGTACGGCGCAGATCTTCGGCTTCGTCCTTTTCGCCGCGGTGCCCGCCTCCTTGCTGGCGGGGCGCTGGGCCGACCGCCGGGGCCGCCCCTTCGCAACGCTGCGCATGGCCGCCATCGCGGGCGCCCTTGGCCTGGCGGTGATGACCTTCGCGCAGACCGTTCCGGTGGCGCTGGCCGGCTATGTTCTGTTCGGCGTGAACGCCGGCGTGTTCCTGGCGTTGCACACCGCCCAGACGCTGCGCGTCCTGCCGCGCCCCGGGCGCCGGGGGCGCGACATGGGCATCTTCAACCTCACCAACACCGGCCCTTCGCTGATCGTGCCCTGGCTGACGCTGGCGGTGGTTCCACAGCTCGGCTTCGGCGCGCTGTTCGCGATCCTGGCCGTATGCGCGGCTCTGTCCGCACTGCTCCTCCCGCGCCTCGATCCGTCACGCTGAACGCTTGCAATGCCGGGCCTCGCGTGCGAGACCTCCGCTTGAGAACGTTCACAGAAGTGACGCGTAAGAGAGCGACGGGGTTGATGACATGAAGGCGGCAGCATCGCGAATTGGAACCATCGTCTCCGGCCTGTTGCTGGCTGGCTGTGCCACCACGGTAACGGGCGCACCCGTGCCGGCGGCTGCGCCCGTGGCGGCACCCGCTGCCGACACGGCGACCGCCGGCGAAGCGCGCATCGCCGCCATCCTTTCGCGCATGAGCCTGGAGCACAAGATCGCCCAGCTCATCCAGCCGCAGATCAATTCCTTCACCGCCGCCGACATGGAGCGCTACCGCTTCGGCAGCTATCTCAACGGCGGCAACGGCGGTCCCTATGGCGACGAATTCGCGCCGGCGGACCGCTGGCTGCGCCTGGCCGACGAGATGTTCGACGCCTCGACGCGCCCCTTGCCCGGTGGCGAGCCGGTGATCCCGACAATGTGGGGCACCGATGCGGTGCATGGCCACACCAATGTCGTCCAGGCCACCATCTTCCCGCACAATGTAGCGCTTGGCGCCGCCAACGACGCCGATCTCGTGCGCCGGATCGGCGCGGCCACGGCAGCGGAGATCGCCGCCACCGGGATCGACTGGAATTTCTCCCCCACCATCGCCGTTGCGCGCGATCTGCGCTGGGGCCGCGCCTATGAAAGCTATTCGGAAGATCCCGCGATCGTAGGCCCGCTGGGCGCTGCGCTGGTCGAGGGGCTTCAGGGTCCCGCACGCCCCGACGGCAAGATCGCGCCCGGCCATGTGATCGCCACGGCCAAGCACTTCTTCGGCGACGGAGGGACCACCCGCGGTGTCGATCAGGGCGATGTCGAGGGCGATCTCGACGCGCTCAAGCGCGTCCACGCCGCCCCCTACAAGGCTGCGATCGCTGCGGGCGTCGATGCCATCATGGCCAGCTTCAATTCGATCAACGGCACCAAGATGCACGGGAGCCGCGCGCTGCTGACCGATTACCTTCGTGGCGAACTGGGCTTTGACGGGCTGGTGGTGGGCGACTGGAACGGCCACGCCCAGATTCCCGGCTGCCGCAACGACGACTGCCCGCAGGCGCTGCTCGCCGGGCTCGACATCTACATGGTGCCTGACGACTGGAAGGCGCTGTACGCCAATCTGCTGCGACAGGTGAAGGACGGCACGATCCCGATGGCCCGGCTGGACGAGGCGGTGGCTCGTGTGCTGCGCGCCAAGCTGCGCGCCGGCCTGCTCGACGCCGGGGCGAAGCGCCCATCGCAGCGCGCCTTCGGCGGGCGCATGGACCTTCTGGGCTCCAGCGAGCACCGCGCGATCGCGCGGGAGGCGGTGGCCAAATCGCAGGTCATCCTCAAGAACGACGGGGTGCTGCCCCTGAAGCTCGGCGCGCGCGTGCTGGTGGCGGGCGCCGCCGCCGACAGTGTGGGCCAGGCTGCGGGCGGCTGGACACTGACCTGGCAGGGCGGACGCGATCTGGAGCGTTCCCGCTTCCCCGGCGCGACCTCGGTCTGGCAGGGGATCGAACAGGCAGTCGCCCAGGGCGGTGGCAGCGCCGCACTGGCGCCTGACGGACGCTTCACCCAGCGGCCAGATGTCGCCATCGTCGTCTTCGGCGAACTGCCCTATGCCGAATTTGCGGGCGACCAGAAGGATATGGTGCTGCGCGACGAGGAGGGGCTGGCCTTGCTCCGGACCTTCCGCGCGCAGGGCATCCGTACCGTGGCGGTGTTCCTGTCCGGGCGGCCGATGTGGATGAACCGCGAGATCAACGCCGCCGATGCCTTTGTGGCGAGCTGGCTTCCCGGCAGCGAGGGAGCCGGCGTTGCCGATGTGCTGACCGGCAAGCAAGCTGCAACCGGGCGGCTGCCTTTCCGCTGGCCATCACGCTGCGAAGGATCGCCGCTGACAAGCGCGGATGTGGCATTCCCCCTGGGTTATCGCCGCGACGCCTCCGACACCACGCGACTGGCGTCCCTCCCGGAAGCCTGCAGCGCGCTGCTCGCGGCCGACAGCACCGCCCTGTTCGGCGCGGGCCGGCTGGCGCCGAATGTGCGCGCCCTCGCCTTCGGGCGGTCCCTTCCTGCAGAGCGTGCCATCGCGCTTACACAGCTTCGCGGTGCCGCACCGGCGGCCGGTGTTACCGTGCGGGGCATTGACCGCAGCGCGCAGGAAGATGCCCGCGAGATCGCCTTCGAACCGGGCAGCGCCCTGCTGCTGGAGGGCGTTGCGCCCAAGCCGACCGCCTACCGCATCCTATACAGCATCGGCCAGCGACCGACGGAGCCAGTCCGGTTGATCTACGGCAATCGGGCCGCAGGCCTGCGCTCGCTCGACGTCACCCGCGCGCTTTCGGTTGCGGAGGGCAAGGACTGGCGCGAGATGATCGTCACCCCCGCCTGCGCCCCCGGCCTTTCCGGCGCGATCGGCTTCGAAAGCACGGCCAAGCTCACGCTGCGGATAGCCACCGTCGAAGCGGTTGACCTGCCGGCGACTGCGGAGTGCGTGCTCTAGCAACTGCTGCCGGGCGGATTGCTCATGCGCGCACGCTGGATGCCCCGTGAGGATTCGAACCTCAATTGACGGAGTCAGAGTCCGTAGTCTTACCATTAGACGACGGGGCATCGGCGCGGCTGCGCAGGACCGGGCGCGGCGGTGGCGCGCCAGGCGAGGCGGGCCATTAGGGCGGGGCGAACGCGCGGTCAAGAACCGCAGAGACCGCTGCATCCCGCCGGGCCACCATCCTTCCCGTCCGCACCGCCCCCTTGCTCCCGCAGCGCTTCCACATTAGCGTTGTCGGCAAGTCCCCGTATCTTCGGCATGAAGCGCGGGAGGAACAGGAAACGTGAACCATGGCGGGTTTTTCTCCGCCGGCCTTCGACCGGGAGACCGGCAGCACATCGGGAACCGGGCGCGGCGGGGCCGCCAAGGTGGCCGATTTCCGCTACCGCCCCAGCCCTCCACCAGGACCGGCTGGCGTCGTGCCGGCCTGTGCCGATGCTGGAGTGGCCGGAAGCACTCCCGATCCTTTCCCATCCGAGCTGCACCGCCGCCGTCAGGCCTTCGCGGCACTCGACCTCGGCACCAACAACTGCCGCCTGTTGATCGCGCGGCCCTCGGGCGAGCATTTCACCGTGATCGACGCCTTCAGCCGGGTTGTGCGGCTGGGCGAGGGGCTGGCGGCGAACGGCCGCCTTTCCGACCAGGCGATGGACCGCGCGCTGGCCGCGCTGCACGTCTGCGCCGAAAAGCTGCGGCGGCGCAACGTCCACCTGGCGCGCTCGGTCGCCACGGAGGCCTGCCGCCGCGCCACGAACGGCGCCGAATTCATCGCCCGCGTGCGCGATGAAACCGGCATCGCGCTCGACATCATCTCGGCGCAGGAAGAAGCCCGCCTGGCCGTCCTTGGCTGCCACATCCTGCTCCAGGACGGCGAGGGGCCGGCCGTGGTGTTCGATATCGGCGGAGGATCGACCGAACTGGTGCTGATCGAGCCTGGCGGGCCGGTGCCGCGCATCCTCGACTGGCTGAGCGTCCCGTGGGGCGTCGTCTCGCTGAACGACAGCGCCCCGCCCCCCGATGGCACGGAGGAGGTCCGGCAACGGCGTTATGCCATCATGCGCGACCTTGTGAGCACCGCCTTCGCCCCGTTCGCCGAGCGTCTGGCCCCCGTTGCCAGCAAGGCGGAGAGCGTGCGGCTGATGGGCACCAGCGGCACGGTGACCACGCTCGCCAGCGTCCATCTCGAACTGCCGCATTACGATCGCCAGGCGGTCGACGGCCTGATCGTCCCGTCACGTTCCATGCGCGAGATCTGCGCGCGGCTGACCACCATGAGCGGCGCGCAACGCAGTACGCTGCCCTGCATTGGCGACGATCGCGCCAATCTCGTGGTGGCGGGCTGCGCGATCCTGGAATCGATCCTGGACATCTGGCCGGCCGAGATGCTGGGCGTTGCCGATCGTGGCATCCGCGAAGGCATCCTTCGCAGCCTGATAGCCGCCGACGCCAAGGGCGAGGAAAGCCGCGCGGGCCTCATCCGCCAGCGTTCGATCTGATGCAGGCTGCCCGACCATGACACGCGGCGTTCCTGACGCGGGCAAGCGCGTGAAGACCGCGCGCGGGCGCACGGCGAGCTCCGTCCGCTGGCTCGAACGCCAGCTCAACGATCCCTATGTCAAGCAGGCGAAGGCCGACGGCTATCGCAGCCGCGCTGCATACAAGCTCATCGAACTGGACGCGAAATATGCCCTGCTGAAAGGGGCAATGCGGGTGGTCGACCTGGGCATCGCGCCCGGCGGCTGGAGCCAGGTGGTGAGGCGGCACCGGCCTCAGGCGGCGATTGCGGGGATCGACTTGCTGCCGGTGGAGCCGCTGGATGGTGTGACCATCTTCATGATGGACTTCATGGACGATGCCGCCCCGGCGGAACTGGCCGGGGCCCTGAATGGACCGCCCGACCTGGTGATGAGCGACATGGCGGCCAACACCGTGGGCCACAGGCAGACCGATCACCTGCGCACGATGGGCCTTGTCGAGGCGGCGGCGTGGTTCGCGATCGAGAACCTGGCACCTGACGGCACCTTTCTCGCCAAGGTTCTGGCGGGGGGGACCGATGCCGAGCTGTTGGCACTGCTCAAGCGCCATTTCCGCAGCGTCAAGCACGCCAAGCCGCCGGCCAGCCGCAAGGGCTCCTCGGAATGGTATGTCATCGCGCAGGGCTTCAAGGGGCGCGCAACCCCCGCAACCGATTAGGTCGCGGGGTTGCGCGATGCGCCCTGCGCGGTGGCGACGGGCTGGTCCGCGCCAGCAGCACCCGCGGCCGCGGCCTCGCTCGCCGGAGCACCCTCCACCGGGGCGGCGGAATTGCCCGATGCCGCGCCTTCCGGAGCAGCACCTTCGGCCGGCGCATCCGCTGCCTTGGGCGCCGGGAACTCCGGTCCGCCGCCACTGGCCTTGAGATAGGCCATCATGTTCGCGCGGTCTTCAGGTTTGGAAAGGCCGGCGAAGCTCATCTTGGTGCCTGCGGCGAAGGCCTTGGGGCTCTTCAGCCAGGCGTCCATGTTTTCGTAAGTCCACTCTCCACCGTGGCCCGAAAGCGCACTCGAGAAGGCAAACCCGCCCCGGCCCTTACCGATTTCATCGCCCATCGATGCCCAGAGATTCGGCCCAATTCCATTGGCGCCGCCCGAATTGACGGTGTGGCAGGTGGCACATTTGGCGAACAGCTTCTCTCCCGCGGCGGGATCGGCGGCAGCCAGCAGAGTGCCCAGGTCGTAGGCCGGTGCCCCGCCCTCGCCGCCTTCGGGTGCGCCCTCGATCAGGTAGCCCATCTTTTCCGAATGGGGCGGCTTGTCCGCCTTGAAATACATCCCGCTCGCGATCGAGGATCCGAGTGCGACGATGCCGGCGAAAAGAACCCAGCCCGAAGCAGTGTTAAAGCGATCGTCCATGCGTGAAGTGCCCGCGCGTTTGCCTGATGGTGAGACTTGCGCGCCGCTCTAGTGAGGGGAGTGCCTTGACGCAAGACCGCTACGCGCCGCGCTGCGATCCCGCTTGCGGGCATGGGCCGCCGCCGATAGCAGCGCTTCCCGATGCGCAAGTTTCCCCAACCCGCCCTCGCCCTCGTCGATTCCATGCGCGGTGTGGCTGCCGGCGATCCGGCGCGCGCCATCGCCTTTGGCGGCGCACCGGGCTCCAATTCGCATCAGGCGACGATGAGTTATGCCCCGCACGCGCTCCCGCTGCCCTGCTACGGGTTCGAGGACGCCATCGACGCGGTGCATTCCGGGGCGGCGGGCGCGGCGATGATCCCCATCGACAATTCGCAGGCGGGACGGGTGTCCGACATCCATTTCCTCCTGCCCGAGAGTGGTCTCCACATCGTGGCCGAGCAGTTCATGCCGATCACCCACGCACTGATGGGACTTGGGCAGGGCCCGTTCGAGGGCGCTTGGAGCCATCCCCACGCACTGGCCCAGTCGCGCCTGTTCCTCGCCGAGCGAGGCATCGCGGGGCTCAGCTACGCCGACACCGCGGGCGCTGCGGCTCTGGTGGCCGAGCGCGGGGAACCGGCAATGGCCGCGATCGCCCCGCCGCTCGCCGCCGAGCTCTACGGATTGCAGATCGTCGAACGCGCGGTGGAAGACGCGCATGACAACACCACGCGCTTCGTGGTGCTGGCGAAGGAACCGCTGGACCCGGCGTCGCTCGCGGGAACGGACGCGATGACCACCTTCATCTTCCAGGTCCGCAATATCCCCGCCGCGCTCTACAAGGCGCTGGGCTGCTTCGCCACCAACGGCGTCAACATGACCAAGCTGGAAAGCTACCAGCAGGGCGCGAGCTTCGCGGCGACGCGCTTCTACTGCGACATCGAGGGCGCGCCGGGCGATGCGCGGGTGGACGCCGCGCTGGAGGAACTCGATTTCCAGGTCAACGACCTGCGGCTGCTGGGAAGTTACAAGCAGGCGCGGAAGCGGGGCTGACCCTCTACTCGTCCCTGTAGATCGCCACCTCGTTCACCCCCGCGCTGGTGGCGCGAGCGCGGTACATGCCGCCAGCTTCGATCCCGAACACCACATCGCCGTTGGCGCCCGCCACGATGACCCCGCCGTCGCCGCCGAGTTTCGCGACATCGGCCAGGGTGGCATCGGCGGCGACCTGCGCGCTTTCGCCCTTCATGCTCATCCGCGCGCAGATCGTGCGGGCGACGCCGACACGGATGAAATATTCGCCCCAGCCGGTCGCGGAGACCGCGCAGGTGCCATTCTCCGCATAGGTGCCCGCACCGATGAGCGGCGCATCGCCTACCCTGCCCCAACGCTTCCCGGTCATGCCGCCGGTGGAGGTGGCGGCGGCGAGATTGCCCTTGGCATCGAGAGCCACCGCGCCGACGGTGCCGAACTTGAGGTCGACGTCGAGCGCGCTGAGCTTCTTCGCTTTCATCCGCTCGAGTGCGTCCAGCCGCTCGGGCGTGTCGAACCAGCTGTTCGGAACCAGTTCCAGCCCCTTCTCGTCCGCGAATTGCTCCGCGCCGCGCCCCGCCAGCATGACGTGCGGGCTATCCTCCATAACCTTGCGCGCGAGCAGAATCGGGCTGCGCACCGTCGTCACCCCGGCGATCGCGCCCGCCGCCCGAGTCCTTCCGTCCATGATCGCCGCATCGAGCTCGTGCGTGCCCTCCCAGGTGTAGACCGCGCCCTTGCCGGCGTTGAACTTGGGATCTTCCTCCAGCACGCGCACCACCGCCGTCACCGCGTCGAGCGAGCTGCCACCCTTCGCGAGCACTGACTTGCCCGCATCGAGCGCCGCCTGCAGCGCGGCGCGATAGGCGGCGTCCTTCTCCGCCGTCATGTCCTTGCGTTCGAGCGTCCCCGCTCCGCCGTGGATCGCTATCGACCAACGCGGCGGCTCGGCCTTGCCTTGTGCCATTGCGGCGCCCCCTGAAGCCAGCGCCGCGAATAGCGCGATCCATTTCATCATGTTCATCCTGCCAGCTTAGCAATCGCACAGTCGCTCACAAGCGCCCCCTTCCCAAGCAGCGGAGCGCGCGGCAAGGAAGGGCCATGCAGCTACGCGCCGCCACGCTCGACGACGCGCCCGCGCTCGCCGCGCTGGGCCGCGACAGCTTCACCGACGCCTTCGGCCATCTCTACCGGCCCGAGGATCTCGCAGCCTTCCTCGCCGAAGTTTACGACGAGACGGCAGTGGCTGGCGAGATCGCGGGCGGGGCCTGCCGCCACCGGCTGGCCGTGGGCGAGGATGGCGTCCTGCTCGGCTATTGCAAGCTGCGCCACCCCAGCAAGCTGGCGCAAGACGCCTTCGCGCACGATCCGATCGAACTGGCCCAGCTCTATTGCGCCGCCGGTGCCACAGGCATGGGCGTGGGCGCCGCGCTGATGGACTGGGCGCTGGCGGAGGCCCGGTCCGGCGGGCACGATGCGGTGCAGCTTTCGGTTTACAGCGCCAACCATGGCGCACAGCGCTTCTACGCCCGCTATGGCTTTGCCAAGGTGGCCGACATCCACTTCCGAGTCGGCGAGCAGATCGACGAGGAATTCCTGTTCGAGAAACCCCTGCAAGGAGAGGCAGCATGAGCCAGTTCGGTTTCGCCAGCACCGCGGACGAAGTGCTCGATGGCATGGACCTCACCGGTCGCATCATCCTCGTCACCGGCGGCTATTCGGGGCTGGGGCAGGAGACCGCGAGGGCGCTGGCCGCCAGGGGCGCGCATGTCATCCTGTCCGGGCGCGATGCCACCAAGCTCGCGGCCGCCGCCGACGAAATCGCGGAGCTTACCGGCGCCCGGATCGACACGCTGGTGTGCGATCTCGCCTCGCTCGCCTCCATCCGCGCGGCTGGCACCGAGGCGCGCGAGCGGTTCGGCCACATCGACGTGCTCATCAACAACGCCGGGGTCATGGCCGCGCCGCTGGGGCGCACCGAGGATGGTTTCGAAACCCAGTTCGGCACCAATCACCTGGGCCATTTCGCGCTCACCGGCGAGCTGATGTCGCTGCTGGAGAAGGGCAGCGGCCAGCGCATCGTCAACCTGTCGAGCCGCGGCCATCACATCGCCCCGGTCGATTTCGACGATCCGGGCTTCGAGCGGCGCGCCTATGATCCCTGGATCGCATATGGCAATTCCAAGACCGCGAACGTCCTCTTCGCGGTGGGCTTGGAGCAGCGCTTCGGCGGCCGGGGCATCCATGCTTTCGCGCTGCACCCGGGCGGCATCCACACCAACCTCGCCCGCCATATGAGCGAGGAGGACATGGCCGCGTTGCTCGACCGCATCCGCAAGGCCGCCGAGGCGACCGGCGAAACACCCGTCTCCTTCAAGACCATCCCGCAAGGCGCGGCGACCACCTGCTGGGTCGCGACCACGCCCGAGCTGGAGGGCCGCGGCGGGCTCTATGCCGAGGACTGCGATGTGTCGGAAATCGACGATACGAGCGCCACGGGTGGCGTGCGCTCATACGCCCTCGATCGGGACAATGCCGAGCGGCTGTGGGCGTTGTCCGAGAAACTGACGGGGACGCGGTTCGGAGGTTGACGGAGCAACCAGCCGTCAGCCGTCAGTGACGCGCTACCGCTAAAGCCATCGCCGGCTCTTGAAGATGGCCAGGATACCAAGCGCGATGAACAGGCACGCGCCGACCACGCCCCAGAAGGCCAAGGGATGGTCCGCCAAGGGGATGCCCGTTACATTGCTGCCGAGCAGCCCGGTGAAGAATGTCAGCGGCAGGAACACGCCGGCCATCACCCCAAGCTTGTAGGTCGCATCCTGGCCGATCGCCTGCGCGCGGGCGCGCAGTTCGTCCTGGAGCACGACGGCGCTTTCCTTGCTGATGTTGATGTCGTCGAGATTGCGGCGCAGCCGGGCGATCGATTCGGCGATCTCGCGCCGGTCGTGCTGCTCGAACCAGGGCGGCGCATCGCGGCTGATCTGCTCCAGCGCCTCGTGCTGCGGCGAGAGGTGGCGCTGGAGCGCCAGGCAATCCCGGCGGATTTCGGCGATCTCTCTCGCGCGTTCTTCCATCTTCTCGTCGGCGCAGTCTTCCTCCATCCGGTCGATGGTGGCGTTGATCTCGACCACCGCTCCGCCGAGATGGTCGATCATCAGCTCGGCGATCTGGGTAATCATCGCCCCTGCGTCGTGCGGGCCGATCCCGGCATCGAGCTGGTCGCGCACCTCCTCCGGGCTCTGCTGCGGCGCCCGGCGCAACGTCAGCACGCGCTGACCGTCGCTCCATAGCTGCATGGATATCATGTCCTCGGGCTCGGCCCCGGGGTTGAAGTTGAGATCGCGCAACGTCGCCACCAGCACTTCGCCCTCGCGGAAGGCGCGCGGGCGCGTCTGGTCGGAAACCAGCAGGCCGGCGGTCGGTCCGGGCAGCTGCAGCTTGCCCAACAGCCAATCCTTGAGGCCGGGACGATCGCGCTGGAGATGCAGCCAGAGCACCTCCTCCTGGCGCGCCGGGGTCCAGCCCTGCGCATCTTCCCACCCGATCGCACGCGCCCCGCCCGCGCCATCGAGCACCCTCCCGAAGATGAGCGGGGAATCCACATCGCCAGCGTGCCCGCTGTCCAGAGGCAGCGGTCCGGCATTCGCAGGGGAGTGGAGCATGGGGTGGTCCATCGCGGCGCTATGCCGCAAGCAGGTGGGGCTGCCTACGTCCAAATCGCGCATGGCAGCGGTGATGCGCGCCATCTACATCTTGCGAGGCTCCATCGAAAGCGTCGGCGCGCGGCTCTTCGACAGTCCGGATGCCGTGGCTGCGTCCAGTCCAAGCTCCTTGAGCGCCCATTCCAGTGCCACCTCGGGCGCCACGTCGACATCGGGCGCGACACCCACGGACTCCCAGTCCTTGCCGGTTACGGGGTCATATGTCCGGCCTACGGGCACGAAGGCGGCGAGGCCGCCGGCCAGTTCCATCCCACCACCGAAATGGTTGGCGCCGGATGTCCGGCTGCCGACCAGCGTCGCGCGACCGGTGTGCTTCATCGCCAGCGCGAAATGCTCGGCGGCGGAACCGGTGCGGCGGCTGGTCAGGAGATAGACCTTGGCATCGCGCAGGCGCGGATCGGCATTGGGCGTCGCCCAGTGCTCTCGCACCACCTCCTGCGGGGTGCCGGCGACGAGGCGCAGACTCGGCGTATCGCCCAGGGGGCTGCCTTGTTCCTCCTCCACCGAGCGGCGTATCGCCATCGTGACGAGCCGGGTCTCCTTGGCGAAGAGCCAGGGGAAGATGACATCCATCTGGTCGAGGCCGCCGCCACGGTGGGTGCGGATGTCGAAGATGATCGCCTTCGCGTCGGCATGATCGGCCATGAACTTCGCCACTGCCGCCGTCTCGGCGGGATCGCGCATGAAGGCGTTGATGCGGATGAAGGCGATGCCCGGCGCGATCCACCCGTTCTGCTCCAGCAGCGGGAAATCCGCGCGTGGACCGGCGCGGGACGGACCATCGCCATCGTCGGGCATGCGCATCACGTGCAGATGGCCATCGGGCGCGACGGCCTGAAGGTCGGCAGTCATCGTGCGGGATGCGTCGTCGACGCTCATCCCCCTGTATTTCCCCGCCGCGACATGGGCGCGGAGCGCGGCCGCATAGGCCTTGCCCTTGTCGGGGTAAACGAAGGCCTTTTCCAGCTCGTCGGCGAGGCGGCAGGCAGCCCCTTGGGCGTCGGCGGAATAGCTGGCGCCGGGCGCGCCGCAGTCGGCAGACGCAGCGGGGGCGGGCGTGGCGGGCGCGGCGCTCACACTCGAGGTTCCCGACAGGAACAAGGTCGCGGCAAGGATGCGCGAATACGGAGCATTCATCTAGGCCTCCCAACTGTATTAAATGAATAATGCAGTTGCCCGACAGCTCCCGGACGACCAGCCCGTGCCGACCAATCGCTCACGCATATCGACGGCCGTCGATCGGCAAGCTCCGCATCCGGTCATTGCCGCGTAATCGAGGCCGCCCTATATCGCGCGCCATGTCTTCAATCGGCACCGCAATCCGCCCCTGGCGCACGATCGAGCGGCGAGTCAGCCGGCAGATCATGGTCGGCAAGGTGCCGGTTGGCGGCGATGCGCCGATCACCGTGCAGACGATGACGAACACCCCGACAGAGGATGTCGCAGCCACGGTCGACCAGATCCGACGCTGCGAGGAAGCGGGCGCCGACATCATCCGCGTCTCGTGCCCCACCGCCGAGGCGACCCGCGACTTCGACAAGATCGTGCGCGCATCCTCCATCCCGATCGTCGCGGACATCCACTTCCACTACAAGCGTGCTCTCGAAGCGGCCGACAAGGGCGCTGCGTGCCTCAGGATCAACCCCGGCAACATCGGATCGTCCGAGCGCGTGGCGGAGGTGGTGCGCGCCGCCAAGGCCAACGGATGTGCCATCCGCATCGGGGTCAACGCCGGCAGTCTCGAGCGCGACCTGCTGGAGAAATACGGCGAACCCTGCCCCGAGGCGCTGATCGAAAGCGCGCTCGACCATATCAAGCTGCTCCAGGACCACGATTTCCACGAGTTCAAGGTAGCGGTGAAGGCAAGCGACGTGTTCCTGGCGGTCGCCGCCTATCACGGGCTGGCGGATGCGGTGGATTGCCCGCTGCACCTGGGCATTACCGAGGCGGGCGGGCTGATCGGCGGAACGGTCAAATCGAGCATTGGCCTTGGCAACCTGCTGTGGGCGGGCATCGGCGACACCATCCGCGTCAGCCTCTCGGCCGAGCCCGAGCAAGAGGTGCGCGTCGGCTTCGAGATGCTCAAGGCGCTCGGCCTCAGGACTCGCGGCGTGCGGGTGGTCTCCTGCCCCTCCTGCGCGCGCCAGGGCTTCGACGTCATCCGCACGGTCGAGGCGCTGGAGGAGCGGCTGAGTCACATCAAGACGCCGCTCTCGCTCTCGGTGCTGGGGTGCGTGGTAAATGGCCCTGGCGAGGCGCGCGAGACCGACATCGGCCTCACTGGCGGCGGCGGCGGCAAGCACATGGTCTATCTCTCCGGCCTCAAGGACCACCACGTCGAGGATGCCGGGATGCTCGACCACATCGTATCGCTGGTGGAGGCCAAGGCCGCCGAGATCGAGGCTGCGAAGCTGGAAGCCGAGGCTAGTGACGCTGGGCGCGTGAGCCAAGCCGCGGAATGACGGCAGCCTTCGCCGCGATCCGCCAGGCAACAAGGGGCAGATCGTTGGCAGGCCCGGCCGGCTGTGGCTCGCTAACTCGGGTTCCGCCGCGCCCTTAGCGGCCTCTTAAGCAAACCCGCCTAACTTTGCGCAGATGCGCGACGCCCTGATCCTTGCCGGCCTCACTATCGGAGCGATCGCAACGCTGTTCCCCAAGAACGAAACGCAAGTGCCGGCAAAGATGGGCGTGCGGGCGGCCGCCGAAACGGTTGCGCCGGCTTCGCGGGGCCCGGCTAACGTGCTCCAGCGCGCTGCCGACGGGCATTTCTACGCAGGCGTCGCGATCGGCGATCGGCCGGTCACCATGTTGGTCGATACCGGTGCGAGTGTGGTGGCGCTGACGGGCGAGGACGCCCGCGCCGCAGGGCTGACCTGGGATCCGGCACGGCTGGATGTGGTGGCAAGGGGCGCCGGCGGGCCGATCCGCGGCGTGGCGCTCACGCTGGACCGCGTGGCACTGGGCGGGCACGAAGCGCGCGATGTGCGGGCGGTGATCGTGCCCGAGGGACTGCCCGTCTCGCTGCTCGGGCAGTCCTTTCTGAGGACGGTGGAGCCAGTCCGGATCGAGAAGGACCGCATGGTTCTCGGCAGCGTCTAGAAGTAGATGTCGACGTAGTCCGTCAGGCCGTCGCACCATTCGAACTCGCGAAGGCGCCAGTATGGGCGGCCCTGGGTAACCGCGAAATGCCAGCTCTTGTTCGCCTCGCAGCGCCGCCCGGCGTCTGGCGTGTCATCTATCCTGATCGTGCCCTGGAACGTGAAATAGTCGGGCCCGACTTCCTCGACCACGCCATCGAGGAACAGCCGTCCTCCCCCGCTCCGGGCCTGGGCGGCGGTCAGCAGCAGCATGTCGCCCTGCCAGCGCACATTGGCTGAGCCGCGCGTGTTCCAGTCGATCCATTGCAGGGTCACGCCCTTGTTGGCGATCAGCCGAGCAAGCGCCGCACGGTCGAGCACTCGTGTCGGGACCGGGGTCGGGCCGGTAGCAGCCGCGCCGGATGGCGGCGGCATCGCACCGGGCGGCGCGCGGTCCGCAGGCACGGAGGCGCATGCTGCGAGCAGCAGCGAGGCAGCAAAGGCGGCGGGGCAGAGGCGGATCATGCATCCCAAGCGATAAGCGGCAACGCGGGTTCCCGATGTTCATGGTCCAACAATCCCTCCGCTGCTAGGGGGCGGCGATGAAACGCAGGAACCTTCTGACTTCGGGCGTGGCCGCGGCCGCCACGCTAGCACTCCCGCCGCGCCTGTTCGCGCAGGTGAACCCGACTGCGGCGCGTGATGCCGAATTGCTCGCCCTGGCCCGGCGCGAGGTCGCCCGTGCCGGCGCGGACCTGTGGGCGCGCGATCTGGTGGCGATCGCGGATTTCGGCCTGCACAGCGCGCAGAAGCGGTTCCATTTCGTCGATCTGGACAATGCGCAAGTGCAGAGCTTCCTCGTCACCCACGGCGATGGATCGGACCCGCAGCATGACGGCTGGCTGAAGTGGTACTCCAACGTGGAAGGTTCGCATTGCACCAGCCGCGGCGCCTATATGACGCGAAGCTGGTATGTCGGGCGCTTCGGCACGTCGATACGGCTCGACGGGCTCGATCCGACCAATTCCAACGCCCTGCCACGCGCCATCGTGCTTCATCAGGCCGACTACGCCCGGCCCGAGCATGTCGCCCGCTATGGCCGGCTGGGCCGCTCCAACGGCTGCTTCGCGATGGGGCCCGAACAGTTCGACCTGGCGCTGGCAAAGCTGGCCGGAGGGCGCCTGCTGTTTGCCGACAGCCTGGGCCTGACCGAGGACGGGCGCCGGGTGGCGCCCCCGATGGCGCAAACCGATCTCCTCACCCGCACTCCGCCTCAGGGCACCTTCGAAAGGACCAACCCGGGGGTTTACTGAAGTCTTCCGAACTACGCCCGCCCATGCGAGCGCACGAGTTCATTGAGACGAAAAGCACGCGATGCAGACGCGCTGCGCCCGGCACCGGGGAGCGCAATCACGACGTCTGCATATCGTCCACGATCTCGACCACTTCCTCGTCGGTCTTGCGCGCGCGGTTGGTCTGACGCGGCTTGTCGAAGCTGGCGAGCACCGGCCCGTCGCGCCCGTAGATGTCGGCGAAGCTGCGCATCTGGCCATCCACATCGGAAGCCATGGTGAAATAGGTCAGATAGACCGGCCACTGGTTGGCGAGCGGATAGCGGGTGTACTTGCCGCCCGCGGTTATGGTCTGAACTTCCGCCTGGATGGCCGGGATGTCGTCCTTGGTCTTCATGTTCCCGAGCATCGACATGGTCATCGCGAGTTCGCGGGCGCCTTCCACGCGCACGCAGCCGTGACTGAGCGCGCGGTTGTCCTGCGCGAACAGGCCGCGCTGGGGCGTATCATGAAGGAAAATCGCGTGCTCGTTGGGCATGTCGAGCTTCATCAGGCCGAGCGAGTTGTTCGGCCCCGGCTGCTGCACCACGGTAACGAAGCCGTTCTCGGCGCGTGATCCCCTGTAGCCGTTGGCGCGCGCCCAGGCGGGATTGCCAAGCACCTTGGCGCCCAGCCCCTCGCCCTTCACGATCGACTGCGGCACGGTCCAGGTGGGGTTGTAGATCACCGCCTCCACCATCTCGGCCAGCTGGGGCGTGGCGGTGCGGCCGGGCTTGCCCACAATGGTGCGGTAGCTCTTGATGATCCGGTTGTTCACCGTCAGCCGAAGCTTCTGCTCGGGGATGTTGGTAACGAGGTAATGCCGTCCCAGCGCCTGCGGCAGCCAGCGCCAGCGATCCATGTTGGCGCGAATGAGCTTGCGCCGGGCCGGGTCCCTGGCGAGCGCCAGCTCGGCCTTGAGCGCGGCGTAATCGGGATTGACCGGATTGAGCGCGGTCAGCGTCCGCGCGACACCCCCGTCCGCCACCGCCTTGTCCAGCAGCGCCTGCGTCGGCAACCGGTCGGGATCGGGATCGACCACGAACCACTGCCGCCGCGCCTCCATAGGAGTGCGCCCGTCACGCAGATCCTCCACCAGCCACTGGAAAGTGCGGCTGGCGGCGCTGTTGAGTGCATCCCCCGGGCCGGCCGCAATCGCGGCCTGGAGCTGGGGCAGGCTGTAGTCCGCCGGGTCCAGCCCCTCCACCGCAATGTCCTCGGCGAAGCGGACCAGCTCTCGCGCCTGCGGCACGGTCCAGGTGGCGAGGATCGGCTTGGGCGGAACTGGCAGGGCCTGCACCACCTCGCCCGGGCGGGTGTGGATGTCCGCAAAGGCGCGGTCGACGCTCAGCGGGGCTGCCGGCGACGGAGACGGAACCGGCGCGGGGGTGGCGGCAGGCGCTTGCGGCCGTACTGCCGGCCGGGTCTGCGCCAGAAGATCCTGCGGCGCCTGCTGCGCCTGGGCGGAGGCCGCGACAAGCGCGCCGCCCGCCGCCGCGCCGAGAAACATCGTCCTGAAAATCATCAAATCCACCATCTTGCCCCCGCCCGGAAGCTTCCACGCATTCCTAAGCACATCGGCGGTGATTTTCCACCGTCGCGCCTGAAGGAGCAGTGAATTGTTCATTGCCGCCACTTCGCCGCCACCCTAGCGCCGCGACCATGCCCCGCAGCCTCCCCCTCCCCATCCTCGCGGCGCTGCTGGCGGTGGCGCTGCTGTCGCTGATGGACGCGCTGATGAAGGGCGCCTCGCTCGCGATAGGGGCCTATAGCGCGGCCTTCCTGCGCGCGGCTGTCGGGCTCGCCGTGATCGCGCCGGTGTGGCTGGCGCGCGGCGGGCGGTGGCCTGAGCCGCGGGTGCTGAGGGTGCATTTGCTGCGCGGCGTGGCCGGAAGTTTCATGGCGCTGACGTTCTTCTACGCCCTCACCAAGCTGCCGCTGGCTGAAACCATCGCAATCAGTTTCATCGCCCCGGTGGTGGCGCTTTACCTCGCGGCGATCTTCCTGGGCGAGCGCATCCGGCGAGAGGCCATCCTCGCCGCGATGCTGGGACTGGTCGGGACGATGATAATCGTGGGAGGCAAGTTCGGTCACGAGCCGATGGGGGAAGATGCGTTGTGGGGCCTTGCCTCGATTCTCGTTTCCGCGCTGCTCTATGCCGCCAATCTGGTGATTTCGCGCCACCAGGCGCAGCTTGCGGACCCGTTCGAGATTTCCGCCTTCCACAGCGGCGTGAGCGCGGCGGTTCTGGGCCTGGCCGCGCCGTGGCTGCTGCGGCTGCCCGACGGGCCGACCGCACTGCTGATCGGCGGATCTGCGCTGCTCACCGTTACGGGAATGATTGCCTTCGCCTACGCCTATGCCCGTGCGGAGGCGCAGGTGCTTGTGCCGATGGAATATTCGGGTTTCCTGTGGGCGAGCGCGTTCGGCTGGCTGTTCTTCGCCGAGCATGTGACCGCCACGACGGTGCTCGGGACCGCCCTGATCGTGTTCGGCTGCTGGCTGGCGGCGCGGCGGCGTGGCCCCGAGGCGCCAGAACAACTGGCGGTCTAGCGCCGGCGCTCTTCCGGCCGGGAACCCGGCTCGCCCTTGCTTTTTCGCCTCATCCGGAGCAGGGCGCCGCCGTAAGCCCGCCCGCCGCTTCTTCAGCCGCACGGGTGGCCCCGAACAGAAAGGACAGGCACCCGCATGACCGAGGTCGGCAAGGACACGCTCGAAACCCGCTCCACCCTCACCGTGAACGGTCGGGATTATGCCTATTATTCCTTCGCCAAGGCGGAAGAGAAGATCGGCCCGGTTTCCAAGCTGCCCTTCAGCCTCAAGGTTCTGCTGGAGAACATGCTCCGCTTCGAGGACGGCGGCTTCACCGTTGGCGAGGATCATATCCGCGCCATTGCCGCCTGGCAGCACAATCCGCGCACCGGCCGCGAAATCCAGTATCGCCCGGCGCGGGTGCTGCTCCAGGACTTCACGGGCGTGCCCTGCGTGGTCGATCTGGCGGCGATGCGCGACGGGATCGCGCGGCTGGGCGGCGACACCGCCAAGATCAACCCGCAGGTGCCCGTCAACCTGGTGATCGACCATTCGGTGATGGTGGACGAGTTCGGCCACCCCAAGGCCTTCGCCCGCAACATGGAGCTCGAATACGCCCGCAACGCGGAGCGCTACGATTTCCTCAAATGGGGTTCGAAGAGCTTCCGCAATTTCAGCGCCGTCCCCCCGGGAACGGGCATCTGCCACCAGGTCAATCTGGAGCATATCGCCCGCGCGGTGTGGTCGAGCGAGGATCAGAACGGCCAGACCGTGGCCTATCCCGACACCTGCGTCGGCACCGACAGCCACACCACCATGATCAACGGCCTTGGCGTGCTGGGCTGGGGCGTTGGCGGTATCGAGGCCGAGGCTGCGATGCTGGGCCAGCCGGTTTCCATGCTGATCCCGGAAGTGGTGGGCTTCAAGCTGACCGGTGAGATGGGCGAAGGGATCACCGCCACCGATCTCGTGCTGACCTGCGTGCAGATGCTGCGCGAGGTGGGGGTCGTGGGCCGTTTCGTGGAATTCTACGGCCCCGGCGTCTCCGCGCTCTCGCTTGCCGACCGCGCCACCATCGCGAACATGGCCCCCGAATACGGCGCCACCTGCGGCTTCTTCGGGATCGACGGCAAGACCATCGATTATCTGCGCCTCACCGGCCGCCCCGAGGCGGACATCGCCCTGGTCGAGGCCTATGCGAAGGCACAGGGGCTGTGGTTCACTCCGGAGAACGAGCCGGTGTTCACCCGCACGCTCTCGCTCGACATGGGCACGGTCGTCCCGAGCCTCGCGGGTCCCAAGCGCCCGCAGGACAAGGTGGCGCTGCCCGCCGTTGACGAGCTGTTCAACGACCAGCTCCGCGACCTTTACCGCAAGCCCAAGGCCAAGCGCGCGAAGGTCGAGGGGGCCGAGCACGACGTGGGTGACGGCGATGTCGTGATCGCCGCCATCACCAGCTGCACCAACACCTCCAACCCCGATGTGCTGATCGCCGCCGGCCTCGTTGCCAAGAAGGCCAACGAGCGCGGGCTGAAGCCCAAGCCCTGGGTCAAGACCAGCCTCGCCCCCGGCTCGCAGGTGGTGACCGACTATCTCGAAAAGGCCGGATTGCAGGACCATCTCGACGCCATCGGCTTCGATCTGGTCGGCTATGGCTGCACCACCTGCATCGGCAATTCGGGCCCACTGGCCGAGCCGATCAGCAAGGCGATCAACGGTAACGACATCGTCGCCGCCAGCGTTCTGTCGGGCAACCGCAATTTCGAGGGCCGCGTCAGCCCCGACGTGCGCGCCAACTTCCTGGCCAGCCCGCCGCTTGTCGTCGCCTATGCGCTCAAGGGCACCGTGACCGAGGACATGGTCACCACCCCCATCGGCCAGGACGATGCGGGCGAGGACGTCTATCTGCGCGACATCTGGCCGAGCAATGCCGAGGTCGCCGAGGTCCGCGCCGGGGCCATCGACCGCGCCATGTTCGAAAGCCGCTACGCCGATGTGACCAAGGGCGATCCGCATTGGCAGGCGATCGAGGTGACGGGATCGGACACCTATAGCTGGCGGCCCAATTCGACCTATGTGGCCAACCCCCCCTATTTCGAGGGCCTGACGATGGAAGCCGCTCCGGTGACCGACATCGTCGGCGCCCGGCCGCTGCTGATCCTGTCCGACAGCGTGACCACCGACCACATCAGCCCGGCCGGGTCCATCAAGGCCGACAGCCCCGCCGGCCGCTGGCTCCAGGATCGCCAGGTCGCACCTGCCGACTTCAACTCCTACGGAAGCCGGCGCGGCCATCACGAGGTGATGATGCGCGGCACCTTCGCCAATATCCGCATCCGCAACGAGATGGTGCCAGGCGTGGAGGGCGGCATGAGCCGCTACGGCGGCGAGACCATGCCGGTCTATGACGCAGCCATGAACCACAAGGAAGACGGCACCCCGCTGGTGGTGATCGCGGGCAAGGAATACGGCACCGGTTCCAGCCGCGACTGGGCGGCCAAGGGCACCTTCCTGCTGGGCGTGCGCGCGGTGATCGTGGAAAGCTTCGAACGCATCCACCGTTCCAACCTCGTTGGCATGGGCGTGCTTCCGCTCCAGTTCCGCGAGGGGGAATCGCGGGCCTCGCTGGCGCTGTCGGGCGAAGATGCCTTCACCATCCGCGGCATCGCCGATCTCGAACCCGGCCAGGAGGTCGTCGTCGAGGTGGCGCGCCCCGATGGCCGGCGCGACAGCTTCACCGCGCTGTGCCGCATCGATACCGCCAACGAGATGGAATACTACCGCAGCGGCGGTATCCTCCAATACGTGCTGCGGAAGCTGGCGGGCTGAGCCTGCTGGCCCGCCTCGCGCGGCGCGGCCATGACGATATGGCCGAGCCGGCCAGGCTCGCCGCGATCGGCGATGCCGTGCGTGCGCGGCTTCTGCTGGATGCCCGCGCGCGGCCGCTGGGAGGGCACAGGGCCGACATCTTCGCCCTGACCGGCTTCCTTTCGGCGGAGCGATGCCGGGCGCTGATCACCCCGATCGAGGCAGGAGCAAGCCCCTCCACACTCTACAACGACGGTGCCGAAGCTCCTGGCATCCGCACAAGCTCCACGCATTACTTCGGTGATGCCCACGCCGCCTCCGAACTCGCCGTGAGGATCGACGACCTGCTGGGTCTGCCCCGCACCAGCGCGGAGCCGATGCAGGGCCAGCGTTATCGAGCGGGCGAAGAATACCGGCATCATTCGGATAGCTTTCGCACCGGGCGCGAGCATTGGCAGCGCGAAAGGCTGCGCGGTGGGCAGCGGAGCTGGACTGCCATGCTCTACCTCAATGCGGTGGAGACAGGCGGCGAGACCGATTTCCCGAAGCTGGGCCTGAAGATCGCGCCGGAGCCGGGCCTCCTGCTGGCATGGAACAACATGGACCGGCGCGGTCGGCCCAATCCGATGCTCCTCCACGCAGGCCTGCCGGTGGAACGAGGCAGCAAATACATCGTGACGCAATGGTACCGGCTGGGCGACTGGTCGACCCGGCCTCGCGATGCCGGGCCAGATGCCCCGTCGCTCCTTCAGCCTTCGCCGAAGAAGCTTGCCTGAGGGCCCTGAGATGGCGGGGCCAGGCCCAGGTGGCTCCACCCCCCATCGTTGAGGCAACGCCCCCGAGCGGTCCGGGCGATCAGGCCGAGCTGGATCAGATAGGGCTCGATCACCTCCTCCACCGTGTCGCGCGGCTCCGAGAGGCCCGCGGCGAGCGTCTCCACCCCCACCGGCCCGCCCTTGTAGGTGGTCGCGATCATCGTGAGGTAGCGCCGGTCCATCGCATCGAGGCCGAGCCCGTCGACTTCCAGCCGGGTCAGCGCCTCGTCCGCCACATCGCGGGTGACGGCGTCCGCGCCCGCGACATGGGCGAAATCGCGCACCCGGCGCATCAGCCGCCCCGCGACGCGCGGCGTGCCTCGGCTGCGCCGCGCGATCTCGCGCGCGCCGCCCTGGTCCACGCCCATGCCCAGCAGGCGCGCGCAGCGAATCACCACCTGAAGCAGTTCGTCCTCGGAATAGAAGTTCAGCCGCACCGGGATGCCGAAGCGGTCGCGCAGCGGCGTCGTCAGCAGCCCCTGCCGGGTCGTCGCACCGATCAGGGTGAACGGCGGAAGATCGATCCGTACGCTGCGTGCGCTCGGCCCCTCGCCGATGATGAGATCGAGCGCGCGATCCTCCATTGCCGGATAGAGCACTTCCTCCACCACCGGATTGAGACGATGAATCTCGTCGATGAAGAGGACGTCGTGTGGTTCCAGGTTGGTCAGTAGAGCCGCCAGATCGCCCGCGCGCGCGATAACCGGGCCACTCGTGGCGCGGATGCCGACGCCAAGCTCCCTTGCCACGATCTGCGCCAGCGTGGTCTTGCCCAGGCCCGGTGGACCGAAGAACAGCACATGGTCCATCGCCTCGCCACGCGACTTCGCTGCAGCGATGAAGACACGCAGGTTCTCCCGCGCCGCGGCCTGGCCCACGAACTCCGACAGTGATCTCGGCCGAAGCGCGGCGTCGGGATCGTCGGGTTGCCGGGCGGGCGCGTGCAGGGGCACCGGATCGGTCATCGACGGTGATGAAATCGGGAACCGCCCCGCCCTTGGCTCACCGCAATCGGCCTGTCCGGCACGAAGTTCAGTCGATCGCTCTCGCCCATGCCCTGCCCATATGCGCTTTCCCCGCCCGTTCCAAGCGGGTGGCGCCGCCATCGGAACGGCGAAGGCGCACTCTCATCCGGCTGCCGCCAGACCGCGCATGGTCATTCCACTGTCACCGATTTTGCCAGGTTGCGCGGCTGATCGACGTCCGTGCCCTTCACGCAGGCGACGTGGTAGGCCAGCAGCTGCACCGGAACGGCATATACCAGCGGCGCGATCAGCGGGTGGACGCGCGGCATCTGGATGGTCGCGATGCAGCCTTCGCCTGCTTCGGCAAGCCCTTGCGCATCGGAGATGAGCACCACCTTGCCGCCGCGGGCGCGCACCTCCTCCATGTTGGACACCGTTTTCTCGAACAAGGGTCCCGAAGGGGCGAGCACGATCACCGGCACATTCTCGTCGATCAGCGCGATGGGGCCGTGCTTCATCTCGCCGGCGGCATAGCCTTCGGCGTGGATATAGCTGATTTCCTTGAGCTTCAGCGCTCCTTCCAGCGCAAGCGGATAATCGGCGCCGCGACCGAGATAGAGCACGTCGCGGGCCGGGGCGACGAGGTGCGCCATCGCCGCGATGTCCTCGTCATGGTCGAGCGCGGCGTTGAGCGCGGCGGGCGCTTCAAGCAGATGCCGTACCACTTCCGCCTCCTCATCGCGGGAGAGGCGCCCCTTCCTGACCGCCATATGCGCCGCCAGCGCCGCCAGAACGGCGAGCTGGCAGGTGAAGGCCTTGGTGCTGGCAACCCCGATCTCGGGGCCGGCATGGGTGGGCAGCAGCAGGTCCGCCTCTCGCGCCATCGAGCTTGTCGGCACATTGACCACCACCGCGATGGTCTGGCCTGCACGCTTGCAGTGGCGCAGCGCGGCGAGCGTATCGGCAGTCTCTCCGCTCTGGCTGATGAACAGCGCCAGCCCGCCGTCTTCCAGCACCGGATCGCGGTAACGGAACTCGCTGGCGACATCGATGTCCACCGGCACGCGTGCGAACTGCTCGAACCAGTACTTCGCCACCATGCCGGCGTAGAAGCTGGTGCCGCAGGCCACGATGGTGACACGGCGGACGGTGGACAGGTCGAAATCGAACTGCGGCAGTCCCACGACCCCTTCGGCCGGGCGCAGATAGGAGCCGAGCGTCTGCGCGACCACGGTCGGCTGCTCGAAGATCTCCTTCTGCATATAATGGCGGTAATTGCCCTTCTCCACCGCGGCGGCGGATGCGCCCGAGGTGGTCACGGGGCGCTCCACCACCGCGCCGCCTTCGTCGCGGATGGTGGCGCCGTCGCGCGTGATGACGACCCAATCCCCTTCTTCGAGATAGGAAATCCGCTGCGTCAGCGAAGCGAGCGCGAGCGCGTCGGAGCCGAGGAACATCTCCCCCTCCCCGTAACCCACCACCAGCGGCGAACCGAGCCGCGCGCCGATGAGAATGTCGGGATGGGCGCGAAAGGCGATCGCCAGGGCGAAGGCACCGCGCAACCGCGGCAGGACCGTCGCAACGGCCTCCTCAGGCGAGGCGCCGTTCTCGATCTCGCGGCTGACGAGATGGGCGACAACCTCGCTGTCGGTCTCGCTCTCGAGCGTGCGCCCCTCTGCTATCAGCTCGTCGCGCAGGGGCCGATAGTTCTCGATGATGCCATTGTGCACCAGCGCCACCTCGCCCGTGGCATGGGGATGGGCGTTGCTGGCGGTGGGCGCGCCGTGAGTGGCCCAGCGGGTGTGCGCTATGCCCACGGTGCCGGGCGCCGGATGCGCATCGAGCTCGCGGACGAGATTGGCGAGCTTCCCCTCCGCCCGCTGCCGGACCAGCGCGCCCTGATGGAGGGTGCACACCCCCGCGCTGTCATAACCGCGGTATTCCATGCGCCTGAGCCCTGCGACCAGACGGTCCGCGACCGGGCTTTCACTAACGATGCCGATGATGCCGCACATAATGACCTGCCGAAAGTTTAACCTGCGTTCCTGGAATCCGCAGTCAAACCAGCGGCCCTAAGCGGGCGGTTGCATATCTTCGCGCCGGTTGGAAGAGCCAGACCTTCCCAATGCAGCACACAAACCTGTCAAGCAGTCCAGGTAGTATTATGTGGCCTGCTAGACGCCGGACTGCGAGAGCGGATAACAATGACTACGAAAAGAAAAATAATGGCATTTATGAAACGCGGATAATGAAGCATTCCTTCGAGCAGGCTTTGGAAAAGCAATGCATAAAGCATTGCCAGAATAGGTCGAAGTTCGGCATTTGTCATGCCGGGAGCATGGACACGCCGGATCGCCTTCCCGATCAGGTATAGTGCCCCTGCCGTGCCAACCACTCCCCAGCTTATCAAGAATTGCAGCACCGCATTATGGGGCTGCGTATGTGGCCATCCAATGTCGACTTCCCAGAATGTGGACCCTGTGCCCCAACCGAACCACGGTGAATCGAGCCATCGCAAGAAGGTTAGTTCCCACAACCTGTCACGCAAGGCCGTAGCACTTTGTAATGTCGAGTAGTCGCCCACATTGATCAGACGAAACGTCGGATCAGCGGGCAGGAGAATATAGGCAGCCGCCAAAGCAGCGCCGGTGAGAAGGGCCGCACGCCCGATCGCATCGGGTGTCGGAAGGCGTCGAAGTGAAATGCAGGTGATCAAGAAGATGACGATCATCGCAAGAATAGCCGCTCTCGTTCCAGTCCAAACCGTAACCGCAGCGGCAATGAAGTAAAATAGGTGGCTCAACTCGAAGCGTCCGGACTTTGCGCCGAACAAAATCTGCACTCCCATGCCGGCCGCGATGGCGCCCGACCATGATCCGAAGTGGCGAACACTGATGAAACCCGGGATCGCCGACGGCCATTCGATCACCCCACCCCAAACGAGATGGGTAGGCGGCGGGAAAGCGAAGCGAAGCGCCGTGTAGCATGAAAGGATGACCAACCCACATACCATTAGCGGCATCAGCATCGCGACTGAGGAGTTACGAGACTGGCCTAGGAGGTGGGCCGCAGCCAGGGCAAACAGCAGATTGACGATGGAGATGCACGACGCGGCAACGGTGAACGCGGGTAGGTTGGAGGTGAATATGCTACCTACGAAGATGCCAATGACGAGCGCCAACAACGCCAACCGCACATCGTGTGAAAGGCCCTTCCAAGCGAGGCGAAGGGTCATTCCGCGCTGCACGGCGAAGGCAATCACCACCGCCTCGAAAAGGACATATGGAATTTCCTGCAATCGAGTCCATTCGATCCACGCAAGCCGCATCGTGTGCATGTAGGTTGGATAAATTGCCGCTTCCGCGACGGGCATGATGATCGCGATGGCGAGTCCGAGCACGGTAATCACCGAGACGCCGGCGGTTGCAGCTTGGATCTGCATGCTGAGCTTCGAGAAACCGGTGTGCTGACTGATGGACATGACCTGCGTCTAGCCCCGAAGTGGTTAACTCCGATTTATCATCTTGCGCACGGGCGGGGCCCTTAAGATTTTGCAGCGAGTCACTCCCCATCAGGCTCGCCAGACCGGGCACCTTAGGAGAAAACTAAGGTTTCCCGAGTATTCACTTCGATGAGCTTGGGCTTGCCGACGGGAGATCTCCGCCCCGGCTATGGACACGCGACGAACGCAAGGATTTCGCAGGAATGAGCGCATTCGGACGGAAGAACGGCCCCGCGGGCATGGCGGCTGGCGCGCGGCCGCAGTTCGGGGTTGCACGGCCCATGCAGGGCGGCGCGGCTCCGCGTCCGCAGGGCGGCGAACAATTCCCGCCATTGCCCGGCGTTGCGCCCACGCCCGCGCCTTCTGCCAGCTCGCGCCCCACCTCCCCCGAAGACGCGATGGGCCGCCTCAACGAGCGCATGAACTCCTCGCACAGCGGCGAGTCCGAGGTCGGCGGCTTCGAGGCCAGCGTACACAAGATCAAGGAGCAGGTGCTCCCCCGCCTGCTCGAGCGCGTCGATCCCGAAGCGGCCGCCACGCTGAGCAAGGAAGAGCTGTCGGAAGAGTTCCGCCCGATCATCCTCGAGGTGCTGGCCGAGCTCAAGGTCACCCTCAACCGCCGCGAGCAGTTCGCGCTCGAGAAGGTGCTGGTCGACGAACTGCTCGGCTTCGGCCCGCTCGAGGAACTGCTGACCGACCCCGACATCTCGGACATCATGGTCAACGGCCCGGACCAGACCTACATCGAGAAGAAGGGCAAGCTGGTCATCGCGCCGATCCGTTTCCGCGACGAACAGCACCTGTTCCAGATCGCGCAGCGCATCGTGAACCAGGTCGGCCGCCGCGTCGACCAGACCACTCCGCTCGCCGACGCCCGCCTCAAGGACGGCAGCCGCGTCAACGTGATCGTGCCGCCGCTCAGCCTCAAGGGCACCGCGATCTCGATCCGCAAGTTCTCGGAAAAGCCGATCACGCTCGACATGCTCCAGGGCTTCGGCTCGATGAGCGAGCGGATGTGCACGGCGCTCAAGATCGCGGGCGCGTGCCGGTTCAACATCGTCATCTCGGGCGGCACGGGCTCCGGCAAGACGACCATGCTCAACGCCCTCTCCAAGATGATCGACCCGGGCGAGCGCGTGCTGACCATCGAGGACGCGGCCGAGCTTCGGCTCCAGCAGCCGCACTGGCTTCCGCTCGAGACTCGCCCGCCGAACCTGGAAGGCCAGGGCGCGATCACCATCGGCGATCTGGTCAAGAACGCGCTGCGTATGCGCCCCGACCGCATCATCCTGGGCGAAATCCGCGGCGCGGAATGCTTCGACCTGCTCGCCGCCATGAACACCGGCCACGACGGCTCGATGTGCACGCTCCACGCGAACAGCCCGCGCGAATGCCTGGGCCGCATGGAGAACATGATCCTGATGGGGGATATCAAGATCCCCAAGGAAGCGATCAGCCGCCAGATCGCCGAATCGGTCGATCTGATCGTGCAGGTGAAGCGCCTGCGCGACGGCAGCCGCCGGACCACGCAGGTGACCGAGGTGATCGGCATGGAGGGCGACGTGATCGTGACCCAGGACCTGTTCAAGTTCGAGTATCTGGACGAGAGCGACGACGGCAAGATCATCGGCGATTACCGGTCTTCCGGCTTGCGTCCCTACACGCTGGAGAAGGCGCGCCAGTTCGGCTTCGACCAGGCGTTCCTGGAGGCCTGCCTCTAGCCTCGCATCAGCGCCGGCAGCGAGGCCACCAGAAGCCCCGCCCCGATCACGCCGCAGACCAGGAACACCAGCGTCCAAGGGACCCAGCCGACACGGTCCGGGGTGCCGATGCGGTCGCGGTTGTGGCGGCGGCGATCCATCACCATCGCCACGACGGCCGCAACCAGGAAGGCCCCGCCCCACAAGGCGAGAAGAGCGGCATCGCTCGCGAACAGCAGCCATCCGGGCTCGATCTCACGCATTCGCGCAAATATGGTGGGCCCGGCGCCGTGGGCAATGGGTTGCCCTCGCGAGCGACCGGGATAAGAGCGCCCGGGTGACCTCGCCCACGCATCGTCCCCTGCTGGCCATGACGCTTCGGCTCGCCGCCGTGGCGGTGCTGGCAACGCTGACGATGATGGTGAAGTACACCGTCGATGCCGGTGTCGCATTCCCCGAGGTGCTGTTCTGGCGGCAGCTGCTCACCGTGCCCATGCTGCTTGGTTGGCTGGCCTTGCACCACCAGACGAGCCGCCTGCGGACTCAAAGGCTGCCGGCGCACTTCCGCCGCGCGCTGCTGGGCGCGGCGGGCATGGGCTTCACCTTCGGCGCCCCGGTGCTGCTGCCCCTGGCCGAGGCGACCACGCTGGGGTTCACGACCCCGCTATTCGCCGTGGTCTTCTCCGCGCTTCTGCTAAAGGAGGCCGTGGGGCCCTATCGCTGGGCGGCGGTGGCGATCGGCTTCGCCGGGGTGCTGGTGATCGCGCGTCCGGATGGCCACCTGCCGCTGTTCGGATCGCTGGTGGGGCTGGGCGCGGGGCTGATGGTGGCGCTCATCAGCATCCAGATCCGCGATCTCACCCGGACCGATGAACCGCTGAGCATCGTGTTCTGGTTCGCCGCGCTGTCCACCCCCCTGCTGGCGCTGTTCCTGCCGTTCTACGCCAGCGCCCACACCTTCGAGCAATGGGGGCTGCTGGCTGTGATCGGTGTGCTGGGCTGCGTCGGCCAGCTCCTTCTCACCGCTTCGCTGCGCTATGGCCAGGTCGCCACCGTCATCGTGATGGACTACAGCGCGCTCGGCTGGGCCTGCTTCTACGGATGGGCCATCTGGGGCGACGTGCCGGCGGACACCACCTGGCTGGGGGCACCCTTGATCCTGCTGGCGGGGCTCATCATCGTGTGGCGGGAACATCGCCTCGGCAAGACGCGGGCGGAAGCGGGAACCCTGCCCTCGCCCTAGAGTTATGGCCCGTGAAAGCAGTCAGCCTGCGATCGCCCCGAGAACAAGAGGATCGAACAATGCGCAAGCTCATGATGGCCCTGGGCCTCGCCGCCGTCACTCTCACCGCCACCGCCTGCAACACCGTCAAGGGTGCCGGCAGGGACATCGAATCGGTCGGCCAGGCCGGCCAGGACGCCATCAACTGACGGATACCCCTCTGTAAGGGCGGAGAAGGCCCTCGGGCTGACGCAAGGCTCCGTCCCGCAAAGGTGGAGCCTTGCCGCGTCGTCAGCCCGGGACCGCCGGGATCGGGCCGCGCGGGCGAAGGCCCAGCCATGCGAGCAATCCGATGGGTCCCGCCATGATGGTCGCGAACAGGAACGGCAGCTGCACCACGCGCCGCACCCCCCGGCGGTCGGCGTCCCGTGCGATCCACAGCCCGGCGAACAGATCGAACGCGAGAAAGTGCGTCCAGCCGATCACGATCGCACCGCGAGAGGCGAACATCGCGCGGAGCCCATCGACGCTGTATTGGAACGGTGGCGCGGCGCCGCCCCCGGCTCTTGCCGGATCGACCAGCCCGCCCGTCAGCCCCACGAACATCGCCGCATAGGCGGCGCATAGCAGGCCGACCCCGCCCCACAGCACCGCCCCCAGAACGGCTTCGCGGCGAGGGAGAACGGCAAGCGCCACCCAGCCGGCCAGCGCAACGGCGTTGGTGGCGGCGAACACCAGATCCCAGTCCATCGACAGCGCCCCTAACGATCGAGCGGGAGCGGCAGGGCGCGCGCGGCCCGCCGGATCGCGTCATTGTCGTGCATGAAGCGGCCCCGGGCCAGGCGAAGCGCGCATTGCAGCGCCGCACGTGCGACCAGCGCGGCATCGATCGAGCGATAGGCCCGCCGCGGGCCGGTCAGCAGGGGATCGATCAAGGGGCTGGCGATGATGGCCAGCCGCTCCGCGAAACGCCGGTCGCCATCGCGCTTGCCATGCAGCAGCCCTGGCCGCAGGACATCGAGGCGCCCGAAGCTGATCCGCGCGAGCGCGCTGTCGGTCTCTCCCTTCACGCGGAGGTAGAAGTTGCGGGCATGGGCATCGGCGCCCGCCGCGCTTACGCTCACGAAGCGTTCCACGCCGTGCGCCTTGGCCGCGCGGGCGAGGGCCAGCACCAGTTCCTGGTCGATGGCGCGGAAGGCCGCCTCGTCCCGGCCCGCCTTGCGCCAGGTCGTACCCAGCGCGCAGATGACGGCATCCGGGCGCAACGCCTCCAGCACCTCGCCCCAATTGGCGGGATCGGCGACGAACACCTCCATCCGGGCACCCGGCGGCAATGGCAGTTCGGCGCGCGCGATGGCCGCCAGCCGCACATCCTCGCGGCCCACGCACAGGCGGATCACCTCGGACCCGACCAGCCCGCTGCCACCCGCCAGCGCAATCCGCAGCGGCTGCGCGCCCGGCGTCACCGGCCGGCTAGACATTGCTCAACCCCTCTGGCGCGCGGCCGTATATGCGCGCGCACTGGTCGATGGCGTAGCGGTCGGTCATGCCGGCGATGAAATCGCAGATATGGCGGCTGCGCTCCGGCTCCGTGGCGGGCAGGGTCTCTCGCCATTGCGCCGGCAGGCTTGCGGCGTCCTGGCTGTAGGCCGCGAACAGCCGCGCCACCACGTCGCGCGCGCGCTCGGAAGCGGCGACCTGATCGGGATGGTAGTAGAGCGATTCGTAGAGGAACGCCTTCAGCCGGCGCTCCTCCACCGCCATTGCGGGCGAGAACCCCACGAGCGAGCGCCCGGCATCGCGGATGTCGGCAATGCTGGCCATTCCGGCCACCGCCGCGCGGGTGCTGTCCACCAGATCGCGCACCATGACCCCGATCTGGTCGCGAACCAGCTCGCGCAGCTTCCGCTCGCGCGGGGCGTTGGGATGCCTCTTCTCGACCGCGCGCCACAGCTCGGCCACGAAGTCGAGCGCGAGAAGCTGATCGAGCGCCAGGAAGCCGGAGCGCAGCCCATCGTCGATGTCGTGGTTGTCGTAGGCGATATCGTCCGCGATATTGGCGACCTGCGCCTCCAGCGAGGGCCAGCAACCCAGCGCCAGCGGGTAGTCGCGGTCAACCTCCCCCAGCGCCCAGTTCGGCGCGGCCACCGGGCCGTTGTGCTTGGCCATGCCCTCCAGCACTTCCCACGACAGGTTGAGCCCGTCGTGATCGCAATAGGGGCTCTCCAGCCGCGCCACCACGCGCACCGCATGGGCGTTGTGGTCGTATCCGCCCGCCTGCGCCATCGCCTCGCTCAGCGCGCGCTCGCCGGCATGGCCGAATGGCGGGTGGCCGATATCGTGCACCAGCGCCAGCGCCTCGGTCAGATCCTCGTCCAGCCCGAGCAGCCTGGCGATGACCCGCGCGATCTGCGCCACCTCCAGGCTGTGCGTCAGCCGCGTGCGGTAGAGGTCGCCGTCGGGCGCGATGAACACCTGCGTCTTGGATCGAAGACGCCGGAAGGCGGTGGAATGGACGATCCGGTCGCGATCGCGCTGGAAGGCGGAGCGCTGCCCGCGCAGGCCCGCAACGGCGGCGGAGAACTCGCGCCCGCGGCTGGCGGCAGGGTCGGCGGCATAGGGGGCACGGGTCATCGCGCGGCGGGTAGGTCAGCAACCGCCGCGCGGCAACGGGAACAGGCAGGCAACTGCGTCCCCATCGCTCGCGGGCGGTGGCGAGCAGCTGTGCGCCCGGTCACTTCGCGCCTTCCTCGATCCAGCGGCGCACCACCGCCAACCCTTCCGCATCCACGCTGTCCTTGCCCAGCTCGGGCATGGCGACGCCGGGCTCGGTGCTGGCCATGCGGTGCGTCAGGATCGATTCGTCCGGCTTGCCCGGCACCACGTCGAACAGCATCGCCCCGGCCCCGCGCCCGGCCGCCACGGGCCGCTTCATCACGCCAAGCGCGGCGCGATCGGCCTGTTCCCAGCGCAGGTCGAGGCCGCTGTTGGAAGCACTTGCCCCCGGGCGGTGGCAATGCGCGCAATTCACGTCGAGATAGCCGCGCGCCGCCGCCACCGCGGAGGCCGCCTCGCGCGCCTCCCACAGCGGCACTGCATCCGCCCCCTGCGGCATACGATCGAGCCGCCCGGCCGAGACCATCGCCGCCAGCCAGCCATGCGCCAGATTGCGCGCCTTGGTCCCGATCGGCACCACCGCGCCATCGACCCCGTGGCATTCCTTGCACTGGTTCTTGTTCGGCACGCGGTAGGATATGGTCGGCCCCTGCGGCGTGGCGATGGGCAGCCGCGCGCCGGCCAGCGCCAGCCGGGCCTCGGTCTGCTCGGCATTCCACAGATAGGGCAGCGCCACCCACCCCTGCGCACGGTGAAGCAGCAGCCGGGTTTCGATCAGCCTCCGCCTGCCGTCCTCGGTAAAGGCGAAGGTCTTGATGAGCGCGCTGCCGACCGGCAGATCGAGCAGGCCGCCATCATCCCCGGCGTCTCGCGCCCGCGCCCTGGCGCCGGCGGGCACATAGACGAAGCGCAGCTTGTCCGCCCCGTCCGACCACAACGCGGTATTCAGGCGATAGGGGACGACCCCATCGCGCGGCACCTGCGCGGGCGCATCGGCGAAGAATCCGAAATCCGACAGCTTGGGCGGCATGACGTCGGCAAGGATCGCGGCGTCCGCAACCCCTGCGACCGGAGCGGCGGCGCGCACCGCCAGCGCACCCGCGAAGGCGAGCAGCGCCGCGGCCATTATGGCGATCGGCCCGCGCATCAGATCCTCTTGTCGAGCTCCGCCGGGGCGCCGATCCCTGCCGCGTCGAAGGCGGCGGGGGTGCCCACAGCCAGCGGAGCGGGCCTGGATTCCTCCAGCGGCTGCGCGGGCCGGGTCAGGCCCAGCGACCAGCCAGCAACGCCCTTCGCGACCCTGAGGCCGGTCTGGCCCTCGAAATTGCCGTCCCACAGCACCGGCGGCAATGCCCCGCCAAAGGCTTGGAGCAACATCGGCGCGCCGTCGATCTGGGGATCGGTGCCGTTGTTCTCGAACACGTTCTCCCCAACGGTCACATTGCGCGCATGGGGGTTGTAACGCGTGTCGGTGAAAGCCAGCGGATAGGCGATCACCATCACGCCGCTGGTGGGATTGCCGCGAATGGAATTGCCTTCCACCAGCACCCCATCATTCGCCATCACCAGAACCCCCGTGCCGCGCCGCACGCTGGCCACGATATTGCCCGGCGGTGCGAAATTGGCGGTGGTGTTGTCGAACACCTGGTTGCCGCGCACGATCACGTTCCCGCCGTTCATCACCGGCAGGGCCGGCAGGTCGAACACCAATATGCCGCCGGTGTTGCGGGTGGCGACATTGCCTTCGACCAATGCGTCGCGGCTGTTCTCGATCTCGATCCCGGCGACATTCTCGCTCACCGTGGAATTGCGGACCGTGATCTTGCGCGACTGGCCGACATAAATGCCCGCGTCCGACGCGCCGGAGACCAGGCAGCCGTCGATCAGCACATTGGTGCTTTCCACGGGATAGAGGCCATAGGCGCCGTTGGTGGCCTTGGGCCCGCCGGTCCAGGTCACGCGGACGCGGTAATAGACGATGTCGTCGGCGCCCTTGGACTTGACCCCATCGCCCTTGGGGTTCTCCAGCGCGAAATCGCGCAGGGTGACCCTGTCGCCGGTGACCAGCAGCCCTTCCCCCGCGCCCTTCTGGCCGGTGAAATCGAGCACGGTCTTGTCCATCCCTGCGCCCTTCACCGTGACGCCATTGGCATCGAGGCTCAGCCCGTCGGTGAGGACGAAGCGCCCCGCCCCCAGCTCGACCGTATCGCCCGGCTGGGCGAGGATGAGCGCCTCCTGCAACCGCTCCTGCGCGCCCTCTCCGGCGGCGACCTGATGCGTGGCGGCGATGGCGGGTGCGGCGGCGGACAGCAGCAGCGTGGCGACGAAGGCGTGGCGGATCATGGCTCTCTCCTGATTATGTCGGCGGGGCTGGCTGCCCCGCCAATTGCACCGGCGCGGCCCTTCCGGGCTCTGTCACCGTCCCCGATTCGCGGATGCGCCCGGCGCCCCCGTTCAGGAAACGGGGGAGTTTCCTGCGAGACATGGACCACCTGTTACACGGTCCAAGGGATAAAAAGCCGCCGCGTCCAGGGCCCGAAATGCGAGGCTCTGGAAGGGCGGTTGCGGCGATCATCCCACCCAGCATGGCATAGCGCGGGGGGTGTAGGAAAGCGGTCTCTATCGCCGTCTCAGTCCAGCGACTTCACGATGTCCTCGACCATCTTCTTGGCATCGGCCAGCAGCATCATGGTCTGGTCGAGGTAGAAGACCTCGTTATCGACCCCGGCATAGCCCACCCCGCTCATACTGCGCTTGATGAAGAACACCTGCTTGGCCTTGGCGACATCGAACACCGGCATACCATAGATGGGCGATGACTTGTCGGTCTTGGCCGCCGGGTTCACCACGTCGTTGGCCCCGATGATGAAGGCGACATCGGCCTGCGCGAACTCGGAATTGATGTCCTCCAGCTCGAACACCTCGTCATAGGGGACATTGGCCTCGGCCAGCAGCACGTTCATATGCCCCGGCATCCGCCCCGCTACGGGGTGAATGGCGTATTTGACCTCCACCCCCTTGGCCTTGAGCTTGTCGGCCATCTCGCGCAGCGCGTGTTGGGCCTGCGCCACCGCCATGCCGTAGCCGGGGATGATGATGACCTTCTCGGCCTGCTCGAGAATGAAGGCGGCATCCTCGGCGCTGCCCTGCTTGTAGGGGCGCTGCTCCCGCGCCTCCCCGCCGCCGGGGCCGGTTTCGGCCCCGAACCCGCCCGCGATCACGGACAGGAAGCTGCGGTTCATCGCCCGGCACATGATGTAGCTCAGGATCGCGCCCGAGCTGCCGACGAGCGCGCCGGTGATTATCATCGCGGTGTTTTCCAGCGTGAAGCCCATCGCCGCCGCCGCCCAGCCCGAATAGCTGTTCAGCATCGAGACCACGACCGGCATGTCCGCCCCGCCGATCGGGACGATCAGCAGGAAGCCCACAACGAAGGCGAGCGCGACCACAATCCAGAAATCCATCGCCGACTGCGAATGCCAGAAGCCGAACGAGAAGAAGGCGATGGCCAGCAGAACCGCCAGGTTGATCCAGTGCCGTGCCGGCAGGAGGATCGGCTTGCCGCTCATGCTGCCGTTGAGCTTCAGGAAAGCGATCACGCTGCCCGAGAAGGTGATCGCACCGATGGCGACGCCCAGGATCATCTCGATCCGGCTGGCGGGCAGGATCGAGATCACGGTCGGCGTGGAGATCGGCGTGATCCGCTCCACGATCCCGAAAGCCGCCGGATCGAGAAAGGCCGTGACGCCCACGAACACCGCCGCGAGGCCGACGAGGCTGTGGAACGCCGCCACAAGCTGCGGCATCGCGGTCATTGCAATGCGCCGCGCGGTGGTGAGGCCGATGACCGCGCCGATGGCGATAGCGGCGAGGATTTGGAGGATGGTTGTCCAGTCGGGAGCAAACGCGGGTGCGTACAAGAAATCCCTACATGTGGTTCCCCCGCCGACGAGACGACTGCACAGCGTGCCCTTGGTGGGCTCAAGATATCCGCCTGGAATGTGCGTCACCAGCGTCGTCACCACCGCGATCGCCATGCCGATCATGCCGTAGCGGTTGCCAGCGCGGCTGGTGGCGGGGCTCGACAGCCCGCGCAGCGCGAGGATGAACAACACCCCGCTGGCGAGATAGGCCAGCGCCACCCACGGGTTCACCGCCTGCGCCGCCTCTGCGACCACGGGCAGTGTCTCTTGCGATAGAAGTGGGGCGGGCGTCATCACCCCTCCCCTTCAGGGGAGGGGACGGGGGTGGGGGATGTGGGTCGCAGCACCGCTGGCACAGGCCCCACCCCAACCCCTCCCCTCAAGGGGAGGGGCTTGCCAGTCGTCCAGACCACCACCCTCAGCGCTCCTTCTTCTGATACATTTTCAGCATCCGCGCCGTCACCGCGAAGCCGCCGAAGATGTTGATGGACGCGAGCACGATCCCCGCCAGCCCCAGCCACTTGGCCCCCGGCACCCCCGCGCTAGCCGCCGCGATCAGCGCGCCGACGATGATCACCGAGGAGATCGCATTGGTCACCGCCATCAGCGGCGTGTGCAACGCGGGCGTGACCGACCACACGACGTAATAGCCCACGAAACAGGCCAGCACGAAGATCGACAGGATCGAGATGAAGTCCATGCTAAGAAGCCTCCCCGGCACGGGGAGGGGGACCGGCCGCAGACCGGTGGAGGGGACTCGCCGCCCGCACGGCGATCGCCTCGGCGACCGCTACGGTATCGGCAAGCACCCGGCCCGCGTTTAGCCGCAGCACCCTGAACCCGTTTTGTTTGATGAATGCGACTCGCCGCTCATCGAACTTCACGCGGTCGATGTGGTCGTGCGCCGCCCCGTCCACTTCGACGACGAAGCGCGCCGACAAGCAGCAGAAATCGACGACATAGGGACCGATCGGATGCTGCCGGCGGAACTTGAGCCCGCGTGGCCGGAGGCGAAGCTGCTGCCACAGCATACGCTCGGGTAGCGACATGTCGCGGCGAAGCTGGCGGGAGCGGACCACCGCCGGCCTGGGGACAAATCGCGAATCCCCTCCACCGCGCTCGGCGCGGTCCCCCTCCCCGTACCGGGGAGGCTCTTGCGGCGCCAAATTCACGCCTTCAGCCTTTCGCTCACTACCTGCCCGCCCTGCGTCAGCCGCACGGCGCCGCCTATCTCCTCGTCGAGCACCGGGCGGCCCGCCTCCTTGTCCCAGAAGGCGGACAGGAAGTTGTAGAGGTTGCGCGAATAGAGCGCGCTCGCGTCGGCCGCGAGGCGCGTGGCGGTGTTGGTGAAGCCGATGATCTTCACACCGTTCTTCTCCACCACCTCGTCCGCCACCGAGCCTTCGACGTTGCCGCCCTGCGCCACGGCCAGGTCGAAAATCACGCTGCCGGGCTTCATGCTGGCGATCTGTGCCGCGCTCACCAGGCGCGGCGCGGGCTTGCCGGGGATGAGGGCGGTGGTGATGACGATGTCCTGCTTGGCGATATGCCCGCTCACCAGCTCGGCCTGGGCCTTCTGGTATTCCTCGCTCATCTCGCTGGCGTAGCCGCCCGTGCCCTCGCCCTCGATGCCAGCGACGCTCTCGACGAACACCGGCTTGGCACCCAGCGACTGGATCTGCTCCCTGGTGGCGCTGCGGACGTCGGTGGCGGAAACCTGCGCGCCCAGCCGCCGCGCCGTGGCGATGGCTTGCAGCCCCGCGACGCCCACGCCCATCACGAACACCCTGGCCGCCTGCACCGTGCCGGCGGCGGTCATCATCATCGGGAACGCGCGGCCATAGGCATCGGCCGCCGCGATCACCGCCTTGTAGCCGGCGAGATTGGCCTGGCTGGACAGCACGTCCATGCTCTGCGCGCGCGTGATACGCGGCATGAACTCCATCGCCAGCGCTTCGAGCCCGGCCTTCGCATAGGCATCGACACGCGCAGCTTCGCGGAAGGGATCGAACATGGCCGCGACCCAGGCACCCGGCTTCGCGCCGGCAAGGGCCGCGGGCTCGGGCGCGGATACCGCGAGCACGATGTCCGCGCCGGCCACCACCTTGTCCACCGGGCCGAGCTCGGCACCCGCCTCGCGATAGGCGTCGTCCGGGATCGAGGCGCTTTCGCCCGCCCCCGTCTCGACCGCGAGGATTGCGCCAAGGCCCGCGAGCTTGCGGACCGTTTCGGGCGTGGCGGCGACGCGGGTCTCCCCACGGGCGCGCTCCTTCAGGACCGCGATGCGAGGTGCCCCGGCGGCCAAGGAATCAGGCAATCAGCCAGACGACAAACGCCGTGAGCAGAAGAATCGGGGGCAGCGAGTATTTGATAAGTGACAGAAAGTTCGCATAAGTGCGGTTTGCAGCATCCATGTCGTTTGCCGAAGCCATGCCTGACATCCTCCGAGAGACCAATCGCCGTGCGGCGCCTTGTCCGTGGTTCTATCGCGCCCTTGCGCCATCCTCAAGAGCGCGCTCCGCAATCCCGCAGGTCTCGATACGGGACAGGTTAACACCCTTTTCACCCTTAGCGAATAGTCAGGCACCATACAGCTCCGCCGGGCGACCTCCCGGCCGATGGAAGGCGCCCCGCATATCATGGCGACGATCGATAACCGCCTTTTGCTGCTGATCGACGACGAGCCGGCGCAGGGCCGGCTGATCTCGGCGCTCGCCTCGCGCGAGGGATTCCGCGCGATCGTCGCGGGCACGGCCGAAGAGGGACTCGAACGGCTCAAGGGCGAAGAAGGCGAGCACATCGCCGTGATTCTGCTCGACCAGTGGGTGCCGGGTGAGGATGCCTGTGCGCTGATCCGCGAGCTCAAGGCCGCGCGGCCCGAAGTGCCCGTGCTGATGCTGACCGCCAGCACATCGCCACTGCTTGCGATCGAGGCGATGCGCGCGGGCGCGACAGACTATCTCATCAAGCCCGTGGCGCCCGAGCGGCTTCAGCAGGCGCTTCGCAGCGCCACTCGCCGGGAGGCGCAGGCCGAATTGCAGCCGCTGGCGGAAAAGCTGGCCACCGCGCTCGATTTCGACACCATGGTCGGCACCGCTCCGCGCTTCCGCACCGCGCTGGCCAAGGCCGCCACCGGCGCGCGCGGGCATGGCCATGTCCTGGTCGAGGGGGAGACCGGCACCGGCAAGGACATGCTGCTACGTGCCATGCACACCGGCAGCCCCCGCGCTCGCGGACCCGTGCGAACGATCAATGTCGGCACCATGCCCGCCAGCACGCTGGAATCCCTCATCTTCGGCCATGAGCGCGGCGCCTTCGCCGGCGCGTTCGACAGGCAGATCGGCCTGCTGGAACTCTGCGACGGCGGCACGCTGGTCATCGACGAGATAGATCGGCTCCAACCCGAGCTTCAGCGCCGCCTGGCCGATGTCCTGGACCGGGGGATAGTGCGCCCGACCGGCGCCGCGCATGGCTTCCGGATCGACGTCCGCATTCTGGCCGCGAGCGACCGACCGCTGGCGCAGCTCGTGGACGCGGGCGAATTCGCCAAGGAGCTTCTCGCCAAGCTCGGCGGCACCCAGATCGTGCTGCCACCGCTGCGCGATCGCGCCGGGGACATTCCGGCCCTGACCCGCTATTTCCTCAACAAGATCGGCGCGCAGCCCGGTATGCGCCAACACTCCATCGCCGACAGCGCCCTGGCCCTGCTCGAAGCCTATGACTGGCCCGGCAATGTGCGCCAGCTCCAGGCCGTGTTGTTCCGCGCAGCCGTGTTCTGCGAAGGCGAATCGCTGACGGCGGAATGCTTCCCGCAGCTCTCCGAGATGCTGGGCAGCCAGGACAACCGCGAGGCCAAGCATCAGCGCGGCCTGGGCGTCATGCTCTACACCGACGACGGCAATCTGCGTGCGCTCGAGGATATCGAAGCGGACATCATTCGCCTCGCCATCGGCCATTATCGCGGCCGCATGACCGAGGTGGCGCGCCGGCTCGGCATCGGGCGCTCGACGCTCTACCGCAAGCTGGGCGAGCTGGGCATCGACAGCGCGGCGTGATTCGTTTCCGCACGCCCGTCCGGGCGCGCGAGCGGCTCGCGCCTGACGGCCCTGCGGGCGCCCGTTCGGCTTGGCGGAGCCTTGCGGGTTCCGTAAGCGAGCCGAATGTCCGACCTCCTCGACTTCACTGACCGCACCGCGCTGATCACCGGCGCGGCGAGCGGTATCGGCGCAGCCTGCGCGCGGCTTCTTGCCCAGCGCGGGGTGGCCCATCTCGTGCTCACCGATATCGATGGCGCGGCGCTCGAGGCGCTGGACCTGCCGTGCCGGATCACGCGAATCGCAGGCGATGTCGCGGACGAGGCGCACTGGAATGATGTCGCGGCGCATCTCGACGGCCTCGACCATGCCGTGCTCAACGCCGGCGTGGCCAGCGGCTCGCCTATCGCGGAGCTAGACTTCGCGGAATGGCGGCGCGTGCTCGGCGTCAATCTCGACGGGATGTTCCTGTCGCTGCGTGCCGCCATGCGCGCCATTGGCGATGGCGGCAGCATGGTCCTCACCGCTTCCATCTCGGGCATGAAGGCCGAACCCGGCACGGCGGCCTATGGTGCGTCCAAGGCGGGGGTGATCCAGCTCGCCAGGGTCGCGGCGAAGGAAGCCGCGGCCCGCAAGGTGCGCGTCAATGCGATAGCACCGGGCGGCGTCGATACCCCGATCTGGGACCAGGCGCCATTCTTCCAGAACCTCATGGCGCAACACGGCGGGGACCGCGCCGCGGCGCTGGCGGCGATGGCGGCGATGGCGACCCCGCTCGGCCGCTATGCCACTGCGGACGAGATCGCCGCCCAGATCGCCTTCCTGCTGTCGGATGCGGCCGCCACCATCACCGGGGCGGTGCTGGCAAGCGACGGCGGCTATTCGCTATAAACGGAACCCCAACCCCACGTCCTCGTTCGGGATGAAACCGCCACAGGGGGACACGCATGGACATCGTCGATTGCATCCTGGCCGATCACGATCGCCAGCGCCGGATGTTCGCCGCGCTGGAAGAGGCGCGCGACAACCCGGATGCTCTGGGTAAGATATTCAAGCATCTGAAGGATTTTCTGGAGGCCCACGCGGCCTGCGAGGAGAAGTATTTCTACCCCACCCTGCTCAAGAAGGGCGAGGGCGCGGTCGATTCCGACAGCGCGGAGGAAACGACCGAGGACGCGATCAAGGATCACAACAAGATCGCCCAGGCCGCCGAGGAAGCGATGAAACACAAGCCCGGCTCCAATATCTGGTGGGAATGGGTGGACAAGACCCAGTGCCACAATTCGGATCACATGGCCGAGGAGGAACGCCAGGGCCTCACCGATTTCCGCCGGAACGTGCCGCTCGCGCAGAGAGTCAGGCTGGCGGTGGATTACCTCGCCTTCGAATCCGCCCATCCGAGCGATTATCAGCGCAAGGAGAAGGTGCCGGAGGAATATATCGAGGCGAACAGCTGACCGGCGCGGCGGCTATTCCGGCATCTCGCTGAAATCGGTCAGCGCGGCATCCCTCAGCCCGCGCCAGACATTGCGGGCCTGGACCGTTTCGGGGACGTCGTGGACACGCAGCAACTGCACGCCGGCATCCATGCCGGCCACCGCCAGCGCGATGCTTCCGCCAAGGCGCTCGGCCGCGGGCGCCTCGTTCGACAGCGCGCCGATCATCCGCTTGCGGCTCGCCCCCAGCATCAGCGGCTGGCCTAGCGCGTGGAGCAGCGGCAGCGCATTGATGAGCGCGGTCGAATTGGCGAGTGTCTTGCCGAAGCCGATGCCGGGATCGAGCACGATCCTCTCGCGCGCTATGCCCGCCGCGACGGCCGCGTCTCGCCGGGCGCGCAGGGCATCGAACACGTCGAACACCACGCTGTCGTAATCGCCGCCCTCATGCGGATCCTCCGTGCCGGCGCCGGGGGCGTGCATCAGCACCACCGGGCAGCCCCTGGCCGCGATCACAGCGGCGCTGCGGCTGTCGAAGGCCAGACCCGACACGTCGTTCACCATCTGCGCCCCTGCATCGAGCGCGGCCTCCATCACCGCCGATTTGCGGGTGTCCACGCTGACCGCCGCGCCCATCGCCACGCAGCCTTCGATGGCGGGAACCACGCGGCCGATCTCATCCCCCTCCCACACCGGCTTGGCACCGGGACGGGTGCTTTCCCCACCGATGTCGAGGATCGCGGCGCCGGATTCGACCATGCCCGCGGCATGGGCGCGCCCGACCTCGGGATCGGCGAAATGGCCGCCGTCGGAAAAGCTGTCGGGCGTAACGTTCAGTATGCCGACGATCTGCGGCTGGTCGAGCCTCACCGTGCGGGGCCCCATATCGAGCGGTGGATGCGCCAGGCGCAGGTTGGCCCATTGCGCTTGGGCCTCGGCCCCTACCGCATCGGGCAGTTCACCCAGCACCGCGCCGATGCTGGCCGGCGTGGCCAGCCAGCGCTCCACCACAGCGCCATCCCGGCGCAGCATCACTGCGAAACGGCTGGCGTGGACCATGCCCCCGGCGAGCCGGATCGCATCGCCATGTTCATGCTGGGGGCCCGGCGCGAAGCCGATCGGGCGGATATAGACCTTGTCGCTCATGCCCCCGGCTTCGCGGCTGGCGAAGCTGGCGACAAGCATAAACTGATCCCCCGCGCCCGCTCGGGAAAATCAGCTCTGCTTCGAGGGCTCCGGCGTCAGCACCAGCGTTCCCTTCTCCACCCGCCAGCCTTCCAGCCGCGAAAGGATGTTCATGCCTATGATGTTGGTTTCCCCCAGCCCAGGCGCGATCACGACGTCGATGCCTTCTGCGGCGATGTTGCCGAAAGCGATCCGCCTGGCGGAGGCGATCGGCGCGCTGACCGTGCCGTTCGCGGTCTTGATCTGCACCGGGATGCCGCCACGCCGCGGGACGAGCCCCGCCTGCTCCGCCACGGCGGGCGAAACCGCGCTGATGGTGGCGCCGGTATCGACCAGAAAATTGGCGGCTGTGCCGTTGATGCGCGCGCGCACCCAGTAATGCCCGTCGGGCGCCAGCGGCACGCGGGTTTCGCCGCCCGCCACGCTCTGTTCGGGCAGGCCGAGCTGCGGAACGGCGATGTCCAGTCGCGGATCGAAGCGGGAAAGCTGGAGCACCACCGTCACCAGGATCGCGCCCAGCGCCAGGGAACTGGCCACGTTGAGCGCCCGGCCGAAGGCGATCCGCCGCCGCGCCAGCGCGCTGCCCAGCCATCCCGCCAGCATCGCCGCGATCGCCGCCATCATCAGCTCCGTGCGCGGGATGGCGCGGATCGTGGAAGCGAGCCCGTCGAAAGCGGTCTGGAGGTCCATAATCGCTATATAGGGGGGCAGGCTGCCATTGCCACGAAGGCGATCAAGGCGCGTTGCGGGGGGCGGTCGCCTCGGCGAGGATCAGCGAGAAGCGCTTCGCCCGGTCGGTCCAGCGCCGCCTCGGCGTCCAGCCCGCAGCGGCCAGCAGCAGATTGCCGCTGCGGCGCGTGAACTTGTGGCTGTTCTCGGTGTGGATCGTCTCGCCTGCCGCCATCGCGAAGCGCTCCCCCGAAACGTCGAACTCGATCGCGCGGACGGCCTCGAGATGCATCTCGATCCGGGCCAGATCGTCGTCCCAGCGGGCGACGTGGCGGAGCGCATCCACCGGAATGCTGCCCCCCAGTTCGCGGTTGATGCGGTGCGCCAGATTGCGGTTGAAAGCCGCCGTGACCCCGGCGGGATCGTCATAGGCGGCGATCAGGACTTCAGGCGCCTTCACCAGATCCATGCCGATCAGAAGCATGGGCTGGACGCCGTGGTCCGCCTGGAGCGTGCCGCGCATGGAGCGGAGCAGATCGACCGCGGTGCGCGGAACCATGTTGCCGATGGTCGAGCCCGGGAAGAAGCCGAGCTTGGGCATGGCGCTCACCGCCCCGGGCAGCGCGACCTCGCGCATGAAATCGGCCTCGACCGGGTGGACCGGCAGATCGGGAAAGCGCGACGCGAGCCGGCCAGCCGCCTCGCGCAGGAAGTCCCCCGCGATATCGAGCGGCACATAGGCGGCCGGTGCGATGGCATCCAGCAGCAGCGGTGTCTTGACGGAGCTGCCCGATCCGAACTCTACCACCGCCCGCCCCGGCCCCACCGAGACGGCGAAATCCCGGCCCCGCGCCTCCAGAATCTCGGTCTCGGCGCGGGTCGGGTAATATTCTTCCAGGCGGGTGATGTCCTCGAACAGCTGCGATCCCGCATCGTCATAGAACCAGCGCGCCGGGACAGCCTTCTGCGCCTGGCGCAAGCCGGCCAGCACATCGATGCGGAAGGCGCGGTCCACCCCGTCCGCATCGCGATCGACCAGCGCGAGCCCTTCGCCGTGGGTCATCGGATGTCCCTGGCCAGCCGCAGGCCGGTGAACTGCCAGCGCTGGTGAGGGTAGAAGAAGTTGCGGTAGCTGGGGCGAGAATGACCCCGGGGGGTGGCGCAACTGGCCCCGCGCAGCACGACCTGCCCGCTCATGAACTTGCCATTGTATTCCCCCACCGCCCCGGCGGCGGGGCTGAAGCGGGGGTAAGGCAGATAGGCCGAACGGGTGAACTGCCAGCAATCGCCGAACAAGCCGGGGCTGCCGCGCGGCGAAGGCGCTGCGTCCCAGCCATGCGGGCTGTCGAGCTGGTTGCCGCCGCTCGGATCATGCGCCGATACCTCACCATTCTCGCCCCGCGCGACCGCCTCCCACTCGAACTCGCTCGGCAGTCGCGCCCCGGCCCAGGCGGCGAAGGCATCCGCCTCGTAATGGGAGATATGCGCCACGGGCGCCGCGGGATCGCGCGGCTGCCACCCGGCATGGGTAAAATGCTCGCCTTCGCGCCAGTAAAGCGGCGCGCTAATGCCTTCGCGCCGCACCCAGGCCCAGCCATCGCTCAGCCACAGCCGCGGCTCCGCATAACCGCCATCGGCCACGAACGCGGCCCACTCGGCATTGGTCACCAACCGCGAAGAGAGCGCGAACGGCTCCAGCAGCACCCGGTGCGAAGGGCCCTCGTTGTCGAAGGCGAAGCCATCGGACTGGTGGCCGATCCTGGCGATCCCGCCGGGATGCTCGAACCAGCCCTCGCCCATCGCCTCGGCGGGTTGCGGCGGCGCGCCTTGCCACATCGCCGGGCCCAGCGGATTGGCGAACAGCGCGTGCTTGATATCGGTCAGCAGCAGTTCCTGATGCTGCTGCTCATGCGCCATGCCCAGTTCGATCAGCGGGCGGTGCGCCGGATCGCCCAGCAGCGCCGCCATCGCGCCGGTGACATGGGCGCGATAGGCCAGAACCTCCTCCAGCGATGGCCGCGACAGCAGCCCCCGAGCCACCCGGTCGATCCGGGCGCCCTCGGCCTCGTAGTAGCTGTTGTGGAGGAAGGGCCAACGCTCGTCGAACAGGCGGTAGCCGGGCGCGTGCTCGCGCAGCAGGAACGTCTCCCAGAACCAGGTGGTGTGCGCCAGATGCCACTTCGCCGGCGAGGCATCTTCCATCGACTGGAGCGTGGCGTCGGCATCGGAAAGCGGCGCGGCAAGCGCCTCGGTGAGGGCACGCACTGCGCGGAAGCGATCCTGCAGATCGTCCGTCCGTAGCGCGGCGCTGGCTTGGCTTCGGGTCATGTCGCCCCCGGGCTTGCGGCAGGCGGATGCGCCGCCACGGCAAATCCTTCTTGTCCGCAATCGATGCGAATGGAAAGCGAAAACCGGAACAAACCGCGTCCATCGGCCATCGCAACCTGACGATTGGACGGCCGATGGCGGCAAGAATACCTAAATCTGATAAATGTTTAGGCCGACCGACCCCTGTGCCTGCTCACGCGGCATCACGACGGCCAACGCTCGCCTCGCTATTGAGCATCTCCGCGATCAGGAAGGCGAGTTCCAACGATTGCGCCGCGTTGAGCCGGGGGTCGCAATGGGTGTGATAACGGTCGCCCAGCGCCTCGTCGGTGATCGCCACCGCGCCACCCACGCATTCGGTCACGTCCTGCCCGGTCATCTCGATATGGATACCGCCGGGATGGGTGCCCTCCGCGCGATGCACCTCGAAAAAGCTCCTGGCTTCGCGCAAGATGCGATCGAAGGGACGCGTCTTGTAGCCACTGTCCGACTTGACGACATTGCCGTGCATCGGATCGCAGCTCCACACCACGGGGTGCCCCTCGCGCGCCACCGCGCGGAGCAGCGCTGGCAGGCCGTCCTCCACCTTGTCGTGCCCGAAACGCGCGATCAGCGTGATCCGGCCAGCCTCGCGCGCCGGGTTGAGCACGTCGAGCAGGCGCAGCAGATCGTCCGGAGCCAGGCTTGGCCCGCATTTCATGCCCAGCGGATTGCCGATGCCGCGCGCGTATTCGATGTGGGCGCTGCCCGGGAAGCGGGTCCTGTCACCGATCCAGACCATGTGCGCGCTGGTGTCGTACCAGTCACCGGTCAGGCTGTCTCGCCGGGTCAGCGCCTGCTCGTAGGGCAGCAGCAGCGCCTCGTGGCTGGTGTAGAAGCTGGTGCCGCGCAATTGCGGCAGCGTTTCGGGGCTGACCCCGCAGGCTTCCATGAAATCGAGCGATTCGCCGATCCGGTCGGCGATGTCGGAGAAGCGGTCGGCCCACGGGCTGCGGCCCATGAAATCGAGCGTCCACTGATGCACCTGGCGCAGATTGGCGTAGCCGCCGCCGGCGAAGGCGCGCAGCAGGTTGAGCGTGGCGGCCGCCTGCGAATAGGCGCGGACCATTCGCTCGGGATCGTTGCGCCGGGTGGCGGGGTCGAACTCGATGCCGTTGATGTTGTCGCCCAGATAGCTGGGCAGCGTTACCGCCCCTTGCGTTTCGGTGGGCGCGCTGCGCGGCTTGGCGAACTGGCCTGCCATCCGGCCCACCTTCACCACTGGCCGCTTGCCGGCGAAGGTCATCACCACCGCCATCTGCAGGAGGACGCGGAAGGTGTCGCGGATATTGTTGGGGTGGAACTCGGCGAAGCTTTCCGCGCAGTCGCCGCCCTGGAGGAGGAAGGCATGGCCCTGCGCCACATCGGCGAGATCCGCCTTCAGCGCGCGCGCCTCCCCCGCGAAGACCAGCGGCGGATAGCTGGCGAGCGTGTCGGTCGCGCGCTTCAGCTCCGCTTCGTCTTCATAGATGGGCAGGTGGCGGGCTTCGAAGCCGCTCCAGCTGTCCGGGGTCCACGCCTTGGTCATCGCACTCGCTCTGGTTACCGCCCTGATCTTCGCCCGGAGGCCAAGCCGAAGCGCCGGTATGGCGCAAGGGGATTGTGCTTGGCCAGCCCAAAGCGCTGATTGCGAGGGCCACCGCCCGCGCCGGGCGCCTCCGCTCCCCCCTCCTACTGGCGTTCTGGCGGCCTAGCGGCTTGTTCGCGTATGCGGCGCGGGGGCCGCCTCGGCCAGGGTCTGCCCTTCGGGAATCACCGCCAGCCGCCACGGCTGCCGCCCGCCGAAGTATTTCTGCGCCAGGGCCTGCATCGCAGCGGGCGTGGTACGCGAATAGTCGGGCAGGAGCGAGCGCAGGTAGAGCGCGATGCGGGGGTCAACCGTCACTCCCTCCAGTTGGTAGAGCCAGAACAGGTTCCCGGTCGAGGCGCGGGTGATGTACTGCCGCAGCGGCTCGGTCACGCGCGAAAGCTCGTCGGCGGTTGGCGGGGAAGCCACCAGCCCGCTGGCGATCCGCTCCGCTTCGGCGAAGAAGATCGGCACGTCGCGAGGCTGGAGCTGGGCCATCGCTGCGATACGGCCACCCCCGGCGATGTCTCCCGGCCACTCCGACCGCACGCCCGGCGCATAGCTGGCGCCCGCCTTCTCGCGCATGGCGTCGAGCAGGCGGTTGTTGAACACCTGGGTGAGGATCTGGAGCTGCCGCGATTCGCGCAGGCCCGCTACGCCGCCGCCGCTGGGCCACTCCGCCACCGCCGCAGCCTGGGTCGGCTCGCCCCGATGGGTGAGCACCTTGGTTTCGCCCGGCGTGCCATATCCAGGTACGCGCGTCGCCGCCGCGCCCGGCAGGACCGTGCGTTCCGGGAGCGCGCCGAAAGTGCGCGTGAGCGCCTGCACGGTGGCAGCGCGGTCCACGTCACCGAACACCAGCACCTCGACGGGGCCCTGCTTCAGGATCGGCTCCCACACCGCGCGGAAGTTTTCCGGCGTGACGCCCTCGATCTGTTCGCGTGTTGGCGCCGCGTAACGCGCATCGCCGCCCCGCTCGAGCCCCGCAAGCTCGCGGTTGATGACGCCGCTCGGGCTGGTCGAATAGCTGGCGAAGGCCAGGCTTGCCGCAGCCCGCGCGCGGATCACCGGGTTCGCGTCCCAGCGCGGCATCCCGAGCTTGGCGGCGAAGAGGTAGAGCTGATCGGCAAGATCCTCGCGCCGCGTCTGCGCGGAGAAGGTGAAAACGCCGTCCTCGATGGCGAAGTCGAAGCCCATCTTGCGCCCGGTGGCGATGCGATCGAGCTCTTCCTGCCCCAACGCGCCCACACCCGATCCGACGAGCGCGGTCTTGCCCAGTTCGATCTGGCCTGCCTGCCCGTCGCTGAACGAACGGTAGCCTCCGCCGAACCGCACCTTGACCGCCACCCGACCGGGCTCCGCGTCATTAGCCCAAAGGAGCGCCTTGATACCATTGGCGAAATCAATCTGCCCGATGTCGTGGATGCCGAGCGGCACGTCGCGCACGATGGCGCCGGGCGTGCCGATGGGCGGCAGTTCCGCGAACGAGATCGGCCTGGCGTCGGGCCGGGCCGAAGTGTCCGGCGTAACCGGCGCGAGCAGTCCCACGCGCAGATCCTCCGCCGCGGCCTCGCCGGCAACCGGCGTCACATAAGTCGCGCGGATGACCGCGCCGCCGAAAATCCGACGCGTGCTGTCCAGGATCTGCTGCGGGGTTATGGCATCCTTCATGCCGTTGAAAACGCTCAGCACGGTTTCCGGCGCCGCCACCGCCTCTCGTATGTCGACTGCGTTGACGATGTCATCGGCCAGCCGCGATCCGGCCAGCACGCCACGCTCGGCGACCGAGCTTTCGAAAACCTGCTGCTGCTCCGCGATCTCGCGGTCCAGTTCGGCCTCGCTGGGCGGGCGGGCGAGCGCATCGGCGATCACCGCGCGCACATCCTTGAGCGCGGCGCGCCAGTCGGCGGTCAGCGGCGCGAAGGACACGAAGGTCGCATCCGCCGACCGGCTGATCTTGTCCTGCCCCACGCGGGCATAGAGATAGCTGCCACCGGCGCGAGCATGGGTTTCGAGCCGGCGGTTGATGAGCGCCGCGGCCAGCGTATCGCGCAGAACGCCCTGGTTATAGACGATGGTATCGTCGACCTGCCGCCACGGGCGCAGGATGGCATAGGTGAAGCTGCGCGGGAGATCGGGCTCCATCATCACCGCGCTCTCGCCCACCGGGTTCGCCGCGTCGGCCCCCGCCGGGGCGACGGGATCGCCGAAGGATGGGGCGGCGGTCCGCGAGCCCTTGCCGCGCCAGTCCCCGAACCATTTCTCCACCAGACCGGCCAGCAGCGCGGGATCGGCATCGCCGACCACGGAGATCACGGCATTCTCGGGACGATACCAGCGCTTGTGGAACGCGGCCACGCTCCGGCCGCTGGCGCCCGTCAGCGTCTCTTCCGTGCCGATGGGCGAGCGGCTGGCGAGAAGCTGGCCCGCGAAGATGGTCTGCCGCGAGGTTTCCCCGGTGCGCTGGCTCGGCCCGCCGTTCTCGCGCTTTTCGGCGAGCACGATGGGCACCTCGGCACGAACATTGCGGGTGTCGAGGACCGGCGCGCGGACCATGCCCGAAAGCAGCTTCATGCTTTCATCGAGCGTCGCCGGGGTGGCGCCAGGCAGATCGAGCTTGAGAACCGTGTGGGTCGGGCTGGTTTCCGCATTGGTGTCGCTACCGAATGTGGCGCCCAGTCGCTGCCAGGTCGGAATCGCCTGTGCCACCCCCAGATACTTGCTCTCGCGGAACACCAGATGCTCTAGCAGGTGGGCGTAGCCGCGCTCCTTTTCGCCCTCATAGAGCGATCCCGCGTCGATCCGCACGCGGATGGAAACCTGACCGGGCGGCACGCCATTGCGCCGCACGGCATAGCGCAGCCCGTTGGGCATCGCGCCGAACGTCCATTCCTTGTCCGGCGGAACGTCGCTGCCACGGTAGAGCCACGCCGTCTCGTCGGCGCCCTGGACGTAGCGCGGCGCCGGAACGGCGGCTTGCGGCGGCGCTGCCACGGCAGCCGGCGGAGGCGCGGGGCGGGCGACTTCCTGTGCGGCAGCAACGCCGGTCAACGGCGGCTGGAGCGCGATCAGCGCGGCGGGAAGCCAGAGCGAGAGCAACCGGGCGGCGCTGGGGGCAGGGATCATGAGGCGCCCTATAGGCGGGGCCGGCCTGAAGCGCGAGTGAATAGCGGGCAATCTTTCCTTGCTCTCCGATGCTTGCCCACGTCACCACCCGCACCTACATTGCGGCCATGCTGATCGAGACGGAAAGCACCCCCAATCCCGCCAGCCTGAAGTTCCTGCCGGGCCGCCCGGTCATGGGTTCGGGCGGCACGCGCGAGTTCGCCTCGCCCGAGGCCGCCGAGGCGAGTCCGCTGGCAAGCGCGCTGTTCGACACCGGCGATGTCACCGGCGTGTTCTTCGGCGGCGATTTCGTGACCGTCACTGCCGCGCCGGGCGTCGCATGGCCGGATCTGAAACCGGCGGTGCTGAGCATCTTGCTCGATCATTTCGTATCGCAGGCGCCGCTGTTCGCCCCCGGCACCGCCGCTGGCATCAGCGTCCCTGGCGATGTCGATGGCGACCCAGTGGTCGACGACCGGCCCGAAGATGCCGACATCGTCGCGCAGATCAACGAACTGATCGAGACCCGCGTCCGCCCTGCAGTGGCCGGGGACGGCGGCGACATCCGCTATCGCGGCTTCAGGGACGGCGTGGTCTATCTCCAGATGCAGGGCGCCTGCTCCGGCTGCCCCTCGTCCACGGCCACGCTCAAGCACGGTATCGAGGGGCTGCTCAAGCACTATGTCCCCGAAGTCACCGAAGTCCGCGCCGCCTGACGCCCCAGGAGCCACGATGACCATTCAGTATCACGACCATGTCCTCGACGCCGCCGCGCTGGACCAGCTCTTCCGGGAAGCTCGGACCTACAATGGCTGGCTGAAGAAGGACGTCAGCGACGAGCAGATCGAGGCGATCTGGGAGCTGATGAAGATGGCCCCCACATCGGCCAATATGCAGCCTGTAAGGATCGTGTGGGTCAAATCGGCGGAGGCGAAGGCGAAGCTCGCCGCGCTCGCCAGCGAGGGCAACAAGGCCAAGATCGAGGCCGCACCGGTTACCGCCATCATCGGCTACGACATCGATTTCCACGAAGAGCTGCCGTGGCTGTTCCCCCACACCGACGCCAGGAGCTGGTTCGAAGGCGACGAGAAGGGGCGCGAGCAGGCCGCGTTCCGCAACGGTTCGCTACAGGGTGCCTATCTCATCCTCGCCGCGCGCGCCCTAGGGCTGGACTGCGGGCCGATGTCGGGCTTCGACAATGCCGGGGTCGACAAGGCATTTTTCGCCGACGAGCCGCGCCATCGGAGCAATTTCATCTGCTCGGTGGGCTATGGCGATCCGGCCAGCATCTTCGGCCGCAGCCCGCGCCCGGACTTCGGCAAGTTCAACACCGTCATCTGAACCAGCGCGCTTGAAGCGCCGCCAACACTAAGGCAACGGCCCGCCATGCGGATGCTGGCGATCGAATGCGCGACCGAGGCCTGTTCGCTCGCCCTGTTCGACGGCGAGGCGCTGCTCGATTGCCGACATGAAATCATCGGCCGCGGCCACGCCGAACAGCTCGTCCCGCTGATCGCATCGTTGCCGGACAGAGGTCGCGCCGACGAGATCCGCGTCTCGCTCGGCCCCGGAAGCTTTACCGGGGTGCGGATCGGCCTCGCCGCCGCGCGCGCGCTCGGCCTCGCCTGGAGCTCGACGGTGCGCGGCTATCCGACGCTGGCGCTGGTGGCTGCCGTAGCCCGCCACACCCATCCCGGCCCCGTCAGCGTGTGCATGGCCGGAGGACACGGCGAATGGTTCGTGCAGGACTTCGATGCCGCTGGAATGCCCGAGGGGCGTGTCGCATCGGTCGGTCCGGCGGATGCCTCCACCTTGCTGAACCATCCGACTCTGGCGGGAAATCGCGCCCGGGACAAAGCCGCGATCGAGGGGCCGGGCGGCAATGTCCTCGACATCCTTCCCGATGCCCGCTTCGTCCAGGCCCTGCCCGAGGCGCTGTTCACCGACGAGCTTGCACCCATCTACGGTCGCGGGCCCGACGCGCGACTGCCTGCATGAGCGACGAGGCGGCTCTCGACGCCCTCATGGTGGTGATGGAGGCGGCGTTCGATCCACACTGGAGGGAAGCCTGGACCCGCGCACAGGTGCGCGATTCGCTCGAAATGCCCTCCACCATGCTGCTGCTGGCCGACGGCGAGGCCCGCCCGATCCGAAGCGGCGAGGCCTCCGGTTTTGTCCTTTCCCGACAGGCGCTCGACGAGGAGGAACTGCTGCTGATCGCAGTGCGCCCGCAGGATCGCGGTCGCGGATTGGCGCGGCGAATCATGGAGCGCTACCTGGATCAGGTGCGGCGGCGGGGCGTTCGCCGCATTTTTCTGGAAATGCGCGCCAATAACCCCGCCCATGCCCTTTACCGGCGCTGTGGGTTCACTCCGATCGGCACTCGCTCGGGCTATTACCGGACCGCGCAGGGGGAGGCGATCGACGCAATCACCTTCGCGCGTCATCTGTGACAGGTGTGACGGGGCGAAACACATAGTAAAATCGGCAAAAGAAGCCGATCAGCAGCGTTAACGCGGTTGACTTTGCTTGGGGTAACTCAAAAGGTTCCACAACGAACGGTTTGCTTATGGAAGCGAGAGAATTGGCCATGGACACCAGTGAGTATGATCGCAACGAAACGCTCATCACTCTGACCTCCGACATTGTCGCCGCGCATGTGAGCAACAATGCGACGTCTGCGGATGAAGTCGCGAATCTCATCGCCAACGTATATGGCGCGCTCTCCGGGCTGGGTCAGAGCCAGAGGACGGAAGAACCCGCGCGCGAGCCCGCGGTTTCGATCCGCGCGTCCGTGAAGCCGGACTATCTGGTCTGCCTGGAAGACGGCAAGAAGCTCAAGATGCTGCGCCGCTATCTGCGCACCAACTTTGACATGAGCCCCGAAGAATATCGCCAGCGCTGGAACCTGCCGGCCGATTACCCCATGGTCGCGCCCAATTATGCGGAAACCCGGCGCGAGCTGGCGAAGAAGATCGGCCTCGGCCGCAAGCCCGGCCAGAAGCGCGGTCGGCGCAAGAAAGCGGAATAAGCGCCACCCTGCTTGAGAAGCGCGCTTCGCCTGCCTAAGGTTGATGGGACGCTTTCACCTGGAGCTTATCATTGAAGCAGCGGATCGACCTGGAACAGCTCTGCGCCGACAAGGGCCTGCGGATCACCGACCAGCGCCGCACCATCGCGCAGGTGCTCTCGGACAGCGAGGATCATCCCGATGTCGAGCAGCTCCATGCTCGTGCTGCGGCGATCGATCCCGGCATCTCGATCGCGACCGTCTATCGCACCGTGCGCCTGTTCGAGGATGCCGGCATCCTGGATCGCCACGATTTCGGCGATGGCCGGGCGCGCTATGAAGCCGCGCCCGAGGCCCATCACGACCATTTGATCGACGTGGAAAGCGGCAAGGTGCTGGAATTCGTCGATCCCGAGCTCGAGGCGCTTCAGAGGCAGATCGCGGAAAAGCTGGGCTATCGCCTCGTGGACCACCGCATGGAACTCTACGGTGTCCGCCTCGACCGCGACGGCTGACCGCCGCCGTGCGCTGCGCCTCGCCGCGATGCGGGGAGAGATCACACCGCTGACCCTGCCCGAGCGCGCGCGTTTCGCCCTGCGTGCCATCGCCCTGGTGCTCACGCTCGCGGCCTTCGTCCCGCTTCACTTCCTTTACCGCATCTTCCGCTACGGATCGCCCTTCCCGATGTGGTTCCTGGGCGTGGCGGGATGGATATGCGGCGCGCGCGTGCACCGTGTCGGCACGCCGCTGCGCCGCGACGTGTTCTTTATCGCCAACCACACGAGCTGGATCGACATACTGGTTCTCGCCGGCGCCAGCGGAACCGCCTTCGTCGCCAAGCAGGAACTGGCCGAGGTGCCGATCATCGGATGGCTGTGCCGTTTGAACCGCACGGTTTTCGTCAAGCGAGAGAACCGCATGGGCGTGGCCGAGCAGATCAACGACCTGCGGGTGGCGCTGGCCGACAACTGGTCGGTTACCGTCTTTCCCGAAGGCACCACCACCGACAACCGCTCACTGCTGCCGTTCAAGACCAGCATGCTCTCGGTGCTGGAGCCGCCGCCGCCGGGGGTGCTGGTCCAGCCGGTGATGCTCGATTACGGCGCGGCTGCCGAAGACATCGGCTGGATCGGTGACGAGGGCGGCCTGAACAACGCGCGCCGGGTGCTGGGGCGACGGGGGAGCTTCCCGGTGCGGATTCACTTCCTCGATCCCTTTGCCCCCGCCGACCACCGCGGACGCAAGGCGATCGGATCGAAGGCCCGTGCGGAGATCGAGGCCGCGCTGATCGCCGCCGTCGGGCCGCTGCGAGACTTCGCGCACACGGTCGCGCCGGTGCGCTACACGGCGCCGGAAACCCCGGCCTAGAGCCCCGCCTGCACCAGCCAGTCGTGGAAAATCCGCACCGGCCGTTCCTCGAGCGCGGTCGGGCGGCACACGAACCAGTAGCTGTAGGGGCTCTCGACTTCGGTATCGAAGACCTGTGCCAGCCGCTCGTCGTGGGCGCGGCGGACATGGTCGTCGTGCATGATGGCGATGCCCAGCCCCTGTGCCGCCGCCTCCAGCATGAGCTGGCCTGAATCATAGTGGTCGATCGCGGCCGGTTCGAGATCCTGCATCCCGATCGCCGTGCACCAGGCGGAGAAGCTTTCCGAAAGCTCGTTGTGAACGAGGAAGGTCTGCCGCGCGAGGCGTTCGCGATCCGGCTCCGCACCCATCGCCGTGGCAACCGCCCGGTTGCCGATCGCGCGCACCATGTTGTGATCGAGCCTTATGGCGTGGAGGCCGCGGGTTGGCCCGCGCGAGAGAATGATGGCGGCATCGAGCGTATCGCCCACCCGATCCTCAAGATGCGGGCCAGTGTCGATGTCGATGTGAAGCAACGGATGCGAACGACGCAGTTCCGCCAGGCGCGGGAACAGCCGCTGGCTGCCGAACAGCGGAAGGACGCCGAGATGCAGCCGCAGCAGCGAGAAGTTCTCCGACTGGTTCTCGACGGCGCGTGCCAGAGCCTCGAGGTGCGGGTTGATCGCCTCGTAGAAGGCCTGGCCCTCGTCGGTCAGGCTCATCGCCTGCCTGGCGCGGGTGAACAGCCGCTTGCCCACGAAAGCCTCGAGATTGCCGATCCGGCGAGACAGGGCCGAAGGGCTTAGCCCCAGCTCGTCCGCCGCGCCCCGCGCGGAACCGGCGCGGACGGTCCGAACGAATGCCTCGAGCGCGCGCAAAGGGGGCAGCCTGCGGGTCGCCACCGCTATTCCGCCTCGTCGGCGGCCGGCGCGTGGAGGCGCAGACGAGTGACGTGGGTCTCGTCGCCCTCCACCACCTCGATCGTCCAGCCCGATGGATGCTCGACGCGCGCGCCCACTGGCGGCACCTGCTCGGCAAGCACATAGGTCAGCCCGCCCAGCGTATCGACCGCCTCCGCGACCTCCGCCAGCCGCGGGTCGATCCGCGCCGCGACATCGTCGAGCTCGGCACGAGCGTCGCATTCCCACACGCCCTCGCCAACCGCGCGGATATACTCCTCGGGCGCATCGTCGTGCTCGTCCGCGATATCGCCCACGATCTCCTCCACCAGGTCCTCGATGGTGATGATCCCGTCCGTGCCGGAGAATTCATCGAGCACGATAGCCAGGTGGACATGCTGCTGGCGCATGTCGGCTAGCACGTCGAGCGCGCCCCGCGCCTGGGGAACATAGAGCGGCTGGCGCATCAGCTCGCTCCAGTCCTCCGGCGGCGGGCGCCGTTCGGCGAGGAAAGGGAACACGTCCTTGACGTGCATCATCCCGATCACGTGATCGAGCTGGCCGCGATACACCGGCATCCGCGAATGGCCGTGCTCGGCGAAGGCGGCAACCAGCTCGTCCCAGCTCGCCTCTACGCCGATCGCCACGATCTCTCCCCGGGGAATGGCCACATCGTCGGCGTCCAGCTCGCTGAAATGGAGCATATTGCGCAGCATCTGGCGTTCGACAGGAGAAAGATCCCCCGTCTCGCCAGCCTCGGCCCCGGCATCGCCGGCGTCCTGCTCCGCCTCGTCGAGCGTTTCCTCGAGCTGCTCGCGCAAGGTGCGCTCGTCATTGTCGAGGTAGAAGAGCTTGCGGAACCGGGGCCAAAGCCCCTTGCTACTGTCCGCATCTCCCGCGGAATGTGAACTCTCGGCCATGGCCCCCTAGACGGTCCCTGTACTGTCGGCTGTGCTGTCGCGGTCCCCATATGGGTCCGCGATGCCCATCCGCGCAAGCGCCTTGATCTCCAGCGCCTCCATTGCCTCGGCCTCGCTGTCACCCGCCTCGTGGTCGTGGCCGGCGAGATGAAGCAGGCCGTGGACCACCAGATGCGCTGCATGGTCCTTCAGCGCGATCCCCTTCTCCCCGGCTTCGCGGGCGCAGGTCTCGAAGGCGAGCGCGATATCGCCCAGCATCTCCGGCCCACCCTGCGCCCTCATCGCCAGCAGTTCGGCGCGCGGGAGCATCGGGAAGGAGAGGACATTGGTCGGCTTGTCCTTGGTCCGCCATTCGCGGTTCAGGACCTGCACCTCCTCGTCGACGGTGAACAGCAGGCTCGCGGATAGGCGCTCGTTCGCCAGCGCCGGCTCGACCGCCTCCACCGCCTCCATCGCGGCCTCGGCGAGATCGGCCCAGTCGTGATCCCTCGGCCAGCCGTCTATCTCGATGTCGAGATCCATCAGCCAGCAGGGCCTTCGTAAGCCTCGACGATGCGGCCCACGATCGGATGGCGGACGACATCGGCGGCGGTGAAGCGAATGGTGCCGAAGCCATCCACACCCTCGAGCTTGTCGACCGCGTCGGCGAGGCCGCTCATCCGGTCGCCGCCGGGAATGTCGACCTGGCGCGGATCGCCGCACACCACCATGCGGCTGTTCTGGCCGAAACGGGTCAGGAACATCTTCATCTGCTCGCGCGTGGTGTTCTGCGCCTCGTCGAGGATGATGAAGCTGTCCGCCAGCGTGCGCCCGCGCATGAAGGCGATCGGCGCGATCTCGATCTCGCCCGATGCCAGCCGCCGCTCCACCTGCTCGGGCGGCATGCAGTCATAGAGCGCATCGTAGAGCGGGCGGAGATAGGGATCGACCTTGTCCTTCATGTCGCCCGGCAGGAAGCCGAGCTTCTCCCCCGCCTCCACCGCCGGGCGGCTGAGGATGAGGCGTTGGACGCTGCCGGTCATCAACTGCGCCACCGCCTGCGCCACCGCGAGATAGGTCTTGCCGGTGCCTGCCGGGCCGAGCGCGAAAATGATATCGTCGCGCGCCAGCGCGCGCATGTAGTCGACCTGGGTGGCGCTCCTCGGCACGATGGTCTTGCGCCGGGTGCGGATCATGATCGGCGGCACGTCCAGCGCGCCCGAGACGATGCCCTCGAGCGTCGGCTCGTTCGACATCGCGATCAGCGATTCGATCAACCCCGCGTCCAGGTCCTGCCCCTGCGCCAGCCGGTCGTACATGGTGCGCAGCACCTCGCGGGCACGGGCGACGCTGTCGGCCGGTCCCTCCACATGCAGCCGGTCGCCGCGTGCGGAGATGAACACGCCGAGCCGGTTTTCGACCTGCACCAGATTGGAATCGAACTGGCCGTAGAGCGCGCCGAGCAGGCTCTGGTTCTCGAAACCGAGATCGGCCTGGGCGCGCCGCACGGGAGAGCCGGCGGCACGGGTGCTGGCGGCGGAGTGGTTCAGGAAGGCGGGATGCGCCTCGCGGGCTGGTCTACGGGCCATGCAGTCCTTTCGGATGAGACGACTCGGAAGATACGCCCCCGTTCCCGGCTGACAAGGCAGCCCCGCGCGCATGGGCGTGGATAGTCACTGCTGCGTCACATCCACGCATCGCGCCGCGGCGACGAAGAAGGGCCCCGCCCGAAGGCGGAGCCCTTTCGTTCGCGGCGAGGCCGCGGCTCAGGCGAAGGCGAGCGCGCGGCGGCGGCGCAGCGCGCGCCCCACAATGCCGAAGCCCAGGATCAGCATCGCCCAGGTGGATGGCTCGGGCACCGCAGCCACGCCCAGACCCGCGCTGATCGAGAGATCGTCAACCGCGAGGCCGTGATCGCTGCCGGCACTGTCCACATCCGCCCAGCGGAAGCCGAAGCGCTGGCCCTGCCCGATCGACAGGTCCGAGATGGTGCCGGAAATCGCCGTGCCGAAGGCATGACCGTTGATCGCCCCGGCATTGGTGTTGTTCGTCGGGGTGAAATTGAGCCCGGCGTAGGTGACCCAGGTGCCGCTCTCAAGATCCGTGGCGTCGAGCGAGAACTGGAAGGTCAGCCCGTCGTTGGTGGACGTGCCCGAACGCCACTGCTCTCCCGTGTAGGCGAAGGCCAGGCTCTCGATCGCGCCGGCCAGGCCGTTCGTGAACACCCCGCCGAACCAGATCGGGCCAATCGAACCGCTGGTGAGGCTGCCGAGGGCGCGATCGGTCGAGCCGGAAGCGCCGAAGCTGAAGGCATTGCCCACGTTCGACGAGCCGGTGCCAGCGGCATAGAAGCCGTCAGCCGCGTTTCCGGTGCCGTTCTCGACGATCTGGAAGCCGGCCGGAAGGGACTGGCTGGTGCCGCTGGCGGCGAGCCCGTCGAAGTTCTGGCTGTAGGTGGTGGTGGTCAGCGTGTAGCTGGGCGCGGCGGTCTTGCCCGCAGCCAGAACGGCGGACGGACTGGCGGCGAGCGCCGCCGCCAGGGCGATGGATGCGATACGCATATCGTGTGCTCCTGCGTGGATTTCGGATCAGACGTAGTTGAGCGCGACACGGCGCTTGCGGCTCGCGCGCAGGGCCGAACCGGTTATGCCGAAGCCCAGGATCATCAACGCCCAGGAGCCCGGCTCGGGCACGGCGGCGGCGAAGGTCTGGCCGGTGATGCGGAAGTTGAGATCGCAATTGTTTCCGCTGGCGACGGTGCAATTGGGATAGGTAGCGCGGGCGGCGAGCATCTGGCCGCCGGCATATGCATCGCCACCGACGATCTGGCCGGTGGGAAAACCGGGCACGCCATAGCGGATGTCAGGGCCGAGATGCACGCCGGTGCGGAGCGAACTGGTGCTCAGCGCGAAGGTGTAGAGATTGCCGTCGGTCACCGCGATATCGGGCAGCGCGATGTCGAACCAGCTCGCCCTGGCGATATCGAGAGGGAGGGTGAAGGTCGAGCTGTAGAGCGCCGTGCCGGTGAGCGTCTCGCCGGAATAGAGCGCCAGCGTGATCGCGCTGTTGGCGGAGCCGGAGTTGAAGGTGCTGAACTGGAAGCCGACCGAGCTGAGCGTGTCGGTAAAGGCGGTGAAGCTCTGGCCGATGGGCCCCGCCCAGGAGATAGCCTGAGCACGCGAGCCGAGCGGGCCGGAGACGACTTCGAGCGTTTCGCTCTGCTGGGCGGCAGCCGGCAAGGCGCAGGCCAGGAGCGCGGCCGAAGCCGCGAGAGATGCTGATTTCATGGTATTAACCCCTTCGCGTCAGTTTGACGTAAAGGAATTGTTAACCACGATATATTGCAGCGCAGGGATGGTTTCGTGACAATCGCCGTCTTATCGCCGGATCATGCCGGCTCGCGAAGCAGCACCCGTCCTTCCAGCGAATTCGGGCCGGCATCGCCCAGTTCGACCTGCACCAGATCGCCGATCGCGCAATCTGCGTCGAACCACACCGATTGCAGCCAGGGCGATTTGCCGAGCCACTGGCCCGGCAGCTTGCCCTTGCGCTCCACCAGCACCTCGCAGCGGCGGCCCACGCTGGCGCGGTTGAAGGCGTGCTGGTCGCGGTTGAGCGCGGCCTGGAGGCGCTGGAGGCGATCGTCCATCACTTCCGCCGCGATCTGCCCGTCCATGCTCGCGGCGGGGGTGCCGGGGCGCGGCGAGTATTTGAAGCTGAACGCCTGCGCGTAACCGACCGCATCCACCAGGCTCAGCGTCTCGGCGAACTCGGCTTCGGTCTCTCCGGGGAAGCCGACGATGAAGTCGCCGCTGAGCGCGATGTCGGGCCGGGCGGCGCGGAAGCGATCGAGCAGCTTGAGATAGCTTTCCGCCGTGTGGCTGCGGTTCATGGCGCGCAGCACGCGGTCGCTACCGGCCTGCACCGGCAGGTGGAGGAAGGGCATCAGCTTCTCCACCTCGCCATGCGCGGCGATCAGGTCGTCGTCCATGTCGGCGGGATGGCTGGTGGTGTAGCGGATGCGCGCGAGGCCATCGATGGCCGCGAGGTCGCGGATGAGGCCGGCGAGACCGGTCACGCGGCCCTTCGCATCCTCGCCCGCCCACGCGCTGACGTTCTGCCCCAGCAGGGTGATCTCGCGCGCACCGGCTTCGACCAGCCGCTGCGCCTCGGCCACCAAGTCACTGTAGAGCCGTGAGATTTCGGCGCCGCGAGTGTAGGGCACCACGCAATAGGTGCAGAACTTGTCGCAACCTTCCTGCACCGTCAGGAACGCCGCCGGGCCGATCTTGCGGCGTTCCGGCAGCGCGGCGAACTTGGCGATGGCGGGCATATCGGTGTCGGTCGCGCGCTCGCCCTGCACCGCCTTGTCGAGCATTTCCGGCAGGCGGTGATAGGCCTGCGGGCCGACCACCATGCTGACCGCCGGGGCACGCACCATGATCTCCTCGCCCTCGGCCTGAGCGACACAGCCCGCGACCGCGATCATCGGTTCGCGTCCAGCTTGCCGCCCGGCCTTCACCAGCCGGCCGATGTCCGAATAGACCTTCTCCGCCGCCTTCTCGCGGATGTGGCAGGTGTTGAGGACGACCAGCTCGGCCTCCTCGCCTTCAGAGGCAGGCGCAAGCCCCTGCGCCGCCAGCAGCTCGCCCATGCGCTCGCCGTCATAGACGTTCATCTGGCAGCCGAAGCTCTTGACCCGATAGGTCTTGGGGGCGGTTTGCGATTTCACGCTCTACGATCTTCGCTGGTGTCGATCAGGCGCGCGCCGCAGGCACGCCGCGCCCATCGATACGCACTGCTCGGCCATCTCGACGTCGCGGCTTCGGTAGAGGCGTGCGCCCCATACGAACAGATCGGGCGGTGAATTAGCCAACCACCGCCTTCACGATCTTGCCCGGCTCGCGCGGCGGTTCGCCCTTCGGCAGCGCATCGACGTGTTCCATGCCGCTCTCGACCTGGCCCCAGACGGTGTATTGGCGGTCGAGGAAGCCGGCGTCGTCGAAGCAGATGAAGAACTGGCTGTTGGCGCTGTCGGGCACCTGGGTGCGCGCCATCGAACAGGTGCCGCGCTTGTGCGGTTCGGCGTTGAATTCGGCCTTGAGGTCGGGCTTGTCGCTGCCGCTCATCCCGGTGCCGGTCGGATCCCCGCCCTGCGCCATGAAGCCGGGGATCACGCGGTGGAACACCACGCCATCGTAGAAGCCCTCGTTCGCCAGCTCGGTGATGCGCGCGACATGGCCGGGCGCGAGGTCGGGCCGCAGCTTGATGACGACATCGCCGGTGTTGCCGCCGCCGGTGTCGAGGGTGAGCGTGAGGGTGTCGGCCATCGGGAATCTCCTGCTGTTTGCGCGCCGATATAGCCGTGCACGCCGCCCTGTCACGGCTTGCTTTTGGCCCACCCCCGCCTAGACGCCGGGCATGGCCGACGAACGCCTCCTCGACGACGATCTGACGGCCACGCCGGACGCGGAGGAATCCGGCCGCCCCGACGACCGCATCGACGACGAACGGCACGACGAGGACAACATCCTCAAGCCCGAATTCGTCCGCCGCGTCACCGACGCGCTGGCGGCCGGCGATACCGATGCCGCCTACGACCTGGTCGAGCCGCTGCATCCCGCCGACGTCGCCGACCTGTTCGAACTGCTCGACCGCGAGGATCGCGCCCGGCTGGCCTCCGCGATCACCGACCTGATGAGCGGCGACGTGATCGCCGAGCTCAACGATCACGTCCGCGAAGACATGATCGAGGCGCTGCCCGCCGCCGCGGTGGCGGAGATCGCGGGCGAGCTGGACACCGACGATGCGGTCCAGCTCATCGAGGATCTGGACGAGGAGGACCGGCGCGCGGTCCTCGCCGAGCTGGAACCGGAGGACCGCGCAGCGATCGAGAGCGCGCTCGCCTATCCGGAGGAAACCGCCGGGCGCCTGATGAGCCGCGATTTCGTGGCCGTGCCCGAGCATCTCACCGTCGGCGACCTGATCGATTACCTGCGCGACCGTTCCGACCTGCCGGGCGAATTCTTCGAGGTGTTCGTGGTGGACGAACGCCATCACCCGGTCGGCACCTGCCTGCTTTCCTGGGTTCTCACCACGCCCCGCGCCATTGCGCTGGGCGATGTGATGAAGCGCGACCAGACGCTGATCCCCGCCACCCTCGACCAGGAGGAGGTGGGCAATATGTTCCAGAAATACGCCCTCATCTCCGCCGCGGTCGTGGACGAAAGCGGGCGGCTGGTCGGCCAGCTCACGGTGGACGATGTGGTCCACATCATCGCCGAGGAAGCGGGCGAGGACGTGCTGCTGCTGAGCGGCGCGGGCGATGGCGACATCAACGAGCCGATCCGCGAAGCCTATTCCGCCCGCGTGCGCTGGCTGGTGGCCAACATGCTCACCGCCTCGGTCGCGAGCTTTGTCATCTCGCGGTTCGAAGGGGTGATCGCGCAGATGGTGGCGCTGGCGGTGCTGATGCCGATCGTGGCGGGGATCGGCGGCAACGCCGGCACGCAGACGCTGGCGGTGACGGTCCGCGCGCTCGCCACCAACCAGCTTTCCAGCGCCAACACCTGGCGCGCGATGCGGCGCGAGATCAAGATCGCGGCTCTCAACGGCGGCACGGTGGCGATCATCATCGGCACGGTGGTGGCGCTGATCTTCGCCAACCCGCTGCTGGGCGGGGTGATCGCGGCGGCCATGATGACCAATGTGCTGGTCGCGGGAATCGCGGGCGTGCTGGTGCCGCTGACGCTGGACCGGCTGCGGGTGGACCCGGCCATCTCGTCCTCCATCTTCGTGACCATGACCACCGATTCGATCGGCTTCCTCGCCTTCCTCGGCTTCGCGGTGCTCAGCGGGCTGGTGGGGTGATTCGCGCCCGGCCCTGACCCGGCCGTTCAGCTTTCCCGCCAGTTTCCTGCGAGACATGGACCACCTGTTACACGGTTCAGGGAAAGAAAAACCGGCCCGCGCACCGCCTCCTTCGCAAGCGAACGACATGGCAGAAGAGGATGTGTTTTCCGGCATGGAAAACCATTCTGGCACATTCTGCCGGGTGTAGGAAAGCCAAATGCACGGGAGGGGTGGAAAGGTTCCTCGCCACGCCGGAGAGGATTGTCTGGCGCCGTGGAGGCCCTATCTCGGCTCCATGCCGCTCAACCTCACCAAAATCGCCTTCGGGGCCAAATCCTACGCCGATCTGGAGAGCTGGTACGCGAACCGCCGCCAGCCGCAGGTCAACACCCGCTACCGCCCGACGCGGTGGGAGGAATGCATCGGCGGCTCGCTCTACTGGATTCACGAGCATAACATCGTGGCGCGCAGCACCATCACCGGCTTCACGCAGCAGGACAACGGCCGCTGGTTCATCGAGCTGGAGCCGGCGCTGGTCCCCGTGCGCCCCCTCCCAAAGCGCGCCCACCAGGGCTGGCGCTACCTGACCGACGCCAAGGCCCCGCGCGATCTGGCCGAAGGCGAGGAGGTGGGCGACATCATCCCCGGCAAGGTCGCCACCAAGCTCCAGCGACTGGGGCTGATCTGATGCCGGAAACGCAAATGCCCGCCCTGTTCATCGGCCACGGCAGCCCGATGAACACGCTCGAACGAAACGCCTATACCGATCAATGGCGGCGCATCGGCGGCGAATTGCCGCGGCCCCGCGCGATCCTGTGCGTGTCGGCGCATTGGTACTTCGGCGCCACGGCGGTGACAGCCATGCCGCGCCCGCGCACGATCCACGATTTCTACGGTTTCCCGGAGGAGCTGTTCGCCTTCGACTACCCCGCCCCCGGCCTGCCCGAGCTGGCGGACGAGATCGCCGAGGTGGTCAAGCCGCACTGGGTGGGCGCCGATCGCGACCAGTGGGGGCTGGACCACGGCACCTGGAGCGTGCTGGCGCATCTGTTCCCCGAGGCCGATGTTCCGGTCGTCCAGCTCTCGATCAACGCGCTGCGGCCGCTGGACTATCATGTGGAGCTTGGCGCGGCGCTGGCGGGGCTGCGCAAGCGGGGCGTGCTGATCCTTGGCAGCGGCAATGTCGTCCACAATCTGCGCCTGCTGAACTGGAACCATCGCGACCACGGCGAGCCCTGGGCCCGCCGCTTCGACGAGGCGGCCCGAGCGCAACTGGCCGAGGCGCCGGAAGACGTGCTCAGGCTGGCGGAGCATCCCGACTATGCCAAGGCGGTGCCCACGCCCGACCATTTCATCCCGCTGCTCTACCTCGCCGGGCTTGCGGCGGCGGACGGGACGAAGCCGGACATGCTCATCGAAGGCTACGCGATGGGCTCGCTGTCGATGACCAGCTATGGCCTGTGTACCGGTCTTGAAGGGCGCGAGGTGAGCGGCCCGGCGGCGGCCGTGCCCGCGGATATTCCGCCGGACCAGACCAACATCTAGGAATTCGGAAGGGGCGTCACCGGAGCCCGACCGGGCCATCACAGATGCCGCGTCTCCTGTGGCGGGTGCTGCCAGTTGTCTTTCAGTCCGTCCACGATGCGAAGCGGCGCGGCGATCAAATCCTCCACCGGCAGGTCGTCCAGCGCCGCCACCTGGACCGTCACAAACGGCGCGCCCATGCCGCGAACATGCGCGTAGCTGTGCGTCGCGATGCCGCAACTCTGGCAGAAATAGTGACATCCCTCGCCCCACTCCCCCGATCTGGCATATTCGCCCAGCTTCCCTTCGCCGGTCAGGATGCGAAAATCGTCCGGTTCGACGCGGACCTTCCACATCCGCTGTTTCCGGCAGAATGTGCAGTTGCACTTGCCGGTGCCCTCGGCGATGTCGAAATCGGCCGCGAAGGTGATCGCCTTGCAGTGGCAGCTGCCGTGGTAGGTCGTCTTCATCTCGCTCTCCCGGTCATCGCGCCAGCCACCAGCGCAAGAGATGCGTCGCGATGGCCTGGTCCAGCGGCTTCAGGAAGCGCGCGCCTTCCTCACCCGCCATCGCAGCCGCCACCTCGGCGCGGGTGAACCAGGCTATCTCGGCCATTTCGGTGGTGTCCATCGTCACCGCGTCGTCGTCCGCCCAGGCGTGGCAGCCGATCATCAGCTGGCTGGGGAAGGGCCAGGGCTGGCTGGCGACATAGGTCACGTCGCGGACCCGTACGCCGCTTTCCTCCAGCACCTCGCGCGCCACGCCTTCCTCGATGCTCTCGCCCGGCTCCACGAAGCCGGCCAGCGCGGAGAACCGCCCCTCCGGCCAGCCGAGCCCGCGCCCGAGCATGAGCCTGCCATCGCCATGTTCGACCAGCGTGATCGCAACCGGATCGGTGCGCGGGAAGTGCTGCGCGCCGCATCGTTCGCAATTGCGCTGCCAGCCGCCCTTCGCGAGCGCGGTCCCGCATCCGCAACTGGCGCAGAAGCGGTGCCGCGCGTGCCAGTCGACCAGGCTGCGCGCCGCGCCATAGAGCGCGAGATCGCCGGGGCTGAGCGCGGCCATCGCCGCCCACAGCGCAGGATTGGCCATGCGCGGGGCATTGTCGCCGCACTCCGGCACGGCGGCGAAGCAGGGCTTGCCGTCGTCGAGGCCGAGGAACACCAGTTCAGCCTCGGGCGGGGCATCGGCGAGGCTGCCCCAGGCGAGCGCGCCGCTCTCGTCCATCCCCGGCAGGAGCCCGTCCAGCGCCAGCAGCCGTGCGCGCCAGCCCATCTGCGCCGCCAGCGCATCGCGATCGGCGCGGATGTGGTCGGCGCGATCGAGACGGCAGCCGGTGAATGCGAGCATGACCGCTAAGCCGCGGCTTTCCTGGCCGAAATCATCGCGGCCACATCCTTCAGCACCGCCGCCGGGAAGGCGCTGTGCACCGGCCAGGCCTCGGACGGCATATATTGCGTCATCAGATTCCCGCGCAGCCCGCTGTTGACGTTCGCGAAGGCGACCGTTCCGGCCGCGCCGCCCCAGCCGTAGTTGCCGTCGCTCGATCGTCCACCCGCGCCGAAGCCGCTGCCCGCGGCGAAGGTGCCATCGGTGCTCACCCCGGCCGGCAGGAGATTGGAGGTGCCGACCCGCACCGCCCGCTCGCTCATCACGCGCCGCCCGTCGAGCGCGCCCAGCCCGGCGAGCATCGCCAGGAAACGGTCGAAATCGCGCGGCGAGCTGACCAGCCCCGCCCCGCCGAAGGGGAAGGCGGGCTCGTCGAGATAGATCGAGGCGCGCGCCGGGTCGATCGGCACCGGAGCGCCGTTGACGATGCCGTAGTTGGTGGTGAGACGGCCCACCTCGCTCTCGGGCACACGGAACCAGGTGCTGCTCATCCGGCAGGGCTCGAAGATGCGTTCGTGGAGGAAATGGTCGAAGGGCTGCTTGCCGGCCACCTCGATCACCCGGCCCAGCAGGTCGAGCGAGACCGAATAGCTCCAGCGCGTGCCGGGCTGGTAGACCAGGGGCGCCTTGGCCAGCCGGTCGGCGAATGCGGCGAGCCCCTTCACCGGCAATGCCGGCCCGAAACCGGGAAGCTGGATGCGGCTGACCTGGCCGGGGATCAGGCCCTGATCCTCGTAGAGCTTCTTGATGGGCCCTTTCTGGACGATGTTGTAGCCCAGTCCCGCGGTATGCGTGAGCAGGTGCCTGACGGTGATCGGCCGTTCCGCCGGCACCAGATCGGTGAGCGAGCCATCGGGTGTCTTCTGCACCATCATGCGGGAAAAGGCGGGCAGCAGTTCGGCGATGGGCTGGTCGAGCCCGAGCTTGCCCTCGTCGATCAGGATCATCGCCGCCATGCCGGTGACCGGCTTGGTCATGGAATAGATGCGATAAAGGCTGTCCGGCCCCGCCATCGCCGCCTGTCCGATGGTCAGCGGCCCGCGAGCGATGGTAACCGCGTCCTTCTGCCCCCAACCGAGCGTGGCGACCATGTTGGCCACCTTGCGCTGGGCGACATAGTCCTCGACCATCGCGGTGACGGTTGGCCAGGCGGCCGCGCCATCGCCACCGGCCGGTTTGGCGAGCGCGGCGAAGGGCGATCCGGCAAACAGCGCGCCCCCGCCCAGGAGCGCGCCGGAGCGCAGCAGCGCGCGGCGGTCGAGAGCGATGTTGTCGAAATTGCGGTGAGCCATGCGGGTATCCTCCCCAGTGTTCGCGCCTGCGAATGCCGGCGGTGTTGTGAACGGTGGATTGCAGAATGCAACCCGGACATTGCAGCTCGCCGACATCCACCCTATCTCAAGGTGCATGGGCAATATCCTCGCATTCCTCCTCGGTCTGGTTTCGCTGGTGATCGTGATCCCGGCCACCATCCCCTTCCTGGGCTGGGCCAACTGGTTCGCGCTGCCTCTGATCGTGCTGGGCGTGATCGTCGGCCAGCTTTCCTCCACCAGCAAGGCGGGGCGCAATTTCTGCCTTATCGTCCTGGTGGTCGCGGCCATCAGGCTGAGCCTGGGCGGCGGGATCTTCTAGGCCAGCGCCAGCCGCGCCGCCTTGGCGAACAGGGTCGGCAGCCCCGCTTCGCCGATCCTATCGATCGGCCACCATTCGCCCTCGCCCAAAGGCTCCCTCCGGCGCGCCACCGACAGCTCGATGTCGAAGTGCGTGAAGCCGTGGCGCACGAGCCCGAGCGCTTGTGCCACAGGAGCGGCCGAGCCATCCGCGCGCGCGCTCCAGCCATCGTCCGGCAGGGCACGCATCCCGCCCAGCATCCCACGCCCCTCGCGCCGCACCAGCCAGACCGCACCTTCGCGCTCGATCCACCACGCGGTGCCCCGGCGCATCGGCTTCGGCTTTCTGGCCGCCTTGACCGGGAAGCGGGCCGGATCGCCATCGGCCCGGCCAAGGCAGACCGCCGATAGCGGGCACAGCAGGCAGCGCGGATCGCGCGCGGTGCAGACCGTCGCGCCCAGGTCCATCATCGCCTGGGCGAAATCGCCGGCGCGTGCCTCGGGTGTGATGTCGCCTGCCCTTGCGCGGATCGCCTTGCGCCCGCCCGGCAGGGGCTCCGCAATCGCGAACAGCCGCGCGACCACACGCTCGACATTGGCGTCCACCACCACCGCGCGCCGCGCGAATGCGATCGCGGCGACCGCCGCGGCGGTGTAGGCGCCCAGTCCCGGCAAGGCGCGAAGTTCCTCCTCTGTGTCGGGAAAGCCGCCCAATTCGGCGACAGCGCGCGCCGCCTTCACCAGATTGCGCGCCCGCGAGTAGTATCCCAGCCCCGCCCATGCCGCCATGACGTCGGCCTCGGGCGTGGCGGCCAGCGCCTCCACCGTCGGCCAGCGCGCCGTGAAGGCCGCGAAATAGGGCTTCACCGCCGCCACCGTGGTCTGTTGCAGCATCACCTCGCTCAGCCACACGCGGTAGGGGTCCGGCTCCCGCCCTCCCGGCGGCATGCGCCACGGCAGATCGCGGGCGTGCCGATCATACCAGTCGAGAAGCAGGGCCGGGACGCTGGCGGACATTGCCGTGCTATGGCATGGGCACGGCCCACATGAAACGCGACAAGACCAGGCCGGGCGGGAAGGCGATCCCCAGTCTCTACCGCCGCCCGCGAGGCGGGGTGGCCCGGCCGATCGCGGAGTTGATGCCGCAGATCGGGCGCACCGCCTTTCGCCGCTTCGGCTTCGTCCAGTCCTCCGTCGTCACCCGCTGGCCCGAGATCGTGGGCGCGGCCCACGCGCGCGTCTGCGCGCCGGAGGCCATCCGCTTTCCACCAGGCGAAAAGTCCGACGGCATACTGGAACTGGTGGTCGCGCCGGCCCATGCGCCGCTGATCCAGCACGTGATCCCGGAGATAATGGAGCGGGTGAACCGCTTCTTCGGCTATCGCGCGGTCGCACGGGTCAAGCTGCGGCAAGGCGCGGTTACGCCTCCCGCAGGCACCGGCCCCGCCAAGCCGCCGCCGTCGCTCAAGCCGATTCCGATGGAGCTTGGCGCGGGCCTGCGCGATATCGGCGATCCGGAACTGCGCGCGGTGCTCGAATCGCTGGCCCGTGGTCTGGGGGAGGACGGAAACCAGCCATGACCAAGCCGCCGCGCCTTGCCGCCCTGCTGGGCGCCGCCACCCTCGCCTCGCTTGCGGCGGGCAGCACCGCGGGGACCACCGGCACGCGATCCGCTGCGACCAGCCCGAGCGGGAATTGGGGCACCACCGTGGAGGCGCGCGACAATGGCCATGTGATCGGTAACCCGGATGCCGCCAGCAGGCTGGTTGAATATATGAGCTACACCTGCTCGACCTGCGCCGAATTCGCGCGGACGGGCGAGTCCGCGATCAAGCTGTTGGTGGTGCCGCGCGGCAAGGTGAGCTTCGAGATCCGCCATATGCTGCGCGATCCCATCGATCTTACCGCCACGCTGCTGACACACTGCGGCGGACCGGCGAAGTTCCTCGGCAATCACGACGCGGTCATGGCGCGCCACGGCGAGTGGATGGAGCGTGCCCGCGCCGCATCCCAAGCGCAGCGCACCCGCTGGACCTTCGGCGCCAACGCCGCTCGCCGGCGCGCCATCGCCAGCGACCTGGGGTTCTACGCCATCATGGAGGAGCGCGGCTTCAACCGCCCCCAGATCGACCGCTGCCTGACCGACGAGGCGAAGGCAGGGTCGCTGGCGGAGACATCGCAGCGCGACGTGGCGGCGCTGCAACTGCCCGGCACGCCGAGCTTCGTGCTCGACGGGCGGCTGCTCCAGGGAGTCCACAACTGGGATAGCCTCAGGCCGGTGATCGAAAGGTTGGACTGACGAGGCGTGCCCGCTAGGGTCCGCAGCCGGCGGCTGCGCTGTTCAAAACGCCTCGACCGTGCTTTTCCCGGCCGACGCATCGCATTACCCCCTCTTCCATCCGATCCGAGGATTTTCGTATCATGACCTTCCCGCCCCGTTCCTTCGCTCTTGCCCTGGCCGCCCCTCTGGCGCTGGCGCTGACAGCCTGTGGCAAGGAAGCTGCGGATCCGGCGGCTGCCGCATCCGCCCCGCTCCCCACGGTCGCGGCCCCGGCGGGCACGAGCTGGCGCGACACCGTGGCCGAGACCGAGGCCGGCGGCCACCTGGTTGGCAATCCCAACGCGCCGATCAAGCTGATCGAATACGGATCGCTGTCCTGCCCAGCCTGCGCCGCCTTCGCGCGCGACGGGATGGAGCCGCTGATGGCCAAATACGTCGAAAGCGGGCGGGTCAGCTTCGAGCTGCGAAACTTCGCAGTTCATGGGGGGGTCGATCTGGTGCTGGCCCGCCTCGCGCGTTGCAGCACGAAGGAAGCGGTGATTCCGCTTTCGGATCAGATCTGGCACAACCTCCCCGAGGTGATGGGGCCGCTCCAGTCCAACCAGGCCGGGGTCGATCGGGCGCTCAACCTCCCGATGGCGCAGCGCTTCAACGCGCTGGCGCAGGTCGGCGGGCTCTACGATTTCTTCGCCAGCAGGGGCATCAGCGCGGATCAGGCCCGATCCTGCCTCGCCGATATTCCCAGCCTGGAGAAGCTGGCGGCCGAGACCGACCGCTATACCAAGCAGGACGAGGTGACCGGCACGCCGACCTTCATGCTCAACGGGCGCAAGCTCGACGGCGTGAACGGCTGGGCCGCGCTCGAGCCCATCCTCCAGCGCGCCGGCGCCCGGTAAGCCGGCGCGGCGGGCCCGAGCGCACCGGGCGATGGAGCTAAGGCAACTACGCCTCAGCGGCTTCAAGAGCTTCGTCGAACCCGCCACGCTGCGCATCGAGCCGGGGCTGACGGGCGTTGTCGGCCCCAACGGCTGCGGCAAGTCCAACCTGCTCGAGGCCATCCGCTGGGTGATGGGCGAGACCAGCGCGAAATCGCTGCGCTCGGGCGGGATGGAAGACGTGATCTTCGCCGGCACCGCCACCCGGCCACCGCGCGATTTCGCCGAGGTGGTGCTGAGCGGCGCCGCCTCCAGCGGCGAGGATCTGGAGGTCATCCGCCGGATCGAGCGCGGGGCGGGCAGCGCCTACCGCATCAACGGCCGCGACGTGCGCGCCAGGGATGTCGCGCTCACCTTCGTCGATGCCGCCACCGGAGCGCACAGCCCCGCGCTGGTGAGCCAGGGCAAGATCGCGCAGGTCATCGCCGCCAAGCCCGATGAACGGCGGATGATGCTGGAGGAGGCGGCCGGCATCGCGGGCCTGCACGTCCGCCGCCGCGATGCCGAAGGCAAGCTGCGCCAGACGGAGAGCAACTTGGCCCGGCTGGAAGACCTGATGGCCGGGCTCGACAGCCAGATTTCCTCGCTGCGACGGCAGGCGAAGCAGGCCGAGCGCTACCGCGCGCTGACCGACGAATTGCGCGGCATCGAAGCGCGCGTGGTGTTCGCCCGCTGGCGCGACGCGGCAGAGGCAGCCGAAGCGGCAAGGGCGGCGGCCGCCGATGCCGAGACCCGGGTGACGACCGCACAGGCCTTGTCCGCCGAGGCGCAGAAGAAACAGGGCGCGGCGGCGCTGGCGCTGGCCGAGGCGCGCGACGATCTGGCCGACCGCCGCGACGATGCCAGCGCGCACGGCCATCGCATGGCGGCGCTCACCACCCAGCTCGAGGCGGCCGAGCAGCGCCTCGCCGATCTCGACCGCCAGCGCGCACGGCTGGAGGAGGATCGCGGCGAGGCCGACCGCCTGACACGCGACGCCGCGGAGGCACTGGCCCGGCTGGAGAAGGAACTGGCGGCGGGCAAGGCGGCGGTTGAGGATGCTGAGGCGGAGCGCCCCGCCCTCGCCCGCGCGGTCGAGAGCGCCGAAGGCGCCGGCCGCGCCGCCGAGCTCGCGCTGGCGAAGGCGACCGCCGACAACGCCGGGGTCGAGGCGGAATGGCGCGTGGTGGAGGCCGAGATCGCCCAGGCGGCAAGCCGGAACGACCGCCTGCACGCCGAAGATCGCCGCATGGCCGATCAGCGCGCGGCGCTGCTGAGCGAGGGTGACGGCGCGGCGGCGGTCGAGGCCGCGCGCAAGGCGGCGCAGGACGCGGCGAGCGCGATCATCCTCAAGCGCGCCAGGCTGGAACAGATGCAGGCCCGCAAGGCGGCATTGCAGGTGTCGCGCGACGAAGCCGCCTCGACGCTCGCCACCGCAAGGGCCGAGCTTGCCGGGATCGAGCGCGAGCACGAGGCCCTGCGCCGCGACCGCGAGGCCCGCACGAAGGCCGCCGAGAAGCGCGCCGGCCAGCGCCAGGCGCTGGATGCGGTGCGCGCCGCGCCGGGCTATGAACGCGCGCTAGCGGCGGTTCTCGGGCGGGACGGCAAGGCGCTTCTCGGCTCGGCCGGAGACCACGAGGGGCGGTTCTGGACCGGCGCGGATGCACCCGCATCGGTCGCCGGCAGCCTGGCCGCCCATGTCACCGATTGCCCGCCCGAACTCGCGGCGCGGCTGGCCCTGGTCCATGTCGCCGAGACGGATGACGGCCGCTCGCTCGCTCCCGGCGAATGGCTGGTCACCCGCGACGGAGCGCTGCGCCGCTGGGACGGCTTCGTCGCGCGCGGGGAAGGCGCTGCGGAGGCGGCAAGGCTGGAGGCGGAGAACCGCTTCGCCGAACTCGACGGGCAGCTTCCCGATCTCAAGCGCGCGCTCGCCGTTTCGCAGTCCGCGCATGACGAGGCGGCAAGCGGGCTTGCACAGCTCCAGCGCGATCTGGTTGCGGCCGAGCGCGCGCTCGCGGAGGCGGCCGATGACGAACGAGCCGCCCTGCGCACGCTCGACCAGGCCGAAGCCGCCCGCGAGCGCGTGGCCGGTCGGCTCGCCGAACTCGACCGCCAGGCGGGCGAACAGGCCGAGGCGCTGGCCCAGGCCGCTAGGGATCTCACCGCCGCCCAGGCCAGGCGCGGCGCGCTGCCCGATCCCGCCGCCGGGCGCGCCGCTCTCGACACGGCGCGCGTGCGGAACGAGGTGGCGCGCTCCTCGCTCCAGTCCGCGATGGCGGCCCTGGCGGGGCATGACCAGGCGCTCGCCGTGGCGCGCGAGCGGGCCAATGCACAGCGCGCCGACATGGCCGGCTGGCAGGCGCGCAGCGGCGATGCCGCCCGGCGCCTCGCCGAGATGGCCCGCCGGCTGGAGGAGATCGGCGAAGACCGCGCGGTGACTGCCGCCAAGCCCGAGGGGCTGATACGCGAGATCGAACAGGGCGACGCGGTTCGCGCGCGCATCGGCGGCGAACTCGCCGAGGCCGAGGCTTCCGCGAAGGCCGCGCAGGAAACCGCGAGCGAGGCCGATCGCCTGTCCGCCGCGGCGATCGAGGCGCTCGCCAGCGCGCGCGAGGGCCGCGCGGGGCTCGCCGTTCGCGCGGAGAGCGAGGACGCCCGCCGGATCGAGATGGCGCGCGTCTCGGGCGAGCGCTTCCAGTGCCCGCCGCCCCTGCTGCCCGAACGCTTCGCCTTCGCCCCCGACAGCGTGCGCGATGCCGAGGCGGAAGGGGCCGAGATGGAGCGGCTCACCGCCGCGCGCGAGCGGATCGGGCCGGTCAATCTGGTCGCCGCCGACGAGCTGGCGCGGATCGAGGCCGAGCACGGCAGCAGCGCCGCCGAACAGGCCGAGCTGACCGAAGCGGTCCACCGGCTGCGCGGCTCGATCGGCAGCCTCAACCGCGAGGGGCGCGAGCGGCTGCGCGAGGCATTCGAGCGGGTGGACGGGCACTTCCGCCGGCTGTTCGCGCGCCTGTTCGACGGGGGGCAGGCGCATCTGGCGCTGATCGACAGCGAGGATCCGCTGGAAGCCGGGCTCGAGATCTTCGCCCAGCCGCCGGGCAAGCGGCTCCAGTCGCTCACCCTGCTGTCGGGCGGGGAGCAGGCGCTGACGGCGGTGGCGCTGATCTTCGCGCTGTTCCTGACCAACCCCGCGCCGATCTGCGTGCTCGACGAGGTCGATGCGCCGCTCGACGATGCCAATATCGAGCGTTTCTGCGACCTGCTCGATGCGATGGTCGCGGAGACGGCGACCCGCTACCTGATCGTCACCCACAACGCCGTGACCATGAGCCGTATGCACCGCCTGTTCGGTGTGACGATGGTCGAGCGGGGGGTCAGCCGCCTCGTCAGCGTGGACCTGGGCCGCGCCGAGGAACTGCTGGCGGCGGAGTGAGAAGGGGCCCGGATTTGCATCGGCACCGCGCCTCTGCCACCATGCCGGGCACGGCGGTCACGGGTCCGCCGCCGTTTGCGAAGCGCGTCCCCGGTGCCTCAGCCGGGGCAGCGAGCGATGGAGCGAGCGGCCCGCGATGACCCGGTCCAATGTCATGGTGAGCTATGCGCCGGCGAGCTGGGCGGCCGCCGCGCCGGTGCCGCGCCGCGACAGCCGCGCCGGGCTGGGGCGCAAGGCGGTCTGGGCCGGCGTGCTGCTGGCCGGAACCGCCACGGTTGCGCTCTTTCCCCTGGGCGCGCCCGAGCGCCAGCCGGACGAAGGGCCGCGCATGGGGCGCGTCGCGGTGGGCCAGGGTGACGATGCGGGCGATGCCCGCCCGTGGATGGCGAGCGATGTCCTGCCGGCCCCGGTGCCGATCGCCGCCGATATCCTGCCGTTTCTGGCCTTCGTGAGCGATGGCGCGATACAGCCGCTGCCGGCGGTCGCGCAGCCCGCCGCCCCGCCGCCCGCCGTGGCTCCGCCGGCCTTGACCAAACCGCCGCTGCGGCATCCCAGCATGGGTGCGCCCCAGCCGCCGCGCGCATCGGCCACCACCCGGCTTCACGCCGCCGCCGCCAACCCGCCGCAGGCCGAGCGGGTGCCGCTGGCCGGAGGGCGCCGCGATCTCGAGGGATTCCTGGCCGATCGCGGGCTGCTGGTCGCCGGGCCGCCACCGGGAGAGCCGCGCAGCAGGCCGGTGGCCGATTGGACCGCCGGAGAGCTTGCCGCCGCGCCCGCCCCGATAGCGCCTTCCGCACCGGCAACGCTGCTGGCGGATGCGCCGCCCGGGGGCGAAGCCGCGGCCCCCGCCGTCGCCACGCCCCCGGCGCAGCTCGTGCTTCCGCAAGCCGAAGTCCCGGTGCCATCGGGCGAGGCGCCGGCATTCGATCCCCCGCCGCCCGGAGTGATCGAGCCGGAGGCAGCGCTCGCGGCCCCGCCTCTGCCAGACCCGGCCACGGCCGAACCCGTCGCCTCGCGGGGCGATCCCGCGCCCGCCGCCCCGGCCCTCGCCCTGTCCGGCTCCAGCCGAGCGGACCTGCGGGTGGACCAGGATCGCCGTCCCGCCAGCCCGCCCGACGCGGCACCGCGCGCCGAGCCGCCTGCCAGCGCCAGCGCCGCGCGATCCGGCGCCACGGCGGTGGACGCCCCGCAAACCGCCAGCTTCGTGCAGAGCTACCCGCTGGCGGTGGTCGACGGCGAGGCGCTGGGCGCGGTCACCCTGCGCGACCTTGGGCCGCAGGGCCAGGCCATCCACCTCGGCGCGCTGATCGGGGTACTCAAGCTGCGAATGCCCGGAGCCGCAGCGGAATTCGCCGGCATCGGCGCGGCGGCCGACCGGTTCGTGACGCTGGATCAGCTCCGCGCGGCGGGGATCACGATCCAGTTCGACCCGCGCGCGGGCCGCCTGCTGATCGACGCGCGCTAGCTGGAATGGCTCAGGCCGCGATCGCGGCGGCGAGCTTGGCGCGGATAGCCCGCAAGCGCGGCAACAGCTCGCCGGCCTGGATCGACGAGGCGGAAGCCGTCGGCTCCGGCGCGGCGGAGCGGGGCGCGGAAACGCCAGCCTCGCGCTCGAGCGCGATCCTCGCGCCCTTGAGCGTGAAGCCTTCCTGGTTGACCAGCCGGTCGATGCGCTGGATCAGCGCGACATCCTCCGCGCGGTAGAGGCGCCGACCGCCCGCGCGCTTCATCGGCGCGAGCGCGGGGAAGCGCTGCTCCCAATAACGCAGGACATGCGGGCCGATGCCGAGCGCGGCGCTGACCTCCCCGATCGTGCGGAGCGCGGCCTCGTCCTTGCGGTCGTCGGAGCCGGCCACGGATCAGCCCTTCGCGATGCGGCTCTTGAGAAGCTGGCTGGCGCGGAAGGTGAGCACGCGGCGAGAGGTGATCGGCACTTCCACCCCGGTCTTGGGGTTGCGGCCCATCCGCTCGTTCTTGTCACGCAGGACAAAGCTGCCGAAGCCGGAGATCTTGACGTTCTCGCCCCGGGCCAGTGCGCCGGACATGCGAGCCAGTATGCTTTCCACCATGGCCAGCGATTCCGCCCGGCTGAGGCCGAGCTTGCGATTGACCGTCTCCGCCAGATCGGCGCGTGTCAGGGTTCCCGCAGAACTCATCTCGTCCCCTTCAGCGATTGCTTGTGAACGGTGGCATTCTATCGTCAGCGGACCCGTAGCGCAATGATGTTACGGCAATAGTCCCCGTCACATCCGCGCGAGCGCCGCACCCCATGTAAAGCCGCCGCCCATCGCCTCGAACATGACCAGATGGCCCGGCTGGATCCGCCCGTCGCGCACCGCGACATCGAGCGCCAGCGGGACCGAGGCGGCCGAGGTGTTGGCGTGGCGGTCCACCGTCATCACCATCCGTTCGGGAGGGAGGCCGAGCTTGCGCGCGGTGGCATCGAGGATGCGGGAATTGGCCTGGTGCGGCACCACCCAGTCGAGCTGATCGGCGGCGATCCCGGCGTCGTCCAGAACCTCGGCCAGGACCTCGGACAGATTGACCACGGCATGGCGGAACACCTCGCGCCCCTTCATCCGCAGCTTGCCTACGGTTCCGGTGGTGGCCGGCCCGCCGTCCACGAACAGCATTTCCTTGTGCGCGCCATCGGCGTGCAGCCGGCTGGCGAGAATGCCGGGGCCATCCCCGGGCCCCACGTCACCCACGTCTTCGGCTGCCAGCACCACCGCACCGGCGCCGTCACCGAACAGCACGCAGGTGCCCCGGTCCTCCCAGTCGAGGAGGCGGGAGAAAGTCTCCGCCCCGATCACCAGCGCCCTGGTGCCCATGCCGGTGCGTAGCAGCGCATCGGCGGTCGCGAGCGCGTAGAGGAAGCCCGAGCACACCGCCGCGACGTCGAACGCGATGCCGCCGGGCTTGCAGCCGAGCAGCGCCTGGACCTGGGTGGCGGTGGCCGGAAATGTGTGATCCGGCGTGGCGGTGGCCAGGATGATGAGGTCGATCTCGTCCGCCGCGATCCCGGCCGCCGCCAGAGCGCGCGCGCAGGCATCGGCGGCCAGCGTCGAGGTGGTTTCCCCCTCGCCCGCAATGTGGCGCTGGCGGATGCCGGTGCGCTCGACGATCCATTCGTCGCTGGTATCGACGCGGGCCGCCAGCTCGGCATTGGTCATCACGCGAGCGGGCAGGGCCGAACCCGTGCCCTTGATGACGGCGCGGATCATTCGGCGGGAAGCTGCGTGGCGGCCGGCGTGCCGCGCGGGGTGCCGCGCAGCTTGTCCTCGCCCAGTTCGGCCATATCCTGCTTGATGCGGTCGGTGATGTCGTCCTCCAGCAGGCGCGCGGCAACCTCCACCGCGTTCGCCACGCCCTTGGCGCTGGCGCTGCCGTGGCTCTTCACCACCACGCCGTTGAGGCCGAGGAAGACCGCGCCATTGTGGTTGTTGGGATCGAGGTGGTGGCGCAGCAACTCGGTCGCCGGGCGCGAAACGAGGAAGCCGACCTTGGAGCGGAAGCTGGAGGAAAAGGCGTTCCTGAGAAGGTCGGTAACGAAACGGGCCGCGCCCTCGATCGCCTTGAGCGCGATGTTGCCCGAGAAACCGTCGGTCACGATCACGTCGCAGGTGCCGCGGTTGATCTTGTCCGCTTCCACGAATCCGGCGAAATCCAGTTCCAGCCCGCTCGCGGCCTTCAGGACGGCGGCGGCCTCCTGCAGCTCGTCGGTTCCCTTGGTCTCTTCGGTCCCGATGTTGAGCAGCCGCACGCTGGGCCGCGGCCGATCGTTCACGATACGGGCATAGGCGGCGCCCATGATCGCGAACTGGACCAGATTGCGCGCGTCGCATTCGCGGTTGGCGCCCAGATCGAGCATGATGACGTCTGTCTCGCCGAGCGTGGGCAGCAGCGCGGCAAGCGCGGGCCGGTCGATCCCGGGCATGGTGCGTAGCGCCAGCTTGCTCATCGCCATCAGCGCGCCGGTATTGCCCGCACTGACCGCGGCGCCGGCATCGCCCTTCTTCACGGCGTTGACGGCCAGGCCCATGCTGGTGGTCTTGGCGCGGCGAAGCGCCTTGCTGGGCTTCTCGTCACCCGCCACCACATCCTCGCAATGGAGGATCTCCGAGGCGGCGGTGAGGCCGGGGTGCCTGGCGAGCGCGGCCTCGATCTTGGGCTGGTCGCCCACCAGCAGGAACTTGAACTTGTCATGCCGGCGGCGGGCGAGCGCGGCGCCTTCCACCATGACGCGCACGCCTTCGTCGCCGCCCATCGCGTCGACAGCGATACGCGGCAGGCTCATGGCGTCATTCCCCTGGCTATCGCGGGTTACGCGAGGCCCTTGGGCGCGATCACTTCGCGTCCGTTGTGATGCCCGCAAGCCGCGCACAGGTGGTGCGGACGCTTGAGCTCGCCGCAGTTGCGGCATTCCTGAAACGCCTCGACCTTCAGCGAATCATGCGCGCGGCGCATACCGCGGCGGCTGGGGGAGACTTTCCTCTTGGGGACGGCCATGGCGGCACCTGTTCCTGATCGATTTGAATGCGTTTTCGGATGCCGCCCTAGGGGAAGGTCCCGGGGCGCACAAGTGCGGCCGGTGGTTCGTCCTTACAGGTCGGCGAAGGGCCGGGCCTATAGCGGGATTCCCCGTGATTGCAACCCGGTGATAGCCTCTCCCGGCGCGATTGCCGCCGTCCCGCGGCGCGGGTAGCCAGTCGCAAGCTGTCCTGGGAGGAAAAACATGATCGTTCTGCCCGTCACCCTGTGCGCCGCCGCCGCCGCGGCGATCATCAACATCTGGCTGTCGATGCGCGTCGGCCAGCTTCGCGTGGCGCACAAGATCTCAATCGGCGACGATGCCGGCGGCCCCCTCACCGCGCGGATGCGCGCGCAGCTCAACTTCGTCGAAAACACCGCATTCGTGCTGATCCTGATCGCCGCCATCGAGCTGGCGGGCGCGGGCGGGCACTGGCTGGCCTGGGTCTCGGGCCTCTACATACTGGCGCGCGTGGCGCACGGCTTCGGAATGGATGGCGGGACGCTCGCCAAGGGGCGGGTGGTCGGCGTGGTGGTGACCATGCTGACGCAACTGGGCCTGGCGGTGGTGGCGGTGCTGGCGGCGACGGGGCGGATTTAGGCGCTGCCGCCCACCGCTCGCACCGAGGCGGCCCCGGCGTCGCTCGGCGCCTTCGCAGCAAGCCGCCCGAACCGGCGGCAACCATCCATCAGCTCATTTGGGGACGGGTCAGCGGCGGTGCCTGGACGCGGGGAAGGGTCTCGCCCCGCTCCTGCGCCCGTTCACGCCAGCGCCGCGTCGCTCACGAAGGCGTTGGTCTGGCGTTCGCGGCCGAAGGTGCTGGTGGGGCCGTGGCCGGGGATGAAGGTCACGTCGTTGCCGAGTGGCCAGAGCTTCTGCGTGATCGCGTCGATCAGTTCCTGGTGATTGCCCATCGGGAAGTCCGTGCGCCCGATGCTGCCCTGGAACAGCACGTCGCCCACGATCGCGAACTTGCTCGGCCGATGGAAGAACACGACATGGCCCGGCGTGTGGCCGGGGCAGTGGATCACCTCCAGAACGAGCTCGCCCACGGTCACGGTGTCGCCATCCTCCAGCCAGCGGTCGGGCTCGAAGCTGTGCGCTTCCATGCCCCAGCGGTGGCCATCGTCGTCCAGCCGGCTGATCCAGAAGCGGTCGGCCTCGTGCGGGCCTTCGATCCTCAGGCCCAGCTCCTTGGCCAGGATGCCGGCCTGGCCGCAGTGATCGAGGTGCCCGTGGGTGACGAGCAGCTTCTCGAGCGTGACCCCGCTGTTCGCGACCGCCGCCTTGAGCTTGTCGAGATCGCCGCCGGGATCGACCAGCGCGCCGCGCATCGTCTTCGTGCACCAGATCAGCGAGCAGTTCTGCTGCAGGGGCGTGACCGGCACGATGCCGGCGCGCATCATGGGCGGCGGGGCGGTCTGGGTGTCTTCGCTCATGGGCCGGAGATGGCGCGGCGCGGCGGCGGGCGCAAGCGGCGGCTTGCGGACGGGGCAACATGGCGTGGCGGAGGATGCCCCGGCGCCGCGGGCAAGCGCGGGCGCGGGCCGCGCGACACAACGAAAAAGGGCCCGCCGTTACCGGCGAGCCCCAATTCCTGCAGGCGGCCCCGAGGGACCGAAGCGATTTCGCTCAAACCAGCGCGGCGCGGGTGCCGAAGGCGACGCGCGACTTGCGGCGAAGGGCACCGCCCATCACGCCGAAGCCGAGGATCAGCATCGCCCAGGTCGCCGGCTCGGGAACCGCGGTCACGCCGATGTTGTCGAACTCGAACGAGTTGCCACGCGAGGCGAACTTCGCCGAGGCGATCGCCTGGCCGTTGCCGAAGATCGTCACGCGGCCGTTGGTGGCGGCGATGTTCTGGTTGCCCGAGGCCGGTCCCGGGGGGTTGAGCCCCGCGCCGCTGAACAGCTGGGTGCCGCCGCCGACGAAGGTGATCAGCAAGTCGTTGAAGTCGTCGGCCGAACCAAGGTCGAAGCCGAACTGCGAAGCACCGGCAGCGCCGAACGAGAAGGTGGCCGAACCGCCGCCGATGACGGCGAAGTACTGGTCACCCTGGTCGCCGAAGGCAGGCTGGGCGGCAATGCTCGTGGTGCCCGTGTAGAGGCCGGCGGTGCCGCTGGTCACATAGCTGCCGAAGGTGCCGCCGGGGCCGGTGTTGAAGTTGGCATAGTTGGTCTGGCCGGCGGTCAGACCACCGGTGCCGCCGGCGAAGGTCAGGGTGGCGGCGGCATTGGCCACGCCGGCCGAGAGAACGAGAGCCGCGCCTACGGCGGTGGCACGCGCAAAGGAAGAAAGCTTGGTCATGTCGTCAAACCTTTCGAAAACGGAATTGCCCCCGGCTGACGGGTGACAAAGATACTTTTCGAGAAACAGGACTCTATCCGCGACTCGGAGCCTCTCGATAACAACCCGTTACAGTGCGATACAAAATCACGCAGCCCCCGCAAGAGGGCATGTGTCATCATGGGACAGAAACTGGCGAGATCATACCCGCCCGCCCTTCCACACCACCCGGCCGATCACCTCCACCTCCTCGCGCGGAAGCTCGATCGGGGCATAGGCATCGTTGGCGCTGACCAGGGCGATCGTGCCCGGGGCGCTGGCCCGGACCTGCTTGACGTGGAGGGCTTCGCCGATGCGGACCACGAACACGCCTTCGCCCGATCGCTTGCCGCGATCGACGAATATTTCGTCCCCGCTGTTCAGGACCGGGAACATGCTGTCGCCCTCAACCCTGATGGCGGAAAGATCGGCGCCTTCGAGGCCCGTCTCGCGCAGCCAGCGGCGGGTGAAGCGGATGAAATCGTGAGGAATCTCCTGCGCGCCGGTAGCGCCCGGCCCGGCCGAGGCATCGAGCGGGAGGCGCGGGATCGCGCGCCACTCGCCATCGCCGCCGCCCCACCCGGGCGCCCCGGACGCATCCACCGCGTCCCCGCCGCCGGCTCGAGTCGCGATCTCGGCGGCCGCGATCCCCAGGAATCCGGCGATCTTGCGCTGGTCCGGTTCGTCCAGGTGGCGCGGGCTGCCGCGGGTGACATATTGCTGGAGATAGGCGGGGTTGCGGCCGATCAGCCGCGAAAGCTGGGCGAGGCTGTGGCCTTGCGCCCGGGCCGCGTCCTGCAATCGCGCGCGCGCGGCGGTTTCGAGCGGCGGAGCCGAGGGGGAAATGATTTTCTCCATAGGAAATCCTATAGTCGTAGTATTTTTCCTAGACAAGTAGGATTTCGACTGGAACAAACAGGAAACACCGATTCGCCCCCCTGTCGCCAGCAACCCCTTCACGCCGAGGAGCAGCATGTTGATCCGATCCGTCGAAACCTTCCTGCGCCGCCACGCCATGTCCCCCACCATGTTCGGCCGCGAAGCGGCACAGGATGCCCGCCTCGTGGCCGACATGCGCAACGGCCGCGAACCCCGATCGCCGCTCGACCAGCGATTGCGCGGCTTCATGGAAGGCTTCGATTTCGCCCGCAGCCAGGCCGCCACCCCCGCCCAATCCCGCCAGGAGACACCCGATGCGCGTTGATTTCCCATCTTCCATTCATCCCGGCGCCACCCGGTTTGCCGCCATGCCGCCAGCCGCATCCGGTCACGCCCCGCATCCCGCGGCCATCTCGCCGCCCTGCCGCCCTCGCCCCGCCCCGCCGCAGCGATCCTCCGGCGACCGGCTGCGCGAGGCGCTGATGGCGCTGGGCGAGTTCCGCGGGCAGGTGATCGCCCATACCGAGCGCGCCTGGGCCAGCATCACCTTCACCGGCGCGCGCCACACGCTGGCGCTGGTGTTCACCGGGGACGAGGCGGTCGAGGCGGGAGAACGCTTCATCGCCGCCCTGCCCGATCACGAATTCGCGATACCCGGCCAGCTGGTCGCCGACGCCGCGATCGCCGAGGCCGAGCACCGTGCCCTGCCCACCCCGCGGCTGGCGGTGCAATGCGAGCTTCTGCTGCTGGAGGAGGGGTGAGGCCGATGGCGCCTCGGATACGGCGCGGGTCCGGCGACTATGCCGGCGTCCGCCTACCTCCGCCGCACCACCAGGTTACGGATCTCGGTCATGTCTTCCATCGCGAAGCGCACGCCTTCGCGGCCGAGGCCGGAATCCTTGACCCCGCCATAGGGCATGTTGTCCACGCGGAAGCTGGGCACTTCGTTGATGAGCACCCCGCCCACCTCCAGCCCGTCCCATGCGTCCAGCACCTGGAAGATGTCGCGGGTGAAGATGCCGGTCTGGAGGCCGAACTTGCTGTCGTTGACCTCCGCCAGCGCATCCTCGAACGTCGCGAAGCGCGACAGGATCGCGACCGGGCCGAAGGCTTCCTCGCGGTAGAGCTTGGCGGAGCGGTCCACATCCTCCAGCAGCGTCGCCTGCAGCATCGCGCCGTCCCGCTTGCCGCCGGTCAGCAGCCTGGCCCCGCCCGCCACCGCCTCCTCGATCCAGTTGTCGAGCCGCTGCGCCTCGCTGGTATCGATCATCGGGCCGATGAAGGTCTTGCGGTCCTTGGGATCGCCCGCCACCAGCGCCTTGACGCGCTTGACCAGCAGCGCCTTGAAAGCATCGTAAACCGCCTCGTGGACGATGATCCGCTGCACGCTGATGCAGCTCTGCCCGCTCTGGTAGAAGGCGCCGAAGACCACGCGGTCGGCGGCGTCTTCCAGGTCGGCATCCCGATCCACGACCACCGCGGCATTGCCGCCCAGCTCCAGCACCACCTTCTTCTTGCCGGCCCGCGCCTTGAGATCCCAACCCACCACGGGCGAGCCGGTGAAGCTGAGCAGCTTGAACCGTTCGTCTACGGTGAACTGCTCCGCCCCGTCGCGGCTGGCGGGCAGGATGCTGAAGGCGCCCTCAGGCAGAACCTCGCATTCGGACAGCACCTCGCCGATGATGAGCGCGCCCAGCGGGGTGCGGCTGGCCGGCTTCATCACGAAGGGGCAGCCGACGGCGATCGCCGGGGCGATCTTGTGCGCGGCGAGATTGAGCGGGAAGTTGAACGGGCTGATGAAGCTGCACGGGCCGATCGGCACGCGGCGCCACATCCCCATATAGCCGCGCGCCCGCTCCGAGATGTCGAGCGGCTGGACCTCGCCGGTCATCCGCACGCTTTCCTCCGCGGCGATGCGGAAGGTGTCGATCAGCCGGGTGACCTCGCCCTCGGCATCCTTGATCGGCTTGCCCGCCTCCACGCAGAGCGCGAAGGCCAGCTCGTCGAAGCGCGCCTTGAAACGGTCCACGCAATGCTGGAGCGCGCCCTGCCGTTCATAGGCCGACAGCCGCGCCATCGGCTCGGCGGCGCGCACCGCCCCGGCAATCGCCTCGTCGATGATCGCGGGCGTGGCCAGCGCGGTGCTGAAGGCGGTCTCGCCCGTGAACTTGTCCGTCACCGCCAGATCGGCGTTGGGCTGGACGGCGCGGTTGTTGAGATAGAGCGGATAGCGGGTCTTGAGCCTGGTCATGGCGAAGCGGGCCTCTCAATAGCCGAGCGTCAGGTCGAGCCGGGGCGTGACGGGTTCGCCCGCGCGCCAGCGGGCGAGATTGGCGATGAAGCGGTCGGCGCTGCGCTGGAACATCCGGGTCTGCGCCCGGCCGGACAGATGCATTGTGACCTGCGCGCCCGGCGCGTCCCACAGCGGATGATCGGCGGGCAGCGGCTCGGGCGTGGTGACGTCGAGCAGCGCGCCCTCGATGCGCCTCTCGCGCAGCGCCGCGACCAGCGCATCCTGATCGACCACCTCGCCGCGGGCGACGTTCACCAGCACCGCGCTCGGCTTCATCGTCGCCAGTTCCTCCGCGCCGACGAGATGGCGGGTCTCCGGGGTGGATGGGACCGCCAGCACGATCCAGTCGAAGCCGCCGAGCTGCGCGCGCCACGCATCGGGGCCGAGCGAGCCGGCATCGGGAGAGCGCCGGACCGGCACCACCTCCATCCCGAAGGCCTCCAGCCGGGTCTTCACCAGCGCGCCGATCGCCCCCAGGCCGAGCAGCAGCACCCTCTCGCCGCACAGCTCGCGCTTGCCGGGGCTGTCCATCAGCCATTCGTGCCGGTCCTGCGCGCGCACCACCTCGCGGTAGCCCTTGGCGTGGGTCAGCATCAGCATGACGGCATATTCGGCGATGGTGATGGCGTTGATCCCCGCGCCATTGGTGACCACCGTGCCGCGGTGGGCCAGCAGGTCGAGCGGCAGGAAATCGAGGCCCGCATAGATCGAATTGAGCCATTTGAGATTGGTGGCGGCGGTGACGACTTCGGCCATCGCATCGGGCTGGGTGAAATCGAACCAGCCGATCTCGGCGGTGGGCGCGAGCGCGAGCGCCTCCTCCTTCGACATGAACCAGCGCGGCTCCACCCATTCGGGCAGGCGCGGCTCCACCAGCGGGCGGATCAGGCCGGAGAGGATGGCGGTGGTCATCCCAGCCGCCACTCCCAGCCCAGCGGATCGCCGTCCATCACCTCCACGCCCTGCGCCGTGAGCTCGTCGCGGATGGCGTCGGAGGTGGCGAAGTCCTTCGCGGCGCGGGCTTCCCTGCGGCGGGTGAGCGCGGCTTCGATTTCGGCTTCGGTGATGGTCGCGGATTTGGGGCGGATGCGGAGGTCGGCGCGGCGAACGCTGAGCAAACCCAACCCGAGCACTTTGTCCATCTCGCTCACAGCATCGAAAATGGCAGCAATGGGAGCGCTGCCGAAGCCGATCACATCTTCTACTGCGGTCAATGCTCTCGGGGTATTCAGATCGTCATAGATCGCAGGTTCGAACTGCTGCAGGATCATCAAAGTTAGTTGATCAGCGGTCTCGCTACCTGCTCTCACAACACCTCGCTCAGAAGCTTCTCGTAGCTTCTCGGCGTTGCCAATCAACCGCTTCAACCGCGTGAGCGCCGCCCCCAAGCCCTCCCACGAGAACTCCAGCTCGCTGCGGTAATGCGCCTGGAGGCACAGCATCCGGTAGGCGAGCGGGTGGTAGCCCTTGTCGATGAGGAGCTGGAGGCGGAGAAACTCGCCGCTCGACTTGCTCATCTTGCCGCTGCGCTCGACGAGGAAGTTGTTGTGCATCCAGATGTTCGCGCCGCTTGCGTCCGAGTGACAATGCGCCTGGTTCTGGGCGATCTCGTTGGGGTGGTGGATTTCGCGGTGGTCGATGCCGCCGGTGTGGATGTCGAAGGGGAAGCCGAGCACCGCGCCGCTCATCACGCTGCATTCCAGGTGCCAGCCGGGCGCGCCGCGGCCCCAGGGACTGTCCCATTCCATCTGCCGCGTCTCGCCCGGCGGGGTCTTGCGCCAGATCGCGAAATCGGCGGCGTTGCGCTTGCCGTCCACCGGATCGATCCGACTCTCGCCCTCGTCGGTCCTGGCGCGGGCGAGCCGCCCGTAATCGGCGACGGTCGAGACGTCGAAATAAAGCCCGCTCTCCAGCTCGTAGCAGTGCTTGCCAGCGATCCTTTCCGCGAAGGCGATCATCTGCGGCACATAGTCCGTGGCGACGGTCCACTGGCTGGGCTGGCGGATGTTGAGCGCCTCGATGTCCGCCCAATAGGCCTCGGTATAATGGCGCGCGATGTCCCAGATGCTGGTCCTTTCGCCTTTCTGGGCCTTCTCCGCCGCGGCCTTCTCCAGCTTGTCCTCGCCCGCGTCGGCATCGTCGGTCAGATGGCCGACATCGGTGATGTTGATGACATGGGTGAGCTGGTATCCCTTCCAGCTCAGCACCCGCCCAAGCACATCGGCGAAGACATAGGCGCGCATATTGCCGATATGCGGGTAGTTATAGACCGTCGGCCCGCAGGTGTAGACGCGCGCCTCCCCGGGATGGACCGGCGTGAAGGTTTCGAGCTGGCGGGTGAGCGAGTTGAAGAGACGCAGTTCGTTCTTGGGGGGTGTGTCGGTCATGCCCCCCGGCGCATAGGTCGCGTCGGGGTTACTGCCAACCCTCCCAGCACACCGTCTCGGCCAGCGGCGCGCGCGCGACCGGGAAGGCGTTCACCGCCGCCTCCGCGTCGCGATACCCGATGGCGAGACCGCAGAAGAAGATATGGTCCTCGGGAATCGCCACCACCTCGCGGATCTGCGGCGCATAGACCGCCCATGCTTCCTGAGGGCAGGAATCCAGCCCCTCCTCGCGCAGCAGCAGCATGATCGTCTGCATCCACATTCCGATGTCCGCCCACTGCGGCGGCCCCATGTATTTCGGCGTGTGGACCAGCATCAGCACCGGCGCGCCGAAGGCCTGGAAATTGCGCGCGAACCACGCCAGCCGCGCCGCCTTGTCCTCGCGCGGAAGCGCCAGCGCGCCATACATATCCTCGCCCACCCGGCGCCGCCGCGCTTCGTAAGCGCCATCGAGTTCGGGCGGATAGACGTGATACTCGGGCGCGAAGGCCTCGCGCCCGCGCGGCAGATCCTGCGCGACGCGGGCGATGAGGCGGGCGAGAGGCTCGCCGGTGAGCATGATGCCATGCCAGGGCTGGGTGTTGCCGCCCGAGGGGGCCCGCCGCGCCTTCTCGAACACCCGTTCGAGCACCGCGCGATCGACCCCCCGATCGGTGAAGGCGCGGATGGAGCGGCGCGACGCCACCGCTTCCGACACCATCATCGGCCCAGCCATCTCGCCAGATACCAGCCCGCCCATGCCAGCGCCGCCGCCGGCAGGCTCAATATGCCCAGCAGGAAGATCCCCAGCACGATCAGCGACCCGCTGCCGGAAAACAGCATCATCACCGGAAGCATGGCGAATGTGACCGCGACCCCGCCGACCCAGGGCGAGGATGATGCAAGGCCCCCGAGAATCGCGGCGCAGGCGAGCGAAAGCGCGTAGGCGACCCCGAACAGCGAATGATCCCACGGTTCGCGGGCCCCGGTGAGCAGATTGAACCCCGCCCACAGCACGATCCCGACCGCGCCACCCGCGGCGGCCAATGGAACATTGCCCAGCTTCACCGCTCCACCTCGAACAAGCTCGCCAGCTGCTCGATCATGGTGCCGCCCAACTGCTCGACATCCATGATCGTGACCGACTTCTTGTAGTAGCGGGTAACATCATGCCCGATGCCGATTGCGCTGAGCTGGACGGGCGATTGCTTCTCGATCCAGTCGATCACCTTGCGCAGATGGGTTTCCAGATAGCCCGCCTGGTTGACCGAGAGCGTGCTGTCATCGACCGGCGCGCCGTCGGAAATGACCATCAGGATGCGGCGGTCCTCGGCGCGGCGCAGCAGGCGATCGTGCGCCCACAGCAGCGCCTCGCCGTCGATATTCTCCTTGAGCAGCCCCTCGCGCATCATCAGGCCCAGGTTGCGGCGCGCGCGGCGCCACGGCTCGTCCGCCTGCTTGTAGATGATGTGGCGCAGATCGTTGAGGCGCCCCGGATTGGCCGGGCGCCCGTCTGCCAGCCACACCTCGCGGCTCTGCCCGCCCTTCCATGCGCGGGTGGTGAAGCCGAGTATCTCGGTCTTCACCCCGCACCGCTCGAGCGTGCGCGCCAGGATGTCGGCGCTGATGGCCGCGATGCTGATCGGGCGCCCCCGCATACTGCCCGAATTGTCGATCAGCAGCGTGACCACGGTATCCTTGAAGTCGGTCTCGCGCTCGATCTTGTAGCTCAGCGAATGGCCGGGGCTGACCACCACGCGAGCCAGCCGAGCGGCATCGAGCAGCCCTTCTTCCTGGTCGAAGTCCCAGCTCCGGTTCTGCTGCGCCATCAGCCGGCGCTGGAGGCGGTTGGCGAGGCGGGTGACGAGGCCCTGCAATCCCGCGAGCTGGCTGTCGAGATAGGCGCGCAGCCGCTCCAGCTCGTCGGGGTCGCACAGCTCGCCCGCCTCGACAACCTCGTCGAACTTGCCGGTATAGGACTTGTAATCGAAGCCTTCGGGGATTTCGGTCCAGGGGCGATTGGGCCGGACGGGCATCATCCCTTCTTCGGCATCTTCCGAGGGATCGGCGCTCTCGATCTCCTCGCCTCCTTCCATCTCCTGGCCTTCGGTGTCGCCGTCGCTGTCGTCATCGGTGTGCTCGGCGGCCATCTCGGCGGACTGCGGTTCGGCGGCGCCCTCGGCCTCGCTCCCCCCGGCATCGTCCTGCCGGTGATCGCCGTCGTCCTCGTCGCCATCGTCGCCCGATTGATCGGCGGGTTCGGGACGGGTGAGGTCGAGGTGGCGCAGCAGGTCGAGGCTGAGCGCCTGGAAGGCCTGCTGATCGTCCAGCCGGTGCGCAAGGGCGGCGATGTCCCCGCCCGCCTTGCCGTCGATCCAGCCGCGCACCAGATCGACCCCCGCGCGGGCTCGTTCGGGCACGGCCTGCCCCGTCAGCGCTTCGCGCAGGATCAGCGCGAGCGCGGTCGGCAGCGGCACATCGTCGACGCTCTGCGCCCGCACGATCGGATCGGTGGCCGTCCGCTGCTCCACCGCGGCCGCGAGATTGGCGCGTACGCCGCCCATCGCCTCCGCTCCCAGCGCCTCGAAGCGTGCCTGCTCGATGGCATCGTAGCAGGCTCGCGCAATCGGCTCGGGCGGGGCATGGCGCGCGTGCAGCGCCTCGCTGTGGTGGCGCAACCGCAGGGCGAAGCTGTCGGCGAAGCCGCGTGCCTCTCGCGCCTGCTGTTCGGGGAGCGCGCGGCCGGGCAGCGGCACGCGGAAATTGCGCCCGCTCTGCGCCGGGGTGTCGGCGGTCCAGGCCACCTCCACCTCCGCCTCGTGCGCCAGCGCGCGCGAGGCGCCGGTCAGCGCCTGGCGGAAGCGGTCGAGAGGCGTCTGCTCGGTCACTCGCCGACGGGAATGGTCTGCCCGGTCTTGGCCCAGTCCGCCGTGAAGGCCTCGATGCCCTTGTCGGTCAGGACATGATTGGCCAGGCTCTTGATGACGGCCGGGGGCGCGGTCATCACGTCCGCGCCGATCTTCGCGCATTCGAGCACATGGATCGAATGGCGGATGCTGGCAGCGAGGATTTCGGTCTCGAACGCATAATTGTCGTAGATCAGGCGGATGTCGCGGACGAGGTCGAGCCCGTCGAAGCCATTGTCGTCATGCCGGCCGAGGAAGGGCGAGACGAAGGTTGCGCCGGCCTTGGCCGCCAGCAGTGCCTGGTTGGCCGAGAAGCACAGCGTGACATTGACCATCGTGCCTTCGCCCGTGAGCGCGCGGCACGTCTTCAGCCCCTCGATCGTCAGCGGCACCTTGATGCACACATTGTCGGCGATCTTCCGCAGCGTCTCCGCCTCGCGCATCATGCCGGCATGGTCGAGCGCAACGACCTCGGCGCTCACCGGCCCGTCGACCAGCGCACAGATCTCCTTCGTCACCTCGATGAAGTCGCGCCCGGCCTTGTGGATCAGGGTGGGGTTGGTGGTCACCCCATCGATCAGCCCGGCTTCCGCCAGTTCGCGGATGGCTGCGGTGTCGGCGGTGTCGGCGAAGAACTTCATCGGGGCTCGCTCCGGAATGGGAAATCGCCCCGGCCTATGAAAACAAACGCCCCGGCGCGCAATGGCCGGGGCGTTCGATGTTTCTGCCGACTGCCCGTATCCGGGCGGAACCGATCAGGCGCGTGCGATCAGGCCAGGGCCATCCGCGCAACCACCTTGCGGCGGCGCATCGTCGCGCCCACGGCGCCCATGCCCAGGATCAGCATGGCCCAGGTGGCCGGCTCCGGCACGGCGCCCGGCGGCGGGGCCAGCACGTAGGAGATCGAGGTCAGCTTGAAGCTGTCGACCTTCTTGTCGGAGTTGCTGATCGAGGCACCGATGATCCACACATTGCTCGCGACGGCATTGGCGCCGGTGTTGAAGCTGCGCGTGGAGTTGCCCGAAGTGGTGGTGTTCGAATCGAAGTCGTTGGCACCCAGAGCGCCGCTAACCGCACCGAAGAAGGTGTTCCGCGCGCTGCTGGTGCCCAGGTTCGTGAGATAGGTCTGCCCGATGCTCGCGAGATTCACGGGTGCGAAGCTGATGGTGGCATCGGTGTCCAACGGATTGTCGCGATACCACGAGTAATTGTTGGCCAGCGTCATCCCGTTCAGGATCACGCTGGTATCGAAGCGCAGCAGGATGAAATCGAGCGCGCCGCTGTTGTCGACGGTGTGGCGGTTGTCGCCCGAAGGATTGACGCCCAGCCCTTCGGCATAGTTGACCGGGGTGGAGATCGTCGGCACGCCGGTCAGATTGGTGTTGCCGCTGGAATAGGTCAGGGCGGTCGCGGTGAACTTCACCTGATTCGCGCCGGTGCCGTTCGTATACACCAGACCGCTGCCGCTGGTGCCCGTAGGCGAATTCAGCACGACCGTGGCCGCCGATGCCGGCAGCGCGACGGTGAAAGCGGCCGCGACGACCAGAGATGAAAGAAGCTTGCCCATATGAACCCGTCCGATGTTGCGAGGCCCACAACGGGCGCTGCAGTCGATAATTCGTGACGATGGTTTATGGCGCGGGCCTCCCGCTGTCGAGACGACAAATCCGCAGCTTCTCAAAATAGGACAGTATCATTCACAATTTTTGTCGGCATCCTGTGTGGATGGCGAGCCCATCCGCCGGTCGCCGCCTATGTGGATGTCGCGGACCTTGTGCGGCGAGCCCGACGCCCGCCATATGGGCGGCCCCATGAACCGTGTGCGCTGCCTCGTCTTCAACTCCGCACTGGGACCGCTCGACTATCGGGTCCCGGAGGGCATGGCCGTCGGCCCGGGATCGGTGGTCGCCTGCCCGCTCGGGCCGCGCACCGTGCTCGGCATCGTGTGGGACAGCGGGCGGCTGCCCGGTGCGGAGGTGGCCGCGGAAAAGCTGCGCCCGCTCCGCGAGGTGCTGCCCGTCCCGGCACTCTCGGCGCCCCTGCGGCGGCTGATCGAATGGACTGCGGACTACTACTGTGCCCCGCTCGCCGCCGTGGCGCGCATGGCGCTGAGTTCGGGCGGCGCGCTCAAGGGCGCGGCAACCACCACCGAATACCGCCTCTCCGGCGGCCTGCCCGAGCGGATGACGCCGCAGCGGCAAGCGGCGATCGAGGCGCTGGAGCACGAGCAGGCGACGATCCGCGAGCTGGCGGGAATGGCGGGGGTTTCCGAAGGCGTCCTGCGCGGGCTGGCGAACCAGGGCGTGCTGGAGCCGGTGGAGGTCGATTGCGACCGCCCCTATCCGCTCGCCCGCGCCGATTTCGCCGTGCCCGAGCTGACAGCGGATCAGCGCGGCGCGGCGGACCGGCTGTGCACCGCCGTCACCGCCGGTGAGTTCGCCCCCTTCCTCCTGGACGGGGTGACGGGTTCCGGCAAGACCGAAACCTATTTCGAGCCCATCGCCGAGGCGCTGCGGATGGAGCGGCAGGTGCTCGTCCTGCTGCCCGAGATCGCGCTGACGGAGGCGTTCCTCAGGCGCTTCGAGGATCGCTTCGGCGCCGCGCCCGTACTCTGGCACAGCTCGCTCAAATCGACCGAGCGCCGCCGTGCGTGGCGTGCGGTCGCTGCGGGAACCGCCCAGGTTGTCGTGGGGGCGCGCTCGGCGTTGTTCCTCCCCTTCGCCCGGCCTGGCCTGATCGTGGTCGACGAGGCACATGAGATCAGCTTCAAGCAGGACGACGGGGTACGCTACAATGCGCGCGACGTGGCGGTGATGCGCGCGCGCTTCGAAAGCGTGCCGGTGATCCTCGCCAGCGCGACCCCGGCGCTAGAGAGCCTGGCGATGGCCGAGGCCGGCACCTATGCCAAGATCGACCTGCCCGCGCGCTTCGGCGGGGCGGAACTGCCCGCCATCGCCACCGTGGACCTGACCAGGGAGAAGCCCGGCCGCGGGCACTGGCTGGCCGAGCCGCTGGTCGCCGCGCTGGAGGAACGGCTGGCACGCGGGGAGCAGGCGCTGCTGTTTCTCAACCGCCGCGGTTATGCCCCGCTGACCCTGTGCCGCAACTGCGGCTTCCGGTTCCAGTGCCCCAATTGCAGCGCCTGGCTGGTCGAGCACCGCTTCTCCAGCCGGCTGGCCTGCCACCATTGCGGGCACGAGACCGCGGTGCCGGAGCGCTGCCCCGAATGCGGCGAGCCGGACTGCCTGGTCGCATGCGGTCCCGGCGTGGAGCGGATCGCCGACGAGGTCGCCGAGCGGCTGCCCGAGGCGCGGGTCTTCGTCGCCACCTCGGACACGCTCAATTCGCCCGGCCGGGCGGCGGATTTCGTGGCGCAGGTGGAAAGCGGCGCGGTGGACGTGATCGTGGGGACCCAGCTCGTCACCAAGGGGTTCCATTTCCCCGAGCTGACGCTGGTCGGTGTGGTCGATGCCGATCTCGGCCTCGAAGGCGGCGATCTGCGCGCCGCCGAGCGCACCTATCAGCAGATCGCCCAGGTCGCCGGGAGGGCCGGCCGGGGCGCCAAGCCGGGCGAGGTGCTGATCCAGACCCGCCATCCCGAAGCCCCGGTGATCGCCGCGCTTACCGCCGGCGATCGCGACGCCTTCTATGCCGCCGAGACAGAGGCCCGCCGGATGGCCGGGGCCCCGCCCTTCGGCCGCTGGGCCGCGATCGTCGTCAGCAGCGAGGACGAGTCCGAGGCGCGCGATGCCGCCCACCGCATCGGCCGCGCGAAGCCGGTGCTGCCGGAGGCCACGATCTACGGCCCCGCCCCCGCCCCGCTCAGCCTGCTGCGCGGCCGCTATCGCTACCGCCTGCTGGTCAACGCCCGCCGCAGCGCGCAGCTCCAGGACATCATCCGCGCCTGGCTCGGCCCGATCGAGCACCCGGCCGGCGTGCGCGTGGGCGTGGACATCGATCCCTACAGTTTTGTGTGATGGCCATTAACCGGAGCCAATTGGTTCCCGGCGCGTCGCTTAAGCGCGATATATCGCCTCTGCATCCGCTGTCAGCTTCTGCATCGCCCACAGCCACGGCTGGTGGCCGTAGCTGATGCGGGCCACGCCCAGCGCGGCGATTTCGGCGACGGTGCCGAGTTCGGGCTTGGCAGTCACGTTGACGGGCAAGGGCGAGGCCGCGCAGATCGTCCGCACGGCCTCGCGGTCGGCCAGGAACGGAACGAACAGGCCCGCCGCACCCGCCTCGGCATAGGCGTGGGCGCGGGCAACGGCGTCGTCTATCAACGCATCGCCGATCACGGTTTGGCGAAACAGGTCGGTGCGGGCGTTGACGAACAGGCCGCTCGCAGCGGCGGCGGCCACGCGCTCGGCAGCCTCGACCAGCGGCAACGGGCGCTCCTCACCGGGCAGCCGGTCCTCCATGTTGATGCCGACCGCGCCCGCGTCGCGCACTGCCTGCACGCTGGCGCACACGGCGGCGGGATCGGCACCATAGCCGGATTCGAGGTCGAGGCTGACCGGCACCTTCACTGCCGCCACGATGCGCTCGAGATTGGCGATCACCTCGGCCAGGGGCAGCTTCTCACCGTCGCCCGTGCCCAGCGCCTCCGCCACACCATAGCTGCCGGTCGCGAGCGCAGGCGCGCCAGCCGCCTCTACCGCCTTCGCGCTACCGGCATCCCAGATATTGTACAGCACCAGCGGCTGGCCGGGGACATGAAGGGCACGGAAGGTTTCGACATCCTGGTTCATTTCGCTTCCCTCATCAAAAGTTCGCGCTTGATGTCGAGGCCATAGGCATAGCCGCCGAGATCGCCGCCCGTGTGGATCACGCGGTGGCAGGGGATCAGCACCGCGACATTGTTGCGCGCATTGGCGCTGCCTGCGGCGCGCACCGCCTTCGCATTGCCAGCCGCGGCGGCGATTTGGGCATAGGTGCGGGTCTCCCCCGCCGGGATTTCGCGCAGCGCCTTCCAGCACGCCTCCTGGAACGCGGTGCCCTTCACGTCGAGCGGGATGTGGGCAAAATCGCCCGGCTGTTCGACGCTGGCGACCACTTCGGCAAGCAGCGCCGTGAATGCCTCGCCGCCCTCCACCAGCTCAGCATTGGGGAACCGCCGCGCCAGCTCGCGCCCGTCCTCGTTGAAGGACAGGCGGCACACGCCCTTCTCGGTGGCGGCGACCAGCATGGGTCCAAGCGAGGTCGGCGCCACCGCCCAGTGGATCGTCACGCCCCGGCCGCCATTGGCCCATGCGCTCGGAGCCATGCCCATCTTCTCCTTGCTGGCGGCGTAGAACCGCGACGGCGCGGCATAGCCGGCCTCGTAGATCGCGCCGGTCACGCTGTCACCGCCGGTCAGCGCCTCGCGCGCCCGTTCCTCGCGTAAGGCGCGGGCATAGGCGGCGGGCGACAGCCCGGTCGAACGTTTGAACAGCCGCTGGAAATGCGCCGGCGAATAGCCGGTGAGGCGGGCCAGCCCGTCGAGCGTGGGCGGCGCGTCCCCGGCATGGCGGATCTCGTCGATCGCGGCCAGCACCGCCGCCTCCTCGTTCGATTGCCGGTCGGGCGCGCAGCGCTTGCAGGCGCGCAGGCCCGCCGCCTCGGCATCGGCCGCGCTGGCGTAGAAGCGCACGTTCTCGCGCCGGGGCGGGCGTGCCGGGCAGCTTGGCCGGCAGTAGATGCCGGTCGAATGCACGCCGGTCAGGAACTGCCCGTCGTAGCGGCGGTCCTTGGCCAGCGCGATGGTCCAGCGCTCCTCGTCGGAGAGGTCGACGGCGGGGTGGCGGTCGGTCATGGCGGCATCCTTTCACGGCTGGTCGGGCGCCGCAACCGATAGGCGATGGCGGATGCGCCGCGCATCCCGCCCCTTGCGGCCAATCCCCCACCCCGCGATAGGCATGGGCGATGATCCGCCTGATCCTTGCCGTGCTGCTGGCCCTTGCGGGTGCCGCGCCCCTCGCCGCCGAGCCCGGAGACATCGATGCCGCGGCGCGCGGCGTGGTGCGGGTGGTGATCGTGGCGCGCGGGCCGGAGGGGGTCTATCCCGTCAGCCACGGCAGCGGCTTCGCTGCCGCGCCCGACCGTATCGTGACCAATGCCCATGTCGTCGGCGAGGCGGCGCGCGATCCATCGCTGCGGGTTGCCATCGTCCCGCCGGAAAGCGGCGGCGCGGTGTTCGGGCGCATTCTGGCCATCGATCCGCGCAACGATCTGGCGCTGATCGCTCTCGAAGGGCCGGCCCGGCTGCCGCCGCTGGCGCTTGCCGGCGGGGTGCCAAGGGACAGTGGAGAGGTCGCCGCGGTCGGCTATCCCATGAACGTGGACAAGGCCCAGGGACTGGCCATCAATGACATCTTCACCGCCCAGCCACCGGTGAAGAGCCGGGGCTTCCTCTCGGGATCGCGCCCCAGCCGCGAATTCGACACCGTGCTCCACACCGCGCCGATCGCGCGCGGCAATTCGGGCGGCCCGCTGCTCGATGGCTGCGGCCGCGTGGTCGGGGTCAACAGCTTCGGGGCCGAGGCCGGCAGCGCCGATGGCGAGTTCTACTTCGCGGTATCCATGCGCGAGCTGCTGCCCTTCCTGCGCCACAACGAGGTGGAACCGCGCGTCAACGCCACCCCGTGCCGGAGCCTCGCCGATCTCGACGCGGCGGAGCAGGCCCGCACCACGCGCGAGCAGCAGGCGGCGCGCGCGGCGCTGGAAGACCGCGCCGCCACCGCGCGCAGCCGCCAGGAACGCGCCCGGTTCGAGGCGCAGGTGCGCGTGCTGACCGAGCGCGACGACCGGTTGCTGGCGAGCATGGTGCTGTTGCTGATCGCCACCGGGCTGGGCTGGTGGGCGTGGGACCGGCGGACGCCGGCGGCGGAGCCGCGCACGAGTGCCTGGCCCCGGCGCAACCGCATCGCGGCCGCGGGTGCCGGCGCTGCGCTGCTCGGCGCGATATTCCTTCAGGCGACGCGGCCCGGGATCGAGGAGATCGACCGGCTTTCCGCGGCGCCGGCGCCCGGTGCGGCGGCGCGCGAGCCGGTGGCGCTGGACGGGGAGGCGGGCACGCGCCGCCTGGTGTGCCGGGTCGATCAGCAGCGCAGCCGCGTCACCACCTCCGCCACAGACGACGTGCCGCTGGCATGGAACGCGCGGGGCTGCGTCAACGCGCGCACGCAATACGGCTTCTCGCAAGGGGCATGGAGCCGGGTGCTGGTGCCGAACGACGAGCAGGAGGTCTCGGTCAACAGCTTCGATCCGGACCGTGGGGAGTTCCGCACCGAACGCTACCTGCTGTCGCAGGATGCGATGGCGCGGGCGCGGGATGCGCGCAGCCGCTATGCCCCGCCCTCATGCGGCGGCGCGGATGCGGCGGCGGTGCTGGGCGAGCAGCAGCGCGGCGTGCTCGATGCGCTTCCCGCGCGGCCGAACGAGCGGCTGGTCTATAGCTGCGAGGCCACGGGGCAGTAGGTTCGCGCTAACCGCATGATCTGGAATTCTAGAACCAACTTGGCGATTTTTCGCTTGACATGATTTTGCCGTTTTGGTTATATAACTGCAATCAAAGGAACCGTCATGCCAATTTTCGATTCGCTCGTCGCCCCCATCGTCTCGATCATCGACAAGGTCATTCCCGACAAGGCCGCGCGGGAAAGGGCCAAGCTCGAACTGCTCCAGCTCCAGGGCACGCAGGAAATGCAGCTGGTCGAGGCGCGGCTCTCCGCCATCGTGGCCGAGGCGCAGAGCGCCGACCCGTGGACCAGCCGCGCCCGCCCCGGCTTCCTCTATGTGATGTATCTGCTGATCCTGTTCGCGGTCCCGATGGGGCTGGTCGCCGCCTTCGACCCGGCCCGCGCCCAGGCGATCGGCGCGGGGATGACCGCCTATCTCTCGAACCTGCCGGATTCGCTCTACGCCCTCTTCGGCACCGGCTACCTCGGCTACACCGCCGCCCGGCAATGGGGCAAGGTCAAGGGCGTGGAGGGGTAGGCGTCGGATCGCGCGGGGGTCCGGAGCCGGCTCAGCTGTTGGTCGTCAGCCGCAGCCCGATCGCTCCCACCAGGACCAGCGCGATGCACAGGATCTGGACCGCCCCCAGCCGTTCCTGGAACACGAACACGCCGATCAGCGCCGCGGCCACGATCCCCACGCCCGCCCACACGGCATAGACGATACCGACCGGAAGAACCTTCATGGCCGGCGCTAGCACCCAGAAGCAGGTGGAATAGGCGAGGATGGACAGGGCGCCCCAATGCCATTTCTCGAACCCGTTGGAGAGCTTCAGCAGGAAGGTTCCGGTCACCTCCAGCGCGATCGCGCCGGCAAGAAAGGCCCATGCACTCATGACAATACTCCAGTCTCGCGCTTCATCCGTCAGTGGTCCTTCGCCGCGTCCAATATGGCCCGCAGGAAATCGAGATGGGCGCGGAAGGCGCCTCGGCCGGAGGCGGTGAGATGAACCAGCGTCCGGGTGCGCCGGCCGACCGGCTCCTTGGCGATACGCACATAGCCGGCGCGCTCGAGGGTCGCCAAATGGGCACCAAGATTGCCGTCGGTGGCGCCGGAAATGTCCTTCAGCCGCGAAAAGTCGATCGGTTCGCCGCCCGCTTCGAGCGCGGCCATGATCCTGAGCCGGATGGGCTGGTGGATGATGTCGTCGGCACCGCTCATGCGCGAACCAGCCAGAGGCCGCCGAGGATCAGCGTCCCCCCTCCTCCCAGCGCGAGCCAGAGGAACAACAGCCCCGGCGACAGGGTCCAGGCGAGAAGCGCGATGGCAGCCAGGATCGCGCCGAGCACGGCGAAGCGTAGACCCGCCCAGATGCCCAGCACCACATAGGCGGCGGCCACGCTCAGCGCGATGATCGTCGCGCTCACCGGGGCAGCGGCGCCGGCTATGGCGATGATCGTTGCCACATATGCGCTCAGCACCAGCCAGGTGACCAGGACACGCATTTCCGAGAACTGTCGTGGCCGGGTGAAGGTCCAGACGAGAGCCGCCACGATTCCCGCCCCCCAGGCCAGCGCGCCGAAGCGCGGAACGAACTGAACCACCATATTCGCCGCGACCCAGACCAGGCCCCAGGCGATGAGCGTCGATCCGGCGGCGGCATAGCCTCGCAGCTCGAATGCGCGCCGTCGCCCGGCCTCGATCTCGCCCAGTGCCCGTTCGGCCTCACCCGGTAGCATCGTCCACATTCCCGCCTGCATTCCTCTGCAAGACAGAGCCTACTCTGGTTTGCAGAGTAATGCAAGTTGTCAGGGGAGGCCCGCTGGATCGCGGGCGCGGCGTGCCCGAACCGGCGTGCCCGATCCGGCGTGCCCGAACCGGCGTGGCCCTCGCCGCCATGCCGCGCCGGAACCGCTTCCGCGTGCGGCCGTGCGCCGCTAAGCCAGCCCCATGACCGCCACCGTCTTCATCCTCAACGGGCCCAACCTCAACCTGCTCGGCACGCGCGAGCCGGCGATCTACGGCACGGCCACGCTCGCCGATATCGAGGCAAGGGCGCGGGCAAGAGCTGCCGAGCTCGGCCTCGCCATCGAGTTCCGCCAGACCAATCACGAAGGCGTGCTGGTCGACTGGCTGCACGAGGCGCGCGCCGCGGGGGCGAAGGCGGTGCTGCTCAACGCCGCGGCCTATACCCACACGTCAGTCGCCCTGCTCGACGCGATCCTGGCGATCGGCGTGCCGGTGATCGAGGTGCATCTGTCCGACCCCGCCACCCGGGAGCCGTTCCGCCACCTTTCCTATGTCGGCATGGGCGCCGTGGCGGAGGTCAAGGGGCTCGGTCCCGACAGCTATATCGTTGCGCTGGAGCAGGCCGCCACGCTGTAGTCCACGTCCCCGGTTTCGGGAACCCGGGCCTTGCCTCGCGGGTTGCTGGCGCGCATAGGCGCGCGAGCTACAACACAAGGGCAATCATGGCTGATACCGCCAAACCCGCCGGCAGGCGCGGAATCGAGGTCGACACCGCGCTGGTGCGCGAACTGGCCGAACTGCTGGCCGAAACCGGCCTCTCCGAGATCGAGGTTGAAGACGGCGAGCGCAAGATCCGCGTGGCACGCGGCGGCGTGTCGACGGGCGCCTTCGTCGCCGCACCGGCGCCGGTCTCCCATGCTCCCATGACGCAGGACCCGGCGCAGCCCGCGCCCGCGACCGAGGCGCCGGCTTCGGGCGTGGACACCGCTGGCGCGCTCACCTCGCCGATGGTCGGCACCGTCTATCTGGCAGCGGAGCCCGGCACGCCCAATTTCGTCGACGTGGGCGACACGGTGAAGGAAGGCCAGACGCTCGTCATCATCGAGGCGATGAAGGTCATGAACCCGATCGCCGCCGACAAGGCCGGCACGGTCAAGGCGGTGCTGGTGGAAAATGCCCAGCCGGTCGAATTCGGCCAGCCGCTCGTCGTGATCGGCTGACCCCACGATGGCTATCACCCGCATCCTGATCGCCAACCGCGGCGAGATCGCGCTGCGCATCCACCGCGCCGCCCACGAGATGGGTATCGAGACGGTGGCGGTCCATTCCACCGCCGATGCCGACGCGATGCATGTGCGCCTGGCCGATCACGCCGTCTGCATCGGCCCGCCGGCCGCGGGCGAGAGCTATCTCAATGTCGCCAACATCATCTCGGCCGCCGAGATCAGCCATGCCGACGCGATCCACCCCGGCTATGGCTTCCTGAGCGAGAACGCCCGCTTCGCCGAGATCGTGGAAGCGCATGACATCGCCTGGATCGGCCCCAAGCCGGAACATATCCGCACGATGGGCGACAAGGTGGAGGCCAAGCGGACCGCCGGCGCGCTGGGGCTGCCGCTGGTGCCCGGCAGCGACGGCGCGGTGAGCGATCCCCAGGAGGGGCGCAGGATCGCGGCGGAGATCGGCTATCCGGTCATCATCAAGGCCGCATCGGGCGGCGGCGGCCGGGGCATGAAGGTGTGCGAGAGCGAGGACCAGCTCGAGACGCTGATGCGCCAGGCGGGCAGCGAGGCCAAGGCCGCCTTCGGTGACGACACCGTCTATATCGAGAAATACCTCGGCAATCCGCGCCATATCGAATTCCAGGTGTTCGGCGACGGGCGCGGCAACGCCATCCACCTGGGCGAGCGCGACTGCTCGCTCCAGCGCCGCCACCAGAAGGTGCTGGAGGAAGCGCCCTCCCCCGTCCTCAGCGCCGAGGAGCGCGATCGGATGGGGGGCATCTGCGCGAAGGCGATGGGTGACATGGGCTATCGCGGTGCGGGAACGATCGAGTTCCTGTGGGAGAACGGCGAGTTCTACTTCATCGAGATGAACACCCGGCTGCAGGTGGAACATCCCGTCACCGAGATGATTACCGGCGTCGATCTGGTGCGCGAGCAGATCCGCATCGCCGAGGGCAAGGATCTGTCCTGCAAGCAGGAGGATATCACCTTCCGCGGCCACGCCATCGAATGCCGTATCAACGCCGAGGACCCCTGGACCTTCGCCCCCAGCCCCGGCACCGTGACCTATTACCACGCCGCCGGCGGGATGCATGTGCGCGTGGATAGCGGGCTCTACGCCGGATACCGCGTGCCGCCCTATTACGACAGCATGATCGCCAAGGTCATCGTCTATGGCCGCAACCGCGAACGCTGCATCATGCGGCTGCGCCGCGCGCTGGAGGAGATGGTGGTCGAGGGGGTGAAGACCAATATCCCGCTGCACGAGGCGCTGATCCGCGAGGACGACGTGCTTGCCGGCAACTACACTATCAAATGGCTGGAGGAGTGGCTGGCCCGGCGCGGCGAATGAGTGTGCCGCCATCCAACCCGATCACGCCTGCCGGCTATGCCGCGCTCAGGGCGCGCTATGACCATCTGCTGGGCACAGAGCGGCCTCGCATCGTCGAGATCGTGAGCTGGGCGGCGGGCAATGGCGATCGCAGCGAGAACGGCGACTATCTCTATGGCCGCAAGCGGATGCGCGAGATCGACCGCGAGCTGGCGCATCTGGCGCGCCGTATGAAGGCCGCGCGCGTGCTCGATCCCGCGGACCAGCCCGACCGGAGCCGCGTGTTCTTCGGCGCCACCGTCACCATCGCCGACGAGGAAGACGCGCGCCGCTCGCTCACCATCGTGGGCGACGACGAGCAGGATGCCGGCGCCGAGCGTATCGGCTGGTCCAGCCCGCTGGCGCGCGCTCTGCGCGGGGCCGCGGTAGGGGACCTGCGAACGGTGCGGCTGCCCAGCGGGGAACGCGAATGGGAAGTGCTGACGGTTTCCTACCCCGGCTGACCGGACATGGAAAAGGGGCGGAGCCGCAGCCCCGCCCCTCCCCTTTCGCGATCGCTCGGATCAGAAGCGCACACCGACGCTCGCGACCACCTGGTGGCGGTCGGTGTCGATGTCGAAGCGGCTCGAATCCGGGGTCGTGCCGTTGAAGTCGAGCTCGCCGCGCGAATAGTTCGAGTAGCGATACTCCAGCCCGGCATACATGTTGTTCGACAGCGCATATTCCGCGCCTACGCCCGCGCGCCAGCCGTCCAGGTCGAGGCGCTGGGTGGTGCTGACGGTGCCGTTGGTGCCGTCGATACCGAAGCGCTGGTTGGTGTAACCGCCCTTGGCATAGAGCATCAGGTCGGGCGAGGTGACCACCCCGATGCGGCCACCGACATAGATGTCCCGCTGCGCCTCGACACGGCCGAGGTTGAAGACATTGGGCTGGCTGTTGTTGTTGTCCCACGCCGCGGTGCTGTCACCGAAGGAAGCCTCGGCACCGATACGGAGCTTTTCGCCCACCGCGGCGTCATAGCCGAGCACGGCGGCATAGTTCACGCCGTCGATGTTCTGCTTGAGGTCGCGGGTGTTGTCGACGTCCTCGGTGCTGCCGGAACGCAGCATGTCGTAGCCCGCCTCGGCACCGATGCGGAGCCCGCTGAACGGGGCCTTGTCCTGCGCGACCGCCGGGGTGGCGAGGGCCGCGATCGAGGCGGCGGCGAGAATTGCGACACTGATTTTCATTGGGGTTACTCCATTCACTCAATTCCCCCGCACAACTGGCGGGTGGACTGTGGAAATGAGCGGGAGCGGCGAGAGTTTCATTAACCTGACACAACAAGATACTGTTGCTCAAATGTAACAAAATTGCGCCTGATCGACCCTCCAGGCGCGACGAACCGAGCAATTCGGCGGCAGCGCGCGAGACTGGCGGGAGCGTGCGTTCGGCCCTATATCCCCTGCCTCCCATGTCCGACACCGCTCTCATGCCCATTCCCGGCCTGGCCGACCCGCTGCCAGTGCCGCGCCCCGCTGCGACGGAGGGGGTGACGCCGCGCGCCGATGGCCGCACCGACCTGCTCGGCCTGCCACGCGAACGCATCCGCGCGCTGTTCGCCGAGGCCGGTCTGGACCCGCGGCAGGCCAAGCTGCGCGCAAAGCAGGTCTATCACTGGATCTACCATCGCGGCGTCACCGGTTTCGAGGCGATGACCGACATCGCCAAGCCGATGCGGCCGTGGCTGGCCGAGCGCTTCGCGATCGGCCGCCCCGATGTGGTCGAGGCCCAGCATTCGGTGGACGGGACGCGCAAATGGCTGCTCCGCACCGCCGACGGCCATGATTTCGAGATGGTGTTCATCCCCGATGCGGATCGCGGCACGCTGTGCGTTTCCAGCCAGGTCGGCTGCACGCTCAACTGCACCTTCTGCCACACCGGCACCATGAAGCTGGTCCGCAATCTGACCGCGGGCGAGATCGTGGGCCAGGTCATGCTGGCCCGCGATGCGCTGGGCGAATGGCCCAAGGGGGCGATGGATGTGGGCGACGGTTCCGATGAGGAGGGCGCCGACGAAACCGAATATCGCGCCGATGGCCGCCTGCTCACCAATATCGTGATGATGGGCATGGGCGAGCCGCTCTACAATTTCGACAATGTGAAGGGCGCGCTCGCCATCGTGATGGACGGCGATGGCCTCGCTCTGTCGAAACGGCGCATTACCCTGTCCACCAGCGGCGTGGTGCCGATGATGGCGCGCTGCGGCGAGGAGATCGGCGTCAACCTGGCGGTGAGCCTGCACGCCACCAACAAGGAAATCCGCGACGAGATCGTCCCCCTCAACCGGAAATACGGGATCGAGGAGCTGCTGGAGGCCTGCGCCGCCTATCCGGGTGCCAGCAACGCCCGGCGCATCACCTTCGAGTATGTGATGCTGAAGGACAAGAACGACAGCGACGAACACGCGCGCGAGCTGGTCGCCCTGATCCGCCGCTACAAGCTGCCCGCGAAGGTCAATCTGATCCCCTTCAATCCCTGGCCGGGCGCAGGTTACGACACATCCACGCCCGAGCGCGTGAGGCGATTCTCGGAGATCGTGTTCGAGGCCGGGATCAGCGCGCCGGTGCGCACGCCGCGCGGCCGCGACATCGACGCCGCCTGCGGCCAGCTGAAGACCGCGGCCGAGAAGAAAAGCCGCGCCGAGCGCGATCGCGAGGCGGCGGGTGCCTGAGGGCCTTGCCCCGCGCGCCTAGCGCAACACGCCCCGGCGCCGCATGGCGACCGCATAGACCAGCAGCCCGATGGCGATGATCCAGATGGCGAGCGTCATGATCGCCGCCTGCTCCGCCCATGCGGGAGCGGGCGTCATTGCCTGGTAGAGCTGGGTTACCGCAAGACCCGCGAGAGAGAGACCGAACGACCAGACGGCCAAGCGGCTTCGCGCCAGCAGCAGGATCGACCCGATCAGCGCGCCCCAGACCCCCAGCGCCCAGAAGGCGTGCATCCACAGCGGAAAGCTGTCGATGAAAGCCGCCATCTGTTCGGGCGAGATGCCCATGCCCTTCGTCACCGCCTTGAGGTAGGCGGGGTGACGAAGCTGCGACATGGTGTAATCCAGCGCGCCGAAACAGTTCCACAGCAGCGATACCGCCCCCACCACCCACAGGTGCCACGGCGCCTTTGCGAACGTCACGACCGCTCCCTCGGAAACGGGCTGCGCATCCTTCCCCGTCGTGTCCATGTCCATCCTCCCCCGCGGGCATCGAGGCCCTCGGGGGAGGATACCATAAGCGCGCGGCGGCTCAAAGACGCTCGATCTTGCGGGCCATCTCGTCGATCAGGTCGACGACCTGCGCCAGCGTATCCTCGTCAAGCTTGCCGCCGCGGGCCTTCATCTTGACCACCTGCGCCAGATTGCCGAGCGCACGGAACATCTCCGGCGTGGCGAAGGCGCGCCCGCGCTCCGCATGGCGTTCCCCGTGGCCCGACAGGCGCTCCAGCAGGGCATCGGCTTCCTCGCGCCGCTCCTCCAGCTCGGCCTGGCCGGCGTCCGTGACCTCGAAGGCCTTGCGCGGCTCGTCGCCGCCGGCAACCCCGCGAATCGCGCCCTCGTCCTCCAGCAGCGCGAGCGTGGGATAGACGGTGCCTGGGCTGGGGGCATAGCTTCCGGCGGTCATCTCCTCGATCGCCTTGATGAGCTCATAGCCGTGGCGCGGCTGGTCGCCGATCAGGCGCAGCAGCACCAGACGCAGTTCCCCCTGAGCGAACATTCGGCCCCGCCGCTGCCCGCGAGGAGCGCCTCTCGCGCGCCGGTTCCAGGCCTCGCCATCACCATTGCCGAACGGACCTTCGGGGCCGAAGGGGCCGCGCGGACCGAACGGACCATCCGCACCGAACGGGCCCTTGGGGCCGAAAATGCCGTCCGGCCCCAGCCATCCGCCGCCGCCTCGGCTCGACCGCGAGTGGTCGCCACAGCCGTTGACCTCGATCTGCATCGGCCAGCCGAACCCGCGCCGCCAGCTCCGTCCCGATCTGTACATCATGATAATCCTTTGCCTTCTTAAGATGGCTCTAAGATATATCTTGGTAAGCCCCAGGCAAGAGCCCCCTGCAATTTTTCCGACGAATGCCTATCCTGTACGGATGAGCGACCTCTTCGGCGACGAACCGCCGCCAACATCCAGGGCAGACGCGCCGCGCGAGGATGCGCCGCTGGCCGACAGGCTGCGCCCCCGAACGCTGGGGGAAGTCGTGGGGCAGGACCATCTCACCGGCCCGGAGGGCGCGATCGGGCGGATGGTGGCGGCTGGCCGCCTCTCCAGCATGATCCTGTGGGGGCCGCCCGGCACCGGCAAGACCACCATCGCGCGCCTGCTGGCCGATGCCGTGGCCATGCGCTTCGTCAGCGTCAGCGCGGTCTTCAGCGGGGTGGCCGATCTCAAGAAGGCCTTCGCCGAGGCCGACCTGGCCGCCAAGGCCGGCCAGCGCACCCTGCTGTTCGTGGACGAGATCCACCGTTTCAATCGCGCCCAGCAGGATGGCTTCCTGCCGTTCGTGGAGCGCGGCACGGTGACGCTGGTGGGCGCGACCACCGAAAACCCCAGCTTCGCGCTCAACGCCGCGCTGCTGAGCCGGGCGCAGGTGCTGATCCTTCACCGGCTGGATTTCGGCGCGCTCGAACACTTGCTGGCGCGCGCCGAGGGGTTGGCGGGGCCGCTGTCGCTCACCCCGCAGGCGCGCGAGGCCCTCGTCGCCAGCGCAGACGGCGACGGCCGCTTCCTGCTCAACCAGGCGGAGACGCTCTACAACGCCGGCCCGGCCGAACCGCTCGACCCGGCGGGCCTGGGCGCCTTCCTCCAGCGCCGCGTGGCGGTGTATGACAAGGACCGCGAGGGGCATTACAATCTCATCTCCGCGCTTCACAAGGCGGTGCGCGGCAGCGACCCGCAGGCCGCGCTCTATTATCTCGCGCGGATGCTGACCGCGGGCGAGGAACCGCGCTTCCTGGCCCGGCGGCTGATCCGCATGGCGGTGGAGGACATCGGCCTGGCCGATCCGCAGGCGCTGGTGCAATGCATGGCCGCGAAGGACGCCTATGAGTTCCTCGGCAGCCCCGAGGGCGAGCTGGCGCTGGTGCAGGCCTGCCTCTATCTCGCCACCGCGCCCAAATCCAACGCGGGCTACAAGGCGATGGGCGCGGCGTGGAAAAGCGCCCGGGAAACGGGCAGCCTGATGCCGCCCGCCAACATCCTCAACGCCCCGACCAAGCTGATGAAGGACATCGGCTACGGCGCGGGCTACAGCTACGACCACGACGCCGACGAGGGCTTTTCGGGCGATAATTACTGGCCCGAGGAGATGGAGCCGCAGACCTATTACCAGCCGGTCGAGCGCGGCTTCGAACGCGAGATCGCCAAGCGCCTGGAGTATTGGGACAAGCTGCGCCGCGAACGGCCGTGACGCGCTTCCGGCATTTCCTCGCCATCGACTGGTCGGGCGCGAAGGGGCCGCGCCAGAATGGCATCGCGCTGGCGATTGCCGATGCCGAGGGCGGCCCGCCGGTTCTCGTGCGGCATCGCTGGTCGCGCGAGGAGGTGCTGGCGCTGCTGCGCGACGATTTGCCGCCCGATACGCTGGTGGGGCTCGACCTTGGCATCGCCCTGCCCTTCGCCGATTGCGACAGCTACTTCCCCGGCTGGGTGGACAGCCCGCGCGATGCGCCGGGCCTGTGGGCACTGATCGACCGGATCGCGGCCGACGAGCCGAACCTGGGGGCCAACAGCATTGTCGCCCACCCCGAACTGCGCCCCTTCTTCCGCGACGGGGCCGAAACCGGGGCAAGGTTCGGTTGTGACGGCGCGGCGCATGGCCGCGGGCGCTTTCGCATGACCGAACACGCACAGGCCGCGATGGGGTGCCGCCCCTATTCCAATTTCAACCTCGTGGGCGCGGCGCAGGTCGGCAAATCGAGCCTCACGGGGATGCGGATGCTGCACCATCTGCGCGGCCATCTGCCGGTATGGCCGGTCGATCCGCTGCCGGCGAGCGGCTCCGTGATCGTGGAAATCTATACCTCGCTCGCCGCGCTCGAGGCGGGGCGCAGCGCGAGCCGCGCGAAGATTCGCACCCACGCCGAGCTCGGCGAAGCGCTCGCCGTCCTCGGCTCGCCGCCGGTGAGGAGGGCCGAGGGCGCCATCGACGATCATTCCTCCGATGCCCTGCTCACCTGCGCCTGGCTGCGGTCGGTAGCGGGCGATCCCCGCCGTTGGTCGCCCGCCGGGCTCACCCCCGACATCGCACGCACCGAAGGCTGGACCTTCGGTGCCGTTTGACGCATTGGCCCGCCTGACGCCGGCTTAGCTCAGTTGGTAGAGCACCTGATTTGTAATCAGGGGGCCGCGGGTTCGAATCCTGCAGCCGGCACCAGAATCGAAGATTCTGGGATCTTTGCTTTTGTTATCCTCGCGTCTGCGGCGCTGCGGGCGGCCGGTCGGCCTTGCGGACCCTAGGGGTCCGTTATCCCCTGCCGCGATAGCTCTGGACGCCCTGGTCGGGCACCCACAGCCCCTCGGGCGGCGCGGCGCTTTGCCAGAAGACATCGATCGGAATGCCGCCGCGCGGATACCAGTAGCCGCCGATCCGCAGCCAACGCGGGCGCATCTCGTCATGCAGGCGCCGGCCGATGCCCACGGTCACATCCTCGTGGAAGCCGCAATGGTTGCGGAACGAGGCGAGGAACAGCTTGAGGCTCTTGGATTCCACGATCGTCTCGCCCGGCGCATAATCGATCACCAGATGCGCGAAGTCGGGCTGGCCGGTAACCGGGCACAGCGAGGTGAATTCGGGCGCGGCAAAACGCACGAGATAGAGCTCGCCGCTGCGCGGATTGGAGACATAGTCGAGCTCGGCCTGCTCGGGCGAGGCGGGCAGCGGGGTGCTCGCGCCCAGGAACCGGGGTGTGCCTTCCATGCCGCGCCCCTGGCCTGATCGTGGCGACAAGGCAAGCGGCGGGCTGGCGCGCGCAGGCTTCACCGCCTATTCACGCCGCCCGCTCCACCCCCCATATTGCTACCGACGATGACCCGTCTCGCCCCCGCCTTGCTCGCCCTGTTCGCCGCCGCGCCGCTTGCCGCGCAGGATGCGAGCGATTTCCAGCTCCCCCCGTCCGCGACCACGGCCCCGGACAGCCGCGCGCAGGGTCCGGTCGATACCGAGGGGGCCGTGCCCGTGCGTCCGCGCGTCATCGAAACCGCGCGGCCCACCCCATCGCCGACGGCCGCGGCACCCGCCGCCGGCACCGCGCCGCCCGGCGGAATCGTCCTGCCCGCACCCCGCCCGGCGCGGCCGGAGGCGAACATCCCGCGCGCGACCGTTCCCGCCACGCCGGCCAGCACAGCCGTGGCCCCACCCGGGGCGCAGGCCGGTGCGACCCCTGCTCCCACTGCGACATCGCCATCGACATCGGCCCTGCCACCGGTTGCGGCGCAAGCGCAGCCCTCGCCCGCCGCCGGCAGCACGAGCGATCTTCCGACGCCGGCCGCGCGCCAGCTCCCCTGGCTGTGGCTCGCCCTCGCCGGCGTTGCACTGGCCGTGCTGGGTGCCGCGCTTTTCCTGTGGCGGCGCCGCGGCGTCCCGCCCGCTCCGGCGATCATGGCACCCAGGGCAGCGGCGCCCCGAGACGAGCCGGGCGATGCACTTTCGATCGCGGTCGAGGCGATGCGGATGGACCGCAGCGTGCTCAATGCGACGGTCGGCTATCGCGTCACCATCCGCAACCGCACCGCGCACGCGCTCGTCGGCGTGGCGGTGGAGGCCGACCTCGTCTCCGCCAGCGGGGATCGGCCCGCCGAGCAGCAGCTCGCTTCGCCCGAACAGGCGCTGACGCCGCGCCACGCCGCCGATCGCCTGGCTCCCGGCCAGAGCCTGCGGTTCGAAGGCCAGGCTCGCTTGCCGCTCGCGCAGGCGAGCGCCATCTGGCAGGGACGGGTGAGCCTGCTGGTGCCGCTGCTGCGCGTGCGCGCCACGGCCGACGGATCGGTGCCGGTGGCGACGACGTTGGTGATAGGCCGTGCCGAGGGCCAGGCGGCGCGGCCCCAACCCTTCCGCCTGGACGAGCCGCCGCGCAGCTATGCTCCGCTCGCCCAGCGCGTGCTTCATTCCGCGCCGGCGCGGGGCTGAAGCGGCGATGGACAGCCTCGTCTCCACCCAATGGCTCGCCGCGCATCGCGGGGAGGTGGACGTGATCCTCGACGCCTCGCGCCATCTCGGCGACGCCGGGCGCGATGCGCGGGCGGAATATGTCACCGGCCATATTCCCGGCGCGCTGTTCCTCTCCTTGGAAACCTTCGCCGATCCCGCCTCGCCGATCGGCAGGACGCTGCCCGGCCCCGAGCAGGCGGCGGCCACGCTGGGCGCGCTGGGGATCACCCGGTCGAGCCGCGTGGTCATTTACGACGACAGCGCCATCAAGACCTCCGCCCGCGCCTGGTTCATCCTGCGCGGCTACGGCGTGCGGGAGGCGGCGATCCTCGACGGGGGACTCGCGAAATGGCGCGCGGAAGGCCGCCCGCTGGAATCCGGATCGGCGCAGTCCGCGCCCGCCGCATTTCCCCTCGCCCCCTTCTCCGGCAGGGTTCGCCGCAAACACGAGATGGTGGCCAATCTCGCCAGCCGCGCCGAGCAGGCCGTGGATGCGCGCGATCCCGGGCGCTTTACCGGCGACACCACCGACACGGTCCACGGCCTGCCCGGCGGGCATATCCCCGGCGCGAGAAACCTGTTCTTCCGCGATCTCTATCGCGCCGATGGCACCTTCCGCCCGGAATCGGAGCTGCGCGCCGCATTCGCAGGCGCCGGCGTTGACCTTGCCCGTCCGATCGTGACGACCTGCGGGAGCGGGGTGACGGCCGCGGTCCTGCTGTTCGCGCTCCACCGCCTGGGCATCGATGATGGCGCGCTTTACGATGGCAGCTGGTCGGAATGGGGCGCCGATCCCGCCATGCCGAGGCAAACCGGTCCCGCCTGACTTGCCCGGACATCGCGGTTGCGCCTAGGACGGGCCGGCATGACCGCCCGACGAGACGACCTCCGCGCCGAGACGCTGCTGGCCACCAGCGGGCGTTCCAACGATCCCAATGTCGTCAATCCCCCGATCTACCGCGCCAGTACCCACCTCTATCCCGATTGCGCGGCGCTGCGCGCGGGGCAGCTTTCCAATCGCGATGGCGCGTTCTTCTACGGCCGGCGCGGCGGCCCGACGCAATGGGCACTGGCCCAGGCGCTGACGGCGCTCGATCCGGGGGCGGCGGGCACGGTGCTCTATCCCAGCGGCAGCGCCGCCATCGCGGGCGCGCTGCTGGCCGCGCTCGCTCCGGGCGATGTGCTGCTGGTGACCGACAACGCCTATGAGCCGACCCGCACCATCGCCACCGGAATGCTCGCCCGGCTGGGCGTCGAGGCGCGTTTCTTCGACCCGCTGGACGTGGCCGGCTTCGCCGCGCAGCTCTGCGAGCGGACGACGGCCGTGCTCCTGGAAAGCCCCGGCAGCCTGTCGATGGAAGTTTGCGACATCCCCGCGCTCGCGGCGGCGGCGCGGGCACACGGGGCGGCGGTGCTGATCGACAATACCTGGGCCTCGCCGCTCGGCTTCAAGGCGCTGGACCACGGTTGCGACATCTCGATCCAGGCGCTGACCAAGCACGTCGGCGGCCATTCGGACCTGATGATGGGTTCCTGCACCGCTGCCGGGCCGTGGCATGGCAAGCTGCGCGCGGTCTCGCAGCAGCTCGGCCAGATCGTCTCGCCCGACGAGGCCGCGCTTGCGCTGCGCGGCCTGCGGACGCTGGCAGTGCGGCTGGAGCGTGAGACGGCGAGCGCCCTTGCCGTGGCCAGGTGGCTCGCTGGCCGCCCGGAGGTGGCGCAAGTGCTGTGCCCGATGCTCCCCGGCGCGCCCGGGCACGATCTGTGGCTGCGCGATTTCAGCGGCGGCTGCGGGCTGTTCAGCTTCATCCTGGCGAACGACATCGACGATGCCGCCCGATGCCGCCTGATCGACGCGCTGGAGCTGTTCGGCATCGGCTATAGCTGGGGCGGGTTCGAAAGCCTGGCGCTGCCGGTCGATCCGGGCCGTATCCGCACCGCCAGCCGCTGGGCGGCTCCGGGGCTGGCCGTGCGCCTGTCGATCGGGCTCGAAGATCCGGACGATCTGATCGCCGATCTCGAGCGCGGCTTCGTGGCGATGGCGCGGGGCTGATGGCCGCGGGGGGCCAGCCCAATGTGGCTGCGGCCGACGAACTTCGCAGCGCGGTATCTCGCGAAGGCGGCACGCTGGGGGACATAGTGGCCACGCTGGACAGCTGGGCGCTTTCGCTCGGCAGTTCGCGCGTCTCGGTGTGGGATCTGCTGGTGATGCTGGCGATCCTCCTGGCCTGCTTCCTGCTCGGCAAGCTCGGAAGCCACTGGGCGCGGCGCGCGGTACGCCGCACCAGGCGGCTCGACGGGACGCAGGCGCTGCTGGCCGAAAAGCTGCTGACGGTCGCGATCTGGGCGGTGGCCGTGTTCCTTGCCATCGACCTGCTCGGGATCGACCTCACGGCTCTGGCGGTGTTCTCGGGCGCCTTTGGCCTCGCCATCGGCTTCGGGCTGCAAAAGACCATCGGCAATCTGATCGCCGGCATCATCCTGCTGATGGACAAGTCGATCAAGCCGGGCGACGTGATCGCCATCGCCGATCAGGCCGGGCAATCCACCTTCGGCCAGATCCGCAAGATCGGGGTGCGCGCGGTCAGCCTGGTCACGCGCGACCAGAAGGAATACCTCATCCCGAACGAGAACCTGATGATAAATCAGGTCGAGAACTGGTCCTATTCGAGCCGGAACGTGCGCGTTCAGGTGCCGGTGGGGGTCAGCTTCCAGGCGGACATGGACCTTGCCGAACGGCTGATGCTCGAAGCCGCGAAGAGCTGCCCGCGCGTTCTCGTCACCCCGCCACCTGTGGTATGGATGAACGAGATCGGCGAGAATGCAGTCCGTTTCGCGATCCAATGCTGGATTCAGGATCCTGAGGAAGGCGTAGGCAACATCCGCTCCGCAGTGCTCAAGCAGGTCTGGGCGCTGTTCAAGGAACACGATATCGAGCTGCCCTATCCGCAGCGCGACCTGCACCTGCGCGGCTCGGCCGAGTTGGAGCGGGTGATCGAATTGCTCGAAGCGCGCGAAACCGGGAAGGCGGCGAAATCCTGAGGCTGCCCATCCCCACTGCCGCCAAATGCTTCCTGTTCGGCTGGGTGCCGGCCTGGGCTGCCGGGATCTACCTGGCGAGTGCGCTGATCGCCGCGCTGGAACTGGCGCCGGAGGCACGCGGCTGCGGGGCGGCCTGCACCTTCGCGGTGGCCGACGCGGTTTCGCCGCAGGCCAAGCTGGTGACCGGCGCGCTGCTGGGCGCGATGATGTGGCTTGCACGGCGGCGGCGACCGGCCGGCTTCGGGGCGATGGCGCTCCGCGATGCGATTGCCGGGATGGTTTCCGTGGCGCTGGCGCTCGCCCTGATTCCCGCCGGATGGTCACGCGGTTTCGGCCTCGGCCTTTTCGAACAGCGCTTCGCACCCCTGCCCACGCTGATCTACCTGGCCAGTGCAGCGACCGGGGCGGTGGTGGGCACCTTGCTGGAACGATCGTGCCGAAGGCGGCTGGACGGCCGATAGCTTCGCTTCGCCACCGGCAAGCGCGGATTTCAATAGCTCCTCTGTCACCCCGAGCAGCCATTATGATTGGCGCTTGGCGAGGCGCGGGCGCATCTGGCGCATCATGGCGAGGAAGGGGAAGATCTGGCTGGTGGGCGCGGGTCCGGGCGATCCGGAACTGCTGACGCTGCGCGCCGCGCGGCTGCTCTCGCGCGCCGAGCTGATCGTGCACGATGGGCTGGTCGATCCCGCGATCCTGCTGCTTGCCCCGCCCAGCGCCCGGCTGGTGTCCGTGGCCAAGAGCCGGGCACGCCACACCCTGCCACAGGACCAGATCAACGCGTTGCTGATCCGCCATGCCCGCGCCGGGCGCGAGGTGGTGCGGCTGAAGGGCGGCGATCCCTTCATCTTCGGGCGCGGCGGCGAGGAGCTGGAGGCCGCGCGCGCGGCCGGCATCCCCGTCGAGGTGATTCCGGGCGTCAGCGCCGCCAACGGCGCGGCGGCGGCGGCGCAGATCGCGCTCACGCACCGCGACGCCTCCAGCGTGGTCAGCTTCGTGGCGGGGCAGTGCAAGGGGCTGGCCGAACAGGATTGGGCGGGGCTCGCGGGCAAGGGCCGCACTCTGGTGATCTACATGGGCGTAGCGACCGTAGGCCAGATCGCCGAGAAGCTGATGGCGGACGGGCTTGCGCCCGATATGCCGGTGGCGGTGATCGAGAACGGCGCACGCCCGCAGATGCGTGTGCTGCGCGGGTTGCTGGCCGGCCTGCCCGATCTGGTCGAGCGCGAAGCTGTGGCCAGCCCGGCGCTCATCGTGATCGGCGAGGTGACCGCGCGCGATGACGCCGCCGTCGCCGCGCTGGCGAAGGAGGCCGCCCCATGCGCATCCTGACCGGCAACGACCTGAGGACCGGCGCGGTGGTCTGGTGGACAGGCACGTTCTGGTCGATCCATGTGGAGGAGGCCGCCGACGTCGTGGGCGAGGAAGACCGCGTTATCGGCCGCGAGGAGGCCTCGCGCCGTGTCAACGCCGCCTATGCGATCGACGCGGAACTGCATGACGGAGCGCCCCGCCCGGCCCATATCAAGGACCGCATTCGCGCGCTCGGCCCCACCGTGCGCCCCGACCTGACGCTGAAGCCCGCCGATCCGGCGGCGGGAAGCTGGGTGATCTGATGTATCGATACGATGATTACGACCAGGCGATGGTCGATACCCGCGTGGCGGAGTTCCGCGATCAGGCACGCCGCCGGCTGGAGGGAAGGCTGAGCGAAGACCAGTTCAAGCCGCTACGGCTGATGAACGGCCTCTATCTCCAGCTCCACGCCTATATGCTGCGCGTCGCGATCCCCTATGGCACGCTCGATGCCCGGCAGATGCGTGCGCTGGCCGATATCGCGGACAATTATGACCGCGGTTACGGCCATTTCACCACCCGCCAGAACATCCAGTACAACTGGATCAAGCTGGAGGAGGCCGCGAACCTGCTCGCGGACCTGGCGAAGGTGGAGATGCATGCCATCCAGACCAGCGGCAACTGCATCCGCAACATCAGTTCCGACCATTTCGCCGGCGCGGCGGCGGACGAGGTGGCGGACCCCCGCCCCTATGCCGAGCTGCTGCGGCAATGGTCCAGCTTCCACCCCGAGTTCAGCGCGCTGCCGCGCAAGTTCAAGATCGCGGTGATCGCCAGCGAGCGCGACCGGGCCGCCATGCGGCTGCACGATATCGGCATCCGCATCGTGAGGCGGGGCGACGCGCTGGGCGCGCAGTTCTGGGTGGGCGGCGGCATGGGCCGCACCCCGATGGTGGCGCCCTGCATCCGCGAATTCGTGCCGATCGACCAACTGGTCACCTACAGCGAGGCGTGCCTGCGCGTGTACAATCGCCACGGCCGGCGGGACAACAAGTTCAAGGCCCGGATCAAGATCCTGGTCCACGAGCTGGGCGCGGCGGAATACACCCGTCAGGTCGAGGAGGAATTCGCGCATCTGCTGACGCTGGGCATCGAGCCGCCAGCGGCCGAGCTTGCCCGCATCGCCGCGATGTTCGACGAGCCGCTCGAACCGGCGGAAAGCGCAGCGCCCGACCGCTCCGATCCTGACTTCGCGCTCTGGATGGATCGCAATACCCATCCCCACAAGCTGCCCGGCTACATCTCGGCCGTCATCAGCCTGAAGCCCGTGGGCGGCATTCCGGGCGATGCGACGGCGGATCAGATGCGGCTGATGGCCGATCTGGCGGAGCGATACGGCAATGGCGAGTTGCGCGTCACGCACACGCAGAACATCGTCCTGCCCCATGTCCGCCAGGCGGAGCTGCATGGGCTGTGGAGCGCGCTGGAGCCGGCGGGGCTGGGCGCCGCGAACATCGATACGGTGGAGGATATCATCGCCTGCCCCGGCCTCGACTATTGCAGCCTCGCCAACGCCCGTTCGATCCCGGTGGCCCAGCGGATCGCCGAACGCTTCGCCGCCAACGGCAGGACCGCGGTACTGGGCGAGCTGAAGCTCAAGATTTCGGGCTGCATCAACGCCTGCGGCCATCACCACGCCGGCCACATCGGCATCCTGGGCGTCGATCGCAAGGGCACCGAGAACTACCAGCTCCTGCTCGGCGGTAGCGAGGCGGAGGACGTGAGCCTGGGAAAGATCACGGGGCCGGGATTCGACGAAACGGGGATCGTGGACGCCGTGGAGACCGCGACCAAAGTCTATCTGAAGGAGCGCGACGAGGGGGAGCGCTTTCTCGACACCTACCGGCGGATCGGCATGGAGCCGTTCAAGGCGGCGCTCTATGGCTGAGCTGCTGCGCTTCCGCGCCGACGAACCGGCGGATCATCCCGGCATCACGGTGGACGCCTTCCTCGACCAGCCCGACGCCGATGCGGTGCGGATCGAGCCCGGCGACGATGCACGCGCGCTGATCCCGCATCTCGCCCGGCTGCGCCTGGTGGAGGTCAATTTCCCGATCTTCGGGGACGGGCGCGGCTATTCCTCCGCCCGCATCCTGCGCGAGGCGGGCTATGGCGGGGAACTGCGCGCGGTTGGCGACGTGCTGGTGGACCAGATCGCCGCCCTGCGCCGCTGCGGCTTCGACGGCTTCGATCCCGACCAGCCGCTCGATCCGGCCGACACCGAAATCGCCTTCGCCCGCTGGTCGGCCGTATATCAGCCTGCCGCCGACGGCCGGGCCCCGATCTGGGCGGCGCGCCACGGAGAAACGGCATGAACGCGCCCGGCGGCGCCATCCGGGCGGTCGACCGCATCGACATCGGCCCACGCTTCACCGCGCACGACGCGGTGCGGCTCAACAATCTGTTCCGCGGAAGCGACACCCAGGCGATGCTGGAGGGCGTGCTGACCGAGGGGCTGGCCGGCGAGGTAGCCATGGTCAGCAGCTTCGGCGCCGAAAGCGCGGTGCTGCTTCATCTTGTCGGCAGCATCGATCCGGGCGTGCCAGTGCTGTTCCTCGACACCGGCAAGCATTTTCCCGAGACCATCGCCTACCGCGATGGGCTGGTGGATCGGCTCGGGCTGACCGATGTGCGGGTGGTGAAGCCGGAGGCGGCCGAACTGGCGGCGCGGGACGCCAACGGGTTGCGCTGGTCCTTCGATCCCGACGGATGCTGCGAAATCCGCAAGGTGCGGCCGCTGGCGAAGGCCCTGAAGGGGTTCGACGCCAGCTTTACCGGGCGCAAGGCCTTCCAGGCCGCCACCCGCGCCGCACTCCCCCGCTTCGAGATCGACAACTCCGATGCCCAGGGCCGGCTCAAGATCAATCCGCTGATCGACTGGAGCGCCAGCCAGATCGCCGGCTATTTCATCCTCCACGACCTGCCGCAGCACCCGCTGATCGCCCGGGGCTACCCCTCCATCGGCTGTTCGCCATGCACCCGTCCCGTAGCTGCGGGCGAGGACGCACGCGCCGGGCGCTGGGCCGGGTGGGACAAGGTCGAGTGCGGCATACACCAGCCGGGCGAGGAACCGTTCCTGTAAGCCGGGGCACGATGGCGGAGACGGACTGCGCCCGCCTCCGCCATCGCACCAAATCAGCCGAAGCCGATCACCCCTCGATACGCTCCACCTTCGCGGTCATGCCGTCGGGCGATACGGTCGTCCACACGCCGTTCTCGACCTTCTCCGTGTGGCAAGTCTCCTTCGCGTCCGGCTCGTCCTTGGTGAAGCAATAGGTGCCCGGGTCCTTCTGAACCCAGCGGCCCGTCTCGGACTTCTTCCCATCCTGCGAAGTCTGCACAAAGGTTCCGTCAGCCTTCACTTCCTCGTTGAAGACTGCACCGTCACCTGTGGTGATGCGGAACTTGCCGACCGAAGACTTGCCATCCGCCGCCAGTGGTCCGGCGGCCGGCACGGCGGCTTCGGTTGCGGCATCGGCGGTTGGCTCGACCGTCGGTTCGGGCGCGGGCTGCGCGCAGGCGGCTACGAATCCGACCAACGCAAGGCTCGAAAACACTCTCTTCATGACAATCCCCCTTCGCATGACGACGCGGTGGCTGATCCACTGCGGATCGAGGCGCGACCCCGGCAGGGATGCTAGTCCCCCGTGAAGCAATGCCAAGAGCTTATCGCAGCCAACCCTGCTCGCGATACCAGGCCGCGGCCTGCGCCAGCCCCTGCTCGCCGGAGATGCGCGGCTCCCACACGGCGCCGGGCACCGCGCGATCCGATCGGACGACCCAGTTTGGATGCGCCATATATCCCACGCGATCCGGTGTGAGCCGCGCCTTGTCGCCGCGCAGCAGCCCATCGACCCGCGCACCCGCCAGCATCAGCGACCTGGGCAAATGCGGCGCAAACAACCGCCTGCGCCCCACCGCCACGCCGATCGCGGCCGCCAGCTCCTTGTGCGACCAGCCGCCCTCGCGCCCGTCGTCCGGCTCGAAAAGGCGGCGACGCACCAGCGCGGGCGGTGCATCCACCAGATCGAGCAGCAGGCGGGCGAGGTCTTCGACATGGATGATCGAACTGGCCCCGCGCGGGGGAAGCGGCAGCAAGCCCAGCCGCGCGCTGCGGAACATCTCGAAGTAATCGACGTCGCGCGGGCCATAGACGCCGGGTGGACGCACGATGGTCCAGTCGAGGCCGCTCGCCTCGACCAGCTTCTCCGCCTCCGCCTTGGAAGCGCCATAGGCCGACAGCCCCGGTTCTCGCGCCGACAGCGAGGAGACGAAGACGAAACGCTTGACCCTGGCCTGGCGGGCTGCGGCGATCAGCGCAGCCGTGCCATCGACGTTGGCGGCCTTGAAGGCGGCGGGATCATGGGAACTGGTGAGGCCGGCCACATGGATCACGGCATCGGCATCGCCGACCGGCACCGCGAGCGCAGCGGCCGACGTGAGATCGCCGGGAACCCAGGTCACGCCCGCGCGCTCCGCCTGCGGCTTGCGGGTGAGCGCCCGCACCCCCACGCCGCGCCGCTCCGCCTCGGCCAGAACCGCCTGCCCGACGAAACCCGTGCCGCCGGTAAGGGCCAGGATCACAGCAGCACCAGATGGTCGCGGTGGATCACGGCGGCGCGCGGGGCATAGCCGAGCTTCTGCCCCTGAGCATCCTGCCGCGCGCCCATGATCGCCCGGCAGTCGGCGGCGGAATACTCGCACAGGCCCTGCGCAACCCGGTCGCCCGTGCCGCCGACCACCGTGACCAGATCGCCGCGTGCGAACTCGCCGGCGACATCGGTGACGCCAGCGGCCAGCAGGCTCGCCCCGGTTTCGAGCGCCCGCGCGCAGCCCTCGTCGACGGTCAGCACGCCCTTGGGCGATAGCCTCCCGCCCAGCCAGGCCTGCCGTGCGCTGCTGCCACGCCGCGGCGCGAACAGCGTGCCTGTTCCGCTGGCGAGCGCACGGGCGATCGGGCTTTCATGCGTGCCGTTGATGATCGCCAGCGCGATCCCGGCCCGCTCGGCGATACGAGCGGCCTGGAGCTTGGAAGTCATCCCCCCCGATCCGAGGCCGGAGGACGAGGCGCTGCTGGCCATCGCCATGATCGTATCGTCCACCCCCTCCACCCGCGAGACCAGCGCCGCCCCGGGCTCGCGCGGATCGCGGTCGTAGAGGCCATCGACATCGCTCAGCAGCATCACGGCGTCCGCCCCCGCCGCCTGCGCCACCCGGGCGGCCAGCCGGTCGTTGTCGCCGAAGCGGATTTCCTCGGTCGCGACGCTGTCGTTCTCGTTGACCACCGGCACGGCGCCGGCCTCCAGCAGCCGCTCGAAAGTGGCCGACGCATTGAGATAGCGGCGGCGGTCCTCAAGATCCTCGAGGGTCAGCAACATCTGGGCCGCCACCACGCCATGCGCGCCGAGCGCCTGCGACCACAGGCCGGCGAGCGCGATCTGCCCGACCGAGGCGGCCGCCTGGGCATCCGCCAGGCTCCCGCGCCCGCCGCGCGCCAGCTTGAGCCGCGCCGCGCCCAGCGCGATCGCGCCGGAACTGACCACCACCACCCGCTGCCCCGCCTCTCGCCGCGCGGCGATGTCGCGCGCCAGCGAAGCGAGCCAGGCCACGCGCGCCTCCCCCCGCTCCACCAGCAGCGAGGAGCCGACCTTGACGATCAGCCGCCGCGCGCGTGCCAGATCCCCCAGGCTGTTCAGAACGGCGACCATGCGCCGGGCTCGGCCTCGTCCACCACCTCGACCTCGCCGCCCTTGGTTTCCGTGGCGGTGCGGTCGGGGAGATAGGCGAGCACCGCGTCGAGCAGCCTGTCCACACCCTCGCCGGTAGCGCCCGAGATGCGGAACACCTCGGCTGCCCCTGCTGCCTTCAACTCATCGGCGAAGCCCTCGCCCAGCTCCGCGTCGGCCAGGTCGAGCTTGTTGAGCGCCACCAGCCTAGGCTTGTCGGATAATCCGGCTCCGTAGGCCTCCAGTTCGCCCTCCACGATCCGCATCGCTTCGACCGGGTCAGCCCCGGCGATGTCGATCAGGTGGATGAGCACGCGGCAGCGCTCGATATGGCCGAGGAACCGGTCGCCGATGCCGGCCCCATCGGCCGCGCCCTCGATCAGTCCGGGAATGTCGGCGAGCACGAACTCGCGGCCGTGATGCCGCACCACCCCGAGCTTGGGGACGAGGGTGGTGAAGGCATAGTCACCCACCTTGGCCTGCGCATTGGACACCTGGTTGATGAAGGTCGATTTTCCGGCGTTGGGCAGGCCGAGAAGCCCGACATCGGCGAGCAGCTTCAATCGCAGCCACACCCACATCTCCTCACCCGGAATGCCTGGCTGGTGCTGGCGCGGTGCGCGGTTGGTGCTGGTCTTGTAGCTGGCGTTACCGCGCCCGCCCATGCCGCCCTCGAGCAGGACCACGCGCTGGCCAACCTCGGTGAAGTCGGCCAGGATCTCGTCCTTGTCCTCGGACAGTATCTGGGTGCCCACCGGGACCGCGATCTCCAGATCGGGTGCGCCCGCGCCGGTGCGGTCCTTGCCCATCCCGTGGGCACCGCGCTGGGCCTTGAAATGCTGGGCGTAGCGGAAGTCGATCAGGGTGTTCAGGCCGGCCACCGCCTCGAACACCACATCCCCGCCCTTGCCGCCGTTGCCGCCGTCGGGGCCGCCGTATTCGACATATTTCTCCCGCCGGAACGACACCGCGCCCGGCCCGCCCGCGCCGGACTTGAGGTATATCTTGGCCTGATCGAGAAAATGCATTTTTGTCTTGCCTCAAGCGCCGGTGGGGCGATGGGTTTCGCCCGTCTGGCGAGTCCCGGCCCCTTGGCTATCGTCGCGCCTGGCGGCGCTGCGGGCGACGGTGCGACCTTGCGGCCCGCCGGTCGCGGCCCCAGCCAGCGCGGCCCGTCCCTGACGGGCGGTAAATCGGACCCGACGGGTCTGCAAGCAGGTTAGGAGCCTGGCGCTTCGGGACGCACGCCCGCGGCAGCCTCTGGGGATTGCCGACGCTCGCCCACAAGCTGGCAGATCTCGTCGAAGCAGCCTGCCGTCGCACGGACAGCTTCGAACGGCGCAGAAGTTCGACAATGCTTGATCAGCTTCGGCACAGGGCTGCTTGATTGAGGCCGACTTGCCGGCCCGGAACCCGCCTCGATCGGTTATTATAACCTGGCTGCATCACATCGCCGTCAATAGGCATTTGAAGACAAGCCCGCGCGATGGCTCCTCTGGTCTGCGCAGCGGAAGTTGAAGACAACTCCGAATCGCCCCGTCGATGAGGTCGATCGATCCGTCGGGCGGGCAGCACAAGACAGTGCCGCAGGGGAACGATGTTTTCCAGCAAAAGGGGGCATGACAATGACGGGTAAGCACTGGTTCACGAGGCGGCTCGCGCTGTCGGGCAGCACGATCGTGCTCGCGTTGACCTTCTCCGGGACGAGCTTGGCGCAGACGGCAGCGGCGCCGCCCGGACCGGAGGTTGCGAATGCGGCGGAATCGCCGACGCAGGATATCGTCGTCACCGGCACAAGACGACAAGGGGTGACCGTCGTCGATTCCGTCCGGCCAGTGGATGTGATCAGCGGGGAGGTGCTCGAAAGGGCGGCCTCTGCAAACCTCAACGATGCGCTGAAAACGGCCATCCCGTCGCTCAACGTCCAGAAGTTCGCGTCGCAGGACGGTTCCGCTTTCGTCAGGCCGTTCAGCTTGCGCGGCCTGCCGCCGGACCAGACACTGGTCCTGGTCAACGGCAAGCGCCGCCACCGCTCGGCGCTCGTCCAGATCTCCAACCAGCCGCTCGCGGCCGGTGCGCAGGGCCCGGACCTTGCCACCATCCCCGCGATCGCGATCGAGCGTATCGAAGTCCTGCGCGACGGCGCGGCCGCCCAATACGGGTCCGACGCGATCGCCGGCGTGGTCAACTTCCGGCTGAAGACCGATGCCCGCGGGCTGACCGTGGTCGGCCGGTACGGGCAATATTATCTCGGCGACGGACAGGATTACCAGGTCGCGGCCAACCTCGGCCTGCCGCTCACCGATGACGGTTTCTTCAATATCAGCGGCGAATATGTTCGTTCCTTGCCCACGTCGCGCGGGATGCAGCGGCCGGACGCAGCGGCGCTGACCGCCGCCGGGGTTCCGGGCGTTCCCAATCCGTCGCAGCGCTCTGGCAACATCAACATCGAGGCGGCGCGCGCCTTCTTCAATGCCGAACTGGGCCTCGGCGACACGGCGCGGCTTTATGCCTTCGGCAATTACGGATGGAGTTACAGCGATTATCAGTTCTTCTTCCGCAATCCCAACACCCGGGCCGACATCTTCACCAGCGTCCCGCTGACGGCAACGCCGGGAGGCCCGCGCTTCTCGTTCCGGACGGAATATCCCGGCGGCTTCACGCCGGTGTTCGGATCGCGCATCGACGATTCCAGCGTCAGCGGCGGCGTCAAGGGCGAAATCGGCGGGATTGATTACGACCTCGGCGTCGGCATGGCGCGCAGCCGAATCGACTTTCGCCTGAGCAACACAGTCAACGCATCGCTAGGCCCCGATTCTCCGCGCAGCTTCCGCCCGGGCGCGGTCGTGCAACGCGAGACGCGGCTCAACGCGGATTTCGTCTATCCGTGGGAAACGGGGGCCTTCGCCACGCCGCTCAACATCGCGTTCGGCGCGGAGTGGCGCCGCGAAAGCTTCGAGATCGTCGCGGGCGAACCGCTGTCCTATGCGGTCGGGCCATTCGCGCGGGTATTCGATCCCGACTCGGGGCGCTTTGTCGGCCTGGCCCCGGGATCCAGCGGCTATCCCGGCTATGACCCCAGCACGGCCGGCCGGTTCGGCCGGTCGAACTGGGCGACCTATCTCGACCTCGAAACCGACGTGACGCACGGCTTCACTATCGGCGCCGCGGCGCGCTACGAGCGCTTCTCCGATTTCGGCGGCACGTTCAACTGGAAGGTGTCGAGCCGGCTGGAAGCAACCGACTGGCTGGCCTTCCGGGCCGGTTACAACACCGGCTTCCGTGCTCCCACGCCAGGGCAGTCGAACATCTCTGACCTGGCGACCAGCATCGACATCACGACGGGCGGCCTGCTGCTGGTGGCGACGCGCCGGCCTAGCGATCCGATCGCACGCTACTACGGGGCGCGACCGCTGGATCGCGAGACATCCAGGAACTTCTCCGCTGGCGTCGTTCTCGACCTGCCCGGCAGCTATGTCTTCACGGTCGACTATTTCAATATCGCGGTTCAGGACCGGATCGGGTTGACGGCGCGGATACCCATCACGGCAGCCGACCGGGCCGCCCTGCTCGCGCAGGGCGTCGATCCGGGCGACGTGCAGTCAGTGCGCTATTTCGGCAATTTCTTCGATACCCGCACGCAAGGGATAGACGCGGTTTTCTCGAAGGCATGGCGGTTCGATACCGAGACCCGCCTTACCTTGAGCGCGGCGGCGAACTATACATCGAGCAAGGTTTCAAACTTGAACAATCCGCTCGCGATCAACCGTGAACGCCAGATCGAGATAGGCACCTTCAACCCGAAATGGCGCGGCAACGTGACCGCCGCTTTCGAAAGCGGCGCGCTCAGCGGCCTGCTGCGGGCGAGCTACTACGGCAAATATACCGACGCGGTGCCCAATGCCGTCCCGACAGCCAATGCCTTCGACCAGACCTTCGGTGCCAGAGTGCTGGTCGATGTGGAGGTCGGCTATGATCTGACGCAGAACTTCCGCCTGGCGGCAGGTGCGGAAAACCTGTTCGACGTCTACCCGGATCGCGATGGGCGGCTTGGCCAGCAGGCCAATGGCGTCGTGTACGGCCAGTTCTCACCCTTCGGGTTCAGCGGCGGCTTCTGGTACGTCCGGGGTACTGCGAAATTCTGAGCGGGGCGGAGGGCGGGGCCCGGTGCCCCGCCCGCATCGACATGATCGAACATATCCATTCCAGCCCGGACCTTGCCGCTTTACGGTCGATGACGGCCGGGGGCGCGTCAGACCTTCAGCGCGGTCTGGCCGAGCAGCGCGTCACGCTCCTCGGCCAGCAGCGCGACGAACTCGTCCACGAGCCGCGCACGCGGACGGTCCGGCGGCAGGATCAGCAGGGAACGGAACGCGACATGCGGGCGATAGGGTCGCGCGACCAACCCGAGTGCGGCGTAGTTGCCGAATACGAACGCCAAGGAATTGGCCAAACCCACGACCGGCCCCTCGAGGGCAAACTGGCATATCGTCGCGGCAAACTGGGTTTCCACCCTGATGCGCGGCTGGGCGCCGACCGCCTGCAGCGACTGGTCGAACTGCTTGCGCGCCTGGTCGTCCGGCGACAACGAGATGATGTCCTGACCATGAAGCAGCATCGGTTCGATGATCTCGTGGACGGCAAGCGGATGGTCGGACCGCATGACGCAGACGCCCTCAGTCTCCACGAACGATTCGATTATCAGATTCTGGCGGTCTATCTCGTCGGCGCACAATCCGATGTCATAGACGCCGCTCGCGACCAGATTGCGTACATTCACCGAATTGGCGATCTCGAGCGCGACCGTCACATCGGGCCGTTCTGCCAGGAAGCGCGTCAATATCCGCGGTACGAAGTTAAGGCCGAACGCCGCCGAACTGGCGATGCGAAGCGACCCGGTGCCGACGGCGCGAATCCGCGCGATCGCCTGGCGCAGCCTGTCGAGGCCCACGTGGGTGTCCAGTATTTCGCGGTGCAGCAGAAACGCTTCCGCCGTCGGCGTCAGGCGCGGACCAGCGCGTGCGAACAGTTTCAGCTTCGTGGTATCCTCGAGCCGCTTGAGCGATCGGCTGATCGCGGGTTGCGAGATGTTGAGCAATTCCGCCGCGCGCGTCGTCGATCCGGTCTTCATGACCGCGCTGAAGGCTTCGATCAGAGCGAGATTCATTCCTCCACTATAACCGGAGTGCATAAAATTCCAAATTCCATGAAATCGAGTTGTTGTGTTTCCATACGAGCGACCGCGCCGGGGAGAATGCCAAATGCATGATGATACGCTCTGTCTGCCGATCAGCCGCGCGTCTCGGGTGGGTTTCGACAGCCTGACCGTGCCGGTCTATCGCGCATCGACCATCACCTTTCCCACGGTCGCCGCCTATCAGCAGCGCCGAGAGGAGCTCTATGACGGCTATTCCTACGGGTTGTACGGCACGCCGACGTCGCGCAGCCTGGAGCTGCGTATTTCTGAGCTCGAGCACGCCGAACGCACCTTGATCCTGCCGTCCGGCTTCGCAGGCATCGCGGTTACGACGCTCGCCTGCGCGACGAGCGGCCAGCGCGTGCTGTTCCCGGACAATTGCTACGATACGGTGCGCCCGTTCGCGCTGCAGTTCCTCGCGGGTCTCGGGATCGAAGCGGCTTTCTACGATCCGGCGATCGGGAACGGGATCGATGCTCTGATCGACGACAAGGTGGCGCTTGTCTGGGTCGAATCGCCCGGCTCGATGACGCTGGAGGTGCAGGACGTCCCGGCAATCGTCACCGCGGCCCATGCCCGCGGCGTAAAGGTAGCCGCCGACAACGCCTGGGCGACACCGCTTCGCTTTCGACCGCTCGATCACGGTTGCGACTTTTCGCTATACCCGCTCTCCAAATATCTTGGCGGTCACTCCGACATCATCATGGGCTCGGTCGCGGTCAGGGACGTCGCGCTCTATCGTCGGCTCAAGGATTTTTCGCGCTACCTGGGCATGGGCGTTTCGCCCGACGACGCCAGCCTGGCATTGCGGGGCATCGAAACCCTCTCCGTCCGGCTCGACCGGAGCGAGGAGACCGGGCTTGCTTTGGCCGCGGCGGCTGCGGCGCACCCAAGTGTGGTCGAGGTACGCCACCCGGCGCTACCGACCTCGCCGGGCCATGCGCTGTGGAAGCGGGACTTCACGGGTTCGTGCGGGGTGTTCACGCTCTTCCTCGACCCGAGGGTACGGCCGCTCCTCGCATCGGCGATCGAGGACATGACCCTGTTCTCCATCGGTGCGAGCTGGGGTGCGACACGCAGCATCGTGGCGGTGCTCGACGCGCCGCCGCTGCGGTCAATCCGGCCTGCGGAGCACGACGGTCCGATCGTGCGCCTGTCGGTTGGACTGGAGCATGTCGAGGATCTGCGCGCCGATCTCGATCGGGCGCTGAGCCGGCTCGACGCGGCTATCGGAGCCTGACGAGGGGAAACGATCGTGAGCGAGCCCAGCAAGGCAGACAGCCTACTTAATCGGGAAATCGGCAGGCTGGGCGTCGCCGCGATCGCGATGAACGGCGTGATCGGTTCGGGTATCTTTGCGCTGCCCGCCGTCGCCATCGCCCAGGCCGGCGCGTTCAGCCCCTGGATGTTCGTGCTGTGCGGCGTGCTGATCTTGTCGGTCGCGCTCACCTTCGCCCGGATCGCCGGTTTCTTCGACATCACCGGCGGGCCGATCGTCTACACGTCGCATGCCTTCGGCCGCTTCATCGGCTTCCAGACGGGAATGCTGATTTACATCAGCCGGGTTGCCGCGATCGCCGCCAGCGCCAATCTGATCGTAAGCCACGCGGCGGCGCTGTGGCCGGTGCTGGCCGATGGAATGCCGCGTGCGGGCGCGCTCGGCTTGTTCCTGGTGGCCATCACCTGGTTGAACGCTGCCGGCGTGCGAGCCGGCATGGCCGGTATCTACATCGTCAGCGTCCTGAAGCTCGCGCCACTGGTGTTGTTGATCCTGTTCGGCGTTCCCGAAATTCGCTGGGGAGTGGTCGCCGGCGCGTCGCCGATCGGCCTGGACCGGATGGGCGAGACGATGCTCGTGCTGATGTATGCATTCATCGGCTTCGAGTTCAGCCTGATTGCCGCCGGCGAAACGCGCGATGCCCGCGCCGCCATCCCCAAGGCGCTGATCCGCACGGTGGTGGCTATCGCCGTCTGCTACGCATTGATCCAGCTTGTCGTGGTTTCTGTCGCGCCCGACATCGGCGACAGCAAGACCCCGCTCGTCGAGGTTGCGGGGCGGCTCCTCGGCCCCTGGGGAGCACTGCTCCTCGGCCTTGGGGTGGTATTCTCAATCAGCGGCGGCAGCATGACCTCGTTGCTGACCGCCCCGCGCCTCACCTTCGCGCTTGCACGCGACGGCAGCCTGCCGGCGTGGCTCGGCAAAGTCGATGCGCGCAGCGGGGCGCCGGTCAATTCCATCCTGTTCTGCGGTGCGCTAAGCTTCGTGCTGGCGGTGGGGCAGCAGTTCGTCTGGCTGACGGTCTTCGCCACCTTCGTCCGGTTGGTTACCTATGTGCTTTGCATCGCCTCGCTCCCGGTCATCGAACGGTCGATGACGGCGCAGCCTGGCCAGTTCCGCCTGGTTGGGGGACTTGCCATTCCGGCACTGGCTTTGGTCCTGACGCTCTGGCTGCTGAGTCACACGGCGCTCGACAATGTCGTGATCGCCTCGGCGGTAGCGGCGGCCGGCACGATAGTCTTCCTGGGGTGCACACGGCGCGCGCGCTAACCGCATTGCCATGCCCGCAGTCAGTCGAACATCGGCCATGACGGATGGCGGCGTGACACCACCACCCGAGACGGCCGAACATCATCTCGATGCAGCACGACGCGGGCCGCAACGCTGATCGTCTCCAAATGGTGGGCGGGATATTTGCGAGCCGGATGCACGGCCAGGTTCCGACGCCCCCCAGGGGGAATGATATCCGGCACATATTCGGGTTGAATGGTGGAGCCGAGGGGGATCGAACCCCTGACCTCGTCATTGCGAACGACGCGCTCTCCCAGCTGAGCTACGGCCCCATTCCAGGCAAATCGCCGGCTTAAGGCCCCCGAAACCTGCGGGAGGCCGCTCGACGAGCGCGCCCCTTAGCGAAGCCCCGCCAAGGTGCAAAGGGCTTTCTTAGGGCTGCCGCTTGGGCGCATCCTTGGCCACCGGCTGCACCACCGGGACCGAGCTCTGGCCCGGCGTTACCGGAATCACGGGAATCTGCGCCCCGGTTTCCTGGTCGGTCACGGTCCCGGCGACCACCACCGGCGCGGCGGTTGTCTTGGCCGGATCGGTGATGCCGGCCTGAGGAATCGTGATCGCGCGGCGGGCGTGGGCCGCCTGCACAGCCACGTACCCCGGCTGCGATGCACCGTAGCGCGGGCCATATTGCGCGTCCCAGGCGGCGGAATCGCGCTGGTAGATCTCGTAAGCGCCGAAGAATCTGTCGAAGGGTGCCTCCAGGCTCGGCAGATTGGTGGTGGCGAAGGCTGCGGGATCGTATTTCGGCATGGCGAGCGCGTGGTTGGCCATCGCCAGCGCCTCCTGACAGAAGCCCGCGCGCGCCGGCGGGAGCGCGAAGTAGTTGTAGACGGTGGTCATCGTCTTCTCGCGCGCCTTGATTGCGTCACGCGCCACCGAGAAATCCTTGCGATAGCTCGCGTCGATGCGGCTGTTGACCGATCGCAGGGCGCGGGCGTGGCTCTTGATGAAGGCCGCATAGCCGTCGAGGATCGGCGCATAGGCCGGACCTGTGCAATTGAGCGCGGCGACATTCCACGCGGAGCGAAAATACCAGATGCGCTCGTCGGCGCTCGGATTGCTCAGCACTGTGATGCGCCGGCCGTCCATGCCCAGTTGCGGCACGTCCATCACATAGGCGGCGCCCATCGGCGGGATGGGGCGGAAGGGCACGATCTCGACCGGCGGCGGCGGCGGTGGCGGCGGCGGGGGTGGCGGCGGTGCCGGAGTGGCGCAGGCCCCGAGCGCGGCCAGACCGGCGGCGACGAACGTAACACGAATTGGCGATCGAATGGCGCGGCCCATGCCGGTATCTCCCCAGAAGCTCATGCGACCCCCCTCCTCGCTTCGATCGGCTTGACGGGGGATGAAGCGCCTTCCCTACGCGCGAGCGGCGGATAAGCAAACGCCCGAGGGGTGGATACCCCCCGGGCGCGCCGGTTCGATTCCTGATTGCGACGAAGCGCGGACGCCTAGTTGCGGTTGCCCATGAAGCTGAGCAGGAACTGGAACATGTTGATGAAGTCGAGGTATAGCGTCAGCGCGCCGAGCACGACCGCCTTGCCCGCGAAATCGCTCCCGCGCAGCATCGCATACTGCTCCTTGAGCCGCTGTGTGTCATACGCGGTGAGACCCGCGAAGATCAGCACGCCCAGGAAGCTGATGGCCAGCCCCAGAGCGCTCGACTGAAGGAAGATGTTGAGCACCATCGCGATCAGCAGGCCGACCACGCCCATGATGAGGAAAGTGCCGAAACCCGACAGATCCTTCTTGGTGGTATAGCCGTAGAGGCTGAGCCCGGCGAAAGCGCCGGCGGTGGCGAAGAAGGTCGCCGCGATCGATTCACCGGTAAAGCGCAGGAAGATGGTCGACATCGACAGCCCCATCAGCGCCGCGAATCCCCAGAACATCGCCTGCAGCGTCGGGGTCGAGAAGCGGTTCGCCCCGAAGCTCATCGCGAACACGATTGCCAGCGGCGAAAGCGCCACGATCCACATCAGCGGGCCCGAGGCGAAATTGACCGCCAGCCCCGACGAATACGCCAGAAGGGCGACAATGCCGGTGAGCAGCACGCCCGAGGTCATGTAGTTGTAGATCTTGAGCATATGGGCGCGAAGGCCCGTGTCATAGGTCGCGCGGCGGGCAACGGCATCGCCGGCGCGCGGGACCGAGCTGAAGCCCGTCTGCTGCCTGGTGTCGTTCCAATCGGCCATGATCTGCAAAACTCCCAATCGGCGTGGCCCATACCACGCGTCTTGCGCGAATATCGCCATTCGGATCGCGATTATCAAGCAAAACCGGCCATGCGAGCTTGTCGCGGATGGTAACGGCCTGCCCCAATGCCGTTCCGGCGCGAGGCCGATCAGTCCGCCAGTCCCGCCCGCAATTCCCGTCCGCGGTCGCGCGTTGCGGCCAGGCATCGGGTAACGAGCTGCTGGAGCGCGGCACCTTCATCGAGGACGTCGAGACCCTTCTGGGTGGTGCCGCCCGGGCTTGCCACGCGGCGCGCCAGCTCGCCCGGGGCGTAAGGGCTGTCGGCAGCGAGCAGGGCGGCGCCGGCCACCATCTGCCGGGCCAGCCGCTCCGCCTGGGCCCGCTCCAGGCCCAGCGCCGCCGCGCCGCCGGCGAGCGCATCGATAAAGCGATAGACGAAGCCCGGCCCCGAGCCGGCGAGCGCGGCGACAAGGTCGAACTGGGTCTCATCCGCCAGCCATTCGGCGCTGCCGAGCCGCTCGGCGAGGTCGGTAAGCGACTCTCGCTGCTCGTCCGCAAGCCCCCGCGCGACCAATCCGTTGGGCGACCGTCCGATCGACGCCGCCAGATTGGGCATCAACCGCGCAAGTGCGCCCGCACGCGGAAAACGCGTGGCCAGCGCATCGAGATCGACCGCGGCGAGCATGGAGATGAGGACGGATTCCGGCCCGGCAAGCGGCTCGACCTCGGCCACCACCTCGGCCAGCTTCTGTGGCTTTACTCCCAGCAGCACCGCATCGAAGCGGCCACGCGGTAGCTCGGTGATGAAGGTCACCCCGGCGGGCACCGGCTTGGGGCGCGGATTATAGACGGTGAACCGCCCGGCATCGAGCCCGGAGGCCAGCCACCCCTCCAGCATCGCCGAAGCCATGGTCCCGTAGCCGAACAGAAGGATGCGCGCGAACATGGCTGCTCCAAAGCCGTGGAGTGAAGCGGGCTTCTACGCTTCGCCCGCGGCATCCACCATAGCGGCGGCAAGGGCGTCGCGCGGGCGCTTGTCGCCCCACAGCACGAACTGGAAGGCGGGATAGAAGCGGTCGCACTCGTCCACCGCGGTCTCGACCAGCGCCTGCGCCTGGCTGAGACTGAGCAGCCCCTCATCGCCCAGCAGGGTGGCATTGCGGTACAGCAGCGTGCCGCCGTTGGACCACATGTCGAAGTGGCCGATCCACATCTGTTCGTTGATGAGCGCGAGCAGCTCCTGCGCGCCCGCGCGCTTGTCGTCCGCCACGCGAATGTCGGGCAGCGCGATCACCTGGAGCACGTTGTCGTCTGCCCGCCACAGGCATTTGAGCTGATACTTGGCCCAGCTTCCCTGGATCTCGCCCGAAAGCTCGTCCTGGCCAGTATCGCAGGGCCAGCCATGCGCCCGGAACAGCGCAGCGAGCATCGCCAGCGGCGCCGCGTCGTCCTCCGCCGTATCGGCATCGGTTTGCGTTATCATGGTAGCTCGGTCCCGTCAGCTTGATCCGAGGGCTAGATGCAGGGTCGGGCGCGGGCTTGGCAATGTCGCCCCCGTTGGCGACTGTTGAGAACCGCCGCCGCCGGCACCGGCCTGGCAAAAGCCTGTGCAAAGGCGGTGCAAAACTCGCACCATCGCATGGCCCTCAACCGGCCTTCGAAACCTTCTCGCCGGCATCGCTGCTGTAGGGCAGGGCTTCGATGTCCTTGTCCTTCAACTGCTTGAGCGCAGCGCGCACCGCCGCTTCGCTGGCATAGGGGCCGGCCAGCATACGGTTGCTCGCGCCGTACTTCACGGCCCACGGCCCCTTGCCCTCGAGCGCGCTGCCGGCCTGCCGCACCAGCCGCCTCCAGTCGAAACCGAAGGCCGCCGTGTTGCGGCCGACGCCGACCTGGATCCAGCGGCGCGCCGGCTCCGCCGCCTTGGCGGCCTTCTCGGCGCGGACCTGCGCGGCCTTGGCATCGGCTTCGCGCTTTGCCTTGGCCGCCGCCTCGCGATCCCGCGCGGCCGCCGCATCCGCGACACGGCGCGCAGCGGCAAGCTTGACGACATCGACCGCACCCGAGGCGGGCTGGCCGCCGGTCGCCGCGGCGGGCGCATTGCCGAACTCGGAGAAGGCCTCGGCGAGCGCGATCCGCTCCGGGACCGGAGTTGGTGCCTGGGTCGAAATCGGAGCGGGTGCCGGAACCGCAGCCGCGACGACAGGTGCCCCGGCGGCAGCCCTGGCTTCCAACGGAGTCGATCGGGGAAGCGCTTGCGCGGAAACCGGCATCTGTGCCGGCGCGGACGCGATCCGTGTGCCGGATGGTGGCGGCGAAGTGGCGGGCGGGCGATCTCTCCCGGTGGGCCGGGTATCGGCGGCTGGCGCGGCCGGGCGGCGGCCCAGCGCCGCGCCATTGGGGGTCAGCGAGCTGTCGGCCCGGGCCGCGATCCGCGCGCCTGCGGCCGCGTAACCGGCAATGCTTGCCGTATCGCGGCCGATCTCCGTTGCGGCGGGGAAGGCGCCAAGGTTGCCCGCCGCCGCCTGCTGCGCCTTCGTCAGCCTCGGCATGTAGCGCAGATACGGAGCCATCCGCAGCGCCAGATCGGTAGGCATCATGGAATCCGCGATCTCCACCGCGTCATCTGGCTGGCCAAGGATCGCGAGTCCGAAGGCGCGCGTGCGGTAGGCCGATCGGTCCTCGTCGCGAAGAAGCGGAAACAGCGTGCGCTCGAACTCGGCGCGATTGCCCGAGATCGCCAAACTCAGCGCCAGCCGGCGGCGCACCTCGGGGCTTTCCTGTGCCGCGAGCACGCTGCGATAGAGCGCCTGGGCGGAAGCGTTGTCGCCCACCAGGTCGAAGGCCAGGGCCCGATCCGCGGCCATGTCGGCGGCGCGCTGACCGACCGATTCCGCGCGAGCGAAGCCCTGCAACGCCTCTACCGGGCGCCGCTGCATCAGCGCGACCCGCGCCTGGCCGAGAATGACCCTCGGATCGGCGGGAGCCAGCCCGGCGGCGCGAGTGAAGAATCCAGCTGCGGCCGAGGTGTCCTGCAGCGCAAGCGATGCATTGCCGGCGCTCAGCAGGGCCTCGATATCGGTGGGGCTCATCGCAAGCCGCCGCATGGCCGCGCTCAGCTCGGCCGCCTCACGCGGCGGCAGCGGCTGCACCACCTCCTGCGCTGCCAGCGGAGCGGGCGGGACCAGCACGCCCGCGCCAGCCACCACTGCTACTCCGACCGAGGCCGCGATCGAGATGGAAACCCTGTTCATGTCGCCCGGCATAGTGCCCCTCTGCCCGGCGGCAGCTGAAGCGCGGCTTTACTGATTGTTCTGACGGCCGAGAAAGCGCGGTATGTTGAGCGTCGGGCCGCTGCCGTCCTCGTCCTCGGCTTCCTCGTCGTCGCTCCGGGCCGGTCCGCCAGATCCACGCGAGAGATTGGCCATCCGTTCGAACAATGTGTTGCCCGGGGCAGGAGCGCCGCCGGCATCGGGCGTTTCGCCGCTGCCTCCACCGCCGGGGATGATCGGCTGACGACGGCGCGGCTGGAGAGGATTGCCGTAATTCGCGGCGCCCAGATCCAGCTCTGCGCCCGCGCCGTCATCTTCGGCCTCGCGCTCTGCTCCGCCGAGATCGAGCGGTTCGCGCTCGCCCCCCGCACCGCCGCCCAGGCCGCCGAAACCGCCTGCGGCGAAATCATTGCGCTCGAAGCGTTCGGTATGCTCGTTGCGCAGGCCCGCCAGCGGATCGACGATGTCATCCACGTCCTCGAACCCGTCATCCTCGCCGTATTCATAGCTGTTGGAGCGGGCCTGAACCGGCTCGTCCTGGCCAACGGGACCGGCATCGTCGGCCTCGGCGAATTCCGCGCTGGTGAGCTCCATCGGCTCCTGCGTATCGGGTTCGGCGAGGGATTCGTAGGCGGCGAGCTCCGCCGCCGGCTCCGGCGCGGCATCGGGCGACAGCCCCTCGCTCAGCTCGAACGGCTCCTCGTCCTGTGCCCCGGCGCGCGGAAGCTGGATCGCGGGGCGGCGCGGCGGGCGCGAATCCAGCGTCTGGGCGCGGAACTGGGCCGGAGCCGCGATTTCGCCCGCGCCATCGATGCCGGTCGCGACCACGGAAACGCGAATCCTGCCCGCGAGATCGGGGTTGAAGGCCGAACCCCAGATGATGTTGGCATCCTCGTCCACCAGCTCGCGGATGTGGTTGGCTGCCTCGTCCACCTCGAGCAGCTTCATGTCCTCGCCGCCGATGATCGAGATGATGACCCCCTTGGCGCCGGCCATGCTGACGCCTTCGAGCAACGGATTGGCGATGGCACGCTCCGCCGCGTCGAGCGCACGGTTCTCGCCCTCGCCCTCGCCCGTACCCATCATCGCCTTGCCCATCTCGCTCATCACGCTGCGAACGTCGGCGAAGTCGAGATTGATGAGGCCCGGCATGACCATGAGGTCGGTGATCGAGCGCACGCCCTGCTGCAGCACTTCGTCCGCGAGCTGGAAGGCTTCCTTGAAGGTTGTTTCCGCCTTCGCGACCAGGAACAGGTTCTGGTTGGGGATTACGATCAGCGTGTCGACATGGCGCTGGAGCTCGGCGATGCCCGCCTCCGCCGAGCGCATCCGCCGCGTCCCTTCGAACAGGAAGGGCTTGGTGACCACGCCCACCGTCAGCACGCCCTTGCGCCGCGCGGCTTCCGCGATGACCGGCGCGGCGCCGGTGCCGGTGCCGCCACCCATGCCCGCCGCGATGAAGCACATGTTCACGCCCTCGAGCGCCTGCTCGATATCCTGAACCGTCTCTTCCGCCGCCGCCTTGCCGACTTCGGGCCGCGCGCCTGCACCGAGCCCGCCGGTGATGTCCGGCCCGAGCTGGATGCGCTTTTCGGCGGTGGTGTTGGACAGCGCCTGTGCATCGGTGTTGGCGACGACGAAATCCACGCCCTCGATGCCCGCCGCCATCATGTTGGCAATCGCGTTGCCACCGGCGCCGCCCACCCCGATCACGGTAATGCGGGGGCGCAGATCGTCGGAGGAGGCAGGTCCGATATTGATGCTCATTGCGTGTGTCCTCAGCGCTTTCGTGCGGGAAAACAGATAATCGCGCGCTCTAGCGCGTGTGGAGTAACAATGCCAATCGTGCCCGCGGGCGCGGGCGCCTTATCCACAAAGGGCGGAACCGGCTCCGCTCGAGGCGGAAGGGCGTCAGAAATAGTCGCGCACCGCCTGGAAAACGCGCGTGATCGGCCCCAGCCCGGCGAAGCGCCGCACGGCGGTGGTGCGGTCCCGGATCGAACGGATATCGACAGGATCGTCCGCCGCATAAAGGCACAGGCCCGCCAGCGTGGCGAAGCCGGGCGTCGCGTGGGCTTCGGGCAGACCGGTGACGTGGGGCGGCTTGCCCACGCGAACGGCGCGGCCGAGCGCGCCCTGCATGAACTCCGCGATGCCGTGAAGCTCGGCACCGCCGCCGGTCAGCACCACCTGGCCCGCGTTGGCGCCAGAGAAGCCGAGTGTCTTCAAAGATTTGCCGACCTCGCTCGCCAGATAGGACAGGCGTTCCGTCACCACCCCCACGAGCTCCGCCCGGGCGATACGATTATGCTCGTCCGCGCCGCGCGCCGGCGGCCCCGCCGCCTCCTCTCCGGGACCGTTCACCGGCACCATCTCGCGGTGATCGGTCGGCGTGGCGATGGCCGATCCTGAAACGCATTTCAGCCGCTCCGCCTGTCCACGGCGTATGCCGAAGCTGGAGGCCACCGCGTCGGTGATGTCGTTCGAGCCGAGCGGGATCGACTTGAGGCCCAGCAGCATCCCGCCGGCATGAACCGAGACATTGGTGACCTGTGCCCCGATCTCGACCAGCGCCACCCCCAGGTCGCGCTCCTCGGATGAAAGGCACGCATAGGCGCTGGCGAGCGGACTGGCGACAACGGCGTCGACGTCGAGATGCGCGTTCTGCACCGCCTCGATCAGGTTTCTGACCGGTGCGCCCTCCGCCATGACGACATGGATATCGACCCCCAGCGTCTCGGCGTGCAGCCCCTTGGGATTGGCAACACCATGCGCGCCGTCGAGCGTGTAATGCGCTGGCTGGGCATGGAGGACCATGCGGCCATCGGGCTGGAGCATATCGCGCGCGGCGGCGAGGAGGTGGTCGATGTCGTCCTCCTCGATGCGCCGGCCGCCAACGGCGATCTCCACGCTCGCCACCTTGCTGGACAAGCCCGCGCCCGCGCAACCGATGGTGACGCTGGCGATGGTAGTGCGGGCGGCGGCCTCCGCCTTCTCGACCGCCTGGCGGATTGCCTCGCTCGCGGCGCGCATGTCCGTGACATAGCCGCGCTTGACGCCCTCGGCCTTGCGGTGGCTCGATCCCAGCACCTGGAGAACGCCGTTGTCGTCCTGTCCCAGGATCATGCAGGATACGCGGAAGGATCCGATGTTCACGGCCGCATAGGCACGGGTGAAGCGGGCATTCGTGGCGGCCATCAGTTCTTCGTCTCCGCCTGGCCGGCGCCGTTCGCGGCCATGCGTTCGAGCGCGCTGGCGTTGCACGGCCCGTCCTTGCAGCGAAACGCCGCCTGCCCTGCCACGCGCATGTCCACCGCCTCCACCCGTCCGCCCAGCAGCCTGTTCGCGCCATCGAGCTTTGCGAAGCGCACCAGAGCGGCGGCGGCGCGCTCCTCTTCCGGGAGCGCGAGCAACTGCCCGGTCTTGAAGGTCAGGTTCCAGCGGCGATTGCCGACCCATTCGGCGGAGGCGACCTGCGGCTTGAGCGCCGGAGCGGTATCGAGCAGCGCGTCGAGCGCGCCGACCTTGCGTTGGGCGCCCGGCCCGGAAATCACCAGCTTGCCCTTTGCGCGGGCGGGGCTGATCGGTTCCAGCACATGGCCCGTTGGATCGATCAGCACCAGATGATCGGGCCTGGCCAGAACGGCGTGCTCACGGCGTTCCACGATGTCGATCGCCAGCGTGTCGGGCAGGCGGCGCGAGACACGGGCGTCGCTCACCCACGGCAGGGCGAGCAATTCGCTCCGCAGCGCCTCGAGATCGAGCAGCGGCATCGGCTGGTCCTTGTGCTGCAGCGCGCGCTCGTAAACCGCCATCTCGTTCATCCGCTTCGTGCCGGTCACGCTGACATGGCGAACGCGAAAGCCGGCGCCGGCCGCCACCCGCGCCGCCTCCGCCTCGGCGACGGCGGTCGCCCCGGTCACGCTCGCCAGCGCCCAGCCGGCGGCGAGGATGGCCGCGAAGATCAGCGCCAGAAACGCCTTGTGAAGTTGCGCCTCAGTGAAGGGCAACAGCGCCAGCGCCCGGCCCACTGCGCCGACGGTCCGGTTCTGCGCCGTCCGCGCCGCGCGGCTGCGCCCGCGGGCCGCGGCCGACCGGCGGATGCCGGGGGCGGAACGCACGACCTTAGCCATCGGCCCTGCTCCCCTGTCGGCCCGCATGATGGCGCAGCGCGGCGGCCAGTATGGCTTCCACCAGATCGCCATAGTCCATGCCCGCATGGCGCGCCTGTTCGGGCACCAGGCTGAGCGGGGTCATTCCCGGCTGGGTGTTGGTTTCGAGCACGAACAGCCCGTCCTCGCCAAGGTCTTCATCCCAGCGGAAGTCGGTCCGGCTGGTGCCGCGGCATCCCAGCACCCGGTGCGCGCGCAGGGCGTATTCAAGGCACAGATCGCGGATGCGATCAGGGATCGCGGCGGGGCAGACGTGCTCGGTCATGCCCTCGGTATATTTGGCGTCGAAATCGTAGAAGCCGGACTTGGGCTTAAGTTCGGTCACCGCCAGCGCGCGCGGGCCATCGGCGAAATCGACCACCGCCGAGGTCAGCTCGCGGCCCTTGATATAGGGTTCGGCGAGCAGTTCTGGAAAATCGCGCCACGGCCCCACGGCGTCCGGGGCGATTGGATTGGCGTAATTGCTTTCATCGGTGACGATGGCCACGCCGACCGAGCTGCCCTCGTTCACCGGCTTGAGCACATAAGGGCGCGGCAGCGGATCGCGCTCGAACAATTCCTCGCTCTTCACTATCCGCCCGCCGGGCATGGGGATGCCGTGCGGCACCAGCGCCTGCTTGGTAAGCTGCTTGTCGATCGCGATGACCGAGGTGGCCAGGCCCGAATGGGTGTAGGCCACGCCCATCAGGTCCATCAGCCCCTGCACAGTGCCATCCTCTCCCGGCACACCGTGGAGCGCGTTGAACACCACATCGGGCGCGGCTTCGGCGAGCCGCGCCGCGACCTGCCGGTCCATGTCGATGCGCGTAACGCGATGTCCGCGCTCCTCGAGCGCCTTGGCCACACCCTCGCCGCTCATCAGCGACACGGGCCGCTCGTTGGCCCATCCGCCCATCAGGACGGCGACATGGAGCTTGCCGAGGCTCATACCCGCCCCACCCGCTGGATTTCCCACTCGAGGCTCACACCGCTCGCGGCATAGACCTTCTCACGCACCAGCTCGCCCAGCCCCTCGATATCGGCGCTGGTGGCGGATCCGGTGTTGATAAGGAAGTTGGTGTGCTTCTCGCTCACCTGCGCACCGCCCAGCTTGAGGCCGCGGCAGCCGGCCCGGTCGACCAGTTCCCAGGCCTTCGCGCCGGGCGGGTTCTTGAAGGTCGAGCCGCCGGTCTTGGTGCGCAGCGGCTGGCTATCCTCGCGGGCGCGGGCGATGCGGTCCATCTCCGCGCCGATCGCGCCGGGATTGCCGGGCGTGCCCTGAAACCGCGCCGCCACCACCACCGCTCCACCGGGCAGTTCGGAGTGGCGATAGCTGTAGCGCAGCTGTCCAACGGGCAACGTCGCCAGTTCGCCATCGGGCAGCAGCACATCGCAATCGATCAGGATATCGGCCACCTCGCGCCCGTAGGCGCCGCCATTCATGCGCACGAAGCCACCCACCGTGCCCGGAATGCCGCGCAGGAACTCGAGCCCGGCGATGCCGGCATCGCGGGCGGTACTGGCGACGAGAATGCCGTGCGCGCCCGCTCCGCAGGCCAACACATGGCCGTCGCGCACCTCGACCTTCGCGAATGGCTTGCCGAGGCGGACCACCACTCCGGGCACCCCGCCGTCGCGCACGATGAGGTTGGAGCCCAGACCGAGCGCCATCACCGGAAGCTGGCCGTCGAGCGCTTCGAGGAAATACTGGAGATCCGCCATGTCGGCGGGCTCGAACAACCAGTCGGCGCTGCCGCCGGCCTTGAACCAGACCAGCGGGCCGAGCGGAGCGTCGCGCAGGATCCGCCCGCGCACGCCGTCGGTGGGAACCGGTGCATCGATCGCGCCCCCGACCGCGCGGCCGGGCTCGCAACCGGGCGCCATGCCGTCATCCTCGCGCGGCCAGGAGGGGACCGCCATCGTCACGCCGCCTGCCGCTCCTTGTTGACCGCATCCGCAAGTCCGGCAGCCCATTTGGTGATGTCGCCCGCGCCGAGACAAACGATGTAGTCGCCCGGCTGAACCTCCGGCGCGAGAGCTTTCGCCAGTTCGCCGGCATCGGCGATGATCACCGCGGAACGATGGCCGCGTGCCTTGAGCCCGGCGACCAGCGCCGCGCTGTCCACCCCGGCGATGGGATCCTCTCCCGCCGTGTAGACGGGTGCCGCGTACACCATGTCGGCATCGTTGAAGGCACTCTGGAAGTCATCCATCAGGTCGCGAAGCCGGGTGAAGCGATGCGGCTGGACGACCGCCAGCACGCGCGCGTCTCCCGCGCTCTCGCGCGCGGCGGCGAGCACCGCCCTGATCTCGACCGGGTGGTGCGCGTAATCGTCGATCACCACCGCCTTGCCGCCGCCCTCGACCGGCACCTCGCCAACCCTGGTGAAGCGCCGCCGCACGCCGCCGAACTGCGCGAAGCCGGTACGGATCACATCGTCGGCGCAGCCCATCTCGATCGCCACGGCGATCGCGGCGAGCGCGTTCTGGACATTGTGGCGGCCCGGCATCGGCAGGCGCACGCCCTCGATGCGCCGGTCCTCCGCGGCGCGCTGGCGCACGATCACATCGAACACATTGCCGCCCGCCTGGGCACGCACATTCACCCCGCAGATGTCGGCCTGGAGCGAGAAGCCGTAGCTGATGACGCGCCGGTCGCGGATCTCGCCGATCACCGCCTGCACCTCGGGATGGTCGATGCACAGGATCGCCGCGCCATAAAAGGGCACGTTGTGGATGAACTCCACAAAGGCCCGGCGCACCCCCGCGAAATCGCCGTAATGGTCGAGGTGCTCGGGATCGATATTGGTGACGACCGCGATGGTCCCGTCGAGCCGCAGGAAGCTGCCGTCGCTCTCGTCCGCCTCAACCACCATCCAGTCCGAGGTGCCGAGCCGCGCGTTCGAGCCGTATTGCTCGATGATCCCGCCGTTGATGACCGTTGGGTCGATCCCGCCCGCATCGAGCAGGGCGGCGATCATGCTTGTGGTGGTGGTCTTTCCATGCGTGCCGGCGATGGCGACGGTCGATTTCAGCCGCATCAGCTCGGCCAGCATCTCGGCGCGGCGGACCACGGGAATGCGGTTTTCGAGCGCGAAGGCGACCTCGGGATTGCTACGCTTGACCGCCGTGGAGGTGACCACGACCCCCGCCCCGGCGACATTCTCCGCGCTATGACCGGTGGCGACCGGGATGCCCCGCGCACGCAGCCGCTCGACGCTGGCGCTGTCCGACAGGTCAGAGCCCTGCACCGCATAGCCCAGATTGTGCATCACCTCGGCGATGCCCGACATGCCGATCCCGCCGATGCCGACGAAATGGACGGTGCCGATGTCGGTGGGGACGCCCTTCATGGCCTTTGTCCGTCCTTGGGCCGGCCCAGGCCCAGCGGACCCTGCCTGTCACCGGCATATCCGGTCCGTGCCGAGCTTGTCGAAGCACGCGCGCCCACGTTCGCTGCTTCTCCGCCCACCCGGATCACATCCATCAGCTCCTCGCCCCCGAAGCTCTCCACCAGATCCGCCAGCTCGCGCGCCGCCTCGGGCCGCCCACAGTTCCAGGCGGCATGGGCAGCGTTTGCCAGGCCTTCGCGGTCATCGGCCAGCACCATGATCTGCTTGCAGATGTCCTTCGCCAGCTTCTGCAGCAACTCCGACTGCCGCCGGCGAAGCGCATTGCCTTCATCGCCCATCGCGGAGGTGTCGCGCACGGTCGCCAGCGGCTGGCGGATCATGCGCGCCCCGCCGGCCTTCACGATCTCGCGGGTGTTGGCGGCCTGGTGATCGTCGGTCGCACCGGGGAGGGGGATGAGGATCGCGGGGCGGCCCACGGTGGTCAGTTCGGCGATGGTGGAGGCGCCGGCGCGGCCGATGAACAGGTGGGTGTCGGCCAGCCGCGCGGCCATGTCCTCGAAATAGGTGCCCAGTTCGGCCGGGATGTCATGGCTCCGATAGCGATCGCGCACACGGTCGAGATCCTCGGGACGGCATTGCTGCGTCACCTGCAATCGCATGCGGATAGCCGGCGGCAGCATCGCCAGCCCTTCCGGCACCACTTCGCTCAGGATGCGCGCACCCTGGCTGCCGCCGGTCACCAGCACCCGCAGCAGCCCGTCCTCGGGCAGCGGGGGATAATCCAGATCGCGCAGGGCCAGCACCTCTGGCCGGACCGGGTTGCCGACGCAGAAGGTCTTGGCCGCATGATCGGGCTTGGCGCGGTCGACCTGCGGATAGGCGGTGGCGATCGCCTGAACGCGACCGGCGAGGAAGCGGTTGACCCGGCCCAGCACCGCGTTCTGCTCGTGGATCACCGTGGGGATGCCCGCACCGGTGGATGCCAGCAGCGCGGGGAGCGAGGGATAGCCGCCGAAGCCGATCACCGCGCTCGGCTCGAAACTGTCGAACAGGCGCCGGGCCATCGCGCGGCCTTCCATCACCGCCGAAAGGCCCTTGAACCAGCCGAGCGGGTTCTTGCCGAAGCGGCCCGCCGGAATGACATGGGCGGCGAGGAAATCGGGCTTGCCGGGAATGGCCTCGCCCCGCGCATCGGTGATGAGCGCGACATGGTGCCCGCGGCGCTCCAGCTCCGTCGCCAGCGCGAAGGCGGGGATCAGGTGCCCCCCGGTCCCGCCCGCGGCAAGCACATAGTGCCGGTTCGCCCGTATCCCGCGCTGGGTCACGGCACGATCTCGCGCTTTAGCAGCACCACTCCGCTGGCACGCTTTTCCGACCAGCCGATGAAATCGGCGAGGCCGCGCGTTTCGCGCTTCAGGTGCGGGTTGCGGCGCGTCACCGCCAGCAGCAGGCCAACGGTCAGGCACACCGCTATGGTGGACGATCCGCCATAGCTCACCAGCGGCAGGGTCATGCCCTTGGAGGGGAAGAGCTGGAGGTTGACGAGAATGTTGATGAACGCCTGTCCGCCCAGCAGCGCGATCAGCCCCGCTCCGCCGAGCAGGGCGAACAGATCGTCCTCGTCCATCAGCTTCATCAACACGCGCGCCACGATCGCGAGATAGGCCAGGACCACCAGCGCGCATACCACCAGACCGAATTCTTCCCCGATCACGGAGAAGATATAGTCGGTGTGCGCCTCGGGCAGGGTCATCTTGCGGATGCCCAGGCCATAGCCCGCGCCGAGCCAGCCGCCCGCGCTCAGCGTGCGGCTGGCGAGGTCCACCTGGTCGAAGGCGGTGCCCCCGCCGACGAATGCGTCGATGCGGTGGCGGGCGTTGTCATAGAGGAAATAGGCCGCCGTCAGCAGAGCCACGCCCCCTCCGGCCAACATCCCCAGCCCCTTCATCGGCGCGCCGGCGATCAGGATCAGCACGAACCAAACACCCGCGAACAGGATCGCATCGCCCAGGTTCGGCTGCATCATCAGCAGCATCACGATCACCCCGAGCAGTATGCCGGTCAGGGGAACCGCCGGGATCGCGGGATCGCGCAGCCGCCACGAAAGTATCCACGCCATGGTGACCGCGGCGGCGGGCTTGAGGAATTCCGACGGCTGAAACCGCATTCCCAGGTTCAGCCACCGCCGCGCGCCGTTGATCTCCTGCCCCACGATGGGCACCAGGAACAGCGCGCCCAGCATCGCGGCAGCCAGCACCACCGCCAGCCGCCGCGCCTGTTCCCGGCTCAGCGTCGATACGCCCAGCATCAGCGCGATGCCCACGAACTGCCAGGCGAGGTGGCGGGTGAAGAAATACAGCGGCGAGAGTATCTCGTTCGTGCCCGATAGCCGGGCGGCGCTGGCCGGGCTGGCCGCCGCGACCGCGACCGATCCGCCCGCCATCAGCATCAGGATCAGCCCGAGCAGAACCCGGTCCACCTCGCGCCACCAGATGCGCAGCTCCGCCATATGCGACTTTGGGCGCCGGGGAACGTAGGCGCGCTTGCCGGCGCGGGGGATATAGGGGCGTTCGGCTGCGCTCATGCGGCCTCTCCCTGCAAGGCAATGACGGCGGCGCGGAACGCTTCGCCCCGGTGTTCGAAATCGCGGAACTGGTCGAAACTGGCGCAGGCCGGGCTGAGGAGGACGGTGTCGCCCGGCTCGGCGGCATGAGCCGCTTCCTCCACCGCGCGCTCCAGCGTCTGCGAGCGAAGCGTGAGCACCCGCCCTTCGAGCAGCCGCGCGAAATCCTCGCCCGACTTGCCGATGGTATAGGCCGCCTTCACATGCCCCAGCTCGGCCTCGCACTCTCCCAGAAGTGTCTGATCTGGGCCGGGCTCCTTGGCGAGCCCGCCGACGATCCAGTGGATGTTCTCGAATGCCGCCAGCGCCGGCGCCGTCGCCGCGGTGTTGGTGCCCTTGCTGTCGTTGACCCAAGCTACCCCGCCGATCTCCGCGACCCGCTCCATGCGGTGGGGAAGGCCGGGGTAGGTGCGGAGGCCTTCGATGATAGCGTTCTCGGATACGCCTAGCACATCGCAGACCGTTGATGCCGCCGTCGCATTCTCGTAGTTATGTTGCCCTTGCAACGCCGGTGCATTTAACGTGCCCTCGATAGGAGCCCACAAGTCTCCAGCGCGGGCATCAAATGACTTTCCGCCCCGCTGCATCTCGAACAAGCGCATCTTCGAACGTTCGTAAGCGCCGAAGCTCTCGTAGCGGTCGAGGTGATCCGGCGTGATATTGAGCAGCATCGCCACGTCGCAATCGAGGCTGTAGGTGAGGTCGATCTGGTAGCTCGACAGCTCGAGGACATAGACCCCGCCCTCCGGCAGAGAATCCTGCTCGAGAATCGGCAGGCCGATGTTGCCGCCCATCGTGGTCGGCACGCCCGCGGTCTTGAGGATGTGGTGGGTGAGCGCGGTGGTGGTGGACTTGCCGTTGGTGCCGGTGATGCCCACCACTTTGTGCGGCGGCAGCGAGGCGCGTGCCTGCGCGAACAGCTCGATGTCGCCGATCACCGGAACGCCGAATTTCGCGGCGTGCCCGGCGATGGGGTGGGTGTTGAGCGGCACCCCGGGGCTGACCACGACGCCCGCGTAGCCGGTGAGGTCCGCATCCAGCGGATCGGCGACGGCGGCGCGGCCCACGAAAGCCTCGCGCGCCTCGGCGCGGTCGTCCCACGCCAGCACCTCGGCCCCGCTCGCCAGCAGCGCCTCGGCGGTCGCCTTGCCCGAGCGGGCCAGGCCGAGCACGGCATATCGTTTGCCGCTCCAGGTAGGAGAAGTAATCACGAAGCCACCAAGCTGATAGCCCTCTCCCCCTGCGGGAGAGGGTTGGGAGAGGGGTCTGCCGCGACAGCGGCAGCGCGCGCCGTCGCCCCCCCTCCTTCCGCGTCTTCGACGCTCCCTCCTCTCCGGCAAGGGGAGAGGAAAACAAGCAGAGAGAAACCGGAAATCACCGCAGCTTCAGCGTCGACAGGCCGATCAGCGCGAGGATGATCGCCACGATCCAGAAGCGGATCACGACCTTGCTCTCGCTCCAGCCGAGCTGTTCGAAATGGTGGTGGATCGGGGCCATGCGGAAAACGCGCTTGCCGGTGCGCTTGAACCAGAACACCTGGATGATGACGCTCAGTGCCTCGAACACGAACAGCCCGCCCACGATCGCCAGCACCACCTCGTGATGGGTCGCCACCGCGATCGCGCCGAGCGCCCCGCCCAGGGCAAGCGAGCCGGTATCGCCCATGAACACCGCCGCCGGGGGGGCGTTGAACCACAGGAAGGCGAGCCCCGCCCCCATGATGGTGGCGCAGAAGATCGCCAGCTCGCCTGCGCCGTTGACATGCGGGATGCCGAGATAGGCGGAGAAATCGGCGCGGCCGACCAGATAGGCGATCAGCGCGAAGGCTCCGGCCGCGATGATGACCGGCATGATCGCCAGCCCGTCGAGCCCGTCGGTCAGGTTCACCGCATTGCCCGCGCCCACGATAACCACCGCCGCGAACACGAAATAGAACGGCCCCAGCGGAATGCCGACATTGTTGAAGAAGGGAATGTAGAGAAAGGTGCTGACCTGGCTGACGATGATCCAGCTCGCGATGCCGGCGACCAGGAACTCCAGCGCCAGCCGGGTGCGGCCCGATACGCCCTTGTGGCTCGCCTTACGAACCTTGTCCCAGTCGTCGAGGAAGCCGATGACGCCGAAGCCCACCATCACCGCCACACAGGCCCACACCAGCGGGTTCCTGAGATCCATGTAGAGCAGCAGCGACAGCGTCAGCGAGACCAGGATCATCAGCCCGCCCATGGTGGGCGTGCCGCGCTTGGCCAGGTGGCTCTGCGGGCCATCCTCGCGGATCGGCTGGCCCTTTCCCTGGCGCACGCGGAGGATGTCGATGAACTTGGGACCGATCACCAGCCCGATCAGCAGCGCTGTCAGAAGGGCTGCGCCCGCGCGCGCGGTCTGGTAGCGGATGAGGTTGAAGGGTCCGGCGTAATCGAGCCAATCGGCGAGCAGATACAACATGCCGTGCTAGCGCTCCCGGCGCGCGAAATGATCCACCACCCGGCCAAGGCCGACAGAGTTCGAGCCCTTCACCAGTATCGCGTCGCCCGCGATCAGGCCGAATTCCTCGAGCGCGCCGATCGCCTCACCAGCGTCCGAAGCTTGCGTGAAGCGCCCGTCGAAACCAAGGCCGCCGGCGGAGGATTTCCCCAGCTCGCGCGCCAGCGGCGCCATTTCCTCGCCCACCAGCACCACATGGTCGATCCGCGCGGCGGCGATCGGCTCGGCCAGCATGGCGTGAAAGGCCGGGCCGAAATCGCCCAGCTCGCGCATGGCGCCCAGCACGGCGATCCGCCGGCCAGCCGGCGTCTGACCCAACGCGGCCAGCGTTGCACGCATGCTGGCGGGGTTGGCGTTGTAGCTTTCGTCGATCAGCAGCGCCGATCCGCCCGCTGCCGCGATCCTGTGGCGCGCGCCGCGCCCCTTCAGCCCGCCCATCTCGGCCAGCGAGAGGCCGGCGGATGCCAGGTCTCCGCCCGCCGCGAGCACCGCCGCCATCACCGCAAGCGAGTTGGCGATCCAGTGCGCGCCCGGCTCGGCCACGGTGTAGCATAGCCGGCCGGCGGGATGTTCGCAGGTCACCAGGCTGCCGCCATTGGCGCTGGGAATGGCGTCGAGCAGGCGCATCGTCGCATGGGGTCCGGTGCCGAAGGAGACGATCGTCGCACCCGCGGCCTCGGCAGCGGCGTTCAGTCGCGCGAAATGCGGGCTGTCGGCCGGGATCACCGCCGCGCCGCCCGGTTCCAGACCGGCGAATATCTCGGCCTTGGCGTCGGCAATCGCCTCCTCGCTGCCCAGCATCTCGATATGCGCCGGTGCGATGGTGGTGATGAGCGCGACATGCGGGCGGACCTGGCGCGCCAGAGCGTCGATCTCGCCAGCGTGGTTCATGCCCATCTCGAACACCGCGAACCTGCTGCGCGCGGGCATCCGGGCGAGGCTGAGCGGCACCCCGACGTGGTTGTTGTAGCTGCGGATGGAGCGGTGGGTTGCCCCCCGGCTGGAGCGCTCGAGCGCGGCGAACAGCGCTTCCTTGACCCCGGTCTTGCCGACCGATCCGGTGACGCCGATGATCCTGGCCGGCGTGCGCTCGCGCGCCGAGCGGGCCAGCGCCGCCAGCGCCGCGGCGGTGTCGGGCACCAGCACATGCGGGAAAGCGACCGGGCGATCGACCAGCGCCGCCGCCGCGCCATTGGCGAAGGCCGCATCGAGGAAGCGGTGCCCGTCCATCGCCTCGCCCCTCAGCGCCACGAACAGATCGCCATTGCGGACATCGCGCGAGTCCATCTCGACCCCGGCGCACTGGAAATCGCCGCTGGCCACGCCGCCCGTCGCCGCGGCGATCGCCGCCGAATCCCAAAGCGCCAGCGGCAGGCGATCCTCGGCGAAGATCGGCCAGCGGCGCAGCGCGGGATGACCGAGTATCGCCGGCGTCATGCCGCCACGCTCCCGGACGCCGGGCCCTGCCCCGGCCCGCCGGCGCATTCGCGCACGACCGTGACATCGTCGAAGGGCAACACCCGCATCTCCACGCCCGCTCCCACTATCTGGCCCTGTTCGTGGCCCTTGCCCGCGACCAGCACGATATCGCCCTCGCGCGCCTCGGCGATGGCGGCGCGGATCGCCTCGCACCGGTCGCCGATCTCGCGCGCGCCCTTGCCCGCTCCGGCCATGACCGCGGCGCGGATGGCCGCCGGGTCTTCGCCGCGCGGATTGTCGTCGGTGACGATCACCAGTTCCGAACCCTTCGCCGCCGCAGCGCCCATCGGCCCGCGCTTGCCGTGGTCGCGATCGCCGCCTGCGCCCATGACGGTGATGAGCCTGCCCCCCTTGCCCTGCGCGACGTGGGGGCGCAGCGCGGCGATGGCGGCCTCGATAGCGTCGGGGGTGTGGGCATAATCGACATAGACCGGCGCCCCGGCGGCGGTGATCGCCGCGCGCTCGAGCCGGCCGCGCACCGGCTGGAGCCGCGACAGCGCATCGAACGTGCGCCCGACATGGCCGCCGGTCACGATCACGAGGCCGGCGGCCATGAGCGCGTTGGCCGCCTGATAGGCGCCGATGAGGGGCAATTCGATCCTTCGGGATTCGCCCCGGCATTCGACCTCGAGCGTCTGGCCCAGCGCCGATGGGGTCCGCGACTTGAGGAACAGGCCGTCGGAACCGTCCAGGCTTGTGCTGCCGACCGAAAACAGCCGCAGCGGGCGAGCGCGAACGTGGGCGGCGGCCCGGTCGGACCATTCGTCGTCCGACCACACCACGCCCCATCCCGCCGGATCGACCACCTCGTCGAACAGCCGCATCTTGGCGCGGAAGTAGTCATCCATGTCGGCATGGTAGTCGAGGTGATCGCGCGACAGATTGGTGAAGCCTCCGGCCTCGACCGACACGCCCTCGTTGCGATACTGGCTGAGCCCGTGGCTGCTGGCCTCGAAGGCGATATGCGTCACTCCCTCGCGCGCCAGGCCCGAGACATTGGCGAGGAAGGTCACGATGTCGGGCGTCGTCAGCCCGGTCGAGACGCTTTCGTCGGGGGTGGTGACACCCAGCGTGCCGATGCTGGCCGCGCGCTCGCCCGCCATGCGCCAGATCTGGCGCACCATCTCCACGGTGGAGGTCTTGCCATTGGTCCCGGTCACGGCGACGAGATGCGCCGGCACCGGGGCGAAGAACCGCGCCGCGATCCGCGCGAAGGCACGGCGCGGCTCGGGATCGGGGATATGCAGCGCGCCCGCCACCTGCGCATCGGGCCGCGCGACCACGGCAACCGCGCCGGCCTGGACCGCGGCGGCGATGAAATCCTCGCCGTTGACGCTCGCTCCCCGGAACGCCCCGAACACGGTGCCGGGCGCGACCTTGCGGTGGTCGATGGCGAAGCCGGTCACCTCGGCATCGCCAGCTCCCGCGCCCTCGATCCCCGCTTCGCCGAGCAGCCGCGCCAGCTTCATTCGCCGGCCGCCGCGAGCTTCTTCTGAGCCGCCGGGATCAGGGGCACCAGATCGCTGATATCCACGTCGCGGTTGTCATCGGGCAGCACGCCCAGCATCGGCCCGACGCGGGGCACAAGCCGGCCCACGATCGGCGCGGCGTTCCAGCCGGCGGTTCGCTGGAAGCTGGAGGCGACGGTCCCCTTGGGCTCGTCGAGCATGGCGATCACCACATAGCGCGGCCGGTCCATCGGGAAGGCGGCGGCGAAGGTGGAGACCAGCGTGGTCTTCTTGTAGCCGCCAGCGCCCGGCTTCTCCGCACTTCCGGTCTTGCCGCCCACGCGGTAGCCGGGCGCATCCGCCTTCTTCCCCGTGCCATACAGCGTGATGGTGCGGAGCAGCTGCCGCATGCGCGCGCTGGTGGAGGCCTTGAATACCCGCCGGCCGCGCGGAGCCTGGCCGGGCGCCAGCTTGTGTACGGTCGCCGGGCGCCAGACGCCTCCATTGACCATCGCCGCATAGGCGCTGGCCAGGTGAAGCGGGGTGACCGCGATGCCGTGGCCGTAACCGACCGTCATCGCGCGGAGCAGCGGCCAGTCGCCGCTGGCCCAGATCGGGAAGCCTCTGGCCGGCAGCTCGATACGGGCTCGCTCGTTCATGCCGAGGTCCGCCATCACCTTCTTGAGCCGGTCCGGCCCCATGTCCCTCACCATCGAAGCTGTGACGACATTGGACGAATGGATCAGCATTTCCGGGGTGTTGAGCGTGGCACCGTAATTCTTGAGGTCTTTGATGGTAAATCCGCCCAGGCGGAACGGGGTAGCGTCGTAACGCCGGCCCATGTCGCGAACGGTGCCCGCGTCGATCCCCGCGGCCACGGTCAGCGGCTTGAAGGTCGATCCGAGCTCGTAGACCTGGTTCGTCACCCGGTTGAACATGTACTGGACGTTGGCGTTGTTGATCCGGTTGGGATCGAAGCTGGGGAGCGAGGCGAGCGCCAGCACCTCGCCGGTGTCGACGTCGAGGATGATGCCGGCGGCGCCCACCGCGTTCACCAGCCGCATTCCGCGCGCCAGCTCGTCCTCCAGCGCGCCCTGGACGCGCAGGTCCACGCTCAGCTCGGCCGGCTTGGTGAGCTGCGCGCGGTCGCGAAGCTGCGCGTCCAGCACCTGCTCCATCCCCAAGCGCCCGTGTCCGTCGGCGCCGACATAGCCCAGGACGTGCGCGCCCATCGGCCCTTGCGGATAATGGCGGTCGATCTCCTCTGGCATCTCGAGCGCCAGCTCGCCGATCGCGAGCAGGCGATTGGCCTCCTCCGGCATCACGCGGCGGCGCAGATAGACGCCCTGCCCCGCCGCGAGCTGGCGAGCGACCTTGGCCTCGTCGAGATCGGGAAAGATCGCCTTCAGCTCGCGCGCGACCGTGGCGACCGGCTGGATGAGGGGAGCCTGGCCCGGACCCAGCGCCTCGGGATTGAACCACAGGGAATAGGCCGGAAAGGCGCGCGCCAGCGGAGCGCCGTTGCGGTCCACGATCTCTCCGCGCGGCGGCAACAGCGCTTCGTCGAAGGGGGTCGTGCGCAAAGCGCGGTCGGAGGCGCCGACGAACCCGATACGCAGGAGCGCCAGCGCTGCGACCACGAAGAAGCTCATCGCCACCCAGAGCACGCGCTGCTTGGCGGTCAGCAGCGCAAGCTGGCGTGCCGTGGCGAGCTGCACCCGCTTCACCGGTGGCGCGATCCGCGTCTCGGGTCCGCCGACCGAGCCGGTGCCGGACAAGCTGGAAGCGGCAAAGCCCGGGGCCGCGAAGGCGGTCGCGCTATAGGCGTTCACTGGCCGCTCTCCGCGATCAGCGCCGCATCGCCGGGGCTGCCGCGGGCCAGCCGCTCGGCGAGAGTGGCTGCGCCGCCCGCGGCGGCCCGCGTGGCGGCACGCCCCGCGCCATGGGCCACGGCGTCGCGCGCTTCGGCCGCGATCGACTGGCCGGTCAATGGGGATACCCAGTCGGCGAGCGTACCATTCTCCTCGACCGGAGGAGGCGCGGCGCGGGCGAGGCGAACCGGCTCAGGTGCATCTGCACGGCGCGGCACCCCAAGGCTGGCGAGCTCCGCCTCGCTGGCGAGGAACTGGCCCGCGCGAGGGGCGACATAGCCGAAGTCCACTGCGTTCCACTCGGCCAGCTGGCGCTGGCTGGACCGCGATTCGAACTCGGTCTCCAGCCTGAGCTTCTCGCGCTCCAGCGAGACGATCCGGCGTTCGGCGAGGCGCACCTCGCTCTTGATCGCGTTGACGTGGAAGGTCAGCGCCAGGAACAGCGCCAGCGCCGCCGAAAGCGCGCCGGCCCAGCTCGCCTGGCGTAGCCGGCTGCCGGGCTTGATCGGCTGCGAGGCCATCAGGCGGCCTCCTCGAACGGCGCGGCGGTGCGAAGCGCGCTGCGCAGCACCGCGGAACGCGCGCGCGGATTGCGCGCGATCTCGGCATCGGAGGGCATCACCGGCCTGGCGACACGGGCGAACACCGGGGCGCGCGTGTCGGGCAGGGGGAGATGGCGAGAACCCGAGCCGGCTTGCGAGGTTTCGCGCAGGAAGCGCTTGACGATGCGGTCCTCGAGGCTGTGGAAGCTGACCACCGCCAGCCGCCCACCCTCGCCGAGAAGCTCGGTCGCACCACGCAGCCCGGCCTCGAGCTCGTCGAGTTCGGCGTTTACATGGATGCGGATCGCCTGGAAGCTGCGTGTCGCCGGATCCTTGGGTGCGCCGGGATGGTGGCCCAGCGCCTTGCGGACGACTCGTGCCAGATCGCCGGTGGTCTCAAGCGGACGCGCCGCGACGATGGCACGGGCCACGCGGCGCGACTGGCGCTCCTCTCCGAAGCGGTAGAGCACGTCCGCGATCTCGCTTTCGGCCGCGCCGTTGACGAAATCGGCGGCACTCGGGCCTTCGCGGCTCATCCTCATGTCGAGCGGCCCGTCCAGCGCGAAGGCGAAACCACGCGTGGCCTGGTCGAGCTGCATCGAGCTGACGCCGATATCCATCACCACGCCGTCCACCCGGGCGATGCCGGCCTCGCGCAGTGCGTCCGCCATCTCGGAGAATCGGCGCGGATGGAGGACCAGCCGGGGCGGGCATTCCCCGGCTTCGGGCCATAGCTCGCCGGCGCTCAGCGCGTCCGGGTCGCGGTCGAAGGCATGGACCGTCGCCCCCCTGCCGAGCAACGCACGGCTATATCCGCCCGCGCCAAAGGTGGCGTCGACGATCAGATCGCCCTGCCGCGGGTCGAGCGCCGCGATCACCTCGTCGAGGAGCACCGGGATGTGAGGCGCGGGGGCCGTCATTTGCGCGCCCCGGTGTCGCCGACCAGCGCCTCGCAGGCCGCCTTGGCCGCCGCCCAGTCGTCGCCCATCTTGGCGAGCTCGGCCGGAGCCCACAGCGTGAAAAACCGCCCTCCGCCCTGCGCGTAGATGCCGTCGTCGATATTGGCGAGGTTCTTGAGATATTCGGGCATGACGAAGCGCCCGCTGTCGTCGAAGGGGATTTCGACGAAGCCGTGAAGCTGGCTGGAGCGCGTTTCGCGGTCGAAATCCTTCTCCAGGCGGGTGGCGCGCTCTTCCTCGCGGTCGATCTGGTCGTCCAGCTCGGCCTTGCGCGACAGGCCGAAGCCGACGAGGCATTTCCAGCGCTCATGCTTGGCGAGGCAGAGTATGCGGCCGTCACTGCTTTCCCGCACCGCCTTGCGGAACGAAGGCGGCAGGACATAGCGGGACTTGTCGCCGGCGGGCGCATAAGCCTGTCCACTGTATCCCGCGAAAGCCAATCGCCTGTCCCCATGCACCCTGACCGGGCCGGATACGGCCCGCGCGCCCCCGCCATGCGCGGTCAGCCTCCGCGCGTGGCGGGCGGAGAATCGACCCGGACCGCCCTGCCCGACAGGTGGAAGGCATATCCCGGGACCGACAGGGATGAAAGGGAGAATCGCGGGATATTGCGGGAAATCTTGTTAATACGCTGATTTTCCAATGAAATCATGGAGCCCTCCCGCCCATGAAGCGGCAGGGAAACGGGCTGGGTTCTGGAAGTGGAGGACGCCGCGCCAGTTGCGGCCTCGCGAGTCAGTTGAAGGCGTGCTCGACCAGCGCTTCGAGCGCGCGGTTGCGCGCCGCCATCGCCGCTTGCCCGCCATCCTCGAGCACTGCGGCGTCGGCGAGGATGGTCACCCTCCCCCGGCCGATAGGGCACTTCACCAGTGTTCCGTCGGCCTTCAGTACGCAGGTGCCGCCGGGAAGACCGCGAAACCGCCCTGCGGCCGCGATCGGGATCGGGACGCCCTCAAGATCGACCGACGCGGCCGCGGACCCCACCTCCGCCTCCTCCGCGAAGATGAGTTCCAACCCCCAGCGGCGCAGGATGGGAGACAGGAGCACCACGTCCTGCGGCCGGCGCCGGTCCCCGATCGGAAAACGCGAGGGCGCGGTGAGCATGGGATCGGCGAAGAGCAGCAGTCGGCCGCCGCCGCGAACCCATCGGTCAAGCGCGAGGTTTTCCGCCGGATCGAGCGCACGCGGCTGGGCGAGCAGCAGAAACCGCAGGCCCGCCAGCGCGTGCGGTTCGAGCGTATCGAGCGGCACCAGCGCATGGCGCCGCGCGAGAGCGGTTCGCACCCATCCGGGCGTGGCCCCGGGCGCCAGGACATCGCCGAAACCGGCACCCTCGGGCCAGTAGAGCGGCAGCGTGCCCATCACCCCCAAGGGTGGCGGCGCGCTTGCCGCGCGTGCGGGATCGGGAGCGGCCGGCTCGGGCGCCGCACGGCAGGCCGTCGCGGCGAGAGCGGCCAGCAGCAGAAGCCATTTCAGCCCCGGCGCGCGCGGGCTAACGCGCATCCGCAGAGGCGGCAGCCGGCTCGGCCACGGCGGGAGGAGGCGTGCGACTGGCGGAAGGGGTGGCGGAAATGACGGGGACCACCCCCGCCTCCGCGAGAGGATCGCCAGCGGTCGCCGAAGGCGTGTTCGAGGTGCTGGCGGCCGCCCCGGCGACCGAGGTGCTTTCGGTCTGCGTCGCACGATCCTTGATGATGCTGGCGAGGCCGATCAGCAGCAGCACCGCCACCACTCCGATCCCGCCCATCTGTAATCGGCGGAAGACTTCGTTCCGCGTGCCTCCCAGGGGCGCAGCCGGAATCCCGCCGGACTGCGCGCCGGGTGGAGCCGGCGCGCGGGATCGAAGGGACCGCGCCATCGCACACAAACTATCGGCTGCGCGGACGGGGTCAATCCCGTCCGGGGCGACCGATCGGGGGCAATCCTTGCGCCGCGACCCACTCCGGATTGTAGAGCGTTGAAAGATAACGAAAGCCCGTGTCGCACAGAATTGTCGCCACGCGCGCCTTGGGGCGCCCCTGAGCGGCCAGCAATCGCCCCAGCATGACCGCGCCGGCGACATTGATGCCGCTGGACAGACCCAGGCAAAGCCCTTCTTCACGCAGCAACCGGTCGACCCAGGCGAGGCCTTCGGCGTCGGAGACCCGGAACTGGGTGTCGATCGCCGCGCCGTCCAGATTGCCGGTGATGCGCCCCTGGCCGATCCCTTCCGCGACCGAGCGCCCTTCCGCCTTGAGCTCGCCGTGCGCGTAATATTCGTAGAGTGCGGCCCCGTGAGGGTCGGTAAGGGCGACGACCACGTTCTCGTCGCGCTCCTTCAGCCCCAGGCCGACGCCCGCGATGGTGCCGCCGGTGCCGGCCGCGCAGGTGAAACCGTCGATCCGCCCATCCATCTGCGCCCAGATCTCGGGCGCCGTGGTCTCGATATGCGCGCGGCGGTTGGCGATGTTGTCGAACTGGTTGGCCCAAACCGCGCCAGGGGTCTCCTCGGCCAGCCGGCGACTGGTATGGACGAAGTGGTTGCAGTCGGAATATTTGGTCGGCGGCACCAGCACCAGCTCGGCACCCAGCGCGAGCAGCGTGTCCGTTTTCTCGCGGCTCTGGTTGTCGGGCATCACGATGATGCAACGATAGCCGAGCGCATTGCAGACCAGCGCCAGCCCGATCCCGGTGTTGCCCGCGGTTCCTTCCACCACGCAGCCGCCGGGCTCCAGCTCTCCGCGCGCTTCCGCATCACGCACGATGCCCAGTGCCGCGCGGTCCTTCACGCTGGCGCCGGGATTGAGGAACTCGCACTTGCCGAAGATGTCGCAGCCCGCCTCGCGGCTGGGGCCCTCCAGCCGGACCAGCGGAGTGTTGCCGATAAGGTCGAGCGCGCGGATGCTGAGCGGGGGGGGTATCGTCATCGCCAGCCTGTTAGGCGCGCTTGGCACGCGGGGCAAACAAGGTCTGCATCCACACCGCGTAGCTCTTCTCGCAAGCGGGCCGCCCTCGGCCTCGGGGCCGGCCGCAGCGGGCCCTAACTCAATCCTCGGGCGCGATAGTCACCTTCAGCCCGTCGAGGGCCGCGGTAAAGGGAAGCTGGCAGGACAGCCGCGAGGTGGCAACGCGATGGTCTGAGGATTCGAGCAGATCGTCCTCGTCCTCGCTCATCGGGGGAAGCTGGTCGAAAAAGGCGGGATCGACCTGGACATGGCAGGTCGCGCAGGAACAGCAGCCGCCGCAAAGGGCCAGCAGCTCGTCGAAGCCGTTGTCGCGGATCGCCTCCATCACCGTAAGCCCGTCGCCCACCTCGACTTCGCTGGTCTCGCCGGCACGCGTGGTGACGATCAGTCTGGGCATCTCGGCAAGCTCCTGTGGCCTCGGCTCGGCGCGGCTGCTAGCAGGCGCGGGATTTTTGGCAAGGTTGCAACATGGGACTGACTGCTGAGCGGCTTCGCGACGGGATCGACGCGGTGGCCGGGCGCGAACCGGCGATCGCCCGCGCGCTCGATCAGGTCGGCTATCCCGAACCGCGCATCCGCGAAACCGGCTACCAGACCTTGCTCAGGACCATCGTCGGCCAGCAGGTGTCCGTCGCCGCGGCGGCCTCGGTGTGGCGCAAGCTCGAGGCGGAGCTGGGCGCGGACACGCCGGCCGAAGCGCTGCTGGCGCGCGACTTCGACGCCTTGCGCGCCTGCGGCCTGTCCCGCCAGAAGCAGGGCTATGCCCGCAGCCTGTGCGAGCTGGTGGTGGCCGAGGAACTGGATTTTGCCGCCCTCCCGGCCGACGACGACGAGGCGATCGCGCAGCTCACGCGGATCAAGGGCATCGGGCGCTGGTCGGCCGAGATATACCTGCTGTTCGCGGAGGGGCGGCCCGACATCTGGCCCGCCGGCGATCTGGCCGTCCAGGCCGGGCTGGGGAAGCTGCTCGGCTTGCCCGAACGCCCCGACGAGAAGGCCACCCGCGCTCTCGCGGAGCCGTGGCGCCCGCACCGCGGCGCGGCGGCGATCTTCACCTGGCATTGCTACAACAATCCGGCACTTTAGGGCGCGGCGCCCCGAACCTTGAGGTTGCCGACTGAACGGTCCCGTCCTATGCCGCTAAGACAGTTCAACTTGGGGAGACCACCATGCATCGCTTTCTGCGCACCGCTCTGCTGACGACCGCCATTTCGGCGAGTCTGGCTGCCGGCGCGACCACAACCCAAGAGGCACCGATGATCCCAGCGCCCGCCGCAACAGCTGCTACGGCCGCGAACAACGTGCCCCTGATCCCCCGCCAGGCGCTGTTCGGCAACCCGGTCAAGTCCGGCGGGCAGATCAGCCCGGACGGCAAATGGCTGAGCTGGATGGCGCCGTGGAACGGCGTGATGAACGTTCATGTCGCGCCGACATCCGATCCCTCCGCCGTGCGCCGCCTGACCAATATCACCGACCGTCCGCCGGCGAGCCACTTCTGGGCCCCGGACGGCAAGAGCGTCATGTATATCCAGGACAAGGGCGGGGACGAGAACTTCCTGCTTTATGGCGTTGACGTGGCGAGCGGGAAGGAAACCAAGCTCACCCCGTTCGAGAAGACGCGTGTCCAGATCGTCGGTGCATCCACCATCCAGAAGGACAAGGTGCTGATCGGGCTCAACAACCGCGACGCGCGCTATCACGATGTCCACCTGCTCGACCTGAACACCGGCAAGACCACGCTGGTGATGCAGAACACCGGCTACGCCGGCTTCCTGGCCGACAACACGCTGACCCTGCGCATGGCGACGCGTCCCAACGAGGCGGGCGGGACCGACTTCTTCCCCATCACCGGCGGCAAGGTGGCCGAAAAGCCGATCGAGAGCACCACGCTCGACGACGCGCTGAGCACCAGCCCGGCCGGCTACACCACGGACGGCAAGACGCTCTACTGGATCGACAGCCGCGGCCGCGACACCGCCGCGCTCTATGCGCAGGATACGGCCACCGGCAAGAAGACCCTTCTGGCCCAGGACGCCCGTGCCGATCTCGGCGGCACGCTGCGCGATCCCGTCAGCGGCAAGGTGCTCGCCTATTCGACCTATTACCTGCGCAACGAGTGGACGGCCACCGATGCCGCGACCAAGGCCTCGTTCGACTTCCTCAAGAGCAAGTTGAAGGGCGATTGGGGCGTGCAGGGCATGACCGACGACAACGCCACCTGGGTGGTGTGGAACGATCCGGTGACGGCGCCCTCCAAGACCTATCTCTACAACCGCAAGGCGGGATCGCTGACGCCCTTCTACACCTCCCGCCCCGACCTGGAGGGCGCGCCGCTCCAGCCGATGCAGGCGCTCGAGCTGAAGGCGCGCGACGGGCTGACGCTGCCGACATACCTGACCCTGCCCCCCGGCAGCGACAGCAACGCCGACGGCGTGCCCGACCGGCCGGTGCCGCTGGTGATGCTGGTCCACGGCGGCCCGTGGGCGCGCGACGGATATGGCTACAACACCGGCCACCAGTGGCTCGCCAACCGCGGCTATGCGGTGATGAGCGTGAACTTCCGCTCGTCCACCGGCTTCGGCAAGGCGTTCACCAACGCCGGCAACAAGGCGTGGCGCACCACCATGCAGGACGATCTGGCCGATGCGCTGGCCTGGGCCGTGAAACAGGGCATCACCACCCAGGACAAGGCCGCGATCATGGGCGGCAGCTACGGCGGCTATGCCGTGCTCGCCAACCTTGCCTTCTATCCCGACCGCTTCGCCTGTGGGGTGGACATCGTCGGGCCGTCGAACCTGGAGACGCTGCTCAAGACGATCCCGCCCTACTGGGTGCCGATCGTGCGCCAGTTCCACGACCGCATGGGCAATCCCAACACGCCCGAGGGCCTTGCCGCGCTCAAGGAGATGAGCCCGCTCTATTCCGCGGACAAGATCAGCAAGCCGCTGCTGATCGGCCAGGGCGCCAACGATCCGCGCGTCAACAAGGCGGAAAGCGACCAGATCGTGGCCGCGATGCAGAAGGCCAACATCCCGGTCACCTATGTGCTGTTCCCGGACGAGGGCCACGGCTTCAGGAAGCCGACCAACAACATCGCTTTCAACGCGGTGGCGGAAAACTTCCTGGCACCGTGCCTGGGCGGCCGGGCCGAGCCGGTCGGCGACACGCTGGGCAAATCCACCGCCCAGATCGTGACCGGCGGCGAGCATGTGAAGGGACTGGGCACGCAGACGGGCGGTTGACGCCCGGCATCGACAGTAGGATGAGCCGGAACCGCGCGGGGGGCACCCTCCGCGCGGTTCCTTTTTTCCGGCAGGTGGATCGATGACGGCGCGCAAGGCAATTTTCGTGACGGGAGGCGCCTCGGGCATCGGGCGCGCCATCGCGCTGCGGTTCGGGCAGGCGGGCTGGTTTGTCGGCCTGGGCGACATCGACACCGAGGGCATGGCCGCGACCGAGGCGCTGCTGCCCGGTGGCTTCAGCTTCGCCCATCGCTTCGACGTGCGCGACCGCGCCGCCTGGGACGAGGCGCTGGACGGTTTCGCCACCGCCGCGGGCGGGCGGATCGACGTGGTGGCCAATAACGCGGGCATTCCGCTCGGCGGCCCGCTGGTCGAAAACAGCGTCGGCGAGATCGAGCGCTGCCTCGACATCAATCTCAAGGGCGTGCTGTTCGGGGCCCAGGCCGCCTATCCCTGGCTCAGGAAGACCGCGCCCGGCTCGTGCCTGCTCAACACCGCGAGCGCGGCGGGGATCTATGGCACATCCGGCGCCACGGTCTATTCCGCGACCAAGTTCGGCGTACGCGCCATCACCGAGAGCCTCGACGCCGAATGGGTGGCGGACGGCATCAATGTCCGGTCGCTGATGCCCAGCTTCATCGACACCCCCCTGCTCGACCATGCCCCGCAGGAACGCTCTAACCAGGCTATCAGGGACCGCGTGACGGCAGCGGGGCTGGAGATCACCCCGGCCAGCGAAGTGGGCGAGGCGGCGTGGCAGGCGGTCCACGGCCAGCAGCTTCACACGCCGGTAGGCAAGACCGCCCGCCGGCTGCGCTTCGCGGCGCGGTGGATGCCGGGACGGCTGCGGCAGCAATCGCGCGAATCCAGCCGGATGCTTGGGAAGTAGCGAGCCGCATCCCCGATGCGGCGCGACGGCGGCCTATGCCAGCGCGTCGATCGCCTTTGCCACTTCCACATCGCGCAGGCTCAGCCCGCCGGCGTCATGCGTGGTGAGCGCGATCTCCACCCGGTTGTAGACGTTGGACCATTCGGGGTGATGGTCGTGCTTTTCCGCCAGCAGCGCCACCCGCGCCATGAAGGCGAAGGCTTCGGAAAAATCGGCGAATGCGAACCGGCGCTCGATCGCCGCGCCGTCCCGCGCCAGCGACCATTGCGGCAGCGAATCCAGCCAGCCCGCGCGCTCCTCCTCGGTCAGTCGGGGGATATCCATGCCTCTTCGCGCTCCTCGATCGCGGCCTCGTCCATCCGCGGGCCGAGCAGGCGGTAGCCCCCGGCCAGCGCCCCGACCAGCACGAATCCCGCCAGCGAGAACCAGGGGTCCTGCGCGATGATGATCGCCAGCAGCAGTGCATCGAACCCGACCACAAGCGCCATGACCGGCCAGTATGCGCGAATGCGGAACGGCCGGTGCAGACCGGGTTCCCTGCGCATGAGGGCGATCGAGCACAGCGCGAACAGCAGCATGGTCGCCTGAGAAAGCGCGACGCTGGTGGAGGAAAGCGCCAGATAGCTCCCCGACCACAGGAACGCCGTCGCCACCGCGCACACCAGAGTCATCGCGCGCAGAGGCGCCCCGTTGGGACGCACCTTGTCGAACCAGCGCGGCAGGATACGGTCGCGCGCGGCGGCGTAGGCGATCCGCCCCGTGCTCATCACCCCAAGGCTGCACAACGCACCGATCGACACCACGCCGAACAGCGTGAACGCCAGATCGGCATTGGCGCCCAGCGTGCTGCCGAGCGCATCCGCCGCGGGGAAATCCGATCGGGCGAGCGCGGCAGGCGTCATGGCGTGGAACAGCGCCAGATTGACCGCCAGGTACAGCACCATGACCCCCGCGATCCCGCCGAACAGCGAGCGCGGCAGGTTGCGCCCCGGATCGTCGATCTCCTCGCCATAGACCACCACATCGCCCCAGCCGTTGTAGGAGCCGATGATGACCAGCATCGCGGTGCCGAAGGCGAGCCATCCCGCCGGGGCGATCGCGCTCGGTTCGGGCGGAGGGGCGGCGCCGGGCTGCGCGAACAGCGCCACCACCAGGGCGATCAGCGCGGCGCCCTTGAACGCCGACAGGCCGACCTGCACCATGCCGTTGACCTGGGTTCCCAGCGTATTGACCAGCAGCAGTCCGGCGAGCAGCGCGATGGCAAGCCCGCTCGGCCCCACCGTCCAGCCGAAGACATCGCCCCCCACGCCCAGCCGCACCAGCAGCTCGCCGGCCACGAAGGCGACCACGGCGGCGGCGGTCACCTGCATCAGCAGCATGGTGAATGCCGCGATCACGCGCATCCCCGGCCCGAAGGCGCGGCCCGCGAAGGTGATGATGCCGCCCGCGCTGGGCAGCGCAGCGCCCAGTTCCGCCAGCGGCAGCGCGGCGAGCAGCGCCAGAAGCCCGCCCGCCAGCCAGAGCGCCAGCAACACCCATTCCGATCCGCTTGCCTGCGCCACGATACCGGGCGCGCGCAGAATGCCCTGCCCCACCACGCTGCCGATCACCGCGGCCAGCCCGAAAGCCAGCCCCAGCACACGCAGCAGATGCCCCCTGCCGTCCATCACCAAACCCCCCGGTGCCGCCCCGACTTGTGTCTGTAGCCATCCGCGGGCGATGACAAGGGGCGCGGCGCTGCCTAAGGCTGCCGGCGATGACCGCCGCCCGCCTCGCCGCCACAGGGCTCGCCTGCCGCCGTGGCGAGCGGCTGCTGTTCGCGGGGCTGTCGCTGGCGCTGGCACCGGGCGATGCACTCCATGTCACCGGCGCCAACGGCCTCGGCAAATCCAGCCTGATCCGCGTGCTGGCGGGGCTGCTGCGGCCTTTCGCGGGCACGGTGGAGCGGTCGGCAGCGGCGGCGCTGCTCGATGATCGGCACGCGCTCGATCCGCAGGTCGAACTCGGCGCGGCGCTGGCGTTCTGGTGCGCTCTCGACGGCGGCTCCGCCCCGCTGGAGCGATTGGGCCTGGCCGGGCTGCTGGATGTGCCGGTGCGCTATCTCTCGACCGGGCAGGTCAAGCGCGCGGCGATGGCGCGGGTGATGGCGCAGCGCGCGCCGATCTGGCTGCTCGACGAACCGCTCAACGGGCTGGACACCGGCGGGGTGGCGCTGGTGGAGGGGCTGATCGCGGAGCATCTGGCGGGTGGCGGCGTGGCGGTGATCGCCAGCCACCAGCCGCTGGCGAGCGCGGCACGGGTGTTGGCACTGGGGGATTTCGCCACCCCCTCCCCCTCCCCCGAGGGGCTGCTGCCTTGATCGCCACCCTCCTTCGCCGCGATCTCGCGACGCTGCTGCCCGGCGGCAGGCGGGGTGGCACACTGCTGCCCCTGCTGTTCTTCCTGGCGGTGGCGATGCTCTACCCCTTCGCGGTCGGGCCGGAGCCGGCGCTGCTCGCGCGAACCGGCGGCGGGGTGGTTTGGGTGGCGGCGCTGCTGGCCGCGATCCTTCCCCTCGAGAGACTGGTTGCCGCCGATCTCGAGGCGGGGGTCTTCGACCAGCTTCACCTGCGTGGTGTATCGGAGGAACTGGCGATGGCCAGCCGGCTGATCGCCCACTGGCTCGCCTTCGCGCCGCTGCTCATCATCGCCACGCTCCCCGCCGCGGGGTTGTTGGGACTGTCGGCAGAGACGATCCGCATCCTGCTCCTCGGCCTGCTCGCGGGAACGCCGGGCCTCGCCGCGATCGGCCTCGCCATCGCCGCGCTGACCGCTGCCTTACGCGGCGGTGCCGCGCTCGCCGGGCTGATGGTTATCCCGCTCGCGGTCCCGATCCTGATCTTCGGCGCCGGCGCCCTGGCCCGCCCTGACGATGCCCCGCTGGCGCTGACGGGGGCGATCAGCCTGGGGCTCTGCGCGCTGGCCCCCTTCGTGGCGGGCGCGGCGGTCCGGGCGGCGCGGGAGTCATGAGAATGGCAAAGAAGGCACGCTACTTATTTTCGCGAGACAAGGTATCGCGAGTGACACCCGAAGAAAATAAGTCTCTGAAGGCGAAGGTCTTTCGATCTGATAATGGGCGTCGGCAGTTCCTGATGGAGTCTGCCGTCGTCGTTTCCTTGACCATCCCTGCAATCAGGCTCGTCGACGACTTTGGCATACCGTCTCAATATTCGGCCGCCGCCATCATACCGGGACTGATGTTCTTCGCCCTCAGTCGCTTCGTGACCTGGCTGAACCGCAAACGGGGCAAGCGATTCAGCAGCTATGATTACGATGACTTCGATGGCGACTAAGGCCGCCACGTAACGTGTCGCTCAAGCGTAAGGCGGCTTGTGCAGGCCCATCGGGCTTTGGGTGAAGATCTCGCAGCCGTCCTCGGTGATGCCGATCGAATGCTCGAACTGTGCGGAGAGGCTCTTGTCGCGGGTCACCGCGGTCCAGCCGTCGCTCAGCATCTTGGCGTGGGGGCGGCCGGCGTTGATCATCGGCTCGATGGTGAAGAACATGCCGGGCTTGAGCAGCGGGCCGGTGCCGGGCCGGGCGGCGTGGATCACCTCGGGCGCATCATGGAACACGCGGCCCACGCCATGCCCGCAGAACTCGCGCACCACGCCATAGCGGTGCGCCAGCGCATGGCCCTCGATCGCGGCGCCGATATCGCCCAGCCGGTTGCCCGGCTTCGCCTGCGCGATGCCGAGCATGAGGCATTCATAGGTCACATCGACCAGCCGCCGCGCCTTGAGCGGCACATCGCCCACCAGATACATCCGGCTGGTATCGCCATGCCAGCCGTCGAGCAGCGGGGTGACGTCGATATTGACGATATCCCCGTCCTTCAGCGTCTTCTCGCCCGGAATCCCGTGGCAGATCACATGGTTGACGGAAATGCAGCAGCTATGGGCATAGCCGCGGTAACCCATCGTGGCCGGCACCGCGCCGCCCGCCAACGTGCGCTCGCGCACGAAATCGTCAAGCTCGGCGGTGGTCACGCCGGGCTGCACCAGGGGGGTGACATCGTCGAGGATGCGGGCGGCCAGCAGGCCCGCGGCGCGCATTCCGGCAAAGCCGTCCGGCCCGTGCAGCTTGATGGTGCCGTCGCGCAGGACGATGTCGTCGGCGCCGATGGTCTGATAGTCGGTCATGGCGGCGATATAGGTGCGCGGCAGCCGAAATGCGAGCGCATTACGGCCTCGCCGCGAAGGCCGGGGCGAACTCCGGCTTCACCGCCTTGAGCACGGCGGCATCCACCGGGAAATTGAGCTCATAGGCACCCTCGGCATAGGGGCCGGCGACATAGGGGCCGAACCAGATGCCCACCCGATCGAACGCCTTGCCCGACGCGGAGCCGACCAGCACGGTCGCATCCTTGACCTTCTGGCAGGAATTGAACCCGTAATCATCGCCCGTCTCGCGCGGCATCGGCTCGCCCCGGCGCTTGACCCGCTCGGCATCGAGCGCCCGGCACAGCCGGGGGCCGAGCGCCTGCTCCAGCGCATCCGCCGACTGGAACATTGCGATCGCGGGCGTGGCGCGCGCCGCTTTGCGATCCCATACGAGCGATTCGAGGTTGTACATCCCGTGCGCCCCGCCGGTGTAGGTGCTGACCATCGCGGACAGGCTGAGGAAACCGGGCGTGTCCGCCACCACCTTCCATTCCTTCACGAACCCGCGCGCGCGGCAGGGCACGCAGTCCGCCGGCTCGTCGCGCAGCGCGGTGGCCCATTCCGCCTTCTGATCGGCAAGCGCCTTGTCGCGCTCCGCAATCAGCCGCTCGGTCAGTTGGGGGATCGCGCCCGCCGCGGCGGGGATGGCATAGCCGAAGGTCCGCTCCGCCCCGTCGCGGCTGTCCTTGTCCTCCAGCCGCATCGCCTCGCCTTCCAGTGCAGGCGCCGCCGATGCCCTGGCGGAGGCCGATGCCTGGGGTGACACGCCGGTCTTGCGGGCCATATCCTCCTGCGAGGAACAGGCCGCACTCGACAGCAGCAGCGGAATGAGGAACAGGTGCGCGCGCATGACGATCCTTCGCTTCGAGACAACCGCATAATGTCCGAGACCCCCGACTTGATCCAGCCCGATCGCGGGCAGGAGGCGATAACGGTCCATCTGGTGGACAAGCCGGGTTTCGCCGCCTGGGCCAAGGGGCTGTCCGCCCCGCAGCGCGCGGCGCTGGCGGCGCAGCGCTTCGAAGGGGCCGCGAACCAGGTCGGGATCGTTCCGGGCGGCGCGAGGGATGCCGACGGATGGCAGGCCGCCGCCGGGGTCGCGAAGGCGGGGGCGCTGACAAGCTGGTGCCTGGCGCGGCTGGCCGAGGTGCTGCCCGCCGGCACCTACCGGCTGGCCGAGGGCGCACCGGGCGCGGCGCTGCACGGCTGGCAGGCGGCGCAATACGCCTTCACCCGCTATCGCAAGCCGGAGAATCCCGTCGGCCCGCGCGTGTTGCTCACCGGCGAGGCGAAGGCCATCGCCCCGGCGCTGGCCGAGGCCGCCGCGCTCACCCTGGTGCGCGACCTCGTCAACACTCCGGCCGAGGACATGGGCCCCGCGGTGCTGGAAGCGGAGGCGGAGAAGCTGGCCAAGGCGCATGGCGCGGCCATCGAGGTGGTGCGCGGCGACGCACTGGCACGCGACTATCCGATGATCCACGCGGTCGGCCGGGCAGCGGCGCGCAGCCATGCCCCCCGGCTGATCCATCTGAGCTGGGGCAAGCCAGAAGATCCCGTTCTCGCCGTGGTCGGCAAGGGCGTGTGCTTCGATTCGGGCGGGCTCGACCTCAAGACCGCGGCAGGGATGCTGCTGATGAAGAAGGACATGGGCGGCGCCGCTCATGCGCTGGCGCTGGCGGGGCTGGTGATGGGCGCGGGCCTGAAGCTGCGGTTGCACTGCCTCGTCCCCGCGGCGGAAAACGCCATCGGCGGCAATGCCTTCCGTCCCGGCGACATCCTGAAGAGCCGCAAGGGGCTGAGCGTGGAGATCGGCAACACCGACGCCGAGGGGCGGCTGGTGCTGGGCGATGCGCTGGCCCGCGCCAGCGAGGAGAAGCCCGAACTGCTGATCGACTTCGCCACGCTGACCGGCGCCGCGCGGATCGCGCTGGGGCCGGACCTGCCCGCCCTGATGGCGCGCCGCGACGAGACCGCCGAGGCGCTGATCGCCGCCGGCCGCGCACATGACGACCCGGTGTGGCGCCTGCCGCTGCACGATGGTTACCGCGAATATCTCAATTCCGACATCGCCGACATCGGTAACGCCCATGCCAATGGCTTTGCCGGGGCGAGCGTGGCGGCGCTGTTCCTCGACCGCTTCGTTGGGGAAGGCATCGACTGGGCGCATTTCGATACCTTCGCCTGGCGCCCGGTGGTGAAGCCGGGCCGGCCGCGCGGCGGGGATGCGCTGGGCCTGCGCGCCGCCTGGCACATGATCCTGGCGCGGTTCGGTTAGGGACAGCGCGGGCGGTGCGCTTGCTGAAACCGCACGGCGGCGGTAAGCGCGCGGCGCTTTGATGACATGGGTATCTTTTTCGTGAGCGACGTCCCCAATCAGGAATTCACCCTGGCGGGACCGAGCGAGAAGCTCGACGACGCGCACTGGCCCGCGCGCGGCGACCTCGCGCATATCCGCCTCGCCGGCAAGGTGTTCGTGCCGCACTATGCGGTGCCGATGGCCTATGCGGTCGAACGGCCCGCCGCGCTGCTGGTCGCCCCCCGCGCCGATGCCGAGGTGCGCGAGGAAGTGCCGGCCGGCCTGCCCTTCGCCGTGCTCGACATCGCGGGTCAATGGGCCTGGGGCCAGATCGGCGAGGACGGCCACGTCGGCTATCTCCCGCTGGCGGCGCTGCGACGATCCGAGAGCTAAGACCCGAAGCCCCGCCAGTGCCGAGCCTGTCGAAGCACGCCTGGCGGTACGGTTCTCCAGTCACCCTGTGGAAAGCTCGGGGTGAGCGGAAGTTGGAAGTTATCGCAGATGCCTGACACGATCTTCATAGACGGTGCCGCCGGGACCACCGGCCTCGAGATACTCGACCGGCTGGCTGGCCGGTCCGAGTTCGATATCATCACGCTCGACGATGCGCGGCGCAAGGACGCGGCCGCGAGGGCCGAGGCGTTGAACGAGGCGGACATTGCGATCCTGTGCCTGCCCGATGACGCCGCACGCGAGGCGGTGGCGCTGGTCGACCCGGTCGGCACGACGCGGATCATCGACGCTTCCACCGCGCACCGCACCGACCCGCAATGGACCTATGGCTTCCCCGAACTGGTCGGGCGCGAGCGGATCGCGGCGGCGCGCTTCGTCTCCAACCCCGGCTGCTATCCCACCGGCTTTCTCGCCCTCGTCGCGCCGCTGGTGCGCGCCGGGCTGATCCCGGCGGACTGGCCCTTCACGGTCAACGCGGTCAGCGGCTATTCGGGCGGCGGCAAGCCGCTGATCGAGCGCTTCGCGGCAGAGCCCTACATCGCCTTCCGCACCTATGCGCTCGACATGGAGCATAAGCACCGCGCCGAGATGAAGCTTCATGGCGGGCTGGCACACCCGGTGATCTTCGCGCCATCCGTGGTGCCCGCCTATCGCGGGATGGTGGTCGAGGTGCCGCTGCACCTGGGCGCGATGCCGGGCGAGGTGACGGCGGATGCCCTGCGCGCCGCGCTGGCCGAATTCTACGCCGGCTCATCCATCATCCGCGTGCACCAGGACGGCGCGCTTCCCGAGCTTCTGCTGCGGGCCGATCAGCCTGCGAGTGATGCGATGGAACTGCATGTGCGCGGCAATGCGGGCGGCTACCACGCGCGCCTCGTCGCCACGCTGGACAATCTGGGCAAGGGCGCCAGCGGGGCGGCGATCCAGTCGCTCAACCTGATGTGCGGCTTACCCGAGACCGAGGGCCTGCTGCTGCCCAGGGGGTTGGAATAAATGCTGCCGATGGCCCCGCCGAGTGCGGGGTTGGCCAGATGGATCGCCAGACCGCGCTCGTGGACAGTGCGTCCGCCGGCGGTGGTGTCCGGTTCGGGCTGTCAGAACTGCTAGCCGCGACAGCGGCCCGAGCAGGCCGCTCGAGCGCTAGGCTCCCCTCCGCCTGAAAAGGCAATCGAACTCCACGGCGGATGCAGGATCGTCGGGCAGTGAGTTCACGGTGCGGAACTGCGCTGGGGCGAAGCCCAGGTCCTCCATGTATGCGATCGCCTCGGTGAACGACCAGTTACCCTCGTACAAATGCTCCACGGGCAATTCTATGTGGATCGCATCAATCCTCGAAAGCGTCTCTTTCGCCCCTTCCAACACTTCGCGTTCGTATCCCTGGACATCAACTTTAAGCATGATGTGCCGAGCTGGGTCGTCACGAAGCGCGATGTCGACAGTTTCGACCGAGATCGTTTCTCGCGTCGTGACGCCGCCGCCGTCGTAACTCTCGGCTAGACGGGTTCCGGGCAGGATGGATGCGAGCGTGTGATTGTCGAAAACATTGATCTCGGCAGTGCCGGTAGCGCTGCCAAGAGCAAGTCGGGATGTCGTCCAGTTCGGGTCGCGGGCAGCCGCGGATGCCAGGGCCGCATACACCTTTGACACAGGCTCAAACGACCATATCCGGCCGCCATACCCACGCAGGCGAATTGCCTGCCCGAACTGACCAATGTTAGCCCCGGCATCAACTACAAGGTCGATATACCGAGAGTTCAGGAAGGAATGCAGCGTCGATCCACGAGTTATCTCATAGCCGGCTGCCGTAACGCGTCGCTTGAGCCACTCCTTCATACCCTTCCCCCTGAAAAATCGCGCGCTGTGTAGTGATCGTGCACTGCATTCGAGCAAACTCCTAAAATCGCGCTGTGGCGCAATAGGTCACCCCCTCATCATTACTTTGGAACGAAGCAAGAAGTTGGGACTACTACATCCCTGACGGCGAGCCTCGGCATAGCTCCAAAGCTAACATCGACCACCTCACCTGTGAAGCGCTCGACAATCTGGGCAAGGGCGCGAGCGGGGCGGCGATCCAGTCGCTGAACCTGATGTTCGGCTTGCGCGAGACCGAGGGGCTGTTGCTGCCCAATAATTAGGCAGCCTCGGGCCAAACCTTGGGCAGTACATCGCCGCCATCCTGCTGCATTGCGTCACCATTACGCCCGGCTATGCCTTTCTTGCGCCAGCGCGCCCTTGCGCGATGCGCCCCATGCGTTAGGCCGGGGAGTGCGGCTTGGCACGATTCTTGGAACCCGACGCGCGAGAGCGCGCGGCCAGGATCGGGCCGGGGGCCGTTTTTTCGAGTCTTGCTTTGGGAGGGGCGCGTCAGCGTGAAGAAGATCGAGGCGATCATCAAGCCGTTCAAGCTGGACGAGGTGAAGGAGGCGCTGCACGAGATCGGCGTGTCCGGCATCACCGTGACCGAAGCCAAGGGCTTCGGCCGCCAGAAGGGCCATACCGAGCTTTATCGCGGGGCCGAATATGTCGTCGACTTCCTGCCCAAGGTGAAGCTTGAGGTGGTGGTGGCCGATGCCCTGGCCGATCGCACGGTCGAGGCGATCGCCGCCGCCGCGCGAACCGGGCGCATAGGTGACGGCAAGATCTTCGTCTCCACCATCGACAGCGCCCTGCGCATCCGCACCAGCGAGCGTGACGACGAAGCGATCTGATTTTCCCGCCGGGCGCGGCCCCGGTTTTTCGGCCCGGTCTTCCGGGCCCAGTTTCCCAGGACGGAGTTTGTCGAATGTCGAATGCCAAGAAGATCCTCAAGCGCATCGAGGATGAGAGCATCGAGTGGGTGGACCTGCGCTTCACCGATCCCAAGGGCAAGTGGCAGCACCTCACTATGGTCGCCAAGACGCTGGACGAGGACCAGCTCGAGGACGGGCTGATGTTCGACGGCTCCTCCATCGCCGGGTGGAAGGCGATCAACGAAAGCGACATGATCCTGAAGCCCGATCTGGAACGAGCCACGCTCGATCCCTTCAGCGCGGAGCCGATGCTGATCCTGTTCTGCGACATCTACGAGCCATCGACCGGTGATCGTTATTCCCGCGATCCGCGTTCCACCGCCAAGCGGTCGGAGGATTACCTCAAGTCCACCGGCATCGGCGACACCATCTATGTCGGGCCCGAGGCCGAGTTCTTCATGTTCGACGACGTCCGCTTCGAGGACGGCTATGCCGGCAGCGGCTATGCGATCGACGATATCGAGCTGCCGACCAACACCGGCAAGGAGTACGAGGCCGGCAACATGGCGCACCGCCCGCGCGCCAAGGGCGGATACTTCCCCGTGGCTCCGGTCGACAGCGCCGTCGATATCCGCGGCGAGATGGTCTCCACCATGATCGAGATGGGTTTGAACTGCGACAAGCACCACCACGAGGTGGCCGCCGCGCAGCACGAGCTGGGCGTCACCTTCGGCACGCTGGTCGAAACCGCCGACAACATGCAGATCTACAAATACGTCGTGCACCAGGTGGCCCATGCCTACGGCAAGACCGCGACCTTCATGCCCAAGCCGATCAAGGCCGATAACGGCAGCGGGATGCACACCCACATGTCGATCTGGGAAAAGGGCAAGCCGACCTTCGCGGGCAATGGCTATGCCGGCCTGTCCGACACCTGCCTCTATTTCATCGGCGGCGTCATCAAGCACGCCAAGGCGCTGAACGCCTTCACCAATCCCACCACCAACAGCTACAAGCGGCTGGTCCCGGGGTTCGAGGCGCCGGTGCTGCTGGCCTATTCGGCGCGCAACCGCTCGGCATCGTGCCGCATCCCTTATGGCGCGGGCGAGAAGGCCAAGCGGGTGGAGTTCCGCTTCCCCGACGCGATGGCCAATCCCTATCTCGCCTATGCGGCGCTGCTGATGGCCGGGCTCGACGGGATCCAGAACAAGATCCACCCGGGCGAGGCGATGGACAAGAACCTCTACGACCTGCCGCCGGCAGAGCTGGCGAACGTGCCCACCGTGTGCGGCAGCTTGCGCGAGGCGCTGGAGGAGCTGGAGAAGGACCACGCCTTCCTGCTCAAGGGCGATGTCTTCACCAAGGACCAGATCGACGCCTATGCCGAGCTGAAGTGGGAGGAGGTCCTGCGCGTCGAGACCACCCCCTGCGCAGTCGAATTCGATATGTATTACAGCATGTAATCCGGCGAAGCCGGGGGCCGCTGAGCCTCCGGCTTCCCAGCCCCCCTGGGGCCCGCGCGCCGCCATCCGGCCTCGCCATTCCGGCGCGCCCCGTCACGCCGGCGGGCTGTTCCGGGCGGCGGCGGGAGGTGTTTCTTAACATTCCTGCGACATGGATGCTCTCGCAAGCGAAACAGCACATCGAGAGAATGCCCCATGCGTTTCTGGCGTCCCCGGGAAAGCGAACCCGAGACCACGCGCGGCGAACTTATCTTGGCGCGCAAGCCCGCGCGCGGCGATGGCCCCGCCGGTGAAGGACGCACAGCCGCACGGGGTGGGCTGCTCGAGGTCGTCATCCCCCGCCACGAACCGCGCCGGAGCCACGAGCGAGGCGAGGAACGCCGCGTGCTGCGCGATGTTGCCGCCCTCGTGACCAGCGGGGGGCGCACATTCGCCTCACCGCTCGCCAATATCTCCTCCAACGGGGTGATGATCGACTGCGACCACCCGCTCTCCATCGGCGAGGAAGTCGCGGTGGAGATCGAGAACTGCGAGGCCATCCCCATGACGGTGCGGTGGATCCGCGGCGGCCGCGTGGGCCTGGAGTTTCTGGCCGAGACCACCATCGTGGCCGATGCCGGGGTGCAGGATTTCGTGATCGAGGTGATCCGCCGCCAGGAAGCCGCCGCCGGCAGGCCCACCAGCTCCGGCCGTGTGGGAGCCGAGAACCGCGTGGGCGGCCCGCGCCTGGCGCTGATGTGGCTGTGCGAGCTTACGCTGGCCTCGGGCAGCGTGGCGGCCCGCATCCGCAATATCTCCGCCGCCGGGGCGCTGGTCTCCTTCGACGAGCCGGCCAGCCCATCGGTGGGCGAGCGGGCGAGCCTGGCGATGGGCGAGGACTTCGCCGTCGATGCCCGTATCCAGTGGCTGGGCGACGAGCTGGCCGGCGTGGCCTTCGATCAGCCATTCCCCCTCGCCGCGCTGGTCGAACGGCCATGCGCGCGGATCGTCGAACCGCAGGGGCCCGCCCCCTCGCCCCGCTACGCCAGCCGCGAGGAGGCGATGCGGATCGAGTACACGGGCATGACCCGCCCCTTCGACGCGCCCGACATGGATTACCAGCCGCTCACCCTGCGCGAGCTCTACGCCACGCTTTACGGCGACAAGACGCCCCGCCGCTGACGGGCGTTCAGCGCATCAGCATCCCGCGCCGCCCGATGACCCAGAAGTTGCCCACCAGCATCAGGGCGTAAAGCAGGCTCACCACGTCGAGCATCGCCAGCCCGCCCGTGAAGCCGAGGTGCGCGAGCGTGGCCCAGCCCCCCAGCACCGCGAACGTCAGGTTGAAGCTGGCCGCCGCGCCGTCGCGCATCACCTGGCGCATGAGCTCGTCCGCGCGGCGCACCACCCCGAGCGAAAGCCAGGTCGCGACGAGCAGGGTGAGGCCGAAGGCGCCGAGCGCGACGGCTGGCGAGATAAGCCCCTCGGGGCCGGACAGCGCCAGCGCCGCCAGGCCAGCGGCCATCGCCAAGCAGCTTATCCCGCTGGGCAGAATGCTGGCGCGCTCCTCGCGCAGCTCGTCGGCGTCTTCCACGTTCAGGAAAGTCGATCCCACCCTTGGCGCCGCCGCGCCCAGCGCGACCGCCAGCCCCATCAGGAGATAGACCATCGCCACGCCCAGCGCCGCGACCTGCGAGACGCCCAGCGTCCCCAGCACCCCCGCGCGGATGCTTTCGCCCAGCAGCGAGGCGCCCGCGAACCCTACCAGGGCACCGATGAGCAGGCTCGCGCCCAGCTTGCGCCATCGGGCGCGGCGGTCTTCGGCATGGGCCTGCATCACTCGGTCTCCTCGGTCCAGTCGTCGATGAACAGCTCGGGCACGGCCACGCCGAACAGCTTGGCCATGCGGAGCGCCAGGGGAAGCGAGGGATCGTATTTGTCGGTCTCGACCGCGTTGATGGTCTGCCGCGAAACGCCGAGCCGCCGGGCCAGTTCGCCCTGGCTCCAGCCCTTGCCTTCGCGGTTTTCCTTCACCCGATTGCGCACCGAATCGCTCCTGTCACCTGACAAGAGCTCTTTACTGTAAAGAGTTCTTGTCAGTCAAGAGCTCTTTACAGGGTGGGCGGAAAATGGCTCAGGCCGTGCCCTGGAAGATGAGCTTGTGGGGCATGCGGATGGGGCCGCGCCGCACCCGCGCCTCGGCCCGCGCCAGGGCCTCGGGATAGATTTCGCCGAACAGCTGCGCGAAGGTGGCGGGCCAGGTGTAGCGGTGCTCCACCAGCGCGCGGGCGGCCCTGCCCGCCGCCTGCCAGTCGCCGCGCCACAGCGCCGCGACATTCGCCGCCATCGCATCCGCATCGCCCACCGGGGCAAGCAGGCCGGTGCCGGCCGGCACGCGCACGGGCATCTCGCCGCCGGCCACGCCGATGATCGGAAGGCCGCACGCCTGCGCCTCGATCACCGAGACGCCGAAGGTCTCGCTGGCCATCGCCGAAACGTAGATGTCGCAGGAGGCCAGCGCCCGCGCCAGCCGCTCGCGATCGTCGATGAAGCCGAGGAATGCCACTGGCAGGCCTGCGGCGCGCTCCTTGAGCTCTTCCACGAGCTTGCCGTCGCCGATCATCACCATCGCCGCACCCAGATCGCGCGGCAGGCGCTGCGCCATGTCGATCAGCACATCGGCCGATTTCTCGTTGTCGATACGACCGGCATAGACCAGCAGCGGCCCCGTGGGGTCGAGCCCGATCTCCTGCCGGAACGCCGCGCGATCGGCCTTGGCGGGGTGGAAGACGCCGGTATCGACCCCCAGCGGCAGCACCTCGGCCGCCACCTTCATCTCCTTAAGGACGGGAAGCGAGCTTTCGCCCACGGTGTAGACCTTGTCGAACTCGCGATAGGTGATCTCGCCGTAGCAGCAGCTCAGGAAGCGGAAGAAGCGGCCAAGCGTGGTGCCCATCAGATCGCTCGCCACGCGATAGACATGGGCGTCGGGGAAATCGGTGTGGTATCCAGCGACCAGCGCGGTCTCGGGAAAGGCGCGGCGGTGACGGATCGCCACCCAGGGCAGCACCCAGGGGCACATCGATTCGATGATGTCCGGCCGGTACCGGGCCAGCACCTCGTGCACCTTGTCCTTGCGCATGATGAACCGGTAATTCGGGCTGCCGCGCACCTGCTCCGCGCCGATCTCGCACCAGATCAGGCGCCCGTCCTCGACGATGCGATCTTCCGGCCCCGGCACGATCTGGAGCAGACGATGCTCCGTGTTCTCAAGCACATGGCGGCGCTTTTCGGCCAGATAGACCCCGATGCCGCCGCCGCCGTGAGGCGAATAGCTCTGCGTAAGGTCGCACACCAGGAGGGAGTTGCCGCTGGTCATGGCGGAAGACGCACCTTTCGAAAATGCGCCATCCCGGATGTGCGCGCATCGCATGGACATCGCGATCCGGATGCGGGGTCACCGCCAGGCTCGCCTGGGCCGGCCCCCTATCACGCCGCATCGGCAGTGCAAAGGCATCGCCCCCTTGGGGCAGCCTGCCGCCCGGCCGGAGATGGCCCGGCGGCGCGGCGCCCCTGCCCACGCCGGCATGGCTGCGCGATGAACGAACGGCCCCGCGCGGGGCCCGGCCGCTAGCCTATTCGCAAAGTCCCGCTGCGCGCTTGGCGATGCCGGAAAGCCCCTTGCACTTGGGCTTGCGCGGCGGCTGGTCGGTCTGGCCGGGGGCGGCGGCACCACCCTGCTCGCCGGCCATCATTCCGCCCATGTCCATGCCCAGCATTCCCATCGTCATGGAACGGAAGCGGGCGCGCGCGATCCAGTCCGGCTGCCAGCCGGGGCGGGCATTGTCCGGGCGCGGCGGGAAGGAGAAGTTCCTCTCCGGCCCATAGGCATAGAGGGTCGCCACGCTGAAATCGCCGCCGTTCTGCTTCACCTCGGCCGGAACGGTGCAGTTCGTCTGCGATGGCGGCATGACCGTCTTGGCGCCGATCAGCGTGCGGACGCCGGCGGGCGAGATCCAGTCCCACATCGGCCCGCCGAAGGCCTGGGTGGCGGAGGACGCCCACCACACCATGTCCGACACCTCCCCGCCCCGGCCCTGCTTGGCGCTGAAGACCCAGGCGTAATAGCCGGTGGCGGCGGGCACGGAGTTCCAGTTCATCGCCACCGCCCCGCTCGGCAGCGGGCGACTGGACAAAGCGATCGGGGCCATGAAATCCTGGTCGAGCGTGAAGTTCATGTCCGGCGTGTAGTTTCCGCTGACCTTGTGCGGCCCCAGCAGCGAGGCGTTGGGCGTGGCCCGGCTCTTGTCGTCGGGATTGGGCCATTCGCCGATGGTGCGGCTGTTGGCGCGGGTGATCTTCCATTCCTCGGCGATCGTCAGCGCCTTGGCATAGAGGCCGGCCGGCACCTGGCCCTTCGCCATCTTGGCGAAATCCAGGACCACGGGCTGGCCCGGCCCCGCCTTTTCCCCGCAGCCCCAGTAGAGCAGCATCCGGCCCTTCGGCATTTCGGGCGGAGAAACCAGGTCGCCGATCGGCTTGGTCGGCGGCGGGGTCCACAGGGGCAGCACCGGGCCGAAGCGCGCGGTGGAGGGCAAGGTGTGCGTTGCCTTGGGAGCGCCGGTGGGAGCGAGCGTGGAGCCCAGCCGGATTATCAGGTCATGCGCCTTCTGGCTGCTGGCATCGCCGCGCAGCATGGACATCGCCGCGCCCATGCCGCCGCCGCCCTTCGCCATCGCGCCCATGCCCGACACCGTTTCCGCGTCCATCGTATAACGCGCGACCAGCGTGCCCTTGCCTTGCGTGAAAGCCGGCCCCGCGACCAGCGCCCCGCCGATCGCCGTTGCCGCCAGTGCGGCCCGCCGCAGATTCGATGCCATGCGTCCCCTCCCCCCGATTCGCAGGCGAGAGCGGCCCCATTGTCGCCCCTGCGCCCGCTGTCAGGATAACATAGCGCCCCCGCCAGCGGGCAGGAAATGATTTTCCCCTCCGCAAGTCCTCCACCTGCACGAAAACCGCTTTCCTACAATGTCTCAACCTCACTAGCTGAGGTGCCTCGAGTCGTTCTGCCGCCGAGGTTCCCATGACAGATTTGCCGTTCCGCAAGCCCGTGTTCGATGCCGTCCGCCGCCTGTTGCGGCGCGGCCTGCTTCAGCGCGAGGTGGCCGCGATCGACGCCGCCATCGACAGCGCTCTGGCCGGAAAGCCGCCGCCCGCGCCCTCCCCGGCACCCGCATCCACCCGCACCGTCGGCGCGGCGGGAATCGCGCTCGTCCAGCGATTCGAGGGCTGCGCGCGGCTGCGGCCCGACGGGCGGCTGGAAGCCTATCCCGATCCCGGCACCGGCGGGGCGCCCTGGACCATCGGCTGGGGCGCGACCGGACCCGGCATCGACGGCCGCCCGATCGGGCCGGGGACGATATGGACGCAGGTTCAGGCCGATGCGCGGCTGGTGGCGGACCTTGCCCGCCACGCCGCCGATGTCGCCGCCGCGATAGGGGCCGCACCCACCACCCAGCCCCAGTTCGATGCGCTGGTCAGCTTCCACTACAACACCGGCGCGATCGGCCGCGCCACGCTCACCCGCCGCCATGTCGCTGGCGATGCGGCGGGCGCGATGCGCGAATTCGCGCGCTGGAACCGGGCCGGCGGGCGGGTGCTGCGCGGGCTTACCCGCCGGCGCGCCGCCGAGGCCGCGCTCTATGCCGGTGACGGCGCGGCAGCCCTTGCGGGAGAGCCCGCATGAGCTGGTTCAACGACTGGATCGGATCAATAGTCTCGGGAAACCTTCACCACGGCGCTCTGCCGCCCCACGGTGGAGACGGTGGCCAGCAGCGAGAGCCAGCGCGTGACGCGGAACTCCAGCGCGGTGGCGGAATAGCCGCGTCCGTCGGTCACCAGCTCGACATAGAACCGGCGGCCGATGTTCTTGCCCAGCGCCACGCCGGTTTCCCGGCTGAGCGCGGGATCGGCGGGCACGATGCGGAGCCGGTCCAGCCCGATCGCGGTCCTGAGGCGGTTGATCGGGTCCATGCCCCCGCCCCCGCGCAGCGATGCGACCGCCGCGCCGAGCTGGAGCGCATCCGTCGCGGCGAGCGAGGTGATCGAGCCGCCGAACAGCAGCCGGGCCAGGATCTCCTCCTCCGGCAGCGATGGCACCGAGGTGAAGGCGATCTGCGGCGCGAGCGAATTGCCGGTCACGCGCACGCGCACCGTCAGCCCGGTGATCGCGGTTTCCGCCGTGATGTCGAGGCGGGGGTCGACCGGGCTGTTCTCGTCGAAGCTGATGATCCCGCGCGTCAGGTCGAAGCGGGTGCCGGCGAAGCTGTAGGCACCGCGCACCACCCGCGCCTCGCCGCCGATGCGGGGGGCATCGGTGGTGCCGCGCAGCAGGATGTCGGCGCCCCATTCGCTGTCCATCCCCAGCCCGCGCACGTCGATCCGGCTGTCGGCCCGGGCGTTGATGAGATAGCGCCAGGTGCCGCCGCCGGCGGCGGCCGGCCCGATATCGGCGGGCACGTTGATTTCCCGGGTGGAGATGCGCGGCAGGGCCTGCGCCCCGGCGGCGCTGCCCAGCGCCCAGCTCGCCCGGTCCACCTGCAGCCGGCCGGCGATGGTGCCGCCCAGCCCGTCGGACACGATCCGCAGCGGCCCGGTGATGGTGGCCGAAAGACCGTTGGCGTTGAGCAGATGCGCGTTGCGCGCGGCGATCCTGAGGTCGAGCCGGGGCCCGCGCACCTGGAGGAATCGGCCCTGCACCCGCTCTCCCAGCCCGGCCAGATCGACGAAGCCGCTGCCCGACACGTCACCGCCATTGCTGGCCTTGCCCGCGAAGCTGCGGATCGCCAGGCGCGATCCCGAGAAGGCGCCGCGCATCCGGACATTGCGGATATCGGTGCCCGACAGCGCGCTGCGGATACGCAGGTTCTCGCTCGACACCGCGCCACGGACCAGCGGATCGGCGAGCGTTCCGGTGGCATCGGCGGCGATCGCGACCGGGCCGGTCATGTCGAAGGCTTCAACGGCGGCGAGCCGCCACAGGCTCTCCGCCGCGCCTTGATAGCGAAGCTGCGCGAACAGCCTGCCGCCACGCAGCCGGGTCATCAGGTCGGGCCCGGCGGGAAGGCCGGAGATGCGCGCCTGGAGACGGCCGCGCTGGATATCCTCGTTGCGGAACACCGCGCGGGCGGCGAGATCGTCGGCATCGAGGTTGGCCACCAGCGCCAGATCGACCGGCTTGGAGGTGATCACCAGCCCGGAACGGGTGAGATCGTCGATCAGCACACGCGCATCGGCGCGCGGCAGACCGCCCTCGCCCAGCTCGTAATTGACGATGCCGGAGATGGTGCCGCCCACCCCCAGATCGGCCATCACGATGTCGAGCAGCGACAGCGGCATCCGCTGGAGGTGGAGGCCGAGCTGCAGGTCGCCGCCGCCGAAGCGGCCCCGCGCCACCATCCCGCCGCCACCGAAATCGACCTGGGTCGGGGCCAGTTCCCAGCCGCCGCCTTCCAGCGCGGTGAGAACCGCGCGGCGCGGCATGGAGATGGGCCGCCCGGCCAGCTCGCCCCGCGTGGCCACCGCGATCCGGTCGCGGGCGAAATCGGCCTGGAGATCGAGCGCGAAGCTGCTGGTGCGCCGCCCGGCGATGAAGGCATCGACGCGGCCGACCCCGTTGGTCACCTGCCCCTGCGCCGCGAAGCGCCCGATGAACAGCGTGCCATAGCTGAGCCCCGCGCCGCGCGCGGTGCCGCTGAAGGTGGAATTGCCGCCGCTGAAATCGCCCCGCCCCTTTATCTCGGCACGGGCGATCGCGATCGGGGTGGCGCCGCCGAAGCTGGCGTCACGCGCGGTCAGATCGACATCGACCCCCTGCCCGCCGCCGCGTGGCGCGAGCAGGATCGTGCCGTCGAGCCCACCGCCGGCCAGCGCCAGATTGCCGGCCACCGCCCCCTCGCCCAGCGTAAGCCCGCCGGTGACGGAGGTCTCGCTGACGGTCATCCGCTCGATGGCGATTTGCGTCGGCCCGCCGCGCGGCATGGTCAGCCCCAGATTGCCCTCGAATGGGCCGAGCAGCGACTGGCCGGTGGTGGCGATGCGGAAACCGTCACCGGCCGGCTCGATGGCGACGCGCACATCCTTGAGCCCGGCGGCGGGATAGGGATTGGCGAACACCAGCGTGGCGTGCGGCCCGGCATCGGTGATCGTCGCCTCCACGGTGAAGGGTCCGTAATCGGCCTGCCGCCCGCGCCCGGCCAGCGTGGTGCGCCCGCCCTGCACCCGCCCGTTGAGCACCGCATCGAGCCGCGATCCGTCGATGACGAGCTTGTTGAACACGATCGGGCGGCTGCTCCCCAGGATCAGCCCGCCGCGCACCGCTATGCGCTCACCCGCGAGATTGGCGAGGGTGGCGTTGGTGACGGGCGCGATCCGGGCGGAGAGACCAGCGACCAGCGACCAAGGCGTGCGCCCGCCGATGTCGAGCGTGATCTTGGCGCTGCCGCTGGCGCGGCCCACGCTCTGGAGCGCCAGCCCGCTGGCGTTGACCATGCCGTCCACCCGGTAGGTGCCGCGCGCCAGATCGCCGGCGAGGGTCACATCGGCGCTGGCATTGGGGAAGGCGAGCCGCATCCGGTCGGACCCCAGGCGGTTGCCATCGAGCCGGACGGTGCCGCCCAGCCGCCCGCGGATCAGCCGCGCGTCGAGCAGGGCATTGCCGGTCCGCACCCGCTCCACCGTGGCGTCCAGCGGCAGGCTCCACACCGTGCCCTGCCTGGTCGCGACACCGCGCTGGACCAGCCCGGAAAGCTGCGTTTCGCCCTGCGCCAGCCGCCCGACGCGCAGGGTGTGGTCGATGGTGAGATCGGTGAAATCACCGTCCGCCGTGGCGATGAGCGCCGTGTTCTCCAGCCGGATTCCGGCGAGATCGAGCGGCCGGCGGGTCTCGGCGTTGACGACCAGGTTCTCGGCGCGGTTGCGGCCCAGATCGAGGAGCCCGCTGGCACGCAGGAACAGCGCCTGGGTGGCGACGGCATAGCGCCCGTCGATCCGACGCTGGGCGATCCGGGCGGACGCGTCCACCGAGACCGTCTTGCCGGCCAGTGCGGCCGGGGTGCCGGTGAGCATTTCGCCCGGGGTCGCCTGGCCGTTGACGCGGAACAACCCGGCGCGGTTGGTGATGCGGAAGGCGGCGATCCGCTCGCCATCGCGGCGGGCCAGCGCGAAGCCGTTCCAGTCGCGCCAGGTGCCATCGCCCCCCACCTGCACGCGCCAGGCGGAGCCGCCGCCGAGCATCGCGGCGACCGGGCCATTGGCGGCGGCGGCGTAGTCCAGCGCCATGTCGAAGCGGTCGCCGTCGGGCTCGGCATCCAGCTTCACCACATAGCTGTCGGTCCGGCCCAGTTGCCCGCGCGAATTGACCACCAGCCGCCGGTTGGTGACCCGCGCCGACCCGTCGAGATCGACGCGCTGCGCGTTCGGCCCGGCGATGCCGGGCGCGAGGGTGAGATTGTCCACGGTCAGCCGGCCGATGGCGATGTCGAATCCCGGCAGCATCGGCGCCTCGGGATCGCCGGGCCGGAACTCCGGCGTCCGCAACAGTGTGGCGCGGCGCGCGGCGAGGCTGCGGATCTCGAGCGTGTTGCGCAGCCAGGCGGTCGGCCGCCAGTCGATCTCGGCGCGGGGAATGGTGGCGAACACGCCCTTCGTGTCGGACAGCCGCACATCGCGCAGCACCGCCTTGCCGTAGAGATTGCCCTCGATCCGGCCGATGCGGATGTTGAGCCCGTTGGGCAGCGTCTGCGCCGCGATCCGCTCAGTCAGCGCGCGCTGGCCGATGGGGGTGTTGAGCACCAGCACCGCCGCCACGATCAGCAGCAACAGCGCCGCCACGAGGCCGAGCGCCCATTTCGCCACCCGCCATGCGCCCGACCGCCGCCGCGGCGGCGTGTCCTCGCGCAACTCCTCCTGCATCGCCTCGGCCATCAGAACGCCTGCCCCAGCGAGACATAGACGGCCACGAAGCTGTCCTCCGGCTCGGGATTGAGGGGCACGCCGACATCGATCCGCAGCGGCCCGAAACCGGTGGCGTAGCGGAAGCCGACGCCCGCGCCGAACTTGAGCGCATCGAAGCCGGGCGTGGGATCGACACCCACCGCACCGGCATCGAAGAACGGCACCACCGAAAGCGCGCCGCCGAAGAAGTCGGTCTTGATCCGCGCCTCCAGCGACACCTCGCTGAGCGAGCGCCCGCCGATGGGCTCGCCGAATTCGTTGCGCGGGCCGATCGCCTGGTAGCCGTAGCCGCGCACCGAACTGCCGCCACCGGCATAGAGCCGGCGGGAAGGCGCGATCGAGAACAGCGGCGCACCCGGGATGCTGGCCAGCCGCACCCGGCCCGCCAGCACCACGCCGTCGCTCAAGCTCTGGTAGTACGAGGCATCGGCCTGGGTGCGAACGTAGAAGAACTGCTGGCCCTGCGTGCGCGATGCCTCGGGCGCGACGAAGCCGGTGAGGCGGAAGCCGCGCGTGGGGTTCAGCAGATCGTCGCTGGTGTCGATGGTGGCGCGGCCGTGGACGCCGGCGATGAGATATTCCTGGCGCGGCCGCTCGATGCCTTCGACCAGCCGGTTGCGCTCGTCGGTGTAGAGCACCTGCGCGCCCAGCGACCAGCTGAACGGCTTCTGGAACAGGAGATTGGACAGCCGCTCGAAGTTGGCGACGAATGCCACGGTGCGCGCATCGAAGGCGGCGTTGTTCCGCGTCTGGGCATAGGCGTCGAAGGACAGCACCTGGTCGCGCCCGCGGAAATTGTTGAAGCGGACCGTCCCGCCTGCGAGCTGTTCCTGCGTGCCGGCGATACCGCGCAGGCGCACCAGCCCTTCCGGTTGGAAGAAGTTGCGGTGCTCCCAGCTCGCTTCCAGCCGGAAACCCTCGAGCGAGCCGTAGCCAACGGCTCCGGCGATGGTCCGAAGCTTGCCGCGCTCGATGGCGACATCCATCGCCACGGTGCCGGGCTGGTCCCCCTGAGGCGGGGCAACCTCGCGCGGGGTCAGGACGACCGAGGACACGAGGCCGGTTGCAAGGATCGCCCGGCGCAGGTCGAACTCCAGGCTGCGCTTGTAGATATCGCCCGGGGCGAAGCGCGCGATACGGGCGAGATGGCGGCTGGACAGGAACTCGGGATCGCTGCTGATCACCTCCCCAAAGGCATATTTGCCTTTCGGAGCGACCGCCATCGTAAGATCGCCCTCGCCCCTGTCGTGGTCGATGAGGAGCTGGGGGTCATCGATCGAGGCGAAGGGATAACCCGTCTCGCCCAGCGCCACGTCGAGATCGGCGCGCTCGCGCACGATGGTGTCGCTCTGAAGGAAATCGCCTGGCTGGATCTCGAAGGAGCGGCGAAGCGCTGCGCCATCGGGCGCGGTCGCGAGCGTGCCCAGATCGACCGCGCCATAACGATAGCGCTCGCCCGGAACGATGTCGAAGCGCACCATCGGATGCTCGCTCGACGTGTCCCGCCCCGGCTCCTGCGCTCCGATGGAGCGGATCACCTGGCCATCGTAGTAGCCATAAACCCGCAGCAGGTTGGCGAGCAGAGCCTCGTCCTCGCGCGCCCGGGCGGCGATCTGGGCGAGGTTGTCCGAATTGCTGTCGAGGCTGCGTAGGGTGGAGAGTTCCGCATAGCGCGCCACGAAGGCATCGGTATCGAGGAACGGCGGCTCGCGCTGGGGGAAGCCGAGCACCAGCTCGTTGCTGATCTTGCGGGTTTCGGCGTCGGCGAAGCTGAGCGCCGGGCCGGAAAGCTGGAGATCGGCATATTGCACCGGTGGCTCCGCCGCGATCTCGGGCAGGGGCGGAAGCTCGATGGTGTCGGGCCAGGCCAGGGTGACGCCGGGCAGTTCGTCCATCGGGGTTTCGGGGTCGATGGCCGGCGCGGGTGTGGTGGCCGTCTCCGGCTCGCCCTGGCTCGCCCAGGCTTCCGGATCGGCGACCGCGCTGTCGGGGATCAGTTCCTCCAGCCTGGGAACGGTGGTCGTGTCCTGCGCTGCCGCCGGCCCGGCGGCGCTGATGGCGAGAACCGCGAGCGCGCCGGCCAGCAGCCCCGCTCGCACGCCAACGCCCCCGCCGTCAGACGGCGACGTGATAAGGCGCGGGAACGGCGTCCTTGCCGGGAAGGCCGGGGCGCTCTGCACACAGGCGCGGCCCGACAGCGGCGGCGATGAGGCGGCTGTGCTCGTCATCGGCGATACGTTCCCACCCCTGGGTGGTGAGTCGCTCGAGAGGGCGGAAGCGGATCTTGTACTGCATCCGGTCGCTGCCCGCGACCCAATAGCCCAGATATACGTAAGGCAGCCCGCGCTCGGCGGCGCGGCGGATGTGGTCGAGGATGATGTAAGTGCCAAGTCCGGAACGCGCCTCTGCCTCAGGGTCGTAGAAGCTGTAGATCATCGACAGCCCGTCACCCTGGAAATCCGTCAGGCAGGCACCGATCAATCTTCCCGGCCGCGACCCCACCACAGGTTCCCTGTACTCAATCACATAGCTTGAGACAGGAGAGTGTTCCACCATATCCGCAAAGTCGCTTTCCTCCATCCGCGTCATGCCCCCGCCGGGATGGCGATGAGCCAGATAGCGCTGGAGCAGCTCGTATTGTTCGGCGGTGGCCCAGGGGCGGCATTCGGTCACCACGAGATCGCCCTGGCGCTTCGTCAGGCGCCTCTGCGTGTCCGAGGGCCGGAACTCGCCAGCCACCACCCGCACCGAGACGCAGGCCTGGCAGTTCAGGCAGCTCGGGCGATAGGCCACCGTCTGGCTGCGGCGGAAGCCGATCCTGCCGAGCGCCTCGTTCAGCTCGTCGGCATTGGTGCCGCGCAGTTCGGTGAAGACCTTCCGCTCGCTCCTGCCCTCCAGATAGGGGCAGGGATTGGGCGCGGTCACGAAGAAGCGCGGAAAGCGAACCGGTGCCGTCACGCTGGTGACCCATCCCTAGTCAATGGTGAGCGCCTCCCGCCAACCGTTAACGCGATTTTATGCATCTTTCGAAAGCGGGGTAAAAGGGGCTTAACCACGAATTTTTGTCGCTCTGCCCCGTTGCTGGACACCCCGCCCGCTCCGGGACGGCGTATCCCCCCGCCGGCGGTCCGCGCGCCGGGGTCACTCCAGATCGAAAGTCTCCACCGAATAGCCGCGGGCGCGCAGCGCGGCGACCAGTGCGGCGATCTGCGCGCCGTCGCGCGCCTCGCACTCGATATCGGTGAACAGGCCCTTGGCCGGCAGGGATGTGAAGATGCGCTGATGGTGGATCTCGATGATGTTGACGTTGTGCGCGGCGAATTCGCCCATCACCTGGTAGAGTGCGCCCGCCCGGTCCTGAAGCGCGATCCTGAGGCGCGCCATCCGCCCGCTTCGCACCTGGTCGCGCAGCAGCACATTGGCGAGCAGGCGGGTGTCGATATTCCCGCCGCACAGCACCAGCCCCACCCGCCTGCCGGCGAAGCGCGCCGGATTGGACAGCACCGCGGCCAGCCCGGCCGCGCCCGCGCCCTCCACCACGGTCTTCTCGATCTGCAGCAGCAGGGCGACCGCGTGCTCCAGCGCGCCCTCGTCGACCAGCAGGATCTCGTCCACCAGCCCGGCGATCACCTCGGCGGTGAAGCGTCCGGGCGCCTTGACCGCGATGCCTTCGGCCAGCGTGTCGCCGCCGCAGCGCATGTCCTGCCCGCTCAGATGGGCATACATCGAAGGGAACAGCCGCGCCTGCACGCCGATCAGCGAGATGTCGGGATCGATGGCGCGCGCCGCCGTGGCCATGCCGCTCATCAGCCCGCCGCCGCCGATCGGCACGACGAGGCAGTCGAGCGCGGGCTCCTGCGCCAGCATCTCGAGCGCCACCGTGCCTTGCCCGGCGGCGACGTCGGGATCGTCGAAGGGGTGCACGAATGTCAGCCCGCGCTCCGCCTCGAGCTGGCGGGCATGGGCATAGGCCTCGTCGAAGGTTTCGCCGAAAAGCTCGACATTCCCCCCCACGCTCTCGGTCTGCATGACCTTCACCGTTGGCGTGGTGCGCGGCATCACGATGGTGACCGGCACGCCCAGCCGGGTGCCGTGGTAGGACAGCCCCTGGCTGTGGTTGCCGGCCGAGGCCGCGATCACCCCCCGAGCGCGCCGTTCCTCGTCCAGCAGCAGGAGCGCGTTGAGCGCTCCGCGTTCCTTGTAGGCGGCGGTGAACTGAAGGTTTTCGAACTTGAGCCAGATCTCGCAGCCGGCGATCCGCGACAGGGTCTGCGAATGCAGCATCGGCGTTTGCACCACCGCGCCCTCGATCCGCGCGGCGGCGGCGCGCACATCGGCGATGGTGAGCCGTTCGCTGGCGGGGCGGGTGGCGGGGTCGGTGGCGTCCATAGGGCTGGCCGCTTAGGGGGCGCGGTGAAGGCGCGCAATCCATCGAAATCCTTTGCCGCGCGCAAGCATTGCCCTAGGCGGGCCGCCGTCCCGTCCGTCCCGCAAGGTCTCCCCGCGCATGGCCCTATCCCGTCCTGCCCTCCCGATCGCCGCGCTGCTGCTGGCGCTTGCCGCCGCCGGACCCGCGCGGGCCGACCAGATGGTCGACAATGTCGAAGGCATCCGCATCGGCGAGGATGGCCGCGTCGACCGCTTCGAGGCGATCTGGATCGACGACGATGGTCGCGTGAAGCAGGTATTCGACCGCGGCGACAAGCGCCCCGAAAGGGTCCGCTATCGGGTGGATGGCAAGGGGCAGGTGCTGATCCCCGGGCTGATCGACGCGCACCTCCACGTCATGGGCCTGGGGCTGGCCGCGCTGACGCTCGACCTGTCGGATACCGCCACGCTGGAGGAAGCGCTGGAAAGGATCGCCGCCTTCGCGCGCGACAATCCGCAGCGCCCGTGGATCATCGGGCGCGGCTGGAACCAGGAGAAATGGGGCCTGGGCCGTTTCCCCACCGCCGCCGAGCTCGACCGCGCCGTGGCCGACCGACCGGTATGGCTGGAACGCGTGGACGGCCACGCCGGCTGGGCCAACAGCGCGGCGATGAAGGCGGCGGGCGTGGGGCCGGGTATCGCCAATCCGCCGGGCGGCCGGGTCGAGCGCGTGGGCCGCTCGATGATACCGTCGGGCATCTTCGTGGATGCGGCGATGGCGCTGGTGACCAAGGCCGTGCCCGAGCCGCGACCAGCCGACCGCGACGCCGCGCTGATCGAGGCGCAGGCCATCCTGCACCGCAGCGGCATCACCGCCGCCGCCGACATGGGCACCACGATCGAGGACTGGCAGGCATTCCGCCGCGCTGGCGACGTCGGCCGGCTCACGCTGCGGATCATGGCCTATGCCGCCGGACCGGAGGCGATGACGCTGATCGGCGGCAGCGAGCCGACCCCCTGGCTCTATGACGACAGGCTGCGCCTCAACGGCGTGAAGCTCTATCTCGACGGCGCGCTGGGATCGCGCGGGGCCTGGCTCAAGAAGCCCTATGCCGACGATCCCGCCAACACCGGCCTGCCGCTGATGAGCGCATCGCAGCTTCGCAACACCATCGTGCGCGCGGCGCTGGGCAATTTCCAGATTGCGGTTCACGCCATCGGCGATGCCGCCGACGCGGAGGTGCTGGCCGCCTTCGGGGAAGTCGCGGCGAGCTTCGCGGGTGACCGGCGCTGGCGGGTGGAGCATGCCCAGATCGTCGACCCGGCGGATATCGCGGGCTTCGGGCGCCACGGCATCATCGCCTCGATGCAGCCGGTCCACCAGACATCCGACCGGCTGATGGCGGAGGCGCGGCTGGGACCGGCGCGGCTGGCGGGGGCCTATGCCTGGAACTCGATCGCCGCGACCGGCGCGAAGCTGGCGTTCGGGTCCGACGCGCCGGTCGAGCGGCCCGACCCGTTCGCCGGCCTCGCCGCGGCAAGCACCCGCACCGATGCCGGGGGGGAACCCTTCGGCGGCTGGATCCCGGCGGAGCGGGTCAGCCGCGAGGCTGCGCTCGCCGCCTACACCGCCACCGCCGCCTTCGCCGGATTCGCGGAGAAGCGCTTCGGCCGGCTGGCCGAGGGGGAACGGGCCGATTTCGTGCTCATCGACCGCGATCCGCTCCTCGCCTCACCCGACGAACTGCGCGCCACGCGGGTGCTGGAAACCTGGGTGGGTGGCTCCCGGGTGTTCTCCGCCGCGGCGAAGTGAACGGCTTGCATGGCGGTGCCGGCGCCCTTAACCCGGCAGAAAGCATTTCGCCTCTAGAGGCCGAAACCGCAGGCCCTGCGGGGATTGCGAAACGGAGAAACCATGCCTGTTCGATCAGTTCCAGTTCGGCTCGCGCTCGCTTCGGCGGCGTTGGCGGCCGCCGCCCTGCCCCTGGCCGCCGGTGCGGTCACACGGGCCAGCGCGCCGGTGGAGGACGCCAACGGGTTGGCCGGGCAGGGAACGATTTTCTTCCTCGCCGGTATCGCCGTCGTCGCACTCGCAGTGGTGCTTCTGCCGGAGGATCAACCGTCCAGCCCGTGACTGGGCCTCCGGTGTGGCCAATGGGTAACAACAAGGCCGTAAAGACGCTTTTTCATCCGAAACGCATTGTTTGAATGAACCATTTCAGTCTTGCACCGTTCAAAGGCCGGGACTAACAGGCCCACGAACGAGAAGGCAGAGTTCTCGAAGGAGATTATCGATGAAGTTCCGTACCTTTGCCGCTGCCGCCGCCGTCGCCTCGATGGTTGCCGCCCCCGCAGTGGTCGCCGCCGATCGCGCCGCCGCTCCTGTGTCGGGTGAATCGGAGCTCGGTGGCTCGGCCATTCTGGCCGTTCTCGCGGTTGCCGCCGTCATCGGCGCGATCGTCATTGCGGTCGATTCGAACGACGAGCCTGTCAGCGCCTGACGCCGACAACTCGAACGAGTTAGGAAAGCGGGGCCTTCGGGTCCCGCTTTTTTTTGGTCTGCCATGCCAGTCCGTGATCTGGCGCGGCGACCGTTACGGGTGGCGTCAGCCCCCTTCCTCCACGGGCGCCGCCGGCTCGCCCTCGTCGGCCGTGCTGCGTTCCTTGCGTTCCATGAAGCGCATCACCAGCAGCGATCCTTCGAACAGCAGCACCAGCGGGATCGCCAGCATGAGCTGGGAGATGACGTCCGGCGGGGTCGCGACCGCCGCGATGACGAAAGCCAGCACGATCATGTAGCGGCGCGCCCGCACGAGCTGCTCGCGGCTGACGATGCCGGCGATGTTCAGCAGCAGCAACAGCACCGGCAAGAGGAAGCTCAGCCCGAAGGCAAGGATGAACTGCATCACCAGCCCGAGGTAATCCTCGCTGTTGGGAAGCGCCTCGATCACCACCCCTCCCGGCCGGCCCTGGAAACCAAGGAACCAGTGGAACGCGGTGGGCATGACCACGAAATAGGCGAGCGCGCCTCCGGCCAGGAACAGCACGGGCGTGGCCAGCAGGAAAGGCAGGAACGCCTTCTTCTCCTTCGCATAAAGGCCCGGCGCGATGAATGCCCACAGCTGGTTGGCGATGACCGGGAAACTGACGAAGAACGCCGACCACAGCGCCACCTTCAGCTCGACGAAAAACTGGCCGTAGAGCTTGGTGTAAATCAGCCGGTCCTGCCCGGCATCGAGCAGGGGCTGCACCAGAAACGCCAGGATATCCTTGGCGAAATAGAGGCTGACGAAGAACGCCACCGCCAGCGCGGCGACCGCGCGCAGCAGGCGCGCGCGCAGTTCCACCAGATGCTCGAGCAGCGGCGCGGGGGTCTCGTCGATGTCCTTGATGAAGCCCACGCCTTCAGCCCCGCTTGCGGGCCGCGGGGCCAAGCGGCAGCTCCGGCTCTCCGGTCGCTTCCGGCGCGGCGGAAGCGCGATCAGGCTCGGCCGCTTCGGCCGATGCGGGCGCGATCGGCTCCATCAGCGGCGCTGCCGATGCGTCCATGCCCGCCGCCGTTCCTTCGTCCGTCCCAGCGGTCATGCCCTCGGCATCGGGATGCTCGGCCATGATGCGCGCATTGCGTTCACGCCACTCCTTCTCGATCTCGGCCAGTTCCGCCTCGCGGATCATGGTCTCCACCCCGGAACGGAAATGGTTCGACATGCGGCGCACCTTGCCGATCCACTTGCCCGCCGTGCGAAGCGCCAGCGGCAGATCCTTGGGCCCGATCACCAACAGCGCCACCACCGCCACCAGCAGCAGTTCGGACGGAGCGATATCGAACATCTTGAGCCGCCGCGCGCGAGCGCAGGATCAGAGCGAGCGGTCAGCGCGCCCGGCCGGCTGGGCGTCCGGCTGCGGATCCTGGGCTGCCTCGCCCGCAGGCTTGGCCTCGTGCGAAGGGCCGGAGATGCGGCGGGACTTTTCCTCGTCCTCGTCCTTCATGCCCTGCTTGAAGCTTTTGAGGCCCTTGCCGAACTCGCCCATGATGTCCGCCACGCGGCCACGCCCGAACAGGACCAGCACGATCACCAGCACCACCAGCCAGTGCCAGAGCGAAAAGGAACCCATCGGACATCTCCTCGACGCGGGGCGCACCGCGCCGCCGCCGTTCAGGCGCTCAATCTAGGGCACGCTCGTCAGGATTGCCAGCCTGCTCCGACGCGGCGGCCGGCAGCTCGTCATCGCCCGCTTCGTCGATCCGGTCCAGAAGGCCGGCGGCGCGCAGTTCGGCAATGCCCGGCAGATCCTTGCGGCTCGCCAGGCCGAAGTGATCGAGGAATGCCGGCGTGGTTGCGTAAATGGTCGGCCGACCCGGCACCTCGCGCCGACCCGCGATCGCGATCCACCCCGCCTCCATCAGCACGTCGAGCGTGCCGGCGGAGGTCTGCACGCCCCGGATCGCCTCGATCTCGGCGCGGCTGACCGGCTCGTGATAGGCCACGATCGCCAGCACCTCGGTGGCGGCGCGGCTCAGGCGGCGGGTCTGCTCGCGCTCGCGGCGCAGGAGATGGGCGAGATCGGGCGCGGTCTCGAAATGCCAGCGCCCGCCGCGCTCCACCAGCCGCACGCCGCGCGTGTCGTAATCGGCCCGCAACCCGGCGAGCGCGGCAGCGACCTCGCGCATGTCCGCCCCGCCGAGCATCTCGCCCAGCGCCCGCACGTCGAGCGGCTCCTCGGCGGCGAAAAGCGCCGCCTCGAGCGCGCGGGCCATCGGGTCGGGCGCGCTATCCATCATCCTGCACGGCGCAGACGAAGCGCCCCGAATATCTCGTCCTGCGCCAGTTCCGCACGGCCCAGCCGGGCGAGTTCCAGCGCGGCGACGAAACTCGAGGCGAGCGCGCTGCGGCGAAGCTGCGGATCGGCATGGGGTGGGAGGAAGTCTTCCAGCCGCATCCAGTCCATTGCCACGCCCAGCATCGCGGAGACGCGCGCCAAGGCGCTCTCGAGTGTCATGACCGGCCGCTCACGCACCATATGGACCACCGGCGCGGTTCGCGCGCGCACCCGGCCATAAGCCTCGATCAAGGCGAACTGGTCGCAGCGCCACCGTGTCCGGGTGGCGATGGCCAGCCCCTCCGGCGCACCACGAGGGAAGACGTCACGCCCCAGCCGGTCGCGGGCCATCAGCCGCGCCGCCGCCTCGCGCATGGCGCCCAGCCTCGCCAGCCGGATCTGGAGGCGCAGCGCCAGCTCCTGCGCGCTCGGCTCCTCCTGCGCCTCACGCGGCAGCAGCAGCGCGGATTTGAGATAGGCCAGCCAGGCCGCCATCACCAGATAATCGGCGGCCAGTTCCAGCTTTACCGCCTCGGCCCGCTCGATATAGGTTAGATACTGGTCCACCAGCGCCAGGATCGAGATCGCGCGCAGATCGACCTTCTGCCGTCGCGCCAGCTCGAGCAGCAGGTCGAGCGGCCCCTCCCAGCCGTCGATGGTGAGATAGAGCGCGCCGTCATCGGCCGGACCCGGCGCGGCGATCCCGTCCCAATCGTCGTCCTGGGAAGTTGCCTCGGCGAAGAGCAGGCCATCCTGCATCACGCCACCGCACTCGCCACCGCCAGCAGTGCATCACGCTTTGCGAGAAGCTCTGCCAGCTCCACGCTATCGGCAGGCGCGGCCATCGCGGCGTGAACCGCGTCGAGCCGCTGCCGCGCCGCCGGAGTCAGCGCACCGCAACGCGCGGCGATCGCCTGCATCTCGTCCATCTTCGCCCAGCAGTTGAGCACCACGTCGCAACCGGCGGCCAGGGCCCGCTCGGCCCGTTCCGGAACGGTTCCGGCGAGCGCCTCCATGTCGATGTCATCGGTCAGCAGCAGCCCGCCGAAGCCGATCCGCCCGCGGATGATTTCGCCGATCACCGTGGGCGAGACGGTCGCGGGATTGTCCGCATCCCAGGCGGTGAACAACAGATGGCCGGTCATCCCCAGCGGCGCGGCGGAAAGCGTGCGGAAGGGCTCGAGATCGCGCTCCAGCTCGGCTGCGGAGACGGTGACGGTGGGCATTTCCTTGTGCGTATCGGCCGTGGAGCGGCCGTGGCCGGGCATATGCTTGATGCAGCCCACCACCCCGGCGGCGGCGAGCCCGTCGAGGATCGCGCGGCCGAGCGCCGCCACCTGCATCGGCTCGGTTCCCAGCGCCCGATCGCCGATCACGTCATGCGCGCCGGGCTGCGGCAGGTCGAGCGGCGGGTGGTAATCGACGGTGATGCCCATTTCGGCCAGTTCGCGCCCGATCAGCTCCGCTCCGGTGCGGGCAGCCTCGATCGCGGTGATCGGCGCGATGTCGTAAAGCGCCGCATAGGCCGCGCCCGGCGGATGATCGAGCCACACCGGCGGCTTCATCCGGCGCACGCGCCCGCCTTCCTGGTCGATGCTGACGATCAGCCGCTCGCGGCCGTGGATCGCGCGAAGATCGTCGGTGAGGGCACGGAGCTGCTCGCGGCTCTCGCAATTGCGGCCGAACAGAATGTAGCCGACCGGGTCGGCCTCGGCGAAGAACGCGCGCTCATTGGCGCTGAGCGTGGTGCCGGCCAGACCGAAGATCGCGGGCGTCATCGGGCGGGTTTCGCAGGGGTGGCGTTCACGGGCAAGCAGCGGCGGCGCGGCGACGGTGGAAAGCGCCCACCGGCCCGCACACCGCTCACTTCACCTGACAGGCGACCCCGGCGGTCTTGAGGCGATCGCAAAGCGACTTCGCGCCGGCCTTGTCACCGCCAACGGCCTGGAGCCGATAGACCGTCCCGATGTCCGCCCGGCCCGCCACGATCCGGTGGGACACGCCCGACAGCGCCTCTGTCTGTCCGACCAGCCGCCGCCAGCCAGCCTCGGCGTCGGCGCGGCTCGAATAGGCGCCGACCTGAACGGCGGTTCCAGCCGGAAGGCCCGGCTCCGCAGCAGGCGCGGGTTTCGCGGGCGCTGTGGGCGGCGGCGCGGCGGCGGCGTCGGGCGCCGAAGTCGCCGCCGGGGACGGTGCCGGCACGTCGGATACGGGCGCGGCGGGGGCGAGACGGGCCTCCACCTCCTTGCCGGCTCCCACGGCATAGCTGGTATCGCCGGTGCCGGCGAAGGTCTTTCCCCCCGGACTGGCGGGACGCTCCTTGTAGGGCGTGCCCGGCGCCTCGATGGTGGAACCGTCCGGCACCGGCCCTTCGCTCAGGCCCCGGTTGGCGAAGAACCATACACCGCCCACCAGGATCACGAGCGCCACCAGCATGATGAGGCCGAGCCCGATGAGCCGGCCGGTATCGTAAGTGGCGGGCTCCTCGCCCTCGTCGTCGGATTCAAGCCAGGGGAGGCGCTCGTCGGGAGTGTCGAAAGCCAGCTCGCGCTCCGCCGGGGCCTCCGACGAGCCGAGCCAGCCGTCCTCGCCTCCGTAGCCGCCGGGCCGCGTGGCCATGCTCACATCTCCTCCACCGCCTCTACGCCCAGAATCGCCAGGCCGTTGCGGATCACTTGCCCGATCTGGACCGCCAGGAACAGCCGCGCCCCGGTCAGATCCGCATCATCGAGCTGGATGATCCGCAGCCGGGGATCGTCATTACCGGCATTCCAGAAGCTGTGAAAGGCTGCGGCGAGATCGAACAGGTAGAATGCGATGCGATGCGGCTCGCGCGCGCCAGCGGCACCCTCCACAACGCGGGGGAACTGCGCCGCCTCGCGGACCAGGGCCAGTTCGGGCGCGCCCAGCCGATCGAGATGGACGTCCGAAGGCGCCACGCCAGCCTTGCGCAGCGTCGAATGGATGCGGGCATGGGCATATTGCACGTAAAAGACGGGGTTGTCCTTCGATGCTTCCACCACCTTGGCGAAATCGAAGTCCATCTGCGCATCGGGCTTGCGGGTCAGCATGGTGAAGCGGACCACGTCCCTTCCCACCTCCTCAACCACATCGGCCAGGGTGACGAAGCTGCCCGAACGCTTGGACATCTTCACCGGCTCGCCGGCGCGGAGCAGGCGGACCATCTGAACCAGCTTGACGTCGAAGGGCACCGCGCGCCCGGCCCCCTGCGTGAGCGCGGCGACGGCGGCCTTGATGCGCTTCACCGTCCCGGCATGATCCGCGCCCCAGATGTCGATCAGCGCATCGGCGCTTTCGGCCTTCTGGAAATGATAGGCGAGGTCCGCGCCGAAATAGGTCCAGCTCCCATCGGACTTGCGGATCGGGCGGTCCTGATCGTCGCCGAAGCGGGTGGAGCGGAACAGCGGCAGCGAGACCGGTTCCCAATCCTCCGGCGGGGCCTTGCCCTTGGGCGCCTCAAGCACGCCATCATAGACGAGATCGCGAGCGCGCAGCCAGGCTTCGGCCTCGGCCGGCTTTCCGGCAGCCTGGAGCTCGGCTTCGGAGGCAAATACATCGTGCCGGATACCGAGCAGCGCGAGATCGGCCCGAATGCGATCCATCATCGCCGCCACGGCGCGCGTCTTGAAAAGCACCAGCCATTCGGCCTCGGACGCGGCGGCGTAACGGTCGCCATGCTCGGCGGCCAGCGCCTCGCCCACCGGGACCAGATAATCGCCGGGATAGAGGCCCTCGGGGATCGCGCCGACATCCTCGCCCAGCGCCTCGCGGTAGCGCAGGTGCGCCGAACGGGCGAGCGTGTCGACCTGGCCGCCGGCGTCGTTGACGTAGTATTCGCGCGTCACCCGGTGACCGGCGAACTCCAGCAGGCCCGCCAGCGCATCGCCCACCACCGCGCCGCGGCAATGGCCCATGTGCATCGGCCCGGTGGGATTGGCGGAGACATATTCGACATTGACGCGCCGCCCCTCGCCCATGGCCGAGCGCCCATAGCCGGGGCCGAGCGCGGCGATCGCCGACAGCTCGCGGCGCCAGACGGCATCGGAGAGGCGCATATTGATGAAGCCGGGCCCCGCTATGCCCGCCTCGATCACGTCGGGATCGGCGGCGAGATGCTCCACGATCCTCTCGGCCAGGACGCGCGGCTGGGTGGCCGCCGCCTTCGCCAGAACCATCGCCGCATTGGTGGCCAGATCGCCGTGCGAAGCGTCGCGCGGCGGCTCTACCGCCACGCCATCGCGCGGCGTGTGCGGCGGCAGCGCGCCCTCGCGCTCGAGCGCGTCGAGCACCGCGCCGATGCGGGCGGCGAAGGCGGCGTGGAGGGTGCTGGAATCGGTCATGGATGGTCGCGCGGTTGGTACGAAAGACAAGGCGCCAGACGGCAGGTGCCGCCCGCGATCAGCGGGTCGCGTTATAGGCCAGCTGGGCCTGCGTCAGATTGAAGCCGACCAGCAGCTCGAAGCTGGCGCGCTGCAAGGCGGCGCGCACGGCGGGATCGGCCAGGGGATCGAGCGCCGCATCGGGATCGCCCGCCTTGCGCCGCCGCGTGATCTGCTGACGGATCTCCTCGGGCAGGGTGGCCTCGGCGGCATCGACGAATGCCCCCGCCTTGGCAGTGCCGCGCCCGCGCTCCTGCCCGTCGGCGAAAGCGATGGTGACGGTGCCGACCTGCTTGGTCACCACCGCGCTGCCGCCGCGCAGCACGGTGACGAAATAGGGAAGGCTTACTTCGCGCGCGCCGCGGGCATCCGCACGCCGGGCGAAGACGTCGAAGCTCGCTTCGGAATATACCTTCTCGGCTCTGTCATTGCAGGTCGAGCGCAGATTGGTCATCGCGGCGGTCACGTCGATATCCGCGGCCGACCGTTGCCCGCCTTCGCGGAACAGGGTTACGTCACCCGTGTAATCGGGAATGCCCACGGCGGGGCACTTGGTCGTCAGAGCAGTGATGCCGACCCCTTGGCCGACCACCAGATCGCCCTCCTTGGCGCAGGCGGTCAGCGCCAGCGCGCCGCCCACCAGCGTGACCAGCGGCACCAGCCGGACAGGGCGAAGCAAAGCTTGAAACATGGTGTGCGCGTCCTTGAGCGTGCGGGCCAGCAAAAGCGCGCCCTAGCTTGGCGCGGCAGCAAGCGCTAGGGCTCCCGGCATGAACGCGCCCTTTCGCACAGCCGCCCCCGATGTAGGCGCCCGGCCACCCCTCAAGGTGCTGATCGCCGCGCCGCGCGGCTTTTGCGCCGGGGTCGATCGCGCGATCGAGATCGTGGAGCGTGCGCTCGAAAAATACGGCGCACCCGTCTATGTCCGGCACGAAATCGTCCACAACCGCTACGTGGTGGATGGGTTGAGAGCCAAGGGCGCGGTGTTCGTGGAGGAGCTGGAAGAGGTGCCGGGCGATGCACCGGTGGTGTTCAGCGCTCACGGCGTCCCCAAGACGGTGCCGCAGGAGGCGGAGCGGCGCAATCTTCTCTATGTCGATGCCACCTGCCCGCTGGTCAGCAAGGTCCACCGCCAGGCCGAACGCCAGATCGAGAAGGGCCAGCACATCGTCTTCATCGGCCACGCCGGCCATCCCGAGGTGATCGGCACCATGGGCCAGGTGCCCGACGGCCGGATCACCCTGGTCGAAGCGGTGGCGGACGTGGCCGCGCTCCCCTTCGGCCCGGACGACGACCTCTCGTTCCTCAGCCAGACCACACTGTCGGTGGACGATACCCGCGAAATCGTGGCCGCGCTGAAGGCGCGGTTTCCGAGGATCGTGGGCCCCAAGGCGGAGGATATCTGCTACGCCACCTCCAACCGCCAGGCAGCGGTCAAGCGGATCGCCCCGGCCAGCGACCTGGTGCTGGTGATCGGCGCGCCCAACTCCTCCAATTCGCTGCGGCTGGTGGAAGTGGCCGAGCGGCTCGGCACCAGCGCGCGGCTGATCCAGCGCGCCGACGAGATCGACCGGGCCTGGCTCGATGGGGTGGGCACGCTCGGCCTGACGGCGGGCGCCTCCGCGCCCGAAGCGCTGGTGCGCGAGGTGATCGCCCGGCTCGCCCAATGGCGCGAGATCGACGAGGAGCCTGTCGTCGAGACCGAGGAGAAGATGGTGTTCAAGCTGCCCCGTCAGCTCGCCGACTGAATGGCCGTCTACACCGCCCTGGGCGCGGAATCCCTCGCCGAGCTGATCGCCGCCTACGATGTCGGCGAGCTCGTCTCTGCCAAGGGGATCGCGGAAGGGGTCTCCAACAGCAACTGGCTGATCGAGACACGCGGGCGCGATGGCGCGGGGGCGCGCTTCATCCTCACCATGTACGAGCGCCGCATCGACACCGCCGAACTGCCGTTCTTCCTCGACCTGCTCGACCATCTCGCCGCGAAAGGCTGCGCGGTACCGGCCACCATTCACGACCGTTCCGGCGACTCGCTGCGCGATGTGGCAGGCAAGGCGGTCGCGCTGATCGCATTCCTGCCCGGCGTTTCGCCCTCGGTACCCACGCCGGATCAGGCGCGCGCGGTGGGCGAGGCACTGGCGCGGGTGCATCTGGCCGCTCGCGACTTCCCCGGGCAGAGACGCGACCGGCTCGACCCGGCGGCCAATCTCGCGGCGCTCGAGCGCTGCGGCGCCGATCGCCTGGCCGCAATCGACCCCGCGCTGCCCGAGGCGCTTGCCCTGGCGCGGGACATCACCCCCCGCTGGCCGGTGGAGCTGCCGCGGTCGATCATCCATTCCGACCTGTTTCCCGACAACGTGCTGATGCTGGGGAAGCGGGTCACGGGGCTGATCGATTTCTACTTCGCCTGCGAGGGGATGATGGCCTACGATCTCGCCGTCACTCATGCCGCCTGGGCGTTCCGGGACGGCGGGGCGACGTTCTCGCCGGGTATCGGCGCGGCGCTGGTCTCCGGGTACGAGGCGGTCCGCCAGCTCGAGCCGGAGGAACGCGCCGCCCTGCCGGTGCTGGCGCAGGGTGCCTGCCTGCGGTTCACCGCCAGCCGCGCGGAAGACTGGCTGGATACGCCCGCGCAGGCGCAGGTCTCCCGCAAGGATCCGATGGATTTCCTGCGCCGGTGGCAATTCTACCGCGCAAATGGCGCCGCGGCCTTTGCGGACGGGTGACCCTGCGCTAGCGGCGGGGGCGATGAAACGGGTCGAGATTTTCACCGACGGCGCCTGCAAGGGCAATCCCGGTCCCGGTGGCTGGGGCGCCTTGTTGCGCCTGGGCCAGCACGAGAAGGAGCTGTCCGGTGGTGAGCCGCACACCACCAACAACCGCATGGAGATGACCGCGGCGATCCGCGCGCTGGAAGCGCTGGTCGAGCCCTGTGCCGTGGAACTTCACACCGACAGCCGCTATCTCATCGACGGCATTACCAAGTGGATCGACGGCTGGCAGAAACGCGGCTGGCTCACGGCAGCGCGCAAGCCGGTGCTCAATGCCGATCTCTGGCGCGAGCTTATCGCCCAGACCGCCCGCCACACCGTGCGCTGGCATTGGGTGCGGGGCCATAGCGGGCACCCGGAGAACGAGCGCGTGGACCGCCTCGCGAGCGATGCGGCGGAGGCAGCGGCCGGGCGCCGTTGATCAGCTCTCGTCGACGGTATCCGCCTCGGGGCCGTTCTTCTTGATCGATTCGATGGCGTTCTGCGCGCTGGCCTTGGAGCTGTAGCCCTCGGTCCAGAACATGACTTCGGAATTATACATGAAGTAGGCGACATACTCGCCGCCCTTGTTCCGCTTGATCTTGAAGTGATGCGCCATTCGCGGCCTCCGTTAGCGATGATCCGAGGACGATCCTAACAAATATCAGCGGCGGTGCTAGAGCAGGCGATCCGGGCGGTACAACTGCTCGTCGAGAGAGCGCGTCATCACGTCGCGCTCCAGGCGCAGCAGGTTCCCGGCGGTCAGCCGCGCGGCGGCGGGCGCCGTCTGGATACCGTAGCCGCCCTGTCCCGCGAACCACACGAAACCCTCGGCGCGGGGGTCCGGCCCGTAAACCGGCAGGCGATCCGGGGCAAAGCTCCTGAGACCCGCCCAACGGCGCTCGACCGCCTCGACCCGCCAGTCCACCACCCTGCCGAAACGATCGATGGCTTCGGCGACCGCCAGCTCCTCCGCCGCTGCGTCGCAGGGCTCGCTAGGCGTCTCGTCGTGCGGGCTGAGCCACAGCCGCCCCGCCTCGGGCTTGAAATAGAACTGTCCCGCGATGTCGAGCACCAGCGGCAGATCGGCCGGCGGCGCTGGATCGGTGCGAAGCTGCGCGACCGTGCGATGCAACGGCTGGATGCCGAGCGGGGCGAGGCCGGCGAGCGCGGCGACGCGGTCGGCCCAGGCGCCCGCGGCATCGACGAGCGTCGCGGCGGCGAATTCACGCCCGTCGGCGCAAGCGATGCGCCAGCATCCGCGCTGGCGAGCGAGCGCCGTCACCTGCGCGCGGGTCTCCAGCGTGACACCCCTCTGCCTGCCCAGGGCGAGGTAATGCTGGTGCAGGCCGGCCACGTCGATATCGGCGCAGGCGGGCTCCCATACCGCGCCGGTCCACTCCGGACGCAGGCCGGGGATGATGGCCGCCAGCGCGTCGCGTTCCAGCCGCTCGATCGTGGCGCCGGTACGCCCGAACCGCGCCATGAAACCGTCCAGCGCCGGGTGCTCGCTTTCCCGGCCGATGTAGAGCGCGCCGCGTTTCGCCAGGAAGCCGTGCTCGCGCAGATAGGAGCCCGAGGCGAGCGTGAGCGGCACTATCTCCGGACCGCCGTAGCATTCCTCCCAGAATGCGGCTGATCGGCCGGTGGCGTGATAGCCCGGTGCGTCCTCCGCCTCGAGCAAGAGCACGGAGGCATGGCCGGCCAGCTCGGCCGCCAGGCTGGCGCCGGCGATCCCGGCGCCCACAATGGCGAAATCCCAGGTGCTCATGGCGTGCCGGGGGGCGTTGCAGGCGGCGGGGCCGCGCGGTCGAGGAAATCGGCGATCGCGGTCATTGCGCGGGCGCGCACCGGATCGGTCTCGCGCAGGATCTCATGCCTGGCCTCTGGGCCGAAGCGGACCAGCTCGCAGCGCGGCAACCGGGCGCAGGCCCGCGCCACGGCGCCAAACTTGACCAGCCGGTCAGCGGTGGTGGCGACCATCAGAGTGGGCACCGCCAGCCGTTCCATCAGACCCGGCACGAACAGCGCGCGCGACGAGGCATAGGCGCGCTCGACCCAGCGCCAGCTCCCCGGGCCCATCACCAGCTCGGGCCGCCGCTCCCGCCACCACAGTTCATCGGCATAGCGTTCAGGATCGTGCGTCAGCAAAGCCTCGCGCTCGGCAGGAATTTCGCCGGGCTTCTCGCTCCACTTCCACGCCGGGCGGGTGGGCGGGCCAAGCCGTGTCATCATCCCCGCCAGCGCCTGGAGCGCGGGAAGGGGCAGGGGCGGGCTGGCCATGCCGAGCATGGGCGCGACCAGAACCAGGGCATCCGGCTTCACCCTCCCCTCCGCTGCGGCGCGCAGGGCGAGATGGCCGCCCATCGAATGCGCGACCAGCACATGCGGGCCGGGTGTCGCAGGCTGCCAGTCGCGCCACAGCGTGGCGAGATCGTCAATCCAGATGCCGAAATCGCCGACATGACCGGTGGTTGCGTCGGTTCCAAGCCGGCCGGAGCCGGCCTGCCCGCGCCAGTCGGAAGCGGTCACCACCCATCCGGCGCGGTGCCATTCCTCGCAAGCCTCCAGATATTTCTCGTAGTTGTCGCCACGGCCGGGGAGGAACAGGATCGATCCACGCGCGAATGCGTCCCCTGCGCCTGCTTCGAGCCAGTCGATGCGGCGGATCGCGTGACCATCGGCCGCGTGCCACAGCGTCTCGCGAGCGTGGGGGGGAATGGCACGGCGGTCGATCGCGGCGGTCATCGGCCCACCCCTGTCCATCCGCGCGGCACAGGGCAGGACAAACGAACGTGGTTACCGTTTGGTAAGCCCTGATGTGTAGCAGGCGAGGCGGCACAGGCGCCGGGGGACCAATGCTGCATACCACGATCTACTACGGTCTGCTCGGCGCGCTGGCAATCGCGTTGCTGGTCGCCGTCGGCACGGACCTTGCGCGCCGCGAGATCGACAACTGGCTCAATCTCGCGATCGCACTGGCAGCCCCGGTATTCTGGTGGGCGGGCGGTCTCGAACTCTGGCCCGACATCGCCTTCCATGTCGCGGTGGCACTGGTGACCTTCGCGGTCGCCGCCGGCCTGTTCGCCATCGGGCAGATGGGCGGCGGCGATGTCAAGCTGATCGCCGCGTTGGCGCTGTGGTTCCCGCCCGCGCTTTTCCTGAACCTGCTGATGGTGATGGCGGTGGTCGGCTATGTGCTGACCATGGGCCTTGGAGCGCTGCGCGTGCGCAGGGCTGCGGGCACGATGCGAAGCCGCGACATGATCGTGCTGTCGGCGTTGTCGCTGGTGGCCGCGGTGCTGATCGCCGCCTTCGTCGGCGCCGTCCCCATGCCCCTGCCCGGCTTCCTGCGCGAGATTGCGGATTCATCGATCGTGATGGCGGTGATCGTGTTCCAGCTTCCGGTCCTGGTGCTGGCTTATGTGTCGTTTCACGCGATCCGCATCTTCCGCCGCCGCAAGGTCGATATCGCCGCACCCTATGGCGTGGCGATAGCCGCTGCGGGGCTGTGGCTGATCGCGGCGCAGTTCGCCGCCACGCCCACGCTGCGCGGCATGTTGGCCTGACAACCCGATCTTAACCAATGCGGCGCTATGCCGTGGAAACCAAGAATTCCCGCATGATCTTGCCGCGGGGTGAAAAGAGGGGCTGAGACAGCCATGGACAGGAAGAAGCTGGTTCTGCTCGTGAGCGCGCTGATCGTGGCGATCGGCACGGCATTCGTCGCGCGCAGCTTGTTCGCCGGCGGCGCCGCGCCAGCGGTCGCCGCCGCCGCCGCGCCCGTTCCGCAAGGGCCCAAGGTCCTCGTCGCTCAGCGCGCACTGCCTCCGGGCACCATCATCTCCCCCGATGCACTCTCGTTTCAGCCCTGGCCGGGCGAGATGGTGAAGGATGCATACTTCATCGAAGGCGAAGCCGACATGCAGAAGCTGGTCGGCACCGTGGTCCGCTTCGCGATTACCGCAGGCGAACCGGTGACCCAGGGCGCCCTGGTCTCCCCTCAGGATCGCGGCTTTCTGGCCGCGGCGCTGACACCTGGCATGCGCGCCATCACCGTTCCGGTTTCTTCGCAGAGCGGCGTTGCCGGGTTCATCTTCCCGGGCGACCGCGTGGACATGATGCTGAGCCAGGGTATCGGCGGTACCGAAGGCACCGGGCTGCAGGTCGCGGAAACGATCCTGCGCAATCTGCGCGTGCTCGCAACCGATCAGGCCACCACCCAGGAAATCGTCGATGGCAAGGCCGTGCCCAAGGTCAGCGGGACCGTCACGCTCGAGGTAACCCCCCGCATCGCGGAGAAGGTCACCGTGGCGCAATCGCTCGGCTCGATCAGCTTCTCGCTGCGCCCGCTGGCCGATTCCCACACCGACCTCGAACGCGCGCTGGCGAGCGGCGAGATCAAGCTGCCCGACAACGCGACCCCCGAGCAGGAGGAAAAGCTGCTCAAGGCCGCCGTTTCCCAGCCCAGCGATGGCAAGACCAGCTATGTGACCGGCGGCGACGTGTCGCGCTTCCAGCGCAGCACCGTGCCCCCCCAGACCCCGAGCGGCGCGGCGCCCGGTGCCCCCGGCGCGCAGCCGGGAGTGCCGGTCTATCGTGGCCCCGTAATCAAGGTGCGGCGCGGCAGCGCCGTGACCGACGAACCGGTGGGTCGCAGCGGCACGCTCTCGGCTTCCCGCAACCAGCCGTCGTCCACCGATTCCATGCAGGTCGGCAAATGACCCCCTCGCGACTTCGCAACCCCATTCACCGAAGGCACTCGCTCATGGCCAGTCGTTTCTCACCCAAGATCATCCTTGCCAGCCTGGCGCTGGCTCCGGTCGCGGCGACACTCGCCCCGTTGCAGGCGCAGACCGTGGTCAAGCCGGCATCGCAGGACGTGGTCCTCTCGATCGGGCGTGGCCAGCTGATCAGCGTAGGCGGCGCGATGGCCGATGTCTTCGTCGCCAATGACGCGGTCGCGGACGTCCAGATCAAGTCGCAGCGCCAGCTCTACGTGTTCGGCAAGTCCGGGGGCGTGACCACCATCTATGCCAGCAACGCGCGCGGCGATGTGATCTGGTCGGCCAATGTGCGCGTCGGATCGAATATCGACAGCATCGACCAGATGCTGGCCCTGGCGATGCCGGATGCCAAGATCGCCGTGGCGACCATGGGCATGAACACCGTGCTGCTGACAGGCACGATCGCCGCGCCCGAGGATGCCGCCGAGGCGCAGCGCCTGGTCGAGGCCTTCGTCGGCGAAGGCACCAATGTCATCAGCCGCCTCAAGACCGCAACGCCCCTGCAGGTGAACCTGCGCGTGCGCATCGCCGAGGTCAGCCGCAACTTCTCACGCAACATCGGCATGAACCTGACGACGCTGGACGGCACGGGCGGCTTCCAGTTCGGCGTCGGCACCGGCCGCACCATGACCTCGCAGTTCAACGCGCTGGGCGGCCCGCTCGGCATAGGCTCCACCGCCGCCAGATGTATCCCGCCGATCCTTCCGAACGGGTCCTGCACGGGCACGATTCCGGGAACCGCGATCACGCGGGGCGCGGGCACGACTTTGGGGGGCTTGGGGCGGTTTCTAGGGCTTGATATTCTGGGCGCGCTCGACCTGGCCGAACAGTCCGGCATGTCGACGACGCTGGCCGAGCCCAATCTCACCGCGCTGTCGGGGGAAACCGCCAACTTCCTCGCCGGTGGGGAATTCCCGCTCGTCACCAGCGCTGCGCTGTCCGGGCCCACCATCACCTATAAGCCCTATGGCGTGAGCCTGTCGTACACCCCCGTGGTGCTGGCGAACGGCCGCATTTCGCTTCGCGTGGCGCCGTCGGTCTCGGAAATCTCCTCGGTGAGCAACGTCGGCGGCGTGCAGACGGCGACGCTGTCCAAGCGAAGCGCCGAGACCACTGTCGAGCTCGGGTCCGGCCAGAGCTTCATGATCGCCGGCCTCATCCAGAACAATGCCATCAGCACACTCGAAAAGGCGCCGGGCCTCGGCGACGTGCCGATCCTGGGCCAATTGTTCCGGTCGAGCGGATTCAGGCGCAACGAGACCGAACTCGTCATCGTCGTGACGCCCTACCTCGTGAAACCGATCGAGGAAAAGGACGTCCGCCTTCCGACCGACGGCTTCCAGGCTCCGGGCGAACTCGAGCGGCTGCTGGGCAACCAGGTACATGGCGGCCAATCCGGCACCACGCGTCCGATGGCCTCCACCGCCGAAGGGGCTGCCGCCGCGCCACACGTCGGCGCGGATGCAGCGGCGGCCGCCGCTGCCGTGCCGCCCAGCGCTCCGCGCCGCGACGAGAAGATCGCCAACGCCGCGCCCGGCTTCAGCTTCAAGTGAGAGGGATTTTATCCATGCCCCGTCCAGCCCTTCATCTGCCTGGCCGCCCGCTCTCGAGCGCCCTCGCCCTCTCGCTGGGCCTGGCGCTGGCTGCCTGCGGCGGAATGCCGTCCAATCGCAGCGTCAACAGCGTTCACCAGCCCGTGGTCGAACGCAGCGCGGTCGCACTCGATGTCACCACCGATCCGGACGGCCTCCCGATCGCCGAGCAACGCCGCGTGGCGGCGTGGTTCGAGGCGATGGACCTGCGCTACGGCGATCGGGTTTCGGTCGAGGATCCGCTCGAGCGACCCGAAACGCGTGCCGCGGTCGCGGGCCTCGCCGGCCGCTATGGCCTGCTTCTGGCCGATGCCGCGCCGATCGGGTCGGCGGACATCCAGCCAGGCCAGGCCCGCGTCGTGATCCTGCGGTCGCGAGCCACCGTGCGCGGCTGCCCCGACTGGTCTGAGAAGAGCGACGCGACCTTCGGCAATGGCATCAGCAGCAACTACGGCTGCGCCTACAATTCCAACCTGGCCGCGATGGTCGCCAATCCCGAGGATCTCATCAAGGGACAGAACGGCTCGCCGGACACCTACATCAACACGTCGGCTGCCTCGATCAAAGCCTATTCCCAGTCCGTGGGAACCAAGGTGGGCACGGCGACCGCGGCCGCCCCGAACGGAGGAAACTGATCGTGAACGCCCCCTGGAAAAACACCATGCCCGGCAACCGCGATCCTTTTGCCGCCTATGTCTGCGACGAGGCGACGCTGGACATCCTGCGTCCGGTCGTGATCGAGCTCGGCTGGCTGCCCGAGAAGTGCAACCGCGGCGGGCTGCGCAACGCGGTCCAGTCGCTGTCGGTCAGCGCCAGCCCCAACATCCTGATGGTCGACCTGTCGGAAAGCGGCGATCCGCTCAACGACATCAACGCGCTGGCCGAAGTGTGCGAACCGGGCACGGTGGTGATCGCCATCGGCCAGGTCAACGATGTCCGCCTCTACCGCGATCTGGTCGCGAGCGGAATTCATGACTATCTGCTCAAGCCGCTGGCCGCCAGCGTGTTGAGGGATTCGCTCAACGCCGCGCAAGCGGTCTTCAGCGCACCCAAGGCGAACGATCCCGATGCCGCCAAGCATCACGTCGCGAGCGCGGTGATCGGCACGCGCGGCGGCGTCGGCGCTTCCACGCTTGCGACCTCGCTGGCATGGCAGTTCGCGACCAAGATGGCCAAGCCGACCGCGCTGCTCGACCTCGACATCCATTTCGGCACCGGCGCGCTTGCGCTCGATCTGGAGCCCGGCCGGGGCCTGGCCGACGCGATCGACAACCCCAGCCGCATCGACGGGCTGTTCATCGAGCGCGCCATGATCCGCGCGCACGACAATCTTGCCATCCTGTCGGCAGAGGCGCCGATCAACTCGCCGCTGATGACCGATGGCGCGGCCTTCCTCCAGCTGCAGGAAGAGTTCCGCCAAGCGTTCGAGATGACCATCATCGATCTGCCGCGCAATATGCTCATCAACTTCCCGCACCTTTTCAACGAGGTGAACGTGGCGGTGGTGACCACCGAGCTGACGCTGGCCTCGGCCCGCGACACCATCAGGCTGCTGTCCTGGCTCAAGACCAATGCCGCGCATGTCACGCCTATCATCGTGGCCAACAAGGTGCAGTCGAACGCGCTGGAGATCAGCAAGTCCGATTTCGAAGCCTCCATCGAGCGTGGGATCGATTTCCTGATCCCCTTCGACCAGGCCGGAGCGGCCAAGGCGGCCAAGCTGGGCCAGGCCTTCGTGGAGGCCAACGGCCAGAGCAAGGCGGCGGCCCAGATCAGGGCGCTGAGTGAGCGAATCCAGGGCGCCAGCGTGATCGAGCCGGGCGATGGCGACAGCCGTCCAGGTGGCAAGGGCACGGGCAAGAAGTCGCTGCTGGGCGGGCTCGATCTCAAGGCCCTGCTGGCCAAGAAGGAAAAGCAGGCCGGGCAGCCGGCGTAACGCCGGCTGGGTCGTGCCCCGGCAGCCGCGGCCCACGCCGCCGGCCGCCGAAAGATGGACGCGAAGGGACGCATCGATATGTTCGAGATCATGCTGCTTGGGCTGGGGCTGATCGTCATAGCCGGGCTCGGCTATACTGCCTTTGCCGGCCCTTCGATCGGCAAGGCGGGAAGCCGCCGGTTGCAGCAGATACAGTTCCGCCACTCCGAAAGCACTGCCGCGCGTGTCGAATCGCAGCTCAAGAAGGCGATCGCGGCACGTAAGCCGGCAACCTACAAGGCAGCCGGGTCAGGCTCCCGCATCGAGGCGCTGGCGATCCGGCTGGATCAGACCGGGCGCAAGTGGACCCTCAGCCAATATGCCTATGCCTCGCTCGGATTGGGCGTGGCGGTAGCGCTCCTGGTGTTCCTGAAATCCGGCGCCTTCCTGCTGTCGCTGGGAATCGGCGTGCTGGTGGGTGCGGGCCTGCCTCATCTCGTGGTCGGCCGGCTCATCAAGAAGCGCGTGGCGAAGTTCAACGCCAAGTTCGCCGATGCGATCGAGTTGCTCGTGCGCGGCCTGCGCTCGGGCCTGCCCGTGACAGAGACCCTGCAGGTCGTGGCCCAGGAGATCGAAGGCCCGGTGGGCGTGGAGTTCAAGGGCATCGTCGACCGGATCAAGGTGGGCCGGACCATGGAGGAAGCGCTCCAGGTCACGGCCGAACGCCTGGCGATCCCGGAATTCAACTTCTTCTGCATCACCCTGGCCATTCAGCGCGAGACCGGCGGCAACCTGGCCGAGACGCTGTCCAACCTGGCCGACGTCCTGCGCAAGCGCAGCCAGATGAAGCTGAAGATCAAGGCGATGAGCTCCGAATCCAAGGCTTCGGCCATGATCGTGGGCGCGCTGCCCTTCATCGTCTTCGGCCTGATCTGGTGGATCAACCCGAATTACATCGACACCTTCTTCACCGACGAGCGCCTGATCGTGATCGGCCTGGGCGGCTTCACCTGGATGGGGATCGGCGTGTTCATCATGGCCAAGATGGTCAGCTTCGAGATTTGACGGGACCAAGACGATGATCGAGACCCCTCAAGGCCCCACGCTGCTCGGCTTCGACGTGATGCTCGTCGGCTCCCTTCTCGCGGGGATCGCGGCGCTGGCGGTGATGCTGGCCATCTACAGCGCGATCACCATCAAGGATCCGATGGCCAAGCGCGTGAAGGCGCTCAACGCCCGGCGTGACGAGCTCAAGGCGGGCATCGTCACCGCGAGCGCCAAGAAGCGCCAGAGCCTGATCCGCCGGACCGACAAGACGGAGAAGGTCCGCGACACGCTCAGCAACCTCAAGGTGCTGCAGCAGAGTCAGGTCGATCAAATGGCGCAGAAGCTGGCCTGGGCCGGCTTTCGCAACAAGGAAGTGGCGGTCTATCTCATCGGCCTGCGAGCGGTCCTCCCCGTGGTGCTCGGCCTGATCGGCTTCCTTCTGCTCTACGTGTTCGAAATCAAGCCCGAATGGCAAATGAAGCGGGTGATGGCGATGGCCGCGCTGGTTTTCGCAGGGTACAAGGGACCCGAGATCTACCTGAGCAACATAGCCAAGAAGCGCACCGATCTCATCCGCAAGGGTCTGCCCGACGCGCTCGACCTGTTGGTAATCTGCGCCGAGGCCGGCCTGACGGTGGACGCGGCCTTCAACCGCGTGGCCAAGGAACTCGGGCGCGCCTATCCCGAACTGGGCGACGAGTTCGCGCTTACCGCGATCGAACTGTCGTTCCTGAACGAGCGCAGGAAGGCTTTCGCCAACCTAGCCTATCGAGTGGACCTCGATTCCGTCAAGGGCGTGGTGACCACCATGGTCCAGACGGAGAAATACGGAACTCCGCTCGCCTCGGCGCTTCGCGTCCTGTCGGCTGAATTCCGCAACGAGCGCATGATGCGCGCCGAGGAAAAGGCCGCCCGCCTGCCCGCAATCATGACCATTCCGCTGATCATGTTCATCCTGCCGGTGCTGTTTATCGTGATCCTCGGGCCAGCGGCCTGTTCGATCGCCGACGCCTTCTCGGCGATGTAGAAGCTTGCGCCGGCTACTGGTCCGCGAGGGTGGCGGGGTCGAAGTCTCCGGCCCCTTCGCGGACCCGGGCCAGCATCCGCGAAAGGGCGGTACGCTCGCCTTCGTCGAGCACCGCGAACAGCTCCTTCTCGATGGCCTCGGCCAGCGGCATGATCCGCGCATGGACCGCGCGCCCCTCGCTCGTTAGCTCGAGCAGGTGCGAACGCCCGTCGCGCTCGTTCGGGCGCCGCACGGCCAATCCCCGGTCTTCCAGCACCTTGCAGGCGCGGTTGACCGGCACCTTGTCCATCAGCGTCAGCCGGCACAACTCGCGCTGGCTGTGGGGGCCGGAATCGCCCAGCACCGCCATGATCCGCCACTCGGTGGTCCGAATCCCGAAACGCTTGCGATACTGCTCCGCTATCCGCGTCGAGACCGCATTGGACGCGACGGAAAGCTGATAGGGCAGGAAGTCGGCGAGGCGCTTGGTCGCGCGGCCCGACGGTCGGGAAGGCGGGTTCATCCTGCCTTCCTATTGCCCCGCCGGACGATTACAAGCGATCCTATTCGGTTATGCCTCGTCCGGGAGCCTTGGCAGCAGCAGCCGGCCCGCCCCCCGCAAGCGGACCGCACTGGTGTTCAGGCTGTGCGCCTAACGCGGGGCCATGCGGATGCCGCCGTCGAGGCGGACGTGCTCGCCGTTGAAATAGGCGGTCTCCACCATGCACAGCGCCAGCTTGGCATACTCTTCCGGATTGCCGAGCCGCTTGGGGAACGGGACCGAGGCGGCCAGCGCCTCCTTCACCTGCGGAGGGGCCGCGTTCATCAGCGGCGTGTCGAAGATGCCCGGCAGGATGGTATTCACCCGGATACCCTCGCCCATCAGGTCGCGCGCGATCGGCAGGGTCATGCCGACCACGCCGCCCTTGCTGGCGGAATAGGCGGCCTGGCCGATCTGCCCGTCCTCGGCAGCGACCGAAGCGGTGTTGACGATCGCCCCGCGCTCGCCGTCCTCGCCGACCGGATCGAGCGTCATCATCCCCGCCGCCGACTTGGCGATGCAGCGGAAGGTGCCGACGAGGTTGACCCGGATCACGAACTCGAAGGCCGACAGCGGGAAATGCCGGATGCTTCCGTCTTCCTTGCTGCGGCTGGCCGTCTTGATCGCATTGCCGAGCCCCGCGCAATTGACCAGGATGCGTTCCTGCCCATGCGCCGCGCGTGCCTTGGCGAAACCGGCGTCGACCTCCTCGTCGCTGGTGACATCGACCTTGCAGAACACTCCGCCGAGTTCGGCCGCGAGCGCCTCCCCCTTCTCCGCATTCATGTCGAAGATCGCCACCCTGGCGCCCTTCGCCGCCAGCGCCCGCGCGGTCGCCGCGCCGAGCCCGGATGCACCGCCGGTCACCACCGCGGGTGTGTTGTTGCCGATTTCCATAGCCTGTAAGTCCTCTACGAATTGAATTCTAAAGCGCTTCGACGATCGTCACATTGGCGACGCCGCCGCCCTCGCACATCGTTTGCAGGCCATAGCGCTTGCCCCGCGCCTTCAGCGCGTGGACGAGCGTGGCCATCAGCTTCGTGCCGCTTGCGCCGAGCGGGTGGCCGAGCGCGATCGCGCCGCCGTTGACGTTGAGCTTCTCGGGATCGGCGCCGGTGTGCTTGAGCCAGGCCATCGGAACCGGGGCGAAAGCCTCGTTCACCTCGTAAAGGTCGATGTCGCCGATCCGCATTCCGGCACGCTGGAGCGCGCGATCGGTCGCGAACAGCGGCTCCTCCAGCATGATAACCGGGTCCCCGGCCGTGACGGTGAGATTGTGGATACGCGCGATCGGGGTGAGGCCATGCGCCTTGAGCGCGGCCTCGCTCACCACCAGCACCGCGCTCGACCCGTCGCATATCTGGCTGCTGCTGGCGGCGGTGATGCTGCCTTCGGGGCTCAGCAGCTTCACGCCCGCGATGCCCTCCAGCGTGGCGTCGAAGCGGATGCCCTCGTCGACGGTGTGGCAGGCCTCCCCCTCGGCGGTATCGATCGTCACGCCGACGATCTCCTGGCCGAAGGCGCCGGCGCCGCTGGCGGCCGCGGCCTTGCGGTGGCTGTCCAGAGCAAAGCGGTCGAGGTCGTCCTTGGAGAACCCGTGCTTCTTCGCCAGCATCTCGGCGCCCATGAACTGGCTCCACTGGATGCCGGGATATTTCGCCTCCAGCCCGGGCGATTTGTAGTTCCCCAGGCCCTCCTTCATGTGGAACATGGCGGTCGAGCCCATCGGCACCCGGCTCATGCTCTCCACGCCCGCCGCGATGACGACGTCCTGCGTCCCGCTCATCACGGCCTGCGCGGCGAACTGGATCGCCTGCTGGCTCGATCCGCATTGCCGGTCGATGGTCACGGCCGGGGTCGATTGCGGCAGCAGCTTCGACGCCAGGACCGCATTGCGCCCCACTTGCATGGCCTGCTCGCCGCCCTGGCTGACGCAGCCCATGACCACATCCTCGATGGAGGCTGGATCGATGCCCGAGCGCTGCGTCACCGCATCGAGGGAAACCGCGGCGAGATCGACGGGATGGACGCCGGCGAGCCGCCCTCCCCGCTTGCCGCCCGCGGTGCGGACGGCTTCGACGATATAGGCGTGGGGCATGGTGGTCTCCGAAAGCGGCGCTCTGGTTTACGTTTGCGTAAACCGGCGCCATTGGCCGGTCAAGGACCACCGCCGGCAGGATGCGCCGGTTCGTGGCCTGAGGCCCGCGCTATGTCGCGAATCCCGCCTGTTGCAGCTTCGCAACATTGCCCGTTTCAAATGCGACAAACTGGCGGTTTAACATTGCGGCTTGATTACAGCTGTCGCATTTGGGCGCTGCCTGTGGGAGCTCGCGACTGGTTCGTGCGCCTGCCGCAGATATTGATTTTGTAACCGGACGCAAAGATCGCGTCCGATTCAAAGGGGACGGCATTCCAATGAAGCACTCCAACATTCTCAAGGCCGGCGTCGCGCCGCTGGCGCTGGGCCTGGCTCTGGCCGGGGCCCCGGCGTTCGCTCAGGACGATCAGACCCAGCCTCCCGCCGCCGGCGAAGCAGGCGTTGACGACACCGCGAACCAGAGCACCATCGTCGTGACCGGCTCGCTGATCCGCAACCCGAACCTGGAACAGGCGAACCCGGTCATCGTGACCACGTCCGACCAGATCGAGCTCAAGCAGTCGAACGTGGCCGAAGAAGTGCTGCGTGAAATCCCCGGCATCGTCGCCAACGTCGGCTCGGCGGTGAACAACGGCAACGGCGGCTCGGCCTATGCCGACCTTCGCGGCCTGGGATCCAACCGCAACATCGTGCTGCTCGACGGCAACCGCATCGCCCCGGCCGACCTTCAAGGCCGCGTCGACCTCAACAACATTCCGCTGGCGCTCATCAGCCGCGTGGACGCGCTGACCGGCGCCGCCGTGACCACCTATGGCGCGGACGCGATCACCGGCGTGATCAACTTCGTCACCCGCAAGGATTTCGCGGGCGTGGAGGCTACCGGCGGCTACCAGCTGACCGAGCGTGGCGATGGCGCCTACTTCCGTGGTGACGTGACGATCGGCGCCAATTTCGACGACGGCCGCGGCAACGCCGTGCTGAGCGTCGGCTATCAGGAATCGGACGCGGTCTATCAGGGCGCGCGCGACTTCTCGGTCGAGCAGATCAGCTCCTACAGCGGCGGCGCCGCCGGTTCGGGCACCGCGGTCCCCTCGCGCTTCGCAGGCACCCGTCCGCTGATCGCCGGGACGACCAACCCGAACCGCACTCCGGAAAGCGTGTTCACGGGCCGCAATGAGGACGGCACGCCGATCTACGCAGCCAACGAGGGCGGTGTGGCCAATGGCGGCCTGCGTCAGGTCAACGGCGCGGGCGCCGGTGTCGGCACCTTCTCGCTGTTCAACTTCAACCCGTACAACGTCTTCCAGACGCCGTTCAAGCGCTACAACATCTTCGCGCAGGCCAATTACCAGGCCAGTGACAGCGTCGAGGTGTACACCCGCGGGATGTTCTCCAAGAACTCGGTCTCGACCATTATCGCGCCGTCGGGCTCGTTCGGCGGATCGGTGGCTATCAACCTCAACAACCCGTTCCTCCCGGCGACCCTGCGCAACCAGTTCTGCGCTTTCGACGTCAACCCTCGCCCGGACATCTACACCCCGCGCTTTACGCAAGCACAGTGCGATGCCGGCGCCGCGGCCACCGGTCCGGGCACGCCCGGCTATGCCGTCATCGGTCAGGGCGGCTCCACCGTCGCCTTCGACGTTAACAACGACGGCGTGATCGATGCCGGCGAAGGGTACAACAGCAACCCCGGCATCACGCTCAACCGTCGCTCCGTCGAGGTCGGTCCGCGTATCAGCGAATACAACACCACCGTGTTCGACTATCGCCTGGGTCTGCGTGGCGGCCTGACCGACACCATCAGCTGGGACGTTTCGGGTTCCTATGGCGAATCCGAGAAGATCCAGCAGATCGGTGGCTACACGCTGCAGTCGCGCATCCGCCAGGCTTCGCTGGTCAACGGCACTGCCGCCGCGCCGGTCTGCCAGGACACCTCGGCCGGCTGTGTGCCGATCAACCTGTTCGGCCCCGCCGGTTCGATCAGCCCCGCTGCCGCCGCGTTCATCAGCCAGTCCAGCACCAGCACGGTTCGCACCAGCCTGGCGCAGGCCCGCGCGCTGATCTCGGGCGACCTGGGCTTCTCCTCGCCCGGCGCGTCGGAGCCTGTCGGCTTCGCGCTCGGCACCGAGTACCGCAAGTATCGCGCGCAGCAGTCTTCCGACCTGCTCGCCAAGACGCCGGGTGAACTCGGCGGCGCAGGCGGCGCGGCTCCGGATATCGACGGCGGCTATAGCGTGTGGGAAGGCTTCGCCGAGCTCATCGCCCCGCTTATCGAGGACAAGCCGCTCTTCCACAGCCTCACCCTCGAAGGCGGTGCCCGCTATTCGAGCTACAGCGTGACCGGCGGTGGCAAGAACGACACCTGGACCTACAAGATCGGCGGCAGCTGGGAGCCGGTGAGCAGCCTCAAGATCCGCGGCAACTACGCCCGCGCGGTCCGTGCGCCCAACATCGCCGAACTGTTCACCCCGCAGAACACGGTGCTGACCAACCTCGGCATCGATCCCTGCGCGGGCGGTGCGCCGACCACCAACGCGAACCTGCGCGCGGTCTGCGTCGCCCAGGGTGCGCCGGTCGGGACCATCGGTTCGATCACCAATCCGACCGCAGCCCAGGCCAACATCACTACCGCGGGCAATCTCAACCTGGCCCCCGAAAAGGCGACCACCTGGACGGTGGGCGGCGTTCTGCAGCCCGACTTCCTGCCGGGCTTCTCGCTGTCGGTCGATTACTACAACATCAAGGTGACCGACGTGATCGGCGCGCCGCTGCCGGGTGACCTGATCGCGGCCTGCTTCGGCAGCATTACCGCGGCCAGCGCCACCAACCCGAACTGCACGGCCATCCGGCGCAACCCGATCACCGGCGGCCTCGACGGCGATCCGGCAACCACGCCGGGCCTGTTCGCTCCGCTCAACAACCTGGGCCGGCTCAACACCGACGGCATCGACCTGATCGCGAACTTCAATCGCGACATCGGCTTTGCCCGTCTCGGCCTGAGCTTCGTGGGTAACTGGACGAACAGCTCGCGCTATCAGGCAACCGCGAGCAGCCTCGACCGCGAATGCGTGGGCTTCTACTCGGTGAACTGCTCGTTCACGGGCTCGATCCAGCCGAAGTTCCAGTTCTCGCAGCGGACCACCCTGTCGTTCGAGCAGCTTGACCTCTCGCTGCTGTGGCGCTGGGTCGACAAGATGCAGTTCGAGCCCGCCCAGCTGGCAGCCGACCGTGTTGCTGCAGCGGCGGCGAATGTCGGTGCGAATGGTCAGCCACTGCCGATCAACCTGGCCCGCATCGGCCAGGCCGGGTTCCAGGGTTGCCCGAACTTCGAAACCACCGACGAAGGCGGCTGCCTTGTCGAGGAAGCGTTCCGCAGCATTCCTTCGGAACACTACTTCGACCTGACCGCTCGCTGGAACGCGACCGACAACTTCACGTTCACTTTCACGGTGCAGAACCTGCTAGACAACAAGCCCTATCTCGTGGGCAACTCACTGGGTGCGACCACCTACAACAGCGGCAACGTCTATCCGGCGACCTACGACGCGCTGGGCCGCCGTTACGCGGTGAGCGCCAAGCTCAAGTTCTGATCTCGATCGGAACGGAACACGGATCGGGGCGGGCAGCAATGCCCGCCCCTTTTCGTTGGGGCCTTCATCGCGGGCCCTGCCGCCCGCGCAAGGGCGCTGCGGAATGCGGGCGGGCTTGACCCCCGGCGCGGGCCCGGCAAGGCGGTGAGCATGGACGAAGCCCTTGCCCGCGCCGCGCAGCTCAGCGAAGCCGCCCGCCGCGCCGGCAGCGCCGACGCGCACGATCACATGACCATCGCCCTCGCCCGCGCCCACGCCGGCGCAATGGACGAGGCCGACGCGCTGATCGCGACGGCGCTGGCCCAGGAACCCGCCAATCCCGCCATCCTGGTAGGCCTTGCGCTCATCAGGCGGCAGCAGGGCCGGCTTCGCGACGCGGTGCTCGCCTGCGACGAAGCCATCCGCATTGCCCCCCGTTATCCCGATGCCTGGCGCGAGCGCGGCGGAATTCTCGCCGCCGGTGGCTCGATCGCGGAGGCGCGCCGCAGTTTCGCGGAAGCCGCCCTGCTCGCCCCCGCTGACAGCGCCGCCCACGCCGGCCTCGCCGCGCTGGCCGCAAGGGAGGGGGGCGCTGGCGAGGCGGAGGATCACGCCCGCCGGGCGCTCGCAGCCGACCCCGACAATGTCGTGGCCGCCTGCTCGCTCGCGGCCGCCATGCTCGCAACCGGGCGGGCGGGCAACGTTCCGGCCATGCTCGAACCGCGCCTCGCGGCCCTGCGCCATGCCTCGCCGGACCGGGTCCTCGCGCTCAGCCGCCTCGGCGACGCCTGGGACAGGCTGGGCGAGCATGCGCGGGCCTATGACTATTACCGGCGCTCGAAGGCCGATTTCGCCGCGCTCCACGCCGCAGAGGCCACCGGGCGGATGACACATCGCCAGTTCGTGGAGGCGATCGCCTCGGGCCTGGGCGAGCTCGATCCCGCTGCCTGGCAGCCAACCGCCGGGGAACAGCCGGACGCCGCGATCGCACCCCATGTCTTCCTGATCGGCTACCCCCGCTCCGGCACGACGCTGGCGGAGAACGTGCTCGCCTCGCTGCCCGGGGTCGCCGCGCTCGAGGAACGGCCAACGCTGGCCGCCGCCGACCGGGCCTATCTCGCGGGGGACGCGGCTGCGGTGGCGGAGGGGCTGGCCGGCTTCGCCGCGCTGGACGAAGGCGGGCTGATGGACTTGCGCGCCGCCTATTGGGCCAATGTGCGCCAGTCCGGCGTGCCCGCCGCAAGTTCCGGCTTCGTGGATATGGACCCGCTCAAGGGCACCCGCCTGCCGCTCATCTCGCGGCTGTTCCCGCAGACGCGAATCCTGATCATGCGGCGCGATCCGCGCGACATCGTGTGGAGCTGCTTCCGAACCAATTTCGCGATGACCAGCGGCACGCTGGAATACACCTCGCTCGAAGCCGCCGCCCAGCACTATGACGCGATGATGCGGCTGACGGAACTGGCGCTGGAGCGGCTTGCGCTGGCCACGCACATCGTCCCCTACCACGGGCTGGTGCAGGACTTCGACGCGACCACGAGGGCGATGTGCGATTTCGCCGGGCTGGAATGGAACGAGGCGGTGCGCGGGTTCGACCGCACGGCGCGGCGGCGCGGGGTTTCCACCGCCAGCGCCGCGCAGGTGCGCCGCGGGCTCTACGACGGGACGCGGCAATGGCAGCCCTACGCCGAATGGCTGGAGCCCGTTATGCCGGTGCTGGAACCGTGGCTGGAGAAGTTCGGCTACACGGCCTGAATGCACAGGTCCGCGGGCGGATTGAGGGTGATCCCTGCCCCTTCCGCGACTCGGGCGGCCCATTCCAGCACCGCCGCGATCTCCTCGCCGTAGCTGGCGCGCGCGACGGCATAGTCGGCGCTGCGCTCGTCAGCGGAATAGGCGCCGCCCGACTTTGAATGGCGTGCGAAGGCCCGGCCGCCGGCAATCGCGCCCGCGCCGTCACCGGGCAGCGCGAGGCCGAAATGCCGCGCCACCGAGGCCACCGTCGCAGCCGGGTCCGCGATCATCCGGTCGGCATCGAGCATCCGCAGCCGCGCGGGGCCAAGCCTGCCGGCCAGCCCGATGAACCGCGCGTGCTGCGCCAGCCAGCCCACCGCCGCGACCTGAAGGTCGCTCTGGCGGAAATAGTCCTCGGTTCCGAAGCCGAGCGCGACATAATCCTCGCGCAGATAGCCTTCGAGGAGTTCGCGCACCCACAGCCGGCAGGGCAGGCCCTTGCGGGCGACCGAGATCAGGAACGTCTCCAGCGGGGCAAACAGAAATACTGCCGTGGCCTCCGGTCGCAGCGCCATGAACAGCTCGGCGAGCGGGTTGGCGACATTGGAGGGCTTGACGATCACCGCCTCCTCCCCCGGCCAGGTTCGGCCCAACGCGCGCAGCGCCGCGTCCGCCAGCCGGGCGACCTGCGCGGGCGGGGCGCCGCGACGGCGCAGGCCGACCACATCGTTGAGCAGAACCGGCTCGCTCAGCGACGACGCGATGCCGGGCAGGTCGAAGGCATGGGCGAGCATGGTGGAGCCGCAGAACGCGGAGTGGAACAGCCAGCGGGGCGCGGGCGGAGCGAAGGCGGCAAGGCAATCCGCCACCGGCAGATCGTGCGGGCCCGGCCTCTCGTCCAGATTGGCGTCGGTGAGGAAGGGCACGGAAACACGGTCGGCGCGCGGGACATGGATGAAGCGGATCGCATCCGCGCCCTCGACATGGCGGTGCGCCAACCAGGCGGGATCCTGAGGGGAAAAGGCCGGGGCGTCGGGCATCGATGGCGGTTATGCCGAAACCTGGCGGCGCCGCAACCAGCAGCGCGCAGGCCCGGGCATCGCCCCATTGCCACGCCCCCATGCGCCCCCTAATCCCCACCGATGACAGCCGCCGCCCCCGACGCCGCGATCGCGCAGGAAGCGAACGCCCGCGGGCTGGCCGCGCTACAGGCCGGAGACCCGAGCGCCGCCGTGCGCGAATTTTCCCGCGCCGCCGAGGCTGACCCCGGCGCCGGGTTGCTGTGGCGCAATCTCGCCCACGCCCACCGGCTCGCGGGGGATGACGCCGGCGAACGGCGCGCGCTGGAGGCCGCGCTGTCGCTGGACCGGCATGATTTCCCGGCGCAGCTTCGCCATGCCCAACTGCTCCAGCGGCTGGGAGAAGAGGTCGCTGCCCTGCGGGCGTGGGACGGGGCCATCCAGCTCTCCGAACACCAGGGACCGCCGCCGGCCCAGCTGGCGGCGGAGCTGGAACAGGGACGAAGCTATTGCGCGGCGCTGCGCGAGAGAATCGCCGAGGCGAGCGATGCGGCGCTGAGCGTGGACCGCGAGGCCCGCAGCGATACCGAGGAACGCCGGCTTCGAAGTTTCGTGGATCTGGCCTTGGGCAAGCGCCGTGTCTACCACAGCCAGTGCGCGGGCGCCTACTACCCCTTCCTGCCCGAGGACGAGTTCTTCGACCGCTCCCTGTTCCCCTCCTTCGCGGCTCTCGAGGCGGCGACGGATGCCATAGGCTCCGAACTGCAAGGGCTGATCGAGGCGGGCGATGCCCTGCTTCGCCCCTATGTGCGGCTCGAGGAGGGCGTGCCCGAGAACGACTGGAGCGCGCTCGACGGTTCGCTCGACTGGGGCGCCTGCTTCCTGTGGGAGTACGGCCGGCCGAACCAGCCGGTGCTTGATCGCTGTCCCCGCACGGCGGAGCTCCTCGGCACCCTCCCGCTCGCCCGCATTCCCGGCCGCGCGCCCAATGTCTTCTTCTCGCTGCTCAAGGCGCATAGCCGCATCCCGCCGCACACCGGCGTTACCAACACCCGCGCCATCGTCCATCTGGCGCTCGACGTGCCGCCCGGCTGCGGCTTTCGCGTGGGGAACGAGACGCGAGAATGGGTGGAAGGCGCGGCTTTCGCCTTCGACGACACGATCGAACACGAGGCGTGGAATGACAGCGACCGCCGCCGGGCCGTGCTGATCCTCGACTACTGGAACCCGCATCTGACAGAACGGGAACGGTCGGCGGTTACCAGTTACTTCGCAGCTGCCGACGCGGCACTAAGACCCTGACGCGGGCGCTGTCAGCCTTAGCAAATAACCAAATTGGCATTTTTTACTTGACATACCTCGTCGTTTGGGCCAAAAGACTCGCAATCGCCCATTCCCCGGAAAAGTTCCGTCCGACGCTCGTCGAAAAACCGTTGAGGCGTCGGGCACTATGCGGTATTTTTCCAGAACGACTGATATCGAATTTTGTTGGAGACGCCCATGCTTTTCACCGCCAGCGCCCTCATCGCCGTGATGGCGTCGAACGCTTCCGTGATCCCGGCAGCCGACATCGAGGAGCCCAACCCCAAGACGATGTCGCAATCCGAAATCCGCGCCTTCAACGCCAAGCTGGACAAGGCGCACCAGTTCTTCATCCGTTGCAAGCGCAGCGTCCCCACGGGTTCACTGGTGCAGCGCGATTTCAGTTGCCGGACCAACCAGCAGTGGGCCGCTGCGGACGCGACCGGCAATCAGGAATCCCGCGATGTCATCGACCGCATGACCAGCAAGTCCTGGAACACCAGCAACTGACCCTAACCCGGACGGTGGATGGCGGGGCGTCCCAGGCGCATACCGCCGCCGCCCCGATATCCGCCGCGGGCGCTCAGTTGGCTATGCGGACCACCCTTACAGCCGACTGCTTGGCCACATTGGCCATGTAGCTGCCCATCGCGGCGCGGCGGACGTGGATCGCCTGGCCGGATCTGGCGAAGACGTTGCGCCCCTCGGTCTGCTTCCAGCGCGATCCGTCGGCCAGCAAGAAGATCGGCATCCTGTCGCTAGCGATGCGAACGCCGGTGATGGTCGAATCGATCGACTGGACCTCCTCGCTCTCCTCGCCCGAAAACAGCTTGAGCTTGGGAAGGCCGAGACCGAATATCCCGCGCCGGGCCTCGCGCATGGTGGCCCGATCCGCCACCACGAGTTGGCGCTCGCGCGCGGCGGCGGCCATGCCGGCCACGGTGCGATCGAAGCAGGCGAGCCGCTCCGCCGCATCCGAGATCGCGGCGCAATCGACCACGGCCTGGAACACGGGCGGCGTCGGCGGCGGTGCATCCTTGTCCTGAGCCGCGAGCCAGGTGGGCGCCGCGGCGAGCGCTGCGGCGGCGATGAGCACGATGGGTCGCATGGTCGCTGTCTCCTCCAGCCGCACTGTTTGCGCGGTCGCGGACCGGCTGGCAAGCAGGGGGAGTTCGATCGCTTGGCGCCGGTCGATGCACGCCGGACCGTCGCTCATGGCACCCTGTGGCAGAAATGCCACGGAACCTTGTCATAAGGTCTCAAATGCACCCGGTTCGTCGCGAGCGGCTTGCGCGGCGCGAAGCGGTGTCATCTAAACGCCTTTGCTTCGTCTCGAATTTTCAAAACAGGGGTATTCAAATGCTGAAGACTGTTTCGCTCGCCGGCGCGCGCCGCGTTGCGCTTTTCGCGGGGGTTGGCCTGACCGCGCTGGCCTTCACAGTGCCCGCCTATGCGCAGGACAATGCGGAACCGGCTGAGGCGGACGCCCCTCTCTCCAATGAGACCCATAGCGCTAGCACGGAATCAAATTCCATCGTGGTTACCGGCTCGCGCATCCGGCGCTCCGATTTCGACACGGCAGAGCCGACGCAGGTCATCACCAGCCAATACCTCAACGAACGCGCGATCACCAATGTGGCCGATGCCTTGAACGAAAACCCCGTAATTCGTGGCTCGGTCACGCCCAATGGCGCTCAGGGTTCGTTTGGTCAGGGCGTGAACTTCATCAACACCTACGGCCTCGGCAGCAACCGTACGCTGACACTGATCAACGGCCGCCGTTCGGTTTCGTCGAACGTGGTTACGCTGTTCAACCAGGGATCGTTCGGCACTCAGGTCGACCTCAACCTGGTTCCAACAGCGTTGACGGAACGTACCGAGATTCTCTCGGTAGGTGGCGCCCCCATCTACGGATCCGATGCGATCGCGGGCGTCGTCAACGTCATCACCAAGACGAAGTATGACGGCATCGATGTTCAGGGCACGGCCGGCGCCACCTCGCGTGGCGACGGCTTCCGCTGGAACGCCTCTGTCGTGGTCGGCAAGAACTTCCTGGACGATCGCCTCAACGTCACCCTGGCTTACACGCATGATCAGCAGGACGGGATTCTCCAGAACGCGCGTGATTTCTACCGCAACGGCCTCGGTAACGCCACCAACCCGTGTTCGCCGCTGGCCCCGCCTGATTGCTCGGCTGCCAATTTTGCCGGAAATCTGGGGCGGCCGGCGGGCGTGACCGCCGCAAATGACGGACGCGTCAATCCTGGCATTCCCTACGACGGCACGCCTCGCGATGACATTCCGGGAACCGTCCTCGTTCGCGACCTGACGATCCCCTATCTGACGCGGGGTGGTCTAATCATCGCAGCGCCAGGCACCACCGGTGTCGCAAACGCATTCCAGTTCGACAGCGCTGGCAATGTCGTACCGTTCAGCCAGGGCATCCTGTTCCCCGGCATTAACGGTTCGGGCTCCTCACCCGGCGCTTTCCGGTTCCAAGAGTTCAGCCAGATTACCAGCAACCTGCGGCGGAACATCGGGAACGCGTTCCTCACCTACGAAATCTCTCCCGAAGCGGTGCTGTTCGTCGAAGGCACCTATTTCAAGTCTCGCGGCGACGAACTGGTGCAGCAGCCGACTTTTAACTCGAACCTGTTCGGCGCGGCGAGCGGTCCGCTTCAGTTCAACGTCAACAACCCGTTCCTGACAACGGCAGGACGCGACGCGCTGCAGGCACGCGGCGTGACCAACTTCACGGTTGGTCGCGTCTCGCTCGACCTCGCGGATCTCACCGGATACTCGGAGACCGAGCTCTGGCGCGCGGTGTTCGGTATACGCGGAAATGTCGAGGCCTTCGGCGGCCGTGACTTCTATTACGAAATCTCGGCCAACCTCGGGCGCAACACCTCCTTCGACGTGCGCCAGGACATCAACCGCCAGAATTTCATCAATGCGGTCAACGTGACCACATCCGGTGGTCAGATCGTGTGCACCACCGCGCCCACGGTGGGCGCCGCCGGCTTCGCCGCCCCGGGAGGGACTCCCGTCGCCGACGCCAACTGTGTGCCACTCAACATCCTGGGTGAGGGCCGCTCAAGCGCCGCAGCGCGAGCCTACGTCATTTCCGAGAACACGACGCGCAATCGCATCGAGCAGGACGTGTTCGCCTTCAACGTGGGCGGCTCTCCGTTCGACATCTTCGGCAACGAAGTAGGCGTGAGCCTGGGTTACGAACACCGTCGCGAGTTCGGCAGCTTCACCCCGAGCCAGTTCGAGCAGCAGGGCCTTGGCCGTGCCGTGGCGATCGCGCCGTTGAGCGGCCAGTATAACGTCGACGAGGTATTCGGCGAGGTGAGCGTTCCGCTGATCACGCCACAGAACGACATCTCGTTCCTCAATCGAGTGGAAGTTTACGGCCGCGGCCGTGTCGTCAACAATTCGGTCAATGGCAACTTCTTCTCCTGGGCAGCGGGCGGTCTCATCGCTCCCATTCCGGACATCACCTTCCGCGGCAATTTCACCCGCTCTTTCCGTACGCCGGCGATTGTGGAGCTGTTCCTGCCGATTTCGAACACCTTCACATCGGTTCCCGACCTATGCTCCACCGCCAATCGCAACGCAGGCCCTGCTCCGGCTGTGCGAGCGGCGAACTGCGCGGCATTCCTGACCCGCTATCCCACGGCCACGCCGCTCCTTGCAGCATCGGCCACTGTCCCCGGCCGGTCGGGCGGCAATCCCACTCTCAGCAACGAACAGGCAGACAGCTACACCTTCGGGGCCGTGTTCAGGCCGACCTTCGTGAAGAATTTCCTGCTGAGTGCCGATTACGTCAGCATCGATATCTTCAATCCCATTACACAGCTGACGGTCGCCCAGATCGCCTCGGCCTGCTTCGACAACCCGAGCTTCAACACCAGCGATCCTGCAAATGGCAACGCCTTCTGCTCGCTGATCCAGAGGACTGCCACTGGCCAAGTGGTGAGCGACCCGACCAACCCGGGTGTCACCTCCGGCTTCAGCAATGGTAACCGCATCAAGTTCCGCGGCATCCAAGGCGGCTTCGACTGGATTATCAACGCCGATTTCATATCGCCCGGCTCGCGTTTCCAGCTGGCGGGCACGGCGCTCTATGTCGCAGAACGCCTCAACGACATCACGGGCGTCGCCCCCGTCAGGTCCGATGGCATCGTCGGTGACCCCAAGTTCACCGGCCAGGTCAACGCGCGTTACTGGAACCAGAGCTGGGGCGCGACGGTTTCGACCAACATCATCGGTCGGCAGCTGATCGGTCGCACCACGGCGGTTCGTGAAATCCAGTTCTACGAGCCCTATGCGACCGTGAACGCGAGCGTCTATTTCGACGTCGCCGAGAAGTTCCGCCTGAATCTGTCGGTCACCAACCTGTTCGACCGGATCGGCCAGGCGTACTACGGCTATTACATTCCCGGTTCGATCAACGACGCCTTCGGCCGCCGGTTCGCGGTGTCGGCGAACGCCCGGTTCTGATATAGCTCAGGCGTTTACGAGAAGGCCCCGGCACGCCGGGGCCTTTTTCGTTTGGCTGTATGCGATTGCAGAATGTGCCAGGATCGGCGCATCCCGCGCCCCCGCCTCACCCCATTTTCATCGCCAGCGCCCCATCGCCCTCGTCGATCCGCAGCGTCGTGCCGTCGGGCACCTCGCCGGCGAGGATCTTCTCCGCCAGCGGGTCCTGGAGATAGCGCTGCACAGCGCGCTTCAGTGGCCGCGCGCCATAGACGGGATCGTAGCCCACGCGGCCCAGCCAGCGCTTCGCCGCTTCCGTCAGATCGAGCGTGATCTTGCGCTCGGCCAGCAGCTTCTGCACCCGCGCCACCTGTAGATCGACGATCGGCGCCATGTGCTCCTGGCCCAGGCGATGGAACAGGATGATCTCGTCCAGCCGGTTGAGGAACTCGGGCCGGAAATGCCCGCGCACCACATCCATCACCTGCGGCTCGACCTCCTTCACATCCTGCCCGTCCTCCATCTGCGCCAGGAACTGGCTGCCCAGGTTGCTGGTCAGGATGATGAGCGTGTTGGTGAAGTCCACCACCCGCCCCTGCCCATCCGTCAGCCGCCCGTCGTCGAGCACCTGGAGCAGGATGTTGAAGACATCGGGGTGCGCCTTCTCGACCTCGTCGAACAGCACCACCTGATAGGGGCGGCGGCGCACCGCCTCGGTCAGCACCCCGCCCTCGTCATAGCCGACATAGCCCGGAGGCGCGCCGATCAGCCGGGCGACCGCGTGCTTCTCCATGAACTCGCTCATGTCGATGCGGACCATCGCGTTGTCATCGTCGAACAGGAAGCCGGCGAGCGCCTTGGTCAGCTCGGTCTTGCCGACCCCGGTGGGGCCGAGGAACAGGAAGCTGCCCAGCGGCCGCCCCGGATCCTGCAAGCCGGCCCGCGCGCGGCGCACCGCCTTGCTGACCGCCTCGATCGCCTGTGCCTGGCCGATCACGCGCTTGCCGATCGTTTCCTCCATCGCCAGCAGCTTCTCGCGCTCGCCGGCCATCATCCGGTCGACCGGGATGCCGGTCCAGCGGCTGACGACGCTGGCGATATCGTCCTCGGTCACGCGTTCGCGCAGCAGCGCGTTCTCGGACTGGGCGCCGGTTTCGGCCAGCCGCTTCTCCAGTTCCGGGATGCGGCCGTATTGCAGCTCGCCCGCCTTCGCGAGATCGCCGGTGCGCTGGGCCTGTTCCAACTCGATCCGCGCGGCGTCGAGCTCTTCCTTCACCTTCGCCTCGCCCGCGATCCGGTCGCGTTCGTTCTGCCAGCGGGTGGTCAGCTCGCTCGATTGCTGCTCGAGATCGGCAAGCTCCTTGCGAAGCGTCTCCAGCCGATCCTTCGATGCGGCGTCGCTTTCGCGCTGCAACGCCTGCTCCTCGATCTTGAGCTGGATGATCCGCCGGTCGAGGTTCTCGATCTCCTCGGGCTTGCTCTCCACCTCCATGCGCAGCCGGCTCGCCGCCTCGTCCATCAGGTCGATGGCCTTGTCGGGCAGGAAGCGGTTCTGGATATAGCGGTTGGAGAGCTGCGCCGCCGCCACGATCGCCCCGTCGGTGATCGTAACCCCGTGGTGCAGCTCGTATTTCTCCTTCAGCCCGCGCAGCATGGAGATGGTATCCTCCACACTGGGCTCGTCGATATAGACCGGCTGGAAGCGGCGCTGGAGCGCGGGATCCTTCTCGACGTATTTCTGGTATTCATCGAGAGTGGTCGCGCCGATGCAATGCAGTTCGCCCCGGCTCAGCGCGGGCTTGAGCAGGTTGCCGGCATCCATGCTGCCCTCCGATGCGCCCGCGCCGATCAGCGTGTGCATCTCGTCGATGAACAGGATGATCTGGCCCTCGGCACCCTTCACCTCGTCGAGAACGGCCTTCAATCGCTCCTCGAACTCGCCGCGGTATTTCGCGCCCGCGATCAGCGCGCCCATGTCGAGCGCCATCAGCGTGCGGCCCTTGAGGCTATCGGGCACATCGCCATTGGCGATGCGCAGGGCGAGCCCTTCGGCGATGGCGGTCTTGCCGGTGCCCGGCTCGCCGATCAGCGCCGGGTTGTTCTTGGTCCGCCGGGCGAGGATCTGGATCGTGCGGCGGATTTCCTCGTCGCGCCCGATCACGGGGTCGAGCTTGCCGTCGCGCGCGGCCTGGGTGAGATCGCGGGCGTATTTCCTCATCGCGTCATAGGCGTTTTCGGCCCCGGCGCTGTCGGCGGTGCGGCCGCCGCGCAGCTGGGTGATCGCGGCTTCCAGCGCCTTGGGATCGACACCCGCCGCCTTGAGCGCCTGGCCGGCGGCGGTGGTCGTGGCGAGCGACAGCGCCACCAGCAGGCGCTCGACGGTGACATAGCTGTCGTTCGACTTGGTGGCGATCTGCTCGGCCTGGTCGAGCACGCGCACGGCGTCATTGTCGAGGCCAGGGGTCTGCTGCGCCCCGCCCCCGGACACCGCGGCAATCCTGGCAAGCGCGGCGTCCACCGCCTCCACCGCCTTTGCCGGATCGCCTCCGGCACGCTGGATCAGCCCGGACGCCATCCCCTCGCCATCCTCGAGCAATGCCTTGAGGATATGCGCCGGGGTGATCCGCTGGTGGCTCATCCGGATGGCGACGGTCTGCGCCGCCTGAAGGAAGCCCTTGGCGCGGTCGGTGAATTTTTCCAGGTTCATGTCGCCTCCCTGTGAATGCCCGGTGCGATATGGCGTCGGCGGCGCGCGCCACAAGTGCCCACCGCCCAATGAAGCGGTCGGGCCAGGGCGCGCGCCGCCCGCGCGCTCACGGCGCCTGCCAGCTCCGCGCCAGCGTATCGAGCAGCCTGACGCCGAAGCCCGACGCGCCCTTGGGCTCGAGCGGGCGGTCGCTGTCGCGCCAGTAAACGCCGGCGATATCGAGATGCGCCCAGCTCACATTCTCGGGGACGAAATGGCCGACGAAGTGCGCCCCCGCACTGGCGCCGGGCGCACCGGTGGCGTCCGAGTTCTTGATGTCGGCGATGTCGGATACGATCGCCTTGGCGTAGGCCGGGTGCAGCGGCATCCGCCACACCGCTTCGCCGCTTTGCGCCGCCGCTCCGGATAGCCGGCCGGCCACCGCATCCTCGCGGGCGAACAGGCCGGCGAATTCGGACCCCAGCGCGGCGCTCGCCGCCCCGGTCAGCGTGGCGATATCGACCAGCGCGAAGGGGCGGTAGCGGTCGATCGTGTACTGGATGGCATCGGCCAGGACCAGCCGGCCTTCCGCATCGGCGCTGCGGATCTCGATCGTCTGGCCGCCGAAGGTGCGGACCACATCGCCCGGCCGCTGCGCGGTGGAGCCCGGCATGTTCTCCGCCAGCGCCGCGACCGCCACGACATGGACCGGCGCCCGGCTACGCGCCAGCGAGAGCGCCGCACCCATCACCGCGGCCGCCCCGGACATATCGGCCTTCATCTGCCACATCCCAGGATTGGGCTTGAGCGTCAGGCCGCCGCTGTCGAAGGTGATGCCCTTGCCGACCAGCGCCAGCGGCGCCCCTTCCGCCCCGCGATAGCGCACCAGCATCAGCCGCGCGCCGTGAGGGCTCCCCTGCGCGACGCCCACGATCGCGCCCATGCCAAGGCGGCGCAGCGCCGCATCGTCCAGCACCTCGACCGTGACGCCGGGCACGCCGGCGAAGGCCGCCCGCGTGCGCGCAACGAAGCTGCCCGGATGCAAGCTGTTGGCCGGTTCGCTCTGGAGGTCGCGGGTCAGGGCTACAGCGGCGGAGAGATGCGCCTTGCGCGCATCCCACTCCGTCCGGGCGGCGGGTGCCTGTGCCCCGACGAACTGCACGCGGTCCGCCGGCGGCGGGGTGGCCGCGCTCTTGTAGCGATCGAACCGGTACTGCCCCAGCGCATAGCCGAAGGCAGCCTCGGCCATGTCGGAGGCATCGCTGAGGCCAAGCACCGCGACGGGTGCCCGCACCGAACGCAGCGCCTGCGCCGCGCGCCCGCCCGCCTCGCGAAGTTGCTGCGGCCCCTCACCGCGCCCGACCAGCACGACCGCCGGGACCGACGCGATACCGCGCAGGAGCAGCTCGTCTCCGGCCTCGCCCTTGAAGCCCTGCGCCGCGATCGCCGCCTCGATGGCGGAGGCGTTGGCGGGTTCGAGCCCCACCCCGGCAGGAAGCTTCGCGCCCTGCATCATCACCGCCAGTGCCGCGCCGGGCGCGGGCGCTTGCGCGAACTCGATCGGCCGCTGCGGGCTGTTCGCACGATCGGAGGCGACGACCTGCGGTTCCGCAGTCTGCGCGATCGCGGGTGCGAATGGAACGCTGGTCCAGCCGGCGAGCAGTAAGGCCATCAACTTCAATTTCATCTCGGATTCTCTCCTGTCGTCGTGTCAGGAGCATATTGACGCTGGCGCCCCGGCCCCGCAAGCAGCACGGGGCGAAGGAGGCGTTTGGATCGATGAGGGGCAGGATCGTGAAGCCGCTGGTGCTGTGGCTCCTGGCGTTGGCGGGGGTGACGCTGATCGGGCTGATGGTCTGGGAGCCCTTTGCCACGCCGCGCTCCGCCGCACCGCCGCCAAGGGCATATGATGCCGAGATCGTGCGTGACGAATTCGGCGTGCCGCACATCTATGGCCGCACCGATGCCGATGTCGCCTATGGCGTCGGGCGGGCCCATGCCGAAGACGATTTCTCCACGCTGCAGGACGTGGTTGCGATGTCGCGCGGCCGCTATGGCGCCCTGCGCGGGCAGGAAGGCGCGCAGGTCGATTACATGTATCACCTGCTCGGCGCGCGAGAGACGGCGCAACGCCGCTATCCGCTGCTGCCGGCCGATACCCGCGCGCTGTTCGAGGCCTATGCGACCGGCCTCAACGATTACGCCAGAGCCCATCCGGGCGAGGTGAAGCTGGCGCGGCTTTTCCCCGTCAACGGCATGGATGTCGCCGCCGGCTTCGCACTGCGCCAGCCGTTCTTCTTCGGGCTGGCGGATGTGATCGGCCCGCTGGTGGAGGGCAAGCCGCTGAAGCCCGAGAACGGCCCCGCGATCCCCGCCGGCGCGCCCGCCCCCGCGCCGACGCCGGGGATGACGGTAGAGCCCGCGCCGGTTCCGCGCCCGGCGGCCACCACCGCGGCACGCGCTCCGATGCCGCTGCCCTGGGGCCAGGACGGCGGGCTCGCGGGTTCGAACGCCTTCGTGGTCGCCCCCAAGGCGAGCGGCGGGCGTTCCGTGCTGGTGTCCAACAGCCACCAGCCGTGGCGCGGGGGCGTGGCCTGGTACGAGCTGGTGGTCGAGAGCGGCGAGGGCTGGCACTTCGCGGGCGCGAACTTCCCCGGCAGCCCCTTCCCCTTCCTCGGCCACAATCGCCATCTGGGCTGGACCAACACCGTCAACCGGCCCGACATGATCGATGTCTATCGCCTGGTGCTGGACGAAAGCGGCACGAAATACCGCATAGGCGGCAAATGGGTGCCGCTGGAGCGCAAGACCGTGACGCTGCCGGTCCGGTTCGGGCCCGTGGTGCTGCCGATCCGGCGCACCGTGTGGCGCAGCGCGCATGGCCCGGTCATCAAGAACGCGCAGGGCGCCTTCGCGGTGCGATACGGCGGGATCGACCGGCTCGACCAGCTCGACGCCTATTATCGGCTAAACAAGGCGAAGAATCTGGCCGAATGGCAGGCGCAGCTCGCGCGCATGGCGATCCCCTCGACCAATTTCCTCTACGCGGACGAGGCCGGCAACATCGCCTATGTCTACAATGCAGCCATTCCGCAGCGGCAGCCGGGCCCCGACTGGCGCGGCATCCTGCCCGGTGACGACCCGGCGCTGATCTGGACAGGCCCGGTCCCCTACGAGGCGCTGCCCAAATATGTGAACCCGGCGTCGGGCTGGCTTTTCAACGCCAACAACACCCCCTTCTACGCCGCGGGGCCAGGCAGCGACCTCGCCTTCGACAGCGTCCCGGCGGAGATGGGCGTGGAGCTGGGCATGACCAATCGCGCGCGCCGGTCGTGGCGGCTGATGAGCGAGGCGAACCGGCTGGACCGCGCAACGCTCGAGCGGATCAAGTTCGACACGCTCTACGACGATGCCGGCTATGTCAGCCATATGCTCGGCGAGGTGCGGGCCATCGAGCCGCGCACCGACACGAGGCTGGCCGAAGCGCGCGCGCTGCTCCTGAGCTGGGACCGCAGCGCCGACAACATCGGGCGCGGCGATGCGATCGCCCTGCTGATGATCCGCGAGTTCATGTCCGCGAGCTACCAGCACAAGCCCTGGCCCGACGCCCGCGAGGAGCTGGACAAGGCGGCGGCGCACCTGATGCGCCATTTCGGCCGGCTCGACCCTCCGATGAGCGAGCTGCTCCGGCTGCGGCGTGGCCCCGGCCCCTACAGCGTGGACCTCCCGCTGGACGGCGGCTCGGACACGCTGCGCGCCTCCACCACCTGGGACGTGGCGGACGACGGGCGGCTGGTGGTCAAGCATGGCGACAGCTATGTGCTGTGGGCCGAATGGTTGCCCGGCCAGCCGGTGCGCTCGCGCTCGATCCAGCCCTTTGGCGCCGCTACCACCCGGCCATCGAGCGTGCATTACACCGATCAGAGTACGCTGTTCGTCCAACATCGCTTCAAGCCGGTGCATTTCTGGCGCGAAGATGTGCTGGCCAATGCAGCGCGGCGGACGTGGGTTTCCCACCGGCCGCGATAGCCTTGTGCCGGGGACGGGCGCGGGAGACGAAAAACCATTTTCCTACAGGGGCTCGCCTGTGCCAAACTGCCGCATGACCGCTCCCCATGCCGGATCGCGGCCCCCCGCCGCGCAAGCCGGGAATTTTGCCTCCTGGACCGTGTAACACCCGGTCCATGTCCTCTACCTCGCGCCTCGATCCGGCGCGCCGACCACTCCGGAGAATCACGATGCGCCGCACTTTCGTCCTAGCGCTCGCCGCGCTGCCGCTCGCCGCCTGCGCGCAGCACGGTGCGCCGCTTGCTTCCACGGCAGCTACGGTCGCGGCGCCGGCGGCCGAGCCCGCCTCCGCCCCGCTCGCCCAGCTCGTGGCCGGGGTGGACATCCCCTACGAAAGCTTCACGCTGGCGAACGGGCTGACCGTGCTGGTCCATACCGACCGCAAGGCTCCGATCGTGGGCATCACCACGCATTACAAGGTCGGATCGAAGCACGAACCACGCGGCCGCACCGGCTTCGCGCATCTGTTCGAGCACCTGATGTTCGGCGGCAGCGAGAACGTCGAGAACTTCGACATCCCGCTCGAGGCCGCGGGCTCGACCAGCACCAATGGCTCGACCTGGTACGACCGCACCAATTATGTCGAGGTGGTGCCAACCGGCGCGCTCGACCGCGCGCTGATGATGGAGGCCGACCGGATGGGCTTCCTCCTCGGCGCGGTGACGCAGGACAAGCTGGATAAGCAGCGCGGCGTGGTCCAGAACGAGAAGCGCCAGGGCGACAACCAGCCGTATGGCCTGACCGGTTATGTCGTGGGTGACGAGCTGCTGCCGGTAGGCCATCCCTATCGCCATTCGACCATCGGCTCGTTGGCGGATCTCAGCGCCGCCAACCTCACCGATGTCCGCAAATGGTTCAAGGACCACTACGGTCCCAACAATGTGGTGCTGGCGCTTTCGGGCGATATCGACGCCGCCACCGCGCGGCCGATGGTCGAGCAATGGTTCGGCGCCATCCCGCGCGGGCCCGAGATCGCTCCGGTCGCGGCCGAGCCGGTGACGCTGGCCGCGCCATCCAGCCGCGAGATCACCGACCAGGTTCCAGTGACCCGGATCAGCCGCAACTGGACCGGACCCGGCATCAATCACCCCGATGCCGCCGCGCTTCAGGTGGGGATGTATGTGCTCGGGGGGCTCGCCAGCTCGCGGCTCGACAATGCGCTGGTGCGCGGCGACGAGGTCGCGGTGCGCGCTTCGGCCAGCGCGCTTCAGTTCGAACAGCTCAGCCTGCTCGATGCCGAGATGGATGTGAAGCCGGGTGAAGATCGCGCCGCCGCCGAAGCACGCTTCGAAAAGGTGATCGCGGATTATGTCGCGCGGGGGCCGACGCAGGACGAGCTGACCCGCGCGGCCACGCAAGTCGTGTCCGGCCAGATCGGCGCGCTGGAGCGGGTCGGCAATTTCGGCGGCAAGGGCATGACGCTGGCCGAAGGGCTGGTCTATTCGGGCGATCCTGCGCGCTACAAGAAGGATCTGGCCGAGATCGCGGCGCTCACGCCCGAACGCGTGAAGACCGCGCTCCAGAACTGGCTGAACCGCCCCGCCTTCACGCTGGCGGTGGTTCCGGGCGAGCGCGCGCTTGACGGGGGCAAGCTGGGTGGCTGGGGCGATGAAGGCACCGTCCCCGCTCCCGCGCCCGATGCGAAGAAGCCGGTCGCCGCGATCCGCAGCGGCCCGCCGCGCCAGATTCCCGGCATCGCAGATGTCGGCGCGCTCCCCTTCCCCGCGCTCGAACGCGCCACCCTCTCCAACGGCATCCCGGTGCTGCTGGCGCGGCGCACGGCGGTGCCCAAGGTATCGGTCAACCTGCGCTTCGATGCGGGCTATGCGGTCGACAGCTCCGCCGAGGCCGGCGTTCATTCGCTGATGGTCGACACGCTGGAGGAAGGCACCCGAACGCGCGACGCCAACCGCATCGCCGAGGATCAGGAGCGGCTGGGGGCGAATATATCCGCCGGCAGCTCGCTCGATTCCGACGATATCACCCTGACCGCGCTGACCGCCAATCTCGCCCCCTCGCTGGCGCTGATGGCCGATGTGGTCCGCAACCCCGCCTTCGCCGAGAAGGATGTCGCGCGCGTCAAGGACCAGCGCGTCGCCGCGATCAGCCAGCAACTCGCCAGCCCGCAGGGCATCGCAGCGCGCGCGCTGCTGCCGCTGGTCTATGGCGAGGGGCATCCCTACGGCAAGGTCGGGGCGGCAGGCCTTGCCACCGCCATCGAGGGCGTGACGCCTGAGCGCCTCGCCTCCGAGCATCGCCGCTGGTTCCGGCCGGATACCGCCGGCTTCACCGTGGTGGGCGACGTGACCATGGCAGAGCTGCTGCCCCGCCTGGAGGAGGCGTTCGGCAAATGGCCTTCCGACCGCATGGCGCGGCCGACCAAGGATCTTTCCGCCCCCAGCCCCGCGCCCAGGACCCGGTTGGTGGTGATCGACCGGCCCAACTCGCCGCAGTCCGTGATCTACGCCGGTCGGCTGTTGCCCGTCACCGGCAAGACCGCGGGGCTCGAATCGCTTGAACTGGCGAACGAAGTGCTGGGCGATGGCTTCCTGTCGCGGCTCAACCTCCTGATCCGCGAGGAGAAGGGCTGGAGCTATGGCGTACGAACGGGCATCTCCGCGCCGCAGGGCCAGCGCCTGCTGACCCTGGCCGCGCCGGTGCAGTCCGACAGGACGGGGGATTCGATCGCGCTGATCCTCGCCACCATGAACGATTTCGCGGGCGGCAAGACCGGGGTCAACGCCGGCGAGCTGGGCCGCGTGACCGATGGCAACATCCGCGGCCTGCCCAACCGCTTCGAGACGAACGGCCAGGTGCTCGCCGCCTTGCTCGGGATGCAGGCGCGCGGATTGCCCGATGACTACTACACCAACCTCGCCGCGACCTATCGCGCGCTCGGCGCCTCGGCCATCGACGCATCCGCCAGTCAGTACCTGGCCGGCGATGGTTTCGCGATGGTGGTGGTAGGGGATCGCAAGGTGATCGACCCTCAGCTCGCCAAGCTGGGTGTCGCCGTCGAGGTGATGGAAGCCCGCTAAAGGCTAATTGACACACCTGTCAGCAAGCGCGAAGGAAAGCGCACCTTTCAAGGAGAGAAACGATGTCCGTTGCCGGCACCTACAACACCACCGTCAAGAGCCCGATGGGCGACCAGAAGGGCACGCTGACCGTCACCCCGGGCGAAGGCGACAGCTGGACCGGCACGATGGCCGGCGGGCTCGGCTCGATGGACATCACCGACGGCACCGTGGACGGCAACACGCTCCACTGGACCATGAACATGACGGTGCCGATGCCGATGAAGCTGACCTGCGAGGCGACGGTGGACGGCGACGCGCTGACCGGCAAGGTAAATGCGGGTGCCTTCGGCGACATGCCGCTCAGCGGCGAGCGGGCCTGATTTTGCGCGTCGCGGGGGCGGCCTAGAGCTTCCCCCGCAGCGCCTGATACGCCGCCGCCGCCACCGTGTTCGCCAGGTTGAGCGAGCGGATATGCGGCGATCGCATCGGCAAATGGAACTGCCGGCCCGGATAGCGCCGCCAGATGTCCTCCGGGATGCCCGCGGTCTCCTGGCCGAACACCAGCAGCGCGTCATCGGGATAGGTGGGCTCGTAGAACGAGCGGCTGCCATGCTCCTCGAAAAGGAACAGCTGGTCCTCGCGCGGGGCGCGCTCGGCCACGAAAGCGTCCCAGCTCGCGAACTCTGTGAGGCGAACATGGGGCCAGTAGTCGAGGCCGGAGCGCTTCACCCGTGCATCGGTGATGCGGAAGCCGAGCGGATGGATCAGCACCAGCTCCGCATTCAGCGCCACGCAGGTCCGCCCCACCGCGCCCGTGTTGCCGGGTATCTCGGGCTGGACGAGGACGATGCTCAGCACCGGTGCCTCAACCGTCGAGCTTCGCCTTCAGGAGCTGGTTGACCACCGCCGGATTGCCCTTGCCCTGCATGGCCTTCATCGTCTGGCCGACGAAGAAGCCGAACAGCTTGTCCTTGCCGCCGCGATATTCGGCGACCTTGTCCTGGTTGGCCGCCAGCACCTCTCCGATCACCGCCTCGATCGCGCCGGTGTCGCTCTGCTGCCTGAGGCCCTCGGTCTCGGCGATCTCGGCGGGGGCGCGGCCGGTCCTGAGGACGATCTCGAAGATCTCCTTGGCCTGCCCGCCGCTGATCTCGCCCGCCGCCTGCATTGCCAGGATCGCGGCCTGTGCGGCTGCGGTAGCGTGGGCCGGATCGGCCTCGGCGCCGAGTGCGTTCATCACGCCTGGTGCCACCGACAGCGCCCAGTTGGCGGCCTGGGTGGCGACGTCCTTCTCGGGCTTGCCGATGCCCCTGGCAGTCTCCGCCAGGAGCGTCTCGAAACGGGCGAAGGTCTCGACCTCGGCGGTCAGCTCGCGGGCGTTGTAGTCCGACAGACCGAGCTCGCCGACATAGCGCGCGCGCTTGGCGTCGGGCAGCTCGGGCAGGCTGGCGCGGCATTCGTCGAGGAAGGCCTCATCCAATTCGAGCGGCAGCAGGTCGGGATCGGGGAAATATCGATAGTCGTGCGCGTCTTCCTTGCTCCGCATCGAGCGCGTGGAGCCGGTGCCCGGATCGAACAGGCGCGTTTCTTGCACCACCTTGCCGCCATCCTCGATCAGATCGACCTGGCGACGCGCCTCGTGCTCGATCGCCTGCATTACGAAGCGGACGGAGTTCACGTTCTTGGTCTCGGTGCGGGTGCCGAATTCCGCGCCCGGCTTGCGGACGGAAACATTGACGTCGGCCCGCATCGAGCCTTCCTCCATGTTGCCGTCGCAGGAACCGACGTAGCGCAGGATGCTCCGCAGCTTGCGGACATAGGCGCCGGCCTCGGCGGGCGAACGCATGTCGGGGCGGCTGACGATCTCCATCAGCGCCACACCGCTGCGGTTGAGGTCGACATAGCTCATCGTCGGGTGCTGGTCGTGCATCAGCTTTCCCGCATCCTGCTCGACATGGATGCGTTCGATGCCGATCACCTTGTCCTCGGCGATGCCGGCTTTCTCGTCCGCCTCGATGGCGAGGCTGCCCTCGCCCACCAGCGGGTGGTAGAGCTGGCTGATCTGGTAGCCCTGCGGAAGATCGGCGTAGAAGTAGTTCTTGCGGTCGAAACGGCTCCAGCGGTTGATCCGGGCCTCTATCGCCATGCCGGTGCGCACCGCCTGGCGGATACACTCGCGGTTGGGCACCGGCAGCATACCGGGCATGGCGGCATCGACCAGGCTGACCTGGCTGTTGGGCTCCGCACCGAAAGCGGTAGCCGCGCCCGAAAAGAGCTTGGAGTTGGAGACGACCTGGGCATGGACCTCGAGGCCGATCACGACCTCCCATTCACCCGTGGCACCCTGAATGCGATAGCTCGTTTCCGTCATATGCTTCGCCTTGGCGCATCAAGGTAGGCCAGGGCAAGCAAAGACCACCATCCTGCGCCGGGGTCGGGTCGACGCCCGCCGCATCTCGGGCTAGAAGCGCCAATGGACGCGGCAAGGGAGAACGGCGTTGGTCGATCAGGAGCTTTCCATCGGGTTTGTCATCCTGTCCCATCGCGGATCCGATCTTTTGGGACGGCTCATCGAAGTCCTGAACGAGCAGTATCACACGCCGCCGATCGCGGTTCACCAGGATTTCGGCCAGGATGACCTGGCCGGGTATGAAGCGCCGGACAATGTCCGCTTCGTCCGCCCGCACGTGGCGACGGGGTGGGGGCGGTATGGCGTCGTGGAAGGCGCGCTGAAGGCCCTGCGCCTGCTGTACGACACCTCGGATCCGGACTGGTTCTTCCTGCTGAGCGCCGCCGACTACCCCGCGATGCCCGGCGCCGCCGTGCGCGCCGAACTGGCGAACGCCGCCGTCGACGCATTCATGGACATCCACGACTTCGGCGGCGCAAAGGCGCAGGCGCGCCTCGTGGGCTCGGCCAACCCGCAGCTCTCCCATTTCGACAATCCGCCAAACCGGCGAATGACATGGGGCCGGTATGTCGGCGCTCAGCTGTGGCTGCCGATCCTGCGTCGCAAGCCGTCCGGAGGCTTGCGGCTGGGCCGGTACACGCTCCACCTGCCATACCGCGCTTTCGGCTCGCCGTTCACGCCGGAGCGACCCTGTTTCTACGGGGATCACTGGTTCGCCGGCAATCGCCGCGTCGCGCAGATCCTGCTCCAACCGGACCGGTTCGATGGTCAAGTCGAGCGAGCGCTGAAACATCGGTCGGTTCCCGAAGAAGCCTATTACCACAGCGTACTCTGCGCACGCCCGGAGTTGACGATATCGCGCGACAATCGTCGCTTCGCCGAATGGAACGGTGGCGGCGCGCACCCGTCGGACCTGACACCGGATAACACCCGCCGCGCATTCGCGGCCAAAGCGTTCTTCGCCCGCAAGTACACACCGGGTTCGCCCGCCCTGGATACTGCGGACCGGCTTCTTCACGCTGAAGACAAGTCCCAGCCCGCCAGCTAGGCGATCACGACCGCACCATCACCACCAATCCTATGGCCGCGTCACAAAGCCTGCGCGCTCCCCTCATCGCCGGCAGCCCCGCCAAATGACGGGGGCACCGTGGGCACTTCGCTGAGGTTCATCGCGATCGCGTCCAGTGGCGTGCCGGTTCCTCGATGAAGCGCCAGGCCAGCCAGGCGGTGGCCAGCGCGCCCGCCAGCAGCGCCAGGCTGATCGCGGTGGCGATGGCGGGCGGCGGGGCCATGCTGAGCAGGCCGAATTTCTGGCTCACCGGCGCGATCCAGTCGGCGTGGCCAAGGCTCGCGAGGATGCGAGGGCCGAAGCGGTTCGGCAGGATGATCCAGAACAGGTGCACCATGAACAGGGCGAAGCTGAGCTGCCCGAGCCACAGGAACGGCCTGGCGTGCAGTGTCCGGGCGAGGAGCCCGCGGTCGCGCGCGAAAGCCAGTACCAGGGCGGCATAGAGCGGCGCGGCAAGCAACACCCAGCTACCGTCCTTGCCGGGCAGATAGAGCAACCAGACCACCGCACCGACCAGCGCGACCTCGGCCAAGGTGAGCAGCACGGCGCCCGGCTGGAGGGCGGCGAGCCGCTGGTGGATGCGCCACGCCAGCACGCCGAGCGCGAAATCGAACAGCCCGCGCTGGAGCAGAAAGCCGAAGCCGAAGACCTTGAAATGCGTTGTCATGCCCCATGCCCCCGCCGCCGCCAGCATGACCGCGATGGCGGTGCCGAGCGCCCCGCGCCCGAACAGCAGCGCGGCGAGCGTGTAGAGCACCATCTCCACCCCCACCGCCCAGCTCACCGGCGCGTAGAAATTGCCCGCACCGGTCGCAAAGGCATCGAGCAGGAAGGTGCCGCGCACCCATTCCCAGAGGCCGTGAGCCTCGCCGAGCACTGGACGGAACACCGTGAACTCGAGCAGGGTGAACCCCGCCACCACCGCCAGATGCAGCGGAAACACCCGGCCCAGCCGCACCGCCAGGAAGCGCCCACGCGGATAGCCCTGCGCCAGCCGCGCGCCGTAGCTCATCGCGATCACGAAGCCGGAAAGGACGAAGAAGAAATCGACCATCATCCAGCCGGACTGGAACGGCCGCCACGAGGCGACCCAGCCGAAGGGGCCCATATGGTAGAAGACGATGAACAGCGCCGCGATCCCGCGCAGGGAGTCGAGTGCCAGGTAACGTCGCGGGGCCGGGGTGGCCGCCGCGGCTGTCACCACCACCGCTCCGGCCGGGCATCGAAGCCGGCGCGCTGCTGGATCGCGAGCGCGGTGTCGAGCACGCCCTGTTCGTCGAAGGGCTTGCCGACGATCTGGAGGCCGAGCGGGAGGCCGTCGGCGTTGAGCATCGCGGGGACACTCATCGCCGGAAGGCCGGCGAGGCTCGCGGGCACCGCGAAGACGTCGTTCAGATACATCGTCAGCGGGTCTTTATCGAGGCTGCCGAGCGGGAAGCTGGCGGTCGGCGTGGTCGGCGCGAGGATCGCGTCGCACTGCGCCCACGCCTGCTCGAAATCGCGCGCGACCAGGGCGCGGACCTTCTGCGCCTGGGTGTAATAGGCATCGTAGAAGCCGGCGCTGAGCACATAGGTGCCGATCAGGACGCGGCGCTTGACCTCGTCGCCGAAGCCGGCGGCGCGGGTGGCGGCATACATGTCCTGGAGGCCGGCTTTTTCCGGCAGGTCGCGCAGGCCGTAGCGAACGCCGTCATAGCGGGCGAGGTTGCTGGACGCCTCCGCGGGCGCGATGATGTAATAGGCGGGCAGCGCGTATTTGGTGTGCGGCAGGCTGATATCGACGATTGTGGCCCCCGCGTCGCGCAGCCAGGCCTTCCCCTGTTCCCAGCTCTCGAGGATTTCGGCGTCGGTGCCATCCATGCGGTATTCGCGCGGGATGCCGATCTTCCTGCCGCGCAGGTCCGCATTGAGCGCCGCCTCCCAGTTAGGCACCGGCATATCGAGGCTGGTGGCGTCCTTGGGATCGAAGCCCGCCATCGCCTCGAGCATGATGGCGCAATCTTCCACGCTGCGCGCCATCGGACCGGCCTGGTCGAGGCTGGATGCGAAAGCCACCACGCCCCAGCGCGAACAGCGGCCATAGGTCGGCTTGATCCCGCTGATGCCGGCAAAAGCAGCGGGCTGGCGGATGGAGCCGCCGGTATCGGTGCCGGTGGCGGCCGGCGCGATCCGCGCCGCGATCGAAGCGGAGGAACCGCCCGAGGAACCGCCCGGGCTCATGGCGGCATTTGTCCCGGCCTTTTTCCACGGGCTGGAGACATTGCCGAAATAGCTGGTTTCGTTCGAGGAACCCATCGCGAACTGGTCGAGGTTGAGCTTGCCCAGCATCCCCGCGCCCGCGTCCCACAGCTTCTGGCTGACGGTGCTCTCGTATTCGGGCACGAAGCCTTCGAGGATATGGCTCGCCGCCGTGGTCTGCACGCCCCTGGTGGCGAACAGATCCTTCATGCCGATCGGCACCCCGCCCATCTTTCCAAGCGGCCCTCCCGTGGCGCGCTTCGCATCCACCGCGTCGGCGGCGGCAAGCGCGTGGTCGGGGGTGGTGACGATGAAGGCGTTGAGCGCACCCGCCTCGGCCACGGCGGCGTTGAATGCCTCGGCCACCTCGCGCGCGGTGAAGCTGCCGCCGGCCACGCCGTCGCGGATGGCCTTGACGCCCAGGGACGTGAGTTCGGTCATGCTATTCGATCACCTTGGGGACGCCGAAGAAGCCGTGCTCGGCGGCCGGCGCGTTGGCCAGCACCGCATCGCGCTTGCCGCCACCGGTCAGCGGGTCGGCATCGACGACATCGTCGCGCAGGCGCAGTTCGTTGGGGATCACCGCGGTCATCGGCTCGACACCGCTGCAATCGACCTCGCCCAATTGCTCGACCCAGGCGAGGATGCCGTTGAGTTCGGGGACCATGCGTTCAAGCGCGGCATCGTCCATTGCGATGCGCGCCAGGCTCGCGATCTTGGCGACGGTGGCTTTGTCTACGGACATGGAGCGCGCGTTAGCGGGGCGGTGGTTTCACTTCAACCTGTGCCGGCGCATCGTCCAATGCCTGCGGAAGCGGCTTCCCATCGACAAAAATCTGGCGCTTCGTGACATCACGCAGTTCGACCGAACTCGACGGACCGAGCGTGGGCAGGGCACGCGGCGCCGGATCCGCGCCGCGCGCATCAAGATCGAACGGCAGCGCCGCCTCGGTGAACGTGCTGCCGCTGACGATGGCCACCTGCCGTTTGCCGCCCGCCGCCACGCCGAGATCGAGTGCAACGCACTGCTTCTGGCAGACCCAGGGGTTGGCGCGGATGTAATCGCGCACCAGAGTGTCGAGCGCCGGGTCGGCGGGCTGAACGCGCAACACATAGTCCTCGGCGGGACCGTAGGGATAGATGCGCGCCTTTCGCGCCCGCGCTTCGCGCGCGAGCTTGGCGACAGTGGGATTGGCGCTCGTCTCGAGCCAGGCGAGCGCGCGCCTTCCGGCCGCGCCGAAATCCCAGCGCAGCGCCTCGTAATCGAACTTGTCCGCACTCACCGCCCCGCTCTCCAGCCGCGCGATCTGCTGGCGCGCGCTGATCGCGCCGAAATCGAGGATCGGGAGCGCTAGGAACAGCGCGACGCCGCAGATCGCCACCGCCAGGTGGAGATTGGCGCGGCGGACGCGCTCTCGCCATGCGCCGGCCTTCCAGCCGCGCGCCACCGCGATGAGCCAGGCGAACCCGTAAGCCACCGCCACCGCGATCGCGACCAGACCCCACAGACGTTCCGGGCTGAGGCCGTGCTGCGCCACTCGCGTTCCCATCGAGACGGCGGCGAACACCGTCAGCGGCAATATGCTCAGCACCAGCACCAGCCCCGCGATCCGCAGCACGCGGTTGCCGCTCATCGCGGAGTCCTCGTCACGCAGGATGGCGTTGGCGAGCACCCAGGCGCCCGCGGCGCAGCCCAGCAGCACCGGCGTGGCGCTGCGGGTCGCCTGCCACAGCACCTCGGGACCCGAGACGATCATCGCCACCAGGAACAGCGCCAGCCCCGCGGCCAGCGGCACCGCCAGCAGCGACAGCACCGTCATCACCACCCGGCGCAGCGTGCCGATTATGCCGAGCTCGTTCCTCAGCACGCCCAATGCCGCGCCATAGGCGGCGCCAGACCATGTCCAGCCGAACCATCCTTCGTTCATCAGATCGCGCAGGAGCGTGATCTTCAGCAGGGCGAACAGTTCCGACAGCAGCACCAGCATCAGCCAGCTCGCGCCCATGAAGGCGAGGCTGCCGGCGGCGCATATCGCGTCGTTCCACACGTTCTCGTGGATGGTGCGATAACTCGTCGCCCAGCGGCTGCGGTGGAAGCCCGCCTGGAACAGCGGCAGCGCGAGGCCGGTGGCGATGATCCCGGCCATGAAGCCATACTGCGGATCGGCAATGCTTCCGGCCTGACCCACGGCGCGCCAGGCGAGCCCGGCCATCACCAGGCCGACGACCAGCGCGAAGGCCAGCGGCTCCTTCCAGCGGCCCCGCTCCAGCGTGAAGGCAAAGGCGAGCGGGCCGAAGAACAGCAAGGCGGTCACCGCCGCCTGCCAGCCGACGCGCGTGTCGGGACCCTGCCCGCCGCCGATGTGATAAATCAGCAGACCGGCAGCGCCCAGGAGCGCGGCAAGCAGCCACGGCCGCAGCGGCCAGTCCTGTGAGTCATGCGCCTGGGTCATTGCCGCCCTCCCCTCCTGCTGAACCTGTCGCGCGGCACATCCACGGCGTGCGCGAACTTCGACAAGCTCAAGAGGCGCAGGTTACGGCAATTCGTGTGCGAGCGCCATGCACCCGGTGCGGGAAGGCGATGAACGGCGCTACTGCGGGGTGCCGCCCGGAGCCGGCGGGCCGCCGCCCTCGCCACCAGGCGCGCCCATCTGGCCCTGCTGCATCTGCATCGTCTGCTGGAGCACCTGGATACGCCGCTCGAAGTCGGCCTCCGACATGAAGTCGATCAGTTCGACATCGAAGGTGAGGTCTGAATTGGCGGGGATCACCTCATTGCCCATCTGATCCTTGCGCCCTTCGGCCCCATAGCCCTTGTCCGCCGGGATGAAGAGCTTGTATCTGCCGCCCTTCTTCATCTGCACCGCGCCTTCGCTGAAGCCCGGGATCATGCGGCTGAGCGGGAGCGGGCTTCCCTTGGGCAGCAGGCCCTCGATGGGCAGGTCCACATCCTGCGACTGGTCGAACACCTTACCGTCGGACAGAGTGCCGGTGTAGCGGACGAAGATCACGTCGTCCTTCGCCGGGCTCGGGCCAGCCCCTTCCACGATGACATCCACATCGACGCCCTTGGGCAGCGCCGCCCAGGCGAGGCCGCCCGCGACGAGCACCGCGGCCAGCACGCCCAGCCACAGCTTGGTGAGCGACCCCTTGGCGATCGGCTGGAGCGGAACGCGGGTGATCTCGGTCATCGATGGGTCCTGGAAAAGCAAAAGGGCGCGGAAATATCCGCGCCCTCATGGCTTGGTGCTGTCCGGCGCGCAAGCCGTTCACGGCCTGCGGCGGTTCGGGCTTACTTGACCCCGTCACGCTCCATGCGCTTGCGCTCCATCTTGCGGGCGCGGCGGACGGCGGCGGCCTTTTCGCGCGCGCGCTTCTCGCTCGGCTTCTCGAAGTGGCGGCGCAGCTTCATCTCGCGATAGACGCCTTCGCGCTGCAGCTTCTTCTTGAGCGCGCGGAGAGCCTGATCGACATTGTTATCGCGAACGATGATCTGCATAAAAGTCCAACACCTCGAATTAGCGGGCCAGAGCCCGCGGGCGCGGACTTGCCTCCTCAGCCGATTGACGATTCGCCAGATATATAACGAAAAGCGCGCCGAATCCATGCCGGATCGGCTCGAACGGCGGCCCCTTAGGCAGCTTGGGCCGAAAACGCAAGCACCAACGGGCCGTGCCCCATCGCCCTTCCAAGGTGGCCGGGCGGCCGCTAGGGCGGGGCGATGTCCGCTTCCCTGTCCCCCTTGGCCGCCACGCTCAATGTCGCATTGGGCGGCGCATTCGGTGCCGTGCTGCGCTACCAGCTCGGCCGCGCCATGACCGCCTGGCTGGGGCCGGCGGCGATGGGCGTGTTCCCGTGGGCGACGCTGGCCGTGAACTCGGTGGGCAGCCTGCTGATGGGCTTCCTGGCCGGCTGGCTGGCGTTTCGCGGCGGCGAGGGAGGCGAGCAGCTGCGATTGCTGCTCGGCGTGGGGCTACTTGGCGGATTCACCACATTTTCGGCCTTCAGCCTGGAGATGGTCTTGCTGATCGAGCGCGGCCAGCTGCTGTTCGCGGCACTCTATGCGTTCCTGTCGGTGGCGCTGGGGATCACAGGGCTGATGGCCGGCCTCATGCTGATGCGGGCGACAGCCTGATGGCCGGGCAAGGTCAGGAAGAGGTCCGCCAGTTCATCGTCGGCGAGGACGATGCAGGCGTGCGGCTCGACCGCTGGTTCAAGCGCCACCTTCCGCAGATCGGCTTCGCCACCATCAGCCGCTGGGCCCGCACCGGCCAGATCCGCGTGGACGGCAAGCGCGCCAAGCCGGAAGATCGGGTGGAGGCGGGCCAGCAGATCCGCGTGCCCCCGGGGGGCGAGAGCGTGGCGCCGCGGCCGGCGCCCGCCCGCAAAACCCTGTCCGACGAGGACCGCGCCGCGGCGCACGCGATGGTCATCCTCGATACCCCCGCCGCCATCGTCCTCGACAAGCCGCCCGGCCTCGCCACCCAGGGCGGAACCAAGACCACGAAGCACGTCGATGGCCTGCTCGACGCCTTCCTGCCGGAAGGCGCCTCGCCCGACGTGCCGCGTCCGCGTCTCGTCCACCGGCTCGACAAGGACACCAGCGGCGTGCTGCTGATCGCCAAGACTCCGGGCAGCGCGGCATTCTTCTCCAGGCGCTTTTCCGGGCGCAGCGCGAAGAAGGTCTATTGGGCGCTTGTCGTCGGCGTGCCCGAGGTGCGCGAGGGGACGATCGACGCCGCACTGGCCAAGCAACCGGGCTCGGGCGGCGAGAAGATGCATGTCGATCACGAGAACGGGCAGCCGGCCCGAACCCGCTACCGCGTGGTCGATACCGCGGGCCAGCGCGCCGCCTGGCTGGAGCTGGAGCCGCTGACCGGGCGCACCCACCAGCTTCGCGTCCATTGCGCCGCGATGGGCCATCCGATCGTGGGCGACGGCAAATATGGCGGTCAGGATGCGTTTCTCACCGGCACCATCAGCCGCAAGATGCACCTCCATGCCCGCCGGCTGGTGATCGACGCGCCCAAGAACGCACAGGGCGGCAAGGAAATCATCGACGCGACCGCCGAACTGCCCGAGCATTTCGCAGCCAGCATGGCGCAGCTCGGCCTCGACCCCGCCACGAGCAGCGCCGAGCCGCTGCGCCAGAGCACCGTCGAGCGCACGGCGGAGGAGAAGAAGCAGGCGGCACGCCAGCACGCCAAGCAATACCGCAAGGCGCGGCGCGGCGAGCGGCGCGGACGGCGCGACGCTGCGGCCAGACCCAGCCCAAAGAAGGGCCCGAAACGCTGATGCACCCCAACCCGCTGTTCCGCACCGAGGACCGCGCGCTGCTGGAGGCACTGATCGACGAGATCGGCTTCGGCATGGTGTTCCTCACCACGCCCGATGGCCCGCGCGTGGCGCATACGCCGCTGCTTTCCACCGGTGACGGCGCGGTGCAGTTCCACCTCGCGCGCGCCAACGCTCTGTCCGCGCACCTCGACGGCGCCCATGCGCTCATCACCGTCAACGGCCCGGACGGATATGTCAGCCCCCGCTGGTATGCCGACCGCGACACGGTGCCGACCTGGGACTATATCGCGCTGGAGCTGGAAGGCCGCGTGCGCCGCATGGCGGAGGAGGGGCTGGAGGGCTTCCTCAACACCCTGATCGACAAGCACGAAACGCGGCTGGGCGGCGCGCCCTGGCGGGCCGAAGAGGCAAGCGCGGCGATGTGGGCGAAACTGCGGCGCGGCATCGTGGGCTTCGAGATGGAGGTGCTGGCGTGGCGGCCCACGCTCAAGCTGTCGCAGAAGAAATCACCCGCGGAGCGGGACCGGATTGCCGCCGGGCTGGAAGCCGGCGGATCGCCCGCCCTGGCGCAACTGATGCGGAGGCTGGCAGTATGACCAGGCTCGTGGTCTTCGATTGCGACGGAACGCTGGTGGACAGCCAGGCCGCGATCTGCCTGTCGATGGAGACCGCATTCACCGCTGCGGGACTGCCGTCGCCAGACCGCGCCGCGGTGCGCCGCATCGTCGGGCTGAGCCTTCCGCAGGCGCTGGCCGAACTCGCCCCCCAGGCGTCGGACGAGCAGCGCAGCCACGCGCTCGAGGCGTACAAGGCCAGCTTTCGCGCCGCGCGCAGCGAGGGCACGCTCGAGCAGCCGCTCTATCCGGGTATCGAGGCGCTGCTGCGCCGGCTGCATGGCACCGGCCGGGTGCTGGGCGTCGCCACGGGCATGAGCGACCGGGGCCTTGCCGCCTGCCTCGCGCGGCACGGCGTGAGCGAACTCTTCACCACGCTCCAGACCGCCGACCGCCACCCTTCCAAGCCACATCCCGCCATGCTGGAGGCGGCACTGTTCGAAGCCGGCTCCGTGCCGGGCGAAGCGGTGATGGTGGGCGACACCGTGTTCGACATGGAAATGGCCCGCGTGGCCGGGGTACGCGCGGTGGGTGTCGCCTGGGGCTATCACGCGCCCGGCGAGCTGATCGATGCGGGCGCCGCCGGCGTGGCGGGGAGCGCCGCGCAGCTCGAGGAGATGATCGATGGCTGAAAGACCCGGCGAGCCGGCTGCGAACGATCCCGCCAGGGCGCGCTTCCTGTTCATCGCGGCGCACCGCCTCGTGGGGGCCGCGCTGGTGGTGCTGGGAATGCTGGCAATGCAGGGCGCGCTCGACTGGGGCAAGGGGCCGGGCAAGGTGCTGGCCATCACCGGACTCGTGGTGTTCTTCGTCGTGCCGCTGTTCCTCGCTCGCGTCTGGCGGACGCCGAAGCCGTGAAGCGCTTCTACCGCGAGGCGGCCGCCGTGGAAGGCGCGGTCGGCTGGCATGTCGCGCTCGATGGCCGGCTGGTGAAGACGCAGGGCGGCAACGTCCTTGCGCTTCCGAACGAGGCGATGGCCGGACTGCTGGCGGCGGAGTGGGCCGCGCAGGGCGAGAAGCTTGACCCGCGCGGCTTTTCCATGCGCGACCTGGCCGACTACGCGATCGACGTCGTGGCAACGGACAGGGCGGCGGTGGTGGCGGCGCTGATGCGCTACGCCGAGACCGATACCCTCTGCTACCGCGCCGACCCGGACGAGCCGCTGTGGAAGCGGCAACAGGCGGTTTGGGAGCCGCTGCTGGCCGCCTGCGAGACGCGCGAGGGGTTGCGCTTGCAGCGCGTGAGCGGCGTGATCCACCGCGCGCAGGATGCCGACGCGCTGGCGGTGCTCGGGGCGCGGCTGGAGGCGCTCGATCCGTTCACCCTGGCCGCTCTCACCACGCTTGCCTCGCTCGCCGCCTCGCTGGTGATCGGCCTGGCCGCGCTTGAGCCGGAGGCGGACGGCGAGGCGCTGTGGAACGCCGCCAATCTCGAGGAAGACTGGCAGGCGGAACTGTGGGGCCGCGATTGGGAGGCGGAGGAACGGCGCGAGAAGCGCAAGACCGATTTCCTGGCGGCGATGCGATTTGCGGGGGCGCGGGCGGCCTGATTGGATCAGCTTGCCGGCGGAGGCACCGTTTCGAACTGCTCCACCCCGTCGGCTATGAGATAATAGTCGCCCTTGGCGGCGGTGTGGATGTGGACGTGAAGGCGGGTGCCCGTCGCTCCATCGAAGGCCCCCATCGCAACGCCTATCCAATCCCGGAACAGCGGATCCCAGAACAGGGTCGAGCCGCAGACAGCGCAGAAACCCCGCCTTACCTTCTCGGACGACTGGAACCAGGTCACCTGCGCCTCTCCCTCGATCGCGAGGGCGGACTTCGGCACATCGGTGGAGGCGAAGAAATGGCCCGACTGCTTGCGGCATTGCGAACAATGACACGCGTCAGGCGCGGGAAGATCGCCCGTGACGGTGAAACGCACCGCGCCGCAAAGGCACGATCCGCGGTGTTCGGCTGCGATGCTGCCGGGTTCGGGCTCCGATGCAGAGGTCATGATGACCCCATCATCCCACCCAGGCCGCTACCTCGCCCGCCACGGTGTTCGCCGCCTGGTTGAGCGCCGCGCCCACGGGCGCAGCTTCCGCCGTCACGCCGGGCACGCGCGCCTCGAAGCGGCGGATGGTCACGCTACTGCCGGCGCCACTCTTCGCCGCGTCGAGCACCAGCACCACCTCGCCGGTGCGCGCGTCATAGCCCATTTCGCGCAGCGTCCCCGAGACGCGGGTTTCGGGTTGCGCGCCCGGATCGTCCCCGTCGATCACCAGCCGGCTTCCCTTGGCGCGGATCGTCTCCGCGATCAGGCGGCTTAGCAGGCGGGCGGGCTTCTCGTTCCAGACCGCATCCTTGACATAGGCGATCTCGCTGTCGGTGACCTGCACCGGCACGCGGTTGACGTCGAGCTTGGCCGGCGCCTCGAAATCGCCGATCGCGATGGCGCTCGCGGCATTGCCGCTGGCGCCCGCACCCGCCGGCGCGGTGGCGGCGGAGGTCAGGGTGATGAGGCTGTCGGGCACCTTCCCGCCCAGCCCGATGCAGCCCGAGAGCGACAGCAGGGCCAGCGCCACGGCACCGGCGCGGATGGTGATCGGCATGGGCGTCTTCATGGCTTGTAGTCCGGCAGCTTGGGCCCGCCGAGCAACGCGCCGGCACCCTGGTTGTCGATCTTCTCGGTCACCGTTCGCAGAGCCTTGCTGGTGGCGCGCAGGTCGCGCAGCGTGGCCTCGGCCGCGGGCAGGGTGCTTTCGGTGAGCTGCTTGGTGGCGGGCCGCGTCTCTTCCAGCGTCTCGCGCAGAGCATCGGCCGCGCCGCCCGCGTTCTTGAGCGTGGCGCGGAGCTGTTCGGCGAGTTGCGCGCCTTCCTGGTTGAGCAGGCGATCGGTGGAGGCGGTGACCTTCTCGAACTGGTCGAGCGCCTCGCTCGCCTCGCGCAGGGTCACCTGCAGTTCTGCCATCGTGCGCTCGATCTGGGGGGATGCGTTGGCGAGTTCGCCGGTCATGCGGTTGGTGTTGGCCAGTATGCCCGAAAGCTCTTCCTGGTTGCGGTCGGACAGGAGCTGGGTCAGCCGCTCGGTGAGCGTGGCCAGCCGCTCCAGCAGCAGCGGCGCATTGGCCAGGATTTCCCCGAAGCCGCCCGGCTTGGGCGGAATGATCGGCACCCCTTCGGTGCAGGCGGTGGTGTCGCAGGAGATCGGAGGACGCCCGCGCCGCGCGCCGTCGAGCAGGATCGTGGAAACCCCCGTGAAACTGGACTGGATCGTGGCGGTGGTGCCGACCAGGATCGGCACCTCTTCCTGCACCTTGATCCGCACGCGGACGAATTCGGGGTCCTTGTCCCACAGCACGATCTGCGTGACCTGACCCACGGGAACGCCGGTGAAGTTGACTTCCGACCCCTTGGCCAGGCCCGAGACCGACTGCTTGAAGAAGATGTCGTATTCGTTCTGCTCGCCCTGCCCGAGCCGCGCGAGCCAGATGATGAACGCAGCCAGCATCGCCAGCAGCACCAGGGTGACCGCCCCCACCCAGACGTGATTGGCCCGCGTTTCCATCTAGGTGAGCAACTCCCTCATCGCCCTATGCCTTGCCCTTCGCGGAATTGTCCAACGCTTTGACCGCATTGGCCGCGATGGGCATGTCCATATGCTTCCTCAGCTCGTCGAGCGCCTGCGCGGTGAGCGCGGCGCGGCCGCGCGGACCGTTGAAGTATTCCTGAATCCAGGGGTGGTCGAGTTCCATGAGCCGCTGCACGGTGTCCACCGCGATCACCCGCCGGTCGGCCAGCACCGCCACCCGGTCGCAGATCTCGTGCAGCGTATCGAGATCGTGGGTGATGAGGAACACCGTCAGGCCGAGCGCCTCTTTCAGCTCGCGGATGAGCTCGTCGAAGGCGGCGGCGCCGATCGGGTCGAGACCGGCGGTCGGCTCGTCGAGGAACAGCAGTTCCGGATCGAGCGCCAGCGCGCGGGCCAGGCCGGCGCGCTTCCTCATCCCGCCCGAAAGCTCGCTCGGATATTTGTTCACCGCCTCCTCGGGCAGCCCGGACAGCCGCACCTTGTAGCGCGCGATTTCGTGCGTGAGCTTCTCCGAAAGCTCGGGATAGAACTTGCGGAGCGGAACCTCCACGTTCTCGCCCACCGTCAGCGTGCTGAACAGCGCGCCGCCCTGGAACAGCACACCCCAGCGGTTGCGCACGCCCACCACATCGTCGGGATCGCCGGTGGTGATGGAGCGCCCGAACACGTCGATCTGGCCGGCATCGGGTATCTGCAGCCCGATGATCGAGCGCATCAGCACGGACTTGCCCGTGCCCGAACCGCCAACCACGCCCAGGATCTCCCCGCGCCGGACGGACAGGTCGAGATCCTCGTGGATCACCTGATCGCCGAAGCTGTTCCTCAGCCCCTGAACGTTGATCGGGAACTTGCCGCGATAGCGCTCGTGCCGGCCCAGCACCCGATCGCCGGCGCCATCTTCCTCGCGGGTGCCGGCTGCCGCATCGAGGGCGGGACCGGACGCCATCAGCTCCACCCCACCTTGGTGAAGAACACCGCGAAGAAGGCGTCCAGCACGATCACGGCGAAAATCGCGGAAACCACCGCCATGGTCGTCCGCAGGCCGACCTCCTCCGAATTGCCCTTCACCTGCATCCCGTTGTAGCAGCCCGCCAGCGCTACGATCAGCCCGAACACCGGCGCCTTGATGAGCCCGACCCACAGGTCGTAGATCGGAACCACCTCCTGGATTCGCGCCAGGAAGGTGGCGAAGGGTATCCCCAGCAACAGATCGCCGACGAAGGCGCCGCCCAGGATCGCCATCACCATGCTGTAGAAGCCGAGCACGATCATCATGAACACGCAGGCCAGGATGCGCGGGATCACCAGCGCCTCCATCGGGCTGATGCCGATGGTCCGCATGGCATCGATTTCCTCGGTCAGCTTCATGGTGCCGATCTGCGCGGCGAAAGCGCTGCCCGAACGGCCCGCCACCATGATCGCGGTCATCAGCACGCCCAGCTCGCGCAGGGTGATGCGGCCGACCAGGTTGACCGTCAGCGTCTCGGCCCCGAACTGGGCCAGCTGGACCGCGCCCTGCTGGGCGATCACGATCCCGATCAGGAAGCTCATCAGCCCCACGATCGGCAGGGCGGAGACACCCACCAGCTCGAGCTGGCGGACGAAGGCCTTGCCGGCGAAACGGCGCGGGTGGCGCACGATGCTGCCCACCGCCAGGATCAGCGCGCCCAGAAAGCCCATGATGCCGTAAGTGCCGCTGCGGGCGTTGTAGATCATCTCCCCCATGCGCTCCGGCACGCGGGTAAGCAGGCCGGCGCGGGGCGCGCTCACATCGCCCTCCGATTCGAGCCCGCCGATGGTTTCGATCAGCCGCCCGGCGCGCTCGTTGGCGCCGGCGATCTCGGCACCGCGGCTCTGGGCCGCGCGCGCGATCAGCCATGCGCCGGCGGTGTCCATCTCGGTGATCCGCGAGAGATCGAACCTGGCGACCCCTTCGCCAGCCTGGGCGAAATCGCCTTCGACCGCGCCGACGGTGGAGACGAGCCAGGGACCGGAAAGCGTCATGGTCGCGCCCGGGCCATCCCCTTCGGTCACCTCGAAAGCGGCATAACGCTCCATATCCGCTTGCCTATGCGGGCGTTTCGTCCGCGAAACAAGCGAGCGCTAGGGCCGCAGGGCGAATGTTGCGCCCCTCCATGCTGCATCGCGCCATGTTGCTTCCGAGGGGGGGCGCTGGCAAAGGCCGCCGCGATGACCCGCGAGCTAGCCAAGACCTTCGACCCCGCCGCGATAGAGGCGAAATGGTATCCCCACTGGGAGGCCACCGGCGCCTTCCGCCCTGCCCGGCCGGATGCCGAGCCCTTCACCATCGTCAACCCGCCGCCCAATGTGACCGGCAGCCTGCATATCGGCCACGCGCTCGACAACACGCTGCAGGACGTGATGGTCCGCTACGAGCGGCTGCGCGGCAAGGATGCGCTGTGGGTGGTGGGCACCGATCACGCCGGCATCGCCACCCAGATGGTGGTCGAGCGCCAGCTCGAGGCGCGGCAGGACAAGCGCAGCAACTACAGCCGCGAGGATTTCGTGGCCAAGGTGTGGGAGTGGAAGGAGGAAAGCGGCGGCACGATCACCCGCCAGCTCCGCCGCCTCGGCTGTTCGATGGACTGGAGCCGCGAACAGTTCACGATGGACCCGCATTTCAGCCATGCGGTGACGAAGGTCTTCGTCGATCTCCATGCCCAGGGGCTCATCACCCGCGCCAAGCGGCTGGTGAACTGGGATCCGGCGCTCAAGACCGCGATCAGCGATCTGGAGGTGGAGAGCCGCGAGGTCCAGGGCCATATGTGGCACTTCAAATACCCGCTCGCCGGCGGCGAAACCTACACCTATGTCGAGCGCGACGCGGACGGGAACATCGTGCTGGAGGAAGAGCGCGACTACATCGCGATCGCCACCACCCGGCCCGAAACCATGCTGGGCGATGGCGCGGTGGCGGTGCATCCCTCCGACGCCCGCTATGCCCCGATCGTGGGCAAGCTGTGCGAAATCCCGGTGGGGCCCAGGGCGCACCGCCGACTGATCCCGATCATCACCGACGAATATCCCGATCCCGCCTTCGGTTCGGGCGCGGTCAAGATCACCGGCGCGCATGATGCCAACGACTATGGCGTCGCCAGCCGCAACGGCATCCCGATGTACCGGCTGATGGACGAGGTTGCGGCGATGCGGGGCGATGGCCTGCCCTATGCCGCAGCCTCGGCCGAGGCGATGCGGATCGCGCGCGGCGAGATCGCACCCGGCGCGGAGGAAATCGACGCGCTCAACCTCGTGCCCGACGAATACCGCGGCCTCGACCGTTACGAGGCGCGGGCCCGCGTCGTCGCCGATATCGATGCCGAGGGGCTGATGCTCGGCGTCGAGGACAAGCTCATCGTCCAGCCTTTCGGCGATCGCGGCGGCGTGGTGATCGAGCCGATGCTGACCGACCAGTGGTATGTCGATGCCAAGGCGCTCGCCGAGGCCCCGATGCAGGCAGTGCGCGACGGCCGCATAGAGATCGTGCCGAAAAGCTGGGAGAAGACCTTCTTCAACTGGATGGAGAACATCCAGCCCTGGTGCGTGAGCCGCCAGCTATGGTGGGGCCATCGGATTCCGGCGTGGTTCGCCGATGACGGGCGCATCTTCGTCGCCATGACCGAGGAGGAGGCGCAGGCCCAGGCCGGCGCCGGCGTGGCCCTGCGGCAGGACGAGGATGTCCTCGACACCTGGTTCTCATCGGCATTGTGGCCTTTCGCCACGCTCGGCTGGCCCGACAACACCGATCTCCTCGCCAAGCACTACCCCAATTCCCTGCTGATCTCCGGCTTCGACATCCTATTCTTCTGGGATGCGCGCATGGCGATGATGGGGATGCACCTGATGGATGAGGTGCCGTGGAAGCGGCTCTACCTACACGGGCTGGTGCGCGCGGCCGACGGGCAGAAGATGTCCAAGTCCAAGGGCAATGTCGTCGATCCCCTCGGCCTCATCGACCGCTATGGCGCTGATGCGCTGCGCTTCTTCATGTGCGCGATGGAGAGCCAGGGCCGCGACGTGAAGATGGACGGGAAGCGGGTCGAGGGATACCGCAACTTCGCCACCAAGCTGTGGAACGCGGCGCGCTTCTGCCAGGCCAATGGCATCGGGGCATCGCAGACCATCGCGGCGCCCCAGGCCACCAGCGCGGTCAACAAATGGATCGTGGGCGAGGTGGTGGAAACCCTCGCCGCGCTCGACAAGGCCTTCGCCGAATTGCGCTTCGATGCCGCGGCGGGCGCGATCTACCGCTTCGTGTGGGACTGCTTCTGCGACTGGTATCTGGAGCTTATCAAGGGCCAGATCGACGAGGAGACCAGGGCGGTGGCGGGCTGGGTGCTCGACCAGATCCTGGTCATGCTCCACCCCTTCATGCCCTTCGTCACCGAGGAGCTGTGGCACGGACAGGGTGAGCGGCCTTACGATCTGATCCTGGCCCGGTGGCCGCAGCCCGAGGCTGGCGTGGATGCCGGCGCCAAGGCCGAGGTCGACTGGTTGATCGACCTGATCTCCAAGATTCGGGCTGCTAGGAATGAGTTGAATGTGCCGCCGTCAGCACGCACTGACCTAATGGCGTTGACGACCGTCTACGCCGGAATTTCAGCTGACAATCCGCCTCCGGTACCGAACATTTTGATCGGTCGTGTGGACGCAAATCGTTCCGTTCTCAGCCGCTTGGCAAGGTTGGACCGCGCGATATTCGTCAACACCGGGACTGAGATTGATCTACGCACCGGTGAGCGTCTGAATAGAATCCGAGCGGACGTCCCGGAGCGTTCGATGGGCCCACAAGTTGTCGTAGAGGACGTCACTTACATCTTGCCAGTCGCCGACGTGATCGACGTCGCTGCAGAAAAGGTTCGTCTCACCAAGGCACTTGAAGCTTCGACAAAGGAAGCCCGTTCGCTCGAAGGCCGGCTGTCCAATCCCGCCTTCGTCGAGAAGGCCAAGCCCGAGGCGGTGGAGAAGGCCCGCGCCGACCACGCGCATCACGCGGCCGAGGCGGCGCGGCTGGAGGCGGCGCTGGCGCGGCTGGGGTGATATCCTCCCCGGCACGGGAAGGATTTCGTTTTCCTACACCCCCGCCGCCATGCGATAATCCCCGGATGACCGCCTCGTTCGCCCCCGCCCCGCCGCGCCCGATTCCGGTGCGCGGACAGGAAGGTTTTTGTTTCCCTGGACCGTGTAACATGTGGTCCATGTCTGTGCTTTCATGGCCACACTGACGCTCGCGACTCAGGCACCGGCGGAGCCGGGAGGCGGAGCTCCGGCAGAGCCGGAAATTTTCGCCTCGGTGCAGGGCGAGGGGCCGAGCGCGGGCGCCCCGATGGCCTTCGTGCGGCTCAGCCGCTGCAACCTGGCCTGCGTCTGGTGCGACACGCCCTACACCTGGCGTTTCGAGGGCGACAAGCGGCCGCATCGCGGGGGCGTTGCCTTCGATCGCCATGCCAACCAGATCGCGCTGCCGGTGGCTGAGGTCGCGGCCCACATCCGCGCGCTCGGGCAGAGGCGGCTGGTGGTTACAGGCGGCGAACCGATCCTCCAGGCCGGCCCGCTGGCCGAGCTGCTCGAGGTGCTCGACGACATGACGGTCGAGATCGAGACCAATGGCACCACCCGCGCCCCGCCCCGGCTCGACATCCGCATCGACCAGTACAATGTCAGCCCCAAGCTCGCCCATTCGGGCAATCCGGGGAACCTCGCGCTGCTGCCCGAGCGCCTCGCCGCGTATGCCGCCGATCCGCGAGCCTGGTTCAAGTTCGTGATCGCCGAGCCGGCGGATGTGGAGGAGGTGCTGGCGCTCCAGCGCGCCCATGCGATCCCCGCCACCCGCATCTTCCTGATGCCCGAGGGGACCGACAGCGCCGCGCTGCGTGCCCGCGAGGGTTGGCTGGTGCCGCTATGCCTCGCCCACGGCTTCCGCCTCAGCGACCGGCTCCACATCCACCTGTTCGGCGACACCCGCGGCACATGACCGCGGGCGCCGCCCGATGATCCGCTCAATAGCGGATGGTGGCCGTCACGAAGACCTGGCGCGGGTTGCCGTAATAGGCGGTCAGGGTGCCTTCCGCGCCCAGCGTCGGCGTGTAGGCCGACGGCGGTGCCGCCCGGGGGATGAACGCGCCGGTGTCGGGGTTCTGCAGGAGGAAGTTGTAGCCCGACACGATGTAGCGCTTGTCGGTCAGGTTCCTGCCGTGCAGCCCGATCGAGAAGGCATCGTTGATCGACCACACGAGATTGGCGTCGAACAGGGTGAAGCCGGGCTGGTCGAGCATCGGGGTCCGCAGCTCGAACTGCTGGCTGGCGCTGCGATAGGACGCGGTGGCCGAGAAATCGACCGTGCCCGCACCGGCCGGCACCGAATAGGCCAGCGTGCCGCTGGCGGTCCATTTCGGGGTGTTCTGGATGCGGCGGTTGTTGGCGACGTCGATCCCGCGCGAATCGATGAAGCTGAGGTACTTGGCGTCGAGATAGCCGGCGGTGCCCGACAGGGTCAGCCGGTCGCCGGAAGCGGCCATGTCCCGTGCGGCGGTCCAGAGCACTTCCGCCTCCACGCCGTTGATGCGCGCGCTGGCGGCGTTGGTGGTGATGCCGATGAAGGTCTGCTGGCCATTGACCGTGGTGCCGATCGAACCGGGAACCTGCACATCGGTGTAGTCCGCACGGAAGGCCGCCAGCGCCAGGCTCAGGCGGCGGTCGAACAGCGAGGCCTTGTAGCCGATCTCGTAGCTGTCGACCGTTTCCGGGTCGAAGGACAGGAAATCATAGACCTGCTGCGGGGTGCAGGCCCCGCCAGCCGGGGTGCGGCACGCGGTCGACTGGCCGCGCGGATCGAAGCCGCCGCCCTTGAAGCCCTTCGAATAGCTCGCATAGAGGTTGTGGTCCGGCGTCGGCTTGAAGCTGATCGAGGCTCGCGGGGTGAACCGTTCGAAGCTGGCCGCACCGGTGAAGTCGGACGTTGTGGCGAGCAGCGTGCCCGGGCCGCCGAAGAACGGCGAGCCGCCGCCGATATAGGTGCGGCGCAGGATCGTCGATTTACGGTTGTCCCAGGTATAGCGGCCACCCACGGAAGCGCTGAACTGTTCGGTAAGATCATAGGTGAAATCGCCGAACACCGCGACCGTGTCGGTGCTGACATTGCCGAAGGTGAGCGCGGTCACCGTGTTCGGCAGGCGAACGTCGAACACCGTGCGCGCCTTGGCATCGAGGTAGTAGATGCCGAGCAGCCCGTTGAGCTTGCCGGTATCGATCAGGATCTGCATTTCCTGGCTGAACTGCTCGTTGTTGTAGAAGGCCGGGACGTCGAGATCCACGGCGGGCAGCGCGTCGAAATCGATCGGGGTGGCGCTGTCATCCTTGCGGTAGCCGGTGATCGAACGGAAGGTGAGCGTGTCGGACGGGTGCAGCTCGGCCAGGAAGGATCCGCCGTAGGATTCGACGAGCTGGCGCGGATCGGACAGTCCGCCGCGAGTGTCATAGACATTGGCGAGCACGGGATATTGCACCGGCGCGGCCAGGTCGGGGATCAGGCGGTGCCCGCCCCGGGCGTTGCTCTTGTCGCGCGTGTAGTCCGCCGAGAGGCGGAAGAAGGCGCTGGAGGACGGCTCGAACTCGAGCGTGCCGCGCGTTGCCCACACGTCCTTGTTGTAGTTTTCCTGGCCGGTGGTGAGATTGGTCCCGAAACCGCCACGCGACAGGCGAGCGACGGCGGCGCCGGCACGAAGGCCGGTATCGCCGATCGGCAGGCTGGCGGACAGCACGCCATCGGCCTGAGCGTAGCTGCCATAGGTGCCGCGGACATAGAGCGATGGCTTGTCGGCGAGGCGTCGGGTGACGTATTTGATCGCGCCGCCGATGGTGTTGCGGCCGTACAGCGTGCCCTGGGGCCCGCGCAGCACCTCGATCCGTTCCACATCGTAGATGTCCAGGACGGCGGCCTGCGGACGGTTGAGATAGACATCGTCGAGATAGAGGCCGACGCCGGATTCGAAGCCCGCCACCGGGTCCTGCTGGCCGACGCCGCGGATGAAGGCCGACAGCGTGTTGTTGGTGCCGCGCGACACCTCCAGGGTGACGTTTGGGGTGACCTGGCCGATGTCCGTGATGTCCATCGCGCCGGCCTGCTCCAGCTGCTGGGCGCTGAAGGCCGTCACCGCGATCGGCACGTCCACCAGCCGCTCCTCGCGCCTGCGGGCGGTAACCAGTATTTCCCCCGTCCCGTCGATTGCGGCATCGGCCTCGTCAGGCGCAGGCACGGACGCCGCCTCCTGGGCAATGGCGGGAACGGCAAGGCTCGGCAGGGCGCTGCCCGCGAGCAGGGCAACGGCAAAACGGCGCAGAAGCATCAAATTTTTCCTCTCATCCATCCTCTGCGAACGGCTTTAGTGAAAGTTGAACCACCTTTCAAGTTTGCTGTTGTGCTGCGCTGCTTACATTCCTATCCGGCATTCCAGACATTCCGGAAGGAACGGGGAAGGATGCCGGCCCACGCGCCCGCCGCCGCTGCGATCGACAGGACACCGCGCACTGCGCGCGGCGAACGTACACGCCGCAAGCTTCTCGACGCCGCGGCCGCCGAGTTCGCGCAGAACGGCTTTCATGCCGGTTCGATCAGCGCGATCACGCGCCGCGCGGGTGCCGCACTGGGCACCTTCTACACCTATTTTGACAGCAAGGATTCGATCTTCCGCGCGCTGGTCTCCGATATGAGCGAGGCGGTGAGGGTGGCCGCGCGCGAGGCGATCGCTCCCGCCATGCCGCCGCTCGCGGTGGAGCGCGCCGCGCTGGCCGCCTTTCTCGCCTTCGCCGCCAGCCACAAGGAAATCTATCGCATCATAGACGAGGCGGAGTTCGTCGATCCCGCAAGCTACCGGGAGCACTACGAGACCACGGCAGCGCGCATCGCGGAGCGGCTGGCAGCGGGGAGCGCGGCCGGTGCCTATCGCGAAGGGCTGGGAGAGACCCAGGCCTGGGCGATAATGGGGATGAACGTGTTTCTTGGCCTGCGCTATGCGATCTGGGCGCGGCCGGGCGATCCAGCCATCGGCGCGGTGGCGGATGTGGCCAACGCACTGCTGCGCCGAGGTATCAGCGCCCCGGATGGAACGACCCCGGGCCTGGCTGGTTGAGCCCTGCGAAAGGGAGTTCGTGAGATGATCGGCAAGGTTGTGGGCGCATTTCTGGGGGGCAAGGCCGCAGAGCGTGTTAGCGGCATCCAGGGGCCAACCGGGGCGGCGCTTGGCGTGTTGGCACCCATGATTATCCGGCGGCTGAGCTGGCCGGCCATGATCGCGATCGGGGTGGGCGGCTATCTGGCCAAGAAGGCGTTCGACGACAATGCGAATGCGAGCCGTGCGCCCGCCAAGGCGGCAAGGAAATCGACCCGCCGCAAGAGCTGACGGCGGTTATCCCGCGAGCCTGAGCGCGCGTCCCTGCCCAGCCAGGCCCCGTGCCAGCGCCGGGGAGATGTTCACTTCGGCGCGAAGAACCCGGCGCATATCCTTGCCGACGTAAAGTTCGCGGGGTCCCGCGGCGACCGCCAGACTGCCATCACCTTTCACCGCACCAAGGGCATCGATGGCCAGCGCGATGCGGACGGCGACGCACTCTCCCGGCGCGAGCACGATATTGCGGAACGCCAAAAGCACCGATTCGCCGGCAGCCCCGCTGCGGAAGAATTGGACGGTCTCGCGCACCGGCATGGTTCCGGTGTTGCGAACGCTCAGTTCCGCTTCGACATGGTCGCCCCCCGCTCGCAGCGCGAAGGCCGAAAATTGGGTCTCGCCGTAGCCCAGCCCCTGGCCGAAGGCGAAGCTCCCCGTGCCTGCCGGCATCCGCCCTTGCGGCGCGGCCCGGCCCGAAAGGATATCGCCGAGCCGACTTTCCAGCCCGGCGGCGGGGTCCCAGCAGGCAATCACGGCCGCGAAGTGCCGGTCCGCTTCCGCCAGGTCGACCGGATCGGTGGTGGCGATCAGCGCCACCATGCGCGCCTGGCAGGAGGCCAGGCCGTTGACGAGCGCCATTGCCGCACCGGTGGGCCGCCTCCATGCGCGGCCGGACTGGTGCTCGAAATGCCGCTCGTCCAGCGCGACGAGCAGAAAGTCCGCACGTTGGGCCGCGTCGCGGGTCAACGCGATCGCCAGCCGATCCGCCGGCACGGGTTCGGTCCATGATTCGCCCGGCCCACGAAGGGCAAGCCCCGGCGCGCGGACATAGCCCACCCCGGCGTGCGACAGCGCTGCGGCACAGCTCAGGGCGGCGCCATCCGTGGCACCGACCAGCAACACCCGATCGGTGCCGGGGCTGAACGGCAGCAGCCCGCCCTGGTTGCGAAGCAGCACCATCCCGGCACTTGTGCAAGCCGCCTCGCAGGACGCCTGATGCCTCGCCTGCGCCGGCGGTGGCCGGTTGCTCGATTCCCCCGATAGGCCCAGGGATTCCTTGACGCCGAGCACACCTCGCACCGCATCATCGATCGTGGCTTCGCTCAGATGCCCGGCCGCGATCGCCGCGCGAGCCCCTCCTTCTCGGCTTGGCGCCCCCTCTGCCGCGCAAGCGGAAGCGACGATCGCCAGGATCCGGGCGCATCGGGACGGGAGAATGGGTTCCGATCCGATGCGCTCCGCCGCCGCGTCGGGGAACGAATTCATCGCAATGACAGCGGCGCCCGCAGCCAGTGCGCCGCGACAATAGGCTTCCGCCAGCCGCGCGGCCAGATGCGTCTGGGTCGTCGCGATATCTGCGGGCTCACCGCTTTCGGCGATCCCCCTCGGCGAAAGCTGAACGCGCGGACCCAGGATACAGTTGAATCCGGCTTCGATCGCCCTGCGCGCCGCCGATCTGCCGAGTTGGGTGGCGAGGTCCTCGTCCCATGTCGCGGCCAAGGCCCAGGCACCCATCGCCGGTGCGCGCGGGCTAGCCACGAGCAGGAGCGGAATGCCCAGCCGGCACCGCCGGGTCGCCAGGGTTTGCCAGTGGCGCCCCCGCCCCGCGCCAGCGACGCCGCCAACCCGTCCGCGCGCGATCGCGTTGTCGAGGCCGGGATCGTCGGGGGAATGCAAGAGATCGAGCTGCCCCAGCTTTTCCTCGAGGGTCATGCGAGAGAGCATGGCCTCGACGGCACCGCGCCCGCCATGCGAGGTGGCGCGAGCCGCCGGCGGGAAGGAGGCCGGGGAGAAGGGGGCAGGCGCCTGCATGGCACGATCTCGCTGTCTCTCGTCGCCGTCGCTCGGGAGCTGGCGCGACGGGGAATAGTTTCCTTGGAATGTCATGCGGGAATGGTGAATTCCGTCCTGCCAGGGATGGTTAAGCAGGCGATAGGGACGATTTGGCCACCGTGGCATTTGCAGATATGTAAATATCTTTATATGTAGCTCGCCACGATGATAATCGAAGCCGTCCTGCGCGCATTGTCCGATCCCACGCGGCTGCGCATCATGCGCCTCGTCGCGGCGATGGAACTCGCCGTGGGCGAGATCGCGCAGGTTCTGGGCCAGAGCCAGCCGCGCGTGTCCCGCCACATCGCGATCCTGTGCGATGCGGGCCTGTGCGAACGGCGGCGCGAGGGGAGCTGGATTTTCCTGAGGCTGGCCGGGCAGGGAAACGGGGCCGGCATCGAAGGTGCGATCCGCAGCCTGCTGGAAACGGCGGAGGATGCCGATGCCGATTTCGGCGCCCTGTGCGTAGCCGACCGGCGCAGGCTATCTGCGATCCGCGCCGCGCGCGAGAACCAGGCTCAGGAGTATTTCGCCGCCCACGCCGGGGATTGGGACGAACTGCGCCGCCTGCACAGCGCCGACGAGCTGGTGGAGGCCGCGCTCGCAAGAGCGCTCGCCCCCGCCCCGCTCGGGCATTTGTTGGACATCGGCACTGGCACCGGCCGAATGGCGGAGCTGTTCGCGGACGATGCAATTCGCATCGTCGCACTCGACAAGAGCCCGGCCATGCTCCGCGTGGCGCGGGCGCGGCTCCAGCACCTCGGTGGCGAGCGCGTCGAGATGGTGCATGGCGATTTCGCCAGCCTGCCACTGGAAGGCGCCAGCATGGACACAGTGTTGTTCCATCAGGTGCTCCATTTCGCGCAGGATCCGGCGGCGGCGCTGCGCGAGGCAGCGCGGGTTACCAAGCCCGGGGGGCGCATCGCAGTGGTCGATTTCGCCGCTCACCAGCGCGAGCAACTGCGTGAACGGCACGCCCATGCGAGGCTCGGCTTCGAGGATCGCCATATGGCCGCGCTCATGGAACAGGCCGGCTATGCGCCCGCCTCCCCGATAGCGCTCGATGAGGGAGAGCTGGTCGTGAAAATCTGGATCGGCACTCGCCATCCTGCCGAAAGGCGCGCGGCATGAGCGTGGTGCTTCAATCCTCCCCGCCCCTGTTCGCCGCATTGCCGGGCGATATCGAAGTCAGCTTCGAGTTCTTCCCGCCCAGGACCGAAGCGATGGCGACGATCCTGCGCGAAAGCGTCGCCACGCTGGCACCGCTCGGGCCGCGCTTCGTGTCGGTGACCTATGGCGCGGGCGGCACAACCCGGGCGCGCACTCATCAGGAGGTGGTGCGGATCAACAACGAGGACGGCATTCCCGCCGCCGCGCACCTGACCTGTGTCCAGGCCACGCGTGAGGAAGTGGACGCGATCGCCCGCGATTACTGGGACGCCGGGATTCGCCACATCGTGGCGCTGCGCGGCGATCCGCCGCCGGGGACCGGCGCCTATGTCCCGCATCCAGGCGGCTATGCCAATGCAGCCGAGCTTGTGGCGGGCCTGAAACGGATCGCCGATTTCGAGATTTCGGTCGGCGCCTATCCCGAAGTCCATCCCGATTCCGCCGACAGCGCCGCCGACCTCGACAATCTCAAGCGCAAGTTCGACGCCGGCGCGACGCGGGCGATCACGCAGTTCTTCTTCGATCCCGAGTGCTTCTTCGTCTTCCGCGACAAGGCTGCGGCCGCGGGCATCACCGCTGAAATCGTGCCCGGAATCATGCCGGTGCTCAGCTTCGCCGCGGTCCAGCGCATGTCCGGCATGTGCGGCACCGCCATTCCCGAGTGGATGGAGGGACTGTTCGAAGGTCTCGACGAGCATCCTGCCGCACGCCAGCTCGTGAGCGCGAACATCGCCGCCGATCTCGCCGCCCGGCTCTATGCCGGCGGCGTGCGCCAGTTCCATTTCTACACCCTCAACCGCGCCGAGCTGTCCTACGCCATCTGCCATATGCTCGGCCTGCGCCCCAATGGAGAAGCCGCATGAGCACAGCCCGCGAGGCATTCCTGGCCGAAGCCGCAAAGCGCATCCTCATCATCGATGGCGCGTTCGGCACCGAGATCCAGAACCGCAAGCTGACCGAGGCGGATTATGCCGGCACGCTGGGGCTGGGGCGCGACCAGAAGGGCAACAACGACATCCTGGCGCTGACGCGGCCCGACGTGCCCGAGGCCATTCACCGCGCCTATTTCGCCGCTGGCGCGGACCTGGCCGAAACCAACACCTTCTCCGCCAATCGCATCAGCCAGGCGGATTACGGCGCCGAACATCTGGTGCGCGAGATCAATGTCGAAAGTGCCCGGCTGGCGCGCCGGGTTGCGGATTCCTTCACCGCCGACGACGGGCGGCCGCGCTTCGTCGCCGGGGCGATCGGACCGACCAACAAAACCCTGTCGCTCTCTCCCGATGTCAACGATCCGGGATTTCGCGAGATCGACTGGGACGAGCTGGTGGATGTCTATCGCGAGCAGGCGGTGGCTCTGGTCGAGGGCGGCGCGGACTTCATCCTGGTCGAGACCGTGTTCGACACGCTCAACGCCAAGGCCGGAATCATGGCGGTGCGGCAGATGGAGCGCGAACTCGGGCGCGAAGTGCCGGTGATGCTGTCCATGACCCTGACCGACCTGTCGGGCCGGAACCTGTCGGGCCACACGGTGGAGGCGTTCTGGCACGCCGTGCGCCACGCCCGGCCGCTCACCATCGGGCTCAACTGCTCCTTCGGTGCCACCCAGCTGAGGCCCCATGTCCGCACGCTGAGCGCGATCGCGGACTGTCCGATCATGGTTTATCCCAACGCCGGGCTGCCCAACGAGCTGGGCGAATATGACGAACTGCCCCACGAGACGGCCGCGCTGGTGCGCGAATGGGCCGATCACGGCCAGGTCAATGTGCTGGGCGGATGCTGCGGCTCGACCCCGGCGCATATCGCCGCCATCGCGGCGGCGGTCGCGCAGACAGCACCGCGCACCCTGCCCGCCCCGCCCGTGGTCACGCGGCTCGCCGGCCTCGAGCCCTTCGAAATGGCTGCCTAGGAGCAGCTTACTGCCATGAATCCGAATTCCACCTCCCGCTTCGTGAATGTCGGCGAGCGCACCAATGTCACCGGCTCAGCCGCGTTCAAGAAGCTCGTGATGGCGGGAGACTATGCCAGCGCGGTCGAGGTCGCGCGCCAGCAGGTGGAAAACGGGGCGCAGGTGATCGACGTCAACATGGACGAGGGGCTGCTCGACGCCGTCCACGCCATCACCACCTTCCTCAAGCTCATCGCCGCAGAGCCCGACATCGCCCGTGTCCCGGTGATGATCGACAGCTCCAAGTGGGAGGTGATCGAGGCGGGGCTGAAATGCGTGAGCGGCAAGCCGATCGTCAATTCGATCAGCATGAAGGAGGGCGAGGACGCCTTCCTCGATCACGCCCGCAAATGCATGGATTATGGCGCCGCGGCCGTGGTGATGGCTTTCGACGAGACGGGACAGGCCGACACCCGCGCCCGCAAGGTCGCCATCTGCAAGCGCGCATATGACCTGCTCACCGGCATCGGTTTCCCGCCCGAGGACATCATCTTCGATCCCAACATCTTCGCCGTGGCGACCGGGATCGAGGAACACGACCGCTACGGACTGGATTTCATCGAGGCGGTGGCGGAACTGCGCACGCTGTGCCCGCACGCGCATTACTCCGGTGGGCTGTCGAACCTCTCATTCAGCTTCCGCGGCAACGAGACGGTGCGCCGCGCCATGCACTCGGTGTTCCTCTACCACGCCATCCCGGCCGGGCTGGACATGGCGATCGTCAACGCCGGACAGCTCGACATCTACGACCAGATCGAGCCGGTGCTGCGCGATGCCTGCGAGGATGTGATCCTGATGCGCCCGCCGCCGCCGGACAGCGGGTTCGAGACCGCGACCGAACGGCTGATCGCGCTTGCCGAGAGCTATCGCGGACAGACCCGCGAGGAAGCCAAGGCGACCGAGGAATGGCGCGGCTGGCCGGTCGAGCGGAGGCTTGAGCACGCGCTGGTCAAGGGCATGGACCAGCATATCGTCGACGATACCGAAGAGGCACGGCTGGCGATCGAGGAGCGTTCAGGCCGCCCGATCGAGGTCATCGAGGGGCCGCTGATGGACGGCATGAACGTCGTCGGAGATCTGTTCGGCAGCGGCAAGATGTTCCTGCCGCAAGTGGTCAAATCCGCCCGCGTGATGAAGAAGGCGGTGGCGCATCTCATCCCCTTCATCGAAGCCGAGAAACAGGCAAGCGGCCTGGCGGACCGATCGAAGGGCCGCATCGTCATGGCCACGGTGAAGGGCGACGTTCACGACATCGGCAAGAACATCGTCGGCGTGGTCCTTCAGTGCAACGGCTATGAAGTGATCGACCTGGGCGTGATGGTGCCCTGGCCCGACATCCTGAAGTCCGCGAACGACAATGCCGCCGACATGATCGGCCTGTCCGGCCTTATCACCCCCTCCCTCGACGAGATGGTGACCGTGGCCGAGGAAATGGCGCGCGCCGGCATGACCATGCCGCTGTTGATCGGCGGGGCGACGACCAGCAAGGTCCATACCGCGCTTCGCATCGATCCCGCTTACAAGGGGCCGGTGATCCACGTCCTCGACGCCAGCCGCGCGGTGGGCGTCGCCAGCCGGCTGCTTTCCGACACCCAGCGCGACGATTTCGTCACCGAGACCGCCAGCGAATACGCCAGGGTGCGCGATGCGCGCGCCGGCAAGGGGCAGAGCGCGCTTCTCTCGCTGGAGGAGGCGCGCGGCAATTTCTACGATGCCTTCCTGTCGGACAAGCCGGCCCCGCCGCTCCGGCCGGGCCTCCACCCGTTCCCCGACTGGGATCTGGCGGACCTCGCCAGCTACATCGACTGGACCCCGTTCTTCCGCGCCTGGGAGCTCCACGGCACCTACCCTTCGATCCTCAAGGACGAGGTGGTGGGAGAGACCGCCCGCGCGCTCAAGGCCGATGCCGATGCGATGCTGGAGCGGATCATCGCGGAGAAATGGCTGACCGCGAAGGGAGTCGCCGGGCTGTGGCCCTGCGCGCGCGGCCACGGCGCGGAACGCGACGACGTGGTGATCCACTTTCCGGAGGAGGAGCGCCACGTCACCCTCCCCTTCCTGCGCCAGCAGGTGAAGAAGAGCCGCGACCGGGCGAATATGTGCCTGTCCGACTTCATCGACCCGGCCGGCGACTGGATCGGCGGCTTCGCCGTCGGCATCCACGGCATCGAGCCGCATTCGGAGCGGTTCCGCGCGGACAAGGACGATTATTCCGACATCCTGCTGAAGGCGCTGGCCGACCGGCTGGCAGAAGCCTTCGCGGAACGGCTGCACCAGCACGTGCGCACCGATCTGTGGGGCTATGCGGCGGGCGAACAACTTACCAACGAAGCGCTGATCAAGGAACAGTATCGCGGGATCCGCCCCGCCCCCGGCTATCCCGCCTGCCCCGATCACAGCCTCAAGCCGGTGCTGTTCGAACTGCTCGATGCCGAGCGGCACACCGGGCTGACGCTTACCGAGAGCTATGCCATGCTGCCCACCGCGGCGGTGAGCGGCTTCTACTTCGGCCATCCCGAGGCAGAGTATTTCGGCGTCGCACGTATCGGTCGCGATCAGCTCGAGGATTACGCTCGCCGCCGCGGCGTCGATCTCGCCACCGCCGAGCGCTGGCTACGGCCCAATCTCGATTGACCGCCCCCCTTGCAATCGGCTCAGCATACGCCACTTATTGCGAATAGTTCGCAGGAGTGACGGAAATGACGTATTGCAGCGAGGCGCGCGTGCCGACCAGCAGCGGCAAGCGCTATGCGGCCCAGCTCGGCAAACACTGGGCGCACAACCTCACAGTGGAGGAAGACGGCGACATCCGCCGCATTGTCTTTCCACGCAATGCTCGCGGTTCGGATTGGCCGGGCGATGGAATCGCCACTCTTTCGCCTTCACCCGAAGCGCTGACCTGCCGGATCGAGGCAAGCGCTCCGGGGCAGCTCGAGGCGCTGAAAAGCGCGGTCGAGCAGCACATCGACCGTTTCGCCTTCCGCGAAGCACCGCTCGCCTACGATTGGCGCGACGCGGCGGCCTGAGTCGCGTCGAACCACCATTGACGCCGCCGCCGCAGTGACGCAGGGCGGGCTTGTCCGCCGCAGGAGCGATTCCTCGGCGCGGACGAGCGGGAGAGACCGCCGGCCCCTCCCTCAGGGGGACTGGTGGCGCCGAAGGAGCAACCGCCCCGGAAACTCTCAGGCATACGGGACCGCTCGCCCGGATGGACACTCTGGAAAGCGCTTCGTCTCCGGCACCGGGGGCAGGCCACCGAAGGGGTAAGCGCGGGCCTTCTCCGCGCCAGTCTCTCAGGTTTCCCGACAGAGGGGGCATGGGTTTTGCCGCTCCGTACCGGGGCGCGCCCATCTGTCGGGGGTTCATGCGGTGAGCGACAATACCGAAAGCGAATATGAAACGGGGCCGGACGCCCTCCCGCTCGACGGCTGGCACCGCGCGCGCGGTGCGCGCATGGTGCCCTTCGCCGGCTACGAAATGCCGATCCAGTACGAAGGCATCGTGGCCGAGCATCAGTGGACCCGCGAACACGCGGGCCTGTTCGATGTCAGCCACATGGGCCAGCTCATGGTCACCGGCACGGGCGCGGCGGCGGCTCTCGAAGCGCTCCTGCCGGGGGCGATCGCCACGCTGAAGCCGGGCCGCATCCGCTATTCGCTGCTGCTCAACGAGGACGGCGGCATCCTCGACGACCTGATGATCACCAATGTCACCCCCGCCGGGGATGAGAATGGGGGCGAGCCGGCCTATTACCTGGTCGTCAACGGCGCCACGAAATGGGACGATATCGCTCATCTGCGCGAGCATCTGCCCGACGAGATCACCCTGACCCACCTGGAAGACCGGGCGTTGCTGGCGCTGCAGGGGCCGGAGGCGGCGGCGGTTCTGGACACGCTGGTTCCCGGCGTGGCTGGCGAACTGGTGTTCATGCAGGGCACGTCACGCGAATGGCGCGGCGCGGCGCTCGGCATCGGGCGTTCGGGCTATACCGGCGAGGACGGGTTCGAGCTCAGCTATCCCGCCGATCGCGTCGAGGAGCTGGCAGACGCGCTGCTCGCCGATACGCGGGTTCGCCCCATCGGACTGGGCGCGCGCGATTCGCTGCGGCTCGAGGCCGGTTTGCCCCTTTACGGACATGACATGGACGAGAGCGTCGATCCGGTTACTGCCGATCTGACCTTCGCCCTGACCAAGAACCGCCGCGAGGCGGGTGGCTGGATGGGGCATGGCCCGGTCGCCAGGGTGCTGGCCGAAGGGCCGAAGCAGAAGCGCATCGGCCTCACCCTCGAAGGCCGCCTGCCCGCGCGCGAGGGGGCCGAGGTGTTCGCTGGCGATGCCAAGGTGGGCCGAGTGACGAGCGGAGGCTTTTCCCCCACGCTCGGCCACCCGATCGCCATGGCGACAGTGGACACCGCCCACACCAAGGATGGCAGCGCGCTTTCGGTCGATGTGCGCGGCAAGCGCCTTGCCGCAACGGTCGCCCCCATGCCCTTCGTCCCCCACAACTACTATCGTGGAGAAAAATGATGCCCCGCTACTTCACCGACGAACACGAATGGATCGACGTCGACGGCGACACGGCCACGGTCGGCATTACCGACTACGCGCAAAGCCAGCTTGGCGACATCGTGTTCGTCGAACTGCCGCAGGTCGGGAGCGCGGTTGCCAAGGGTAAGGACGCCGCGGTGGTCGAAAGCGTGAAGGCGGCGAGCGACGTCTACGCGCCGATCACGGGCGAGGTGACCGAGGCGAACGGCGCGCTGGAGGACGATCCGGCGCTGGTGAACAGCTCACCCGAGGATGGGGGTTGGTTCTTCAAGCTGACCATTTCCGACAAGTCCGAGCTCGAAGGGCTGATGGACGCCGCCGCCTACAAGAGCTTCTGCGATTCCCTTTGATGCCCTCGTTCCTGTCGAGCGACGTCGAGACACCGCCTGCGGTATCGCGATTTCGCTCGATGCGGACGCACAGATGGACTGAGTTCTAGATGCGCTACCTGCCCCTGACCGATGCCGACCGCTCGGCCATGCTCGACAAGATCGGCGTCGCCGATATCGACGCCTTGTTCGCCGATGTGCCGGCGGAGGCACGGCTCTCCGGGCCGATCGCCGGCCTGCCGCTGCACCAGGGCGAGATGGCGGTGGAGCGGCATATACGCGCGCTCAGCAAGAAGAACCTGGCGGCGGGCGATGCCCCGTTCTTCTGCGGAGCCGGGGCCTATCGGCACCATATCCCGGCAAGCGTCGATCACATCATCCAGCGCGGGGAGTTCCTGACCGCCTACACGCCCTATCAGCCGGAAATCGCGCAGGGCACCTTGCAGATGCTGTTCGAGTTCCAGAGCCAGGTGGCGCGGCTCTACGGCTGCGCGGTCGCCAACGCATCCATGTACGACGGCTCGACCGCGTGTTGGGAAGCGGTGGCGATGGCCGGGCGCATCACGCGCCGCAAGCGTGCAGTGCTCTCCGGCGGGCTGCATCCTCATTATGCCGAAACCGTGCGAACCATGGCGAAGTTCACCGAGGACGAGATCGCCGATGCCCCGCCCACGCTGAACGGAACGCCCGACAATGCCGCGCTGATCGCGCGGATCGACGACCAGACGAGCTGCGTGGTCGTGCAATATCCCGACATCCTGGGCCGGATCCCCGATCTCGCCGCGATCGCCGATGCGGCGCACGCCAGGGGTGCGCTGCTGATCGCGGTCAACACCGAGCCGGTTGCCCTGGGCGCGATCCTGTCGCCCGGCGAGCTGGGGGCGGACATCGTGGTGGGCGAAGGACAGGCGCTTGGCGTCGGCCTCCAGTTCGGCGGGCCTTACCTGGGCCTGTTCGCGGTGCGTGACCCCAGGCATGTGCGCCAGATGCCGGGCCGGCTGTGCGGCGAGACCGTCGATGCAGGGGGCAAGCGCGGCTTCGTGCTCACGCTATCGACGCGCGAGCAGCATATCCGCCGCGAGAAGGCGACGAGCAACATCTGCACCAATTCCGGCCTCTGCGCGCTGGCATTCAGCGTCCACCTGACACTGCTGGGCGAGGAAGGGCTCCGTCGCCTGGCGGCGGAGAACCACCGCCTCGCCTGTCTCGCGGCCGAGCGGCTCGCGAAAGTTCCCGGCGTCGAGCTGCTCAACGACAGCTTCTTCAACGAGTTCACCGTGCTGCTGGGCGGCGATGCGCGCGCGGTGGTGCGCAGGCTCGCCGACAGGAAGGTGCTCGCGGGCGTTTCGCTGGGACGGCTCTATCCGGCGCACGAGGCGCTTCACCAGGGCCTGGTGGTCGCGGTAACCGAAACCACCAGTGAGGATGATATCGAACGGCTTGCCCTGGCCTTGCAGGAGGAACTGGCATGAGCGCGCCCAACGCCTCGGGCTGGAAGCCCGGCACGCCCGTCGCCGGCACCGACAGCGGCCCCTCCACCTCGACCGGCAACCGCGCGCTGATGCTGGAGGAGCCGCTGATCTTCGAGATCGGTACGACCCGGACCACCGGCGTCGACCTGCCCGATCCGATTGGCGGCGAGACCCGCCTTGGCGGATTCGCACGCAAGAATGCGATCGGCCTGCCCGGCCTCAGCGAGCCTGAGGCGGTGCGGCACTATACCCGCCTAAGCCGCCAGAACTATGCCATCGACCTGGGGTTGTTCCCGCTCGGCAGCTGCACCATGAAGCACAATCCGCGCCTCAACGAGAAGGTGGCGCGGATGCCTGGCTTCGCGGATGTCCACCCGCTCCAGCCGGTCGATACGGTCCGGGGGGCGCTGGAGGTGATCAACGAACTCGCCTTCTGGCTGATCGAGCTGACCGGCATGCACGGCGTGGCGATGACGCCCAAGGCTGGCGCGCACGGCGAGCTGTGCGGCATATTGTGCATCCGCGCGGCGCTGGAGGCGCGCGGCGATGCGCGCGAGGTGATCCTGGTGCCCGAAAGCGCCCACGGCACCAACCCCGCCACCGCTGCCTTCGCGGGCTATCGGGTGGAGGACATTCCCGCAACCGCCGAGGGCCGCGTGGACCTCGGCGCGCTCAAGGCCCGGCTCGGGGCGGGTGGGCCGGATAGTTGCGACGTAGCGGCGGTGATGATCACCAATCCCAACACCTGCGGCCTTTTCGAGCGCGACATGAAGGCGATTTCCGACGCCGTCCACGCCGCGGGCGCCTTCGTCTATTGCGACGGGGCGAACTTCAACGCCATCGTCGGCAAGGTGCGCCCCGGCGACCTGGGCGTCGATGCCATGCACATCAACCTCCACAAGACCTTCTCCACCCCGCACGGCGGCGGCGGGCCGGGCTCGGGCCCGGTGGTGTTGTCGGAGGCGCTCGCGCCCTATGGCCCGCTACCCTACACCGCACGCACGAGCGATGGCGTGGTGCATCTGGTCGAGGAGGAGGATGCCGAGGCGTTCTCCGCCGAGCATTTCGGCGGCAGGATGGCGAGCTTCGGCCGGATGAGCGCGTTTCACGGCCAGATGGGCATGTTCACCCGCGCGCTCACCTACATCCTCAGTCACGGCGCCGACGGGCTGAAGCAGGTGGCGGAGGACGCGGTGCTCAACGCCAACTACGTTCTGCGCACGCTGGAGGACGTGCTCGATGCCCCGTTCGGGGCAAGCGGGCCATGCATGCATGAGGCGCTGTTCAGCGACAAGGGCTTCGCACAAGGGCTGTCCACGCTCGATCTCGCCAAGGGGCTGATCGACGAGGGCTTCCACCCGATGACCATGTATTTCCCGCTGGTGGTCCACGGCGCGATGCTGGTCGAGCCGACCGAGACCGAGAGCAAGGCCGGGCTGGACCAGTTCATCGCCGCGCTGCGATCGGTGGCGGAGCGAGCCAGGGCGGGCGATGAAAGCCTCAAGACCGCGCCGCATTTCGCACCGCGCCGACGCCTCGACGAGACGCTCGCCGCCCGCAAGCCGATCCTGGCCTTCCAGGACGCGGGCCAGGCCGCCGGCGTGCCGCCGGGCACCCCCCAGCTCAGCGAACAGGGCGGTAGCTGACGGCGAGCCTCGACGGGGCTGCCGTGCGGGGGTGGATCCCGTGCCGGGATGGTGCGGGCGGTGGGACTCGAACCCACACGATCAAGGATCAGGGGATTTTAAGTCCCCGGCGTCTACCATTCCGCCACACCCGCGCCCGCGCATCGCTACGGCGCGGGCAGCGAGGTGGCAATGGCCGCGATCGCGCGGGCCGGCACGTCAATCCTGGTTGAGTATCCTGCGGATTTCCTTGCCCGGCCGGAAATAGGGCACGCGCTTGGCATCCACCTCCACCGTGGCGCCAGTGCGGGGGTTGCGTCCCTGACGCGCCTCGCGCTCGCGGGTGGAGAAAGCCCCGAACCCACGCAGTTCCACCCGGCCGCCCTCGGCCAGGCGTTGCGAGATCTCATCGAAGAAGATGTCCACCACCTGTTCGACATCCTCCGCGCGCAGGTCGGGGTTGTCCCTCGCCAATGCGCTGAGAAGTTCGGACCGTATCATCGCCATCCTTCCCGGCTCCCCACCGAGAGCCAAGTTCGTGCCAAGGCGCGACCCTCGGGCAGAGCGTCGCACAAGGCGGCGCGCGCTCCGGTCACGGGCCAATGCCAGAGCGCGAGCGGCCCCGCAAGTTGGCATCGTTGAACCACCTGTCCCGTTTCGAAACCGGTTCGTGCACGACCCGTGCGTGTCACGGCGTCAGGCCGTTTCGAGCAGTTCCGCCGCATCGAGCCCCAAGCGTCCGATCCGTGCCCGGATCGCGGGCCATTCCTGGCTCAGGAACGCCCGCCGCTCGGCCTCCAGCAGCCGTGCGGGTGCCCCCGCGACGACATACATGCCCACGCCGCGCTGCACCGCCACCAGGCCATCGGCCTGGAACTGCTGATAGGCCTTGGCCACCGTCAGCGGATTGGCGCCTTCCTGCGCCGCCAGCGAGCGGACCGAAGGCAGCATCACCCCTTCGGGATAGCTGCCGTCGATGATCGAGGCCGCGATCAGTTCGCGTAGCTTGAGATAGACGGGCTTGGCGGCGGTGTTCATGGGTTGTGCCGGATCGAGTGCTGAGGGACCGACTGCATCGGTGACATAATACAGCGGAGCGCGTCAAGGCCCCGCCCGTGCCATGCGTTCCCGGTCACAACTGCAACAAAGGCTTCACACCCGCTCGCGAGCCGCTAGGGTGCCCGCGAACCGGCGGCACAGCCGGGCATCAGGATCGAGCGAGGGAAATTCCATCAATGGCGACGCAGCAGCTACCGCATGGCGATTCCGCCGGCACCTTCCTGGGCCATCCCAAAGGGCTTTTCATGCTCTTCTTCGCCGAGATGTGGGAGCGCTTCTCCTACTACGGCATGCGGGCGCTGCTGATCTTCTACCTGACCAAGCACTGGCTGTTTTCCGACAGCGAAGCCGGCATCATCTACGGCGCCTATACCGCGCTGGTCTACATCACGCCGGTGGTGGGCGGCTATCTCGCCGACAAATATCTCGGCCAGCGCAAGGCGGTGCTCTTCGGCGCGGTGTTGCTGACCGCGGGCCATTTCTTCATGGCGTTCGAGGGGCAGGCCGCGGTCGGCCATAACAACAATCCGATGATAAATGTGTTCTGGCTGGCGCTGGCGCTCATCATCGTGGGCTCGGGCTTCCTCAAGGCGAACATCTCGGTGATCGTCGGCCAACTCTATCCGCGCACCGACGTCCGCCGGGACGGTGCGTACACCATCTTCTACATGGGAATTAACCTGGGCGCCGCGCTCGGCTCGCTGTTGTGTGGCTACATCGGGGAAACCTACGGCTGGAACTATGGCTTCGGCCTTGCCGGCGTCGGCATGCTGGCGGGCTTGGCGGTGTTCGTGATCGGCAAGGGCTTGCTGCTCGGTCGCGGCGAGCCGCCTGCGCCGCTGGCCAAGGGCCGCGAATTCTCGCTCTACGGCGTCGGCCTCGTCCTCGTGGCGGTCTGCTGGTTCCTGGTGCAGAATCAGGCGCTGGTCGGCGGTCTGCTCGGCGTGTTCGGCGGAATACTGGTGCTCTACGTCGTAGGCGTGGCGGTCACCAAACTGGAGCCGGAAGACCGCGATCGGATCTTCGCGGCGCTGTTCCTCATCATAACCTCGATCATCTTCTGGGCGCTGTTCGAGCAGGCGGGCTCCAGTCTCAATCTCTTTACCGACCGCCACGTCGATCGCGGGGGTGTACCGGCCTCGGTCTTCCAGTCGATCAACGCAATCTACATCATTCTCCTCGCGCCTATCTTCGCCACGGCGTGGACCTTCCTGGGGCGCAAGGGGCTCGAACCCTCGGCGCCGTTCAAGTTCGGGCTTGGCGTAGTGCAGGTCGGTCTTGGCTTTCTGGTGCTGGTGTGGGGCGCGGCCTCGGTAGGGATCGACGTGCCCACTCCGGTGATTTTCATCTTTCTGATCTACCTGCTCCACACCACGGGCGAACTCTGCCTCAGCCCCGTGGGTCTCAGCGCCATGAACCGGCTCGCCCCGGCGCACATGGCCAGCCTGATCATGGGCACCTGGTTCTTCGCCTCCGCCACCGGCAATTTCGCCGCCGGGCTTATCGCATCGGCCACCGGGGCCGAAGGCGTGGGCGAGGAAGCAGGCAAGCAGGTCGTACTCGACGTCTATTCGACGGTCGGCTGGTTCGCGATCGGCGTCGGCTTGGCGGTGCTCGTCGTCAGCCCGCTCATCAAGAAGATGATGCACCTCGACACGCTGCGCGACGATGACGCGCGGCTCGTGGGCGAGGCCGAAGGTCCCGGCGAGCCGCAGGGCGCCGGTGTCCATCCCGCGGTCGAGAACCGCCCGTGACAACCAATCAACAGGGTCATTGAATATGAAGCAGGGATTGTGGGCCGCCGCGCTGGCCGCATTGGCACTCGCCGGCTGCGGCAGCACCGGCGGCGCAAGGAGCGCATCCTCCACGCCGCCGCCGACGGTGAACAAGAACCCTTACCCCAGCACTTACCGCGCCTATCCCGGGCGTCCGGTCGCACTGGTCGGGGGCACGGTGTTCGACGGCACCGGCAAGCGGATCGAGGGCGGCACCGTGCTGCTGCGCGACGGCAAGGTGGTGGCGGTGGGCGACGCCGGCCTTGCCACCGAGGGATACGAGCGGGTCGACGCCGCGGGCAAGTTCGTAACCCCGGGCGTGATCGACATCCACAGCCATCTGGGCGTCTATCCCAGCCCCAGCGTGCAGGCTCATTCGGACGGCAACGAGGCGACCGATCCCACCACCCCCGAGGTGTGGGCCGAACATTCCGTATGGCCGCAGGACCCCGGCTTCACCCGCGCGATGGCGCATGGCGGGGTGACCAGCCTGATGATCCTGCCCGGTTCGGCCAATCTCATGGGCGGGCGCTCGGTCACGCTCAAGAACGTGCCCGCGCGCACGGTGCAGGGCATGAAGTTCCCTGGCGCTCCCTATGGCATGAAGATGGCCTGCGGCGAGAACCCCAAGCGGGTCTATGGCAGCAAGGGGCGGATGCCCTCCACCCGGATGGGCAATTTCGCCGTCAACCGCCAGACCTGGCTCGACGCCAAGGCCGATGACGGCAAGAAGCGCAATCTCGCCAACGAGACGCTGAAGGGCGTGATGGCGGGCGAGATCCTGCTTCACAACCACTGCTATCGCGCCGACGAGATGGCGCAGGTGATCGATATGTCCAAGGAGATGGGCTACAAGGTCGCCAGCTTCCAGCACGCGGTCGAAAGCTACAAGATCGGCGATCTGCTGCGCGAAGGCGGCATCTGCTCGGCTGTCTGGGCCGACTGGTACGGCTTCAAGATGGAAAGCTATGACGGCATTCCCGAGAACGCCGCGCTGCTGTTCAAGGAAGGCGCCTGCGTGGTGATCCACTCGGACGACGAGAACGGCATCCAGCGGCTCAATCAGGAGGCCAGCAAGGCCGCGGCCGCCGGTCGGCGCATGGGCATCGCCATCGCCGACGAGGCGGTGATCCGCTGGATCACGCTCAATCCCGCCAAGGCGATGGGCATCGACGCGATGACCGGCAGCCTGGAGCCGGGCAAGATGGCCGATGTGGTGCTGTGGAACGGCAATCCCCTCTCGGTCTATTCGCGGCCCGAGCGGGTGTGGGTGGACGGCGCGCTGCTTTATGATTCCGCCGATCCGCTATTACGCCCGGTGACCGATTTCGAACTCGGCCAACCCGGCGCGGGAGACGTGAAATGAGCGCGCGTCTGCTGATCGGCGCGGCGCTGGCCGCGCTCGCCATCGCTCCTGCCGCTGCGCAGGACATCGCGATCACCAACGCCACCGTCGCCACCGGCGACGGGTCTGAACCCATTCGCGGCGCCACCGTGGTGGTGCGCGGTGGCAAGGTGGTCGCTGCGGGGCCGGGGGTATCGGTGCCGGCGGGCGTCCAAGTGGTGGACGGCAGTGGCAAATGGGTCACGCCGGGGCTGTTCGCGGCGATGAGCACCCTGGGGCTTTCCGATGCGGACGGGGTGGAGGAATCGAACGACCAAGCCTCGCGCGGATCGCCCTTCGGCGCTGCGCTCGATGTCGCGCCGGCGCTCAATCCGTCCTCGCAGCACGTCTCGGTGGCGCGCGGCGGCGGGATTACCCGCGCCAGCGTGTTCTCGCGCCCCGCAAGCTCGATCTTCGGCGGCCAGGGGGCCATCGTCGATCTCGGCGCGGATCCGCGGATGGTGGTGCGCCCGCGCGCCTTCCAGCTCGCCGGTCTGGGCGAGAGCGCCGCGCGGATCGCCGGCGGCAGCCGCGTGAGCGCCCATGCCGTGCTGCGCAATGCGCTGCGCGAGGCGCGCCAATATGGCGCCGATCCGCGCATCGCGGCGACGCGACGTAGCGGCGAGGTCGCGACCGGAGACGACATGCCGGTCGATCCACGCCTGATCGACAGCCCCGCCGAACGCGAGGATGTGCTGCTGACCCGCTTCGACGCGGCGGCGCTGGTGCCCGTGGTGAAGGGGGCTCAGCCGCTCTACGTGGATGTCGAGCGCGCCGCGGATATCCGCGCGGTACTCGAACTGACCCGCGAATTTCCGCAGCTCAAGCTGGTGATCGTGGGGGCGAGCGAAGGCTGGCTGGTGGCGCGCGAGCTGGCGGCTGCCGGCGTGCCTGTGATCGCCAATCCGATGAACGATCTTCCCACCAGCTTCGAGCAGCTCGCCGCCACCCAGAGCAATGTCGGGCGGATGGTCCGCGCCGGGGTGAAGGTGGCGATCGGCGGGCTCACGGGGACGACGGGCGATCAGCCCAAGAACCTCACGCAGTATGCCGGCAACATGGTGGCGCTCGGCAAGGTCCCCGGGGCAAGCGGGCTGAGCTGGGGGGAGGCATTTGCCGCCATCAGCTCGGTCCCGGCGGAGATTTCCGGCCAGGGTGGGCGCGCCGGCGTGCTCAAGGCGGGCGCGGCGGGCGACCTGGTGATCTGGGACGGCGATCCGCTGGAGGTAACGAGCGCCGCGACACGCGTCTTCATCGACGGGGTGGAACAGCCGCGCGACAACCATCAGCGTGCACTGGCCGACCGCTACCGCGATCTCGACACCAGCGCCCTGCCGAAAGCCTACGCACGGTGAGGGCCGCCTGGCTCGCGCTCGCGCTGCTGCCCACGCCGGCCCTCGCTCAGGACGCGACCCCGCCGGCACCGCCGGTGGACCGTTCGCAGGACATCGCCTGGCACAATGCGCAGCAGGCCTATATCGCCGCGCTGAAGCAGGCGGACGGGTGGCGGCCGCTGCCCGGCGGCCTGAAGTGGCGGCGCGTGGCGGGCGACGGCAGCGGCGCGAAGCCGACCGTGGAGGACGTGGTGACGGTCCATTACGCCGGCACCTTCATCGACGGCGGGACCTTCGACAGCAGCTTCGACCGGGGCGAACCGGCGACCTTCCCGCTCGGCCGGCTGATCGGGGCCTGGCAGCTTGCGATCCCGCAGATGGGCGTGGGCGATACCATCGAGCTCGCCGCACCGGCGCTGCTTGCCTATGGGCCGACCGGCAAAGGTCCGATCCCCGGCGGCGCCACGCTGCTGTTCAAGGTGCAGTTGCTGGGCATCGGGGCTCAGTCGGCGCCCTGATCCATCGCCTCGGCTCGTGCCGAGCCTGACGAAGCTCGGACCCGCTGCGTTTCGTCCGACGCCCTTCGACAATCGCGAGATCAACGGCTAAAGCGATCTGCGGGAGACAGGATATGGACCCGCTCGTCTCGCTCGCCGCCGCCAGCATCGCACTCGTCGGAACGCATTTCGCCTTGTCGCACCCGCTCCGGGCGCCGCTCGTGGCACGGATGGGAGAGGGGGCGTTCATGGGCCTCTATTCGCTCGTCGCGGCGGCCTGCATGGTGTGGATGGTCTTCGCCTTCCGCGCCGCGCCAGCGGGCGATCTGGGCGCGGCCACGGGCGAGACTGGGTGGATCGTCTCGACCGTGATCACCCTGCCTGCGCTGGTGCTGTTCCTCGGCTCGCTGTGGAAGAACCCCGCGCTGCCAAATCCGGGTGCCGCGCAAATGGCATCGCGCCCGCCCATCGGCGTCTTCGCCGTCACCCGCCACCCGATGATGTGGGGCTTCGCATTGTGGGCACTGAGCCATCTCGTGCTGTGGTGGAGCTGGCGCACGACCATTGTTGCGAGCGCGATCCTGCTGCTGGCGCTGGTCGGCGCGCATCTCCAGGATCGCAAGAAGGAAGCCCTGATGGGTCCGGCATGGGCAGAGTGGGAAGCCAAGACCAGCTTCTGGCCGCGCTGGGGCAGGCTTTCCGCTGCGGGCGGCGCGCTCTGGTTCGCCGCCATCGCCGCATGGCTCCTCGTCACCTGGCTCCACGTCCCCAGCGGCGTCGGTCCCGCCGGGCTGTGGCGCTGGCTCGGCTGAGCTAAGCCCGCGCTTCCTCTACGCCCGCGCTGTTGTGGCGCAGCGCGCTCAGCACCGTATCGACGATGTGCGGCGCGTTGAGGCGAGCCTCGTCGTATTGCTTCGCCGGATCGTCGTGGTCCTGGAAGACGTCGGGCAGGCGCATGGTGCGGATCTTCAGCCCGCCGTCGGTCAGCCCTTCGTCACTGGCGTGAGTGAGGACGTGGGCGCCGAGGCCGCCGATGGCGCCTTCCTCGACCGTCACCACCACTTCATGCGTGCGCATCAGCCGGTCGATCAGATCGGTGTCTAGCGGCTTGGCGAAGCGCAGATCGGCGACCGTCGTCGATAGCCCCCTGGCTTCGAGCTGGTCGGCGGCCTTCATCGCCTCGGCCAGCCGGGTGCCAAGCGACAGGATCGCGACCTTGCTGCCCTGCTTCACAATCCGCCCCTTGCCGATCTCCAGCAGTTCGGGCGTCTCTGGCAAAGCCACGCCAGTGCCGTTGCCGCGCGGATAGCGCAGGGCGATCGGGCCGCTGTCATGCTCGGCGGCGGTGTAGGTCATGTGGACCAGCTCGGCCTCGTCCGCCGCGGCCATGACCACGAAATTGGGCAGGGTCGCCAGATAGGTCACGTCGAAGCTACCCGCATGGGTGCAGCCGTCCGCCCCCACCAGCCCCGCGCGGTCGATGGCGAAGCGCACCGGCAGGTTCTGGATCGCCACATCATGGACCACCTGGTCGTAGGCGCGCTGGAGAAAGGTCGAATAAATCGCACAGAACGGACGCATCCCCTGCGCGGCAAGACCGGCGGCGAAGGTCACGGCGTGCTGTTCGGCGATGCCGACATCGAAGGCGCGATCCGGATGTGCCTTGGCGAATTTGTCGACGCCGGTGCCGCTCGGCATGGCGGCGGTGATGGCGCAGATGCGGTCGTCGGTCTCGGCCAGCGTGGCCAGCGTCTCGCCGAAGACGTTCTGGTAGGCAGGCGGCCCCCCTGCGCTCTTCTTCTGCTCGCCGGTGATGACGTCGAACTTCTGCACGCCGTGATATTTGTCGGCGCTGTCCTCGGCCGGGCCGTAGCCCTTGCCCTTCTGGGTCACGACATGGACCAGGATCGGGCCCTTCTCGCTGTCGCGCACATTCTCCAGCACCGGGACCAGATGGTCGAGATTGTGGCCGTCGATCGGGCCGACGTAATAGAAGCCCAGCTCCTCGAACAGCGTGCCCCCGGTCACCATGCCTCGGGTGTATTCCTCGGCCTTTTCCAACCCCGACCACATCCGCCGGCTGATCTTCTTCGTCAGGCGCGAGGCGAGGCTCCTGAGGCCGAGATATTCGCTGCTCGACACCATCCGCGCCAGATAGGCGGAAAGCCCGCCCACGGGCGGCGCGATCGACATATCGTTGTCGTTGAGGATCACCACCAGCCGGTTGCCGGCCTGCTCGGCGTTGTTCATCGCCTCATAGGCCATGCCCGCGCTCATCGCGCCATCGCCAATAACGGCGATGCCCCGGCCGGGCTGGCCCTTGAGCTTGTTGGCGACCGCGAAGCCGAGGGCCGCGCTGATCGACGTGCTTGAATGCGCCGCGCCGAAAGGGTCGTAATCGCTTTCGCTGCGCTTGGTGAACCCCGACAGCCCACCGCCCTGGCGCAGCGTGCGGATACGGCCCCGCCGCCCGGTCAGGATCTTGTGCGGATAGGCCTGGTGGCCGACATCCCACACCAGCTTGTCGTTCGGCGTGTCGAACACGTAATGGATCGCGGTTGTCAGCTCGACCACGCCGAGACCCGATCCGAGGTGGCCGCCGGTCGAACCGACGGCGTCGATCATTTCAGTGCGCAATTCGTCGGCTAGCTGGCGGAGCTGGTCTCGATCGAGCTTGCGAAGCTGCGTGGGCGTGTCGATGGTATCGAGCAGCGGGGTCGCCGGGCGTGGATGCATAAGGATCGGCATACACCTGCTTTTCCGGCCTGTCGATGAACGGCCGGTCGATACGTTCGAACGCCTGGTCGTATCGCCGGTGCCATTTCCCGGTGACGGGCGCACCATGGGACCGCGTTCGAACCGGGAGATTGCCATGCCCTTGTCCCCAGCCGCGAAGCCGGTGGCTTTCGTCTTCACCGCGAATCGCGAGAAGTCCCGGCCATTCTATGCCGATGTTCTGGGCCTCGAGCTGATTTCGGAGGAACCCTTCGGCATTGTGTTCGACCTTGGCGGCGGCGCAACCCTGCGGCTGACCGACCTCAAGGATCATGTCCCCGGCCCGCACACAGTGCTTGGCTGGGAAGTGCCCGACATCCGCGAGGCGATGGCGGACCTGCGCGCGCACGGCGTCACCTTCGAGATCTACGAGGGGTTCGGTCAGGACGCGGAGGGAGTGTGGAGCTTTGGCGGCGTGAGCCTCGCCTGGTTCAACGATCCCGAGGGAAACAATCTCAGCATCGCCCAGCACGGTTGAACGTCACGCCGCGCGATCCTCGCACTCGCGCGGCTTCAGGCCGCGCAATCCTCGCACAGCCCCCTGAGCTCCACCACCGGGCGAACATCGGCGAAGCCTGCGTCGCGTCCCGCAGCGCGCAGCGCGCCAGTGACGCGATCGTCGTCGAGATGGGTGGCCTTGCCGCAATCGTCGCAGATCAGGAAGATGCAGTCGTGCCGGCACCCCGGGTGGGTGTTGACCAGGAAGGCGTTGGCGCTCTCGATCCGATTGGCGAGATTGCTGCGGACGAACAGGTCGAGGATGCGATAGACGCTGTTCGCGGCCACCCGCCGGCCCCGGGCCCGGGAAAGGTTCTCCGCGATATCATAGGCGCTGGCCGGAATGTCGTGCCGGGCAAGCTCGGCGAACACGGCCTCGCGCATGCCCGTCCAGCGTTCGCCCGCCGCGATCAGCGCGGCGCGCGCGGCGCCGACCAGATCGCCGCCCGAATACTCCCGGTGTCCGATGCGAAGGGGGGTTGCCATGACACCCGGGCTAGTCCCCCGCGCGGCGGCGTTCAAGTCAGCCCGGCTGGAAGGTCGCCCGGTAGAGGCCCGGATACATCCGGCCCAGCGCCGCCACCTTGGGCGCATCCCACCGCCGGATATAGCCGTGGCCGGGGTTCTTCAGCGCGAAGTCCTGATGATAGGTTTCCGCCGGATAGAAGCCCTGTGCGCGCTCGATCCCGGTAACGATCGGCGCCTTCCACAGCCCCGATCCCTTCATCTGCGCCAGATAGGCGGTGGCGACGGCGTTCTGCTCCGCGGAGACGGGAACCAGTGCGGCGCGGTATTGCGGGCCGACATCGGGGCCCTGACGGTTCTTCAGCGTGGGATCTGCGATGACCGAGAAGAACACCCGCAACAGTTCGTCATAACGCACAATCCTGGGGTCGTAGGTCACCCGCACCGCTTCGGCATGGTCGGTGAGGCCCGAGGATACGACATCGTAACGGGCCGAGCGTGCGGTGCCGCCATGATAGCCCGAAACCGCGCTTCTGACGCCCTTAACATGGCTGAACACCGCCTCAACGCCCCAGAAACAGCCGCCGGCGAAGATCGCGGTCTTGAGCGTGCCGCCTTCACTGGCCTGGCGCTTGGCGGCCGGTGCCGCGACCGCAGTTTCTGCCGCAGCCGGCCCGGTGCAGGACGCACTCAGCACGGCCAGCGCCGCGGCCAGGGCGAGCCCTCGTGGGGCCATCAGGCGAAGGCAGTCATCAGCGCAGGATTGGCCAGCACCACCGCCAGCGCGCCGAGCATGAAGCCGAGGCCGAGATTGCGATAGAGGTCGTTCCTGAACAGCGTCATCATCGTCACCTTCGTTCGATCTGTCGAAGGTGGGTAGGGACCGGCGATTTGCGAGTCTCTGAACGGCAATGTTGCCTGCCGTTCAGCGAAGCAGAACTTCGCTTCGACCGATTTCCGCCCTCATTCGGTCAAGGAAACAACCCGCCGCGCCGCTTGCCGGCCGCCGGTGAGTCCATCCCACGCTGAAGCGATCAGTGCCGGAAGTGCCGCATTCCGGTGAAGACCATCGCAAGACCCGCCTCGTCGGCGGCGGCGATCACCTCGTCGTCTCGGATCGAACCACCCGGCTGGATGATGGCGGTGGCGCCCGCCTCCGCCGCGGCGAGCAGCCCGTCGGCGAAGGGGAAGAAAGCGTCGGACGCGACCGCGCTGCCGACCGTGCGGGGTTCGCTCCACCCATTGGTCTGCGCCGCCTCGGCCGCCTTCATCGCCGCGATGCGCGAGGAATCGCGGCGGTTCATCTGGCCCGCTCCGATGCCGACAGTCGCGCCATCGCGGGCATATACGATGGCGTTGGACTTCACATGGCGCGCCACGGTCCAGGCGAACAGGCAGTCCTTGAGCTCCCGGTCCGTCGGCGCGCGCTTCGTCACCAGCCTGAGGTCCGCCTCGGCAACCGCGCCATTGTCGCGATCCTGCACCAATATGCCGCCCGCGATCACCGCCAGCGTCTGGCCGGGGCGGCGCGGGTCCGGCAGGCCCTCGGTCAGCAGCAGCCGCAGGTTCTTCTTGCCCGCGAAGACGGCCAGCGCCGCCTCGTCGGCGCCCGGTGCGACCACCACCTCGGTGAAGATGCGGCAGATCGCCTCCGCGGTCGGCCCGTCGAGCGGCGCATTGGTCGCCACGATGCCTCCGAACGCCGAGACGCTGTCGCAGTCGAGCGCCTCCTGCCACGCCTCGACCAGCGAACCGCGCTGCGCCACCCCGCACGGATTGGCGTGCTTGACGATCACCACCGCCGGTTCCTGGCCCCGGAATTCCGCCGCGAGCTCGAGCGCGGCGTGCGCGTCGTTGTAATTGTTGTAGCTGAGTTCCTTGCCCTGCACCTGCCGAGCCTGCGGCAGCCCCTGGGTGTGCGGCCCGGCGGGCAGGTACAGCGCAGCCTGTTGATGCGGGTTCTCGCCATAGCGCAGCGGCCCCGCCAGCCTGCGGGTCATCGAGACCGAAGCGGGAAAGCGCTCCCCCTGATCCGCGAAGGCGAACCACTGGCCGATCATGGAATCATAGGCGGCGGTGGCGGCGAATGCCTTGGCCGCCATGCGCTTGCGAAAGGCGAGCGTTGTGGCGCCATTGTTGGCCGCCAGTTCCTCATACAATGCATCATAGTCCGCCGGATCGGTGACCACGGTGACAAAGGCATGGTTCTTGGCCGCGGAGCGGACCATGCTCGGCCCGCCGATGTCGATGTTCTCGATCACGGTCGCGCGGTCGGCGCCGCGTGCCACGGTTTCCTCGAACGGATAGAGGTTGACCACCACCAGGTCGATCGCGCCGATCTCGTGCGCCTCCATCGCGGCGGCATGGGCGGGATCGTCGCGAACCGCCAGCAATCCACCGTGGATCAGCGGGTGAAGCGTCTTCACGCGCCCGTCCATCATCTCGGGGAAGCCGGTGACATCGCTCACATCGCGCACCGCCAGGCCGGCCTCGCGCAGCGCCGCGGCGGTGCCGCCGGTCGAAACGAGTTCCACCCCGGCCTTGGCCAGTCGGCCACCGAGATCGGCCAGCCCCGTCTTGTCGGACACCGAAAGCAGCGCCCGCCCGATCGGAACAGTGGTCATAACAAATCTATCCCATGCGTTTGAGCAGCCAGGGGAAACGCCCCCCGCCGCGCGATGCCAGCCCTTCGATCACCAGCTGCTGGGTGCCATGCGGGCGGCCTTCACCATCGACCCACAGGCTTTCCTCGAGCACCAGCTCGGCTGCGGCGATATCGCCACCGAGGCGCATTTGCCAGTAGGAGCCGTCAGGCAGCGCGAGACCCGCGCCGCGCCGATCCGCCGAAAGCCCCGCCTCCACGCCAGCGCCGAGGTGAAAGCGGATCGCGAAGCCCACCTTGCCGCGCTTGCCGCGCTTGCCCGCAGGCTCGAGCACATCCTCGCCCCGCAATTCCTCCCCGTCCGCGCTCAGCATCAGCGTGCGGCGATGAAGCAGGGCGTAGCGCGCGGCATAGCCATCGTGGCTGGCTTCCAGCCGCACGGCGCGACTGGCGCGACCGTCTGCATCCCGTGCGGGTGCGGAACGGACGGTGTCCACGGCCTCGACACCCTTGCCGATCTGGCCGCCCAGCAGGATCGCCGTCGAATTCGCATCGTCGAGCACGAGGGTCGAATGCGCGGAGGTGCCGCGCAGCCCCTGTTCGATCCGCGCCGGCGTGGCGCCGCCGGCCAGCTCCGCCCCACCGCAATTGACCACGATCCGGCTCTGTCCGTGACTCAGTTCGAAGGCGAGCGTGGAGGCACAGCCGAAGCGCGCATCGCGCGGGCGCGGCGGCGGCGCGGCGTCGAACTGGAGCACGCTCTTGCCCGCGGCGGCGACCTGATAGCCCCAGTGGCGAGTCTCGCGCGCGGGGCGCGTCCGCACACCGCTCGCTTCCAGCAGCCGCGCCAGGGCATGGGCCGAAGTGGCCCCCGCGCCCTGCCAGGAGCCGAGGCCACCGTCCCCGTGTCTCAGTGCCAGCAGCGGCGGCACCAGCAGCTCCAGCAGCACACGCAACGCGGGCGGCGGGATGCGTCCGACAGCGGCATAGCAGGCCTCGAGATCGACGATCATGGCGATCGCCTGCATCTGCGCCAGCGGGCTGCGCGACAGGACGCCGCCTTCCTCGCTCACCATCTCGCCAAGCGCCCGCAGCAGCCCCGCCTCGCCAAAGACCCGGCGCGGCCGGCCATCGGGAAGCAGCAGCCCAGCCGCCGCGATCGCCGCCCAGCCGTGGGCCGCCCCGAGCCGGTCGGTTTCCTTGCCGACATTGCGGTCGAGCCAGCGGGCCGTCCCCTCGATGGCACGCAGCATCCGCGGCCGCATCGCAGGATCCTCTCCTGACAGCACCAGCGGCGCGTGGACGAGCCAGGCAAGCATCCGCTGGGCGGCGCGCTCGACATTCCAGGCCGGGCCGGCGGCCTTGCCGCGCAGCACCTCGCCATTGGCATCGAGCCAGCGCGCGCACAGCGCCTCCGCGATCGGTGCGGTGGATTCGCGCTGGCCGGCGGCGGCCAGGTCGCGCAGCCACGAAAACCCGTGGAGCAGCTTCTGCTGGGGTCTGGGCAGATGCGCGGTCGGCGCGAAATCCGCGTCGGCCAAGGGCAGCCTCAGCCCCTCGATCAGGAAATAGCCGGCGCGGATCGCCTTGCCGCGTGAACGATCGCCGGCGAACGGGCTGGCGACGGTGGCCAGCAGCCGCAGCTTCGCCGGCTTGCGAAGCGGGGCGGAAAGCATCGCGCCGGGGATTCCCAGGCGATAGGCCCAGGCCAGCGCGGCATCGAAGGGCTTCTCGTTGCGGGCGAAGTCGGCCGGGACCAGCGCACGCGCGCTGCCCAGCGGCTCCACGGTCTCGTCTTCGTATCTTGCCTCCGCAACGGCGCGGATCAGCGGCTCCTTTCCACGCGGCAGCGGCAGCGCCGGCTGCGAAGGCATCGGATCGAGCGCGGCGTGATCGCGGATCAGCGGCTCCGGCTTCATCCCGCCGCCGCCTCGCCGGCCTTGAGCGCGGCGATATTGGCGGCGTAGCGGCCCGGCCCGCCGCGGAAGCTGGCCGATCCGGCGACCAGCACATCGGCCCCGGCGGCCACGCATTGCGGAGCGGTGACCACATCCACGCCGCCATCGACTTCGAGCCGGATGGCGCGACCGGACTTGTCGATCATCTTGCGCACGGCCTCGACCTTGCGGAGCTGGCTGGAAATGAAGCTCTGCCCACCGAAGCCGGGATTGACGCTCATCACCAGCACCAAGTCCACCTCGTCGATCAGATAGTCGAGCATCTTGGCCGGCGTGCCCGGATTGAGCACCACCCCCGCCTGCTTGCCCAGCGCCTTGATCGCCTGGATCGTGCGGTGGATGTGCGGCCCTGCCTCGGGATGGACGGTGATGATGTCCGCCCCCGCCTCGGCGAAGGATTCGAGGAAGGAATCGACCGGAGAAATCATCAGGTGAACATCGAAAGGCTTGGCGCTGTGCGGGCGCAGCGCCTTCACCACCGCCGGGCCGATGGTGATGTTGGGCACGTAATGCCCGTCCATCACATCGATATGGATCCAGTCCGCGCCGGCGGCATCGATCGCGCGCACCTCCTCTCCCAGCCGGGCGAAATCGGCCGAGAGGATGGACGGGGCGATCAGCGGCGGGGCCATGAAGAATCCCTGATGGTGGGAAGCCCGGTCGATAGGTCCGCACACGCGCGCGCGCCATGCGGGGGCCGGCGTTTTCCCCCGCCGGGCGGCACGAAATGTGCTCGGCGCGGCGCCTATTCGGCGGCGGCGGCCCCGGCCGCGAGCATTCCACGCGGGCCGAACACCCTGTTCCACCCTTCTGTGACGGAGGCTCCCTCCAGCAACTGCTGCAACTGCGGGGCGAGAGGATCGTTCACGTCCCTGCCGCCACGAAGATGATCCAGCCAGCAGCGCATGGCTTCCTCGATCGCCGGGCTTTCCAGCCCCTGGGCCGATCGGTCCGCAAGGGTGGCCAGCCAGCGCTGCGGGATCTTCTGGCTTCCATCCATCGCGATCTGCGCCAGCCGGTGGCGCATGGCGGGATTGGCGAAACGCGCGAGAAGGTCGGCGGCGTAGGCGTCGAGATCCTGCCCCTCGCCCGTCGCGATGGTCGGCGCCGCCTCTACCATCAGGCCGGTCGCCAGGGCGCGCAGGCGCGGATCGGCGATCGCCTGGTGCACGAATTCGTGCCCCGCCGCGAGCCCGCAATAGGCCAGCAGCGAGTGCGCGCCGTTAAGCATCCGCAGCTTGGCCGCTTCATAAGGCGCGACATCTCGGACGAACTGGACGCCGTGGTCTTCCCAGCGCGGGCGCGGGCCGGCGAAGCTGTCCTCGATCACCCATTGGCTGAAAGGCTCGGCGAACACCGCACCGGCATCCTCCAGCCCTATCCGTGCGGCGAGCTGCTCTCGATCCCGCTCGGTCGTTGCGGGAACGATGCGGTCTATCATGGTGTCGGGCACGGTGCATTCCGCATCGAACCACCGCGCAAGTGCGTGGTCGCCCGCCAGCCATTCGCGCATCAACCGGCCCAGCGCCCGGCCATTGGCGCCGAGGTTGTCGCAGCTTAGCAGCGTGAGCCCCGGTAAGCCGGCATCGCGTCGGCGCGCGAGTCCTTCCGCGAGGAGCGGGTAGAACCCCGTCGCCGCCGCGGCACGATCGAGCGAACCGTCGGCGGCGCGGCAATAGCCCTTCTCGGTAACGGTGAAGCTGACGATATGGCAGTCGGGCGAGGCGATGCGGGCGACCACAGCCGCGCTGTCGGCTCCGGCCACCAGCACCTCGCGCACCGCACCGATCAGCCGCGTGGAAGCTCCATCGCCGGAACGCTCGGTCAGCGTGTAGAGCCCACCCTGCGGGTTGAGTTGTGCCGCCACTTCGGGGGAGCGCAGCGACACCCCGGCGATCATCCACCCCCGCGCGCCCGTCGCCAGCACCTGATCGGTGTACCAGGCCTGATGCGCGCGGTGAAACGCGCCGATGCCGAAATGAACTATGCCGACGGCCTGGCTGCGGTCGAAATGCGGCTGGGCCGCATCGGGCGCGAGACGATCCCGCGTTGCCTCCATCAGCCTCACAGGCGGTAAGCGGCCTTGGCGAGACCGTAAGCGAGGTCGCGCGCCAGCTCCGCCGCCTCCCAGTCCTCGATCCGGTGTTCGGCGACCAGCTCGGCGAGGAAGCCGCAGTCGACCCGCCGCGCAAGATCGTGACGGGCGGGGATCGAGAGGAAGGCACGGGTGTCGTCGTTGAAGCCGACGGTGTTGTAGAAGCCGGCGGTCTCGGTCGTCATCCGGCGGAACCGGCGCATCCCCTCGGGGCTGTCGTGAAACCACCACGCCGGGCCGAGCTTGAGCACCGGGTAATGACCGGCCAGCGGTGCGAGCTCGCGCGCATAAGTGCTTTCGTCCAGTGTGAAGAGAATGATCGAGAGGTCGGCCTCATTGCCGTATCTGCCAAGCAGCGGGCGCAGATTCGCGACATAGTCGGTCCGCATCGGAATATCCGCGCCCTTGTCACGGCCGAAGCGGGTGAACAGCAATGCGTTGTGATTGCGGCAACTGCCCGGGTGGATCTGCATCACCAGCCCATCGTCGAGGCTCATTCCGGCCATCTCGGTGAGCATCTGGGCGCGGAACAGCTCGGCATCTTCGGCCGAGGCGCCCCCGCCCTTCACCCGATCGAACAGCGCCGCGGCGTCCTGCTCGGACAGATCGGCGGTGCGGGGCGTGGGGTGCCCGTGATCGGTGCTGGTGGCGCCCATGTCCTTGAAGAACGCGCGCCGCTGGCGGTGCGCGGCGAGATAGCCGCGCCAGGACAGGCAATCCTCCCCCGTCAGATCCGAAAGCGTGGCGAGATTGGCGGCGAAGCCCTCGAATTCGGGATCGACCACGGCATCGGGGCGGTAGGCGGTGATAACCCGCCCGCCCCAGCCGCTCGCCCGGATCGCCGCGTGATGCTCCAGCGTGTCGAGCGGCCCTTCCGTGGTGGCGATGACTTCGATCCCGAACCGGTCGAACAGCGCGCGGGGGCGGAACGCGTCGCTGGCGAGCTTTTCGTTGATGGTGTCGAAATAGTGGTCCGCCGTGCCGCTATCGAGCATGACATCGATGCCGAACGCCTCGGCGAACACCCAGTCCAGCCAGAACCGCGAGGGCGTGCCCCGAAACAGGTGGTAGTTCTCCGCCAGGATGCGCCACGCCGCGCGTGGATCGAAATCGCGGGCGCCATCCACCGATGGCACGCCAAGCGCCTCGAGCCGAAAGCCTTGGGAATAGAGCATGCGAAACAGGTAGTGATCGGGCACGAGCAGCAGCTCGGCCGCGTTCTCGAAGGGTGCGTCGGTCGCCCACCAGCGCGGATCGGTGTGTCCGTGCGGGCTTATGATCGGCAGGCCGGCGACCTCGGCATAAAGCGCGCGGGCAATATCTCGCGCCGCTGGATCGCTCGGCAGCAGACGGTCCGGATGCAGGGTCAGCGGGCGCATTTTCATTCCGCCAGCGCCTTGAAGCGGAAATCGCGGAACACCGCTTCGCCCTCCCCGGCGGAATAGAGCCCGGGCCGAAGCATCAGGAACCCGCCGCGCACATTGTGGTGATAGCCCGATACCTCCATGCCACGGTCGAAGCGATGCCAGGTTTTTCCGTCGTCGTCGCTGGTGTCATAGGTGACGATGTGGCGGCGATTTGTCACCCTCATCCGCATCCGGCGGCCGTGCGGGTTGGCCGGCCGGGCACGTTCGATCCCATATTGGTGAGTGACGAAACGCTCGCCATCGAAGCCAAGGCCGCAGTAGAGCTTGTCATCATAGAACAGGATCAGCCCGGCGACCCCGCCCGCCGCGATCTGGATGTCGCATTCGAAGACATAGCTGGTGTCGCCGGCGATCAGCAGCAGCGGCGATGATGTCGACGGCGCGGCACCACGGCTCTTGAGGATCAGCGACCCCTTGTCGACGCGCACGCGGCTGGTTTCGTCGCTGGCCGGTTTGTAGAAGTTCCAGCGATGGCCCAGCGCCAGCGTCTTGAAATCGTCCGACAGCGCCATCCCGTGCGGCCCGATCTTCTCCCCACCCCGGGGATTGGCGATCGGCTGAGACAGATCGCCGCCCGTCATCCGGAACCAGCCATCCGCCGTCCATTCCACCGGATCGAGCAGCGCCTGCCGCCCGAGCGTCCAATATCCGTTCTCATACCCGTGATAGACCGCCCACCAGCCGCCATCCGGCCCCTCGACCAGCGTAGCGTGGCCGCGCGACCACCACTTCTCGTTGATCGAAGTGGTGCGGACAAGCGGGTTCTGCGGGCAGTCCTCCCACGGGCCGTTGATCGATCTGGACCGCGCCGCGATCACCATGTGGCCGGTCGGCGGGCCCGCCGTGCCGCCCACCGCGGTTATCATGTAGAACCAGCCATTGTGGCGGGTGATCTTCGGCCCTTCCGGCGCGAAGCCCTCGACGATCCAGTCGCTGGGATAGCGCCACGGATCATAGACATGCTCCGGCTCGCCGATCCGCTTCAACCCATCGTCCGACAGCCGCACGCGATCCCCGCCCGACAGGAACAGCCAGCGCGATCCATCCTCGCCCACCGCATGGCCAGGGTCGATGTGCTTGGGCAGGTCGAGATCGATCGGATCGCTCCAGGGCCCTTCTATCCGGTCGGCCCAGATCACCCAGCTCGTGTCAGGGCCCTTGGTCGGGATGTAGATGTAGAAGCGGCCATCGTGCTTGCACAACTCGGGCGCCCAGACGGTGCCGATATTCCTGGTGAGCGCGGCGGTCAGGGGGCGCCAGTTTATCAGGTCGCGAGAGTGCCAGATAATCAGGCCGGGATAGGAATCGAAGGTCGAGAAGGTCATGTAGTAGTCCTTCCCGTCCTTGAGGATTGTCGGATCGGGATGGTCGCCCGCCATCAGCGGGTTGAGGAAGCGCCCGTCGCCAAGGTCGGGGACGCGCTGGTTGTCGAACCCTCGCTTCCAGTCGGGTGCCGGGGGCCCGGCGGGAGCGCGGCCCGTGGTGGCCGCCGCGACGCTCGTCGCCGAAGCCATCGCAGTCGCCGAAGCGATAGTGGCGGCGCCGCCGATCACGGTCGCGCCGATCATGTCGCGTCGGTTCATGTGCATATGACAGTACTCTTAAATGAAGAGGCCACTGGCCCAGCTTGTGAACATTTCCGGCCATGCCGCCGCTGGCTTGCCGATCGCACGACGCAGCCCGAAACCGTGTCCGCCATGAGTGAACAGATGGGTTTCAACCGGGATGTTTCGCGCGCGCAGTCCGGCCCGCATCAGCAATGCATTCTCCACCGGCACCACGTTGTCATCCTCGGCATGGACCAGGAACACCGGCGGCGCATTCGCGGGCACGTTGAGGTGCGGGGAATGGGCCCGCTCGAGTGCCGGGCCGGCATCCTTGCCGATCAGCAGCTCCCGCGATCCGGCATGGGCCACCGGCGCGGTCATGCTGATCACGGGATAGATGGGCGCGGCGGCGATCGGGCGCGCCGAGAGCTTGTCCGCCGCATCGATGGCGGCATAGGTCGGGGTGGAGAAGCGGGTCAGCAGGTCGGCGCACAGATGGCCCCCCGCGGAAAAGCCCATCGCCGCGACGCGCTCGGGATCGACGCCATAATCGCCTGCGCGCTGCCGGATCACGCGCATCGCGCGCTGGGCATCGGACAGCGAGACATCGGGACCGGCGGCCCAGCCTTCGCCGGGCAGGCGATAGAACAGCACGAAGACGGTGAACCCGCGCGCCGCCAGCCAGCGGCCCATCTCATAGCCTTCCTTGTCCACCACGACCCAGCGATAGCCGCCGCCTGGCGTGATGAGCACCGCCGCGCCATTCGGTCGCTCCGGCCGGAACGCGGTCATTCGCGGCCTAGCGATACCGAACACGGCCCGATCGGAAATTCCTGGATCGGTCGAGCGCTCCGTGACTGTCTCCAGGAGAGTCCTGGCAAGCATTCCCGGTGCGCGGCCTGGCCACAGCTCGATGCTTTCCAAGGAACTCGGCGGCCCAGGAAACTGGGGGGTGCGATCGACCCGACTGGGGGTCTGCCCGATTGCCCGGGTGGCCAGCAATCCGCCGGCCAGACCGGTGCCGATGATGCGGCGACGCGACCAGTCGGATGGATGGCCATCCATCACGTCGCCGCGTCGTCCATCACAGTTTCACCCTCGCTCCGACCAGAATGGTGCGACCGAAATGGTTGTTCTCGTAATTCCGGCGGGCGGTCTCGTCGGTCCAGCGCTCGCGATATGCGTCGGTGAGGTTGGTGCCTTCCACCGAAAACTCCAGATAGTCGGTGAGCTTGTAGCGGACCGAGGCGTCGAGATTGGTGATGGCCTCGTAGCCTTCGAAGATGTTGCCCGTGGCCGATCCGGCATCGGTGAATGGGCCGCGATAGGCCACCGAAGCGCGCGCGCTGAAGCGACTGTCCTCGTAGTACAGGGTGGCGTTGAACTGCCGCTTCGAAAGGCCGTAGAGCGTGGAATTGTACACGCCGGAGGGAAGCGCCCCACCCGGCGCGGTGGCCGGCCCCTGCTGCGTGTAGTTGGCGGACGATTTGATGAGGGTCGCATTCACGATGCCGCCGAAGTTCGACAGGAAGCCGGGCAGGAAGCGGAACGGTGCCTGCACTGCGATCTCCATGCCATCGACCGTCGCACCCGCCCCGTTTACCGGGCTCTGGATCGTCCAGATGGGCTGCGCAAGGAGCGCCGGATTGAGTGCCGCTGGCGACGACGGCACCAGCAGCGTGGGGGACAGGCCGGTTTCCGTGAAGGTGCCGGTGCGGCTGAGGGTGACGGGGAAGCTGTCGATCTGCTTCTTGAACAGCGCCAGCGAGACAATCGACTGCGGCGCGAAGTACCATTCGAAGGCAAGATCGTAATTCGTCGCGCGGAAGGGTTCGAGGAACGGGTTGCCGCTGGTGACCCGGTAGTTGAACCCGTCAGCCGAGCCCCCGGGCGTGAGGTTCCCGAGCGATGGCCGGGTGACGACCTTCGCGATGGCCCCGCGAATGATGAATTCCGGCGCGGGATAGAGGGCCAGATTCATGGAAGGCAGCCAGTCCTCGTAATTACGCTCCACCGTGGCGACCACGCCGTTGTTGAGGCCATAGGAAGACTGATCGGTTCGGACATAGCGAATACCCGCGTTGAGCGCGTATTCGATGCCAAGCGCGGTGCCCTTGGCGTCGAACTGGAGGTAACCCCCCTTGGTTTCTTCCTGCACCCCGCGATTGTTGCCGGCGTCGAGGCGGGCTGTGCGTTCATAGAGACGGGTGAAGGCAGTGGCCGCGTCCAGATTGGCGATGAGCCATTCCGTCGTGGTGCCGGCGGGGGCGTTGGCGCCGCGCAGCGTGACCAGTTCGGCCAGTGCGGCGGTGACGGGAAAGCCATACACCGCAGTCGGGCCGAACGCCGAGGTGGGCGAACATGCAAGGGTGCCAAGCACCAGGTCAGCGCCGCCATTGCCGCAAACCGCCGTGTCGCGGGTGAAGGCGGTTATATCGTAGTCATAGCGACGCCAGACCGCCCCTGCCTTGACGGTGAAATCCTCAGCCACATCCCATTCGGCGCGCAACTGCGCGGTGCGGAACTGATTGACGACGCCGGACGGCCGATCGCGAATTTCCGCGAGCTGAAAGTTTCCGGGCGTGGTCACGCTCGTGCCGAAGGTGAGCGTCGGAGACTGCATGTTGCGGTAATCGTAGCTGTAACCCTGGGCGTCACGATCGTCGAAGGCGATCGTCGTCTCCACGGGCACCGAGGCATTCGATTTCGAGTACCCGCCGAGCAGTGTGAAGCGGAAGCTATCGCTCAGGTCCTGATCCCAGCTTCCGCCCAGCTGATAGAATTCGGTCGATGTCTTCTTGAGGAAGTGCTCGGTGCGAACCCAGGCATCGTCCAGGGTGGCCGCAATCATGTTGTTGTTGCTGTCATAGACCGGATTGACGACATTGATCGAACGCTCGTTCGAGCGCAGCAGGACCGAACCCCACTTCTCCCGGCGATCCGCGTCGAACTTCGAATAGAGACCGTCAATCGAGATCTTGGTGGAATCGCTGGGCTCCCACTGGATGCTTGCGGTCAGCCCCAGGCGCTCGCGATCCTGGGTGATCTCGCCGTAGCGCGGGATACGCGGGTGGAATGCCACCGCGGCCTGGTCGCAGGCGGCGACGCGTCCTGGCGTGTACACTCCGCCTGAATTGGCGACGCCGATGCCGCTGGTGGCGGTGGTCGTGAAGCACGGCACGCCGTTGACCGAATCGAACCGCGCCTGCGCCCAGCGCACGGTATTGTTCCCGATCTCCTTGGTCGTGGATTTCTGATAGGCGGCGGAGACAGCCACCCCGAAGGAGCCGTCCGGCGACTTCCAGCTCAACAGAGCGGCCGCACGCGGGCCCCATGTCTTCGAGAGATCGTTGTAGCTTCCCTGCCCGGAGAGCGCCAGGGTCAGGCCGCTCTTGCCGCCCAGCGGATTGCCGGTGTTGAGATCGACGACCGCGCCCAACGAGCCCTCGTCGAGGTCAGCGGAGGCCGTCTTGTGGACCACGATCGAGCTGAACAGCTCCGAAGCGAAGACGTTGAAGTCGAAGGCGCGGTCACGGTTCGAGGATGCACCGTCGTGCGAGGTCGTGATCGTCTCCAGCCCGTTGACGCGCACCCGCGTGAACTGGGAGCTGAGGCCCCGCACCGTGATCGCGCGGCCTTCTCCGCCGTCGCGCTGAATGGCGATGCCGGGAATGCGCTGGAGCGATTCGGCCAGGTTCTGGTCCGGAAACTTGGCGATATCCTCGGCAACGATCGCATCGACCGCCGCCACTGACAACTTCTTCACATTCAGCGCAGCCTCAAGCGACTGGCGAAAGCCCGTAACGACGATCGCGTCGCCCTCTTCGGACGAGACCGATTCGGTGTCCGAAGACGACGCAGGGGAATCTGCCGCCTCCTGACCCTTCGCCGCCGCGAGAGGGGCCATTGCCGCCGTACCCGCCAGAAGCGCCAGACGAAGCGCGCGCGCAAATGTCACCGTTGTCATCACTACCTCCCAATCCTCTTCCCAACCGCCCCTTCTGCAAATCGCTTCCAGCGAGCAAAATTGCGGGCGGCACCCCGGTTCCCGCATTTTAGGGTAACCGGTGTCATTATCTATTGCGACATCGCGCCGCCCATGTCAACACGCTGGTGGGAGAACTGCCATGAGAGCATATGAAAACCTGCAGTGCGGGCTATGGGTCGCGGTTTCGAGCGCCCTGCTTGCAATGACGCCAGCGGCCGCATCGAGCCCCGATCCCACCCAGGGCGGCGCCGGCGGGCGCATCGTCCGGGTGACGACGCTGGCCAAGGACGGACCGGGTTCACTCGCCGCAGCGCTGGCGGAAAAGGGGCCGCGGATCGTGGTCTTCGAAGTGGGCGGCGCGATCGACCTCGGCCGTTCGTCACTCGTCATCGAGCAGCCCTTCGTCACCGTGGCCGGGCAGACCGCGCCCTCGCCTGGCATCACGATCCTGCGCGGCGGCATCGATGTGAAGGCCAATGACGTCAAGCTCCAGCATATCCGGGTGATGACCGGCGCCGACAAGCAGCCGCGCTTTTCCGGGTGGGAGGCCGACGCCCTCACGACCGTCGCGGCGCACCGTGTGCTGGTCGAGAACTGCACCTTCCTGTGGGGCCTGGACGAGAACATGTCCGCCTCCGGCCCGCGCTTCAGCGGCACGACGGTGGAGGATTGGCGCGCCGGCACCAGCCGCAACGTGACTTTCCGCCTCAACCTCGCGGCGGAAGGTCTGGCCAGGGCGAGCCATCCCAAGGGTGAGCACTCCAAAGGCTCGCTGATCCACGACAATGCCACCGACATCGTGTTCGATCGCAACGTGTGGGCACACAATGTGGAACGCCACCCGCTCATCAAGGGCGGGGCGCAGGTGCTGATGATCAACAATCTGATCTACGACCCCGGCCGGCGGGCCGTGCACTACAACCTCATGGGCCTGGAATGGGCGGGGCACGCGCCGGTGACGGGAGAGCTTACCGCCGTGGGCAATATCCTGCGCGGTGGTGATTCGACCGTGGCGGGCCTGCCCTTTCTGACTATCGGGGGCGTGGGGGATCTTGCGTTCTACGGGCGTGACAATCGTGCGGTGGACCGCTTCGGCGCGCCGCTGCCGATGACCGGGCGCTATGGCGTGACGCCCGCCCGGATCATCGAGAAGACGGCGCCGCTGGCCTCGCTCGCCGGCTACGCCGTGCTGCCGTCCGAGGATGTCGAGACCACTCTGCTCGCCACCGCGGGTGCACGCCCGTGGGACCGTGGCCCACAGGAAACCCGCGTGTTGTTCTTCGTTGCCGAGGGGCGCGGCGAGATTATCGACGACGAGAGTGAAGTCGGCGGCTATCCGGTCATCGCCCCCAGCTCGGCGCCTTTCGATCCGGCTGCGTGGGACCTCGCCACCATGACCCCGAAATCGGGCATCTATCCAGGCCAGAAGCCGGGCGCGCAGGAGCACCTCAGCCCGCGCGACCGCGCGATGCGCGAAGGAGCGAAGTGATATGTGGTCGGCCGTGGTTCTACTCGCCGCCGCCACCGCGCCCGCGATGGTGGTGATCGACGAGGTCCAGGTGGAGGTGCGCGAAGCGCCGCCGCATGGCGCCATCGGGATGTCCACCGCCTACCGCATCAGCGATGCCGCACCGCAGCCGCGTACGATGGAATTCCGCCGCCGCGTGCTCGATGTGGGCGCCGCCATCGGCGCGCACCCGATCGCGCACGACGAGGTCTATTATGTGACGGCAGGCGAAGGCGTGGTCGTGTCGGACGGGGTCGAGGCGGCGCTCCGTCCCGGCATGGCCGCCTATCTCTATGACGGGGCGGTGGTCGGCATCCGCCAGACCGGCGATGTGCCGCTCTCGATCATCATCGCCTATCCGACGGCGGCAAAGCTCGCCGCCACGCCCTAGCTGCCCGGCTGGATGTAGGGCACCCGCGCGAACAATTCGCGCTCCCAGCCGCGCGGATCGCCTTCCACGCGGCTGACGGTGTCGAACACCATCGTCGCTCGCCGCCCCAGCCCGTAAGGCTCCCATCCCGGATCGCCGGTGCGCGCGAAGCGGGTGAAAGCAGCCATGACGGTGGCGCTCATGCGCGCCTGGGCCGGGGTTGCTCCGGGGATCGTGCCAAAGGACAGGCCGATATCGTCGGTATGCTTGGCATCCCCGAAATCGAGCCGATAGACCCAGCTCCGGGCACCCTCCTGCTGCGCCCGCGCATCCGCTTCCTCCACTTGCCCGCGCCAGCTGCGCGCGGCGGTGACGATGCGATGAAACAGCTCGGGCGCATCCGCCTGACGGTAGCGCTCGCGAAACTGCGCCACGACCCAGTTGGGCTCTATATCGACGCGCATTTCAGGTGCGATGCGCTGTGCGAGATTGTCGAAGGTCAGCCCGCTGAGCTGCCTGCCGCCAGGCTGGTAGAAGGCGCGGGTTTCGAAACTGGTGTTGCCGAGCAGCATGGGGATCGCGCGCGATTGAGGCGGTGCGTCCGGCCAGAAAGGGTGCCGCAAGAGATTGGTCAGGTCGAGCACCGGCCCCATGTAGACACCTCCGCCCAGCACCGGATCAGCCGCGCCGAGTGCCTCTACCAGCATCGTCGCCGGCGCCACGGCAGGATCGACCCCGGCGCCCAGTTTCGCCTGGAAGGCTGCGGCGCGCCTGGCGGCATTGAGCGGCCCACTGGCGGTTACCTGCTGGCCGCTCATGGTGATGGCCTTGTGGAACAGGCCCGCCGCCGCTGGCATGGCCATCAGCGTGGCGATCTTGGCGCCGCCGCCGGACTGGCCGAACAGGGTGACATTGCCCGGATCGCCGCCCAAATCCCCGATATTGCGCCTGATCCATCGCAGCGCCGCGATCAGGTCGAGCTGCCCGGCATTGCCGCTGTCGGGAAATTGTTCGGGCAGGTAGAGATAGCCGAAGGCGTTGAGCCGGTGGTTGACCGTCACCACCACCACATCGCCCCGCGCCGCCAGCGCCGCGCCGTCGTTGATCGGATCGGTGACCGATCCGGTCGAATATGCGCCGCCGTGGAAATAGACCATGACCGGCCGCGGATTGCTGCTTGCGCCAGCAGGCGCCCAGACGTTGAGGAACAGGCAGTCTTCCGATTGCGGCGTGTAGCGCGCACCCACTTGCGGGCATACCGGCCCGAAGGCGTTCGCCGGCATCTGCTCCGCACCCGCCACCTCGGTCGGCGCCTGGAAGCGGCGCGCGCGTGCGTAGCGAATACCCTTCCACGCCATCGCGCCGCCCGTTTCGGCCACCGGGCTGTGTGCCCCGCGATAGCGGCCTGCGGGGGTTTCTGTAGTCATCGCGGCCATGGCCGGCGCGGATGCCAGCGCCAGCCCGCCGCCCACGATCGCGCGGCGCGTCCAGCCGCTAGCGGCGGACATCGCCGCCATGCGCCGAAAACGCATCGACCATCGCCCGGGTGATCGGCGCGCTGTCGCCGGGCAGGCTGTGCTTGAGCGCACCCAGCGCCAGCCCCGTCGTGGCCATTCGGGCGAGATCGCCGCCAGCCAGCCAACCGTCGAGCACCCCGGCGGCAAAGGCATCGCCCGTGCCGATCCGCTCGACAATGCCGGTGATCGCGATTTCATCGGTCTGGTGCGCGCCTGCGCGCGAATCGACGCGGGCGGAAATGCGGTGGTGATCCGCTGTGACGAGCTGGCGAGCGGTAGAAGCGATCAATTGCAGTTGCGGGAAGGCGTCGAACGCCGCCTCGGCCGCCTCGCGGCGACGATCAGGGCCATCGCCGGAAAAACTGCGGCCCAGCAGCAGCGAGATGTCGCGGTGGTTGCCTATCAGGATCGTGGCATCATCGACCAGCGCGCTCAGCGCGCTTCGCGGGTCGCTGTCCCACGCGCTCCACAGCGCGCCCCGGTAGTTGCCATCGAAGCAGATCGGCACGCCCGCCGCCTTGGCCGCCGCATTCGCGGCGCGCGCGAGCGCGATGCCGCGCGGTCCGAGAGCGGGCGTGATGCCACCGGTGTGCAGCAACCGTGCGCCCCGCAGCGCGGCGGCGAAATCCATCGCGGCTGGCTCGGCCTCGGCGAAGGCGCTTCCCGCGCGATCATAGGCGATGGCCGATGGCCGCGCACCCGCGCCGGCCTCGAGGAAATAGAGCCCCATCCGCCCAGGCGCGCGCGCCAGAGTGGAGATATCGACGCCCGCGCGCCGCAGTTCCGCGACGGCGCGGTCGCCCAGCACATTGTCGCTGACGATGCCGCAGAAGCGCACGTCATGGCCCAGCGATGCCAGCGCGGCGGCGACATTGGCCTCCGCGCCTCCCACAGCCAGGTCCAGCGTGTCGGCCTGTGCCAGCAGCCTCCGCCCGGGCGGGGTCAGCCGGATCAGCAACTCGCCGAAGCAGGTGACAGTCATGTCGGAGGTGCTAGCGCGCGAGCCAGCCGCCGTCGACGGCGAGTATCTGCCCGGTCACGTAATCCGATGCCGGCGAGGACAGGAACACCGCCGCACCGGCGATGTCCTCGGGCCGGCCCCAGCGCGCCGCGGGGATACGTTCCAGGATCTGGCGGTTGCGCGTCTCATCGGCCTGGAGCGCAGCGGTGTTGTTGGTGGCGATATAGCCCGGCGCGATGGCGTTCACCTGCACACCCCTTGGGGCCAGCTCGTTGGCCATCGCCCGCGTGACGCCCGCCACGCCGGATTTGGCCGCAGCGTAGCTTGGCACGCGGATGCCGCCCTGGAAGCTGAGCAGCGAGGCGATGTTCACGATCTTGCCGCTGCCTTGCGCCACCATGTGCCGCGCTGCCGCCTGGCTGATGAAGAACAGGCTCTTGAGATTGGTGTCCAGCACCGCGTCCCAATCCTCCTCGCTGAAGTCGAGCAGATCGTCGCGGCGAATGATTCCGGCATTGTTGACCAGTATGTCGAGCCCGCCAAGCTCGGCCACCGTTTGCCCCACGACCTCCGCAAGCGGAGCGGTGCCCGACAGGTCGGCGCGGATGTCCAAGGTTCGGCGGCCCTTCGCCGCGATAGCCGCCAGTGTCTCGGCCGGTTCGCTCCTTCCGGCTAGCGCGACATCGGCACCCGCCTCGGCCAGTGCGATCGCGATCGCCTGGCCGATGCCGGTGTTGGCACCGGTCACGAGCGCGCGGCGCCCGGAAAGGCTGAAGCCGGCCATGGCCGCGCTCAGGACAGCGCGGGCTCGGCCGCGGGCCGCTGCGCCGCCTCGCCGCGCAGCTCGCGCAGATAGGCGTTCATCGCCTCGTCCTGCGAATTGGCATAGAAATACTCGGCGAAGCGCTCGCCCGCCACGGCGGCCTTGAGCAAGTCCTGGTCCACGGACTTGAGGACGGTGAGCATGTCCTTGGTCGCGGCCCCCTTCACATCCTTCAGGATGGAGCGGTTCTTGCGCATGATCTCGGCCCGTTCCTTGGGATAGCCCACGCCGGTCTCGCCCGTGAACAGCTTGCCATAGACATCGCGCAGATTGAGCTCGGCTGCCCATCCGAACCCCTTGGCATAGGGCATCGAGATGCAGTTGCCGTCATTGATCTGCGCGAACAGAAAGGCGTCCGTCGGGTCGATCACCAAGCCGCAGAACACACCCGGCATCGCATTGCATGCGAGCATCGACCCCAAGCCCGTGCCGCAGCCGGTCACCACGAAATCCGCCGCCCTGGAGTTGAGCAATATGCCCGCGAGCAAGCCGTTCATGATATAGGTGAGGGAGGCTTTGTCCTCGGCGGTGTACATGCCGTAGTTGAAAACCTGGTGGCCCAGCGGCTCTGCAACCTCGGTCAGCGCGGCGTGGATTACGGCGTTCTTCGCCGCCTGGCTGTTTTCCGTGATCAGCGCGATCTTCATACGACCTCTCTCCGGCCCGCTCTGGGCGCCTCGTGAACGATTGCCCGGCCTTCACCAGCATAGCGCTAGGTAACCGGTGTCAACGCCGCTCTACACGCTACTGCCGGGTTCTGGCAAGAGCGCCATGCGCCTTACTGCTTCACAGCCGGCGCCACCGAGGCGCGCCGGACCAGATCGGACAGGAAGCGGGAGGGCTGCTGCTTCGCCTCCGCCGGGTGAATGAGCTTGTAGGCCGCGGCGCGCGCCATCGAGATGATCGGCCAGCGCACCGTGGTGAGCGGCGGCCAGATATGGGCCGCGATTGCCGTGTCGTCGAAACCGATCAGGGAGAGCGCTGCGGGCACCTCGATTTCGCGCTGGCGCGCGGCGTGAAGGGCGCCGGCCGCCATCTCGTCGTTGCTGGCGAAGATCGCGGTCGGGCGTTCGCTGGCCTCCAGCAGACGCTCGGCCGCGGCGCGCCCACTGTCGAAGGTGTAATTGCCCGGGGCCACGCGCCCGGGCCCAACGGACAGGCCGTGCCGCGCCATCGCTTCGAGGAAGCCGTTGCGCCGCTCCTGAGCCGAGCGGAACCCTTCCGGTCCCGCGATCAGCGCGATGTTCCGATGGCCCTGGGATACCAGGTGATCGACGGCCTGCCCCACCGCCTCGCGATCGTTCGATTCGACGAGATGCGCCTCGTCGTCCAGCGCGGCCGAACCCATGCGGACATATCTGCAGCCGAGTTCGCGGCACAGCGCCGCCAGGGCGTCGTTCTCCGAGATCGGGGGCAGGATCAGCACCCCGAACAACCGCTGCCTTTCCAGGAAGTGGCGGACGTCGTCGAGCATTCCGACGGAATGTCGGTTGACCGGGCGAACCACGAGCGCGAATTCAGTGTCGCGAATGGCCTCGAGCACGCCCTCCTGAAAATTGAGCACCATCTGCGCGTTGGGGTTGTCGTGAAGGAGCCCGAGCAGGAAGTTGCGCCCCATCGCCAGCGCGCGGGCCTGGGGATTGGGGACATAACCCAGGTCGCGAATCACCGCCTCGACCCGTTCGCGGGTCTCCGCGCTCAATAGTGGCGAGCGATTGATGACCCGGCTGACGGTCTTCTTCGAAACACCCGAGACGCGCGCAACATCGTTGATGGTTGCCTTGCCTTCGCGCCTGAAGCCGTCCCCCAATTCATCGTTCCCGCTCATCGTGGCCCTCTTGCAGTTTCCGTGACGCAGGAGCAAGTTGCCATGCATGACACCGGTTTCCGAATCAAGCATCGGCGGTGTGGTGGCAAACGTGGTGGTCTGCCACCCGGATGACGATGTCGCTGTCGCCTGCGAGCCGATTCCCACCGGCCAGCGGGTGGTGGTGGGCGCGCGCACGGTGATTGCCGGGCAGGATGTTCCCGCAGGCCACAAGCTGGCCCTCGTCGCGCTGTCGGCCGGCGAGCCGGTGACCAAATACGGTGCGCCCATCGGCGTCACGACGAAAGCAATTGCCGCGGGGGACTGGGTCCATTCGCACAATATGGCGACGGCGCTGACAGGCGAGATCGATTACGGGAGCGTTCGCGAGCGCGCGATACCCGCGCCGAAGGGGTCCGAGCCGCTTGGGGACTGGATGGGCTATCGCCGTGCCGACGCCCGCGTGGCCACTCGCAACGAAGTCTGGATACTACCCACGGTGGGCTGTGTCGGCCCGCTCGCCGAGGAGCTGGCGCGTGGCGCGCGCGAGCGGCATGCGGGACGATGCGACGGCGTTTTCGCTTTCGCTCACCCGCATGGCTGTTCGCAGCTGGGTGACGACCTTGCGGGCACGCGGGCGGTGCTGGCCGGCCTCGCCGACAATCCCAATGCCGGCGGCGTCCTGTTGCTGGGCCTCGGTTGCGAATCGAACCAGCTCGACGCGCTGATCGCCGCGGTGCCCGAGCGCAGCCGCGCCAAGCTGAGTGTGCTGCGCGCACAGGAAGCCGGTGACGAATATGCCCGCGGGGAGGCGCTTCTGGACGACCTCGTCGATTCGATCGCAGGCGCACGGCGGGAACAGGTACCGGCAAGCGCGCTCGTGGTGGGCCTCAAATGCGGCGGCTCCGATGCCTGGTCCGGGCTCACGGCCAATCCGCTGCTGGGCCGGCTGAGCGATCGGCTCGCGGATTGCGGGGATCGAGCGATCCTGACCGAAATCCCCGAGATCTTCGGTGCGGAAGGCGACCTGCTGGCGCGCGTGAGCGATCAGGAGGTGTTCGACGCGGCGACTGACGTGCTCAATCGCTTCAAACGCTATTTCCTCTCGCATGGCGAGCCGGTGAGCGAGAACCCATCGCCGGGGAACATCGCCGGCGGCATCACCACGCTGGAAGAAAAGTCCCTCGGCGCCGTGCAGAAGGGCGGTCGATCCGCGCTAAGCGATGTAATCGGCTATGGCGCGCAGGTCCGGCGTCCGGGGCTGACGCTACTCGAGGCGCCCGGCAACGACGCGGTCTCCGCCACCGCGCTGGCCGCCGCTGGAGCGACCGCCATACTGTTCACCACAGGGCGCGGCACGCCGCTCGGCTTTCCTGTTCCCACCATCAAGGTAGCGAGCAATTCGGCGCTGGCGGAAGCCAAGCAGCGCTGGATCGATTTCGATGCAGGCGCGGCACTGGAGGCCGAACGCGAGGCAATGGACGCATCCTTCACGCAGTGCGTTCTCGCGATCGCCGGTGGCACATCCACCGCCGCCGAGCGGACGGGAAACCGTGCGATCGCGATCTGGAAACGCGGCGTCACACTGTAAAAAGTCGCAGGGACTTGCCAATGACACCGGTTTCCCTTAGGTCGGTGCGATGGGGAGCGGGATTTAGTCGATGACTGGTGACGCAAGGGCTGTGGCGCGCGCATTCGTGGACGCCCGCCGTTCCCGCACAGCCATAACCCGGTATCCGGGAATGCCGCCGGCCAGCCTAGCAGCGGCCTATGCGATCCAGGACGAGGCGCTGTCGCTATGGGGCGAGCCGGTCGGCGGATGGAAGGTCGGCCGCATCAACCCCCCACTCGACGGGCGGCTCGGCGCCGACCGACTGGCGGGGCCGGCACTGGCCCGGAACATCATCGAAAGCCGCGACGGGGCGATAACCCGGTTCCCGGCGATTGCCGGCGGATTCGCCGCCGGCGAATCGGAATTCATGGTCCGGCTTGCGCCGCTGCAGGGCGAGGCCCGGCTACCGCGCAACGATGCCGAAACCTTCGACTGGGTCGACGACGTGCGGATCGGCCTCGAGATCGCGGCATCGCCCTACGCGGCGATCAATATCGACGGGCCCTGCGTCACCGTCTCTGATCATGGCAACAACGGCGGGCTGATACTGGGTGCCCCTGTCCCCCGAGATCGGTGGGACAAGTTGCAGGACATCGCCGTCCGTTCCACCATCGACGGGCGCGAGGTCGGCGTCGCCACTGCTCGCGACATGCTTGATGGGCCGCTGGGAGCGGTGCGCTTTCTCCTGGCCAATCTGAAGGCGCGCGGGATCGCGCCGCAGGCTGGCTGGTGGATTTCGACCGGAGCGGTGACCGGCGTGCACGAGCTGGCGCCGGGCCAGACCTTCCGCGCGGTCTTCGACGGGTGCGGGGAAATCGCCTGCCGGGTGGAGGTCTAGCCGGCAGGATTGGGCGACCCGCGCAGCAGCGGGCGTCATGGGAGACGAAGAATGGCGCAAGGCGAAACCGCCGATCCTGCAGGCGATCCCACCGGGGCTACGGCCGCGCGGCCGGGCCGCACCGATCCCGTGCCCCGCGTGGGCCGCTATCGCTGGCTGATCATCGCCCTGCTGTTCATCGCCACCACGGTCAACTACATCGACCGGACCATGCTCGGGCTGCTCGCGCCCGATCTCACGGTCGAACTCGGCTGGAGCGAGGACGACTACGGCAACATCGTCACCGCCTTCCAGGCCGCCTACGCGCTCGGCTTCCTGGTCATGGGCTGGCTGATCGACCGCTTCGGCCCGAAGATCGGCTATTCGATCGCGATCGTGATCTGGACCATCGGCCATGTCGCACATGGATTCGCCAGCTCGGTCGCCTCGTTCATGGCGGCGCGGGTGCTGCTGGGCGTGGGCGAGGCCGGTCATTTTCCCTCGGTCGTGCGCGCCAGCAGCGAATGGTTTCCCCAGAAGGAACGCGCTTATGCGATCGGCTGGGTCAACAGCGCGACCACGATCGGGGTCATCCTGACAGCGCCCACGGTCTGGATTTTCATGGTCTGGATGGGCTTCGGCTGGCGCGACACCTTCATCTACACCGGGCTGTTCGGGGTCGCGCTGCTGGCGCTGTGGCTGTGGCTCTACAGCAACCCGCGCGAGAGCGGGAAGGTGAGCGAGGCGGAACTGGCATGGATCGAGCATGATCCGCCCGAAAAAGTCGCGCGCATCGGATGGGGCAAGGTAGTTCGCAAACGGGAGGCCTGGGCGTTCGCGGTGGGCAAATTCCTCACCGATCCGGTCTGGTTCCTCATGTTGTTCTGGCTGCCGAAATATTTCGCCAGCACTTACGATGTCGATCTCAAGGTCGTTCTCCTGCCGATGATCGTCATGTATCTCCTGTCCGATGTCGGCAGCATCGCCGGCGGCTGGATGTCCTCCCGCCTGATCCAAAACGGCCACAGCCCGAACTTCGCGCGCAAGATCACGATGCTCCTGGCGGGCTGCTGCGTCCTGCCGCTGCTGTTCGTGACGAGCCTGGAAAACATGTGGCTGGCGGTCGTGTTGATCGGCGTGGCCCTGGCGGGGCACCAGGCATTCTCGTCCAACCTCCTCGCCTTGCCGCCGGACATGTTCCCCAAGCGCGCCGTCGGATCGGTGATCGGGCTCGGCGGCTTCGCCGGCGGCGTGGGCGGCATGATCATGTCGAAATCGACCGGGCTGGTGCTCGACGCCACGAACGGCAACTACACGATGATTTTCGCGGCCTGCACCGTGGGCTATTTCATCGCGGTCGGCGCCATCCATCTCCTGACCCCGCGGCTCGCGCCGGTGGAGGACGTGCCGCACGCCACCTGACCTCCCTCACGGACGCTTGCATCGCGCTCCGGATAGCTTGATGGTAGCGCTATCGTAAGCTGGGAGCGCCGTCATGAAGATCACCGCCGCCAGGGTCGTCGTCTGTTCGCCAGGGCGCAATTTCGTGACGCTGGTGATCGAGACCGATCAGGGGCTGACGGGCATCGGCGACGCCACCCTCAACGGCCGCGAGCTTGCGGTGGCGTCCTATCTGACAGAGCATGTTATCCCAACCTTGATCGGCCGCGATCCGCAGCAGGTGGAGGATATCTGGCAATATCTCTACCGCGGCGCTTACTGGCGGCGCGGCCCGGTGACGATGAGCGCGATCGCCGCGGTGGATACCGCGCTGTGGGACATCAAGGGCAAGATCGCGGGACTGCCGCTTTACCAGTTGCTCGGCGGAAAAAGCCGCGAGCGGGTACTCGTCTACGGCCATGCCAACGGGCGTGGCCTCGAAGAGACGGTCGACGCGGTCGGCAAGTACATCGACGAGGGCTACAAGGCGATCCGCGCGCAAAGCGGCATCCCGGGGATCGACAAAGCCTATGGCGTGGGCCGCGGCGACACCTATTACGAGCCCGCCGACGCTTCGCTGCCGACCGAGACGGTCTGGGACACGCCGAGATACCTGGCCTTCGCGCCCCAACTGTTCGCCAAGTTGCGCGACACCTACGGCGAGGGTCCCGAGTTGCTCCACGATGTCCACCACAGGCTGACCCCGAACGAGGCGGCGCAACTCGGCAGAGCGCTCGAGCCGCATCGCCTGTTCTGGATGGAGGATGCGACCCCGGCGGAAAACCAGGAGGCGTTCCGGCACATCCGTCGCCATACCACCACGCCGCTGGCGGTGGGGGAGGTTTTCAACACCATCTGGGACTGCAAGCAGCTGATCGAGGAGCAGCTGATCGACTACATCCGCTGCACGGTGGTCCATGCCGGCGGGATCACGCACCTGCGACGGATCGCGGATTTCGCCGCGCTCTACCAGATCCGCACCGGCAGCCACGGCGCAACCGACCTGAGCCCTGCATGCATGGGCGCGGCGCTGCATTTCGACACCTGGGTCCCCAACTTCGGCATCCAGGAATACATGCGCCACAGCGAGGAGACCGACGCTGTCTTCCCGCACGATTATCGCTTCGAGGACGGCCATCTGATCTGCGGCGAAACGCCCGGACACGGGGTGACGATCGACGAGGCGCTGGCGGCCAAATATCCTTATGATCCCAGGCAGCTCCCAGTGGCGCGTCTCCACGACGGAACCATGTGGAACTGGTGAGAACGTTCTCAACTCGTCAAAGTTTCGCTTGGCACCCGCTTTGCCTTGCGTCATGGTAGCGCTCACATCGCCAGCGTCCGACATGGCGAACCAAACGGAGTGTCCATGCCTGATCGCCGCATCCCGGCCGTGACGCTGACCGCGTCGCTGCTGCTCGCCTCCTGCGCTTCGACGATGGCGGATGCGCCGATGGCGAGCGCCGTGCCGCTCGCCAACGCGGCCACCGCCACTCCCGCCACGACTGGCCGGGAGCCCGGCGTAGCCAACCCGGCGATCTGGCCGCAGTACCGCTACCCGGTCGCCATCCCGCAGGGTGATCGGCGCCGCATCGCCGACCTGCTCGCGCGGATGACGATCGAGGAGAAGATCGGCCAGCTCGTGCAGGCCGATCTGTGCTGCGTGACGCCCCAGGACGCCCGGCAATACCACCTCGGCTCGATCCTCGTCGGCGGCAACAGCGGGCCTGGCGGCGACGACTACGCGCCCGCGCCGGAGTGGCTCAAGGCGGCGGACGCTTTCTACGAAGCATCGGTGGATACCGCGGGCGGCCGGACTGCCGTCCCTCTGATCTGGGGCATCGACGCGGTCCACGGCAATTCCAACATCATCGGCGCGACGCTGTTTCCCCACAATGTCGGGCTGGGCGCCATGCGCGATGTCGCCCTGATCGAGAAAATCGGCGCCGCCACCGCCGCGGAAATCCGCGTCACCGGGCAGGAGTGGACCTTCGCGCCCACCGTAACCGTGCCTCAGGACTGGCGCTGGGGCCGCGCCTACGAAGGCTATTCCTCCGACCCGAAGCTGGTCGCCTCCTATGTCGGCGCGATGGTTCGCGGGCTCCAGGGTCCGCCGGGCGGCCACGATCTGCTCAAAGGACCCCATGTCCTCGCCTCCACCAAGCACTTCCTCGCCGATGGCGGGACGCTGAACGGGGTGGACCAGGGCGATGCGCAGATATCCGAGGAGGAGCTGCGCGACATCCACGGCCTGCCATATGGCCCCGCGATCGAGAACGGCGTGGCCACGGTCATGGTCAGCTTCTCGAGCTGGCAGGGCCGCAAGATGACCGGCAACAAGAGCCTGCTGACCGATGTCCTGAAGGACCGGATGGGTTTCGACGGATTCGTGGTGTCCGATTGGAACGCGCACGGCCAGGTGGAAGGCTGCACCAACGACAGCTGCCCCCAGGCGCTGGTGGCCGGGCTCGACATGTATATGGCGCCGGACACCTGGAAGGCGGTCTATACGGATCTGCTCACGCGGGCGAAGGCGGGCACGATCCCGATGAGCCGGGTGGACGAGGCGGTGACCGCCATCCTCAAGGTCAAGATGCGGCTCGGCCTGTTCGAAGCCGGGAAACCCTCCGTACGCCCCCTTTCGGGCCAATGGGAGCTACTCGGCGCCCCCGAGCACCGCGCCATTGCGCGCGAGGCGGTGCGCAAGTCGCTCGTGCTGCTCAAGAACCAGGGCGTGCTGCCGCTGAAGCCGGGCGGCCGCCTGCTGGTGGCGGGCGAGGGAGCGGACGATATCGCGCGCCAGTCGGGCGGGTGGACGCTGAGCTGGCAGGGGACCGGGCTCGACAACAGCCGCTTTCCCGGCGCCACGTCGCTGTTCACTGGGCTGAAGCAGGCGGTGGAGGCAGGCGGCGGGAGCGCGGAGCTATCGCCCGACGGCACCTTCACCGCGCGGCCCGACGCGGCCGTGGTGGTGTTCGGCGAGAAGCCCTATGCCGAGTTCCAGGGCGATCGCGCCACGCTCGAGCTCGATAGCGATCTTACCGCCCCATACGAGACCATGCGAAAGCTCAAAGCCCAGGGCATCCCCCTGGTGGCGGTGATGCTGACCGGCCGCCCGCTCTATGTGAACCCGGCCCTGAACCTGGCCGATGGCTTCGTGGTCGCGTGGCTGCCGGGCAGCGAAGGCGGCGGGCTGGCCGATGTGCTGGTGGGCGATGACGCGGGCAAGCCGCGCTTCGATTTCACCGGCACGCTTCCGGCCGCCTGGCCGCGCACGACCGGCATGGCGGATGGCGCGCTCTACGGCCTGGGCCACGGCCTCGACTATGGCTCGCCGCGCAGCGCCTGGACAGCCCTGCCGGAGCTTTCCGCTGCGGCCCTAGCGCGGGATTCGCGCCTGTGGTTCTCAGCCGGCAGTCCCGCCGCGCGCTGGTCGTTGCTGGTCAATGGCGAGAGCGACGCCGATTCCACGCGCGTCACCATCACGCCGGCGGAAGCGGTAGGCGGCAAAGTCCGCATCACGGCCGAAAACCACATCGTGCAGGAAGGCGCCCGGCGCTTCGCGATCGCGGGCGGCTCCGCGAGCGTGATGCTACGCAATTTCGAGGCCCTGGACGTGGACCGCGAAACCAATGCCGACATGCTGCTGCTGGTGACGATGAAGGTATGGGATGCGCCTGACAGCGCCCGGATCGGCGCGACTGGCCCCGGCACGCGCGGTTTCGCCGAGGTTGCGTTGCCGGCAGGGAGCGAATGGGTGCGCTACGGCCTGCCGCTGCGCTGCCTGCGCAGCAAGGGCGCCAATGTCCGCCAGCTTACCGAGCCCTTCGTGCTCGCCACCACGGGGCGGGCCGATTACGCCATTTCCGAGGTGCGCCTGGGCACCGATGCGCAGGTCGTGCTGCCCTGCGGCTGACGCCGGGGAGCCTGGGCAGGACCGCCTCAGCGCTTGCGTGACAAGCCACTTGCCTCCGTTCGGCCCGTCGAGATAACGTTAACATGCAGGGAGAGCGACATGGGTATCTGGAAAGCATTGCTGGCCGCAGGCGTGGCCGTCTCGTCCATCGCGCAGGCGGCCGAGCCGCGCGGGCTGCCGATCGGCCCGTGCATCAATCTCGGCAACACGCTGGAGGTCGGCAAGGAACACGACCTGGGTGATGGCGCAGTCGGCGCGGCGGACTTCGCCCGCATCCGCGCTGCCGGTTTCGATACGCTGCGTATCCCCGTCCGCTGGGACCAGCGCTCGCAGGCCAGGCCGCCCCACGCCATCGAACCGGCCTGGCTGAACCAGGTCCAGAAGACGGTCGACATGGCGCTCGCCGCCGGGCTCAAGGTGATCCTCAACAGCCATCACTTCGACCCGATCCACAAGGATCCGCTCGGCGTGCAGCCGTGGCATACGGCGGTATGGAACCAGATCGCGCCGCGGTTCAAGGACTACCCCACGGACCGCCTGTGGTTCGAGCTCGAGAACGAACCGCACAACAAGTTCGATGACAGCAACCTTCGCGCCGTGCTCGACCCGGCATTGGCGGCGGTGCGCAAGACCAATCCCGACCGCCCCGTCATCATCGGCGGCGAGAACTGGAGCGGGCTGGATGCGCTGGCAACGCTGAGCCTGCCCGACGATCCCAACGTCTATCCCACCTTCCACTACTACACGCCGTTCGACTTCACGCACCAGGGCGCGAGCTGGGTGGCGCCCGACATCCCGCCGCCGGGCCGCCGCTATGGCACCCAGGCCGATGCGAAGCTGCTCCAGGACGATCTCGCCAAGGTGCGGGCCTATGCCGCCCGCACCGGCCTGATGCCGTTCATGGGCGAGACCGGCGCCTACGAGCTGCATATCCCGCTGGCCGAGCGCGTGGCCTATACCAAGGCCATTCACGACACCTTCGTCCCCGCCGGTGTCCCGGTGTGCCAGTGGGCCTACAAGAACACCTTTCCCTTCTGGGACAAGGCGAGCGGCAAATGGCTACCGGGGATGCGCGGCGCGCTGGGCCTGGCCGAGGACGCGCCGGCACTGGCGTCACGGCCGGTGGCGGCCGGTGCTTCCGCATCGCCACCCGCCGCCTCGGCCGGAGGAGACGTGCTGACCGAGCTCCAGAAGCAGCTTCCCGGCAGGCTCATCAACGATGCCACCCGCATCGACTGGCAGACCACTGGCGCCTCGCTCAAGGTCAAGGCCTATCAGGATTCCGCCATTCCCGGCGGCGCGGCGCGGCGCTACAGCGTGCCCGCCAAGCTGGCCAATGCGTGGGAAGCGCAAACGCTGGTGCCGCTGACTGCGGGCATCGCCTCCGGGCAGACGGTAACGATCGGCTTCTACGCACGTACGATCACTGCCAAGACGCCCGACGGCAAGGGGGTGATCGGGGTGCGGTTCCAGCAGAACGCGGCCCCATATTACGGCTTCGGTGACACCACGCTCGCGATCGGCCCGGCATGGCAATGGTATGAAGCCAGCGCCGTCGCCGGTCGTCCCATCGCGAAGGAGGAGGCCACCGTGTCGCTCCAGTTCGGCGGAGCGCCGCAGGAGGTGGAGGTCGCGCAGACCATCGTGATCGAAGGCGCGCCGTCGATCGCGAAGACCGCCGCACCCGTGGCCGCCGCGCCCGAGCCGGACCTGCCGCCGCAGCTCCAGGGCCAGGGTGTGCTGCTGAACCGGCCCACCGAACGTGGATGGGGCAACTCCAGCTCGGGCGGGACCGTACAGGGCCGTGACGAGCCAAAGATATGGCTCGGCAAGGCGACCCGCTTCACCTCCCCCGCGGTGGGCGCCAAGCCTTGGGATCTCGGCACGAATGTGCCCGTCGGCGAAGCGATCAAGACCGGAGACAAGCTGCTGATCGCCATCGCCGCCCGCGCCGAGAGCGCCGCGACGCCCGATGGAAGGGCCAGGATCGGCATCCGCGTGCAGGGCAATGCGCCGCCCTATGAAGGGTTCGCGGACAACAGCTTCACCGTCGGTCCCAACTGGCAGCTTGTGCGGCTCAAGACCACCGCGACGCGAGACTTCGCCCCGGGCACCGCCACCATCGCGCTGCATTTCGCGGGCGCGGTACAGTCGGTGGACATCGGCCCGGTCTATGTGATCCGGCTGCCGTGAGTGATCGCCAGGGTGGCGGTCATCGCGCGGCGAGCGCGTAAGGCCCCACCACCAGGCCGGTGAACAGGCCGGCGTGGACCGAGGCGAGCGGCTCCACGTCGATCGCGCCGCCCACCGCGCGCCACGTAGCGGAACCCGCCTCGCGCGCGGAGGCGCGCGCCACGCCGCCCTCGAAGCGCAGGCGAAGCTCCACCGCCCTCGCTCCCGGTCGCGCGATCCGGGCGAGCGCCAGCCCTCGCTCGTCCTCGCCCGGATGCGCGCGGCGGCGCAGCACGATCTCGGCGCCTTCGATCCCCAGGGTCACGAAATGGCCCTCGTCCATGAAGGCGAGCAGGCCCGCGAAATCGCCCTCGCGCGCGGGCGCGAAGGCAAGGCGGGTGACATACTCGGCGGCATGATGGCGCAGGCGGCGCCCGATGAAGGCGGGCTTGCCAAGGCCGCCCGCCCCATCCGCGCCTGGCATCAGCACGAGCGCCCCGCCCTCGCGGTCGAGCGCCACCTGCTGGCGCGCGCCCGGCGTGCGGATACCTATCCATTCGCCTGACAGCGGCGCGGTGAAGTCGTCGCGCCAGTGCCGCCAGTCGGTAGCGGGCGATGGCGGGAGCGCGGGTTCGCCGACGACCGCGGGCATCGCCTGGCCGGGCTCGAGGAAGCGCGGCCAGCCATCCACCCAGCGCACCGGCAGCAGGAAGGTCTCGCGCCCCATCAGCGTCGATTGCCCGGCGAAGGGGCGAGTGGCCAGGAACACCCCCCACCAGCTCCCGTCGTCGAGCCGGACCATGTCGGCGTGCCCCGTCGCTTCCACCCGGTCGGGCCGGTCGGCGGGCAGGTCGCGCTGGGTGAGGATCGGGTTGGCCGGCCCCGGTTCATAGGGCCCCTCTATGCTGCGCGAGCGATAGATGGTCTGCGAATGGCGCTCCGCCGTGCCGCCCTCGGCCGCCGTCAGGTAGAACCATTCGCCGACCTTGTAGATATGCGGTCCTTCGGCCCACACCGGCTTGTCCTTGATATCGAGCCCGCCGTTGACCAGCAATGTGCGGCCCGGCTTCATCCGCATGGCCGCGGGGTCGAACTCCTGCAGCCAGATCGCGCGGTGGCCCTCGTAAAGCGGCTCGCCGGGCGGTGCGTCGTTGGAGACGATCCACGCCCGCCCGTCGGTGCCGAACACCAGCGAGGGATCGATCCCTCCGAAGCCGAGCCACACCGGATCGCTCCACGGGCCCTCGGGCCGATCGGCGGTAATCACGTAGTTGCCACCGCATTCGATGCAGGTGTTGACGATCCAGAACCGACCGCCGTGATGTTCGATCGTGGGCGCGAACAGGCCGCGATTGGTGCCGAGCCGCGAGAAGTCCATCTGCCCCGGCCGGTCGATGGCATTGCCGACCAACCGCCAGTTCACCAAATCCGTGCTGTGGTAGATGGGCAGCCCCGGAAACCAGCTGAAGGTGGAGGTGACGAGGTAGAACTCGCTGCCCACCTTCACGATCGAGGGATCGGGCTGAAAGCCGGGAAGCACCGGGTTGCGGTAGCTTCCGGGCGGCGTGGCGGGGGCGGAATCGAGCGCGCGGTATTCCACGAAGTCGAACCGCGCGGCCGGTCCGGCCGCCAGCGAGGCCGTTCCCGTCAGCGCCAGCGCAAGCGCTCCGATCCCGCGGGATATGGTTTTCATGCCTATTCGCCCTCCCCGGCTTTTGACCCTTGCCGGGCCTCCATGCGCCTCGTATGGTAGCGCTATCACGGGAGAGAGCAAGACCGGCATGAAAGCCGCCAGCATCATCGATTCGCTGCCTGCGGACTATCGCGAGGGAGCCTTCATCGGGCGCGCGCTTACGCCCGACGGACCGGGCGTCATCGCCATTCGCGAAGGCAAGCTCTTCGACCTGACCGCCCGCGTGGCGAGCGTCTCGGGCGCGATCGCGCGGGGCGAGCTGGACGGCGGCGAACCGATCGGCCCGGTCGAGGACGGGCTGCCCACAGGATGGTCGCTGCTTTCCCCGATAGACCTCCAATGCGTGAAGGCGGCCGGCGTCACTTTCGCGCTCAGCGCCATCGAGCGCGTGATCGAGGAGCGCGCCCGGGGCGATGCCGCCCGCGCCTCCGCCATCCGCGCCGAGCTGGAGGACAGGGTCGGCGCCGGCATCCGTTCGGTTGTGCCCGGCACGCCGGAAGCCGCCGAGCTCAAGGCCGCGCTGATCGAGTCCGGGATGTGGTCGCAATATCTCGAGGTCGCGATCGGGCCTGACGCGGAGATATTCTCGAAATCGCCGGTTCTTTCCACCGTCGGAACCGGGGCGCAGATCGGCGTGCGATCGGATTCGCACTGGAACAATCCCGAGCCGGAGGTCGTGCTGGTCTGCGATCCGCGGGGTGCGATCGTCGGTGCGGCGCTGGGCAATGATGTCAATCTGCGCGATTTCGAGGGGCGTTCCGCGCTGCTGCTGTCCAAGGCCAAGGACAACACCGCAAGCTGCGCCATCGGCCCCTTCATTCGCCTGTTCGATGGCGGCTTCACGCTGGACGATGTGCGCGGCGCCGAGGTCGAGCTTACCATCGAGGGGCCGGAGGGCTATCGCCTCAACGGCACAAACCGCATGGCCGAAATCAGCCGCGATCCCGAGGAGCTGGTGCGCCAGTGCCTGAGCGAACACCATTACCCCGATGGCTTCGTGCTGTTCTGCGGCACGCTGTTCGCCCCCACGCAGGACCGCGATACGCCCGGCGCGGGATTCACGCACAAGGTCGGGGACCAGGTCACGATACGCTCGCAGCGGCTCGGCACGCTGACCAATGCCGTCACCACCTCGCGTAATGCGCCGGCATGGTCCATGGGGATTGGCGGTTTCGTCCGCAATCTCGCCGGGCGCGGCCTGATCGACCGTATCTAGGAGTTTCGATGACCACCCCTACACTCGCTCACTACATCGGCGGCCGGTTCACTGGCGCCTCGGACGCGCTTGAGAGCACCAACCCTTCCGATACCGGCGAGGTGATCGCCCGCTTCCCCGATGGCGGCCAGGCCGAGGTCGGCCAGGCGGTCGCCGCGGCCAGCGAGGCGCAGGGCGCATGGGCCGCCGCATCGCCGGAAGTGCGCGCCGACCTGCTCGAGAAGGTGGCCGTGGCGCTGTTCGCGCGCTCGGCCGAGATCGGCGAGCTGCTGGCGCGCGAGGAAGGCAAGACCCGCGCCGAAGGCGTGGGTGAGACGCTGCGCGCGGCGCGCATCTTCCGCTATTTCGGGGCCGAAGCGCTGCGACGGCATGGCTATACGCTCGAATCGACGCGCCCCGGGCTCGATGCCGCGACCTATCGCGAACCGCTCGGCGTGATCGGCCTCATCACGCCGTGGAACTTCCCCATCGCGATCCCCGCCTGGAAGGCCGCGCCGGCGCTCGCCTTCGGCAATACCGTGGTACTCAAGCCCGCCAACATCACCCCGGCGATGGCCCATGCCCTGGCGGAGATAATCCATGAGGCCGGCTTCCCCGCCGGCGTCTTCAACCTCGTGCTCGGCCGTGGCAGCGTGGGCCGTGCGCTGGTCGATCACCCCGATGTCGCCGCGATCAGCTTCACCGGCTCGCAGGCAGTCGGCCAGCAGGTCGGCGAGGCGGCGATGAAGGGCGGCAAGCGCGTGCAGATGGAGATGGGCGGCAAGAATCCTCTGGTGGTGCTCAAGGACGCCGATCTCGACAAGGCGGCGGCGCTGGCGGCGGATGGCGGCTTCTTCCAGACCGGCCAGCGCTGCACCGCATCGAGCCGGGTGATCGTGGAGGACGCGGTCCATGACGCCTTCGTCGCCAGGCTGACCGATCGCGCCAGGGCGCTCAAGGTCGGCGGCGCGCTTGCCGAGGGCACGCAGGTCGGCCCGGCATCCAGCGAGAGCCAGTTCGAGCAGAACCTCAAATACGTCGCCATCGCCACCGACGAGGGCGGGCGCCTGGCTGCCGGTGGCGAGCGGCTCAGCCTCGACACCCCCGGCTATTACATGCAGCCCGCGATCATCGCCGACACCGCCCCGGAAATGCGGATCAACAACGAAGAGGTCTTCGGCCCCGTCGTCTCCACGGTGCGGGCGAAGGACTACGAGGAAGCGCTGGCGATCGCCAACCGGGGCGATTTCGGCCTGTCCGCCGGTATCGTCTCCAACGACGCCGCCAAGATCCGCGATTTCCGCAAGCGCATCCGCGCCGGCATGGTGATGGTCAATCTGCCCACCGCGGGCGTGGATTACCATGTGCCCTTCGGCGGCACGCGCTCCTCGAGCTACGGCCCGCGCGAACAGGGCTTCGCGGCGGTGGAGTTCTACACCCAGATCAAGACGGTTTACACGGGAGACTGAGCCAGGTGGCTGAGCGGAATGCAGACAAGACGGTCCACACGGCGGCATATCCCAGCCTGGCGGGCAAGCGCGTGATTGTGAGCGGTGGCGGATCGGGCATCGGCGAAGGCATCGTCGAGGGTTTCGCCGCGCAGGGTGCCGCGGTGGCCTTCGTCGATGTCGCGGCCGGCCAGGGCGAAGCGCTGGTCGAGCGGCTCGCGCGGACGGAGATCGCGCCGATCTTCATCCAGTGCGACATCACCGACGTCGCGGATTACGGCGCCAAGATCGAGAAGATCATTGCCCGGCTGGGCGGCTGCGACGTGCTCATCAACAACGCCGCCAACGACGACCGTCACCGGGTCGCCGACGTCACCCCCGCCTATTGGGATGACCGGATGGCGGTGAATCTCAAGCATCAGTTCTTCGCCGCCAAGGCAGTGGTCCCGGCCATGACCGAGGCTGGCGGGGGCAGCATCGTCAACCTGGGCTCGATCAGCTGGCACCTGGGCCTGCCCGAACTGACGATCTACCAGACCGCCAAGGCCGCGATCGAGGGGCTGACCCGCAGCCTGGCGCGCGAGCTGGGGCGGGCCAACATCCGCGTCAACACGATCGTACCCGGCAATGTCCAGACCCCGCGCCAGCAGCAGTGGTACACGCCGGAGGGCGAGGCGGAGATCGTGGCCGCGCAATGCCTGGACGGGCGCATCCAGCCCGTGGACATCGCGGCGATGGCGCTGTTCCTGGCGAGCGACGATGCGCGTTATTGCACGGCACACAACTATTGGGTGGATGCAGGATGGCGGTGAAGGAGATTCTGGCGGCCGAGGCTCAGCTCGGCGAAGGCGTGCTGTGGGATGCAGAGCGCCGCGTCCTGTGGTTCGTGGACATCAAGCGCAAGCGGCTGTGGCATCTGGACCCGGCGACCGGCAGCAACTCCTTTGCTGAGGCGCCCGAGCAGATCGGCTGGGCGGTGCCGGCGGAAGGCGGGCTGCTGCTGTGCGGGCTGAAGGACGGCCTCCATACCTTCGATCCCGAGAGCCGGCTTTTCGAGAAGCTGAGCGCGGTGCCGGGAGAGCCCGCCGCCAACCGCCTCAACGATGCCTGCACCGATCCCTGGGGCCGGGTGTGGTTCGGATCGATGGACGATGGCGAGCAGGACAGGACCGGCCACTTCTATGTCTTCGATCGGGGGAATATCCGCCCCGCCGGCCCTTCCGGCATCGGCATCACCAACGGGCCCGCGGTCAACGCCGCGGGAACACGCATCTACTTCACCGACAGCGGCAGCCAGAAGATCTTCGTCGCGGAACTGACCCGCGAAGGTGTGGGCGAGGCGCGGCTGTTCGTGGATACCGCGCTGCATTTCCCCAAGGCCTATCCCGACGGGCCGGTGGTCGATGCCGAGGGCCATCTATGGAGCGCCTTCTACTCCGGCGCCTGCGTTGCGCGCTTCTCGCCCGAGGGGGAACTGGTGGACCGAATCGCCATCCCCGCGCGCGACGTGACCAAGATGGCATTCGGAGGGCCGGATTTCGCCACCGCCTATGTCACCAGCGCCACCAAGAACATGGAGGCCGCCGACATGGCTACGTTCCCGCAGGCGGGCAGCCTGTTCGCCTTCGACGCGCCGGTGAAGGGATTCGCGCAGGCACGGGCCAAGCTTTCTTGAAAGCGCTTCTTGCCGTCGCGGCCCTGCCCGTCGTGCTCGCCGCACCGGCCTCCGCCGCCCCCGCGCTCGATGCGGGCTATGGCGCGCATATGGTTCTCCAGCGCGACGTGCCGATCGTCATCGCGGGCACCGCGCAACCGGGCGTCGCCGTCGCCGCCGAGCTGGGCGGGGCCAGGGCCACCGCCATGGCGGACCGGGCAGGCCGCTTCGTGGTCACCTTCCCCGCTCGCCCGGCGAATGCCGCCGGGCAGACGCTCACCCTCACCGATTCAAGCGGGTCGGCGAGCTGGGGCGACGTGCTGATCGGCGACGTCTGGCTGTGCTCCGGCCAGTCGAACATGGAGCTATCCGTCGCGCGCGCGCTCAACACCTGGAACGAGCTGCGGCTATCAACCGACGACGGCGTGCGTCTGGCGATGGTGGAGAAGACAACCGCCGCGATCCCGCAGGCCGGCTTCGGCAAGCCGATGAGCTGGGCCGCCGCCGCCCCGGCGACGGTGGAGCCGTTCTCCGCTGCCTGCTGGTTCATGGCCCGGCAGCTCCGCAAGGATCGCCCCGCTGTGCCGATCGGCCTCATTCATTCGAACTGGGGCGGCAGCGCGGCGCGCGCCTGGCTCGATCCCACGGGCGTGAAGGCGCTGTTCGGCCAGGCGGCGCTGGACCAGCTCCAGCTCTATCAGCGCGATCCGATGGCGGCGGCGCGATCCTTCGCGCCGCAATGGTACGACTGGTGGCGCGCCAGCGACAAGGGCCGGGAGCCGTGGAAGCAGCCCGGCACGCTCGACTGGAAGCCGGTGCCAGCGATCACCTTCTGGAACAACTGGAGGGGCACAGGCCTCGACACCGACCCCACCGCCAACGTCTGGCTGCGCCGCGATTTCGACCTGACCGCCGAGCAGGCCCGCGCCGGCGGTACGCTGTCGGTAGGCGCGCTCGACGATCTGGACCTCACCTGGGTCAATGGCGAACCGGTCGGATACACCTTCGGCTGGGGTGTGGAGCGCCATTACCGCGTGCCCGCCGCCTTCCTGAAGCCCGGCCGCAATTCCGTGCTGATCGCTGTCAACAATATGTGGGACACCGGCGGCTTCTTCTCCGGGCCCGACAGCCTGTGGTTCGAGCCCGCGGGGGGCGGCGCGAAGCTGCCGCTGGGCGCGGGCTGGGAGTATTCGGTGAGCGCCGTGGAAAGCGTGCCGCCGCGCGCGCCCTGGGATGCCAACGCCGGCCTGGGGGTGATGGCCAATGCCATGATCGCGCCGCTCGGGCCGATGCGGCTTGCCGGCGTCGCCTGGTATCAGGGCGAGAGCGACGTGGGCCAGCCCGACTATGACGCCAAGCTGGCGGCGCTGTTCGCCGGCTGGCGGCGGCAGTTCGGTGCGCAGGCGCGGATGCTGGTGGTGCAGCTCGCCGACTATGGCGCGCGCACCGACAAGCCGGGCGCCAGCGGATGGGGGCAGCTGCGGCAGGACCAGATCGACGGGGTGAAGGCGGACGGAAAGGCCGCGCTCGTCACCGCGATCGACATCGGGGAGCCGACCGACATCCACCCCGCCAACAAGAACGACCTGGGCAAGCGGCTGGCGATGGCCGCGCAGGGACGGGCGATGCCGATGCCGGCGTCCGCGAGGCTGGCGGGCGATACGCTGACCGTCACCTTCACCGGCGTGGAAGGGGGGCTGCGCGCGCAGGGCGGCCCCTATGCGCTGGGGGTGGAAATCTGCGGCGATACGCAGGATACCTGCCGCTGGGCGCTGCCTACGCTGGAAGGCGCTCGGATGATGGTGGCGGTAAGGGATGGCCTGCCGGTGACCCGCGTGCGCCACGCCTGGGCCGATGCGCCGGTGGTCAACCTCTATGATGCGCGCGGCCTGCCGGTGCCGGGGTTCGAACTGGCGGTAGGGCGATGATCGACCGCCGCGCCGCGATCGCTGGCGCGGCCGCTGCCGGTGCCGCGGCGCTGGCCGCCTGCGCCACGCCCGGCACGATGCCAGCGGTGGATCGCTTCGTGCGCCGCGCCGGCACCGGCTTCCTGCGCGGCGGCAAGCCCTATCGCGTGGTCGGCGCCAACGCCTGGTATGCAGCCTGGCTGGGGGCCGACGCGCCCTACGGCAACCGGGCGCGGCTTGTCCGCGAGCTGGACCGCCTGGCGGCGCTGGGGGTCGATAATCTCAGGATCATGGCCGCCGGCGAGGAGGGGCCGCTTCGCAACTCGATCAAGCCCGGCTTCACCCGCCAGGACGGCTCGCGTAATGCGGAGCTGTTCGCCGGGCTCGACTTCGCGATGGCCGAGATCGCCAGGCGCGGCATGACCGCCGTGCTGGTGCTGTCCAACTTCTGGGAATGGTCGGGCGGGTTGCAGACGCTGCTGTGGCGATCGCGCGGGCGCTACATGGACATGGGCGATCCCGCTCATCCCTGGCCGGCCTTCGCCGATTCCACCGCCGAGTTCTATGCCGATGCCGGCGCCAGGGCGCTCTACGCCGAGCATCTCGAGCGGCTGCTCGCGCGCATCAATACGATCACCGGCACGCCCTATGCCCGCGATCCGGCGGTGTTCGCCTGGCAGCTCGCCAACGAGCCGCGACCGGGCGGCAGCGATGCCGCCATCGCCCGCAACGCCCCGGCCTATTACGACTGGATCGACACCAGCGCCGCCAGGCTGCGCGCCCTCGCCCCCGATCACCTGGTCAGCCTGGGGCAGGAGGGAACGCACGCGGCCAACGGGCAGGAGCCGGTGGTGCTGCGCGCCCATGCGAACATCGACTATCTCACCGCGCATATCTGGCCACTGGTGTGGGGCTGGGCGAAGGGGAACGATCTGGCCGGCACCTGGGCCAATGTGGAAACCCGCACCCGCGCCTATGTTACCATGCACGAGCGACTGGCGCGTGAACTGGGCAAGCCGCTGGTAATCGAGGAGTTCGGCTTCCCCCGCGATGGCGAGGCCCATGCTCCCGGCGCGACCACCGAATGGCGGCGGCGCTTCTATCGCCTGATCCACGAGGCGGTGGAAGACAGCTGGCGTAGCGGCGGGCCGGTGGCCGGCAGCGCGTTCTGGGCATGGAACGGCGAGGCGCGCGCCGCCCACCCCGATGCCCGCTTCCGCAAAGGCGACAATGCCGGAGGCGGAGCCTATATGGGCGACCCTCCGCACGAACCGCAGGGCTGGTTCGGCATCTTCGACAGCGATGCGGCGATGCTGGATGACATCCGCGCCCATGCGGCGCGGCGCTGCCTCGGCCTGTCGGCGACGGCCTGCAGGCCATGATCGAGCTGGCCGCCGGCGATTGGCACGCAAGGCTGCGCCCGGAGATCGGCGGCGCGATCGCCGCGCTCGAGCATGGCGGCGTGCCCGTGCTGCGGCCCATGGCCGGCAATGCCGGCGGCCCGCTGGAGGCCGCCTGTTTCCCCATGGTGCCGTTCTGCAACCGTATCGCGGGGGGCACCTTCCGCTGGGGCGATCGCGCCGTCACCATCGCGCCGAACACGGCCGGTCAGCGCTACCCGTTGCACGGGTTCGGCTGGCTGGCGCCCTGGCGCGTGGTTCGCAGCTCTCCCGACAGCGCATTGCTCGAGCATGTCCATGACGGCAGGGGAGAGTGGCCCTGGCCCTATGTCGCGCACCAGCATGTCGCGCTCGACCCGGCCGGCTGCACGGTTCGGCTGATAGCGATGAACAGCGCCGCCGAGCCCGAGCCCATGGGCCTCGGCCTGCATCCCTGTTTCCGACGGTCGCCCGAAACGGTGGTGACGCTTGCGGCCGAGGCCATGCTCGGCATCGACGCCGAGTTCCTGCCCGACGGCGCGCAGCACGCCGCGGATGCGCTCGCGCCGTGGAGCGCCGGCGCGGCCCTACCGCCGGCCCTGGTCGACCATTGTTTCACCGGCTGGAGCGGCATGGCGACCATCGCCGACGCGCGCGGCGCCATCACCCTGCGCGGCTTCGGTGCGCCGCATTGCCACATCTATGCTCCGCCGGAGGGCGAAGCGCTGTGCGTCGAGCCCGTCAATCATGTTCCCGACGCCCTCAACCGCGCCCCGCAGGAGATGACGGTGCTGCCGCCCGGCTGCGCCGCGGGGATCGCGATGCGGATCGAGGCTTCGACACGATAGGCTAGTGATTATGCCGCGGCAGGCCCCTGGCCGAGGTGCCGCGATATTTGAGCGCGAAGTCCATCACCCCGCCCTGGCCGAGCTGGCCGGTCTTCTCGCGGAACAGCTCTTCCCACGGGGTCTGGCTGGCGGGCACCGGGGGCGCGGGTTCCTCGGCCAGCCGGCGCGCGATCTCCGCGTCGGCGACCAGCGCGTTGCAGGTTCCGGCATTCAGATCGACGCGGATGGTGTCGCCGGTCCGTAGCCATGCCAGCCCGCCGCCGGCCGCGCTTTCTGGGCTGGCGTTGAGGATGGAGGGGCTGTCGCTGGTGCCCGACTGGCGGCCGTCGCCCAGCGTCGGCAACCATTGCACGCCGGACTGGATCAGCGCGTCGGGAGGCTGCATGTTGACGACCTCCGCGCTGCCCGGCCAGCCGATCGCCCCTGCGCCGCGGGTGACCAGGATGCACCCGGTGTCGATCGCGAGCGCCGGATCGTTGATGCGATCGTGATAATCGTCCGCCCCGTCGAAGACCACCGCGCGGGCCTCGAACACGCCCTCCTGCCCCGGGCGGGCGAGATAGCGGCGGCGGAACTCCTTCGAGATCACGCTGGTCTTGAGGATGGCGAAATCGAACAGATTGCCCGTCAGCACCAGGAAGCCGGCCTTGTTCTGCAAGGGATCGGTGAAGGGGCGGATCATCTCCCGGTCGGTGCTTTCGCGCCCCACTAGGTTCTCGGCCATGGTCGCCCCGGTGCAGGTCAGGCAATCGCCGTGCAGCACGCCCGCCTCGAGCAGTTCCCACAGCGCCGCAGGCACGCCGCCGGCGCGGTGGAACCGTTCACCCAGGAATTCCCCCGCGGGCTGCATATTGACCAGCAGCGGCAGATCGTAACCGTGGTCGCGCCAGACCGACAACGGCAGATCGACCCCGGCGTGGGCCGCCATCGCCTGGATATGCGGCTGCGCGTTCGAGGAACCGCCGATCACGCTGACCGCGGCGACCGCGTTCTCGAACGCGCCGCGCGTCAGGATGCGGCTGGGGCGCAGATCCTCCGCCACCATCTCCACGATTCGCCGCCCGGTTCGATAGGCGATCTGCCCGCGCTCGCGATAGGGCGCGGGAATCGCCGCGCAGCCGGTAAGGCTCATCCCCAGCGCCTCGGCCACCGCGTTCATGGTGCTCGCGGTGCCCATCGAATTGCAATGCCCGGCGGATGGCGCGCTGCTGGTGGCGCGTTCGAGGAACTCCTCCTCGTCGATCTCGCCTGCCGCCAGCAGCCTCCGGCTGCGCCAGATCACCGTGCCGCTGCCGACCAGCTCGCCCTCGTGCCACCCGTCCAGCATCGGCCCGCCGGAAAGCACGATGGCGGGAATATCGACCGTGCTGGCGGCCATGATCTGGCTGGGCGTGGTCTTGTCGCAGCCGGTGGTCAGCACCACCCCGTCGATGGGATAACCGTTCAGGAGCTCCACGAGGCCGAGATAGAGCAGATTCCGGTCCAGCGCGGCGGTGGGCCGGCGGCAGTTCTCGAAGATCGGGTGGACGGGAAACTCGATCGGCACGCCGCCCGCGTCGCGGATACCGTCGCGCGTACGCTTCGCCAGCTCCAGATGGATGCGGTTGCACGGCGAGAGGTCGCTGCCAGACTGCGCGATGCCGATGATCGGACGGCCGCTGGTGAGCTCCTCCGGCGTGATGCCGTAATTCATGAACCGCTCCAGATAGAGCGCGGTCATGTCCATCCGTTCGGCATTGGCGAACCAGTCGCGGCTGCGCAGCCGTGGCGGATCGCCCCTGTCGGCCATCAGAGCGGGCGGATACGCGGCCCGGCGGCCGCTGCGAGGGTAGGCCCGGAATCGGATTCGCGGCGCACCAGCGTATAGGGCAGCATTTTCTGCTCGGGGCTGGCGCGCTCTCCCGCGCGGCGCGCCTTGATGATGCGGACTGCGGCGGAAACCGCCCAGGCGGTCATCTCGCGGATCGGCTGGCGGATGGTGGTCAGTTCGGGCCAGATCGTGCTGGCCATGGCGGTATCGTCGAAACCGCACACGGTGATGTCGTTGGGCACATCGAGATGGCGCCGGTGCGCCACGGCTACGGAGGCGGCGGCCATGTCGTCGTTGGAGGCGAAGATCGCCGTCGGCCGCGGTTCCACCGCAATCAGCTTCTCGGCAGCCTGCATGCCCGAGCGATAAGTGAAGCGGCCCTGCACGATCAGCTCGTCGAGCACGGGTAGCCCCGCTTCCTCCAGCGCGGCCTTGTAGCCGTTGAGGCGCCGTCCGCTGGCCACCTGTTCGGGATTGCCGATGATGAAGCCGATCCGCTTGTGGCCCAGGCCGATGATATGGGCCGTCATGTCGTAGGCGGCCTGGAAATCGTCGATCAGCACGGCGGCATGGGTGCCGCTGGCCTTGCCCGGCCCTACCGCGATGGCGACCGCCTCCACCTCGCTGACGAGATCGAGCACACTCTGGTCGTCGCACAGGGGCGGCGGCAGGATGAAGCCGGTGATCCCGCCTTCCGCCAGATGGCGCATCAACGGCTTTGCCTGGGCGATGGTCTCGCAGTTCTGGACCACCACATGGATATCGGCGCGGCTCGCCTCCTCCAGCGCGCCCATCAGGAATTCGCTGAGGTAGGAAGCGCTGGGGTTGTCGAACATCAGCGCAATCCGCAGCTGCTCGCCCCCGGCCAGGCTGCGGGCGGCACGGTTGGGGGCGTAGTTGAGCTTGGCGATCGCGGCCAGGACCTGCTCGCGCGTTTCCTCGCGCACATTGCCCTCGCCGTTGATGACCCGGCTGACGGTCATGGGGGAGCAGCGCGCCTCGCGCGCGACATCGGCGATGGTCGGAGCGCCACCGCTGCGCCGCGACGTACGCAGGCGGCGCGTGGCGACGGGCGAAGTGGGAGCGGTATCAGCCATGACCCAGGCCATAGGCGCAGCCCACCAATCGCGGCAAGGATCGTCTCATTGCCCCGGCGCCTCGGGAAACGTCTTCGCCTTGTACCAGTCCAGCGGATGATCTGGGCGGCGCACACCGGCTGGAAGCGCAAGCCCGTTCAGCGACTGCCAGTAAGCGATGGAGGCGTCGCGCCACCAGCGCGCCTCCTTCTCCTGCGTGGCCAGGTCGGCGGCCACCTCCGCATGGCGGCGGTAATCCACGTGATCGGCCAATCGCGCCCACAGCGCGCTCCTCGCCCCGGCCTCCGCCTCGCCCTGGCCATAGCGGGCCACCAGATCGTGCCACAGCGTGTTCCCCGACCGCATTGGGTGCTGCCAGGGCAGGTGATGGAACCACAACAGCAGCCGATCGTCCATCTGAGCCGGATCGGCCCAGCGTGCGGCCACCGAAGGCGCGTATTGGGCCAGGGCATCGCTACCCCCCGCAGTTCGATCGAAACCGATCCCCGCCTTGTCGGCGCGGTGGTAATAGCACGGATTCCATTCGGGCCGCGCCAGATCGCAGACCCAGGGTGCCGGGCCATAGTGGTGGCCGGTCCCCATCAGATGGGCGAGGCCAAAAGGCGCGATGTATTTCTCGACCGTTCCAGCGCTCGCCAGCATGGTCGGCACGATCGCGTCGAGGAATTCGGGTTCGCGGCTGAAGGTTTGCGCCGCCCATTCCCGCGCAATGCGTTCCGGGCTCAACGCCGGGTTCCAGGCCAGCCGTCCGAAGGCATACCAGTTGGCCTGGTCGAAATGCCCGCCGGTCCAGTTGCGGTCGCTGCCGGTGTTGGCGACGCCGGCAATCCCGCCCGGCACGATCACCTGCGCCACGGTGCCGCCGCGACCGGTATGGGTGCCGAGCACCTCGCTCCACATCGGCGCGAGATAGACGATGCCGCTCGCCTGGCCGAGATATTCGCGCGTCACCTGCGCCTCGAGCATCAGCCTGGTCCTGGGCATGGCGCCGAACAGCGGGTGGAACGGCTCGCGCGGCTGGAAATCGAGCGGGCCGTTCTTGACCTGCACGATGACGTTGCCGGCGAACTTGCCGTCGAGCGGCACGAACTCCTGATAGGCCTGCTTGACCCGGTCGGTCTCGTCCTCCGCCTTGTAGACGAAGGCGCGCCAGATCACCGTTCCGCGCTTGCCCAGCGCGGCGGCGAGCATGTTCGCGCCATCGGCATGGGTCCGGCCATAGTCCTGCGGGCCGGGCTGGCCTTCGGAATTGGCCTTGACCAGGAAGCCGCCGAAATCGGGGATCGCGGCGTAGATTTCATCGGCCTTCGCGTTCCACCACGCCTTTACCGCCGGGTCGAGCGGGTCGGCCGTGGGGAGCCCGCCCACGTCGCGCGGGGCGCTGAAGCGGGCCGAGATGTAGAGGCGGATGCCATAAGGCCGCCACGCATCGGCGAGCCGCTTGAGCTTGGGCAGATAGTGCGGCGTGAGGAAGAGCGGGCTGGCGTTGACATTGTTGACCACCACGCCGTTGATGCCGAGCGAGGCGTTGGCGCGGGCATAATCGATCATCCGCCGGTCGAGCCGCTCGGGCAGCCGCCACCAGTCGAAGATCGAACGCCCGGCATAGCCGCGTTCGACATGGCCGTCGGGATTGTCCCAGTGGTTGAGCAGCCTGAGCGACATCGCGGGCGTCTCGTCGAGCGAGATCGTGGCGGGATCGACGCCCCGTGACAGCTCGCGCAGCAGCGCATGGGCCCCGTATAGGCAGCTCAGATGGTCCGGACCGGAGATGCGGATCGCCCGCGCCCCCGAAGTCACGCGGAAGCGTCCATCTCCGCCCCGTTCGCGCCTTCCGCAATCGAACCGGATCACGCCACGCGGACGATCGGCATCGATGCTCCCGCCGGTGAGCTTGGCCAGCCCTTCGCGCAACTCGCTCTCGGCGATGCCCAAGGTCTCGCTCTCGGGTGAGGCGGGCGTGCCCGGGATTGGGTTGAAGGCGCGCAGCTGCTCCAGCGCCGCGCCTTCGAGCGGCTCATGGCGCAGCCACAGCCGATAGCCGTCCTCGCCATTCCATTGCGACAGCGAGCGATCCGGAACCACCACATCGGCGCGCGCGGCGGGTGCCGCCAGCGCCATCATGGTCAGCGCGGCGGATGCAGCCGCAAGCCGGTTGACAAGCCCTCTCGCCCTCATCATGGTAGCGCTACCACAAGATGCGGCGCAGTCAAGCGTCGCGCCGCGGGAGAGACGATCATGCAGCTTTCGATGCGCTCTGCGCTGGCCGCCGGGGCCTGGGTATGCGCCGCCGCGGCGGTGGCGCTCGCGGCCACTCCGCCCGGCCCCGTCTCGGCCCAGACCACGAGCGCGGCGAAACCCAATCCCGACGCGCCTTATTGGAACGCCACGCTGCCCGTCGAGCAGCGAGTGGAGGATCTCATTCAGCGAATGACGCTGGAGGAGAAGATCGCGCAGATGATCTCGACCTGGCTCAAGAAGGGCGAAATCCAGGCGACGGACGACAGCTTCGATCCCGCCAGGGCGAGCACGAAATATCCGCACGGAATCGGCTTCTACACCCGTCCGAGCGACCGCAAGGGCGCCGGGAGCCTGCGGGAAATTCCGCCGCGCACGATCGAGCAGAGCGTCGCCTATGTGAACGCGCTCCAGAGCTGGGCGCGCAGCCGGACCCGGCTCGGCATCCCGGTGCTCACTCACGAGGAATCGCTGCACGGCCTCGCCGCGCGCGATGCCACCAGCTTCCCGATACCGATCGGGCTGGCCTCGACATGGAACCCGGACCTCCTGCGAGAAGCCAATGCGCTTATCGCGCGCGAGGTCCGGGCGCGCGGCGTCCACCAGGTTCTCTCCCCTGTCGTGGACGTCGCGCGCGATCCGCGCTGGGGCCGGATCGAGGAAACCTTCGGCGAGGACCCGTTCCTGGTCGGCGAACTCGGCGTCGCCTCGGTCGAGGGGCTCCAGGGCGTGGGCAAGGACCCCAAGCTCAAGCCCGGCAAGGTGCTGGCAACGCTCAAGCACATGACCGGCCACGGCCAGCCCGAGAGCGGCACCAACATCGGCCCGGCATCGCTGGGCGAACGCACGCTGCGCGAGATGTTCTTTCCGCCGTTCAAGCAGGTGGTGGACCGCACCGCGATCGATGCGGTCATGGCCAGCTACAACGAGATCGACGGCATCCCGAGCCACTCCAACGTGTGGCTGCTGGACACGGTGCTGCGCAAGGAATGGGGCTATCGCGGCACGGTGGTGAGCGACTATTTCGCCATCGAGGAGATGGTGAGCCGCCACAAGCTGGCCGCCGACAATGCCGAGGCCGCACGGCTGGCGCTGGCCGCGGGTGTGGACATCGATTTTCCCGATGGCGTGGGCTTTTCCACCCTGCTCGACCAGGTGAAGGCCGGCACCGTCCCGCAGGCCGCCATCGACCAGGCGGTACGCCGCATCCTCACCATGAAGTTCAACGCCGGCCTGTTCGAACAGCCCTTCGCAACCGATCTCGCCGCAGCCCAGGCCTCCAACGGGCCCGAAGGCATCGCGCTCGCCCGCAAGGCCGCCGAACAATCGCTGGTGCTGCTCAAGAACGACGGCACCCTGCCGCTGGCAATCCCGGCCGCGGGCGCGACGAAGCCCACCATCGCGGTGATCGGACCCAATGCCGATGTGGCGCGGCTGGGCGGATATTATGGCATCCCGCGCAAGACCGTGAGCCCCCTTGCCGGTATCCGCGCATTGGTCGGCAGCAGGGCGAACATCGTCACCGCCCCCGGCGTGGGCATCACCAAGAACGACGACTGGTGGGCCGACAAGGTGGAACTGGCCGATCCGGCCGAGAACCGCCGTCTGATCGCCCAGGCGGTCGAAACGGCGAAGCGCGCCGACACCATCCTGCTGTTCATCGGCGACACCGAGCAGACCAGCCGCGAGGGTTGGGCTGACGAGCATCTCGGCGATCGCGCCAGCCTCGACCTCGTGGGCGAGCAGAACGAGCTGTTCGCGGCGCTCAAGGCGCTGGGCAAGCCCATCGTCGCCGTGCTCGTCAACGGCCGCCCGCCGAGCTACCCGGCGGTGGCCACGGGCGCCAATGCGATCCTCGAGACGTGGTACGCGGGAGAGCAGCAGGGCCCGGCCATCGCCGATGCGCTGTTCGGGCGCGTCAATCCCGGCGGGAAGCTGCCGGTGACGGTGGCCCGCGAGGTTGGCCAGGTGCCGGTGTTCTACAACTACAAGCCGAGCGCGCGGCGCGGCTATCTGTTCAGCGAGGTGAGCCCGCTCTACGCCTTCGGCCACGGGCTCAGCTACACCAGCTTCGCCTTCGGGGCGCCCACGCTGTCCGCCGCGACCATCCGGCCCGGCGAAGGCGTCACCATCACCGTGCCCGTCACCAACACCGGAAAGCGCGCGGGCGACGAGGTGGTGCAGATCTATCTGCGCGACGATGCAAGCTCGGTCACCCGCCCGGTGAAGGAGCTGGCCGGCTTCCAGCGCGTGACGCTGCGGCCCGGCGAAACCCGGCAGGTGGCCATCGCGATCCGCGCCGATGCGTTCGGCCTGTGGAACCGCGAGATGAAGTTCGTGACCGAGCCGGGCAGCTTCACCCTGATGGCGGGGCCAAGCTCGGCGGACGTCAAGGAAGTCAAGCTGACGGTGGGGCGCTAGCGATGGATCGCCGTGCCGCCCTCAGGCTGTGCGGGGGCGCGAGCCTCTCCGTGATCGCGGTGAGCCTCGCCCCCGCTGCCTTCGCCCGGCCGTCCGGCCCGCTCTACAAGGACGCCCGCGCGCCCATTCCCGCCCGCGTCGCCGATCTGGTCGCCCGCATGACGCTGGCCGAGAAGATCGCGCAGATGCGCGGCACCTGGGCGGGGAAGTCCGGAATGCTGAGCGGCATCGCCTTCGACCCCGCAAGGGCCAGCGCCAGCTTCCCTGACGGCATCGGCGCGCTCGGCCGCCCTTCGGACAAGCGCGGCACGCCCGGCATCGGCCAGGCCGGCGGCGGCGGACGCGAGAAATGGCGCACCCCGGCGCAGACGGTGGAGTTCATCAATGCGCTCCAGCGATGGGCGATGGAGGACACCCGGCTCGGCATCCCGGTGCTGGCCCACGAGGAATCGCTGCACGGCTACATGGCGACCGATGCCACCTCATATCCGCAGGCGCTGGCGATGGCGGGCAGTTTCGACCTCGATCTGATGCGCCGGGTCCACACCCGGATGGCCGGCGAAATGCGCGCGCGCGGGGTGTTCTATACGCTCAGCCCGGTGGTCGATATCGTGCGCGATCCGCGCTGGGGGCGGATCGAGGAGACCTTCGGCGAGGACCCCTATCTGGTGGGCGAGATGGGCGTGGCCACGGTCGAAGGGCTGCAAGGGCCGGGCAAGTTCGAGAAGCTGGCGCCAGGCCGCGTCTTCGCCACGCTCAAGCACATGACCGGCCACGGCCAGCCGCAGAGCGGCATCAATGTCGGCCCGGCCGAGAACGGGCACCGGGAACTGCGCGAAACCTTCTTCAAGCCGTTCCGCGAGATCGTGTGCCGCACCTCGATCGGGGCGGTCATGCCCAGCTACAACGAGATCGACGGCATCCCGAGCCACGCCAACACCTGGCTGCTGGGAGAGGTGCTGCGCGGCGAATGGGGCTTCGAGGGCATCATCTCCAGCGACTACACCGGCGTGGACGAGATGGTCACCGTCCACCGCATGGCCGCCGACGATGCCGAGGCCGCGCGCATGGCGCTGGCGGCGGGAGTGGACAGCGAACTGCCCGAGGGCAAGGCCTATGCCACCCTGGCCGATCAGGTGGCGGCGGGTACGATCGATCCCGCCCTGATCGACCGCGCCGTGGCGCGTGTGATCACCTTCAAGATGCGCGCCGGCCTGTTCGAGGATCCCTATGGCAGCCTGGCCCGGACCGAAGCGCTGACCGGCAGCACCGCCGACCGCGCGCTGGCGCTGGAGGCGGCGCGCAAGAGCCTGTGCCTGCTGACCAACAAGGCGGGCGCGCTGCCGCTCGATCCGGCCAGGATGGGGCGGGTGGCGGTGATCGGCCCCAATGCCAATGTCGTGCGCTTCGGCGGCTACTCCTCGGTACCCAAGCAGGCGGTGACGCTGGTGGAGGGGCTGCGCGCGCTGGCTCCCGCGGCCGATATCGTCACCGCGCAGGGCGTGTTCATCACTACCAGCGACGATCGCTCCGTCGATCCGGTGGTGCTTGCCGATGCCGAGCGCAATCGCCAGCTCATCGCACAAGCCGTATCGGTAGCGAAGCTGGCCGATACCATCGTGCTGGCCATCGGCGACACCGAACAGACCAGCCGCGAGGGATTCGCCGCCAACCATCTGGGTGACCGCGCCGAACTCGACATCATCGGCGAGCAGAATGAATTGGTCGACGCGATGGCCGCGCTCGGCAAGCCGCTGATCGTGTGCGCCATCAACGGCCGGCCGCCGAGCTGGCCGAACGTGATCGCGAAGGCCGATGCGGTGCTGGAATGCTGGTATGCGGGGCAGGAGGGCGGCACCGCCATAGCCGAGGCGCTGCTGGGCCGCGTCAACCCCGGCGCCAAGCTGCCGGTGACGGTGGTGCGCGAGGTGGGGCAGGTGCCCTACTACTACAACCACAAGCCGAGTGCGCGGCGCGGCTATCTATTTTCCGACAAGGCGCCGCTGTTCCCCTTCGGCCACGGGCTCAGCTACACCAGCTTCGCGATCTCGGAACCGCGACCCTCCAGGTCCCGCTACGGACTGGATGAGCCGATCGAGGTGACGGCAGAGGTGGCCAACACCGGCAGCCGCGCGGGCGACGAGGTGGTGCAGCTCTACATCACCCGCACCGGCCTGTCGGTGACCCAGCCCGTGCTCCAGCTCAAGGGATTCGAGCGAGTGACGCTGGAGCCCGGCGAGCGGCGGACTGTGCGCTTTACGATTCCCTCGCGCGAGCTAATGACGTGGAACCGCGCAATGGAAGAAGTGAACGAGCCGGGGCCGCTGATCCTGTCCGTCGGCAACAGCAGCGCGAGCCTGAGGCAAGCCACGGTGGAGATCGCGTGACCGGCATCAATCCTCTACTGACCCGCCGCGCCGCGATGGCCGGCCTGGCCGCGATGCCGCTGGCGAGCTGCGCGGGTGCGGCCGGGGGCGTGCGCGCGCCGGCTCCGGCGGCTGGCGCGGCCAGCCTCGATGCGATCGCCGGACGCAAGGGCCGCCGTTTCGGCAGCGCCATCGCCGCCGGCAACCCGGCCGGCCCCACGGTCCAGAACGCGGCCTATGCAGCGCTGGTGAAGTCCGAATGCGGGCTCGTGGTGGCCGAAAACGAGATGAAGTGGCAGGCGCTGCGGCCCGGGCCGGAGGCGTTCGACTTCGCCCGCGCCGATGCCATCGTCGCCTGGGCGCGCCACGAGGGTCTGGAGGTGCGTGGCCACACCCTGCTGTGGCACCGCCCGCAATGGTTCCCGGCCTGGCTGAACAGCTACGACTTCGGCGCCAGCCCCGCACGCGAGGCGGAACGGCTGCTGACCACCCATATCCGCACCGTCGCGGGCCGTTACCGTGATACCATCGCGAGCTGGGACGTGGTCAACGAAGCGATCGACCACGATGCGCGCGGATTGATGAAGACCAGCCTGAGCCGCGCGCTGGGCAGCGCCGAGGACACCATCGACCTCGCCTTCCGCACCGCGCGCGACGTGCTGCCCGGCGCCCAGCTCGTTTACAACGACTATATGAGCTGGGAGCCGCAGCACCGCGACCACTGCACCGATGTGCTGCGCCTGCTCGAGGCGCTGAAGAAGCGCGGCACCCCGGTCGATGCACTGGGTATCCAGTCGCATATCGAGATCATGGCGATCGACCCGGCGACCGGCGTGGGCCCCTATGCGGAGCGCGAGTGGCGCGCTTTCCTGGACGAGGTGACCGGCATGGGCTTGCGGCTGCTCGTCACCGAATTCGACGTCAAGGACAGGGCACTTCCGTCCGATATCGCCGTCCGCGATGCCAAGGTGGCGGATTATGCGCGTCGCTACATGGACGTGATGCTCGATTACGGCGCGCATCTCGATGACATCGTGGCCTGGGGCATGGTCGACCGGTTCAACTGGCTCCAGTATTTCGGCCCGGCCAAGCGCGCGGATGGCCTGCCGGTGCGCGGTACGCCCTATGACGATGACTACCGCGCCAAGCCGCTGCGCGAGGCCATCGCGGGGGCGCTCGCCGCGGTCTGATCCAGGCCGCCGGCACGCCGGTGCGTTGCCGCGATCTGCAAAATCCGGACAAAAAAGGGGCCGCCCCGCTTTGCGGCGAGGCGGCCCTCCAGTCGGGGATCTGCACGGGCCCGGTTAGAAGCTGCCGCGCAGGATGAAACTGAATCGCCGATCGTTCATGAAATAGGATCGCGGCGCCAGGTCGGCGGGATCGCCGGTATAGGCCTGGGTCGTCTTCGTGACTTCGTTGAGCAGGTTCACGCCCTGGACGCCGATCCGAAAACTGCCGGGCAGGCCCAGAAGCCCTCCGACGTTGAGGAAGATCGACGCGTCGAGCTGCCCCGTGGGCTCGTTGAAGATCGAGTAGTAGGGGAAGATCACGTCAGCCGCCGTTAGCAGGAAGCGCGAGCGCCAGCTGTAGGCCGCGCGCATCGAAAGCGGCCCCTTCTCGTAGAATACCGTCGCATTGAAATTGTGCTTCGAAAGCTGCTCGAGTGGAAGGTTGCCCGGCGGAATGGTCGACTGATTGACCGGCGCGCCGGTGTTGAGGAAGGTGTTGGGCAGCCCCTGGCTGTCGATGTAGGTATAGTTCAGCGAGGTGCCCAATCCATCGAGCAGGCCCGGCAGGAACTCGAAGGTCTGCTGATAGGCGACCTCGAAGCCCTTGATCTTGCCGGTCCCGTCGTAATTCGCCGGACCCCGGACGGAGATCGTCTGGGTGACGCCGTTGTTGGTCACGGAACGCTCGGTGACCTGCTGGTAGAAGAAGTTGTTGACGCTCTTGTAGAAGGCGTTGAGCGTGAGCGACCCGACCCGGGCGAAATACCATTCGAGGCTGGCGTCGAACTGCCAGGCCGTCGCCGGCACGAGGAACGGATTGCCGGTCGTCGCCGTCAGCTCTCCGCTGGTCCCCAGCCCGATGGTCAGGAAATTGCGCAGATAGGAATTGTCCGGGCGGCTCAGCACCTTGGACGCCGCCAGCCGCAGGATCACGTCGTCGCTGAGCCCGAACTTCAGGTTCAGGCTCGGCAGCCAATAGTCATACTGCATCTTCGCCACATCGGGCGCGGCCACGCCGTTGGCGAACTGCTGTAGCTGTGCATAGCCCGCGGGCCCGCGGTTGCAGATCCCACCCGGACGGCTGGGGCCAGTCCCCGGCGGCGCGGTGGGCGGCGGCGCACCGAGACGGCATCGACCCTGGACGAGGATCTGGCCGCTCACCGGGTCGATCACGTCGTCAAAGGGAGCGACGATATTGAGCGCCTGGCGCGTCGGAGCGCCGAGCACGCCCGCCGAGTCGACGTTGGTGGTGATGTAGCGCACGCCGATATTGCCGGACAGGCGAACCGGACCAAGCAGATCGTCGCTGGCGAAACGGGCCATGACATAGGCCGCGCCGTCCCTCTGCGTGATCGGCTGGATATCCTGGGGCAGATAAGGCGTCCCGGCGATCGCGCCGGCACGCTGGGCCAGCGGAACCCACTTGTCGTTGGTGGCACCCAGCGCACGCGACTGGTTCTTGACCTGGTCGAGGAAGGCGATCGCGCCCTCGTAATCGTCGATCAGGTTTCCGCTGTAGTAATAGCCTCCCGGCGGGCCGGGAATCTGCCCGCGAAAATAGTCGTTCCACTGATACTGCGCCGAGCTGCCGGCCGGCGTGTCGCCGAAGTTCACCGGCCGGCTGCCGTTCCAGACCTCGCTGAGATTGCCCCAGTTGTAGGTGGTATAGCGGACGATCTGCTCGCGATCCTGATAGCGGGCACCCAGCTTCACGCTGGTAATGAAGGCGTCCTCGTCGAACTTGTATTCGACGTCCCCGGCAAAGGCGTATTGCTTGCCGGTGCTGTCCTCGATGTGATCCATCGCGGCGCGCCAGAACTGGAAGCGCGGATCGCTGAAATACTGCGCCTCGGTCGCGTTGGCGAGCTCCGGGCTGACCGACGCCGCGCTCCAGGGATAGCCGAGGAACTGCGGCTTGCGCGGCATGATCGTGGGCAGGTCGCCGCGGATGTCCAGCTCCTGATCGGCGAACAGGGAGCCCAGGACGCTGACGTCGAGGTTCTGCTTGCGCGAGGTGGCGTATTGCGCATCGAGGTTCAGGGTCAGCCGATCGGTGAGTTCGGACCTCAGGTGCAGGCCCCAATCCTGGTTGGTCGTCTTGTCGGCGACCTGGCGGCGCGCCAGCGACTGCTGGATCCCGCCGGTCGGGGTGAACGGAGTCGTGGTCTGGGGGTTCTGGCCGCGCCAGCCGATGGCGGCATTGACGATATAGCCCGACTGGAACAGGCCGTCGTCGTTGTAGGTGTAATTCGTGAACCCGCCCATCGGACAGTCCGCCCGCGGCGAGCGCGTATTGGACTCGGTGGCGCCGGTTGTCGGGTTGACGCGCAGGGGCCCATCCTGATTCTGGCGGCAGCCGATCGGGAAGGTGCTGTATTCGGTGAGGTCCGGCCCCGTCTCGTAGGTCCATTCCTCCTGGTCGTTGGTGGTGCGCGACCGGATGTATTCGGCGGTGAGCTGCGTGCGCTCATCGACGCTTTCCCATTGCGCGGCAACCGCGATGCCGGTGCGCTGGCGGTCGAACTGCTGCCGGCGGAACTGGCCGCCGACCGGCGCCACACGGTAACCCGCATAATCGGCGAATCCGTCCGCGCCGGGCGTTCCGGCGCCGCCGCATGCCTGCGCCTGGGCCGGCGGGCGGGTGACGGCGTCAGTGTCGCTGGGCAGTGGATTGCGGCAGATGAGCTGGTTGGCAACGCTGCTGGAACCGGTGGTGAACTGGCCGTCGCGGGTCTGGTAATTGGCGATCTGCGCGCCGTCGGAACGGCTCTTGATCCGTGAATAGGCGCCGCTCACGAGGATGCCGAAGCGGCCCGCTCCGGTATCCCAAGTGTTGCTGATAAGGCCGGAAAAGGTCGGCGTCCATTCCTTGCGCATGTCGCCGTAATTGGCTTCGGCGCCGAATGCGATCCGCAGGCCGGCACGATCGAACGGCTTGCGGGTGTTGAGGTTGACCGTGCCCGCGAGGCCGCCTTCGATCATCTCGGCGGTGGCGTTCTTGGAGACGATCACCGAGCCGAGGAGTTCGGATGGCACGTCGGCGAAGTTGAGGGCCTGGCCACCCACGCCTGCCGCGAACGCAGTGCGCCCGTTGAATTCCGAGCGCACGAAGTTGAGGCCGCGCACGACGACGCCCGAGCCCTCCACCGAGAAGCGATCGGGGTCGTTCGAGCCGGCAAAGCGGTTGATGGCGATGCCCGGAACGCGCTGGAGCGCCTCGGTCACCGACCTGTCGGGAAGGGCGCCGATATCCTCGGAGGTGATCGCGTCGACCACGGTGTCGGCATCGCGCTTGATGTTCTGGGCGTTGGCCAGGCTCTGGCGGATGCCGGTCACGATGATGGCGTTGTCGGGAGTGGCGCTGGAGTCGGGCGATTGCCCCGCCGCCTCCGTTTCGGTGGCCTGGCTCTGGTTCTGGGCCAAGGCGGCCTGCCCGGCGAGCAGCAGCCCCATCGCCACTACCGAGGCGCCCGCGCGGAGAATCCCCTGCGCCGCCTGCGCCCCATCGCATTCCGATTTGCCGCCCATGACTGCCCCGCACGGCACAGCCAAACCGCCCCTCAGCGCCTTTGCCACCAAGCCATCCTCCCGTGTTAGCGCTACCATTATTGATTGCGGCGCGCTCTTCTTTGTATCGGCCATGCTACTGCGGCGCTAAACCCTTGGCAAGTCCGCTTCTGCCGCTTTAGGCTGCATGTGACAAAATGGATGCACCCCGGAACCGGGGGCACCGAGAGGAGCCGCCAATGGATGATAACGGTAACACGTCGGTCGTCATTGTCGGCGGAGGAACCGCCGGCTGGATGGCCGCCGCAGCCCTCTCCCGCTATTTCGGCGATGGGCGGCGCACCGTTACCGTGGTCGAATCCGATGCCATCGGCACCATCGGCGTGGGTGAGGCGACGATCCCGCCGATCCGCAGCTTCAACGCACTTCTCGACATCAATGAGAACGAATTCCTGCGCGAGACTCAGGGCACCTTCAAGCTCGGCATCGAATTCGTGAACTGGGGCAGGCCAGGGGATCGCTACCTGCATCCCTTCGGCATGTATGGGCAGGATTTGCATGGGATTCCCTTCCATCAGCTCTTCCTGCGCGAACGCTCCCGCTCGGGCGCCGCCGTCGGTGCCATCCAGGACTATTCGATGTGCGCGGCGGCGGCCGCGGCGGGCGCATTCGCGCGACCGGGCGCGCAGGCCAACGCACCCCTGAGCGAGATCGCCTACGCCTTCCACTTCGACGCCGGCCTGTATGCCGCCTACCTGCGCCGCATCGCCGAGCGACAGGGCGTGCACCGTCGCGAGGGCCGGATCGTGCAGGTCGAGCGCGACGGGGAGAGCGGCGATGTGGCGGCGCTGGTGCTGGAGGATGGCTCGCGCCTCTCGGGCGATCTCTATGTCGATTGTTCGGGCTTTCGCGCGCTGTTGATCGAGGAGACGCTGGGCGCGGGATTCGAGGACTGGAGCCACTGGCTGCCGATGGACCGCGCGCTGGCGATGCCCACGCGGAACACCGGCCCTCTCGATCCCTATACCCGCGCAACCGCGCATGGTGCCGGCTGGCAATGGCGCATCCCCCTCCAGCATCGCACCGGCAACGGCCATGTCTTCGCCAGCGGCTTCATGGGCCGGGACGAGGCCGAGCAGATCCTGCGCGCGAATGTCGAGGGCGAGCCGACGGCCGAGCCGCGCGAATTGCGCTTCATCACCGGGATGCGGCGCGATGCCTGGGTGGGCAATGTGGTCGCCATCGGTCTTTCGGCCGGGTTCATCGAACCGCTCGAATCGACCGCCATCCATCTCGTCCAGAATGGCATCCAGCGCCTGTTCGCGCTTTTCCCGGAGAAGCGGATCGACCCGCTGGAGCGCGACGAATACAACCGCGGAATGCGCGCGATCTACGAGGATGTGCGCGATTTCGTGATCCTCCACTACAAGGCCACCCAGCGCGACGACACGCCATTCTGGCGCCACGTCCGCGACATGGCGGTTCCCGAAAGCCTGGTGCGTCGGATGGAGCTGTGGCGGCTACACGGCCGCGTCTTCCGCGAGAACGCGGAGCTGTTCACCCTGCCAAGCTGGGTGGCGGTGATGCTGGGCCAGAATCTCTGGCCGGAGCGCCATGATCCCATCGCCGACACGCTCGATCCGGGCAAAGTCGCCGCCGCCATGGCGCAGATGCGCGAGAGCTACCGCGCCGTCGCCGCGCGCCTTCCCGCTCAGGAGGCATTCCTGCGTCAGGCGGGGGCGTGGCAGGGCGCGCCGCCGTTGCAGCTGGCGGGGTCGTGAACGGCGTGGCAGCCGGCGCGCCCATCGGCCGGATCGTCATCGTTGGCGGCGGCACGGCGGGATGGATGGCCGCCGCCGCGCTCTCGCGGATTGTCGGCACGATGCCCGGCCTCACGATCACGCTCGTCGAGAGCGAGGCGATCGGGACCGTCGGGGTGGGCGAGGCGACCATCCCCCAGATCGTCGGCTTCAACCGCCTCCTGGGCATCGACGAGGCGGAATTCCTGCGCGAGACCCGCGCCACCTACAAGCTCGGGATCGAATTCGTCGACTGGCTGCGGATCGGCCATCGCTACATCCATCCCTTCGGCAGCTACGGGCTCGATATGCTGGGGATCGAGTTCCAGCATTTCTGGCTGCGCGGCACTACGCTGGGTGATCGCACCGAGATCGACAGCTACTCCATCGCGGCGATGGCGGGGGCCGCTGGCAAGATGGACTGGCCACGGCCGGACCAACCCGGATCGCCGTTGTCGAAGCTGGCCTATGCCTTCCAGTTCGACGCCGCCCGCTATGCCCGCTTCCTTCGCGGCCGGGCGGAGGCGCAGGGCGTGGTCAGGGTCGAAGGCCGCATCACCGAGGTCCGCCAGCACCCCGAGAGCGGCTTCGTCACCGCAGTCGCCCTCGACAGCGGAGAAGCGATCGAGGGCGACCTGTTCCTCGACTGCTCGGGCTTCCGCTCGCTGCTACTGGGGCAGGCGCTGGGCGTGCCCTTTGTCGACTGGAGCGCCTGGCTGCCGTGCGACCGCGCCATCGCGGTGCCCTGCGCGCCGGGGGGTGATCGCCAGCCGCTCACCCGCTCCACCGCGCGGCCGGCGGGATGGCAATGGCGCATTCCGCTCCAGCACCGCATCGGCAACGGCCATGTCTATGCCAGCGCCTACATGGAGGATGGCGCGGCGCTGGACATCTTGCTCGCCAACCTCGACGACGAGCCGCTGGCCGAGCCCAACGCCCTGCGCTTCACCGCCGGACATCGCGAACGGTTGTGGGAAAAGAACGTGGTGGCATTGGGGCTGGCCGGGGGCTTCCTCGAACCGCTGGAATCGACCGCGATCCATCTGGTCCAGTCGGGCATCGCGCGGCTGATGGCGCTGTTCCCCTCGATGGCCTTCAGCCCCATCGAGATCGCCCGCTTCAATTTCGAGAGCGTGCGCGACTATGCCGATATCCGCGATTTCCTGGTGCTGCATTACCGGGCGACCGAGCGCGACGACAGCGAGTTCTGGCGCTATTGCCGCAACCTGGCACCGCCGCCCGGCCTGGCGGAGAAGCTTGCCCTGTTCGAGAGTTCGGGCCGGATCGTGCGCGAGCACAACGAGCTGTTCACCGAGGCGAGCTGGCTGGCGGTGATGGCGGGCCAGGGCGTGGTGCCGCAAAGCTTCCACCCCGTCGCGCTGATGCTCGACGAGGAGGAGACCCTACGCCGGCTGGAGCATATCCGGACAGTCGTCGCCGGCACGGTCGACGCCATGCCCCATCACGAGGCATTCATCGCTTCCATCGGCGGCGCCATGGGGCGCGAAGGCGCCGGTGCGAGGTGATCCCGGCCGAACCCGCAGCGGCCTTGCGCGAAGTCGCAGGGCCGCTGGACGAAGCCGGATTGGCGGCGATCCGGGCCAGTGGGCTGCCGGTCGTGATACGCGGCGAGGCAGCGCACTGGCCGGCGGTGGCCGCGGCGCGGCGCGGCGATGAAGCGATCGTGGCCTATCTCAACAGCTGGCCGGCGCGGCGGCCCTTGCGCGCGATCGCCGCGCCTCCCAGCGCACAGGGGCGGTTCTTCTACAACGACGATCTGACCGGCTTCAACTTCCACGCCGCCAACGGCCGGCTGGAGCTGTTCCTCGCCGACCTGCTCCGGGCGCGCGAGGTGAGCCCTGCGCCAGCGATGGCGGTCCAGTCGGAAGAGATCGCCGATCTTCTGCCGCATGTGGCTGCGGAAAACCGCCTCGCAGTGCTGCCCGGCGTGCGGCCGCGTATCTGGATCGGCAACCGCATCCGTGTCGCCCCGCATTACGATGTGAAGGAGAACCTGGCCGTCTGCGTTGCCGGGCGCCGCCGCTTCACGCTGTTCCCGCCCGATCAGATCGCCAATCTCTACCCCGGCCCGCTCGAGCTGACCCCGGCGGGCACTCCGGTGAGCATGGTAGACCATGCAGGCCCCCGACCTGGCACGCTACCCGCGCTATGCGAAGGCGTGGGCGGCGGCACGGCAGGCCATGCTCGATCCGGGCGACGCACTCTACATCCCCTACTGCTGGTGGCACGGGGTCGAATCGCTCGATCCGGTCAGCATCCTCGTCAATTTCTGGTGGAACGAGGGCACTCCCGATGGTGCCGGAGCGCCCTATGACGCGCTGCTCCACGCGATGCTGGCGTTCAAGCACCTGCCGGCGGAACAGCGCACGGTGTGGCGCGGGATGCTGGACTACTACGTGTTCGAGAGCGCGGGCGACCCGTCCGCCCACCTGCCGGACCATGCCAAGGGCGCTCTCGGCCCGGCCAGCCCCGGCCTGTTCGCGCGGATGAAGGCGATCGTGCGCGGGGCGCTCGGCACCTAGCCTGCCGGTTCTGCGGCAGCTTGCCCGCTGCACGCGGCGAGCCAGCAGCCGCAAGCTGCGCTACGCGGTGCGGCGAGAAATCCTTCCTCACGGACAGGCCGAGAGAGCGTGTAGGCTTGCCGCACGAGGCTGAGCCATGAACTACCGACGCAAAGACACGCGAGAACCGTCCATCCTGATGGTGCCGGGCATTCACAATTCCGGGCCCCGGCACTGGCAGAGCCTGTGGGAGACCGACGATCCGCGGATCTCTCGTGCGGAACTCGGCAGTTGGGACCAGCCGCACCGCAATGCGTGGGTCACCAATCTGAGCCACGCCATCCGCAGCCTTGCCGCTCCGGTTATCCTGTGCGCCCACAGCCTGGGGTGCCTTGCGGTGGCTTGGTGGGCTACGCTCGAGGGCCAGCACAGGAGTAATCCCGTCGCTGGCGCCCTGCTGGTCGCGCCGCCCGATTGCGACCGGGAGGACCTCGACCCAAAGCTTGCAGACTTCGCGCCAGCGCCGCGCCTGGCCTTGCCCTTTCCCGCTTTGCTCGTCGCGAGCCAGAACGACCCTTATGCCGACATCGATCATGCCCGCCAGATCGCGCGGGCGTGGGGAGCGAACTTCCACGATGCGGGCGAGCTCGGTCACATCAACGCTGATTCCGGGATTGGTCGGTGGCAGGAAGGGCGGGCGCTGCTCCAGCGCATGACCGACGTCGGGAGGCTGACCGTGCTCGCCCGACAATCCTTCATGACCCCGGGTGAAACCGGGGCGGAGCGCTTGGGCCCCGCCGTAGGGCGACAAGTCGGAGCGGCCTAAAGGCCGAGAACTCGCCAGTCCGTCAGCGCGTCATGAACTCGGCGTAGGGCGGGGCTGCGGCCAGGGCCGCTTCGGCCCTGTGGCGGAACCGCCGCCCTTCCTCCTCCACCTGTGCACCGTCGACAGAGGCTGCTTGCGGAACCTGTCCCGGCGCGAATCCCAGCGCTGCCAGCAGGGAGCGGAGTTCCTGGCCCGACAGGGCGGCCTCCTCACGGGACGGCAGACGGCCGCGGCGGGTGAACTGGTCGAGCGCGCTGGCGAGACCGGGTGAAAGAAGGGCGGGGCCGAACACGTGCTGCGCTGCCGGGGCGGCATAGTGGGCGGCGAGGGTATCGCGCACCGCGTCCATCATCAGCGCCGAACGGCGGTTGTATTCGGCGCGCTCGAGCGGCTCGATGGCGCGGCCCGGCAGCAGCTCGAGCAGCAGATCGAGCTGGCGATGCGCGAGGTCGAGGTTGAGATGGGCGAGCGGCTCGAAGCGCGCGGCGGCATCGCCCAGCGCCACGACATTGCCCAGCCAGGGCGCGCGGGCGCGACCTTGCTCGATCTGGAAGGCAGCGAGCGGCGGCGCACCCAGGGCGCGCAGTGCGGCGTCCTCTGTCACGCCTTCGGCAACACCGAGCGCCACCCGCAGTCCGTCCCGCCCCGCCAGCTCGCCCAGCCAGCCCTCCGCCAGCAGCGAGAAGCGATCTTCGAGCGCCAGCATCCCCTGACCCGGACGGCCAAGGATCAGCCGGCGCAGCGGCAGCTCGGCGCTCCAGTCCTCGAGCGCGAAGCCGGGCATCGCGGCAAGCAGGCGGGCGGAGGGGCCGGTGCAATCCAGGAACAGATCGGCCGACAGCCGCTCCGCCCCCGCGACCGCCAGGGCCGCTATCCCGCCCATGCCATCCGGCTCGATCCCCGCGAGTTCGCCGGGGACATGGCTCACGCCGAGGCGCTGCGCCGCCTCCACCAGCAGCGCGTGGTAGGCTTCGGGCTGCCAACGCAGCGCATATTCGACTGCCGCCAGCGCCGCGACCTCGCTCCCGATCTCACCGGCTGGCGGCACGGCGAAGCGGCCGGCATCGGCCAGTACCTCCGCGAGCGAGGCCGCCGTCATGCCGCTCGCGGAATTGCGCGGCCCACCACCCCATTCCTGCGCGAACCGGGTCCGCAGCGCGGGTTCCACGGCGGCGCCATAGGGCGCGGCACCGCTCTGCCCCGGCCCGCCCCAGCCGAAATAGCGCGTCACCAGGCGATGGCTTCCGCCCGCGCGGGCCAGGATGGCGTCCTGATCGATACCCAGCCGGTCGTGCAGACGGTTGGTGAACGGAAGCGCAGTTGTCGCGTGGTCGGCAAGAGCGCCGGGATCCCGCGCAAGGCCCAGCACCGCGACTTCGGCGCCGGGTAGTGCGCGCTTGATCCCGATTGCCGCGAGCACGCCCACCTGCCCCGCCCCGGCCACGACCACGCGCCGCAGAGGGTCGCGCGGCTCGCTCATGCCGCCTCGGCCAGCCGCGCCGCCTCGCTGGCTAGAAACGCTCCATGCTCCGGCATGGCCGCTACCTCGCCCGCGATCGCCTGCCGCAGCCGGTCGAGCGCGGCCTTGACCCGCACGGGATCGGCCAGGGCGGCACGCGGATCGTGGCGATCGGGCAGCATCCCCTGGCCGACATAGACCGCGATCCAGCTCGCATCGTAGAACAGCCCATCGGCATATCTCTCGACACGCGCGGCGCGGCGCCACAGCTCCAGCTTGTCGGCCAGGCTGTCGGGCACGCGCATCGTGCGGACGTGGTCCCAGAAGGGCGCATCATCGCGCGTGGTGGCGTGGTAGTGGAGGATCAGGAAATCCCGCACCCGGTCGTATTCCATGTCGACCAGCCGGTTGAATTCGTCGCGATCCCGCGCATCGATGCCGCCGCCAGCCGGAAACAGTTCGATCAGATAGGTGATCGCCATCTGCGCGAGATAGATCGAGGTGGATTCGAGCGGTTCGAGGAAGCCGCTGGCGAGCCCCACGGCAACCACATTGCCCTGCCACGAGTTGCGCCGCCGCCCGGCGCGAAAGCGCAGCACGCGCGGATCGGCCAGCGGCTCACCCTCCGCCGCGGCGCGGATCGCCTCGCAAGCCTCGTCTTCCGACAGGAAGCTGCTGGCGAACACATAGCCGTTGCCCATGCGGTGCTGGAGCGGGATCTGCCAGCGCCAGCCCGCGGGCATCGCGGCGGCGGTGGTATAGGGGCGCAGCGGCGCATCCGGCACATGGGCGCAGGGCATCGCGGCCGCGCGGTCGCAAGGCAGCCATTGCGACCAGTCCTCCCACGGCTCGGCCAGCTCGCCGCCCAGCAGCAGCGAACGAAAACCCGAGCAGTCGATGAACAGCTCACCCTCGACCCGCCGCCCGTCCTTCAGGATCAGGGCCGCGACATCGCCGCTCTCGGGATCGCGCTCAACCGAGGTGACCAGGCCCTCGATACGTTCCACCCCAAGGCCCAGCCCGTGCTGACGCATGAAGGGCCCGAACAGCGTGGCGTCGAACTGGTAGGCATAGCCATAGGTCGAGGCGAGGCTCTCGTCCTGTGCCGGCGGCTTGAAGCGGTTGGCCCGTGCGGCCGCCACCGCCAGCGAATAATCCCCCAGCGGGCCGGCCTGCCCCTGCCGCGCCAGCTCCAGCCAATAGTGGTGGAAGCCAACGCCTGCGACCTTCTCGCCGAAGCTGCCGAAGGGGTGGACATAGCTGGTGCCGATGCTGCCGAAATCGCGGAAGTCGATGCCCAGCTTGTAAGTGGCGTGAGTCGCCCGCATGAACGCGGCTTCGTCGATCCCGAGCCTTTCGACATAGCCGCGGATGTGCGGCAGCGTCGCCTCGCCCACACCCACGATGCCGATGTCCTCGCTTTCGACAAGGGTGACGGTGGCAAGGCCGGGCAGCAGCGCGGCGATCCCCGCCGCGCTCATCCACCCGGCCGTGCCGCCGCCCAGCACGACAACGCGCACGGGTATGGGCCGATCCTGGGTCATCGCGCGAGGCTTACCCTCAGCCCTGCATTTCCTCCAGTTCCTTCCCCTTGGTCTCGGCCACGAAACGCTGCACCAGGAAGAAGCTGATGACCGCGCACACGGCGTAGAAGGTGTAGCTCGCGGCGAGCCCGATGCCGGCGGCCATCACCGGGAAGCTCTGCGCGATGAGATAGTTGGCGAACCACTGGAAGAAGCCCGCTACCGCCAGCGCGCTGCCGCGGATCTGGTTGGGGAACATCTCGCCCAGCATCACCCACATCACCGGGCCCCAGCTCACGTTGAAGAAGATCACGTAGAGATTCGCCGCGATCACCGCCACGATGCCCATCTCCTGCGAAAGCTGGAGCTGCCCCGCACCATCCAGCGTGCCCTGGCTGAAGGCATAGACCATCACGAACAATGTCGCGGCCATGCCCGCCGAGCCGATCAGCAGCAGCGGCTTGCGCCCGATCCGGTCGATCACCGCGATGGTCACGAAGCAGGCCGCGATGGAGACCGCGCCCGAGACGATGTTGATGAGCAGCGCATCGCTCTCCGTGAAACCGGCGAGCTGCCACAGCGTGGCGCCATAGTAGAAGATGACATTGATGCCGACGAGTTGCTGGAACACCGCCAGCATGATCCCCACCCACACGATCGGCCGGATGCCGAGGAAGCCCCTGCTGCCGGCGGGCGCGAGCACGTCGCGCAGTTGCGGCCGGTGGTCACCGGTGAAGCTGTTCTGGATCTCCACCAGCTTAGCCCTGGCCACGGTCTCGCCGAACAGGCTGGTCAAGACGCCGCCCGCCTCCTCGTGCCGACCCTTGGCAACGAGGTAGCGCGGGCTCTCGGGAATGAAGAACAGCGCGATGAGGAACACCGCCGCCGGCAGCGCCTGCATCAGATACATCCAGCGCCAGGCGGCGATGCCCAGCCAGAACGCATTGGTCGATTCCCCGGCCGCCCTGGCGAGGAAATAATTGACCAGGAAGGCGGCCGTGAGCCCGGTGATGATCATGATCTGCTGGACCGTGGTCATCCGTCCGCGGATGTTCGCGGGCGCGACCTCGGAAATATAGGCGGGCGACAGGACACTCGCCGCGCCTACCGCCATGCCGCCCATGATGCGCGCGGCCACGAACAGCGCATGGCTCTCGGTCAGCCCCTGCACCAGCGCGCCCACCAGGAACAGCACCGCGGCGATCCGCATCACGGCGCGCCGGCCCATCGCATCGGCCAGGGTGCCGGCGAAGAAAGCGCCGATGAAGCAGCCGATCAGCAGCGAGCCCACGGTGAAACCGAGGCTCGCCTCGTCGAGCCCGAAGCCGCGCGTCAAACCGTCCTGTGTGCCGTTCACCGCGCCGCTGTCGTATCCGAACAGCAGCCCGCCGATGGTGGCCACCGCCACGATCGCGGAAATGAGCGCCATGTTGGCGCGCCCTTCGACGCCCTGCGTATCGCTGGCCTGCATCAGCCACTCTCCCTATAACCCCTCGGCGCTTGCCGCCGCATATTGGTAGCGCTACCTTAGGCCGCGATGGCAACGGCGCAAGCGCGAAAATGAGGAGAGCGCAGATGGGCATCGACCGCAGGAGCCTGCTGGCCGGGCTGGTCGCCGTGCCGACGCTGGCGGCGGCGCAGCGGGCGGCGGCGCGGACCGAGCAGGGCCAGGCGCCAACGGATCACGCCACCCCTGCCGATCCGCCGGGCGAGCGGATGCGCTGGGCGATCGTCGGCCTGGGCAGTTTCGCGATGGGCCAGGTGATCCCCGGTTTCCTCGACGCCCGCAAGTCGCGCATCACCGCCTTCGTCTCCGGCGACGCGACCAAGGCGCGCGCGCTGGGCGAGCGCCACGGCGTCACGCGGATTTACAACTACGACAATTTCGACCGCATCGCCGCCGATCCCGAGATCGACTGCGTGTACATCGTGCTGCCCGTGGGAATGCATGCCGAATACACGATCCGCGCGCTGAAGGCGGGCAAGCACGTCCTGTGCGAGAAGCCGATGGCGTCCACCAGCGCCGAATGCGAGGCCATGATCGCCGCGGCCCGGGCGGCGAAGCGCCAGCTAAGCGTCGCCTACCGCGTGCATTTCGAGCCCAACAATCGCGAGGCGCTGCGGCGGATCGAAGCTGGCGAGATCGGGGTGATGCGCTTCATCTCCGCCGATCATGGCTTCAACGCAAACCCGGCGTTCGCGCCGCACAGATGGCGGCTGACCAAGGCGCTTGGCGGCGGCGGATCGATGTATGACATCGGCATCTACGGCCTCAACACCTCGTTGATGATGCTGCCGGGCGACGAGGTGGTTTCGGTCTCCGCACTCGATTCGACGCCCGCGGGAGACCCACGGTTTCGCGAGGTCGAGGGCGCGCTGGAATGGCGCCTGCGGATGCGGAGCGGGATAACCGTCGCAGGCTCGAGCTCCTATTGCTGGAGCCCCTATGTCTCGCGGCAGCGCTATTTCGGCTCGAAGAACTCCATCGAGATGCAGCCCGCGACGACTTATTACGACAACCGCATCATCATGGAAGGCGGCGCCCAGCGCGACACCGCCGGCGCAGTCGCCGGCAGCCAGTTCGCCGCGCAGGTGGACGGTTTCTCAGCCGCGGCGCGCGCCAATACCGCGCATCTCACCCCCGGCGAAATGGGCCTGCGCGACATGCGCCTTATCGAAGCCATGTACCGCAGCGCCGCCCGCGATGGGGCCGTCGTCCGCGTGTAACCAATGCTCAGGTCAGCCGCACAGGCTCCATCCGCGGCACCAGCAGATGGATCGCCGCCAGCGCTATTCCATAAGCCAGCCCGGCGTAGAGGACGATAGGCACATAGGAGCCGGTCAGTTCCAGCGTCCAGCCGGTCGCCTGCGCGATCAGGATCCCACCGAACGCGCCCGCCGCCCCGCCCATCCCAGCCACGGTCGCCACGGCGTTGCGCGGATACATGTCGGTGATCATGGTGAAAATGTTGGAGCTGAAGGCCTGGTGCGCGGCGGTCCCCAGCCCGATCAGCAGGACCGCCACCAGCGGGTTGGGGGCCGAAGCCACCGTGACCAGGGGCAGCGCCAGCACCGCGGCGGCGAGCAGCGTCGTCTTGCGGGCGCGGTTTACGCTCCAGCCCCGCGCGATGAGGTGCGACGACATCCAGCCGCCGGCTATGGAGCCGACATCCGCAAGCAGGTAGACCGCGATCAGCGCCGGGCCGATGGTTGCGAGTATCCCGCTCTCGCCCTTGGGAAAAAGCTCCATCCCCTGCGTCTTGGCGAAGAAGTCGGGCAGCCAGAACAGGAACAGATACCACACCGGATCGGTGAAGAACTTGCCGCAGATGAAGAACCACGTCTGCGGCTGGCGGATCGCCTGCCGCCAGGTGAGCAGCGTGGCGGCGGTGGGTTCGTTGTCCTGGTCGATCCAGGCGCGCTCGGTTTCGCTCAGCGCGGGGTGATCGGCGGGCTGGCGGAAGAACCGCAGCCACGCCCACAGCACCACGAAGCCGAGCAGGCCGGTGACCAGGAACGCCGCCTGCCAGCCCCAGGTCCCGGCGATGCCGATCGCGATGATCGGGGTCAGCAGAACCCCGACATTGGCGCCGGCGTTGAGAATGCCCACGCCCAGAGCCCGCTCGCGGCGCGGGAACCATTCGGCCACCGACTTGACCGCCCCTGGGTAGGCCGCGCTCTCCGCCAGACCGAGCACGATGCGGGCAAGGATGAACTGGAGCACCGTGCGCGCGCCGGCGTGAAACGCAGCGGCCAGGCTCCAGACGGCGAGCGCGATAGCGATCCCTTTGCGAGTCCCGATCCGGTCGAGCAGTCTGCCGACCACAAGCAGGCCGATCCCGTAGCTGGCCTGGAACGCGGTGACGATGTTGCCGTAATCGACCTCGCTCCACCCCATCTCGTCCTCGATGACGGGTTTGAGCACGCCGATGATCTGGCGGTCTATGTAATTGACGGTGATGACGAAGAACAGCAGCGCGCAGATGCCCCAACGGTATCGGCCGGAGCCGCCGCTCTCCACGACCTGCCTCGTCCCCATCGCACTCTCTCCGCGCACATTGTTAGCGCTACCATAATCGGGCTGCACGGTGCCGGCAAGGTCTGCGCGCAGCGCAATGCACGGCGTAAGATCAGCGCCGCGGTCGCGGCACGCTGATCGCCTCGCCGGTCCATTCGACCGTCGCATCGTAGGCGGCGTCCAGGTCGAGAGGCACGCCGGGGGTCATCCAGCGGATGCGGATTTCGCGCCTCGCGGCCATGCCGCGATAGCCCTTGCCCTCGCGCGCGCCCAGCGTGACCGTGCCGCTGGCATCGTCGTAGGCAATCGGCATCCGGCTGTAGGCACCTTCGCGATAGCGCTCGCTCACGCCGTCGTCCTCATGCAGCGAAAAGCGGCCGTCCGCGCCTGGATAGACCAGCAGGGTGAGCGGAGCGCCGGGCAGTTCGTCGACATATTGCTGGACCGGCCCCAGCGGCAGGATCGAACCTGCGCGCACGAACAGCGGCATACGTTCATACGGGGCGGCGGCCGTGACCGCCTGTGCGCCCGTATGGCGCGCGCCGGAATGAAAATCCCACCATCCCCCCGGCACGCCCGGCAAATAGACCTGCCGCGCCCGCGCCTTGTATTCGCTCACCGGGGCTACCAGCAGTTCGCGGCCGAACAGATATTGATCGTCGATGGCGCGGGCGATCCGGTCCTGCGGGAAATCCATCGCCAGACCGCGCATGATGCTGCCATCGGCAAACCATGTCTCGGCCGCGAGCGTGGCGATATAGGGCATCAGCCGGTAGCGGAGCTCGCTGTGCCAGAGCATCGAGGCGCGCATCGGCGAGCCTTCCGGAGCAATCTCGTAAATCTCCCGCCTGGGCGCCTCGCCATGGCTGCGGAACAGCGGGCTGAAGGCCCCGAACTGGAACCAGCGCAGGTTGAGCTCGCGCCACTCCTCCAGATCGCCGGGCTCCGGCGCGGCGGCGGCGAAGCGGTTCTCGAGCGCGAAGCCGCCTATATCGTGAGTCCAGTTGGGGATGCCCGACATCGACAGGCTGACGCCGGCAGATATCTGCGCGCGCAGATCGTACCATCGGCTGGCGACATCGCCTGACCACAACGCGCTGCCCGTGCGCTGGATGCCGGCGAAGCCCGAGCGGGTGAGGATGAAGGGGCGCACATCGGGCTTCCACTCGCGCCACCCGCGATGGACCCCCTCCGCGTGAACCAGCGGGAAGCTGTTGAAGAACTGCGCGGCGGGGCCAAGCGCGGTCGGCCCCATCGTCTTCACCCGGTCCTCGATCGAAAGGTTCGAATGGATGTCGGGCTCGGTCGCATCCAGCCACCACGCGTCGGTGCCCAGCGTCGCCAGCTTGTCCTTCACCTGCCGCCAGTAGATCGCCCGTGCCTCGGGCGAATAGGAGTCGTAGTCGGTGTTGAGATAGCCCGGCCCCACCCAATCCCTGTTCCCCATGTCGATATTGCCGGGATAGACATGGCCGGCCTCGGCCAGTTCCTTGTAATGGGCGGTGGTCGGGTAGAACTTGGGCCAGACCGAGATCATGAAGCGTGCATTGAGGGCGTGGACGCGCTCCACCATGCCCTTGGGATCGGGGAAACGCACTGCTTCGAAATCATGGCTGCCCCAGGCATCCTGCGGCCAGTAGAACCAGTCCTGGACGATGGCGTCGAGCGGGATGCGGCGCTTGCGGTATTCCTCCACCACGCCGACGAGCTGGGCCTGCGTCTCATAGCGCTGGCGCGACTGCCAGAAGCCATAGGCCCACTTCGGCAGCAGCACCGCCTTGCCGGTAAGCTGGCGATAGCCCGCGATCGCGCCATCCATGCCGCGCGTGCCGCCCGGCACGAACCAGTAGTCGACCGCGCGGCCGATCTCGCTGGTCAGCCAGATCGACTTGCGGTGCGCCGCAGGCAGCGGCGCGCTGTGCAGGAACGCCATGTAGCCGGCGTTGGGTTCCCATTCGATGCGCAGCTTGACCGGCTTGCCGGCGGTCATCGCGTGCTCGAAATTGGCGTACCAGGGGTTCCAGTTCTGCCGCCAGCGATCGAGCACCAGCCTGCCGTCCAGCCACAGCCTGAAATAGCTTGAGGCATAGAGCTGGAACTTGTGCACCCCGGTCGTGGCGGCGGTCAGATCGCCGGTCCATTCGACCCGCTGGGTCTGCACGGCATTGCCGGCGGTGTTCTGGCCGCTGTCGGAGGCCACTGTCCGCGCCCGGGCCGCCGCCGGCCATTTCGCCTGATCGTCGATATACTGGTAGTCGATCACCGCTTCGCGCCGCGTCACCGCGAGCTTGTCGCCCAGCCAGTATCGCGCGGTGAAGCCCGGGCCGCCGCCGCTGGTCACACTGAGGCCGCCCGATCCCCCGCCATCCCCCACGAAGCCATAAGGCGCCGGATTGCCGAAGCGGGTGATCGCCGTGTTGTTCCACAAGATGCCATAGCCGCGCGTGGAGACGAGGAAGGGCACCGCGATGTCCATGTTGTGCTGCGCCAGTTCCACGTCCTCGCCGTTGAGGTCCATCTGCATGTTCTGGTGCTGGCCGAGGCCATAGAGCCCCTCGTCGCTGCCGCGGTTGAACTGCTGCGACACCGAGACGAAGCGCTGGCCGTCGGCGCTGGCGGGCGCGAAGCGCGGCTCGCCCGCCTGTTCGAGCAGGACTTTCCCCGAATGATCGAGAAAGCGCACCGCGCCGGTATCGAGCGCGATCTTCGCCGTGGCCGTGGCGGCCCGCAGGACGAGCGCCCCGTCCTCCTCGGCAATGGCAAGCGCCGCAGCCGGCAGCGGGACCGGCGCTGCCAGGCTGGGTATCGCGGCCTCGGCAAGCATGGTGCCGGGCGTGGCGATGACATGGAACAGGCCCTCGCCATGCGCTGTCACCGTCACGCGCGCGGCGGCCCCACTCGCGGGCGTCACCGCCACCCCACCGGGGATCCGCTGCCAGCTCTGCGCTTCGCCGGCAACGGCGGGCGAGGCGCCAGGCGCGCAAAGGGCGAGCAGGATCGCGCCGGCAATTCGAAGCTGGAGCCCGGCCATACATCTCCTCCCGTCGCCGCGCGGCAGCCGCGCTGGTCGACACTCTTATGGTAGCGTTATCACAACCGGCGCGCAATCTCCTCGCAGCCCGGACGATTCTTGCATTGCAATTGAGAATTAATCGCAATAGATGCCGCGCGGGTTTTGGGATCGTTCACGGGAGTCTTCAGATGCGTTTCCACCTCGCGGTCGTGCCCGCCCTGCTCGCCGCCAGTTCCGTCCCCGCGCTCGCCACGGCGGAGGCCGTCGATGCCGCGCAACAGGATGCCACGCGCGATCAGGTCATCATCGTTACCGGCCATCGGAGCGAAGGAACGGACACCTATGGCGTCGAAAGCCAGCGCACGGCCACGCGCCTGCCGCTGAGCCAGCGCGAGACGCCCCAGTCGGTAAGCGTCGTCACACGCGCCCAGATCGACGATTTCAAGCTCAACGACGTCAATGCCCTGCTTACCACCGTGCCCGGCGTGACCGTGCTGGCGGCGGAAACCGACCGCGTTTATTACTCGGCGCGCGGCTTCGACATCCAGACCTTCCAGATCGACGGGGTGGGGCTTCCCTTCGCCTTCGGCATCCAGACCGGCTCGCTCGACACCGCGATCTACGACCGGATCGAGGTGGTGCGCGGCGCGCCCGGGCTGCTGTCGTCGACCGGCAACCCTTCGGCGGTCATCAACTTCATCCGCAAGCGCCCCTATCGCGACACCCGGCTGGCGGGCAGCGTGCAATACGGCTCCTTCGACAATCTCCGCCTCGATGCCGATGTGAGCGTGCCGATCACCTCCGGCGGCGGCATCCGCGCGCGGGCGGTGGGCGCCTATCTCCGTACCGGAAGCCATCTCGACCGCTACAACCTCACCCGTTGGACCGGCTACGGCATCGTGGAGGCCGATCTCGGCCCCGATACCGTGCTCAGCGCGGGCTACGGCTTCCAGGACCACCAGAGCCGCAACGCCATGTGGGGCGCGATCCCGCTCTATTATACCGACGGCACCCGCATCGACTTCCCGCGCAGCGCCAACCCCGCCCCAGACTGGGCGCGCTGGAACGTGACCGACCGCCAGATCTTCGGCGATCTGGCCCACAACTTCGGCAATGACTGGACCGCCCGCGTCACCGTGCTGCGCCGCGCGACCAGCGAGGACAACGAGCTGTTCTATGTCTATGGCAATCCGGTGCGGGGCGCGCCGGGCGGCATCGACCTGCTCGATCCCACCGGCCCGAAGGCGATCTTCAGCTATCCCGGCAAGTTCGGAGGTGAAACCCGCAACCTGACCATCGAGGCCTATGTCTCGGGCAAAGTCTCCATCGGCGGACGCGATCACGACATCGTGCTGGGTGCCAACCGGGGGGCGCAAAGCTATCTCCAGTATTCCGCCTATGATTATTCGCAGGTCGGCGTGCCGCTGCCGCTCGACACCCTGTTCGACGGCAATTTCCCGCGCCCCGCCTTCCCGGCCCTCGACCTGAGCCTCGACCAGCATACGCAGCGGTTGACGGCCTATGGCCTGTTCCGCGCCAATCTGACCGACGAATTCAAGCTGATGCTGGGCGGCAACTATACCCACGCCAGCAGCGACGGCGTTTCCTACGGCACGCCGCAAAACTTCGATTCAGCCAAGTTCCTGCCCTTCGTCGGCGCGACCTACGACCTGACGAATAGCATCAGCGCCTATGCCAGCTATGCCACCATCTTCCGCCCGCAGGTGGAGCTGGACGCAGCCAACCGCATCCTGCCACCCGTTGAAGGCGACAATCTGGAGGCGGGGCTGAAGGGCGACTGGTTCGGCGGGCGCCTCTATGCCAGCGCGGCGGTATTCCGCGCACGGCAGAACAACACCGCCTTCGGCCAGTTCGACCCCGCGCTGGGCCGCACCGTCTATACGCCGGTGGATGCCACCTCCACCGGCATCGAGGTGGAGATCGGCGGGACGATCGTGGAAGGGCTCCAGGCCACCGGCGGGTTCACCGTCACCCGCATCCGCGACGAAAGCGACCGTCCGGAACGGACCTTCGTGCCGCGCAACACCGGGCGCTTGAACCTCACCTACACGCTGCCGGCCCTGCCGCAGCTCAAGCTGGGCGCATCGGCCCAGTACCAGAGCAGCTTCTACTTCGTGCCGGGGGGCACATCGGTTACCACCGGGCAGCCCATTCGCCTCGACCAGGGAGCCTATGCGTTGATCGATCTGCTCGCCCGCTACGAGGTGACGGACAATGTCGCCGTCAGCGTGAATGTCCGCAATGTGACCGATGCACGCTATCTTTCGTCGCTGACCTTCGATCAGAGCTACTATGGCACGCCCCGCTCGGTGCTCGGCACGCTCAGCGTGAAATACTGATGACCGCCGCGGCGATCCTGGCGATGGCAGGCGCGGTGCTGCTGATCCGCCTCGGCTGGGGCGGGCGGCGGGGCTTGGCGGCGGCGGGCTGGGCGCTTGCCGCGGCCGCGCTCGGCTGGCTGACCTGGGCGGACGGTGCCTGGGGCCTGGCGACAGGGCTCACGGCCGGATCGATCTTTGCCCTTCTGGCGGTGGCGCAGGCCGGCGTCGTCTCGCCCGCGCGCACGCCTCGCCGTGCCGCCGCAGTCACCGCGACTGCGGCGCCGATGGGAGCCGTGCCCAGCGATCTCGCTCGCAGGATCGCGGTGTTCCTGCTGGTGGTGCCGGTGTCCTTCCTGGCCGCGCTGTGGCTGGCCCTGGCCATCAACGCCGCGATGAAGGGCGGCGCGCCGCTGGAGGCGAATTCCGTCGCCACGCTGCTGTTTGTCCAGCCCACGGCGTGGGCGGCGCTGATGGCCTGGCAGATGGTGCAGCCCCGCCCGGCGCGGATGGTGTTCCAGCCGGCGCTGGTCGCCGCGGCAGGCTTGCTGATATGGATGATGACATGACCAAGGTGATCGCCAAGGGCAGGGCCGAAGACGCCGTCGCCACCGAGACGAGCTTCGTCAAACGCGCGCTTTCGGGCCACGCCTCGATCGGGCTGCTGGCCGGCGCGCTCATCTACCTCATCGCGGTTACCGGAGCGATGATCGTGGTGGCGGAACGCTGGCAACGCTGGGAACAGCCGGTGATGGTGGAGACGGGCGAAACGCTCAGCCCGGCCGCCGCGCAGGCCTCGCTCGGCGCGGCACTGGCGCGCGAGGATGGGCTGCCCAAGACCGAACACCTCTACATCCGGATGCCCACGCCCGATCTTCCACGCGCGGTCATCACCACCGACAACCGCGCCTGGTATCTCGACCGGCAGGGTGGCATCGCCGGGCGCGAAGCCCACACCTGGACCGAGTTCGTCCTCGCGCTGCATATCAATCTGACCCTGCCGATCGTCTGGGGAATGATCCTGGTCGGCGCCTTGGGCGTGGCACTGGCGGCCCTGCTGGTGACCGGCGTGCTGGCGCATCCGCGCATCATCCGCGATGCCTTCCGCCTTCGCACCCGCCACGATCCGCAGCTCGCCCGTGCCGACTGGCACAACCGGCTGGGCGTGTGGACGCTGATACCCATGCTCGCGATCACGCTGACCGGCGCCTACATCGGCCTCAGCTATGCCGGCGCGGGAGCGCTCGCCCAGGCCTACACCAAGGGCGATATCGAGCCGGTCTATTCGACGATCTTCGGGACCGAGCCCGCGCACGACCCCACCCCCGGCGCGTTGCCCAATATCGCCCGCGCGCTCGAAACGCTGGCGGCGCGCGAGCCGGACGCCGTGCCCACCTATGTGGTGGTTCACGATCCCGGCACGCGGGGCCAGTTCGTCCAGATCATCGCGGAGCTTCCCCGCCGGCTGGTATACGGAGAGACATACCGCTTCGACAGCGCGGGCACGCTCACGGGGACGGTGGGAATATCCGACGGCGCCATCGGGCGGCAGGCGGCCGCATCGACCTATCGCCTGCATTTCGGGAACTTCGGCGGCCTGCCCGTGGAACTGGCCTATATCGCCTTCGGCCTGGCGCTGGCGGGCATCACCGCCACCGGCACCACACTGTGGCTGCGCAAGCGCCAGCGCAGGGGGCTGCGCGGCGAGCGTCTCGCCGCCGCGTGGAGCGTCGTGGTGTGGGGCATTCCGCTGGCGCTGGTGGCCACGGCGTGGCTGCGCGCGATCGGCGGGCCGGACGTGCCGCTGGTGGCAGTGTTCTGGCTGGGGCTGACGGCGGCGCTGGCGATTGCCATCATGCGGCCTACGCTGGCCGAGCCGAAGAGGTTGATGCGCGTGCTGGCCGGATCGCTCGCCGTGACGGGTCTGGCGCATATGGCATGGTTCCGCAGCACGGAGCCGGGCGTATTGGCCATCGACGCGGCCCTGCTCGTCAGCGCGGCGCTGCTGGCGCTGGTTGCCCGCGGCCCCGGCCGCCATGCAGGCGAAGCGCCTCCACGGCAGCAAGGGAAGCGAGCGGATCAGGTGACGGGCACGCAACCGGTCTCCGCGGCCCGCTGAGCAAGAGCGCCGGGGCCACGGCTTTCAGCGTATCAGCAGGTTTCGCAGCCAGTTCCCGCCCGAGCGGGTAGCATCGCGCCAGTCGGCTTCTTCGGCGGCGCCGGTCTCGAGTTCTGGCGGGGTCAGCACCCTGACCCGACCCGAGCGGAACCGGCGCGGCTCCGCCGTCACGAGGGCGAGATGGTGCGTCAGCGCGGTCGCGGCGAGCAGCCCGTCGCGCCGGTCGGCATATCCAAGCTGGCCGTGGCGCTGCACCACCGCGGCATCGATCGGCAGTATCCGCTCAGCGAAGGCCGGCACGAGCTGGCGATCGATCCAGTCGCGCCAGGCGGCGCCGGCCTCCTTCGCGCGGCCCAGGGCGCTTGCCGCGGCTTCCTCGAACTCCAGAAGCGTGGCCGCCGACAGGAACATCTGCTGGACCGGCACCCGCTGCGCCCAGGTGCCACCCGGATGACCGACGCCGGCACGGCGCGCCTCGCGCAGCATCAGCACGACCCCGCCGTCGAGAAGATACATTAGTGGCCGCCCCGCGCCGGGAGGGTCAGCGCGGGGCTTCCCGGATCGGCGGCAATGAGGTCGACGATACCCTGCGGTTCGTCCGTCAGGCGGCGATAGGCGGCCATGGTCAGCAGGACATGAGTCGGGCGCCCGCGGTCCGTGATCACCACTGGCCCGGCCGAAGCGAATCGCTTGGCGGCGCCGACGTCCTGATTGAATTGACGGGCGGTCACGACCTTCACCATCGTGCCATACCTCCCTGTCGGAGCGCAAAAGGTAGCGCTCACATGTAGGTATGTTACTACATCGTAGCGCCATTGCAACATCTCTGGCCGGGCGCGGAAAAATCGACCGCCGCGCACCGCAAAGCCCTTGTCAGGCGCCCATCCATCACCCGATCCAACCGGCCATCCGCGATCGAGCGGTAGGGCTAAGGGGGGATACGCAGGCGATGACCGACCTGTTTCAGCAATTTCTTGCCGCTGCCGGCGATGTCTTCAACGCGCATGGGCCGGCGATCCAGAGCGCCGCGAGCCTCTCGCCCACGGATTTCTCGATCCGCTTCTTCCTCCAGCTTGCGATCATCATCGCCGCCTGCCGCGTGATCGGCTGGCTGGGGCGCAAGCTGCTCGGCCAGCCGCAGGTGGTGGGTGAGATGATCGCCGGCGTGGTCCTCGGCCCCTCCGTGATCGGACTGGCGTTTCCGGGATTCACGGCCACGGTGTTCCCGCCGGAAACCAAGAGCATCCTCTATGCCGGGGCGCAGTTCGGCGTCGGCCTCTACATGTTCCTGGTCGGCAGCACGCTGCATCTGGACCATTTCCGAACCAAGGCGAAGAGCGCGGTGGGCGTTTCGATCGCCGGGATCGTCACACCCTTCGTGATGGCCGTCCTCATCACGCCCGTGCTGCTGCAGGTTCCGGGGCTGTTCGCCGAGGGCATCTCGCAATTCAACGCCACGCTGTTCATGGGCGCCTGCATCGCCCTCACCGCCTTCCCCATGCTGGCCCGGATCATCAACGAACGCGGGCTGGCCGGCACGTCGCTGGGAACCCTCTCGCTCACCGCCGGCGCCTTCGACGATGCGGTTTCATGGTGCGTGCTGGCGATCGTGCTGGCGACCTTCGGCGCGGGCGCCGGCGTGGCCCTGCTCGCGATCGTGGGCGGCCTCGCCTATGCCGGCTTCCTGTTCCTGTTCGGCCGTCGCCTGCTCGCCCCGCTCGGCCGCGCGGTGGAGGCCAAGGGGGAGATGTCCGACACCGTGCTCGGCATCACCCTGGGCTTGTTCTGCCTGTCGGCCTTCCTGATGGACGCGGCCGGCCTGCATGCCGTATTCGGGGGGTTCCTGCTGGGCGTGTGCATGCCGCGCGGGTTGTTCGCGCAGGAGCTCAAGCGCCGGATCGAGCCCTTCGCGGTCGTGGTGCTGCTGCCGATGTTCTTCACCTACTCGGGGCTCAACACACGCCTCGACATGGTCAATTCGCTCGAGCTGCTGGCGATCGCGATCGGCATACTGGCGGTCTCGATCCTGGCCAAGTTCGGCGCCTGCTGGGCGGCTGCGCGGCTCTCGGGCGAGGACAACCGCACCGCATTGGGCATCGGCGCGCTGATGAACGCGCGCGGCCTGATGGAGCTCATCATCATCAATATCGGGCTCCAGCACGGCATCATCGGCCCGGCGCTGTTCTCGATCATGGTGCTGATGGCGATCGTCACCACGATGATGGCCGGGCCGCTGTTCGAACTCGTCTATGGCCGCAAGGCTCGCGAAAGCGGCGAGCTCGGGGCCATTGCCGGCGACGGGGCGCCCCGCACCGCCTGAACCTGCCCCGCCGCCCGCCCGGGCCGCGGCTCAGCGGAGCTGCGCGCCCGGGGCGGAAGCGGGGGCCGGGGCAGCGAAAGCCCCCGCGCTCGCGCCGAGCTGGTCTACCAGGGCGCGGTGCACCGGCAGGTCGCGCGCCGCGCTCTCGCCGTACTGGCGGATACGCTCGAAGATCCGCTCGGCCTCGCCTGCGTGCCGGAACTCGTCGCGAACCGGCGCCAGATCGGTACGGAATTCCATGCCGTAGAGGATGTACTGGTAGTTGAAGTAGGAAAAGCTTTCGTGGTCGAGCACGAAATCGAACCGGCTCGGCGGGCGATAGCGCCATTGTTCCAGCAGGTCGGCGAGCCGGTCGGGGATGGATGAAGCTTCGGCATTCGCGCGCCAGAACGGCTCCTCCCGCCGGCTCAGGCAGTAGTGCAGCTTCAGGAAGGCCACGATGCTTTCGTAGCGCGCGCCCATCAACTCGTTGAAGCGCCTCGCAGGCCCGTCGATCGGGCCATGATGGGGGAACAGCTCGGCGATCATCGCGGCGGCTGCCTCGATCATCAGCACGCCGGTGGATTCGAGCGGTTCGAGGAAACCGCCCGACAACCCCACCGCCACGCAGTTCTTCTCCCACGGGCGCGTCCGATAACCCGCCTCGAACGGGATCAGGCGCGTCGTGGCCGCGCTGCTGCGCCCGCCCGTATAGCGCTCCAGCACCTGGGCCGCGGCATCGTCGCTCATATGCGCGCTCGAATAGACGCAGCCCAGACCCCGCGCCCCGGCAAGGCCGATGTCCCAGGTCCAGCCCGCGGCATGGGCGGATGCCACCGTATAGCTCGGCAGAGGCGTGTCCGCCGTCTCATAGGGCAGCTTGCAGGCGAGCGCGCGGTCGGTGAACAGCACATCGCCCACCGGCTTGAAGGCCACGTCCAGCGCACCGCCGATAAGCTCGGCGCGAAAACCGGAGCAATCCACGTAGAGATCGGCCTGGAGGTCGCCGTGCTCGCGGGTTTCGAGATGGGCGATCGCGCCGCTGGCCCCATCCAGCGCGGCCCGCGTCAGCAGCCCCTGGAGATGCACCACGCCCAGCGCGCGAGCGCGCTCCGCCAGCACCTCGGCCGTCCGCGTCGCGTCGAAATGATAGGCATAATCGAGTGGGCCGGCGAAATCCCCCTCGCCCGCCCCCTTCGGTGCGCGCCCCGCCTCGGCCACGCGGTTCTGGATCGTCATCGCCTCGGCGAACGCCGGGCGCGCCCGCTCGTCCTGAAGGAGCCAATAGGCCACCAGGCTGTGCGCGCCGTCCTGGAACGGGGCTTCGAAGGGATGAAGGAAATGGTCGTCGCGCCGGCCGGACGGCGCACGGACCCAGTTCTCGAAACGGATGCCCTGCTTGAAGGTGGCCGAGGTGGCGTGCACGAAGCTGGCTTCGTCGATGCCGATATAGCGCAGCGTGTTGCGGATGGTGGGGAAGGTGCCTTCGCCCACGCCGATGATGCCGATGCCGGGCGATTCCAGCAAGGTGATGCGGATGCGCGGATTATGCGCGATGTCGAAGAACCGCGCGAGATAGGCCGCCGTCAGCCATCCCGCGGTTCCCCCGCCCACAATGAGGATCGAACGCGCCATACCCCCGCCATAGCCCGACCGGTCATGGGCGAACAAGCGATGGCCCGGCCTGCCGGCCGGGCGGGGCCTCAGCGCACGGTCACGATACGGCTTGCGCGCCGGCCATCGTCCGTGCGGGCGCGAAGCTCCACCGCGCCGGAAACCGGCACTGGCCCCCGATAACGCGCCCACGCTCCCCCCGCCGCGCGATATTCGATCAGCGCGCCGGGAAACTCGGCATTCGCCTCGAGCCGGCCAGCCACAACCCGGGCGCCCGGCGGCGTGATGCGATAGGCAACGCCCATGCGGTCGAGCAGCGCGTGCTGCACCGGCATGCGCCCGGCGAAGCGGTTCCAGTCGGCGAGGATCGCCCGCTGATCCACCCGGCGGTCATCCGGCGCATAGCTTTCCCCCGGGACGTAGGGCGGCTCCCACCCCGGCCGGTGCCACGCGCGTTCCGCCAGCGCGATCAGGCGGGGAAAGAACTGATAGTCCACCCCGGCGTCGGTACGGGTGGTCTCGCTCCACAGCTGCGCCTGGATACCCGCGACCCCTCGCCCCGCCTGACGCGGCGAGGGATCGGAAATGGTCTGCGGCCGGCTGTAGGTATCCCGGATCAGGGCGGCGTTGGCGGGCAGATTGTCGGTCATGAAGCCGAACACCTGGAGCGTATCGACGCTGCGCGAGGCCCAGTCATAGCCGCCTTCCAGCGGATGGGGCACATAGGGCATGTCGAGGTAGCCCAGGTCGGGGATCGACAACACCACGTCCCAGCCGTGGTTGGCCTGCACATGGGCTTCGGTGATGCCGCCGGTGAACAGGGTCGCCCATATGTTGGTCTGCACCGCGCGCGGCATCCTGGCCGGATCGGTGTGGCCCATGCCGTCGCTCCAGCCCGCAACCTTGAGACCGCGCCGCGCAAGGTCATTAGACACCCTCTCGATGAACATCGCGCCCAGTGCCTTCGCGTCGCGTCCGCTGGAGGCCATCAGCGGCTGGCAGGCGGGGCTTTGCGACCATGCCCCGGCGGTCTCGTCGGCGCCGATGTGGAAGGTGCGCAGCGGGGCGCCGGCGGCATCGTGCATGGCCGCGATCTCGCCGACCGCGGTGTCGAGGAAGCGATAGGTTTGCGGGATGCACACGTTCAGCGTGTTGTCGTCGTAGTTCTGGATGCTGCGGTAGCGCGTGGTGTCGCCCAGCTCCACGAGCCGATAGGCCTCCGCCTCCGCGCGCTGCCCCGCAGCCATCAGCCGTTCGTAGCGCACCTCCATCGAGCGGATCGCCGCGCGCGAATGGCCGGGCATGTCGAGCGAGGGAATCACCTCGATCTCTCTCGCGCGCGCCGCCCGGACGATCTCGATGTAGTCGGCCTGGGTGAGATAGCCGTTGACCGGCCCGCTACCATCCGGCCCGGCGCCAAGCTGCGGCTGCAGGCAGGTTCGCTCCGCCGGATCGTGGCAGCGCTTCGCACCGATCTCGGTCAGCTCCGGCAGCGCCCGGATCGCAAGCCGCCAGCCTTCGTCGTCCGCCAAGTGCAGGTGGAGCTTGTTGAGCTTCCAGGCGGCCATCGCCTCCACCAGCTTGAGCACCTGCGCCTTGCTGTGGAAGTTGCGGGCAAGATCTATGTGGAGGCCACGAAAGCCATAGCGCGGCGCATCCTCCACCGCGAACGGTCGCATCCGCGCACCATCCGCGACGCGCTGCTGGACCAGCGAGCGCAGGGCGTGATTGGCACCCGCCGCGTCGGCGGCGGTGATCCCGATGCCAGCCGCGTTCACCGCCAGGCGATATCCCTCTGCTGGCAGGCCCATGCCGCTTTCCACGTGAATGGTCAGCGGAACCCGTCCGCCCAGGCCTACGCCCGCCTCCGCCAGCGCCGCGAGGGCCGGCTCTATCCGTCCGCGCTCGATGCCCGCCAGCCTCAGGTCGACACCGGCGGTCAAGTCCACAGGCGGTCCCGCGACCTGGCGGGCGGAGCGCGGCGTCGGCAGGATCGCCAGCCCGGCACCGGTGGCCGGCCCCCGCCGCGCGAATTCGGCGAAGGCGCGCTCCGGCGTCTGCCAGGCCGTGCGATCCTCACCGCCGCGCGATGCGAGCCGCGCCTCGTCGGTCATCGGGGCGACGAAGGCGAGCCTTTCATACCCGGTATCCGGGTCCAGCGTTGGCCGCGTCGCCTCGAACACGCGCGCCGCCACGCCATCCGCCACGAGGTAGATATTGGGCATGGCGAAGGCGACCGAATGCTGCGCGCCCTGGCCCCACAGCTTCACCTCGTAACGCGCGCCGGGCACGAGCTTCGCCCCGGGCTTGAGCGTCAGGTGCTGGAGATCGCCATTGACCAGCTCGTGCCGGAACACCGCGCTCTCCACGAGCGGGAGGCGGTTCACGAAGCTGAAGTAGATGGCGAAGCTGTCCCGCGCGATGCCGGCGGGCAAGCGGTCCGGGAGGGTGAAGGCGAGGGTGGCGAGGAAGCAGCCCGGGGCCTGGGCCGGGCATGGCGACGGGTGATTGCTGACCACGGCGTAGGTCACCGCAGTGTCGCGGGCGAGCGCATCGTATTCCGCCTGCGCGGCCGGCACCGTGGTGGCTGGCGGCGCCGCGCGCGCAGGCAGGACCGCGGCAGCCGACAGGGTGAAGGCAACGACGCCGAGCGGAACCGTCCGTATCCATTGCATGACCCGCGCTCCCGCCTTTGGACCTATTTTGATCCTATTGTTGTCATGGCGGCCATCATGGGTCAAGTTGTCCGTAACGCCGCCTAGAGGCACAAGGAAACCACAAATGGCTCGGCCCGCATATCGGCTTACAGGTATTATATTGGCCATATTGGCTATCCTGCTTCCTCCTCCGGCCCTGGCGAACCCGGTACTCGTGGGATATTTTCCCGCGTTCAAGGGTCTGGAGCGGCAGCTCGAAACCACGTCCATCGTCCATTACACCCATATCAACATCGCCTTCGCCAATCCCGATGCCGGGGCAAGGATGGTGCATGGCGAGTCGATGGCCTGCATGGCGGACGGGGCGGGCGGACAGGTTTCCCTCGCCGCCCTGCGGACCACGGCAGCGCGTCTGCGCGCGGAGGGGGCCAGGGTGCTGCTGTCGGTCGCCGGCGGGGTGATCCCGGCCTGCGCGGGCGATTGGCGCGTGCTGCTGGCCCCGGCAGGCCGCGACGGCGTGGTGAAGGAGTTGCTGGCGGTGACGGAGGCCGCCGGGCTCGACGGCATCGACGTGGATATCGAGGGCGAACTGCTCACCGCGATCGATCGTGACGGCAATTACACCCCCTTCATCGCCGCTCTGTCGCGGGAACTGAGGGCGCGGGGCAGGCTGCTGACCGTGGCGACCGCGTCCTACGAAGGCGGCATGGTCCCCGTCGCCTCGGTGCCCTATTTCGATCTGGTGATGCCGATGTCCTATGATGCGATCGGGCCGACATGGGGACAGGCGGGGAGCGAGCACGCCACCCGCGAACAGGCTGCCCGAGATGTGGCGCTGTGGCTGGCGCGCGGCGTTCCTCGCGAACGCCTGGTCCTAGGCGTCCCATTCTATGGCTACGGCTTCGGAGGCCATGCTCCCAACCATGATTTTCGCGCCCTGCGAGCCGCTCATGGCGCCGTCACGACCACCAGCGACGTGATCGGCGCGGCCTGCGCCGGCTGCGATTACATCACCTTCAACTCGCAGGCGACGATTCGCTGGAAGGCGGAACTCGCTGCCGCACGCGCCGGCGGGGTTATGGTGTGGGAGATGACTCAGGATACCGCCGACCAGTTACTGGCCAGCACCATCGCCGCAGCCCTCGGGCTGACATCACCCGAATTGACTACGCACGGCGAGTGAAACATCATCGAACGCAGAACGGGGAATTACACCAGGTGTCATTGATTCAGAGCGTCGGGCGATTGCGCAAGGACGCCCCCACGCCACTCTACCTGCAGCTGCAGAAAGGCCTGCGCGACGCGATCGAGAACCGCGTCGTCCAGGCCGAGGCGGCGATCCCTACCGAGCGCGACCTGGCCGAGGAATTCGCGATCTCGCGCATCACCGTGCGCAAGGCGATCGACGGGCTGGTGAGCGAAGGGCTGCTGTCGCGGCGGCGCGGGGCCGGCACATTCGTGGTCGCGCCGCGCGTGGAGAAGAATTTCTCGCGCCTCACCTCGTTCTCGGAAGACATGGTCGCGCGCGGGCGCCGGCCGCACAGCGTGTGGGTGAGCAAGAGCGAGGGCGCCGTGACCCCGGAAGAGGCGCTTTCGCTGGGCCTCTCGCCCGGCACGTCGGTCTATCGTTTTCATCGCATCCGCTATGCCGACGATGCGCCCATGGCGCTCGAATATTCGACAGTGCCGGCCTATTGCCTCTCCTCGCTCGATGCAGTCGACGCTTCGCTCTACGAGGCGCTGGAGCGGGCCGGGCATCTTCCGGTGCGCGCGCTCCAGCGGCTACGGGCGATAAACTTCTCCGCCGATCAGGCGGAAGCGCTGGAGGTGGCGCCGGGCGATGCGGGCCTGTTCATCGAACGCCGCGGCTTTCTGGTCGATGGGCGCAACGCGGAGTTCACCCAAAGCTATTACCGCGGTGATGCCTATGATCTGGTGGCGGAGCTCAACACCCGCTGATTCAGGAAATCGCGGTGCGATGGCAGATCGCCCAGCGCCTGCGCAGCGCGCTCGCGCAGGACGCCGAGGCGCCGCTCCAGCTCCTCTTGCGACAACGCATCGGCGATCGGATGGTGATCGCGCGATCGCCGCCTATGTCCTGCACCAGCTCACTGCCGGAGTGCCCGTCTGGCAGAGCATGTTGCTGCCGTTCACTCTCCTGCGCGGCACGTTGGGGGACACCGCCGCAGCCTTCGCCCCGGTCTTGCTCTATGTCGCGATGATATGGGCCTGCATGGAATATCTGCGGCGCCGGAGCTGGATCGTGCGGATATGACAACCCGGTCCCGGTTCATGCTCGCTATATGACCTTTATAATACCTATTGCCAGTCCCCGGCTTCGCGCATATGCCTCGCCGGGTATCGGACCGGGGAGCGGTGAGAGAATGGCAGATACCGCCGTCCGCGAAAGGCGGCCCCCCGGGTCGTATCGGGACACGCTGATGTATGCCGAGGCCGGCGATGCCGCTTCATCCGTGCGTCGCCTGCTCGATACGAACAGGGCGGCTCTGGCGCGCATTGCCGCGCGATTGCGCTCCACCCCCCCGCGTCTGGTCGTGACCTGCGCCCGGGGCTCGTCGGATCATGCGGCGACCTTCGGCAAATATGTCATCGAGACTCTGGCGGGTGTCACCACCGCATCGGCGGCGCTTTCGGTCGCCTCGGTCTATCCGCAGGCTCCGGGCGGCCTGGACGACGGAGCGCGCCTGTGCCTGGCGATCTCGCAATCGGGCCGCAGCCCGGACCTGCTCGCCGCGGTGGAGGCAGAGCGCCGGCGCGGGGCCTTCGTGGTGGCGCTGGTGAACGCGGATGGATCGCCCCTGGCGGCGCTGGCCGACGAGGTTCTGGCGCTAAGCGCGGGAGCCGAGGAATCGGTGGCCGCAACCAAGAGCTACCTCGCCTCGCTTGCCGCGCTCGCGGCGTTGGTGGCGGCCTGGGTGGACGATCGCGAGCTCGCCGCCGCTGTCGATGGCCTGCCCGCTCTGCTCCCGCGCGCCTTCGCGCTCGACTGGTCCGCCGCGCTGGAACCTCTGCACGCAGCCTCGAACCTGTTCGTGATCGGTCGCGGCTATGGCCTGGGCGCGGCGCAGGAGGCAGCGCTCAAGCTCAAGGAGACCTGCGGGCTCCACGCCGAATGCATCAGTTCGGCGGAGGTGAGGCACGGGCCGATGGCGCTGGTCGCGGATGGCTTCCCCATCCTCGCCTTTGCCGGGAGCGGCGCGGCGGGTGACCATGTGCGTGAGACAGCGGCGCTGTTCTCCACGCGCGATGCGCGCGTGATGCTGGCGGACACCACAGGATCGGCCGGCAGCCTGCCGGCACTCGCGGCCCACCCCGTGATCGAGCCCATCCTGATGGTCCAGAGCTTCTATGCCCTCGCCGCAAGGCTTGCGGTGGCGAGGGGCCATGACCCCGATCGCCCACCCTTCCTGCGCAAGATCACCCGCACGACATGAAGCTCGGGGTCGCCAATGGCGGGATAGTCACCGGTCGTCGGGTGCTCGACGCCGCCACGATCACCGTGGCCGATGGGCGCATCTCCGCGATCGATCCGGCCATCGACGGCAACCCCGACATCGACCTGGAGGGCGGCTGGCTGCTCCCCGGCTTCATCGACACCCAGGTAAACGGTGGCGGCGGGGTTCTTTTCAACGACGACATCAGCGTTGCCGGGATCGCGGCGATCGGCGGCGCCCATGCGCGCTTTGGCACCACCGCCTTCCTGCCCACGCTCATCAGCGATTCGCCCGATCGCATCGAGGCCGCGCTCAACGCCGTCGATGACGCCATCGCCGCCGGGGTGCCGGGCGTGGTGGGCGTGCATATCGAAGGGCCATTCATCAATCCCGCGAAGCGCGGCATCCATGAGGAGGACCGCATCCGGGCACTCGAGCCGGCGCTGGCCGGCCTGCTGTCGCGCCCCCGTCGCGGGCGGGTGGTACTGACGCTGGCGCCCGAGCAGGTCCGCCCCGAACACATTGCCGCCCTGGTCGCACAAGGCGTGATCGTATGCGCGGGCCACACCAATGCGGGCTATGACGATGTGAAGGCTGCTATCGACGCGGGCCTGAGCGGTTTCACCCATCTGTTCAACGCCATGTCGCCGCTCACGCACCGGGCACCGGGCGTGGTGGGCGCCGCTCTCGACGCGCCGGATTGCTGGTGCGGGCTGATCGTGGACAACGCCCACCTCCATCCGGCAACCGTGCGCATAGCGATACGGGCCAAGGGTGCCGACCGGATCATGCTGGTGACCGATGCCATGCCTAGCGTGGGAACCGATGCGCGCAGCTTCATCCTCCAGGGCAAGCGCATCGAGGTGCATGACGGGATCTGCACCTACGAGGACGGCACGCTCGCCGGCTCCGACCTCGACATGGCGACCGCGTTCCGCAACACGGCGCAGATCACCGGGCTCGCCCCGCCCGAGGTGGCGCGCATGGCGAGCGAGGCCCCGGCCGCCTTCCTCGGCCTGTCCGCCAGCCACGGCTCGCTGGCCGCGGGCAAGCGTGCCGACTGGGTGGTGCTCGACCGCAGCCTGCGCTTGCGCCAGACATGGATCGGCGGCGAGCGGCTGGCGGGGACGGCAGACAATCTCGCCCTGTCGGGAGCCTGACGCGAGTGGGAGGGGGCAACGTGGACGAGGTGGTGATCGCCGCTCCGGTCAGCGGATGGGCCGCGCCGCTGGAGGAGACGCCCGACCCGGTCTTCGCCGAGCGGCTGATGGGCGATGGCGCCGCGATCCATCCCACGGCATCGACCGTCCACGCACCGTGTGACGGCATAGTCGCGACCCTGCACCCGGCGGGCCACGCGGTGACGATCCGCCATGCCTCCGGCGCGGAGATACTGGTCCATGTCGGGCTCGAAACGGTGGCCCTTGGGGGCCGCGGCTTCAGCGCCCGCGTCGCGGAAGGCGCGGCGGTGGCGAGCGGCCAGCCGCTGATCGACTTCGACATCGACATGGTCGCGCAGGCCGCCACCAGCATGATCACGCCGGTGGTGGTCATCAATTCCGACGCCTTCCGGGTGATCCGCAGGGCGAGCGGGGAGATGGTCGCGGCCGGAACCCCGCTGTTCGCGCTCGTGCCGGAACAACCCGGCCGAAGCGATGCTGCGACGAGCGGCGCCGACACGCACGAAGGCAATGTGACAGTGCCGCTGGCGCACGGAATTCACGCCCGCCCGGCCGCCCGGATCGCCGAATGCGCGCGCCGGTTCGAGGCGGATGTGGAGATCATCCGCGACGCAAGGCGGGCGAGCGCGCGCAGCCCGGTCGCGATCATGGCGCTTGGCATCGGGTTTGGCGACGGCATCAAGGTCACGGCGCGCGGGGCCGGGGCGCGCGAGGCGGTGGCGGCGGTGGCGGAACTCATCGCCGGCGGAATGGGCGAGCCGGCGGGCGAAGCGGAGCCGGCGGCTTCCCCCGCCCCGCCGCCACCGCCCTTGTCAGCAGCCGCCGTGGACGTGCCGGAAGGCGCGCTGGCGGGCGTCGCCGCCGCGCCCGGCCTCGCCATCGGGCCGGCGTGGTGGCTGGACGCGGCGATGCCTGCCGCCATCCGCGATGCCGCCGATCCGGCGGCGGAATGCGCCGCGCTCGACACCGCCCTGTCGGCGGTACGGGCGCGGCTGGCGGATTCGGCGGAGCGCGGGAGCGGTCCACAGCGGCAGATACTGACCGCTCACCTCGCCTTCGTGGATGACGAGGAACTGCTTTCCTCCGCCCGCGCGCACATCGCCGCCGGCCGCAGCGCGGGCTTCGCCTGGAGCGAGGCGATCGCCGCCCAGGCCGCCGCGCTGCGCCGATCCGGCGATGCCCGCTTCGCCGAGCGCGCCGACGATCTGGTCGATATCGAACGGCAGGTCCTGCTCGCGCTGGCCGGCTCCGATCCGGCGGAGGCACGCGTGCCGTCCGGGGCGATCCTGCTCGCCGACGAGTTGCTGCCATCGCAACTGGTGGCCCTCAAGCCCGGCTCCGTCGCCGGGATCGTGCTGGCGCGCGGCGGGGCCACCTCGCATGTCGCGATACTGGCGGCATCGGCGGGCCTGCCGATGCTGGTCGCCGCCGGAGTGCCGCTTTCGGCAGTGACCGAAGGCACCATGCTGGCGCTCGATGCCGAGGCCGGGCTCGTCCATGTCGCGCCGGGCCAGGAGATGCTCGCCGGCCACCGCGAGCGGATCGCGCGCGCCGCACAGTGCAAGGCGGAAGCGCGCGCCGCGGCTGGCCAGGCAAGCCGCAGCGCCGATGGTACCCGGATCGAGGTGATGGCCAATCTGGGCTCCGCCGAGGATGCCGCCACGGCCGCCGCCAATGGCGCGGAGGGTTCCGGCCTTGTCCGCACCGAGTTCCTGTTCCTCGACCGGCGCGAGGCGCCCGGCGAGGACGAGCAGCATATTAGCTACCAGGCGATCGCCGGCGCCCTGGCCGGCCGGCCGGTGATCGTGCGGCTGCTGGACATCGGCGGCGACAAGCCCGCACCCTGGCTGCCGATGGCGACGGAGGCCAATCCGATGCTGGGCCAGCGCGGCATCCGCGCCACCCTCGCCCGTCCCGACCTGCTGGAGACGCAGCTGCGCGCGATCATGCGGGTGAAGCCGGCGGGCCAGTGCCGGATCATGGTGCCGATGGTGACCGGCATCGACGAACTGCGCGCCGTGCGCGCCGCCGCCGTGCGCGCTGCAACCGCGCTGGAGCTCGCCGCACCGCCGCAGATCGGCGCGATGATCGAGACGCCGGCGGCGGCGGTGACCGCCCACGCGATCGCCTCGCAGGCCGATTTCCTCTCGATCGGCACCAATGATCTCACGCAGTACACACTGGCGATGGACCGCGAGAACGCGGCCGTCGCGTCGCAGGTGGATGCGTTGCACCCGGCGGTGCTGCGGCTGATCGGGCTGGCGTGCGAAGGGGCCGCCCGCCACGGCCGCCCGGTGGGCGTATGCGGCGGGCTCGCGTCCGATCGCCTGGGAATCCCCCTGCTGCTGGGGTCGGGGGTGACGGAGCTGTCCGCAACCCCGGCCTTCGTGCCCGAGGCCAAGGCGCTGGTGCGCCGGCTCGATCTGGACCGGTGCCGCGCGCTCGCCGCACAAGCCCATGCGATGGAGAGCGCCGCGCAGGTCCGCGCGCTCGCCCGCGCCTTCCTTGAGGAGATGGACTGATGCGCAAGGCGATCGAGGCTCTCCAGCCACTTGGCCGCGCGCTCATGCTGCCGATCGCTGTGCTGCCGGTGGCGGCGCTGCTGCTGCGCCTGGGCCAGCCCGACCTTCTCGACATCCCCTTCGTCAGCGCGGCAGGCGACGCGATCTTCGCCCATCTCGGCCTGCTGTTCGCGGTGGGCGTGGCGACCGGATTCGCGCGCGACGGCAATGGCGCCGCGGCTCTCGCGGGCGTGGTGTGCTTCCTGATCGCGAGCCAGGGCATCAGGATATTCATCGTGGTGCCGCCCGATGCTCTCAAGGCGATGACGGGCGATGCGGTGGCGATGGCATCCAACGCCTACCGGCAGGCGGCGGCGGCCAAGCTGGAGGTTCCGATCGGCATCCTGTCGGGGCTGATCGGCGGCAAGTTCTACAACCGCTTCGCCGGGATCGCGCTGCCCGAATATCTGGCCTTCTTCGGCGGGAGGCGCTTCGTGCCGATCGCGGCGGGGCTGGCGGGGCTGGCGCTAGCGGCGATCCTGGGCCTCAGCTACGAATGGATCAGCGCGGGGATGGACCGCGCCAGCCGCGCCATCGTGGAGGCAGGCGGGCTGGGCCTGTTCGCCTATGGCCTGGTCAACCGGCTGCTGCTGGTCACCGGCCTCCACCATATCATCAACAACATCGCCTGGTTCGTGGTGGGCGACTACAAGGGTGCCACGGGCGATCTGCGGCGCTTTTTCGCGGGCGATCCCACCGCCGGGGCGTTCATGTCGGGCTTCTTCCCGGTGATGATGTTCGGCCTGCCCGCCGCCTGCCTGGCCATGTATCACGAGGCCAGAAGTGACCGGCGCAAGGCCGTGGGCGGCATGCTGTTCAGCCTCGCGCTGACCAGCTTCCTGACCGGGGTGACCGAGCCGATCGAGTTCACCTTCATGTTCCTCGCCCCCATGCTCTACGCAATCCACGCGGTGCTGACGGGCGTGGCGATGGCGCTGATGGAGGCGCTTGGGGTCCACCTCGGCTTCGGCTTTTCCGCCGGCTTGTTCGATTATGTGCTGAACTACGGCAAGGCGACCAATCCGCTGCTGCTGCTGCCGGTGGGGATCGGCTATGCGCTGCTGTACTATACGCTGTTCCGCTTCGTGATCCGGCGCTTCGACCTCAAGACTCCGGGCCGAGAGGCCGCGCCGGCCACCGGCGGCACGGACGTCTCGCCCACGGCCGCGCTGCCCAGGGGGCAGGCCTTCCTGGCCGCGCTGGGGGGGCGGGACAATCTGGAATCGGTGGAAGCGTGCACCACGCGGCTGCGGCTGATCGTGGCCGACCAGGGCGCGATCGACGAGGCCGCGCTGGCCGCACTCTGCGCGCGCGGCGTGATCCGCCCGTCGGCGCGCGCGGCGCAGGTGGTGCTCGGGCCGATCGCCGACGCGGTCGCGATGGAGATCAATGCCGCGATCGCCACCGGCGCCACGAAGGTCGCGCCAAGGCCATCCCCCCACCCCGGCCCCGCCGCGCCACGGGCCGAGGCGGCTCTCCTGGACGAAACAACCGTCGCCGCGCTCGGCGGCGCGGAGAATGTCCGCTCGGCGGTTCGCCTTCACGGCCGCATCCGGGTGCAACTCGCCGATCCCGCGCGCTGTGATGCCGGCGCTGCCGGCACCGGCTTCCGGGGCGCGGTGATGCTACCGGGAGGCGTGGTCCACCTGCTGGAAGATCCCGCGCGAGTCTGAACCGCAGGCCGGGGAGCCACAGCCCGTATCCGGTGCAATGGTGGGCGCGACAGGGATTGAACCTGTGACCCCACCCGTGTGAAGGGTGTGCTCTACCGCTGAGCTACGCGCCCGCCCGTGCTGGCCGGTGCCTTGCCGATGCGATCGGCGGCCCGGCTGGGCAGGCGCGCGCCTTTATCGGGCCTTCCACCGCTTGGCAAGCGGGCCGGGGCGTGGCGGGACCATGCTCCATCCATGTTGCGGCATGGCCCCGCGAAGGATAGCCTGGGGCGCCCATACCGGAGAAGCCACAATGCCCTGGCATCCGCCCCTCGCTCTAGCCCTGCCCCTGCTCATCCTCGCCTACGCACCCACGCCCGCACGGGCGGAACCGCAGGCCCATGTCAGGCTCCTGGCCACCGGCGGCACCATCGCCGGATCGGGCGAGGCGGCCAGCGCGAGCTACCGCGCCGGGATCGTTCCCATCGGAGACATTCTGCGCGCGGTTCCAGGATTGGAGGATGTTGCCACCATCAGTGCCGAGCAGGTGGCCAATATCGGCAGCTACGACATGAGCGAGCCGGTATGGCGCAAGCTCGCCGCCCGCGCCGCGGCGGCCGGCGCGGACCCGGCGATCGCGGGGGTGGTGGTCACCCACGGCACCGACACGATCGAGGAAACCGCCTTCTTCCTCAGCCTGGTGCTGCCGTCCACCAAGCCGGTGGTGCTGGTGGGATCGATGCGGCCCGGAACGGCGGTCTCCGCCGACGGGGCGCAGAACCTGCTCGACGCGGTGAGGCTGGCGAGCGCTGCGGACGCCCGCGGCCGGGGGGTCATGCTGGTGATGAACGATACGATCTTCGCCCCCGCCTTCGCCACCAAGAGCGATATCAGGCGCGTCAATGCCTTCGCCGCCCCGGCGCGCGGGCCGGCCGGCGACATGCTGACCGACCGGCCGCGATTCTTCGCGGCAGGAGCCGCACCACGCGAGGCCGCCTTCGCGCTGGGCGAGGCGGAACTTCCCAAGGTTGCGATCGCCTATGCCTATGCCGGCATGACCGGCGATGACATCCGCGCGGCCGCGAAGGGTGCGCGCGGGCTGGTGATCGCGGGCGTCGGTGCGGGCTCGTTCCCGGCAAGCGCGCGCGAGGCGGTGAAGGAACTCACGGCGAAAGGCTTCCCCGTGGTGCGCACCGCGCGGCAGGGCACTGGTGACGTGTGGATCAATCCGCCTTCGATGGGTGACATCAGCGACCAGGTGCTGGGCACCATCGCGGGCCGCGAACTCACGCCGGCCAAGGCACGGATACTGCTGATGCTCGCGCTCCAGACGCCGCGCGGTGGCCCCGATCTCCAGGCGCTGTTCGACCGCTACGGCACTATGTGACGCCGGCCGGCGGGGTCAGCCCAGCTTCGCCAGTATCGCCGCCACCATGCCCAGCCATCCCGCCGGATCGGCGCCGCGCGCGGGTGGAGCGGCGCTCTGGCTGGCGGGGCATTCGAGGCAATAGGCCTGCATTCCCGCACCGCCGAGCAGCCGCGACAGATCGCGCTGGAGGCGCCGGCCGATCGCGGCCTGCCGGTCGCCGACCAGACCGACGACATCGCGCGGCACCGCGCCCGCGGCCTGGCCATCCTCGATCAGCCAGCGGCGCAGGATCGTGTCATAGGTCGTCTCCGGCGCGCCCAGATAGACCGCGTGCCAGCCCGATTTCGCCAGGCCCGCGCGGGTCGCCGCCCAGGTCAGCGCATCGTCCAGCCCGCCATATTGATCGACCAGCCCGATCTGGCGCGCGGTGCCGCCGTCCCACACCCGCCCCTGGGCAATGCGGTCGACCGCCGCCGGGGTCATGTTGCGCGCCTGCGCCACATGGCCCAGGAAGTCGCGATAGGTCCTGTCCACCTGGCCCTGCACGATCTGCTCCATCTCGGGCGCGAAGCCGCCGATGAAATCGGGCTGGCCGGACAGCGGGGTGGTCCGCTCGCCATCGGCGGTGACGCCGATCGCGGCGGCGGCGTTCTCGAAGCTGGGCAGCACGCCGAACACGCCGATGGAGCCGGTCACGGTGTCCGGCTCGGCGAAGATGCGATCCGCCGGGGTCGAAACCCAGTATCCGCCGCTCGCCGCGACATTGGCCATCGACACGGCTATCGGGATCTTGCGCGCCTTGTGGCGCAGGATGGCGCGGCGGATCTCCTCGCTCGCCGGGACCGATCCGCCCGGCGAATCGACACGGACCACCAGCGCCTTGAGGTTGCCGTCGCGCAGCGCCTTGTCGAGCAGGTCGGCGATGCGGGTGCCGCCCGCCGTGCCCGGCCCGGCATCGCCATCCACGATCTCGCCGGCGATGGTCACCACGCCGATCGCGGCGCCGGTGTCGGACACGGGAAGCTGCTCCAGCCAGGGCCCCAGCTCGGTGGAGGCATAGCCGTTCAGCCGGTCGCTCCACGCGTCCGCGCCGACCAGCGCGACCATGCGCGCATCGAAGGCGGCGCGGCTGCCCAGCTTGTCCACCAGTCCCGCGCGCAGCGACGCCTGCCCCAGATCGCCCCCACTCGCGCGCGCCCAACCGGCGGGATCGTTGGCGGCCAGCGCGATATTCGCCTTGGGGCGCGCCCTGGCGACCGCGGCCTGCCATTCGCTCCACAGCGCGCCATAAAGCGAACGATAGTTCTCGCGCGCTTCGTCCGACATGGAATCGCGGAAATAGGGTTCGACCGCGCTCTTGTAGGTGCCGGCGCGATAGATATGCGCGGTGACCTTCAGCCGGTCGAGCAAGCCCTTGTAATAGAGCTGGTTCCCGCCCGGCCCCGCGATCACGGCGCCGCCCAGCGGGTCCATCCACACCTCGCTGGCATGAGAGGCGAGTTGCAGCCCGTCATTGGCATAGGCGGTGGCGAAGGCCAGCACCGGCTTCTTCGCCGCGCGCACCCGGTCGAGCGCGGCACCGACCGCCTCGACATGGACCTGCCCGCCGCCCAGGAAGCGGTCGAGATCGAGCACCACGGCACGGATGCGGCTGTCGGTGGCGGCGGCGTCGAGCGCGCGCACCAGATCGCGGGCCTGGTATTCGGCCAGCGGCGCTTCACCGGTAAGGAGGGCGCGCAGGGGATCGACATGCTGGGCTTCCTCCACCAGCATTCCGTCAAGCTTGAGGACCAGCGCCCCGCCGCGCACCTGCGCCGGGCTCGGCCGCGCCGTCAGCACCGCGAACAGCAGCGCGAAGAAGACGAGCATGAACACGAGCACCAGCCCGTCCTTGATCCCAACCAGCAGCCGCCACACCCGTCCCGCGAAGGTCATGCCCGATCCTTTTTGTCCCGATTTGTTCCAAGACTAGCAGGTCGGGATCGGTGTAGGAAAGGGGGAATGCTCCTACGAAAATCCTATTTCGCCCGATTTATTTGGCCATGAATCGCCGTTCCGGTGAGAACTGCGACAAGGTGATTCGCGAACCATCGGGCGGTTTGCGCGATTGCCTTTGCCGCCGCCGCTGCGTAGGGGCGCAAGCTTAGTGACAGCGCAGGCACCCACCCCGGCACCATCCCGCTTCCCGGCGGGGCGGCTGGCCTTTCCGCATCGCGACCTCACCGCCATCGCGCGGCTCGAGCGGCACGAGATCCTGTTCCTGCTGGACGAGGCCCGGCAATGGGTGGACTGGAACCGCCGCGCCGGCCGGCACAGCGAGCTGCTGGCGGGCCTCACCATCATCAACGCCTTCTTCGAGAATTCGACCCGCACCCTCCTGAGCTTCGAGATCGCCGGGAAACGGCTGGGCGCGGACGTGGTCAACATGCACGCCGCGCAATCGAGCGTGAAGAAGGGCGAGACGCTGATCGATACCGCGATCACGCTCAACGCCATGCGCGCCGATGCCATCGTGATCCGCCACGGCAGCAGCGGCGCGACCCAGCTCATCGCCGACAAGGTCGATTGCCCGGTGCTCAACGCCGGCGACGGCAGCCACGAACACCCGACCCAGGCGCTGCTGGATGCGCTGGCCCTGCTGGAGGCGCTGGGGCGGGAGGACTTGACCGGGCTTGCCGTCACCATCTGCGGCGATGTGCTGCACAGCCGCGTGGCCCGGTCCAACCTGCTGTGCCTGCAGGCGCTCGGCGCCACCGTCCGCCTGTGCGCCCCGCCCGCGCTGATGCCCGCCGGGGTGGAGGCGATGGGGGCCCAGGTGTTCCACGATTTCGGCGCCGCGCTGGCGGGGGCGGATGTGGTGATGATGCTGCGGCTCCAGCAGGAGCGGATGAGCGGCCAGTTCATCCCCAGCGCCCGCGAATACCACCAGCTCTACGGCCTCACGCGCCAGCGGCTGGCGCTGGCGGCGCCCGATGCGCTGGTGATGCATCCCGGCCCGATGAACCGCGGGGTGGAGATCGACAGCGAGGTGGCGGACCTGCTCGACCGTTCCATCATCACCCGCCAGGTGGAGATGGGCGTGGCGGTCCGCATGGCCTGCCTCGACGTGCTCACCCGCACGCGGCGCGGCGTGGAGGGCTGGGCGTGAAGCAGGCGCGGCCGATCACCATCACCGGCGGGAAACTGGTGCTCGCGGGCGAGCTGCGCGATGGCGCGATCCGGCTGGCCGGAGGTCGCATCGAGGCGCTGGGCGATGTCCGCGCGCAGGATGGCGACGAGGTCGTCGAGGCCAGGGGCAAGCTCATCGCACCCGGCCTGATCGATTGCGGGGTCTTCGCGGTGGACAAGCCCGCGTTCCATTTCGGCGGCATCACCCGCGCCGCGCTGATGCCCGATCAGCAGCCGCCGCTCGACCTGCCGAGCCGCGTCACGCACATCGCCCGCAGCGGCAAGCCCGATCTGTGGGTCCATCCCCTGGCCGCCGCAACGCGCGGGCTGGCGGGCGAGGCGATGGCGGAACTGGCGCTGATGCGCGAGGCGGGTGCCCGAGGGGTCGCCACCGGACGCCGCTGGATCGGGGATTCGGGTGCGATGCTGCGGCTGCTGAGCTACGCCGCGATGCTTGACCTGCCGGTGATCGCCCATGCCGAGGACGCGGGCCTTGCCGGGGAGGCGGTGGCGACGGCAGGCGAGATGGCGACCCGCATGGGCCTGCCCGCCGCGCCGGCCGAGGCCGAAGCGCTGGCGATCGCCCGCGACCTGGCGCTGGCGGAGCTTGCCGGCGCGCGGCTGCATATCCGCCAGGTCACCACGCGCGCCGGGCTGGCGCTGGTGCGCCAGGCCAGGGCGCGCGGCCTGTGCGTCACCGCCGGGGTCACCCCCGCGCACATCCATCTGTCGGATCTGGCGATCGGCGATTTCCGCAGTTTCGCCCGGCTTTCACCACCCCTGCGCAGCGAGGACGACCGGCAGGCGGTGCGCGAAGCCATCGCCGACGGCACCATCGACATCATCGCCTCGGGCCACGATCCGCGCGGGCCGGAGGACAAGCGCCTGCCATTCGCCGATGCCGCGCCGGGGATGGCGGGTGCCGAGGTTCTGCTGGCCACCACGCTGGGGCTGGTGCGCGACGGCGTGATCGACCTGCCGCGCGCCTTCGCGCTCCTGGCGGGCAATCCGGGGCGGTTGCTGGGCGTGGAGGCGGGGGAGCTGCGCGAGGGGGCGGAAGCCGATATCGCGCTGATCGACGCCGAGCGCCCCTGGATCGTCGACAGCCGCAAGATGGCCGCCACCGCCGGCAACACGCCCTTCGATGGCCAGCCCATGCAGGGCCGCGTCGAGGGGCTGTGGAAAGGCGGCGTGAGGGTCTAGCGCGCCCGTCAGCGCGAGGCGACGCGGGTCGGGCCAGCCTTGGCCGCAGCGCTGCGAACAGCCGGCTTCGCAACCGCACCGGGCAGCGTGCCGGCATAGGCGAGGCAGCCGTTGCCGCCCTTCCTGACCATCGAGCAGAACGAAACCGCCGAGTTCCTGGCGAAGCCGCCAGCGGCGACGCGATAGTAGGTCTTGCCGTTCACCACGGCCCTGGTGACCAGCCGATCCGCGCCCTTCAGCTCAGGGTGGCGCTTCTGGAACCGGACCCAGGCGTTGTTCGCCCCGCTCATCGAGGCGTAGCTGCCGAGCTGGACGCGGAAGGCGCCGGGCTTGCGGACGAAGGCCGCGGCGAATTTCGCCGAGGGCGTGGCGGGAACGGGGTGGGCAGCGGCGACACGGCGCGCGGGCCGCTCCACCACCGGCTTCGGCAGCGCGATGCGCGGCGCGGCGGGCGTGCTCGACACCGCGACCGGGGCCGGGACCGGCTCATACATGGCCAGCGAGGCGCTTTCCGCCTGGGCGGCCGGAGCTTCGGCTGCCGGCAGCTCCGCATCCGCGGCGGCAAGCGTGGCCTGCGCCTCGGAAGGCGCGAGCGGAACGGGCTGAGCCGCCACCGATTCGGCCGCGAGTTGCTCGCTGGTCGGGAAATTGCGGAGCGCGAGCTGGGCGGGCTGGCCGGCATCGGGCTTGACCACCACGCCGAGCAGGGCGGCAACCCGCTGGGTGGCCATTTCCGGCGCGGACATCTGGGCCCATTCGCCCAGCCGCGTGTCGAGCTTGTCGGCGGTCAGGTCCTGCGCCGCCAGCAAGCGGGCGGAACGCCAGTCTCCCTTGAGCGCGAAGGCATAGGCAAGGTTCTGGCGCAGCTTGGGGGTGTTGGTGCCGTAGCGCAGCGCGTTGGAAAGTGCCTCGACGCCCTGCTGCGGGCTGCCGGCCAGCGTGATCGCCAGGCCGTAGTCCGCCGGGTCGATGGCGGCCTGATGCTCGCCGAGCACCGCCTGCGCCTCGGCATAGCGGCCGATCGCCGACAGGCTGAGCGCATAGCTCAGAACCGTGCGGCCCGAGGTCTCGCCCAGTTCGACCGCCTCGCCCAGCGTGCTGGCGGCGGACACGAAACGGCCGGCGTTGAGATAGGTGGTGCCCAGCAGTGCGCGGGTCGCACCGTCGCGCGGCGCGGCGAGCACGGCGGCTTCAGCGGCGGCGACCGCTTTTTCGCCCTTGCCCTTGGCCAGCGCGGCGCGGGCCGCGTCGACGGAAGCGACGGCGCCGGGCGCGGGCTTGCCGGCACAGCCCGCCAGGCTGGCGGAGGCCAGCGCGGTGGTGAGCGCGAACCCGAGGATTCGGGCGGTCGTGGGCTTGGCAGTGGGCATCGCTTTCGCTCCTGGAGCTTGCGGATGGAAGGGTTCAGTCGCGCAGGACCTGCGCGGCGAGGGTGTCGATCTCGGGCATCTGCGCGAGCAGCGCGTCGAGCGCGTCGGTCACGATCTGCTGGGCGCTGCGGCCACGCACGGTGCAGGCGAGGCGCAGCTTGAGGTGGCGCTCGGCATCGAGCCGGAGCGTGAAGGCGGCGCGGCGGCTGTCGCGCGCGGCGCGGGCGCTCGGCACCGGAGCGGGCGTTTCGAGCCGGGCCTGGATGCGGTCCAGCGTGGCGCGCACGGGATTGCCGTCGGGGCGCTGCGCGCCCGTCTCGCGCTCCTGGTGAAGACGGACGACACGCGCGCCGCCTTCGGACGCGCCTTCATCCCCCATGTCGTTCCAGCCAAGATCTTCCAGGTTGGCCGCAGCGGTCTTGCCGTCGGTCACCCCGGCGGTGTTCTGCGGCCGCATCGCCGGCTTCGCGCCGCCCTTGCGGGCCAGCAGCGCGGGGGAGAGAGAGGCAAAGCCCGGTTCGCTCATGGCCGTGGACCCGATCCCTTGCTGTCGGCCTACTGCGCGACCCGGCGGCCGAAGCCGCCCGCGGGGCGATAGGCACCGGGAATCGCCGATTGCATATTCGGCGCGGCAAAGACGGTACGGCGGAAGTTCTTCTCCAGCCGGTCGCTGATGTATTTCCACAACGCGGTCACCTCGGCGGCGCTGCGTCCGTCGGGATCGACCTCCATGACCGTGCGGCCATCGATCATCGAAGCGGCGAAGTCGGTGCGGTGATGCAGGGTAATCGGTGCGACGGTGCCGTGCTGGCTCAGCGCGACGGCGGCCTCGCTGGTGATCTTGGCCTTGGGCGTCGCGGCGTTGACGACGAACACCAGCGGCTTGCCGGCGCGCTCGCACAGATCGACGGTGGCGCCCACGGCGCGCAGGTCGTGCGGGCTGGGGCGGGTCGGCACCACGATCAGCTCCGCGACCGAGATCACGGACTGGATCGCCATTGTGATCGCCGGCGGGGTGTCGAGCACCGCCAGCTTGAAGCCCTGCTCGCGCAGCACCTGGAGATCGCTCGCGAGGCGGGCGACGGTGGTCTGGGCGAAGGCGGGGTATTCGGCCTCGCGCTCGTTCCACCAGTCGGCCAGCGAGCCCTGAGGGTCGATATCGATCAGCACCACGGGCCCTGCGCCGGCGCGCTGGGCCTGGACGGCGAGATGCCCGGAAAGGGTCGTCTTGCCCGATCCGCCTTTTTGCGAAGCCAACGCGAGTACTCGCACGCCCGGTCCCCCTGAGATTCGACCTGTGTCTTCAATCCTGTGCCCGCCCACGGGCGGCATGAAGCCCAATCGCAAACTGCGCCTAATTTTGGGTTAATGGCCGGGCCTCGCCGCGGCGCTTTTCCGCCAGGGGCTGAGCGGTTAGGCGAGCGGCATGACCGACGGCCCGCCCGCACCCGCTCCCCCCGCCAACCCAAACGGCCGGCTACCCGCGCTCGACGTGGTGCGCGGCGTGGCGGTGCTGGGCATCGTGATCGCCAATATTCCGGGCCTTGGGCAACCGCTGGTGGCGGCGGTATGGCCGGGCGCCTTCCTGTCGCCGCCCGGCCCCTTCGCGGAATGGCTGTGGGGTGCCCAGCTCGTGCTGGTGGACGGCAAGATGCGTGGGCTGTTCACCCTGCTGTTCGGCGCGGGCATGGTGCTGTTCCTGCGCGGCGCGGAGGCCCGCGAGGCCGGCAGCGGCCCCGGCCTCCTGGCCCGGCGGTTGGGCTGGCTGGCGCTGTTCGGCCTGCTGCACTGGGCGCTGCTGTGGCGCGGGGACATCCTGCTGCCCTATGCCGTGGCGGGACTGCTGATGCTCGGCTTCGCCGGCTGGAGCTGGCGACGCCAGCTTGCGCTCGGGCTGGCCGGCTACACCGCCGGCGCGCTGGTCAATTTCGTCGCTCTCGTGCCTTTGGCGACAGGGGTTCTGAGGCCGCCTTCCGGTCTGGATGGGGGCGAGGCCGCCATGCTGGTCGAGGCGAGGCGTGAAGCGGCACTGATCGCGGGTGGCGATTACGCCGGTTCGGTGCGCTATGCGCTCGAGGAGCAGCTGCCCACGCTGCCGCTCGACCTCGCCTTCGGACTGTTCGAGACCGCGCCGCTGATGCTGATCGGGATGGGCCTGATCGGCGCCGGCCTTTTCGACGGACGGATCGGGGCACGGCGGCAGGTGCGAGCCGGGGTGTGGCTGTGGTTGGCCGGGGCGCTCGCCTCGGTGCCCGTGGCGATGTGGGCGATCGAGCGCGGGATCGGCTATTGGATTAGCTTCGCCGCCATAATGGGTTGGCTGCCCCTGACGCAGCTCGCCGGCGCGCTGGGGCTTGCGGCAATGCTGGCGGCATGGGGCGCGCGGCCGGGCGGGGCGCTCAAGAACAGGCTGGCGGAGGCCGGGCGCTGCGCCTTCACCAATTACATCGCTACCAGCGCGCTGGCGCTGGCGCTGTTCTCGGGATGGGGGCTGGGACTCTACGGCAAGCTCTCGCGGATCGAGCTTTACGCGCTGGTGCCGCTGTTCTGGCTGGCCATGCTCGCCTGGCCCCGCTGGTGGCTCGCCCGCTTCCGGCACGGCCCGCTCGAATGGGCGTGGCGCAGCCTGACCTATTGGCGGGTGGTCCCCTTCCGCCGCTGACGCGGCGGCGGCTGGTCACGCACAGCTGCCCCTCGGGCCGGTTCGCGCGAGGCCAGGCGGGTCTCGCGGAAGAAGAAGCCGAGGCCCACGATCAGCAGCAGCATGGTCAGCACCCAGGCCAGCACGATCACCGTGCCCAGCCGCGTCTCGACATAGGCGGACAGGAACAGCAGCGCGATCACCACGCTGATCGTCGCCGCCGATCCGGTGGAGGCCATCACCGCGTGCTGAATGGTGCGGCGGCGCAGCATCAGCCAGGCGTGTTCAGGATCGTCGGGATCCTGGCGTCCGTCGGCGATGCGTTCGTCGATCTTCTCGATACGGCCCGCGACCCAGATCATCCGGCTCATCATCACGTTCATGATCGCGCCGATGCCGCTGAGGAGGAACGCGGGCGCGAGGCTGAGCGCCACGATCTGCTGCACCTTGGGCGTGCTGCCGGTGCGTGACAGGATTTCGTGGACCACGTCGGGCGCCGCCACGCCGGAAAGGATATCGAGGATCATGGCTTGCCCGAGCCGGAATTGGCGAACGGGTTCTTCGAGGATTTCAGCGTCACCCGCACCGGCACCGCCTCGAAGCCGAGCGATTTGCGGATGCCGTTCACCAGATAGCGTTCATAGCTCTTGGGCAGATCGTCCAGCCGGCTGCCGAAGATCACGAAGCGCGGCGGGCGGGTGCCGGCCTGGGTGATATAGCGCAGCTTGATCCGCCGGCCGCCAGGCGCGGGCGGAGGATTGGCCTCCATCGCATCGTCGAACCAGCGGTTGAGCGCGGCGGTCGGCACCCGCTTCGACCAGGCCTCACGCAGTTCGAAGGCCGCGCCGATCATGGTGTCGAGCCCCTTGCCCGTTCGCGCGCTGACCGCCAGCACGGGCAGGCCACGCACCTGGCTCAGGCCATCTTCCAGCGCGCCCTTGATGCCGTTGAACAGGCTGCTGGCATTTTCCGCCACATCCCATTTGTTTATCGCGATCATCAGCGCCCGGCCCTCTTCCAGCACCAGGCTGGCGATCTTGAGATCCTGATGCTCAAGCCCGCGCGTGGCGTCCAGCAGCAGGATCACCACCTCGGCGAAATCCACGGCGCGGCGGGCATCGGCGACGCTCAGCCTCTCGAGCTTGTCGACGACCTGCGCCTTCTTGCGCATCCCGGCGGTATCGATCAGCCGCACCTCGCGCGCCTCGCCGCTCTTCGGGTCGCGCCATTCCCAGTCCACCGCGATCGAATCGCGGGTGATCCCGGCTTCCGGCCCCGTCAGCAACCGGTCTTCGCCCAGCAGGCGGTTGATGAGCGTGGACTTGCCGGCGTTGGGCCGGCCGACGATGGCGAGCTTGAGCGGACCGGCGGGCGCGTCCTCCCCTTCCTCCAGGACTTCGGCCATTTCATCGGCGGCTTCGGCCTTGGCACCGATGATGGGCCACAGCGCGTCGAAAAGGTCGGCCACGCCTTCGCCATGCTCGGCGCTCAGGCCCACGGGTTCGCCGAAACCGAGCGCGAAGCTTTCGAAGATGCCCGCGTCACCCGCGCGGCCCTCCGCCTTGTTGGCGACCAGCACCACCGGCACGCCCTGCCCGCGCAGCCAGCGTGCGATCTCCTCGTCGAGCGGGGTGAGGCCGGCCCGCGAATCGAATACGAACAGCGCCGCATCGGCGCCCTCCAGGCTCATCTGCGTCTGCGCGCGCATCCGGCCAGGCAGGCTCTCGGCGTCCTCGTCCTCCCACCCCGCCGTGTCCACGGCGGTGAACTCCAGCCCCGCGACGATGGCATCGCCCATCCGGCGATCGCGGGTGACGCCGGGCTGATCGTCGACCAGCGCCAGCTTCTTGCCGATCAGCCGGTTGAACAGCGTGGACTTGCCGACATTGGGCCGGCCGATGATGATGACGACCGGCTTCACGGGGGCGCCCTTGTCAGCCTTTCTTCGCCACCGGGGCCTCGGCCCCCAGATCCTGGAACCAGGCCTCCACCGGCCCGAACAGCTTGAGCGTCAGCGGCTGGCCCTTGCGGTCCATGCTCTTGCCGGCCTGAACCCGGACCCATCCTTCCGAGATCGAGTATTCCTCGATATCGGTGCGCTCGCGCCCCTTGAAGCGGATGCCCACCCCGCGGCGCAGAAGTTCCTCGTCAAAGCGCGGGTTGCGCGGATTGACGCTCAGGTGATCGGGGGGCGTGTCGGAGGCCGGCTTGTCGCTCATGCCGCGCGCCCTACCCGCGCCGCGGTGGAACCGTCAATCCGGGGCCGTGGGGGCCGGGGTCTCGATCGGCCCGGTATCGGGCTGGTCGTAGTCGGGCGCCGGGGGGTCGAAGCCGGGGGGTTCCTGCTGCGGAGGGGATTCGACCGGTGGGCTGTCCGGCGGCATCTCGGGCGGAGCGGCTGGATAGTCCGTATCGGGCGGGGGGCGGCTGGCCATGGGGAGGATCCTTTCTCCCCATCAACCGCCCGACGCCGCAGGTGTTCCACGCGCTTGCCCTTTTGCCCGCGCCCGCGTAGAGGCCGCCGGCCATCGTGCCGGGCCTTGCCGTCCGGCGCGTCCTTCGTTGCGGCGAGCGGGCGTGGCGGAATTGGTAGACGCACCAGATTTAGGTTCTGGCATCGCAAGATGTGGGGGTTCGAGTCCCTTCGCCCGCACCACTCCGCCGCCCGCCGCACAGCGGCTGAGCGCTATTCCATCGGTTCGAGAGTTCATCCTTCCATGCAGATCAAAGAGACCACCAACCAAGGCCTGAAGCGCGGATACACGCTGACCATCCCGGCCAAGGACATCGACGCGCGCATCGCGGCGGAACTCAAGAAGATCGCGCCCACCGTGCGGATGCCCGGCTTCCGCCCCGGCAAGGTGCCGGCGAACCTGCTGCGCAAGATGCACGGCGAACAGCTCCACGCCCAGGCCGTGCAGGAAGCGATCCGCGAATCGGTCGATTCGCTGATGCGGGACAAGGCCCTGCGCCCGGCGATGCAGCCCAGGATCGCGCTGAGGGACGATTATGCCGAAGGCAAGGACGCCGAGCTGACGGTCGATCTGGAAGTGCTGCCCGAGGTCAAGGCGCCCAGCATCGATGGGATCGCGATCGAGCGCCTGACCGTCCCTGTCGCCGATGCCGAGGTGGACCAAGCGCTGGGCCGCATCGCCGGCCAGAACAAGAGCTACACCGATGCCAAGAAGGGCAAGAAGGCCGAGAACGGCGACCAGCTCATCATCGACTTCGTGGGCCGGACCGACGGGGTGGAATTCGCCGGCGGCAAGGCCGAGGACGCCGCGCTGGTGCTGGGTTCGGGCATGTTCATCCCCGGTTTCGAGGATCAGCTCACCGGCGTGAAGGCGGGCGATGCCAAGACCATCACAGTCACCTTCCCCGCCGACTATCAGGCCAAGGATCTGGCCGGCAAGGACGCCGAATTCGACGTCACGGTGAAGGCCGTGAAGATCGAGGGCGAAAGCAAGGTCGACGAGGATTTCGCCAAGAGCATGGGCTTCGAAGGGCTCGGCAAGCTGCGCGAACTGGTGCGCGGCCAGCTCGAGCAGGAGATGGGCGGCCTTACCCGCACCCAGATGAAGCGCGCGCTGCTCGACCAGCTCGCCGCCGGCCACGATTTCGCCGTGCCCGGGCAGATGGTCGAAGCCGAGTTCGAGCAGATCTGGGCGCAGCTGGAGCAGGAAGCCGACCGCTCGGACGATCCCGCCGCGTCGCGCAAGGAGATCGAGGCCGAGAAGGAAGATTACCGCCGCATCGCCGTGCGCCGCGTGCGTCTCGGCTTGCTGCTGTCGGAAATCGGCCAGGCCAACAACATCCAGGTCACGGGCCAGGAAATGGGAATGCTGGTCCAGCAGGCGGCGCAACAATACCGCGCCGAGGACCGTGAGCGGTTCGTCGAGTTCATCCAGAACGAGCCGATGGCCGCCGCCCAGCTGCGCGCGCCACTCTACGAGGACAAGGTGGTCGATTTCCTGTTCGACAAGGCCGCCATCACCGATCGTGAAGTGACCCGCGAGGAGCTCGAGGCGGCGATCGAGGCCGACGAGGACACCGAGGCCAAGCCGGCGAAGAAGGCACCGGCGAAGAAGACCGCGGCCGCCAAGAAGCCCGCCGCCGCCAAGGCCGAGAAGCCGGCCACCCCGGCCAAGCCCGCGAAGACTGCCGCGCCAGCCAAGGCCGAGAAGGCCGCGGCCAAGCCGGCAAAGGCTCCCGCAAAACCCGCCAAGGCTGCGGCACCCGCCGCCAAGGCGGCAAAGGCGAAGGGTGCGAAGCCCGCCTAGGCTCCGAAGGGGCCGTTGATCAGCGCGCCCCCGCGCGCTCGCCCAGGTTCCGGCACTGGCAAGGGGCACAGGTGCCACCGATTCGGCGCAGTCTCGCGCGTACGGCCGAGCTATGCGTCGTCGGCACGGGACGGCCGGTCGAGCGGGTAGTTCGGCGGCCTAGAAATTGCCCTTCACGCCCAGCCGGAAGATCGGCCCGATGAGCTGGCTGCGATCCTCGATGAAGGCCACGGGCGAACTGTCGCGCCGGCCGGTATAGACGGTGCGGTAGAGCCGGTAGTGCGCGTCGGCGAGATTGACGACATCGAGGCGGACGGTCATGCCCAGCACGTTCTTGTGTTCGATGAAGTAGAAGTCGAAGATAGGCCCTTCGTTCTCGTAGCCCACCTCGTTCAGCCGGACATATTGCTCCCGCTCGACGTGCTCCATGCCCGCCCCCCAGGCCCAATCGCTGTGAGGCACGTCATGGCGCAGGCTGACGGAAATCAGGCGCGTGGTCCAGTTGGCGATCTGGCGCTTCTGGCCGGTCAGGGGATCGGTGAGCGATGTGCGCTGGAGAATGACATTGCTGTCGATCTTCGCCCCGGTGAACCCGATCGGATCGAGCTTGAAGGTGCTCGTCCACTCGAAGCCATAGCGCTGTGCAAACGGGATATTGCCGCGGCCTTCGCCTCCACTCGGTAGTGGCACCAGGTCGACGAAGTCGCTGATTCCGCGGTAGAACAGCCGCATATTGGTGCTGCCCCACTTGGCCAGATCCTTCTTGAACGCGAGGTCGACGTTCCACGCCTGCTCGGGCACCAGCTCGAAGTTGCTCCCGTTCTGGTTGCCCTGATTAAGGAACACGCGGCCGAGGAAATCGCCGAAATCGAGCTGGCCGACCGCGCGAGCGACCTTGAGCGAGATGTCGAATCCTCTTTCCGGCGCCCACGCGAGACTGAAGCTGCCCTTGGGGCGCAGGAAGGTTCGCGAGATACCCAGCGGCCCGGTCTGGCTGATGGTCGATTTCTCGCCCGCCAGCGTGGCCTGGAGCGACAGCTTGCCGCTCAGCGGGCGGCCATAGCTGATGCTCGCGTCATAGCGCGCCTCGCGCACCCCGCCGTCACCTGCCGGAAAGGGAATTTCCACGAAGCTGCCGCCGGAATCGAGGTCGAACAGGCTGGCATCCTTGTCCAGCCGGTTGAAGGCACCCTCCACCGCGATCTGCCAGTCGGCCTGTCCAGCCTTCCAGGAATATTCTGCGCGGCCGATCACCTCGCCCGCATCCACCACCTGGGCATAGCGGCCTCCGGTTCGAGCGGATCCATCGACGGGTGTGCTGATCGCATTCTCGGCGAAGGTGTTGTGCTGGAAGCGATCGAGCGCGATCAGCTTGAGCTGGCCGCCCAGAAGGCCGAACTGGTAGTCGCCACCGATCTCGTAATTGTAGTTGCGGCTGCGGGCATAGAGCTGCCGGGTCTGGGCCACGCCAACCACGGGCACGCGGTCCTCGGTCTCGTTGTAGGTATTGTATTCGCGGCTGTATGATCCGTTGATGTTCGCGATCGAGCCACCGGCGCCAGTGTATTTCAGCCCGGCGCTGACCTTGGGTGCGTCATTGTCGGACCACAGCCGGCCGTTGCGCGCCTCCCGCAGGCTGCCGTCTGCGTTGAGGATTCGGTAGGCCCCGCCATAGGCACCGCGGTTGGCCTGGTTGGCCAGCGAGGCGGTATATTCGATCTGCCCCACCTTGCCTTTGACCGACACCTCGGCCCTCGTATAACCCGGGTGGCTGAAATGGGGCCGCGCCTCGCCGCGCCAGCTGAAACTGCCCGAGAAGGCATCGGGCCGGGTGATGACGTCGGCCACTTGACCGGAAAGGCCGGGAATCGACAGCGTTGCGCCGTCGACGATATCGATCCGCACCACGCTGGCGGCCGGAATTCGGCTGAGCTGGGTGAAGAGATCGTCGGACTTGGAAGCCAGCCGCTGGCTGTTGACCAGCACGTTCTCCGTCGCTTGGCCGAGCCCCCGAACGACGCTCTGATCGGCGCGGATGAGGAAACCCGGCACATTGTTGAGCATATCGAGCGCCGTCTTGGGCGCGAAGCGGGCGAAGTCGGCCGCAGCGAAGCTCTGCCGGCCCTGGACGTTCGTGGCGGGGGGCGCCTCCGGTGGTGGCGCATCGCCGGTAACGGGTCCCGCGTGCGAGGCATCGCCGGACGGCTGGGCGGCCTCCTGCGCCGAAAGCGGCATGGCGGTGCCGGCGAGCAGCAAGGCGGCCCAGCGGCGCGCGGCGATCCTGTAACCTCCCGAGTTCATGGCGGCGTGGTGACCGTGGCGGACTCCGGTGTCCCGGCAGCCTCGACCAAGGTGTCACGCCCCACGACCAACGACATTTGTAGTCATAGCCTCCGACACGGCGAAGGGACTTGAATTGAACCGTGGAGACGCGACATAGGCCACGCACTTCACGACGAGAGGACACCTCCCCCAATGATCGATCTGTTCGGCGGCGACGGCTATCGCACCCAGGGCCAGTTCACCCGCGACCCGCTGACCGGCGCGCTGGTGCCCGTGGTGGTCGAGCAAACCAGCCGGGGCGAGCGCAGCTTCGACATCTTTTCGCGCCTGCTGCGCGAGCGGATCGTGTTCGTGACCGACCAGATCGAGGACAACATGGCCTCGCTGATCGTGGCGCAACTCCTCTTCCTGGAGAGCGAGAACCCGTCCAAGCCGATCAGCATGTACATCAATTCGCCCGGCGGCGTGGTGACCGCGGGCCTCGCGATTCACGACACCATGCAGTACATCAAGCCGCGCGTATCCACTCTGTGCGTCGGTCAGGCCGCGAGCATGGGCAGCTTCCTGCTCGCTGCGGGCGAGCCGGGGATGCGGGTTGCGCTGCCCAATGCGCGGATCATGGTCCACCAGCCCAGCGGCGGCGCGCGCGGGATGGCCGCCGACATCGAAATCCAGGCGCGCGAGATCCTGCGGATGCGCAAGCGCCTCAACGCGCTCTACGCCAAATACACCGGCAAGACGCTGGAGGAGATCGAGAAGGCGATGGATCGCGACACTTTTCTCGAGGCGGACGAGGCGATGGCCTTCGGCATTGTCGACAAGGTGTTCGAGGGCCGGCCCGACAGCGACACCCCCGAAGCCGAGGGATCGGGCGGCGCGCCGGAATAGACGACTGCGGGCCATCCCCCGGGCGCGGGCGCCGCACCTGTTCAGCATTCTGAAGGTCTTTGGTCCTAGCGCGTTGAAAAGCCCGGCCCGAGGCTTTACCTCATTCCACCGGCCGAGAAGCGGCACGGGACGTAGCGGGACATGACCAAGTTGAGCGGTACCGATAGCAAATCCACGCTTTATTGCAGTTTCTGCGGCAAGTCGCAGCACGAGGTCCGCAAGCTCATCGCCGGCCCAACCGTGTTCATCTGCGATGAATGCGTGGAGCTGTGCAACGACATCATCCGCGAGGAAACCAAGGCCGGCATCGCGGGCAAGAAGGACGGCGATGTTCCCACGCCGTCGGAAATCTTCGCCCAGCTCAACGATTACGTGATCGGCCAGGATCGCGCCAAGCGCGTGCTCTCGGTAGCGGTCCACAATCACTACAAGCGGCTCAAGCACAGCGGCAAGGCCGGCGAGGTCGAACTGGCCAAGTCCAACATCCTGCTCGTCGGCCCCACCGGCTCGGGCAAGACGCTGCTCGCGCAGACGCTGGCGCGCACCTTCGACGTGCCCTTCACCATGGCCGATGCGACCACGCTGACCGAGGCGGGCTATGTCGGCGAGGATGTGGAGAACATCATCCTCAAGCTGCTCCAGGCCAGCGACTACAATGTCGAGAAGGCGCAGCACGGCATCGTCTATATCGACGAGATCGACAAGATCACCCGCAAGGCGGAAAACCCCTCGATCACCCGCGACGTGTCGGGCGAGGGCGTGCAGCAGGCGCTGCTCAAGCTGATGGAGGGCACCACCGCCTCCGTCCCGCCGCAAGGCGGGCGCAAGCATCCGCAGCAGGAATTCCTCCAGGTCGACACGACCAACATCCTGTTCATCTGCGGCGGCGCCTTCGCGGGGCTGGAGAAGATCATCGCCGATCGCCTGCAGCAGCGCAGCATCGGCTTCGGCGCCCATGTCGCCGATCCCGACAAGCGCCGCATCGGCGAACTGCTCGTGAAGTGCGAGCCCGAGGATCTGCTCAAGTTCGGCCTGATTCCCGAATTCGTCGGCCGCCTGCCGGTCATCGCCACGCTGCGCGATCTCGACGTGCCGGCGCTGGTGACCATCCTGACCGAGCCCAAGAACGCGCTCATCAAGCAGTATCAGAAGCTGTTCGAGCTGGAGGAGGTGGCGCTCACCTTCACCCCCGACGCGCTCCAGACCGTCGCCGAGAAGGCGCTGGCCCGCAAGACCGGCGCGCGCGGCCTGCGCTCCATCGTCGAAGGCATTCTGCTCGACACCATGTTCGACCTGCCCGACATGGACGGGGTGAGCGAAATCGTGGTGGACAAGGACGTGGTCGAAGGCCGCAAGGATCCGGTCCAGGTGATGGAAGGCAAGAAGGGCAAGAAGGAAGAGGCGGCGTAATTCGCCTCCCCCTCAGGCGCAGGCGTTATGCGTCGGCGCGCCCTGCCTTGCCCCGGATGAACACGGGCGGCCAATCCGCCTTGCGACGTTGCGCTGCGTTACAAGCGGTGCCTTCGGGTGCCGTTAGGCGCCAGCACCGCTGATCCGCCGCTACTCGTAAACGCAGGCATCCAGCCCATCGCGCCGCACCACGCCGATGCGCGCGGAGATGCGGTTGCCGTGGCGGCGCAGCCAGCCCGAGGGATTGGTGACCGAGCGCTCCTTGGGCAGGGGCAGCGCGGCGGCCATGCGCGCGGCTTCCGCGGGGGTGAGGCGCGCGGCTGACTTGCCGAAATAGCGCTGCGCCCCCGCCTCCGCCCCATAGGTGCCGATGCCGGTCTCGGCGACGTTGAGATAGACCTCCATGATCCGCCGCTTGCCCCAGATCTTCTCGATCAGGAAGGTGAACCAGGCCTCCAGCCCCTTCCTGAAATAGCCGCCTCCCTGCCACAGGAACACGTTCTTGGCGGTCTGCTGGCTGATGGTGGAACCGCCGCGGATGCGGCCGCCCTGCTGGTTGCGCCGGATCGCCTGCTCGATCGCGGCGCGGTCGAAGCCGTCGTGCGAACAGAACTTGCCGTCCTCGCCCGCGATCACCGCCCGCACCAGATTGCGATCGATGTTCGACAGCGGCTCCCAGTCCTTGGCGATCCCCCGCTCGTCCATCAGCATGGTCGCCGTCACCGGGACCGGGACGAAGCGATAGACCAGCACCAGCGCCAGGCTCAGCAGCACGAAGCCCGCCGCCAGCTTCAGGATGAACCACAACACGCGCGTCATGGCGAAGGGATAGGGTGAGCCGGGCCGCGTCGCAATCGGCTTGATCGCCTGACGGTGTCGCGCCTCAGGCCGTGTCGCTTTCGCGCTTCCAGCCCCAGAACAGCCGGCATGGCAGCACGTTCAGCGGCTCGAACCCGCTGTCGATATGGCGGAAGTGCCGCGCCATGAAATCGCGGGCGCGGGCAGAGAACTGATAGACCAGGAAAGCGCCGCCAGGCCGCAGAACCCGGTGCGTCGCCGCCGCGATGGCCGGCCCTACGCCATCGGGCAGCGTCGAGAAGGGAAGCCCGGACAGGACATAATCCGCATGGCCGAAACCATGCGCCTTCACGATCGCCTCCACATCCTCGGCCGAGCCGAGCACGGCGTGGAACCGGCTGTCCCCGATCGTATGCTTGAGATAGTCGACATAGAGCGGGTTGGTATCGATCACGATCAGCGTGCCGTCACGGCGCAGGCGGTCGAGCACCGGGCGGCAGAAGGTGCCGACGCCGGGGCCATATTCGACGAAGAGGTTGCAGCCCTGCCAATCCACCGGGGCGAGCATCTTGGCCACCGTGAATCGCGATGACGGGATGATCGAGCCGACCATTCGCGGCTGTTCCATGAAACCGCGAAAGAACACCCCCCACTGCCCGAACAGGCGGCTGGCGCGCTGGGCCAGGGATGTACGGCGAAGCGCGGCGGCGGACTGGTCGATCGGCAAGTGTGCAACCCCCAAGCACCCCCTGGGGGCGACGAATCTGGTTTCGATAGCGACTGGCCGCGCCATTGCAAGCGTGGCCCTGCGCGCCTAGCGCCCGCTGCCATGGCAGAGCGCGATATGGCTGTCCCAGGAACGACCCGCCACGGCGCGATCCCGCAGGGTCGCATGGCGCTGCTTTTCATGGTCATGCTGGTGACGGCCGCGGGTAACACCGCGATGCAGTCGGTCATGCCCTCGATCGGCACCGAGCTGGGCGTGAGCGACTGGTGGATCAGCCTCGCCTACACCTGGTCGGCGCTTTTGTGGGTCGTGTGCGCACCGCTGTGGGCTCGCCGCTCGGACCGCCGCGGGCGCAAGGCCATGATGGCGCTGGGGCTGATCGGGTTCAGCCTTTCCTTCACGCTCTGCGGGATAGTGATCTATGCCGGGCTGAAGGGCGCGGTCGGCGTCGGACTCACCATCGCGTTGTTCGCCGCAGCGCGCAGCCTCTACGGCGCGTTCGGCTCCGCCGCGCCCCCGGCGGTCCAGGCCTATGTCGCCAGCCGCACGCCCCGCAGCGAGAGAACCAAGGCCCTGGCGCTGGTAGCCTCCAGTTTCGGCCTGGGCACTGTGATCGGCCCCGCGATCGCGCCGCTGCTGGTGTTCGGTGCGGGTGGCCACGGGCTCGCCGGTCCATTCTTCGCCTTTGCCGTGTTCGGTATCGTGGTGCTTGTCGCCCTGCGCCTCGGCCTGCCCGACGACACGCCCGTATACGCCGCGCGCGGGCAAATTGCCCCCGCCCCCTTCAGCGCCAGCGCGGGAACGAGAGTGGAAGCTTTCGACGCCGCGGAGGAGGCAGGGGAGCAAGGCGCGATCCCCGACCTCCACTGGCGCGACCGGCGTCTTCGGCCCTGGCTCGTCGCGGGACTGCTCGGTGGGCACGCCCAGGCCGCGCTGCTGGGCCTGGCCGGCTTCTTCGTGCTCGACAGGTTGGGGCTGCGCGCCGATCCGGGGGCAGGCGCGGGGCCGGTCGGAACGGTGCTGATGGCGGGCGCGGGCGCCACTCTGCTGGCGCAATGGGGCCTGATTCCACTGCTTCGCCTGGGGCCGCGCACATCGGTGCTGGCAGGCATGGCGACCGCGCTTGTCGGCACGGCGATGCTCGCCTTCGCTTACGATCTTCACAGCATCTCGCTGGGGTTCGCCATCGCCTCGCTGGGGTTCGGGCTCTATCGTCCCGGGTTCACCGCTGGCGCCAGCCTAGCGGTGACGCGCGCGGAGCAGGGCCAGGTGGGCGGGATCGTCGCCTCGCTCAACGGCGCGGCCTATGTCGTCGCGCCCGCCCTGGGAGTGTGGCTCTACAACCATCACGAAGCGATTGGCTTCGCGGTGATCGGCGGCCTGTGCGCGGCGGTGCTGGGTTGGGGCTGGCGGGCGCTCGCAGCGGACAGCCGGATGGAAGCCGACTTGCCGGGAGGGGATGTTCCCGGCCAGCTAGGCTAGATGATCTCTCTCACACGCTCCTGCGGGCGACACAGCCGAACGCCTTTCGATGTCTCGACCAGCGGCCGCTCGATCAGGCGCGGATCGGCGGCCATGGCATCGAGAACGATATCGGGATCCGCGACGGGCAGGCCGCGTTCCTCTGCGTCCGTCCCCCGCAACCGCAGTCCCTGGGCCGGCGCGAGCCCGGCATCGCTATAGAGCTGGGCGAGCTTTGCGCGGCTGGGCGGGTGCTTGAGGTATTCGATCACCTCGACCTCGCAGCCCGCCTCCTCCAGCAGCGCCAGCGTCTTGCGCGACGTGCCGCAGGCGGGATTGTGCCAGATCTTCGCCCTCATGGTCGCTCCTCACCTTCGCCCAGCGCGGGCACCGCCCGGGCGGCATCCTGCGCGCCGATGCCGGGTGGCGGGGCCGCGCCGATGGTTTCCTCGCGCCGCGCCACCCGCCCTGCCCGCTCGATCGCCCGCACAAGCCGCGGATAGACGCCGCAGCGGCACAGGTTTGGCACGGCGGCCCTGATCTCGGCCTCGCCCGGCGAGGGATTGGCCGCCAGAAGCGCCGCGGCCGCAAGGGCGATGCCGGGCGTACAGAAGCCGCACTGGATCGCCTGCTCCGCCACCAGCGCCTGCTGCACCGGGTGCGAACGGTCGCGGCTGAGCCCTTCGATGGTGACGATATTGCGCCCCTCCGCCTCGCCGATGGTGACCAGGCAGCTCCTGAGCGCGGCGCCGTCCACGATCACCATGCAGGCCCCGCAATCGCCCACGCCGCAGCCATATTTGGTGCCCGTCAGATTGGCCGCGTCGCGTAGCGCCCACAGCAGCGGCGTCGCCGGATCGAGGGCGAATTCGAGCGGGCGCTCGTTGACGGTCATCCGCGGCATTGGCGCGCCCCGTCAGCGCCTCACTGCTGCCAGCTCGGATCAATCCTGGTGACCTTGCGCTTCCACGCCTCGAAGTCGAACAGCCCCGCCCCGCCCTGGCCCTGCATCACCGCCAAATCGCGCTGATGGATGTCCACCACCTCCTGGCCCACGCTCACCGGCGCGCCCATCGCCAGCGTAGCGACCTGAATCTCGCAGGCGCGTTGCAGGCTCCACATGGTGACGAACATCTCGGGAATGGTGCGACCCATCACCACCGGGCCGTGGTTCTTCAGCATCAGCACGCGCTTGTTGCCCAGGTTGCGAACCAGCCGCTCGCCTTCCTCGGCGCGCACCGTCACGCCCTCGAAATCGTGGTAGCCGATCTGGTCCTGGAAAGCGCAGGCGTAGAAGTTGGTCGGCAGCAGCCCCCCTTCGTGGCTGCACACCGCCATCGCGGCGGTGGTATGGACGTGGCAGATCGCGGTGGCGCGCTCGCCCAAAGTCTTGTGGAAATAGGCGTGCTGGGTGAACCCCGCCTTGTTCACCATATAAGGCGATCCGCCGACGTTGTTGCCCTCCACATCGATCTTCACGAGGTTGGAGGCGGTCACCTCGTCATAGAGCAGGCCGAAGGGATTGATGAGGAAATTGCCTTCCTCTCCCGGCACGGCCACCGAGATGTGGTTGTAGATGCTTTCGCCCCAACCGAGGTGATCGAAGATGCGATAACATGCGGCGAGGTCGAGCCGCGCCTGCCATTCGGCATCGCTGCATTCATAGTTGAGGTTCGCGTGCTTCGCCTGCGTTGCCATCGGTGCTCTCTCCTGACGGCACGCTTTATCGCATGGCGGACGGCCGGGAGGCAAGCACCCGTCCCGGCCTGCCCAACGCTTTGGTAACCATCATCGGGCATAGGCGCATGACCGGAAATTGGGGCGCGTGCGCGAGATGGACGAGCTGCTGGCGGATTTCACCGCCGAGACACGCGAGATGATGGAAGCGGTGGGCGGCGAGCTCGTCGCCTGGGAGGCCGATCCCTCCGACGCCGCGCGGCTCGATTCGATCTTCCGCTTCGTTCACACCGTCAAGGGCAACTGCGGCTTCTTCGATTTTCCGCGCCTCGCCCGGCTGAGCCACGCGGCGGAGGACGTGCTGGCCGAATGCCGTGCCGGCCGCCGCGAGCCCGACCGCGCGCTGGTCAGCGCGGTGCTCGCCCTGATCGACCGGATCGGCGCGATGACCGCCGCGATCGAAGCCGGCGAGGAATTCCCCGAGGGCGGTGACGAGCCGCTGATCGCCGCGCTCGCCGTGGGTGCCGACGACGAGGCGATGGAGCCGATCGGCACGGCTCATCCCGCGCCAAGGCCGGGCGAGGACGGCGAGCAAGACACCAGGGCCGGCCCCACCGCGCTCCAGCGCACCATCCGCCTTCCCGTCAGCCTTCTCGACGAGGTGATGAAGGGCGTCTCAGACATGGTTCTGGCGCGCAACGATCTGGCCCGCCGCCTGCGCGAGGCCGGCGAGCAACCGGCCATCGACGGCCCCTTCGAGCGGCTGAGCGCCATCCTCGCCGATGTGCGCACCGGCATCACCCGCATGCGGATGCAGCGGCTGGAGGTTTTGTTCGGATCGTTCCCCCGGCTCGTGCGCGATCTTTCGGCAGAGCTCGGCAAGCAGGTCATGGTCGATTTCGAGGGCGGCGATGTCGAGCTCGACCGCGAGATGATCGAGATGGTGCGCGATCCGCTCACCCATATCATCCGCAACGCCATCGATCACGGCCTGGAGAGCCCGGCCGAGCGTGTCAGGGCGGGCAAGCGGGAAATCGGCCTGCTGCGCTTCGCCGCGCGCCAGTCCGGCAATCGCATCAGCCTCGTCATCACCGACGACGGGCGCGGCGTTGCGGGCGACCGGCTCGCCGCCAAGGCCGTCGCCGCGGGCCTGTGCTCGGAAGCGGAAGCCGGCCGCATGAGCGAGCGCCAGAAGCTGCTGCTGATGTTCGAACCCGGCCTTTCCACCGCCGATGCCGTAAGCGCTGTCTCGGGCCGGGGGGTCGGCATGGATGTGGTGCGGGCGAACATCGAGAAGGTGGGCGGGTCGATCGACGTGACGAGCAGGCCGGGCGAAGGCACCTCGTTCCACCTCCAGCTTCCCCTGACCCTGTCCATCATCGCCGCACTGACCGTGGAGGTGCGAGGCCGGCTTTACGCGCTCCCCCGCAGCTATGTGGAGGAAGTCGCCTTCGCGGATGTGCAGGACATCGAGTTCGCACGCGTCGGCGAGCGCGACCTCATCACCTTCCGTGGTCGCCGCGTGCCTTGCGTGTCACTGGCCGAAGTCTTCGGCCTGGCGGAGCCGGGCGACGCCACGTGGGACAGCAAGACGCTGATTCTCCTGCGACTGGCGAGCGACGAGATCTTCGCCTTGGGCGTCGACCGAGTTCACGATCACGAGGATGTGGTGGTCAAGCCGATCGCCCCGGCGGTGATGCGCACGGGTCTATATGCCGGGACCACCCTGCTCGACGATGGCCGGCCGATCCTCCTGCTGGACATCCCCAGCATAGCGGCGCGCTGGGGGATGAGCAGCGAGGTCAGGAATCGGGGCGTGGAGACGGGGGATGCCCCGGACGACACGGCCACGGCCGCGGTGCCGGTGATGCTGTTCAACGGCCTCGACGGACGCAGGCGCGCGATCCGGCTCGAGGCGGTGCGCCGCATCGAGACCATCGAGCGCGCCGCCATCGACATCGAGGGCGCGCGCGCGCAGGCGGTGATCGGGGGCGACATCCTGACGCTTGCCGGCCACGAAGCCGGCCCGCTTCCCGAAGGGCGGTGCCGCCTGCTGCGGCTGTCCGATGGCGATGCCGAACTGGCCTATGTCGTTGCCGAGGTGATCGACGCCGGCGCGATGAGCGAGGAACCGCTTCCGGTGGCCGAGGACGGCACGATCGAGGGCGTCACGCTGATCGAGGGCGAACTGGTGCCCGTAGTCGACTGCCATCGCCTGTTTGCGGCCCGCCCCGCGCCGGCACGGCGCGGAACGCGCCGTGGTCGCGGCAAGAGCCTCGGCAAGGTGCCGACCTGCCGGGTACCGGCCGACAGCGAGTGGTCGCGCACCATTCTCGAGCCGCTGATCCGCGCCGCAGGGTATGCCATCGCGACCGGCGCGGCAGAGGAGGCCGATGTCGCCATCCTGCTCGAAGATGCATCACCCGGCGAGGCCGCCGGAGCCCGCGCCACGATCCGCCTCAGCAGCGATCCGGACAACGCGGGCGGGGCCATCTATCGCTACGACCGCGAGGCGCTGGTGGGAGCGCTGAAGGCGGCCAGGCAGGGGAAGGCGCGATGAGCGAACTGATGCTGATGTGCCTGATCGCCGGCCGGCGCGCCGCGATCCCCACCGCGCGCATGCTCTCGGTGATCGAGATCGAGACGGTGACCCCGATCCCTCTCGCGCCCGACTTCATCGTGGGCCTCACGGCGCTCCGCAGCCAGGCGCTGACGGTAGTGGATTGCCGCATAGCGCTGGGCTTCCCGGCCAGCGAGACGGTCGAGGGCAGCCGGGCCGCCGTGGTGGAACACGACGGGCACCGCTACGCCCTTGTGGTGGACGAAGCCTTCGACGTGGCCCAGGCGCTGACTGCTCCCGCACCCGTGCCGGGAGGCTTCGGCGCGGGCTGGCAGCACGCGGCGGCCGGCATGGTGGAGACCGAAGACGGGCCGGCGCTGCTGGTCGATGTCGAGCGGCTGATCCAGGGGCCTGCCCGCGCCGCCGCGGCCTGATCTTTCGTCCTAGAGCACCTCGGCGCGCAGGGCCTTGCGGTCGAGCTTGCCGATCATCGTCTTGGGCAGCGCCGGGCGGACCACCACGCTGTCGACCCGCTCATGCTTGCCGACGCGGGCGTTGAGCCACGCCTTGAGCGCCTCGCCGTCCTCTCCCGCGCCATCGGCGAGGGTGACATAGGCGCGTGGCACCTCGCCCTTGTAGGCATCGGGCACGCCGATCACGAGAACCTCCTTTATCGCCGGGTTCTCCAGCAGGACTTCCTCGACCTGGCTGGGGAAGACCTTGAAGCCGCCCACCGCGATCATGTCCTTGAGCCGATCGACGATGGTGACGAAGCCGTCCTCGTCGATGGTGGCGACATCGCCCGTCCGCAGCCAGGCCTCTGCGTTGATCTCGGCAAAGGCGGTGCCCTGGCTCTCGGGCCGGTTCCAGTAGCCGCGCATCACCTGCGGACCGCGGATCGCCAGCTCGCCAGGCTCGCCATCGGGAGCGAGCGCGGTAGGGTCTTCCTTGTCGAGCAGCAGCACCTGGGTCGCCGGGATCGGCTGGCCGATGGTGCCGACCTTGCGCGGGCCGATGTATGGGTTGGCCGAGACCACGCCCGAACTCTCGGTCAGGCCATATCCCTCGACCAGCCGGACGCCCGTCGCCTTCTCGAACTTCTCGCACAACGGACCCGGCAGAGGAGCACCGCCGGAAATACATATTCGCAAGCTTTTCCAGTCGGTTGTTGCGAAATCGGGGTGATCCATCAGGGCCTGGAACATGGTCGGCACGCCCGGCAGGCCGTTCGGCTTCATCCGCCCGATGGCGGCCAGCACCTGCTTCGCCTCGAAGCGGGGCAGCATCACGATGGCGCCGCCGCGCACAACGGTGCGGTTGAGCACGCAGGTGTTGGCGAAGACATGGAACAGCGGCAGCGCCCCCAGGATCACGTCCTTCTCCGCCCGGTCGAACGGATCGATCAGGTCGATCTGCTGCGCGTTCGACGACAGGTTGGCGTGCGTCAGCATCGCGCCCTTGGGCGTGCCCGTGGTGCCGCCCGTGTATTGCAGCAGCGCGAGGTCCGACGGCGCGAGATCGGGGCGCTCGGCATCGGCATCGGAAAGCCAGTCGCGCCACAGCCCCACATCGTCCCGCGTGGGAAGCTTGGCGATCTGCGAGCGCTTCAGCAGCCGCAGCCCAAGCGATTTCAGCCGCGGCAGCTCGTCGGCAAGCCGCACGACCACCAGCTGCTCGAGCGGCGAGGCGTCGAGCACTTGCGTGGCGGTCGGCAGGAGCGCGGGCGCATCGAGGGTCACCAGCAGGCGCGTGCCCGAATCCACCACCTGCGCGCTCAGTTCCTCGACCGAATAGAGCGGCGAGAAATTGACCACCACCGCACCGGCCATCATCGCGCCATAATAGGCCGTGACGTAGCTGGGCACATTGGGCAGGAACAGGCCGACACGGTCCCCCCTGGCGATCCCGCGCGCCGCCAGCCCGGCGGCGAACCGCCGCGCTTCGGCATGGAGCCCGCCATAGCTGAACGTCCGCCCCATGAACTCCACCAGCGGCGCATCCGGCGTCTTGTTCGCCTGGCCCGCGAACAGATCGTGGAGCAGCATCGGGCGGATCGCGCTGGCCCAGGGGTTGGGATGCCCATAGCCCGCGCCGGGCGGCAGGGGGAAACGCTTGCTGACAGCCATGTCAATACCATGCATGGTGTTCTTCCATCCTGCAAGTCCGGCGGCATTTGCGCGCCGCGCTGGCCAAGCGAGCCCCGCCGTGCTTAGGCGCGGGGCCATGAGCATTCTGATCACCGGCGGGGCGGGTTTCATCGGCGCGGCCACGGCCGAACGCCTTCTGGAACGCGGCGAAGAGGTCGTCATCCTCGACTGCTTCAACGCCTATTATTCCGTCCAGCTCAAGCGCGACCGGGTCGCGCGTCTGGCCCGCTTCGGCAATGCCGTGCGCGTGCTGGAGCTGGATTTCTCCGACGCGGCGGCGGTCGAGGCCGCGCTGGCCGATACGCGGATCGACCGCATCGTCCACCTCGGCGCGCAGGCGGGCGTGCGCTATTCGCTCGACAACCCTCTGGCCTATGCCGCCTCCAATCTCACCGGCCACATCGTGATCCTCGAGCTGGCCCGCCGGCGCGGCGTGCGGCACATGGTCTATGCCAGCTCCAGCTCGGTCTATGGCAATGCGCCCAGGGTGCCGTTCTCGGTGGAAGACCCGGTCGACCACCCGATCTCACTCTATGCCGCCACCAAGCGCGCGGACGAGCTGATTTCGGAAAGCTACGCGCACCTCTACCGCACCCCGCTCACCGGGCTGCGCTTCTTCACCGTCTACGGGCCGTGGAGCCGCCCCGACATGATGACGTGGAAATGCACCGAGGCGGTGCTGTCCGGCACGCCGATCGCGGTGTTCAACGGCGGCGAGATGCACCGCGACTTTACCCATGTCGACGATATCGTCAGCGGCGTGGTGGCGGCGCTCGACCATCCACCGGCCGACGACGGGGCGAAGAAGCCCGGAGGCAGCACGGCGCCCCACACGATCTACAACATCGGCAACAACCGCGCCGAGCCGTTGATGCGCCTGATCGGGCTGATCGAGGAGGCCTGCGGCAACAAGGCGGTGATCGATTTCCAGCCGATGCAGCCGGGCGACGTCATCCGCACCTATGCCGATATCGACGCGATCCGCGCCGACCTCGGCTATGAGCCGACGACCCCGATCGACGTGGGCATACCGGCTTTCGTGGAGTGGTACCGGGGTTACACCGGCCGCTAGGCGCCAAGCCTGACCCCGCGCCCCGAACCGCCGCGTCGCCGGGATCCCCGCAGCGGCAAGAGCGAGTGGCCGGACGGCGGATCAGCCCTCGGCGACATCCTCGCTCGCGCGCTTGGCTTCCAGCCAGGCGGCGGCCTCGGCCTCCTGCGCGGCTTCGGCGGCGGCTTTCTCGTTCGCGGTGCGCTCGGCCCGCAGTTCCTCGATCAGCCTCTCGCGGTCGCTCGAGCCGCGGGCTTCGGCCGGCGCGCCCTCGTCCTCGGCTGGCCGGTTCTTGGCGGCCTTGGCGACGATGGCGTCGAGCTCGCGCTGCGAGCACAGGCCCAGCGTTACCGGATCCTTGGGCTGGATGTTCTGGATGTTCCAGTGGCTGCGATCGCGGATCGCGGTGATGGTGTTGCGGGTGGTGCCGATCAGGCGCGAAATCTGCGCGTCGGACACCTCGGGGTGGTTGCGGATGAGCCAGGCGATGCCGTCGGGCTTGTCCTGCCGCTTGGAGACCGGCGTGTAGCGCGGGCCTTTGGTGCGGTTCACCGCCACCGGAGCGCGCTGCATCTTGAGCGCATATTCGCTGTCCGCCTGGCCCTTCTCGATCTCGGCCAGCGTCAGCTCGCCGGCATGGACCGGGTCGCGCCCGGTGTATTTGCTGCCCGCCAGATCGTCGGCCATTGCCTGCACCTCGAGCACATGGATGCCGCAGAAATCGGCGATCTGCTCGAACGAAAGCCCGGTATTGTCCACCAGCCAGGTGGCCGTGGCGTGGGGCATGAGCGGCGTGGGTTGGTCGGCCATTGGGCGAGGATCCTGATGAGCCGGGCCGCGATGGCGGCGGACGGCAGAAAATATAAGGGCCGCCCCTTGCGGAGCGGCCGATGCGGGCATGATCTAGGCGATGGCGGGCCGTGGGGCAAGGGCTAGCAGCTCAGGGCAGCCCTCGCAGCCCCGTGGTCTCGAACGGCAGGTCCACAAGTCCGGCGAGGAACTGGTCGGTCGCGCCCGCCCAGCCGAACTCGGCGCCCCGCGCCGCGCAGTCCGCCGGCTCGCAGAACAGCGCGGCGTCGATCGCGCGGTCGAGATCCTCCGAAAGCGCGCCGCTTTTCTCGGTCACGATGTCGGCCGGCCCCGCCACCGGGAATGCGGCCACCGGCGTGCCGCAGGCCAGCGCCTCCACGATCACCAGCCCGAAGGTATCGGTGCGGCTGGGAAACACGAAGACATCCGCCCCGGCATAGCATCCCGCCAGCGCACTGCCCTCGCGGCGGCCGAGGAACAGCGTTCCGGGGAAGCGCGCCTTCAGCGCGGCGAGCGCCGGGCCATCGCCCACCACCACCTTGCTCCCCGGGCGGCGCGCGTTGAGGAATGCCTCGATGTTCTTCTCAACCGCCACACGCCCGACATAGAGCTGGATCGGGCGCTCGAGCCGGGCGAACTCCGGCGGGGGCGCGGCCCTGGGCGTGAATTGCGCCAGATCGACGCCCCGGCTCCAGCGATGCGCCTTTACCAGACCCCGCGCCGCCAGCTCGCCTTCGATGGAGGGTGTTGCCACCATGATCCGGGCGGCGGGCAGGTGGAACCAGCGGATATAGCGCCACAGCAGGCGCTCCGGCAGCCCGGTCCGCCTGGCGACATAGGCGGGAAACTGGGTGTGATAGGCGGTGGTGAAGGGCACGCCGCGCGCCATGCACAGGCTGCGGGCGACGAGGCCGAGCGGTCCTTCGGTGGCGATATGGATCGCCTCGGGCGCGAAGGCGGCGAGCAGGCCGGCCACCCGGCTGCGGCTGGCAAGCGCGAGGCGTATTTCAGGGTAGGTCGGGCAGGGCAGCGAGCGGAAGCGGTCGGGCGCCACCACCAGCACCTCGTGGCCGCGCGCGCGCAACTCGTTCGCGGTGGTGGTCAGCGTGCGGACCACCCCGTTCACCTGCGGCGTCCATGCATCGGTGACGATCGCGATGCGATGCGGCAGCGCGCTTGCCTGCGCGATGATGGCTTCGCGCCGCAGCGGCGCCGTCACGCCGCTTCCCGCTCGGGCGCGATCGCGGGTTGATCGACCACGGTTCGCGCGGCTTCGGCCTCGCGCTGGCGCGCGGCCATTTCCTGCGGCCAGTGGAGAAGCTCCATGCTGCCGTCGAATTGCTCGACCAGCGCGGTGCATCCCTCCACCCAATCGCCGTCGTTGTAATAATCCACGCCATCGAAATTGCGGATCTCGGCGGTGTGGATATGGCCGCAGACCACCCCGTCCACCCCGCGCTCGCCGGCGGCGCGGGCCACCACCTCCTCGTATTTGGAGATGAACTCGACCGCGTTCTTGACCTTGTGCTTGGCCGCCTTGCTGAGCGACCAGTAGGGCAGGCCGAGCGCGCGCCGGGCCGCGTTCACCCAGCCGTTGAGCGCCATCATCAGGTGGTAGAGCGCATCCCCCACGAAGGCGAGCCAGCGGTGCGCCAGCATCACCGCATCGAATTCATCGCCATGCAGCACCATCAGCCGGCGCCCGTCGGCGGTGGTGTGGAAGGCGGCGCGCGCGATCTCCACCCCGCCGAAATTGAGGCCGGCGAACTGGCGCACCACCTCGTCGTGGTTGCCGGGGATATAGACCACACGGGTCCCGCGCCGCGCGCGCTTGAGGATGCGCCACACCACGTCGTTGTGCTCGGGCGGCCAGTAGAACTTCTTCCTCAGGCGCCAGCCGTCGATGATGTCGCCCACCAGATAGAGCGTGTCGCTGTCGGTGTGGTCGAGGAAATCGATCAGCATCCGGGCGTTGCAGCCGCGGGTGCCGAGATGGATGTCGCTGATCCAGATGGTGCGGAAGCGGCGGCGGCGCTGCCCCTCGGGCTCCGGCACCGATTGCGGCCGAAGCGGAAACGGCGTCACGCCGGCCGGCAGAACTGCCTGAGCGTCGGTCTCGGTCATCCTGGTCACCCCCGCAGCCTGTGCGATGCCTGGCCGTCTAGCGGGGAAATGTTACAACAGATTCACGGGCTTGTGACAGAACGTGGACAGCGCTCAAGTCACGGCGAGCACGATCTTGCCGACATGATCGCCCGCCTCCATCCGCGCGTGGGCGGCGGCGGCCTGGGCGAGCGGGAAGGTGGTGTCCATCACCGGGCGCAGCGATCCGTCCTCGACCAGCGGCCAGACACTGGTGTGGATCTCGTCGGCGAGGAGCTGCTTGAAGGCGTCGGAACGGGCGCGAAGGGTGGAGCCGGTCAGCACCAGCCGCTTGCTCATCACCTTGGCCATGTTGATCTCGGCGGTAAGCCCGCCGAGCACGGCGATGGTGATGTGGCGCCCATCCTCCGCCAGCGCATCGAGGTTGCGGGCGACATAGCTGCCGGAGACCATGTCCAGAACGATGTTGGCACCCAGCCCGTCGGTAAAGGCGCGGGTATGCTCCACGAAATCCTGGGTGCGGTAGTTGATCGCCAGATCGGCGCCGATGCGGCGTGCCTCGGCGCATTTCTCGTCGCTGCCGCAGGTCGCGATGACATTGAGCCCGAAAGCCTTGCCCAGCATGATCGCCATCGTGCCGATGCCGCTGGTGCCGCCGTGGACCAGCAGCACCTCGCCATCGCTGGCATAGCCGCGCTCGAAGACATTGTGCCAGACGGTGAACACCGTTTCCGGCAGGGCCGCGGCCTCTGCCAGGCTCAATCCGCCGGGGACCGGGAGGCAGTGGCCGGCGCGGGCGAGGCAGTATTCGGCATAGCCGCCGCCGTTCACCAGCGCGCAGACCTCCTGCCCCAGCAGCTCTGGCTCGACCCCCTCGCCGAGCGCGGCCACGGTGCCCGCGATCTCCAGCCCCGGGATCGGCGAGGCGCCGGGCGGCGGCGGATAGAAGCCCTGGCGCTGGATCACATCGGGCCGGTTGACCCCGGCATGGCTCACGCGGACCAGCACCTCGCCAGGGCGCGGGCGGGGCACCGGAAGCGTCTCGGGCCGCAGCACCGCGGGCCCGCCGGGCGCGTCGAAGCCGATCGCGGTCATCGTGTCGGGCAGCACGTCGGCCATGGCTCGCAGCGGTCCCCCTCGCAGTCGCCGGGGGCAGTAGCGAGCGCCGCCATTGACAGCAAGCGGAGGGGGCGGGACAATACCCGGCGATGGACCACGACGAGCGCCCCCGGCCGCGCGGCGACATGGCGAGCAAGCTCGCGGCTGAGGATCTCGGCCCCTATTCGCAGGACGAGCTGGCCGAGCGCATCGGGTTGCTGCAGCGCGAGATAGCCCGGGTGGAGCAGCATCGCCGCTCCGCCGCCGCGCACCGCGACGCGGCCGATGCGCTGTTCGGACGCAAGGATTAGGCGAGCGATGGTCGGGGCCTTCGCAAATCGCGGCCCGGTCCCCATATCCCGTGCCTATACAGCTTCGGGAAACTTCTTCGCCCTAGGCTGCCCCCACGCCGCCGTTCCCCCGGCGGCGCGAACGGAAAGACCTCGCTAGTATGCCCAGTTTCGCCTCGAACCTCGAGAAGACCCTCCACCAGGCGCTCTCCGACGCATCGGAGCGGCGGCACGAGTATGCGACGCTGGAGCATCTGCTGCTGGCGCTGATCGACGACGAGGACGCCGGGCGAGTGATGACCGCCTGCGGCGTCGATCTAGACGAGCTGGGCGCGGTGGTGCGCCAGTATCTGGAGCAGGAATACCAGAGCCTGCAGGGCACCGACGGATCGGACCCCCAGCCCACAGCCGGCTTCCAGCGCGTTGTCCAGCGCGCGATCCTTCACGTGCAGACCAGCGGCAAGGACACCGTCACCGGCGCGAACGTGCTGGTGGCGCTGTTTTCCGAGCGCGACAGCTATGCGGTCTATTTCCTCCAGCAGCAGGACATGAACCGGCTCGATGCCGTCAGCTACATCAGCCACGGTATCGGCAAGGGCGGCAAGCAGCTCGAAGGCAAGCCGCCCCGCGGCACGGGTGACAACGGCGAGGATCAGGCCCCGCCCGAGGGCGAGGAAAAGGCCGAAGCCAAGGGCGGCAAGAAGGAAACCGCGCTCGACCAGTTCACCGTCAATCTCAACCGCAAGGCGGAGGCCGGCAAGGTAGACCCGCTGATCGGCCGCGGGCCGGAAGTGGACCGCACCATCCAGATCCTGTGCCGGCGCAGCAAGAACAACCCGCTCTATGTGGGCGATCCGGGCGTCGGCAAGACCGCCATCGCCGAAGGACTGGCGCGCAAGATCGTCGAGGGCGAAGTGCCCGAGGTGCTGACCGGCGCGGTCATCTATTCGCTCGACATGGGGGCGTTGCTCGCCGGCACGCGCTATCGTGGCGATTTCGAGGAACGGCTCAAGCAGGTCGTCTCCGAGCTCGAGAAGATGCCCGAGGCGGTGCTGTTCATCGACGAGATCCACACCGTCATCGGTGCGGGGGCGACCAGTGGCGGGGCGATGGATGCCTCCAACCTGCTCAAGCCGGCGCTCAGCGGCGGCACCATCCGCTGCATCGGCTCGACCACCTACAAGGAGTTCCGCAACCACTTCGAGAAGGACCGCGCGCTGCTGCGCCGCTTCCAGAAGATCGACGTGAACGAGCCGACGGTCGAGGACACAATCAAGATCCTGCGCGGCCTCAAGAGCGCCTTCGAAAAGCACCACAAGGTCAGCTACACACCCGACGCGATCAAGACCGCGGTGGAGCTGTCGGCGCGCTACATCAACGATCGCAAGCTGCCCGACAAGGCGATCGACGTGATCGACGAGGTCGGCGCGATGCAGATGCTGGTGCCCCCCAGCAAGCGCAAGAAGAAGATCACCACCCGCGAGATCGAGGCGGTGATCGCCACAATGGCGCGCATCCCGCCCAAATCGGTCAGCAGCGACGACAAGAAAGCGCTGGAAAGCCTCGAGAAGGATCTGAAGCGCGTGGTGTTCGGCCAGGACGCGGCGGTCAGCCGCCTCGCCACCGCCATGAAGCTCAGCCGCGCGGGCCTGCGCGACCCCGACAAGCCGATCGGCAGCTTCCTGTTCTCCGGTCCCACCGGCGTCGGCAAGACCGAGGTCGCGCGCCAGCTCGCCAGCATCATGGGCATCGAGATCAAGCGCTTCGACATGTCCGAATACATGGAGCGCCATTCGGTCAGCCGGCTGATCGGCGCGCCTCCCGGCTATGTCGGCTACGACCAGGGCGGGCTGCTCACGGATGCGGTGGACCAGAACCCGCATTGCGTGCTGCTGCTCGACGAGATCGAGAAGGCACACCCCGACCTGTTCAACATCCTGCTCCAGGTAATGGATAACGGCCGGCTGACCGATCATCACGGCAAGACGGTCGATTTCCGCAATGTCGTCCTCATCATGACCACCAATGCGGGCGCGGCCGACATGGCCAGCCAGGGGATCGGTTTCGGCGATGTCAGCAAGGAGGATGCGAGCGAGGAGGCGGTCAAGCGCATGTTCTCGCCCGAGTTCCGCAACCGGCTCGATGCGGTGGTGCCGTTCGCCTATCTGGGCCGGGAGACGGTCGGGCGCGTGGTGGACAAGTTCATCCTCCAGCTCGAGCTCCAGCTCGCCGAGCAGAACGTGGACATCCAGTTCGACAAGGATTCGCGCGCCTGGCTGGCCGAACGCGGCTACGACCGGCTCTATGGCGCCCGCCCGATGGCGCGGCTGATCCAGGAGAAGATCAAGCAGCCGCTGGCCGAGGAACTGCTGTTCGGCAAGCTGGCCGACGGCGGCGAGGTGCAGGTGAGCATCAAGGACGGCAGCCCCGCCTTCGAGCTGACCCCGGCCCCGCCGCGGGCCAGCAGGGCGCGCGCCAAGACCGCGAAGCGCAGCTTGCCGGCGAAGAAGCCACGACAGTCCGCCAAATCCGCGGGCAATACAGGCGAAGCCGGCGGCGAACCGGGGAGTGACGGCGGCTGAGTTATCGGTTGGTCGATTAATCTCGGGGAGCGGCAGGTCGCGCCTTGATCGCGCCGCTGGAGCGGCTACGCCCGCATGCACGAGGGATTGCGAGGTTTTCGGATGCAGGTGCTCAGGGTGGCCGGGCTGACCAAGCGGTTTGGCGAGGTTCTGGCGGTCGATGACCTGAGCTTCTCGGTCGCGCCGGGCGAGATCTACGGCTTTCTGGGCGGCAATGGCGCGGGCAAGACGACCACGCTGCGCATGGTGCTCGACATCATCCGGCCCACTTCCGGCAGCATCGAGGTGCTGGGGAATGCGCCAGACCGCCGCAACACCGGTGCCATCGGCTTCTTGCCAGAGGAGCGAGGGCTCTATTCCAACATGAGCGCGATCGACGTGATCGCCTACTTCGGCCAGCTCAAGCACATGCGCGCAGCCGACGCGCGGGCGCACGGGATGGAGCTGCTGGCCCGCTTCGACCTGGCCGATCGCGCCAAGGCGCGGATTTCCGAGATGTCCAAGGGCATGGCGCAAAAGGTCCAGCTCGCCACCGCGCTGGTCAACCGGCCCAGGCTCCTGATCCTGGACGAGCCGTTCTCCGGCCTCGACCCCGTCAACCAGGGGCTGCTGGAGGACGAGATCCTGCGCGCCTCGCGCGATGGCGCGGCGGTGGTGTTCTCGACCCACGTGATGCAACACGCCGAACGCCTGTGCCGTCGGCTGCTACTGCTCAGGACGGGGCGCAAGCGTTTCGAAGGCACGATCGACGAGGCGCGGGCGCAGCTTCCCTCCACCATCGACGCGATCGCCCCCGACGGCATCGCCGGGCTGGAAGGCGTGGCGAATGCGACCAGGCGGCAGGCGCTGGATGGCGGGTTTGCCGAATGGACGCTGGACCTCGCGCCCGGCGTCTCCGCCAGCGATGTGCTCGAGCGCGCCAGCACGCGCGCCCTGCCGCTGCGCCGGTTCGAGGAGCGGCGCGCGACGTTGCACGATGTCTTCGTCCATCTCGTCGGCCCCGAAGGGGACGCCGGGACAAGCGTGCGGGAGAACCAGGCATGAGCTGGCACAACATCCTGCTGGTCGCCCGGCGCGAAGTCGCGCAGGTGATGGCTCTCAAGAGCTTCTGGCTCACCCTCCTGCTGATACCGATCGCGCTGGCCGTGGGGCCGCTGCTGAGCGAGCGGCTGGAGGATGACAAGCCGACGCGGGTGGTGGTGATCGACCGCGCCGGTGGCGAGGCGGCTGCCGCGCTCCAGGCGCGCTTCGTGTTCGAACGTGACCAACGCACACTCGCCGCGCTGTCGCGCTATGTCCGGCGCCACAAGCTGGAACGCGCCGACCCGCAGGCCCCCTGGGCGCAGCACGATCGCTGGTACACGCCGGCCGATGTGGCGGCTTTCCGGCGCGCCGGTGGGCTCGACGCGGCACTGGCACGTATCGAAGCGGTGAAGGCTTCGGACACGCCCTCATTCGAGCAGCCGCCCGCAGCCTATGACATCGTTCCGGCGACGGGGGCGCTGGCCACCGCAACCGGCCCCGCGCTGACCGCGGGCGCCGAACGCCTCATCCGCGCCGAAAAGGACGCCCCGGCGGCGGAACGCGCCGATGTGGTATTGCTGGTGGGCGAACGCTATCCCGCCGATCCGACCGTGCGCTTGTGGTCGAACGAACAGCCCCGCCCGGCCTTCGTCGCCAGCGTACAGGAAGTGCTGACCGCCGAACTGCGCCAACGGCTGCTGATGGGCAGCGGGCTTTCCCCGCAACAGGCGGCGGCGGTGCAGTCCGCCGCGCCCGCCATCGCCGTGACCACGCCCCCGCCCGGTGGCGGCGTGCGAGAGGCGATGCTGGTGCGCTCGATCGTGCCGATCGCGCTGGCCTATATCCTGATGATGGGGCTGATGCTGTCGGGGAGCTGGATGCTGCAGGGCGCCATCGAGGAACGCAGCAAGAAGCTGCTGGAATCGGTGCTGGCCTGCATCTCGCCCGAGGATCTCATGTACGGCAAGCTGCTGGGCGCGCTGGTCATCGGCCTTTCGATGCTGACCGCCTGGCTGGGCGCGGGGGCCGTGGTCGCCTTCGCCACGCAGGGCGCCATCGCCGATATGATCCGCCCCGCGCTCGCCCCCGTCACATCGCCCGCCGCCATCGCGACGCTGATCTACTTCTTCGTGATGGGCTATGTCGCGATTTCGATCCTGTTCGTGGGCATCGGCGCGCTGGCGGACAGCATGAGCGAGGCGCAGGGCTATCTGATGCCGATCCTGCTGGCGATCCTGCTGCCGGTCACCTTTCTGCTCCAGGCGATCCTGTCGGGCAATGGCGGGGCACTGGTGCAGGTGCTGACCTGGGTGCCGATCTGGACCCCCTTCACGGTGATGGCGCGGCTCGGCAGCGGGATCAGCGCGATCGAGGTGATCGGCGCGGGGGTGGTGCTGGCCGCATTCGTGGCGCTGGAGGTGGTGCTGCTCGCGCGGCTGTTCCGCCAGAGCCTGCTGGCGCAGGGGCAGAAGGCGGGACTGAAGGTCCTGATCGAGCGCTTGCGCCCCGCCCGCGAGGGCTGAAACGGGAACGAGACCGCGCCGCCGGGCTTGAAGCTGCGTGCGCGCGCCTTTCTCCTGGATCAGGCCCGAGCCCTGGGGCATCCATGTCGTGCCAGCCGACGCCTGGATCGATCCCGGCCGCCCGGTCGGCCGCGCCCTGGTGACGCATGGCCACGCCGATCACGCGCGCGGCGGGCACGGCCAGACGGTCGCCACGCCCGAGACGCTGGCGATCATGAAGCTGCGCTACGCCACCGACAGCGGCGCGACCCCGGTGGCCTATGGCGAGACCATCGCGCTGCCGGGCGGTGTCAGGGCGACCTATGTGCCTGCCGGCCACGTGCTCGGCAGCGCGCAGATCCTGCTGGAACATGCCGGCGAGCGGGTGGTGGTGACGGGCGACTACAAGCGCCGCGCCGATCCGACCTGCCCGCCGTTCCAGGTGACGCCGTGCGACGTGTTCGTGACCGAGGCGACCTTCGGCCTGCCCCTGTTCACCCATCCCCCCATCGGCGATGAGATGGCCAAGCTGCTGGGCCGGCTCGCGGCGGAACCGGATCGCTGCGTGCTGGTAGGCGCCTATGCGCTGGGCAAGGCGCAGCGCGTGATCGCGGAACTGCGCGCCGCCGGCCATCGTGCGCCGATCTATCTTCACGGCGCGATGGAGAAGATGTGCCGGCTCTACGAGGCGTTCGGGGTCGATCTGGGCGAGTTGCGGCTGGTGAGCGATGCCACCGGTGATGCGATGCGCGGCCATATCGTGATCTGCCCGCCATCGGCCCTGGGCGACCGCTGGAGCCGCCGCCTGCCCGACCCGGTCCCCGCCATGGCCAGCGGCTGGATGCGGGTTCGCCAGCGCGCGCGCCAGCGCAATGTCGAGTTGCCGCTGGTCATCTCCGACCACGCCGACTGGAACGAGCTGACCGGCACCATCGAGGAGGTGAATCCGACCGAGACCTGGATCACCCACGGCCGCGAGGAAGCGCTGCTGCGCTGGTGCCAGCTCCACCAGCGCCGCGCGAGGGCGCTGGCGCTGGTGGGCTATGAGGACGAGGACGACTGAGTGCCGGCCAAACCCCTATTTGATGGCGGCGAGCGCGGTCTCGACCTTCGCGAGCAGTTCGGGCGGGAGCTTCTGCGGCGCATAGGCGGCCAGTTGACGCAGCCCCATCCCCTTGATGGCTTCATAGTGCTCGTGGGTGGCGAGTTCGGGGACATTGGCATCCAGCACGGCCTTGCCGACCGGATCGGCCATGACCGTCTCCACGGGGGTGTCGAGGTTGAGGCGCGCTGCGGGCTGTGCGGGTGCCGGGGCTGGCGCAGCGGGGGGCATCGCGTGCCCGGCATGGGCATCCTGCGCGGCAGCGGGCGAAGCGATGGCGGCGACCGCACAAGCGGCAGCAAGAAGCAATTTCATGGTGGCAAACTCTCCGGCAGCGAATCCGCACACCGTATAGGCCCGGCGATGGTCGCCGCCTAGATGGAGGAGCTTGCCGCCCTCATCGACGCTCTGGTCTACACCCGCGGGCGAAATGAAAAGCTGCGGCTGATCGCGGAGTACTTGCGCCGCACGCCCGACCCGGATCGCGGCTGGGCACTGGCGGCGCTGACCGGAGGGCTCGACTTCCCGGCCGTGAAATCGGGCACCATTCGCAGCATGGTGATGGAGCGCATAGACCCGGTGCTGTGGACGCTGAGCCGGGACTTCGTGGGCGATACCGCCGAGACCGCCAGCCTGCTGTGGCCCGCTCCTCCGACCGCCCCGGACCCGCCCGGGGTCACCGAAGCGGTGGACGCGCTGGCGGCGATGACCCGGAGCTCGGTCCAGGCGGAGCTGCCCGCCCTGCTCGACAGACTCGATCCCTCGGGCCGCTATGCGCTGCTGAAGCTGGCGACCGGCGCGATGCGCGTAGGGGTCTCCGCCCGCCTCGCCAAGACCGCCTTCGCCCAGGCGTTCGGAGTCAGTCTTGAGGATGTCGAGGAATACTGGCACAGCATCTCGCCGCCCTACCTCGAGCTGTTCGCCTGGGCGGCCGAGGAAGCGCCGCCGCCCGACACCGCCAACATGCCGACCTTCCGGCCCTTCATGCTGGCCCACCCGTTCGATGACGCGGTCGTCGATCTGGCGGACTATGTCGCCGAATGGAAATGGGATGGCATCCGCGTGCAGATGGTTCACGCCGGCGGCGAAACGCGGGTCTATTCGCGCTCGGGCGACGATATTTCCGCCACCTTTCCCGAGCTGGTCCCCGCGCTGGGGGTTCCCGCCGTGCTCGATGGCGAGCTGCTGGTGCGCGGCAACCACCAGGGCGGGGAGGCGGGAGGCGCGGCGAGCTTCAACGCGCTCCAGCAGAGGCTGGGGCGCAAGACCGTGAGCAAGCCCATGCTGCGCGACTATCCGGCCTTCGTCCGGCTCTACGACATTCTGACGCTCGATGGCGAGGATCTGCGCGCGCTGCCGTGGTCCGAGAGGCGCGCGCGGCTGGAGGCGCTGGTGGGGCGCCTGCCCGCCAGCCATTTCGATCTTTCCGCCGTGGTCGAGGCCGCGGATTTCGCGCGTCTGGCGGAAATCCGCGCCGGCGCGCGCGACGATGCGATCGAGGGGCTGATGCTCAAGCGCCGCGACAGTCCCTACCTAGCCGGCCGTCGCGCGGGACTGTGGTACAAATGGAAACGCGATCCGCTGCTGGTCGATTGCGTGCTGATGTATGCGCAGCGCGGCAGCGGCAAGCGATCGAGCTTCTATTCCGATTATACCTTCGGCTGCTGGGATGGCGACCCCGATCACGGCGCGGAACTCCTGCCCGTCGGCAAGGCCTATTCCGGCTTCACCGACGAGGAACTCAGGAAGATCGACCACCACGTCCGCAGCCATACCGTCAACCGCTTCGGCCCGGTGCGCGAAACCGACCGGAGCCTGGTGTTCGAGATCGCCTTCGATTCGGTTCATCCAAGCAAGCGCCACAAGTCCGGCCTGGCGATGCGCTTCCCGCGCATTCACCGCATCCGCTGGGACAAGCCCGCCCACGAGGCCGACCGGATCGCGGCGCTAAAAGCCCTCATCCGCGATTGAGGCGCGGCGCGGCGCGCGATAAGCGGGCCCGATGCAGCGCCTCGTCCACTCGCACCGCCGGCTCGCGATCGGCCTCGCCGCTCTCGCCGGCTTCGTTGATGGTGTCGGTTTCCTGAGCGCCGGTGGCTATTTCGTGTCCTTCATGTCGGGCAACACCACCCGACTGGCGGTCGACCTCGCGGTGGAGCCAGCGCTGGCGGTGCTTCCAGCGGTGCTGATCGCGGGGTTCACCTGCGGCGTCTTCGCGGGCGCGCTGGTGGCGATGGGCAGCGCGCGCTGGCAGGCCCGCAATGTGGCGGCCTTCGCCGCCACGCTGCTTCTGGCAGGCGCGGCGGCGAGCGTGGCCGGATCGCGGCCACTGGCGCTGGCCGCGCTGGTGCTGGCGATGGGCGCGCTCAACAACTGCTTCCTGCGCGGGGGCGAGGGTTCGTTCGGCCTGACGTACATGACCGGGGCACTTGTGCGCTTCGGGCAGGGCATGGCGGCGCGGCTGCTCGGCCGGGAAGCCCCGGAATCGCTCGGCATGCTGGCGCTGTGGGCGGCGCTCGGCGGCGGCGCATTGCTGGGCGCGGCGGCGCACCAGCGCTGGGGCGAAACCAGCATCGCGCTGGCCGCGGCGCTGGCATGGATAGCCGTCGCGGGCGCGGCGCTGGCCGGGCCGGAGCATGACGGTATCGGACACGACCCGGAACCATGAGGCGGCGGGACAGGCTCGCCGCGTAGCCTATTCGGCCGCGGCGATCGCCGCGGCGTGATCCTTCGCATTCTGCGAATAATGCATGACGCCAAGCCGCATTCCCATGATCGCGGCATCGTCGAGCTCGCGCATCATCCGCGCCGGACGCCCGCCCCACAGCTCGCGCGGGCCCATCACCTTGCCCTCGGTCAGCATCGCCCCCGCCGCCAGCATGGCGTCAGCGCCGATCTCTGCCTTGTTCATGGCGATCGCGCCGAGGCCCACGAAGCCGCGATCGTGGATGATGCAGCCGTGCACCATGGCCATATGGCCGATGAGCACGTCGCTGCCGATCAGCAGCGGCGAGCCCTCGGGGTCGCCGGGCCGGGCCGGATCGCAGTGGAGCACGCTGCCGTCCTGAACATTGGTCCGCTCGCCGATGACGATGCGGCTGACATCGGCGCGAAGCACACAATTGTACCACACCGAGCTTTCGGCGCCGATCTCGACATCGCCGATGATCGTGCAGCCCGGCGCGATGAAGGCGCTGGGGTGGATGCGCGGAATCTTGCCATGAATCGGCAGGATGCGAACGCCCGGGCGTGGTGTGTCCAAGGGCACCATCAGAGAACCTTGTCCCAAAGCATGTATGGAAGGATCGATGCGAAATCGTCGCTCCAGGCGCGGTCGGGCGTCGGAGGGAGCACCTCCCATGCCCCTGACGGGCTTCCCGCCGAGAGCCTCTCCAGCGCGAGCGGATCGGCCGACATCGCCACCCATACCGAGGGCGAGCTGCCCGCGCCCTGGCGCTTCTCGAGATCCTCGCGCAGCAGCGCCCGCAGCCCGGATTCCCTGGCGAGGGCGGCGACCACGGGCTTGAGACCGATATAGCGGTTGGAGATATGCACGAGCAGCACGCCGCCTGGTGCCAGGGCCCGCCGATAGACGGCGAAAGCCTCGCGCGTCATCAGGTGCACGGGTATCGAATCCGAGCTGAAGGCATCGATAACCAGCATGTCGAAGCGGGCCGGCGGCCCGTCGGCCAGCACCAGCCGCGCATCGCCGAAGCGGATCGGCGCATCCGGCGCGCAACGGGCCAGGAAGGTGAAGCTCCCGCCCTGCGATCCCGGCCGCGAATAGCTCGCCACCACGGGATCGATCTCGAAGAATTCATAGGCCTGGTCCGCCTGGCGATAGCAGGCCAGGGTTCCCACCCCGAGCCCGACCACGCCGACGCGCGCTCCGGGGCCTGCCACCCGGTCCGCCTGCGCCAGCGCCATCCCCACGCCAGAGCTGCGGGTATAATAGCTGGTCGGCTCCCGCTCGCGGGCGGCATCGGCAAATTGCAGCCCGTGAAGCGTGGTGCCGTGCGTCAGGCCGCGCATCCCCGCCGCTTCATTCTCGCGCACGATGTAGATGCCGAAGAAGCTGCGCTGGCGCGCACCTTCCCAGGACGACGTGACGGTCTCGTAGCCGCCGCGCCCCAGCATCAGCGCCAGCATGGCTACGACGAAGGCGATCCGGTGGCCCATGAGCAGCAGGCTCAGGCCCGCGATCGCCACCATCAGGCCCGCGACCAGCAGCGTGTTCTGATCGAGCACCGCCTGATAAAGCAGGCCCGACAGCACCGCGACCACGAGCAGCACCAGCAGGATCGCGGACCGGCGATAGAGCGGGGGGATCCCCAGCCTGCCCAACCAGTCGAACAGTGGCCGCCCGGAAAGCAGCGCGCCCGCGCCCAGCACCAGCAGCGGATGCTCCCACACCCAGTCGAACACCACCGGCGCGATCAGTGCGGTGAACAGCCCGCCCAGTGCGCCGCCCGCGCTCATCACCAGGTAGAACAGCGTCAGATGCGCCGGATCGGGCCGGTCCTCGTAAAGCCGGCGGTGCAGCGCCACCGCCACCACCAGCAGCATCAGAAGCGCGGCCGATGCCATCGCGATCACATCGGTGCCCCGGCTGACCATCGCCAGCCCGCCGGCCAGCACCAGGGTGAACGGCGCGATGCGCGCGAACACCTGCCCCATATGGCTGCGCTCGTTGAAGGCGAACACGAAGCTCAGCAGGTAGATGCCGAGCGGGATCACCCACAGCAAAGGCATCGCCACGATATCGGTGGTGAGATGCGTGGTCGTCGACAGCATGAGGCCCGACGGCACCGCTGCAAGCGCAAGCCAGCCGGCGATCCGGCGGATACCGATGGGCTCCGCGCCTGCGCCTTGGGCGGACACCGCCGCGGCGGGGCCGGCGGCTTGCCAGCGGGCCAGTGCCGCGAGGGCCACGAGCACGATCAGAACGCCGTAGCCCAGGCTCCATCCGATGCTCTGGTCGGCAAGCCGAAGGCTCGGTTCGACCAGCAGCGGATAGGCCAGCAACCCGGCGAAGCTGCCGAGGTTGGAGGCGGCGTAAAGCCAATAGGGATCGCCCGCCGCCGGGTCGGCGGCATACCAGCGTTGGATCAGCGGCGCCTGTGCCGACACCGCGAAGAACACCGGGCCGATCGTCAGCAGGAACAGCAGCGGCACCCAGGCGGCTTCCCATCCGGGTGCCGCCGGGGCGAGCGGGGCGAGCGCGATCGGCAGCGTCAGCCCGGCCACCAGCAGGACTGCGACATGCACCAACGCCTGCCTCCGAAGCGACAGCCGGCCCAGCAGATGGGCGTAGAGATAACCGGCCAGCAGCAACGTCTGATAGACCAGCATGGCGCTGTTCCACACCGCCGGTGCGCCGCCCAGCCGGGGCAGCGCCATGCGCGCCACCAGCGGCTGGACCATGAACAGCAGGAAGCTGCCCGCGAAAATCGTGGCCACGAACAACAGGCGGCGGGGCCGGGTCACGCGCGTGCCTCCCGCGCCGCGGCCCACTCCGCCGCCGTCAGGCTGTACAGGATCGTGCTGCGGTCCTCCGGCGGGAAGGCGGGATCGTCGAAATCGAGGTCGCGGCGGCGCGTCATCCCCAGCTTCTCCATCAGCGTCCAGCTGGCCTGGTTGCCATCGCTGGTCAGCGCCACGACGTGTGGCGCACCCACGCGGCCGAATGCCCAGTCGAGAACACCGCGCATCGCCTCCTCGGCAAGCCCCCGGCGCCAGCGGTCCTCGCGCACCAGCCAGCCCACCTCGTGATCGCCCTGGTTCTTCGCCAAGGTGTTGTCGACGCGCTTGATGCCGCAATGGCCGACCAGCTCGCCGGTGGCCTTCTCGATCATCATCAGGAAGGAAATGCCTTCCTGGGCGTAGAGCGCCCGGCTCTTGGCATGCTTGGCCTCGATCTCGTGCAGTTCCTTGACCCCGCCCAGCCGCGCCATGACCGCTGGCGTGTTGAGCAAGCGGTCCTGCAGCGCGGCATCGCCGTCCTCGATCGTGCGCAGGATCAGCCGGTCGGTCTCGATGACGATGTCAGTCATCGCGGCGTCGCCATGCCATACGGTCGATGGAATAGACGATGCTGCGCCGCCACGGCGGACCGTAGCGGATGTCGTCATAATCGAGCTCCGCGCGTCGCCGCATCCCGAGCCGTTCCATCAGCCCCCAGCTTGCCCTGTTCCCGTCCACCGTCAGCGCGATCACCTCTTCCGATCCGAACCGATCGAATGCGGCACCGAGCGCGGCGATGGCGGCTTCCTTCGCATAGCCCTGTCCCCAGGCATCCTCGCGCAGCCGCCAGCCGACCTCCACCATGCCGCCCACCGTGGAGCCGGGCGCATCGGCGCGCTTGAGGCCGCAGAAGCCGAGCAACGCACCGTCGACCGCGCGCTCCACCGCCCAGAAGCAGAAGCCGTTGGCGGCGCGACTGGCTTCCACCCGGGCGCGCTGGCCCGCCATGCCCTCGGCATCGAGGACGCCGCCCAGCCATTCCATAACTGCCGTGGTGTTGGTCGCACGGAAGAATTCCGGCCAGTCCTCCTCGCGCCAGTCGCGCAGGATCAGCCGCTCGGTTTCGAGCCGGAAGTCCGCCGCCATGCTCAACCGCCGAGCAGCCGTGCGGCGAGCGGGGCGTGGTAGCTCAGCACCCCGGTGCAGCCGGCCCGCTTGAAGGCGGTGAGCGTCTCCAGCACCAGCGCCTCGCGGTCGCCAACGCCCGCCGCCGCGCCGGCTTCGATCAGCGCATATTCGCCGCTCACCTGATAGGCGAACACCGGCACCTCGAAGCGCTCTTTCACCCGCCGCACGATGTCGAGATAGGGCAGGCCGGGCTTCACCATCACGCTGTCGGCGCCTTCGGCGATGTCGAGCGCCACCTCGCGCAGCGCCTCCTCGCCGTTGGCCGGGTCCATCTGATAGCTCTTCTTGTCGCCCTTCAGCAGCCCGCCGCTGCCCACCGCGTCGCGGAACGGGCCATAGAAGGCGCTGGCGTATTTGGCGGCATAGGCCATGATCTGGACATTGGGATGGCCGTTCATCTCCAGCGCCATGCGGATCGCGCGCACGCGCCCGTCCATCATGTCGCTGGGGGCGACGATGTCCGCCCCCGCCGCCGCCTGGTTGAGCGCCTGGTCAACCAGTACCGCCACGGTATCGTCGTTCGTGACGTAGCCGGCATCGTCCACCAGCCCGTCCTGCCCGTGGCTGGTATAGGGATCGAGCGCGACATCGGTGAGTATGCCCACATCCGAGCCGCAGGCATCGCGCACCGCCCTGACCGCGCGGCAGATCAGATTGTCGGGATTGAGCGCCTCCGCCCCGTCGTCGCTGCGCCGCCCCGCGGGCGTGTTGGGGAACAGGGCGATGCAGGGGATGCCCAGCGCCACCGCCTCCTTCGCGCGGGCGGCGATCCCGTCCACCGACCAGCGCGATACGCCCGGCAAGCTTGCCACCGGTTCCTCCACTCCGCGCCCCTCGGCGGCGAACAGCGGCCAGATCAGATCGGCCGGGGTCAGGACGGTCTCTCGGTGCAGCGCACGGCTCCACGCGGCCGACCGGGTACGGCGCAGGCGCAGATGAGGATATTGGGCCAGGTTCATCGCGCCCGGCTGATGCCGGAAAGCCGCCCGGCGCGCAATCGCGGCGACCTCAGCCGAGTGGGCGCGCCTGATCGACCCGGTCGATTTCGCGTCGCGCGGGTTCCTGCGCCTGCTCCGCCGGGCTGGGCGCGAGCGCACCCAGCGCAGCGCCCGGGGCGACGTCCTTGAGCACCGCCAGCGATTCCCGGAAACGCCGAAGCTCCGATCCGGCAAGCTGCGCGCGCGTGACGAAGCTGACCTGCGCCGGGTTCACCGGTTGTCCGCCCCGATACATCTCATAGTGCAGGTGCGGACCGGTCGAGAGCCCGGTCGAGCCGACGTAGCCGATCACCTGACCACGCCGCACCATCTGCCCCCCGCGCGCGGCGATCTGGCTCATATGGCAATAGCGCGTCTGCAAATTGCCGCCGTGGTCGATCCGAACCGCATTGCCGCAGCCGCCCATGCGGCCCGCGCCACTGACCCGCCCGTCGGTCACGGCCACGATCGGGGTGCCATAGCTGGCCTTGAAATCGAGCCCGGCGTGCATCCGGACGAAGCCCAGGATCGGGTGGCGGCGATGGCCGAAATGCGATGTCAGCCGCCCCGGCACGGGTGCCACGAGCCCGCTCTTCTGTTCGCCCACGCCGCTCGCCTCGTAGAACTCGCGGCCCCAGCGCATGAGCTGGACGCGGGGACGAGCGTCACGGTCGATACCGGCATAGAGCAGCGGGCCAGCCTGCCGCTCGCCCGTGGCGGCGCGGCGATGTTCCACGATGATGTCGAAAGTGTCGGTCGGCAGCAGGCCCTCGTCGAGATCGACCTGCTGGCCGAGCGCGCGCAGATAGGCCTGCACCGCGCTGGCCGGCGCACCGGCTGCGCGGGCCGAGCGGTAGAGGCTGGGACCGACCGCGCCGCGGATGCGCAAGGGGGTCTCGTCCACCCGGATCGGTGTACGGGTGAGCGCGAGCGGGCCCGATGCACCATTCCCGCCCTCGGGACGTTCGACCGCCAGCGCAAGATCGAAGCGGGCACGAAAGCTCAGCGCCTTCAGCTCGCGCGGCTCGCCCGGCGCCGCGCGGCGGCCCAAGGTTATGTCCACCGGAGTGCCGGGTGCGATGCTCGCCGGGTCGATCGTCCCGCCGACCAGAGCCAGGACGCGGCTTGCGTCCGCGCTTCCAACGCCGGCCCGGCGCAGCATACCGGCGAGCCCTTCGCTCGGCGCGAAGCTCGCGAGCAGCGCCAGCTCGGGCCGCTCGGGCGCGGCGGCGAGCGGGCGAACGGCGCGGCTCGCGGCCATGCGGCGCCCGCTGTCGGCGCCAAAGGCCAGCGGCGCGATCATCTGGCTGCGCAGTTCGTCGCGGGCCGGTTCGTCGAGGCGGACGGCGGGCGCGGCGGAAACCGGCGCGATGCCGGGCCAGAAGGCAGCAGCCACGAAGCCGAGTGCGACCATTGTGGCGAGCCCGCGAAACCAGCGCCGGCTGCCGATGTTCTGTGCGAGGTCGGGTGTCCAGTCGATCCGGGCGAAACGCTGGCGCAGCGGCTGCGGAGCGGAGTGGCGCGCGGGCGTGGCGCGGCCGAACGCGCGCGCGGCATCTCCTGCGTTTCCATCTGCGCGGGCTGCAAACACCGGCAATTCTCCATCCCGGTCGCGCATGGGGGAAGCCCGTGTGCCGCGCGATCCGATCCGCCCCGGACCTTCCGTGCGCGGCTTGCCCGGATTTCCTGCCAAATTGAAGTTAAGACCGGCTTAAATCGGGGCAGGGCGAGTCGCCGCAGCGACGAGGCGCGCCCTGCGGTTGCTCGCCGACACAACCAAGACAGCGAGGCAAGCAAACCACGATGTCGTCGAACATGACCGCATGCTACGGCCACGGGGTGTCCTTACGGCTTGGCGGAAACCTTCTCCAGCGGGCCGGCATCCAGGCTACGGCGCATCTTCAGGCGGATATCGGCAAGTTGACGGCCGCCGAGATTGAGGCGATTCAATGAATACCGCGCCTTGACGTAAGCCAGGTCCCAGTCCGTCAGCGAGAGCGGCGTCTGCTCGCCCGGCTTGGCGTCGATCACTTTCAGGATGGTATCGACGGGCTGGCCGGCCAGCGTCGCCGGGTTCACCTCGCTGACGCTGCGCATCAGCGCGTAATCGGCGATCTGCTGCGTGGTGAGCCCGCTTACCGCCGGCCGTTCCACCAGCAGCACCGACATGGCGATAACAACCGTGGACATCGCTTCCAGCCGTGAGGAACTCGTTAGTGATTGGACGAGCTGCACACCGGCGGGGAAAAAATCAGATCCTATTGTTACCGGCACCGGGTTGCCATCGCGATCGATCCGCGCGTTGAGCTTCCATGCGGTCACCGGCGTACCCCGGCCCCAATAAAGTATGTCCTCTCCGTTGATCTCGCTCATATATTCCGGGTGCTCGCTGGCCAGTGCCTTGAGCGTGGCCTCGACGCTGTCCACGAACAACACCAGCGCGCTTGTCGCGCAGGGTGTTTTCGCGGCGCCGATTCCGGCGGCATCCGATACCTGCCGCATCCGCGCGGTGATGGCCGCATTGATGCTCGGCGACAGGCCGACCACAGCGGGACAGTAATCGTCGGGTTGATAGAGCGCGATCGCGCTGCTCGGCACCGCGTCGGTCAGCGCCTTCGCATAGCGCAGGATCAGCTTCCTGCGTTCGCTTTCGGTCTCGCCCCTCACGATGATCTCCTCACCCGCCGCGGGTTGTGGAGCGGATGCGGATGCGGGCGCAGGTGCGGCTGGCGGAGCCTGGGCGGCGAGCGGCGCCGCGGCGAAGACGGCAGCGGCTGCGGGGATGAGAGACTTAATCATGCTCGCGACCTCCCGCGCCCATGTAGAGTTCGCTACCGGTTGCCCGGAACTTCGCGCTCATGTCCGCCATCCCCGCCTCCGCCTCCTCAGCCGCCACGAAGCTATCCACCCCCGCGTTCTGCCTAGCGGCGAATTCTCGCACTTCCTGGGTGATCTTCATAGAGCAGAATTTCGGCCCGCACATCGAGCAGAAATGCGCGGTCTTGGCGCCTTCGGCCGGCAGCGTCTGGTCGTGGTATTGCTCGGCGGTGTCGGGGTCGAGGCTGAGGTTGAACTGGTCGCGCCAGCGGAACTCGAACCGCGCCCGGCTGAGCGCGTCGTCCCGCAGCTTGGCAGCGGGGTGGCCCTTGGCGAGATCGGCGGCATGGGCGGCGAGCTTGTAGGTTACCACACCCACCTTCACATCGTCGCGATCGGGCAGGCCCAGGTGCTCCTTGGGCGTGACATAGCAAAGCATGGCGGTGCCGAACCAGCCGATCATCGCCGCGCCGATGCCGCTGGTGATGTGGTCGTAGCCGGGCGCGATATCGGTCACCAGCGGGCCGAGGGTGTAGAACGGCGCCTCGCCGCAGGCCTCGAGCTGCTTGTCCATATTGGCCTTGATCTTGTGCATGGGCACATGGCCCGGCCCTTCGATCATCACCTGCACGTCCTGCGCCCAGGCGCGCTTGGTCAGCTCGCCCAGGGTGTAGAGCTCGGCGAACTGCGCCTCGTCATTGGCGTCGGCGATGCTGCCGGGGCGCAGCCCGTCGCCCAATGAGTAGGCGATGTCATAGGCCTTCATGATCTCGGTGATCTCGTCGAAGCGCTCGTAGAGGAAGCTCTCCTTGTGATGCGCCAGGCACCATTTCGCCATGATGGAACCGCCGCGGCTGACGATGCCGGTGACGCGCTTCGCGGTCATCGGGATGTAGCGCAGCCGGACGCCGGCATGGATGGTGAAATAGTCCACGCCCTGCTCGGCCTGTTCGATCAGCGTGTCGCGGAAGATCTCCCAGGTCAGATCCTCGGCGACGCCGCCGACCTTCTCGAGCGCCTGGTAGATCGGCACGGTGCCGATCGGCACCGGGCTGTTGCGGATGATCCATTCGCGCGTGTCGTGGATGTTGCGGCCGGTCGACAGGTCCATCACCGTGTCCGCGCCCCAGCGGATCGACCACACCATCTTGTCGACCTCGCTGGCGACGTCGGACGCTACTGCGCTGTTGCCGATATTGGCATTGATCTTGACCAGGAAATTGCGGCCGATCGCCATCGGTTCGGCTTCCGGGTGGTTGACGTTGGAGGGAATGATCGCCCGGCCCCGCGCCACCTCGTCGCGGACGAATTCAGGGGTGACGAAGTCGGGGATCGCTGCACCCCAATCCTGGCCGTCGCGTTCCTGCGCGAGACGCTCGCGGCCCAGGTTCTCGCGGACCGCGACATATTCCATCTCGGGCGTCACGATGCCGTGGCGGGCGTAATGCATCTGGCTCAGGTTCGCGCCCGGCTTCGCGCGCAGCACCGTCCTGGCGACATTGGGGAATGCCGGGACGCCGCCCGACCGGTCGGGGCCGAGCTGGCCGTTGTCCTCGGGCCGCACCTCACGCGCGGCATATTCTTCCACGTCGCCGCGCGCCAACTGCCACTTTCGCCTTAGCTGCGAGAGGCCCTTGCGGATGTCGATGCTCGCCGCCGGATCGGTGTAGGGGCCGGACGTGTCATAGACGCGCACCGGCGGCTCGCCGCTGGACGGCTCCAGATCGATCTCCCGCATGGCGACGCCGAAGGCGCCGATATGCACCTTGCGGCTACCCCTGATCGGCCCTGTGGTGACACCGATGTCGAACTTGGAATTGATGTCGGCCACGCGTGCTCTCCCGCTCAAAGGTTTTCGGGCGGAGCGCGAACCTGTGGCGAGATGCCGGCCCACTCCCTCCGCCGATGCTAATCGGTTCAGGTTCGACGGGTCGGGCGGCGCGAAACGCCCCTCTCAGCTCACGCGAGCTCCCCGGGGATGGACCGTTCTAGGCCCGGCGCGCCGGCGCGTCCAGCGGATTGACCGGCGCTGGTTTGCCCCCCAATGCAGGCGGCATGGCCCCGCTTCCCGCGCCCCAGGTCACCGTCCACCGCTTCGGCAACGAGCGCGAGCCGGTGGTCCAGATCGACGGCTTCAGCGGTCGGCCGGATGCGCTGCTCGCGGCGGGCCGCGCGGCGACCTATCAACCCGGCGGCGCGCTTTATCCCGGTATCCGGTCCTGGGCGGAGCCGGACTACCTCGACGTTAGGCGCGACCTGATGTTCGCGGTGATGCAACGGGTCTTCGGCTTCCGCCAGGGCGTGCGCTGCGAAGTCTCCACCTTCTCGCTGGTCACCACGCCGGAAGCCGACCTGGTGCCGATGCAGCGCATGCCGCACTATGACGAGAGCAGCGGCGCGATAGTGGCCATCATGCACTATCTGCTCGGTCCCGAGACCGGCGGCACCGCGTTCTACCGCCATCGCAGCACCGGCTTCGAGACGATCGACGCCGGGCGCGAACGCATGTATTTCGCCGCGCTGGAGGCCGAGGACCGCGAGCTTGGGCCAGTTCCCGCGCGCTATCACTATGGCGACAGCGACCGCTTCGAGATGATCGGCGAAATCTCGGCCGCCCCCGACAGGCTGATCATCTATCGCGGGCGGCTGCTGCACTCAGGGGTCATACCCGATCCAGCAAACCTCAGCAGCGATCCTGCGCTGGGGCGATTGACGATCAACATGTTCCTCGAAGGGCGCTGAGCCTCACACCACGAGGTAGAGCAGCGCCCCCTCATCCCTACGCAGTCCGGCCGGGCGCTGGCAAGGCAATCGAGGTTCCTGCCGTCCCGCCGACGGGGCATGCACCGCGTCCATGCACGGACGCGGTGCTATTGCGGCATCGCAATGCCAAGCATCAGCCCCCGCCAGCGGCGATCCAGCGGTCGATCTTGGCTTCCAGGACGGGCATCGGGAGCGATCCGGTATCCAGAACCTGGGCGTGGAAGGCGCGAATGTCGAACTTCGGCCCCAGCGCGTCCTCCGCCTTCTTGCGAAGCTCCTGTATCTTGAGGGCACCCACCTTGTAGGCGAGGGCCTGGCTGGGGATGGCGATGTAGCGCTCGACCTCGGCGGTGGCGTCGGTGCGGCCCATCGCGCTGTTGGCGAGCATATAGTCGATCGCCTGCTCGCGGCTCCAGCCCTTGGCGTGGAGGCCGGTATCGACGACCAGCCGCATCGCACGCAGCATCTCGTCGTCCAGCGTTCCCTGGCGCTGATAGGGATCGTCGAACAGGCCCATCGGATAGCCCAGCGTCTCGGCATAGAGCGCCCAGCCCTCGGCATAGGCGGTGTTGCCACCGAAACGCATGAACGCCGGCAGCGCCGCGTTCTCCCGCGCCAGGCTGATCTGGAAATGATGCCCCGGCGCGCCTTCGTGCAGATAGAGAGTCGTCATGCCCGGCGTGGTGCGGCTGGGCAGGTCATAGGCGTTGAAATAGAAGATGCCCGGGCGGCTGCCGTCGGGCGTGCCGGCGTTGTAGCTGCCGCCGGCCTCGAACTTCTCGCGGAACTCCTCGTAGGGGCGGATTTCCAGCGGGGTCTTGGGCACCACCGAGAAATATTGCGGCACCAGCGCATCGACCTTCTTGCCGATCGCATAGTAGCCCTGCGTCAGCGCCTCGCGCGTGGGCATCTTGAACTTGGGGTCGGTGCGGATGTGGTCGAAGAACTGCGCCAGCGTGCCCTTGAAGCCGACCTCGGTCTTCACCTGCTCCATGCCCTTGAGGATGCGCGCCACCTCGCTCAGGCCGAGATCGTGCAGATAGTCGGCGGTCAGCGGCAGTGTGGTCGAGCTCTCGATCATCGCCGTATAAAGCTCCGCGCCGCCCTTCATCTGGCCGAGACCGACGCTGGTGCGCGACACCGGCAGGTATTCCGCCTTCAGGAAATCGCGCATCCGCGTGTTGGCGGCGTAAACCTCTGCCAGGGAGACGCGGTATTCGCTGGTCAGCCGTGCCTTGTCGGCAGCGGAGAAATCGGACGGGAAGGCCGCGATCGGCCCCCAGAAGGGCGACTTGTCGACCGGCAGCGCGATCTGGGTGTCGAGCTGCGAGATGACATTGGCGATGGTCAGCCGGGTCTCCAGCACTCCGCTCGCCATGCCTTCGCGGAACTTGCCGATCGCCCGGTCGGACAGGTTGGCGTATTCGCGGTGACGCGAAATCGCATCCTCGTAGTCCTTCACCGTCTTGAACGGGGCACCGCCCTTGCCGCTGGAGAATGTGGGATAGAAGGTGTGAAAGCCGAAGAAGTGATTGACCGGGCGCACCTCGGTGAGCGCGAGCCGCTCGGGCGTGAGACCCTTGAGCGCCTGCCTCTGGTTCCAGGCGAACACGTCCCAGGCGATCCTGTCGGTCTCCGACAGGCTGGCGCGGTCGATCGCCTCGAGCCGGGCGAGGTTGCCCGTGGCGTTGGCGACCAGCGCGGCGTTGTATTGCGGCGTGAGCGCGTCGCTCAACCGGTTGGCGTAGCGCAGATCGCCGCGGCTGATCGCGGCGATGGGATTGAGCTTGAGGTTCGCCTCGTCGGCGGCGGCGAACAGCGCGAACAGGCACTCATGCGCGGCCCCATCGGCTGCGGCTGCGGCTGTGGCGGCGACAGGCGGTGCGGCGGCTGGCGCGGCAGGGACTTGGGCGTCGGTCGTCGTGGCGCAGGCGGCGATAGGCAGCGCGGCGGCGCTCACCAGTGCAAGGCGGAATGCGGTCATGTCTGTGTCCCCTGAAAGCTGCGCGGCAAGCTGGCAGGGCTTGGCCGGGGTGCCCGCGTCACTCGACGAACGACCGACCCGAGGCGACGAAACGACTAGGGAATGACGCGGCCCCGCGCCATCACCCAGTCCACCTTCTCAAGCACCGTCACGTCCCTTGTCGGATCGCCTTCGACGGCGATGATATCCGCCGAATAGCCGGGCGCGATGCGGCCGATCTCGCTCTCCATGCCCAGTACCTTCGCGGCGGCCGTGGTGGCGCTCGCGAGTGCCTGGCGGTCGTTCATGCCTTGCGCGCGCATCAACCGGAACTCCGCGGCGTTCCTGCCGTGAACGTACACGCCGGCATCGGTGCCGAATGCGATCGGCACACCCCATTTGATCGCCTTGCCCATGAAGGTCCGGGCTACATCGGCGACGGCACGAACCTTGGTTTCCACCGTGGGCGAATAAATGCCCTTTCCGAGCCGCTCCGAAACGCCCTGGAAGGCCATCAGCGTGGGCACCAGGACCGTGCCGCGTTCCTTCATCGCGCGGGCGGCGGCCTCGTCGAGGTATGTGCCGTGATCGATCGTGTCGATACCCGCCCGGGCCGCCGCCTCGATCCCGCGCGCGCCATGTGCGTGGGCCATCACCTTGAGGCCCAGCGAATGGGCGGTATCGGCGATGCTCTTCATCTCTTCGGATGTGAAATGCGCCTCCAGCCCGCGCCCCTGCTGGCTCAGGACCCCGCCGGTGGCGGTGATCTTGATGACATCGCTGCCCGCCTGGCTCGCCTTGCGGACCTTGGCCGCGCATTCGACCGGTCCGGTGCAGGTAAAGCCAGTGCTCAGCAACTGATTGATATCGCTACGGAATCCATTGACATCGCCATGCCCGCCGATGATCGCCAGTGCCGGCCCGGCAGCAATGATGCGCGGGCCGGGGATCATTCCCTCGGCCGTACCGCGGCGAAGCGAGAAGGCGGTGGTCGGCGCGCTGCCCGCTTCGCGCACGGTGGTGAAGCCAGCCTTCACCGTCACCAGCGCGTTCTTGGCCCCGACAACCACGCCCCAGTCCTCGGGCTCGGTGGCTTCCTTCCAGAAATCTCCGCCGGGATCGCCGGTCAGGTGGACATGCAGATCGGTGAGTCCAGGCACCAGTGTCTTGCCGGCCAGGCGGATCACCCGCGCACCCTGCGGTCCGGCGACCAGCCCGTCCTCGATGCCCGTAATCCGCCCATCGGTTACGATGACGGTCGAAGGGCCGCGCACCGGAGCGTCGGCATCGGTTACGACGGCATCGGCCTGGATCGCGAGCGTTTCCGCGATGGCAGGTGTCGAGGCGGCAAGCCCCAAGGCCCCGGCGATTGAAATGAAGCGCATGGCAGGTTCCCTCCCGGTTTCCGCCCGACATGCCCGCCGCGCGGGCACCGGGCAAGCATTCAGTCGCCCCTGGGTCCGAGGTAATTCTCACCATAGACCGCGGCGCGGATGTCGCGGTGGAGCGTGCCGTCGAAGGGCATGGCCTGGACGAAGAACACCGCCGCCAAATCGTTGGCCGGATCGACCCAGAACAGCGTGGAGGCGGCCCCGTCCCAGAAGAATTCGCCGACCGTGCCGCGGTTCTCCTTCGCGTCGGCCGGCCGGGCAACGCGCACCGCGAAGTCGAAGCCGAAGCCGACCTGGCCCTTGCCGGGCAGCCATTGCCGGTCGGTCGCGCGCGGATCGAGCTGGTCGGTCGCCATCAGCCGCACGGTCGAGGGCTTGAGGACGCGCACCCCGTCCAGCGTGCCGCCGCCAAGCAGCATGCGGGCAAAGCGCATGTAATCGTCGAGCGTCGATGCCAACCCGAAGCCGCCGGGCGTGAGCGCATTGTCGCGGAAATTGAGCGCGCGCGTGGCAGCATCGTCCTGCCGAACAAGCTTTCCGTCGCGCCTTAGATACATCGCCGCAAAGCGCGCCCAGTTCGCCTCCGGCTGGCGCCAGGCGGTGTCGTTCATGCCAAGCGGGGCCAGAACGCGCTCCCTCACCTGCCGGGCGAACGGCTTGCCCGACAGGCGCTCGACCAACAGGGCCTGGACATCGACCGAAATGCCGTAGCTCCAGCGCTCTCCGGGGTCGAAGGCCAGCGGGACACGCGCCAGCCGTCGCCCCAGCTCGGCCAGATCGTGGTTCGGGGCGATCGGACCGGCCTCGCGGAAGAGCGTGCCCACCGGCCCGCTATCGCCCGCCCCGCCGAAGCCCGCGCTGTGACGCATGATGTCGCGCACCAGTATCGGGCGCGCCGGAGGGCGGTATCGCGCCGCGCCCGCGCCATCCGGTCCATCATAGACGCGCACCCCGGCGAATTCCGGCAGATATCGGGCCAGCTCGTCGTCGAGGCCGAACCGACCTTCCTCCCACAGCTGCATCAGCGCCACGCCCGTGACCGGCTTGGTCATCGAATAGATCTGCACCATCGTGTCGCGCGCCATCGCGCGCTTGGCCTCGCGGTCGGCGAAACCCGCATGGCCGAAGTAAGCCTCGCGCCCGCCGCGCCACACCAGGGCCGAAACGCCGGCCGCGCGGCCATCGGCCACCATCGCGGCGAGCGCGGCGTCGATCCGGCGCGGCTCGAGGCGAAGCTGCTCGGCGCTGATCGCCGCCGGGCGCGCGGCCAAGCGGGTGGGCGATGCGGTAAGGGTGAGGCCCAGCATCAGCCCCGCCAGCACGATCGGCACTCTCATACGGCCGCCCCCCTGTCCGGCCCCTTGGCCGCAGCACAACAGGTGAGCCACGCCGCGCGCGGATGCAAGCGTCCTAGAAAGTGTAGCCGAGGCCCACGCCGACCAGCCACTGGCTTGCGCTGCCGCGGATGGAGGTAAACGGGGTGTCCGCGGCATCGCCCGTCATCTTCGACCAGCCGCCCACCAGGAACCCGGCGAGACCGCCGTTGGTCAGATCGCCGTCGAAATCGACACCGACAAGCAGGGTGGCGCCCAGCTTGTCGAAGCCTCCCCGGGCGTTGTAGACCGGAAGGCGATCCGCCACCGCCACACTCGCCGGGGCAACCGGCACCGAGTAATAATAGGCGGCGTAATCGTCATCCACCCGCCGGGCGTTGAGCGAGAGGCCCACCGCCGCCCCGCGGCTGACGGGGGTGAAATAGGTCAGCGAGGGGTTGATGGTCATGCCCTCCGACGCGCCCGCCACGTCCCAGAGGATGTCGGTGGTGAAGGAGAGGCTGTCATAGGGATTGAGCAACCCGGAATAGCTCACGCCGACACTGGGGCCGACCTCGATCCCGGTATCGAGCTTGCCGTACTGCCTGACCACCGCATCGGTGATGCGCGAGGCGCGGTTGCGGTTGAGCTTCGCGGCGACACCCAGGTTGAAGTTCAGCCCTTCGTGACCATCGGGGATGAAGTCGAGGGCCACGCCGCCAGCGCGCGGCATGATGCGCACCCCTGCGAGATTGCCCTGCACCGCCGGAAAGGGCGTGACCACATAATCGTCGGACCCGTCGTAGGACGGCATCAGAACCGCGCCAGCACCAACGGTCAGCCAGTCGCCATCGTACACGGTCTGCCCGGTCGCGTGCTGCGCCGACCCGTCACCCGTCTCCTGCGCCGCGAGAGGAGATGCGGCGAGGGCGATCGCGGCGAGGGCGGCGCGGACGATGTCATTGGACATTCTGGAGTTCCCCATGTTTTGACCCTGTTATCGCCCGTGAACGGTGCTTGCGCCCCGTGGTTCCGGTGGCCTACCGGCTTAGAGGCATGGCGACCGAGATTTTCGACCTGGCGATCGTGGGCGGGGGGCTCGCCGGGGGGCTTGTCGCCATCGCGGCGAACCAGCGCCATCCCGGGCTTTCCTTGACCCTGCTGGAGGCTGGCGAAAGCTTCGGCGGAAACCACCGCTGGAGCTGGTTCGAAAGCGATCTCGATCCGGCTGCCACGGCGTTGCTGGCCCGTTTCCCCCACCAGCGCTGGACCACCGGGCACGATGTGCGGTTCCCCGCCACCCGGCGGCATCTCGGCGCGAACTACCGCTCGCTGTCGAGCCGCGACTTCGACGCGGCGCTGAGGCGCGAATTGCCGCAGCGGGCAGTCGGGACCGGCCGCCAGGTGGCGGCGCTCGATGCGCAAGGCGTGACGCTGGCGAGTGGCGAGCGCATCGCGGCCCGCGCGGTGATCGACTGCCGCGACTTCGTGCCGTCCCCGCACCTGAATGGCGGCTGGCAGGTTTTCGCCGGCCAGCACATCCGTACCGACCGCCCCCACGGGCTCGCCGCGCCTGTCATCATGGACGCGGACCTGGCACAGCACGGCGCCTATCGCTTCGTCTATTCCCTACCGCTCTCCGCCGACGAACTCTTCGTGGAGGATACCTATTACGCCGACGGCCCGGAACTCGACCGGGCAGCCCTGACCGAGCGTATCGCCGCCTATCGGGAAGAGCGCGGCTGGGCAGGCGCGATCATCGGCGAGGAGGCGGGCGTGCTGCCGGTCGTCACCGGAGGCGATGCGGCGATGCATCGGGCGCTCATGGCCGCCCCCGGCGTGGGGCTGGCAGGCGCGCGCGGGCTCTTCGCGCACCCGCTCACCAGCTACACCCTGCCCTTTGCCGCCGCCAATGCGCTGGCCATCGCCGCCGCGCTGCCGCTGGACGGCGCGGGGATCGCAGCCCTGCTCGACCGACGGGCAGCGGAGCACTGGCGCGCCATGCGATTTTATCGCCACCTCGGGCGGATGCTGTTCCGCGCCGCCGTGCCCGAGGAGCGCTGGCGCATCTTCGCACGCTTCTATCGCCTGCCCGAGCCACTGATCGCGCGCTTTTATGCCGGGCGCTCCACCCCGCTGGACAGGCTGCGGATCCTGAGCGGGCGGCCCCCGGTGCCGATCACGCGAGCTCTGCCGGCGTTGCTTGGCAAGGGGCCTCCTCTGGTCCAGGGGGCTGCGGGATGACACCAACCATCGCCCCGGACAGGACCGCGACCCCCGCTCCCGCTCAGGACACGGGCAAGACGGCCTGCGTCATCGGCGCGGGCTTCGGCGGTCTGGCGCTCGCCATCCGGCTCCAGGGCGCGGGCGTCGCCACCACGCTGGTCGAGGGGCGCGACAAGCCCGGCGGGCGCGCATATTTCTGGGAGCGGGAAGGGTTCACCTTCGATGCCGGCCCGACCGTCATCACCGATCCCGATTGCCTGCGCGAACTATGGGCACTGACCGGCCACGACATGGGCGCCGATATCGAGCTGATGCCGGTGAACCCCTTCTACCGGCTCGCCTGGCCCGACGGGACGCAGTTCGATTATTCCAATGACGATGCCGCCCTGAACCGCCAGATCGCGGCTCTCAACCCGGCCGATGTGGCGGGCTATCAGCGCTTCCTCGCCTATTCGGCGGCGGTTTACCGCGAAGGCTACGTCAAGCTCGGCCATGTGCCCTTCCTCGACTTCGCAAGCATGGTGAAGGCCGCGCCCGCGCTGATGAAGAACCAGGCCTGGCGCAGCGTCCATGCGATGGTGAGCCATTTCGTGGAAGACGAGCGGTTGCGCCAGGCGCTGAGCTTCCACTCGCTGCTGGTCGGCGGCAATCCGATGGCCACCAGCGCGATCTACGCCCTGATCCACAAGCTGGAGAGGGATGGCGGGGTATGGTGGGCGAAGGGCGGCACCAACCGGCTGGTCGCCGCGATGGTGACGCATTTCGAGCGGCTGGGCGGCACGGTGCGGATGGCCGATCCGGTGGTGCAGGTCCACACCTTCGGCACAAGCGCGAGCGAGGTCGAAACCGCCAGCGGGTGGCGCCAGCGTTTCGACGCGGTGGCGAGCAACGCCGATATCGTGCACAGCTACAAGGCGCTGCTCGCGGGCTCCAAGCGCGGGGCGGACTACAGCGCGAAGCTCGCCCGCAAACGCTTCTCGCCAAGCCTGTTCGTGGTCCATTTCGGCATCGAGGGAACTTGGCCGGGCATTCCGCACCACACCATCCTGTTCGGCCCCCGCTACGAGGGGCTGCTGGCGGACATATACGACCGGGGCGTGCTGCCGGAGGACTTCTCCATCTATCTCCATCACCCCACCGTGACCGACCCGTCGATGGCGCCGGAGGGCAAGAGCACCTTCTACGCGCTGGTGCCGGTGGCGCATCTGGGCAAGCTGGCGATCGACTGGGAAGCGATGGGCCCGGTGCTGGCGAGGCGCATCCTCGACGAGGTGGGCCGCCGCTTGATCCCGGATATCCATTCGCGGATCGTGACCAGCTTCCACTATACCCCGCGCGATTTCGCCAGCGATCTCAACGCCCACGTCGGCAGCGCCTTCAGCCTCGAGCCGATCCTGACGCAGAGCGCCTGGTTCCGCGGCCACAACCGCGACGACGTGATCGAGAATTTCTATCTCGTGGGAGCGGGCACCCACCCGGGCGCCGGCATTCCCGGCGTGGTGGGAAGCGCCAAGGCCACCGCTGGGCTGATGCTGGAGGATCTGACGAAGTGAAGAGACTCGCCGTCTATTGCGGCTCGGCCACGCCCGCCGACCCGCGCTATATGGAACTGGCGCGCGATGTGGGCGCGGGGCTGGCGACGCGCGGGATCGGCGTCGCCTATGGCGGCGGCAGGCTGGGGCTGATGGGGGCGGTTGCCGCGGGCGCGCTGGCGGCCGGGGGCGAGGTGATCGGGGTCATCCCCGAAGCGCTCGCCAGTTCCGAGGTCGCCAATCACGATTGCACCGAGCTCCACACCGTCAGCGGGATGCACGAGCGCAAGCTGCGCTTCACCGAGCTTTCGGACGGATTCCTGACCATCCCCGGAGGCGTGGGCACGATGGACGAGCTGTGGGAAGCCATGAGCTGGGCCCAGCTCGGCTATCACGCCAAGCCCGTGGGGCTGCTCAACGCCTTCGGCTTCTACGACCACCTCATCGCCTTCAACCATCACATGGCGGAGACCGGCTTCGTGCGCCCCGCGCATCAGGGCATCCTCGTCGCTGCGGACACGTTAAGCGAACTCCTTGACGCAATGGCCAGCTATGTGCCCCATCGTCCGATATTCGAGATGAGCGCGAGCGACCTTTGAGCGATACGCCCCCTTCCGACGACCTGCCCCACCCGGACCATCTCCCGCGCGCCGAGATGCCCGGCGGCAAGGTTCCGCGGATGCTGGCTCCATCGCGCATCCTGCGGCCGAGCGAGGCGCGCGCCGGTGGCTGGCGCGACCGCGAGGAGCTGGTCGAGGACGCGCGCGAAATGATCCGCCGCGGCTCACGCAGCTTTTACACCGCCAGCCGCCTGTTCGACCGGGCCACGCGCGAGAAGGCGTGGCTGCTCTATGCCTGGTGTCGCCGCTGCGACGATCTTGCCGACGGGCAGGACCTGGGCGGCAATCTGGTCGATCCGCCGGAAAACCAGGAGGAGGCCGAGAACCGGCTCCAGGCGATCCGCGTGCTCACCCGCCGCGCCTTCCAACGCCAGCCGACCGCCGATCCCGCCTTCGACGGGCTGGGCCAGCTCGCGATGGAAACCGGCATCACCGAGGACATGGCCGAGGACGTGATCGGCGGCTTCGCCCTCGACCTTGCGGAATGGCGGCCACGCACGGAGGCGGACCTGCTGCGCTACTGCTACCATGTCGCCGGGGCGGTGGGGGTGATGATGGCGCGGGTTATGGGCGTCTCGGGCGAGGATGGGGAGACGCTCGACCGCGCCTGCGACCAGGGGCTCGCGTTCCAGCTCGCCAACATCGCCCGCGACCTGGCGCAGGATGCCAGTGCAGGCCGCTGCTACATTCCGCAGGAATGGCTGGCCGAGGAGGACATCGAGCCGGGTCAGGAAATGAAGCCGCATCACCGGGGCGAGATGGCCGATATCGCCAAGCGGCTGATAGCGCTGATGGAAAAGCACGAGGCGGCGGCGCGCTGGGGCACGCGCACCCTCCCCTTCCGCAGCCGCTGGGCGGTTCTGGCCGCCGCCAATATCTACGGCGCGATCGGGCGGGAGGTGGTGGTACGCGGCAGCCACGCGTGGGACGAGCGGGTAGTGATCGGCCGCTGGACACAGCTCAAGCTGATCGTGCGGGCATGGCGGGATGCGCTCGACAACAAGCCCGCCAATCCCGGCGTGATCCTCTGGTCCCGCCACGACTTCCGCCCCGTGGAGGGGTGGTAGTTCCCATTTCGCACCAGCGGGGCTAACCCGCCCCGATGATCGAAAAGCTCCTGATCGCCAACCGGGGCGAGATCGCCTGCCGCATCATCCGCACCGCGCGCGCGATGGGGATCGCGAGTGTGGCGGTCTATTCGGATGCCGACGCCAAGGCGCTGCATGTCCGCCAGGCGGACGAGGCGGTGCATATCGGGCCCTCGCCCGCGGCCGAGAGCTATCTGGTCGGCGACAAGATCATCGCCGCCGCCAAGCAGACCGGCGCCGATGCGATCCATCCCGGCTATGGCTTCCTGTCCGAGAACGCCGGTTTCGCGCAGGCGGTGATCGACGCCGGGCTGATCTGGGTCGGCCCCAAGCCCGCCAGCATCGAGGCGATGGGCCTCAAGGACGCCGCCAAGGAGCGGATGATCGCCGCCGGTGTGCCCGTAACGCCGGGCTATCTCGGCGAGGATCAATCGGTCGAGCGGCTGACGCAGGAGGCGCAAGCGATCGGCTACCCGGTGCTGATCAAGGCGGTCGCGGGCGGTGGCGGCAAGGGGATGCGCAAGGTCGACGACGCGGGGCAGTTCGAAGAAATGCTCGCGAGCTGCCGCCGCGAGGCGATCGCCAGCTTCGGCAACGACCAGGTGCTGCTCGAGAAGTGGATCACCAGCCCGCGCCATATCGAGGTGCAGGTATTCGGCGACAGCCACGGCAATGTCGTCCATCTGTTCGAGCGCGACTGTTCGCTCCAACGCCGCCACCAGAAGGTGATCGAGGAAGCCCCCGCGCCCGGCATGGACGAGGCCACGCGCGAGGCGATCTGCGCCGCCGCCGTCCGCGCCGCCAAGGCGGTCGATTACGAGGGCGCCGGAACCATCGAATTCATCGCCGACGCCAGCGAAGGCCTGCGCGCCGACCGCATCTTCTTCATGGAAATGAACACCCGCCTCCAGGTCGAGCACCCGGTGACCGAGGAGATCACCGGCGTCGATCTGGTGGAGTGGCAGCTCAGGGTCGCGAGCGGCGAGCCGCTCCCGCTGAGGCAGGAAGAGCTGAGTATCGACGGCCATGCCATCGAGGCGCGGTTGTATGCCGAGGACCCGGCGAGCGGTTTCCTGCCGAGCACGGGGCCACTCGACCATCTCGTTTTCGCCGAAGCAGACAGGGTCGAAACCGGGGTGGAAGAAGGCGGTACTGTTTCGCCATTCTACGATCCGATGATCGCGAAAATCATCACACACGCAGAAGCCCGGAACGGGGCGATCGACGCGCTGAGAGCGGCCATGTTGGAAACGGAAGTCTGGCCGGTCCGCACGAACGCGGGCTTCTTAGCCCGCGCGCTCGACTCCGAAGCTTTCCGGTCCGCTGCTATCGACACTGGTTTCATCGCCGAGGCAGGCGATGACCTGATTCCCCCAGCAGCACCCGAAGACGCAATCTGGGAGGTCGCCGCCCGCATCGCGAGTGACGAGCTCAATGACCCCCTGTCAGGATTCCGCCTAAATGCGACTCCGGTTAGTCAGATTACGCTTTTCAGTCGCGACGAAAGCCGACGCATCGATCTCGATGTGGCCCGCCAAAACATTGCCTCTGTGGGCACTGACGTGGTTGATTTCTACACCGCCAACACTGACGAGGCGGCGGTGGTCACCGGGTATGCCGATGGTGAAGAAGTCATCGTTTTCGCTGCTGGCACAGCGCATCGGTTTATCCTCTCAAGCCGCGGCACCGGCCACCACTCCGCCCACGATGGCGATATCATCGCGCCCATGCCGGGCAAGGTCATCGCGGTCGATGTGGCGCAGGGCGATGCGGTCATCGCCGGGCAGCGGCTGCTGGTGCTCGAGGCGATGAAGATGGAGCACGCGCTCACCGCGCCCTTCGATGGGACCGTGACCGAGCTGTCGGTCAGCGCCGGGAGCCAGGTGCAGGTCGAGGCGGTGCTGGCGGTCGTGGAGGCGGCTGCCGAGGGCTAACGCCTCAATGATATTCCTGCATCGCCGGGAACTTGCGCTGCTCGTAGCGGCGGTGGAACAGTCTGCCCCGCTCGCTGAACAGGACGAGCAGCAGGCTCGCGAAGCTACACAGCAACAGCGCCAGCGCCAACGGACGAGCGCTATCGTCGTAAGCCTGGCCGATGGCGATCCCCACGCCGGCGCCAAGCAGCATCCGCACGAAGCTCTGCGCGCTGCTGGCGGCGCCTGCGGTGGCGCTGAAGGGCTGCATCGCGATCGAGCCGAAATTCGCGCCCATGAAGCCCAGCAGGCACAGGTTCGCGCTCATCAGCGGGGCAAACAGCCACAGATTGTCGCCATCGAGGAATGCGGCCGCGACCTGAAGCGCCGAAACGCCGATGAAAACCACCAGCGCGGTGTGCGAGACGCGCCGCGCGCCATAGCGCTCCACGATGCGCGAATTGGCGAAGCTCGATACCGCCAGCGTGCTCGCGGTGGCGCCGAAGATGATCGGAAAAGCATCCCCGGCGCCGAAATGCTCACCGATCAGCTGCTGCGCGGAATTGATGTAGCCGAACATCGCCCCGAAGGTGAGCCCGGCGCCCAGCACATAACCCGCTGCCGCCCGCGTGGTGAAGGTGAGCGGCAGGTTGTGCGCCACGCTCTTCAGGTCGAGCGGCTGGCGATCGGCATGGGCGAGCGTTTCGGGCAGGCGCGCCCATGCCCACAGCAGCACCAGCGCCCCCAGCGCCGCCACGGTCACGAACACCCAGCGCCACGGCGCCACCGCCAGCACCGCCTGCCCCACGCTCGGCGCCAGCACCGGCACCACCATGAAAACGATGAAGATGGTGCTCATCAGCCGCGCCATCGCATCGCCTTCGTAGCGGTCGCGGATGATCGCGCCGGGAAGCACGCCGAGCCCGGCGGCGAGCAGCCCCATCGCCGCGCGCATTCCCAACAGCGCGTCGAAGCTCCACGCCGCCGCGCAGGCCAGCGCCGTGACGACATAGGCGCCGAGCGCGAAGAACAGCACCGGTCGGCGGCCGAAGCGGTCGGACAGCGAGCCGGGAATGAGGCAGCCCACGGCGCTGCCGATCAGAAAGATGCCGATGACGAACTGCCGGCGGTTGGGATCGGTCACGCCGAAATCCGCCGCGATGGCATCCAGTGCCGGCAGCATGGCGTCGATCGCCAGTGCGCCCAGGCTCATCACCGCGGCCATGAGCGCCACGAACTCGCCCCGTCGCAGCACCTTGCCGCTGCCGTCGCTGGCGGCGAGCGCGTCCGCCCGGTCGAGCGCGGGGGCGGTGGTGATGGGCTCGCTCATGGGCGCTGCCATGCCCATCGCGACGGCGATGGGAAAGAGATTTCGCCGCAACAGTTTCTTGCCCGGCCGCAAGGCCCGGCTAGTCTGCGCGGATGGCGCAGGCGGACGAGGATGGCGAGGCGGGCCCGGAGACCCCGGGCCTGCGCAAGATCATCCATGTCGACATGGACGCGTTCTTCGCCAGCGTGGAACAGCGCGACAATCCGGAGCTGCGGGGCAAGCCGGTGGCTGTGGGCGGACCGGGCGGGCGCGGCGTGGTGGCGGCCGCCAGCTACGAGGCGCGCAAGTTCGGGGTCCGCAGCGCCATGCCCTCTGTCACGGCGAAGCGGCTCTGCCCCGAACTCATCTTCTGCAAGGGGCGCTTCGATGCCTATCGCGAGGTAAGCCGGCAGATCCGCGCCGTGTTCCACCACCACACCGATCTGGTCGAACCACTGAGCCTAGACGAAGCCTATCTCGACGTGACGCGGGACCGGCTGGGCATCGGCTCGGCCACGCGCATCGCCGAGCTGATCCGCCAGGAGATCCGCGCCAAGACACAGCTCACCGCAAGCGCCGGGGTCAGCTACAACAAGTTCCTGGCCAAGCTCGCCAGCGACCAGAACAAGCCGGACGGGCTGTGCGTGATCCGCCCCGGCGAAGGCGCCGATTTCGTCGCCGGGCTTCCGATCCGGCGCTTCCACGGCGTGGGCCCGCGCGGCGCGGAGAAGATGGCGCGGTTCGGCATCGAGACGGGCGCGGACCTTGCGACAAGGGACATCGCCTGGCTGCGCGCCCATTTCGGCAGCTTCGCCGATTACCTCTATCGCGCCGCGCGGGGCGTGGACCTGCGCCCGGTCCGCGCCAGCCGCGTCAGGAAATCGGTCGGGCGCGAGCGCACCTTCTTCGAGGACATTTCCAGCGGCCCGGCGCTGCGCGATACGCTGGAGAACATCATCGCCATCGTCTGGGGCTATATCGAACGCGCCGAGGCGCGCGGGCGAACGGTCACGCTGAAGCTGAAATACACCGATTTCCGTATCGTGAGCCGCGCCAGGACAATGGCAAAGCCCGTTGCGAACCGCGAGGACTTCTCGGCCATCGCCCGAGACCTGCTGGACGAGATGCTGCCGCTGCCGCTTCCCATCCGCCTGATGGGTCTGACGCTGTCGAAGCTGGAAGGAGCCGACGGCGAAGACGAGGAGGATACCCGCCCCGACGCCCAGCTCAGCCTGCTGTAATCAGCGCGTGCCGCGCTGGACCTCGCGCCACAGGGCGAGGCGCGCGAGGGTGCGTTCGGTCATCGGATGGGCCAGCGAATGCGGCGGAAAGAAGCGCGCCTCCACCACCTCGCGGCCGTCGGGCCTGGGCGCATCGTCGGTCAGGCAGGTGAACACATGGGCGGTGTGCGGGCTGCCCGAGATCGTTTCCTGCATTCGCCCCACCAGCCGCACCGCCGATGCTGCGCAGCCCGTTTCCTCCGCCAGCTCGCGGACGGCGGCCGCCTCCATCGGTTCGCCGCGCCGCGCCCCTCCACCCGGCAGGCTCCATCCGGCCTCGGCATAGCTGAGGCGAACCAGCAGCAAGCGGCCTTCCGGATCGCGCGCGATCATGGTCACGCCCTCCAGAGGCGTCTTGCGCCAGCGCCGCCAGCGATCCCGCGCCCGGTGCGCCGCGCGGTAGGCCAGGCGCTGAAACGCGCCGATCATGCGAAGCAGGTGACCGGCTGACGGGCGGCCCCCAGCAGCCGGGCAATCGGCAGATCGCCCCGGCCGGCGGCCGCGTTCTCGAACACCGCCCGCTTGTCGGCGCCGCGAATCACGAACACCAGTTCGTCGCTGGCGAGCAGGGCCGGGATGGTGAGGCTGATCCGGTCGAAGGGCGCCTCGGGCGGGAGCGGATCGGGGGTGAGGCGAAGCACCCGCCGCGGCTCGTCCACGCGCGGATCGGTGTTGGGGAACAGCGAGGCAATATGCCCGTCCGCGCCCATGCCGAGCCAGGCGAGATCGAAGCGCGGGATCTGCTCCATCTCGGACAGGGTGGCGACCTCAGCGCCAACACGCTCGAACAGCGCGCGCAGCTTGCCAGTGTTGGAAGCGGGATGATCCTCGGGGACGGCGCGATCGTCGTTGGGCCATACCACCAGGCGGCGCCACGGCAGATCGGCATCCAGCAGCCGTTCGATGATCGGAAAAGGGGTGGAGCCGCCGGGCACGGTGATGGTGACCGGCCCATCGCCCGCGGCGAATATCGCTCCCAGACGCTCGGCGAGCCAGCCCGCGACCGCCGCATCGCCCCTGCCTTCGAGGATCGTCACCTGTGTCATGGTTCCCAGCCTAGCAAGCGCGGGGCCGGCGGGACAGGGCCGATCACCGGCCCTTGGGCGCGGTCACGGCCAGGACGGATGCGGCGAGCAGGGGGTGACAGATCAGCAGGTCGGGCATGGCGCTGTCGCGCCCGTTGTAGACCAGCGCCGCACCGTCGAGGCGGGAACAATGCAGGCCATGCGCCAGCGCGACCGCGACCGGCGCGCAATTGTCCCACTGATGCTGGCCGCCGGAATGCAGGTAGATGTCGGCGTCTCCGCGCACCACCGCCATTGCCTTGGCGCCGGCGCTGCCCATCGCGATCAGCTCGCCGCCGAGGGCGCGCGCCACGGCCAGCGCTTCAGCCGGCGGGCGAGTGCGACTGACCACGATGCGCGGCTTCGCGGGCGGGGCGGCGCGTTCGAGGGGGCGATCGCTGCGGAGCACGAGGCCAAGCGCGGGCAGCGCCACCGCCCCGACCGCCGCAACGCCGTCGATGGCGAGGCCGACGTGCACGGCCCAGTCGCTGCGCCCCTCGGCATATTCGCGCGTGCCGTCGAGCGGGTCGACGATCCACACCCGACGCCTGGCCAGGCGGGCCTCGTCGTCGCCTTCCTCTTCCGAGAGCAGACCGTCATCCGGCCGCAGCGCGCGCAATGCGTCGGCCAGCAGGGCGTTGGCTCCGGCATCCCCGGCACTGCCCAGATCGGGCCCGCAGTGTTGCCCGCTGTCGCGGATCGCGATCAGCGCGCGCCCGGCGTCCTGCGCCAGTTGCGCGGCCAGTTCGGCATCGGTCATTTGAGCGGCAGGATGTGGCGGATGATGTGGTCTGCCGCCTCTTCGACGGTCATCTCCACGGTGTTGACCACGATGTCCGGGTTGTCGGGCGCCTCATAGGGGCTGTCGATGCCGGTGAAGTTCTTGAGCTGCCCCTCACGCGCCTTGCGATAGAGCCCTTTGACGTCTCGCGCCTCGGCCACCGTGAGCGGCGTGTCGACGTGGATCTCCACGAATTCGCAGCCCTGCATCATTTCGCGCACCATCTGGCGCTCGGCGCGGAACGGGCTGATGAAGGCGGTCAGCACGATCAGCCCGGCATCGGTCATCAGCTTGGCTACCTCGCCCACGCGGCGGATGTTCTCGATCCTGTCTGCCTCTGTGAAGCCGAGATCCTTGTTCAGGCCGTGGCGGACATTGTCACCGTCGAGCAGGAAGGTGTGCCGGTTCATCAGCGCCAGCCGCTTCTCGACCGCATTGGCGATGGTGGACTTGCCGGAACCGGACAGGCCGGTGAACCACAGCACGCGCGGCGCCTGGTTCTTCATCGCGGCATGATCGGCGCGGGAGATGTCGGTCGGCTGCCAGTGGACATTCTGGCTGCGGCGGAGGCTGAAATTGAGCATCCCGGCCGCCACCGTGGCATTGCTCTCCTTGTCGATCAGGATGAAGCCGCCGAGCGAGCGGCTTTCGGCATAGGGTTCGAAAACCAGCGGCCTGTCGGCGAAAACCTCCGCCACGCCGATCCCGTTCAGCGCCAGCGTCTTGGCGGCCAGATGGTCAAGCGTGTTCACATCGACCTGGTATTTGGGCTGCTGGACCGTGGCGGTCACGGTCTGCGTCGCCAGCTTCATCCAGTATCCGCGACCCGGGCGCATCTCCTCGTCGCCCAGCCACACGATCGTCGCCTCGAACTGGTCGGCGACCTGCGGCGGATCGCCGGCGGCGGCGATCACATCACCGCGCGAGCAGTCGATCTCGTCGGCGAGGGTGAGGGTCACCGCCTCGCCCGCCTGGGCCCGGTCAAGCGGGCCGTCGAAGCTCACGATCTCGCGCACCGTGCTGGTGCGTCCGCCCGGCAGCACGCGCACCGCATCGCCCGGCGCGATGGAGCCGCACGCGATCAGCCCGGCGAAGCCACGAAAGTCGAGATCGGGGCGGTTGACCCACTGCACCGGCATTCGGAACGGGCCCGCCGCGTCCCGCGCCACCACTTCCACGCGCTCCAGATGCTCGATCAGGCTCGGCCCGCGATACCAGGGCATCTGCGCGGATGCGGCGACGATATTGTCACCGCGAAAGCCGGAGATCGGGATGGCCGTGACGCCCGAAATGCCGATCGAGGCTGCGAAACGCGCATAATCCTCGGCGATGGCATCGAACGCGGCCTGGTCGTAGCCGACCAGATCCATCTTGTTCACCGCCAGCAAGAAATGGCGGATGCCCAGCAGGTGGCAGAGGTAGGAATGCCGCCGCGTCTGCACCAGCACACCCTTGCGCGCATCGACCAGAATCACCGCGAGATCGGCGGTGCTGGCGCCGGTCACCATGTTGCGGGTGTATTGCTCGTGCCCGGGGCAGTCCGCGACGATGAACTTGCGGCGCTCGGTCGCGAAGAAGCGATAGGCGACATCGATGGTGATGCCCTGTTCGCGTTCGGCGGCGAGCCCGTCCACCAGCAGCGCGAAGTCGATCGCCTGCCCCTGCGTGCCGACCCGCCGGCTGTCGCTCTCCAGCGCGGCGAGCTGATCGGCGAAGATCGCCCGGCTGTCATACAGCAGCCGTCCGATCAGCGTGGACTTGCCATCATCCACGCTGCCGCAGGTGATGAAGCGCAGCATGGTCTTGGCGCGGTGGCGTTGCAGATAGGCCGCGATATCCTCGCCGATCAGCGCGTCGGGCGCATAGGCGTGCTGGTGGTCGGCCATCAGAAATAGCCTTCCTGCTTCTTGCGCTCCATGCCGGCGCCGCCGTCATCCTTGTCGATGGCGCGGCCCTGGCGCTCGCTGGTCGCGGTCAGCAGCATCTCGCGTATCACTTCGTCGAGCGTAGCCGCCTCGCTCTCCACCGCCCCGGTCAAAGGATAGCAGCCCAGCGTGCGGAAGCGGATCGAGCGCATCTGCGGCTGCTCGCCGGGCCGCAGTGGGAAGCGTTCGTCGTCCACCATCAGCAGCATCCCGTCGCGCTCCACTATGGGGCGCGGGGCGGCGAAATAGAGCGGCACGATCTCGATGGCTTCCTGCTGGATGTATTGCCACACATCGAGCTCGGTCCAGTTGGAGAGCGGGAAGGCGCGAATGCTCTCGCCCGGCTTCAGCCTGGCGTTGTAGAGGTTCCACAGCTCGGGGCGCTGGCGGCGGGGATCCCAGGCGTGGCTGGCCGAGCGGAACGAGAACACCCGCTCCTTGGCGCGGCTCTTCTCCTCGTCGCGCCGCGCGCCGCCGAATGCCGCGTCGAAACCGTGTTGGTCGAGCGCCTGCTTTAGCCCCTGCGTCTTCCACATATCGGTGTGGAGTGCACCGTGTTCGAAGGGGTTGATGCCGCGCTCCACCGCCTCGGGGTTGCGGTGCACCAGCAGCTCCATCCCGGCGGCCCGCGCGGCCCGTTCGCGCAGTTCGTACATGGCGGCGAACTTCCAGGTGGTGTCGACATGCAGCAGCGGGAACGGCGGCGGGGCGGGGTGGAACGCCTTGCGGGCGAGGTGCAGCATCACCGCGCTGTCCTTGCCCACCGAATAGAGCATCACCGGCCGCGCCGCCTCGGCCACCACCTCGCGCATGATGTGGATAGCCTCTGCCTCGAGGCGCTGAAGATGGGTGAGGGCCGTAAGCGCGGTCATGGAGGGCGCCCGCCTAGCGCAATTGGGCGCGCTTGTTGCCCTAAATCGGATTTGGCGGGGCCAAGCGCCGCTGTCAGCGGGGACGCGCCGCCAACGCAGGCGGCGCGCCCCAAGGCATTGTCAGAACTTCACCTCGGCCAGCAGAGTGAAAGAGCGCCCGCGCGGGTCGGCGACGCGCGGCTCCCACGAGCTACCCGCTCCGGTGTTGCTGTCATAGGTGATGGCAAAGGGCGGATCGGTGTTGAAGATGTTCCGGACGCCAGCGGTGATTTTGAACGCATCCCCGATGCGCTTTGCGATCGATACATTGTAGATGATGTAGGGGCTCACCCGATCATTGTAGTCGGGCCGGGTGGCCGAGGCGGGCAGGGCATTGTTCTTGTAGCCGTTGCGATAGATCTGCGAGAAGGTGAGGGTAAAATCGTCTTTCACATAGCTGATGAAGGCGCTGTGCTTCCAGCGCAGGCCAAGATCGCCGGCATAGGTGAAGACTCCGATCAGGCTCGGCCCGAAGGGTGAGGTAGGCAGGAACCGCTCACGCTTCTTGAGGAGATAGGTCCCGTCGAGTCCGGCAGTGAACTGCCCGCCCGCCGCATCGAAACCGCCTCGCGCCGAGACCTCGAGGCCTTGGGTACGCCGTGAGCCGATGTTGTCGGCGCGCAGATCCAGCTCTGTAATGACGCCGTTTTCGCGGTTTACTCGGTTAGGGAAAGAGGACTGGTTGTTCAGAAGCTGCGCGATGGTCAGTGAACCGATGGTGTTGTCGACCGCGATCGACCAGAAATCGACTGAGGCGCTGAACATCGGCGCAGGCGTAAACACGATGCCGGCGGAATATTGTTTGGAGGTTTCCGGGCCGAGGTTGAGATTGCCACCGGTCAGCGAAGTGGGATTGATCACCGTGCAGCCCGGTGTGACGTTGACGATGCCGCCGGTCGGACAAGTGGTCGGATCGGTAAGCGTGTTGCCGGGATTGGGCGATTCGGTGACGCCATTGAATATCTGGTTGAAGCTCGGCACGCGAAACCCGGTGTTGTAGGATGCGCGGAACATCACCCAATCGAAGGGACGGAACCGGGCGGTGAACTTGGGGTTCACTGTGCTGCCGAAGCCCGAATAATCGTCGAGACGAACGGCGGCGGTCAATTCCAGCGGCTCGAACACCGGGATCAGCACCTCGCCGTATACCGCCTTTACATCGCGCTTCTTGGGCGTGAGCGCGTTAACGTTGTCGAAGGCGACGTTGAAGATTTCGGGCGTTCCCGCAACCGCCGCTGCCGATCCGTTGAAGCTGTATGTCTCACGCCGATAATCCGCGCCGACGGCAACCTGTACCATCCCGCCTGGCAGTTCGAAGAGCGATCCCGAAATCGAGGCATCGAACTGCGTCACCTCATACTGGCCGCCGTAAAGCGTTGTGCCCTCAGCCGAGATCGCGTTGAGTCCCGCCAGTGCCGCTGCTGACTGGTTGATAGTGAAGGGATTCAGGATACCGCTGTTGAGCAGTCCGACGATACCCGGCGCGGTGGCTCCCGGCGCAATCGGCGCGCGCGAGTCGATACCACCGTTGACGGCGCCTGGCACGCCGGATGCCGCGGCGTTGGCGGCCGAGCGGAAGATACCGGCGAAGTGATATCCTGTGCCGAGGACCGAGGATGCCTCGCTCTTGGCGTAGGATGCACCGGCGCGGTAATCCCAGGTGCCGCCAATCGGGCCTTCGATACCGAGTGCGCCGCGTATCGTCGTCGTGTTGGTCACATATTCGCGGTTGCCGCCGGGAATGTTGCGCCAGCGATAGGCGATCGGCTTGCCGTAATTGCCGACGGCGTCAGCCGTACGATCCCCCACCGCGCCGATGGCCGGGAAGGTGGTGGCGATCGCATCGTAGACCGCATTGTATGTCGACGCTGTGATGGAATTAAGCGGGAAGTACAGCGGCATGGTGGTGGCGTTTATCGAGTACTGGTTGTTTGAAAAACGCTTGCGCGATACCGCGTCCGACCCGGTGACTTCCGCCGTGATGCGATGGTCGCCGAGCGCCAACGTGCCCTTTGCGTAATAGGTCAGTGTCTCGAGCGGCTGTTGCAACACCGCGGCACGGCCGGTGTCCCACGAGCAGGCGTAACGCGCACCGGGGATCGACCACAGCACCTCGTCATATGCCATGCCGCCCTCGACGGAATCGCAGCCAGCGCCGCCAGGCAAATCGAGTGGATTGATGCCACCGTCGGCTCGGATAGTGGTGCCAGGGATGAGCAGCCCCGGCAGAAGCGTTGCGCCGGTAGTGCCGCCCAGCAGCGAGCCGTTGGGCGCGAAGATGCTGTTGGGGTTCGCGGGGAAAGCGGTTGCGATCGGCGTGCCGCGGGTGTCCACCGACAGGCCCCGATTGGGCTGGTTGCCGTTGACGAAGTCGCGGTCGCTGCCCCTCAGCATCCCGTTCCAGCTCTTGCTCACCGCGGCCATGATGTTGAAGCCCTGATCGTCGAGATCGCCGAATCCGGCAGTGGCCGAAAGTCGATAGATCGGGCTGTCGCCTTGCTGGGTGATGTCGGTAAAGCCGGTCAACGCCAGGCCCTGGAAGTTCGTTTTGGTGATGAAGTTGATCACGCCGCCGATCGCATCCGTGCCGTAGATGGCCGACGCCCCGTCCTTGAGCACTTCGACCCGCTCGATCGCCGCGAAGGGAATCTGGTTCACATCGACCGCGCCGCCGGTGAGGCCGTGCGCGGCAACCCGCCGACCGTTGAGCAACACCAATGTCGAGGCGGCGCCCTGGCCACGCAGGTTCGCGGCCGACAGCCCGTTGGTGCCACGTTGCGCGCCGCTGGTGACATCGGAGTTCGAGGCGAGGTTGTCCGCGCCGTTGCCGTTGGTGGACAGGTAGGAGATCAGCTGTTCGGGGCTGTTGATGCCCTCGCGCGTAAGATCGGAGGTGGTGATGATCTGTAGCGGCAGCGCGCTGCGGCTGGGATCCTGGCGGATGCGCGATCCCGTGACGATGATCCCGGTTGAATCGTCGTGGTGCGCCTGCTCGGCCGGGGCGCTGGTCACGGACGCCGGTTCGGAGGGTGGGGCTTCCTGAGCCGCGAGCGGCATGCCGATGGCCAGCGCGGCCAGTGCGGAACCCGCGCGCAAACCTGTGCGGAAAGTAACGATAGAACCCATTGGATGCCCCCCGATGGTGGAAAATGTGCCGTACGCGACGTTTGGCGCAGATTACGGTCATCTTGCAAGCGACCATAATTTTCCTTCCAGCGCCCATAACCGTCTGGCATCAGCACCCGCGCCGGCGGGGTCCGGCAGACTGCGCCAAGCGTGGTTTTCGGCAAGGAGCGGGGAGGAGGGGCGCGCTCATGGCGACAGCGGCTGACGTATCTGACGGTGCCGCGCCCCGCCGCCTGCGCTCGCTCTATCTCCTGCTCGGCTTTTCCGCCGGCCTGCCGTTCTACATGTTCAATGCGGTCCTGCTGCTGCGGCTTTCGCGCCACGATGTGGATATAGCCATCATCGGCTTCTTCGCGTGGGTCGCGCTTCTGCCCACCTTCAAGTTCCTGTGGGCGCCCCTGCTGGAGCGCTGGGGCGTGCCCGGCTTCACGCGGTTCTGGGGGCGGCGGCGCGGCTGGATCATGCTCGCGCAACTCGGCATCGCCAGCGCCATGGTGGGCATGGCCTTCACCAGCGACGATGCGAGCCTGCCGCTCACCGCCCTTTTCGCGGTGTGCCTCGCCTTCTGGACCACCACGCTGGAGATCGCCGCCGATGGCTGGCGCATCGAACTCGCCCCGACACAGGCGGAGCAGGCCCCGGTCGTCGCCGCCAATCTGTGGGGCTATCGCAGTGCCATGGTGGCGGCGGGCAGCGGGGCGGTGTGGATCGCGGCGAAGGCGGACTGGACATGGGCCTACCTCGCCATCGCCGCAGCGGCGTTCGCACCCTTCCCGATCCTGGCGGCGATGCGCGGCGAGGGCGGCGCACGCGGGCGGGCGGGTGCGTTGCTGGGCGGGATCGCGGGCGGAGCGGTCATCCTCGCCGCGTTCACGGCCCTGACGGCGGCGATCGGCTGGGTGGTTCTCGACACGGCGGCGCGCGCGGGCATCGGCTCGCAGACCAATGTCACGCCGTTCGTGCTGGCCGTGTGCGTGCTGCCTTTCGCGGTGCTGGCGGCGCTTCTCCCGCGCATTCGGCGGATGGACGCGGCGGCGCTGGCCCGGCTGTCGCCGTGGCTGAGGCCGTATGTGGACGTGTTCTGGCGCTTCGGATTCGCGGTGCTGGCGGTGCTTGGCTTCGTCTCGATCTATCGTGTGGGCGATGTGCTCGCGCTGACGCTGAACCATCCGATGTGGAACGAGCTCGGCTACAGCCTGGAGGCGATCGCCGTGGCCGATGGCGTGGTGTCGCTGCTCGCCAGCATCGCCGGAGTGGGGCTGGGCGGCTGGGCGGCGGCGCGCTGGCCGATGACCCGCGCGCTGCTGGCAGGCGCGCTCGCGGCGGCGGCGAGCAACTGGATCTACGTCTGGCTGTGGTCCGCGCCGGTCGCGCCCGCCGCGCTCTACACCGCGGTGGCGATCGACCAGTTCGGCAATGGCATGGCCGGGGCGGTTTTCGTGGTCTATCTCTCCATGCTTGTGAACCCGCGCTACCCCGCCGCCCAATATGCCTTCCTCTCGGGCTTCGCGTTCCTGTTCGCGCGTCTGCTGGCGGGCGCCTCGGGCACGATGCAGAAAGGCATCGGCTATGACGGGTTTTTCCTCCTCGCGGGCGGCCTGAGCCTGGCGGCGGCGCTGTTCCTGCCCTTCATCGCGCGGATCAGGCCGCGTGAGCCTCGGGAAGCGGGCACCGCATGATCGAGGCTGTCGCCGCGCGCGCTTTCGAGGTGGCGACGCCCTTTCTCGGCGACCACGGCATTCCCGGCGCCGCGCTCGGAGTGGTGAGCGCCGAAGGCGAGCGCGCCGTTGTCCTGGCCGGCGATGCGGCGCTGGTGCCCGAACGCGAGCCCCTGACGCGCGACCACTGGTTCGACCTCGCCTCGCTCACCAAGGTCATGGCGACCACACCGATGATCCTGGAGCTTGTCCGGCGGGGCCAGATCGACCTCGACCATTTCCTCACCACAGCGATCCCCGACCTGCGCCAGTACGACGAGGTCGGCGCGCTCGAGCGGCGGCTGACCTTCCGCGACTGCCTGGCGCACCGCACCCATTTGCCCTCGGTGTTCCCGCTCTACACCTATAGCAGCGATCCCGGGCGGCTTAAGGCCTTCGTGCTCCAGCGCGAATGGCCGGTCGGCCCCGCGGTCTATTCGGACATCAACTTCATCCTGCTGGGCATCGCGGTCGAGCGGATCACCGGGCGCCCCTTGCGGGACTGGCCGCTGGCCGGGAGGCTGGCCTACGGCCCCACCCCCGGTCCGTCCGTGGCGACCGAGCACTGCCGCTGGCGCGAGCGGGTGTTGCGGGGCGAGGTGCATGACGAGAACGCCTTCGCGCTGGGCGGGGCGGCCGGCCACGCGGGATTGTTCGGCACGGTGGACGGGGTGCTGGACTTCGCGCTCGGCGCGCTTCGCGGCGACAGCGAGGCGATCCGCGAACCGCATGGTGAGGAGCGCACGCTCGGCTGGGAGCGGCGCTACCGCGGGTGGCAGGGGGGCGAAGCGTGCTCGCCCGCGACCATCGGCCACACCGGCTTCACCGGGACCGGCTTGTGGATCGACTTCGAGCGCAGGCTGGCCTGGACGCTGCTCACCAACCGCGTTCACCCCACGCGGCATGTCGACACCGGCATCTTCGAACTGCGCCCGGCGCTGGGCGAAACAGTGATCGCAGCCTTCGACGCGCTCAGTTAGCGGCCGCCAGCGCCAGCAGCGCGCGGTCCATGATCGCGGTGGCGCGAACATCCTCGGGCACATCATTGGCGTAGATTGCGAAGGTCAGCACCTTGCCGCTCGCCGCTATCATCCAGCCCGCCAGCGCATTGGTGGCGTTGAGCGTGCCGGTCTTCGCAAAAATCCTCCCTTGCAACGGAGTGCCGGCGAAGCGGCGGCGAAGCGTCCCGTCGGCGCCGCCCACGGGCAGGCTTGCGCGGTAATCGGCGCCCCAGGGTTGGCGCTGGCTCCATTGCAGCAGGCGCACCGTGGCGCGCGGCGCGACGCGATTGTAGCTGGACATGCCCGACCCGTCGGAAAGGGTGACCTGGTTCGCGGACACCCCGGCCTCAGCCAGCATAGCGGAAACCACCGCCTGCCCGTCGGCGATCGATCCCTCGCTCTTCGCCAGACCGAGGCGGCGCAGCAACAGTTCCGCATGGAGGTTCTGGCTCAGCTTGTTGATCGTCACCACGCTCACCGCGACTTCCGACGGCGGGAGCGCGACGACCGGGGGCGGCACAACCGGTCCGCTGGCCGGCGCAGGCGCAGGCGACACCGGCACAGGCGCGGCTTCGCGCGGCACCAGCGGACGGTAGCGCGATCTTGCCGCGCCCTTCACCCGCACGCCGCGGGCGCGCAGCATTCCGGCAAGTTGCCATGCGGCATAGTCCGCCGGATCGTCCACACCCAACCGCCACACGACCGGCGCCCGCGCCAGCCCGAACGTGCCGCTGACGACCAGTTCGCGGCCATTGGGCGCGCGATCATAGGCCAGCGTGTCGCCATCGCCCGCCACCGTAACGGCCATGTTCCGCACGGTGTAATAGGCGGGCACCACCACCACCGGAGGCGCTCCGATGGCTCCCGGCGCCACCGTGGCGGCGATCTCGTTGTCGTCGATCGACAGCGCCGCAACGCCGGTGCCCGAACTGGAGGGGATGTTGTTCCAGCTCATCCCCGGGCTCCACCGCTGGTCGGGGAACAGCGTCGCATCGCCGATCACATCGCGGACATGGCGGGTCTTGGCGGCGATCCCGTCCGCGAGCGCGGCAAGGCATCGCGCCAAGCAATCCGCCCGGCCCGACAGCCGCGCGTCGCCGCGCCCGATCAGCACCACGTCGCCGCCGCCCTCGATCCGCACCGCCGCGCCATGATCGTCCAGCGGGGCCAGCTCCCCCCGCGCCTCCGCCCACAGAGCCGCTGCCGTGGTGAACAGCTTGGTGTTGGAGGCGGGCATGAAGCGCCCCTCCGGGTTGATCGCCAGGATTTCGCGACCCTCCGCATCGGCGACGACCACGCCCCAACGAGTGCCCGGCCCGGCCTCGGCCAGGATCGCCGATACCGGATCGGCCACCGCAGCCGTCTGGGCTGCCGCGGGCATGGCGGCGAAAGCGAGGGCGGCGGCGATGAGCAAGCGCATGGGATGGAGCCTAGTGCCCCGCCCGGCCGAGGCAAGCCGTCCGCATACCAAGCCTTGGTGCGGGCATAGCCTTTCAGCATGATGGCGGGGCCAGCCCTTGCCGGGGCGCGGTGCTGCCGCCACAATCCCCGCGATGGTTTCGCTGCTTCCGCCATCGGCATGGGCCGTCTGAAGGTCATGGCCGCGCTCGCGCTGGGCTTGTCTGCGCCGGCGCTGGGTGGGGAACCCGTGGCGGCAACGGCGACGCCCGCGATCCTCATCGCCGGCGCGCGCGTATTCGACGGAACGGGAGCGGCCGCGAAGGTCCAGGATGTCCTGGTGGAGGGCGGGCGGATCGCGGCAGTCGGCAACGGCCTGCGCGTGCCCGAGGGCGCCGTCACGATCGAGGGACGCGGCAAGACGCTGATCCCGGGTCTCCATGATCTGCACACCCACCTGCGCTCTCCCGCGCTCGATGCGCCAGAGGATCTTGGCAAGGCCTGGGCCGGCTACCTTCTGGCCGGCGTCACCAGCGTCAACGACTATTCGGTTTCGGGCGAGATGATCGCGCCGATCCGGGCGATGGTCTCGTCGGGGAAATACTGGGCGCCGCATCTCAGCCAGGCGGTCCGCTTCGGCGTGCCGGGAGGGCACGGGACGGAATATGGCTGGGGGCATTTCTTCACCCTCCAGGCCACCACCGCGCGCCATGCCCGCCGGCAGATGCCGCTGGCGCTGTCCTACGCTCCCGATGTCATCAAGGTCTTCGCCGATGGCTGGCGCTATGGCCGCGATCCCGATCTCAATTCCATGAACCGGCCCACGCTCGCCGCCATCGTGGCCGAGGCGCACAAGGCGGGCAAGCCCGTGGTGACACACACCGTCACGCTGGAGGGCGCCAAGCTCGCCGCCGCGGCGGGCGTGGATTCGCTCGGCCACGGCGTCGGGGACGCGCCGGTCGACAGGGAACTGACCGGGCTCATGCGGGCCAGCGGCACCGCCTATATCGGCACGATGACGGTGTTCGAGCCGCAGCAGACACGCGCGTTCGCACCCGGAGAGGTGGCGATGCGGAACCCCGACGAGCAGGCGCGCGAGACGGCCTATGCAGCCGGAGCGGGGAAGAACCCGATCCTGCCCTATGACGCGCGCCGCTGGGACATCCTGCGCGCCAATATCAAGCGCCTCAAGAACGCCGGCATTCCCATCGGCATCGGGACCGACGCGGGCATCGGCGGGGTCTATCACGGCGCAAGCGCGCTGCGCGAGATCGCCATACTGACACAGAACGGATATTCGGCAGCGGAGGCGCTGGTGGCGGCCACCCGCACGAGCGCGGCGATCATGGGGCAGGATGCGGACCACGGCACGATCGAGCCGGGCAAGCGCGCCGATCTGGTGCTGGTCGATGGCCAGCCCGACCGGCGGATCGAAGACCTGTGGCGCGTGGCGCGGGTGTGGGTCGCGGGGCGCGAGGCGCCGCTGGCGAGCCTGCGCGCCCTGCGCGACGACCCGGCGATGACGCCGATGCCTTCCGATCCAATGCCCGGCCCGATCATGACCGGCGCGCGGGCCGACGGCAGGACCGATCTCGACACGCTTCCGGTGGCCACCACCGATCCGGGGACCGATCATTCCTGCCTGATCCCCATCGGCGATGGGCAGGAGGGGCACGCCGGACACACCCACCGCACCTTCCTCGCCGCCCAGATGGGCGGCGCGCCGCGCCCCTATGTGTCATGGGTGCTGCCGCTGACGCGCGGCGCGATCCATGTGGCGGATGCCAACGGCTTCGCGGGGATCGAGATCGCCGGCGAGGGAACGGGCGACTACCGGCTGGTGCTGGAAAGCTATGGCCTCACCGGCGATGCCTGGTTCTCCGCCCCCTTCACCCCCGGCGGCGCGGACCGGCCGCAGCAGATACCCTTCTCGGCCTTCACGAGCCGCGACCCCTCAGCCACGCTCGACCTGAAGCAGCTCCGCGCGATCCGGGTGATGCTGCGCGGCGAAAGCGGCAAGACCGCCTCGCTCCAATTGGGCTCGGTGCGCTTCTACTGACACCCGCTCGCCGGACGGCGGGCAAGCGCCCGGCCCGCCGCGACCCCGGTCATCGCCCCGTCCTCGACCGCCAGCGCGCCATTGACGAGGACGTAGCGCATGCCGGTGGCGGTCAGGTCGGGCCGTTCATAGCTCGCGCGCGCTGCATAGGTAGCCGGATCGAACACGGCGATGTCGGCGAAGGCGCCGGGGCGCAGCCGTCCGCGATCGGCGAGCTTGAAGCTGTCAGCGGTCAGCGCGCTGCTGCGGTCGATGAATTCGCGCAATGTCAGCACCTTGTTCCGGCGTACATAGGCCGCGTATTTCTCCGCGAAGCTGCCGTAGGCGCGCGGGTGGCCGGTCGAGGCGTCGCTGCCGGTCATCACCCACGACCGGCGCATGAAGGCGTCTATATCGGCGGGGGCCATGTTGAAGCTGATGGTGGCGGCATCGCCCTCGCGGATGGCGGCCATGACAGCGCGGAGCGGATCGAGGCCGAGCTCGCGGGCAATCGCCTCGAGCCGCTGCCCCTTCCAGCGGCCTTCCACCACCAGCAGGCTGGCGGCGCCGCCGCGGCGGCGCAGGTTTTCGGCTATGTCGCCCTCCAGCCGCTCGCGCAGGGCGGGATCGTCGAACCGTCGCAGCATGGCCGCGCGGCCGCCATCCTGCGCCCACAGGGGGACGAGGGCGGCGACCAGGCTCGTCCCGCTGGCGGCCCACGGATACTGGTTGGCGGTTACTTCCGCCCCGCCGGCGCGGGCGCGCTCGATCATGGCGATGATCGCCGGAGCCTGGCCATGAACGTCCACGCCAAGCGCCTTGATGTGCGAGATGTGCACCGGGATGCGCGCTTCGCGGGCGATGGAGATTGCTTCCGCCACCGAAGCGGCGAGCCCGGCGCCATAATTGCCCTCGTCGCGCATATGCGTGTCGTAGATGCCGCCGAGCGCGCCCGCCGCCTTCGCCAGCGCGACCACTTCGCCCGTCTCGGAGAAGCTCTGCGGGGCGTAGAACAACCCGGTCGAAAGGCCGATCGCCCCGTCGCACATGGCGCGCCGCACCAGCCGCTGCTCCTCCGCGAGCTCGGCGGGAGTGGGTGCCCGGCGCGCGCTGCCGACCACCTTCGACCGGATGGAGCCGAACCCGGTGAAGGTCGCGTAGTTGATCCCCACCGGCCTCGCCACGGCGCTGGCCAGCAGCGGCTTCACATCCACCGGCCCGAAGCCGTCATTGCCGACCAGGGTGGTGGTGACGCCTTGCAACAGGAAGGGTTCGACAAGGCGCTGCCGCGCGTCATCGCTTGTCAGCCGCCCCTCCACATGGGCGTGGGGGTCGATGAAGCCGGGCGCGACGATGAGCCCGCGCGCGTCGATGGTTTTCGCGGCTCTCGCCGGAAGGCGCTTGCCCACGGCCACGATGCGGTCGCCGCGCACCGCCACATCGCCCACGAAGGGCGCGGCCCCGCCCGGATAGATCGTCCCGCCCCGGATCAGCACATCGGCTTGCGGCGGCAAGGGCGCGGTGGCGCGGCCCGCGACCACCAGAGCCAGCGCCGCCGCGATGTATCTCAACCCCAGAACCCTTCGCTCGGCGGAAGCAGCCAGCCGCCATCGGCGACCACGCCGCCCGGACGGTCCTCGGCCAGCCACAGCGGACCGTCAAGATCGGCCCAGTCGGCCAGCCGCGCCACATGAAGCGCGGGGGCGATCCCGAGCGAGGAGCACACCATGCAGCCGCTCATCACCCGCAGCCCGCGCCCGCGCGCGGCGTGGACCAGCTCGAGCCCCGCGGTGAGCCCGCCCGCCTTGTCCAGCTTGACGTTGACCGCATCATAGCGCGCGGCCACCCGGTCGAGCCCGGCGACGGTGTGGATCGCCTCGTCCGCGCAGATCGGCACCGGGCTGTCGTAGCTGGCGAGCCAATCGTCCTCATCGGCCGGCACGGGCTGCTCCAGCACCGCGACGCGGCATTCCTCAAGAACCGGCATCACCGCACGCAGCAGCGTCTCGCCCCAGCTTTCGTTGGGATCGACGATGAGCGCCGCGCCCGGGGCTGCGTCCCGCACCGCCCGGATGGCCGCCGCCGGGTTGCCGGCATCGACCTTGACCTTGACCAGGGGCGCGCCGGCCATCGCTGCCGCCGCGCGCGCCATGACATCGGGCGTGTCGACACCGATGGTCAGCGCCGTCGCCACGCGGACGGGTTCCGGCGCCCCGAGCAGCGCGGCGACACTGCGGCCGGCGCGCTTCGCTTCCAGGTCCCATAGCGCGCAGTCCACGGCATTGCGCGCCGCGCCGGGCTGCATCAGGGTTTGGAGCTCCGCGCGACCCGCGCCCGCCTCGATCTCGCCGCGCACGGCCTCGATCTGCGCCAGCACCAGCTCGGTGCTTTCGCCATAGCGCGGGTAGGGGACGCCCTCGCCCCACCCCTGCAAGCCTCCCTCGATCACCGTGGCCGTTACCACATCCGCCGCGGTCTTGGCGCCGCGCGAGATGCGGAACGGGCGGTTCAGCGGGAAGCGGTCGGGGCGGGCGGCGAGGGTGCGGCGCATAGCAGGTCCATGATCGGCTCGACGCCGAAACGATAGGGATCGGTGGCCGGCAGGCCGAGCCTGTCCGCAGTCTCGCGGCACAGTGCGCGCGCCTCCGCTTCCTCCAGGCTGGCGGTGTTCAGGCATACACCGGCGGCGGCAACCTGCGGGCTGGTGAGCCGCGCGGCATCGAGGTTCGCGGCAAGGCATTCCTCGAGCCCGGGCAGCTTGCGGCCGGGCAGGCCGCGCATCTCCGCCCGGGCGGGATCGTGGCACAGCACCAGCGCCTCGGGCTGGGCGCCGTGAAGCAGGCCGAGCGAGACGCCGGCGAAGCTGGGGTGGAACAGCGAGCCCTGGCCCTCGATCACATCCCAGCCGCCATCGTGCCGGGCGGGCGTGAGCTGCTCGATGGCCCCGGATATGAAATCCGCCACAACCGCATCGACCGGGATGCCGCCGCCCGCGATCAGTATGCCGGTTTGCCCGGTGGCGCGGAAATCGGCCGCCAGCCCGCGCGCCTTGAGCCCTTCGGCGAGCGCGATCGAGGCGTACATCTTGCCCACCGAACAATCGGTGCCCACGGTCAGCAGGCGCCGCCCGGCACGCGGCTCGCCACTTCCGACGCGCAGATCGGCGGGCGGATCGCGCACATCGATCAGCCGCAGCCCGCGCGCCTCGGCCAAGGCGACGAGAACCGGCACGTCACGCAGGCGGTGATGCAGGCCCGAGGCGACGTGCATCCCCGCCTCCAGCGCCGCGCGCGCATCGTCGATCAGCTCTGGCGCCATCGCGCCGCCGGCATGGGCGATCCCCAGGACCAGCGTCCTGGCCCCGGCGGCGGCGGCCTCCTCGATGGTCAGACGCGGCAGGCCGAGCGTGAGCGGGCAGTCATCGTGGCGGAACTCGCCCAGGCAATCGCCGGAACGGAACGTGGCCAGCCCGCGCGAGGTCTTGATCCCCACGGAATCGCTCGAATGGCCGAGATAAAGGAGGAATGGTGCTTGGATCATGGCCCGGTGGCTAGCCGGGTGCGCCGGGCTGCGCGAGCAGCGAAGCGGTGCTGCGCCTATAGATTGGCGTTATAAACCGCACCGAGCGCCCACATGGGGCGGCGACCCCGGTCAGCCGGAAATCGCCTCGATCCGCCGCGCCAGGGCCTTCAGGAAATCGGTCGCCAGCGCCGTCGGCGGGCGATCCTGGAGATACATGGCGTTCACGTCGAAGCGCAGCGGGTCGGCGAGCGGCCGCATGGCGAGACCCGGCGCCAGCGAGGCCTTCGCCGTGAAGTTGTCCACCACCGTCAGCCCCACGCTCTGCCGCACCAGCGCGGTCGCGATGTGGAATGTGCGCGCCGACACCACCTCCTCCAGCTCGATTCCCCGCGCCTGCACGGCCGTGGCGAAGAGCTGTCCGATCGGCCCGCTCGCGGACAGGGTGACCAGCGGCCGTCCCTCGAGCACGGAAAGATCGACGCGCTCCGGCATGTTGGGCATGTCGGCCTCGCGGTAGAGCACAACCAGCTCGCCGGTACCCAGCCGGCGATGGCCCAGCGCGGCGCCGGGTGGAACCTCGTGCGCGATGGCAAGGTCGGTCTCGCGCTCGTAGAGCTTCCTCAGCAGATCCTCGTGGTGGATGGTCTGGAGATCGAACTTCACCTCGCCATGCGTGCGCAGGAATTGCGCCACCGTCCCCGGCAGTGCATCGAGGGCGATCGAGGGAAGCGACGAGACCTTGAGCAGCGCCCCCGTCCCGCGCTTCAGGTTCCGGCTCGCCTCGCGCAGGGCATAGACCCGGTCCTGTATCGCGGCCACATCGCCGAACAGCGCATGGGCGTCTTCCGTGGGGACCAGCCGTCCGGCGCTGCGATGGAACAGCGCGAAGCCAATCAGCGATTCGGCATGGCGCAGAACCTTTGAGACCGAGGGCTGCGACACATTGAGCATACGCGCGGCGGCGCTGACCGAGCCGTTGACATAGACGGCGTGGAATACCTCGATGTGGCGCAGGTTCATGCCCGCGAGCTTAGGCGCTGGTCGGGCGCGGCGCAAAGCTTGGCAGGCGTGTTTCCGCCGTTAGGGTGGCGCAATGCCCGCTCTCAATGCTCCCAATGCCCCCGGCGCAGCGCTTCGACTGACGCTTGCGCTCACCGCGGCGCTCGCCGGCCCGGGCGCCTCGGCGCAAACCGTGCCCGCCACCGGGCCCGCGGTGCGGCAGGAACCCGTCGGCGCGGTGCGGATCGCTTTCGACCGGGCCGGCGAACGGTCGGTCGTGGTGGCCGGTTTGGCGGACCGCACCACCGGGCGAGCGCTGACGGCGGACGATCCGGCCCGCATCGCGTCTATCTCGAAGCTGGTGGTGGGGATCGCGGTCATGCGGCTGGTGGAGGCTGGCACGCTCGATCTCGACGCCGATGTCGCGCGTTATCTTGGCCAACCTCTGCGAAACCCGGCCTTTCCGGGCTCGCCCATCACGCTGCGCCAGTTGCTCTCGCACACTTCCGGCCTGACCGATGGCATCGATTATGTCCTCCCGTTCGATGCCGACATGGCGGCGGTGCTGGCGGACCCGGCGGCATGGGACGCGGACCATCCGCCGGGAAGCTACTTCCGCTATGCCAACTTCAACACGCCCGTGATCGCCGCCGTGATGGAGAAAGCCACGGGCGAGCGCTTCGACCTGCTGATGAAGCGCGTGGTGCTGGACCCGCTGGGGCTGCGGGCGTGCTACAACTGGGTCGCCTGCACGCCGCAGACCGCAGCGCGCGCGGTGGTGCAATATCGCGAGCGGAAGCCGACCAAGGACGATCCCGCATCGATCACGGCCTGCCCCGTCACCCCCGCCCGCGACGGTTCATGCGACCTCGCCCGGTGGCAGGCGGGGCGCAATGGCGCGGTCTTCTCGCCGCAGGGAGGGCTGAGGATTTCGGCGCGCGATCTCGCGACCATCGGGCGGCTGATGCTGAACGAAGGGCGGCTGGGCAAGCTGCGCCTGCTCACGCCCGCCTCGGTGCGCGCGCTGGTCGCGCCGGTGTGGGCTTATGACGGCCGCAATGGCGACAACCAGGGCGGGTTCCTGTGCCGATACGGCCTCGCGACGCAGACACTGGCCACGAAGCAGGAGGGCTGCCGCGACGATCCCTTCGGCGATGGCGTGGCGCGGGTCGGCCACGCGGGCGATGCCTATGGGCTCAAATCGGGGTTGTGGCTGGACATGGCAGCGGGAGCCGGCGTGGTCTATTTCGCCACCGATGTGCTCGATGCCGACGCCGGGCTGCGCTCTGGCTATACCCGGATCGAGGAACAGCTGGCCCGTGGCACCCGGCCATGACCGGCAAGCCGCTTGCGCGGCGGGCGAGCGCGCCCTAGCCCAGCGGCGATGATCGGCACCGCCGCCCCGCCAGCCACCCTTGCCGCCCTCGGCGACGGCCACGGCCGCCGCATTGACTATGCGCGCCTGTCGGTGACCGACCGCTGCAATTTTCGCTGCACCTATTGCATGGCGCCGGAGATGCGCTTCCTTCCGCGCAACGAACTGCTGACGCTGGAGGAGCTCGCGCAGCTTGGCCGCCACCTGGTGCGGCGCGGGGTGCGGCGCATCCGCCTGACCGGGGGGGAGCCGCTGGTCCGGCGCGGGATCGGCGAATTGGCGCAGGAACTGGGCGCGCTGAGATCGGAAGGCCTGGCCGAGCTGACCATGACCACCAATGGCAGCGCCCTGCCCCGCCATGCGCGGCAGCTCGCGGCGGCGGGGATCGAGCGCATCAATGTCAGCCTCGACAGCCTCGACCCCGCCCGCTTCGCCGCCATCACGCGCGGCGGCGATCTGGCACAGGTGCTGGCCGGGATCGACGCGGCGCAGGACGCCGGGCTGGCGGTCAAGGTCAACATGGTCGCGCTCAGGGGCACCAACGACGGCGAATTCGCCGCGATGCTGGCCTGGTGCGGAGCGCGCGGCTGCGATCTGACGCTGATCGAGACCATGCCGCTGGGCGCGGTGGAGGGGCGGCGCGCCGATGCCTATCTGGCGCTGTCCGCCGCGCGCGCATCGCTGGAGGAATGCTTCACGCTGATCCCCTCCACCCACCGCACCGGCGGCCCGGCGCGCTATTGCGAAGTGGTGGAGACGGGCACGCGCGTCGGCTTCATCACGCCGCTGAGCGCCAATTTCTGTTCGAGCTGCAACCGCATTCGCGTGACCGCCACAGGTACGGTCTATGCCTGCCTGGGGCATGATCGCAGGGAGGAGCTGCGCGATCCGATGAGGGGCGGGGCGCACGGCGCGGTCGATGCGGCGCTCGACCGCCTGCTCGCCGCCAAGCCGGCCCGCCACGACTTCGACATCGCCCGCGCCGAGCCCGCGCTCGCGCGGCACATGAGCGTCACCGGCGGATGAGCTGGAACGGCTTCGGGCGGGTCTTCCGCTTCACCACCTGGGGTGAAAGCCACGGCCCGGCGCTGGGCGCGGTGGTTGACGGCTGCCCTCCGGGGCTCGCGCTGGCGGAGGGGGACATCCAGCCCTTCCTCGATGCCCGCCGTCCCGGCCAGTCGAAGTTCACCACCCAGCGGCAGGAACCCGATGCGGTCCGCATCCTTTCCGGCACCTTCGAAGGCCGCACCACCGGCACCCCGATCAGCCTGATGATCGAGAACACCGACCAGCGCTCGAAGGATTATGCGCAGATCGCCGGCGCCTATCGGCCCGGCCACGCCGATTATGCCTATGACGCCAAATACGGCCTGCGCGATCATCGCGGCGGCGGGCGCAGCTCAGCGCGCGAAACCGCGGCGCGGGTGGCGGCCGGGGCGGTGGCACGGCTGGTCATCCCCGAAGTTTCGATCATCGCCTATGTGGCCGAGATCGGCGGCGATGCCATCGACCCCGCCGCCTTCGACGCGGAGGAAATCGCCCGCAATCCGTTCTTCTGCCCCGATGCCGGCGCGGCGCGGCGCTGGGAGGGGCTGGTGGACCAGGCCCGCAAGTCCGGCTCGTCGCTGGGCGCGGTGGTCGAATGCGTGGCCACCGGCGTGCCGGCGGGCTGGGGCGCGCCGATCTATGCCAAGCTCGATGCCGACCTCGCCGGTGCGATGATGGGGATCAACGCCGTCAAGGGCGTGGAGATCGGCGACGGGTTCGGCGCGGCGCGGCTGACCGGCGAACAGAACGCCGATCCGATGCGGCCGGGAGAAGGTGGAGGCGGGCCGCGCTTCCTCGCCAATCACGCCGGAGGCATCGCGGGCGGGATCAGCACCGGCCAGCCGGTGGTCTGCCGCGTCGCATTCAAGCCCACCAGTTCCATCCTCACGCCGGTGGAAAGCATCACCCGCTCGGGCGAGGCCACCGAAGTCCGCACCAGGGGCCGCCACGACCCCTGCGTGGGCATCCGCGGCACGCCCGTGGTGGAGGCGATGATGGCGCTGGTGCTGGCGGATCACAAGCTGCTGCACCGCGCGCAATGCGGATGAGACAAGCCACTCGCCGATAAATCGGCTCGATCAATCGAACTCACTCAATCAATCGATTGGACGCATCACCGACACACGGCCATGACGGTGTGGCACGATACCCGATTCCCTTAAGCTGGAGAGTGACAATGGACGCCAAGACCGGATCGATCGAGGGCGGCTGCCCGTTCCCGCACGAAGGTGGGGTGCGCGCCCTGCTCGGCCGCACCAACAAGGATTGGTGGCCGGAAATGCTGGCGACCGAAATCCTCAACCCCAACGGACCCACCAACCCGCATGGCCCGGATTTCGACTACGCCGAGGCGTTCAACGCGCTCGACTACGGCGCGCTCAAGGCCGATCTCAAGGCGCTGATGACCGACAGCCAGCCGTGGTGGCCGGCCGACTATGGCCATTACGGCCCCTTCTTCATCCGCATGGCCTGGCACGCGGCGGGCACCTATCGCACGGCCGACGGGCGCGGCGGGGCCAATTCCGGCCAGCAGCGCTTCGCCCCGCTCGATAGCTGGCCCGACAACGGCAACCTCGACAAGGCCCGCCGCCTGCTGTGGCCGATCAAGGCCAAATACGGGAAGAACATCAGCTGGGCGGACCTGTTCATCCTGGCCGGCAATATCGCGATCGAGGACATGGGCGGGCCCGTGTTCGGCTTCGGCGGCGGCCGCGCCGACGTGTTCGAGCCCGAACGCGACATCTACTGGGGCAGCGAGGACAAGTGGGTCAACGAAGGCGTGCAGACCCGCATCGACCCCGAGCTCGGCATGGAAGAGATCGAGGGGCCGCTGGCGGCGATCCAGATGGGCCTCATCTACGTCAATCCCGAAGGTCCGGGCGGCAATCCCGATCCGCTCCAGTCGGCCCGCGACATGCGCGCGACCTTCAGCCGCATGGCGATGAACTCGGAAGAAACGGTGGCGCTGACCGCTGGCGGGCACACCTTCGGCAAGGCGCATGGCAACGGCGATGCCTCCAAGCTGGGCAATGCGCCTTCGGGCGCCGATCTCGCCGCGCAGGGCTTCGGCTGGGTCAGCCAGAACGAAAGCGGCCACGGCGAACACACCGTGACCAGCGGAATCGAGGGGTCGTGGGTCAACACGCCCACCGAATGGAGTGAGAACTACTTCCGCCTCCTGCTCGACTATGAGTACGAGCTGGTACGCTCTCCCGCGGGCGCGCAGCAATGGCAGCCGGTGAACCAGAAGGAGGAGGACATGGCCCCGGCGGCCTGGGATTCTTCCAAGAAGGTTCCGACCATGATGACCACCGCCGACATGGCGCTGAAGGTCGATCCCGAGTTCGCCGCGATCTCGGGCAGGTTCCGCGAGGATCACGAGGCGTTCAAGGATGCCTTCGCCCGCGCCTGGTTCAAGCTGACGCACCGCGACATGGGGCCGCGCATCCGCTACCTCGGCCCGGACGTTCCGGGCGAGGAGCTGATCTGGCAGGATCCGGTCCCTGCGGGCAGCAAGCCCTCCGACGCTGATGTCGCGGCGGTGAAGGCGAAGATCGCCAGCAGCGGGCTGACCGTCAGCCAGCTCGTGAAGACCGCATGGGCATCGGCCAGCACCTATCGCAAGTCCGACCATCGCGGCGGCGCCAATGGTGCGCGCGTGGCGCTCAGCCCGCAGAAGGACTGGGATGTCAACGAGCCCGCGCTGATCGCCAAGGTCATCGGCACGCTCGACGGGCTGCGCGGTTCGCTCAGCCTCGCAGACACCATCGTGCTCGGCGGCGTGGTCGCGCTCGAGAAGGCCGGCGCGAAGGATGTCCCCTTCACCGGCGGACGCGGCGACGCCACGCAGGACCAGACCGACGTCGAGAGCTTCGACTGGATGGAGCCGGAGGCCGATGCCTTCCGCAACTATGTCGGCAAGAAGAAGCTGGCGGTGAAGGTGGAGGAGCTGATGCTCGATCGCGCCAGCCTTCTCGGCCTCTCGGTGCCGGAAATGGTGGTGCTGATCGGCGGCTTGCGCGTCCTGGGCGCCAACCACGCCGAGCGGGGCCACGGCCACCTCACCAAGCGGTCGGGCCAGCTCACCAATGATTTCTTCGTCAACCTGCTCGACATGACCAATGTCTGGGCGGCGGTCGACGGATCGGGCGACGAGGAGTACATCGCCACCGACCGTGCCGAAGGCGGCGAGAAGTGGCGCGCCACCCGCGCGGACCTCGTGATCGGCTCCAACGCCGAGCTGCGGGCGATCGCCGAAGTCTATGCCGAGAAGGGCGGCGAGGAGAAGTTCGGCAAGGATTTCGTCAAGGCCTGGACCAAGGTCATGGACGCCGACCGTTTCGACCTCAGCTACGCGAAGTATCACGGATAACCCGAACCATCGGGCCGCACCAAGGGGCTCCGGCGGCGACGCCGGGGCCCCTTTTCCGTGTCAGCGGGGCTTCTTGAGGATCACATAGAGCGCGCCCTCTCCGCCGTGGCGGCGGTGGGCCTGGCGGATCGCGGAGATAGCGGGCCCGTGGCGGCTGGCGGCAAGCCAGTCCAGTAGCTTGGCGCGGATGGCGCCGCGCTGGCCGGCGCGGTCGGCGGCGGGGCCGGGCCGCTCGCGCCCCGCGATCACCAGCACCACCCGCGCGCCCGTTTCACGGGCGATATCGAGCCCCCCGAGCAAACGCTGGTAGGCAGCGTCGAGCGAGTGTTCGTGAAGGTCGAGTGTGAAATCCGGCGCCAGCGTGCCGGCGCGAAGCCGGCGTTCCCAGTGGGAATCGAGACCGGGACTGGCGGTCTGGCGAGCCTCCGCGGCACGGGGAGGCGGCGGCACGTGGGGTCGACGGCGGGGATCTGCGGTTTGACGCGAGGTTGGAGGGGGCGGCGGTGGAGGTGAACCCCCTTCATCACCATGGCTGGACTTCCCGCCCGGCTTCGCATCCGCATCAACGCCTTCCCGGTGCCGAAGAGGATGGAAGGGCTGCACCGTCACCGCGACGCGCGCCCAGGCTTCGGCCTCACCGGGGCTCAGCCCGCGCGGCGGCTTCATCGCGCCAGCAGGCGCGCCAGCACTCCCCTGGGAAGCAGGACCAGCGCATGTCCGCGGCTGCTCATCCCGCCCGCGATGGTGCGTGCCTCGGGCCCGTTGCCCCAGAACGTATCGAAGCGGTTGACGCCCTTGATCGCCCCTCCAGTGTCCTGCGCGATCCAGAGGCCATCGGCGACATCATGTTCGACGTCGAGCCAGACCGGCGCGCCCAGGGTGATGAAGGCGGGATCGGTCGCCACCGAACTTCCGCTACGGACCGGCACGTTGAGCGAGCCGAGCGGCCCGTCGCCGGTGTTCTCGCGGAAGAACACCCAGCTCGGGTTCTCGCGCATCAGCGCCGCGCCAGCTTCCGGGTTCTCGCGGATGTAGCGCATCAGGCCCTGCATCGAGCCGGGATACTGCCCCGGCCCTTCGCCGATCAGCCCGCGCTCGCGCATCAGGCTGCCGATGCCGACATAGCCGCGACCGTTCTGGCCGGCATAGCCGATCCGCATCGTGCTACCGTCCGGCAGGCGCAGCAGGCCCGAGCCCTGAATCTGCAGGAAGAAGAACTCCACCGGGTCGGCGGCCCAGGCGATCTCCAGCCCCCTGCCAGCCAGGGCCCCATCCTCGATCGCGGCGCGGTCGAAATAGGGCACGTGCCGGCCGTCCTCGTCGAGCCGACCGAGCGGCGGGTTGCCGCTGCGCTGTTCGGGCGCAATATCGGCGGGCCAGGCGCGTAGCAGATCGGGCGGCAGGGCATAGACCGGGCTGTCATAGCCCGGCTGCCGGGCGCGGCTGCCGGCGATCTCGGGCTCGAAATAGCCGGTGATGAAGGTCCTGCCGTCGCCCAGCCGCGCGGTCTCGAACTCGCTCTCGAAGAAGCGCCGCGCATCGCCGGCCGGCCATGCGCGTGCGGTGTCGCAAACCGCGCGCCAGTCGGCACCCGTGGTCAGCCGGCTGGCATCGGTGCGCGATACCAGGCGCGGGCAGGATTCGACGAAGGACGCGAGCGCGCCGCGGGCGTCATCGGCGCCAATCCGCAAGGAAGCCACCGGCGGGCCCGCGCTGACGGTTGGCGGCGCGGGAGCGGGCGTGCCGGTCTGAACGGGACCGGGCTGGCCGACTGGCGGACGGGTGTCGGCACTCGGGCGCACGCAACCCGCCAGCAGCAGGGTCGCGATCAGCACGGCAAGGCTTCGCATCGGCAGCACTCGCCCCTGCCTGAGGATCACCCCTCGTCGGTCTCGTCGAGCTTCCAGTCGGGACCGGACGAATCGAGGTGGCGCATGAAGGTCCACACGTCGCGGCTTTCCACCGCATCGGCCAGCGAACCCGCGATCACATTGCCCTCGCCATCGCGCGTGACCGCGGCGATGTCGGCCACGAACAGCAGTGCGATGCGCGCCACGCGCCCGTCCAGCGAGGCGCTGCTGACCGTGGCGCTTTCGATGCGGACAAGCCGGTTCTCCAGCGTCTCGCCAGCGGCTTCGCGCGCATCGATCGCGTCGGCGAAGCGGGCGTAGACGTCCTCGTCGCACAGCTCGCGCAGGGTTTCGCGGTCACCTTCCCAGAAGGCTTCCAGGACCATGCGATAGGCGCCCTGCGCGCCTTCTACGAAGCTGCCGAGCTCGAAGCGCGGATCGGCGGCGGCGATGGCGCGAACGCCCGCCTCGTTGCTGTCCACCACCTCGCGCCGGCGCAGAACCGCGGCCGGCAGCACCGGACGGCGCGATTCGTTCGCGGCCTCTTCCGGGCGTTCGAAGCGGGTCGGGATCGGCTGCTCCTCCTCATGCTCGGCCCGGCGGCCCAGAACGGAATAGAGGCGGAGGCCGAGAAAGCCGGCGACCATGGCGAGAATGACGATTTCGAGGATCACGGGGTCCGGATGCTCCTTGGACGCTGCGCGGGGAGCGTTCCCCGCCCACGCCTTGGTATGACGCCTTAGTGGCGGATTTCGTTCCTTTGTGCCCTAGATAGGGCGGAAATACAATCGGACAACCGCACGGCCCGTGGCGGGACGGGGTGAGGCGGGGCATTGTAGCGGCGCGGGGCCGGCCATTGCCCCACCCCCACGCGGCTGCTAGGCGCGCGCCAACCCGCGAGGGAAGCGACCGCGCGTCGCCTCCGTGACGCCGGAGCACCATATCACACAAGGGCTTTCACTCATGGCCGACGAGAACGACATTCTGACCGACCTCAACCTCGATCCCGGCACGGGCGCCAATGGCGCCGACAATCAGCCGATGGCCGGGTTGATCGCGCAATACATCAAGGATCTCTCGGTCGAGAATCCCAGTGCGCCCGCCTGCTACCAGTGGACCGATCAGCCCAATGTGGACGTTCAGTTCAACATCGCCGCCACCCCCGTGAACGACGAGGTCCACGAGGTGGAACTCAAGATCGTGGTCGGCGCCAAGATGCCGCAGGGCAATCTCTACCTCGTGGAGCTCAGCTATGCCGGGCTCGTCGGACTGCGCAACATTCCCGAGGATGCGGCCCACGCCTTCCTCTATGCCGAAGCGCCGCGCCTGCTGTTCCCCTTCGCCCGCCGGGTGATCGCGGACGCCACCCGCGATGCCGGCTTCGCCCCGCTGATGCTCGATCCGATGGATTTCGGCGCGCTCTACCAGCAGCAGCTCGCCCAGCGCCAGGCGGAAGGCAACAGCCCCTTCGACAAGCCGGCCGCGGGTGAGATCAACTAGCCACCGCGCCCAACTCGCAGTGAGCCCGCGGGGTGTGCCCTGGCTGAACACTCCGCGGATCGCCCCCGGCGCGGCCCCGCGCGGCCAGGCGTGGGCGCCAGGGACAAGCGGGCTGCGATGACCAGTCTCGTCCGCAATGTGGGGACCATCGGCGCGCTGACCGCAGTCAGCCGCGTGTTCGGCTTCGTGCGCGACATGCTGCTCGCCCGTGTGCTCGGCGCGGGGATGGCCGCCGATGCCTGGCAGCTCGCCTTCACCCTCCCCAACACCTTCCGGCGGCTGTTCGCCGAAGGGGCGTTCAGCGTCGCCTTCGTGCCGATGTACACCCGCCGGCTGGCGGCCGAGGACGGCGGCGAGGCGGCCGCCGATGCCTTCGCCGGCGATGTCCTGTCGGTGTTCGTGTGGGTGTTGCTGGGCTTTTCCGCCCTGTGCATGATCGCCATGCCGGGGATCGTGTGGCTGCTGGCGCGCGAATACCAGGATGTGCCCGGCAAGTTCGAGCTGTCGGTGATGCTCAGCCGCGCGACCTTCCCCTATCTCGGGCTGGTGAGCCTGGTCGCGATGCTCTCGGGCCTGCTCAATGCGCGCAGCCGCTTCGGCCCCGGCGCCTTCGTTCCGGTGCTGCTCAACCTGGTGATGATCGGCGGGATTCTCGCGGGCGCCTGGCTGCGCGGCCCGGGCGGGAGCGACGTGACGGTGGCCTGGGCGCTGGCGACCGCGCTGGTGGCCGCCGGGGTGGCGCAGCTTGCCTATATGGTGGTGGCGACGAGGGCCGCGCGCGTGCGGCTCAAGATTACCCTGCCCCGCTTCACGCCCGAGGTCAGGCGGCTCGGGATGCTGATCCTGCCCGCCACTTTCGGCGCCGGCATCTACCAGATCAGCCAGCTCGTCGACACCTTCTTCGCCACCAGCCTGCCGCAGGGCTCGCTGACGCTGCTCAAGCTGGCGGACCGGCTGAACCAGATGCCGCTGGGCATCTTCGGGATCGCGCTGGGCACTGCCATCCTCCCCATGCTGGCGCGGCACATCCAGTCCGGGAACGGCGCGGAAGCGCAAAGGCTCCAGGCCAACGCCATCGAGATCGCGCTGCTGCTGTGCCTGCCCAGCGCCGTGGCGCTGGCGATCTGCGCCGAGGCCTTCACCACCGGCATCTTCCAGGGCGGGAGGATGACGGGCGAGGATACCCGCATCATGGGCGCCATCGTCACGGCGCTGGTGGCGGGGCTTCCCGCCTATGTCCTCATCAAGGTGTTCCAGCCCGCCTTCTTCAGCCGCGAGGACATGCGGACGCCCGTCTATGTCGCGGCCGGGGCGCTGACGATCAACATCGCGCTCAATTTCTGGGTCGTGCCGCGCTACGGCATCGTGGGCCTGGCCGCCGCGACGGCGATCACCGCCTGGCTCAATGTCGCCAGCCTCTACACCGTGCTCCAGATCCGGGGATGGTTCACCATGACCGGCAAGCTTGCCGGGCGCATCGCGCGGCAGTTGGCCGCCACCGCCGTGATGGCGGGGGTGCTGGCGTTCATGGCGCCGCGCACCGCATTCCTGTGGAGCGGCGGCACGCTGGAACGGGCGGGAGCGCTGGTCGCGCTGGTCGCGGCGGGCATGATCGCCTTTTTCGCCGCCGCCCTGCTGTTCGGCGCTCTCGACAGGGACCTCATCGCCCAGCTACGCCGCCGCCGCCCGGTCGCCAAGACCGAGGGCCCGCCCAACCTTTCCGAGTAACCGATCATGCGCGTCGTCTCCGGCATCCAGCCCACCGGCAATCTCCACCTCGGCAATTACCTCGGCGCGATCCGCAACTGGGTGCGGATGCAGGATGCGATGCCGGCCGGCGATCAATGCCTGTTCTTCCTCGCCGACATGCACGCGATCTCGATGCCGCACGATCCGGCGGAGCTGCGCCGCGCCACGCTCGAGATGGCGGCCGCGCTCACCGCCTGCGGCATCGACCCCGCGCGCTCGATCCTGTTCAACCAGGCGCAGGTGCCCGCTCACGCGGAACTCCAGTGGCTGCTCAACGGCACCGCCCGGATGGGGTGGCTCAACCGCATGACCCAGTGGAAGGACAAGGCCGGCAAGAACCGCGAGGGCGCATCCATCGCCCTGTTCGCCTATCCCGTGCTGCAGGCCGCCGACGTGCTGCTCTACCAGGCGACCCACGTGCCGGTGGGCGACGACCAGAAGCAGCATCTGGAGCTGGCCCGCGACATCGCGCAGAAGTTCAACACCGATTTCGGCGAGACCTTCACCCTGCCCGAGCCGATCATCCCGCCTGCCGCCGCGCGCATCATGAGCCTGCGCGATGGCACGGCGAAGATGAGCAAGTCCGATCCCAGCGACATGAGCCGGATCAACCTCGTCGACGATGCCGAACTGGTCATGCAGAAGGTGAAGAAGGCGAAGACCGATCCCGAGCCTTTGCCCAGCGAGCCGGGCGGGCTGGCCGGCCGGGCCGAAGCGCTGAACCTCGTCACCATCTACGCCGCGCTTTCGGACACCACGCCCGAGGCGGTGCTGGCGGAGCATGGTGGCCAGGGCTTCGGCGCATTCAAGCCTAAGCTGGGCGAGCTGCTGATCGAGACGCTGCGGCCGATCTCGACGCGCTTCTCGGAGCTGCTCGGGGACCAGGAGGCCCTCGACGCGATTCTGGCGCGCGGTGCGGCAAAGGCGCGAGAATTGGCCGCGCCCACGCTGGAGGCGACCTACACGGCGCTGGGGTTGGTCCGCTGAAGGCATGGGACGCGAAAGACCTGGCATGGCCTCGGCCTCGCCAGCGCGGATTTTCGCAGTTAGGCACAGCGCATGACCGATGAAGACCTCGTCGCGGCGGCGCGCGCGGCCGCGCGCCATTCCTATTCGCCCTATTCGGGATTCGCGGTCGGGGCCGCGCTGCAGTTCGCGGATGGCAGCGTGGTGACCGGCACCAATGTCGAGAACGCGAGCTACGGCCTGGCGCTCTGCGCCGAAACCGTGGCGGTGGGCAAGGCGATGGCCGAGGGCGCGCGCGGCGGGTTGGCGAAGGTGGCCGTGACCGGCCCTGGCGAGGATGTCATCACCCCCTGCGGCCGCTGCCGCCAGGTGCTGAACGAACTGGCGCAACTGGGCGGCACCGATCCCGAAATCCTCTGCGCGGGCCCGCGCGAAGTGCGGCGGATGAAGCTGTCCGAACTGCTCCCCCACGCCTTCGGCCCGGCGGACCTGGGATGATCGACCGGCGCGCGCTGATGGCCGGCGGCACCGCGCTGGCGGCGCTGGCCGCCACACCCGCCTTCGCGCGCACCAATCGCAAGCCGCCACGGCTCAACCCCGGCGACACGGTGGGCGTGGTCTCCCCCGCCAGCACGATGGGCAGCGACGATGGGCTGGACCGCGCGGAATACTGGATCCGGGGCATGGGCCTCGTGCCGAGGTTCGGACCCAACGCGGGCGGGCGCTACGGCTATCTCGCGGGCACCGACGATCAGCGCGCGGGCGACCTGAATGCAGCCTACGCCGACCCGGAGGTGAAGGCCGTTTTCGCGGTGCGCGGGGGCTGGGGCGGGGCGCGCATCCTGCCGCTGCTCGACTGGACCACGATCCGCGCCAATCCCAAGCTGCTGATCGGCTTTTCCGACGTGACCGCGCTGCATCTCGCCTTCGCCGCCCGCGCGGGCTTCCCGACCATCCACGGCGGCAACGCCACCAGCTCCTGGCGCAAGGCGAGCTGGGAGAGCCTGTGGCGCCTCGCCTTCGCGGGTGACACGCCCACGCTGGGCGGTGCTGCCATAGAGGAGGAGACCGGCCGCCCGGCGCGCACCGTTCGCGGCGGCAAGGCTCAAGGCCGGCTGCTGGGGGGCAATTTTACCATCCTCAGCACGCTGATGGGCACGCCCTGGCTGCCGGACATGAAGGGCGCGGTGCTGTTCGTGGAGGATGTCAACGAATCCGAATATCGGGTGGACCGGATGTTCCAGCAGTTGAAGCTGGCCGGCGTGCTCGGCGGCCTCGCGGGCGTGATCTTCGGGCAATGCACCAGCTGCGCCACCACCGCGCCCGACTATGCCGGGTTCACCATCGACCAGCTCGTGGACCACTACTTCGCCCCGCTCGGCATCCCGGCGGTAAGCGGCTTCGACAGCGGCCACATCTCGAACCAGCTCAGCCTGCCAAGCGGGGCGCGGGTGGAGCTGGACGCGGATGCGAGGACGGTGCGATTGCTGGAGGCGGTGGTGGCCTAGCGCCTCTGGCCCGCCCCGCTCACGGATAGTGCGGGTGGGGGTTTTCGCGCAGTTCTTCGTAGTGGACCAGTGCCTGCTCGGCGCCCAGCGGGACGGGCTGGCCCGCTCGAAAGGCCCATTCGCCGCGGTCGCAATCCTCGGCGCGGACATAGCCGTTGATGTAGAAGCGCCGCTGGTGACCGGATGTGTTCACGCCCGACCCGTGGACGAGGTAGGGGCTCCACAGCGCCAGATCGCCCGGTGCCATGTCGAGATCGACGATGTCGGCTGCGGACAGCCCCACGCGGTCGAGGGCGGAATCGGCCATTTCGCGCCCCAGCACCTCCTCGCCGATGTCCAGGTCCAGGTTGCCGCGCAGATGGCTGCCGCGCAGTAAGCGCATCGCACCGGAGGCTTTCACATGCGGGTCGATCGCAAGGCCGGTCTGCACATAGGAAGAGGCCAGGTTGCGATACGCCTCGTGCGGCTTGCGGAAGCGCGAATCCTGATGCCAGGCGAAGTCCGCGCCTGGGCCGGGCGCCTTCCAGTGAAGCTGGTTTATGATCTGCTTCAGATCGCCCCCGATCAGCGGGGCAAGCACGGCGGCGATTCGCGGATCGATGCGTGCCGCCGCCAGCACCGGCTGATGATAGGAAGGCCATTGCACCATGCGGAGGGCGGGGGCGCCGCCCGCGGCACCGTCGGCCGGCGCGATCTTGTAGAACAGGTTGCCGTGCCGGAAGCTGCGGCCGTGCGCGATGGCTTCCGCATGAAGCGCATCGGCCGCCGCGCCGAGCCGCGCGGCTTCGGCGGCGCTCAGCAGGCCGCGCACCACCGCATAGCCATCGCGCGCATAGGCTGCCGCCAGGGCAGCGCCCCGCGCCGCATCGAAACCGTGAAAGTCGAAATCCATCGTGCCGACCGCCTGACGATCAGGCCATTTCCCATTCGTGACCGGCCGTGTCGAGGCGCTCAGGCAGAGGGGAGGTAAGCGCCGAGGCTATGGGTAGCGGTGCGGGGCGCGAGACGCGGCAGGGGCCGGCAACTCCGGATCACAAGAAAGCCTTGCAATCCATAACCACATAGGTTATGAATACGCGCTCGACCCCGCCACGGCAATCCCAACCCCGAAGCTCAAGTGTCATGGGCAGGCGGCGGACGAAAGTTGACACCCGGGACACCCGGATTGGATGTAATGCCTTGTTCGCCATCGCTTTTTCGTCAAAGGTGAAGTTTCGCAAAATCCCCCGGTCAGTGGTCCACGGCGGGCCCGCGCCGGCCTAGTCCCCCAGCCACTCCAGCATGGCCGCCAGGCAATCGCGCGCCAGCAGCTTGCTTCGCTCCGGGCTCCAGCCCTGCGCCGGCTCGGGGGCGGCGGGGTTGTCCTTGAACGGCATCTCCAGCGTCATCGCCACCGCGCCGAAGCGTTCCGCGACCTGATTGGTGCTCATGGAAAGATTCGCGCTGCCCGGAGCGGCCTTCACATAGCCCTGCTCCATCTGGAAATCGGGCGTGCGGCGGGCGAGGATGCGCTGGTAGCGGTAGAAGCCCTCGCCCTGCTCCTCCTTCCAGCTCGGGATCCCCTCGAACCCGGCGAGGAACGCCACGGGAATCGCCTCGTCGCCGTGGACGTCCATCGCGAAATCGACGCCGGTCTCGTCCATCGCATTGCGGATCGCCAGCACCTCGGGGCTCTTCTCGGGCGTCGGCTCGTGCCATTCGCGGTTGAGGTTCACGCCCACGGCATTGGTGCGAAGATGCCCGCGGCGCGACCCGTCGGGGTTGCAGTTGGGCACGATGTGGAAACGGCACTGCCTTCTCAGCGCCATCGCGACCGGATCGGCGGTGTCGGTCAGCACCTCCAGCGCACCTTCCATCCACCATTCGGCCATGCTCTCGCCAGGGTGCTGGCGGGCGTAGAGCCAGACCTGGCGCTCGCCCTCGCCCAGTTCCAGGCAGTCGATCGGCTGGCCGTCGAGCGTGGTGCCGAGGTGGCGATAGGAAACGCCGGGCGCGCCCGCGGCCTGGGCCACCAGATCGTGATGCCGCTCCATCGAATAGGGCGCGAAATAGGCGAACCAGGCAATGTCGCCGGCGGGGGCATGGCGGATCGTCAGCGACCCGCCATCGGCATCCTTGTCGAAGCTGCTGGGCGCGCGGCCCCAGTACTCGCGATCCTCGGAAACCACCGCGTCGTAATCCGGCCAGCCACCGGGATAGGCGCTGTCGTTGAGGCCGGTGATGGTGAGCGTGAGCTCGCGGCCGCTGACCCCGGCGACGCGAAAGTGAAACCACTGGCGGAATTCGCTCATGTGGTCGTGCGGGATGGCAAGCCGGGCGCTCGCCCCGGAAACCTCCAGCACCTCGATGTTGCCGCTGTCGAACCCGGCGTCGATGCGGATGTCGCTCACATTCTGGTTCACTCGGGCCTGACCTGTATCGTTTCACCATTGCGGCCCGGGAAATCCCGGAACAGCGCCGCGGCGAGCGCTTGGGCGTTCGCCGCGCGCTCCGCAAGAGGCGAGCGATCGGTGGTGCGGATGTCGGCGCGACCTTCCCACAGGTTCGGGCCGGAGCCGCGCGCATCGCGCAGGGTGACACCGAGCTGGGTGGCGCTGGTGGGGCGCGGGCCGCCGCCGAGGTTGATGCCGACGCCCAGGCCCACGCCCGAACCGTGCGAACCGGTGCCTCCGCCGACCCCGACGCTCACGGGGTTGCGCCGCGGGGCAACGGCATCCGCGAAGCGGTCGATTCGTACCTGCGCGATCTGGCTCGCCTCGCCCCGCGCGGTCTCGCGATAACCCAGGCGGACTAGCTGGGCGGCGACGGCGGCCTTGTAGGGCGCGGCCTCCAGGCCATCGAGCGATCCGGGAGCGCTCTCGACGAAGACGGTTCCCTGGCCGAGCCGGGCGGCGCCGGCGGGATCGACGAAGCGGGTGACCTCGACCGGACCCTGCGGCGTGGCGCAGCCGGCGAGTGCGAGGGTGGAGACAAGCAGAATGGCGGCTGCGGAGCGCATGGAGGGTCCTCTCTGGCAGATCGTGCAGCGATAACGCATCCGCGCGCGAAACGCCCCCGAATTCGCGGGGGCGGGCGCGAATTGCCGAAATGCTTGACCCGGAGCGAGGGTCTGGCTAGGGGCGCGCGACGAATTTCGATGCGTCGGACGCCGGTTCCGGCGCATCTTCTTTTTCAGACAAGAGACCATCATGAAGATCCGCAACAGCCTGAAGTCGCTCAAGGACCGCCATCGCGACAACCGCGTGATCCGCCGTCGCGGGCGCACCTATGTCATCAACAAGACCAACCGGCGCTTCAAGGCCCGCCAGGGCTGAGGCGATTCGCGGGGCATCGCGCTCCCGCCCGTCTGGTTGACCGGCCCGGCTCCCGCGAGGAGTTCGGGCCGTTCGCATCTGGAGGATCGGGGATGGGCGAGGCACGGCCGATCGAGCCGGTGGTCGAGGCGGTGGTCTTCGACGTCGGGCGCGTGCTCTACCAGTGGCAACTGGCCGCGCTGATCGACAAGCTGACCGACGATCCGGCCGAGCGCGACCATGTGCTGGCCTCGGTGATCACCGAGGAGTGGCATTTCCAGCACGATGGCGGGCGCCCGCTGGCGGAGATGCTGCCGGAGCGGATTGCCGCCTTTCCCGAAGCCGAGCGCTTTCTCACCGCCTATGCGGAGCGGTTCAACGAGACCATCCCGGGCCCCGTGCCTGGCAGCCTGGAGATCGTCCGTGCCCTGCATGGGCGCGGCGTGCCGCTCTACGCGATCACCAATTTCGGCGCGGAGTTCTGGGCGGCATTCCGCCCCACCGCGCCAATCTTCGACCTGTTCCAAGATATCGTGGTGTCGGGAGAAGAGAAGCTGGTGAAACCCGATCCGGCGATCTTCGCCCTGGCAGCGCGCCGATTCGGACATGAGCCCGCGGCGATGCTGTTCATCGACGACAACGCGGCCAATGTCGCGGCCGCGCGGGCATCGGGCTGGCACGGACACCACTTCCGCGACGCCGCGCTCCTGCGCGCCGAACTCGAGCAGCGTGGTCTGCTGGGCTCATGAAAATGCCCCCGGCGCGCCGTGGCGCCGGAGGCATGAATGGCTTGGAGTGGGGAGGTGGCTGCGAGAGGGCGACCTCAGGCGTTGCACTTCGCCAGATCGGCGGCGGGCAGAGCCTCGCCGCGGGTCGTGAAGCTGCGCACTTCGCCGAACTTGCGGTTGACCTCGCGGCAGACCCGCAGCGGGCGGCTGGTGCCCTTGGTGGCCACGCAGTTGTTGCCGCTACAGGACCACACCAGGCTGCCCGCGATGGCGCGGTCCGCCGTGGCCGGCTGCACGAGCTCCGCACGGTAATAGATCTTCGAAGTGGCTTGCGCATTGGCCGCGGTCGGGATCAGCGCTGCCCCGAAGGTGGCGGCCGTCCAGGCCAGGCCGAGGGCGATCGCGCCAATGGTTCCCAGGCGCGTTCCGGGGGTCTTGGAGAGGAGAGACATCACGAAGCGTCCTTGTCAGATGCACGGATTGCAACAGGGCTTTCCGTTTCCGCAACACAGATTTCATTTTGCAACTGGTTGCAAAAGGCGACCTAACTGCAGCGAGCTTGAGTTGCAACTAAAAACTTTTCCTCTAAAGCGATTTGTTATCGGCGCCGCTTGACGCTAGGGCTTGGCGGTAGAGGAACGTTCATGGGCGAGTTACGCGAACCGCTGAGAGACCTTACCGAATGCGGCTTGCCGCAGGCTCTTGAGGTCATGGGCGAGCGATGGAGCTTCATGATTCTCCGCGCCAGCTTCAATGGCGTGCACCATTTCGAGGAGTTTCTCTCCGAGCTCGGCATCGCGCGCAACATCCTGTCCAGCCGCCTCGCCAAGCTGGTGGAACATGGCATTCTGGAGCGGCTGCCGGTGGCCGGCGATCGGCGCAAGATCGAATACCGCCTTACCGACAAGGGCATGGACCTGCTCCCCGCGCTGCTGGCGCTCCGGCAATGGGGCCAGAAATATGGCGCGCAGGTGGAGGAGAACCCGGTCCTGGTTGACGAGCGCGACCGCCTTCCCATCGGCCCGGTCGCGATCACCGCCCATGACGGGCGCACGATCGACAAGCACGATCTCCTCTTCGTGCATCGCGACATGGTCGGTGTGGTCGAATTGGGCGCTTCGAGGGCGACCGGCTGACACGAAGCGCGTAATCCCGGCCCATGACGTCACCCCGCGCGACGGCGTGGCGTCATCGTTAAATCCGCGTCAACGCTTTGCTGCGATATCCCGGGGCGGGCCCGTTGGACCGGGCTCCCAACCCGCAAGCGAGACGGCCCCGGCGTGATCGAAGTCGAAATCCAGAACGAGACTCATCAGTCGGTGCTTCGGCTCAAGGTGCTCGTGGTTCCGCGCATCGGCGAGGGGCTGCGCCTGCTGGAGCCCGATGGCCGCTGGGCCAGCTACGACGTGCTCGACGTGTGGTACCAGAAGGCCGAATATGGCGAGGTCTGGGTGCCCTATCTCCACGTCCGCATGAACGAAGGCGAGCTGCACGCCACTCAAACCGAAGCCCGCAACCCCCTGGTGGACCGCAGCCAGGCGGTGCCGATCGAGGACTTCCTGAAGAAGTTCGAAGGCGCCGAGGAGCATCGCGCCACGCCCATCCGGCTGGATTTGAGCGAGGATGTGGGGGCCTGAGGTAACCGCATGAAAGTCTAATTCTCTGGGAGAATCTGGCTTTCTTCGAATGCGGACAACATGACGGGTGAACCGGCTGCCTGCGCCACGTGAACGATCAGGGTGCCCTTCAATTCGACATCAGGGTGGAAAGCGCATTGCCCGGCAAACCATAGCGCTTCGGACAATGGCTCGTTGTCATGCCAACTGATCATGACGAACCTCTCGTCCGGAATCTCTCCATAATCGAATTCTTCTAGAACGGCCCAATCGACGGCATCGTGCCACATTTCACATTAGGTGCCCCATGCGACCGCATACAAGCACCCACTGCGAACGAGCCAAGCGGCGACGCGATCGCGCCATTCCTGCTCGACAGAGATTTCCGACACAATAGCACCGCAAAATTGATCGATCGCCAGCGTCGGCGGCAACGCGCCCGGAATCAGATGCAGATATTGCGGCGTCACGCCCGCGGCGCCTGCCGCCGATAGCTGAGCGCTTCGGCGATATGGATGCGGCCGACGGTCTCCGCGCCAGCGAGGTCGGCGATGGTGCGGGCGACCCTCAGCATTCTCGTGTAGCCGCGCGCTGACAGGCGCATCGCCTGGGCGGCTTGCATCAGCAGTTTCTGGCCGGCTTCGTCGGGGGTGGCGAATGTCTCCAAGGCGTCGCCGTCGAGTTCGGCATTGGTGCGGGCGCCGGTCTGGTCGAAGCGGGCGGTCTGCACCGCGCGGGCGGCCGCGATGCGCGCGGCGACCTGGGCGCTGCCCTCGGCGGGCGGGGGCAGGGTGAGGTCGGCGGCGCTGACCGGATCGACCTCGACATGAAGGTCGATCCGGTCGAGCAGCGGGCCGGAAACCTTGCTCTGGTAATCGGCGGCGCAGCGCGGCGCGCGGCTGCACGCCAGCGCCGGATCGCCGAGATGCCCGCAGCGGCACGGGTTCATCGCCGCCACCAGCTGCACTCGCGCCGGGAAGGTGACATGGGCGTTGGCGCGCGCGACATCGACCTTGCCGGTCTCGAGCGGCTGGCGCAGCGAATCGAGCACCGGGCGCTGGAATTCCGGCAGTTCGTCGAGGAACAGGACGCCCAGATGCGCCATGCTGACCTCACCCGGCCTCACCTTGAGACCGCCGCCGGTGAGCGCCGCCATGCTGGCCGAATGGTGCGGCGCGCGGAATGGGCGGGCGCGGCTGATCCGGCCTTCTTCCAGCGTGCCGGCAACCGATTGCACCATGCTGACCTCGAGCGCCTCTGCCGGGGTCAGCTCTGGCAGCAGGCCCGGCAGGCAGCTCGCCAGCAGGCTCTTGCCCGCCCCCGGCGGGCCGATCATCAGGAGGTTGTGCCCGCCCGCCGCCGCGATCTCGAGCGCGCGCTTGGCGGTTTCCTGCCCCTTGACCTGCCTGAGGTCCGGGCCCGGCACCGCCGGCTCCACCGCGCCTGGCTGTGGGTCGGCCAGGCGCTGCGTGCCCTTGAGATGGTTAAGCAGGCTTGCGAGGTCGGGCGCGGCGATCACCGGCACCCCACTGGCCCAGCGCGCCTCCGCCCCCTGCGCGCGCGGACAGATCAGCCCGGCCTCCGCCCCGCTCGCGAACATCGCGGCGAGCAGCACGCCCGGGGATGGCGCGATGCGGGCGTCGAGCGCCAGCTCGCCCACGGCGATATATTCGGTGAGCTGCTCGGCATCGGTCACGCCCATCGCCGCCAGCAGCGCCAGAGCGATCGGCAGGTCGTAGTGGCTGCCTTCCTTGGGCAGGTCCGCGGGCGAAAGATTGATGGTGATCCGCTTGGGCGGCAGCGCCAGCCCCATCGCGGCAAGCGCCGCCTGGACCCGCTCGCGCGCCTCGCCCACCGCCTTGTCGGGCAGGCCGACGATTAGGAACTTCGGAAGGCCCGCGGCGAGCTGGCACTGCACCTCCACCCCCCGGGCCTCCAGCCCGAGATAGGCGACCGTCCTCACCAGCGCGACCATGCGTGTGTGCAACCCCTCCGAGCCCCTGCCGGTGGTAATGGCGGGTGCGCGAGGCCGTGTCGAGAGTGGGCGGAATCGCTTGACGAATGCGGCACCCATCCGTATGCGCGCGCTCCTGAACGAAGCGGCTGCCGGCTTTCGGCGGCCCTTTTTATTGGTGCCTCGCTCGTTCGGGAAAGAGGCACCGCCAGACAAGATTTCTAAGGACGATCCGATGAAGCGGACATTCCAGCCTTCGAACCTCGTGCGCGCTCGCCGCCACGGCTTCTTCGCGCGCAAGGCGACCCCGGGCGGTCGCAAGGTGCTGCGCCTGCGCCGCCGCCGCGGCCGCAAGACGCTCTGCGCCTAATCCGTTCCGCACGCGCATGCGCGCGTGCGATTTCCTCGCGCCTGACGGCGCTGCGGGCGCGCGTTCGCGCTTGCGGGCTCCCTTTGGGAGCCCGTTTTGGTTTAGACCACCGGCGTGGCTGACACTCTCTCCATCATCCGCAAGCGGGCCGATTTCCTCGCGGCGAATCGGGGCGTTCGCGTGGCGCGGCCGGGATTCGTGCTGCTGGCGCATCCCAACGGCGGGATGGGCAAGCGGTTCGGAGTCACCGTGACCAAGAAGATCGGCAACGCCGTAATCAGGAACCGCATGAAGCGGCGCTTTCGCGAATTGCTGCGCGCCGCCTTGCCCGGCGCCGGGCTCGCCGATCACGATCATGTCCTGATCGGGCGTGAAGGCGGGGTCGAGCGCGACTTCGCTCTGCTCGGCGAGGAACTCGCCGCCGCGCTGGCGCGCGCCTCGGCGGGCAAGGGCGATCCGCCGCGTCGCCGGCCGGGCAGCGGCGGCAAGCCACACGGGCGCGGGCGATGAAATATCCGCTGATCTGGATCGCGCGCGCCTGGCAGCTCGGCCCCAGCCGCATCCTGCCGCCATCGTGCCGCTTCAGCCCCAGCTGCAGCCAATATGCCATCGAAGCGCTACAAAAATACGGCGCGCTGAAGGGTGGATGGATGGCGGCAAAGCGGCTAATGCGCTGCCAGCCATGGGGGGGCTGCGGATATGATCCCGTCCCCTGACCAGCAGCCTCGCTTGGTGTCTTGACTTCCTAACACACCTGCCCCGATAGCGATCACGCCCCGAAAGGCCCGCCTTGAACCAGCGTAACGTTCTCCTCGCCGTCGTCCTGTCCGCACTCCTGCTGCTGGGGTGGGACGCGCTGGTCGGCTATCTCTATCCGGGCGCCCGCAATCCCGGGCAGCCACGCATCGACACGCCGGCAGAGCAGGCACGCGCCAATGCCGCGCCGACCAAGCATTCGCGCGCGGGCGGCCTCGACGCGGCGGGGCTGGCGCTCGAGCGGCGCGAGCTCAGGACCGCTCTGGCAGGCGGCGGCCGCGTGCCGATCGATGCGCCGCGACTGGCCGGCTCGATCAATCTGGCCGCGGGCACGATCGACGACATCACTCTCAAGACCTACCGCGAGACGGTGGAGAAGGGCAGCGAGCCGGTTCGCCTGTTCTCGCCAGAGGGGACGCCCGCGCAGCAGTTTGCCGAGTTCGGTTTCCTGGCCAACGGGGCGCGGCTGCCCGCCGGCCCGTGGCAGGCGGATGGCGCGAAGCTGACACCCACGACCCCGGTGACGCTCAGCAAGCAGGCGGGCGGGATAACCTACCGCGTCCGCCTGACGGTCGATGCGGATTACATGATCCGCGCCGAACAGCGCGTCGACAACACCGGCGCGGCAGGCGTGGTGGTGCAGCCCTATGCGTTTATCAACCGGACCGACCGCACCGCCAGCCAGGACATGTGGATAGCGCATTCGGGCCCGATGGGCGTCTTCGGGGGCGAGGCCAAATACGACGTGGACTACAGCACACTGGTCGAAGACGGGCCTGTCTCTCCGGCGGGCCGTGTCGGCTGGACCGGCTTTACCGACATCTACTGGCTTTCCGCGCTGGTGCCGGAGGCTGGCGCAGACGCCAGCGCGGGCTATCGCTCGCTCGGCAATGCGCTCTATCGCGCCGATCTCATCTATTCGCCGGTGACACTCGCTCCCGGCACCTCGATCACCCGCAGCACCCGGCTTTTCGCCGGCGCCAAGGAGATGGGGATACTGGATACCTATGAAGCGGCCGGTGTCACCCGGCTCAGCTTCGCCATCGACTGGGGCTGGTTCCGCTGGTTCGAGCGGCCCTTCCTGTGGCTGCTCCAGACGCTGTTCGCCTTCGCCGGCAATTTCGGCGTCGCGATCATCCTGCTGACCATCATCGTGCGCGCCGCGCTGTTCCCGATCGCGCAGAAGGGCTTCGCCAGCATGGCCGCCATGAAGGCCATCCAGCCCAAGATGAAGGAGCTTCAGACGAGGCTCAAGGACGACAAGGTGAAACTTCAGCAGGAGATGCAGAAGCTGTTCCAGTCGGAGGGCGTCAATCCGCTCGCCGGCTGTCTGCCGATGCTGCTGCAGATGCCGATCCTCTACGCGCTCTACAAGGTGTTCGTGCTGGCCATCGACATGCGCCACCAGCCCTTCGTGCTGTGGATCAAGGATCTCAGCGCCCCCGATCCGGCGATGATCCTCAACCTGTTCGGCCTGCTGCCGTTCACCCCGCCCAGCTTCCTGGGCATCGGGGTGCTGGCGGTGCTGCTGGGCGTGACCATGTGGCTGACCTTCAAGCTCAACCCGGCACCGGCCGATCCCATCCAGCAGCAGATGTTCGCGATCATGCCCTGGGTGCTGATGTTCGCGATGGCGCCCTTCGCGGCGGGCCTGCTGCTCTACTGGACGACCAGCAACATCCTCACCATCGCGCAGCAGAAATATCTCTACTCGAAGCATCCGCAATTGCGCGCCGCGGTGGAGGCGGAGCGCGCCGCGGTGAAGGACGCGGCGCAGGGTTAGGCCGGCCGGATCGCATGGAACAGCACGACGACGAACGCGAACGCCAGGCGCAAAGGCTGTTCTCCGGCCGGGTGGATTTCCTTCTTTCCGCGCCTCAGCTCAAGTTCCTGCCCGATCCGAATGTGCCGGAGATCGCCTTCTGCGGGCGCTCCAACGTGGGCAAGAGCTCTCTGCTCAACGCGCTCACCGGTCGCCGCGCCATCGCGCGCGCCTCGGTGACGCCGGGCCGCACGCAGGAGCTCAATTTCTTCGAGGTCGGCGAGCCCACGGCCTTCCGGCTGGTGGACATGCCCGGCTATGGCTTTGCCAAGGCACCTGTGAAGGTGGTCGATCGCTGGAAGGCGCTGGTGCGAACCTATCTGCGCGGCAGGCAGGTGCTGGCAAGGGTGCTGGTGCTGGTCGATGCCCGCCACGGGCTCAAGGATGTCGATCGCGAGATGATGGCGATGCTCGATGGCGCGGCCGTTAGCTACCGCGTCGTCCTGACCAAGGCCGACAAGCTGAAGGCGAGCGAGCTGGAGGCCGTCAGCGCCGCCACCGAGGCGGAGGCGAGGAAGCACGTCGCCGCCTTCCCTCGCATCCATGTCACGAGTTCCGAAAAGGGCCTTGGCATCGCGGAACTGCGCTCGGCGGTGCTGGAGGATGCGGGGCTCTAGAAGGCACGAACCCTCCCCACCCGCGAGGGTGGGGAGGGTCGCCTGCCGTTCGGCTCCGGAGTGGGATGGAGCCGCCCCCTCAGGCGAAGGCGGTGGCGCTGCGGCGGCGCGAACGCATGGCGCCGCCCACCAAGCCGAAGCCCGCAATCAGCAGCGCCCAGGTCGCCGGCTCGGGGACGGCCGAGGTGGTCATGAACACCTGGCGCTGGTTGTTCTGCGGATTGATCGCGGTCATCATCTTGAAGCTGATGCCGGTCGGCGCGGTCCAGCCGCTCATGGAATCGAGGTAGCTCTGCGCCAGGCCGCGCGATGTTGGCACCACACTGCCCCAGTCGGTGCCGATCTGGAACAGCCCGTTGTCGAGCGAATAGCCCGAGGTGCCCGATTCGTTCACGATTTCCCACACCGCCATCTGGATGGCGGCGGAGACGTTCTGCTTCTGGCCGGCGGTACCGGCCGCGTCGATGAAGCCCGCCGTGTAGCCGAGCAGCTTTTCGAGCTGGGCCTGCTTGAAGGTGTTGCTGAGCGCCAGCGTCGTGAGGTCGAAGGTGCCGTTCTTCACGTAGTTGAAGATGTCGATGCAATAGGTGTTGAAGCTGACCGGCATGTTGGTGAGGGTATCGACTCCGCTCATCTGGATGCGGCCGATGCTCAGATCCTGCGTGGACGGTCCACCGACCCCGCCAATGCCCCCCGGCGTGTAGATGACGCGACCGGTCTGGAATCCGGGATTTCCCGAGATGCTGGTGATGGTGACGCTCGCCGATGCCATCGCCGGGATCGATGCCCCGGCAAGCGCCGCAACGGCCAGATAAATGCGCTTCATGTCGACTCCCCCTTTGGATGTGCGATTTGGGGTGGCACGGCCTGATGGCATTCACAATTCGGCAAAGAGTCCTGTCCCGCATTCGTACGTTTGCGAGCGAAGCCGTTTGCTTCGCCGAGCGGCATTCAAGCGGTTGCGAACAAGCTTTCGGGGTTATCGAACGCTTTTATTTCCAGAGCATTACCGCTGGGATCGCGGAAGAACATCGTCGCCTGCTCGCCCGGAAGACCGGCAAAGCGCACCGTCGGCGCAATTGCGAATTCGACATTGCTTTGCCTTAGTCGCTCCGCCAGCGCCCGCCACTGCGCCATGCCTAGCACCACGCCGAAATGCGGCACCGGCACGCCATGCCCGTCGACGGGATTGGCCCCGGCGTCGGTGCCGGCAGCTTCGATCAGGTGCGCCACGATCTGATGGCCGAAGAAGTCGAAATCAATCCAGCGCTCGCTGCTGCGCCCCTCCCGGCAGCCCATCACGCCGCCGTAGAATGCGCGGGCGGCCACCAGATCGTGAACCGGGAAGGCGAGATGGAACGGCGGCACGGTCATGCCGGAGGCGATAATCCGTGCCGCGCCAGAACGCCACCACCGGGCCTTCGGCCTCGACATGGCCCAATGGCATGCCTACCCGCGTCCGCATCAGGAGGCCGCGCGTGAAGCTCATCATCGGCAACAGAAATTATTCGAGCTGGTCGCTGCGCGGCTGGCTGGCGGCCAAGCAGTCGGGCCTGGCCTTCGACGAGATCACGGTCCCGCTCTACAGCGACGAGTTCGAAGCCGAGCGCGAGGGAGGCGAGCTTCGCCCGTCGAGCGGGAAGGTGCCGATCCTTTGGGACGGCGAGGTGGTGGTGTGGGACAGCCTCGCCATTCTGGAATATCTCGCCGACAAGGTCGGGCGCGAGCGTTTCTGGCCTCGCGACGATGCTCCCCGCGGCATGGCCCGCGCGATGGTGGCGGAAATGCACAGCTTCTACCAGGCGCTCCGCAAGGAGCTGCCGATGAACGTGCGCCGCCGTTTCGACGGCGTGGAGCCCAGCGAGGCGGCCAGGCACGACATGGTCCGCATCCTGACCCTGTGGGCCGAGGCGCGCTCGCGCTTCGGCAATGGCGGGCCGTTCCTGTTCGGCACCTTCGGCGCGGCGGACATCTTCTACGCCCCGGTCGTCAGCCGCTTCATCAGCTACCAGGTGCCGGTTCCCGGCTTCGCCGCCGCCTATATGCAGGCGGTGTGGGAACACGACTGGATGCGCCAGTGGGTGGCCGCCTCGGAAAGCGAGGAATGGGTGATCGAGCAATACGAGGCCCAGCCGGCATGATCGCCCGCCTGCTCACGGCCATCGCGATGCTGTGCCTCGTGCCCGCACCGGCGCTCGCCTGGGGCTATTTCGGGCACGAGACAACCGCGCGGATCGCGCTCGCCAATGTGACCCCGCAGACGCGCGCGGCAATAGCGCGGCTGCTGCACCACGAACGCGAGATCGGCACCCGCGAATGCCCGCTCCGCACGCTTGGAGATGCCGCAACCTGGCCTGATTGCCTGCGCGGCGAGAGCTGGCGCTGGGGCTATACCTTCGCCTGGCATTACCAGACCGAGCCGATCACCGAGCCTTACGACGCGCGCAAGAATTGCAGCGGTGGAGGCTGTGTCTCGGCACAGGTGACGCGCAATCACCGCATCCTGGCCGACGAGGGCCTGCCGGGCAATGTCCGGCTCGAGGCGCTGGCGTTCATGGTCCACTTCGCCGGCGACATCCACATGCCGCTCCATTCGGGCGACAACGGCGATCGCGGCGGCAACGACGTCGAGACGACCTACGGCATCGTCCCGGGCCTGAACCTTCACGGAATCTGGGACAGCACGCTGGCGGAACGCGCGATCTCGGGCGCCGCGCCGCCGCTGGTGCGCCGCTATTCGGCGCGGGAGCGCGCCGAACTCGCCGGCGGCGGACCCGCCGACTGGGGGCGCGAAAGCTGGGAACTGGCGCGCGGTTTCGTCTATCCCAACGCACTTGGCGGTGCGCCCGAGCCGGCCGAGAAGCCAGCGACTGCCGCGCTGACGCAGGAAGCCATCGTGGCGGCGGTGCCAGTGGCCGAACGCCGGATCGTGCAGGCGGGCCTCAGGATCGCCGAACTGCTCGACAGCGCCTTCGCGCCCGGTCCGCTGCACCCGGCGGAGCGACAGGCGCGCTAAGGCGTGCGGCGCGCAGGATAGCGGGTGCCATCCTTTCGGGCATAGCCCTGCGCGTCGAAGATCATGTCGATGTCGGGATACTCGCCGCTGTCCTTCGCCTTGTCGCCCCCGCTGATCGCGATGAACGCGCAGACTTCGCCGGTCCTGTTGTGCAGGCGATGCCCATCGGGAACCCCGGCGGGCCAGGCGAGCACATCTCCGGGCTTCACCAGCGTTTCGCCCGCGTCCTCGATCAGCACGGCCTCGCCACAGAGCATGACGACGATCTCGTCCTCCTCGCGATGCCAATGGCGCTGGCTGGAGTAGCCGCCGGGCTCCAGCACCACATGGCTCGCCCCCAGCCTGGTAAGCCCGGCTGCGGGGGCAAGGCGGCGGAACCAGCGACCGGCGACATCCGCATCGAAGGGTGCCGGGTAGCCGGTCGAGTTGACCTGGGGGATGGCGTCGAGATCGAGCTTGGGCACGGGCACGCACTCCTGCTAGCGCTGCGAGCATGACCGATGTTTCAGACCTCGCCAAGCGGCTCATGGCGGCGCCCAGCGTCACGCCCGCGCGCGGTGCGGTGTTCGATGCGCTGGAGGCGATGCTCGCCCCGCACGACTTCGCGGTTCACCGCTTCCTGGCCGGCGAAGGAGACGAAGCGGTCGAAAACTGCTTCGCGATCCGCGGCGGGCCGGAGGGGAGCCGGCACTTCGCCTTTGCCGGCCATCTCGATGTGGTGCCGCCCGGCGAGGGTTGGGCGAGCGGCGCGTTCCAGCCCGAGGTGCGCCCCGCCCGGGGAGGCGAACTGCTCTATGGCCGCGGCGCGGTGGACATGAAGGGCGCCATCGCGGCGATGGTTGCGGCGGTGGCGGGGATTCCGGCCGAGGCGGGCACCATCAGCTTCATCGTCACCGGCGACGAGGAGGGGCCGGCGCTCCACGGCACGCGCGCGCTGATAGACTTCATGCGCGAGGCCGGGCACCAGCCCGACCTGTGCCTGGTGGGCGAGCCCACCAGCGTCAACCGGCTGGGCGACATGATGAAGATCGGCCGGCGGGGCTCGGTCAACATCTGGCTGACGGTGGAAGGCCGCGAGGGCCACGTCGCCTATCCGCATCTGGCCGACAACCCGATCCCCAGGCTCGCGCATCTGCTGGCCGAGCTCGACGGGATGGCGCTCGACGAGGGCACCGACTGGTTCCAGCCCTCCAACCTCGAAATCACCGACATGGCGGTCGGCAATCCGGCCACCAATGTCATCCCCGCGCGGGCCGAAGCGCGGCTGTCCATCCGCTTCAACGACCGGCACAGCGGCAAGACCCTGGTGGAGCGGGTGAGCGAGATCGCGCGACGACACGGGGCGACCGCGCGGGCGATGATTTCGGGCGAGCCGTTCCTGACGCCCCCCGGGTCATTTTCCGCGCTGGTTGCGGAAGCGGTGCGGGCGGAGACCGGGCTTGACCCCGAGCCATCGACAACGGGCGGAACGTCCGACGCGCGTTTTCTGCGCGCCCTGTGTCCGGTAATCGAGTTCGGCCACGTCAATGCGACCATGCACAAGCGCGACGAGGCGGTCACCCTAGCCGATCTCGCCACGCTCGCGCGAATCTATGAGCGGATCGCTCGCGCCGCGCTGGAAGGCTGATTTGCGCAGGCGGCGCGTGGCTGTTAGGCCGCCTGCGGATTTCAGGGGACGAGGGACACGATGGATCGCAGGCTGACGCTCTATATTCTGGTCGGGATGGTTCTCGGCGTGGTGGTGGGCCAGATAATCAACGTCAGCGTGGCGCCCGAAGTGGTGCGGGACGACATTGCCCCGTGGTTCAAGCTGCTTTCGGACATCTTCCTCAATCTCATCAAGATGCTGGTCGCGCCGCTGGTCCTGTCCACCATCGTGGTCGGCATCGCACATATGGGCGACAGCACCGCGCTGGGCCGCATCGGCTTCCGCGCTTTGGCGTGGTTCATCACCGCCAGCCTGGTTTCGATCGCGCTGGGGCTGGTGATGGTCAACATCTTCCAGCCCGGCGTGGGAGCGCCGATCCCCGATGTGGCTGCCGCCACCGCCGCGGTGGGCGAGGTCAAGGAGCTCAAGGCGACCGAGTTCCTGCTGACCATCTTCCCCAAGAACGCCTTCGAGGCGATGGCCACCAACAACATCCTGCAGATTCTGGTGTTCTCGATCTTCGCTGGCGTGGCGCTTTCCGCCATCGGCGAGAAGGGCGCGCCTCTGGTGCGCGGTGCCGATGCGCTGGCCGAGATGATGCTGCAGATCACCGGCTATGTCATGCGCTACGCGCCGATCGCGGTCTTCGCGGCGCTGGCCAATGTCGTGGCGCAAAGCGGGCTGGGCATACTGGAGACCTATCTGGAGCTCCTGCTCGAGTTCTATTTCTCGCTCGTGGTGCTGTGGGCGATCCTGCTGGCGGTGGGGGCGGCATTCCTGGGCCGGCGCATCGTCACGCTGATGCGCTACATCCGCCAGCCGATGATGATCGCCTTCTCGACCGCCAGCTCGGAGGCAGCGCTGCCCAAGCTGTTCGAGCAGCTCGACCGCTTCGGCGTGCCGCGCCGCATCTCGGGCTTCATGCTGCCGCTCGGCTATTCGTTCAATCTCGACGGCAGCATGATGTACATGAGCTTCGCGACGATCTTCATCGCGCAGGCATATGGCATGGACCTGTCCATCGCGACGCAGGTCATGATCCTGCTGACGCTGATGATCAGTTCCAAGGGCATCGCCGCTGTGCCGCGCGCCAGCCTCGTGGTCATCACCGGCACATTGGCTATGTTCGGCCTGCCGGTGGAGGGCGTGGCCATCATCCTGGCGATCGACCAGTTCCTCGACATGGGCCGCACCGCCACCAATGTGGTCGGCAATGCCGTGGCGACCAGCGTCATCACCAAGTGGGAAGGCATGCTGGAGGTGGAGGAGCCCGAAGTGGTCCCGCCCGCCAAGGCGCCCGCCCACACCGCCGCCGACGGGCGTGCCGGGCTGGATCTGTCCCCCGACAATTTCGACCGGGACTAGGCCGCCCGGGCCCTGGGTGCCGGGGTCTTGGGCCGGTAGGCGCACAGGTCCGCGACCACGCAACGCCAGCATTCTGGCGTTCGCGCCTTGCAGGTGTAGCGGCCGTGCAGGATCAGCCAGTGATGCGCGTGAAGACGGAAAGGTGCCGGCACGCGTCTCTCCAGCACGGCCTCGACCGCCTCGGGCGTCTTCCCGCGCGCCAGCCCCGTACGGTTGCCGACGCGGAAGATATGGGTATCGACCGCGAAGGTTTCCTGCCCGAAGGCGCAGTTCAGGACGACATTGGCCGTCTTGCGGCCGACACCGGGCAGGGTGACAAGCGCATCGCGCGTGTCCGGTACCGCGCCGCCGAAGTCATCGACCAGCAGCGCCGCCATGGCGATCACGTTCCTGGCCTTGGTGTTGAACAGGCCGATGGTCTTGATGTGCTCTTTCAGCCCCTCCTCGCCGAGCGCGAGCATCTGGCCGGGGGTGTGGACTTCGCGGAACAGCGCCCTGGTCGCCTTGTTCACGCCGACGTCGGTCGCCTGCGCGCTCAGCGTCACCGCCACGAGCAATTGATAGGGATTGCCATAGGCGAGCTCGGTCTCGGGGGCAGGATTGTCCTCGGCGAGACGGCGGAAGAACTCGAACACCTGGGCGCGGTTCAAAGCTCCAGAACCTGCGCCATGGTGTAGCGACCGGGCGGGCGCCCAACCAGCCATTCGGCCGCACGGAGCGCGCCCCGCGCGAAAATGGCGCGGTCCTCGGCATGGTGCGACAGCGCGATGCGTTCCTGCGCGCCGGCGAAGATCACGCTGTGCTCCCCCGCCACGGTGCCGCCGCGCAGGCTGGCGAAGCCTATGGCGCCCACGCAGCGCGGCTCACCCGATCCGTCCCGGCCGCGCTCGCTGCTCTCGGCCAGCGCGATCCCGCGCCCCGCCGCCGCCGCTTCCCCCAGCAGCATCGCGGTGCCGCTGGGCGCATCGACCTTCATCCGGTGGTGCATCTCCAGGATTTCGATATCCCAGTCCGCTCCCAGCCGCCCGGCAGCCTCGCGCACCAGATGCGCCAGCAGGGTCACGCCGAGCGAGGTGTTGCCCGTCTGAAGGACCGCGACCGCGTGCGCCGCCCGGTCGATGGCTGCATGGTGCCGCTCGCCAAGGCCGGTGGTTCCCACCACGATGGGCACGCCCGCGCCTATCGCGGCGTGGAGGTTGGCCTCCAGCGCCACGGGTGAGGAGAAGTCGACCAGCACGTCGCTCCGGTCGGCGAGCCCTGCGGCGTCCTCGCCCTGATCGGCGCCGCCCGCCAGCCGGTGGCCGGCCCCCTCCACCAACGCGGCGATCGCCTGGCCCATACGCCCCTGGCTACCGATAATCCCGATGCTCGCCATTGCTATCCCCGACCGCGCCATGCTTCATGGCCCGCATGGGCGCCATCCGCAACATCGTGATCCTCACCGGCGCCGGCGTTTCCGCCGAAAGCGGCATCGACACCTTTCGTGGCGGCCAGGGAATGGGCCTGTGGGAACAGCATCGGGTGGAAGACGTCGCCACGCCGGAAGCCTTTGCGCGCGATCCCGACCTGGTGCTGCGCTTCTACGATATGCGCCGCGCCGCGATCCAGACCAAGCACCCCAACGCGGCGCATGAGGCGCTGGCGAAGCTCGACCGGGAATGGCCCGGCGAGCCTGGTCACGAACTGCTGATCGTGACGCAGAATGTCGATGACCTGCACGAACGGGCCGGGGCATCGCACGTGCTGCATATGCATGGCACGCACCTCAACGCCTGGTGCACCGCCTGCGATGTCCGCTCGCCCTGGCGCGACAGCCTGATCGAGCGGCCGCCCTGCCCCGCGTGCGGCGCGGCGGCGCTGCGCCCCGACATCGTGTGGTTCGGCGAAATGCCCTATGAAATGAACCGCATTACGCCGCGCTTCGCCGGGCGGACCTGTTCGTTTCCATCGGCACTTCCGGTGCGGTCTATCCCGCCGCCAGTTTCGTGCGCGATGCGCGCGAACTGGGCGCGCGCACGCTGGAGCTCAATCTGGAGCGCAGCCAGGGTTCGGCCTGGTTCGACGAGAGCCGCCTCGGCCCCGCCGGCGAGCTCGTGCCCGCCTGGGTCGACGAGGTGCTAGCCGCCCGTTGAGCCGCAGGCGGCGCAGGCCGGGTCCTTGGTGATGGCGAAGCTGCGCAGGGCAGGTGCCAGCCCGTCCAGCACATGAACCCGCCCCCACTGCGGATTGCCGAGCGCAACGACACCCTCCAGCAACGCCTTCACCGCCTGGAGCGCGGCGAAGCAGCCCGCCCAGCCCGCCATTGAGCCCAGCATCCCGTCCTCCGCGCAGGAATCGCAATCCTCGGCATCGAAGGCATCGCCGACGAAGCAGCGATAGCAGGGCTCGCCGTCCAGATAGCCGCGAAACGCCGCGACCTGCCCCTGGAACCTTCCAACCGCCGCGCTCAGCAGCGGCACGCCTGCGGACACGCAGCCATCAGAGATGGCGAGGCGGGTGGCGAAATTATCCGTGCCGTCCAGCACCAGATCGGCCCCGGCGAGGAGCCCTTCCACATTCGCGCGGCCAATCCGCGCGTCGCTGATCGAAACCTCCAGCGCGTCGTCGAAATTGGCCAGCCAGCGCCGGGCGGCCACCGCCTTGCCGTGGCCCACGTCGCGCATGGTGTAGATCGTCTGGCGCTGGAGGTTGGAAAGCTCGACCGCGCCGTCGTCGATCAGCGTCAGCCGGCCGATACCCGCGCCGGCGAGATATTGCAGCGCCGGCGCGCCGATCCCGCCAAGCCCCGCCAGCACCATGTGCCGCCCCGCCAGCGCCGCCTGCCCCGCCCCACCGAGCTCCGGGATGATGATGTGGCGCGCAAAGCGCTCCAGGCGGTCGGGCGGCAGGATCATGGCCCGCCCTAGCGCCTGCCGCGGCGGCTTTACTAGGGGGGGCACACGCCTAAAGAGAAGCGATGGCCCGATCCCATTCCCGCATCCGTTCCTGGCTGTTCGCGCCGGGGGACAGCGAACGCAAGATAGCCAAGGCGCTTGCCGGCCCCGCGGATCGCGTGATCCTCGATCTCGAGGATGCGGTGGCGATGGAGGCCAAGCCGGCGGCGCGAGGCATTGTCGCCGCCGCTCTTGACGGGGCGGGAGATGATCGCGCGCGCATCTGGGTGCGCATCAACCCGCTGGGCAGCCGGCTGGCCGAAACCGATCTTGCCTCGGTGATGCCTTCCCGGCCGGGCGGGATCATGCTGCCCAAGGCGGAGAGCGGAGCGGATCTGATCGCGCTCGACAAGCTGATGGCGGCGCTGGAGCCCCCCGGGGACGCCACGCCGGTCCACCCGCTCGTCACCGAGACGGCGGCCGCGATGTTCGGCACCGGAACCTATCGCGGGGCCCCGCGGCTCGCCGCGATGAGCTGGGGAGCGGAGGATCTGGCGGATTCGCTGGGCGCGCTCGCCAACACCGACAGCCAGGGCCGCTATCGCCCCACATACGAACTGGCTCGCAGCCTCTGCCTGCTCGGCGCGGCGGCGGCCGGCGTGCCCGCCATCGAGACCATCATGGGCGATTTCCGCGATCTCGCCGGGCTGGAGGTGCGCGCGTCAATGATGCGGCGCGACGGGTTCCGCGGGATGCTGGCGATCCATCCCGACCAGGTGCCCATCATCAACGCCGCCTTCACGCCTGGGGAGGACGAGATTGCCGAGGCGCGCGAGATCCTCCGGCTGTTCGCCGCCAGCCCCGGCGCCGGGGCAGTGGCGGGGCCGCGCGGAATGCTAGACCGCCCGCATCTCAGCCGGGCGCGGCAACTTCTCGCCCAACTCGACGAATAGTGCCGGCGGGGTGCGCGGCGCTATCCACGCCGCGCTCGCCCCGCTACGCTGGCCCCATTCTGGGGAGAAACCGATGAAATCGACGTCCGTCGCCACCGTGATCGCGGTGCTTTTCGCTGCCGTGCCCGCCGCATTCGCGCAGGAACCCCAGCCGCCCACCCCCGATCCGGTCGAGGAGCAGGAGGTCGATGCGTCCACGGGCGACAAGCCGGCAGAGGGCACCGGCCAGCCTGCCACCGCCAGCCCGCTCATCGCCGCCAGCGCGCCCAAACCCGCGCCGAAGTGGGACGTCAACGCACCGCTGCACACCACCCTGCGCCAGGTGCCCATCCGGGCCGAGGAAGGCACCTGGATGGACCTTGACGTCTCGCCTGACGGGCGCACGCTGGCCTTCACCCTGCTGGGCGACATCTACACCATGCCGATCGCCGGAGGCACGCCCACGCGCATAGCCGAGGGGCTGGCCTGGGAGGTGCATCCGCGCTTCTCGCCCGACGGGCGGCGCATCGCCTTCACCTCCGATCGCGCCGGTGGCGACAACATCTGGGTGATGAATGCCGATGGCAGCGACAAGCGCCAGGTGACCAAGGAAGACTTCCGCCTCCTCAACCAGCCAAGCTGGAGCCCGGACGGCGAGTATATCGTCGCCAAGAAGCACTTCACCACCCAGCGCTCGCTCGGCACCGGCGAGATCTGGATCTACCACGTATCGGGCGGCGGCGGCGTCAAGCTGGTCGCGCGCGCCAGCGAGGAATTGCAGAAGGAGCTGGGGGAGCCGGTCTATGCGCCGGGTGGCGACGCGGTCTATTACACGCGCAACACCACGCCGGGGAACACCTTCGAATACGCCCAGGATTCCACGCAGGGCATTTTCGCGATCGAGAAGGTCGACCTCAACAACGGCCAGGTGACGACCGCGGTCTCCGGCTATGGCGGAGCGGTTCGTCCGCAGCCTTCGCCCGACGGCAAGCTGATCAGCTTCGTCCGCCGCGACAGGGACAAATCCGAGCTGTGGGTGAAGGATCTGGCGAGCGGGGTCGAGCGGCGGCTGACCGGCGGGCTCGACCTCGATCTCCAGGAGACCTGGGCGGTCCACGGGACCTATCCCTCGATGGCGTGGACGCCGGACAGCCGTACGCTGGTCTATTGGGCCGGCGGCAAGCTGCGCCGCATCGCGGCGACGGGGGGCGACAGCGCGGTGATCCCGTTCCGGATCGACGATACCCGCGCGATCGCCGATGCACCGCATCCGCAGGTCGCGGTCTCGCCCGACAGCTTCACCACGCGCATGGTCAAGTTCGCGACAATGGCGCCCGCAGCGACTTCAGGGGGCGGGCGGATCGTGTTCGAGAGCCTTGGCAAGCTGTGGGTCAAGGACGGCGCACAGGGCGCGCCGCGCCGCCTGACCGCGGATGGCGAAGCATTGGAGCTGTGGCCCGCGTTCTCGCGCGATGGCCGCTCGCTCGCCTGGGTGCGCTGGACCGATGGCGGGCTGGGCCAGATCATGGTCGCGGGCACCGATGGCAAGGGCGCCCGCGCCGTGACGCGGACGCCCGGTCACTATGCCGTGCCGCAGTTCTCTCCCGATGGCCGCCATCTCGTGTTCGAGAAGCGCCAGGGCGGCGACTTGCTGAGCCCCGACTACTCCGAGGATACCGGCATCTATCGCCTGGCGCTGGCCGGGGGCACGCCCGAACTGGTCGCACGCGGCAATCGCGCGCCGCAATATGGCGCGGTGAGCGACCGCATCTTCATGCTGGGGCAGGAGAAGGGCAAGCTCCAGATCCTCTCCACCGACCTGAGGGGCCAGGAGAAGCGGGTCCACGCCCTTGGTGAGCTCGCCAACGACTTCCGCGTATCGCCCGACGGAAAGACGCTCGCCTTCCGCCAGAACTACGAGGTCTTCGCCATGCCGCTGCTTCCTGGCGGACAGGCGGTGGAGGTGGCGGAAAAGGCCAGCTCCCTCCCGGTCACCCAGGCCAGCAAGGGCGGTGCGTCCTATGTCGGCTGGGCCGATGGTGGGCGGACGCTGACCTGGTCGATGGGGCCAACGCTCTACCGCGCCGATGTCGCGACCCTGTTCGCCAATGCGCCGCAGGCCGATGGCGCGCCGCGCTTCGCGCCGCCACAGACCGGCATCTCGCTGGCGCGCACGGTCGCGGCCGTGCGGCCATCCGGCACGGTTGCGCTGACCAATGCGCGCATCCTGACCATGACGGGGGACGGTGCGGGCGCGATCGAGAACGGCACCATCGTGGTTTCCGGCGACCGCATCCTTGCGGTGGGCGCCGTGGGCGACGTCGAGGTGCCCGCGGGTGCGAAGGTCATCGACATGGCGGGCAAGACGATCATGCCCGGACTGGTCGATGCCCATGCCCACGGCCCGCAGGGGCAGGGCGATCTGGTGCCGCAGCAGAACTGGACGCTGGTGCAGCAGCTGGCGCTGGGCACCACCACCATGCACGATCCATCCTCGCAGGCGACCACCGCCTTCGCCGCCGCCGAGCGTCAACGCGCCGGGCTGCTGCTCGCACCGCGGCTCTTCTCGACCGCGGAGATCGTCTATGGGGCCAAATCGCCCGGGGTCTATGCCCGCATCGACAGCTACGAGGACGCGCTCCAGCACGTCCGGCGCATAAAGGCGCAGGGCGGCGGCTCGATCAAGAACTACAACCAGCCCCGCCGCGACCAGCGGCAGATGGTGGCGCGCGCCGCGGCGGCCGAAGGCATGCAGGTCGTGGCCGAGGGCGGCTCGCTCTATGGCATGGACATGACCATCGTGGCCGACGGCAACTCCACGCTCGAGCACAATGTCCCGCTGGAATATTTCTACGAGGACATGCTCCAGTTCTTCGGCCAGTCGCAGACCAATTACACGCCCACGCTGGTTGTCACCTACGGCGGGCTGGCGGGCGATCCCTACTGGCGGCAGGCGACCGATGTGTTCGCCGACCCGCTGCTGGTCCACACGCCCCCGCGCGAGCTGCTGGCGTTCACCGCGCGGCGGGTGAAGGCACCGGAATGGGCTTTCGTGGACGATGATTCCGCGCGCGAGGCCAAGAAGCTGGCGGCGCGCGGACCGCTGGTGTCGATCGGCGCGCACGGCCAGCAGTCGGGCATCGCCGCGCATTGGGAACTGTGGAGCTTCGTCCGCGGCGGGATGACCCCGGTTGAGGCGTTGCGCGCGGGCACGATCATCCCCGCCCGCTCGCTCGGCATGGATCGGGACATCGGGAGCCTGGAGGCGGGCAAGCTTGCCGATCTCGTGGTGCTCGACGCCGATCCCTCGCAGGACATTCGCGTCTCGAACCGCATCGCCAGCGTCATGCTCGGCGGGCGGCTCTACGATGCGCGAACGATGAACGAGACCGGGACAGGCGACGCGAAGCGGCTGCCCTACTACTGGGAGCGCTGAGCGCCTTCCGCCTAGGCGGCGCGGACCTCGGCCAGGAACTCGCCGACCCTGGCGCGCAGGGTGGCGGCCTGGCCCTCGAGCTCGGTTGCGCTGGCCAGCACCTGGCTGGCCGCCGTCCCGGTGCTGGTGGAGGCCTCGCGCACCTGCACGATATTGCTCGCCACCTCGTCGGAACTGCGGGCGGCGAGATCGATCGAGCGCGCCAGGTCCTGACCCGCGACCGACTGCTGATCGACAGCGCTGGCGATGGAGATTGCCGTCGTCTCCAGGCTCTTGATCTGGTCGCCGATCGAGCGGAGCGCGGATACGCTCGCCCCGGTGGAATCCTGCATCGCGCGGATCTGCTCGGCGATCTCCTCGGTCGCGCGGCTGGTCTGGAGCGCCAGCTCCTTCACCTCCGAAGCGACCACCGCGAAGCCGCGGCCCGCCTCGCCGCCGCGCGCCGCCTCGATAGAGGCGTTGAGGGCAAGCAAATTGGTTCTCTGGGCGATCGAGCTGATGAGCTCGACGATCTGGCCCACCTGGTCGGCGCTGGCGGCGAGCGTGGAGATCGTGGCGTCGGCATGGGTCGCGGCGTCGGTGGCGCGGCGCGCCAGCTCCGCCGAACTCGTCGCCTGGCGGCTGATCTCGCCGATCGACATCGCAAACTCGTCGGACGCCGCAGCAGCAGCCGTGACACCGGAGGATGCGCGATCCATCGAATGCGAGACCAGGCCGGACTGCGCCGAGGCCTGCTCCGCCGCCGCGGCCATCATGCCGGCCGTGGACTGGAGCTGGCTAGATGCCGCCGCGACCCCGCCGACCACATCGCCGATCGAGGCTTCGAAGCTGTTGGCAAGGGCCAGCAGATCGCGCTTGCGCAGCTCCGCCGCATCGTTGCGTGCGGCGAACAACTCGTCGAGCTTATGGCCGGACTTGGCAAAGACCTGAAGCGCTCGGGCGATCTCACCGATCTCGTCCTCGCGGTCGATGCCCTTGATCGCAATGTCGCGTTCTCCGCGCGCCAGCCGGTTCATTTCATGGGCCAGGGTCTCGAGCGGGCGCACCGTGTCCACCAGCATCCTGCGCGCCTGCAGCCAGCCGAAGAACAGCCCGACCGGCGCGCCGATGGTCACGATCCAGCCCAGCACACCGGACCACGCCGGGATGGTGCGCCCGATGAGCGCCGCCCCGGCCACGATGGTCAGGCTGGCGATCAGAGTGCCGGTGGTCCAGAGCAGCTTGCCGGCCACCGGCTTGCGGTTGAACCACGCGGCGAGCCAATATCTGTCTTCGCTGCGCGCCGCCGCCAGTTCAACCGCCGCGATTTCCGCGTACAGCGCCTCGTGGCCGATCCTGGTGGGTGCGTTCATGGACGGAAAGTTCCCGGTTGAGCTTGCCATCCCCTATCGCGAGGCTTGCTTGAGATACGGTTAATCCGGCGGCTTCGGCACCAAGACCGCACGCCTTGCGCGATGCTCAGGCGGCCTTCGGTGTCGCCCGGCGGGTGGGCGGCCCTTCCGCGCGCTCGGGGGAGCGCTCGACCGGGGCATGGCCGAGGTGCTGGGCGATGTCGGCAGCGGGCATGGCCTTGAAATAGAGCCAGCCCTGAATCTGATCGCACCCCGCGGCGCGCACCATCGCGGCCTGCTCCTCGGTCTCGACGCCTTCGGCGGTGACCTCCATTTTCATCGCGCGGGCGACCGTGATGGAGGACAGCATCATGGCCCGGCTGCCTTCGTCCTCGCTCGCCTGGACAACGAGGCTTCGATCCAGCTTCAGCTTCTCGAACCGGAACTGGCGCAGGAAGCCGAAGCTGGCGTAGCCGGTGCCGAAGTCGTCGAGCGCCACATTGACACCAAAGCCCCGGATCACCGCAAGGCTGCGCTCGGCGACCACCGGATCTAGGACCAGGCAGGTTTCCGTGATTTCGAGCTCCAGCCGCGTCGGGTCGAAGCCGGTCTCTTCCAGGATATGGCCGAGCTGGATGGGAAACTCCGGATTGCGGAGCTGTGCCGCCGAGATGTTCACCGAAAGCTTGATTCCCGTCCACGCGCGCGCATCGGTGCAAGCGCGGCGCAGCACCCACAGGCCCAGCGGATTGATGAGCCCCGATTCCTCGGCGACCGGGATGAAGACGTTGGGGCCGACCCGCTTGCCGTCGGGGCGCGCCCAGCGGATCAGCGATTCCACCGCCACCACCTGTCCGGTACCGCAGTCCACAAGCGGCTGGTAGTGGAGCTCGAACTGCTCGCCCGCGAGTGCCTGGCGCAGCTCGTCGTCGAGCTGTCGGATGGCTTCGCGGCTGCGGTCGAATTCGGGGCTGTACCAAGTGCAGCGGCCCTTGCCGCCGCGCTTGGAGGAGTACATCGCCACATCGCCGCGGCGAAGCAACTCGGACGAACTCACATCCTCACCCGGTGACCGGCGGGCCAGGCCGATACTTGCCCCCAGCGCAAGGCGCCGTTCGTCGACCTTCATCGGCCGCATCAGCCGTTCAACGATTCGCCGGCACATCCCTTCCAGGAGGGTGGCCGCCAACGGCCCCGACTTGAGCAGCGCGAACTCGTCGCCCCCCAGCCGATACACCACGGCCTCATCGCCGCAGATTGTGAGGAAGATCGCGCCCGCCTCGCGAATCACACGGTCTCCCATCGAGTGCCCGTAGTGCTCGTTGACCAGCATGAAGCCGTCGAGATCGATGAGTGCGAGTGCAACCTCTTCCTCGCTGCGGCCGAGCTGCTTGAAATCCTGATGGAGCGCGGCGCGGTTTGGCAATCCTGTGAGCGCGTCGGTCAGTCCCGTGCGCTCGAGCCGCGCGACTTCGCGCAATCCCGTACGGACCAGCATGATAACGGCGACAGCGAAGCACGCCGCCCCGGCCGCCAGGGCAGCGGGCGCCGCTGCAGTTCCGGCCAGGCTCGCCCATGTCGCCGCCGACAGAGCGAAGATGGCGGACAGAACCGCTGCCGGCGCCAACACCATCCGGCGCGCAGACGTCCCCTCGTGATGATCGAGCAAGGCCACGCTACCCCTTTGATGCACCCGGAGGTGCGGCTTTCTCCGGTTTGCTAAAAGGCCACCGGCTAAGGAACCGTAAAGGCGTGACAAACGGCCCTTGCGATCGCGCAACTCGAACATCGGCCTCAATAGCCGACCGCCAGCGAGCGTGGCCGCGCGATTCCGCACGGATCGCTTCGGCGATATAGCGCCGATCCGCAAGCTGCGGGCTCGAAGCATTCCGTCTGGCCCACCGCGGTTTCTCCCGCGCCCAGCATCAGCCAGCCGTCCTGGGCCAGCGCATTCGACATGCGCTCGAAGACCCGCTGCCGGGTGGGGATGTCGAAATAGAGCAGCACATTGCGACACAGGATCAGGTCGAATCGCCCGGGCGCGGGGACCGGGTCGAGGATGTTGTGCTGCTGGAAGCGGGCAAGCGCGCGGATGCGGTCGCTTGCCTGCCACCCCCCGTCACTCTCGGTGAAGAAATTGAGCATCTGCGCGACGCTGATGCCACGCTGGATTTCGAACTGGCTATAGCGCCCGAGGCGAGCCGCCGCGATCGCCTTGCCCGAGATGTCGGTGCCCAGGATTTCGATCTGCCAGCCGGCCCACCGCGCCGGCTGCTCGGCGAACATCATCGCCAGCGACAACGCTTCCTGCCCGGTCGAGCAGCCCGCCGACCAGATCGAAAGGCGCCGAGCCGCCGCCCGCTCGCGCACCAGTTCGGGCAGGACCTGATGCGCGAGCGTGGCAAAATAGGCGTGGTCGCGGAAGAAGTATGTCTCGTTGTTGAGCAGCGCCTCGACGACGTCATTGGCCAGCGCCTGCTCTCCGGGATTATCCAGCAGGCACACGAGCTGATCCACATTGCTGATGCCGCGCTCGCGGAAGATGCCGGCAAGCGCGGAGGGAACCCGCCACAGGCGTGATTCGGTCAGTTCCTGGCCGGTCCGGCTGGCCAGCAGGTCGGCGATAATGCGATGCGACGCGTCGCTCAGCGCCATGGGACACCGGCCGCTGCGGCAACGATACGGTCGGCCAGCGCCTGGGGTGGACTCACCGCGCAAGCCAGGCCCCGTTCCGCCACGCCCCGCGGCATGCCCCACACCGCGCAACTGGCCTCGTCCTGGGCATAGATACCGCCGCCCGCGGCCGCGATCCGCTCGGCGCCCTCGGTGCCGTCTCTGCCCATTCCAGACAGGAGCACGGCCGCAACATGGCCGTCATAGGCTTCGGCCAAGGTCGCGAACATCGGATCGACGGAAGGGCGGCAACCGCTCCTGACGCTGTGATGCGCGAGCCCGGTAAGGACATCCGTGCCGCTGCGGCGCACGATCATGTGCGCTCCTCCCGGAGCGATCACGATCCTGCGCGGGAGCACCGCGACGCCCTCGCCCCCCAGCACCGCCTCGCGTCCGGCCGCCGCTTCCATCTGGCGCGCGAAGACCGCCATGAAATTGTCGGGGAGATGCTGGGTGATGAGGATCGGGAGGTCGAAATGGGCCGGGAGCCGGCGCAGGAACAGATTGAGGGCATGGATACCGCCCGTGGAGGCACCGATGGCGACCACGCGCGGGCGCCTGGGCGGCATCGCGCGGGCATATGCGGCTGGCCGCTGCGGCACGGAGGCATTGGCAGGTAAGGCGGATTTCCACCCGAGCGCCCGGATCTTGGCAAGAAGATTGCCTCGATAATCCTCGTTGAAGCCACCTGGGCGTGGCTTCAGCATGGTATCGGCCGCGCCCATCTGCAGCGCCGAAAGCGTCGCTTCGGCCCCGTCCGTGGTGAGCGATGAAACCACCAGCACCTGTGCGCCGGCGGCAATGTCGAGGATGGCGGGCAACGCCTCCAGCCCGCCGATTCCGGGCATCTCCAAGTCCAGCAGGATCACATCGACGCGCGTGGACCGCAAGGCCGCGAGTCCCTGCTCGGCGGTACTGGCCTGCGCGGCGACGGCGAGATCCGCCTCGCCATCGATCATCCGCGAAAGCACCGTGCGCACGGTGATCGAATCGTCGATCACCATCACCCGCACGCATTTGGCGAAGGGCGCAGGGGTGTGCGCGGCGGGCAGCCTATTCCGCCGTATTTCGGCTCGAATCACGGCGGGCATCGCGCGGTCGCCGTCAGGCCATGCCGACGAGCTGGAGCTTTATCTGGAGCGTCTCATGATCGAATGGCTTCATCACATATTCGTCGGCCCCGGCGCTGATCGCCTCGCGAATATGGGCGACGTCGTTCTCGGTCGTGCAGAACACCACCTTGGGGGTATCGCCCCCGGGCCGCTGGCGCAGCTTGGCGATGAATTCGATTCCGGTCATCACCGGCATGTTCCAGTCCAACAGGACCACATCGGGCATCATGGCATCGCATCTCTGGAGGCCCTGCATGCCGTCCTCGGCCTCCTCCACGCGGAAGCCCAGCGTTTCCAGGATGTGCCGCGACACCTTGCGGATCACGCGCGAATCATCGACGACGAGACAGGTCTTCATGGCCAGGTGCGCCCTTCGGGATTGCATGGTCTTCGCCACGCGTAACGGCCACCGGTAACTTTTGGCTTAAGCCCGCGGGCGACCTCGCCCTTCCGCCTGGACCACCGGCAATCAGGCGCAATCCGGCGGCGCTCGCCCTGGCCTAGCTGGCGACCGTAAGCTCCGGCGGGCTCTGGAGGCGGGGCGCGGGCGTTTCCTCGCGGCGCGCGAAACGGCCCTCGACCACTGCGCCCTGCTCGATGGTAAGCGCGTCATAGTGAACGTCGCCCTCGATCCGCGCGGTGCGCAGGATCACCAGCTCGCGCACGGTGATCGAGCCCATGACCCGGCCGGCGAGGCGGGCGCTCTCGGCGGTGACCCCGCCGGTGATGGTGCTGCTCTCGCCCTGAACCAGGGCGGCGCACACGATGTCGCCCGCCACGCTGCCATCCACGTGCAGATCCGCCGAAGCCTGGATGTCGCCGGTGATGGCAAGGTCGGCGCCAAGCACCGAGAATGTCGCCGAACCGCCGCGCGGAGCTGCCATGCCTCGCGCTCCCTCAGCGCCGTACGTGGCTTGCGGGCCGGCGGATTTCTTCGAGAACATCGCTTGCACGCTCCAGGAAAAGGCGGGGGTTGAGAGCCCGGTCGTAATGGCGGACCTCGAAATGAAGATGGGGGCCGGTCGAACGGCCGCTGTTGCCGATCGCGCCGATCACCGCGCCGGCGGCGACCTTCTGCCCCGAACGGGCCGCGAAGCGCGACATATGGGCATAGCGCGTGACGATACCGTTGCCATGGCTAACCTCGACCGCGTTGCCATAGCCCGACTTCTGCCCCACGAAGGTCACCGTTCCGCGCGCCGCGGCGTAGATCGGCGCACCGATCGGACCCTTGAAGTCGAGCCCGGCATGCATCGCGGCGCCGCGGGTGAAGGGATCGTGGCGATAGCCGAAACCGGATGAGATGGCGGCAAGGCTCGCGGGGAGCACCTGCGGCACGCCTTCCAGCCCCTGCACGAGCGCATTCATCCGCGCCACGCTGAGGCCCAGGCGTTCGAAACGAGCATCCATGCCGCCGCCGGGCGCGGTCGCATAACGCTGGAGCGGGCCGCCCATGGCCTCGCGGCGGCCCGCCAGCATCGCCTCAGGATCGAGGCCGAGCTGGCGCAGCGCGGCGGCGGCCTTCGCCGCGCGGGCATCGGCGAAGCGCGTCACGCGGTCCGCCAAGGCAAGCTGGCGGGCCTCGATAGCGGCGAGACCGCGCGTTTCGGGGAGCGCGGCTCCGACCTTGCGAACCGCTTGCGCCGCCTCACCATGCGCCTCGCCCGCAGCAGGCGCCTTCACGTCCTGCGGCAAGGAGGTGACCATATCCTCGAGGAAATCCTGCCGTCGCTCCAGATCGTCGCGGACTTCGCGGATATCGCCGCGATAGGCGTCGAGGCGCTCGAGCGAGGTGGCGACCCGGGCCTCGCGTTCGGCAAGCGCGGCGCGCTGCGCCGTTTCGCTGTAGCGGGTCCACGCCATCGCCCCCATCGCGATGGCCCACGCCAGAACGGCGGTGCCGAGCGAGGCGGCAATCGCCACCTGCACCCGCGTCGAAATTCTGAGAAAGCGCACCTGGCCGTTGGAGCGCATGAAGAATTCGCGCTCCGGAAACCAGTTGCCCAGACGGCGTCCAAGGTCGCCGCTGGTGAATTGCCTGAACAAGGAAGGGGTCCCCACTCCAATGATCCCGCAGGGCCGGTAGTCGGATTCGTTAACCAGATCGAATCGGCGCCACTTGAATCCGGTTGAGTCGAGCAAGCGGCGGGATGAGCCGTTCCCGTGACAAGAATCACTGCGCAACTCTTGGGAACGAATCGGGCAAGGCTGCGTTGCCCGCCGCCTGGATTCGCTATGGTCTCGATCGGTCGGTGCAGGGCAACGCCCTCTGGTGCCAATGCCCGCAACCGGGCAAGAACCGGTGCGATGAGGACGGGAATATGTGTCGGACTGCTTGGGGGCAGCTTTAACCCGGCCCACGGCGGGCACCGGCGCATCTCGCTGTTCGCCCGGGACGCGCTCGGGCTGGACGAGGTGTGGTGGCTGGTCTCGCCCGGCAACCCGCTCAAGCCCGCGCAGGGGATGGCGCCTCTGGCGGCGCGCCTGGCCGCGGCAACCCGCGAGGCGCGGCGCGCACCGATCAGGGCGACAGCCATCGAAGCGGTGCTGGGCACCCGCTACACCATCGATACCGTCCGCGCCCTCAAGCGCCGCTATCCCCGAAATCGCTTTGTGTGGCTGATGGGCGCGGACAATCTCGCGCAATTCCATCGCTGGCGCGCCTGGCGGGAAATCGCGCGGGCAATGCCGATTGCGGTGCTGGCCCGACCCGGATATGATGGAGCCGCCCTCGCAAGCCCTGCGATGGCCTGGCTGCGGCGCTACCGGGTGCCGCCTGCCAGCCTCAGGAATGGCTCGAAGTCCGGCGGCAAATGGAGCGTACCTGCACTGGTGATCCTGCGTTTCGATCCCGATCCCCGATCCGCAACGGCCATCCGCCGTGCCGATCCCGATTGGGCCTCCGGCTACTCCGCCCTTTCCACTCGGGACCCTGTGACCCTGCGGCTCGTCGGGGCAGTTCGGGAACCGACGACACCGTGACGCGCGTTGTAGCCGCCATGGCCAATTCCTTCTCATTAGGGAGCAAGATACCCGCCTATGACCCAGGCGCATTCCTCTTCGGCGTCCGCCGGCCCCGGAGCAATCCGGCCCTTGACTGAACCCGCCGATCCTCCCGCAGGGGGCAGCGGCGCGCTGCTCGCCCTGGTGCTGAAGCAGCTCGACGACGATCAGGCGCAGGACATCGTGACCATCGATCTGGCCGACAAGAGCTCAATCGCGGATTACATGGTCATCGCCTCGGGCCGCTCGACCCGCCAGGTGGCGTCGATGGCGCAGAAGCTCGCCGAGGAGGTCAAGCGCCGCGGCCACGACCCCGCGCGCCTCGAAGGATTGCCAGCAGCTGACTGGGTGCTGATCGACGCCGGCGACGTGGTGGTGCATATCTTCCGCCCCGAGGTCCGCAGCTTCTACAATCTGGAACGGATGTGGGCCTTCGGCGACACTCCGGCGGTCGGCACAGCGTAGCCGCCCCTCGCGGAGCGCTGGTGCGGACCGGCGGTTCGAAGCGATAGGGCTGCCCATGCTCCTTCACGTCATATCCCGCGGCAAGATCGGGCGATCGCCCGAGGCGGAGCTTGTGGCGCGCTACGAGAAGCGCATGACATGGCCGGCGCGATTCACCGAGCTGCCGGAAGTGGGCGGGAGGATGCCGGAGCCGGTCGGGCAGACCCGGATCGTGCTGCTCGACGAGCGGGGCAGCAACCTGTCTTCCGAGGAACTGGCCGCCACGCTGGCCCGCTGGCGCGACGAGGGCGTGCGTGAGGCGCGCTTCCTGATCGGTGCGGCGGACGGGCACGGCGAAGACCTGCGCGGCCAGGCCGATCTGCTGCTGGCCTTCGGCAAAGCGACCTGGCCGCATTTGCTGGCGCGCGCCATGCTCGCCGAACAGCTCTATCGCGCCGCCAGCATCATCGCCGGCCACCCCTATCATCGCAGCTGAAGCTGGGGCACAACGCGCGGCGATGCGGGGAATTGCATTTCTGGCGGCGAGCGTTGCGGCAATGGTGGTTGCCGGGGCAGTGATGTGGCCAGCGGCGCGGGCCGGGCGGCCCGCGAACGCGGGCCTGACGGAGGCGCGCGGCGGCGGCACCCAACTGCGAGACGAGGGCGCACGCGCCCGCGACCGCGCCGCCGCGCTCGACCGTCAGGCGCGCGCCGCCACGCTGGCGAGCGAGCGGGCGACCATCTCGGCAGCCGCGCTCGCCGCCCGCATCCAGCAGGGCGAGGCAGCGCTGGCGGCCGCCGATGCCGATCTCGCCGAGATTAGCGAACGGCGGCGGGCGCTGGATCTGCGGCTGGCCGGCGAGCGTGCGCCGGTGGCGCAGCTTCTGGCGGGGTTGCAGTCGAACGCTCGCCGTCCGGCGCTGGTCGCCCTGCTGCAGCCGGGATCGATCGAGGACGCGGTTCACCTGCGCGCCGTCCTGGCCGCACTCGCCCCGCAGATCGAGGAGCGCACTGCGGCCCTGCGTGGTTCGCTTCAACGCGTGAACGGGCTGGAACAGGAAGCGGCGCGCGCCGTGACCGAGCGCAGGGCCCTCGAGGCCAGGCTGCTGTCCCAGCGCGACGAACTTTCCGCGCTGTCAGCGGCCGAGCGGCTCAAGGCCCGGCGTGCGGCGGGCGCGGCCGACCGCGAGGCGGAACGCGCCTTCGCCCTGGGCGAACGGGCCCGCGATCTTCCCGCGCTGGTCCGGCAACTCGACACCGCGCGTGCAGGTCCGCCGAAACCGGCCACCGCAGGCGCCGCCTTCGGCCTGCCCGTGGAAGGGATACGCCTTCCCGAAGGATCGCAGGGCAGCTTCCATCTCGCGCTCGCGCCCCGGCCAGGCGCGCTGGCGGTGGCCCCGGCTGCCGGGCGCGTAGCCTTCGCCGGTCCCTACCGGGGCTATGGCGCCATCGTGATCCTCGATCACGCGGGTGGCTGGACCAGCCTGATCACCGGTCTGGCCAGCACGGAGGTGGCGGTGGGGCAGGCAGTTGTAGCCGGCTCCCCGCTTGGCCGCGCCGCACAAGCCTCGCCGCAGGTCGGATTCGAATTGCGGCGCGATGGCAGGCGCGTGAGGCCGCTCGATCACTTGCGCTGATCTGACTGCGTTAAGGCGCCCGCAATCCAGATGTGGAAATGCAGGCTCTCCGGGCCTAGAATGGCACCGAACGATGGGAGCCCCACCCCCGCAATGAGCTTTCGAAATCTCTCGCGCACCCTGGCCCTGAGCAGTGCCATGGTCGGCGCGCTCGCGCTGATCCCCGCGACGACGGCGGGCCTCGCCCAGGTCGAGGGCCGCGCCGGCCCCGAATTCGCCCGGCTCATGGCCGTGTATCAGCGGATCAAGGCCAGTTACGTCGAGCCGGTGGCCGACGATGTGCTCATCAAGGGCGCGATCGACGGGATGCTGGCCGCGCTCGACCCTCACTCGGCATATCTCGACGGCGCCGATCTCCAGCGGCTGGAGACCATGATCGATGGCAATTACTCCGGTCTCGGCCTGTCGGTGGTGATGGACGATGGCGCCGTCAAGGTGATCTCGCCCTTCAAGGGAAGCCCGGCGGACCGCGCGGGAATCAAGGCCGGCGATTTCATCACGCATCTCGATGGCAAGCTGATCTATGGCGGCGAGCTGGACGATGCGGTGGCGCAGATGCGCGGGAAGGCGGGCACCGCGATCCGCCTCACCATCTTCCGCTCGGGCCGCGACGAGCCGTTCGACGTTTCGGTCACCCGCGGCGTGATCGACCTCGAGCCGGTCACCTCCGAGCTTCTGGCCGGCAATGTCGGGCATATCTCGGTCAACGAGTTCTCGCGCGATGTCGGAAGCGACGTGTTCACCGCCTTCGAAGGACTGCGGGCCAAGTCCGGCGGAAAGCTGGCGGGGCTGGTGCTGGACCTGCGCCGCAACCCCGGTGGCTCACTCGACGAGGCGGTGGCACTGTCCGACTTGTTCCTTTCCGAAGGCAGGATCGTCTCCCAGCGCGGCCGCGCGCAGGGCGAATCGCTGGTCTATGACGCGGAGAGTGTGTTCCGCGGGGACATGGCCAAGGGGCTGCCGATCGTGGTGCTCATCGACGAAGGCTCCGCATCCGCGTCCGAGATCGTGGCGGGCGCGCTCCAGGATCACCGCCGCGCTGTCATCATGGGGGAAAAGACCTTCGGCAAGGGTAGCGTGCAGACGCTGCTGCCGCTGAACGGCAACGCCGCATTGAAGCTGACGACCGCCCGCTACTACACCCCGTCCGGCCATTCGGTGCAGGAAGGCGGGATCACGCCCGACATCCGCGTGCCGCAGCTTTCCGACCCGGATCTGGCCAAGCGCGCCAAGCTCCTGCTGCGCGAATCGGACCTGCGCGGCCATCTGGTCAACGAAGCCGGGCTCAAGGACGACCAGCTCGAGAGCGACAAGCGCGAGGACCCGCGCTTCAAGGCGACGGCCGAGGAGCTCAAGGCCAAGGGCGTGACGGACTTCCAGCTGACCTATGCGGCCGACACGCTGCGACGGACTGCGACTCATGCGCTCGCCCGTGGCAAGTAGCGGCACGTTGACGCCCGCGGCCCGGCTGGCGCGCTGGCTGGCGCTGCTGGTACCGGGCGCGCTGCTGGCCGGCGCCTACATCTCGGAATACGGCTTCGGCCTCTATCCGTGCGAGATGTGCTGGTGGCAGCGCTATCCCCATTTCGCCGCGCTGGCGCTGGCGGGGCTGGCCTTCATAATCCCGCCGGCAAGGTTCTGGACGGCGCTCGCCGCGCTCGCCATCCTCGTGTCAGCCGCCATCGGCCTGTTCCATGCCGGCGTCGAATACGACTGGTGGCAGGGCATCACGAGCTGCGCGCGGATCGCGACGAGCGATCCCGGCACCAGCCCGCTCGATGCGATCATGAACACGCCGATGATCACCTGCGACGATCCGCAATGGACGCTGGCGGGTGTCTCGCTGGCGGGGTTCAACTTCCTGTTCTCCGCCACGGGCGGCATGGCTGTGCTGGCTCTGCTGGCGCGGAGGCGGCGAACATGAGCACCGGCGCCCGTGCACTCGGGCCCGACACCGCCCGCATGATCCGCGTGGACCAGGCCGGGGAGTTCGGAGCTACGCGCATCTACGCCGGCCAGCTGGCGGTTCTGGGCGATCGCGGCCCTCATGCCGCCGAGATCGCCGGCATGGCCGAGGAAGAGGCGCGCCATCGCGCCAGGTTCGATGAGCTGATGGCCAGCCGTGGCGTGCGCCCGACCGCACTCACCCCGATATGGTCGGTGGCGGGATATGCGCTGGGCGCCGCGACCGCCCTGATCGGCCCCGAGGCCGCGATGGCCTGCACCGCCGCGGTGGAGGAGGAAATCGACCGCCACTACACGCGCCAGCTCGATGCCCTAGACGCGAGCGGAAGCGATCCCGAGCTCAGCGGGCTGATCGCCGAATTCCGCGAGGACGAGCGCGCCCACCGCGATGCCGCGCTTGCGGCGGGCGCGGAGCGTGCGCCCGGATACCCGCTGCTGTCGGGCCTCATCCGCCTGGGCTGCCGCGCCGCGATCCGCCTGAGCGAGCGGGTCTGACGGGAACGGGAGCCCGGGCTCGATCGCTATGAGAAAGCTTCACCTGCCATTCACTGCTCCACGCGCCAAGACTTGCGTGCAGCCCCCATGCCAATGAGGATCGCCATGTTCCGACCCGTCGCCACCGCCCTAGCCATCGGCGCTCTCGCCCTCGCGCCCGGCCTGCCCGCTCCGCTTGCCGCACAGGGCGACAGCGGAGACAAGGTCCGGATGGTGATCGTCTATGGCGACGATGCCGCCCCCGTGGCGCAGGGCGACGAGATCGTGGTGGTGGCGCGCATGCCCGAGAGCGAGCGCTTCCGCATTCCCGAAAACCTGCGTTTCAGCGACAACCCCGCCAACCAGGCCTGGATCAACCGGGTCGAACGGCTCGAGTTCGTGGGCGCTTCGGGCACGCTCTCGTGCAGCGCGGTAGGCCCGGGCGGATCGACCGGCTGCACCGAGGAGATGATCCGTAACGCCTATGCCGACAAGAAGGCTTCGCCCGCGGTGCGCTTCGGTGCCCTGATCGCCGCCGCGCGGGCGGAGCGGCTGGCATCCATCGACCAGACATCGGCCGAGGAACAGGCCCGCGTGGAAGCGATCGAGAAGGAATACATGGAACGGCTTCGAAGAGAGGGCGAAGCACAATCCCCAGATAATCAATAGCGTCCGAATCCCAATCGGAGCGAAGCGGCGCTGGCATTGGGCGTTTGCCGACGCACCGATAATACATTAGCGGGCGTGCGATGCCTCCAGCCACAAAAATACTCGTCGTCTTCGGTACCCGTCCCGAAGCGATAAAGCTCTTTCCCCTGGTCCACGAGCTTCGGACGCGCCCAGAGTGCGCTTGTGTCGTATTGAGCACCGGGCAACACCGCGGGATGCTTGACCAGGTTCTGCAGATCGCCGGCATCGCCGCCGATCACGAGCTCGACGTGATGACGCAGAACCAGTCCCTCGACGATTTGACGGCCCAGTTGATCTTAGGTGTCGGTCGCGTCCTCGACAGAGAGAAGCCGGACTGGGTTGTTGTGCAAGGCGACACGGCGACTGCGATGGCCGCGGCTCTTTCAGCCTATTACCGCAAGGTGAAGGTGTGCCACGTAGAGGCCGGGCTGCGGAGCCGTGATAAGTATAATCCCTGGCCAGAGGAAATAAATCGCAAGATCATCGGGACGATCGCGAGCCTGCACTGCGCTCCCACCGCGACGGCCGCGGAGGCTCTCCGCCTGGAGAATACTCCGCCTGAACAAATTTTTGTAACCGGCAACACCGTCATCGACGCGCTGCGGTGGGTCACTAATGAGATCGGCAAGCGGCCGGAACTCGCCAGCGTCATTGCCAAGGTCTCTGCTGGGATGGAGGGGCGCAAGATCATTGGCGTCACTACCCATCGGCGCGAGAACTTCGGTGATGGAATGCGATCAATCGCGCAGGGTTTGCGGACCCTGGCCATGCGCGAAGACGTTGGATTGATCTTTCCGATCCATCTCAACCCCAATGTACGCGAAGTCATGTTGGCCGAACTCGGCGACAGGGAGAACATCGCGCTGCTGGACCCTCTCGATTACCCGAATTTCGCGGCCCTCTTGCAGTGCTCCTATCTCATGTTGACCGATAGTGGAGGGGTGCAGGAAGAAGCACCGGCGTTTGGCAAGCCGGTGCTCGTCATGCGCGAGACAACCGAACGACCTGAAGGTGTCATTGCTGGAACGGCCAAGCTCGTTGGCACTCGCGCGGAGACCATCGTGGCGGAGGTTACGCGCCTGCTCGACGACAGCTCAGCATATGAGGCAATGGCGCGGGCTCATAGCCCATTCGGCGACGGTACTGCTGCACGCCAAATCGCCGAGCTTATCCTCGCGCCCATCCCTGACCGGAGGTAAGGGTTTGAACGGCCCTTGCCTAGCTGCCAGCCAGCGGCAGGATCTCGATCTTGTCGAACGTCCCGGAAATACCCTGGGTGTTTGCGAGCAAGGCAGTTTGTAGCGACAGGGTCTGGAATGGGCACGTGCTCGGCACTGCGAAAACAGCGGTGGTTGATGATACTGCCGCCCTGCCCAGGGGGGTGCCATTGGGATAGCAGGTAAGGACCCATTCAAGTCCCGGTGCCGCTTCCGCCGATAGGTTGTGCCTGGCTTCGATGCGAAATCTCCCAGGTGTCAGAGCCGTGATTTGGCGAAGGATGGGTCCTCGGAAGCTTTGCGTCGTATCGAACGCAAGGCGTGTGCCATCGCTCACTCGGTCGAACCGCGTATCGGCCAGCGCCTCTTCAGGAATCTGCCAATCGAACGGTGTGGAAGCGGATCCCGCTCTTGAAAACTGGGGGTCGAACGAACGGTTGGGCCGTGCGTCAGGATGATTTGAGCGAAAATAGCGCCAAGCAAGCGCGCGCATTCCTTTGCCGAAAGTGGTGGCAACGAGTGTGTCCTTGACATCGGTCTCGATCGCCATGCCCCTCCGAGGTGCTTCGGCAAAAAACGCGATCGTTGACTCGGCCTGCGGCGCCTTCTGTGCAGCATAAACCACGAAGTCGCGCCTCCAGGGGGCGGGTCCTGCCATCCGCGCCAGTCGCTCTCTCACCACGGGATCGCGCAGCGCATTGGCCAGTACGGGAAACAGCAGACTTGGCGCATCGCGGGCCGTTCGCAACGCCCTATCGTAATGGGTCAGAACCGTGTCGATATCTCCTCTCTCCGAGGCGTAATTGATGGCCCACAGATGAGTCTGCAATTCGCGACTGGAAAGCTTAGCTCCATACTGAAAGGCTTTTAGAGCGCCAGCGCGGTCACCCTGCACCTCATGCCGCAGGCCGATAGCGCTGGCGGCACGAGCGGTTGTAGGATCAGCCATCAGCGCGGCCACTGCGTAACTTGAGTTCTGCGTCAGCGGACCAGAATTGGCCGTGACAGCAGAGCCGAGCACCAACGCATTGTTGATCCTGCCATCGAAAGGCCAAATCTGAACGGCTTTCTCGGGCAACGACTTGGAAATAACCGTGGCGAGCGTGGCGCTAAGCGACGCATATGCAAGAGCAAGTGAAACGACTCCAAGCGCTATGCGAATTCCGGTACCCAGACCTGCGGCCTTCGCCCGGGTGTCAGGCGAAGCGTGCATCAGGCCGGCTCGGTTTTCGTGTCCGGTGCGCCATATGAATAGCTGTATTCGTAACCATACCCGTGATGGGCTTTCGATGGCTCGAACTTGGTCAGAACACAGCCAAGCAAGCGAATGTCCGCCACATCCAGGCGGCCTAGCGAAGCGGTGACAAGGCTCGACTTGATATTGTGCGCTTCGACACAGTAGACGATCCCGTCCACCTGGCTGGCGATGAGAGGAGCGTCGGCAAGGCCCAATACAGGCGGGGCATCAATGATTACATGATCGTAATCCGCCGCGAGCCGCTCGACAAGCGCGGTCAGCCGCCGACCGGAAAGGAGCTCGGCGGCGTTTGGCGGCAAGGGGCCTGCCGACATCGCAGTGACACCCAACTGAGGTATCTCGAAGGTTGATCCGTCGAGGTTGTCGTCCCCTGAGAGGAAATTGCTCAAGCCGCGATCGCGATCGACCTGTCCCCAGTGATGCACCGATGGAGAACGCATATCGCCATCGATCAGGATCACGGAACGGCCCGAGCGCACCAACGTAGCCGCCAACGCGAGGGAGGTGGTTGACTTGCCTTCCGAAGGGCGCGTGGAAGTAACTGCAAGCGCCCGCGGAATTCCGTCTTGCGTGGCGAAACTCAGATTTGTCTGGACGCTCAGATAAGCATCGAACATCTCCGACTTTCTATCGGCGAGCGAGACTTGCGGATCCTCGCCCTTCAACAACGGGATCGTGCCCAGCAGCGGCAGCCCGATGCGTTTGCGGAAGTTCTCGGGATCCTCGATCGCATCGTCCAGCTGCTCCAGGGCAAGGGCCAGAACGGCGCCCAGGAAGAGGCCCAGCACGGCCGAAGCGAAGAGATTGAGGATAATATTCGGGCTCGAGGGCTTCCGCGGAGCGAAGGCCCTATCGACAATGGCGACATTGTTGACCCCGACTCCAGCCGCGACTCCAATCTCCTTGAAGCGCTGCAAGAGGCCATCGTAGAGCGCGCGGTTGGTATCCACTTCCTGCTGAAAAATATTGTACTGAATGCTTCGGCGGCGCAGCGAAAGATAATCGTCTTTCAGACCCGCCACTCGCTGCCGCAGGCTGTTCTCGCGCTGCAACGCCTGACGATACTCCGACTGATAGGACGCAGCGACGCGGTTCTCTTCTCGTGAGATTGAACTGTCCAGCTGGTCGATCTGGGTCTTAATCTGTATGGCGGTAGGATATTCGGGCTCGAACTGAACGAGCAGTCGTTCGTAATCCGCCATCAACTCGGCGCGCCTTTGACGCAGATTGCTGATTGCGGTGTTGCGCAGGGCTTCTGCCGAGGCCCCCGCCCCACCTGCTTGCCGATAGCGTGCTTCCGCCTCGATGCGCGCCGCAATCGACTCGTTGAGGGCGGTGTTCAAAGCAGAAAGATCGTCGCTCACGATGGAGCGGTCTCCCACCCCGCTTGACCCTGAACCCTGCGCGGGAAGGTTGATAATCTGCTCCTGAGAAGCATAGGCGACCAGCTGTCGTTGCGATTCATCAAGGCGCGCCTTGTATTCAGCGAGCTGTCGCTGGAGCACTTCACGGCCATATGCCGTCGCTTCGCTCTTGCGATCGAGGTTCGTCTCGATGAATTGTTGAGCCCAGGCATTGGCGACTGTTGCGGAGAAGTCCGCATCTGGGCTCGTGAAGCGGATCTCTACGAGACGGGACAGCCGGGCCGGGCTGACCACCAAATTGTCGATGAGTATCTCGCCAGCCAGCATCTGACGCCGGGCCCGGCTGTCGCCGCTGTAGCGACCGTTCGAGAGCTTCAGCGCGGGGTCGTCCGAAAACTGATCGAACATTGCGAAGAATTCCGGTTTGTCGACCAGGCGCAATTCCTTCGCAACATTTTCGGAAAGCGTTCGTGAACTGAGGAGCCCATATTGTGTCTGGTAAAATTCCTGATCTGCGATGCTGGCCTCGCGCTCGACCCCTTGGAAATTGGTCACCCGGTCAGATTCACGTGAGATTTCGATGGTGGATGCCGCGGTGTATTTCGGCGTCATCAGCAGGGTCACGATGATCCCGAGCGCGAGAAAGCCGATGAGGCTCGCAGCGATGACCAGGCGCCACCGCTTCGCAATGTTCAGATATTGACGAATTAGCGGAATTGTGTCCGATTCCCGCGCCGATGGCAGAGAGGCGGGGTTGGCGTTGGCGCGCGTCGGCGCGGTGAGCAGGCCCATGCTCAGTTCCCCAATATGGCGATCAGAGGGGAGGCGAGCAGCGGCGATACGGACACCAGATCCTTGAATAGCCTGCGCTGCGGCGAGTCTCCGACGATCACGATGTCGTTGGCGTAAACGGCCGGGTCTGGATAGAGACCGCGCCGGATTGCCTCCAGACTATATAAGCCGGCCATGCGACGCCCTTCCACGGTGCGCATGATAACCACGTCTTCTAGCCGGGCGAACTCGGACAAGCCCTTGGCCGAGGCGATCGCTCGCGAGAGGGTTGTCTGGTTCGTGACCGGATAGAGGCCCGGCTCCTCAACCTCGCCGTCCACAGTCACGACCTGGCTGACAGAATTCTTGATGTTTACAGTGACATCGGGCTGCTTGATGTAGCGCCCCGCCAGAGACCGCTCGATTATGGCGGCAAGCTCGTCGGCCGTCTTGCCACGAGCTTCCAACGTGCCGATCAGCGGCATCGCGATGCGCCCACTGGCGTCGACCTGAATTTCCCTGGTTAGCTCTTCGACGTTGAAGACATTCACTTCGATCGTGTCCAGCGGGCCGATCAACGAAGGCCGGTCCTCAGCAGTCAAATCCCCACGAGTGGGAGCGGGCAGAGCCGATTCCTGGCGGACTACCGTAAAGTCGACGGTCGACTGTAAAGGCTTTCGCTCGCCACAGGCCGCCAGAGCCACGCAGGCGAACAAGACACTGTATTTCCAGAACATTCTGTAGATTTTATCCGGCGAAATGGGGATAGTTTGAGGCTATATGCGTCGTTTGGGGGCGAGTAAAGGCTGCGAGCGCCGAGATTGAGCCGGATGGCGATGTGCACATAGCTTCGAAATTGCGCCAATACCTGTCGAGACTTGTCTGTACGATGAATTTTCGGCGACGGCGCGGGATTCAATGGCCTAGTTGGTCCCCTCCCTCTCATCGATGATCACCACCCAAAAGGATTTCAGCTGATGCCGGCGCTTTCGTCGGCCATACGGACCTTGTTTGCCGCAGCAGGGCTGTCGGTGGACCGTGCGAAGTACGGGTATGCTTCGGACCGCCGCACGGCAATCGCCAATGCCGGAATAGACCTCCTTATCGATGCGGGCGCCAATGAAGGGCAGTATGCAACTGCACTACGTCGAGAGGGCTACACAGGGGCAATTCACTCGCTTGAGCCCTTGCCGGATGCCTTCGCCCGGCTGTCTGCATTGGCGGCTGCGGATGGGTCGTGGACTGTGACAAACGTTGCTGCAGGCGCAACGATGGGCCGTGCAGAATTTCATGTTTCGGAAGACTCCGTCTGCAGCTCGATCCTGCAGCCCACCGCCTCGCTAATCGACGCCATTCCGACTGCGCAAATTGCGAAGACGATCTTCGTCGAAGCCGTACGCCTGGATGAGATTGCCTTGCCCGCCCATCACCGCCTCATGCTCAAGCTGGACGTGCAGGGTTTTGAGAAGAGCGCCCTTGACGGAGCGGCGGGCCTCATTGGACAGCTCCGCCTGCTCGAAATCGAGTTGGGCATCGAACAGGGATACGAAAACGGCTATGGGCTTGTTGGGGCCCTGCCAGAACTCAAGGCACTCGGCTTCCGATTGATCTCGATGAATCGCGGAGCGACCAATACCAAGACCGGGCGGCTCATCGATGTCGACGTGCTTCTGGCGCGGGATTAAGTTGCTCGTGATCGTGAGGGCCGCGCAGCGTTTGGATCGACCTTCGGGGGCCAAGCAGCCGCCGTAACAGGTCAGCGTCGAATACTTGCGCGTCAAACTTTCGTTCAGCCATCGCTCGACTTGCTCTTCCCATGGCGCTCACCCGCTCCGGTTCACCCAGCAGACTTCGGATCGCAGCCACAAGCGCCTCGCTGCTGCGCGGTTTAATCAGCAGGCCGTTGACGCCGTCTTCAACGGTCTCGCGGCAGCCGACGCTGTCGGTCGTGATGACGGCTCTGCCGATTGCCATGGCTTCCTGGATGCTGCGCGGCACTCCTTCGCGATAAAACGAAGGCAGCACGAATACGTCGCATTGAGCGAGACGCTCGGCGACGTCGCCTACCTGGCCTGGCCATTCGATGAGGCCAGCCGACCGCCACCCTTCCACTTCTTGGCGGGTGATGGCACTTGGGTTGTCGTCGAGGCCGCCCAGAAGAACGAAACGGGCGCGCGGATCCTCCTGAAAGACGCGCGCCGCTTCTACGAAATGATAGACACCCTTTTCCTCGATGAGACGGCTAGCCATCAGGAAGGTCATCCGGCCGGCAACCTGCTGCGGTTTGTGGGGGAACTGAGCCAAGTCCACACCGATCGCACCGACGTTCTCCACCTCCTTCAATCCCGCACGACTGCGCAGAACCTCTCGATCATCCGGGTTGAGGACCAGCACCGCCGCGGCGTGCTTCAAGGAGAAAGACAGCAGTTTCCCAATCAGCGCGCCCAACAATCTGCGACGGCGACCCGCCCCCTCATCCGCAAACCCGAACCCCAAGCCCTCGAGGAGCACGACGACACGGTCGATGCCGGCCAGCCGGGCCGCGATCGTGCCATAGATTCCCGGCTTGATGAAATAGGCCAACACGGCATCCGGGCGGTCCTTGCTAAGCTGGCGGTGCAGACTGCGTAGGCTTAGCGCTTCGCTCCACGGCGACAATCCGGAGCGGGAGAGCGAGAAATCCCGCGGTTGAGCGCCAAGCGCGCAAACTGCCTGCCGCGATGCGCTGGAGTGGTCTGGTGCGAAAGCGAGGACCTCGTGCCCCTCGGCCACCGCGAGGCGCATCAGGGTACTGCGGAAGTTGAGCAGGGATTGTGCCCCGTTTCCAATGATTGCGATCTTCATTGGCTGTTCAAACCCACTTTTCGAACAAGACGTTGTTGTAGGGAACCCAGAACCTGACGAAGGTGGCGTAGAGGAGCCACACCGCCAATGTCAGGCCATAGAGAGCCAGTATCGTGGCTTTCAGCAGTGCCTGCAGAGTGGGATGGGAGGACATGGAATAGATCAGCCCGGACAGGATTGCGCCCTGGAACGGAATCATCAGCACACCGATGCGATCAACGAAGGTTGTAGACGGAATCAGGAAATACGCCGGAAGCAACACTAGCGTGACGACGGCGGCGTTGCGCAGAAGCCTGTCGTGCGGGCTGAAGACTTCATGCGGCTTGCGTACGAGGAAGAAGGCCAAGCCCGAAAACGCGCCGATCGCCAGTCGTGGCAGCGTGCCTGAGGATTCGAGGTCGCCTTCGAAATAGAGGGATAGCACGTCCGAAAGATTGTTGGACACCACTGTCAGCGCCAGCAGGCCCGCCATGGCGCCGCCAATCAAGTACGTCGCCCAGCGATTCTGGCTGCCGGACATGATGAACAGCGGGAAAGCAATGATGGCCGATTTGTGAAACAGCGTCGCGATCACGAGCAACGAGAGCCACCGCCAGTCGATGGAATTGCGAAACAGAGCGTAGGCCATCATGACACAACCGATGGCGGTAGCCTGGCGCGTATAGCCCATGGCGGTTATGTACACCAACGCCGGGATCAGGACCGCAAAGGCAAGGGCGGGAAGTCGCTGCACATTGCAGAACGCCGCGAGCCCTGCGGAGAAGATCGCGGCGCAAATCAGGTTGACGTGCCATACCTGCCCGCCGAGCCGGCCGACCAGCCAGTTGATCAAAGAGTATGCGCTGTCCCCGTAGGTCAACGACCAGGCCAGGTCGGATCGATAGATATCAAGAAAGATGATTTCGTAAGTGAGCCAGTCGACGCCGATGACGTAGCGAAAACCGACAAAGAGCGAGAGCGGGATCACGAGCGCGATCGCAAGGCGCCACCATGGCGTGAACGGCTTCCACAGGTTGGCCATGGCGATCGCCGCGCTAACGGCGTAGATTGTGGCATACACCATCATCGCGGTGTCATCTCAGTTAGCGCTGCCATGATCAGGCGATCGCCCCAAAAGGCCGCCACGTACCGGGCGTTCCTGCTTTTACGCAGGTCCAGCCCAGGTAGCCCCCCTGAACCGGCGCCTCGTTCATCCAGATGGCGCCGCGATCGAACGTGCCCTGCATGGGCGGGCGCAAGCCCGACCCGGCCAGAGCAGCCCCTCCGGCGCTGCCGAATGACAAACCATTCGGGAACCAGGGCCGGTTTTTGACGACGTTGCGGTCGACGTCCCGGCTCGGAAAGCGGATCACAGGCGTCTCGTCGCTCAGGAAATCGACATAATTCGCGGACAGCAGGCGAGCGATGCGGAATGATTTCTTCGAGTCCGCTTGAAGGTGAAGGCCGTCCAGGTTCAGCCGGCAATCGGCGAAGCTGCCTTGCGTGTCTTCATCTGTAGCGCCCCGACCGCCTATGGCAATGCCCTCGCGACCGGTCGCCAGCCCCCCTGCCGGCGAGGCCGCGAGCCACGTCGGTGATCCGCCTTTGATGTCGCCCTGGGGTCCCAGCACGAGATTGCGGGGGTTGAGTTGGTACTGTTGTCCGATTTCGGCGAAACAGCCGATGAAGATGCTCGCGTTCGGCCCGGAAGGTTCGGACCAGAAGCCGGCACCGCGGTTGTCAGCTGCTTCGGCCGCAAGATAGACGTTGCCGATAAGGCTCGCATCTTGGAAGCCATGGCCACCATTTTCGAACGCGCGAGCACCGACGAGCACGCATGAATTCGCATCGTCTCCTGCAAAGGCGAAGCCGGCTCCGCCGTTGGAACGCGACGTGCAGTTGATGAAAGAGCTTCCGTTGGCGTTGCCGGCTATCTTTGCGGTCGATGCTTCGACGCGAAACCCATCGCCGTGGAAGCCGACTGCGTTGACCTGGTAGAGATAGGCAGGCGTCGCAATCAACAGCCCGTGACGTGGTCCGCGCCGCTCGGCGATGTTGCGAAAGGTGATACCGCTTACTGTCGTGCGCCGGGCGTCTCCCCGGAGGGGCGTGGTCCGGTCATGGGGGATTATAATACCCGCCGTCTCTCCACCAATCGCCGCGTACGCTCCGGCGTCGAAGAGGATTTCCGTACTGTCGGACGTCCCGCCCTCAATGGTAAGGGGCTTCTGAAGCACGAGCGAGCGCGTTAGTCGATATCGCTTACCGCCCTCGACGAATAGCCGGGCACCGGCAGGAAGCTTGGCGAGCGCGCGCTCGAAGGCGATGCTGTCGTCGGCTCGACCGTCACCCACGGCGCCGAAATCGTGGATTGAGGCAGAGTGGGAAGGCCCGTTGGAGGCGACTCCTGTCCCTTGCGGAAGGGCGGGGGCGAGACCGGCTCCGGCGATTGAGGTCTCGATGAACGCGCGCCTATCCATTGCGGTGTTCATCGCGCGCTCGCCGGCGCCAATGTTTCGGCCAGCGCATTGAAGTATTCTTCGAGTTGAGCCTCTCGCTTGCCGGCAAAGGTCTCATCCCACGCCCTTCTGGCGTTCGCCCCCTTCACGCGGCAGGTTTCCCGCGTGAGCCTGCCAAGAATTTCCTCGAGCCCTTCGATTGTTCCATCGAAGACGAAGCCCGTGCCGTGGTCGGCTACCAGATCTCCCGCAGGTGTTCCTCGGTTCGTGATCAGCGCACGGCCTAGGGCAAGATGCTCATACACCTTGTTCGGCGCCGCGAATTCATGCGCCGGTGCTGACAGCAGGTAGCAGCCAAAATGGCAGTCTGCGGCCTGCAATATCTCGAGGGCCTGCTGGTAAGAGACCTGTCCGACGAAGGTCAGGTTTTGGTGTTCTTGCGAGAGGCGTTGCATCTCCGAAGCGACGGCCCCCAGCCCCGCAACAGTCCAGCGGATGTCGGGGAACCGGTCGCACAAATCACCTATCCACTCGAGCGCCCGATGCCGCGCCTCGAGGGTCCCCACATAGGCAACGGTGAGCGGCCCCGCGAAATCATGCACGGGAGACGCGATCGGTATATCAGCTCGATCGGGTATATTGCTGATGAAATGTATCTTGGCTTCGGGTCGCAAGCCATACTGGCGAAGCCGAATGGGCTCGGGGAAGATCGCCAGATCGCTCCATCGGATCAGCGTCCGTTCGATGAAAGCGAAGAACCGACCGATCACATCATTGGCAATGATCGCCCCAACGTGGTCAAAAGCATCGTAGACGACAGTCTTCTTGAGCAATTTGCCTAGCGGAACAGCGATGCATCCGGTGTCGAAATCTACCGCGTGTACGATGTGGTAGTCTCGCCGTCGGCGAATCATAGTCGAGACTATGAATGCCGCGAAACGAAGTCGCGGCAGAAATCCGGCAAACCCCCGGCCATATCCACCTGGACCTGAGAACGACCAGCCGGAGGGCCCGCTGGTCGCTTCCCCCCGGGTCCAAACGAGAGGCTGCACGGCATAGTCGCGAAGCGCGTATTGCCTTGCCATTCTCGATGAACGGGAATCCCGATCGAGGGGGATCGAGCGCAGGAGTAGGATTTTGCTCATCCGCCCGCCTCATTGCCGATCTTCAGCGATCACGCAACGCGGGCGGCAGGACATGAACCAAGCCATCCACCCGTAGAAGGAGCGCGGTCGCCAGAAACACAGCTGTTGCCGCGGCGGCACTGGCCAGCCATGCGAAATCGAATCTCAGGAGATGCAGCCCGGCCGCCGCCACCGCGACAAAGCTCACGACCGCGCAGCCCAGGCGAGCCATCTGGCCAATACCGATGTAAAGTCGATACCTGAAAACCGTGAACAGGCTCCAGGCCAGGACGAGCACACTGACGCCCAGGCTCGCTTGCCAGCACATCGTCAGAACGTCGCGTGACCAGAGCGCGGGAAGGGCAGAGACCAGCGCCGCCGAGGAGATCATAATGGCAACAAGACCCACGTGGTTGTTGGAGATGGCCACGGTCACTATGCAATAGAGCACCATTATCGCCGTTCCGAACAAGGCGCTCGGGAAAGCCAGGGCTTCGGCTCCGACCGTACTTGCGGAAGGAACCACCAAGCTAACCGCATCCACCGCGAAGAACGCGGATCCAGCCACATACAGTGCCGCAAGGACCGCGCTGAACTCGAGAAGGGCTCGGCAGCGAGCACGGAGGGTCTGCTCGTCACCCTGCGCGGCTGCGAGGTAGATCAGACGCACCTGGCTCAGGGCATATGCGTTGGCGATGAGCGCCAGCGGCCCATAGTAGAGGTCGGTCGTGACTGACCACAGCCCAGCGGCGGCCGCACCGAATTTCAAGGCAATGAGGTTGCGCAGCGGTGCGTTAACGAGGATATAGCAACCAAGCTGCAGAGCCCCGCCGATGCCGAACAGAAGGTACGGTTTCAAAGGGGCGAAGACGCCGGGCCTGTAGCGGACCCCGGCCCATAAGCGCCTTCCAAGGGGTTGCGCGAAGATCGCGAGCAGCGCACCGGCGCCGATACCCACTATGGCTCCCGTAACGCCCTCGCCCGCCGCTACGAGGCCGACGGCAAGCAAAAGCGCCAGCACATTGCGAGCGACTGCGATCACGGCATAGGCGTTGGCTCTCCCCAGAGCATTCTTGCTTGCAAGGGTAGCTTCGTAAATGATCAGCACCGCTGCCAGCGCCACGGTCATCAGTATGGCATTGCCTGGCAGGGAAAGCGCCAATTGCATGGCGACACCCACCGCAAGAACCGCTGCGACAACCCCGAGCAACGCTATGCCGACCGCAGATAGCATCGCTTGATCGACCACCCCACTATCGGTGACCAGGGACCGGTTGGCGATCGCGATCACCCATGCTCCAAGCGCCATGTATACCAACATTGCATTGGTGTTGATGAGACTGAAGGTGCCGAACTCATCGCCGGGCATGAGGTGGAACAAGATCAGAATCATCGCGAGGCCGAGGAGGCGGGTGGCCGTGACCGCGATGACGTAAGGGAGCTTCATGATGGCGGCCTCATCGAGCCCCGCGGCCCGTGAACATCACGATGAGCGTGCGGACGGCGATCAGCGCGTCCAACCAAGGAGACAAGTTTTTGATGTAGTAGAAATCGAAATGCAGCTTGCTGAGGACATCCTTGACGTCGGTCACATGCCCTTGGTTGATTTGAGCCCACCCGGTCACACCGGGAAGCACGACGTGTCGATAGCGATAAAACGGAATCTCACGCTCGTAATATAGGGAAAGGACTTCGGCCTCCGGCCTGGGTCCTATCAGGCTCATCTCTCCGCGCAGAACGTTAAGAAGCTGCGGGATCTCGTCGAGCCTGGTCCTTCGCAGATGCCGACCGATCCTGGTGATGCGGCTGTCGCCATGCTTCGTCACTGCGGCGCTGAGCGCATCCGTCTGCACATCTCCACAACGCATCGTGCGAAATTTGCGGACAACGAAAGTTCTCCCACGAAAACCGACTCGGCGCTGAAGAAAAATCGCAGGGCCAGGCGAATCGATTTTGATCAAGGCGGCTATCAGCGGAAAGAGCGGAAAGATCAGGACAAGAGCTGCAAGGGCCACCGTGGAATCGACCACACGCTTCAGGATTATGTAGCCGATGGGAGGTGTGAGCGTTCCGTAGCTGGTCTCCGACAGATGCTCGAGCTCGACCTGGCCGGTTAGCGCCTCGCGTAGATGCTTGATGTGATAAACGGGCACATTTGACAGCGCCAGTTCCACGATCCTTCGTTCCCATTCAGCGGATAGGTTGGCCCTGAGATCGACAGTAACAGCGTCGACCTTGGGCAAAGCCTGTTCGGGTTGCTCGAATGCAATGCGATGCACCGGAAGGCCTGAGTCCCCGTCGAGACCCTCCGAATTTATGACCGCGACGGTCATGCGGTGACGGGCCGGCCAGAAGATCTGCTGCACAAACAGAAGTAGGATCGTCAGAATGTAGGTGCCGAAAAGGAGGCCTCGGGCGTAGTCGATCCGAGCGATGAGCAGCACTGCCATCGCGATCCCGTACCCGACGGTCATTCCGGAAAGCGCGGCGGAATATGCCTCCGTGCCGGGATACCGCGTGAAAGCGCGGATGACGATCAGCCCGATAATCGAAGCAACGAAGGTGGACACCACCGTGAGGTGAAGCGGTGAAAGGTTTTCGCCAGGGGCGGCGATTGCCAGGCGAAGCACGTAGGAAATGCCGATGCTCGCCACAATCGCGAGGGCCTGCCGCCCGATCATGTCCCGCTTATTGGCGTCTTGTTGATTGGCAGTCAGCATTGATCTGTTCCGAAGTCAGAATACCCGGCGGATTGGCACATGGCTTCACTCACGAAGGCCATAGCGGCTTGTTCGAACCGCGTCGCGCACTAGCCCTTCAAGGGCCGTGACGGCTCGCGGGAGGAAGCCGCAGTTGAGGATGCGGGGGCATCCAGCCAAAGAGCCACGATCATGATTGTCGCCATGATGAGGGGAGTGCGTCCGGGGTAATCGAAGATGCTCGCCATCAGCACCATCGCCAGAATAGCGGCCCCGGCGCCTGCCAAAACCCTCTCCTCGGAAGGTGGCAAACGAATGGCTCTCGCACAAGCGCGGGCAGCCCAGGCGATCACGCCAGCTCCGATAAGCGCCGTCAGGATCCCGCCTTCCAGAAGGATCTCGATGAGGTCGTTGTGAGCATGATTGAAATAGGGCAACTGCAGCAGTTCGTTCGGCTCCCAAATCCTGAATGCCGGGTCGAATGCGCCAAAGCCGATCCCGACTGGAAAATAGCTGATCGTCATCGCCCAAACGGTCGGGAGAGCCCGAAAGCGCAGATCCTCGGCAGAGCCTAGCGAAAGCAATCGATCAAACGCTACGGCTCGTCCCAATTGCAGGCTCGTCAGGACGAGAACTGCGACAAGGACGACGGCTGCGACAGCGATCAAGACTCTGAGCTTTTTCCGCAACCTCGACAAGATCGCCCCGACATACCGGCGCGAAAGCCAAGCTGCTGCCATGTAGCCCGCGACAGCCAGAGCTATGCCAGCACGCGATCCCGTGGCCACGATGACTATCAAGAACAGCATGTTGACAACATAGACAACGGCCCACCAAGCTGGGCGGGCGCGAAGGTACATGGCGGACACAGGCCACACCACGCACCCAATCGCTAGGAACAAGGCCAGGTGATTGCGGTTGGCAAACGGGCCTGAAACCATGCCGGGCACGTCGTTGAGGAAAGGGTTCCCAAGGCTTGCGCCTGCGAATTGCAAGGCGCCCCAAAGACCCGCGAGCAGTGTCGCGGTTGCCAGCGCAATCAGCGACAAGCCTGCCGCGCGCGCGCGCGTGGCATAGAACAGAAGCATGGTGGCTACAGGCACGATCAGCGAGCCGAGCGCGTTGAAAGTGAGACCGGGGGACAGCGTAAGGGGCCGCCAGGGTTGCGGCTGCCCGGCTATCGTCGCGGCATCTAGAAACATCGATCGCCCCGGAAGCGCGGCCCACATTGCCGGAGGAAGCGGAATGAGTTGCAGAGCTACGACGCCAATGGTGAGCGCCATCAACCTCGGCACGGCGGAACGGCCCCATTGAATGTTCATCCTGTTGCCGACAAGGAGCGCTATGATGATCGACCACGAAGCGGCTCTGACGATGACTTGCCCGACTACATCCGCGCGAGATGCCCCTCCGGCAAGGAACAGCGTGGCAATAAAGATCGGAAGCAAGTATGCGACGAGATCGTTTCCGGACCGTTGTCCGCTTCCGCGCGCACCTTTCATGAACTCAGGACCTTCAAGCGTTGTGGCCGGTATCGGCACGTGCCGCTACTCGAAGTTGAAAGGGATTTCCACTACTGTGCCGTGGCGAGGGGCGCGGCTGATACTTGCGGTTGCCGCTCTTTCCGCTTGCTCGGACACCGCCATGCCCGACCGGTCGCTCGAGCGCGGCGATCTGCCGACGCCGAATGCCGCAAGCAGCCAGGCCGCGAGTGTTCTTGCAGTCGGGAGTCAGACCAATCTGCTTGGTGATTTGCCCGCGGCGGCAAGGGCACGACGATGCGCGTTTGCCGTGGGTTGGCTCGCTCAGCGTGTGGATGCCGCTGGGGTGCTCACAAGCGGCCAACTGGCTGCGCTGGCTGAGATAGGAGAACGATTCCGCGCCCAGGCCGCCGCAGCCGACCCGCAGTCGAATATCACCGACACGGGGGTGGATCAGGCCACAGCCTCTCCTGCGGAAACTCTCCAGACCGCTTTAGAGTGTATCAGGTACTAGAGGCTGTCAGGCGATTTCCCCGACAACATAACCCTCACCCCAGCGCGATATCCGGGGCATCCTCCTGCTTCATCCCGACGGTATGGTAGCCGGCATCCACATGGTGGACCTCGCCCGTCACGCCCGATGACAGGTCCGACAGCAGGTAAAGTCCCGCCCCGCCCACGTCCTCAATCGTCACGTTGCGGCGCAGGGGGGAGTTCAGCTCGTTCCATTTGAGGATGTAGCGGAAGTCTCCGATGCCGCTGGCGGCCAGCGTCTTGATCGGGCCGGCGCTGATCGCGTTTACGCGGATGCCGTCCGGGCCGAGGTCGTTGGCCAGGTATTTCACGCTGGTTTCGAGCGCAGCCTTGGCGACACCCATGACATTGTAGTGCGGCACGACCTTCTCCGCGCCGTAATAGCTCAGCGTCAGGATCGAGCCGCCCCCGCTGCCGTCTTCGGCGAGGCACGGCATCATCGCCGCCGCGCGCTTCGCCACCGCGACCAGGCTGTAGGCCGAAATGTTCATCGTCATCAGGAAATTGTCGAGGCTGGTGTCGACATACTTCCCGCGCAGTTCGTTCTTGTCGGAAAAGCCGATCGCGTGGACCACGAAATCGAGCGCATCCCAGCGGCTCCGCAAGGTGGCGAAGGCCGCGTCGAGCGCGGCCATGTCCGACACGTCGCAATCGAAGGTGAAATCGCTCCCCACCTCCGCCGCCAGCGGCTCGACCCGCTTCCTCAGCGCATCGCCCTGGTAGGAGAAGGCGAGCTCGGCGCCATGGGCCGCGAGCTGGCGCGCGATGCCCCAGGCCAGCGACTTATCGTTGGCCAGGCCCATGATGAGCCCGCGCTTGCCCGCCATCAATCCGCTCATGGCCTGATCTCCTGTTCCGTCTCATCGCTCATGGCCTTGCGCGCCGCGGCGGCGCGCGCACGATCGTCCGCCTGGCCGAGGCGGTTCTCCGCCTCTTCCGGCGTCTCCGCCAGCGCGGCGTTTAGCTCAGCGCCGATCACGAAGCCTAGCCCCACCAGATAGAAAAAGAACAGCGCCACCATGATGCCCGCCAGGCTGCCGTAGGTGGCATCATAGCGGAAGAAGCTGCGGATGGCGGGCGGCAGCGCCGCGGTCACCCCGAGCCACCACAGCCCGGTGGCCAGCGCGCCGGGCCATTTGGGATAGCGGCGGTGGCGATAGGCCTTGGGCGTCAGCGTGTAGAACAGCAGATACAGCGATCCGAAAAGCCCCAGCGCGGGCACGATCCGGCTTACGCGAAGCTGGTCGATGGCGTCGCTCAACTGCGGCAGATAGGCGTCGATCACCTCCTGCGCGGTTCCGATCAGGACCTGCGCCAGCAGGCTCAGCATCAGCAGGACCACCGCGCCGAAAATCACGCCGGCCGACCACAGCCGGTACTTCCAGAAGGCATGGGTGGCCTTGGTGCCATAGGCACGGCGCAGCACGTCGCGGATCGTCTCGATCAGGCTGGAGACGGTCCACAGCCCGACCAGTCCGCCCAGCCACAGCACCCACCCGCTCTTGCCCTGGACGACGCTGCGGGCGACGGGTTCGATGACCCCGCCGACGATCGGGGGGAGCGCCAGCAGCATCGCGTTGATGGTGGCGGCGCGCTCGCTCTCCTCCCCCACCAGCGAGAAGATCGCGGCCCCCAGGATGAAGAAGGGGAAGATCGCGATGATGGCCATGTAGGCGAGGTTGCCGGCATGGATGAAGCCATCGTTATAGGCCCCCACGATCACCCGCTTCGCGATCTCGAAGATTCGGGTGCCGGGGCCGAAGCTGCTGGCCACCCGCCCGCGGAAGGCCGCCGCGCCCTGGCGCCGGGCCTCGCGGCGCCGCGCTTCCGGAGACAGCGATTCGATTTCGCGATCTTCGGGTTCGGGCAGCGTCGCGTCGGACAAGCCTCAGCCCCCGTGCTTGCCGCGAGGTTCGCTCTCGTCGCGCCAGCCATCGAGCCGCCGCGACAGTTCGGCAAGGTCCTGCGGCAACTGAATCTGCAGCGTGACCAGCTGATCGCCCCGCTGCCCGCCCTTGCGCGTGAAGCCGCGGCCCTTCAGCCGCAGGACAGCGCCGCCGCTGGTGCCCGGCTTGACGGTCATCATCACCGGGCCTTCGGCGGTGGGAACCCGTAGCCTGCCGCCGTTCACCGCCTCGTCGAGCGTGATCGGCATGTCCAGCCGCACATCGTCGCCATCGCGGCGGAAATTCCGGTGCGGGTCGATCTCGATGGTGACGATGCCATCGCCGGCGCCGCCCGGGCCGACCTGTCCCTTGCCCTTGAGCCGCATCTGGGCGCCGCTCTCCAGCCCTTCGGGTAGCTTGAGGTCGATGGTCTTGCCGTCGGCGAGCGTTATCCGCTGCGGCTTGAGCGCGGCGGCATCGGTGAAGGGAACGCGCAGGCGATAGGCAATGTCGGCCCCCTTGCGCGGCGGCGGTGGCCGGCGTTGCTGGCCGCCGAACCCGCCGCCCTGCGCGCGGCCGCGCGGGCCGCCGCCGAACAGGCCCTCGAACAGATCGCCAAGGTCGATCCCGTCCGCGCCACCCATGCCCTGGAGATCTTCGGGCCGGAACTGGCCGCCGGGGCCCCCGCCGAACCCGCCGCCGGGAAATCCGCCCTGCCCGGCGAAGGGGTTTGCGGGGTTGCCATCGCCGTCGATCTCGCCCCGGTCGAAGCGCGCCCGCTTGTCCTTGTCGGACAGCAGGTCATAGGCCTGGGTCACCTTGCTGAAGTGCTCGGCCGCCTTGGGATTGTCGGCATTGCGGTCGGGGTGCAGCTCCTTGGCGAGCTTGCGATAGGCGCTCTTGATGTCCTTCTCGCTGGCGTCTCGCGCCACGCCCAGGGTCGAATAGGGATCGGCCATGGGGCGCTAGCTAGGTGGAAGGCGGTGCCGGCGCAAGCGCAAGCCGGCGACGGGGGAGCCGACGCGCCCGGCGAGCGGATCGCCGCATTTCTCCGCGACGCATGGGTTCGGCAAGCCTGGCCCGACAGGGCATCCGCGCTTCCCCCGAGCGGGCAGGGACGATAGGAGGCCAGCTTTCCGCGAACAGCGAGAAGGTTTGAAAGGTGCCTGACGATCTCCTCGATCAGCCCCTCGCGGAGGATCGCAGCGCGCTTCCCGACCGCGACCCCATCGCCCTGTTCGGAAACTGGCTCGCCGAGGCGCTGGCGAGCGAGCCGAACGATGGCAATGCGATGGCTCTAGCGACCGCCACCCCGGACGGATGGCCTTCGGTTCGGATGGTGCTGCTCAAGAACCACGGCCCCGATGGCTTCGTGTTCTACACCAATGCCGCAAGCCGCAAGGGAGGCGAAATCCGCGCCAATCCGCGCGCGGCGCTGCTGTTCCACTGGAAAAGCCTGCGCCGGCAGGTACGGATCGAAGGGGCGCTGAGCGAAGTCAGCGCGGCCGAGGCCGACGCCTACTTCCGTTCGCGGCCACGCGTTTCGCAGCTCGGCTCGGCGGCTTCGGACCAGTCGCGGCCGCTGGCGGATCGCACCATTTATCTGGAGCGGGTGGCCGCGCTCGCCGCCGGTCACCCCGATGGCGACATCCCTCGCCCCCCCCACTGGACCGGCTTCCGGCTCGATCCGCTGGCGATCGAGTTCTGGCTCGACCGGCCCGGGCGGCTGCACGACCGCCGCCGCTTCACCCGGATCGCGGGCGGTGGCTGGGACAGCACGCTGCTCTATCCGTGACAGGCGCGGCGGCAGGAGGAACGGCTTGAACATTCCCTATTGGCATGTCGATGCCTTCGCCACCCGCACCTTCGCGGGCAATCAGGCGGCGGTGATGCCGCTGGAGCAATGGCTGCCTGACGCGACGCTACTCGCCATCGCGGCGGAGAATCTCTTCGCCGAGACGGCCTTTGTGGTGCGTGACGAGACCGGGGCGGCGGACTGGGAGCTGCGCTGGTTCACCCCGGCCGAGGAAGTTCGGCTGTGCGGCCACGCCACGCTGGCGAGCGGTCATGTCCTGCTGACGCGGGACGGTGGCAAGCGCGTGACCTTCCGCACCCGGCTGTCGGACTTGCTGGAGGTGACGACGCAAGGTTCCGGCTATGCCGTCGCCCTGCCCGCGATCCCCACCGAGCGGGTGGAGCCGGGCGGTGCGGCGGCGCTGCTCGGTGGCTCGCCAACAGAGGTCTGGCGCAACCCCCTGGGCTATGAGGTCTTCCTTTATCCGGACGAAGCCGCGATCCGCGCGCTCGACCCGGATCTGCGCGGGTTGGCGAAGCTGGGGAACACGCTGTTCATCTGCACCGCCCCGGGCACGCGGAGCGATATCGTCAGCCGGGTGTTCGTGCCGGGCGGCGGGGTGGACGAAGACCCGGTAACCGGCGCCGCCCATGCGACGCTCGCCCCGTTCTGGGCTCCGCGGCTGGGCCGGGCCAGCTTCACCGCGCATCAGGCGTCCCGGCGCGGTGGCGATCTCGCCTGCCGCCTCGATGGCGAGCGGGTGTGGCTCGAGGGCGGCTGCGTCACCGTGGTGGAAGGCCGCTTCTACCTCGCCGGATAGAGCGCGAGCAGATCGGCCAGCCTCGGCATCAGCGCCTGTCGCTGGGGCCCGTCCGAATGACCGAGCCGTACGACGGTCAGCCCCTGCGTGGGCGAGACCAGCACATATTGCCCCATGTGGCCGATCAGGGCGAACAGCGAGTGTGGCGCGCGATCTGGGAACAGCGGGCTTTCGCCCTGACCCGCGGCAACCGGCCGGTTGAGCCAAGTCTGGAAGCCATATTGCGGGCTCCTAGGACTGGGCGTCACCATCTGCTCGACCCACTGGCGCGGTACCAGCTGTGTGCCCCTGTAGGCGCCCTTGTTCCGCAAGAGCTCGCCGATCCGCGCGTAATCGCGCGCCGTGGCGTGCATCAGGCTGCCGCCGATCAGCGTGCCCGAGGCATCGAACTCCGGCACCACGCTGCGCATCCCCAGCGGCTCGAACAGGCGCGCATGGAGATAATCGGCCACCGCGGCCCGGCGGGTTTCGGGGTCGCTGCTGCCGTCGGTCAGAACCCGGGCGGCGATGTCCGCCAGGATCACCGTGGTGTTGCTGGAATATTCGAAGCGCGCGCCCGGCTCCGTCTCCAGCGGCTGCTCCTCGGCCCATTTCGCCATATTGTCGCGCCCGTCGAGGAACAGCATCCGCACCTCGCTGCTCTGCGCCGGCACCGGACCGGCCTCGGTATGGTCGAGGCCCGCACGCATCTGGAGCAGATGGCGCAGCGTTATCCCGGCGCGCGGGTCTCCGGGCCGCTGCCACAACGGGATCGGGGCCGGATCGTCGAGCGCGAGACGGCCATCGGCCACCAGCATCCCGATCATCACCGCCGTGATCGTCTTGGCCATCGACCAGCTCACGAAGCGGGTATCCCGGCTGTAACCCGCGCCATAGCGTTCCGCGGCGATGCGGCCACCGGACATCACCACAAGCGCGCGGGTTTCCCCCACGCCCGCATCGGCGAAAAGCGTGTCGACGGCGCGGGCCAATTCCTCGCGCGGGGCGCCCGGATCGCCCGTAACCGCCGAAAGCGCCTGTGGGCTCAGCGGCGGCGGTTCGCTCGACTGGGGGGCACCACAGCCGGCAAGGCTTGAGGCCAGCGCCAGCGCAAGGGTAAGAGGGCGGAGCGGAACTGCCATCCGCATCCCCTCGCACGGAGATTTCGAGCTTGGCAAATGCAAAATCCCGGCGCCGGTCGCGGGTCGTGCTGATCGTGCTGCTGCTGGCCGTGCTGGCACTAGCGGCGCTGTGGGTCTCGCCATGGGGGGAACGCCTGCGCGGCGACGCCGTGGCCGGCAGCGCCTATGGCGCGCGCGTGGCCTGCTCGTGCCGCTTCGTGGCGGGGCGGAGCATGGAGGACTGCCGCAAGGACAAGCTCGCCGGAATGGGGATGATCTCGCTGTCGGAAGATGCCGAGACCAGGAGCGTGACGGCCGGCGTGCCGCTGATCGCGCGCGAGACGGCGCGCTTCCGCAACGGCTATGGCTGCGTGCTCGAGGAACGGGGCGCCAGGGGCGACTGAGGAGGCCTTCAGAGCGGCGGCGGGGGTATCTGCGCAAATATCCCGGCGCGCTCGGTGTCGGCGATCCAGCCGCCGCCCACCACCCGCTCGCCCGCATAGAGCACCGCCGCCTGGCCCGGCGCGACGCCGAATTCGGGCTGCGCGAAGCGGATCGTCACCGGCGCGCCATCGCCCAGCGGGCCTTCGAGGGTAACCGGCACCGGCCTGGCCAGGCTTCGCACCCGCGCCGTCAGCGTGGTGGAGGGCAAGGGGCCGATGCGGTTGGTTTCGATCAGGCGCGCCGATGCGACCGCCAGCATCCGCTTCGGCCCCACCAGAACCCGCGCCCCCGGGGCGTCCACGCCCACCACATAGAGCGGCTCCGGCTGCCCGCCGATCTCCAGCCCGCGCCGCTGCCCCACGGTGAAGTGGATGATGCCCCTGTGCTCGCCCAGCCGCTCGCCCGTTTCCGCGTGCACGATATCGCCGGGGCGGGCGCTCTCGGGGCGCAGCGCGCGCACGATCCGGGCATAGTCGCCGTCGGGGACGAAGCAGATGTCCTGGCTGTCGGGCTTGGCGGCGTTTCGCAGGCCCGCCGCCTCCGCAAGCTGGCGCACCTCCGGCTTGGGCAGCCCACCCAGCGGGAAACGCAGGAAGGCGAGTTGGTCCTCGGTGGTGTTGGCGAGAAAATAGGACTGGTCGCGCGCCGGATCGAGCGCGCGGTGAAGCTCCGGCCCGGCGCTCCCCACCACCCGGCGGACATAATGCCCGGTGGCGAGGCAATCGGCCCCCAGATCGCGCGCCATGCGCAACAGATCGGTGAACTTGGGCCCCATATTGCAGCGGATGCAGGGGACCGGGGTGCGCCCTGCCGCATAATCGTCCGCGAACTGCTCCACCACCTCCTCGCGAAAGGCGCTTTCATGGTCGAACACGTAATGCGCCATGCCCAGTCCGTCGGCCACCGCCCGCGCGTCGCGAATGTCGTCGCCGGCGCAGCAGGCGCCCTTGCGCCCCGAGGCCGCGCCGTAATCGTAGAGCTGGAGGGTAATGCCGATCGCCTCCGCTCCGCTCGCCGCGGCCAGCGCCGCGACCACCGAGCTGTCGACCCCGCCCGACATGGCGACGACGATGCGGCACTCGGGCGCGGGGCGCGGAAGGTCGAACAGCGCGGCGGCCGCCAGCGCGTCGCCCGGTCCGCCCGGCCGGGTCAGGAGGGGAGCGTCCGCCATGCGCGCGCCCATAGCCCCGCCCGCGCGCTAAGGCCAGCCGGCCCCCCTTGGTCGCGGTCAACATGGCCGGAATCGAACCGCCGGATGCTTCACACAGTGTTTACCACACGCCCTTATGAGCGGTGGGATGTTCGAGGGCCCACTCCCCGCCGCGCGCCCAGCCGGCAGCGATGAATCGCCGATCCTGCGGCAGTTGCGCTGGACGGATCTGGTCGCGCGCATCGCCGCCACGCGCGACATGCGATCGGCGGGTCCCATGGCGATCGACGAACCGAACGCCAGCTTCGCCGCATTCCATCGCGACGACGAGCAACAAGGTGAAGGTGCCGTTAACCGTGATGCTTTAAGCCATGGCAAATTGGCGCGGCTAGTTGGACGGGAAGCCGCGAATTCTTCGGGCGACGGCGACCGAGAGACACAATGATCGAGAACCAGCAGATTCGGCCGGCGCAGGTCATCGGCCCTCTGGGCGAAGCCTTGACCCTGGCCGACCTCCCGCCACCCAACACCCGCCGATGGGTGGTGCGCCGCAAGGCCGAGGTCGTGGCGGCGGTAAACGGCGGGCTGCTCAGCATCGACGAGGTGCTGGAGCGCTACGGCCTGACTCTGGAGGAGTTCGCCTCCTGGCAACGCGCCGTCGATCGCTCCGGAATGCAGGGGCTGCGCGTCACCCGAATCCAGCACTACCGCGACCTATACGAGCGCCAGCTCAAGTACTGATCCCGCCAGCCTGCGGGAACTTCTTGCCCTGCCACGCGATTTCGTGTCATCCCCGTTCACCTTGGGGAACCGCCTCCGACCGTCGCCCGTTTCTGGGTACCGGGATAAAGGGCGGCAAACAGGAGGAGTGTGACATGGGCTGGATTATCGCAATCATCGTGGGCGGCGTTGCGGGCTGGCTTGCAAGCCTGGTCATGGCGCGTGACGCGTCGATGGGCATTTTTCTGAACATCGTGGTCGGCATTATCGGCGCGGTGGTCGGCAATCTTCTCGCCGGGCCGCTGTTCGGTATCGACACCACCATCCAGACGTTCAACCTTCCGGGCTTCCTCGTCGCCATCGTGGGCGCGATCGTCCTGCTCGGCATCGTGAACCTGGTACAGCGCGGTCGCGTTCGCTAGAACGGGATTGCCCGCAGAAAGTGGAGAAGGGCGGCCGTTGCGCCGCCCTTTTTCGTTCCGCGTCATTTATTCCCGCAATGTTGCTTGTCCGCCACGATCATTCCCCGGTCGAGTGACCGATTGCTCTTGGAATGACGGAAGGCTAGTGCCGCCTGATGGTTGCCGCCTGTCCCGCTGAGCTGCGGGCCACGGGCGGACAGAGTTTTCCGGGGCGGCACGAGACATGAACTACGAGACCTCCGTTACCGCGGATCAGCAGGACGCCCTGCGCGGACATCCGGACTCCGACGAATCGCCGCGCTCGCGCCGGAAGTGGATTATCGCGGGCATCGCGGTGCTTCTGGCGGCGATCGGCGCATATTTCTTCTTCGTACGGAGCGGCGCGGAAGCGACCCCGTCGGCGGCGGACTCGCAGCTTCCGGTTGTCACGGTCATTGCTCCGGGACGCGCCACGATCGAAGGCACGATCTCGGCCACCGGAACGATCGCCGCGCGGCGCGAAATCCCCGTGGGCGTGGTCGGCGAAGGCGGTCGTGTCGTTTCGGTGACCGTGGACCAGGGTAGCTGGGTGCGCCAGGGCCAGGTGCTGGTGGCCATCGACCGATCGGTCCAGAACCAGCAGGCGAGCGGCGCGGCGGCGCAGGTCGGCGTCGCCAGGGCCGACGCCAATCTCGCCCAGGCCAATCTCGATCGCGCGCTCAAGCTCGTCGATCGCGGCTTCATCTCCAAGGCCGATGTCGATCGCCTTACCGCCACCCGCGACGGCGCCGTCGCCCGGATGCGGGTGGCCGAAGCTTCGCTGCGCGAGCTTCAGGCGCGCAACGCCCGGCTGAACATCGTCGCCCCCACCTCCGGCCTCATCCTCACTCGCGCGGTCGAACCGGGGCAGACGGTCGGAGCGGGATCGCAAGCCCTTCTGACCATGGCGCTCGACGGCCAGCTGGAACTGCTGGCCAGGCTGGGCGAGGAGGATCTCGCCAAGATCGCGGTGGGCACCCCGGTCACGGTCACTCCGGTGGGCATGGACCGCAGCTTTGCCGGCCAGGTGTGGCAGATCCAGCCGACAATCGACCCGCAGACGCGCCAGGGCACGGCCCGCGTGGCGCTCGCCTACGCCGCCGGCCTCAGGCCAGGCGGCTTTGCCAGCGCTGTGATCAACTCCGGCACCGTGGTCGCGCCCGTTCTTCCCGAAAGCGCCATCATGTCCGATGGCAAGGGCAACTACGTCTATATTCTGGACGCCGGCGACAAGGTGGTCCGCCGCGACGTGACCACCGGGCTCGTCAGCGAGCGCGGCATTGCGATCATCGGGGGGTTGAGCGGCCAGGAGCGCGTGGTGCTGCGCGCGGGCGGCTTCCTCAACCCGGGCGAGAAGGTGAAGCCGAAGCTTGGCAAGATCGAGCGGTAATCACACGATGAGCCTGCGTAACATCTCCGCCTGGTCGATCCGGAACCCCATCATACCGATGGTCCTGTTCACGGGCCTCCTGTTCGCGGGTTTCCTCAGCTTCATGCGGATGAGCGTCCAGAACGACCCGGACATCGAGTTCGGCGTCGTCGTGGCCTCGATCTCGCAGCCCGGGGCCGCGCCAAGCGAGATCTACACGCAGATCACCGAAAAGGTGGAAAGCGCGATCTCCTCGGTGGAGGGGGTGGACGTCATCTCAAGCACGGCGTCGGAAGGCAGTTCGACGACGACGATCAACTTCGAGATCGGCGAGGACATCAATGTCGCCGTCAACGAGGTGAAGGCAGCGGTCGACCAGATCCGCGGCGACCTTCCCGAGGGCATCCTCGAGCCTCGGGTGTTCAAGGTGAACACATCGAGCAACGATATCGTCAACTTCGCGGTGACTGCCGACGACATGACGATGGAGCAGCTGAGCTGGTTTACTGACGATGTGGTGACCAAGCGGCTGATGGCGGTGCCCGGCGTCGGCGCGGCCTCGCGGCGTGGTGGGGTGGACCGCGAGATTCGCGTGACCCTCGATCCTGCACGAATGCAGGCGCTTGGAGTCACGGCGGCGCAGATCAACATCGCGCTGCGCCAGACCAATGTGGACGCCGGCGGCGGTCAGGCGGAAATCGCGGGTTCGCGCCAGTCCGTCCGCGTGCTTGGCAACGCCACCAGCGCCTATCAGCTCGGCCAGCAGCAGATCGCGCTGGGCGGCGGGCGGACGGTCAAGCTCAGCGATGTCGCCAATGTTACCGACGGGGCGAGCGAAATCCGCAACATCGCCAAGGTCGATGGTCGTCCGGTGGTCACTTTCGGCATCCAGCGCGCACGCGGGGAATCGGACGTCGATGTCTACGACGCTTCGCTGAAAGCGCTGGACGAGATCAAGGCCCAGAATCCCGGCATCGGCTTCACCGAGCTGTTCAACTCCGTCACCTACACCAAGGATCAATACGAAAGCTCGATGGCGGCCATGATCGAGGGCGCGATCCTGGCGGTTGTCGTGGTCTTCTTCTTCCTGCGCGACTGGCGCGCGACCATCATCTCGGCCATCGCCATCCCTCTGTCCGCCATTCCGACGTTTTGGTTCATGGACATGCTCGGCTTCAGCCTCAACGGCATGAGCCTGCTTGCGCTCGGCCTTGTCGCGGGCGTGTTGGTCGACGACGCGATCGTGGAGATCGAGAACATCGTGCGCCACATGCGAATGGGCAAGACCGCCTACCAGGCGAGCATCGACGCGGCGGACGAGATCGGCATCGCGGTGGTGGCGACCACCTTCTCGATCGCCGCGGTGTTCCTGCCCGTCGGGCTGATGCCGGGCGTCGCGGGCCAGTTCTTCAAGAACTTCGGACTGACGGTCGTGGCGGCGGTGCTGATGAGCCTGGCGGTGGCGCGCATGATCACGCCGCTGATGGCCGCCTATTTCATGCGCGAGCATGGCGAGGAACCGCATGCGGACGGGCCGTGGATGCAGCGCTACACACGCGTCCTGAGGTGGTCGATCGACCGCAGCAAGGCGGTAGCCTATCGCGAACGCACCATCCGCGAGCGCGGCCGGGTCGGCATTCTGCGCCGGATCAAGGCGCGTTTCCTCGATCATCGCATCTGGATCATGGGCGTTGGGCTCGCGTCCTTCGTGCTCACCATCGTGATGTTCGTCGTCACGCCCATGCAGTTTTTCCCGAACACCAACCTAGATTTCAGCATGGTCCGCATCGAGATGGTGCCGGGCACCACGTTGAAGCAGACCGAGGAGGTGTCGGACCGCGTCGCCGCGCTGCTGGCCGAGGAGCAGGAGGTCGAGACGATCCTCCAGCGCGTAGGCGAGGGCAGCGGCTCGATGTATGTCACCCTCCGCGACGACCGGGTCCGCAAGAGCCAGCAGTTCGAGCGCGAGGTGGTGGGCAAGTTCCAGCAGATCCCGGATGCGCGGGTCAACTTCCAGCAAATGCAGCAGGGCCCTCCGGGAGGCTCCGGCCGGGATATCTCGGTGATGCTGTCGGGCAGCGATCCGGCCTTGCTGGATCGTACCGCGCTGCAGCTCGTCGAGGAGATGAAGGGGCTCGCCTCCGTTCGTCTGCCCCGGGTGGAGGCCGATCTTCAGCGACCGGAGCTCATCATCACCCCCCGGACCGACCTCGCCGCGTCGCTGGGTGTGACCACGGCCGCCTTGAGCCAGGCCATACGCGTCGCCACCATCGGCGAGATCGATCAGAACGCGGCAAAGTTCTCGCTGTCCGACCGGCAGGTGCCGATCCGCGTGATGCTGCCCGAGCAGTCTCGCAGCAGCCTCTCGACCATCCAGAACCTTCCGGTGCCGACAGCCGCGGGTGGATCGGTGCCGCTATCGCGCGTGGCGGATATTCGCTTCGGCGCCGGCCCGACCTCGATCCAGAGCTATGACCGGATGCGGCGGGTCTATATCGGTGCGGATCTCGCACCCAAGATCGATCTGGCCGTCGCCAATGAGCAGATCGCGAAGCTTCCGCTGATGAACAACCTGCCCCCCGGGGTCAGCAACACCAAGGCGGGGTCCGAGCGCTTTCTGGACGAGCTGATGCGCGACTTCGGCATTGCGCTCGCCACGGGCATCCTGTCGGTCTTCGCGGTTCTGGTGCTGCTCTATCGCCGGCTGATGAGCCCGCTGGTCAACATGGGCTCGCTGTTACTGGCGCCTCTGGGCGGACTCCTCGCCTTGAAACTCCTGGGTCAGCCGATCTCCCTGCCGGTGTTCATCGGCATCCTCATGCTGTTCGGAATCGTGGCCAAGAACTCCATTCTTCTGGTCGATTTCGCGCTCGAGGAAATGGACCGCGGCAAGACCCGCTTCGAAGCGATCGTCGAGGCCGGGCAGAAGCGCGCCCAGCCGATCGTGATGACCACGGTGGCGATGACCGCCGGCATGATTCCCACCGCCATATCGCTCTCGGGTGATGGTGCCTGGCGCGCACCGATGGGCACGGTGGTGATCGGCGGACTGCTGCTTTCCACGCTGCTGACCCTGCTGATCGTGCCGGCCGGCTTCAGCCTGGCGGCGGGCGTGGAACGGCGGCTCGGGCCCAAGCTGCGGCGCACCTTCCTGTCCTACGATCCAAAGCGGGATGGGCCTCCGAGCGGCTCCGAACATGCCGGCGGGGCCGCGTTGCCCGCCGAGTGACGCTGCCAGCGCCTCTGGCGGCGGACAAACACCCGGTGCCGGAGGCAGCGGCGGCGTCGCCTCGCCCGGCTCCCGATCGCGCGCGGACGATGCGCCGCACCGCTACCGGCCTGCTGGTGTTGATGGCGGCGATCTTCCTGGTCTCCGGCCAGTTCCTCGCGGCGCACCCGGTCTGGGGCTATGTCAACGCCTTTGCCGAGGCGGCGATGGTGGGCGGGCTGGCCGACTGGTTCGCCGTCACCGCGCTGTTCCGCCGCCCGATGGGCCTGCCGATCCCGCACACCGCCATCATCCCGGAAAACAAGGATCGCATCGCCGACACGATGGCCGCGTTCCTGCGCGAGAACTTCCTGACCCCGGCGGTGGTGGCGCGGCGGATGCGCGAGATGAACCTGGCCCATGCGGTCGGCGCCTATCTGGCCGAACCGGGCAAGGGCGGGACATCACGCGTGCGCGCAGGCGCCGGCGAGCTGCTGGTCGAAGTGCTTCGATCGCTCGATCCCGAACGTTTGGGCACGCAGGTCCGCGGCGCGCTCGCGGCGGGGCTGGAGCGGCTGCCCGTTGCTCCGCTCGCGGGCAAGATGCTGAGCGCGATGATCGCCGACGGGCGGCACCGCCCGGTGATCGACAGCCTGATCCGCTGGGCGGGGCTGGTGCTGGAGGACAACGAGGCGATGGTGCGCGAGGTGATCCACACCCGCGCCAACGCGTTGCTGCGCTTCACCGGGCTTGACGAGCGGCTGGCCAATTCGGTGCTGGACGGGCTCTACAAGCTGCTCGCCGAAGTGCTGGTGGACGAGAACCACCCCCTGCGCGCCAAGGTGGAAGAGGGGCTGGCGGGCCTCGCGCGCGATCTGGTCGAGGATCCCGAGACGCGCGAGAAGGTCGAGCGGCTGAAGCGCGAGCTGATCGCCAACCCGGCGGTCGCCGAATGGTGGACGGGCGTGTGGGAGCGCCTGCGGACCGGGCTGATCGCGGCGGTGCGTGGCGAGGGCCGGGCGGACGCGAGCTTCGCCGCGCTGGCCGACAGCTTTACCGAGATGGGTGCGGCCCTGCGTGACGACCCGCGCCTCCAGCACCAGGTCAACCGGTTCGCGCGCCGCACCGCCGTGGGCATCGCGAGCCGCTACGGCGGGCAGATCGTCCAGCTCGTCTCGGAAACCGTCAAGCGCTGGGACGCGGAAAAGGTCACCAGCCGCATCGAAGGCGCGGTGGGCCGCGACCTCCAGTTCATCCGCATGAACGGTACGCTGGTGGGCGGGCTGGTGGGCGTGACGATCCACGCCGGGTCGCAGCTGTTCTGAGCCGCAGTCGCTATGGGTCAGCGGCGAGACAGGCCGCCGCTGCCTTGCGTCGCGCCCTCCCGTTACCGTAGCGCGTTCGACAGCGCTGCAACAATCAAGACAACTGCCTACAGCTTGCCCGTCAGTTCCGGCACGATCTTGAACAGGTCGCCGACCAGGCCGATGTCGGCAACCTGGAAGATCGGAGCGTCCTCGTCCTTGTTGATGGCGATGATGGTCTTGGAATCCTTCATCCCCGCCAGGTGCTGGATCGCACCCGAGATGCCGACCGCGATATAGACCTGCGGCGCCACGATCTTGCCGGTCTGGCCGACCTGGTAGTCGTTGGGGACATAGCCCGCGTCCACCGCCGCGCGGCTGGCGCCCACGCCCGCGCCGAGCTTGTCGGCGAGCGGCAGGATCACTTCCTTGAAGGTCTCCGCATCCTTGAGCGCGCGCCCGCCCGAGACGATGACCTTGGCGCTGGTCAGCTCGGGCCGGTCGGATTTGACGCTCTCGCAGCCGCCGAAGCTCGACAGGCCCTGATCGCCGGGCCCGGAGACATTCTCCACACCCGCCGACCCGCCCTCGCTCGCCGCCTTCGCGAAGGCGGTGCCACGAACGGTGATGACCAGCTTGGGATCGCTCGATTCGACGGTTGCGATGGCGTTGCCGGCATAGATCGGGCGAGTGAAGGTCTTGTCGCCTTCCACCGAGATGATGTCGGAAAGCTGCATGACATCGAGCAGCGCGGCCACGCGCGGGGCAACGTTCTTGCCGTTGGACGAGGCGTTGCACAGCAGCGCGTCGTAATCATCCATCAGCGGCACGATGAGCGCGGCCACGTTTTCCGCCAGCATCTGGGCATAGGCCGGCCCGCTGGCGAGCAGCACCTTGTCGACGCCCGCGACCGTCGCGGCCGCGGCGGCGGCCTTGGCGGCTTCCTCGCCGTCGCCACACACCAGCGCGGCCACGGAGCCGAGCTTCCCGGCGGCAGTCACGGTGGCGAGTGTGGCGTCGTGAACCTTGCCATCGCCGTGCTCGACCAGAACGAGAGTTTTCATCAGCCTATTCCTTGTCCGGGTTCGGGCTCAGGCGATGCCGAGCGCTTTGATCTTGGCGACCAGCTCGTCGACATCGGCGACCTTGACGCCGGCCTGCCTGACGGGCGGCTCGGAAACCTTCAGGGTCTTCAGCCGGGGCGCGGTATCGACACCGTAGTCGGCGGGCGTCTTGGCGCTGAGCGGCTTGGACTTGGCCTTCATGATGTTGGGCAGGCTGGCATAGCGCGGCTCGTTGAGGCGCAGGTCGGTGGTGACCACCGCCGGCAGGGTGAGCTTCACGGTCTCGAGCCCGCCATCGACCTCGCGCTTCACGGTCACCGAATCGCCCTCGACCTCGACGGCATTGGCGAACGTGCCCTGTGGCCGCCCCATCAGCGCGGCGAGCATCTGGCCGGTCTGGTTGGAATCGTCGCTGATCGCCTGCTTGCCCAGCAGCACGAGGCCGGGCTGCTCTTCATCGGCAATGGCCTTGAGGATCTTGGCGACCGCCAGCGGCTCGACCTCATCCTCGGTTTCCACCAGAATCGCGCGGTCGGCACCCATCGCGAGCGCCGTGCGCAGCGTCTCCTGCGCCTTGGCGGGGCCGATGCTTACCGCCACGATCTCGGCGGCCTTGCCCTTCTCCCTGAGCCGGATCGCCTCCTCGACGGCGATCTCGTCGAAGGGATTCATGCTCATCTTGACGTTGGCAAGATCGACGCCCGTGCCGTCGGCCTTCACCCGCGGCTTGACGTTGTAATCGATCACCCGCTTCACGGCGACGAGGATTTTCATGGCGGTTAGGTCCTCTCGAAAACTTCTGCGCGAGCTAGCTGTCGTTTACGTAAGCGTCAAGTTGTTCAGGTGTGGCCGTCCCACCATGAGGGAAAGGCCCAGAGGGTTTGGTGGGTTGCCTTGCCAACTCGCCCGCCATCCGACTCCAGATCGTACACCGCCGCAAAATCGCAGGTTTCACCGACCACGGCGTGGTCAAATGCAATTTTTGCTTCAGCTCGGCAGCCAAATCCTTCGGTCGGCCGATGACCCTTTCCCGACCACACCCAGAGTTCATAGCGTACGCTCACATCACGCAGCCTTCTTCACCTCGGCCACGATCTTGCGGGCAGCGTCGCCCAGATCATTGGCGCTGACGATGGCGAGGCCGGAGTTGTTCAGGATGGCCTTGCCCTCCTCGACATTGGTGCCCTCCAGTCGGACCACCAGCGGGACCGACAGGTTCACGTCCCTCGCCGCGGCAACGATGCCGTCCGCGATCACGTCGCACTTCATGATGCCGCCGAAGATGTTGACGAGGATGCCCTCCACCGCCGGGTCCTTGAGGATGATCTTGAACGCGGCCGTCACCTTCTCGCGGCTGGCGCCGCCGCCCACGTCGAGGAAGTTCGCCGGGAAAGCGCCGTTCAGTTTGATGATGTCCATCGTCGCCATGGCGAGGCCCGCGCCATTGACCATGCAGCCGATCGTGCCGTCGAGCTTGATATAGGCGAGATCATATTCGCTCGCCTCGACTTCGGCCGGGTCTTCCTCGGTCTCGTCGCGCAGCGCCGCGATATCCTTGTGGCGGTAGAGCGCGTTGGAATCGAAGCTCATCTTCGCGTCGAGCACCAGCAGGCGGCCATCATCGGTTTCGACGAGCGGGTTGATCTCCAGCATCGAACAGTCGGTGGCGACGAAAGCGTCGTAAAGCTGCTTCGCCAGCTTCTGCGCCTGCTTGGCGAGATCGCCGGTCAGCTTGAGCGCGAATGCGACCGCGCGGCCGTGGTGGGGCATGAAACCCTGCGCCGGGTCGACGGTGAAGGTGGCGATCTTTTCCGGCGTGTCATGCGCCACCGCCTCGATATCCATGCCGCCTTCGGTCGAGACGACGAAGGCGATCCGCCCGCTTGCCCGGTCGACCAGCAGCGAGAGGTAATATTCCTTCGCGATATCGACGCCATCGGTGATGTAGAGGCGGTTGACCTGCTTGCCGGCATCGCCCGTCTGGATGGTGACCAGCGTGTTGCCGAGCATTTCGCGCGCGTTCGCCTCGACTTCATCGAGGCTCTTGGCCAGCCGCACGCCGCCCTTGGCGTCCGGCCCCAGTTCCTTGAACTTGCCCTTGCCCCGCCCGCCGGCGTGGATCTGGGCCTTCACCACATAGAGCGGGCCGGGAAGCTGCTTCGCCGCGGCGACCGCTTCTTCGACGCTGAGGGCGGCGTGACCCGCCGGAACGGCGATGCCGTGCTGCGCCAGCAATTCCTTGGCCTGGTATTCGTGAATGTTCATCGGTGGCTGATCCTGGTGGCACGGACGGCCCGGGGGGGGGAGAGTCGCGCGGGGCATAAGCACGGATGCCGCCGCTTGAAAAGGGTTCGCGCCCGGTGCAGTCCCGGCACGGCCCATGATCGACCGCGCCCACCTCACCGCCATCGTCGCCCAGGCCGGCCGCATCGCGCACGGCATGTGGCCCGGCGCGGGCCACAGCCTGAACGCCTGGGAGAAGGCGCCCGGCAATCCCGTGTGCGATGCCGACATGGCCGTGGATGCATTCCTCAAGCGCGAGCTTGGCGCCCTGCTCCCCGCCGCCGCATGGCTTTCGGAGGAGACGGTCGACGATCCCGCGCGGTTGGCGCACGATCTGGTGTGGCTGGTGGACCCGATCGACGGCACGCGCGATTTCCTTCGCGGCCGGGCGGGATGGGCGGTTTCGGTGGCGCTGCTCAGCGGCGGCCGGCCGCTGATCGGCATATTGGAGGCGCCCGCGCGCGGCGAGCACTGGTGGGCGGAAGCAGGCGCGGGAGCGGCGCGCAACGGCCGGGCGCTCGCCGCCTCGGACCGTCGCGCCTTCGCGGGAGCGCGTGTTCCCGCCGACACCCTCCCTTCGATCGACGCCGACCTGGTCCCCGTGCCGCGCCCCAACTCGATCGCCCTGCGCATCGCCATGGTCGCGGCCGACGAGGCCGATCTGTGCGCGACCCTGCGCTGGGGCTATGAATGGGATATCGCGGCGGCGGCGCTCGTGGCGCGCGAGGCCGGAGCCGCCGTGACCGACGCCTTCGGCCAGGCGCTGGCATACAACAAGCGCGACCCGCGTGCCTTCGGCATGCTGGTTTCGGCGCCGGCGATCCATGACGCCGCGGTGGAACGGCTGGCGGCGCGGGCGGCGGAACTGGCGGTTCGCGATTAGCGACGGGGCCGGTTCGCACCGGCCCCGCCATCTGCGAGCGGCTTACTGGCCCTGCTGGCGAGCCGCCTGGACGTCCGCGTCGGAGAAGGGCACGATCTTGATCTCCACCCGCCGGTTCAGCGCTCGGCCGAACTCGGTGGCGTTGTCACCCTTGAAATACTGCGGGTTCTCTCCGAATCCCTGCCAGCGGATGCGCGAGCTGGCGACACCCTGGCTGGTGAGATAGCTCGCCACGGCCTGGGCGCGCTGTTCCGACAGGCGCTGGTTGAAGGCGTCGGAACCGGTCGAATCGGTATAGCCATACACGTCGATCAGGCTGTTCGGGTATTGCCGCATGCTTTCGGCCACCCGGTCGAGCGTGTTGCGGAAAGTCTGGTTGATGGCCGCGCTGCCGGTGGCGAAGGTCACGCCATCGGGCAGGTTGACCAGGATCGCCTGGCCATTGTCGGTCTCGGTCACATCGACGCCGGAGCCCGCGGTCCCTTCCCGCAGCTCCTTGATCTGCTGGTCCATGCGATAGCCGGCATAGCCGCCCGCCGCGCCGCCGGCGACCGCGCCGATGATGCGACCGGTGCGCCCGCCGATCACTCCGCCAAGCAGACCGCCAAGCACCGCCCCGCCGCCCGCACCGATCACGGTGCGCGACGCCTTTTTCTGGCCGGTGTTGGGGTCGGTCACACAGGCCGTGACCGTGAGCAGCGATACCGAGGCCAGCGCCGCCACGAAGATGCGCGGAGTATTCATGCAATTATCCCTTTCCCTTGGCGATCCACGCCGGAAAGCGCGTCCGCAGATCTTGCTCGCGGCGCTTACACCCTCACGCCCGCCCCACAAACTCGCCGAGGCGGATAAATGTTCCGAGCTGGCTGCTGGCGCGCGCACCCTTTTGTGCTAGGCGAGCGGCATCGTGACGCCCTTCCCCTGGACCGATCTTCTCATCATCGCCGGCCTGATCCTGCTGAACGGGGTCTTCGCGCTGAGCGAGCTGGCAATCGTATCGGCGCGCACGGCGCGTCTGCGCGCCGCGGCGGACAAGGGCAATGGCGGCGCGCGGATCGCGCTCGAGCTGGCGGCGAACCCGGGCAAGTTCCTGTCTACCGTGCAGATCGGAATCACCCTGATCGGCATCATCGCGGGCGCCTATTCGGGCGCCAGCCTCGGCGGGCCGGTAGGCGAACGGCTGACCGCGCTGGGCCTGCCCGAGCGCTATGCCGACGAGACCGGTTTCGCGGCGGTAATCGCGCTCACCACCTATTTCAGCCTGGTGGTGGGTGAACTTGTTCCCAAACAGGTGGCGCTCCAGATCGCGGTGCCGGTTGCGATCGTCATGGCTCGGCCGATGGCGATCCTGGCCCGGATCGCCAAGCCGCTGGTCTGGCTTCTCGACGTATCCTCCGGTGCGATCATCCGCCTGCTTGGCGTACGCCCCGCGAGCCATGGGGCGGTGACCGCGGAGGAACTCCACATGCTTTTCGCCGAGGCGACCCGCTCCGGCGTGATCGAGCGCGAGCAGCACCAGATGCTTGCCGGTGTCGTCCGGCTCGCCCAGCGGCCGGTGCGGGAGATGATGACTCCTCGCAAGCAGCTCGACTGGATCGATGCCGCTGCCGATTCGGACGGTATCCGCGCCGCGCTGGACGCAAGCTCGCATTCGCTGTTGCCCATCGCCGACGGCTCGCCCGACAAGATCGTCGGCGTGGTCAAGGTGCGCGAAGTCTATGCGCTGCTGGCCGCGGGACAGGTTCCCGACCTCGCCGCGCTGATGCGCAAGCCCGAGGTGGTGCCCGACCAGCTCGACGCGGTCGATGCGCTGCGCGTCCTCCAGCAGGCGGATGTGCCGATGGCGATGGTCCATGACGAATATGGCCATCTCGACGGCATCGTCACCCCGGTGGACCTGCTGACCGCGCTGGTCGGCAATTTCACCAGCGATCAGGAGCATGGGGAAGCGCCCGGAATGGTCGAGCGTGAAGATGGTTCGCTGCTGGTGTCGGGCGGGTTGCCGGCGGATGCGCTCGCGGACCGGATCGGGATCGATTACGAGGAGAACCGCGAATTCGCCACCGCCGCGGGCTTTGCGCTGTCGGTGTTCAGGAAACTTCCCGCCGAGGGCGAGCACTTCGACTACGAAGGCTGGCGCTTCGAGGTGGTCGACATGGACGGCCGCCGTATCGACAAGCTGCTGGTGTCGGAGATCGACGGCGCATCCAGCCGGGTTACGGACTGACGCGCAATTCGCCCGAGTATCGCCGAGCCGGCGCGGCGGCGCGATCTCAGCGGGGGATGACGGCCTGTGCGGCGCCGCCGGCGCCTTCGGGCGCGGCCACGATATCGCGGGTCACCGTTCCCTTGGCCACGGTGTTGGTTTCGGCATCGCCCACGGAGGAGCGGATGCCGGGATCGGCGCGGCCGGCACGGTCGATCGCGCTCGATTCCACCCCGCTACGAGCCGCGGGGCCGCCGAACAGCGCCTCCATCGCCTGCTGCGAAGCGGTGCCTTCGGACGGGCGCGGCGCGCCGGGCGCGGGCGGCACGAGGTTGAAATCGGGCGGCACCACCAGCGGGGCCTGGCGCTGCACGGCGAATTCGTCGGGCCGGTCACGATTGAACAGGCCGCCGCTGGAGCAGGCGCCGGTCAGCAGCGCGGCCGCGACGGCGAGAGCGACAGGGATTGGCTTGGTCATTGCTTTGTCTCCGCGGGAGCGACGGATTTCTCGTCAGAGAGGATATCCGGCGCTGGCTCGGCCGGCTTGTCGCGCACCAGCAGGGCGCGCGCAAGCATGATTGCGACACCGATGGAAATCGCGGCATCGGCCACGTTGAAGATGAAGAAGGGGCGGAAATCCCCGAAATGGAGATCGGCGAAGTCCACGACATAGCCCACCTGCACCCGGTCGCGGATATTGCCAAGCGCACCGCCCAGGATGAGCGACAGCGGCAGAATCTCGCCCCCACGATGCTCGCGCATCATCCATATCGTCACCACCAGGGCGATCAGGCAGGTCACCGCCACCAGCGCCCAGCGCATGGTGTCGCTGGTCGCCTGGAGCATCCCCATCGAGATGCCGTAGTTCCGGGTGTAGCGCAGGTCGAAGAACGGCACGATCTCCCTGACATCGCCGATTTCATTGATGCCGAGCGGTCCGGTGACCCAGTATTTGACGAGCTGGTCGAGCCCGAACAGCGCGAAGGCGAAGGCGGCACCCAGGGCGCGGTTGCGGGCGGCAGGGTTCATCGGGCTGGCTCCATGTCCATGTCGGCCACCAAGGCCTCGCAACGCCCGCACAGCGCGCCGTCTTCCGTCACTTCGGGCAGCAGCCGCCAGCAGCGGCCGCATTTGTGGTCGGTGGCGGGGGTGACGGTCACGCCATCGCCCTGGCCGCGCGCCACTGACGCGCTGATGAACAGCTCGGCCAGCGCCTCATCGGAGAATCCCTCCGGCGCGGCGGAGGCGGGAATCGTCACCCCGGCCTCGAGGCTCGATCGCACCACCTTGTCGCGGCGAAGCGGCTCGATCGCCTCCGTCACCTGTTCGCGAAGGGTGCGAAGGGCGGCGAAACGCCCGGCCAGCGCATCGTCGCGCCAGCCCGGCAGCTCGCTCCATTCGAGCAGATGGACGCTGCCCTTGCCCGGGAAGCGGGTGCCCCACACCTCCTCCGCCGTGAACACCAGCACCGGCGCGGCATAGCGGACCAGCGCCTGGAACAGGATGTCGAGCACGCTGCGATAGGCGCGGCGATCGGGATCGGCCGGCGCATCGCAATAGAGCCGGTCCTTGCGGATATCGAAGTAGAAGGCGCTCAGATCGTCGTTGCAGAAATCGATCAGCGCGCGGGTGTAGCTGTTGAAATCGAACGCATGGATCGCGGCCCGCAGCGCGGCATCGAGATGCCACAGCCGGTCGAGCATATAGCGTTCCAGCTCGGGCATGGCCGCCGTGTCCACGCCCTCGGCCTCCCACTCGAACCCGTCGAGCGCGCCCAGGAGATAGCGGAAGGTGTTGCGCAGCTTGCGGTACTGGTCGGCGACGCCCTTGAGGATTTCGTCGCCGATGCGGTGATCCTCGGTGAAATCGACCGAGAGCGCCCACAGGCGGATGATGTCCGCGCCATAGGTTTCCATCAGCTTCAGCGGATCGACCGTGTTGCCGAGCGATTTGGACATCTTGCGTCCGTCGCTGGCCATGGTGAAGCCATGCGTCAGGATCGCGTCGAACGGCGCGCGGCCACGGGTGGCGCAGCTTTCGAGCAGGGAAGACTGGAACCAGCCGCGATGCTGGTCGGAACCTTCGAGATAGAGATCGGCGGGCCAGCGCAGTTCCGGCCAGCGCCCGCTTTCGAGCACGAAGGCGTGGGTGGAGCCGCTATCGAACCACACGTCGAGAATGTCGGTGACCATCTCGAACTCTTCGGGATCGTAGCCTTCGCCCAGGAACTCCGCCTTGCGGCTCTCGTCCCAGGCGTCGACGCCTTCCTCGCCCACGGCCGCGATGACGCGGGCATTGACCAGCGAATCCTGAAGATAATCGCCCGTGCCCTTGTGCACGAACAGGGTGATCGGCACGCCCCAGGCGCGCTGGCGGCTGAGCACCCAGTCGGGCCGCCCCTCTACCATGCTGGCGAGCCGGTTGCGGCCCTTCTCGGGCACGAAGCGGGTGGCGGCGATGGCCTCCAGCGCGATCTGGCGCAGCGTCTCGGGCGAAGGCGGGGCGCCGCCCTCGCCCTCCCAGCGCGACTCGGCGCGGGTTTCCGCGTGCTCGAGGACGGGCTTGTCCATCGGCACGAACCATTGCGGGGTACAGCGGTAGATCACCTTGGCCTTGCTGCGCCACGAATGCGGATAACTGTGCTTGTAATCCGCGCTCGCCGCCAGCAGCGCGCCGGCCTCGCGCAGGTCGGAGCAGATCGGCCCCTCCGGCGCGTTGAAGCCGGCGTTGATGACGCTGCGCCGCCGTTCGCCCCCATTCTCATCCAAGTCATTGCCGCCCAGCCACGCCCAGTCGTCGCGATAGCGGCCATCGCCCATCACCGCGAAAACCGGATCGATGCCGTTGGCCTTGCACAGCTCGAAATCGTCCTCGCCATGGTCGGGCGCCATATGGACGAGACCGGTGCCGCTGTCGGTGGTGACGAACTCGCCCGGCAGGAAGGGGCGCGGCGTGGCGTAGAACCCGCCGAGATGGTGCATGGGGTGGCGCGCGACCGTGCCGGCGAGGTCGGAGCCTTGATAGATCGTTACCTTGGTCTCGCCACTCGCGGGCGCACCCGTGCCATTCTCATTTGCTCCAGTGCGTAGCGAGAGCGCGTAGCAAAGGTCCTCGGCGACGAGATATCGTCGATCGCCGTAGTGGACCAACACGTACTCCACCTCCGGCCCATAGGCGATCGCCTGATTGACCGGGATCGTCCACGGCGTGGTGGTCCAGATCAGCGCGTGCGCGCCGACCAGCTCGGGGATCGGGCTCTCGGTGATCTCGAACGCCACGTCGATCTGCGTCGAGGTGATGTCCTCGTATTCCACCTCGGCCTCGGCGAGAGCGGTTTCCTCGACCGGGCTCCACATCACCGGCTTGGAGCCGCGATAGAGGTTGCCGGCCTCGGCGAACTTCATCAGCTCGGCGACGATCACCGCCTCGGCCTGGAAATCCATGGTGAGGTAGGGATTGTCCCAGTCGGCCAGGATGCCGAGGCGCTTCAATTGTTCGCGCTGCACGCCCACCCAGTGTGCGGCATAGGCGCGGCATTCGGCGCGGAATTCGCGGGGCGGGACGTCGTTCTTCGACTTCTTCGCCTTGCGGTATTGCTCCTCCACCTTCCACTCGATCGGCAGGCCGTGGCAGTCCCAGCCCGGCACATAGGGCGCGTCCAGCCCGAGCGCGTTGTGGGTGCGGCAGACCATGTCCTTGAGCGTGTGGTTGAGCGCGTGGCCGATATGCATGTCGCCATTGGCGTAGGGCGGGCCATCGTGGAAGATGAACTTGTCGCGCCCATCGCGCGCCTCGCGCAGCTTGCGGTAGAGGCCTTCCCCCTCCCAGCGCGCGGCGATGCCCGGCTCCTTGTGCGGCAGGCCGGCCTTCATGGGGAAATCGGTCTTCGGCAGGAAGACAGTGTCGCGGTAATCGCGTTGCGGTTGATCGGCGTCGGACATGGAGCGGCGGGCCTTAGCGGGGCGCGGGCACAGGCGCAATTTCCACTTTCCTACACCGGCCCCGCCGGGGCAGACTCGCAAACGATGAAACAGCGATTCGCGCATCCGCCGGGGCGAAAGCCACATTGACCTGGCCGCAGGTGTCGGCAAGCCCCTGCAAACCCTGCACATTCCCGCGAAGGCCACAGTTTTCAGAACGCGATTGCGCGGTCCAGGTTCAACTGGCGAGCAGCCGCCGCGCTTCGACGCAATCCGCGTCCATCTGTGCGACCAGCGCCTCGATGCTGGCGAACCTGGCTTCGGGCCGGAGAAAGTGATGGAAGGCGACCTCGATCTCCTGGCCATAGAGATCGCCGGCGAAGTCGAAGAAATGGGGCTCCAGCAGCTCCCTGGGCGGATCGAACTGGGGGCGCACGCCCAGATTGGCCGCGCCGCGCAGCGCCGCGCCGGTGGCCAGCACGCGGCCCGTCACCGCATAGATGCCGTAGCGCGGGCGCAGATAGCTTTCGATCGCGAGGTTAGCGGTGGGATAGCCGATCTGCCGCCCGCGCTTGTCGCCATGCTCCACCACGCCGCGGATGGCGAAGGGGCGGGAAAGCAGCCGCGCCGCCGTCTGCGGATCGCCCGCGCGCAGGGCCTCGCGGATCCGGCTGGAGCTGACCGGAGCGCCGCCATCCAGCACGGGGGCCACCGCGCGGCACTCGATGCCCGCCTCGCGTCCCAGCGCCTCCAGCATGGCGCGGTTCCCCGCCCGGCCCTTGCCGAAGGTGAAGTCCTCCCCCGTCACCACCCCCGCGACGCCGAGCCGCTCCGCCAGCAGCTCGCGCACGAAATCTGCGGCACTGGTGCCGGCCAGCGCGGCGTCGAAGTGGAACACCAGCATCGCAGTCGCCCGGGCGGCGAGGTAGAGTTCCTGCCGCTGTTCCAGCGTGGTGAGGCGGAAGGGCGCGATGTCGGGCTTGAAGAAGCGCGCGGGATGCGGGTCGAAGGTGGCGATGATGCTTGGCCGCCCTTCGCTGCGCGCCCATTCGATCGCCTCGTGCGCCACAGCCTGATGGCCGAGGTGGAAGCCGTCGAAATTGCCGAGCGCGATCACCGCACCCCGCAAGGATCGGGGTATCGGCTCGCGGTGGTCGAGCCACCTCATGCCCGGCGTTCCAGCGTGACGAAGGCGAAGGCGGGCCGGCCGTCCTCGGCGGGATGCTCCTCGCGCGCCGTCTCGCGCCATTCCGGGCCGAGCGGCGGCATCGCCGTGTCACCGGGGACATCGGCATGAACCTCGGTCAGCTCCACCCGGTCGCAGCGCGGCAGCAGCAGACGGAAGACATCGGCCCCGCCGATCAGCGAGGCGTTAGCGCCAGCCAGCGCCAGCGCCTCGTCCGGGGTATGCACCACCTCCGCGCCCTCGGCCTGCCAGCTCCGGTCACGGGTCAGCACGATGTGCCGCCGGCCCGGCAGCGGCTTGCCCAGGCTATCGAACGTCTTGCGGCCCATTATCATCGGCTTGCCCAGGGTGAGCGCCTTGAAGCGCTTCAGATCGGCCGGAATGTGCCACGGCAGCACGCCATCGCGGCCGATCACGCCGTTGGCGGCACGGGCGTAGATCGCGGCCAGGCCCATCAGCGCGCCATCAGCGGCTCAGCCGCGTGACATGGCCCATCTTGCGCCCCTCGCGCGCCTCTTGCTTGCCATAGAGGTGCAGGTGGACTTCGCCGTCCACCGACGCCTCCAGCCAGTCTGCGCCGTCATCGCCCACGATATTGGTCATCTCGACCGCCTGCGCCGTGGTGCGCGTATCGCCCAGCGGCAGGCCCGCCACCGCGCGGATATGGTTCTCGAACTGGCTCGTGGCGGCGCCCTCGATGGTCCAGTGGCCCGAATTGTGGACCCGCGGGGCCATCTCGTTGAACACCGGCCCCTGCGCCGTGGCGAAGAACTCGAGCGTCAGCACGCCGACATAGCCGAGACCTTCGGCGACCCGGCGGCTGAGCGCCCGCGCTTCCTCCACCTGGCCCTCGATCACCGCGCCGGCAGGCAGCAGCGAGCGGTTCAGGATGCCGTCCCGGTGCTCGTTGGCGGTGCTGTCCCAGAAGCGCAGCTCGCCGGAACGGCTGCGCGCCACGATGACGGAAAACTCCACGTCGAAGCGCACCAGCCCTTCGTAGATCGCGGGGCGGCCGCCAAGCGCGGGCAGCGCGGCGAGATCGCGTTCGGACGCGATGCGCCACTGGCCCTTGCCATCGTAGCCCTCGCGCCGGGTCTTGAGGATGCCGCCACCAAGCCGGCGGACGGCGTCCTCGAGATCGGGCGCGGTGTCCACCGGCGCATAGGGTGCGGTACGCCCGCCCAGCCCCTCGACGAAGCGCTTCTCGTCAAGCCGGTCCTGCGCCACCTCAAGCGCGCCGCGCGGCGGGAACAATCGCTCGGGCGCCACCGCATCGAGCGCGGCGAGCGGCACGTTCTCGAACTCCCAGGTCACCACGTCGCAGCGCGCGGCAAAGCGGGCCAGCGCGGCGGCATCGTCCCATCCGGCGGTGACGAAATCCGCGCTGACGGGCGCGGCCACATTGTCGCCCTCGGGCGCGTACCCGATGCAGCGATAGCCGAGCTGCGCCGCGCTGATCGCCAGCATACGCCCGAGCTGCCCCCCGCCCAGGATGCCGATCGTGCCGCCCGGCATCAGCATCAGTCCTGCGGACGCTCCGCCACGGCATCGGTCTGCGCCGCGCGCCACTCACGCACGCGCTGCGACAGTGCCGCATCGCCCAGCGCAAGTATGCTGGCGGCCAGAAGCCCCGCGTTGACCGCCCCCGCCTCACCGATCGCCAGTGTGCCGACCGGAACCCCGGCGGGCATCTGCACGATCGACAGCAGGCTGTCCTGGCCCGAGAGCGCCCGCGATTGCACGGGAACGCCCAGCACGGGCAAATGGGTCAGCGATGCGATCATGCCGGGCAGATGCGCCGCGCCGCCCGCGCCGGCGATGATGACGCCAAAGCCCTCCGCCGCCGCGCCCTTGGCGAATTCCACCATTCGCTCGGGCGTGCGGTGCGCCGAGACCACCCGCGCCTCATGCGCCACGCCCAGCGTATCGAGCATTTCGGCCGTGCGGCGCATCGTCGGCCAGTCCGACTGGCTGCCCATCACGATTGCGACCTTTGGGGCGACCTTCGCGCTCACCTCAGGCGTCCTTCAGGTAATAGCGCTCGCCCAGGGGGCGCAGGTCGTCGCCGAAATCATAGACGATCGGCTGGCCGGTGGGGATTTCGAGCGCGGCGATATCGGCATCGGAAATCGCGGAAAGATGCTTGACCAGCGCACGCAGCGAATTGCCGTGCGCGGACACGATCACCGTCTCTCCCGTCGAGAGCCGCGGCAGGATCGCGCTTTCCCAATAGGGCAGCACCCGCTCGATCGTGAGCTTCAGGCTCTCGGCGCGCGGGACGGCGATCCCGGCGTAGCGCGGATCGAGGGCCAGATCGAACTCGCTGCCCGGCTCGATATCGGGCGGGGGCACGTCGAAGCTGCGACGCCAGATCCGCACCTGCTCCTCGCCATGCGCGGCGCGCATCTGGTCCTTGTCGAGCCCGGTGAGCCCGCCATAGTGCCGCTCGTTGAGCCGCCAGTCCTTGGTCTCGGGAATCCACAGCCGCCCGCAGGCTTCGAGCGCGAGGTGCAACGTCTTGATCGCGCGGCTCTGCAGGCTGGTGAAGGCGATGGTGGGCAGCACGCCCCTCTCGGCCAGCAGCGCGCCCGCGGCGCGCGCCTCGGCCACGCCCTGCTCCGTCAGATCGACATCCCACCAGCCGGTGAAGCGGTTGGCGAGGTTCCACTCGCTCTGGCCGTGGCGGACGAGGATCAGCTTCGGCATGGGAACTCCGTCCGTCGGGAAGGGGGAGCGCCCGCCGTTAGCCGTCTCCGGGCGGATTGGAAAGGGCGGCGGGCTGAGCGTCGGGATCGTCCGACAACTGGCGCGCCTGGGCCTTGCGGCGGCGCAGGTTCTCGCGCAGCTTGGCGGCCAGCCGCTCCTGGCGCATTCGATCGGCGGCACTCGCGGTCATCGCCCCTTCCTGCCGCCGGGGGCGCCCGGACTCAAGCTCTCTGCTTGACTTTGGCGGGGGTGGCGGCAATAGGCCCCGCCCGTCGACCCGGCCACCGCCGGGCTTCCCGTGCTGCTGTAGCTCAGTGGTAGAGCGCACCCTTGGTAAGGGTGAGGCCGGGAGTTCAATCCTCCCCAGCAGCACCATTTCCGCCGCCATCGCCCACGCTTCGGCGTCTCGGCAGCGCGGCGACGCGAACGGCGCTGGGGGACCTGCGATGGATGTGCCCCTCCGGGACTGCCGGAAAACAGGCTCGAAGCCTCGCCCCCGCGAGCGCCGCGCAGCGATGGCGCTGACCGCGTTCTGCTGGGCCATTCCGGCCATGGCGGAGGAAGCGGCGACGCCGGCCGACGTCATCGTGGTGACCGGGCGCGGGCTCGAGCATACACCCGCCACGCCAGCCTATTCCGCCCTCGGGATCGAGCGCGATGCGCTGACGCGCGCTCCTTCGGGCCGGATCGAGGATGCGCTGGCATCGGTGGCCGGGCTACAGCAGTTCCGCCGCTCGGACAGCCGATCGGCCAATCCCAGCGCGCAAGGCGTGACGCTCCGCGCCCTGGGCGGGAACGCCACGAGCCGCGCGCTCGTGCTGCTGGACGGGGTGCCGATGGCGGACCCCTTCTTCGGCTACATCCCCTTCTCTGCCCTCGCGCCGGAAAGGCTAGCCTCCGCCCGGGTGACGCGCGGCGGTGGCTCCGGCCCGTTCGGGGCCGGGGCGCTGGCCGGCACGATCGAGCTGACCAGCGCCGATGCCACCGCGCTCGGCCCGGTTGGCGGGTCGGCCATGCTGAACGATCGCGGCGAAAGCGAGCTGTCCGCCACGCTCGCGCCCAATCTCGGCGAGGGCTTTGCCGCGCTCTCCGGCCGCTGGGACCGCGGGCAGGGGTTCTTCACCACGCCCGACGACCAGCGAACCCCGGCCAGCGTGCGAGCCGGATACGAAAGTTGGTCCGCCCAGGCGCGCGCAGTTGCCGCGCTGTCGGCGCAGACCGAGATGCAGGCGCGCATCCTCGCCTGGCGCGACAGCCGAACGCTGCGCTTCGCCGGCGCGGACAGCCTTTCCGAAGGGCAGGACGCCAGCCTGCGGCTGGTCGGGCGCGGGGCCTGGCGGTGGGAGGCGCTGGCCTATGTGCAGGCACGCGATTTCTCCAATGTCGTGGTCAGCTCCACCCGCTTCACGCCGACGCTGAACCAGCGGGGGACGCCTTCCACAGGATTGGGGGGCAAGCTGGAGCTGCGCCCGCCGGTGGGCGGCGGCCACGTGCCGCGGGTGGGCGCTGACTGGCGCCGCTCCACCGGGCGGCTGTTCGAGGACGCACTCAACCCGGCGACAGGCGCCGTCACCGAGCGGCGCAGCGCTGGCGGAGCCAACACCAATCTGGGCCTGTTCGCGGAGAACGATTGGCAGCGGGGGGCCCTGACCCTGACCGGCGGGCTGCGCGCCGACCGCTTCGCCATCAAGGACGGCTTCGCCGCCTCCAGCGACCCCGCGGGGCGCGTGACCAGCGCCGCGAATCATGCAGAGCGCAATGGCTGGGCGGCGTCTGTCCGCGGGGGCGCCATCATGCGTATCGCGCACGATATGTCTCTCCGGGCCGCGGGCTATACCGGCCTGCGCCTGCCGACGCTGAACGAGCTTTACCGGCCGTTCGTGGTGTTTCCCGTCACGACGCTGGCCAATGCCGCCCTCGCCAATGAGCGGCTGGGCGGTTTCGAGGCCGGGCTCGATTACCGGCCCGGGGACCGGCTAACACTTTCGCTGACCGCGTTCGATAATCGGGTGCGCGATGCGATCGCCAATGTCACTATCGGCCCCAACCTGCGCCAGCGCCGCAATGTGGATGCGATCCATGCGCGCGGGCTGGAGGCGAGCGGGCGCGTCACGGCGGGCGTCTGGGCGGTGGATGCCTCGCTGGCGCTGACCGATGCGGTGGTACACGGGAGCGGGGCGGCGGCGGGCCTCGACGGACGGCGGCCCGCGCAAACCCCGGCCCTTGCCGCAAGCGCGACTCTGGCATGGAATCCGACCCCCCGGTGGCGGCTGGCCGTGACGGTGCGCCACACCGGAGCGCAGTTCGAGGACGATCTGGAAACCGACCGCCTGCCGCCGGCGACCACGCTGGACGGCTGGCTCTCGGTGCCGCTGGCACGGCGGCTGACGCTGGTGATCCGCGCCGAAAACCTGACCGACGAGCGAATCGTCACGCGCAATCAGGGCGGATCGATCGACCTGGGAGTTCCGCGCACTGTATGGGCGGGGCTGCGGATCGGCGGCTAGCGCCTCAGGAACACCCCTCGACATAGCCGAGCTCGGGCATCACGCCGACATGGATCGTGCCGACCTTGCCGTCTCGCCCGATTTCGAAGCGCAAACGAGGATCGCGGCCCGGCTGGACGAGTTCCTTGGCCGGCGGCCCGACATATTTGTGCGGGCTGGATACGAAGCCGGGAAAGGCCGCCAGCACCGCCGCTTCATCGGACCCGACGCCGATGCCTTCCGCCAGCTTCACCGCCGAACCCTGGCCCACGGTGATCCGGCGCACCGGGCCGTCCTTCCCGCTGGTGATCGCGTAGACACCGGGAAATTCGGGCGAGGTGATCATGCGGCAGCTCTCGCCGGTCTGCGCGCCGCGTTCCGCGAAGCCGCTGCCCGCCGGTGCCGGGCGGCCGATCGCGAGCTTGCCGAGGCCCTCGAGCGCGAGCGTGGTGCCGCTTGCGGCGGGCGTGCCGGTCGCCACGGGCCGCGCAGAAATGCCGGCCCCCAGCGCGCTGTCGTCGGTGGTGGCCGCCGCGCTTTCGGTAGCCTCTGCGCCTGCCGGCGCGTCGGGGCTCTGCGAACAGGCTGCAAGCACCAGCGCGGTAAGGACGAGTGTTGCGGTGTGGGTCGGGCGCATGGAGGGGCAGCGCTTGGCCGGGCCAGGCGTTCCCGACCAAATGAGCGAACGGACTGTCGGAAGATTGCCCGGCGGCGTTGCGCCCGCCCGGCGGCGCTGCCATCTCAGGCGGCGATGGATGGCGCGATCAAGGCGGTCCTCGGGCCCACCAACACCGGCAAGACGCATCTCGCGATCGAACGCATGGTGGCACATTCGAGCGGGGCGATGGGCTTTCCGCTGCGGTTGCTGGCGCGCGAGGTCTACGATCGGGTGCGCGCGCTCAAGGGCGATGGGACGGTCGCGCTCATCACCGGCGAGGAGCGAATCGAGCCGCCCGGCGCGCGCTATCTGTGCTGCACGGTGGAAGCGATGCCGAGGGACGCCAACGAGCGCGCCTTCGTGGCGCTGGACGAAGCGCAGCTGGCCGCCGACCGCGAGCGTGGCCATGTCTTCACCGACCGCATCCTCCATGCCCGCGGGCGGGAGGAGACCATGTTCCTTGGCGCGGCGACGCTCGAACCGCTGGTAAAGGCGCTGGTGCCCGAGGTGGCGGTGACCACCCGCCCGCGCTTCTCCACCCTCGCCCATATCGGCCCGCGCAAGCTGTCGCGCCTGCCGCCGCGCAGCGCCATCGTCGCCTTCAGCGCCGAGCAGGTCTATGCCGTGGCTGAGATGCTGCGGCGCTTTCGCGGCGGCGCGGCGGTGGTGATGGGGGCGCTCAGCCCCGAGACGCGCAACCGGCAGGTGGCCCTGTTCCAGTCGGGCGAGGTCGACTACATCGTCGCCACCGATGCCATCGGCATGGGCCTCAACCTGGACGTTACGCACATCGCCTTCGCCGGACTGACCAAGTTCGACGGGGTGCGCCAGCGGAGGCTGAGCCCGGCGGAGATGGCCCAGATCGCGGGCCGCGCGGGCCGGCATCAGCGCGATGGAACCTTCGGCACGCTGGCGGGCGCCGGCAAGGGCACCGGCGAGGCGCCGGAATTCACGCAGGAAGAAATCTACGCGATCGAGGAACACCGCTTCGCGCCGCTCACCCATCTCTACTGGCGCGAGGCCGAGCCGAGCTTCGACAGCCTCGCCACTTTGATCGGCGATCTCGAGACACCGCCCGCCGATCCTGTGCTTCGGCTCGCACCCGAGGGCATCGACCTCGCGACCGTCAAGCGCCTCGCCGAGGAGCCGCTGGCCGAGGCGATCCGCACGCCCGGCCAGGTGCGGCGCTTCTGGGAGGTCTGTTCGCTCCCCGACTTCCGCCAGCGTGGCGCCGACGTTCACGCCCGCTTCGTGGCCCGCCTGTGGGAAGACTTGCAAACCGGCCACATCGGTGCCGATTTCGTCGCCGCCCGGATCGCCGAACTCGACAATGTCGCCGGGGACATCGATACGCTGCAGGGCCGGATCGCCGCGATCCGGAGCTGGGCCTATATCTGCCAGCGGCCGGACTGGGTGCTGGCGCGTGGCGCGATGGCGGCGCGGGCCCGCGCGGCGGAGGCGCGGCTGTCGGACGCGCTTCATGCGCGGCTGACCGAAAGATTCGTTAACCGGAGGACATCGCTGCTGATGAAATCGCTGGGACAGGACGGCGCGCTGCTGCCGATCGCGCTGGGCGCGGACGATACCGTGATGGTCGAGGACGAGGTGATCGGCCATCTCGAAGGCTTCCGCTTCGTGGTCGACCGCGCCGCCGGTCACGCCGAAGGACGGATGCTGCTGGCCGCCGCAGAGAAGGCCTTGCCGCGGCTGCTTGGCGAGCGCGCGGAGGCACTGGCCGGCTCGAATCTGGAAGGGGTCACGCTGGAGCAAGGGGCGCTCCGCTGGCAGGGACGCGATCTTGCCCGCCTCCACTTCACGCCCGGCTCGCTCAAGCCGCGCATCGAGACGCCGCGCGAGATCGACGCACTGCCCGAACCGGCGCGCAAGCTGCTGGGCGAGGCGATCGAGCGCTGGATGAGCGCCCGGATGCAGCCCCTCGCTCCGCTGGCGGGATTGATTGATCATGCGCGCGATCCCGCCGCGAGCAGCGAGGCGCGCGCGCTGCTGCTGGCGCTCGTCGCCGGCCACGGGCTCGCCACCCGCGACGAGGCCGGGATCGCCCATCTTGCCAAGGAAGCGCGGCCATTCCTGCGCCGCGTGGGGGTGACCTTCGGAGCGCTCGACATCTTCGCACCCGCGCTTCTCAAGCCGGCACCGCGCCAGCTACTGAGCGAACTCGGTATCGATCGTCGCCCGCTGGAACCCGCGATGCTGCCGGTGATCGCCGACACGCGGCGGCTTCCTGTCGGCTACCGCCATGCCGGAACCCAGGCGATCCGGCTGGACCTGGCGGAGAAGGTCATTCGCGCCATGCACGATCAGCGTTCGGCGGCGCAGAAGGACGACCGCCGACGCCGCTTCGCGCTCGACCTCGCGCTGCCGACTTCGATCGGGCTGGCGCCGGGCAATATCGTCCGCCTGCTCGGCCAGGCGGGCTTCCGCGTCCAGCAGGCGCGCCCATTGCCCGATTCCGCCTTCGGACCGCCAAGGCCCGATCTGTGGGAATGGCGCCCGCAGCATCTGCGCCCGGCGCGCGGTGAATCGGCGGCGCCGGCCCGGCCCGTGCCACCCGGCAACCCCTTTGCCGCCCTGGCGGGGCTGGTCCGCTAGGGTTCGGGCGCGGGCGGTGCGGATCGACCGGCTGCTGTGCAATTTGCGCTTCGTGCGCACGCGCAGCCTTGCATCGAAGCTGGCATCGACCGGTCAACTGCGGCGCAACGGCGTGCGCATCACCCGCGCGAGCCAGGAGGTGGTGGTGGGCGATGTCCTGACAATTCCGCTGGGCGCCGCGATCCGGCTCGTCGAGGTGCTGGCGCTTCCCGAGCAGCGCGGCCGCGCGCGCGAGGCCCAGGCCTGCTATCGGGCGCTTGACCGGATCGCGCAAACGGACCTAGGCGATCACGAGACTCCTAGCGCCTGAAAGATCCCAGCTGCCATGACCTATGTCGTCACCGATGCCTGCATCCGATGCAAGTACACCGACTGTGTCGAGGTCTGCCCCGTGGACTGTTTCTACGAAGGCGAGACGATGCTGGTCATCAACCCCAGCGAATGCATCGATTGCGGCGTGTGCGAGCCCGAATGCCCGGCCGAGGCGATCCTTCCCGATACCGAGGACGGGCAGGAACAATGGCTGGAGCTGAACGCCAAATATTCGGCCGAATGGCCCAATATCACCCAGAAGAAAGATCCCCCGCCCGATGCCGACGAGCACAAGGGTGAGGAAGGAAAGTTCGAAGCCTATTTCACTCCCGAACCGGGCGAGGGCGACTGACGCCGCGCCGCCGCTGGGCGACAGCCAATTGCGAGTCGCAATCTTCTTGCTTTCGTGCTATATAATCTGAGTCCCGCCCCGGTGTGCGAACACGTCGCATGCATCCGGCGCGGTATGCAACGCTGAAAGGCAGGATCGCCGCCACTCCCCCCGAACTGCATCCGCGCGGCTCGCCTATCGGCCGCGAAGGCGGAAAAATGCAGGTCGCGGCACGATCCGCCGATGAAAGGACCAAGCATGGCGAGCAAGGCCGATGCCTTCGATGTTGGTGACTACGTTGTCTATCCCAAGCACGGCGTTGGCCGTGTGATCGAGCTGCAGAGCGAGGAAATCGCCGGCATGAAGCTCGATCTTTATGTTCTGCGCTTCGAGAAGGAGCGCATGACGTTGCGCGTTCCGGTCAACAAGGTCGAGGCAATCGGCATGCGCAAGCTGTCGAGCGACAAGACGCTCAAGGAAGCGATGGAGACCTTGAAGGGCAAGCCCAAGGTCAAGCGCACCATGTGGAGCAGGCGCGCGCAGGAATATGAAGCCAAGATCAACTCCGGCGACCTGGTTTCGATCGCCGAGGTGACCCGCGACCTGTTCCGCCCCGAAGACCAGCCCGAGCAGAGCTATTCGGAACGCCAGATCTTCGAAGCCGCCGCCAGCCGCCTCGCTCGCGAGCTCGCCGCGATGGAGAAGACCGACGAGCCGGCCGCTCTGGACAAGATTCTCGACGTGCTGCGCGAGCACGCGCCGCAATATTACGAGACCGCCGAAGAAGGCTGAGCGGGCGATCGCAAGACAACCGGGGGCCGCCTGAAAGGGCGGCCCCTTTTTCATGCGCGTCTCTCCTCTGAGCGCTCCGGGGAGAGGCAGTTCCACCAATCGACTACATTTGTCGATGAACGCACTCGACGAAGCGCCGGGGATCGGCGACATCGACAGCCACTGTCCATGCCCCCCGGAAGGAACCCCAATGTCCCGCTTCCTGCTTGCCGGATCGTTCGCCCTTGCCGCCGCAGCGGCATTGGCCGCCGCGCCCTCCATCGCGGATAGCCCGCGCGACGGTCTCCAGCGTAACGGCAAGGCGATCGGTGCCGCCTGGACCGACACCGGACGCTTCGATAGCCTGACGGCGGCCGGGATGGACAATGTGCGGCTGGTCACCGGCGAGCACTGGCGCATTCGGGCGAGCGGCGATGCGCGCGCCGTCGCGCAGTTGCGCTTCATGGTAAAGGATGGCGCACTGGTGGTGGGCCGCGTGTCCGGGGGTCCGGAGCGCTCGGGCAAGGCGCAGATCGAGGTCACCGCACCCGCGATCCACGGCGTTACCGCCGCCGGCTCCGGAAACGTCGATGTCGAGCGCCTGACGGGCGCGAGTGCGGTCGCGACGATCGCAGGAAGCAGCCATACACTTGTCCGCAAGGTGGAGAGCAAGACCCTGTCCGCCACCATTGCGGGATCGGGCAGCCTCGACCTCAGGGGGCGCAGCGACCGTGCCGACATCACCATCGCCGGCAGCGGCGCGTTCGACGGCAAGGCCTTTACCGCAGGCTCCGCCAGCGTGACCGTGGCCGGGTCTGGATCCGGGCGGTTTCGCTCTCCCGGTCCGGTCAGTGCCACTATCGCCGGAAGCGGCAGCGTCCGTGTGACCGGCACCACGACTTGCAGCGCGACGCGCCTGGGCTCGGGCCGGCTGATCTGCACCCGCGATTCCTGACCAACGCGCCATGGTGATCGACCGGAGCAGGCGCCGCCGATTGAACGGCTCCCCATCGTGTGTTAATTCGATAACACGCTGAGAAGGAGTTGAGAGTCATGTCGAGGACCTTGCTCAAGAGCGCCGCCGCGATGGCAGCCCTCGCCCTGGGGCTTGCCGCCACTGCCTGCAACAATGGAACCGGGCTCGCCCCGGGCCTCAGCGATGGCGTTCCCCTGGCCGACCTCGATACCTCCGGCCCCGCGCCGACCCGAGTGATACTGGCCGGAGCCGATACGGTGATCGTCAACGAGGGGGACGCCCTCACCATCACGGCAGATGGCGATGCGGATGCGGTTGCCGCGCTCCGTTTCCGCCTGGAAGACGGTACGATCGCGGTCATGCGCGAACGGGACGCGAAGCCGAAGGGCGTTGCCACCGTAACCATCGCCATGCCCCCCGCGCGCGAACTGGTACTGGCGGGATCCGGCGCGATCCGCGCGGCAACCATGACCGATTCGGCCGAAATCAATCTCGCCGGATCGGGGCGTGTTGCCGTGAGCCGGGTCGCCGCCAGCAGCTTGCGCGTCAATCTGATGGGTTCCGGCACGCTCGATGCCGCCGGAACTGCCAGGCAGCTCGATTTCAATCTGGCGGGCTCGGGCAGAATGGCCTCGCCCCGGCTCAAGGTAGATACGGCATCGATCACGATCGCCGGATCGGGCGGGGGAGAGTTCGCTTCGGACGGTTCGGTGGAGGCAAGGATTGCGGGCTCGGGCGAAGTCACGGTCAATGGCCGTGCGACCTGCAAGATCAGCGCCGCCGGATCGGGGAAGATCATCTGTCGCGGGGCAGACGGCGGAGCTTCCACTCCGGCCGCGCCTGTTGCTCCCCTCGCCCCGCCTCAGCCTCGCGAACCGGAATAATTCATCGCCCGGTAACGCAATTCACCCTAGGCCTTGCGGCGAAAGGGGTGCCCTGGATGCGCGGCCGTTCCGTTCTGCTGCTGATCGCCTGCGTTCCGGCGCTCTCGGGGTGCGTGGGCACCCTGGTCGATGCCGCCACCCTGCCGGTGCGTGCAGCCGGCAAGGCGGTCGATTTGGCCACCACTAGCCAGTCCGAGGCGGACGAGAATCGTGGGCGCGAACTGCGCCGCCGCGAGGAGCAACTCGGCAAGCTGGAGCGCAGCTATGCCAAGCAGAGCGCGCGTTGCGAGCGCGGCGAAGCGAAATCCTGCGAAGAGGCTCGCAAGACCTACGCCGAGATCGAGGCCCTTCTCCCGACCTTGCCCGCCGAGCCGCGGCGCTAGCCGTAGGCCCGTACGAAGAACGCCAGAGTCGTCGCCCCGGTCACCAGCAGCGTCCAGGCGCGCACCGCACCCGGGGAAAGCCGCTTGCCGACGTGTGCGCCCAGCCACCCGCCCAGAATCCCGCCCGCCAGCATCGGCAGGCAGGCCCACCACCACACCATCGCGAAGGCGATGAACACCAGCGCGGCAGCCAGGTTGGCCACGGCCAGCATGGCGGTGCGGATGGCGAACAGCTCGCGCGGCTGGATCCCCGCCAGCAGGCCGTAGAGCGCCGTCGTGACCAGCCCCACACCGCCGCCGAAATAGCCGCCGTAAACGCCCAGCAGCGACTGGGTGGCCAATAGCGTCGGCCGCCCGATGGTCACCCGCGCATGGAGCCAGTCGGCGGCACGCTTGCCGAAGGCCATCACCACGAAGGCGAACAGCAGCAACCACGGCACGATGACGTCGAAGGTTTCGGTCGGCGTCATGACCAGCAGCATGCTCCCTACGAGGCCGCCTGCGAAGGTGATCGCCGCCAGGACCGCCACCGCGATGCCCGCCACCGGGTGTAGCTCATCGCGAAAGGCCCAGGCACTTGCCGCGGCGCCGGGGAGCAGCGCGACGTTGGAGGTGGCATTTGCGATCGTGGCGGGCAATCCCAGCGCGATCAACGCCGGAAGCGTGGCGAATGTCCCGCCGCCGGCCAGCGCGTTCATCGCCCCGCCGATCATCCCGGCGGCGGCGGCGATCAGAAGCGGTGTAAACTCCAATTCCTACCCTTTCGGAGCTGCGGCGCGACGAAGCCGGTCGTTGATGGCGATCCCGATGCCGGTATCGGGTATCGCGGCGACGGCGATGCGCCGTTGCGGCGCCCCCGCCGCGCGGTGCAGGCAGGCGTAGAGATTGGCCGCCGCTTCCGCCAGATCGCCGCGCGGCGAAAGCGAACAATCTCCTTCCACCGGACCGAACCCGATCAGATACTCGCCGGCTTCGCCCCGCACGGCGTCCAGCCGGAGCGGCTTGCCCGGGGCGTAGTGGCTGGCGAGCTGGCCCGGCGCCTCCACCGCGCTTCCCCGCGCCGGCTCCGCCGCCACGTCGATCGGGCCGGGCCGCAGCAAATCGCACCTTCCGTCAGCGCGCACCGCCACGATGGTGGACTCAAGCCCGGCGGGGCACGGGCCCGCGTCGAGCACCGCGTCGATGCGCCCATCCAATGTCGCCAGCACGTGATCGGCCGTGGTCGGGCTGACGAGGCCGCTGCGGTTGGCGCTGGGGGCGGCGAGCGGCACGCCCACCTGCCCCAGCACGGCGCGCATTGCGGGGTGTGCGGGACAGCGCAGCGCAACCGTGTCCAGCCCCGCGGTCACGGCCGCCGCCAGCGTGGCGTCGCGGCGGCGCGGCAGGACCAGCGTCAAGGGTCCGGGCCAGTGCGAGGCCGCCAGAGCGCGTGCGCCATCGCCGAACTCCGCCAGCGTTTCCGCCTGCGCGAGCGATTCGACATGGACGATGAGGGGATTGAACCCCGGCCGCCCCTTGGCCGCATAGATGCGCGCCACCGCCGCATCGCTGTCGGCCCGGGCGGCGAGGCCATAGACCGTCTCCGTCGGCAGCGCGGCCAGCCCGCCGGCACGCAGCAGCACCGCCGCGCGCGCGATGCCGCCCTTGTCCGCGCCAAGCCGTTCCGTAGGGGATTTGCCGGTCATACCGGCCCGGTATATTCGCCGGGTTCACAATACCACCGGAAAGCCCAGTGTGACCACCTTCACCCCTGCAACCGCCGACCAGCTTCTCGCCATCCGGGTCAACGCGGATATCGGGGAGCTGGCGCGCGACGAACGCTTTGCCGCCGCGGAGCCCGATCTCGTCGAGGCGATCGTGGAAGGCATCGGCCAGTTCGCGGCGGGAGAGTTCGCCCCGCTCAACCGCGTGGGCGATGTCGAGGGCGCAAGGCTGGAGAACGGCCAGGTGCGTCTCCCGCCAGGCTTTGCCGAGGCCTACGCCGCCTATACCGCACAGGGCTGGAACGCCGTGGCCGGCCCCGAGGCGTTCGGCGGGCAGGGCCTGCCCTTCACCCTCGCCTGCAATGTGCTCGAGAACCTCGGCAGCGCGAACATGGCCTTCACGCTGTTGCCGATCCTTTCGGTCGGCGCGATCGAGGCGCTGGCGCATCATGGCAGCGCCGCGCAGCAGGCGCTTTACCTGCCCCGGCTGGTAAGCGGCGAATGGTCGGGAACCATGAACCTCACCGAACCCCAGGCCGGCAGCGACGTGGGCGCGCTGCGCACCTCCGCCGAGCCGGTTACGGATGGCGAGCACGCGGGGAAGTACCGCCTCAGGGGGACCAAGATCTTCATCACCTGGGGCGATCACGAGCTGGCCGGGAACATCGTCCATCTGGTGCTCGCCCGCCTTCCGGGCGCTCCGGCGGGGAGCCGTGGCATCTCGCTGTTCCTGGTGCCGAAGTATCATGTCGCGGATGACGGCAGCCTGGGCCCGCGCAACGATGTGCGGGTGGTGAGCCTGGAGCACAAGCTGGGCATCAACGCCTCGCCCACCTGCGTGATGAGCTTCGGCGACAACGGGGAATGCATCGGGGAGCTCATCGGGGCCGAGAACCGGGGTCTCGCCGCCATGTTCACCATGATGAACAACGCGCGGATCAATGTCGGCAACCAGGGCGTGCAGATCGGCGAGCGGGCGACCCAGCAGGCGCTGGCCTATGCGCGCGAGCGGGTGCAAGGCAGCCGCGACGGCAAGCCCACCGCCATCGCCGAGCATCCTGACGTGCGGCGAATGCTGCTTCGCATGAAGGCGCTGACCGAGGCTGCGAGGGCGCTCCTCTACTACACCGCCGGCCAGGTCGATCGCGGCGCGCTGGGCGATGAGGAGGCGGCGGCACGGGCCGAGGTGCTGGTGCCGTTGCTCAAGGCCTGGGGCACCGACGTGGGCGTGGAGGTCGCCAGCCTGGGCGTGCAGATTCATGGCGGCATGGGCTTCATCGAGGAAACCGGCGCGGCGCAGCACTATCGCGACGCGCGCATCGCGCCGATCTACGAAGGCACCAATGGCATCCAGGCCGCCGATCTGGTGACGCGCAAGCTCGGGCTCGAGAATGGGGCGGCCCTGGCCGGGCTGATAGCGGACATCGCCCGGCACGGCGGCGAAGAACCTGCTCTGGCCGCATTGGCCCGCGCTTGCGGAGAGGTGTCGGGGTGGATGCGGGACACCGCCACGCTTGACGACCGGCTGGCGGGGAGCATGCCGTTCTGCACCATGCTGGCGGTGGCCACGGCCGGCTGGCAGCTCCAGCGCCAGCTCACCGCCTTCGACGGCAATCCGCCTCCCGCGAAGCTGGCCACGGTGCGCTTCTTCCTCGACCGGGTCGTACCGGAGGCGATCGGGCTTGCCGCGAGCGCAACGGCAGGCGCGGCAGGGCTCTATGCCGTAACGGCGGAAGAGCTCGCCGGCTGAGCGCTACTCGCGCGCGTAATCCTCGCGCCCGAAGGCCCCCCTCAGCCCGCTCAGCGCCTTGAGCGGCGGCAGGGCACGGCGCGGCGCACGTTCGATCGCAGGCGCGGATGCGGCCTTGGGGTCGATCACCCGCCACAGGATCCCGGCGGTATCGTCGCTTACCAGCAAGGCGCCATCCTTGGCGAAGCTGACCCATGTGGGGCGGCCGCGAGTCGTACCCTCGCCCGTCAGGAAACCGCCGAGCACGGCAACCGGCTGACCCTGCGGATTGCCCCGCGCGTCGAACGGGACATAGACCACGTCATAGCCGGCGGGTGGGCTGCGGTTCCAAGATCCGTGCTGGGCGATGAAGGCACCCTGGCCGAAGCGCGTCCCCAACCGCGCCCCCTGCTGCGAGAACGCCAGCCCGAGCGGCGCCACATGAGGGCCGAGCGAATATTCGGGGCGCCGGGTATATTCCGTCATGAACTTCGGCATGCCGGACTTAACCCGTTGGTCTATATTATTTTTCCAGTAAACCCAGGGCCAGCCATACTGCGCGCCCACCGGCACGTTGGAAAAATAGTCCGGCACCAGGTCCGAACCGAGCATGTCGCGCTCGTTGACCACGGTCCAGAGCTCGCTCGACCACGGGTTCCATGCCATGCCATTGGCGTTGCGTAGCCCCGCGCCATACACGCGCCGCTCGCGCGTCTTCAGGTCGTATTCCCAGATCAGGGCACGGCCATCCTCCGCCGCCATCCCCCGTTCGCCGATGTTGGAGGCCGAGCCGACCGCGACATAGAGCTTCGCGCCGTCCTCGCTCAGCAGCAGCCCGCGCATCCAGTGATTGCCGCCGGGCGCGAGGTCCATGAGCTTCGTCGGCGATCCGGCGAGCGCCGTCTCGCCCAGCCGATAGGGCCAGGCCCAAACCGCATCGTGGTTGGCGACGAACAGCACGTCGTTCGCCCAGGCCATCCCCGAGGGCGAGGCGAATTGCTCGCCCAGGACGAAGCGCCCCTCCGCCCGCCCGTCGCCATCGGCATCGCGCAGGAGAACGATCCGGTCGGGCGAGGGGCCGCCGCTGCCGGCCTTGCTGAACAGGAACGCCTGCACCCGGGCGACCAGCCAGTTCTCCTTGCCGGGGGACTTTATCGCCGGCGCGCGCGTCAGCGCCACCAGCACATCGCCATTGGGCAGGGTGAACACGGTGCGGGGATGCTCCAGCCCTTCGGCGAAGCGGTTGACCACGAGGCCCTGAGCCGGCGCGGGCGCGGCTCCCGCAGCCCAGCCCACCGGCTCGGCGATGCGGACGGTCGGGATCGTCTCGCCCCGTGGCTGGGTCAGCTCGGGATCGGTCCCGGTGACCTTGGCCCAGGCGAGCTGCGCCTGATCCGGCCGCGTCAGCAGCCAGCCGGCGAGCGCGCCGACAACCAAGATGACGATAAGGCCGATGCCGATCTTCTTCGCGATGCTCATGGCCGCATCGCTAGGCGCGTGGCGGGCTTGCGGCAATGGCGGTGCGCGCTACAGCGCCGGCCGCCATGTTCGATTTCTCGCCCGCGCCCGGCCAGCCCAAGCCCGAACTCTATGCGGAGCTTCTCGCCGCCGCCGATGCCATCACCGCCGGCGAAGGCGACGCGGTGGCCAACATGGCCAATGTCGCGGCGCTGCTGGGGGAATTCCTTCCGCGTCTCAACTGGGCCGGGTTCTACCGCGCGATCGAGGGTGAGCTGGTGCTCGGGCCTTTCATCGGCCGTCCGGCCTGCATCCGCATCCCCTTTGGCAGCGGCGTGTGCGGCGCGGCGGCGGCCAAGGGCGAGACGCAACTCGTGCCCGATGTCCACGCCTTCCCCGGCCATATCGCCTGCGACGCGGCGAGCCGGTCGGAACTGGTCGTGCCGGTGCTGAGGGGCGGAGCGGTGGTCGCGGTGATCGATTGCGACAGCCCCGATCCGGCGCGCTTCGATGCGGAGGATGCGGCGGGGCTGGAAGCGCTCGCCACCTTGCTGGCGGAGAGGATCTGAGCGGCAGCGCGCTAGTTGCGCCGCGCGACTTTGCGCCCGGAGGTCGCTGGCGCGCCTTCGCCCTCCACGATGATCGTGGGCCGGCAGATCAGTGGAGCATCCACTGCCTCGAGCATGGCCGGCTCGGGCAAGTCGACCACGCAGCCGCGCCCCGCCGGACCGATCAGCAGCCGGTTGTTACCGCCCGCGGCGTTGATCTCGGCCATGCCGTCGAAGCCCACCAGCGAGGATTCGCCCGACGGGGCCGCCACCACCGTCAGCCCGGCCTCGACCGGCGCGCCCGCAGGGTCCACGACTCGCCGGATCACCGGGCGGAAGGCGACCACATCCATGTCGACCAGGGCGACCGCCCGCTTGGGCACGGCGATGACATGCTTGGCCTGGCGCACCATCGCATCAACCGGCAGCAGCTCGGTGTCCACGTCGAGGTGCATGGGGACCAGCGGAGTGAGGTTCTGGACCAACAGCCGGCCCCGCCCGTTGGTGCGGCCGACCACCCGGTTTTCGAGCTTGATGGCCACATCCGCCACCGTCCCGCTGCGCACCAGCGCATAGCTCCCGCCGGTCTGGCCGCGCGCATATAGCCCGCCACCCGCCACGATCAGCGTGCCGCGAGCATTGGCGCGGGCGGCGAAGTCGCCATTGACCTGTTCCATCTGCGCTTCGAGCGCGCTCGCGCGCCCGCGCCACAGCGCGCTGGCCATGACGCGCTGGTAATTGGGTGCTGCGTTGGCGGAGACGCGATAGCCGATATCGCCGATCTGCTGGTCGGTGCGCGAATAGCTGACCCCGGCCGTGGGCCGGCTCCCCTCGACATTGGCGTAGGCGCTCATGTGGTGCGGCGTACCCAGATTGACCGAAACGCCGATCGAAGCGAACAGCGTGTCGCGCCTGTCTCCGCGCCGCAGCCCTGCGGTCGCGAACATGTCGATTCGGCGGGAGAGCGGCGCGCGGAAATTGCCGCTCACCGTTTCCAGCCGCCGCTCGCCGGCGTTGATACGGGGGTCGGCGCGCGCGTCCTGACGGACATAGGCGAGTTGAAACTGCGTGTTCGGGCCCAGAATGTAGGACGCATCGGCGAAAAGCTGACGCGACGGCGGCAAATCGCCGAGACGGCTCGCGACGTCACGATAGGACGCGCTGGGAAGTACGATTCCGCCACGAACGGAGAGGGTGCGGCTGATGGATTCGAGCGAAAACCGCGCCAGCGTGCCCGTGCCCTGCTGCTGGTCACGGCTGAAACGGCCCTCGGTGCTCGCCAGCGCGACATTACCGAGCGTGAAATCCGCGCGTGCGCCGAAATTGGCGAGGCCGGCGGTCGCCTCCGCGCTCGCCTCGAGCGTCAGAAACGGCGAAAGCCCGCGCCTCAGGAAGGCGCTGGCCAGAAGTTCCCCGTAATCGCTGCTTCGCTCGCCGTATCGTCGTCGGACGAACCCCGCGTTGACCGCGAACCCCGTTAGCCCGGGCCTCAACAGGGCGCGCGAGGTGTAGAAGCGCATGCTCTGGATCACTTCGCGGCCAAGTGCATCGCGCGTGACCACCGAAAACTCGCCGCGTCCGGTGCCCAGCGGCACGTTCTGGAGCGTGAAACTGCCCGGCTCCACATCACCCACGCGATAGCGCTGGTCGGCGGTGAGGATGTCGATGCTGGTGGGCACCGCCACCTGGCCCGAAAAGCTCGGGAGCGGGGTTGTCAGCAGATCGGGCCGCAATTCGAAGTTGGAGGCGATCTGGATTCCGCCCATGCGCACCGCGCGCTGGGTCACGGTGCCGGCGCTGACGAAATCGCCGAGCGTGACGACCGTCCGATGCCGCGGCAGGTTCCACTGGAACACGCTGTCCAGCCGGACCACCGGGTTGGTGCCCCGCGCGGGATTGCTGGTTGCGCGCAGGCTCGTGGCCAGCGCGATGTCGCCGCGAACCAGCGCGGCGTCGAACAACCCGCCGGCGGTGCGGCCGGACGGCGTGGCCGTGGCGGTAAGATCGTAATCGAGGCGCAGCGCCAGCAGCGGCGTCGTCTTGGCGAGATCCCAGTCGGGCTTCGACAGGTCGCGCAGATTGCCGCCTTCGTTGTGGCGCAGCAACCGGATGCTAAGGCGCTGGCGCAAGCTATCGAATTGCCACGTGTAAACGCTCAGCGCGGCGAGTCGTATCGGGCCGCGCGCACCCTGGGGCACGGGGAGGCCGGCGGCGGCGGCGTCCTCCGCCTCGATCGTCAGGTCGGGGCCGCGCCCCGCAAGGGTGACGAGGCGACGACGGACCGAGCCGTCGATCTCGATCTCGGAAAGGCCGGGGCCGGTCGCCTGCTCGGCGGCCTTGACGGTCACGCCGTCGGGAAGGGCGAAGGGGTCCCGGTCCTGCGCGCGGGCGCCTCCGGCCCACGGGAGGGACGCGGTGGCGATCAGCGCGAGGAGGGTTGCCCTGCCTCTGCTAGCCGCACGCGGGCGCAGCAATGCCATCGACCGCCTGGCCGTCGATCTGCGCGGTCACACGGACCGGGCCGAACGAGCAGCCGCCCCGGATCGGCCAGGCGATGGTCGAGCTGCCGTGGACGTAGCGCAGGGCGTTGCGCTCCACGGGAACGATTCGCCCGTCCGCCGCCGTCACCTGGAGGTCGAGAACGCGCGCCGTCGCGCCGCCGGTGTTGGCGAGTTCGAGCCGGTCCTGCGCGATCCGCCACGCGAAGGCGGCAGGCGCGGCCTTGTCGCGATCGACGAATACCGGGAGGGTGAAGCGAATGCGCGTGAGGGCCTGGCCCGGTCGCGCAAGGGCCGGGTCCGGCAGCTGGTCGACAGCCAGCCTGAACCGCTTTTCGCCAGGTGTTGCCGCGCCCTTTCGCAGGATGCGGACGACTTGGGTCTGCCCGGCTGGTATCGAGGTGATGGAAGGCGAGACCGTGAGATCGCTGCTGGGGGCGTAAATGTCCTCGCCATCGGCCTGGCTCCAGGCGAACAGGCGGGACTGCACCGGCAGCGCATGATCCGAGGCATTGGTGAGTCGCACGGTCGCGCCGGCGCCGGCGCCCTCGATCTCGACCCGCAGGGGGGCGATGCTGAGGCTGGCCGGGCCGGGCGCTGCCGGGCCCTCGTCCGTTTCCGCAGCCGCCGCAGGGGCATCTCCGGCGCGAGCCGGGCTGGAGGCGGGGGCGGCGGCGAGCGACAACCCGCCCGCGACGATGGCGGCGCACACGCGCGTGATCGAAGCGGAACGGGTCATCGTGGTCTCCAGTGGTGTCTTAGTAGGTGACGGTGATCGTCACCTGGTCGGCGTAGGCGCCGGCCGGCTTGGCGGTCTGCACCGGAACCACGCCGCGAATGCCCAGCGCCACGTCGGCACCGGTGCCGGTGAACGACAGGCCAGCGGCCGGCCAGGCGGCGTTCGAAGCGTCGGTGATGTTGTAATCGATGAAGTTCGCGCCGCTCTTCAGCCGGCGCTGCGTGCCGTTGACGTTCGCGCCCGAGCTCACGGTTACCGTGGCGACCGCGTTGGGGGTGCACTTGAGCGTGCTGAGCGAGTTGGCGGTGCGCGCGGCGGTGAAGTCGCTGACCGAGCCGAAGTCGATGGCGGCGGTCGTCAGGCTGCAGGCGTTGTCCACGTTGAGCGTGACGTCCACGGTGCCGCTGGTGGTGGCGGCCTGGGCCGGCACGGTGGCCGCGGCGCCGACAGCGGCCAGGGCGATTGCAAGTTTACGCATGATACTATGATCCCTTCAAGCTTCGACCATCAGGTCGAGCTAGTCAATCGCATTGATTTGTTGAGAAATGCCTAATACTTGCATCACTGACAACGCTATTTTCTGTAGAAATACTTAGCGGTCGTGTGGTTAACACGCAGTTAACTGCATCACTACTTTTTTACGTGCAAACTGTCTTGTGCGAGTTGTAGTGATTTCTAGAAGTTTACTGTCACCGTCACTGTGTCGACGTAGGGTCGTGCCAGTACCATGCTGTTAGGTACGCGGCCGTAGGCGGTGAGGGTGACGTCGCCATTCGCGGGGGTGATACCGCTCACCACGTTTGCTGCGGCAGCCCCCCAGACCTGAGTGCGGGCGGCGTTGCGGTAGATCTCATAGGATACGTAGAGCGGGAAGCCGAGGAAACTGCCGCCATACATCCGGCGCTGGCCGTTGAAGTTCTGCCCATTGTCGATCGCGACGGTGTAGGCGACCGCCGGGCCGCACGACAGCCGGAGAGTGGCCGTTGTGTCGATCTGGCCGGAGAACAGGTTGGCCGCGCCGAAGCTGAGCGGAGCGGTATAGAGCCGGCAAGCGGTCTCAACCCGCAGGCGGGCGGTGGTGGTGCCGGCGAGGGTCTTGGCCGAAACGGCGGTCGGCGCCGCTGCAAGCACGGCGACCACCACCAACCATTTCGACAATCTGCCGGTAATCCTCACGCAGGAATTTCCCCATCCAAGACAGTCGGATTAGGCGAAAACACTTACGGGATAATTAAAACCAAATTTTCCGCGCGTTAGTGATCTGTCGGGTTCAGATTTCCCCGCCCGTGAGGCGTTGGCAGATGAGGTCGAGCTGATCGAGTGTTCGGTATCGGATCGTTACCGAGCCCTGCTGCGGCGATTTGTCGGTCGCGATTCGCACCTGCATGCCGAGGAAGTCCTCCAGATGCCCCTGAACAGCCGCGATATCCGCATCGCCTTCCGCCGGCACGGGCCTGGGCGAACGCGTCCCTCGCGGCCCATCCTGCTTGCGCGCCAGCCGCTCCACCTCGCGCACCGAAAGGCGCTCTTCGGCGGCCCTTCGCGCCAGCACGGTCGCCTGCGGGTGACCTATCAGGGCGCGGGCATGGCCCATCGACAGGCCGCCGGCGGAAACCAGGCCCAGCACCTCGTCCGGCAGTTCCAGCAGACGCTGCATATTTGCCACGTGGCTTCGCGACTTGTCGACCAGCTTGGCGATCTCCGCCTGGCTCATGCCCTGCCGATCGGCGAGGCCGCGGTAGGCGCGCGCCTCCTCCACCGGATTGAGATCCTCTCGCTGGAGGTTCTCGATCAGAGCCAGCGCCATCACCTCGCCATCGTCGAGATCGCGAACCAGCGCGGGGATGCCGTGCAGCTGTGCCTTCTGCGCCGCCCGCCAGCGGCGCTCACCCGCGACGAGCTGATAACCTCCCTGCGGGAGCGGGCGCACGATGATCGGCTGGATGACCCCTCGCGCACGGATGGAATCGGCGAGCTCCGCCAGCGCCGCCTCGTCGAAATGGGTGCGCGGCTGGCCGGGCAGCGGCTGGACAGCGGCGACCGCGATCGTCCGATACGTACCGGCGGGCCCGCTGCGGCCGCCCTGATCGGAAGCGGGTTCGGCCTGGCCGGCGCCAGGCAACGGGACAACCAGCGGCTCCTCGCGCCGCATCTCGCCCATCAGCGCCCCCAGCCCGCGCCCCAGCTTGCGGCGCGGCGGCACAGATGCCGCGGTATGCGTATCGCCTGCGGTCATGCGGCGATCCTCTGCGCAGGCAGCCGCCCGATCAGTTCGCGGGCGAGGTTGATATAGGCACGACTGCCCGAGCATTGATGATCGTACACCAGCGCCGGCAGACCGTGGCTGGGCGCTTCCGAGAGGCGGACGTTGCGGGGGATGACTGATTCGAACACCAGCGGACCGAGACAGTCGCGAACATCGTCGGCCACCTGATCGGTCAGGCGGTTGCGCCGGTCGAACATCGTCAGCACCACACCCACTATGCCGAGATCGGGATTGAACTGTCCCTGGACACGCTCGACCGTCTTCAGAAGCTGACTCAGCCCTTCCAGCGCGAAGAATTCGCATTGGAGAGGCACGAGCAGCGTATCGGCCGCGGTCAGCGCATTGAGCGTCAGGAGGCCGAGCGACGGCGGGCAATCGACGAAGCAGATGTCGTAGCGGCCACGCGCGGCTGTCTTATGCAGCGCACGGCGAAGGCGATCGGAACGATCCGGTACCGTTACCAGCTCCACCTCCGCTCCCGAGAGATCCTGCGTGGCGGGGACGATCTGGAGCGACGGGATCGAGGTGGGATGGGCGCAGCTCGCCAGATCAAGCCCCTCGATCATCAGGTCATAGGTGGAAGTGCCGCGATCCGCGGCCGAGATTCCCAGCCCGGTGGAGGCATTGCCCTGCGGATCGAGGTCCAGCAACAGCGTGCGCCAGCCAATGGCGGCCATGGCGGTGGCAATGTTGATGGCAGTCGTGGTCTTTCCCACTCCGCCCTTCTGATTCGCGATCGCGACGGTAATCACGCGCCGTCCTCCAGCCTGCCCTTGCCTGTCACGATGCCCGCCTCGGGGTCGGTTGCCGAGGGTTTCACGTGAAACATCGCCCGCTGCCTGCGCGGCAACTGGGCGATTTCTTGCGCCGCCGACCGCCCCTTGGGCAAGACCCATTCGGTGTCCGCTGTGGAGAAGCGCGCAGCCATATCGAGCAATCGCGGCAGCGGCGCGAAAGCGCGCGCGCTTATGACACCCGCCGCTACCGGAGCTGCCGACCTAATATTTCCACCACGAACGGCAATATTCCTTGCCCCAAGCTGCTCGATCGTTTCCTGAAGCCATTGAATTCTGAGCGCTCGGGATTCCATCAGCACCATCTCGCGCTCCGGCTCCAATAATCCGATCACCATGCCGGGCAGGCCGGCGCCGGCGCCGAGATCGAGCCAAGACGACGTTCCACGTGAAACATGGTCGATGAGCTGCACCGAATCGGCGATATGCCGCAGCCATATCTGGGGCAGCGTCGATGCCGCGATCAGGTTTTGGGTTCCGGCCCCTTGCCGCAGGAGTTCCGCATAGCGCTCTATCTTCCCAAGCGCGGCGGCGTTCCGGCAACGCGCCGCGACAAAATCCCTCGCCTCATCTTCGGTCACTGCGCGGTGGCCCCCTCGCGGCGGCGAGCGTGAACCAGCAAGGCAGCAAGGCCCGCCGGAGTCATCCCGCGCACCAACGCCGCCTCCGCGATGCTCGAAGGACGCGATGCCTCCAGACGCTCCGTCATCTCCCGCGAGAGCCCCGGGATCGTCGCATAGTCGAGTTCCGTGGCAAGGCGCTGGCCGCGCGCCACACGCAGTTCGGTAGCCTCGCGCTCCTGCCGCGCGACATAGGGTGCGTAGCGGGCATCTTCGACGGCCTCGTGGAGCAAGGTCGCATCCGCCGGATCGCCGAAGTCCGCTTCAAGCTGCGCCGCGTCCAGGAAACCCGCCTCTATCGCGCGATGGAGCGGCAAGCGCCGGTGAGCCTCCGGCACCGAGCCTGCCAGCGCGGCGCTTTCGGTCGTTTGCAAGGCCAGGCGCGCATCCAGGCCCGCGCGCCGTTCCATCCGCCGCTCGAACCACTCACGGCGCTGCGCGCCAACGCAACCGGCCGCGATCGCCAGCGGGGTCAGCCGCGAATCGGCGTTGGAAGCCCTCAGGCGAAGGCGATACTCCGCGCGCGCCGTGAGCATCCGGTAAGGCTCGCTGATCCCGTGGACGGTCAAATCGTCGGTCATCACCGCGAGATAGCTGTTGCTGCGGTCGAGCGCCGGCGCATCCATCTGCCGAGCAGAGCAGCCGGCGTGGAGGCCCGCCACCAGACCCTGCGCCGCAGCCTCCTCATAACCGGTGGTGCCGTTGATCTGTCCCGCGCAGAACAGCCCCGGGATCGCGCGGGTCTGCAAGTCCGTGCCGAGCGCCCTCGGGTCGATGTGATCGTACTCGACCGCATAGCCGGGGACCGTCATCTCGACCTGTTCAAGCCCGGCTATCGTGCGGAGCATCGCCAGCTGCACATCTTCGGGGAGCGAGGTGCTGATCCCGTTAGGGTATATCTCCCGAGCCCCCAGCCCTTCCGGCTCCAGGAATATCTGATGACCGTCGCGGTCGCCGAAGCGGTGGATCTTGTCCTCGATCGAGGGGCAATAGCGCGGCCCCGCAGCATCGATCGCCCCGGTGTAGAGGGGCGATCGCCGCAGATTGGCGCGAATCAAGTCATGCGTAAGCGCATTGGTGCGGGCGATCGCGCAGTGAAGCTGCGGATTGACGCGCCGCGTGGTGAGCGAACTCATGGTCCAGCGCTCCCCGTCGGACGGCTGGACCGCGAGCCGCGCCCAGTCGATCGTCCGGCCGTCCAGCCGCGGTGGCGTGCCCGTCTTGAGCCGTGACATCGGCAGTGCCGCCTCGCGAAGCTGCTCAGCCAGCCGCGTCGCGCCGCGCTCGCCGATGCGCCCGCCCACCACCTTGCGCTCGCCGCAGAACATCACCCCGCCCAGGAAGGTTCCTGTGCAAAGCACGACATGCGTGGCCTCGAGAACGGAACCATCGGCCAGTCGCAGCCCGGCGACCCGCCCGCCGGCGAGCACAAGCTCCGTGGCCTCGCCCGAGACCACGCAAAGGGTTCCCAGCCTGCCAAGCTGCGCCTGCACGCTCGCGGCGAACAGGCGACGATCCGCCTGCACGCGCGGACCCCAGACGGCGCTGCCCTTGGAGCGGTTGAGCATCCGGTAGTGGATCGCCGCATCATCGGCCGCCCGCGCGATAACGCCGTCGAAGGCGTCCACCTCGCGCACCAGATGACCCTTGCCGAGCCCACCGATGGCAGGATTGCAGCTCATCGCGCCAATCTGACGGTGGTCGAAGGTCACGAGTCCCACGCGCAAGCCCATCCGCGCGCACACCGCCGCGCACTCGACACCGGCGTGCCCGCCGCCAACGACCAGAACATCGAAAGCCTTCATCGCCCGCCCGCCTAGGCCATGCCCGCCCGCCGGTCAAAAGCGCCGCTGTTCCACGTGAAACATCACTTCCCGATACAGAATCGCCCGAACAATCCGTCGAGCATATCTTCCACGCCCGCCGTGCCCAGGAGCCGATCGAAGGCCGCACGGGCGGCACGCAGCGATTCGGCCGCGAGCAGTAGATCCGAAGAGCGCTCTGAGAGGGCCGCCAGCGCCTCTTCCAGCGCTTCCGCCTGCCGCCGGTTGATCGCCACCGACCCCGGACCCGGCAGGACGGCGCGGGCGCGCTCGGCCAGATCGCCAGCCAGGGCCGGAATGCCCTCGCCCGTGACGGCCGAGACCACATGGTCCGGGGCGCGTTTGCGCGGGGCGGAGGCATCGTCACAGCGCGCCTGGATCTCCAGCGCGCCCGCCGGCCCCTGCCCCTCGGGACCGAGCCACAGCACGATGTCCGCCAGCGCAAGCTGTGTGTGTGCGCGCTCGATCCCGATGCGCTCGATCCCATCGGCGCTGCTCTCGCGCAGGCCCGCCGTATCCACCAGCACCAGCGGCAAGCCCGCGAAGCTCCCGGCGCGCTCGATCACGTCCCGCGTGGTCCCTGCCACGGGGGATACAATCGCTGCATCCTCACCAGACAATACATTGAACAGGCTCGATTTTCCGCTGTTGGGCGGGCCCGCGAGCACCACCCGAATACCGTCACGCAACCGTTCCATGCGCGGCTGACGCAGCGCCTCGTCGATCGCCCGGGCCAGCGCGTCATGCCGGCCCTCGAACCCGGCGGGCAATGCCGCGACATCATCCTCATCGGCGAAATCCAGCACCGCCTCGACCAGCGCGGAGAGCGCCAGAACCTCGTCACGCCAGCCATGCACCAGGCGGGACAGCGCCCCACCCACGCCCGCCTGCGCAGCCCGCCGCTGGAGCTCCGTCTCGGCGCTCAGCAGATCGCCCAGCGCCTCCGCCTGCGCCAGGTCGATGCGGCCGTTGAGGAAGGCGCGGCGGGTGAACTCGCCGGCCTTCGCCGCACGCAGCCCGGGCATCCCCGCGAGCGCGGCCAGCACACCCGCGATCACCGCGCGGCCGCCGTGGCAGTGAAGCTCCACGCAATCTTCTCCCGTGGCGCTTGCCGGGCCCGGGAACCACAGCACCAGCGCGCGGTCGAGCTCCCGCCCCTCGCTATCGGCGAGCAGCCGGAGCGACACCCGGCGCGGCGCCGGCAGCCCTCCCGCCAGCCGCTCCAGAGCTTCGCCGGCACGCGGTCCGCTGATGCGCACCACGCCGATAGCCGCGGGCGGCGATCCACTTGCAAGCGCGAAAATGGTTTCGGTCACGACAAGGCGGGCCGCCGGATCGCCTCAGGCGGCATCGTCCTTGCCGCGACGCGAGGCGGCGCTGGCCCCCTCCATGAAGCTCTGGAACAGCTTGAAGCCGGCCTGTCCCATCGGCGCGAGCTGGCGCGCGTATTCCTGCAGCTTCTCGGTATCCGAAACGCCCTGCATGGCCTTGGACATCATGTCGACATAGACCGCATTGGCCTTGCCCACATCGGGGAGCCCCATGAAGCTGCGCGCCTCCTCGGGCGTGCAGTCGATCTCGATGTTCACCTTCATCGCGCCGCTCTCCCCGCTGGTCGGGCCATTTCCTGTCACACACCCCGCGCCTTGTCCACGGCCACGATCACGTCGTGGACCGGCCGGGGATAAGGGCGGTCAGAGCCCTGAATCGCCGATCGCCTCGAAAATCGCCCCTAACGCGGTGCGATCCTCTTCCGGAACCTCGGGCCGCCAGATCTCGAACAGCAGCACCACGCGCTCCTCAGGCCCGTCATTGCGGGCCTCATGCTCCATCGAATCGTCGAAGATCAGGGGAATGCCCGGCTCCCAGCTTCGCGTCTCGCTGCCGACGCGCAGGCTGCATCCGGGTGCTGTCTTGATGGGAATGTGGCAGATCAGCCGGGTGTTCAGCATCCCGTGATGCGGGGTGATATGAGCGCCAGGTAGGAGCCGCGACCAATGGGCATTGGGAGACCGGCCCGCAATGCGCGGCATGGGGGCATGCGTGAGCGCTTCCATCGTGGCCGGGCAGCGCCGGGCATTGTCCGCCGCCACCTCGCCGCTGCGCCAGAAGTGCAGCGCCGTCCAGCGCTCGCTGCCGAGCAGCGGATTGTTGGGGGCGGGCCGATCGGGCGGAGTCTCCACATAGGGTGCGAAACCTGCCGCACCCTCGGCGGAGATCCTCGCCCATTCGTCCTGCATGGCCGGGAGCAGCGCCAGCATCGGCACCAGCCACGGGAAATCCGCCGGCTCGTAGAATCGGCGTTGGGGGAGGCCCGGGTAATAGAAGACATTGGGCCGCTGAAGGTCGATCTCGCGCTCCCCCTTGAGGAGACCCAGCGCCTCGACCATCCTGTCCGAAAGCGGCCCCGAGGTCGCCTCCGCGAGGCGCCCGGCGAAGGCCTCGCTCGCCGTGGCACAGTAGCGCGCCGCATGATCCAGCAGCCGCGCTATCGCGGGCGGCGCCACGCCGGATGCGGCAGCCTGATTCCGCGCCGCCTGATAGAAGCTGACGGCGGCGCGCGCGCTTCCCGCCTGTTCGTGCAGCCAGCCCCGCTGGAGCAGCGCGCCGATATCGCGTGGAGCTGCCGCCAGCCGGCGATCGACCACTGCGGCCGCCGCGTCGTGGTTGCCCAACATGATCTCGGCATTGGCCAGCGCCGCCCAGGGAAACGGCCCGGAACCGGCGCGATCTTCCATTTCGCGCAGAATCGTGGCGGCCGAAGCCGCATCGCCCCCACGCAGGGCCGCGAGCGCACGTTCGGTCGCCTGGCGGGCTTCGGCTTCGGTCACGCGAAGGGGGATAGGCGAAGGCGATGCCATGCGGCAATATGCACCATCGAAGGCAGAGAGGAGACGGGGTGTGAGCGCCACCAGGCGCCTGCCGCGCTGGCACGCAGTGATGAAGGGCGGCAATCAGCCACAGGCCCTCGCCGCTATCATCCGCGAGGATGCGGTCTTCCATTCGCCGGTGGTCCACACGCCGCAGCGCGGGCGCGCGATCGTGGTCGCCTATCTCGCCGCCGCCGGGCAGACGCTGGGAAACGCCAGCTTCCGCTATGTCCGCGAGCTGGTCGATGGCGAGAACGCGCTGCTCGAATTCGAGACCGAGATGGACGGCATCCACGTCAATGGCGTGGACCTGATCCGCTTCGACGAGGACGGCATGATCGCCGATTTCAAGGTGATGGTGCGCCCGCTCAAGGCGGTGAACAAGGTCTGGGAACAGATGGCGGCACAGCTGGAGCGGGCAGGATGATTCCGATGCGCATGATGATCCTCGCCCTGGCGGGGATGGTGACAGCAACCCAGGCATGGGCGCTCGAACCCGCCCTCGGCGCCGGCGCGGAGCTGGAGGTGCGGCTCGACGGTGATTTCGACACCGATGGCGCGATGGACATCGCCTATGTCGCGCGCGGCGAGGAATCGCGAACGCTCCATGTCACCCTGGCGACCGGCGGGTCGGTGTTGCTGAACCTCGACCCCTACCCACTGGGGTCCGCGACGCTGAATTTCACCAAGGGCGTGCTTCTGGTCGAGGATCTGACCGGCGGCACCAGCGCCCTGGCGACCATGCGGCGCTACCGCTTCGACAAGGCGGGTGGGCAGATGCGGCTGATCGGGCTGGACGCGACCTATTACAGCCGCACCCAGGCGCACGATGGGTTCGTGATGAGCTGGAACCTGTACACCGGCAGGCTCACGACCATGGTGCTCCGCCTCAACAAGAAGGGCGGCGACGAGGCTTACAACCGGATCGACCAGAAGATCATCCGCCGCCCCAGCGGCAAGGTGTGGCTGCCGGACACACCCGACCCCGAGGAACTGATGAACGAGGTGGGCGGCCGCTGAGGGGCCGCCCAGCCCCGCCTTACTGGTTCATCGTCGCGAAGAAGTCCTCGTTGGTCTTGGAATCCTTCATCTTGTCGAGGAGGAATTCCATCGCATCGACGGTGCCCATCTGCATGAGGATGCGGCGCAGCACCCACATCTTGGTGAGCTTGTCCTTCTCGACCAGCAGCTCTTCCTTGCGCGTGCCGCTCTTGCCCACGTCGAGCGCGGGGAAGATGCGCTTGTCGGCCACCTTGCGGTCGAGCACGATCTCGGAGTTGCCGGTGCCCTTGAACTCTTCGAAGATGACCTCGTCCATGCGGCTGCCGGTGTCGATCAATGCGGTGGCGATGATGGAGAGGCTGCCGCCTTCCTCGATATTGCGCGCCGCGCCGAAGAAGCGCTTGGGCCGCTGGAGGGCGTTCGCGTCCACGCCGCCGGTCAACACCTTGCCAGATGACGGCACGACAGTGTTGTAGGCGCGGCCCAGGCGGGTGATCGAATCGAGCAGGATCACCACGTCCTTCTTGTGCTCGACCAGGCGCTTGGCCTTCTCGATCACCATCTCGGCCACTTGCACATGGCGGGTCGCCGGCTCGTCGAAGGTGGAGGAGATGACCTCGCCCTTCACGCTGCGCTGCATGTCGGTGACTTCCTCGGGGCGCTCGTCCACCAGCAGGACGATCAGGAACACCTCGGGGTGGTTGTCGGTGATCGCCTTGGCGATGTTCTGGAGCAGCACGGTCTTGCCGGTGCGCGGCGGCGCCACGATCAGCGCGCGCTGGCCCTTGCCCTGCGGGCTGATGATGTCGATCACCCGCGCGCTCTTGTCCTTGACCGTGGGATCGAGCGTATCGAGGTTGAGCTTCTGCTCGGGATAGAGCGGGGTCAGATTGTCGAAATTGGTGCGGTGGCGCACCGCGTCCGGCTCGTCGAAGTTGACGCTCTTGAGGCTGGTGAGCGCGAAATAACGCTCCCCGTCCTTGGGCGCGCGGATTTCGCCTTCGACCGTGTCGCCGGTCCTCAGGCCCCAGCGGCGCACCTGGTTGGGGCTGACGTAGATGTCGTCCGGCCCGGCGAGATAGTTCGCCTCCGGGCTGCGCAGGAAGCCGAAGCCATCCTGCATCACCTCGATGGTGCCGATCCCCATGATCGGCTCCTCGTAATCCTCGTCCTCGGCCAGTTCGCGCAGGATGCAGAACATAAGGTCCTGCCGGCGCATGGTGCTGGCGCCCTCGACGCCGAGTTCTTCGGCCATGGTGACCAGGTCGGCCGGGGGTTTCATTTTCAGTTCGCGCAGATGCATCGTGGGTGTCCGTCTTGGGAATGGCCGGCCAAGGTCGATGGGCTTGGAGAAAGCAGACCCGGCCCCGCCATGAATGCCGCGGAGCCTGGTGCCGGAAGGTGGGCCTCAGATAAGTCGCCCCGGCCTCACCGTCAATCGGTTCAGAACGGCTTGGCGATCACCAGCACCACGATCACCACCAGAAGCAGCGCGGGCACCTCCCCCAGCATCCGCAGCCTGCGTTCGCCGAGCGGGCGTTGCCCCTGCCCCATGCGCCGCGCCTGCGCCACGAGATAGCCATGCAAGGCGGTCAGCGCGATCACCAGCGCCAGCTTGGCGTGCAGCCAGCCCTGATCCCACACGCCCAGCCCGGTGGCGAGCGCGATGCCCAGCGCCCATACCGCGATCAGGCTCGGTGCCAGGATGATGCGGCGCAGCTTGCCCATGCGATCGGCCCACAACGCCTCTTCCGCCGAGCCGGGCGCCGCATCCACGCAATAGATCATCTGGCGCGGCAGCATGAACAGCCCGGCCATCCAGAACACCACGAAGATGATGTGCCCCGCCTTCAGCCAGGGATAGATAGCGGCGAGAATCGGCTGCATGGCCACGGTCTAGTCCCCGCCTGGCGCGACGTCATCCCCGCCAGCCGCGAACCGTGGCGATAAGCTTTTCCACATGCTCGATCGGGGTGAACTGGCCGATGCCGTGGCCAAGGTTGAAGATATGCGGGCGCTCCGCAAACGCTTCCAGAACGGCGTCAATCCGCCGTTCCAGCGCCTCGCCGCCAGCCAGCAGCAACAGCGGGTCGAGATTGCCCTGGACCGGCATTCCGGCCGGCAATTCGCGCGCCGCCCACACCGGATCGACCGTTTCGTCCACACCCACGGCATCGACCCCGGTTTCACACGCATAGGCAGGCAGCTTCGCCCCGGCACCCTTGGGAAAGCCGATGACGGGCACACCGGGACGCGCGGCATGGAGCGCGGCGGCGATGCGGGCATTGGGCGCGATCACCCAGCGCTCGAACTGATCGGGCGCGAGGCTCCCGGCCCAGCTGTCGAACAGCTGCACCGCTTCCACCCCGGCGTCGATCTGGCGGATCAGATAATCGACGGTCGCGCGCTCGATCGACTCGATCAGCGAGGCGAATGCGGCGGGATCGCGATAGGCGAGCTCGCGCGCCTGGTGCTGGTCCTTCGAGCCCTGCCCCGCGACCATGTAGGTCGCGACCGTCCAGGGCGAACCGGCAAAGCCCAACATGGTCACGCCTTCGGGCAGCCCCGCGCGGGTCTGCCGCACGGTCTGATAGATCGGATCGAGCCGCGTCGGCATCGCCTCAAGCGCCTGCCATACCCCATCGACCAGCGGAGGTGCGAGCCGCGGCCCCTCGCCCGTCTCGAACCACAGATCCTGGCCCAGCGCGTGGGGGATCACCAATATGTCGGAAAACAGGATCGCACCGTCGAAACCGAAGCGGCGGATCGGCTGGAGCGTGATTTCCGCCGCCAGGGCGCTGTCATAGGCCATCGCCAGGAAACCGCCGGCCCGTTCGCGCAGAGCGCGGTATTCGGGCAGATAGCGCCCCGCCTGGCGCATCAGCCACAGGGGAACCCGTTCACCGCGATGTCCGTTCAGCGTGTCGAGCAGGAGGCCGGGCATCGCGCTTGCGTCTCACTTCAATATAACAAGATTTAAAGATGGATGATGGAGTCTGTTGGCCCTGTGGAAAGCGGGGACGGCGGCGCCCTGCCCGATTTCTCCCGGCTTGAACAGCGTCCCGGATGATGGCGAATCGCGCTCGCAGCGGTGTCGAGTCGAAGTTTTCCCGCTTCTCCCCAGCCTGTCGATGAATTGCCTGGGCTGTCCATGATCCGCCGGGCGAATCGGCTGGTAGCGGGGAGCGAATCCCCTCCCCCGCTTGTCGCCGGGTTCCTCCCGTGGTTTATGCCGGGGCTTCTCCACAAGCGGACCGGGCGGGCGGTGCAGCGATGAAGCGTCTCCATCTCCACCTGGTTTCGGATTCGACCGGCGAAACGCTGGAGATGATCGCCAAGGCGGCGCTGGCACAGTTCGAGGACGCGGAGATCACCCGCCATTTCTGGCCGATGGTGCGCTCGCGCCAGCATCTCGACCGGATCGTGCCGGAGCTGACGGCGCATCCGGGCCTGGTGCTCTACACGCTGGTCAATGTGGAGACGCGGGCGCGACTGGAGGAGCATTGCCGCCATCTCTCGCTTCCGGCGGTGCCGGTTCTCGATCAGGTGACGGAGGCGCTGGAAACCGCGCTGGGGCAGGAAGCGCACGGCCGGCCCGGCCGCCAGCATCTGATGGACGATGCCTATTTCCGCCGGGTGGAAGCGATCCAGTTCACCATCGCCCATGACGACGGGATCGCACAGGAGGACTGGGAGGAGGCGGACATCGTGCTCGCGGGCGTCTCGCGCTCGTCCAAGACGCCGACCAGCATCTATCTCGCCAATCGCGGCTACAAGGTCGCCAATATTCCGCTGGTGGTGGAGAGCCCGCCGCCGGCCGCGCTGTTCACGCTGCGCCATCCGCTGGTGGTCGGGCTGACCACGGCGCCCGAGCGGCTGGTCCAGATTCGCCGCAACCGCCTGGTGACGCTGGGCGAGATCAACCGCACCGACTACATCGATGCCGAGCGGGTCCAGGCGGAGGTGGCCTTCGCTAGGCGCATGTTCGCCGATCGCGGCTGGCCGGTGATCGACGTCACCCGCCGTTCCATCGAGGAGACGGCCGCGGCGATCATCAGCCTGTGCGGAGAGCGCAAGCGCGCCCGGCAGGACGCCGACTTCGAAGGGGTGAAACCGATATGAGCGGCATGGATCCTGTTGCTGCAAGCCTCGCGGGCACCGGTTTCGTCCTCGCCTCCGCCAGCGCCTCGCGGCGGGCGATGCTGGCGGGCGCCGGCTTGTCCTTCGAGGTGGACCCAGCCCGGATCGACGAACGCGCGCTTGAGGCCGAGATGGCCGGCGCCGATCCCGCCGAGATCGCCCAGGCACTGGCTGCGTCCAAGGCCGCGGCGGTTTCGGCCCGGCGGCCCGGCGCATGGGTGCTCGGGAGCGATTCCCTGGTCGAAGTCGCGGAGCGCCGCTTCGACAAGCCCGCGAGCCGCGAGGAGGCGGCCGAGCACCTGAGGTTTTTCTCGGGCAAGGCGATGACCCTCCACAGCGCCGCTGCCCTCGCGCGGGACGGGCGGATCGAATGGGTCGCCAGCGACTTCGCCCGGCTCGTGGTGCGCGAGCTGAGCGAGGATTTCATCGCCGCCTATCTCGCTGGCGAATGGCCGGCGGTCGCGGGCTGCGTGGGTGTTTTCAGGATAGAGGGGCCGGGCGCGCAGATGTTCGAGCGGGTCGCCGGGGACCAGTTCACGGTGCAGGGGATGCCGCTGTTGCCGGTGCTCGATGCGCTTCGCGAGCGTGGGGTGCTGATCGCGTGATTCCCTATGCCGAGGTGATCGGCGATCCGATCGTGCAGTCCAAATCTCCCACGATCCACCGATTCTGGCTCGCAAAGCTGGGCGTCGAGGCGGACTATCGCGCTACACGCATCACCGGCGCGGAAGTGGGTGCGTTCCTGGCGGAGCGGCGCGGAGACCCGGGCTGGCGCGGCTGCAACGTCACCATGCCGCTGAAACAGGCGGTCCAGGCGCATCTCGACAGTGTCGAGGCGCCCGCCGATTGCATCGGCGCGGTCAACACCATCTACCCGGCTTTCGATCGGCTGCTGGCGGGGACGAATACTGACGCGGGCGGATTTCTCGAGCCGCTGCGGGGCGAGCTGGCGGCGCGGCACTATTTCCGCATGGCGCGGGTGCTGGGCACGGGCGGCGCGGCGCGCGCCATCGTCAGCGCGCTCGCCGCGGAAGGCTTCACCATCGTTCTGGCCGGTCGCGATCCGGTCAAGGCGCGCACCCTGCTGGACGAGCTTGCGCCGACCGGCGAACATCACGCCGTTCCGCTCGATCATTTCGCCTCGCCCACCGATTTTGCCTTCGACGACCGCGCGGGCTGCCTCGATCTCGTCGTCAATGCATCGCCGCTGGGAATGCGTGGCCAACCGTCGCTGGTCTTCGACTGGAGCCACGCTCCGCCCGGGGCTATCGCCTATGACATCGTGACCGACCCCGTGGAGACGTCGTTCCTTCGGGACGCCCGGGACTCCGGGCACGCGACGATAGACGGGCTTGCCATGCTGATCGGCCAGGCTGCGGAGGCGTTCGAAATCTTCTTCGGCCAGCCTCCGCCGCGCCAGTACGATGCCGAGCTGCGCGCGCTGCTGGCTCGATGAGCAAGCCCCTGATCCTCGGCCTCACCGGATCGATCGGGATGGGCAAGTCCACGGTCGCGGCCATCTTCGCCGAGGCCGGAGTGCCGGTGTTCGACGCCGATGCCGAGGTCCGCGCCTTGCAGGGGCCGGACGGCGCGCTGCTCCCCGCGATCGAGGCGGCGTTTCCCGGCAGCACCGGCCCCGCGGGCGTGTTGCGCGAGGTGCTGGGGGCGCGGGTGTTCGGCGATCAAGCCGCACTCGCCCGGCTCGAGGCGATCGTCCATCCCGCCGTCGCGCGGCGGCGGGAGGCGTTCCTCGCGGCCCACGCCGCTGCGCCATTGGTGGTGTTCGACATCCCGTTGCTGTTCGAGAAGGGCGGCAGTGCGGCGGTCGATGAGGTGCTGGTCGTCTCCGCCCCGCCGGAGGTGCAGCGCGCGCGGGTGCTGGCGCGCGCGGGGATGACGGGGAAGAAATTCACCCGCATCCTCGCCCTGCAGATGCCGGACGCGGAAAAGCGCGCGCGCGCCGATCATGTGATCGACACGGGCGGCCCGCTGGCTGAGACGGAGCGCGCGGTGCGCGCGCTGATCGCCCGGCTGACAACGGGCTGAGGCGCGGGCGGGGCTTGCGCCGCCCCTGCAAGCGGCGCACAGGAGGTAAGCATGCGCGAGATCGTGTTCGACACCGAAACCACCGGCCTCGACCCACGGACGGGCGACCGGATGGTGGAAATCGGCTGTATCGAGCTGATGAACCTGGTCCCCACCGGCCAGACCTTTCACGCCTATTTCAATCCGGAGCGCGACATGCCTGCGGGCGCCGAGCAGGTTCACGGGCTGTCGGCACAGTTTCTCTCGGACAAGCCGCTGTTCGGCGACACCGCCGATGCGCTGCTGGCCTTTATCGCGGATTCGCCGCTGGTCGCGCATAATGCGGGGTTCGATTTCGGCTTCCTCAACGCGGAACTGGGCCTGTGCGGGCGCGAGCCGGTCTGCCTGACCCGGATGATCGACACGGTCGGCATGGCCAAGAAGCGCCATCCCGGCGCCAAGCTGTCGCTCGATGCGCTGTGCACGCGCTATGGCATCGACCGCAGCCACCGGGTCAAGCACGGCGCGCTGCTGGATGCCGAGCTGCTGGCGCAGGTCTATGTCGAGTTGAAGGGCGGGCGGCAGATCGGGCTGGAGCTGGCCGCGGACGCCGGCGGAGGACCGGCGGCGGCCCAGCCGCATCCGGTGCCCGCCGCCGCCATCACGCGCGATGTCCGCCCGGCCCGGCCTCACGCGCCGAGTGAGGCGGAGCTGGCCCGGCACGCCGGCTTCGTGGCCCGCATAAAGGGGGCGCTATGGGGCACCGCGCCGCCGCTCGCGCGTTGATTGGTCAGGCCGCGAACGCGGTTTTAAGGGGGTCGGAATTACTGGAGAAGGAGAATAGCCGCCCATGGATATCCGCGTCTCGGGACACCAGATCGAAACCGGCGAAGCGCTGCAGACCTATGTGGCCGACCGCCTCAACGCGATGGTAGAGAAATATTTCAGCCGCGCGCTTTCCTCGCAGGTCACGTTCGGCAAGGGCGCTCATGGCGCCTTCACCAGCGACATCGTGACTCACGTCAACAAAGGCCTGATCCTCAAGAGCCACGGCGATGCCCAGGACGTGCATCTCTCGTTCGACCAGGCCGCCGAGAAGCTCGACAAGCAGCTCCGCCGCTACAAGCGGCGCATCCAGGACCGGCATCAGCAGAGCGCGCATTCAATGGCGGAAGACGAGGCCGCCTACACCATCTTCGCCGCGCCCGCGCCGTGGGTCGACGCCATTCCCGGCGAGGAGGATGACGATTCCGCGCCGGATTCACCCCCGGTGATCGCCGAGACGACCGCGGATATTCCCGAGGCGAGCGTTGCCGATGCGGTGATGATGCTGGACCTGCGCGATACGGCGGCGTTGCTGTTCAAGAATGCGGCCACGGGCGTTCACAACATGGTCTATCGCCGCCGCGACGGCTCGATCGGCTGGGTCGAGCCGCGCTGACGGGCGGGGAGGGGGCAACAGCGGTGGTCGAGGCGGTTGCGGGCGCTGAGCTGCACTATCGTGCGCTGGAGAGGCTTTATGCCGCGGCGCCCGTAAACGCGCTGTTCGCGTCGCGGCTCGAGATCGCGGAGGAAGGCCGCGCCCGCATCACCTTCGAGGTTACGCCGGCGGTCCACCATGCCGCCGGCGCCGCTCACGGCACGATCTACTTCAAGATGCTGGACGATGCGGCCTTCTACGCCGCCAACAGCCTGGCGACCGATCGCTTCCTGCTCACCACCTCCTTCAACATGCATTTCACCAAGCCCGTGCGTGGTGGGCTGGTGGTGGCCGAAGGGCGCTGGGTTTCGGGCCGCAAGCGCGTGTTCGTGGCCGAGGCGCGGCTTGTCGATTCAGAAGGCGAGGAGATCGGGCGCGGCACCGGCACCTTCATGCGCAGCCGGATCGCGCTCTCGGGACTGCCCGGCTACCGGGCGGAAGAGTCGTGAGCGGCGGGCGGCTGCCGGCGCATCTCGAGGTTGCCGCCCTGATTCGTGCCGCCGAGGCGGACGGCGGGTTCGCCGCAGTGCTGTCGAAGGGCGAGCGCGAGGGCGGAGCGATATACCTAACAACTTGTGAACGCGGGCGAAATTCGCGGCTCTGGGAGCGGATGCCAAGGCTGGACGGCCGCCGCATCTTCACCGTGTCTAGAGAACAAGATACTGAAAAACCGCACGAATATGACGAGTACCTGCAACGCCGCATGGCACGGGACGAGGATGGCTGGTTGATTGAACTGGACGTCGTGGATGCGGAACGGTTCATCGCACAATTGGCCGATTAGCTTGACCCCGTAACGGATGTAACTAGCTGGCGCGCGACCTGAGCGTAGGCGGCTCGCCCGGCATAGAGGCCGGTGAGCTAGCACGCAGACGGGGAACAGCCGGCAGGCCGTTATAGATGGGATCGGACACGCCAACCGCGTGCCCCGTCACGGTCTGCGCCAGGCTCGTTCACCGCCCTGACCGAAGCTTACATGATTCGCTTGAATGTTTCCGCTGGCGTGGCGGTGATCGCCGTCGCGCTGGCTTCCGTGCTGGCACCGATAGATATGCCCACGGCCCGCGCGCAGCAGAACGCGTCCACGGCTTCGGCAATGACCGAACCGGCCGAATCCGAGATCGTTCCGCAGTTCGTCCCGCGCGAAGTGGTTCAGCCGCTCCCCGAGAAGACCGATGTGCCGGCCGAAGCGAACGCCGCCAGCCTGCGCGAACTGGTGAGCACCATGCCCCAGACCGCGCTCGACGATCAGCTCCGGTGCCTTGCGGGCGCCATCTATTTCGAAGCCCGGGGCGAGCCGCTGGAAGGCCAGCTCGCCGTCGCCGAGGTGATCGTCAACCGCGCCGCCAGCGGCCGCTTCCCGGCCAGCTATTGCGGCGTCGTGACGCAGAAATCGCAGTTCAGCTTCGTCAAGGGCGGCCGGATGCCGGCGAACCCGCGCGATTCCCACATCTGGCGCCGTGCCAAGGCGGTCGCGCAGATCGCCCATCGCGGGCTGTGGGACAGCCGGGCCGAAGGCGCGCTGTTCTTCCATGCCCGCTCGGTAGCGCCCGCCTGGAGCGGCCGCCGCCAGGCGATGGCGCGGATCAGCAACCACGTCTTCTATCGCTGAGTTCCCGCGATGGCGGGGGATCAGTCCCTTACTTCGACCCACACCGGGGCATGGTCGCTGGCCTTCTCCCGCCCGCGATAGGCCTTGTCCACGCCGGCCGCGACCATGCGGTCGGCGAGTTCCGGGCTCAGCAGAAGATGGTCGATGCGGAAGCCATGGTCGCGCTGCCACGCGCCGGCCTGATAATCCCAGAAGGTCCACACCCCGCCGCGCGGGTTGAGCGTGGCGATGGCATCGGTCCAGCCGTCGGCGAGCAGGCGCGCGTAGGCATCGCGCGATTGCGGCTGCATCAGCGCGTCACCGGCCATGGCGGCGGGCGCCCATACGTCGGCGTCTTCGGGGATGACGTTGAAATCGCCCACCACCGCCACGGGAATCTCGAGCGCCCACAGCTCGCGCAGCCGCGCCTGGAGCCGCTCCATCCACGCCAGCTTGTAGTCGAACTTGGGCCCCGGAACCGGGTTGCCGTTGGGCAGGTAGATGCAGGCGATCCGCACCCCGCGCACATCGGCCTCGATATAGCGGGCGTGCTCGTCCTGCGGGTCGCCCGGCAGCGTGCGCTGCGCCTCCACCGGCTCGACCCCGTCGGCCAGGATGGCGACGCCGTTGAAGCCCTTCTGCCCGTGCCAGATCGCGCGGTAGCCGATCCTGGCGAATTCTTCCGCCGGGAAGCCTTCGTCCTGGCTCTTGATCTCCTGGAGGCAGGCGACGGCGGGGCGCGTTTCCTCCAGCCATTCGAGCAGGCGCGGCAGCCGCGCCTTCACGCCATTGATGTTGAAGCTGGCGATTCTCACGCGAGCTAGATGCCGAAGCTGGAGCCGCAGCCACATCCGGCCGCGGCCTGCGGGTTCTCGACCTTGAACGCCGCGCCTCCCAGCGATTCGACGAAATCGACCGTGCTTCCCGCCACCAGCTCCAGGCTGACCGGATCGACGACCAGCCGCACGCCGTCGGTCTCGCTCACCGAATCCTCGTCTTCCACTCCGTCGGCCAGCTCGAAACGGTACTGGAAACCGGAGCAGCCGCCGCCGTCCACGGCCAGGCGCAGCACCGCGTCCTTCGCCTGCCGCGCGGCGATCCAGGCAACGCGCTTCGCGGCGGCGGGGGTCAGGGTGAGCATGAGCGTCATGGCAGACGATCTAGGGATGCGGGGCCGCTTCCTCAAGCCAGCCGGATATAGTCGCGCATCGCCTCCGCCTCGTGGCTTACCTCGGTAAGCCGCACCTTCACCAGATCGCCGATCGAAAGGAAGCCGCGCATGGTGCCACCTTCCACCACCGGCAGGTGGCGGAAACGGCGCGCGGTCATCAGGGCCAGCGCCTCGGTGCAGGAGGTGGCGCAGTCCACGCTCACCACGGGTGCGGTCATCACCTCGCCCACGCTCTTGTCCAGTGCGGCCGCCCCGTGCGCCGCCAGGCAATAGAGCACATCTCGCTCGGAAACGATGCCCACCACGGCATCGCCCTCGATAACCGGCAAGGCGCCGATGCGATGGTCCGCCAGCAGCCGCACCGCCTCGCGCAGCGCCACCCCCGGGGGGCAGCTCACGATATCGGCGCTGGCCCGATCCTCCAGCAGCTCGGCAATCCGCATGGCTCTCTCCTTCCCGATGCGCGGGCGAGGATGGCATGAATCGCCCGGGATGGCGAATCGGCCCGTTGCGCAGCGGCGCTGCGGGGCGCATGGCGCGATCATGGCCCGCAAGTCTCCGCTCGACGACGCCGAAGCCGCCGCCTTCGCCTGGGCGCGGTGGCGGCGCATGATGGCCCTGATGTCGGCCATCACCCTGGCGACGCTGGCGGCGGTGTTCGCCTGGTTCGCCACGGGTGACGAACCGGTATCGATCCACTTCTACATCGCCACCGCGCTGGGGATCGGCGTGATGATGCTGCTGACCGGGGCGCTGATGGGGCTGGTGTTCATGTCCAGCGGGACGGGGCACGACGAGGCGGTGGGCGACGACTGAGCGCAGCGGCGCCCCGGCGGATCCTCGGCGCGGCCGGGCCTCAGCCCGCCGCCCGCAGCCGGAACGCCTCCACCGGCACGCCGCCGATCAGGTGCTCCTGGATGATGCGCTCCAGCACCGCCGGGGTGCAGGAATGATACCAGACACGGTCGGGCCACACGACCGCGATCGGCCCGGCGACGCAGATCTGCAGGCAATCCGCCTTGGTCCGCTGGACGCTCGATCCGGCGAGGCCCAGCTCCTTGAGCCGTCGCTTGAGGAAGGCCCAGGCCTCGGCCCCCACGGCGCGCGAGCAGCACGCCTGCTTTTCCGGCAAGGCGCACAGGAAGATATGCCGCTCGATCCGGTCGCCGCCAATCTTGGCGAGCGCGGCTTCGGCCTGGGCGATTTCCAGCGAATGGATCACTTCAGATGGCGCGCCAGCCAGCTGAACACCGTGTTGTGCCATTGCAGCGAGTTCCTGGGCTTGAGCACCCAGTGGTTCTCGTCCGGAAACACCAGCAGCTCGCCCGGCACGCCGCGCAGTTGCAGCGCGGTGAAGCTGGCGAGGCCCTGCGAATAGGGGATGCGGAAATCCTTCTCGCCGGTGATGACCAGCATCGGCGTCTTCCATTTGGCGACGTGGTTGACCGGGTTCCACCGTTCATAGGCGGCGGGATCCTCGAAATAGGTCTTGCCGCCGTGCTCCCAGGCGATGAACCATTGCTCCTCGGTCTCATAGGCCATCGCGCGCGCATCGAACACGCCATCGTGCTGGACCAGGCACTTGAACCGGTCGGGCCATTGGCCCTGGATCCAGTTCATCATGTAGCCGCCATAGCTGGCCCCCATCGCGCAGGCGCGGCTGCCGTCGATCTGGCTGTCCTGGCGGATTGCGGCGGCAAGGCCTTTCTGAAGGTCCTCCAGCGGCTTGCCACCCCAGTCGTTGGTGATGGCATCGGTGAAGGCCTGGCCGTATCCGGTGCTGCCGTGGAAATCGACCGAGACCACGGCATAGCCCTGGCTCGCCAGAACGCGCGGGTTCCAGCGGCTGGACCAGGAATCGTCGAAGCTGCCCTGCGGCCCGCCGTGGACATAGAGGATCGCGGGCAGGGTGCCGGTCGCCGCCGCCGGCTTGGTTATCTGGCCCCACACGGTGGCGCCATCGGCCCCGGCGAAGCTGAAGCGTGTGGTGGTGACAGGGGCCAGCGCGGCGATGCGGGCGGTGGCCGCATTGCTCAGCGGGATCGCCGGGCCGGTGTTCTGCGACAGGAACAGCTCCGCCGGGGCGGAGAGCGAATCGCGGGTGAACAGCAACCGACCGCCGTGAAGCGGCACGATATTGGCGATATGCGCCTCGTTCCCCGCCATGAGGTCGAGCTTCTCGACCTTGCCGCTGCGCGGATCGATGCGGAAGGCGGGGGTGTCCAGCACGTCCTGCGCGGTGGCGATCAGCCAGCGGGAATCCCGCGTCCAGGCCAGCGAGCCGACGGAGCGGTCCCAGCCCGCCGTCAGCGCCGTCACCGCGCCCGTCTTCAGGTCGCGCAATTGCACCACCTGCCGGTCCGCCTCGTAGCCGGGGCGGGCCATCGCCACATAGGCCAGATACTGCCCGTCGGGCGATGGTGTGGGCAGGGCGTCGAGCGCCCGGTTGCCGGCGGTCAGGTTGACCGGGGCGCCGCCGCTCAGATCGCTCTGCCAGATGTCCAGATTGGTGGAGCGCGGCTCGTCCTTGTCGGCCTGGCGGGCGACGAAGAACAGGCGCTTGCCGTCCACGCTCCAGGCGACATCGCCCCTGTCTCCGAACGGCTTGGTCGGGCTGTCGCCGTTGGGCGCGCCGGGGCCGGCCGGGCCATCGGCGGGAACGCCCGCGCCGCTGGCCCTGCCGTTCGCGAGCGCGAAGGCGAACACGCGGCTGACGGTGCCCGGGGTCTCCCAGGCATCCCAGTGCCGCACGAAGCCATCTTCGGTGCGATAAAGGCGGCCGGTGCCGGGGCCGGGCAGATGCGCCCTGGCGTCTGTCTGGGGGCAGCCGAACACGGCGCAGCCGCGGCCGATGTCCGCCCATACGGCGATCCGGTCGGCGGCGGGGGAGACGGAAAATCCGCTCACGCCAGTCGCGAAGGCGGTGACCTGGGCCTTGGCGATGGCGGCGCCACCGGGCGCGATCCGCGCGCGCCACACCTGGCTGGTGGCGTCCTGGCCCCTGGGTACCGCGCCATCGGCCAGGAAGTAGAGCCATCCGTCGGAAGCGAAGCTGGCGTCGCTCGCACCCGCGATCCCCCGCAGCTTGACCGGCGCCGCGGCGGCATCGTCGAGCGCGCGCAGCCACAAGGGGGTGGTCCGCTGGTAGCTGGCGGGGTCCGTCTCGGTGACCGGATAGACCGCCCATTTCCCGTCGGGGCTGACCGTCGCGGCGCCGAGGCGGGGCATGGTCACCAGATCCTGCGCCGTCATCGCCGGCCGTTCCTGGGCAGCGAGCGGCACGGCCAGCGGCATGGCCAGCACGCAGGCGAGGGTGGCGGCGAAGGGGGCGATCGAGCGCGCGAACCGGGACCGGGCTGTCATCCTGCCGCGATTAGCGAGCGTCGCGGGGCTTGTTAAGGTCCGGGCCGGGCGAGCCTCTGGACAGGCGGAGCCGAGCGCGAAAGCGCGCAGGGCGGCGATGAGGGCGCGAAAATGGGTCATTGAACCGATATAACCACATCGGTTCGGAATGTCAATGAAATTATCGCCTATGCGGTTTTCGGTGCAGGGGCGCCGCCGCCGTTCAGCCCTTCTTGCCGGCGATCCGCGCGATCTCCGCCTTGACCAGTTCCTCCACCATCGGGGGCAGGTTCTCGTCCAGCCATTTCGCCAGCATCGGGCGCAGCAATTCGCGCGTCAGCCCTTCGAGCGAGGTTTCGCCCGAACGCACGATCTGCGGCTGGCGGCCGGGCTGAGCGAGCATGGCGAGCGCGGAAAGGTTCTCGCGCATCGCGGCGGCGGTGGTCTCCGCGGTCAGCGGCGGAGCGGCATCCTCGGCGGCCTGGGCCTCGTCGTAACGGGATTCGGCGGCATCTTCGTGCTCGGTGAGCGCCACCGCAGCGGATTCGTCGAGCTCCAGAACCTCGTCCGCCTCGTCGGTGGCGGCGGGCTGGACCCGCTCGTTCAGCTCGGCGGCGAGAGTGGAGGCGGGCCGGCGGCGGACGGGCACGCCCACCGGCGCGTTTTCGCGCGCGATCACCTTCTTGATCGATTCGAGGATTTCCTCGACCGACGGTTCGCCCGGCTGCTGCATCGCTTTCGCCCCTGTGCTGTCCGGCGCGAATCGCCGTGACAGGCGATCTTAACCCGGAGTCTTGCCGGTTTCACCCATTTGCGGCACGGCCTCGGCCGGAATCGCCGCCGTCGCCGCGGGGACGGCATCGGTGCTGGTGGTGCTCGCCTTCGGGGCGGGATCGCTTTCCCAGTCGAACCACTTGCCCTTCACGCGGTCGTAGTTGACGACCGGGTCGTAGAGCAGCCCATCCTCGACAAGGCCGAGATCGCGCGCTTCCGCCCGGCCCATCGCCGCCAGAAGCTGGAAGCCCGCGACATAGGCGTTGCGCCGTGCCGTCACCAGCGCGACGCGGGCGTTGAGCAGTTCCTGTTCGGCATTCAGCGTTTCCAGGATGGTGCGGTTGCCGATCGAATTCTCCGCCCGCACCCCCTCGAGGCTCAGCGTGGCGGCATCGACCGCCGTCTGCGCGCTGGCGATGACCGCGGTGGCCGCCTGCCAGCTCGCCCAGGCGGAGCGGACGCGGGCGATCGCCTGGCGCTCGGCCGCGATCACCGCCTCGAGCGCCGCGCCCTCGCGCGCCTGCGCCTGGCGGCGCTGCGCGGCCGGCAATCCGCCCTGATACAGCGGGAGATTGAGCTGGACGCCCACCTGAACCCCGGTGCTGGTCTGCGGTATCGTCGTCCCCGGGCCGCCGATGCCGACCGAACCGAGCGAATTGAGATAGTTGGTATAGGTGCTGCCGCTCACGGCCGAAAGGCGCGGCAGCCGCGCGGCGTTCGCCACGCCGACATCGAAGCCGGCGCCGCGGGCGCGATCCTTGGCCGCGATGATGGCGGGGTTCTGCTCGAGCGCGATATCCTCGGCCTGATCCACCGTGGCCGGGAAGCCCGGCAAGGGCGGCGGCGGTTGCAGCGCGTCCGCCGCCATGCCGGTGAGCTGGGCATAGGTTTCGCGCGCCGCGATCAGATTGGCCTCGGCGGTGCGGAAATCGCTCTGCGCCGTTGCCAGCCGCGACTGCGATTGGGCCACGTCGGTGCGGGTCAACTCGCCGATCTCGAACCGGTCGCCAGTGGCCCGGAGATTGACCGACAGGACATCGATCTGATTGGCCTGAAGCCCGACCAGCGCCTGGGTCCGCAGCACGTCCATATAGGCCGTGACCACCTGGGTGAAGATATCGCTCTCCGTGCCGCGCAGGTCGGCACGCCCCGCCTCTACCCGCGCCACGGCGCCACGCACGCCGTTGCGGACCGCGCCGCCGGAATAAAGCGGGACGCTGACGTTGAGCTGGCTGTTCACCACCCGGTCGGGCGCGATGAAGCTGTTCGAAGCCTTCTTGACGAACTCGGTGAACGCGGTCGTCGTGGTCACGCTGGGGCGACCGGCGGCCTTCTGGATCGGCACGTTCTCGTCGGTCGCGCGCTGGGTTGCGCGCGCGCCGGCAAGCGTGGGGTTGTTCTGATAGGCCGCGCTCAGCGCTTCCTGGAGCGTGTCCGCCCGCGCGGGAGACAGGGGCACCAGCGCCGTGGCGGCGAGCGCCGCGCCAAGAACCTTTCCCCTGTTCATCAGAACCTCCAGCCAGCCTCCCGGTCGAAGGCGGCCAGCCTGGGCACGCCGGTTTCCACCAGCGCGACGAGGCCCAGCGCCCCCCCCGCCTTGCGCCCCACGGCGAGCCGGGTGACGCCGCGCTCGACCAGCCCGGTCACGACGCGCGTGCCTTCTTCCAGCTTGCGCACCAGAGGTTCGGGCAGATGTTCGATGGCGCCGTCGATCAGCACCAGGGTCGGCCTGGCACCGATCTTGCCCGCCGCCGCATCTTCCGGAGAGACCACGGTCAGCGCGCCCACCATCGGTTCCAGCAGCGCGGGCAGATAGCCGCTGCCGCCGTCGATAACCACAACGCGGTCGGCGCGGTCGGGCCGCGCTTCGGCCAGCAGGAGGCCGTGGAACAGAGGCGCCGGCAGGGCGCCGCCGTCGGGCAGACGCACCGCGCGGTCGGTGTAGGCGGCGGCGCGCTGCCCCTCGGGCACGAAATCCTCGCGCGGGACCACGCTCATGCGGGCCAGCACGAAAGCGTCATTGACGCCGCTGGTACGCAGCTGGCTGTCGATCATGGCGCGGCGCGCATCATCGAAGCGGGTGGCGGGTTCGCGTGTGATATCCGGGGCGATCATGCGTGGGTCTTCAGGAGCCTTTGCGGAACGGCGTTGCCTTAGGGACAACGCGCCTTGCTTCCAAGCGCTTTGACGGCTGCCAGCCCACCGGCCTAAAGGCCAAGCCGCGTTCGACCGGAGAAAGAGCCAATTCGATGAGCGACATGACCATCATCGCGGAAGACGACCTGATCGCCAGCGTCGCCGATGCGCTCCAGTACATCTCGTTCTATCATCCGATGGATTACATCCGCGCGCTAGGCGCGGCGTATGAGGTGGAACAGGGCCCGGCCGCCCGGGACGCGATCGCCCAGATACTCACCAACAGCCGGATGTGCGCGGAGGGGCACCGCCCGATCTGCCAGGACACCGGCATCGTGAACGTGTTCGTGAAATGGGGGCAGGATTGCCGCCTCGGCTCCTCGCGCAGTCTCCAGGAGGTCGTCGACGAGGGGGTGCGCCGCGCCTACAACGATCCCGACAACAAACTGCGCGCCTCGATCCTCGTCGATCCCGCCTTCACCCGCCGCAACACCCGCGACAACACGCCCTGCGTCCTTTCGGTTGAGATGGTGCCGGGCAACACCGTGTCCATCGATGTCGCGGCCAAGGGGGGCGGCAGCGAGAACAAGAGCAAGTTCAAGATGATGAACCCGAGCGATTCGATCGTCGACTGGGTGATCGAGCAGATTCCGCTGATGGGCGCGGGCTGGTGTCCGCCGGGGATGCTGGGAATCGGCATCGGCGGCACGGCCGAGCACTGCATGAAGCTGGCCAAGCTGAGCCTGATGGAACCCATCGACATGGCGCAGCTCAAGGCGCGCGGGCCGCAGACCGATATCGAGAAGCTGCGAATAGAGATTTACGACGCCGTCAACGCGCAGGGCGTCGGCGCGCAGGGCCTCGGCGGGCTGTCGACCGTGCTCGATGTCAAGATCATGGACTGGCCGTGCCACGCCGCGGGCAAGCCGGTGGCGATGATCCCCAACTGCGCCGCCACCCGCCACGCCCATTTCACGCTCGACGGCTCGGGCCCCGCCTATCTGGAGGCGCCGAACCTGGCCGAATATCCGCAGGTGGACTGGCAACCCGATGCGGCGGCGCGCCGCGTCGATCTCGACGCCCTGACGCCCGAGGAGGTCGCCAGCTGGAGCGCGGGCGACCGCGTGCTCCTCACCGGCAAGATGCTCACCGGGCGCGATGCGGCGCACAAGCGCATCAAGGATATGCTCGATCGCGGCGAGACGCTGCCGGTCGATTTCGCCGGCCGCGCGATCTACTACGTCGGCCCGGTCGATCCGGTGATGGGCGAGGTGGTCGGTCCCGCCGGCCCGACGACCGCCACGCGGATGGACAAGTTCACCGACATGATGCTCGGCCTCGGGCTGCTGGTGATGATCGGCAAGGCCGAGCGCGGCCAGGGCGCGGTGGCGGAGATTGCCCGGCACAAGGTCGCGTATCTGATGGCCACCGGCGGCGCCGCCTATCTCGTCAGCCGCGCCATCACCGGCGCCAGGGTGGTGGCCTTCGAGGATCTCGGCATGGAGGCGATCTACGAGTTCGAGGTCCGGGACATGCCGGTAACCGTGGCGGTGGATGCGCATGGCAACAACGTCCACACGCTCGCCCCGGCCCAGTGGAAGCGCAGGATCGCCGAGGAGCACCTCCTCGAAGGCGCATGATGTCGTTGGACGAAGGGGCGGGGCGGTTTGACGAGGGCGGGGTGCGGCGCGATCCGCGTGGGCTAAACGCACCCTCCATGACCATCGAGGAGGTCCAGGCGCCCGACGCGCGCGCCACCGTTCCGTTGTGGCTGGTGTTCGCCTCGATCGCGGCGCTGTGGCTGTGCTACTTCCTGCTCTCGACCATCCGTTCGCTCATCCAGGACTTCGGCTTCCAGGACGAGATGTTGTGGCGCCGGGGGCTGGTGATCGCGGTCGGCGTGGCGATGACGGTGATGGTCTGGCTGGTCTTGCGGCTGTTCGACGAGCGGCCATTATGGGTCAAGATCGCCGCGGCGGTGCTGATCTCGATCCCCGCATCGATCCCCATCGCCCAGGCCAACCAGTGGATCTTCCGTCCGTTGCAGGAGCGCGAGGAAGCCCGCTATGCGCAGCAACAGGGCTTCGCGGTGCGCCGCGACCCCAGCGGCAACATCCTGGTCGACATTCCGATCGACAAGCTGCGCAACCTTCCGCCGCAGACCATCGCCGGGCCCCCGGGTTCCTCGGCCACGGTGATGTTCCACCCCGCGCCCACCTTCGCCGACAGATGGCGCGAGATCGTGGACATCGCCCTAGGCCGATATTTCCTGATCCTGGCCTGGGCATCGCTCTACTTCGCCATGCTCGCCGGCGCGCAGACGAGCGAGGCGCAGCGGCGGGAAGAGCGGTTCCGTTCCGCGGCCCGGGCTGCCGAGCTGCGCTCGCTGCGCTATCAGGTGAACCCGCATTTCCTGTTCAACGCGCTCAATTCGCTGTCCGCGCTGGTGATGACGGGCCGGCCGGACAAGGCGGAGCGGATGATCCAGTCGCTTTCGCGATTCTACCGTCACAGCCTGGCGGAAGACACGAGTTCCGATGTCGCACTGGCCGACGAGTTCGACCTGCAACGCCAGTATCTGGAGATCGAGCAGGTGCGCTTTCCCGAGCGCCTGCGTACGCGCTACGACCTTCCCGAAGCGCTCGCCGGATACCTTGTGCCGGGCATGATCCTCCAGCCGCTGGTGGAGAATTCGGTCAAGCACGGCGTGTCCGCCAGCGCATCGCCGGTGACGGTGCGGATCGAGGCGCGCGAGGAATATGGCCGGCTCGTCGTCACCATCTCCGACGATGCGCCGCCAGCAACCGCCGCGAGGAAGGCGAAGCGTGCTGGCGCGCGCGGCTTCGGCATCGGGCTCGCCAATGTCCGCGATCGGCTCGCCGCCCGCTTCGGCGTCGAGGCGAGCATCGCGTCCGGCCCGCTTCCCGGCGGTGGTTTCGAAACCCAGTTGAGGATCCCGCTGCTGCGCCATGGCTGACACCCCCACCCAACCGCTCGCCACGCTGATCGTCGATGACGAGCCGCTCGCGCTCGACCGTATGCGCGCCATCTGCTGCCAGATCCCGGCGGTGCGGATCGCCGGGACGGCGAGCGACGGTGCCGAGGCGCTGGAACGGATCGACGAGCTTTCCCCCGACCTGGTTCTGCTCGACCTCACTATGCCCGAGATCGACGGGCTGGCGGTCGCGCGACGCTTGGCCGGCCGTGCCGATCCCCCGGCGGTGATCTTCGTGACCGCGCATGACAACCATGCCGTCGAAGCCTTCGATCTGGACGCGGTGGATTACGTGCTCAAGCCGGTCGAGAAAGAGCGCCTTGCGCGCGCGATCGCGCGGGTGTTCGCCCGGCGTGGCGCCACCGGCGCGGGCGCCGGCGCGGGGGCCTCGCCGTGGCTGGAGGAGCTGTGGGTTCCGCACCGTTCGGAACTGGTGCGGATCGGTGTGGCCGAGGTCGGCCGCATCGATGCCGAGCGCGACTATGTGCGGCTTCATGTCGGCAGTGACGGCGATCCGCCGGCGCGCAGCTATCTGCTGCTTCAGACGATCGCCGGGCTCGAGGCCAAGCTCGATCCCGATCGCTTCATCCGAATCCACCGCTCGATCATCCTTCGCCGCGACCGGATCGCGGGCCTGCGGCACGATGGGCTGGGGGTATGGTCGGTCGAAACCATCGGCGGCGAGATGCTGCGGATCGGCCGCACCTATCTCGCGAAGGTCAAGGCGATGGCGGGGCGCTGAGGCCCGGCCGGAATCCGGCCGGGCGTGCTACGCGGAGTGTCATCCGCCCCGCCGGGGCGAACGGTCGAGCGCCGCGACCTGGCTGATCGTGGTCGCCTTGGCCCTGGCCACGCAGGCGCGGACCAGCAGGCGCTCCCGCACGCTCCTTCCTGAGCCGTTATCGTCGCAGACCTGCCGCGCAGCCGACGCAATCCGGCGCTCCAGCCGTTCCATCCCGGCGGTTGAGGCGAGGTCGAGGTCATGCGTGGAGACCACGACGCTTTCGGCCGCGGCCGGAAGCGCAATGGCAATCGCGATGGCGGAAACGATGGTCTTGTACATGATGTCCTCCTTACTTGGTGCGACGGAGGGGCCGTTCCTGAGGCTCCCCCGGTTCGCCACACCGCACTACGCCCGGCGTCGTGGACGGGCGCGGCCGGCTCGACCGGGAGCGTTCCACGCGGGGTCCAACTACATTCGTAATCGACGAATGCGTGCCTCCGCCGGACAAATGACCGGGAACCGCGCGGGCGCGGCGCGATTGCGACGGTGATGGAGCGCTTCGAGAGAGCCTGGCTGATCGCCAACGCAGCCAGCGGTAGCAACACCCCCGCCGCCGTGGCGGCGCTTGAGGATACGCTCAACGCCCGCGGCATTGCGATTGAGCGCAGCATCTCCTTTCCCGACCAACCCTTGCCCGACCGCGCGGCGCTGGAGGCGGCCGGTGTTCCCATGCTGGCGATCTACACCGGCGACGGGACGATCAACGCCGCGCTGGGCCGGCTGGCCGGGTGGAGCGGGGCGGTGCTGGTGCTCCCCGGGGGCACGATGAACCTTCTCAGCAAGCGCCTGCACGGCGACTTTCCCGCCGAGGACATCGTGGCCGTGGTTGCGACCGGCGGCGCGTGCCGGCGGCGGGTGCTCAAGATCGCCGGGCAATGCGGCGATGCCTATGCCGGCCTGCTGGCAGGCCCCGGCACGCATTGGGGCGCGGTGCGCGAGGCGATGCGCGAGTTCGACATCGCGGCCATTGCCAGCGGTGCGGCCGATGCCCTGGCCCGATCCACCGGCGAGGCCGCGGTGCGCGTCCTCGATCCGCCGCTTGGCCGCCGCGAAGGCTATCCGCTGATCGACATGACTCCGGGCGAGCATGGCATCCAGGTAAACGGCTATCAGGCGGCCAGCGCCGCCGAGTTCGCGCAGCAGGGCTGGGCGCTGCTGCGCCGCCGGTTCCGCGAAGGCCCCCACGACCGGCTCGGGATGGTGGAGGACATCACGCTCGAGAATGTTGACGGGTCGCCCGTCGAAGTCCTTCTCGACGGCGAGCGTTGCGAGGGTGCGGCGCCAATGGCCTTTCGGGTGTCGCAATCCGAAGTGGACCTGCTAGCGACCCATCATGGCTGACCGGAAAACGCTGATCTTCCACCTTTCGGACATTCATTTCGGGCTTGAGAACAACCGTGCGCTTGACTGGGTGAAGGCCGAGGTGGCGGCGCGGGCGCCCGATGCGGTGGCGATAACCGGGGACATCACGATGCGGGCGCGCAACCGCGAGTTCGAGGCGGCGAAGGTCTGGATCCGTTCGCTGGAGGCTCCGGTCACGCTCGAGGTCGGCAATCACGACCTGCCCTATTTCAATCTGCTGGAGCGCTTCTTCGCCCCCTATCGCCGCTTCTACGGTGTCGAACACACCGTGGAACGCGAACTCAAGCTGCCCGGCCTCGCCATCGTGCCGCTGCGCACCACCGCCCGCGCGCAGCCGCGCCTGAACTGGTCGAAGGGCTGGATCACCGGCGCGTCGCTGGCGAAGACGTTGCGCGCGATCGACGAACTGCCACCAGGCACACAGGCGCTGGTGACCGCCCATCACCCCTTGCGGGAGGTAGGGACCAAGGGAACCGCGCTCACCCGTAATGGCGCGCGCGCTCTGGCGGAACTGGCGAGGCGTCCCGTGGTGGCCGTGCTTTCCGGCCATGTTCACGATGCCTTCGACATCATCGAGGACAGCGCCAACGGCCCGGTGCGCATGATCGGAGCGGGCACGCTGTCGCAGCGCATTCGCTCGACCCCGCCCAGCTTCAACGAGATCACATGGGATGGTGAGCGGCTGGAGGTGCGGGTGCGCAATCTCGCGGAGCTGCCGACGCCGGCGATGCAGATCGACGACGTGCCGGAGAACGCCCTTCCACCGCGCGAGCCCGGCGAGCCGGTGGCGCCCGTGAACCAGGTGCCGCGCACCGATCCGCCGGTGCATTGAGCCGGAAGCTGGGCCGGGCCGCGCGGTCCACGCGCGACCCGGCCAGGCGGTCAGCGGACGACCACTTCCACCCGACGGGCGGCCGCCAGCGCGGCATCGCCATCGGTTGCTTCGGCGGGCTTCACCATTTCGGTGCGCGCCTCGGCGATGCCCGCGGTCACCAGCGCGGCCCTGACCGCACCGGCCCGGCTCTTGGCCAGCTCGGCATTGGCGGCGGCGTTGCCGGTCGGGTCGTTGAAGCCGGAGATCGCCAGCGAAGAGCCGGGATTGGCATCGAGCCAGGTCTTCAGTGCCGCGGCGGCGGGTCCGAATGCCGGAGCGATCTCGGTGGCGCCGGTGTTGAAATAGACCTTCACGACCGGCTTGCCCGCCCGCACCTCGGTGGTGACGCCCGCGCCTTCGGGAATGGTGACCGAACCCTCGGCCGGAGCGGCGGTCAGGTCGACGGTATCGGCGGGGGCCGCTGTGGTGGACACTGTCTCGGTCGCCACCGGCGCTGTGGTTGCCGTCTCCTCGCCGGCGTTGCGTGTGAACAGCCACCACAACAGCAGGCCCAGCAGGATCAGGCCGAGCAGCCACCACAGCCAGCCGAAGCCACCATCGCGATCTTCCGCGACCGGCTCGGCCACGTGGCGGGGGGCGGCATCGGCGTGCCGTGGTTCGACAGGGGCCGCGTCCTTCACCGGCGCCGGAGTGACGGGAATCGCGCTGGCGGCGGGTGCCGGATCGTCGCGGCTCAGGCCGGCCAGGCCGACGGCTCCCGCGGCAAGCCCGGCCGCACCGAGACCGGCCGCTCCGGGGCTATCGCCCGGCGTCCAGTTCTTGTCGAAGGTCGCCTCCTGACCGAACAGCCGCGTCAGCAGGTAATAGACGGTCACCCGGTTCTTGAAATTGTCGCCCTTCATCCGCTCGCCGACCTTGGCGATGGCGGCGTCGAGATCGGAATCGGGCTGGGTAAGGCCGAGCTTCTTCTTGAGGAAATTGTCGCGGACCCGCGCGGTTTCCGCCGGATCGCCAAAGGACACCAGCGAGGAGTCACGCTTGTGCAGGGCAATTCCGCAGTATCTCACGATGCCTGCGATCACGCCATCGGGAGCGTCGGGATCGTACCGCTTTACGTCGGCTGACCAGTCTTCTGCCATCTTGCTTCTCCTTCCACGTTTGGTGTCCCGCGCGAAACCCGCCCGTGCGGCAAACTAGCCATTGTTTATCGTCCTGCCAAACGCCCCTTTTCATGCCGGTGTGCCGAGCAGACGAAAAAGGGCGGCCCCCGGAGGGAGCCGCCCCTTGTCTCGGCCGAAGCCGGTTCGCCTAGCGCTTCGAGAACTGGAAGCTGCGGCGAGCCTTGGCGCGGCCGAACTTCTTGCGTTCCACCACGCGGCTGTCGCGGGTCAGGAAGCCGGCGGCCTTGACGGTGCCGCGCAGCGACGGCTCGTATTTGGCGAGCGCCTGGGCGATGCCATGCTTGACCGCGCCCGCCTGGCCGGAGAGGCCGCCGCCCTTTACGGTGGCGATCACGTCGTACTGGCCCTGACGCTCGGTGATGGCGAAAGGCTGGTCGATCACGAGGCGCAGCGTCGGACGCGCGAAATAGACTTCCTGGTCGCGGCCGTTGACGGTGACCTTGCCGGTGCCGGGCTTCACCCACACGCGGGCGGTGGCATCCTTGCGGCGGCCGGTGGCATAGGCGCGGCCCTGCTTGTCGAGCTCCTGCTCGCGCAGCGGCACTTCGGCGCGCTGGGCGATCACCGCGGCATCGCCCTGTGGGGCATCGCCGGCGATGGTCTTGAGGTCGGCGAGGTCGGTCACGGTCTCGGGGCCGGCTTCGGGAGTGGTGGTTTCGTCGGCCATCATGCGGTCGCCTTGTTCTTGCGGTTCATGCCGGCGACGTCGAGCGCGGTCGGCTGGTTGCCGGCGTGCGGGTGCTCGGTGCCGGCGTAGAGGTGAAGCGCGCGCATCTGCGCCCGGCCCAGCGGCCCGCGCGGGATCATGCGCTCGACCGCTTTCTCGAGCACACGCTCGGGGAAGCGGCCCCCCAGCACCTTGGCGGGGCTGGTTTCCTTGATCCCGCCAGGGTGGCCGGTGTGCTTGTAATAGCGCTTGTCGGACAGCTTCTTGCCGGTGAACTTCACCTTCTCGGCGTTGATTATGACGACATGATCGCCGCAATCGACGTGCGGGGTGTAGCTCGGCTTGTGCTTGCCGCGCAGGATATTGGCGGTGATCGCGGCGAGCCGGCCGACCACGAGGCCGTCGGCGTCGATCAGATGCCAGTTCTTTTCGACCTCGGCCGGCTTGACCGACCGGGTGATCTTGCTGAGAGCCTTCATGGCTGTGCTGCTTTCGTAACTCGGGTTTTCACTGACCGGCGCGGCGTGGAGCCAGTGCCGGGAAGTCCGCAAATCCGGCGGGCCGGTTCGGTGGACGCGGCGCCGATTGGTGAAATATGCTTCCAAAGTCAAGGAAAAGCGCCGGTCTCACGGGCGGTAAAATAATACCGTAGCTATGACGCCGCGAGCAACCAACGCTCCGTCGCGGTCCGGGCACTGTCGCCCAGGCGGCTCAGGACCGAGCGTTCGCTGGCAATCAGCAGGCCCGTTCGCGCGCTTGCGGTCGCGTTCGCGGAGACGGTCACGCTGCCTTCACCGCCGCCAGGCAACTGAACCAGCCGCGTGGCCTCGGTCCGGGCCGGCGCCGGAAAGAACAGATCGCGAGGCAGGGTGCTGATGCTTTCCGCGCCCATTCCGGCAAGGGCGCGGGCGAAAGCGGCCTCCTCCTGCGCGACCGGAACCTCGGGGCGGGAGCGGGCAAGCAGCGCCAGCCCCTCGTCGATCGCGCGCAACAGGCTCTCGCCATCGCCACCGCGCGGGGAGGAAGTGATGAGGCCGCGACCGTCGAGCAGGATCGGGAACACGCCTCCATCCGACCGGTCGCGCTCCAGCGCGGCGAGCGAGGCGAGCACGGCGGGTGCGGAGACATCGGCCGCGACTTGCGCGCCCCGTACCTCCAGGCCGTCCGCGCTGGCGGCGAAGCCGATCCGCCAGCGCCGCGTGATCGTGATCGTCGCACCATCGGCCAGGCCTCGGGTCAGCATGCGCTCAAGCAGGAAAGCGCCCTCCGGCACAGCGCGGCGCGGTGCGTGGCGCGAAGCTGCCAGCGGCGCGCCGAACGCGGCAAAGGGCAGCAACGCTGCCGCTGCCGCCATCATCTGGCCCATGTTTCTGCGATCGCACCCCGTCCGGCTCATGTCCCGCCAGTCTCCGCCCGCAACCACGCCAGAGTGCCGTTATCCGCCGCCACCGTCCAGCCCGCAATCGCAGGTGAATGGTAAGGGTGGAGGTGGGCCAGCCGGACCATCGCGGGCGCCAGTGCCTCTGCGCTGGTCTTGAACAGCGCGCCGCACTCCGCATTCTCGCTCCGTTGCCCCCGCCAGGAGAACAGCGACAGCATCCCCGGCAGGATGTTGGCGCAGGCGATCAGCCGCGCATCGAGCAGGGCGGTGGCGGCCGTGCGCGCGGCGGCCTCGTCGGGGAAGGGGCACCAGATCAGCCCCGCCTCTCCCAAAGGCGCGGCGGGCGCGGTCACGCGGGCGTCCGCCCCAGCACGTGCGCGCCCCAGGCGAAGGCGACCACGAGAAGCGCGCCGACGAACTGATGCCCGACCGCCAGCCACAGGGGCATCCCGGCGACCACGGTGGCGATGCCGAGCAGTATCTGCGTACCGAAGGCAGTGTGGATCGCAATCGAGGCCCGCCGTTCCAGTGGCCTCACCCGCCGCGCGAACCAGACCAGGGCGATCACCGCCACCCACGCCCACCAGCGGTGAAGGAAGTGGATCAGGAAGGGATCGTGCGTGGCCGCATAGAATAGCCCGCGCGAACGGTCGAACTCGGGCACGAGCCGGCCTTGCATCAGCGGCCAGGTGTCGGAGGCATGGCCAGCATCGAGCCCGGCGACCCAGGCGCCGAGCGTCAACTGCACGAACAGCACGGATCCCGTCACGCTGGCGGGCCAGGTCCAGCGGGCACGCCGGGCGCGGCCGATGCGTGCCAGCCGCCTCAGGTCGAGGGCCGTCCACACCAGCCCGGCCAGGGTGAGCAGCGCTGTCATCAGGTGGATGGAGAGCCAGAAATGGCTGACCGAGGTGCTGGCGCCCGAAAGCCCGCTACGCACCATGAACCAGCCGAAGACGCCCTGCATCCCGCCCAGCGCCAGCAGGGCCAACAGCCGCGGCTTGTAGCCGGCCGGGATCGAGCCCCGCCACCAGTACCACGCCAGAGGAAGCGCGAAGGCCAGGCCGATGAGCCGGCCCAGCAGGCGATGGAACCATTCCCAGAAATAGATGAACTTGAAGGCCGCCAGGTCCATCCCCGCCGGGCCGCTTTCATAGCGGAATTGCGGGGTGGCGCGGTAGAGATCGAACTCGCGCGCCCAGGCGGCTTCGTTAAGCGGCGGCAGTGCGCCGGTGATCGGCTTCCACTGGGTGATGGAAAGCCCGCTCTCCGTCAGGCGCGTGATCCCGCCCACCACCACGATCGCCACCACCATCGCGGCCACCACGAACAGCCAGACGGCGAGCGCCTCCGGCCTGGTTGTCCGGGGTGGGGAGAGATCGGATCGGTTCATGCGCGCATCTAGGTGGAGCAATGCCGGTGGAGCAAGTGCCCACCGCCCGAACGCGACAGACCGCCGGTTGAAGCGCGGCGCTTGTCAGATGTTACAACATATCATAACTACGCCGGCATACCATGCCGCCCCTCGTCACCCCGATTCGCCAGCGGTTCGATCGCGCCGGCATCGCCCTGTCGGCCTTGTGCGCGGCCCATTGCCTGCTCAGCATCGTGCTGGTCTCGGCGGTCGGTCTGGGGGCAAGCTTGGGCTTGAGCGCGCTGCTTCATCCCGACATCCACCGTATCGGCCTGGCGGTGGCCACGCTGATCGCGGCGGTGGCGATCGGCTGGGGCGCGCTGACGCACCGCGTGGCCGCCCCTTCCGTGGTCGCCATGCTGGGCCTCGGCCTGATGGGCGGTGCGCTGGCGGTGCCGCACGGAACCCAGGAAGCCGTGCTGACGGTGATCGGCGTCACCTTGCTCGCGCTCGGTCATATCCTGAATCTGCGCCATCTGCGTGGCTCTTGCGTCGCGGGCTGCGAGCGCTAGGTGCGGGCGCATGAGCGCCCCCGCCCCCCACGGCCCGACCATCACCATCACCGTCAACGGCGAAGCGCGCCGCACCGCCGCACCGACGGTGGCGGCGCTGACGCGGGAACTGGGGCTCGATCCGGCGAAAGTGGCGGTTGAGCGCAATGGCGTGATCGCGCCACGCTCCACTCTCGGGGATGTCGCGCTGGCCGAGGGCGATGTTCTGGAGATCGTCCATTTCGTCGGTGGTGGGGATCACGGCGACAGCTGGACCGTAGCGGGTCGCACCTTTCACAGCCGGCTGATCGTCGGCACCGGCAAGTACAAGGATTTCGCCCAGAACGCCGCCGCGCTCGAGGCGAGCGGGGCGGAGATCGTCACCGTGGCGGTGCGGCGGGTGAACGTGAGCGATCCCGCGGCCCCGATGCTGACCGACTTCATCGACCCGGGGAAGACCACCTACCTGCCCAACACCGCCGGCTGCTTCACCGCCGATGATGCGATCCGCACGCTGCGCCTGGCGCGCGAGGCAGGGGGATGGGATCTGGTCAAGCTGGAGGTGCTGGGCGAGGCGCGCACGCTCTATCCCGATATGCGCGAGACTCTGAAGGCGACCGAGGCGCTGGCGGGCGAGGGTTTCCTGCCGATGGTCTATTGCGTGGACGATCCCATCGCCGCCAAGCAGCTCGAAAGCGCGGGCGCGGTGGCGGTGATGCCGCTGGGGGCCCCGATCGGCAGCGGGTTGGGCATCCAGAACCGCGTCACCATCCGCCTGATCGTGGAGGGAGCGAGCGTGCCGGTGCTGGTCGATGCCGGGGTCGGCACGGCGAGCGATGCCGCGGTGGCGATGGAGCTAGGCTGCACCGGCGTGCTGATGAACACCGCCATAGCCGAGGCCAAAGATCCGATCCGCATGGCCCGTGCGATGAAGCTGGCGGTGGAGGCGGGGCGCGAGGCCTATCTTGCGGGCCGGATGGGGACGCGCAAATACGCCGACCCCTCCAGCCCGCTTGCCGGCCTGATCTAGCGCCTCCAACCGTCGCGCATACGCCCCGCTCCGGCGCTTAGAGGCCGTTAACCATTCCGCGCCATGATGGCCTTCGTCACTGGAAGGACATCAGGCTCATGGCCCTGGCAGGCACCGCGTCGATCACCATCGCCGAAATGCGCGAGTTCGCGAGCTTCACCGCCGGGGAGCAGCGCTACATCCGCCGCAGCCTGGACATCGGGCTGGCGCGGCGCGACGCCTTCACCCTGTGGGGCCGCAGCCCCGCCGAATGCATGGCCATCCGCAGCCACTATGTCGCCTATCAGGATCTCAAATCGCTTCGCGGCGCCCTGCCGGATGAAACCAGCCTCGACGGGATCGAGCCCTTCTGCGGCAAGCTGACCCGCCTTGCCGCCTTCGATCTGGTGCAGGGGCGGATAGAGGGCTTCGGCGCATTCCGCTTCCTTTACGAACGGCTGCTGGGCGCGGCGGTCCGGCCGTGGCTGCCGAGTGCGTTCTGCGCCGCCGCCGCGCTGCCCCAGATCGAACCCGACCGGCGCAAGACGCTGCTCCAGTCGCTCAGCGAGGCCGCCGCGACCGCCTCGGGATGGTCCGCGCGCGAACCCGGCTTCCTGCCGGAATTCATCGAGGAAGCCGCCGCCTAAGGCGCATCTCGGCTCTACGGCCGAATGAAATCGCTCCGGGCGATTGGCCCGGAGGCATAACCCCGCTAGCACCGCGGGCATGTCAACGCTTACACCAGCTCCCGATCCCGCTTCCGCCCGCGCCACCGCCGGCGACCCGGCGCCAACTCCGCCCTCGATGGTGGAGACGCCGGCGACGGCGCGCAATCTGTTCGGCCTCAAGCCCTGGTCGGTGGCGCTGCCGGTGCTCGCGCTCGCGGCCATCCTGATCGGCAAGCCCGCGGGCCTGCTGCTTGCCCTGGCCGTGGGGCTGCTGCTGTGCGGCGCTATCCTGGCCGCCGTCTATCACGCGGAGGTCCTGGCGCATTATCTGGGCGAGCCCTTCGGCACGCTGACCCTGGCCCTGGCGGTCACGGTGATCGAGGTGTCGCTGATCGTCTCCATCATGCTCAGCGATGGGGCGGCGGCACAGGCGCTGGCGCGCGACACGCTGATCGCGGCGATCATGATCACCATCAACGGCATAGTGGGCATCTGTCTGCTGGCGGGCGGGCGGATGCATCACGAACAGTCCTACACCCAGTCGGGCGTGAGCGCCGGCCTCGCCATCCTGGCCACGCTGTCGGTGCTGACGCTGGTGCTGCCCAATTTCACGATCAGCGCGCAGGGGGCGTTCTACAACCCGCAGCAGCTCATCTTCGTGGCGGTCGTGTCGCTCATCATCTACGGCACCTTCGTGGTGGCTCAGACGATCCGCCACCGCGAATATTTCCTCCACAAGCTCCCGGATGACGGCGGAGACGATCACGCGCACCAGGCGCCGGTGCCCCGGCGCAAGGCGCTGGCATCGGGCGCCATGCTGGTGATCGCGCTGATCGGCGTGGTGCTGCTGGCCAAGAACCTGTCCCCGATGATCGAGGCCGGTGTCGCCGCCGTGGGTGCGCCGCGGGCGCTGGTCGGGATCATCATCGCCACGCTGGTGCTGGCGCCCGAAGGTTTCGCGGCCCTGGGCGCGGCACGGGCGAACCGCGTGCAGACCAGCCTCAACCTGGCGATCGGCTCGGCCCTGGCGACCATCGGGCTCACCATTCCTGCGGTCGCGGTGGTGGCGCTGGTGCTGGACCTCGATCTGGAGCTGGGGCTCTCGATGCGCGGGATCGTGCTGCTGGCGCTGACCCTGCTGGTGGCCACCGTCACCCTTTCGCGCGGCCGCACGACCGTGGTGCAGGGCATCGTTCACCTGGTGATATTCGCCACCTTCCTGTTCACCACCATCGTTCCCTGACGCCGCCTATCCGCGATAGAGCGCGTCCATCCGCTCGCCATAGACCTCGCGGATCTTGTGGCGGCGGATCTTCATCGACGGGGTGAGCTGCTCGTTCTCGATGGTGAAGGGCTCGTCGGCGAAGACGAAGCCGCGCACCTTCTCGATGACGGACAGGTCGGCGTTCACGCGGTCGACGGCCGCGCGCACGGCGGCGCGGAACTCGGGCAGTTCCTGCACCTTGCGGCAATCGAAGCGGACGTCCTGCGCGCGGCACCATTCCAGCGCCCATTCGGCGTCGGGCACGATCAGTCCGACCGGGTAAGGGCGCTTGTCGCCGCTCACCATCGCCTGCGCGATCTCGGGCTGGAGCGTCAGCATCCCCTCCAGCTTCTGGGGGGCGATGTTGTCGCCCTTGTCGTTGACGATCATGTCCTTCTTGCGATCGGTGATGACGATCCGCCCGGCTTCGTCCAGATGGCCGATGTCGCCGGTGTGCAGCCATCCGTCGCGGATCGTGCGCGCGGTTTCCTGCGGGTTCTGCCAGTAGCCGTGCATGACCAGCTCGCCCCGCACCAGGATCTCGCCGTCCTCGGCGATCCGGACCTCGACCCCGCGCATCGGGGGCCCCACGGATGCCATTGCGATGCCGGCCGCGGGCCGGTTGCAGCTGATGACCGGGGCGGCCTCGGTCTGGCCATAACCTTGCAGCAGGGGCAGCCCCATCGCCTGGAAGAACAGCCCGACTTCGGGGTTGAGCGGCGCGCCGCCCGAAACCATCGCCTTGATCCGCCCGCCGAAACGGCGGCGGATCTTCGGGCGCAGCAGCCGCCCCACGGCCGCATCCCGCAGCCTGTCGCCGAACCGGGGGCGGCCCGCCGCGCGCCGTTCCGTCACCGCCAGCGCGTTGTCCATCAGCGCCCCGGCCAGCCGCCCCTGCTTTTCGACCTGCTTCATGATCCGGGTCCGCAGCACCTCGAACAGGCGCGGAACCACCACCATGAAGGTCGGGCTGGTCTCCTCGATATTGCTGGCCAGCTTCTCCAGCCCTTCGGAATAGTAGATCTGCGCGCCCACCGCGATGGGCAGGAACTGGCCGCCGGTGTGCTCATAGGCATGGCTGAGCGGCAGGAAGCTCAGGAACCGCTCGTCCGGATCGACTCCGAAATCGTTCAGCAGGATCTCGGTCGCGCCGGCCACATTGCACAGGATCGCGCCGTGATGCTGCATCACGCCGCGCGGCGCGCCGCCGGTGCCGCTGGTGTAGATCAGGCAGGCGGTCGCTTCGCGCCCGATGCCGGCGATGCGCGCATCCACCGCGGCCCTCGCCGCGGCGGCATCGCCCGCCACCATGCCCGACCATGCGTGGCACTGGATAGTGCCCGACTGGTGCTGTCGGATGCCGTCGATCGGGATGACATGCTCCGCGTGGCCGGTGCGCATGATCGCGGCGAGCAGCGGGACCGAGAGCTTCTCGGTCGAAACGATCACCGCCCGCGCGCCCGAATTGTCGAGGATGTGGACATGGTCCCGCTCGGTATTGGTGACATAGGCGGGCACGGTGACGAGGCCCGCGGCCATGATGGCGAGGTCGGCGATGCACCATTCGGGCCGGTTCTCGCTCACCAGCATCACCCGGTCGCCGTCCTGCAGGCCGAGCGCGCGCAGCGATTGCGCCAGCAGGCAGACCTGCCGTGCCGCCTCGGCCCAGCTGATCGTCTCCCACGCGCCTCCCCGCTTCGCGCCCAGGAACGGCGTGTTGCCGCCTGCATCGGCGCGCTTCAGGAAGAGCTGGACGAGGTTCTGAGCGGCATCGATGTCCGAAAGCACTGGCAGGGATCCTCGCGAGCAAATTGTCGTTGGGCGCAAATGCGTCGGGTCCCGCGCTTAATTCGGCCTCGCCGCTACGGCAAGCCGGCGCGAGATGGGGTCAGGGCACCTCGACGTTGCTTTCCACACGCGGATCGCGCGCGGATTGCCATCCCGCCGGCACCCGGCCGACGGTGCCGGCCTTGATCGGCGCCTCGCGGAACACCAGCCTGGCATGGCCCAGCGCCCGGAACTGCTCCGCCGCGCCCTCCAGCCAGGTGCCGCGCTCGAGCAGCACCTGATCGCCCATCGCCATCGCGAAGGGCAGCGCGATCGCATCGCGCGGGGACAGGCCGAAATCGATGAAGCCGATGATGGCGCGGGCGGTGGTTACCGGAATGGTCGGCCCGCCGGCCGCACCCACCGCCAGCACGGGGCGGCCCTGCGGATCCCACACCACGGTCGGTGCCATCGAACTGCGCGGCCGCTTGCCGCCTTCCACCCGGTTGGCGACCGGCCCGCCGTTCGCGCCCGTGGGCGAGCGGCTGAAATCGGTGAGTTCGTTGTTGAGGTAGAAGCCGTTGGCCATCAGTCCCGATCCGAAGGCGCTCTCGATGGTGGAGGTGTAGCTGACCATCGTGCCGTCGCGATCGATCGCGGCGAGATGCGATGTGCCGCGCTCCTCCGGCTCGTCTCCATCGGCCAGCGCCAGCGGCGCCCCGGCGGGCCTGCCGGCGGTCGCGATGCCCAGGCTGGCGTCGGGAGAGATGAGCTTGCCGCGTTCCGCCAGATAGGCCGGATCGGTCAGTCCGCGCACCGGCACGGTCACGAAATCGCTGTCGGCGGCATAAAGCTCGCGGTCGGCATAGGCGAGCCGCTGGGCCTCGACGAAAAGGTGCCAGGTCACCGGGTTCCGGACACCCAGCGCCTTCAGGTCGAAGCGTTCGAGCATTCCCAGCATGCCGATCACCGCCATCCCGCCGGAACTCGGCGGCCCCATCCCGCATATGCGGTAGCCGCGATAGCTGCCGCACACCGCGGGCCGCTCCTTGGCGGTGTAGGCGGCGATGTCGGCCACGGTCATCGGCTTGGGGCGCGGGGTGGCGGCGGAAACCGCGCGCGCGATATTTTCCGCGCGGGCACCGGCATAGAGCGCCTTGGGCCCCTCTGCGGCGATGGCGGCGAAGGTGTCCGCGAGAGCGGGGTTGGTCACGCGCGAGCCCACGGCTCGCGGGGTTCCGTCAGCGTTGTAGAGCCATGCGCGCCCTTCGGCCTGGGCGGCGCCGAATGCGCGATTGTTCCCGGCCGAATTGAAGAGCTGCCGATTGACCACGAATCCTTCTCGCGCGAGCTTCTCGGCCGGCTTGACCAGATCGGCCCAGGGCAGCTTGCCGAACCGGCGATGCGCCTCCCAGGCGAGCGCGATGTTGCCCGGCACGCCCACGGACAGCCCGCTCGCCTGGCTCTGCGCGAAGGGCGGAACCTTGCCCTCCGCATCCAGGAACCAGTTCGGATCGGCGCCAGCCGGTGCGGTCTCGCGCCCGTCGATGCTGGTCACCGCCCCCTTGGCGGTGCCGCGCACGAAGAAGCCGCCACCGCCGATGCCCGAGCTTTGCGGTTCCACCACGGTCAGCGCCAGCATGGTCGCGATGGCGGCATCGGTGGCGTTGCCGCCTTGCCGCAGCATCGCCATCCCCGCCTCCTGCGCGCGCGGATCGGCCGCGCTGACGGCGCCTTCGAGGGGGACGGCACGGGTCTGTGTCGTGGCGCAGCCCCCCAGGGCGGCGAGGAGGGAGAGCGGCGCAAGCAGGCGGGTCAGCATGGCGGGGGCCTATTCGCTTCCGATGGCTTCGGCAATCGAGGTGAAGCCATCGCGCCGCATCAGCCGCTCCAGCCCGCGCACGATTCGCCGCGCCAGCCCCGGCCCTTCGAAAACCAGCGCGCTGTAGAGCTGCACCAGGCTCGCCCCGGCGCGGATGCGCGCCCAGGCATCGTCGGCGCTGGCGATCCCGCCCACGCCGACCAGCGGCACCGCGCCGCCGGTGGCGCTGCGGAAGTCGCGCAGCCGCGCGAGCGCCAGATCGCGCAGCGGCGCCCCCGACAGCCCCCCGGCCTCGCCCGCGTGACGCGAGCGCAGTGGCGGCCGCGCGATGGTGGTGTTGCTCACGATCAGCGCGCCGAGCCTGGCCTCCACGGCGATGCGCGCGATTGCGTCGATATCGGCCGGTTCCAGGTCGGGCGCCAGCTTGAGGAAAATCGGCGGGCCGCCGTTCCCGAACTTCTCCGCCCGCGCGTCGGCCACAGCGCCGAGCAGCTCGCGCAGGGCGCCGGGGTCCTGAAGCGCGCGCAGGCCCGGCGTATTGGGACTTGAGACGTTGACCGCCAGATAGCTGGCAAGCGGCGTCATCGCACGGGCCATGGTGGCGTAATCGAAGATGCGGTCGGCGCTGTCCTTGTTGGCGCCGATGTTGACGCCGACGATTCCGGGCCGGGCGCGGCGGCGGGTGAGCCGTTCCACCACCACCGCCGCGCCGCCATTGTTGAATCCCATGCGATTGATGACCGCCCGGTCTTCCGCCAGACGGAACAGGCGCGGGCGCGGGTTGCCGGCCTGCGGCTGGGGCGTGACCGAACCCACCTCCACGAAGCCGAAGCCCAGCCCCAGCGCCGCATCGGGCACCTCGGCATCCTTGTCGAAGCCGGCCGCCAGCCCGACCGGATTGGGAAATCGCAACCCCGCGATCTCGATCGCAAGCGGGCCGGGGCGCGCCGGCGGCAGCGCGGGCGCGGCGGCGAGCGCGGCGATGGTCAGGCGATGCGCGCGTTCCGGATCGAGCGCGAAGAGAGCGGGGCGGGCAATGCGGAACAGCATGGTGACAGCCTATGGCTGGCCGCCTCTGGCGTGTCGAGCGAGAGCCGCTGTTCGGCGCCTCCCGTTGCGGATCAACAATTGTCGCTTGCATACAACTGTTCGTCGCAGATTTACGCTAGGGAACCCGCGCGACCCGAAGGGCTCGGCGCAGCAATGTGGCGAGTTCTCGACTTCAAGGGGTGGCCCTCGAGGGGGCCACCCTTTCTTTTTGGCCGCAGGGTTTCCCCTCATCGGCGCGAACGACTCGCAACAGGCGATTGCGCTTGAGACGCCGCCGTCGGCCCCTATATGGCTAATCGGAACGAATTAGTCCGATTAGCCATATGCGCCTGTCCAACCTTGCCGATTACGCGGTCGTCGTGATGAGCGCCGCCGCCCGCCATTGCGGCGGGGCGCGCACCAGCGCGGGTGCGCTGGCGGCGGAAACCGGCCTGCCCGCGCCCACGGTGCAGAAGCTGGTGAGCCGGCTCACCGGGGCCGGGCTGCTGCGCTCGGTGCGCGGTGCCGGGGGCGGGTTGCAGCTCGCCCGCCCGGCCGCGGCCATCACGCTCGCCGATATCGTGGAGGCGGTCGAAGGGCCGATCGCGCTCACCGCCTGCGTGGATGGGCATGACTGCGTGCATGACCATGATTGCCGCGTCCGCCCGCATTGGCCGGTGGTCAACGCCGCCCTGCGCGGGGCGCTGGCGGGGATTCCGCTCACCCGGCTCGCGCGCGAAAGCGAACCGGCATGAGCGAGGAGTTCGACATCCAGGCCAAGGCCGAAACCGACGTGGAGGCGCGCGAGGCCGCCGCCCGCGCCGCCGATTACGAGCATGGCTGGTCGGCGGATATCGACACCGAATTCGCGCCCAAGGGCCTCAGCGAAGACACCGTCCGCTTCATCAGCGCCAAGAAGGGCGAGCCCGAATGGATGCTGGAATGGCGGCTCAAGGCCTTCCGCATGTGGCAGGAGATGGTCGAGCCCGACTGGGCCCGGCTCGGCTATCCGGCGATCGATTACCAGGACGCATTCTACTACGCCGCCCCGAAGAAGAAGGCCGAGCTGGAAAGCCTCGACGCGCTCGATCCCCAGATCAAGGCGGTCTATGACAAGCTCGGCATTCCGGTCGCGGAGCAGGAGGTGCTGGCGGGCGTCAAGGGCGCGCGCAAGGTCGCTGTGGATGCGGTGTTCGATTCGGTCAGCGTCGCCACCACCTTCCGCGCCGAGCTGGAGGCGGCGGGCGTGATCTTCCGCTCCATCTCCGAGGCGATCCGCGAATATCCCGAGCTGGTGAGGAAATGGCTCGGCAAGGTCGTGCCGCAGCATGACAATTTCTTCGCCACGCTCAACAGCGCGGTCTTCTCCGACGGCACCTTTGTCTATGTGCCCGCGGGCGTGCGCTGCCCGATGGAGCTGAGCACCTATTTCCGCATCAATGCCGAAAACACCGGCCAGTTCGAACGCACGCTGATCATCGCGGAGCGCGGGAGCTACGTCAGCTATCTAGAAGGCTGCACCGCGCCGATGCGCGACGAGAACCAGCTCCACGCCGCCGTGGTCGAGCTGGTCGCGCTCGAGGATGCGGAGATCAAATATTCGACCGTGCAGAACTGGTACCCCGGCAACGCCGAGGGTGTGGGCGGCATCTACAATTTCGTCACCAAGCGGGGGCTGTGCCATGGCGCGCGGTCCAAGATTTCCTGGACGCAGGTGGAAACCGGCAGCGCGGTGACGTGGAAATATCCCTCTTGCGTGCTCAACGGCGTGGACAGCGTGGGCGAGTTCTACTCGGTCGCGGTCACTAACAATTTCCAGCAGGCCGACACCGGCACCAAGATGATCCACAACGGCCGCGGCAGCCGCTCGACCATCGTCTCCAAGGGCATCAGCGCGGGCAAGTCGAACAACACCTATCGCGGCCTCGTCCGCGTGGCCGCCAATGCCGACGGGGTGCGCAACTTCACCCAGTGCGACAGCCTGCTGCTGGGCGACAGATGCGGTGCGCACACCGTTCCCTATATCGAGGTCAAGAATCCCGGCGCCCAGATCGAGCACGAGGCGACCACCAGCAAGATCAGCGACGACCAGCTCTTTTACGCCATGCAGCGCGGGCTGGGGCAGGAGGAAGCGGTGGCGCTGATCGTCAACGGCTTCGCCCGCGACGTGCTGAAAGAGCTGCCGATGGAGTTCGCGGTCGAGGCGCAGAAGCTGCTGGCGATTAGTTTGGAAGGGAGCGTGGGGTGATGGTGTTTGGGCTTTTCAAGAAGGATCGAGACACCTCTGAAATTGACGAACTGCTGTTCGAGATTCAGCGATTAGGTCGGCGTATGGGCGGTTTGGCATTAATGAGCGAGGCCGAGCGCACCCAATCGATCCGGGCTTTCAAGCTGGATGTCATCATCAATTCAGTTCGCGAGCAGCAGGAGCTTTTGTTGGATGCTCGCCGCCAAGTTGCGGCAGGCAAAGCAAATCCACGCGAACTGAAAAGTGCGTTCGCGGATTTTCGTCACAGCTTGGTCGGGTATCATCGATACCTCGATGTCGTGAACGATCAGGGTCACGGTGCTGGCAACCAGTTCTTCATCGAACGAGCGGGCATCGCGAGTTATTTCTGATGACCACCCGCAAAACCCTCCAACTCCGCGTCCCCTCGGAAACCGCCGACATCGCTCCCGCGCTTAAGAAGAAGGGGCGAGGATGGGAGATTTCTTCGAGCCGGCTCGATGTGCTGCACGAGCAGGCGCGCGAGCTGCGGCGGCATTCGTCCGAGGCGCACAAGGCGCTCGCCAAGCGCTTCGCCGAGGCCGATCTCGGGCGCTACAAGTTCACCCGCCACATGGTGATCGGCAGCGCGATCGTCGATTTCGGCAACCACGTCCTCGGCATGGCGATCGCGATCGACGAGGAGGGCCAGGACGACGCCATCGCCAAGCGCCGCGACAAGAGCCTGGAAGCGGTCGACGTCCGCGTGATGCGGATCGCGGCCAGGGACATCCTCGAGGACATGGACGCCGTCCTCGCACGCATCACCGCCGGGATGCGGCTGCGCATCGCCGACAAGAAGAGCAAGGCCCGCGCCCATGCCGAGGCCAACCCCAACCAGCACTATTCGCGGCCCAATCGCTCTGCGCCGCCGCGCCGGAACCCCTGATGCTCCAGATTACCGACCTCCACGCCGAGATCGCAGGCAAGCCCATCCTCAAGGGCCTCTCGCTCACCGTCAACGCGGGCGAGGTTCATGCGATCATGGGGCCTAACGGCGCGGGCAAGTCGACGCTGTCCTATGTCCTCGGCGGGCGGCCGGGATATGAGGTGACGGGGGGTTCGGTGAGCTTCGAGGGGCAGGACCTCCTCGAAATGGAACCGCACGAGCGCGCCGCCGCCGGGCTGTTCCTGGGCTTCCAGTATCCGGTCGAGATTCCCGGCGTCTCCAACGTCCAGTTCCTGCGCGAGGCATTGAATTCGCAGCGAAAGCTGCGCGGGCACGAGCCGCTGTCGGGCGGCGAATTCCTCAAGCTCGCCACGGAAAAGGCCGCGCTCCTCAAGCTCGACATGGACATGCTCAAGCGCCACGTGAACGTCGGCTTTTCGGGCGGCGAGAAGAAGCGCGCCGAGATGGTACAGATGGGCATCCTCGACCCGAAGCTGGCGATCCTCGACGAGACCGATTCCGGCCTCGATATCGATGCGCTGCGCGTGGTGGGTGAAGGGATCAACGCGATCATGCGCGCGCCCGACAAGGCCGTTCTGCTCATCACCCATTACCAGCGGCTGCTCGAATATGTCCGGCCCGACTACGTCCATATCCTGAGCGGCGGCCGCATCGTGAAGACCGGCGGGCCGGAGCTGGCGCTGGCGCTGGAGCGCGAAGGCTATGACGCGGTGATGGCGGCATGAGCCTGCTCGCATTCCTCGCGGCGGCCACCGTGGCGGCCCCTCCGCCCGCCCCCGAGGTGGCGCGCGAGATCGTGGTCATCGCCCGCCAGCTCAAGAGCTGGAAAGGCGGGGTGAGCAAGGTCGGCGGGCGGATGATCTGCAAGACCACCACCTCCAGCGGTGACCGCGCGGCGGATGCCATCCGCTGCGGCGCGATGCTGAGCTGCATGAAGCCGCTGGAGCCGCGCATCGACGCGCTGATGGGCTCCGACCGCTCGCAGGGCGACAAGCGGCGCGCCTTCCAGACCATGCTTACCGGAATCGAGCCCTGCATGGAACGCTATGCCGATGCCGCGACCGAGCGGCTGGCGGCGGAACGGGCCGGGGCATGAGCGCCGCGGTGCTTCCCACCCGCAAGGACGAGGCATGGCGCTACGCCGCGGTGGAGGCGCTGCGCGGCGTCGATCTCGACGACTGGCGTTTCCTGGACGTGGCCGCGGGCGAGAGCCTGCGCGATTGCATCGTGATCGAGGATCGCCCCGGCGCCCCGGAAGGCACCGTGCTCCATCGCCTGCGCGTGAACGTGGGAGAGGGCGGGCGCTGCGAGCTGTTCGCCGTCCTCGCCGCCGAGCTCTACGCCCGGATCGAGGTGGAGGTGACGCTGGGCCGGGGCGCGCATTTCACCTTCGGCGGGGTGACGGTGGGCGGGCGCGACACCGTGCGCGAGTTCGTGACCCGCGTAATCCATGCCGAGCCGGAGGCGACGAGCAGCCAGGTCGTCCGCTCCGTCCACTGGGGCCAGGGCACGGGCAATTTCCTGGGCACCATAGAGGTCGCGCGCCATGCCCAGAAGACCGACGCGGCGCAGAGCTTCAAGGGGCTGCTGCTGGAGAAGGGCGCCAGCGTGAATGCGGTGCCGCAGCTCGAGATCTTCGCCGACGACGTGAAATGCGCGCATGGCGCCACCGTGGGCCAGCTCGACGAGGCGGCCCGGTTCTACATGGCGGCGCGCGGGCTCTCGCCCGAGGCGGCGCGGCGGCTGCTGGTGCGGGCCTTCATCGGCGATGCCTTCGTGGCGCTGGACGACGAGGCGGCGCGCGAACGGCTGATGCGCGCCGCGCTCGACAAGCTGGACCGGCATCTGTGAGCGGCGCAGCCAACGGGAGGGGCTCGAAGGCGGATTTCCCCGGCCTGCTCAATTCCGACGGCAGCGCCTGGCACTATCTCGACACCGCCGCGACCGCCCAGAAGCCGCGCGTGGTGATCGAGGCGATGGCGCGCGCGCTGGGGCCGGACTACGCCACCGTCCACCGCGGGGTCTATACCCGCAGCGCCGAGATGACGCTGGGCTACGAGGCGGCGCGGCGGCGGATCGCCCGCTTCATCGGCGGCGAGGAGCACGAGGTGGTGTTCGTGCGCGGCGCGACCGAGGCGATCAACCTCGTGGCGGCGAGCTGGGGCCGGGCGAACCTGCGCCCGGGTGACCGCATCGTGCTATCCCTGCTGGAGCATCATTCCAACATCGTGCCCTGGCAGATGATCGCGGAGCGCACCGGCGCGGTGATCGACGTGTGTCCGCTGACGGCGGACCATCGCATCGATCTCGACGCGCTGGAGGGGCTGCTGACGCCGCGCATCCGCATGGTCGCGCTGGCGCATGTCTCCAACGTGCTGGGCAGCGTGCTGGACGCGCGCCGCGCCGCCACCCTGGCGCATTCCGTGGGCGCGAAGCTGATGCTCGACGGCTGCCAGGCCGCGCCGCGCATGGCGCTCGACATGGCGGCGCTCGGCTGCGATTTCTACGCCTTCTCGGGCCACAAGCTCTACGGCCCCACCGGCGTGGGTGTGCTGTGGGGTCGGGCCGAGCTGCTGGAGGCGATGCCGCCGTGGCAGGGCGGCGGCGCGATGATCGAGCAGGTGAGCTTCGCGCGCACCACCTATGCCCCCGCGCCCCAGCGTTTCGAGGCCGGCACGCCGATGATCGCGGAGGCGATCGCGCTGGCGGTGGCGGCGGACTATGTCGATGCGATCGGCCGCGAGCATCTGCTGGCGCACGAGACCGCGCTGGCCGCCACGCTGCGCGCCGCGCTCGGCGGTTTCAATTCCGTGCGGCTGTTCGGGCCGCAGGACAGCGCCGGCATCGTGTCTTTCGGGATCGAGGGGGTGCATCCGCACGACCTCGGCACCATATTGGATGAAGAGAACGTCGCGATCCGGGCCGGGCACCATTGCGCCCAGCCGCTGATGGAGGCGCTCGGGGTGCCCGCCACCGCGCGGGCCAGCTTCGGGCTCTATTCGGACGAGAGCGACATCGCCGCGCTGCTGCGGGGTATCGAAAGGACGCAGAGGATTTTCGGATGAGCGAGGCCCAGAACGACATCGCGAAACCCCCCCGCGCCCGCGTGTCCGACGCCGTGGACGAAGCGCCGCGCGAGACCTTCGAGCGCAAGCGCGATTATCTCGAGGGGTTTCTCAAGCAGCAGCCCCAGGCGGTGCCGCCGGGCGAGCCGGGCGGCGCGCTCTACGAAGCGGTAGTGGATGCGCTCAAGGACATCTACGACCCGGAAATCCCGGTGAACATCTACGATCTCGGCCTGATCTACGGGGTCGAGACCACCGAGGACGGCGATGTGATGGTCATCATGACGTTGAGCACCCCGCATTGCCCGGTGGCCGAATCGATGCCGGGCGAGGTGGAGATGCGTGTCGGTTCCGTGCCGGGCGTGCGCCATGCGGAGGTCAATCTGGTGTGGGATCCGCCGTGGGGCCCCGACAAGATGACCGACGAGGCGCGCCTCGAACTGGGGATGTTGTGATGGACACCACGACCCGCAGCCTGCCCGCGGCAGTAACCCTGACCCCGGGCGCCGAGGCGCGCATCGCGGCCCTGATGGCGGATGCCCCGCAGGGCGCGATCGGCGTACGGCTATCGACCCCGCGGCGCGGCTGCTCGGGCCTCGCCTATTCGGTCGATTACGTGACCGAGGAAGCGAAGTTCGACGAGAAGATCGTCACCCCCGGCGGCGCCTTCTACATAGACGGCGCCAGCGTGCTCTATCTCGTGGGCAGCACGATGGACTGGGTCGAGGACGACTTCACCGCCGGTTTCGTGTTCGCCAATCCCAACGCCAAGGGAGCCTGTGGCTGCGGGGAGAGCTTTACCGTCTGAGCGCCGCCACGCAATTGGCGCGGTCCACGTCCTGGCCGTCGCTGGGTCGCCGGGCCTCGACGTGGGTGGCGGCGGGCTGGCCGCCGGGTCGCAGCGGGTAGAGGAACACGTCGAGCACGCAGGCCGTGCCCGCGAACTGGAGCTTGACCGCATCGCCTTCCGGCACGGTCAGCCGCGCGGGGCCGAAGATTTCGCCCAGCCGCCGTGCGTCGGCGCCGATCACGCTATCGAGACCCGGCAGGCGCATCACCGTGGGGGCTATGAAGCCTTGGCTCGATGGCTCGACGGCCGGCCCCGCCGACTGCTGGGGCGGCGGCCGCACGGCGGCGGCGGCGCGCGGCGCGGCAGGCTCCATTCGTGGAGCCGAGACGCAGCCCGCCAGGGCCAGCGGCACGATCATCGCCAGCACCCTAGCCATGCGCCTGCCTTCCCCGATGGACCAGATGGGTCGCCGCAGCCGCGCCCAGCACCGGCGCTATCAAATTGACGAAGGGGATCACCAGCAGCGCCGCGACCACGCCGCCCAGCGCGAACCGGGTGGTCGCGCCCACCGGCCCCGGCGCGGTGGAGGCGCCCCGGTGGCGCAGCCAAACCATTTCGGTCAGCTCGCGCCCCAGCAGCCAGGCATTGGCCGCCCACAGCACCAGCGCCGCGCCCACGCCTGTCACCAGCAGCACCAGCACCAGCGGCAGCACCGCTGCGTTGACCGCCAGCATCCGCAGTAGGCCGCGCGCGCCGGCCCGCAACTCGGCGGAAAACGGCGCATCGGGCACGGCGGCGGCGGCGCTGTAGTGGCGGCGTTCGACCGCCCGCACCACATCGTCGGCGAAGAACTGCAGCACCGTCAGCGCGACGGCGCGGAACATGAGCCAGCCGCCCAGCACCGTCAGCACAATGGCGATCGGCCCGCTCATCGCCTCGTAACCGGCGGCATAGCGGGCCAGCGCGGCGGACAGGCCCTGCCACGCCGCGACGCCCAGCAGCGTGAACACCGCCAGCGTCGCCACCAGCGATTTGGTCAGCACGCGCAGCACGGCGGGATCGCTCAACTGGCCCAGGGCAAGGGCGAATGCGCGCGGGAGCCTGGTCATCGAGAACGGTCTGGCCTGCGTGGCCCACCAGGGCAAGTCCCCGCTCCTTCCATCGCCCCGGCTTCCGCCAACGCCGCGCTTGGCCGCCAGCGGCGCAGCGGCTAGGGCGCGCGCGTTCAGGCCGCTCGCGGGCGAGCCTTCCGCTATCCAGAAGTTCATCGGAGTACTCATGAGCGAACCCCGTTACGACGTTATCGCCATCGGCAATGCCATCGTCGATGTGATGGCCCCCTGTCAGGACGAGCTGATCGAGGAGCTGGGCCTCAATCGCGGCGGGATGACGCTGGTCGATGCCGCGCGGGCCGAGCAGCTCTATGCGGCGATGGGCCCGGCGAAGGAGATTTCGGGCGGCTCGGCGGCGAACACCTTGGCCGGGATGGCGGCATTGGGCGCGCAATGCGGCTTCATCGGCCAGGTCGCCGAGGACCAGCTCGGCGCGGTGTTCGCGCACGACATCCGCGCCGTCGGCGTCGATTTCGACACGCCCGCGCGCGCCGGCAATCCGCCCACCGCGCGCTGCCTGATCTTCGTCACGCCCGATGGCGAGCGGACCATGAACACCTTCCTGGGCGCCAGCCAGTTCCTGCCCCCGACCGCCCTCAAGGAGAAGGTCATCGCCAGCGCCGCGATCCTCTACCTCGAAGGCTATCTGTGGGACCCGGAGGAGCCGCGCCGCGCCATGCGCCGCGCGATCGAGGTGGCGCGCGAGGCGGGCCGCAAGGTCGCCTTCACCGCCAGCGAGAGCTTCGTGATCGACCGTCACGGCGATGATTTCCGCGCGCTGATGGCGGAGGGCAAGATCGACATCTTGTTCGTGAACGAGCACGAGCTCGCCTCGCTGACCGGGCAGAGCGATTTCGAGGCCGGCGTGGCGCAGGTCGCGGCCCAGGTGCCGGTGCTGGTCGCCACGCGCAGCGCGGCGGGCGCCATCGCGATCGCGCATGGCGAGCGGGCGGAGGTCGCCGCCGAGCCGGTCGAGCGCGTGGTCGATACCACCGGCGCGGGCGACCTCTTCGCCGCCGGCTTCCTGACGGGCCACGCACGCGGCGAAAGCCTCGAACGCTGCCTCGCGATGGGCGCGATCTGCGCCGCCGAGATCATCAGCCACTACGGCGCGAGACCGGAGGCTGACCTGGCGGCGCTGGTGGAGGACAGGCTGGGCTAGCCCCGCGCCCGTTCGATCGCGTGGGCGAACTGGCGTTCGCTGGCGCCGCCCAGGATGCGGATCGGGCCGATCAGGAAGCCGGGGGTGCCGGTGAAGCCGAGCCGCAGCGCGTCCTGCGTGGTGCGGGCGAGCAGGGCGTCGATGGCGCCGGCATGGTCCGCCAGATCGGCCTCGAGCCGAGCCCAGTCGCCCCCGGCCCGCTCCAGCGCGCCGCGCGCCGCGCCCATGTCCGGCCCCGCGCCGCCCATCAGCGCATCGTGGACGGCAAGATAGCGCCCCTGCCGATCGGCGGCGAGCGCGATCCGTGCGGCGCGGCGCGAATCCGGCCCCAGGATCGGCCAGTCGCGATGCACCGCGCGCACATCCCCCGCCTTGCGCAAGGCCGCGCGCCACCACGGCTCGACCTGGCGGCACACCCCGCAGGCATAGTCGGAAAACACCAGCATGGTGACAGGGGCATCTTGCGGCCCTTCCACGGGAAAGCCCGCCGCCCCGGCCAGCTCGGCCACATCGAGCGAGCCGGAGATGTCCTCGCCCAGCGGCACCCCGCGCCGCAGCCACGCACCCAGGCCCGCGGCGCCGATCGCTACCGCCCCCAGCCCGACCGCGTCACGGCGGCTGAGCCCGCCCCCCGTCACCGCGTCCCGGCCTCGCGGGCGATTTCCCTGTGGCCGATGTCGCGGCGGCAGAAGCCGTCGGCAAAGTCGATGGCGTCCACCGCGCGATAGGCGGCGGCCTGCGCCTCGGTGACGGTGCCGCCCAGCGCGGTCACGTTGAGCACGCGCCCGCCGCTCGCCACCAGCCGCTCGCCATCGCGGCGCGTGCCGGCGTGGAAGACCTTGGCCCCCCCTTCCTCGGCCCGGCCGACATCGATCGCGCCGCCAGCGCGGGGCACGCCGGGATAGCCCGCAGCTGCCATCACCACCGTCAGCGCGGCTTCGGGCGCGAAGCCCGGCGCGCCTTCCCGCGCCAGATCGCCGGTGGCGCAGGCGAGCAGCAGCGCGGCCAGATCGCCCTGATAGCGCATCATCAGCACCTGGCATTCGGGATCGCCGAAGCGGGCGTTGTATTCGATCAGCTTGGGCCCCTCACCCGTCAGCATCAGCCCGGCATAGAGCACGCCGGAATAGGGCGTCCCTTCTTCGGCCATCGTCCGCACCGTGGGTTCCACGATCTCGCGCAGCGCGCGTTCCTCCAGCGCCGGGGTCAGCACGGCGGCGGGGGAATAGGCGCCCATGCCGCCGGTGTTGGGGCCGGTATCGCCTTCGCCCACGCGCTTGTGATCCTGCGCGCTGCCGAAGGGGACGATGGTTTCGCCATCGGTCAGCGCGAACAGGCTCGCCTCCTCGCCCTCCATGAACTCCTCGATCACCACCTCGTTGCCGGCGGCGCCGAACTGGCCGCCGAACATCTCGGCCAGCGCCTCCTGCGCCTCGGTGCGGGTCTCGGCGATAACCACGCCCTTGCCCGCCGCCAGCCCATCGGCCTTGAGCACGAAGGGGGGCTGGAAACGGCGCAGAGCGCCCCAGGCCTCCTCCAGCGAGCGGGTGCGGGCATAGCGCGCGGTGGGGATGCCGGCGCGCTCGCACAGATCCTTGGTGAAGCCCTTGCTCCCTTCCAGCCGGGCCGCCGCGGCGGAAGGGCCGAACACGGCGATGCCGGCGGCGCGCAGGCTGTCGGCGAGGCCGTCCACCAGCGGCGCCTCCGGCCCGATCACCACCAGATCGACACCGCGATCGCGGCAGAAGCGCACGACCGCGGGATGGGACTTCACATCGAGCGCGACGCATTCGGCGTGGTCGGCGATGCCGGGATTGCCCGGCGCGGCCCACATCGCGTCCACCTGCGGGGATTGCGCCAGCTTCCACGCCAGCGCATGTTCGCGCCCGCCCGACCCCAGCAGCAGGATTTTCATGGCAGGCGATCTCCGCGACGAGGATGACGATGACGAAGCCCGGCTGGTAGCGCGGGCCGGCGCGGGCGACAACGCCGAGCCGCTTTCGGTCAGCGATCTGGCGCAGGCGCTGAAGCGCACCGTGGAGGACCGCTTCGGCTTCGTGCGGCTGCGCGGCGAGCTTTCGGGGGTCAAGCGCGCCGCATCGGGCCATCTCTACGCCAGCCTCAAGGATGAAGGCGCGGTGATCGACGCCGTGATGTGGCGCGGCGGCGCGGCCCGCCTCGCCTTCGCGCCGGAGGACGGGCTGGAGGTGATCGCCAGCGGCAAGATCACGACCTATCCGGGCCGCTCCAAATACCAGATCGTGATCGAGCGGATGGAGCTGGCGGGCGAGGGCGCGCTGCTCGCCCTGCTGGAGAAGACGCGCCAGCGGCTGGCGGCGGAGGGGCTGTTCGATGCCGCGCGCAAGCGCCCGCTGCCGTTCCTGCCCGCCACCATCGGCGTCGTCACCAGCCCGACCGGGGCGGTGATCCGCGACATCCTCCACCGCCTCGCCGACCGCTTCCCCAGCCGGGTGATCGTCTGGCCGGTGCTGGTGCAGGGGCAGGGCGCGGCGGAGCAGGTGGCGAACGCCGTGCGCGGCTTCTCGCAGATGCCGCAGGAGCATCCCGACCGTCCGGACCTGGTGATCGTGGCGCGTGGCGGCGGTTCGATCGAGGATCTGTGGAGCTTCAACGAGGAAGTGGTGGTGCGAGCGATCGCCGCCAGCACCATCCCCCTCATCAGCGCCGTGGGGCACGAGACCGACACCACGCTGGCCGACCATGCCGCCGACCGCCGCGCGCCCACGCCCACCGCCGCCGCCGAGATGGCGGTTCCGGTGCGCGCCGAGCTCGCCGCCACCCTCGCCGATTTCGCCCATCGCCAACGGCGCTGCGCGATGGCCCCGGTCACGCTCGGGCGCGAGCGGCTGGCGGCGCGGGCGGAACGCTTGCCCGACGCGCAGACGCTGCTCCAGCGGCAGGCGCAGCGGCTCGACGAGCTGGGCGAGATGCTGCGGCGCGCGCTCGAGGGCCGGGCCACGGCTGGGCGCGAGCGGCTGGGCGCCTTGCGGCTCGGCCCTGCCGTGCTGGAACGCGGCGCGCGCGAGGCGGCGCGGCGGTTGGCGGCGGCGCGGCTCGGGCCGGAGCTGGTGCTGCGCCCGCTGGCCGAACGGCGCGAGCGGCTGGCCGCGCTCGCCCGGCTGGCTGGCCAGCTCCACCCGGACCGGGTGCTGGCGCGCGGCTATGTGCGGGTCACCGGGCCGGGCGGCGCCAGCGTGGTGAGCCGCGTCGCGGCCAGCGCCGAGCCACGGCTGATGCTGCATTTCGCCGATGGCACGCTGGATGTCGCGCCGGCTTCCGGCTCCGGCCCTGCCGCCCAGCCCGCCCCCCGACCCGGCCCCCGCGCCGGCCCCCGAACCAATCCACGTCCTCGCCCGGATGCACCGGCTTCGCGGCAGGATGATTTGTTCGGTTGAGCCGCGCCTGCTAGGATGCCCTCCATGCTGATGAAATCGAACGACGGGCGCGGCGGCGAGGCCAGGCTTCACTACGGCCCCAACGGCTTCCGCGTGCTGCGCACCGGCAGCCATGTCACCTGCGCCGTCACGGGCGAGGCGATCCCGCTCGACGCGCTCCGCTACTGGAGCGTGAACCGGCAGGAGCCCTATGCCAGCGCCCGGATCGCGACCGAGCGACTGAAGCCGTGAAGGCACGCGCCGGCGCGGCGCTCGGTGCGCTCGCGCTGCTGGGGGGCTGCGTTTCGCCGCCGCCGCCGCGCGTCGTGGAACCGGTGGTCGCCACGCCGCAGCCGCCCATGCCCCCGCCGATGCTGGCGAGCGATTTCGAGATCGATGGCGCGCTGGAACAGGGCGGCTGGATTCGCGGCCGGGTGCCCCGCGGCGCCGCCCGGCTGGCGTTCGGCGAGGTGCCGGTCACGCTCACGCCCGACGGGCGCTTCTTCGCGGGGATCGACCGCGATGCGCCGGCCCGGCTCCGGCTCACGGCCACCTCCGCCAGCGGGCAGACGGCGGTGCGCGAGCTTGCCATCGCGCCGCGCGAATGGCGGATCGAGCGGGTCGATGTGGCGCTCAGGGGCAGCGTGCCGAGCGAGACTTTCATGGCCCAACGCCGGCCCGAACTCGCCGCCATCGCGGCGGCGCGGGCGGTTCGCTCGGATAGCCAGGGCTGGGCGCAGCGATTCGCCTGGCCGGCCACGGGGCGCATCTCCGGGCGCTTCGGATCGCAGCGAATCTACCGGGGCGTGCCGGGCGCCTATCACTCCGGGCTCGACATCGCGACCGGCGGCAGCGGCGCGCCCTATGTGGCCCCGGCCGACGGGGTGGTGGTGCTGGCGGCGCAAGGGCCCTTCAGCCTGGAGGGCAATCTGATCATCATCGACCACGGCATGGGGCTCAACAGCGCCTTCCTCCATTCCGCGACGCTGGCGGTCAAACAGGGCGAGCGGGTGCGCCAGGGCCAGGTGATCGGCACGATCGGCGCCACCGGCCGCGCCACGGGGCCGCACCTGCACTGGAGCCTGATGTGGAACGGCGCCCGGCTCGACCCGCTGCTGTTCCTGCCGCTGCGGTAGGTTTTTTGCCTCAGGCGCCGGCGGCCGCGTCCGCGGCCTTGGCTATCCTCGCTCAAACGCCCTCCGGGCGCGTCGCTGCGGGCGGGCGTTCGCCCTTGCGGGCCTGCGGCCCGGTGGGTTCCGCCAAAGAAAAAGGCGCGCCGGTTGCCCAGCGCGCCCCTTGGTGATTCGTCGGCGAAAGCTTAGGCGGCTCAGGCCGCTTCGGCGGTCTTCGCGGCCTTCTTCAGCTCGCGCTTCACCTTGAGCGCGCCGGCCGAGAGCTTCTCGTCGCTGGTCTTGAGCAGCCAAGCGTCGAGCCCGCCATTGTGCTCGACCGAGCGCAGGCCGTGGGTCGAGACGCGGAACTTGAAGCTGCGGTCCAGCTTCTCGCTCAGCAGCGTCACGTTCTGCAGATTGGGCAGATAGACGCGCTTGGTCTTGTTGTTGGCGTGGCTCACATTGTGGCCGACCTGGCGGCCCTTGCCGGTCAGTTCGCAGATGCGCGACATGGTACGTCTCTCGTTTGCTCGGCGCCGCAAGACATGCTCGCTGGCGCGGTAAATCCACCCGGGAGTGCCGGAAAGCGGCGCCCCTAGCGGCGGGGGCGCGAATCGTCAAGGCGTTTGCGGCCTGGTTGGGGCGCGGCTAACGCCCCGCCATGACCCACTGGCCGCTCCCCGATCCGATGGTCCGCGCCCTCGCCCTGGCGCGCGAGGCGGCGGCGGCGGGCGAGGTGCCGATCGGCGCGGTGGTGGTCAAGGACGGCGCGGTGATCGGCGAGGGCCGCAACGCCCCGCGTGCGGGTCACGACCCCACCGCCCACGCCGAGATCGCGGCGATTCGTGATGCAGCGGCCGCGCTGGGCGATGAGCGCCTGACCGGCTGCGAGCTGTGGGTCACGCTCGAACCCTGCGCCATGTGCGCGGGCGCCATCGTCCACGCCCGCATTGCCCGCCTCTACTACGCCGCCCCCGACCCCAAGGGCGGCGCGGTCGAGCACGGCGCGCGGGTGTTCGAGCATCCGCAGGCGCTGCACCGGCCTGAGGTTTATGCAGGGATGGGAGAGGTGGAGGCGGCTGAGTTGTTGCGTGGGTTTTTCAGGGGGCGGAGGTAAAGTTCGGGGACGACGCCATTGCAAACATTCTCCCAACAGATTTATGCCCCACACTATGGCTCGCTGGATAGTTCTCTCGTTCGCGGCTTTCTTGCTTAGCCCGCCTGTGGCAGCATCAACGGCAGACAATGCAAGAACCGTTTTCGCCGCCCATGATCCGGAAAACCGGCTTCCGCACATTGCCATCAAACAGCTCGGAACGGTGAGAGTGAGAGCCGCTACTTACCGCATTTACTATCTGGAGTTCGTGAACCCCGCAACACGTCACGGCCAGCAACGGATAGCCATCGTCAAGAACGGCACGAGTTTCGCCGGTACATATCAATGCACTTTAGGTCCTCGCGATGCGCGCTTGATCGTCGGTGCAGACCGGCTCACAGTTTGGGTGCAAAACATGCCCGAACCGTTCGTGATTAAGTTTGATGAGCGCGGTCCCACACGCAATGCGTTCTTCTGTGGGGAAGGGTCTGGGTGGGAAAATTCTATCTGAACTCTAATGGCAGCAATCACTTCAGCATCGGCCATTACCGCAACGGCGTGAAATCCAGTCCGATGTCCGCCGCCGGGGCACTCTGGGTAAGGCGGCCGACCGAGACGTAATCGACCCCGGTCGCGGCCTTGGCCCTGATAGTCTGGAGGTTGATGCCGCCGCTGGCTTCGGTGGGGACGCGGCGGGCGACGATCTTCACCGCCTCGCGCAACTCTTCCGGCTCCATGTTGTCGAGGAGGAGGCGGGTCGCGCCGGCGGCCAGGGCGGGTTCGATCTGGTCGAGGCGGTCGACCTCGCAGATGATCTCGCGCACACCCGCAGCGACCGCGCGGCGGACCGCCTCGCCCACGCTGCCGGCGACGAGGACGTGGTTGTCCTTGATCATCGCCGCATCCCACAGCCCCATGCGGTGGTTCGCCGCGCCGCCCATGCGGGTGGCGTATTTCTCGAGCTGGCGCAGGCCGGGGATGGTCTTGCGCGTGTCGAGCAGCGTGCAATCCGGGTTCTCCATCGCGCGGACGTATTCGCGGGTAAGGGTGGCCACGCCTGACAAATGCTGGACGGTGTTCAATGCGCTGCGCTCGGCGGTGAGCATGGCGCGGGCGTTGCCTTCGAGCCGCATGATGTCGGTCCCGGCAGGCACCTCGGCGCCCTCCTCGACTAGCGGTTCGATCGTCATCTCCGGATCGAGCGCGCGGAAGAACGCCGCCGCCACCGGCAGCCCGGCCACCACGATTGCATCGCGCGTGTCCATCACGCCCGAGAAGCGCGCGTCCGCAGGGATCACGCTCTCGCTCGTGACGTCGCGCCCGCCGCCCGGCACCCCTTCGCCGAGGTCTTCGGCCAAGGTCTCGCGGACGAAGCAGTCGAGATCGAAGCCGGGCAGGTCAAAGCGCATGAGGCGTTCCTAACCGGGCCGGTGGAGGTCCGGCAAGGGCGACCGCCCGCCCGCAGGCGCCCGGAGCGAAGCGGAGGAACAGCGTCGATGACGAGCGCGCAGCGTCGCGCTCGCAACAAAGATCAATGCACGAAGCGCGCCACCACCTCGCGGTAGCTCCGGCTTACCTTCACCTCCTGCCCGCTCTCCAGCACCAGGAAGCATTCGCCATTGGTGTGCGGCTTGACCTGGCGCACCTGGTCGAGGTTGACGATGGTGGAACGATGGACGCGCTGGAACTTGCGCGGGTCGAGCCGGCGTTCGAGATCCTTCATCGTCTCGCGCAGCACCAGCGAATTGTCGCCGGTGGAGATTATCATGTAGTCCCCGGCGGCCTCGATATGCTCGATGGTGCCCACTTCCACGCGGAAGATCTGGCCGCGATCCTTGATGTTGATGAGCTTCTCGAACCGGTTGGCGCTTTCCATGTCGTCGCCGGCGTCGAACTCCTCGGCCGCCTCGGGCGCGACTTCGGAGAGCACGTTCTTGAGCTTTTCCGCGTCCTCGCTGCCCTTCTTTTCGGCCAGGCGTCCGCGCACCCGCTCGATGGTGTCGGCCAGCTTGTCCTCGTCCACCGGCTTCATCAGATAGTTGACGGCGTTGGCCTCGAAGGCGCGGATCGCATATTCGGCGAAGGCGGTGACGAAGACGAACAGCGGCGGCTCGACGTCCATCACCCCGCGCACCACGGAAAATCCGTCGAAGCCGGGCATCTGGATGTCGAGGAAGACGAGATCGGGTTTCAGCGTCTTGATCGCGCGGATCGCCTCGCGCCCGTTCTGGCACGTTTCGATGATCTCGACGTCCTCGATCGCCTCGAGCCGTATCCTCAGGCCCTCGATGGCCAGCTTCTCGTCGTCGACGAGGATGGTGCGTATCGTCATTCGTTATCCTGCGCTGAGCGGCTGCCCCGCACCGATAACGGGCGAGGCGGTTGCGGGTTGCGATGAAATTTGCGGTGGTGCCGGTTCGGCGGCGGGTTCGGGCAGCGGGGCCGGCTCGGTCTCGAAAGGTAGCTCGATCAGGACCGAAAAGCCGCCGCTTTCGGGCGAGCGTATCTCGAAACGGTGTTCCTCGCCATAGGCCTGCGTCAGGCGGTCGCGGATATTGGCCAGGCCCACGCCGGTGGAGGCGTGGCTTTCGGCGAGGGCGGCGGTTTGCGAGCCCGGCACGACATTCGGCCCGCCGGCCGCGCCGCCGCCCAGCCCGCCCGTGCGGATGCCCGGCCCGGTGTCGGACACGGTGACCCTCAGGCGCGGGCCGACCACCTGCGCCACCAGGGTGATGGTCGCGCCCTCTTCCTGCGGGGTGACGCCGTATTTGATCGCGTTCTCGACCAGCGGCTGGAGGAGCATGGAGGGGATCTGCGCCTTGTCCGCCGGCGGGTCGACACGGAATTCGGTCCGCAGCCGCTCCTCGAAGCGCATCAGCTCGATGCCGAGATAGAGCTCCAGCGTCTCCACCTCCTGCGCCACGGTCACGGTGCCGCCGGGCTCGCTCACCAGGGTGTGGCGCAGGAAGCTGGACAGCTTGGTCAGCATCGCATTGGCCTGCCGGGTCTGCTTCAGCAGCACCAGTGTGCTGATCGAATTGAGCGTGTTGAACAGGAAATGCGGATTGAGCTGATAGCGCAGCATGGCGAGCTGGGCGCTGGTCGCCTGGGCTTCCAGCCGTTCCAGCCGGTCGGCCTGTTCCTCCACCTGGAGGAAATAGTTGATCGCGTAGTACAGCGCCGACCACGCGCCCAGCACCGTCAGGTCGTAGAAATATATGCCCAGGAACAGGCGGACGAAATCGCTCTCGCTGGCCGGGCGGGCGAGGTCCAGCACCCAGCCGTCGATGAAGGCATGCGCCGCGGCCGCCACCACCAGCGCCAGCGCGGTCACGCCCCATGTCACCAGCGGTCGCCGGGTGATGATCTGGCGATAGACCACCGACAGGATCAGGCTGATCGAAAACCCGGTGATCACCTGGATCAGCAGGACGACCATGAAATCCCAGCCCTGCCCGTTGGCGAAGGCGGTGATCGCGCGCAGCAGGAATGCGCCACCCCAGCCGGCCAGCTGCAGGTTCCAGAAGGCGCGGTCCTTGTTGGCGAAGAACGGCCGGGGTTCGATCGGCAGCATGGCCATGGTCGGGACGTGGTCCTAGCGCAATTGCGGGGTCGATTGCCAGCGGCTACACCGATGGCAATCGGGCGGGCCGAGGGAGAGATGCGATGGATGCTCCGGGCCGGGATGCGGCGCAAGGCGCGGGCGGCGATCTCGCCGCCGAAATGGCGCATGATGTGGCGGAGCGCGCGAAGTTCCGCGAGATGAAGGAAGGCACCCAGGCCGACTGGGGCATCATCGCGGGCGAGTACATGGCCTTCGCCGGTGGCCTGCCCGACCGGGTGCTGGACCACCTGCGCCTGCTCGATGGCGATTTCGGCGGGTTTCCGGTGTGCCGGCTGGAGCATTCGCTCCAGACCGCGACCCGCGCCCACCGCGACGGGCGGGACGAGCCCTATGTGGTGATGGCCCTGCTGCACGACATCGGCGACACGCTGGGCAGCTACAACCACCCCGATGTCGCGGCGGCGATCCTGAAGCCCTTCGTTTCGGAGGAGCTGCACTGGATCTGCCAGAACCACGGCGCCTTCCAGGGCTATTACTATTTCCACTTCCTCGGCATGGATCGAGACGTGCGCGAGGCTTTTCGCGGCCATCCGCATTTCGAGGCGTGCCGCGAATTCTGCGAGAAATACGATCAGGCCGCCTTCGACCCCGATTATGACAGCGAACCGCTCTCGTTCTTCGAGCCGATGGTGCGCCGGGTGATGGCGCGGCCGATCGCCTCGCTCTATTCCAGGGCGCTGGCGGAAGCGTAAGCCGCCGCGCGACCGTGCCGACTACCCGGCCGGAAGCTCCCGAACGAAATGCCGCGCCCAGTCGGCCTTCCCGTCGCGAGCCATCGCGGCGCGGACCAGCGCAACCTCCGCGCGGATCGCGGCGGCGCGCTCGTCCCAGCCCTCGTGGGTGCGTTTGCGGAATAATCCGCCCCCGTGGCGCGGGCCCCAGCGCTCCATGAAGCGGGTCATTGCCTCGGGCTCGATGCCGGCGTTGGCCAGCAGCCATGCGCCGAGGCGATCGGCCTCCCGCTCGGTCAGCCGCACCCGGCCGAGCGAACGGCCCTGCGCGTCGAGAAGCGCGCGATGGCCCAGGAGATTATGCGCCAGCTCATGCGCGACCGCGGCGGCGAACTCCGGCTCGGGATAGGCGAAGCCGGGAAAATCGCGGCCCAGTATCACCCGGCTGCCTTCCGCCATCGCGCCGCCGCCCCTGTCCAGCACCTCGAACCGGCTCGGGCAGGCGGGCACCCCAACTGCGGTGACGCTGCGCGGCGCGGCGCCCGCGCGGGCGATGGTCAGCGTGACGGGCCCGGCCGCCGCCGCCGCATCGAGCGCCGCGGTGACTTCCACCAGCCGCCGCCACGCCGGCCGCGCGCGCGCGAATCGCCGATCGAGATCGTCCCCGTTCAAGGCCAGCAGCGTGTCGCCCGGCGCGATTCCGGCGTGCTCGGCGGGCGATCCGGGCGCCACCGCTCCCACCGCGAGATCGCCGGTGAGGCCGAGCTGGCGGCGCACCGCCTCCGGATCGCCGAAGCCGCCCGCATCGAGCACCGCCAGCCCCAGCGCCGGTGCCGCCCCGGTGCAGTAGGGGGCGTTGCCGGTGACCAGCCGCCATCCGGCCGCGAACAATCTGCGGTCGCGCTCCTGAAGCCGGGCCAGCGATTGATCCTGCGGCGCGGCCACCAACGGGCCGGGCGCGGCGGCCAGAAGCGTGGCCGCCAGAACCGCGACCGTCGCGCCGACGGCGCGCTTCACCCGGCCTCCGTGCCGTCCAGCGCCGCCTTGAGCCGTTCATAACCGACCGCGCCCTCGAGCACCTGGCCCCCGGCCACCCAGCTCGGCGTGCCGGTAAAGCGCAGCGTGCGGGCGAGCTGCATGGTGCTGGCGAGCTCGGCCGCCACGGCGTTGGAAGCGGCCACCCGCCGCGCCCGTTCCATGTCGAGCCCCGCCTTGGCCGCCGCCCGCGCCACGCTGGCCGGACTGGGCGGATCGCCCGCGAACATGGCGGTGTAGAAGGCGGCGTAGCGGCCCTGTTCGGCGGCGGCGAGCGCCATTCGCGCGGCCTCCTCGCTGCCCTTGAAGATCGGCCATTCGCGGACCACGATCCTGAGCTCGGGATCGCTGGCCACCAGCCGTTGCACATCGGCCTCGCTGCTGCGGCAGAAGGAGCAGCCATAATCGGTGAACTTGACCAGCGTGCGCTTGCCCGCGGGATTGCCCAGCACCGCGCCGGGGAAGGGGCGGGCGACCTCCTCGCCCACCTCGGCCAGGCGGGCTTGGCCCTCGCGCCGTTCCAGCGCGCTGGCCATTTCGGGCAGGACGTCGGGATTGGCGACCAGCCACGCCCGCATCCGCGGCTCGCCCAGGCCCGACAGCGACCACAGCCCCGCGCCCACGAAGCCGAAGACCAGCGCGATCAGCGCGGTGAAGAAAAACCGTTGCATTCCCGATCCTAACCGGCGCGGCGGCGCCCGCCCTTGCCCGTTTCGCGCTCGTAGAGCGCCCGGGCCTGCATTTCGATGTCCTGCGCGCGCAGCCAGTCGGGCGTTTCCGGTGCCAGCCCGCCCTGCGCCGCGCGGGCGCTCGCCACGGCGCGCAGATAGTCGCCGCCCATCACCTGCTGCTCGGCGCTGGCGAGGCTGGCGCGCGCCATGTCGCCGCGCGCGGCATAGACGGTGCCGAGCTGGCGCCAGGCGAAGGGGTTGTAGCGATCGCGCGCCACCGCCGCGCGCAGCACCCGCTCCGCCTCGGCGTAATTGGCCGGGTCCTCGGTGGCGATCAGCGCGTGGCCGTAGAGCGTGGCGATCAGCGGCTGGGCATTGGTCAGCGCGGTCGCCTGCCGCAGCACGCCCAGCGCCTCTCCCGGGCGCCCGGATTCGAGCAGGATCTGCCCCTCCAGCTCGAGGAAATAGGGGTCATCGGGCGCGCTTGCGATGAGCGCCTCGGTCTCCTCCAGCGCTTTGCCGACCATCGCCTGCTTGTGATAGGCGTAGGCACGCGCATAGCGGGCCGGCACGCTGTTGTCGGTCGTCGGGTAGCGGCGCAGCGTCTGCGCTGGCTCGTTCAGATAGCCGATCAGCTTGGCCTTGATGCGTTCGAACCGGGCCTGCATCGCGGCATCGTCGGGCCGGCGCCAGGCCGGATCGTGCTCGTACACGTCGCGCAGCGAGGCGATGCGGTCGCTGGTGAGCGGGTGGCTGCGGACATATTCGATCTCGGCGTCGCGGCTCACGCCATAGCGCATCTCCTGTCCCGCCAGCTTCTCGAAGAAGGCGAGCGAACCCCGCCCGGAGATGCCCGCCTTGGCCAGGAAGCTGGCACCGGCGGCATCGGCGCTGCCCTCCTCGCCCCGGCTGTAGGCGAGGAACTTGCCCATCGCCGCGCGCTGACCCATCATCAGCGCGGCCATGCCGGCATCGGGCGATCCCGCCAGCATCGCGCCGACCCCGGCTAGCAGCGAGAGCAGCGAGATATTGGTGGCCACGCGCGCGCCTTCGCCCATGCGGACGATATGCCCGCCGGTGACATGGCCCAGCTCATGCGCCAGCACCCCCTGCACCTCGGCGGCGGTGTCCGCCTTCTCGATCAGCCCGCTGTGGACATAGACCGCCTGGCCGCCGGCCACGAAGGCGTTGATCGACGGGGCGTTGAGCAGGGCGATATCGACATTGCGTTCCGGCAGATCGGCGGCGGCGACGAGCGGCGCGGCGAGATCCTGGAAGAACGCCTCGGTCTCCGTGTCGCGCAGCATCGACTGCGCCGCCGCCGGCGAGGCGGTGGACAGCGCGAGCGCGACAGCGACGTGGCGCCAGGGTGCTCGAAGGGAACGGAGCATCGCTCCGGCCCTAGCCGGGTTTGCGCTGAACGGTAACTGAAACCGCGCGTGCGGCCGCGACGCGGCGCCGGAACGGGCCGCGGGTCAGGCGAGCAGCTTGCGCGCCGCCTTCTCGACCAGGGCAATATCGCCGGGAACCTCGCCCAGCACCGCCAGCTCGCCCGTGGGCAGGCGGCGGACCATCACCAGCGCGAACTCCGCGCCTTCGGCGGGCAGGGCGTCGAGCGCCACCGGATCGAGCTTGCGCAGCCGCTTGGCCAGTCCCGCGCGGACTTCCTCGCGAGGGGCGGAATCGGGCCTGCCCTCCGCCTCGCGCCGGGCACGGCGCTCGGCCTGGACGATGCCCTTGAGCCCGCCTTCGGCCCGCGCCAGCACGTTTTCCAGCGTGCCCCGCGCCACGCCGGTGCGGTGGGCGTGGCCCAGCACGGTGGCGTATTCGGTAAGCCGGGTCTTGTCGTAATCGGCGCCGAACACGAGCTTGACGATCGGCGTCATCGGCGCGCGATCCTGCACCGTCAGGCCGTTCTCGGCCAGCAGCTCGTCGAAATCCGCGGGGTTGGCGGCGGCTTCCAGGCTGAAGTCATAGGCGCGCGCGACCGCCTGGTAGAGCGCCTTGCGCCCCCGGTCCTCGCTCGAGCGCGCGGTCTGCGCCAGCTCGCGCGCGGCTGCCAGGCAGTCGTAAAGGCCGTCGGCTTCCTCGTCGGTATCGACGAGCGCCTCCAGATCAAGCTCCGTCTCAAGCTCCGGCTCGGGCGCGACCACGGGTGCGCGAGTGAAGGGCGGGGGCGGGGGCGGATCGGCGGGTTCGTAGGCTTCGGGCATCGCGAAGCCGGCCGGTGCCAGGGGCACAGCGTCATCGCCGTCCATCCCGGGTAGCGCCACGCTTTGCTTGACCCGCGCACCGCGCGCGACGAGCGCCGCGAGCCCCAGGCTGGCGCTTTCGTCGCCAAGGGGATCGACCACGCCCTCGACGTCCTCGCTCTCCTCGCCGTCCTCCAGGCCCTGCGCGCCATAATCGACGGCATAGACCTTGTCGTCCTCGCCGAACCCGGAAAAGCCCGCGCCCCACTCGCTGGCATCGGCGGAATCCTCCGCCTCCTCCTCGGTTTCCTCGTTCTCGGACAGCGCGTCCACCAGTTCGAGCGGCGCGTCTTCGGCCTCGTTCTCCACCCCGAACGCCGGGCGCGGCAGGGAGGCGCCGTCCTCCACCTCGTTGTTCCGGGGCGCTGAGAATGCCGTCAGGTCGAGCATCCGGTCCATGTCCTGTCCTTCGTGATGGGCGGCCTGCGGCGTGGTCGCGGTCGCGTCGATTTCGTCCAGCAGAGCGTCGGCAGTCGCCGCGTCCGCCAGTTCCTTCCAGTTGATGACCCCGAAGATGTAGTCGATCGTCTCGCCATCGCTGGACCAGGGCAGCAGGATGCCGCGATAGAGCACCGCCGCGCCGCGGCCGTTGGTGAACTCCGCCTCGAAACCGATCGGAGCGCGGTTGGCGAGGATCTGGAGATAGTGGTCGGTGATGCGGCTCAGCAGCGAGAGGCCGGGCACTTCGGACAGGCGCTTGAAGCGCGCCTCGCCGCCGCATTCCTCGGCCAGCTTGGCCCCCAGGAAGCGGATGGCGGGATCGTCCACCCCGCGCTTGCCGCCGAAATCCAGCAGCACGCCATAGGGGCCGAAATCCTCCAGCGTCTCGGGCTGGAGGTTGGCGATGTCGGGAAAATCGCCTGAACCGAGCAGCGATGCCCAGTGGTTGTAGGCGCGCACCTGCATGCGGCGTTCGTCCTGCCCCACGGGGGACGGGGGCGCGAGCGGTGCGTCGAAATCGTCGCTGGGCCAGCCATCGCCGGCGTCGCCGAGGTAATGCGGGTCGCGACCGCCGGGCGCATCATGCGCGCCGAATGTGTCGCCGTGCCTGTCCATGCCGCAACTGCCCCGTGATCCAACCTGGTCCCGGCCTATGGCAGAGGCGTGGTAAACATCCCGTAAATGATAGTCCCGTGCCCCGTGGCGCGGGGTCAGAGCATGTAGCGCATGCGGATGGAGATGCGCTCCGCCGAGCCGGAGGCGATATCGAAGGCGGCAGCGGCGAACCGCGGCGGGCCGAAGCGCACCTTGGCATCGCGCGAGAAGCCGAAGCCTTCGCGCGGGATCATCATCGCTGCGCGGTCGGCCTTGCCGTTGCCGTTCTCGTCATGCAGCAGCGCCACCGCATAGCGCCCGGGCCGGACCCCGAGGAATGTCAGCGTGACCCGCCCCATCGCCGGCACCGCGATCTGATAGGACCGGGCCGGATCGCTGCAGTCGGGAAACCCCTCCGCCTCGCTGGTCAGGCAGGCGCGCACCAGCCCCTTGGCATTGCGCAGGTTGGTCACCTCCACGGTGAGTTCCGCCGCGGCCGGCGGGCTCGCCGCGCCCGCAACGCCCGCGCCCGCCGCGCCTAGAGCGAGCGCGAGAGCCCGCGATCGGTGCCGCATAACCTGTCCCAGAAACGGAAATAGAGGCCGTAGTTGCATCGATACTCTTCGTGATGGCGATGATGGTGGCTGGCGGTTATCACCCATCCGCCCAATCGGGAATGGACCAGTCGTGCCGGGAAGATTTCCCAGCCCATGTGATTGATCACCCCCATCACCGTCATGATCGCCAGCACCAGGCCCAGCATGGCGGCGTGGATGGGGACCGCGAGCACCAGCAAGGGGATGACCACCGCGCCGCTCAGCGCCTCCCAGGGGTGGAAGCTCATCGCCGCCCATGCCGTGGGCGGACGGCTGGCGTGATGGACGGCATGGACCGCGCGGAACAGGCGCGGGCGGTGCATCCACCGGTGCGTCCAGTAGAACCAGGCGTCATGCGCGAGCAGATAGAGCAGCACCGAGAGCGGGGCGTACCACAGCGGCCAATCGCTCCACTGGGTGTAGATGCGGGTCCAGCCGCGCGCCTGCCAGCCCCAGGCGATCACCCCGGCGGGAATGCCGTAGATCGCGGCGGAGGCGAGCGACCAGCCGATCTCGCGCCGGATCTGCCCGCTCAGCGCGGCATGGCGGCCGGGCAGCCGCCGCTCGGTGAGCCAGGCGAAGAACCCGCTTGCCGCGGCATAGCGCGCTGCGACGATCGCCGTCATCGCCAGGGCGGAAAGGAGGATGGCGCTGAGCATGGCCGCACGGCCTTATGCCGCAGCGCGCCCCCCCGGTTCAAGTCCCGCCGGCGCAACGCCTGCCGGTTCAGCCCGGCGCCCCCCACGCACCGCCCCATTGCGCGCAGTGCGGATCGCCGTTTACCGCCAGCCGCCGCAGCGCCGCGCGGGCGAGGCGCTCGGTCTCGCATCTGCGCCGGGCGGAGGGCAGCGGGTGAAGCGGGGCGGGGCGCAGGATTTCCGCGCCATAGCCATCGGCAACGATGATGCCGCAACAATCGGGCCGGTAATGTTCCCCTTCCAGCGGGGTCCGGTCCAGACCGGGCGGCACGCCCCAGTAGAAGCGGTCGCAGAAGTCGAGGTAGTCGGGCCATTTGCCGTCGCCCAGCAAGTCGCCGCGCGCGACCTTGATCTCCACGATCACCACCTGGCCCTTGGCGTCGATCCCCATCAGATCCGCCCGCCGCCCATTGCGAAGCGGCATTTCCGGCAGGCACCAGATGTCGTTCTGTGCGAACAGCCGCGTGATCCCGCGTGCCACCGCGCGCGCGGTGGCCCGGTCGGGGCCGTGTTCGGCGTCCGCCACGGGCCCGTCTGGCGGCGCGAAACCGGCCGCGCCCGTATCGCGCGCCCTGTCGGATTCGAGGAGGAAAGGCGGAGAATCACCCATCTCGGCTTGCTGGAACAAAATGTGAACCAGGTCAAGCGGGCCAGGGTCGGCCGCCGCGCCTATTCCGTGGGTTCGGGCCGCGAGACGATCGCCATCAGCGATGCGCGGGCGCGGTCGAACTCGCGCCACAGGGTCAGCGCCGCGGCGCTGGTGTCGCGGCCCTGCGCTCGCGCCGCCAGGATCGCGCGCAACCCTGCCTGAAGCGCCGCCGCGCAATCGTCGATACCCTGCTCGGCCACCACCAGCCGCGCCGGGCCGCCCCCGGCCGCGCGCATCGCGAACTCGCGCGGGGAGCACGGCGGGCGGGCCGGGGGAAGGTTCGCAAGCCCAGCGATGGCGTCGCCCGCTTCCAGCAGCAGGGCGAAGCCCGCCGCGAGCCCGCCGCCCCGGATCGTCGCATCGCCGCCCGGCTGCGCTTGCGCGGCGGAAGCGGCGCCGTTGATCGGGGTATTCCGGTTCGGGCGCTGGCGAAGGGAGGCAACCATCCCAGTGCGATAGGCGCGCGTCCTTGCCGATTCGCTAATGCGGGTGCGGCGCGCGGCGGAGCTGGCGATAGGCTCTGGCCACCCGCTCGCCGCTTTGCTAAGCGCCCGCCTCGCCCGCGCGGCCCCGCGCACCCGTAGCTCAGCTGGATAGAGCGCTGCCCTCCGAAGGCAGAGGTCACAGGTTCGAATCCTGTCGGGTGCGCCATTTCGTTTATGGTATAAAACATTGAAACATAACAGTTTCTCGGCGGCGGTTATCCCGTCGATGGGGGCGTTTGGCTTCGCGGGACCTAGAGGAAGGCCAGAATCTGGTGAACGCACAGAATGATGAAGAGGATCGATGAAAGCGCCAGCAAGAGGTTCGAGAGCCAGCCAGAGCGCCATTCGGGCGGCACGCCGGGTCGGTTGAGCAGCCACATCAGCGTGAGCGCGAGGAAGGGCATGAAGAATGCGCCGAAAGCGCCATAGGCGATGATGAGCGCGAAGGGCTGGCCCAGCGTCAGGAGAACCATCGGCGGGAAGGTCAGCCAGAGCACATAGAAGCGGAAGGCCGGGCTGGTTTCGAGATCGCTGCGATCCCCCGCGGCATGGGTGCCGCGCAGGTTCCGCACGAAGTCGGCGAACAGCAGCGAGACGCCCTGCCAGACGCCGAGGATCGACGAGAAGGTGGTGGCGACGAAGCCGATCAGGAAGATCGTCGCCACGGTCGGCCCGAAGCGCCTGGCCAGCACCGCCTCCAGATCGAGCAGGCCGCGATCGCCGCCCGCCAGGCTGATCTGCGCCGCGTGCAGCAGTTCCGCGCCGACGATCAGCATCGCAACGACGAATATGCCGGTCACGACATAGGCCACGCGGTTGTCGAAGCGCATCATGCCCATCCAGCCCGGACTGTTCCAACCCTTCGCATTGACCCAATAGCCATAGGCGGCGAGCGTGATCGTGCCGCCCACGCCGCCGATCAGCCCCAGCGTGTAGATGGCCGAGCCTTCGGGAAGCTGTGGCACCAGGCCGCCCAGCGCATGGCCCAGATTGGGCGCGACCAGGATCGCCAGCCCGACCACGACGACGAACATCACTCCGATGAAGAACTTCATCGCCACCTCGAAGATGGCATAGCGGTTGAGCAGCACGAAGGCCGCGCCCAGCACCCCCGAGAGCGCCCCCCAGGCCCAGAACGGCAGGACATCGGGAAACAGTGCCGCCAGTGGCAGCGCGGTCGCGCTCATCGCGGTTCCGCCGTACACGAAGCCCCACAGGATGATGTAGAATCCGAAATACCACCCGGTCCAGCGACCCAGCGAACGCCAGCCCTCCAGGATCGTCGATCCGGTGGCGAGGTGATAGCGGCCCGTCGCCTCGGCGAGCGCGATCTTGACGATGCAGCCGATCACCGCCGCCCACAGCAGCGCGTAGCCGAAGCGCGCGCCCGCGACGAGGGTGGCGACCAGGTCGCCCGCGCCGACGCCGGTTGCCGCGACAACGATCCCGGGGCCGACCAGCTTCCAGCGCGCTATGCCCGTGGGCGGCGCCTGCCGGTTGGATTCTGGGTTCATCGATGCGCTCCCCCGCTCCTAGCCGGACGCCCCGGCCCAGATGGCCCCCGCGCTTTGCACCAGCATATAGGCGGCGACGAGGAAAATCAGGCCGGCGAAAACCGAGGCCAGCCCTCCGCGCGACGACAGGCGCCGCGCCGCTCGCGTGCCGGCAAGGCCGCCGAAGATTCCGCCCGCGATGAAGATCGCCGCGAGCGTCCAGTCGACGAGGCCGGAGATCGCATAGCTGAGCGCGGTGGTGAGCCCGAAGGCGGTCACCGCGACGAGGCTGGTGCCCACGGCGTTGAGAATCGGCATTCTCGTCGAGGCGATCAGTCCGGGCACGATCAGGAAGCCGCCGCCGATGCCGAAGAAGCCCGATACCCCTCCGGTCGCGAGCCCGTAGCCCAGCACCCTGGGCGCATTGTGGCGGTTGCAGGCGGCGCCCTCGATCCCCGGATCCTTGCGCCCGCGGAGCATCAGCGCGCCGACCACGAGCATCAGCAGCGCAAAGAGGAAGAGAAGCTTCTGGCCATCGACCGCCTTGCCGAGCGTCGACCCCGCCAGCGCGCCCGCGATTCCGCTGCCCGCGTAGAGGAACCCGCAGCGCCATTTGACCGTGCCCGCGCGGGCATGCTGCGCGAGCCCCGATGCGGCGTTGACCGCGACGGCGAGCGCGCTTGTCCCGATCGCCACATGCGGGTTCGGCACGCCGACGAGATAGACCATCAGCGGGACCGCGAGGATCGATCCGCCACCCCCCACGAGCCCGAGCGTGAAGCCCACGAGCCCGCCCGACAGCGCGCCGAGGAGATACTGGACGGCGTCGAGCGTCACATGGTCTGGCCGATGGGCCGCGGCGCGGCGAGCCATTCGCGGCCGCGCAGCATCCCGTGCCAGTAGACGGGCGGCAGGACCTTCGCCTTGAGCAGCCATGACAGCCGCGACGGACGCGTCCCTTCGATCAGCCATTTGGGGAAGGAGGGCAGTAGCTTGCCGCCATAGCCGAATTCGGCGAGCACGATCCTTCCGGCTTCGACGGTCAGCGGGCAGCTGCCATATCCGTCATAGGCCGCGACGGGCGCCGCACCATCGAGCGCGGCGAGCGCGTTGACCGCCACCACGGGCGCCTGCTTGCGCGCCGCCGCCGCCGTCTTGGCATTGGTGGTCGCCGCCACGTCGCCGAGCGCGAATACATTGGCGTAGCCGGGATGGCACAGGGTTGCCTCATCGACCGCGAGGAAGCCGGACGGTGCGGCGAGCGGGCTCGCGGCGATGAAGTCGGGGGCGACCTGCGGCGGGACGACATGGATCATGTCGTACCGCTCTTCGACCCGGCGCACCTCCTCGCCGCGCGTCTGCTCGAAGACCGCGACCTTCGCCGCGCCATCGATCGACACGAGGCGCGACTGGAGTTGGAGATCGATGCCGTAGCGCGCGATATAGGCCTCGAGCGCGGGAACATAGGCGGCGACCCCGAACAACGCGGGGGTTGCCGCATGGAACTGGACCTGGGCCCGGTCGAGCACCCCGTCGCGCTCCCAGCGATGGCAGGCGAGATACATCGCCTTTTGCGGTGCGCCGGCGCATTTGATCGGCATCGGCGGCTGGGTGAACAGGGCGCGCCCGCCCCGGAATTCGCGGGTCAGGCGGTCGGTGTAGGGCGCGAGATCATAGCGGTAGTTCGAAGTCACGCCGCACTGGCCGAGTGCCGCAGGAAGGCCGGGAATCGCGTCCCAGTCGAGTTTCAGGCCCGGGCAGACTACCAGCACGCGGTATGAAAGCGTGCGTCCATCGGCGAGAACGACGCGATCGTTCCCGGGGTCGAAGGAAGCCGCCGCGGCGCATATCCATTCGACCCCGGCGGGGATCAGCGCCGCCTCCTCGCGCCGCGTGTCCTCGGGCGCGAAGATGCCGCCGCCGACCATCGTCCAGCCCGGCTGGTAGTAGTGATCCCCGCTCGGCTCGACGATCGCGAGGCGGATGCCGGGCCGCCGCCGGAGGATGCTGGCCGCGGTCGCTATTCCCGCGCTGCCGCCGCCGATGACGAGGATATCCCAGGTCGAGGCATCGCCGCCCTTGCCCACGGCCGCCGCCATGGTGGCGAGCTGTTCCGAGCGGGCACCCGAACGGCAGTAGGCTAGCACGGGCGCAGGAAGCTCGGCGAGCGCGCGCGCCATCGCCGCAACATCGCCTTGCCCATATCCCGCAGCCACGGGGATATGGGCGAAGCGCAGGCCATGCGCCTCGGCCGCCGCCGCGATCGAGGCGGCGGTCGGTTGACCCGCCTCCTCGCCGTCGGGCCGGTTGCAGATGATCGAGCGGACGCCCGATGCCGCGATAGCGGCCATGTCGGATGCGGCGATCTGCGGTGACACGCGAAGCGCCGGCGTCAGGGTCTTGGGGGTCATGGTGTCTCCGTTCGCAAGTCGGGGAGGGCGGCCTTCACAGCCGGTCGACGGGGATTTTGAGATAGACGGTGCCGTTCGGCTCGGCTGGCGGGAGGCGGCCGGCACGCATGTTCACCTGCACCGACGGCAGGAGCAGCCGGGGCATCGCGAGCCCGGCGTCGCGGGCGCGGCGACGGGTGACGAACTCCTCTTCCGAAATGCCGTCGCGGGCGTGGATATTGGCGGTGCGCTGCGCGGCCACCGTCGTCTCCCACGCATGGTCCTGCCGTTCTTCGGTCAGGTAATCATGGCACATGAACAGCGGGGTCTCGCCCGGCAGTTGGAGAATACGCCGCAGCGAACGGAACAGCGTGCCCGCGTCGCCGCCCGGGAAATCGGCGCGTGCCGAGCCGTAATCGGGCATGAACATGGTATCGCCGACGAACACCGCGCCCCCGATCACATAGGCGACGCAAGCCGGCGTATGGCCGGGAACATGAAGCACCGTGACCGGCAGCGCGCCGATCGCGAAGCGGTCCCCATCGGACCACAGCCGGTCGAAGTCCGAGCCGTCGCGGCGGAAGTCGGCCCCGGCGTTGAATATCTCGCCGAACACCGCCTGCACCTCGCGGATGTGTTCGCCGATCGCGATCTGCCCGCCGACTGTCTCGCGCAGCCAAGGTGCCGCCGAAAGATGGTCGGCGTGCGCGTGGGTCTCGAGCAGCCAGTCGATCGCGATGCCCTCGCCGCGCACATGATCCAGAATGGCCTGGGCCGAGCCGGTCGAGGTCCGCCCCGCCGCCGCGTCGTAATCGAGCACGCTGTCGATCACCGCGCCGCGCATGGTCACGGGGTCGTGGACGACATAGCTGATCGTCGAGGTGGCGGGATCGAAGAAGGCGCGCACCGCCGCCGCTCCGCGCGATGTCGCCGCGATCTGCGCGGAGGCGGACGCGAGCGCGGCATCTCTGCTTCCTCCGGTCTCGGGGTGATGAGAGGCGCTCATGAGGGTGTCGTGCCGGGATGCAGGAGCGCGAGTTCGAGGCGCTGGTGCTGGTGCCCGGGACCGGCCGCGCGCGGCTGTGCCGCCGTCCAGCCGCCTGTCGCCGACGGATCGGGCATGGCGGCCGACCCCGCGGGGAGCGGCAGGCGGGGCAGTTTCGCGATCATGGCGGGCAGCGACTCCTTGCGGGGCGAGGACGGGCGCTTGATTCGGCCTGACAGGCCCGCCCTCATTGGCTGAGACGCAGCGTGCCGGGCGGACCCCACCAGCCATTCATCCAGCCGGCGATTCGCGCTCCCCGGGGTCGGAACTCGTTCGCCTCGCCAGGGCCTTGCCGAAGTGGGCCTGGGCTTAGGGGCCAGCTTCGCCGCTCGCGCGGGACCGCAGTCCCGTCACGCAGATGCCGGAAATGCAGCAAGCCGCGCCGTCCGCACCGCCACGGGTGCCGGCGTGGATGGGGGTGTTCCGGCGATGCGGCGCGCGGGCCGCCGCTTCAACAAAAGCCGAGTTCAGTAAAAGCCGAGGTTGTCGATTTCGCCCCAGGCGCTCGCGCCCGCCTCGCGCATGACCACCACGCCGACCTGCACCAGGTCGTCGCCGCGCCATGCGGGAACGGGCGCGTTCTCGCGCCGCGGACGGGTCGGGACGAGGGCGCTGAAGGGCACGCGCAGTTCCGTCCAGTCTTCCTTCGCCTCGACAGAGGCGGTCCATTCGCCCGCGAGCGTGTTGACGACCACGAGGTAGCGGCCCGCCCCGCGCATATCGAGGCGCACGCCTGTGAAGCCGCGCGCATCGACCGGGGTCACCGAGCCCCGGCTGAGCGGTACGAGGACACCGCCCTCCGGCTTCTCCTTGGGCGACATCTCGACCGCGAAGGCAAGGGCGTTGCCGCCGCCGCCGGGATGGGTCACGCGATTGGTCACCACGCGCGAACGCTCGACGCCGCCATCCATGTCGACGAGCCGCAGGGTGTCGAGGGTGCTGCGTCCGTCGGCGCGCTCGAAATCATCGATCAGCGGCGCGGCGGGGACCGCCGGCAGCGCGGTCGCAAGATTGCCGGGAGACCGCCTGGCACCGGCGCCGTGGACGAGCTTGCCGTCGACAAACACCCGGTCGATCTTTCGCACGTCGCCGATCGTCTCCCACGGCGCGCCATCGATCAGGACAAGGTCCGCGCGCTTGCCCTTCTCGATCGTGCCGCGATCGCCGAGCAGCCCGAGTGCCAGCGCGCTGTTCGAGGTGCCTGCGAGCAGCGCCGCCTTGGGGGTCAGCCCGGCCGCGACCAGCAACTCCATTTCCTGCAAGGTCGAGATGCCGTGTTTCGCGCTTCCGATGCCCGCATCGGTTCCCAGCGCGATGGGCACCCCGGCCGCGGCCAGCTTGCGGACATTCTCCTCGGCATAGCCATATTTGCGGATGCGCAGCCGAGTCGCTTCATCGTCCTTGCGCCCCGGCCCCATCTCGTCGGGCCTGAGCTGATAGATCGCGAGCGTGGGCGCATAGGAGGTGCCGGCCTTCCTGATCGCGGCCACCGCGTCATCGTCGAGCACGCCGTCCTGAATGCTGTGCGCGATCACGTCGATGCCGGCCTGCGCCGCGAGCTTGCCGCGCTCGACCGTTACGGTGTGGGTGAGGACGCGCTGGCCGTTCTCGTGCGCCTCCTCCGCGATCGCGGTGAGCGTCTCGACGTTCATGGAGGTTTCCTCGGGCAACTGGCCATAGCGCCAGCCATCCGCGAACACCTTGATGAAATCGGGCTTGTAGGGCTGAAGTGCCTGCACCCCGCGCCGCGCACTCTCTGCGGTCGCGACCCATTTGGTGGTGCTGGTATCGCCCCAGTCGGCACCATGGCCGCCCGGCGTGCTCATTCGCGCCACGAAGTTGACGTGCGGCGCATCGATGCCGGCGAGCCAGGCGCGGCGCGGCGCAAAGGCTTCGGGCTGCTGGTGGAAATCATTCACCGTCGTCACGCCGCTCTCGAGATAGGCGCTGGCGATCTGGGGAAGCGTGCGCGGCGAGCCTGCCGGCGACCAGTGAGTATGGACGTCGATGAAGCCGGGCAGCAACGCCTTGCCCTCTGCGCGAACGACCGTCGCGCGGGGGGGTATCCTCACATCGGCTCCGACGGCCTCGATCCGTCCGCCGCGCACGATGACCGTGCCACGGAACGGCGCCGTTCCGGTCGCGTCGAAGATGGTCGCACCAGTGATCGCGACGATCTCGTCGCCCGGATTCGCGAGAGCCGCCGGGCCAGTCCAGCCGAGTCCGGCCGCCATGGCTGTTCCGGCTGCGAGCATCTTGCGAAACCTGGCCACGTCGATCTTCTCCTCGGCTGATTGCCCCACCCTGCTGTGACGCAGCCGTGGCGGGCGACCCCACCGCCCATCCGGCAGGACCATTCATGTGTCGGGGCAGCTCTCCACCCCACGCAAACGGTGTCGTCAAGGGTGCCTATTGCGTTGGTTGCGGCATGGCGGCGGGGGTTCCGCGCCATCGTCCCATCGTCCAGCCGAGGGAGATTGCAGGCACCTGGCTGCCGTGGATTTTCACCCTCGCGGTCCAGCCGAACCCGTCCGGCGAGATCAGCGGCTTGCCAGGAGAGGATACCCGGGGGCTGCTATGGCTCTCCCAATATAAAATTGCTCCGCCATGTAACCCTCTGAAATTTTTTCGCCAAGCTCGGGTGGGGATTTTCGCGGGCATTGCGTCACAGCACATTAAGATGGACGCCAACGATCCATCCGTTTGCGTGGATGGGCGACACAGGGTCGATAACGAGGGGCAAACGCATGCTTGTTGAGAGATTGTCATTTTGCAGGGCTTTGCTGCTGGCATCGTCGTCGCTGTGCCTGGCCGGGACCGCTTTTGCGCAGGACAGCGCGCACGAAAGCGAGACCGCCGCGAGCGAATCTCCCGAGTCCGAGATCGTGGTAACCGGAAGCCGCATCATCGGTTCGAAGATCACCGAAGCCCTGCCTGTCACCATCGTTGGCGAAAGCGAGATCGCGGCGACCGCCGCAGTCTCGGGCGACGATCTCTTCCGCTCGATCCCGCAGATGGGCGATGTCTCGTTCAACAGCAGCAACGGCCAGACGAGCAGCAATTTCGCGCGCGGTGATATCGGCTCGATCGATCTGCGCGGCCTCGGCGTTGGCAACACGCTCGTGCTGCTCAATGGCCGCCGCGTCGTCCAGCATCCGGGCAGCCAGGCAAGCGCTTCGCTCGCGCCTGTCCTCACCTACAACACCAATGCGATCCCCGTTTACGGAGTCCAGCGCGTCGAAGTGCTGCGCGATGGCGCGGCTGCTCTTTACGGCACCGATGCCGTCGCGGGCGTCGTCAACACCGTGCTGCGCGACAATATCGACGGCGGCAGCCTGTCGCTGCAATATGGCGGCGCCGAGGGCACGCGGCTGCGCGAGTTCAACGCCTCCGGCTATCTCGGCAAGGATCTGGCCGAAAGCCGCGGCAATATCTCGCTGCTCTTCAACTACACGCGGCGCAGCGCGCTGACCTCGCGGGATCAGGATTTCACCGCTACCGCCGACCACCGCGATTTCGCCGATTTCGCGGGCACGGTCTTTGCGGGCAACAATGCGCTCGACGATCGGAGCCCGCTTTCGCCGTGGGGCGATTTCAGCACCGGCGTCCGCGTCCGGCGCAACGGGGCCAATGTCACCTCCACCGCCGGCGCCTTCTCGCTTCAACCGACGGCGAATGGGGGCTGCTCGGCCACGCTCGCCAACGATATCTGCATCGACGACGGCACCCGCGCCACCACGGGCGCGGACCGCAACACGCGCTGGAATGCCCAGGCGAATTATCCGATCTCGATCTCGCCCGAGCTCGACCGGGTCAACGTGTTCGCCAGCGGCCACTATGAACTCAGCGACGCCGTGACGCTGTTCGGGGAGGCCGGCTATTACTACGGCAGGACGCGCAGCACCCAGGACAGCGTCTTCACGATCGGTTCGATCCGCATGTCGATCCCGTCGTCGAACTACTGGAATCCGTTCGGCCCGGTGACCTTCGCCAACGGCAGCACCAATCCGAACCGGCTGTCCGGGATCGACGCCCCGGCCGCCGGCCTGCCGGTGACAATGACCAACTACCGCTTCACCGACATGGGGCCGACGATCGTCGACGTGACCAATCGCCAGTATCGCGCGGTGCTTGGCCTTCGCGGCGATGCGCTCGGCTTCCACTGGGAAAGCGCCCTCGTCTATTCGGAGGCATCGGTGCGCGACACCCAGGACGGGATCAGCGCCACGCTGCTCCAGCGCAATCTCGCGCTCTCGACTCCCGATGCCTACAATCCGTTCAACGGCGGCAATCCTGCCAATCCCACCGGCATCGACACAAGCCCCAGCAATCAGGCCGCTCTCGACGCGATCCGCATAAAGACGGTTCGCCGTGGCAAGGCGACGCTCGCCATGTGGGATTTCAAAGCGTCCAAGGCCGATCTCTTCGCGCTGCCCGCCGGCGATGTGGGCATGGCGATCGGCGGCGAGGTGCGGCGGGATTCGCAACTCGACGATCGCGACGAGCGGGTCGACGGCACGATCACCTGGACCGACACCGTCGCCGGCATCGTCCAGCCGAGCGACCTCTTCGGGGTCAGCCCGACGCCGGATACCAGGGGCTCGCGCACGGTCATGGCGGCCTATGCCGAATTCGCGGTTCCACTCGTTTCGCCGGAGATGGACGTCCCGCTCATCCGCAGCCTCAATCTCCAGCTTGCGGGACGCTACGAGCATTATTCCGACTTCGGCAGCATCGCGAAGCCGAAAGTCGCCGCTGCCTGGGATCTGTTCGATGGCTGGCGCATCCGCGCCTCATGGGCGCAGGGTTTCCGTGCGCCCAACCTCGAGCAGACCAATGCGACCGTCGTGACCCGCGGGAACACGCGCACCGACTATATCCGCTGCGAGGCGGACCTCCGGGCGGGCCGCATCACGAGCTTCAGCAATTGCGCCCAGGGTTTCGTCACCACGGGCCGCCGCGCGGGCAATCCCGACCTCAGCCCGGAAACCTCCTCGACCTTCACCGTCGGGACCGTCCTCCAGCCATCGATCTTCAACAGCGGCAATCTCCGCACGACCTTCACGGTCGACTACTGGCAGGTGAAGCAGCAGGGCATCGTGGGCGTTTACGGTGAAGGCAATGCGCTCATCAGCGACTATCTCCTGCGTCTCCAGGGTTCGGCCGACCCCAATGTGGTGCGGCTGGCGCCGACGGCCGATGACATCGCGCTTTTCGCCGGGACCGGAATCGCGCCGGTCGGCCAGGTGCAATACGTCGACGACAGGTATCGCAATCTTGAACCGCAAACGGTGCGCGGCATCGATTTCGGGCTCAACCTGTCGTTGCGCGACACCGGCATCGGCAGTTTCGATTTCAACGCCAATGCCGCCTATCTGCTCGAATATTTCCGCGATGCCTCACCCGATATCCAGACACTGCTCGATGCGCGGGCGGCGGGTCAGATCAACATCGATACGATCATTCCCGCAGGCGGAAGCCTCCTCCGGCTGGACGGGCTTCCCAAGTGGCGCGGTTCCGCCGCCCTCACCTGGAAGCTCGGCCAGGTCACCGCGGGCGGCTTCGTCAGCTACACCGGCAGCGTCCTCGATCAGGACATTACGGTCAACGGCGAGAATCTGACGCTCAAGGCCTACACCACCGGAAGCCTCTATCTGCAGTATGACTTCGACGGCGGGTTCACCGACGGCACACAGCTCAGGGTCGGGGTGCGGAACATCACCAACACTCGCCCGCCGCTGGATTCGAGCGCGTTCGGCTACATGGGCTCGCTCTACTCGCCGAACCCCCGCTATTGGTATGTGAGCGTGAAGAAGAATTTCTGACATGCGCTCGCCGGTCCGACCGCTGCGTATCCCCCCGCGCGGCGGTCGAATTGCCGCCCGTTCCATCGTTGCCGCAGAAGGTGATCCCGGCGTGACACGACAGCTTCCACAGACATCCCCGCGCCAATGCGATCGCCGTGCCGCGCGGACCGTGCTTCTCGGCACTGCGCTGGCGCTGCTCGCCGGCTGCTCGACCGCGTCATCCTCGGCGCGCCCGGCGGTGACGCCGCCCCCTCCTCCGAGCGCGTCGCCCGCACCCGCGCCAGCGCCCTTCGCAAGCACCTACAAGCCTCTACCCGCGGCCGACACCGCGATCGTGGGCGCCTCGATCCTCACGGGCACGGGAGCGCGGATCGACAATGGCACCGTGCTGATGGCGGCGGGCAAGATCCTCGCGGTCGGCACCGATATCGCGGTCCAGCCGGGGGCGCGCGTGATCGACGGCCGCGGCAAATGGGTAACGCCCGGTATCATCGACGCGCACTCGCATCTGGGCGTTTTCGCGGCCCCGGGAGTTCAGGGGCACGCCGACGGAAACGAGAATATCGACCCCTATACCGCGCATGTCTGGGCCGAGCATTCGGTCTGGCCACAGGATCCGGTTTTCACCAAGGCGCGCGCCGGCGGCGTCACCAGCCTGCTTATCCTGCCGGGTTCGGCCAATCTTTTCGGCGGCCGCGGCGTCAGCGTGAAGAACGTGCCCGCCGTCACCGTGCAGCAGATGAAATTCCCGGATGCGCCCTACACGCTCAAGATGGCGTGCGGCGAGAATCCCAAGGGCCGCTACGGCAGCCGCGGCCGCGCTCCTGCCACGCGGATGGGCGAAGTCGCGGGATTCCGCCGCGCGTGGATCGATGCCGCCGAATACGGCCGCAAGGTCGATGCCTACGAGAAGAAGCGCGCGCGCGGCGAAGCGGCCGAGGCGCCCAAGCGCGACCTCGGGCTCGAAACCCTCGCGGGTGTGCTCAAGGGCGACATTCTCGTCCAGAACCATTGCTACCGCGCCGACGAAATGGCCGTGATGCTCGATGTCGGCCACGAGTTCGGCTACAAGACGCGCGCGTTCCACCACGCGGTCGAGGCCTACAAAATCGCGGACATGCTTGCCGCCGAGGATGTCTGTGTCGCCACCTGGGCGACCCGCTGGGGCTTCAAGATGGAAGCCTATGACGCGATCGAGGAAAATGCCGCCATCCTGAGCAAGGCCGGCGCCTGTGTTGCAATCCATTCGGACGAGCAACGTCTTGTCCAGCGCCTCAACATCGAAAGTGCCGTGGCGCTCGCCGCCGGCCGCCGCGCCGGTATCGACATTCCGCAGGAAGAGGCGATCAAATGGATCACCATCAATCCTGCCAGGATCATGGGAATTGCCGACAGGACGGGATCGCTCGAACCCGGCAAGATGGCCGATGTCGTGCTGTGGAGCAAAAATCCCTTCAGCGTCTACGCGATCGCGGAAAAGGTGTTCATCGACGGCGCGCTCGTCCTCGACACGAGCGATCCCGCCACGCGCCACCGAAGCGATTTCGAGATCGGCCAGCCGGTCGGGGAGGAATGAGATGACGCGTCAATTTCCCGCCTTCGCCGCCCTGTCGCTGATCCTCGCGGCGGCGGCGGCCGGCCCCGCCGCAGCACAGACCTTCGCGATCACCAACGCGCATGTCGTCACGCCCGGTCCCGTCGGCGAGGTCGAGAATGGGACGATTGTCGTGCGCGACGGCCGCATCGTTGCCGCCGGCAGCGGCGTCGCGGTTCCCGCCGGGGTCCGCACCATCGACGCCAGGGGTGCGACGGTCACGCCCGGCCTCATTGCGGTGAACACCGCGCTCGGGCTTGTCGAGGTCAATTCGGTCGATGGATCGGTGGACAGCAAGACCACCAATTCCGGGATCAGCGCTTCGTTCGATGTTCAGTACGGCCTCAACCCCGCTTCCACGCTGATCCCGATCGCGCGCCTCGGCGGCGTGACCCGTGCCGTGGTGATGCCGGATTACGACGATAGCGACGTGGCGCGCGAGCTGCCCTTCGCCGGCAAGGCCGCGATGATCTCTCTCGGCGAGGGCGCGAATATCCTCCACCGCCCCGGTGTCGGCATGATGCTCGAACTGGGCGAGGACGGAGCCGCGCGGGTCGGCGGCTCGCGCGCCGCCGAGTTCGTTCAGCTGCGCCAGATCTTCGACCTCGCGCGCCAGCCCCCGCGCGAGGAATATCCCTTCGAACTGTCACAGGCCGATCTGGCCGCGCTCCGGCCGGTGCTCTCGGGTGCCATGCCGCTGATCGTTGTGGTGCACCGCGCCGCCGACATCCGGCAGGTCCTGAAGCTCGCCAGCGACTACAAGCTGAAGATCATCCTGAGCGGCGCCGAGGAGGCCTGGCGCGTGGCGGGGGAGATCGCGGCGGCCAGGGTTCCGGTTCTCATCAACCCGACCTCCAACATTCCGTCGAGCTTCGACATGCTCGGCGCCTCGCTTCAGAACGCCTCGATCCTGAAGGCGGCCGGGGTCGAGATCGCGATCGGCGGCAATGATGCCGGCCACCGCGTGCGCGAGATGCGCTACAACGCCGGGCTCGCGGTGTCGCGCGGGCTTCCCTATGCGGCGGGCATCGAGGCGCTGACCCTCGCGCCGGCGCGGATCTTCGGGGTCTCGGATCTGCTCGGCTCGATTGCTCCCGGCAAGGCGGCCGACATCGTGATATGGGACGGCGATCCGCTGGAGCCGCTGACCCAGCCGACGGCGATCTTCATCGCGGGCAAGGAACAGCCGCTGACCTCCCGGGCCACCGAGCTCGGCAAGCGCTACGCACGCTGACTCCCGGCGCCGCGCCCGTCCCGCAAGGTCAGGACGGGCGCGGCGCGAGCGGGAGCGCGGTGGTGAACTTGATCTCCTCCATCGAGAAGGCCGAGCTTACGTCGGTAAGTCGGATCGAACGGATGATGCGCCGATAGACCGCGTCATAAGCGGCCATGTTCTCAACCCTCAGCTTGAGCAGATAATCGACATCGCCGGTCATGCGGTAGAATTCGACGACCTCGGGAATGTCGCGGATCGCCGAGTTGAGCATTTCGAGCCAGGCCTCGCTATGCTCGGATGCGCGCAGGCTTACGAAAACGGTGAGATCGAGCCCCAGCGCGCCGGCGTCGAGGATCGTCACGCGGCGCGAGATCACGCCGCTCTCCTCCAGCCGCTTGATCCGCCGCCAGCACGCATTCTGCGACATATGGACCCGGGCGGCGACGGCAGCCACCGACAGCGCCGCATCTTCCTGCAGGACGCCCAGTATCCGGATATCGGCATCGTCGAGTGAAACGCGGGTCATGGCCGTTCTCCTTTGTCCAGTGGGCCGGTGACGCCTGCTGCGAGAGCAGGCTGCGGCGCTGCGGTCGCGTCGCCGCCGGCTTCGTGATTGCCGGCGACATCGGCATCGCGATGCGTCGGCCCCATCCGCGCGATCGCCGTCGTGGCGGCGACATCCATCGTCACATTGCCAACGGTCCGCACGAGATCGGGAATCATCTCGACCGCGATGAGCAGCGCGAGAGGTTCGATCGGAATGCCCATCGCCACGCAGATCGGCGCGATCGACGTCAGGAAGCTTACCTGTCCCGGCAGGCTCACCGATCCGACCGTGGTGATCGCCGCGACCGCCACGCCCGCCGCGATCGCCGATGGCGTGAGCGAAATGCCCAGCCAGTGCGCGACATATATGGCGACCGCGAGGTTCATTGCCGGGCTCGTCACCCGGAAGATTGCGACAGCGAGCGGCAGGGACACACGCGAAACCGAGCGATCGACCCCGAGATCGGTCGCCGCCTTCAGCATCGGCGGCAGCGATGCGAGCGACGATTGGGTGCTCAGCGCCACCGCCTGGGCGGGCGCCACTGCCTTGGCGAAGGCCAGAAGCGGTATGCGACCGCCGAAGACCGCCACAGGATAGGAGAGAATCCAGAGGACAAGGCCGGCGCTCGAAACGACAGCGATGTAGTGGGCGAGCGCGCCGATCGCCGAAGTGCCGGCGCGCGCACCGACGCCGAAGGCAAGCGCCAGCACGCCGATGGGGGCGAGCGCGAGCACCCAGCCGACGATGACCAGCATTGTGTTCGCGATCGTGTCGAAGAAGGCGGTCACGGGCTCGCGCTGCGCTGCCGGAAGCCGTGCGAGCGCGACTGCGAAGGCCGCGGTGAAGAGAATGAGCGGCAGCAAGGCGTCGTTCGCGGCCGCGGCGATCGGGTTGGTTGGCACGATCGATCGCAGGAAGGTCCCGATCCCGACGGCCGGCGCTTCGATGTGAATGTCGCGCGAGAGGCTCGCGGCGAGCGAATGGGCGGCATCCGCGGGCATGGGGAAGAAGCCGAGCAGGACGGGCGTGAGGACCGCCGCGATCACCGTGGAAACCCACAGCAGCGCGACGAAGGTGGCCACGGAGCGCATCGCCACGCGGTCTCCGCGGGCGCTGTCGACGGTTTTTGCGATCCCGGTTATCAGGAGCGAGACGACCAGCGGGATGATCGTCATCCTGAGGCCGTCCAGCCAAATCCCCCCGATGCTGTCCGCTACGTTCACTGCGTCCGGCAGGCTTCCCGCCCGCAGTCGCGGCCAGCCCATTCCCAGCGCCAGTCCGGCGACAAGCGCCGACAGTATAATCCAGGCTCTCGCCATGCGATCATTCCCCTTCTTCTCCGGCGCGCCCGCCAAGAGAAGCCCCTCGGCCTTGACGTGCTGGGCGCCGCATACCCCATGCCCCGGGGCGCAATTTCACGCGGAAGTTTTCCGCTGCGGGGGCGGACATGGCAATCCCGAGGCGGCTTCGTGACAGGGATGTCGATCAAACACGAATCATTTCGGCATCATGCCGATCATATGATCGACAGAACTACGATTACACGGTTCAATCATACCAATATATGATGAAAATGCCTCAAAGTCGGTGATGAATTCACCCCGGCACCCATGTCATAAATGTCGCCATAGGGGGGCAGATGATGACATTCAGTGCCTACGGGGCGGACGACGGGAATGAAAACTTCGCAGTCCTCGACGCCTCGCAAGCGTTCGAGTCCACTTCGGGGCTGGCCGACAAGGCGCCGATCGCAACGGCCCGGGCCTCGGACCAGGCGGCCCCCGATCTTGTGGAAGCCTTCTGGCCGCACCTCCCGCTCCTTCGAAAATATCTTGGCCGACGCGTACCGGCTTGCGATCTCGACGATGTCTTGCAGGACGTCCTCCTCGGCATCGTCCGCCGTGCCGACGCTACCGCGGTGGCCCATCCCAAATGCTATCTGTTCCGGGCCGCGCAGGCCGCGCTGATCGATCGCCACCGCCGGCAGACGACGCGCCGCACCGATTGCCATTGTACGCTCGACGAGCCCGATCATCCGGTCGATGATATGTCCCCGCTCAGGATCCTGCTCGCCAAGGACGAAGTGCGCGCGGTGGAGGCTGCGCTCGGCCGGCTTCCCGAGCGTACGCAGAAAATCCTCGTCGCGATCCGCATCGAGGGTTCGAGCCTGAAGAGTCTCGCGAGGCAGTACAATGTCTCGACGAGCGCGATCGAAAAGCATGTGACCAGGGCCGCGAAGGCGCTGTCGCTCGTCCGTCGCGGCGACCTGGTGGCTGCGAACCGCAATGTCGGGCCGCAGCGGCAGAAGCAGTGCTCCGGTTCCATCTAAGCAAGAGACCACAAATGACCCTTTGCAGTACCGTCCACGAACAGACGCGGCTCATCCACGGCGACACGCCGTGCGACGTGCTCGAGCGGACGCCGGCCCCCCCAATCCAGCGCGGCTCGACAGTGCTGCTCCCGACCTGCGAGGCCCTCTACCACGGCGGGAGGGTAAACTATGGCCGTGGCGGCCTCACCACCCAGCGCGTCCTGCGCGATGCGTTGCGCGATCTCGAACACGCCGACGAGGCCTTCATCTACCCCTCCGGCCTCACCGCGATCACCGGCACCTTGCTGGCGCTGCTTTCGGCAGGTGACGAGGTTCTCGCGTGCGACACCGTCTATAATCCGACGCGCCGTTTCCTCGCCGGTACGCTTGCCCGCTATGGTGTGCAGGCGCGCTATTTCGACCCCGCCGACAGCGCCGAGACTATTCGCGCGATGATTACGCCTGCGACGCGCGTGATCTTCCTTGAATCTCCGGGCTCGCTTTCATTCGAGATGCAGGACGTTCCCGCGATCGCCGCGATGGCGAAGGAAGCCGGCGTCACGACCGTCATCGATAACACCTGGGCAGCCGGCGTCTTCTTCAAGCCGCTCGACCACGGCGTCGACGTCAGCATTCAGTCGCTCACCAAATATGTCTGCGGCCACTCGGACGTCTTCATGGGCCTCGCAGCCGCGAAGGGAGCCGCCGCCGACCTGCTCGCAGCCTCGAGCTACGAGGTCGGCTGGGCGGTTTCGCCGGACGACGCCTATATGGCCATCCGGGGCCTGAGGACTCTGTCCACCCGGCTCGCGCGGCATGGCGCGGCCGCGCTCGAGGTTGCCGAATGGCTCGAAGCGCAGCCCGAAGTGCAATCGGTGATGTGCCCCGCGCTGCCTTCGGATCCCGGCCATGCGATCTGGAAACGCGATTTCACCGGCATGTGCGGATTGATCGGGGCGGTGCTCCAACCCGCTTCTGAGGAAGCGGTTGCCGCGATGGTCGAGCGGTTCGAACTCTTCGGCCTGGGTTTCAGTTGGGGCGGCTACGAGAGCCTCGCAATTCCCGTCGATCCGCAGGTGAAGGTGCGGACACACAAGCACAGCTATCCGGGGCCGGTGTTAAGATTGCACATTGGGCTCGAGAATGTGGGTGACCTGATCGCCGATTTGCGGCGAGGGTTCGACACACTTTCACAGGAGACGTCGGCACCGCAAACCAAATTGCGGGCCGCCGGATAGACGAAGGCACGATAAAGACAAAAAAAGCAGCAGGTCCACCGGGGGAGGAACGCATTTCGTGCTCAGGAGCAAGGCCATGAAGACATATGCAAGACTGCTGATCGGGGCGTCCTGCCTCGCCAGCGCCATATCGACCCCCGCATTCGCCCAGGGTGTTGTCGCCGATGAAGCCGCCGACGCGGAATCGCACTCCGAAATCATCGTCACCGGCACGCGCGGGCAGGCGCGCAGCGTCATTTCCAGCCCGACCCCGATCGATGTGATCGGCGGCGAAGATCTCGAGAAGCTCGGCGGCGGCATGCAGCTTCGCGATGCGCTCACCCAGCTCGTGCCGTCCTTCCAGTCGACGACGGTCGGCAGCTCGTCCTTCAACAGCCTTACTCGTCCGGCCGGCCTTCGCGGTCTTTCGGGCGTGCATGTCCTCGTGCTCGTCAACGGCAAGCGGCGCCACAACAGCTCGATCATCGACTTCAACTCGGGCGCGACCTCGCAGGGTGGCAATCCGGTCGATCTCGATCTCATCCCGTCGAGCGCGATCGAGCGCATCGAAGTGCTGCGCGACGGTGCATCGGCGCAGTATGGCTCGGATGCGATCGCGGGCGTCATCAACGTCATCCTCAAGACCAACGACAGCGGCGGCCGGGCTACGCTCGAAGCGGGCCAGCGCTACGGCCGTGACGGCAGCGGCAGCGATGGCGAGACGATTTCGGGCAGCGTGTCGCATGGCTTCGCGCTGGGCGATGGAGGCTCCTTCACGCTGTCGGTCGAAGGCAAGAAGGCCAATGCCGCGGTCCGCAACAGCGACGTTACCGGCACGCTCTACTTCCCGCTTGCCGGCGGCGCGCCCGATCCGCGCGAGCTCACGGCGGATCGCCGCACCTATCAGGGCGGCCTGCCGGCGGTGAAGGACGTCAAGCTGGCACAGACGCTCGTGCTGCCGCTTGGCAACGTCACCTTCTACTCTGACGGCACGTTCGGCTATCGCGACGCCCGCGTGGGCCAGGCGGGCCGCCGCCCGAACAGCAACCAGAACATCATCGAGATCTATCCTGACGGCTTCACGCCCTACTACACCCTGAAGGAGCAGGATTTTCAGCTGACCGGCGGCCTGCGCGGCGAGGTGGCGGGCTGGAGTATCGACTTCAGCAGCACCTATGGGCGCAACTATGCCGAGAACGGGGCCGACAACACGCTCAACGCGTCGATCGGCCCATCGAGCCGCACCGCGTTCAAGACCTTCAGTTCGGCCTTCGACCAGTGGACCAACAATCTCGACCTTACCCGCCGCGTCGACCTCGGCGGCGCGATGGCGCTCCAGGTCTCGCTCGGCGCGGAATATCGCTATGAATCCTATGTCACCAAGCCGCTTGACGTGGATAGCTACCGCGCCGGGGGATATTTCTACCCGACGGGTCCGCTCGCCGGCCGCCCGGCCCAAGTCGGCGCGCAGGGAGCGATCGTCGTCACGCCCGAGGATGCCGCGAACATCAATCGCAACATCTGGGCGGGCTATGTCGATCTGGCCCTCGACGTCAGCCCGCGCTTTCTCGTCACTGGCGCGGGCCGGTTCGAGAATTTCGACGACAGCTCGGGCAGCGTTTTCAGCGGAAAGGTGAGCGCGCGCTACGAGGTGACCGACTGGCTCGCCTTCCGCGGCGCGTTCAGCAACGGCTTTCGCGCCCCGTCGCTCGCGCAGCAGGACTTCGCGCAGACATCGACCTCGATCAATCTCGTCAGCGGGGCATACATCCCCGTGCTCACCAAGATCGTGAAGACGAGTTCGGCAGTGGCGCAGGCGCTGGGCGCTCAGCCGCTCGCGCCGGAGAAGTCGAAGAACTACAGCCTCGGCTTGACGCTGACACCGGCGGCGGGCCTTTCGCTATCCGTCGATGCCTATCAGATCGATGTCGACAACCGGATCACGCTGACCGGCCTTCTCTCGGGCACGGGCATCCGCAACATACTGATCGCCAACGGGTTTTCCGGTGACCAGTCGGTGCGCTTCTTCACCAATGCCGTCGACACCCGGACTCGCGGCTTTGACGTCGTGGGCACCTATGGGTTCGACGTCGGCAGCGCCGGGCGCCTGCGCACGAGCGTCGGCTTCAACTACAACGAGACCGAAATCCGCAGGATCGCCGCCAATCCGCCGCAACTCGCCGGCCTCAACCTGACGCTGTTCGACCGCCGCACGCAGGGCTGGTTCACATCGACCCCGAAGACGAAGCTGATCCTCGGCATCAATTTCGAATCCGGCCCGCTGGCGATCAACATCAAGGAAACGCGTTACGACAAGTTCAAGTCGCTCGATAACCTCGTGAATGGCCAGCCGGTCAACGACCAGAGCTTCGGCGCCAAGTGGATCACCGACCTCGAGGTTTCCTATGGCTTGACCGAGAAATTGCGTGTCGCGGCCGGCGCCTATAACCTGTTTGACGTCTATCCCGATCGGACGACCGTCGCCAACACCATCGGGCTTGCACCCTATGGCGCCGGACCGTTCGGCCAATACGGCGGATATTATTATGGCCGGCTCACGTTCGATTTCTGATCTTCGCCGGCCCTTCCGGAATCCGCACCATGAGCTTTGAACTGATGCGGATGCTGTCCCTGGTCGTCCTGTCGCTCGGCGTTGCCGGCGGCGGGGCGGCCCAGGCGCCTGCTCCTGCGTTTTCGCCCGTCCAACCTGCGGATTTCGCGCTACCTGGCTCGCTGTCCAACAGCTGGGCCGATTTCGACCGCGATGGCGACCTCGACCTCGCCGTCTCGCTCGAAAGCGGCGAGATTCGTCTCTACCGCAACGATCGCGGCACCTTCACCAGCATCGGCGCGCCGATGGGCCTCCCGGTCTCGGGCGCCGAGATGCGCGGTCTTGCCTGGGGCGATTTTGACGGCGACGGCTGGCCCGACCTTTATGCGGGCGCCACCGAAGAAGGCGCGGCCAACCTGCTCTTCCGCAACGATCGCGGCCGGCGCTTCCTTCCGCGGGCTGCCGATCCCGTCGCCGCCGGGCGATCCGCGCGCCAGTCGAGCTGGGTCGATTTCGACAATGACGACGATCTCGATCTCTTCGCGGCGAACCGCAGCGGCCCCAATGCGCTGTTCCGCCAGGATGGGGGCCGCTTCGTGCGCGTGAGCGCCGAGCAGGCCGGAGACGATCCGCGCCCGACAGTCGGCGCCTGCTGGCTCGACTACGACCGCGACGGCGATCTCGATCTCTTCCTCGCCAACCAGGCCGGTGCGACCGATGCGCTATGGCGCAACGACGGGGATGGCTTCACCGACGTCGCCCCTGCGCTGGGCATGGACCGTCCGGGCCGCCCCCGTACCGAGGGCAGCGTGGGATGCGCGGTGGGCGATTTTGACAATGACGGCGAGCTGGACATCTTCGTCGCCAGCTACGGCGTCAACATCCTCTATCGCAACAAGGGGGACGGCAGCTTCGAGAATGTCGCACCGCGCGTCGACCTCGCCGAGGACAATCGTGCCGTCGGGGCGGCATGGGCCGATTTCGACAATGACGGCTGGCTCGACCTCTTCGTTGCCGCCTACACCGGCAAATCGGGCGCGCAGCAACCCGCGAACCGGCTCTACCGCAATCTGCGCGGCAAGGGGTTCGTCAATGCCCTGCCACCCGGTTCCGCGCTCGACGTGGCCGATCACGGCGTCCAGTGGATCGACTACGACCGCGATGGCGCGCTCGACCTCTCGGTGACGCGCGGCTACACCGACACCGGCGGGCATTTCCTCTTCCACAATGATCTCGGCAATGCCGCCGCGCGCCGCAGCCTCGCCGTGCGCGTGCTCGACAAGGCGGGGCGCTTCACGCGCATGGGCGCCGAGGTGCGCCTTGTGGACGCCGCCGGGGCGATCCTGGCGACCCGGCAGGTTTCGACCGGCGAAGGCTATAACTCGCAGGGCACCCAGCCCCTCCACTTCGGCCTCGCCACGATGGCGCCGGTGACGGTGGAAGTGACCTTCATGGGAAAGCAGGGCCGCAAGACGCAGCGGATCTTGCGGGTGGACCCGGACCGCTATGCCGGCAAGGAACTCGTCGTCCGCGAACGCTAGGGCGGCGGCACGGATGCCTCCGGGGCGGAGGCTGCGCTCATCTTGAATGGCCGGTTGAACGCTGGCGGAGACGGAGGGATTCGAACCCTCGGTACCCGGATAGGGTACGGTTCCTTAGCAGGGAACTGGTTTCAGCCACTCACCCACGTCTCCGGCTGGCGGCCCCTTGCGGAAGCGCGGGCCTATATACGCGCACTTGGCGGGCATCAAGAGGCGCAAGGCGGGACAGGCGTCTTGCCGCGCCGGGCAACGCCCCGCCGCAATTCCGATTCGGTTCATCGCGCGCTCATTGCCGGCGCCACATTCCCGGACTCCACGCTTCAATCTACTCCGCCGCCCTCGGGAGGGGCCGATCGCATGACACATCCGACCAAGCGCCTGCTCGCAGCCCTCGCCTTGCTCGGTCTCGCCGCCGCGCCGCTCGCCGCGCAGGTCCAGCCTGTCGATCCCGACGACGCCTACAGCGCCCCGGTCGATGGGGATCTGGAGCCGGTGCCCTCCGCGACCCCGCCCGCCTCCACGCCGGCACTCGAAGCGACGGCCGCGACCGCCCCGGCTTCCGAAGCACCCGCACCCGCACCCGCGCCCGCGGCCGCTGCCGCCGCCCGCGGGGATTCGACCGAAACCTATCGCGAGGACGACCTGATCGGCGCGGCAGAGGGCGTGTTCGGCAAGGGCGCCAAGGGCGTGGCCGACATGATCCGCAAGACCCTGGCGGATCAGGGCCAGCCCAACGCCTATATCGTCGGGCGCGAGGCCGGCGGTGCCTTCGTGGTGGGGCTGCGCTATGGTTCGGGCACGCTGCACCACAAGGTGGAAGGACAGCGGCCGGTGTACTGGACGGGTCCCTCGGTCGGGTTCGATGCCGGCGCCAGCGCAGGCAGCACCTTCGTGCTGGTGTACAATCTTTACGACACCGAGGACCTCTACAAGCGCTTCCCCGCCGGCGAGGGGCAGGCCTATGCCGTCGGGGGCCTCAACGCCAGCTATCTGCGCTGGGGCGACGTCGTCCTGATCCCTATTCGGGTGGGCGCAGGGTTGCGCCTCGGCATCAACGCCGGCTATATGAAGTTCTCAAAGAAGCAGAACTGGCTGCCTTTCTAACGAACAGGCCAGTCCTTCGGGTCGACAACGATAACCCTCAAGGGTCTGGCCGGGGCCGCACCGGAATTCCCCCCAACCGATTCCGGTTGCGGCCCCACCCCCTTCGCGGCAAGGGGCGCTCCCATGCTCGACCAACTCCAGCCCCAGCCCGCCGACGCGCTGCTCGCACTGATCAAGCTCTACGAGGCCGACGAGCGCCCCGACACCATCGATCTGGGAGTTGGCGTCTATCGTACCAATACCGGCGAAACTCCGGTATTCGCTGCGATCAAGGCCGCCGAGCAGCGGCTGGTCGATACCCAGGTCAGCAAGGCCTATCTGGGGCCTGAAGGCGACATGGGCTTCGTGGAGGCGCTGGCCCCCTGGATATTCGGCGCCGATTCCACGATGGGCGGGCGGCTGCGCGGAATGCAGACGCCGGGCGGCACCGGCGCGGTGCGGCTGGCGGCGGCGCTGGCGGCGCGGTCGGGGGCTACCCGCGTGCACATGGGCACGCCAAGCTGGCCCAACCACCAGCAGATCTTCGCCGACCTCGGGCTGGAGAGCGCGCTGTTCGCCCATGCCACCGATACCGGCAAGGCCGATGTCGAGGCGATCCTGGGCGCGATCGGCCAGGCGGGCGCGAGCGAAGCCGTTCTGCTCCACGCCTGTTGCCACAACCCCACCGGCATCGATTACACGCCGGAAGACTGGGCGCGCATCGCCGAGGCGCTGGCAGCCAGCCCGGCGCTGCCGATCATCGACCTGGCCTATCACGGGCTGGGGCACGGGATGGAGGAGGACGCGGCAGGCATGCGCGCGGTCCTCGCGGCGGTGCCGCAGGCGCTGATCGCCTATAGCTGCGACAAGAACTTCGGCCTCTACCGCGATCGCGTGGGCGCTCTTTATTTCATGGCCGGCGAACCGGGCCTGCTCGACACCATCGCCTCGAACGCCAATGCGCTGGCGCGCGCTTCGTGGTCGATGCCGCCCGATCACGGCGCCGCCGCGGTCCGCCTGGTGCTGGCCGACAAGGAACTGACCGATCGGTGGCAGGAAGAGCTGTCCGCGATGCGTGCGCGCATGCGCCGCGTGCGCGATCGGCTGGCGGCGGCGGACAGCGCCGCGCCGGGGTTGAACCTCGCCGCGATCGGGCGGGGCAACGGGCTGTTCGCCATGCTGCCGCTCGTCAAGCCGCAGATCGAGGAGCTGCGCCGCGAACACGGAATCTATATGGCCGGTTCCGGCCGCATCAACATCGCCGGGCTGACCGAAGACAACACCCCGAAGTTCGTCGCCGCCCTGGCGGAGGTGGCGGGCGCGCGTGGATAGGCAGCCCAAGCTGGAGGGGGAGCGGCTGCTGCTGCGCCCGCTCGGCGAGGGCGATCGCGAGGAACTCTATGCCGTCGCCTCCGACCCCGAGCTGTGGGCGCTGCATCCAGCGCATGACCGCTGGCAGCGCCCGGTGTTCGACGCCATGTTCGACGATGCGCTGGCGCATGGCGGTGGGCTGGCGGTGATCGAACGCGCCGGCGGCGCCATCATCGGCTCCTCGCAATTTCGCCCCAGCGCACAGATTGCCGGAGCGGTGGAGATAGGCTGGACCTTCCTTGCCCGCGGCCACTGGGGCGGCACCGCCAATCGCGAACTCAAGCGGCTGATGCTGGCGCACGCGCTGGGCACCGCGGAACGGGCGGTGTTCCGGGTCGGTGCGGACAATCTCCGTTCCCGCCGGGCGATGGAGAAGATCGGCGGGCGCCTGACCGATGCCACGCAGGAGGTGATGTTCCCTGACGGGCGGACGATCACCCACGTCTTCTACGAGATCGACCGTGCGGGCTTCGCCGCGGGGCCACTGATGCGGGCGGCCTAGCCTCGCAGACTCTGCATCCGCTGGAGATAGCGGGCGAGGATGTCGATCTCCAGATTCACGGTATCGCCTTCCGCCAGCCCGCCCAGCGTCGTCACCCCGGCGGTGTGCGGGATGATGTTGAGGGCGAACACCGCTTCGCCGCCCGCCTCGTCTGCGACCGTGTTCACCGTCAGTGACACGCCATCCACGGTGATCGAGCCCTTGGCGGCGATGAAGGGCGCAATGGCCGCCGGGGCGCGAATGGCGATGCGCGTGGAGCCGCCGTCTTCCGAGCGGCTCGCCACTTGGCCGACCGCATCGACATGGCCGGTGACCAGGTGGCCGCCGAGCTCGTCACCCAGACGGAGCGCGGGTTCGAGGTTGAGGCGGCGACCCGCCTCCCACATCCCCGCCACGGTGCGGGCCACGGTCTCGCCCGAGACATCCACGCCGAACCACATATCGCCCGCGCTGCCGCCTGTTTCCACCACCGTCAGGCACACGCCCGCGCAGGAGATGGAGGCGCCCAGCGCGATGTGATCGGGATCCCACGGACAGGCGATACGCAGGTGCAGGTCGCCACGCCGTTCGGCGCTGGCAATCGTGCCGGTGGCGGTGACTATGCCGGTGAACATCGGACCCGCTCGTAGGCGGTGAAGATGTCGCTGCCAAGCTGGCGGCGTTCGGCGAGGCGCCAACGGCCGTGCGCGGTGGCGACATCGCCAATCCCCAGGTCCGCGATCGCGGACTGCCTTGCGCCGATCAAGATGGGCGCGGTGTAGAGTTCCAGGCGGTCCACCAGATCGGCGGCGAGGAAGGCAGCGGCGGCTTCCGCCCCGCCTTCGACGTAGAGATATTGCACCCCGGCCATTTCCGCGATCCGTCCGGGCGCCGCGATGACCTGCGCGCCGTCCACCGGGCCACGGCTCAGCACCCATCGTTCGGGGCTGCGGCTCGCCAAACCCGGCAGGCGCACGTCGAGGCGGGGCGAATCGCTGCGCCAGGTGCCGCCGCCCACCAGGATCGCATCGGCGAGCGCACGGCGGGCGTGGACATGGGCCCGTGCCGGCTCGCCGGTGATCCATCGGCCGGCGCCATCGGCCGGCGCCGTCGCCCCGTCGAGCGAGGTCGCCAGCTTCAGCGTCACGTGCGGGCGGCCTCGCTCGCGGCGTGTGAGATAGCCGGCGAGGCTGTGGCGGCTGGCCGGGTGATCGGCGCATTCGGCTGCGATGCCCGCATCGGCCAGGCGCGCCAGGCCCCTGCCGGCCGTGCGCGGATCGGGATCCCGCACCCCGGCCACGACCCTCGCCACCCCCGCCTCGACAAGGGCATCGGCGCAGCAGGGGCCGCGCGGCGAATCATGGGCGCAGGGCTCCAGCGTGACATAGGCAGCCGCCCCGCGCGCTCCTTCGCTGGCCTGCGCCAGCGCCATCGCCTCGGCATGGGGGCGTCCGCCAGGCTGGGTCCAGCCTCGCCCTAGCACGCGTCCGTCCTTTACGATGATCGCGCCGACGGCGGGGTTGGGCCGGCTCATCGGCCGTGCGCGCAGAGCCAGCCGCGCCGCCGCGTCCAGCCAGTCGGCGTCACTCGGCGGGTGGTGCAACCGCCGCCCCTCGTCCGCCATTGCGCTCGAGTAGCGCCTTCACGCGCGCTTCCTCCGCCGCTTTGTCCGCGGCGATCTTGCGGTCCATCGCGTCGACATCGAGCCCGGTTGCCCGGCCGAGCGCGCGATAGGCGTTCTTGACCTCCTCGTCGCGTGCGGCCTGCTCGGCCCGGCGCTGCTCCTTCACTCGCTGGTTGGCGATGTTGGTGCGCACGATCTCCGCGTCGCTCCGCCCGGCCTCCAGCGTGGAGATGAACGACACTTTCGGCCGTTCGGGCGGGGCCAGCACGCTCTCGGTCATCACCAGGTAGAGCAGACCGAAGGTGGACAGCAGCGAAGCGCCCAGCACCGGCCAGCGATAGGGGGCGGGCCGGCGGACCTCGTTCCAGAAATCGGCGATGCCGCCTGCCGGGTTGTAGCGTTTGGAAAGCCGCATGCTGTCAGGATAGGGGCTCGGCAGGGCCAGCGCCAGCGTCATCCGAAATCGGCGTATAGCGCGCGGCCATGCTTGCGAAGCCAGGCGTCGGCTGCGGCGATCTCGCCCTCGTAGAGACGGGCGAGCAGGGCGTGGAAGTCCGGGCCGTGATCGAAGTGGACAAGATGCGCGACCTCGTGCGCGACCACCGAGCGGCGAACGGGATCGGGCGCCATGACCAGCCGCCAGTTGACCCGTACGGTGCCACTCGTCGAGCAGCTTCCCCAGCGCTGCCCGGCGCGGGTGAGGCGCAGCATGGGTAGCGCCACGTCGGCGCGGGCGCAGTAATCGGCGAGATCGGCGGCCATCAATCGCTGCGCTTCGCTCTCCAGCCAGCGGCGCAGGCGGTTGCCGAGCGTCTCCTCGGGGCCGCCCGCCACCACCCGGTCACCGTCGATCCGGGGGCCGCGCGGGGCTTCCCGGCGCCAGGCGATTGCCAGCGCCGCGCCGCGATAGGCCAGCGTGCCGCGCGCCACCGGGTCGGCCCGCGCCGGCACCTTGGCAAGCTGCACCTCCAGCCACTGCCGCCGTGCCGCGGCGAAAGCGATCGCCTCCTGGCTGCGGCACCAGCGCGGCAGCGTGATCCTGACCGCGCTGCCGTCGGGTGCAAGGCGCATGGTGAGCCGACGGGCGCGGGCGTTGCGGGTCAGCGCGATCGGCACGCTCCGCCCGTCCAGCTCGATTGTGGGGCCCTCGTCGCTGGCGCGCAGCCAGTCGATCACCGCGACGCCTCCACACCATCGGGCCATTCGACGATATGATGATCGAGCGGGCCGGCGACATCCTCGCTCACGACCCGCCCTGCCACCGAAACGCCGGCGCGCACCACGTCCAACGGGTCGCCGGTGAGGAGATGGTGCCAGCCCGGCAATGGCTGGCCGGCGGCGCGGCGACGGTAGGCGCAGGTGGACGGCAGCCACTCAACGCTGTCCACGATCCTGAGCGTCAGCCGCAGGCAATCGGGGACGAACGCCTTGCGGTTGGCATAGTCGCGGCAGCGCGCGGTGTCGGTGTCGAGCAGGGTGCAGGCGACATTGGTCTCGGCGATCTCGCCGCTGTCCTCGTCCTCCACCTTGTGGAGGCAGCAGCGGCCGCAGCCATCGCACAGCGCCTCCCATTCGGCCGGGCTCAGCGCGGCCAGGGGAAGTTCCCAGAAGCGCTCTCTCAGCGAAGCCATCCCGCAAGCTCGGCCGCGACTGCCTCGGGCCCCTTGTCGGTGGGCAGGGTGCCGAGTGGCTTGCCCTGCGGGTCAAACAGATAGGTGAGGTTGGAATGGCTGACGAGATAGCCGCCATTGGGCTGCACCGGGCCATTCGTCGAATAGACCTTGAAGGCATCCTTGGCCGCCGCGACCTGCTCGGGCGTGCCGGTCAGGCCGATCAGTTGCGGAAGGAAGGCGGCCGCGAACTCGCCCACCTTGGCCGGCGTGTCGCGTTCGGGATCCACCGTGATGAAGATCGGCTGGACCTGCTTGGCCTTTTCGGGGTTCTCGCGCTCGAAGATCTTGAACCCCTGTGCCATGCGCTGGACATCGGTGGGGCAGATGTCGGGGCACCAAGCGTAGCCGAAATAGACAACGCGATACTTGCCGGCGAAATCGCCCCAGCGCACGGTCTTCCCCGTCTTGTCCACCAGCGTGAAATCGCCACCCAGCGCCGCGCCGCGCAGGTCCACCCCGTCTTTCGAAGGGCCGGGGGCGGCTGCTTCCCCGCCCTGGCAGGCGGCGAGCATCAGCGGGAGGATGGCGACGATGAAGTGGTGGCGGCGAAGCATGGCGCGGCGGTTCATGGTCTGCTAACCCGCCTTTAGCAAGGGCGCGTCAGCGCGGCGCTGCGAACAGGCGCGCCCGATCGCAAGCTACCGGGGTTTCGATGCATCGGATCAAGTCTATCGCCGTTTCCGTGGTTGCGGCTGCGGCATTCACGCTCGCCTTTGCCGCGCCCGCGCAGGCGCAACGGGTGTCCGAAGGACACGAATTCCTGAAGGCGGTCAAGGATCGTGACGGCAACAAGGCCACGGCCGCGCTCGACAGGCCGGGCACGACGGTCGTCAACGCGCGGGACATCACCAGTGGCGAAAACGCCCTCCATATCGTGGTCCAGCGCCGCGATCCGAGCTGGCTGCGTTTCCTGCTGAACAAGGGCGCCAACCCCAATTCCGCGGACAATGCGGGCGTCACGCCGCTGCAGCTTGCGTCCAGCCTCGCCTGGGCGGAAGGGGTGGAGATCCTCATCGGCAAGGGCGCGGCGGTGGACCAGGGCAATTCGACCGGGGAGACGCCGCTGATCGCGGCGGTGCACCGGCGCGACATCGCGATGGTGCGGATGCTGCTCGCCGCCGGCGCGAATCCCGACCGCAGCGACAATTCGGGCCGCAGCGCGCGGGATTATGCGGCGTTGCTGGGGCAGCAGAGCCTGCTCACCCAGGCACTCGACGAAGCGGTGGAGGCGCGCAAGGCGCGCGCCGCCAAATCCTACGGGCCGGGCGCGTGACGGGCCGGTCCGCGCCGGGCGCTGGTTCGTCGCCGGCACCTGCGGAGATGACGCTGGCGGAGCTGCGCCTCCATCTCGCCCCGCATATTGCCGATGCGGCGGTATTCGACGGGTGGACCGAAGCCGCGCTGACGGAGGCGGCGCGCAGCGCGGGCGCGGACGCGGATGTCGCACGCCTGGCCTTCAAGGGCGGTGCGATGGCCATGATCGGCGCCTGGATCGAGACCGTGGACGCCGCGATGGCGCAGGCACTCCCGGCCGAGGCGCTGGCGGCGATGAAGATCCGCGAGCGCATTCGCGCGCTCGTCCAGTTCCGGCTCGATGCCGCGGCGGGACGCGAGGAGGCGCTGCGCCGCGCGCTCGCGATCATGGCGATGCCGCAGAACGCCGCCAGCGCGCTGAAGATGGGCTGGCGCAGCGCCGACATCATGTGGCGACTTGCAGGCGATACCGCGACCGACTGGAATCACTATTCCAAGCGCGCCATCCTCGCCTCCCTCTACGCTGCGACGCTGGCGGTGTTCGTGGGCGACGAGAGCGAGGGCAAATCGGACACGCGCGCCTTCCTCGACCGACGGATCGAGGGCGTGATGCGCTTCGAGACGCTGAAGCGGAAGTGGCTGCGGCCCCAGGGCGAACACTTCTCGCCGGTCCGATTTCTCGGCAGGCTGCGCTATCCGGCGCGCTGACGCGGAAGGCGCTAATGCAAATCGGTTGCAGTGCAAGCTCCCGCTTTCTAGAGCCGCGCAATGACCTTGGACGAGCTCGAAAAGGGTAAAGCCGCGCGGATCGCCGGAGTCGACTGGACAGCGGTCGCGCCCGATGAGGCGCGCCGGCTCCAGGCGCTGGGCATCGACGAGGGGGCCGAGATTCGCGTGGCCCACCGCGGGGTGTTCCTCGGGCGCGATCCGCTGGCGGTAACGATCGGCAGCATGACGGTGGCGATGCGGCGCAGCCATGCCCGCGCGATCGCGGTGGAGCCGGAATGACCCGGCGCCGTTCCGTCGCGCTGGTGGGCAATCCCAATTCCGGCAAGAGCGCGCTGTTCAATGCGCTGACCGGCGCGCGCCAGAAGATCGCCAACTATCCCGGCGTCACGGTCGAACGCAAGGCGGGGCGGATGCTCCTGCCGAGCGGGGAGCCGGCCGAGCTGATCGACCTGCCGGGCGCCTACAGCTTCGACGCCGCCAGCCCCGACGAGCTCATCACTCGCCGCTTCGTCAACGGCGAGATCGAAGGCGAAGCCACGCCCGAGGTGCTGGTGCTGGTGCTGGATGCCGCCAATCTGGAGCAGCATCTCGTATTCGCGCAGGAAGTGCTGGAGCTGGGCCGGCCGACGGTCGTGGCGCTCAACATGGTCGATCTGGCCGAGCGTGACGGGCTGACGCTGGACCCGGATGCGCTGTCGGAGGCGTTGGGCGTGCCGGTGATCCCGACCGTGGCGGTTCGCAAGCGCGGGCTCGACGCACTGGCAGTCGCCGTGGGCGAAGCGCGTGCCCATCCCGAGGATGCACCGCGCCCGAATTGGCATCTGACGCTGCCCGAGCGCCGCCTCGCCGCCCGCCAGATGGCCCGCGGCGCCACGCTGTCGAAGGCCACCCGGCACACGCTGGCGCGTGGGCTCGACCGTGTGCTGCTCAATCCCTGGGCCGGCCCGATCATCCTGTTCTCGCTGATGTTCGTCATGTTCCAGGCGGTGTTCGCTTGGGTCGATCCCTTCGTGACCATGATCGAGGATGGGATCGCCGCGCTGAGCGATGCGGTGGTCGCGGCCGCGCCGGCCAGCCTGGCGCGCGATTTCGTGACCCAGGGCGTGCTTGCCGGCGTGGGATCGGTGGTGGTCTTCCTGCCCCAGATCGTGATTCTGTTCGCTTTCATCCTGGTGATGGAGGCCAGCGGCTATCTCGCGCGGGCCGCCTTCCTGATGGATCGGCTGATGGCGCGCGTGGGGCTTTCAGGGCGCAGCTTTATCCCGCTGCTTTCCAGCTTTGCCTGCGCCATCCCGGGCATTATGGCGGCGCGGTCCATCCCTGATCACAAGGATCGGCTGACCACCATATTGATCGCCCCGCTGATGACCTGCTCGGCACGCCTGCCGGTCTATACCGTCATCATCGCCGCCTTCATCCCCGCCACGCGCGTCGGGCCGGGCTTCGGGCTCCAGGGGCTGGTGATGTTCGGCCTCTACATCGCGGGCATACTGGCCGCGATGGCGGCTGCGCTCGTCATGCGCCGCACGGTGACCAAGGGCACCGAAAGCGGCTTCATCATGGAGCTGCCCCGCTACCAGCTTCCCCGAATCAAGGATGTGCTGATCGGCTTGTGGCAGCGCGCCTGGGTGTTCCTGCGCCGGGCGGGCACGATCATCTTCATGGTCACCATCGTGCTCTGGGTCCTGCTCAGCTTCCCCCGCGCCGCGCCGGGCGAGAGCCAGCTCGACGCCAGCTTTGCCGGTGCGGTGACCGATGTGCTTCACCCCGTGCTGGCGCCGGTTGGCTTCAACCGCGAGATGAGCCTGGCGCTGATTCCCGCCATGGCCGCGCGCGAGGTGGCGGTCAGCGCGCTCGCGACCACCTATGCCATCGATGGCGACGAGGAGGCGCAGGCCCAGGGGCTGACCGAGCGATTGGCGGGGGCGTGGAGCCTGCCGACCGCGCTCGCCTTCCTCGCCTGGTTCGTGTTCGCTCCGCAGTGCCTGAGCACCATCGCGGTCGCCCGGCGCGAGACCAACGGGTGGAAATGGCCAGCGGTGATGATCGTCTATCTGTTCGGCCTGGCCTATATATTCGCCGGGATAACCTTCTGGATCGCGACAGCCGCCGGCCTCTAGGCGCGCGCCGTGGGCGCCGTCCGGCCACGAAACCCACAGGACCGCCGCGCTGGGCACTGGCGAGGCCGGCCCCCTTCGGATAGGCCGAGCCACGCATTTCACGAGAGGACACGAATCGATGGCGGGCAGCCTCAACAAGGTCATGCTGATCGGCAATCTGGGCGCCGACCCGGAAATCCGCAGCTTCCAGAACGGCGGCAAGGTCGCCAATCTACGGATCGCGACCTCGGAAAGCTGGAAGGACCGCCAGACGGGCGAGCGCAAGGAAAAGACCGAATGGCACACGGTCGCGATCTTCTCCGAAGGCCTCGTCGGCGTGGTCGAGCGGTTTCTGAAGAAGGGTAGCAAGGTCTATCTGGAGGGCAGGCTCCAGACCCGCAAATGGCAGGATCAGAACGGGCAGGACCGCTATTCCACCGAAGTCGTGCTCCAGGGCCCCAACGCCGTGATGACCATGCTCGACGGCGCACAGGGCGGTGGCGGCGGCCAGCGTTCGGGCGGCTGGCAGCAGGGCGGCGGCAACGACTATGGCGGCGGTCAGGGCGGCGGTTCCAATTTCGACGACCTCGACGACGACATTCCGTTCTGAGATCGAGCGTCCGCGAACCGCCCGCCGGCTGCCTCAGCCGGAGGGTTTCGCCGGGGCCGTCCCGTGTTTGGCGGGGCGCGTCGATTGCAGCATGTCGGCGGACAGGAAGCCGATCGGATTGACCGCTGCGGCCCGCTTCTTCAGCTCACCGCGCATCGTCTCGTATTCGGCCTCCATTTCGGGCGTCACGGTGGCGCGGGAATCCTCGAGCGCCGCGTCGAAGTCCGCCTTGGCCACTTCCGCCACATCGCTGCCCACGCGGTTCATCGCGTTGAGGCCCGCGCGGCGTACCACATCCTCCAGATCGGCGCCGGTGAAACGCTCGGTCTGCGCGGCCACCTCGGCCAACTTGACGTCGGCCGCCAGCGGCATCGCCTTGGTGTGGATGCCAAGGATGCGTTCGCGCCCGGCCTCGTCGGGGGTGCCGACATAGACCAGCTCGTCGAAGCGCCCCGGCCGCAGCAGCGCCGGATCGATCAGCGCGGGGCGGTTGGTCGCACCGATCACCACCACCGATTGCAGCTCCTCCAGCCCGTCCATTTCGGCCAGTATGGTGTTGACCACGCGCCCCGTCACCTCGGGCTCGCCCTGGCCGCTGCCGCGCGCGGGGACCAGGCTGTCGATCTCGTCGATGAACAGGATGCACGGCGCCACCGCGCGGGCACGCTGGAACAGCCGTGCGATCTGCTGCTCGCTCTCGCCGTACCATTTGCTCAGCAAGTCGGAGCTCTTCATGGCGATGAAGTTTGCCTCCGCCTCGCGCGCGACGGCCTTGGCCAGCAGGGTCTTGCCGGTGCCCGGCGGGCCATAGAGCAGGAATCCCTTGGCCGGCCGGATGCCCAGCCGCCGGAAAGCATCGGGGTGCTTGAGCGGCAGTTCGATCCCTTCCTTCAACAGCTCGATCGCCTTGCCGATGCCGCCGATGTCGTCCCAGCCGACATTGGGCACCTGGACCATGACCTCCCGCATCGCCGAAGGGCGGGTGCGCTTGAGCGCGGCCAGGAAATCCTCGCGGCTGACGTAGAGCTCGTCGAGCACATCCTGCGGGATGGTGCGCTCGTCCAGATCGATGCGCGGCATGATCCGCCGCACCGCCTCGATCGCGGCCTCGCGGGTCAGCGCGGCGATATCCGCGCCCACGAACCCGTGGGTGGTACGGGCCAGTTCGTCCAGGTCGACCTTGTCGCCCAGCGGCATCCCGCGGGTGTGGATGCCCAGGATTTCACGGCGGCCGTTCTGGTCGGGCACGCCGATCACGATCTCGCGGTCGAAACGGCCGGGCCGGCGTAGCGCCTCGTCGATGGCATCGGGGCGATTGGTGGCGGCGATCACCACCAGATTGGTGCGCGCCTCCAGTCCGTCCATCAGGGTGAGAAGCTGGGCCACCAAGCGCTTCTCGGCCTCGCCCGGCACGCGGTCGCGCTTGGGCGCGATCGAATCGATCTCGTCGATGAAGACGATCGCCGGCGAGCTCCGGCCCGCCTCCTCGAACACCTCGCGCAGCCGCTTCTCGCTCTCGCCATAGCCCGAGCCCATGATCTCGGGCCCGTTGATGGTGAAGAAGCTGGCATCGCTTTCGTTGGCGACGGCCTGCGCCAGCCGGGTCTTGCCGGTCCCCGGCGGACCGTGGAGCAAGACCCCGCGCGGCGGATCGACGCCGAGGCGGGTGAAGAGCTCGGGATAGCGCAGCGGCAGTTCCACCATCTCGCGCAACTGCCGGATGGTGTCCGCCATGCCGCCCACGTCGTCATAGTTCACCGTCGCGCGCCCGCCGCGCGGTTCCTCGAACTCGGCCCGCAGCTCGACCTCGGTGTCCTCGTCGATATGGACGATGCCCTTGGGGCTGGTCGATACGACCGTGAGGCGGATCTGGGTGAGCGCGTAGGCCGGGGCGTTGAACAGCCCTCGCACCTGGGGCGGCATGTTCTGCACCGGTTGCTGACCGGTGGTGGCGACCAGGTCGCCCGCGACCAGCGGCTTGCGGAAGAAATTGCGCTTGAGCGGCTGCGTGGAGCCCTGGAGGCGCATCTCGCGCACCGCAGGGGCAAAGACGACCCGCGTCGCGGGGCGCGATTTCGCGGCGGTGATGGTGACATGCTCGCCCGAGCCTGCTTCCGCGTTGCCGCGCTGCAAGCCGTCGAGTCTCACCACGTCGAGGGACTCGTCCTCTTCGTAGGCGGACATGGCGATCGCGGTGGTGGCGCGCTTGCCGGTGATTTCCAGCACATCGCCCTCGGTCACGCCGAGCGCCTGGAAGGCGCTTCGCGGCAATCGTGCGATACCCTGGCCGCTTTCCTCCTGCCGCGCGGCCGCTACCTGAAGGCGAACGCTGTTATCCGCTTTTCCCGCTTTCGCCGCCTCGGCATCGGGCATCCGCTATTCTCCTAATCCTTGTCGCGGGCCGAGAGATGGGGATTTCACGCCCGCCCGTCAAACGGTCAGGCGCGCCGTTCGCTGCTCGCGCGGGTCTGGGCGGGGCAAGAAAAAAGCCCGGTCAGCAGAGCCGACCGGGCTTGAAAGTTTGGGAGAGGATGCCTGAAAGGCAGGGAGGGATATGCGGCGATGGCCGGCACTGTGCAAGTGCAAAAATATCCAGACTCTATTGTATAAAATGCAACAGAAAATCTAAGTCATTGTAATCTCATGATGTGAGAGCGCTCACATTTTCATCGATCATATGGCGAACGGAATTATGCGAAATCTATGCGGTGCGTTGCAGCATTGGTGGGGGGGCGATGACTCGCCGGGGTGACAGCTTGGCTGACAGCGATTAGTGCCGGCGCGACGAGGAGAGGCCGATGCAGAAGCTCTATCCGGATGCCGCCGCCGCGCTCGATGGCGTGCTTCGCGATGGCATGGTCATCGCCAGCGGGGGATTCGGCCTGTGCGGCATTCCCGAACGACTGCTGGACGCGATCCGCGATTCGGGGGTGAAGGACCTGACCTTCTGCTCGAACAATGCCGGCATCGACAACGAAGGCATCGGCAAGCTGTTGCGCACCCGCCAGGTACGCAAGATGATCGCGAGCTATGTGGGCGAGAACAAGGAATTCGAACGCCAGTTCCTTGCCGGTGAGCTCGAGGTCGAGTTCTGCCCGCAGGGCACGCTGGCGGAGCGAATGCGTGCAGGTGGCGCCGGGATACCGGGCTTCTATACCCGCACCGGCGTGGGCACCGCGGTCGCCGAGGGCAAGGAAACCAAGGTTTTCGATGGCGAGGAGTATATCCTCGAACGCGGCATCGTCGCCGATCTCTCCATCATCAAGGCGTGGAAGGCCGACGAAACCGGCAACCTGGTGTTCCGCAAGACGGCGCGCAATTTCAACCACCCCGCCGCCACCTGCGGCAAGCTGTGCGTGGCCGAGGTGGAGGAGATCGTGCCTGCCGGCAGCCTCGACCCCGACGCGATTCACCTGCCGGGCGTCTATGTCCAACGCATGATCGTGGGCGCGCCCTACGACAAGAAGATCGAATTCCGCACCGTGCGGGAGCGCGAGCCCGCGTGACGCGCGGGGCGCTCCTCGCGCTGGCGAGCCTGGTCCCGTTCCTCTCGGGGTGCATAGCGGCGGCGATCCCGCTGGCCGCTGGCGCGACGGTGCTGCGCACCCGGGCCGCGCACACCGGGGAGGGCCGCGTCGCAGCGCTTGCGCCGGTGCCAGGCGGAGAGGCGAAGACCGGTATCGTGGTGACCGACCTCACCGCCTTGCCGCCGCCAGATTCGGCGCAAACCATCTCCAGTGAAGGCACCACCGCCTTCGCGGCCTATGCGCTTGAGCGGGCCGGCATTCCCGGCACGGCGGCGAAGCAGCAAAGCGCGTTGCTGACATCCGCGAGCGAGCTGCGCGCCACGCGCATGGAATGCGGCGCGCGCCCGCCGGCGGTGTTGATCGACCTGGATCCAGGGCGCGGTGCCTTCGATCCTCTGGCGCCCGGCGCGCCCGATGCCGCGCTCGCTGCCGCCCTTCCCTCCCTGCGCGAACGCGGGATCGCGGTGATCTGGTCGAGTCGGCTGGGAGAGAACTTCGCCGGGGCGGTGCGCGCGGCGCTTGCCGGTGGAGGGCTTGACCCTGCCGGGACCGATACGCTCGTCCTGATGCGCGATATCGGCGAGCGCAAGCAGTCGCGCCGCGACGACATGGCAAAGCGCTGGTGCCCGATCGCCATATTGGGCGACGAGCGGGCCGATTTCGACGAGCTGTATCTCTACCTCCGCGATCAGCAGTCGGCCGTCGCGCTGGACGCCATGCTCGGCAGGGGCTGGTTCATCGCCAGCCCGTTCGACGCGAGCATGGTCGCCAAGGACGGGGCGCGATGACGAGGGCCGCCAATGCCGGCAACCAAGCCCCGCTCAATGCACGACCAGTGCCCCGGCTGGATCGCTGACCTGCCGATGCTGCGCCGCCGGATCCTCGACCGCTTCTGGGAGCGGCTTCGGACGAGCATCACGTGGCGCGGCACTGGCGCGGTCGCCAGTGAAAGAACCCTGAAACTCATCATCTCTGACGCAGCCCGGATGAAGCGTGAGGTGGAGCGCGACCGGGCGGGACGTAGCTAGCACGATGAGAGGCATCGCCACTTTCGCCCTAGCAGGGTTTGCCGCAAAGGAACGGGTATCATGAACTGGACCGGTCATTCGCTCATGGCATCGGCGGCGCTCCTGGGCGGCTGCGCCGCGGCGCCGCCGCTGGCGGACGCCCCGCCACCTCCCGTGGCCGCAGCCGCTCCCGTCGCCGCTTCATCGGCGCGGCCCATCCTTGGGCTCGACGATCCCGCTCCCGACCCGGAGCGCTGGACCTATGGCTCGGGCGAGGCCGCTGGGGCGTCGATCCAGACCTGGCGCGCGCTGGCCGATTACGCGATCGCCGCGGCGGCGAAGAAGCCGGCGCGCTCGGTCCCGCTCGGCCTGCCCGGCGCGCTCGGGGGAATCGGAACGGTGTCCTGCGCCGGCAAGCAGCCCGCCGTGATCCTCGATGCCGACGAGACCGCGATCCTCAACCGCGGGCTCCAGTTCTGGCTCGCGAGCGGCAACCCGCCCAGCCGGGAAACCTCCGACCAGTGGACATCGACGGGGGCGGCCCAGACCGCGCCCGTGCCCGGAGCGGTGACGGGCGTGCGCCGTCTCAAGGAGGCCGGGATCGCGGTCATCTACAACACCAACCGCCCCAGCCGCGCCGCGCCCGGCACCATTCGCGCGATCGAGGCGGCGGGCCTTGGCACGACCGTGCACAAGCAGGACCTGTTCCTGCTTGGCGATGATGCCCTGGGCGGCGACAAGGACGGGCGCCGTGCGACCATCGCCGAACGTTACTGCGTGGTGGCGCTGGGCGGCGACAATCTCGGTGATTTCGCCAGCATGCTCAACGACCGGACGATGGGCGTGCAGCAGCGGCGCGAGCGTGCGGCGCGTGGCGAACTGGCGCAGTTGTGGGGCAATGGCTGGTTCCTGATCCCCAATGCATCCTATGGCTATTGGCAGAAGGGCACGATGGGCGAGGTCTTTCCGCCCGATGCGCGCTGGGCTCCGCCCGCTGCCGTCTCAACGAACGAGGACAAGTGAAGATGACCGATTCCGCCACCCGAACCGCCGGCTGGAGCCGCGACGAGATGGCCGCGCGAGCCGCGCGCGAGCTGCGCGACGGCTATTACGTGAACCTGGGTATCGGCATCCCCACGCTGGTGGCCAACCATATCCCGGAGGGGATGCAGGTCACGCTTCAGAGCGAGAACGGGATGCTTGGCATCGGGCCGTTCCCCTATCCCGACGAGGTCGATGCCGATCTCATCAACGCCGGCAAGCAGACCATCAGCGAGCTGCCGCACAGCGCCTATTTCGACAGCGCAGCCAGCTTCGCCATGATCCGTGGCGGGCATATCGACCTGACTGTGCTTGGCGCGATGGAGGTCAGCGAGGGCGGGGACATCGCCAACTGGATGATCCCGGGCAAGATGATCAAGGGCATGGGCGGGGCGATGGACCTGGTGGCGGGGGTCAAGAAGATCATCGTGGTGATGGAGCACAACAGCAAGGACGGCAGCCCCAAGTTCATCCCCGAATGCACCCTGCCGCTGACGGGGCGCAATGCGGTGGACATGATCGTGACCGATCTGGCGGTGTTCCAGCGGCCCGATCACCAGTCGCCGTTCCGCCTGATCGAGACCGCGCCGGGCGTCAGCGCGGAGGAGATCGCCGCCCGGACCACCGCGCGGTACGAAGCGTGAAGTTGGCGGCGGCGGGCGGACCGGCGCGATGTGGCTGACCGCGCCCCGCAACCCCCGCGCCCCGCTGGCGGGGCTGAAGGTGCTGGAGCTGGCGCGTGTGCTGGCGGGCCCTTGGGCCGGGCAGACGCTGGCCGATCTCGGCGCTGATGTCATCAAGGTGGAGGGGCCGGAGGGCGACGGCACCCGGCAATGGGGTCCGCCCTGGATCGAGCATGGCGGTGAGCGCGCCGCCGCCTATTACCATTCCGCCAATCGCGGCAAGCGCGGCATTGTCGCCGATTTCCGCGCGCCCGACGATCTGGAGCGGGTCAAGGCCCTTGCCGCCGGCGCCGATGTCGTGATCGAGAACTTCAAGACCGGCACGCTGGCGAAGTTCGGGCTGGACCATGCCGGCCTCGCGGCGGCCAACCCGCGGCTTGTCAGCTGTTCGATCACCGGTTTCGGGCATACCGGCCCCCGCGCGCACGAGGCCGGCTATGATTTCGTGATCCAGGCCATGAGCGGCTTCATGGCGCTGACCGGCGAACCGGGGGGCTCGCCCATGAAGATGGGCATCTCCGCCAGCGATCTCGCCTGCGGCCTCTACAGCGTGATCGCCATCCAGGCCGCGCTGGCGATGCGGGAACGGACCGGCCGGGGACAGCACATCGACATGAGCCTGCTCGATTGCTCGGTCGGACTGCTTGGCAGCCAGGCGACCCATTATTTCGTCACCGGGGAGAACCCTCCACGGATGGGCAATGGCCACGCGCAGGTCAGCGCTTACGGCGTGTTTCCCACGCGCGATGGCGAGGTGGTGCTGGCGCCCGCCAACGACGGGCTGTTCCGCAAGCTGCTGGGCGTGCTCGGGCGCGGCGACCTGCTGGCCGAGGCGCGCTTCGCCAGCAACGCGGCGCGGCTCGAAAACCGCGCGGAACTGGACCGCATCATCGCGGCGGCGACCGGTGCGCTGGCGACCGCGGAGCTTCTGGAGCTTTGCGCCGAAGCGGGCATCCCGGCCGGCCCCATCAACGCCATCGACCGCGCTTTCGCCGATCCCCAGGTCGAAGCGCGCGAGATGCGGGTGGAGCTTGGAGGCGTGCCCGGGGTGCGCAGCCCCTTCACCTTCTCCGACGCCGAACTCGCCTTCGACCGGCCAAGCCCCCGGCTGGGCGAGCACGGTTAGCCCGCCAGGCGCGCCCCCGCGCGCCACAGCCGCTCGAAAGGGCCGATTCCGAAGCTGCGGCTCCACCATGGCGAGAACGCCAGGATCAGCGCGATCACGAGCAGCGCGGCAAAGGTCGCCTCGATCCGGTTGACGGCGCCGAACCAGCCCATTCCCCAGGAATGGAACAGCGCCGCCATGACCACGCTGGCGCCGATGTAATTGGTCAGCGACAATCGCCCGGCGGCCGCCAGCCGTGCGCCCAGCCCGGCGCGCAACGGACCCCCGCCCCATCGGGCGAACAGCGCGGCCGCATAGGCGAGCCCGAGCATGACCGCGAAGGGCTGGCCCCAGACCAGCGCAGTGGTGCCGATCACGGTCCCGGCGAACCCGCTCCAGAAGGCGGCGGCGCACAGGGCGATCATCGGCGGCAGGGCGACCGCCGCCAGGACGATGGCGAACCGCCGCGCCCTTGCCCGATCCCATCCGCCGCGCAGGAGCCCGCTGCGCCAGCCCCATGCGCCGAGCAGCATCGCCGCGAGGGTCTGGGGCAGGAACACGAGAAACACGACCAGCGGCCCCTGCCATTCGAAGGACCGGCGGGCGATGCGGTCGCCGAGGCTCTCCCGCCCGACCTCAAGCCCGCGCGCGATGGCCGCGGGATCGTTGCCGAACTCCCCCTGCCACAGCGCCAGCGCGGCGGGATCGCCCAGGCCCTGCTGCACGCTCCACCAGTAACGCAGCCATCCCCATCCGAACCAGCCGAGCGCGCCCAGATGCACGGCGGCGAGTACGGCGACCGCGCTCAGAAGCCCGCGCTGCGGCAGGCGGAGCAGCGGCGGCAGCAGCAGTCCCGTCAGTGCGTAGAGCCGCAACACGTCGCCATTGTTCAGGAGCACGGCATGGGCGTAACCCAGCGCCAGCAGCGCCAGCATCCGCGCGAAATGGGCGCGCAGGGTGCCGCCGCGTTCGAACAGGATCGCGACCCCGGCGCCGAACAGCATCGCGAAAACGGCGCGGAACGCGTCCTGAGCGATGATCGATTCCAGCGCCCAGATCGCGAGCGTGGCCGGCCCGGTGTAGCCCCAGGCAAGCGGGTTGAAATAGGCCGCCGGCGGCATGGCGAAGTTATAGACGTTGAGCAGCACGATACCGCACACGGCCAAACCGCGCGCCGCGTCCATCGTGTCGATCCGGGAGGGGGGATCGGTCGGGAGCGCGGCCGGGTTCATCGGCCGCGCCCTAGCAGATTCAGCGTCCCAGCGCCTGCTTCAAATCGGCGGCCAGATCCGTGCGTTCCCACGGGAAGCCATCACCCTCGGCCCTGCGCCCGAAATGGCCATAGGCCGCCGTGGCGCGATAGATCGGCTTGTTGAGCGCGAGGTGGGTGCGGATCGCCCGCGGGGTCAGCCCGCCGAGCTTGTCGAGCGCCTTGATCGCATCTTCCAGATCGGAGTCGGTCACCCCGTCCGCGCTGGTGCCGTGGGTATCGACATATAGCGACAGCGGCTCCGAAACGCCGATGGCATAGGCGATCTGGATGGTGCAGCGCGTGGCCAGCCCTGCGGCCACCACATTCTTGGCGAGATAGCGGGTGATATAGGCGGCGGAACGGTCCACCTTGGTCGGATCCTTGCCGCTGAAGGCGCCGCCGCCGTGGGGCGCAGCGCCGCCATAGGTATCGACGATGATCTTGCGGCCGGTGAGCCCGGCGTCACCATCGGGCCCGCCGATCACGAAACTGCCGGTCGGATTGATGTGCCAATGCGTATCTTCCGACAGGAAGCCGGCCGGCAGCACTTCGCTGACGACCTTGCGGACATAGGCCTTGAGCTCGGCTTCCTGCGCGCCGGCGTCATAGCCCGGGGCGTGCTGGGTGCTGACGACGACCGCAGTGCAGGCGACCGGCTTGCCGTTCTCGTAGCGCAGCGTGACCTGGCTCTTGGCGTCAGGCTCCAGGAAGGGCGCCGCGCCGCTCTTGCGATCAGCCGCCATGCGGGCGAGAATCTTGTGGCTGTAGTCGAGCGGTGCCGGCATCAGATCGGGCGTCTCGTCGCAGGCGAAGCCGAACATGATGCCCTGGTCGCCCGCGCCCTCGTCCTTGTTGCCGCTGGCATCCACCCCTTGCGCGATATGCGCGCTCTGGGGGTGGAGGTTGTTCTCGAATCGCAGCGTCTTCCAGTGGAAGCCGTCCTGCTCATAGCCGATCTCGCGCACCACGGCGCGGACGGTATCCTCGATCTCCTGCTCCACACCCGGGGCCCAGTTGCCCCCTTCGTCCATGATGCCGCGACCTCTGATCTCGCCGGCCAGGATCACGGTCTGCGTGGTCGTCAGCGTCTCGCAGGCCACGCGGGCCTCGGGATCCTTGGCCAGGAACAGATCGACGATGGCGTCCGAGATCTGGTCCGACACCTTGTCGGGGTGGCCTTCCGAGACGCTCTCGGAAGTGAACAGGAAATTCGCGCGCATAGGATTGGATATTCCGATATAAAGATAGCTTTATATGTCACCCATTAGCGTTGGCCACGGCGGCTTGCAACATAGCAGGCGGCAATCAAAACTAATGCCCAGATAAAGGTAAGCCAGGGGCCGAGGCGGGAGAAGGGCGTTGGCGGCAGGGCTGCGGGCACAATCCCGTCGCGCCGCTCCGATGCGCCCCGGGCGATATGGGTCCGGACCACGCCGCGCGCGTCGATTACGGCGCTGATACCGGTGGTGGTGGGGCGCAGAACGGGCAAGCCTTCCTCGATAGCACGCATCCGCGCCTGCGCGAGGTGCTGTGGCGGGCCCCAGCGCCCGAACCAGCCATCGTTCGAATTGTTGAAGATGTAGTCGGGGCGATTGCCGCGCTCCACCACCTGGCCCGAGAACACGATTTCGTAGCAGTTCTGCATCCCCGCCCTGCCCCAAGGGCCGAGATCCAGCGTGCGCGGGCCGGGGCCGGGCAGGAAATCGATGGCGCCCGCCACCAGCCGGGTCATGCCGAGCGGTTCGAGCAGCGCGCGCATGGGCAGATATTCGCCGTAAGGAACCAGGTGCGCCTTGTCGTAGCGGCCAATCGTGGCGCCGTCCGTGCCCAGCGCCACGATCGAGTTGTAGGCCCCGGTTGCTGTCCGCCGGCCATCCTCCACGCCGATCCGCAGGTTGACCGTGCCGGTGAGCACCAGCCCGCCGGGACCGAAGACCTGGCCGATGCGGGTGCGGGCGAAATCGGGATCGCCGCCTGCGGTGGTGTCGTCATAATAGCGCTGCGGGTAGCCCGGCTCGAGATAGTCGGGGACAGCGCTTTCCGGCCACAGGATCAGCCGCCGGGGCAGCGCCTCACGCGGCCGCGACAGAGCGGCGAGGCGCTGGAACTGCGTTTCGAACTTGCTCGCATCATTGATTTCCGTCTGGCGCAGATTCGGCTGCACCAGGGTATAGGGCAGCGTACCCGGTCGGGGCGCGGGTCCAGGCCACAGCATCGCGGCGCCCGGCACCGCGAGAGCGAGGCCGGCGAGGAGCGGGCGGCGCGCCAGCAGCGCTGCGAGCACCAGCGTGGCAAAGGTCGCGAACAGGCCCGACAGCGCATAAGTGCCCGCCATGGGAAGCGCCAATGCCGCGCCGGGCCGATCATACGGACCCACCAGCATTAGCGACAGCGGCGCCCAGGCATAGCCGGTGAAGACCCAGCTTCGCAGCCATTCGCCCAGAATCCACCCGGCGCCGAGGGCGGGCGCGAACGCCGCCAGCGACGCGCGCGGTGCCAGTGCCCTGGCGGCCGCCGCCGCGATGGCGGGAAACACCGCCAGATAGAGCGCCAGCAGGGGGACCGCCGCCCAGCCGAGCGCCGCGGGCATTTCGGACTGGAAGGTGAAGGCGGTGGCGATCCAGTTGTTCGCCAGCGTGAAATGCGCGACGCCGAACAGCCAGCCGGTGAGCGCCGCCATACGCCAGCCGGTGCTGCGCCAGACAAGCCAGGCGAAGCCGGCCACACCCGCCAGCGCCAGCGGCCATAGCCCAAGCGGGGGAAAACCGGTTGCGGCCAGCAGTCCGCAAACGAGGGCGGCCCACCGGGGATGGCGCGCGGGAAGCGAGCGCCAGCGCGGGGGAGCCGCCTCGATCATCAGCGGCGTCGGAGCCGGTTCAGCCGGCCGCGCTCAGCGTGCCGTCATCGCTGCGCTTGCGGCGGCGGCGGGGCGCGGCCTCGGCCGGTTCGTCGTCGCGGGCCGGAGCATCGCCGGCATCATTGGCCGAGAACGACGGCGGCAACACGGCGGCATCGAATCCCACTTCGGCCTCGCCGCCCCGCTTGCTTTCGCGACGGGGGCGCGGGGTGCGCTGCCGAGGGCGTTCCTCGCGCGCATCGCGGGTGAAGGGATTGTCGCCCGGTTCGAAGGATGGCCCTTCGCTGGCCGCAGCCACGTCCGGCCGGTTGCGGCCGGGCTGGTCCGTATCGCCCTCGTCGAAGCGGTCGTCACGCGGGCGCTCGCGCCGGGGACGCTCGGGCCGGCTGTCGCGTTCGCGCGGCTCGAAACGGCGGCGGTCGTCGCCGTCGTCCTCGTCGTCGGTGTCGAAATCGTCCTGATCGCGCTCGTCGCGGCGCCCGCCGCGCTGGTCACCGCGATGCTCGTCCTGGCGGACGCGGTTGTCGGCGATGACGCGGAAATAATGGTCGGCGAACTGCAGGTAGTATTCCGCCTGCACCCGGTCGCCGTTGTGTTGCGCGTCCTGTGCCAGCTTCTTGTACTTGTCGAGGAGCTGGGGGGCATTGCCCCGGGCGCGGCTGTCGATCCGGTTGCCCTGGCCGTTGCCGCCCTGATTGCGGTTGCCGCGGCCGCGACGCCGATTGTTGGTGTTGCGATTGTTGTTCAAAGGAAGTCCGTTCCTCAGTTCAGACGGCACCGGCCGGGTCTAGTTGCCAATATGCCCCTCGCCCGCAGGTATGCCGCATGGCCCCTTCCGCGCGGGCCGATAACCCGGCGCGGAGCCCCCTTGCCGTTTCCCGCGCGGCGCAGCAAAGCGCTGGACGGGATATGCAGTTGTCGGAGCCTGACCGTATCGGAAGGCCCAATGCCATTCCGCCGGTCGCACATAGAGGTAATGGCTTAAGGAGCCTTTGCCAAGCGATTTATCCGCAGGATCGGCGCAGGATCACGGTTCGGTCGCGGCCGGCGAGATCGGGGTGGAGCTCGACCGCGAAGCCTTGCGCCTCGGCTATGGCGGTGACCGCCGCCGCCTGACGGTATCCGATCTCCAGCACCGCGACGCCGCCCGGCGCGAGCAGGGCGGGGAGCTGCGGGATCAGCGCGCGGTAATCGTCCAGCCCCTCCGGCCCCGCGAAAAGTGCCTGAGCCGGCTCGAAATCGCGCACCGAGGCATCGAGCTCGGCGTCGTCCTCGACATAGGGCGGGTTGGCGACGATCAGATCGAACAGGCCGAGATCGGCCGCCCAGCCATCCGCCAGCCAGTCGCGTTGCAGGAAGCGGGTGTGACGGCGCGTCAGGCCGAGGCGCTGGGCATTGTTTTCCGCCACCGCCAGTGCCGCCGCGGAGGCATCCGTCCCCACCCCCAGCGCGCCGGGCCGCTCCAGCAGGCAGGTCACCAGCATCGCGCCCGAGCCGGTGCCTAGGTCGAGGATACGGTTCGGCTGCGGTGCGGCCGCGAGCGCGGCGGCGACCACGCTCTCCGTATCGGAGCGGGGTATCAGCACGTCCGGCGTGACGCGGAAGCTGCGCCCGTAAAAGTCCTGGTGGCCGAGGATATAGGCGACCGGCTCGCCGCCGGCGCGCCGCTCGACCAGCGCCGCAAAACCGGCCGGCTCTGGTCCGTCGCCGCGAGCGCAGAGCAGGAAGAGCTCCGTGCGCGTGGTGCCTGCCGCATGAGCCAGCAGCAGCTCGGCATCCATCCGAGCGGTATCGCTGCCCGTCGCCACAAGCCGCGCGGTCGCCTCGCGCAGCGCGCCGCCCAGCGTGTCAGCCATCCAGCGCCGCGAGCCGCTTGGCTTCATCCTCGGCCGTCAGCGCGTCGATCAGTTCGCTCAAGGCAGGCCCGGCGAGGATTTCGGGCAGCTTGTGCAGCGTCAGGCCGATGCGGTGATCGGTCACGCGGCCCTGGGGGAAATTATAGGTGCGGATGCGTTCGGAACGGTCGCCAGAGCCCACCATCGCCTTCCTCGCCTCCGCCTCGGCACCCTGCGTGGCCTCGCGCTGCGCCTCGAACAGCCGGGCGCGCAGAACCTGCATCGCCTTGTCCTTGTTCTTGTGCTGGCTGCGCCCGTCCTGGCAGGTGATGACGGTGCCGGTGGGCAGGTGGGTGATCCGCACCGCGCTGTCGGTGGTGTTGACGTGCTGGCCGCCGGCGCCGGATGCGCGATAGACGTCGATCTTCAGATCCTTGTCCTCGATGCGGACATCGACCTCGTCGGGCTCGGGCAGCACGGCGACGGTGGCGGCACTGGTGTGGATGCGCCCGCCGCTTTCCGTTTCGGGTACGCGCTGGACCCGGTGGACGCCGCTTTCGAACTTGAGCTTGGCGAAGACGCCATTGCCCGCGATATTCGCCACCACTTCCTTGAAACCGCCGATGTCGCTGGCGCTGAGGCTGACCGGCTCCACCCGCCAGCCCTGTTCGGCGGCGAAGCGCTCGTACATACGGTAGAGATCGGCGGCGAAAAGCGCGGCCTCCTCGCCCCCTGTTCCAGCGCGTATTTCGAGCATGGCGGGGCGGGCATCGGCGGCATCGCGCGGCAGCATGGCCACCGCGAGCGCGCGCTCCTTCTCGGGCAGGGCCTCGCGCAGCTTGACCAGTTCCTCGGCGGCCAGCGCCTGCATCTCGGGATCGGCCGTAAGGGCGGACAGATCGGCGATCTCCGCCCGCATGGCGCGCACCTCGCCCGCCGTCCGGGCGATCGGCTCCAGCTCGGCATAATCGCGGCTCGCGGCGACGAAGGCCTCGCCCTCGAGCGTGCCCGAAGCAAGCCGCGCCTCGATCTCGGCGAAGCGGTGAACGATCTGGTCGAGGCGGTCGGGGGGGATGGTCAAGAAACTGTCCACACATGAGCGGCAACGCCGCTATGCGTGCGACGAACAGAACAAGCTTCAAACTTGAACTCTCCGTTTTGTTGCAGGCGGTTAGACAACGCCTCGAAGTCGGGGTCGTCTAACGTTCGGTTGACCAGATAGAGTTCAAATTTGTCGCCGCGTCTCCCAAAGCTCCCAACGCTTCGAGCATGGCCGTGGTCACGTGCTTTCTCGAAACGTCGCTGTGGCTTTCCAGAAAAGGTAGTTACGACTGAGATATCCAGCCTCCGAAGAAGGTTAGCTAGCTGAGCCGTCACGCGCTCATCTTCGCGAGCAGATGGAACTAGCTCCAGAGCAGCAAGGTCGGCTTTGAAAGCGCGGTTTTGCCGCATATCGACAAAGCGTGACGGCGAAGTGGGATCAAGTAACATCGCCAGCCGCTCGATTCCCGCGGCCCAGCCGACCGCAGAAGTGGGCGGGCCGCCCAGGCTCTCCATCAGCCCGTCATAGCGGCCGCCGCCGAGAATGGTGCTCTGGCTGCCGAGCGCCGCCGCCGCTGCCGAGCCCTCGTCGGGAACGAACTCGAAGGCGGTGTGGCGGTAGTAATCGAGGCCGCGGACCAGGCTTTCGGCGCGCGCCCATTTGACTCCGGCCGCATCTAGACCGCTCGTGACGCTCTCGAAGAAGCGGAGCGCCTCGTCCGAGAGGAACTGGTCGATCCTTGGCGCATCGGCCACGAAGCGCCGGTCGCGCGCATCCTTGCTGTCGAGGATGCGGAGAGGGTTCTTGTCCAGCCGCTCCTGCGAATCTTCGGACAATTCGCCCCGCACCTCGCGGAAATAGGCCACCAGCGCCGCGCGCCAGGCATCGCGGCTGTCGGCATCGCCAAGCGTGTTGAGCTGGAGCGTCACGCCCGAAATCCCCAGCTCGCGCAGCAACTGGTCCGCCATCGCCAGCAACTCGACATCGGCCTGCGGCTCGCCCGCGCCTATGATCTCGGCGTCCAGCTGGTGGAACTGGCGGTAGCGGCCCTTCTGCGGGCGTTCATACCGGAACAGCGGGCCGTGGGTGGCAAGCTTGACCGGAGCGTGCTGCTGCCAGCCATTTGTGATGTAGGCACGCGCCATGCCGGCGGTGAACTCCGGGCGCAGCGTCAGCGATTCCCCGCCGCGATCCTCGAAGGAATACATCTCCTTCGACACCACGTCGGTGGTCTCGCCGATGGCGCGGCTGAACACCTCGGTCCTCTCGAACACCGGCATTTCCACCCGGCGGAAGCGGTAGAGCTTGCGGACCCGCTCGAAGGTCTCGACCACGAAGGCGAATGCTTCCGCCTCGGCGCCGAAGATGTCCTGCGTGCCGCGGATGGCCTGGGGGGTCTTGCTGGGTGTCTTGCTCATGGCGGGCCGCGCTTAACCCGAAGCGGCGGGCGTGCAAAGCGCCGCGCTGCTCTTGCCGCTCGTCACGCGCCTGCCGGGGCGCTAGGAATGCGCCATGATGCGCGGGGCCAGCCAGGGCGAGCCGGACGCAGGGATAGGCAACCGGCTCGCGCCGGCCCGCTTCCTGGTGTTTCTCGTGCTGTTGATCGGCGGCTTCTTCGTGTGGCTCGCTCTGTCGGATGGGGCCGACTGGCGCGATGGGGCGGTCGTGGCGTTCGACGCGGCGGCGGCGGTGTTCCTGATCTCGCTGATTCCCCTGCTGCGCGACAGCGACGCTGCCGCCATGCGCCTGCACGCCGCGCGCAACGATGCCAACCGGCTGGCGGTCCTCGGGCTGACGACGCTGCTGACGATCATCGCGATGGCGGCGATCACCGGGGAGATGAAAGGCGCGCAAGCGGGCGAGCCGATGGCGATTGCGAGGCTGGTGGGCACGCTGCTGCTGATCTGGCTGTTCGCCAACGGCATCTTCACCCTGCATTACGCGCACGCATTCTACCTGCCGGACGAGAGCAGGGGGGGCGATGCGGGCGGGCTGGACTTTCCCGGCACCGACACCCCGGATTACTGGGATTTCGCCTATTTCGCCTTCACGCTCGGCATGACCTTCCAGACATCGGACGTCGACGTGCGCTCTCGGACCATCCGCAAGGTGGCGCTGTTCCACTCTTTCGGCGCATTCGTCTTCAACATCGGAGTGATCGCCTTCACCATCAATGTGCTGGGTGGAGGGTAAGGGCGTTGCGGTAGCGGTCTCACGCCCTTATGGGCGCGCGCCATGCGTATCGACATGATTCCCGTGGGCGACAGCCCACCCGAGAGCCTCAACGTCATCATAGAGGTGCCCGTCGGCGGCGAGCCGGTGAAATACGAGTTCGACAAGGCGTCGGGCGCATTGTTCGTGGACCGTATCCTCCACACCCCGATGCGCTATCCGGCAAATTACGGCTTTGTCCCCCACACGCTCAGCCCCGATGGCGATCCGCTGGATGCGCTGGTGATCACGCGCAGCCCCTTCATCGCCGGCTGCGTGGTGCGCGCCCGCCCGATCGGCGTGCTCAATCTGGAAGACGAGCATGGCGGCGACGAGAAGCTGATCTGCGTGCCGATCGACACCACCTTCCCCTATTACAGCGATGTGGCGGAAACCAAGGATCTGCCCTCGATCATCTTCCAGCAGATCGAGCACTTCTTCACCCATTACAAGGATCTGGAGAAGGACAAATGGGTGCGCGTGGGCACCTGGGGCAATGCAGCCGACGCGCGCCGAATCGTGCTGGAGTCGATCGACCGCTACAACGCGGCCGGCGGCGAGCAGTCCTCGTCGCTATAAGGCGGATGGCCTAGCCCGTCGGCGTGCGTTCCCGTTCACGGGCTTCGGCCGTTCGTGGACCGAGGCCGGGAGCGGGCGTCAGGAACTCGCGATCGTCATCCCGTCCACGCGCAGGGTCGGCACGTCGAGCCCGCGATGGAACTCCAGGTCGTTTGCCGGCGTCAGCGCCCTCAGCATGGCCAGCAAATGGCCAGCGATGGTGATCTCGGCCACCGGCCCCGCCAGCGCGCCGTTCACGATGCGGAAGCCTGCCGCGCCCCGGCTGTAATCGCCGGTGACGAGATTGACGCCCTGGCCGAATAGGTCGGTGACATAGAGCCCCTCGGCGATGCCATCCATCAGCCCCTCGGGCGTGACTTCGCCCGGTTCCATATAGACATTGGCGGTGGCGATCCCCGGGGCACCGCCCACCCCGCGCACAGCATGGCCGGTGAGAGGTGCCTCCAGCTGACGGGCGGCCGCGGTATTGGTCAGCCAGCCGAAGATGCGCCCTTGCTCCACCAGCGCGCGGGGGCGGGTCGCCAGCCCCTCGCCGTCGATCGCGCGCGAAGCGAGGCCGCGCAACCGCAGGGGATCCTCCATGATGCGGATCGCGGGATCGAGCAGCTGCTCTGCTTCATGCCCGAGGAGAAAGCTGGCCTTGCGCGCCGCCGCAGCGCCGCTCATCGCGCCAATCAGATGGCTGATGATGCCGCTGCCCACGCGCGGATCGAACACCACGGGCAGATTCCGGCCCGCGATGGTGCTTGGGCCGACACGCGCCACCGCGCGCTCTCCGGCCTCGCGGCCGATCTCCCCGGCGGGGGGCAGGTCCGCGGCGTGGCGGGCGCTGCGCCAGGCGTGATCGGTCTGCATGGTCGATCCCGCGCCCGCGATCACGCTGGCGGAAAGCGCGCGGCCGGTCGCCTCCGTCGCCTTCGCCACGCCATGCGAAGTCGCCAGCGCGCTTACCGAGCGCGATGCGCCCGCGCTTGCCCCGTTGGAATTGGTCACGCCCGTGATCGCGCGGGCGGCATCCTCGCACTCCGCCGCCCATTCGCGCAGTTCGGCGGGGCTGGGTTCCGTTCCATCGGCGAGATCGAGGTCCGGCACCTCGCCGCGGTGAAGCAGATCGGTGGGCGCGAGGGCGGCATAGGGGTCTTCCGGTGTGCGGCGGGCCATTTCCAGCGCCCGTTCCACCAGCGCGGGAAAGGCGCCGGCAGAGAAGTCGCTGGTCTGGACTGTCGCCGAGCGGCGGCCGGCAAACAGGCGCAGGCCGATGCCTTCGCTTTCGGACCGCGAGGCATCCTCCAGCGCGCCCAGCCGCACCGATATGCTGTCGGCGGATTCACCGCGGAAAGCGGCGTCGGCTGCGTCCGCGCCGCGCGCCCGCGCCAGCGCGACGAGATCCTGGCAGCGCGCGAGCGCCTCGGCTTTGTCGATCATGCGGCGCGATGTAGGGTGGCGCCCGCCCGGGGTAAAGCTAGGCCATTGCCTTGAACAACAGGGTGATCGCAAAGGGCAGGCCCAGCGCGAGCAGCCACAGCATCGCCTGGTCGCGGCGATAGAGGCCTGACAGCGTCCGGTCGTGCGCGGCTTCCTCGGGCAGGTCGCGCCAGCGCTTCTCGAAGCGGCGACAGGCGGGGATGATCCCGGCGACCAGGATGATCAGGCACAGCATCGCCAGCGAGCGCATGCCGGTCTGCTTGATGGCGTCGACGGTCAGGAAGATGTTGAGCCCGGTATAGACGATCAGCGCGATCGCCACATTGTCGCTCATCGACTTTGGCCAGTCTACCGGCTTGCCGGCAGCGGCGTCCTGCGAAACCTCTTCGAGCGCCTTCATCGCCCTGTTCTCCCCATTATCATGCCCCGCGCCTGTCGTTACTCCTCGGGGCGCGGCGCGGCAAGTGCGCCCATCGGCTCGCGCCACAACGGAACAGGGCCATGCACAAATCCTGCCAATGGGCGTCGATGGACGACCAACGGGCTTTCCCGCTGCGGCAGGGATGCTACATCAGCGCGCCATGTCCGATCTTTCCTCCACTCTCCACGGTGCCGCCGAGCTGGCCGAACATGCCGCCGTGGATGCAGCGCCGCCTATCCCGCAGGGCGGGCTGCAGGTGATCTCGATCGCCAAGAGCTACGACAAGCGGCAGGTGCTGTCCGACATCTCGCTCACCGTGGGCAAGGGCGAGGTGCTGGGCCTCCTGGGCCCCAACGGCGCGGGCAAGACCACCTGCTTCTATTCGATCATGGGGCTGGTGAAGCCCGATTCCGGCCGCATTCTGATGGACGGGATGGATGTCACCAGGCTGCCCATGTACCGCCGCGCCATTCTGGGCCTGGGCTATCTGCCGCAGGAAACCAGCATCTTTCGCGGCATGACGGTGGAACAGAACATCAATTGCGTGCTCGAAATGGTCGAGCCCGACACCGATGTGCGCGCCGCGGAGTTGAACCGCCTGCTCGACGAATTCGGCCTTCAGCGCCTTCGCACCAGCCCGGCCATGACGCTATCGGGCGGCGAGCGGCGCCGTGCCGAGATCGCCCGCGCGCTCGCCGCCAAGCCTTCGATCATGCTGCTCGACGAGCCTTTCGCGGGTATCGACCCGCTTTCCATCAGCGATATCCGCGACCTGGTGAAGGATCTGAAGACCCGCGGCATCGGCGTGCTCATCACCGATCACAATGTCCGCGAGACACTGGAGATCGTGGACCGCGCCTGCATCATCTACGGCGGTCAGGTGCTGTTCGCCGGCACGCCCGAGGCGCTGGTGGCCGACGAGAACGTGCGCCGGCTCTATCTGGGCGAGGAATTCACGCTGTGATGCTTCGACAGGCCCAGCGCGAGCGGGGCTAGGCAGCATGGCGCTTGGTCCGCGTCTCGAAATCCGCCAGTCGCAATCGCTGGTGATGACGCCGCAGCTCCAGCAGGCGATCAAACTGCTGGCGCTCTCGAACCTCGAGCTCGAGACCCACATCGCCCAGGCCCTGGAAGCCAACCCTCTGCTCGAGATGGGCGAGGTGTCGCGCGAGGGGGGCGAGGAGCTTGGCGTCCCGGGTGAGCGCGAGGCGGAGCCGCTGATGGACAGCACCGGGGGTGAGGAGGCCCCCCTCGATGTCGAGAGAAGCGCGCTCGATCCCGAGGCAGCGCCCGGCGATGCCGACTGGAGCCGAGCGGCCGATGGCGGGGGCGCCGGTGGCGAACCGCCCGATCTCGAGAACCGCGGCAGCGGCGGGCCGACCCTGGCCGAGCATCTCCTAGACCAGATCGGCGCCGTTGCGGGGGATGCGCGCGAGGCCGCCATAGCCGCGCGCCTGGTGGGGGAGCTGGACGAGGCGGGTTATTTCATCGGCGACATCATGGAGCTGGCGGTCGAGCTGGACCTGCCCCGCGCCGAGATCGAGCGCGGCCTCGCGCTGGTTCAGTCGCTCGATCCGACTGGCGTGGGCGCACGCAATCTGGCGGAATGCCTCGCGCTGCAGGCTCTGGAGGCGGACCGATATGATCCCTGCATGGCGCGGCTGATCGCTAATCTGGACATTCTGGGACGCGGCGATGTGGCGCGTCTCAAGCGGCTGTGCGACGTCGATGACGAGGATTTCGCCGATATGCTGGCCGAGCTGCGGGGCTATGATCCGAAGCCCGGCCTGCGCTTCGGTGGGGGCGGCGAGGCGGCCGTCGTGCCCGATGTGCTGGTCAGCCCGGGGCGCGATGGCGGCTGGACCATCGCGCTCAACGAGGACAGCCTGCCGCGCCTGGTGGTCAACCGCGCCTATTACCTGGAATTGAAGGATGGCTGTACGGACAAGCGAAGCCAGGCGTGGCTGGGCGAACAGCTCGGCGAGGCGAACTGGCTGATCCGTGCCCTGGACCAGCGGGCGCGCACGATCCTGAAGGTCGCCGGCGAAATCGTTAAGCGGCAGGCCGGCTTCTTCCGGGAGGGGGTAACCGCGATGAAGCCGTTGATCCTGCGCGACGTGGCCGAGGCGATCGCCATGCATGAAAGCACCGTCAGCCGGGTCACCAGCAACAAGTTCCTTTCCTGCCCGCGCGGCACCTTCGAGATGAAGTTCTTCTTCTCGAGCGGCGTGGGGCGCAGCGCGCCAGCCGGCGAGGACGCAGCGGGCGATGGCGCCAGTTCCCAGGCGGTCAAGGCGCGGATCCGTGCGCTCGTCGAGGGCGAGCAGGGCGGGGCGATCCTTTCCGACGAGGCGCTGGTGGCACTGCTCAAGGCCGAAGGTTACGAACTGGCGCGCCGGACCGTGGCCAAATACCGCGAGGCGATCGGCATCGGGTCCTCCGCCGAACGCCGTCGCGCGCGCAAACTCGCCGGGGCGCTATAGCCGGCCGATATGACGGTAAATCTACTCGGGGGGATTCCCTCTTGCCACGGAAAAAGTTAACGCGGTTTACCTCACGTTAACCTTTTCCGTTCAGAGGTTGGAGGATGAAACGGGCAGGGCCGCCAGTGTGGCGCTTCGCCATGCCGGACCGTCAGGGGGATAGCTTCAATGCGCGTGCTGCTGATCGAGGATGAGCCGACCACTGCCAAGGCGATCGAGCTGATGCTCACCACCGAAGGCTTCAATGTCTATTCGACTGACCTGGGCGAAGAGGGCTTGGACCTGGGCAAGCTCTATGATTACGATATCATCCTGCTCGACCTGAACCTGCCCGATATGCACGGCTATGATGTGCTCAAGAAGCTGCGCGTCGCCAAGGTGCAGACGCCGGTGCTGATCCTGTCGGGCATTTCCGAAATGGACAGCAAGATCCGCAGCTTCGGCTTCGGGGCCGACGATTATGTGACCAAGCCCTTCCATCGCGAGGAGCTGGTCGCCCGCATTCACGCCGTGGTGCGCCGTTCCAAGGGGCACAGCCAGTCGGTCATCCGCACCGGCAAGCTTGCCGTCAATCTCGACACCAAGACGGTGGAAGTCGATGCCGCCCGCGTCCACCTGACCGGCAAGGAATACGCGATGCTGGAGCTGCTTTCGCTCCGCAAGGGCACCACGCTGACCAAGGAAATGTTCCTGAACCACCTTTATGGCGGGATGGACGAGCCCGAGCTGAAGATCATCGACGTCTTCATCTGCAAGCTGCGCAAGAAACTGGCCCATGCCTGTGGCGGGGAAAACTACATCGAAACCGTCTGGGGCCGCGGCTATGTGCTGCGCGATCCGGGCGAGGAAGCCGAAGCGGCCTGAAATCGCTGAAGACCTCACTGACCCTCCACTCAGGTTAGGCCGACAGCGGGGCGGCCGGATCTTCGGGTCCGGCCGCCTTTTTCGTGTCTTCATCAGGCTCCGAACTGATCGAGCTCGATGCGCAAGGCGTTCAAGGCAGCGTCCACTTGCGCCGCGTCATTGAAGATGTGGGGCGATAGCCGGATTCCGTTAAACCAGCGCTTCTCGGCCATTTTGATGATGATTCCATGGCGGCCGCGCATCCGATCACGCAGGATCCTGCTGTCGATGGCGTCGGGCAGGCGGGCGGCTACCAATGCGCTCGCCAGTTCGCCGCGACGCGGGCCGATCATGGAAAGATCGTCAAGCACGGCAAGGCCGGCGGAGATACGCGCCGCCAGCGCGGCGTTGTGCTGCTCGACCGCCTTCGTGCCCAGAGCGTCTATCCGGTCGATGGCGAGGCCCAGGCCGACCATCAGTGGCGCCGGACCGGTTCCGGACGAATTGCCGCCGTAGTCGCGCGTCAACAGCCATTGTGGCGGTCCCAGACGTTCCTGAGCCGGGCGGGCGATGTACAGAAACCCCGTCCCCTTGAGTCCCATGAGCCATTTGTGCCCGCTGGCCGCATAGGCATCGCAGCCGATCCGCCTAACATCGACGGGCATCTGGCCCACCGCCTGAGCGCCATCGACGATGCACAACGCACCCGCGTCGCGTGCGAGGCGCGCAATCGCGGCGACCGGCATCCGCAGGCCGCTTGCGGACCCGACATGGCTGACGATTATGGCGCGAGTGCGCGGCCGCAGCGCCGCCGCGAACCGTGCGACGAGGGTCTCGGCGCTTGTCTGACCCAATGGAAGCGCAACGCGGTCGATGCCGATGCCGTCACGCGCGCCACGATACAACCAGCCGGTTTCGCCCCCCTCGTGTTCCTGATCGGTCATCAGCACGCGATCGCCGGCGACCAGTGGAAGCGCCTGAGCCAGCTTGATCATTCCGTCTGTCGTACCAGAGGTTAGCAGCACCTCATCGGAGTCGCAGCCGATCAGCGCCGCGACTTTGCCCCGCACCGCATCGGCCTGGGACACCACCGTATCGGGTTCGCGGCCATAGGTCATGCGGACCGGGTCGCGCTCGAGCCGCATCCAGGCATCCGCCACCGCCGCGCGGACCGAAGCGGAGACGGGGCCGACCGATGCGGTGTTCAGGTGGATCAGGCCCGGCGCCAGTTCGAGGTCGAATGACCTCGCCGCGATCACGCCGGCCTTCGCCCGCGCCAAGCCCGGCGCGATCGCAGCCGCTGCGAGCAAATTTCTGCGTGTGATGTCCGCCGTGGCGAAGACAGCCCCCGAGCCGCACTCACCGCTGGCAGCTTAGGCCATCGCGGCCTTCAAGACAAGGCGCGCGCGATTGACGCGCTTGGCGGCGGCTGTCACGGCCGCCCGCGATGACCGCGCACAAGCCTGGCGATCCCACCACGCTCAACCGCCTCTATGGCCGCAGCCAGGGCAAGCCCCTGCGGGCGGGGCAGCAAGCGCTGCTGGAGACGCTGCTGCCGCGGATCGCGGTGCCCGCAGAGGGTGAGGTGAGCGCGGAGCGGCTGTTCGGCCGCGACTTGCCGCTGCATTTGGAGATCGGTTTCGGAGGGGGGGAGCACCTGGCCTCGCGGGCCGATCTGCTGCCCGACCACGGCTTCATCGGTGCCGAGCCCTTCGTGAACGGTGTCGCCCAGGCGCTGGTCCATGTCCGCGACGGCAGCCTTGCCAATGTCCGCATCCATGCTGGCGATGCGCTGGAAGTGCTGCGCCGTGTGCCGGATGGCGCGCTGACCATGCTCTACCTGCTCCATCCCGACCCCTGGCCCAAGGCTCGCCACGCCAAGCGGCGGATGATGAACGATGGGCCGGTGCGCCTGATGGCCGACAAGCTCAAGCCCGGCGGGGAGCTGCGTTTCGGCACCGATCACCCGGTCTATCTGCGCCACGCCCTGATGGTGATGCGCCGGTTCGCGAATGAGTTCGAATGGCTGGCCGAGGGGCCCGAGAGCTGGCGGCAACGCCCGTCCGGCTGGCCCGAGACGCGCTACGAGCACAAGGCCCGTACGGTCTATGGGCACGAGGTCTGGTACTTCCGCTACCGGCGCAGGTAGAGCCAGGAGCGAACGCGAAAAGCCATTCCGTTCGGAGCGGCATCGAGCGCCGTGGGACCCACTGCGCGATCGCTCGCGGCTATTCAGGCTTCGCGGCGATATAGAGCGATGTCGCGCACAGCCCTTCGGCGAGACCGCCGAAATCGCGATCCACCATGTCCGCGATTTCGTCGAGGAAGCGCTCGCGCGCAGGGGCGTCGAGTACGTGCACGAACGAGAAGGTCGCGCATAATGCGCGCGCCTCGGCCGGGGTGAAGCTTCGTGGCCGTTCGAAGACGGACTGCTCCGCCTCCACGAAGCCGGCGGCGCGAAGCGAGGCGAGGTGATGCTGGCTGTCGAAGGCGTAATGCATACCCGAGCGGTAGGATGGCGGAAGCGCAACCGCCTTCTCCGCCAGCAGCGCGGACAGGCGCTCACTGAAGGGATCGCCCTGCAATCCGTGGCCGAAATAGCTGTTCCACCACACTGCCCAGGTGCCGCCCGGCACCAGCAGTTCCATGATCCGGTGGAGCGCCGCTTCCGCATCCAGCCAGTGGAACGCGGCCGCACAGGCCATCAGGTCGAACGGCCCGTCGACCGCGACCTCGGGGAAGGGGGCACAGATGACCTGGGCGCCCAACGGCTCGTAGCGATCGCCGAGGAAGGCCGCCATGCCCGGGTCCGCCTCGACAAGCACGAGGGAGCGCGGCTCGAGCGTTCGCAGACCGGCGGTGGCGAGCCCGGTGCCCGCGCCGATCTCCAGAGTTCGAGGCCGCGCGGAAGTGCGGCTGGCGATGGCCGCGTAGAGAGCTGCCGGATAATCCGATCGGGAACTGTCGTATCCGGCAGCGTCCTGCCCGAACACCGACCGCCCGACGCTGCGATCCATCGGGGCCCTTTGCCGGCCGCCCGCCCCGCCGCTTGGGTCCTCACGCATGGCGAGGGCCCAAGGGCACGGCGGCCTCGATCACAGCTTGACCTTGATCGAGGCGAAGAAGGTCCGTCCGATAACGTCATACGTCGCCGCATCGGTGGTAAGCGGAGAGGCGCTGATGAAGGGCGGCGTCTTGTCAGCCAGGTTCGTGACCCCCAACCCGAAGGTGAACTGATCGGAGATGTCGAACTGCGCCAGCAGATCGAAGTAGTTGTAGGCGGGAACCCCCGGCGTGGTGGAGGCGGGATTGGCCAGGAGATCGGCATGGATCATCTTCGAGATGTGCCGCCAGTTGAGGGTGACGCTGAAGTCTTCGGCGCCATAGGCAAGGCTGGTGTTGCTCTTCCAGCGCGGGTGCGAGATGCCGCCTCCGACGCCGCCGAAGCCGGCGCTGCCCGAGTAGTTGTAGGTCGGGGAGCCGAGCAGCCCCGCGACCGTGTATTTGTCGAGATAGGACACCGTGGAACGCAGCTCGAGGTTGCTTCCCGTGGCCATGCCCATTTCGCCGAGCGCGACCCTCCAGTTCAGCTGGGCGTCGATCCCGGAAACGGTATAGGTCGCGAAGTTGAACAGCCCCTGCCGGCCCAGCGTGATCTGGCCGGTGGCGCCATCGCGGGTGATCCGCTGGCAATAGGCGTTGCCGACCGAATAGGCCGGGTTGCTGGCGCCATCGGAATTGAAGCAGCGCGGCAGGATGTCGGACAGCAGCAGCGATCCGATCGCGTCCTTGATGCGGATATTGTAGTAATCGACCGAGAGCTGGAAGCGGTCGAACACCGGGCCACCAAGGTTGGGCGTGAACACCGCGCCGAAGGAATAGGTGGTCGCGCGCTCCGGCGTGAGGCCGGGGTTGCTGCCGTCCTGCCCGGCCACGGTGGAAATGCCATAGGTGTATGTCGGGAAGATCGCTGTTGGAACGCCCTGGGCCTGGCACAGCGCCTGAACCTGCGCGGCGTTCGATCCGGTACGGTAGATACTGCCCACCGCGCAGGGATCGCCGGCATTTGGCCCGGTGCCGATCGGTAGCTGGGCGACCGAGGTGGGGCCGAAGAGGTTGCCAAGGCTCGGCGCGCGGATCGCGACCGAGTAGCTGCCGCGCAGCAGCAGCGGATCGATCGGGCGCCAGGTCAGGTCGGCCTTGTAGGTGTGCTGCCCGCCGAAGAGGCTGTAGTCCGAATAGCGATAGCCCAGATTGGCGGTCAGCTCCTGGAAGAAAGGCGTATCCTTCAGGATCGGCACCAGCAGCTCGGCGAAGGCTTCCTTGACGCGCTGTTCGCCGGAGGCGGCGCTCACGAAGCCATAGCCGATCGAATCATTCGTGCGCAGCGTGTCGGCGGGCACGTAGTCGAACCTTGTCTCGCGATAGTCGGCGCCGATGGCGAAGGACAGATCGCCCCCCGGCAGGGTGAACAGCGGCCCCTGGATCGTGGCCTCGACGATTCTCTGTGACTGGGTGTTGGTGTTGGTGTTCGTCCGCCCCACATAGGCGAGGCACGCCGCGCTTACCGGTGCGGTTCCGAAGGGATTGATCGCGTAGCCGGAGCAGCCGGAATAGGTCGAGGTTCCGTTGAGGACGGTGTTGATCGCCGAGTTGCTGACATCGCCATACATGACGTTGACGAACTGCGACTTGCCGTAGGATCCGTAGATGTTGAACCGCAGGTCGGTCCCCGGGATTGACCCTTCGAGGCCAGCGAGGGCCTGCCAGACGTCGTATTTGAAGGTCTCGAGCCGGTTGCCGAACGCCGTCAGGAGCTTGGTGACCACCAGATTGCCGTTCGTCGGCACGCTGGAGGCCAGAATCTGCTGGAGCGCGGGATTGCCGGTGATGAAGGGGTTGTTGCGCGGCACGATGAGCGGCGCGGATGGCTTGCTCGATCCGGCGCCGGTCTGGCTCAGCGCCTCCGACCGCATATAGCCGAACTGGCTGTAGAACGAGATGTCGTCGGTCAGGTCGTAGGTGATCTTGGTGAAGGCATTGTAGCGCGTCAGCGGCACCTGCACCGCGAAATACTGGCCCAGGGCGACCTGCACCTGACGGCAGTTCGGGCTGATGTTCAGGCCCAGCGTGCCATTGCCGAGGCCGCGATAGTTCTGGACGCAATTGGTGCCGGCCAGTGTGGTGAAGATCGACCCATCGTTGTTCACGCCGATAGCGCCGGGATAGAGCGCGCCTGCGGCGATCGGAGTGGTCCCCGGATATGTCGCCAGCACGGCGTTCACCGCCGCCGTGGTCGGCGCGCTCCCGCCGTAGTTGCCGGCTCCGATTATCCCTTCCGGAGGTCTGGCGAGCTGACGGATGTTGGCGAAGAACGGACGGTCGCGGCCCTCGACGGTATCGCGATCGGCATATTCGAGCGCGAAGAGAAACCGCCCCCGATCGTCGGCGAAGGTCGACCCGAAGGCGGCCGCCAGGCTGGTGGTCGCGCCATCGCCCTGACCCGTGATGCTGCGCTTGGCGGTCAGTTCGAGCCCGTCCATTCGGGGCCGGAGCTTGAAATTGACGACGCCGGCGACGGCATCCGAACCATAGGTCGCGGAGGCGCCGCCGGTGATGACCTCCACCGAGCCGATCAGTGAACTCGGGATGGTGTTGAGATCGATCGCACCGTCAGGCGATGAGGCCATCAGGCGCCGCCCGTCGAGCAGGACGAGCGAGCGATTGGGGCCGAGGCCACGCAGATCGCTGTAGGATTGCCCGCCGGAAAATCCGATCGTCCCCTGGCTGTCGCCCACCTCCGCGGCGCCCTGCGCACCGGAAAATTGCGGCAACTGGCCGATGATCTTGTCGAGCGAGGGCGAGGCCGTGCTGCCGAGGACGCTGGCATCGACGGTCGAGATCGGGCTCGACGAGGTCGCGTCGCGCCGCGAGATGAGCGACCCGGTCACGACGATGACGTTCGAATCCTCGCTGGCCGCGGCCGTCGCGTCATCCTGGGGCGCCGCGGTGTCGGCCGCTTCGGTGTCCTGCGCCATTGCCGGCGCGGGGAGGAGGGCGCTGGCGGCACCCACCAGAAGGGCCAGCTGCGACACCTTCCACGCTTGCTGAATTGATGTCCTCACCGATCCTCTCCCTTTTCCGGGGCCGCTTTCACGCAGCCTCCGTGCGAATCATTGCCTAGCAAGCGATGCTGTCGGCTACCTTTCGTCACCTGGTGCCAAGGCACCGTCACATCGTCCCGAAACCGAAGGCGCCCGTCAGCATCGCCATTCCCCCGATCAGGAGGCAGATCAGGATCGCCCATTTGAATGTGAAGCGCTGGTGGTCGCCGAGCTCGACGCCGGCCAGGCCCACGAGCAGGAAGGTGCTCGGCACCAGCGGGCTGAGAATGTGCACCGGCTGCCCGACCAGCGATGCCCGTGCCATCTCGATCGGGGCGATGCCGAACCCGCCACCGGCCTCGGCAACCACGGGCAGCACGCCGAAATAGAAGGCGTCGTTGGAAATGAAGAAGGTGAAAGGCAGGCTGGCCACGGCGGTTATGGGGGCGAGGGCCGGCCCAAGCGCGTCGGGCACCGCCTGCACGAAGGATGCGGACATCGCCGCGACCATTCCAGTGCCGTTGAGAATGCCGGTGAAGATGCCGGCGGCGAAGATAATCGAGACCACGGCGACGGCGTTGGGCGCGTGCGCCACCAGCCGCTCGCGCTGGTCGGCCATGTGCGGATAGTTGATCAGCAGGGCCACCGTGAACCCGATGATGAACAACACCGGCATTGGGAGCGCCTGCATGATGAGCGCGCCCATCAGGATCGCGGTGAGGGCGATGTTGACGGGCAGCAGGCGCGGCCGGGCCGACGCGCGGGCGGTCGCCGGATCGGGCAGGAGCGCCGTTTCCTCCATCAGCTCGTCGGCGACGATGCCGGTGGCCGTGTGGTTGCCGCTGCTGCCGTGAGGCAGCGGCGGAAGCGCCTGAACCGGCGCCTTGCCGCCTGCATCCACGACGAAGCTCAGCCGCTTGCGCTCCTTGAGACCCAGGTGCCAGGCGATGAGGAAGACCCCGACCAGCGCCACCGCCATCGGCGGCAGCATCGGAATGAAGATGTCGGAGGGATCGACGTGCAGCGCGCTTGCCGCGCGGGCCAGCGGGCCGCCCCACGGCGTCAGGTTCATCACGCCGCTCGCCAGCATCGTCACGCAGGTCAGGTTGAGCGCGTTCATGCCCAGCCGCTGGTACAATGGGAGCATCGCGGCGACCGTGATCATATAGGTTGTCGCGCCATCGCCATCGAGCGAGATGACCGCAGCCAGCACGGCCGTTCCCACCACGACCTTGAGCGGATCGCCTTCCACAAGGCGGACGATCCGGCTCACCACCGGGTCGAACAGCCCCGCGTCGATCATCACGCCGAAGAACAGGATGGCGAACATCAGCATCACGCCGGTCGGCGCGAGTGCCTTGATGCCGGCCAGTGCCATGACGCCGATATCGTCCGGCGAATGCCCCAGCAGCAGCGCGGTGGCGACCGGAATCAGGACCAGCGCCGCAAGCGGGCTGAGCCGCTTGGTCATGATCAGCGTCATGAACAGCGCGACCATCGCGAAGCCAGAGAATGCGAGCAAGGTACTCTCCTCACCACTCCGCCGGCGATCAGTCGCGCCGGTCGAAGCCAATTCCCAGGATGCTAGCGGTGGAAGCTGTCACCACCCTTTCGCATCGCGTGACGGCGACTTGCGCGGCCTCAGTTCCGCCCCATCGCGGTGCGCCAGTTGGCGAGGAATCGTTCGCGCTTCTGCTTGTCGAGATAGGTCATCAGGCCAGGTCCGATGGGGATCGGGCGCAGTGGCCCGATCGCAGCCCCCTGGACGCCCAGCCGTCCATACTGTCCCGGAACCCGGGTGCTGGCGGCCGCGAGATCGCTGCGCGTGGCGAGAATCCGCTGGCCGCGGATCGACATCAGATATTCGAGAAAGGCATGCGCACCCTGCGGATTGGGAGCGGTGCGCGATACGAAGGCTGCGCGCACCACCGCCAGCGTGTAGTCTTCCGGATAGACGATGCGCAGCCGCGCGCCCTGTGTCAGCCGGCTCTTGGCATAGGAGCCGAGCACGTTGTAGCCGAGCGCCACGCGGCCCGCAGCGACATCGTCGATCAATACGCCGATATTGGCGTAGGTGCGCGCCTCGACCTTGCCCATCGATTCGATAAGCGCGCCGAACTCGCTGCTCTGGCGAGCGTCCTGCGCGGCAAGCAGATAGCCGACGTTGCTTTGGGTGATGTCGTATGTGCCGATCCGCCGCTTCCAGAAGTCGAGCCGATCGCGCAGGGAACGCACCAGATCGAGCCGGGTTCGCGGCGTTTCCTCCGCCGACAGCAGGTCCGGATTTACCACCATCACCACGGGTTCGAAGGTCAGGCCGAAAATCTCGCCGCGCCACTTCGCAGCCGGAGGAAGCGCGTCGGCCGCCGATGAGCTGTGCTTCTGCGCATAGCCGTCGTTGACCAGCTTGACCTGCAGATCCATCGCGGAACTCAGGACGATGTCGGCGCTGCCCTGCCCGCCATCCACCTCGCGGACGAAGCGCTCGAACAGGGGCCCCGCGTCCAGTTCGACGTAGCGCAGCCGTATTTCGGGGTGGAGCCGGCGAAAATCGGCAATCACCGGATTGAACACGGCACTATCGGTGGTGCTGTAGACGGTTACCACCTGACCCGCATGATCTCCGCGGCCGCCTGGCGGCGAACCGCAGGCGGCGAGAGTGAGGGCGAGGCAAGCCCAGATCATGCGCGCGATCCGCATCATGCCGCGGCAAACTCCAGCGTCACCCGCAGGCCGCCCCCACCGGCGCGATTCTCGACCCGCAGGCTGCCGCCGTGGCTTTCCGCCACCTGACGGACAATCGCCAGCCCCAGTCCTACACCTCCCCCGGCAGGATTGCCCGTGTTGAACCGCCGGCCCGCGGCGTCGATGGCCTCGGCGGCCATGCCATGCCCGCTGTCGGAAACGCTCAGTTCGAGCGTGGGCCCCACTCGCCGCAGCAGAACCTCCACCACCTGCTCGCGGCGGTCGTCGGCGGCGCCGTGGACGAGCGCGTTGTGAAGGAGGTTCTTGACTGCCTCGGCCACCATCACCTCGTCCCCCAGCATCACCGCCTCGGGAAGTTCGGTGGTGAAGCGCACATCGGCATCGCCGACCAGCGGGAGGGCATCGTGCAGCGAGTGCTCGATGACCTTCTTGAGATCGAAAGGCGCCGTGTGCCGTGCCTCCGCACGGTGAGCCACCACCGCATCGCTGAGCAACTGGTCAACCAGCCGTGCGAGCCGCTTCGCGCTCAGGCCGGCCGCGGCCAGGCTGTCCTTGCGCGCCGGCCCGACATTGGTTTCGGCCGCGCGGATCTGAACCAGCAAGGCGGCAAGCGGCGTGCGAAGCTGATGCGCCGCGTCGGCGATGAAGGTCCGCAGCACGTTCATGTTCTTGTCCAGCCGGCCCATGAACTGATTGACCGCGGCGATCAGCGTCTCGACTTCCCTGGGTACATTGGTCGCGATGGGGGACAGATCGGCCGCGTTGCGGGCGGCAAGGTCCTGCCCCACTTTCTCGAGCGGCCGCATGGCGCGGCCCACGCTGGCCCACACCACCGCTCCGGCAAGGACGGTCATCGCGACGATCGGCAGGAGTGCGCGGATGGTGAGCTGCCTGGCGAGCTGGCTCCGCGCCGCCCTGGTCTGGCCGACCTGTACCCATACCCAGCCCGAGCGGCCGCCGACCCGGACCTCCCGCCCGAGAGTGACGAACCGCACCGCTTCCCCCCGGTATCTGGCATCGAAGAAGCTCGCGGAGCCTGTGGCCCCTCCGCGCCGGGTTGCCGCCGTATCGAAGGGCAGGTCCGAATAGCCGGTGACGGTTTTCCCATCGACGCCGATCACGCGGTAGAACACCCTGTCGTCGGGAGCAGCGGCCAGCATGTCGAGCGCCGCGTAGGGAATATCCACCCTGACCTCGCCTGGCGTAATCGAAAGCGTTTCCGCGATGGAGCCGGCGGAACCCGTCAGCAGCTGATCGAAGGAGCTGTCGGCGGCGAACTTCGCGTAGGATGTCGCCGCGAGATAGAGCGCGCCCATTCCGGCCGCGAACACTATCCCCAACCGCCACAGCAGCGCGCCCCGGATCGAGCGGAAGCCTTTAAGCCGCATCGTCGGCCGGTTCGATGGCATATCCGAGGCCGCGCGCGGTACGAATGGTCAGTACCCCGGCGAATTTCTTGCGCAATCGGGCGATGTAGACCTCGATCGCATTGGGCCCGGCGTCGTGGTCGAAATCGAAGAGCTGATCCGCGATCTGGTCCTTGTCCAGCATGCGTCCCTTGCTCCGCAGCAGGATCTCCAGCAGGCGGAACTCGCGATTGGGCAGCAGCATCTGCGTGTTGTCGACCGTCACGATCTTGGCGATGCCATCGAACACCATCCGGCCGATGACGATGCGGTCCGAAGCCTCTCCCTTGGCACGGCGCAGCAGGGCACGGCAGCGGGCGAGGAACTCGCGAACATCGAATGGCTTGGCGAGGTAGTCGTCAGCGCCGATGTCCAGCGCGACAACGCGGTCATCGACGGCGGCGCGGGCGGTCAGCACCAGCACCGGCGTCCTGTCGCCGCGAGCCCGCAACCCGCGAAGGATCGCTATCCCGTCGAGATCGGGAAGGCCGACATCCACCACGATCGCGTCGTATGATTGAAAGGCGAGTATGGATGCCGCTTCGGCGCCATTGCGCTCCCAATCGATGGCATAGCCTTCCTGGCGGAGGCAATCCGCGATTGCGCGACCCAGATGCTCGTCATCCTCAATGACCAGCAGCCGCACCCAAGCCTCCCTCGTCGAGACAGCGGTCGTGCCGGTGGCGGCGCGCCGGGTCTTCGGGTGCGATATCCGCGCTTCCCCCCCGGTTCGTCAACCACCGGTCGTCGCCGGCGTCGAGAGGCCCTTGGCGCGCCGCTCGCAGGAGCGACGCTCGCCACGGGCATCGCGCCAGGCTATGAATGGCTGTAGTAACTACAAGGTATTGCCATGAAGATCGGCGAACTTGCCCGGGCGGCCGGGTCGAAAAACGAAACCATTCGCTTCTACGAACGCATCGGACTGCTGCCCCGCCCTGTCCGCACGGATTCGAACTACCGCGACTACGGCCCCGGCGACGTGGACAGGCTTGCGTTCATCCGGCACGCCCGCGGCCTCGGCTTCGAGCTCGAGGACATCCGCTCGCTCATCGACCTCGCCGAGCAGCCGGAACGGGATTGCACCGCCGCCGACACGATCGCTTCGCGCCATCTGGCCGCAGTGGAGGAGAAGATCCTGCGCCTCCAGACCCTGCGCGACGAACTTGCCGACATGGTCCGCCAATGTCGCGGGGGCCAATTGGCGAGCTGCCGGATTCTGGAGACCCTGGCCACACACAGCCGCTGCGGACCGGGACATGCGCCAGCGGCCCCTCAGGGCGGCTGGCGCGCGTCCTAGCCTAGGCCAGTCGGCCGATTACTTACGGATGGCCTGCACCTCGGCGGTGACCAGAGCGTCGAGTTGCTGCGGGCCGAACTCGACCAGTGGGCGGCCGTTGACGTAGAAGGTCGGGGTGCCGGGGATTTTCAGCGCCTCTCCGTCGGCCACATCCTGCTTCATCATGGCGGTCACCTTCGGCGAGGCCAGCGCCGCGCGTGCCTTCTTTTCGTCCAGGCCCGCCGCCTTGGCTGCGGCCCATGCGCTCGTCATGTCGCCATCGTGCCACTGGGGCTGGCTGTCGAGCAGCGCGGTCATCACCGGCTCGTACACGCCCTGGGTGCGCGCGGCTTCCATGATCCGCACCGCTTCCTCCGATCCGCGATGGAACGGCGCGTAGCGCAGGACGAGCCGGATATCCTTCGGATTGCGGCTCATGATGTCCTTCACGATCGGATGGAAGGCGCGGCACGCCTCGCAGGAGGGATCGAAGAACTCGACGATGGTCACGCGGGCGTTGCGCGGGCCGATGATGGGCGAGTGGGGGCGGACGAGCAGCTTGGCATCCACAGCCGGCTGCGGGGTGGCCGCATTGGCGGGATCGGCCTCGGCACCACGGTAAAGGACAGCCGCGGTGGTGAAGCCGCCCGCCATGAGGGCGGTGAGGGCGATGACGGTCAGACGCTTGTTCATGGTATGGTTCTCCGGTTCGAGAGCGAGAGAAGTCCCGCGATTGCAGTGAAGGCGGCGAGCGAGACGAGCGGCAGGGGGATCGCGCCGGCGATCGTCATGCCCTCGCCGGAACAGGACGGTCCCGCGCCGCAGGGTTGGACCTCGGCAGGAACGATCCCGAGGTAGAGCAGGCTGTGGTACAGCGCGACCAGCCAGCCAAGAGCGGCAAGCGGCAGTGCATAGCGAGCGATGCCCGCATCGCCTCGAAACGCCGCCAGGCCGAGGATGACGGCGAGGGGAAACATGAAAATGCGCTGAAACCAGCACAGGTTGCACGGAGCCTGGCCCATCACTTCGCCGATGAAGAGCGCGGCAAGTGTGGCGACAAGCGCGACCAGCCACGCCGCCAGCAGGTATTGCCAGGACCGTGTGCCGTTCGTGAGCGGGCCCTGGTCGGAACCCGGGACACCTGGCGGAGGGGAGGAGGATGCCACGGCGCTATCCCTGATCGCGCCGGTCGACGGGCTCGCCCGAAGCGGAAACCGCATCGGTCGCGCCGCAAAGGCGATTGGCAGGCACCGCGACATCGATCCGCTTCGGGTATGGCAGGTCGAGCGCCGCCATGATCTCCACGAAGCTGTCGAGCGTGATGGCTTCGCCCAGGCGCGGGTTGCGGGCGCGCTCCTGAGCGACCGAGCTCACGCGCCGCCCCTCGTAGTCGTGCGCGGGGAATACCAGGCAATCGTCGGGCAGGGTGAATATCTTGTCATGGACCGAGCGGTAGAGGGTGGGCGCATCGCCGTTCTGGAAATCGGTGCGCCCGCAGCCGTCGATCAGCAGTGCATCTCCGGTGAATATCCGCATCTCGCCGCTACCACACAAGGAGAGATAGCTGTGGTGATCGTCCGTGTGGCCGGGCGTGAACAGCGGTTTCAGGCTTACACTCCCTACCTCCAGCGATGTGCCTTCACGCACTGCGATGTCGGCGCAGGACGTATCGGCGGCATCCGGCATCGCCACCCGGCATCCGGTCAGGGCGCGCAGCCGGCTGGCGGCGGTGACGTGATCGGCATGAATATGCGTTTCCACGGTCAGCGCCAGGGTCAGCCCGAGCTGCTGCAAGACCGCCAGGTCCCGTTCCGCCGTTTCCAGAACCGGGTCGATCAGCATCGCCTGCCCCGTGTCCTCGCAGCCCAGCACATAGGTGTAGGTGGACGATTCCGGCTCTACCAGCTGGCGGAAGATCATCCCGGCGCCTCTTTCAATCCAGCGCCACGGCAACGGTCGTCCGGTCGGCGCGGAACTGGGGCCATGCCTCGCGCAGCACGCGGATGGCGGAGCGGAAGAAAAGAACCGCGATGATTCCGCCCACGATGATGTCGGGCCAGCCGGACTGGAACAGGTAGACGCCGCCCGCCGCCACGATCACGCCGGTGTTGGCGATCACGTCGTTGCGCGAGCATTCGAAGGTGCTGGACATATTCACGTCGCGATGGCGGAAGCGGTACAGCAGGGCGAGGCAGGTGAGGTTGGCGGCAAGCGCGATCGCACCGAACACACCCATCGTCTGGGCCGTGGGCACGACATCGCCGACAAGCTTGAGAACCACCTCGATCGCCACCCAGATACCGAAGGCCGCGATGACACCGGCCTTGACCAGGGCCGCGCCCGCTCGCCAGCGCAGGCTGCGCTTCAGCGCATAGAGGCTGAGCATATACACCAACGCATCGCCCAGCATGTCCACCGAATCGGCCATGAGCGCCGTCGATCGAGCCATGATGCCGGCGGTGAACTCGGCGAAGAACATGACCAGATTGATGACCAGGACAATCACGAGCACTCGGCGGACATCGGCGTGCGAGCCGAGCGCGGCGATCTCCTGCTCCTTGGCGGAGCAGCAATCGTCACCTTGGAAGGCCAGCGCGCCGTCGCCGCCGGCTCCGGGCGCGCTCGCATCGCAGCTGCCAGTGGCGGCCGCCGTGCCCCCGCACTGACCGGAAGGCCCGGCCAGTGCGGGGGTCTCGGAAGGACAGCACCCGCCCCCGCCTGCGGGGTGATCGACTTTAGCCACGCGGCTGCTTCGTGACGCGCAGATAGGGCTTCAGCGCGGTCCATCCATCGGGGAATTTCTCGCGTGCCTGCTCGTCGGAGAGCGAGGGCACGATGATGACATCCTCGCCCTGGCGCCAGTTCACCGGGGTGGCGACGCTGTGCTTCGCGGTGAGCTGAAGCGAATCGATGGTGCGGAGGATTTCCTGGAAGTTGCGGCCGGTGCTGGCCGGGTAGGTGAGGCTGAGCTTCACCTTCTTGTCCGGGCCGATGATGAACACCGATCGGACGGTGAATGTATCGTCCGCGTTGGGATGGATCATGCCGTACAGCGTCGCGATCCTGCGGTCGGGATCGGCGATCAGCGGGAAATTGAGCGCATGGCCCTGGGTCTCGGCAATATCGCCCGCCCAGGCATGGTGGTCGTCCAGCGGATCGACGCTCAGCCCCGCGACCTTCACGTTGCGGCTCTCGAAATCCGGCTTGAGCCGGGCGACCTCGCCCAGCTCGGTGGTGCAGACCGGCGTGAAGTCCTTCGGGTGCGAGAACAGCACCGCCCATCCATCGCCCATCCACTTGTGGAAGCTGATAGGCCCGTCGGTGGTTTCTGCCTCGAAGTCAGGGGCGATATCGCCCAGCTGTAAAGTCATGAGATTATCTCCTTCTCGCCCTTATATAGACCCTGTAGTCGCTACAGGCTCAAGCCATTTGAGCTGGTGCGAGGGGCGCTTGGGCTCGGGTCTTGTCGCGATATGCCAGCAGGCGGAGCGCATTGAACACCACCAGCAGGGTGGACCCTTCATGAACGGCCACCGCCGCGCCAATGCTCATTCCCATGATCGTGGCCGGCACCAGGAAGGCGACCACTCCAAGGGACACGATCACGTTCTGGAGGATGATCCCCCGCGTATGGCGGCTGAGACCCACGGCGAAGGGCAGATGTGCCAGGTCGTCCGCCATCAACGCCACGTCGGCGGTTTCCAGCGCCACGTCAGATCCGGCCGCGCCCATCGCGATGCCGACCGTCGCATTGGCCATCGCCGGCGCGTCGTTGACGCCGTCGCCGACCATGGCGACCTTGTCCTCGCCAGCCAGCTTGCGGATTGCGTCGACCTTGTCCTCGGGCATCAGATCGCCCCAGGCTTCGTCCAGCCCGACATCCTTGGCGATCGCCTCGGCCACCTTCTGGTGATCTCCCGAGATCATGATCATGCGGGTGATACCCATGTCGTGCAGCTGCTTCAGCGCCACCTTCGCGGCCTCGCGCGGAGTGTCCATCAGCCCGATCGCGCCCAGGTCGCGCTCGCCCTTGCGGACCACCATCGTCGTCCGGCCGCCCTCGCGCAGCTTAGCGATCGCGTCGGTCGCGGCGGAGCCGAGCGCCGGGATACCCTCCGTCCCGAACATCTCCGCCTTGCCGATCCACACCGTCTCGCCATCCACGGTCGCGGTGACGCCGCGGCCGATCAGGTTCTTGAGGTCGGTCGCTTCGGGCAGTACCGCGCCGCCCAGCCGCTCGCGCCCGTCCTTCACGATCGCCCCGGCCAGCGGGTGGTCGCTCAGCGATTCGACCGCCACCGACAGCGCCAGCAGCTCATCCTCGCTCACGCCGTCGAGCGCCACCACGTCGGTGATCCGCGGGCGCCCTTCGGTCAGCGTGCCGGTCTTGTCGAAGGCAATCGCCTTGAGCGAACCCAGGTTCTCTAGCGGTGCGCCACCCTTCACCAGCACCCCCCCGCGCGCCGCGCGGGCAACGCCGGACAGGACCGCGCTGGGCGTGGCGATCGCCAGCGCGCACGGGCTCGCCGCGACCAGCACCGCCATCGCGCGGTAGAAGCTGTCGCGGAACGGCTCGTCCACCACCACCCAGGCGAATAGCAGCAGGAAGGCAAGCACCAGCACCGCCGGCACGAAGAACCGCTCGAACTTGTCGGTGAATCGCTGCGTCGGCGACTTCTGCGTCTCCGCCTCGCTGACCATCTTGACCACCTTGGCGAGCGCGGTCTCGTTGGAGCGCCGGGTCACCTCGATCTCGATCGCGGCACCGCCGTTGATGGTGCCGGCGAACACCCGGCTCTCGGCCTCGACAGCATCGGGTTTCGCGCGCGCCGCGGCGATATCTGCAACCGGCACCTTGTCGACCGGGATCGATTCGCCCGTGACCGGCGCCTGGTTGATCGCGCTCGATCCCTTGATGACGAAGCCGTCGGCCGGCAACCGCTCGTTGGGGCGGACGATCGCGATGTCGCCGACCACCAGCTCCTCGACCTTGATCTCGATCGTCTGGCCATCGCGGCGAACGGTCGCGGTTTCCGGTGCGAGCTCGGCCAGTGCCTCGATCGCCTTCTTGGCGCGGCCCATTGCGTAGTGTTCGAGCGCATGACCCAGGCTGAACAGGAACAGCAGCAGCGCGCCCTCGGCGAACGCGCCCAGCGCCGCCGCACCTGCGGCGGCAACCAGCATCAGCGTGTCGATCTCGAACTTCTTGAGCTTCAGATTATCGATCGCTTCGCGCAGCGTGTAGAATCCGCCGAAGAAATAGGCCGCTATGTAGAGCGTGGTCGGCAGCCATTCGGGAAAGCCGGCCCAGAACTTCTCCATCGCCCAGCCGATGGCGAGCAGCCCGCCGCAGGTAAGCGCGAAGATGAGCTCCGTGTTGGGGCCGAGGAATGCGCCATGGCTATGATCGTGGCCGTCGTCGGGGCCGTGCTGGCCGCTCTTGCCATGATCCGCGCCGTGATCGTGGCCATCGTCCGGCCCATGATCGTGATCCGCCGTATGGGCGGTGTCGGCATCGGAGGAAATGATCTCGGTCCGCTTCACCTGCAGCTTCGCCAGGGCAGCGAGAATCGCCCGCTCCGCAATCGCCTCGCGGTCGTATTCGACCCGAACGGTGCCGGCGGCGCTGGCATCGGCCTCGAGGATGCCCGGCATGGCAAGCAGCGTCTCGCCGATTGTGCGGGCGCGGCGTTCGTGGGTGATGCCCTGCACCTCCCAGACCGCATGGCCATAACGCCCGCTCAGCTCGGCACCCGCAGCGCGCACCAGCTCCCTGATGCGAGGCAGCGGGAGCTGCGCGGCGTCGAAGTGGACGCACAGCTTCGCCGGACCCTCTCCCGCGGGCAACACATGGGCATCCTCGACCCCCGGCTTGGCCTTGAGAGTTTCGACAAGGCGCCCGACGCAGGCATCGGCGGCATCGGGCACCTCCGGCAACAGGACGGGAATGTCGAGTGCGAGCTTGTCGGTCATTGCGTATTCGCCCCTTCGCTGTTGCTCACGGCCCGCGCATCGCGCAGGATCTCCACACCGCCCTTGATCGCGATCAGCGCCGTGGCGAACCCAACCAGCAGATCGGGCCAGTTCGCACCGAGCCATAGCACGAGCGCGCCGGCGACCAGAATGCCGCCGTTGGAAATGAAATCATTGAAACTGAACGTCGTCGCCGCCCGAAGGTTCACGTCGGGGTTTTCGAGCCTCTGCAACAAACGCAGGCAGAGGTAATTCACGACGCCGGCAATGGCCGACATTATCATCATGGTCGGGCCGATAGGCTCGCTTCCATAGACGTAGCGGCGGCCGACATCGATGAGGATGCCCACCGCGAAGACCAGCAGCATGGCGCCCGATACCGAAGCTGCCCGCGTCTTCCAGACCGGCCCTCGGGTCAGGGCGACAAGGCTGAGCGCATAGACCGCCACATCGGACATATTGTCGACGCCATTGGCAATCAGCGCGCTGGAATCGCCCATCGCTCCGGTAACAAAGAAACCGGCGGAAATGCCGGCGTTCAGCAGCAGGACCGTCCACAGCGTCCGACGTTCCACCGCCGTGTCAGTTCGTGCATTCACGCCCGCGTCTCCCCTGTCATTGCCCCAAGCCCGACCGGGAAGGACGCCGCCTCTGGCCAAAGCCTCGACGCCCTTCCCGGTTCCATCGGTGCTCGCGCCCGGCGCCCTATTTCGCCGGCAACGCGCTGCCCAGCTCGTCGACATCATCGTAATCGCCGGGAATATGCTCCTTGCCCTTGGGCTTAAGCAAGAGCCGGCTGATGGCCGGAAGCACGACAAGCGTCAGGATCGTGGCGGTGATGAGGCCGCCGATGACCACGATCGCCAGCGGCTTCTGCACTTCCGCGCCGCGTCCGGTGGCCAGCGCCATCGGCACGAAGCCCAGCGAGGCGACCAGGGCGGTCATCAGCACCGGCCGCAGTCGCTTCACAGCGCTTTCGCGTAGAGCCTCGTCCACGCTCGCCCCGGCCGCGCGCATGTCCTCGACCGAACTCATCAGCACCAGGCCGTTGAGGACGGCGATGCCCGACAGTGCGATGAAGCCCACCGCCGCCGAGATCGAGAACGGCAGACCCGTCAGCGTCAGACCGAAGACGCCACCCGCGAGCGCGAGCGGAATCGCCGAGTAGATCGCCAGAGCCGGCCGGACGCTGCGCAGGCCCATGAACAGGAGAGCGAAGATGAGCAGGAACACCGCCGGCACCACGATCGACAGGCGCTTGGTGGCGGCCTGCAGGTTCTCGTACTGGCCGCCCCAGCGGATGTAGACGCCGGGTGGCAGCTTGACCTGCTCTGCTACGCGCTGCTGGATTTCCTCCACGTAGGAACCCAGATCGCGGCCGCGGACATTGCCCTGGACCACAACACGGCGCTCGCCGTTCTCGCGGCTCACTTGGTTGACGCCATCGGAGATGCGGAATTGCGCGAGTTCACGCAGCGGCAGTGATCCGCGCACCGTTCCCGGCGTCTCCGGAAGCATGACCGGCAGCGCACCCACGGCGTCGAGATCGTCGCGGGTCGCGTTCGGCAGGCGCACCACGATCGAGAAGCGGCGGTCCCCCTCGAACACCAGCCCCGCCTCGCGTCCTCCCAGCGCGGCGGCGACCGTGTCGGTCACATCCTGGATCGACAGGCCGTAACGGGAGATGGCGTCGCGGTTGAACTGCACGTCCAGCGTGGGGAAGCCCGCAGTCTGCTCGACACGCAGGTCGGCGGTACCCTGGACCTCGCTCATCACCGAAGAGATCTGCTGTGCGATGCGGCCAAGCTGGTCGAGATCGCTGCCGAAGACCTTCACCGCGATGTCGCCGCGAACGCCGGCGATCAGCTCGTTGAATCGCATCTCGATCGGCTGGCTGATCTCGTAGGCATTGCCCGTGAGCGTCGCCATCTTCTTCTCGATGCGCTCCACGACCTCGGCCTTGGACGTGACGCCGTCGGGCCACTGATCCTTCGGCTTCAGGATGATGAAGGCGTCCGAGATGTTTGGCGGCATCGGATCGGTGGCGACTTCCGCGGTGCCGGACTTGGAGAAGACATAGTTCACCTCCGGCAGCGAAGAGATCGCCTTTTCGACCTGGATCTGCATCTTCTCGGACTGCTCGAGCGCGGTCGAGGGGATGCGAAGCGCCTGCATGGACAGATCGCCCTCGTCGAGCTGCGGGATGAACTCGCGGCCCAGCGTGGTGAACAGCAGGCCGGCGAGGACCACCGTGCCGATCCCGGCCCCGACACACGGCCAGGGCCTGAGCAGGACACGATCGAGCAGCGGTTCATAACGTTCCTTGATCCACGCGATCGGCTTCGCTTCCTTCTCCGCCACCTTGCCGGTGATCAGGATCGCGATCATGGCCGGCACGAAGGTGAGCGACAGGACGAAGGCTCCCGCGAGGGCGAGCATGACAGTCGACGCCATCGGCGTGAACATCTTGCCCTCGACACCTTCGAAGGTGAGCAGCGGGACGAAGACGAGGAAGATGATCGCCTGGCCGTAGATGGTCGGCTTGATCATCTCCTTGGTGCCTTCGTAGACCTCATGCAGGCGCTCGTTCAGCGTCAGCAGGCGGCCCTCGTGATGCTGCTTCTCGGCAAAGCGCCGCAGGCAATTCTCCACGATGATGATCGAACCATCGACGATGAGCCCGAAATCCAGGGCGCCCAGGCTCATCAGGTTCCCCGACAGGCCCAGACGGTTCATGCCCATCGCCATCATCAGGAAGGAGAAGGGTATGACGAGCGTCGCGATGATCGCGGCGCGGATGTTTCCGAGCAGGAAGAACAGGACCGCGATAACGAGCAGTGCGCCTTCCGTCAGGTTCTTCTCCACCGTCCCGATTGTCGAATCGACCAGGGCGGAGCGGTTGTAGAGCGGCTCGATGGCCACCCCCGGCGGAAGCGACTTGGCGACCTCGTCGAGGCGAGTCGCGGTTGCCTCCGCGACGATGCGGCTGTTGCCCCCGGCCAGCATCAGCGCAGTGCCGATGACCGTCTCGCGCCCGTTCATGGAAGCCGCGCCGCTGCGCAGCTCGCCGCCGAGTACGACATTCGCGACATCGCCGACGTAGATCGGAACGCCGTTGCGGATGGCGATGGTGGTGCGGCGGATCTCGTCCACCTGCCTGATCCGCGCATCGGCTCGCACCAGGAACGCCTCGCCGCCGCGGTTGATGAAATTGGCGCCCACGGAGATGTTGGATCGCTCCAGCGCGTCGGCCAGTTCGCGAAACGAAATGCCATAGCTGGCCAGGCGGCCGGGATCGGGCTGCACGACGAGCTGCTTGCGATATCCGCCGATGGAATCGACGCCGGCGATGCCCTTCACGGTCCGCAACTGCGGCCGGATGATCCAGTCCTGGACCGTCCGCAGATACCCGAGCATCGCGACGTTGTCGGTCAGGCGCTCGCCTTCGAGCGTGAGGTAGGATCCGTCAGGCTGGAAGCCGGGCTGTCCGGCCACGCGCTTCTGCACCGGCGGGGGCGCGAACTTGACGCTCCAGAAGAGAACCTCACCCAGTCCGGTCGAGACCGGGCCCATCACGGGTTCGACGCCGCTGGGGAGCGTGTCACCCAACTGGCCAAGGCGTTCCGCGACCTGCTGGCGCGCGAAATAGATATCGACGCTCTCGTCGAAGATCGCCGTGACCTGGGCGAATCCGTTGCGGGAAATGGAGCGGGTGTAAGTCAGCCCCGGAATGCCGGCGAGTGAGGTTTCGACGGGGAAGGTGACCAGACGCTCCATGTCGAGCGGGCCGAACTGCGGGGCGGGCACATTCACCTGCACCTGCTTGTTCGTGATGTCGGGGACTGCGTCGATAGGCAGTTTGAAGAGCTGGAAGACGCCGTAGATGGCAACTGCCAGCGTTATGGCGACGACGGCCCAGCGAAAGCGGACCGAGGAGTCTATTAGGCGATCGATCATGAGAAAATGATCCTACAGCCGCGCCCAGAGGGCGGCAGTTCTTGAAACGGAGGGTGCAAGGTGGACATCAGTGTCCGGCGTCGCTCGCACCAAGCTGTGACTTGAGGACAAAGGCTCCGGTCGTGACGACCGTCTGGCCGGCCTTCAGGCCTTCCACGACTTGCACCCGGCCGCCGCTGCGGCTGCCGACCGTGACCGGCACGGCCTGGAAGCCGCCCGTAACCTTGACGAAGGCAACATCGCGCCCCTCGAACTGCTGGACCGCGGCCTCCGGCAGGACGAAGCCCTTCTCGGCGACGCCGCCGCGCGGAGTGATGCGCGCTCGCACCGCCTGACCCTGGGTCAGGCCGCCCGGCGTTCCGGTGAGCTGGAGCACCACGGTCGCGGTGCGGCTCTGGGGGTCCAGCGCGGGAGTGGACGAGCGCACCGTCGCCGACACGGTCGATCCGTTCGGCAATTCGACAACCGCGCCGTCGCCCGGACGGATCCGCTGGGCATCGACCGCGGGCACCGAGGCATCGACCTGGATACGCCGTGGATCGGCGACATTGAACAGCTCGGTTCCGGCCGTGACATAGGCGCCGAGCTGCGTATCGACGCCGGTGATGCGCCCATTGATGGGGCTGCGGACGGCCAGATAGCGGCCGTTGTCGGTAACGCCGGCGGTCTGCACTGCCGCCTGGGTGCGTTGCAGCTCGGCCTCGGCCTGGGCGCGGGACGCCTGCGCTGCTTCCAGGTCCTGGCGTGCGGTGATGCGGGCATTGAACAGGCGTTGTTCGCGTGCCGCGGCCGCACGAGCGGCCTGCGCGCTGGCGGCGGCGGCGTTGCGCTGAGCCACGAAGGCGGCCGCGTCGCGGCTTTCGAGCAGAGCGATTGTCTGCCCGGCGCTGACCGGATCGCCCAGCCGGCGGTCAATGCGGACCACCGCGCCGTCGGCGCGTGCCGTGATGAGCGCCTGCCCTTCGGGCGGGGCCGCGACTGTGGCCTGGGCGATGATCTCGGTGCTGATGGACCCCGGCTGCACGGTGCTCGTAAGCACGCCGCTTGCCTGGAGCCGTTCGGCGGTCATCTCCACGAAGCCCTCGCGCGCCTCGGCGCCGCCTTTTTCGTCGGCGTGTCCCGCTTCTTCTGCCGCGGGAGCGGGGGCGGCGTCGCCCCCGGAACGGCCGATAAGAAGCCCGGCGGTGCCGGCAACCAGCGTCACTGCGGCTATTCCGGCCCACAGCGTCTTCTTCTGAATTGCGATTTCCATCTGACTAATCCTTATTGGGCGGCGACACGGCCGAGTTCGGCGGTGGCGTTCGCGAGAGCCAGGCGCGCGTCCACGAGCGCCAGCTGGGCATTCCGATAGGCATTCTGGGCGTCGAGAAGTTCGAGCAGCGTCGCCCGGCCTTCGCGATAGGAAAGCTGCGCCAGGCGCAGCGCCTCGCTCGCCTCGGGCACACCCGCGCTTTCGAGGGCTTGCACACGCGCCTGAGCTGCCTCGACCCCGATGATTGCGTTTCGGGTGCGAACCTCCACGCTTGCCGTCGTATTGGCGAGATTGGCCTCGGCAGCGCGAACGTCCGCCTCGGCCGCCGCGATATTGCCCTGGTTCCGGTTGAAGATGCGCAATGGCATCGAGACACCGCCGAGCAGAGCATAATCGCCGGTCTCGCGAACATATCTGACGCCGACGCCAACGGCAGGATCGATCCGGCCCTGCGCGACCTGCGAGCGAACCTCGGCCTCGCTGCGGAGCCGTTCGGCTTCTGCCAGGCGCACTTCGAGGCTTCGCCGCGGATCGACTGCCTGCGCGGGCGCGTCGAGCAGGCTGCCGACCACCGATGCAGGCGGTTCGGACACACCGAACAGCGCGGCCAGCGTGCCGCGCGCGGAGACTTCCTCGGCGCGGGCAGCCTCGAGCTCGGCCGCAGCCTGAGCGGCGGCGGAGCGGGCGCGGACACCTCGCAGCGGCGGGTCGCGCCCTTCCTGGACGAGAATGCCCGCTATGCGGGCCAGTTCGCGTGCGTTGGCCTCGTTCTCCTGTGCGATCCGCAGCCGTTCTCGCGCCGATACGGCGCGGGCGAACTGCTGGCGCACCGCCTGCGCCAGGTCGGCCCGCGAGATGGCCAGGCGCAGCCGCTCGGATGCGAAGGCCGCTTCTGCCGTGGCGAGCAGGCTGCGCCGCCGCCCGCTGAGGTCGAGCCGCTGGTTGACCGAGACAGTCGCCTCGCTCTGGCGGATGCCGGAAAGCTGCCCGCTACCCAGGAAGTTTTCGACCTGGACGCTGAGGTCGGGGTTGAAGCGATAGCCGGCCTGCCTGATCCTGGCCGCGGCGGCATCGACGCGTGCCTGCGCGGCGATGATGGCCGGCGAACGCGCCTCTGCCTCCTCGAGCGCCTGCTGGAGCGTGATATCGGCCGGCAAGGGCCCTTGGCGGGGCACGAGCAGCGGCAGGTCGGTGGCCGGTGCGGGTGGCGGGGGGCCGACCGGCGCGGGCGTGGCCGGCGTGCCGACCATGGGCGTAGCTGGAGTGCTGACCTGCGCGCCTGCCGGCCCGAAAGGAAGCAGGGCTGCAGCCGAGACCGCAGCAAGGAAACGATGCATTTGTTGGAACTCCTGACAACAAGAACGAGCCAGACGAAAGCGCCCGCAGCTCAGTTTTGTTGTCAGGCGATGGGAGGCCGGTTCACGCGCCCGGGATCGGCACCCGCGTCGAAGCTTATATGGTCGGCGACGATCGGCATGATCGGATCGGCGGCCGGTTCCTGCTGGGACGCATCGGGCATCACGGCCAGGCAATGCCCGTGGCAGGCTCCATGCTGATGAATCGCCTTCTGAACGCCCTTTTCAGGCGCGCTGTCATTGCGATCGGACGAGATGCCGACCGTCTCGTTCATGGAGACGAGGCACTGCACCGAATCGACAGCCTGCGCCGCGCTCCCTGAGCCGAGGAGAAACGCGAGCATCAATGTGCTGAGGATGACCTGCAAGCGACGCATTGGCGACGCCCCTAGCAGAGGGCCCAAGGGATGGGAAGATTGCTTGTGCCTCACCCGCGGGTAGCGCTGAATCCGTTTCAGGTGGATGATTTTCTGCGCTAGACCGTTGGTTTTCAGTGCCTTGCGGGGCAGCGCGCCAGCCTGCCTCGGCGCAACCAAGAATTTCTTGTTACGACCGCGCCGAGGGATCGAGCAAGCAGGGGCGGCATCGGTGGAGCGTATGGGATGGAATTTGGAGCTTTCGACCTTGGCGCTTTGCTGCCCTTTATCCTTATCGGCTTCGCCGCGCAGCTCGTTGACGGCGCAGTGGGTATGGCCTTCGGGGTCATCATGAATACTCTGCTGGTGGGGGTTCTCGGAGTGCCACCGGCGCTGGCCTCGCAGCGCGTGCACGTGGTGGAATGCTTCACCACCTTCGCGTCCTCGATCAGCCATCTCTACCATCGCAACATCGACGGCCGGCTGTTCATGCGTTTGCTGGTGCCGGGCCTGATAGGGGGGGTGACGGGTGCCTACCTGATCTCCAACATCGACAGCGCCTACGTTAAGCCACTGGTTCTGGCCTATCTCACATTGATCGGCATCTACCTGCTCGTGCGCGGCCTGCTTTACCCGCCCAAGGTGCGCGAGGTGAAATACGTCGCTCCGCTGGGGGTGATCGGGGGCTTCCTCGATGCCAGCGGCGGCGGCGGCTGGGGTCCGATGGTGACGAGCAATCTGCTGGTTCAGGGGGCGGAGCCGCGCAAGGTCGTCGGGACCGTCAACTCGGTGGAGTTCTTCCTTACGGTCGCCGTCAGCGCGACCTTCATCTCGCAGCTGGGTATCGCCGATCTGGCGGGTGCGACGCTGGGGCTGCTCATCGGGGGCGTGCTGGCCGCGCCCTTCGGCGCCTGGGCTGCAAAGCACCTTCCGGCGAAGTGGATGCTGGTCCTTGTCGGCATCGTGCTCACGTTGACCAGCGGATACGGCATCTATCGCGTGGTCAGCGGCTAGGCACGCGGCACGAACAGCGGCGAGAGCCGCGACGGGGCGAGCGCGAAATGGGCCGCCAGCGCCTCTGTCGCGATATCCTCGATCCGGCCGGTGGCTTCCAGATCGCGCCCTTCGCGCAGCGATCCCGAGGCCAGGCCAGGCCAATCGCCGGCCACGGGCTTTCCCTTCGCCAGCGCGCCGCCGAGCAGGAAGGCCGCGGATGCGGTCCCGTGATCGGTACCGCCGGTGCCATTGACCGCGGCGGTCCGGCCGAATTCGGTCGCTACCATCACCAGCGTGTCCTGCCATGCCGGCCCCAGGCCCGCCTTCAGCTCCGCCACAAGCGCGTCCAGCCCCCGCAACTGTGCCGCAAGGCGCGCCTTCTGGGCCGAATGGGTATCCCAGCCACCGGTTTCGATCATCATCACCCGGGCGCCGTCCGCCGGGACCAGCAGGCTGGCGGCCAGCTTGCCCAGCTCGCCGCCATTGCGCCCACCGTTGCCGCCGATGTCGCCGGCAAGCTGCTTGGTCTTGAGCGCCTCGGCCCAGAGCGGGGCGAGCTGCGGATCGGCATCGTAGAGCGCGCCGACGCGCAGCAGCAGATCATCACTCGCCTGTGGCAGCCGGTTGGGCGCGTAAGTGGCCACGGGCCTGTCGCCGCGCAGTGCCAGCGGCACCGCCGGGGCCAGCGCCAGCGCGCTCTGATCCTGTGTGGGCAGCAGCGGCAGCAACCGCCCCATCCAGCCGGTCTTGACCGCATAAGGCGTGGCGCCGCCGCTCTCGAGCACGTTCTGCCCGTCGAAATGCGAACGGTCACGATAGGCGGTGGCGACCGCGTGGAATGCGCGTGCCTCGCCGCTGCGGAACAGGCCCGCGGTCTGCGCCAGTGCCGGGTGGAGGCCGTAGAAGCCGTCGAGCTTGATTGCATCCGGATCGAAGAGCTGGCCACGCAGCCCGGCGAGCACCGGATCGCCCAGCGGCGGCAGGACCGCGAGCCCGTCGGCCGCGCCCCGCTGGATGATGAAGACGAAGCGCTTGGCGGTGGCGGCCGCAGCCCATGCGATCCCGGGCAGAAGCGTCATCGCGCCGGTGACGGCGGCGGCGCCGAGCAGGCCGCGCCTGGAAAGGGGGAGCGAGGTCATCGGTTTCATCTCCGCAGGAATTCGGGGGCCGACAGCATCATCGCCAAGCCCAGTGCGGGCGATTCGGAGCGCGCGATGGCCTGCTTCGTTTCCACGCCCGCGTCGGGCAGGACGCTGGTGACCAGCGTGCGTGCATCCACGCCGTCATTCACGCGCGAAGCGATCTGCTGCGCCACCTCCACGCGCGTCATCAGTGCGCCGGGGCCGGCCCAGTCGGGCGCGGTGTCGCCCCAGCCGGCCGGGCTGCCGGGCCGCCAGATCGGCTGGCCGAGTTGCTGGAGCAGCCCCGCCGCCGCCTGCCTGCCGGGCGGCTGCGCCAGGCCGGTGGCGCGCAGGCTGGCCACGGTCCAGTCCCACGGCGTGCGGAACTTGCCGGAGCCGGGAGCCCAGGCTTCGGGCGCGGCGATCAGAGCGCGGTAGACGCTCGGAAGGTCGCCGTTCGAGGAGAGGAACGCCTGTTCTATCCGCGCCACCGCGGCAGGGGGCGGCGTATCGGCGATGAAATGGCGCGCGAGCTTGGTCGCGATATGCCGCGCGGTGGCCGGATGACGGGCAAGGTCGCGCAGCATTCCGCGGGCCTGCTCGGCGCCGCCTTCGGGATAGCGCTTGCCCAGCATGGTGCGTGCGCCGGGCTCGTGCAGCGCGGGGGCGAAGACGCCGTCTCCGGGATCGCCCGCGATCAGCCGGGCGGTCCGTCCCTGGCCATAGCCTGCCACCGTCCAGCCCGTCAGCGCGCGGGCAAGCTCGGTAACATCCGCCTGGCTGTAGCCGGTCCGCGCGCCAAGGGTATGGAGTTCCAGGACTTCGCGGCCCAGGTTCTCGTTGAGACCGGGCTTGCGCCCCATCCGGCCGGCCATGCCGCCCACGCGCCTGGCCAGCGGGCTGCCCGGCCCGATCGATTGCGCCTGGTCCAGATAGAGCAGCATGGCGGGGTGCAGCACCGCCGCGGCCAGCAAATCCTCGAAGCTGCCCATCATATTGGGCCGGATCGCCTCGAACTCGTAATTGCCGGCAAGGGGGATCACCGGCAGCTTGTCGGCCGAGATGGCGAAATGATTGGCCCAGAAATGCACCAGCCGCTCCGGGAAGGGCGTTGCGGTCTGGAGCGCGCTGGCGAGACGGGCGTTCGTGGCACCGACATACGCCTCGCGAAGCCCACGGCGCAGCATCTGCGGAACGTCCTTGAGCGGATCGTCCGGCGGAGTGCCATCCGCCTGTGTCTGGCGACGCTGGCGGCGCATTTCCGAAACCTGCTCGCGGTAATCGCGGAACAGGGCCACGAGCTCCGGCCGGCCGGGCTGCGCGGCGAGAACCGGTGGGCGCGCAGCGAAGCGCGCGAGCTGGGCAGTGAGCCATCCGCGCGGATCGGCATCGGGCTTGTCGCCGGGGCGCGCACCGAGTCCGAAGCGGTCGAGCGCAATCGACTTTTCGCCTGCCATCGTCGCGTCTCCTTGCACACCCGCATTACGCTTCAGCACGCGATTCCGCCCGTCTCGACTTGTATCGCCTTGTCGAAGCCACCGGTGCTCCCATCTTCCTCAATCCCGGCTGAACGGAACAGGAGCTCATCATGGCAGGCGGCAAGACCATTCTCATCCTCGGCGCATCGCGTGGCATCGGCCTCGGTCTGGCGCAGGAGTTCGCTGCCCGGGAGTGGCGGGTTATCGCCAGCGAGCGCCGCCGTAGCGAGGCGCTTCATGCGCTGGATGGCGTGGAGGTGGTGACCGCGGACGTGACCGATCCCGCCAGCTACGCGGAGCTGGGCCTTGCCGATGGCTCGCTCGACGCAATTCTGGTCAATGCGGGGATCACGGGGGCGGCGCATCAATCCGCGGAGCGCGCCAGCGATGAGGAGGTGACGGAAGTGATGATGGCCAATGCCTTCGGCCCGGCCCGTGCGGCACGGCAGCTGCTGCCCAGGCTCAAGGACGGTGGCGTCCTTGCCTTCATGTCATCGCTGATGGGCTCGATCGCAGACAGCTCGGGCGGCTATGACCTCTACCGCACCAGCAAGACCGCCCAGAACATGCTTGCCAAGGGCATCTCGGAACAGATCGCCGGGCCGCGCGGCATCGCGGTGCTGTCGCTTCACCCCGGCTGGGTCCGCACCGACATGGGGGGCCCCAACGCCACCCTGGACATAGGCCAGAGCGTGCGCGGCCTGGCCGATGTCCTCGACCATGCCATCGGTGCCGGGGCCGGCTACCGCTTCGTCGATTATACCGGCGAGGCGCTGCCGTTCTGACCGCGCCCGCGGTTCATCCCACCACGCCGGCGCTCGCCAGCACCGCCAGCGTCAGTACATCCGGCGCGATGGCGGTCATCGGCGCGATCTGGATGGGCTTCTCCATGCCGATCAGCATCGGGCCGATGGTGGCGTTGCCGGCCAGTTCGCGCAGGAGCTTGGCGCTGAGATTGGCCGACTGAAGCCCGGGCATGATTAGCACATTGGCCGGTCCCGACAGGCGGCTGAAGGGGTAGAGCGCCATAACCTTGGGGTTGAGCGCGGCATCCGGTGCCATCTCCCCTTCGTATTCGAAGTCGGGCTGTTCCCGGTCGAGGATCGCCACCGCGTCGCGCAGGCTGTCGAGCCACTGGCCGGGCGGGTTGCCGAAGGTGGAATAGCTGAGGAAGGCGACGCGCGGTTCATGGCCCATCCGTCGCGCCACAGCGGCGGTTTCGCGCGCGATGTGGGCGAGCTGCTCGGCGCTGGGCCGCTCGTTGATGGTGGTGTCGGCAAGGAAGGTGGTGTGGTTCTTGCCGATCATCATGTGGATGCCGAAGGGCACCGCCCCCGGCTTGTGATCGATGACACGCCCGATCTCGCGCGCGGTCTGCGCGAAGGTGCGAGTAAGGCCCGATATCAGCCCGTCGCCATGGCCGAGCGCAACCAGCAGCGCGGCGAAGACATTGCGCTCCTGGTTGACCATGCGGCTCACGTCGCGCTCGGTGTAGCCTCGCCTTTGCAGGCGCCTGTAGAGGAAATCGACCATCTCGGGCTTCTTGTCCGAGATTGCCGAGTTCTCGATCGTGAAGCTTTCGGGATCCTCGACGGCGAGCTCCCTCAACTTCTCGAGCACCTTCTCGGTGCGGCCGACCAGGATCGGCTCGCCATAGCCGAAATCGCGGAACTGGATGGCGGCGCGCAGCACCACCTCCTCCTCGCCCTCGGCGAAGACCATCCGGTGGGGATTGGCGCGCGCGCGCTCGTAGATCGTGGTCAGCGCGGCTGTTGTCGGATTGAGCCGTGCCTTGAGCTTGTGGCGATAGTCCTCGAAATCCTCGATGGGGGCGAGCGCCACGCCGGAATCCATCGCCGCCTTGGCGACCGCGCTGGAGACGACCTCCATCAGTCGCGGATCGAAGGGGGCGGGGATGATGTAGTCGGTGCCGAACCGGTGATTGATGCCGTAGGCCGCCGCGACTTCCTCGGGCACCCGCTCGCGCGCCAGCGAGGCGATGGCGTGGGCCGCGGCGATCTTCATCGCCTCGTTGATGTCGGTCGCCTGCACGTCGAGCGCGCCGCGGAAGATGAACGGGAAGCCGAGGACGTTGTTGACCTGGTTGGGGAAATCGCTCCTTCCGGTGGCGATGATGGCGTCGGGGCGTACGGCGCGGGCGGCATCCGGCATGATCTCGGGCACCGGGTTGGCCATCGCGAAGATGATCGGCTGCGGCGCCATCTTGGCCACCCACGCGGGTTGGAGGGCGCCCGCGGCGCTCAGGCCCAGGAAGATGTCCGCGCCCACGAGCGCTTCCTCCAGGCTGCGCGCCTCGGTCGGGACGGCGTGCGCGCTCTTCCACTGATCGACATCCTCGCGGCCGGGATAGATCGGCCCGGAACGATCGCACACGGTCACGTTGGCGTGCGGCACGCCGAGCGCCTTGATAAGCGCGGTGCAGGCGAGCGCGCTGGCGCCCGCGCCGTTCACCACCATGCGCACGTCGCGCAGGTCGCGACCGGTAAGGTGGCAGGCGTTGATGAGGCCCGCGGCGGCGATGATCGCCGTCCCGTGCTGGTCGTCGTGCATCACCGGGATGTTCATACGCTCGCGCAGCGCGGCCTCGATGATGAAGCATTCGGGGGCGGCGATGTCTTCCAGGTTGATGCCGCCGAAGCTCGGCTCCATCAGCGCGACCGCCTCGACGAACTTGTCGGGGTCTTCGGTGTCGAGTTCGATGTCGATGGAATCGACGTCGGCGAAGCGCTTGAACAGCACCGCCTTGCCCTCCATCACCGGCTTGGACGCCAGCGCGCCGAGATTGCCAAGCCCGAGGATCGCCGTGCCGTTGGAGATTACAGCGACCAGATTGCCGCGCGCGGTATATCGCGCCGCGCAGGACGGGTCGCGGGCGATGGCCTCGACCGGCGCCGCCACGCCCGGCGAATAAGCCAGGCTGAGGTCGCGCTGCGTCGCCATCGGCTTGCTGGCGACGATCTCGATCTTACCCGGGCGGATGGTCTCGTGATAGAACAGTGCTTCGCGCTCGGTGAAGGGCGACGTTTTCTCTTCGGACATGCTTGCTCCGGCTGGGGGGGTGGCGGCGGCTGCCCTTAACGCAAACGGTCAGCAGGGGAAAGCCGCGCCTGTGGCGGTGGCGAATCGCTTGTGTCACCGCTACCTCCCGGGCCGCGATGAGCGGCGGCGCATCCCCCATGATCGAGCAATATCTGGCGCTCAAGGCCGAGGCCGAGGGCTGCCTGCTGTTCTATCGCATGGGCGACTTCTTCGAACTGTTCTTCGATGACGCGAAGGTGGCGGCGGGCGTGCTCGACATCGCGCTCACCAGTCGCGGCGAGCACGCGGGCGCGCCTATCCCGATGTGCGGCGTGCCGGTGCATTCGGCGGAGGGCTATCTTGCGCGGCTGATCCGTGCCGGCCAGCGCGTGGCTATCGCCGAGCAGGTCGAAACGCCGGAGGAAGCACGCAGGCGCGGCGGTTCGAAGGCGCTCGTGGCGCGCGCCATCGTGCGCTTCGTGACTGCCGGCACGCTGACGGAGGAGGCGTTGCTCGACCCGCGCAGTGCCAATTTGCTGGTGGCGCTTGCGCCCCTGCGCGACGGGGTGGGCGTTGCCGCCTGCGACATCTCTACCGGGCGGCTGGAGCTGGAGGAATGTGCGCCGGAAGCGCTGCCCGGTGTATTGGCGCGGATCGCGGCGAGCGAAGCGGTGGCTCCCGATGACTGGCGCGAGGCGTGGGATGGCGTGATCGCGCGCCCTCGCGCCGATTTCCGCAGCGAGGATGGCGAAGCGCGGCTGAAGGCGCTTCACGGGCTGGGCACGCTCGACGGGCTGGGCGATTTCACCCGCCCGATGCTGGCGGCGGCGGGCGGACTGATCGCCTATCTCGACCATGTCGGGCGAGGCGCCCTGCCGCTGCTGCTGCCACCGGTGGCCCGGCGCGGCGAGGCGCGGCTGGCGATGGACGCGGCCACACGGGCAAGCCTCGAGGTGACCGAGGCCCAGGGCGGTGGACGCGCGGGTAGCCTGCTGGCGGCGCTGGACCGCTGCTCGACCGGGGCAGGCTCGCGGTTGCTCGCGGAGGATCTCGCCGCGCCGCTGGCGGAGCGGGCGGCGATCGAGGCACGCCATGCCGCGGTGGCGCATTGCCATCGCGACCCCATCCTGCGCGGCGATCTGCGCGCGGTGCTGCGGCAATGCCCGGATGTGGCGCGCGCGCTGGGGCGGATCGTGGCCGGGCGCGGCTCCCCGCGCGATCTCGGCCAGCTGCGCGATGGCCTGAGCGAGGCGCGCCGCTTGCGTGCCGTGCTCGAATCCAGCGCCGATCTGCCGCCGCTGCTGGCCGAGGCGGCGCGGGCGCTTGGGGGGCATTCGGCGCTGATCGATCATCTCGAGCGGGCGCTGGTCCCCTCGCCGCCGACCGAGCGCGCCCAGGGTGGCTTCATCGCCGCGGGATATGACCATGCGCTCGACGTGCTGCGCGAGGCGAGCGGCAACGCCCGCCGCGCCATCGCCGCGCTGGAGGCGAAGTATCGCGAGGAGACGGGCACGCCCTCGCTCAAGATCCGCCACAACAAGGTGCTGGGCTATTTCATCGAGGTGCCCGCGCGCCACGCCGACCGGCTTATGGCCGCGGACAGCGGCTTCGCGCATCGGCAGACCATGGCCGGGGCGGTGCGGTTCAACTCGCTGGGGCTGCACGAGGAAGCCAGTCGCATCGCCGAGGCGGGCGGCCATGCGCTCGCCGCCGAGGAAGCCCATTTCGAGGAGCTGATCGCCGAGGTTGCCACCTGCCGCGAGGCGATCGCGGCGACCGCCGGCGCGCTGGCGCGGATCGACGTATCGGCCGCCCTGGCCGAGCGCGCGGCGGAGGGCGACTGGGTTCGCCCCGAGATGCTCGATGCGCCCTGCCTGGAGGTGACGGGCGGGCGGCATCCGGTGGTCGAGGCCGCGCTGGCGCGGGACCGCTCGGCAGGGGGCGAACGGTTCGTGGCCAATGACTGCACGCTCGGCCCGGACGACCGGCTGTGGCTGATCGGCGGGCCGAACATGGGCGGCAAGTCCACCTTCCTGCGCCAGAATGCGCTGATCCTGCTGCTGGCGCAGGCGGGCGCCTTCGTCCCGGCGCAGGCCGCGCGCATCGGCGTCGCCGACCGGCTGTTCAGCCGCGTCGGCGCCAGCGACAACCTCGCCCGGGGGCGATCGACCTTCATGGTCGAGATGGTGGAGACCGCCGCGATCCTCAGCCAGGCGACCGAGCGCAGCTTCGTGATCCTCGACGAGGTCGGGCGCGGCACCTCGACCTATGACGGCATGGCGCTCGCCTGGGCGGTGGTGGAAGCGGTGCACGGGCAATTGCGCTGCCGGTGCCTGTTCGCCACGCATTATCACGAGCTCGCCCGGCTGGCGGAGACCTGCGAGGCGTTGAGCCTGCATCATGTCCGCGCCCGTGAGTGGAAGGGCGAGCTGGTCCTGCTTCACGAGGTCGCGCCGGGGCCTGCCGATCGCAGCTATGGCATCGCCGTCGCCCGGCTGGCGGGGTTGCCGCCCGCCGTGTTGAAGCGGGCGAAGACGATCCTCGACCGGCTCGAGAAGGGGCGGGCCGAGACCGGCGGGCTGGCCGCAGGGCTCGGCGATCTCCCGCTCTTCGCCGCCGCGGCTCAGGAAGAGCCGCCTACGGCCGATCCCCTCACCGCGGCGCTTGCCGCGATCGAACCCGATCAGCTTTCCCCGCGCGAAGCGCTCGAGGCGCTCTATCGGCTCAAGGCCTTGGCGCCCCGGGGCTGAGGTTCACATATCGTCCGGATCGTGGCCCCCGCCGTATTTCTCCTCCTCGTCGTCCATGTTGTCCTCGCCGCGATAGGCGCCCATGTCGATCCGGCCGGAACGCTCCATGTCGCGCATGTGATCGACCAGATCCTGGGTTGAATCGCCATCGAGATTGCTGCCCTTGACCTTGATGCTCTCGGTCGGGCTGCCGTAGTCGCCGGGATTGCGGCCCCGTGCCTCGTCGGCGAGGGTCTGCGCCTGCGCGCCCTCGTCGTCCTGCTCGGCATTGTGCGTCTCCGGCGCGAGGCCGGCCTGGATGGCGGTATCGGCTTCGGGCTTGCTGTCGCGGTCGGGCATCGCAGATCTCCTTTGCCGAAGTGAACGTCACCGCGTCGGCACGGGTTCCTCGCCTGCGTAATCGTAGAAGCCGCACCCGCTCTTGCGGCCCAGCCAGCCGGCCTCGACATATTTCACCAGCAGCGGCGCGGGGCGATATTTGCTGTCGCCGGTGCTGGAATGCAGCACGCGCACGATTTCCAGGCAGGTGTCGAGCCCGATGAAATCGGCGAGCTGCAACGGCCCCATCGGGTGATTGAGGCCCAGCCGAGCGGCGGCATCGATATCGGCGATCCCCGCCGTGCCCTGGCCCAGCACGAACACCGCCTCGTTTATCATCGGCAGCAGGATGCGGTTGACGATGAAGCCGGGCTCGTCCTGGCTGGTCACCACCTGCTTGCCGAGGCTTTGCGCGAAGGCGCGGGTGCGGCGCGTGGTATCCTCGCTGGTGGCGAGGCCGGGGATCACCTCGATCAGCGGCATCAGCGGCACCGGGTTGAAGAAATGCAGCCCGATGAAGCGCGCAGCATCGGGGGCGTGCGCGGCCATGCGGGTGATCGGGATCGAGCTGGTGTTGGAGGCGAGGATGGCGTCGGCGGCGAGCACCGCGCCGGCCTTCTGGAAGATCGCGCGCTTCACCTCTTCGCGCTCGGTCGCCGCTTCGATGACGAATTCGGCATCCGCGAAGGCGGCGTAGTCGGCCACCGGGGTGATCCGCGCCAACGTCGCCTCGGCATCGGCACCGGCGATCTTCTCCTTGGCGACGAGCTTGCCCAGCCCCTTCTCGATCCCTGCCCTGGCCTTCTCGGCGGTCGCCAGGTCGATATCGGCGAGCAGCACCGCATTGCCACGCGCAGCCGCGACCTGCGCGATGCCGGCGCCCATCTGCCCGGCCCCGATCACGGCGATAGTCGTCATTCGTCAATCCCTTCGCGCTTGCAGCACGCGCGGATAGCGAGGCGGCGGAAACTTGGCCAGAGCGGGGGCGTGGACCACTGACCGGGGGGTTTTTATAAACTCCAGCATCATCGCGCGGCGCCCTCGCCGGGCAATGCCACGGGATCGTCGCCCAGCCGGCGGAGCAGCCGGAAAAGCGTGGAATCATCGGGCTTTCGCCGCACGCCGCACATCCGGCCGCGATAGACCACGGGCTGGACGAAGCCGGTTTCGAGCCAGGACATCAGCGTCACAAGTGTCACCTTCCGAAAATCCGGTCTTGGCGTCGGCACATGGCCGCATCCGGGCGGGGTCAGCACCCGGTCCCACATGGCGGCGAAGCTCTCGGCCTCCTTGCGCGACCGCAGGCGATAGGCGCTCGCCCGCGTCATCCCGACCGCCTTGGCCGCGGCGGCGACCGATCCGGTCACATAAAGCGCGCTCAGAAACCCGCACTGCCGCGACTCGCTCCACCCGTCGGCGCGCGCCCGCAGCGGCACAGGCCGGAACCAGCCCGGACGGCGACGGCTACGGTGGGCGTTTCGGGGGGCGGGTTTGGAGGGCGAGCGAATCGGCATCGCGAGTATAGGCCACAAGCGGGGCGGTGTAGGAAAGTTGTTTTTGCTTCAGTCGATGTGGGGTCGCAGGCGGGCTGCTAGTTCCGAGACGCGACGGCTAGTCCCATAGTCCCGAAACGGTCCTTACCGGTTCGCCCCCGGCACCCATTTCACATCGTCAGCGCCGTCGGCGTTCAGGTGCCGGGCGAGGACGAAGAGGTAGTCGCTGAGACGGTTGATATAGGCGAGCGCGGCGGGGTTCACCGGCTCCTCGGCCGCGAGCGCGACCATCGCGCGTTCGGCGCGGCGGACGGAGGCGCGGGCGATGTGGGCACGGGCGGCGGGCTCGCTGCCGCCGGGGAGGATGAAGCTGTCGAGCGGGGCGAGCGCTTCGTTCAGTCCGTCGATTGCCTGTTCGAGCCATTCGACCTGCGCGGGCGCGATCCTCAGCACCATCTCCGACGGCGCGAAATCGTCTCCGGGCGTGGCGATATCGGCGCCGAGGTCGAACAGATCGTTCTGGATGCGCGTCAGTGCGTCGCGCGCTTTGCCTTCCACGCCGCACACCGCCAGCCCGATGGCGCTGTTCGCCTCGTCCACCGCGCCGATCGCCTCGAACCGCGCGGAGTGCTTCGCCTGCCGCGAGCCATCGACAAGGCCGCTGCTGCCGTCGTCTCCCGTGCGGGTGTAGATCTTGTTGAGCTTGACCAAGGTTGCGCGCCGGCCCGTGCCCCAGCCGGCCGGCGGCTCAGCGTGTCATCGCCAGCAGCACGGCGACCACCACGATTGCCAGCGCCTGGTATTTGATGCGGTTCATCATCATGCGGTTCTGCATGAGCTGCATCTCGGTCACATTGTCGGCGCCGCCGCTCTCCAGATCGATGCGGGTGGTCTTCAGGAAGGCGACGACCCCGCGCACGAGCGAGAACACGGTAAGGCCCATGAGGACGACGAGCACGATGATGAGGAGCGTGGTCATGGCCGCAATCTAGGCATTGGCGAGCGTAATGCCAGCGGGAAAGCGACCGGCGCGCATGGCATCGGCCAGCGCGCGCCCGTCCTCCCCCGCCGCGCGCCGGTCCGCCAGCGAGGGCGAGCGGCGGCTCTTGGCCAGCTTGCGGCCGCTATCATCCACCAGCAGGCCATGATGGTGCCAGCGCGGCACGGGCAGCCCGAGCAGCGCCTGCAGCAGGCGGTGGACATGGGTGGCGGCGAACAGGTCCATGCCGCGCGTCACCACCTCCACCCCGTCCGCCGCATCGTCCAGCGTGACCGCCAGGTGATAGCTGGCGGGCGCATCCTTGCGGACCAGCACCATGTCGCCGAAGCCGCCCAGTGCCCCGGCATCGGTGCGCTGCGGGCCGTGCCGTTCGTCGTGCCAGTCGAGCGGCCCGGTGCGGGCGAGCGCGGCCGCGCTGTCGAGCCGCCAGGCGGCGGGAAGCGCTGGATCGATGTCGCGCCCGCGGCAGGTGCCGGGGTAGATCGGCCCTTCCGCCCCGGCAGGCGGGGCTAGCGCGGCTATCTCGGCGCGGGTGCAGGTGCAGGGATAGAGCAGCCCTTCCTGGCGCAGCCGGGCCGCGCCGGCGGCGTAGCTGGCGAGGCGGGTGGACTGGGCCGCTACTTCGGCGAAGGAGAGGCCGAGCCAGGCGAGATCGGCGCGGAAATCCTCCGCCAGATCGGCGCGAGAGCGGCCCCCGTCGATATCCTCGAGCCGCAGCAGGGCGCGCCCGCCGTCCACCCGCGCGCGATCATGCGCGGCGATCGCGGACCAGGCATGGCCGAGATGGAGCGGGCCATTGGGGCTGGGCGCGAAGCGGGTGACGGTCATGGCCGGAACCGGGCGGCGGAGTGGAGAACGCTGTGGATAGCCCGTGTGTAACCGTCTTGACGCTTCTCCGGGCAATGGCATCCTTGCTTCATCGGGGAGGAACGCCCGCGTGTTCAAGGCCGAATTGCTCGAAAGGGCCTCGCAGGTCCGAAGTAGCCACGATGATCCGACGCGCAATCTCGCGGCGTGCCCATCGCTCGTGCTCAATGCGGATTATACCCCGCTGTCCTATTACCCGCTCAGCCTGTGGCCGTGGCAGACGGCGATCAAGGCGATCTTCCTCGACCGGGTGACCGTGATCGAGACCTATGATCGCGAGGTCCACAGCCCCAGCCTCGACATGAAGATACCGAGCGTGATCGCGCTCAGGCAATATGTCCGGCCGAGCGAGTTTCCCGCCTTCACGCGGTTCAACCTGTTCCTGCGCGATCGGTTCGCCTGCCAGTATTGCGGCGATCCGCATCATCTGACCTTCGATCATGTGGTCCCGCGCCGGCTGGGCGGGCGCACGACGTGGGAAAACATCGCCACCGCCTGCGCGCCGTGCAACATGAAGAAGGGCGGCCGCACGCCCCGGCAGGCGGGGATGCAGCTCTATGCAGAGCCGATCCGGCCGACGCACTGGCAATTGCAGCAGCACGGCAAGCTGTTCCCGCCCTACCACCTCCACGAGACCTGGCGGGACTGGCTCTACTGGGACATCGAGCTGGAGGCTTAGCCGTTCGGGTCAGGACGGCCTGCAAACGGCGCCCTGAGCTTGTCGGCTAGGTAACCGCCGCGCGGTCGCGGAACTCGTCGCGTCGCCATTCCTCGCCTGCCAGCACTTCGGCGAGGTGACGCGCCGCGCCGGCCACATCCTCGAACCGGAGATAGGCGGGGGCGAAGCCTAGCCTCAGGATGTCAGGGTCGCGGAAGTCACCGATGACGCCGCGGGCGATGAGGGCCTGGCAGATCGCGTAGGCTTCGGGGTGGCGGAAGCTGAGCTGGCTGCCGCGCTCCGCCGGGTCCGCGGGGCTGGCGAGGGGGATGTCCACGCCCAGCTCACCCAGGCACAGGCGGAAGAATTTGGAGAGTTGCTGCGATTTGGCGTAGAGCCGCTCGACGCCGATCCCGGCGATGATCTCCACGCCAACCTCAAGCGCCGCGAGGCCGAGGATCGGGGGGGTGCCGCACAGCAGGCGGGTCATCCCGTCGCCCGGCGCATAGTCGTCGGAAAAGGCGAAGGGGGCGGCGTGGCCCATCCAGCCGGTCAGCGGCTGTTGTAGTGCCTGGTGGTGCCGCCCGGCCACGAAGGCGAAGGCGGGCGCGCCGGGGCCGCCGTTCAGATATTTGTAGCCGCAGCCGACCGCGAAATCCGCTCCGCAGGCGTTCAGATCGACCGGCAGCGCGCCCGCCGAATGCGACAGATCCCACAGCGCCAGCGCGCCCGCATCATGCGCGGCGCGGGTCAGCGCGGCTATGTCGTGCAGCGCGCCGGTCTTGTAGTGAACATGGGTGAGCAGCAGCAGCGCGACATCCTCGTCGAGCGCCCCGGCGATATGCTCGCGCCCGGCCAGCCGCCGTTCGGCCAGCCCCTGCGCCTCCAGCCCTGCGATCATGTAGAGATCGGTCGGGAAATTGCCCGGTTCGCTGAGGATGACCTTCCTGCCCGGTCGCATCGCGAGCGCGGCGGCGATCAGCTTGAACAGGTTGACGCTGGTGCTGTCGGCGGCGATCACCTCGTGCGGCGCGGCGCCGATCAGCGGCGCGATCTTCGCCCCGATGCGCTGCGGCAGGTCGATCCAGCCGGCGCTGTTCCACGAACGGATCAGCCCCTCGCCCCATTCCGCGCGCACGACCTCCGCCATCCGCGCGTGCGTGGCCGCGGGCAGCGCGCCGAGCGAATTGCCATCGAGGTAGATCACGCCCTCCGGGATGGTGAAGCGTTCCCGATACGCCGCCAGCGGATCGCCCGCATCCAGCGCCCGCGCGCGCTCAAGCATCGGGCAACTCGCGCAGGACCGCGCGGCACAACCCGGCATCGCCGCCCGCGATCCTGAGGGGGAGCGCGATCAGCTCGTAGCGGCCGGGCGGCACGTCGTCGAGCACCAGCCCCTCCAGTATGCGCATGTCCGCCGCCAGCACCGCCCGGTGCGCGTCCATCGTCTTGGATTCCTGCGGATCGACCGACGGTGCATCGGTGCCGATCAGGCGGACGCCCTGCGCCGCCAGCCATCGGATGGTATCGGGCGCGATCGCGGTGAAGCCGCTGTCCCAGCGCTCGTGCGGGAAGGCCTCGAAGGTCCGCAGTAGCACGCGGCTCGCGCTTGCCAGCGCCGGCAGGTCCGCCACCTCGACAACGCCGCGCGCGTGGCGGGCATCCACCACCAGGCACTCGCCGAGATAGGGTTCGAGCGCGACCGAGGCGATGTCGGGCGCACCGGCGGCATAATGCAGCGGCGCGTCGCCATGAGTGCCCGAATGCGTGCTCATGGTCATCCGCCCGACATTGACCGGCGATCCTTCCTCCATCCGCCAGCTTCGTTCGAAGGCGAAGGCGGTGTCGCCCGGCCACACCGGCAGCCCGGGGCGCAGGGTCTGGCTGATGTCCCGGATGCGCGCGGTCACAGCGCCGTCCGCACGCTCAGCAGCTCGGGGAAGAACGCCTGCTTCAGGACCCCGGCGAGATAGGGCACGCCCGGCGTCCCGCCCGTGCCCTTCTTGAAGCCGATGATCCGTTCCACCGTCTTGAGATGGCCGAAGCGCCAGCGCTGGAAGTGGTATTCCAGGTCCACCAGCTTCTCGGCCAGTTCGTAGAGATCCCAATGCGCCTCGGGATCGCGGTATATTTCGGCCCAGGCGGCCTCTACCTCGGGCGAGAAGGCCCAGCCATCCGCATGATCGCGCGCCAGCACCTCGGCGGGGATCGCGAAGCCGCGCCGCGCCAGCAGCGCCACCGCCTCGGCGTAGATGCTCCTGCGTCCAAGTTCCGCCCGCAGCGCGCCGGCCACCTCGGGCGTCGCCTCGTGCATGGCTACCATGTCCGGGTTCCGCCCACCCAGCAGGAACTCCATCATCCGGTATTGCGCGCTCTGGAACCCGCTCGATCCGCCCAGATGCGGCCGTACGGTGGAATAGTCGTGCGGCGTCATGGTGCTCAGCACATCCCAGCTCTGGATGAGCTGTCCCTGCGCGCGCGCGACACGGGCGAGCATCTTGAAGGCAGGGCGCAGGTCGTCGGCGATCAGGCACTCGCGAGCGGCCACCAGCTCATGGATGCACAGCTTGAGCCACAGCTCGCTCGCCTGGTGGACGATGATGAACAGCATTTCGTCATGCGCGCCCGAAGCCGGGTGTTGCGCCGCGAGGATGCGGTCGAGATCGAGGTAGGAGGAATAGGTGACGTCCGAGCCCATGCGCGCGCTCTAGCGCCCGTATCGCGGCGAGTCAGCCTTCGATCACGCGGGTTTCCGGGTGATGCCGGTCGAGATGGCGCTTCACGATCCTGAGGTTGCGGGTGTTCGAGCGGAAAGCGAAATCGAACAGATCGCCCGCCACTGGAACCGCGCCCACCGCCGCATCGAAGGCGATGTTGCCGGCCATGCGCCACAGCTTCCACTTCGGCAGGCCGAGGTTGCGGGCCTCCCACAGCAGATAGGCGCCCAGCATCGCGGCGATGGCATCGCCAACCACGGGAACAAGCCCCAGCATCGCGTCGAGGCCGAAGCTGGTGCGGGTGCCGGGTATGGTGAGGCTGCGCTCGAGCAGGCGCTCCATCGCTTCCATCCGGCGCCGTACATCGGCGGGCGCGGTGCCGGCAGGCAGGTCGAGCCCTAGGGGCAGCGGGCGACGGGGTGGCTCCACGATGCTCATCTCCACGGCGCTACATGGGCGCGCGCGACAGCGGGAACAAGGGATGGGTAGCCCAGCTGTTCTCGGCAAAGCCCGCCACGTTCGATCGCACCTGCGACCAGCGGATGGGTGCGCCGATCGGGATGAAGGCGTTATGCGCGGCGAGCGCGGATTCCGCATCGGCCAGATAGCGCGCCTGATCGGCCGGGTTCCGTGCCTCGACCGCCATCTGCACCAGCATATCGACATCCTCGGAACAGATCGACGCGGTCATTCCGCAATGAAACTGGTTGAGGAACCAGCGCGCGCCGGCGAACCGGGCAACCCGGTCGCGCAGCACCAGGTCCGCCGGCTGGCCAGGCCGCGCGCGGACGAGCGCGATCCCGACCTGGGCGTATTGGGCGCCCAGGGCCTTGAACAGCGTGTCGGAGCCCGGACCCTGCGGCAGAGCCACGCTCAACGTCAGCTCGCCGCCGCTGGCCGCCTTCCAGCGCGCCACTCGCGCGGACGCGGCATCGCGCCGCGCGGCGAGGTCGAGATCCTGCCAGCGCTCCTGCACAAGACCGGGATCGTCCGCGAGGCCGGGCGCGACCACCCGCGTCGTCTCTACCCAGCCGGCGAGGTTGAAGGGCTGGATCAGCGCCGCCCGGTCCAGCGCCATCGCCAGCGCCTCGCGGTTCCCGGCGTCCGCCAGGAACCCGCGAGAATGCGTTACGTCGAGGCCGAACAGGCCGAGCGCCGAATCCAGCCTGACCGTGCCGCGGGACAGCGGACCCACATCGACGAAAGGCAGCGTCGCCAGCGTGCCGCCGAGCACCAGCGCGAAGCGACCGTCGGAGAATTGCCGGGTCACCGTGCGCGCATCCGCCGCGATCACCCGCACGACCCGCACCTGCTGTGCCCAATCGGGTTGCGAGGGTAGCCCGCGCATTTCTGGAGGGAGGGCGGTAAGCACGGCCGTGTCCTTGCCGATGCGGGACAGCGCCATCGGCCCGGCTGGCGTGCCCGCGATCGCGATGCCGAGTTCCGGCTGGGCGAGAAGCTGGAGGAAGCCTGGCATGGGGCTTCGAAGGCGGATCTCGATCACCCGCCCGGTCATGGCCCGAACGTCGCGGACCTGCGCCAGGTCCAGGCCCAGCGTCGTCCCCTTCAGTCCGTCGATGGCAAGCGCGAGCGAGCGCTGAACGGCGCGCGCCGTCAGCCGCTTGTTGCCGGCCAGATCGAGCTCGCGAATGCGGAAGATGTAGCTTTCCCCGTCGGCGGTGACGATCCAGCGCTCGGCAACACCGGGGACGATCTGCCCCGCTTCGTCGATACGGACCAACCCCTGCCGGGTCGCGGCGCGCACCAGCTGGCCGGGCGGGGCGAGCCTGTCGCCGGTTGCGAACAGCTCCTCCGGCTGGCCGATCACCGCCACGTCCACGCCGCCCTCGTCGCCACGCCCGCAGGCGGCGAGCAGGAGAATCATCGCAAGGAGGAGAAACGGGCGCATCCTGCCTGCGCCCTATCAAAGCGCGGCGCTGCCGTCAGCTTCGGAGAATTCCACCGGCCACGATGGCATGCCCTGACCGGCGCGACGCCCGTTCAGACGCGGCGGAGCTTGCCGCTCCAGCCGTCGTGGCGAGGAGCGGACAGCGCGGAGCGAGCATAACGGGGTGCTTCGCGGTCATTGCCGGAAACGGCCGTCCTCGCCAGCTTGGGGTCGATCTCCCGGGCGAAGGCCACGCCGAACTTGTTGCCCTGGACCCATGCGACCGTGCCGGAAATCGCACCGATGTTGCGTAGCTCGGCCTCGATACGCTGGCCCGGGCTAACCGGCACATCGCCTTCTGCCATCATCCCGCCGGCCGAAAGATTGCGGACCTTCACCCGCCCAATGGCTTCACCACCCTCGATGGCCAGATCTGCCATGAGAAACATGCTGTCGCGTTCGAGGTTGCGGGTATCGACCGAAGACATGGCGGCAATCGTCCAGAAAGCCCGCTGGAAGGCGGGGATTCAAGCTTAACGCGAAAAAACTGAATAAAGCGTAATCCCCCGGACCCGGGCTTCCCCCGGATCGATCCGGTCAATCGTCGCGGGAAATCTTCTCGCGCCGCTCGTGCGCTTCCTGCGCCTCGACCGTCATGGTGGCGACCGGGCGGGCGATCAGGCGCTTGAGGCCGATGGGATCGCCGGTGACTTCGCAGAACCCGTATTCCCCGCCATCGATCCGGCGCAGCGCGGCGTCGATCTTGGCGATCAGCTTGCGCTGGCGGTCGCGGGTCCGCAGTTCGATGCCCCAGTCGGTCTCGCTCGAGGCGCGATCATTGAGGTCGGCCTCGCGGATCGGCCCGTCCTGTAGCGATTGAAGCGTGCTTTCGGCCGCGGTGTGGATCGAGCGCTTCCATTCGAGCAGCAGCATACGGAAATAGTCGAGCTGCCGATCGGACATATACTGTTCGCTGTCGTCGGGGACGTAAGCGTCGCCAACTGCGGCCTTGATAAGGGCCAGCCTCTCCTGGTCGGCAAATGCGGTGGCGGCCATCGCTATCCCTTAACCTCGAAGATCAGACGATCGGTTCGCGCCCACCTGCCACGCCGGATATCTGGACCCGTTTCGCGCCGCCATTCCGATCGGGGGCGGCCTATAGGCAAGGGGTCGCAGGGGCACAAGCGGTTATGCCGGCCCAGGAGCCGGCGCGCCATCGCGAGACGGTATCGACGCCGTTAACCATTTCTTGAGCATCGATCGCGAAACAGGGGGTGCCGGCTGGGGATGCCGGTGTGGATGGGGGAATTTCACATGTCTTTTCTGACTGCAATCGACGGGGGCGGCGGCATCATTGCCCAGGGCCCCGCCGCCGAAGCGCTCGTCGCCCGATGCCTCACGGATTTTGCCAGGGGCAGCATCGAGGCGCTGTATGATCTGGGGGTCGCATTCTCGACCGGCAGCCGGGGTGCCGCCTGCGATCTGGTCGAGGCGCACAAATGGTTCAACATCGCCGCCGCACGAGGGCACGAGGCTGCCGCCATGTGCCGGGCCGATGTTTCGGAAGAAATGACCGCCCGCGAGATCGCCGAGGCGCAGCGCAGGGCGCGCGAATGGCTCAAGGCCGAAGCCGCCCACCGCCGCGCGGCCTGATCGGTCGGGCTATCCCTTCCTGAAGGGCGTCCGGGCATCCAGAAAGCGCGCATCGGCCGCCACGCCCGCGCGCTCCCGCTCGAGATAATCGGCGATCGCGGCGCGCAGCCCGGCGTCCGCGATCCAGTGTGCCGAAGCGGTGTGTGCCGGTTCGTAGCCGCGAGCCAGCTTGTGGCCACCTTGCGCCCCCGCCTCCACCCTGGCCAGGCCGAGTGCGATCGCGATGTCGATGGCCTGGTAATAGCACAGCTCGAAATGCAGGAAGCGGATCTCTCGCGTGCAGCCCCAATAGCGCCCGTAGAGCGCGTCCGGCCCGACGATGTTCAACGCACCGGCCACCGGCTCGCCATCCTGCAGGGCCAGGATCAGCAGCACGGCATCGCCCAGCCGTTCGGCGATGAGGTCGAAGGCGCGGCGCGTCAGATAGGGCGATCCCCATTTGCGCGCGCCCGTGTCCTGGTAGAAGGTCCAGAACGCATCCCAGTGCGCGGGCTGGATGTCGGCGCCTCTCAACCGCTCGATCCGTACCTCCGCCTGCGCCTGGGCGCGCTCCTTGCGCAGGTCCTTGCGCTTGCGGGATGACAGGCTGGCGAGGAAATCGTCGAAATCGGTATAGCCGCGGTTGGTCCAATGGAACTGGATATCGAGGCGGATCAGCCAGCCGGCCCGCTCGAACAGCGGCAATTGCTCGGGCGTCAGGAAGGTCGCGTGCGCGCCGGAAAGGCCGGCGCGGGTGCAAAGCTGCTCGGCGGCCGACAGCAGCGGGGCGGCCAGCGCCTCGTCCCTCAGCAGCAGCCGGGGGCCGGTCGCGGGGGTGAAGGGCGCGGCGATCTGAAGCTTGGGGTAATAGCGCCCGCCCGCGCGCTCATAGGCATCCGCCCAGGCATGATCGAAGACATATTCGCCCTGGCTGTGGCTCTTGAGATAAGCCGGCAGCGCGGCGAGCAGCGCACCCGCCTCGTCTTCGATGACGATCGGGGCGGGTTCCCAGCCCGTCCCTTCCCCGACGCTGCCCGAATCCTCGAGCGCGGTCAGAAAGCCGTGCCGCATGAACGGGTTGCCGTCGGGCACCAGCGCATCCCAGGCGGCCGCGTCGCAGGAGCCGACCGAGCCGCCGAGCTTCGCGATCAACGCGGTCAAGGAAGCCCCGCACCCTCGGCGATGGGCGCATCGGCATGGGCGCGGGCGATGGCTAGCGCCTCGGGGCTGTCCACCGTCCAGGTCAGCACGGGCATTCCGTAACCGCGCAGGCCCGCCACGAAGGCGTTGGGCAGCGCCTTGACATGATAGGCGACGAAATCCGGCTTCGCGATCCACAGCGCCAGATGCCGCCGCCAGGCGGCGCGCGTGTGTCCGGCCTTGTCCTCTCGGATGACCAGCCCGCGCACCGTGGCCGGCGCATGGCGGCGAAGCCAGCGCGAGACCCGCGGGTCGAAGCTCATCACCGCATGGCGGCCGCGATAGTCCGACAGCGCATCGGCGACGCGCCGGCAGGTCCGTTCGACATCGTAGCCGCGCCGCGACTTGATCTCGATCAGCAGCGGAACCCGGCCATCCACCAGCCGGAGCAGTTCCTGCAGGGTCAGGACGCTGTCCCCGGAACCGGGATAGCGCAGGGCCAGCCATTCGTCCTTCGTCAGCGCCTCCCCCGCCTCGGGGCGGCCGTGGAGGCGCGAGAAATCCCAGTCGTGATAGACCATAGGCCAGTCATCGCGGCTGCGCTGGATGTCGCATTCTATGCCGAGGCCGGCGTCGATCGCGGCGCGAAAGGCGCTCGGCCCGTTCTCCACGCGGCCTTCGCCGTGGAGCCCGCGGTGTGCGTAGGTGCGCTCCGTCAGCCAGCTCGTCCGCGCCCGATCGGGGGCGGGGGCGAGCAACCGGTCAAGGTGTGAGAGCAATGATCGCGTCCACCTCCACCGCGGCGTTCAGCGGCAGTACCGGCACGCCGACGGCGCTGCGCGCGTGCTTGCCGGCATCGCCGAATACCTCCACCATCAGGTCCGAAGCGCCGTTGGCGATCCGGGGCTGATCGGTGAAATCGCCCTCGCTCGCCACGAAGCCGCCCAGCTTGACGATGCGCGCCACCCGGTCGAGCAGGCCCGCCGCCTGAAGCTGGGCCAGGATCATCAGCCCGCAGGCGCGCGCCGCCTGGATGCCGCGCTCGACACCCAGCTCGTTGCCCAGCTTGCCGGTCACCAGCGTGCCGTCGATGAAGGGGAGCTGGCCGGAAACGAACGCCAGATCGCCTTGCACCACCACCGGCACGTAGCTTGCGACCGGGGCGGCGGCGGGAGGAAGCTCTATGCCCAGTTCGGCGAGGCGGGCGGTGACGGTCATGGGGTTTTCTCCAGTGGGTGGGAATGAGTCGCGATCCGGTTCAGCAGCCATGGCAGCGCGTCGGTCCAGTTGTCGATGCGCGCGTCGGCATGTCCATCTGCATGCGCACAGGCAATGTGCGACGCGAGCAGCGGCTCGCCGCACAAGTGCAGCGTGGTGACATCGGCGGCGATCGTGCGGGCCGACCTGTGGTGCTGGGGCAGGTCGTCGATGAAGAAGGTGTGGCTTGGCCGGTATTCGGCGATAATCGCCTCCAGCGCCGGGCCCTTGGGTCCCTGGTTGGTGAAGACCCGCGCCGCGATCCCGTGGCGATCCATTTGCGCCTGACGCAGATCGCGGTGCTCGTCCAGCAGGTTGGTGAGGATCACGACATCGGCTTGCTCGGCGAGCAATCGCATCGCCTCGACCGCCCCGGCGATCGGCCGCTGGCGTTCCATTTCGGTGGCGAAGAAGGCGCGCAGCAGGCGCCAGATTTCGGCCGGCTCGACCGGTTCCCCACTCTCGGTCCACCGCATCGCTTCGGAAAAGTCGGCGCTCCGCATTGCGAAGGTCACGCCTTGAGTCTCGGCGAGCCATTCGGCGAAGGGCGCCACCATGTGCAGCAGCACCTCGTCGCAGTCGCACACCACCAGTGGCCGGCCCGGTACGGTGCCGCTCATCCTTCGAGCGCCCGGGCCGCTGCGGTAATGTCCTCGGGCGGGAGGTCGAGGGCGATGGCCGCGGCTACCAGGTCCGCCTCGTGTCCGGCTAGGAAGCCGAGCACCGCGGCGAGAACCGCCCGGTCGCCCAGTCCGCCGCGCAGCGCATCGGGGGTAAGTCCGGTAAGCGCCAGCAGCCGCTCGGCCCGCCCCTCGTCGGTCAGAACCCAGCCGAGCGCTTCGAGGGCGATTGTCTCGGGTGCCCGTTTTGGGACAAGTGCCGGTTGGTCCAACCGCATTATTGCCAGTCTCCGCCAATAATCGTAAATGACACGTCGTCGAACGTGATCGCGCCAGGAGAAGCCGTGCCAAAGCGTATTCTGGTTGTCGAGGACAACGATCTCAACCGCAAGCTGTTCTGCGACGTTCTCAAGGCGAACGGGTTCGAGGTGGTGCCCGTGGCAGAAGGCCAGAACGTCATCCCGGCTGCCCGCAAGGCCATGCCCGATGGGGTCGTGCTGGACATCCAGCTCCCCGACATCTCCGGCCTCGACGTGATCGCCGCCTTCCGCGCCGACAGCGCGCTGCGGCATATCCCGATCCTCGCGGTGACGGCCTATGCCGGCAAGGGCGACGAGGAGAAGATCCGCGCCGCCGGAGCCAAGGACTACCTGGCGAAGCCCGTATCCATCATGCCCTTCATGGCGGCGGTGCGCGGGATCATGGCAGGCACGCCGGTCGCCGCGCACTAGAACCACCGCGCGGCTGGTAGCGCGGCAACCCGCCGCCATCTCCAGCGGGCCGCGCCACGCTCGCATCGCCCAATGCATGCCCGCCCGCCCGGCTGGCGCTTGACAAGCCGGCGCCAAGCCCGCTTTGCCCGGGCCACGCCGCCCCCCGGCGCTACAGGAGAACCGGCATGGACCGCGCCCAGGTCGACGAGACGATCCGCACCCTGATCGCCCCCTTCAACAAGAAGGGCGTGGCGATCGCCGACAGCACCGGCTTCGCGGGCGATCTGGAGTTCGACAGCCTGACCGTGATGGACTTCGTCGCCGCCATCGAGGACGAATTCGATATCATCATCAGCATGAACCAGCAGGCCGAGATCGAGAATTTCGGACAGCTGGTTGATGCGGTCACGAAGATGGTCGTCAAGTGAGCGAGGGCATCAGCCAGGCCGACCGGCCCAGCGCGGTGGAAGGGCACGCGCCCGACCTGTTCGCCAAGTTCGATCCCCTGATCGCCATGCGCGAGGGGCTGCTGGCGAGCGGGATCACCGATCCGTTCAACCTGGTGATGGAGAAAGTGCTCAGCCCGACCCGCGCGATCTGCAATGGGCGCGAGACGATCCTGCTCGGCACCTACAACTACATGGGCATGACCTTTGATCCCGATGTGATCGAGGCCGGCAAGAATGCGCTGGCCGATTACGGCAGCGGCACCACCGGCAGCCGGGTGCTCAACGGGACCTATGCCGGCCACAAGGAAGTGGAGCGCGCGCTGCGCGAATTCTACGCCATGGACCACGCCATGGTGTTCTCCACCGGATACCAGGCCAATCTGGGTATCATCAGCACGGTGGCGGGCAAGGGCGACTACATCGTCCTCGACATCGACAGCCACGCCAGCATCTGGGACGGCTGCAAGCTGGGTGACGCCGAAATTGTCCCGTTTCGGCACAATGACATCGAGGCGATGGAGAAGCGGCTCCGGCGCATCCCGGAGGGCGCCGGCAAGCTCGTGGTCCTGGAAGGCGTCTATTCGATGCTGGGCGATATCGCGCCGCTCAAGGAGATGGTCGCGGTCGCCAAGAAGCATGGGGCGATGGTGCTGGTGGACGAGGCCCATTCGATGGGTTTCATGGGCCACCACGGCCGGGGCGTGGCCGAGGCGCAGGGTGTGCTGGACGATGTCGATTTCGTGATCGGAACCTTCTCCAAGAGCGTGGGAACGGTCGGCGGCTTCTGCGTGTCCAATCACCCCAAGTTCGAGATACTGCGGCTGGTGTGCCGTCCCTATGTCTTCACCGCCAGCCTGCCGCCCAGCGTGGTGGCGACCGCCGCCACCAGCATCCGCAAGCTGATGCAGGGCTCCAACAAGCGCGCGCATCTGTGGGAGAATTCCAAGACGCTGCACACCGGGCTCAAGCGCCTTGGTTTCCAGCTCGGCACCGAGGAGCCGGAGAGCGCGATCATCGCGGTGATCATGCCCGACCTGGAGCGAGGCGCGGCGATGTGGGAGGCGCTGATCGAGGGGGGGCTCTACGTCAATCTCGCCCGCCCGCCCGCGACGCCGGCCAACATGACCCTGCTGCGCTGCTCGCTGTGCGCCGAGCACACCGAGGACGAGGTCCAGACGATCCTCGGCATCTTCGCGAAGGCGGGCAAGGCCGTGGGCATCATCTAGCGATCGGCCGCCGCGCGTGAGGGTGCGGCGCGATGTCGCCGCCGCGCTTCTGGCGGCGGGCGATCGCGTGGGCGCGAAGGCTGCGGCGGAAGCCTCGCTCAGGCTCCGGATGAAGGATTCCGCCGCCGAGGCGCTGCTGGCCGACCCGCGAGAGTAGCGCGTAACAACTGCGAAGCTGACCTTCTGAACCAAGACATCTTTTCTCGCTCGGCGGGTCTGGATGCGAAACTAAAAGCTGACATCAGCGGCGCATCCCGCCGTTGCTGTCGGAGCTTTTCATGTTCGATCGACGACGCTGGCGGTCCGCTGCTTCGGTTGCGACCCTGGGTTTTGCCCTCGCAGCCGCTCCTCCCGCCGATGAGGCGGCCGCTTTGCCGCAGGAGACCACATCCGCGGGCACCGGCATGGACGAGGATGGCGCGCTCGTCGTGACCGCGGGGCGGCGCGCGGAACCGAGCCAGGCCAATATCGGGTCAGGTTCTGTCGCTCCAGAGCGTCCCATGAGCAATGACAACGAGCGAATGTCGGCCTGGGTCGCCGCACGCGCCGCGTGATCAGCAACCGCTTTGATCCGCTCGCGAACAAATCAGATTCAGGGGAACTCTCATGACCTTCAAGAACCTTCTTATCGCTGGAACGGCGCTCGCTTCATTGATCACGCCTAGTATCGCTTACGCTGACGAGGCGGCCGCCGTTGATGCCGCCGCCGCTGATGACGCTGCCGTCGATGCGGCTGATGACCAGGGCGGTGGTGCCATCGTCGTCACGGCTCGCCGGCGTGCCGAGAATGTCCAGGAAGTGCCGGTGGCCATCTCCGTGCTCTCGGGAGAAAGGCTCGACGCGACGGGCGCCTTCAACATTCAGCGGCTGACCCAGCTTCAGCCGACGGTGCAGTTCTACTCGCAGAATCCGCGCAACACCTTCATCAACATCCGCAGCATCGGCGCGCCGTTCGGCCTGACCAACGATGGCTTCGAGCAGGGCGTCGGCATCTATATCGACGACGTCTATTACAACCGCATCGCATCGGCGACGCTCGACTTCGTCGACGTCGAATCGATCGTGACGCTGCGCGGTCCGCAGGGCACGCTCTACGGCAAGAACACCACCGCGGGCGCGATCAACATCACCACGCGCGCGCCGAGCTTCGACTTCGAGGGCAAGGCCGAAGTCTCGCTGGGCAACATCGGCTTCAAACAGGGCAAGGCGTCGATATCGGGCCCTCTTTCCGAAAATCTGGCCGCTCGCATCAGCGTGACGGGCACCAGCCGCCGCGGCACCGTGTTCAACACCACCACCAATAGCTACATCCAGTCGCAGGATAATGTCGGGGTGCGCGGGGCGCTTCTTTGGAAGCCGGCGTCCAACCTCAACGTCACCCTCTCGGGCGACTGGAACCTGCAAGACCCGATCTGCTGCGCCTTCTCCTATGGCGGCTATGGCCGGACGCAGCGGGCGCTCAACCGGCAATATCCGGCGCTGGTCGCGGCCGCCCAGGTTCTGTTCCCTAACTTCAACCCCGCGAATGCCAGCCCCTTCACCTACACCACCGATACCGACGCCACGCTGTCGGCCCGCAACGAGCATGGCGGCCTGTCCCTGCGCGGTGTGTGGGATATCGACGACAGCAATACGCTGACTTCGATCACCGCCTGGCGCTACTGGGACTGGGGTCCGGCCAACGACCGCGACTACACCGGCTTCCCGGTCTACACCAAGGTCAACAACCCGACGAAGCAGAACCAGTATACGCAGGAGTTCCGCTTCAACCACAAGGGCGAGGGCTACGACTTCGTCGTCGGACTGTTCGGCTTCCAACAGAAGATCCGCACCAGCGGTATCCAGGAGACGGGCCGGGCCGCGAGCAAGTGGCTGCTCAACCCGACCAGTGCGCTCTCGAACAACCCCGACGTCCTGAACAACGTCGTCGCGATCAACGACATCCGGCTCGATAACACCAGCCTTGCCGCTTACGCGAAGCTCAACTGGGAGGTCACAGACCGGTTCGTCCTCTCGCCGGGCGTCCGCGTCAACTACGACAAGAAAGACGGTCTTTATAACTCGGTCGTCACCGGCACCGCGTCGGATGGCACGCGTCAGGTCGTCTCCGCGGTTCCCGGCTCGCCTTACTACAATGATCCCTGGACCGCGGCACAGCGGAGCATTCAGGCCTCGCAGTATTACGCTCCCAACCTTAGCGGGTGGAACCTCTCATACGATCTCAACCTCCGGTATGAGGTTGCCGATGACATCAACGTCTATGCGACTTACGCGCGCTCGTTCAAAACCGCCGGCATCAATCTCAACGGCGTGCCGGCGGACTCGACCGGCGCCGCGATCCCGGCGACCTTTACGATCAAGCCGGAGAAGGTCGATCACTTCGAAGCGGGTATCAAGACTCAGTTCTGGGATCGCCGTGCGACGTTCAACCTCACGGGCTTCTGGACCGAGATCAAGAACTTCCAGGCCAGCGTCAGCAACGGCCAGCTCGGCACGGTTCGCGGCTATCTCGCCAATGCAGACAAAGTGCGCAGCCGCGGCGTGGAAGCCGACCTCTCGATTCGTCCGAGCGATCGCTTCAGTGCCTATGTCAACGGGGCCTACACGGATGCCAGGTTCACGAGCTTCTGCGATGCGCCGCCGCCTCCGGAGCTCGCGGGCGGCAGCAGCACCGGTATCGTGGTGACCGGCAGATGCACATACACCGGCACGATCGGCGCACCGGGACAGCCGGGTGCGGTCAGCCCGCCGTTCGTCGATGTCTCCGGCTCGGTGCTGCCCGGCGTATCGAAGTGGGCCGCCTCCTGGGGCGCAGAATACAACCATCCCAGCTCGCTGTTCGACGAGGAGGGGCAGTTCTATCTGGGCTATGACGCCAGCTATCGTTCGCGGTGGTCTTCCAACCCGTCGCCCTCGATCTACACCTGGGTCGAAGGCTATTCGCTGCACAATTTCCGTGCCGGCTTCCGGACGGGGAAGTTCGATACCTTCGTCTGGGTGCGCAACGCCTTCAAGAAGGAATATATCGACCTGTACCTGGCCGGCACCGGCGGCAATACCGGCCTGATCGCTGCCTATGCGGGCGACCCGCAGACCTGGGGTGGCACGATAAAGTTCGAGTTCTGACCATAACGGGAGTGCTGGAGCGAAAGCCGCTCCGGCACCCCATCGACCGCCAGCTCGCCGCGCTCGCGACCGGAGAACGACCGCGATTTCATCGGCCTGCCGATTGTCGCCAGATCGCAGAACCCCAGCCGGCATACCCAGGAAATACGGTACAATTGCAGCGGGGACCGGATCGACTTCGTGGTCGGCGCCTTCGGGTGCGCTGGCCGCCGCCGCGGCGAATGTCCGCCGAGGGTTAACGTGCGCTTTACTCCTCCGCCTTAGCATCCGTGCCCAACGCACATTGCGAAAGGTAGGGATCGTGGCGACAATCCTGCTTCCGGCGGCGCTGGCCGCGCTGGTCGTCTCCGGTACGATCGCGCACAAGTCCGTGCCCCCCGCCTTGCCGCCCGCCATCCTTCCTGCCCCCATAGTGGCCGACAGCGCGGCGCTATCGCGGGCTCTGGGTACGCCCGATCTCGTGCTGACGACGCGCGGGGAAGCGGTCAGGCTGCTGGCCGGCGCCGCCCCGGTGGAAGGCGGTTGCGGAACGCAGATCGTCGCTGGAGAAGGGCCGGCCGCATCCGGAGCGGTGCCTGCGCGGTCCCGGGTGCTGCGCTGGACCGACATCGCCTGGACCGGAACCGCGCCCGACGGGCGGACCCTTGTGTCGTTCTATCAGGACGAGGCCCGGCTGCCTGGCGATACGCTGGCCTTCGCGCCGGCGGATGCCGCCGGCTTTCGCGCTGCGCTGGACCGGGTGGTGACGGCTTGCCGCCGCGCGCAGCGCGAGACGGCGCGGGTGCTGGCTGCCGTGCCCGGGCCTTCGCAGAGCTGTTATTTCGCGCGCCTGCCGCAACTCGAGCTGGTCGCCCCATCGCACCCGGCAGAGCCTCAGCGCGCCGTCCTGACCATGCTTTCGCGCGAGACACCCGAGGCGGAGCTGCGCCTTATCGTTGAGCGGCCAGCGCCCGGTTCCGTGCCCGGTGGTGACGAATGGGGCCGCCCTGCGGTAGCCTTCGGCTATGCCGACCGCCACCTGAAGGACATGGGGATCGCGCGCGCCGGCTTTGCAGTCGATGATGCGCCGGTCTCCGCGCGCCATGCGGTCCTGCTGTTCGGCGACAAGCGGGTGCGGATCGCGATGGATCCCGTGCTGCGCCGCGCCGAGCCCGACACCGGGGGCGCCAGCTTCTACAGCCGGCTTGTGGCGGGCGAGGCGGTTGAGCTCACGCTGCTCGATACGGATGGTCGAAGCCGGGCGGTGTTGCGTTTCGATGCCGGCCCGGCGCTCGCCGCGGCGCGTCAGATGCTGGCGGAAGCGAACTGGTCCTGCGACGGCGCGGCCACCGCACCGCCGCCCGCGGCCGAGTGGAAGCCGATGGACGCGACTGTCCGGCCTGTGCCCATCCGCGCGCCGGTCATCGCCCTGCAATCCCTTCCACCCGCACTCGCCCTGGCATCACATCCGGAAAACGCCGAACGCGGGCCGTTCGGCAATCGGGGCCTCGAGCGCAGCGGCGAAGGCAAGCCCTAGAACGTCGCGGGTCTGAACCGGGTCGATCACGCCATCGTCCCACAGCCGCGCGGTGGCGTAGTAGGGATTGCCCTCGTCCTCGTATTTCTGGCGGATCGGGGCCTTGAAGGCCTCGGCCTGGTCGGGGGTCCAGCTTTCAGCATCGCGGTGGACGGTCGCGAGAACGCTCGCGGCCTGCTCGCCGCCCATCACCGAAATGCGCGCATTGGGCCAGGTGAACAGGAAGCGCGGGGAATAGGCGCGCCCGCACATGCCGTAATTGCCGGCGCCGAAGCTGCCGCCGATCACCACAGTGATCTTCGGCACCGTGGCGGTGGCGACCGCGGTGACCAGCTTGGCGCCGTGCTTGGCGATGCCCTCGGCCTCGTATTTCCCGCCGACCATGAATCCGCTGATATTCTGGAGGAACAACAGCGGGATGCGGCGCTGGCAGGCGAGCTCGATGAAATGCGCGCCCTTCTGCGCGCTTTCGCTGAACAGCACGCCATTGTTGGCGAGGATCGCCACCGGCATCCCCCAGATATGCGCGAAGCCGGTCACCAGCGTGCTGCCGTATAGCGGCTTGAACTCGTGAAACTCGCTGCCATCGACCAGCCGGGCGATGACCTCGTGAACATCGTATGGTGCGCGGACATCGTCCGGGATGAGCGCATAGAGATCGTCGGCATCGAACTTGGGCGGGCGCGGGTCTTTCAGAGCCACATCCTTCGCCGCCGCTGTGTTCGCGCCCAGATGGCTGACGATGTCGCGCACGATGGTGAGCGCGTGCTCGTCGTTCTCGGCGAGGTGATCGACCACGCCGGATTTCCTCGCGTGGAGCTCACCGCCGCCCAGGTCCTCGGCCGAAATCTCCTCGCCCGTCGCCGCCTTCACCAGCGGCGGGCCGGCCAGGAAGATCGTGCCCTGCTCGCGCACGATCACGGTCTCGTCGCTCATCGCGGGCACATAGGCCCCGCCCGCGGTGCATGATCCCATCACGCAGGCGATCTGCGGAATGCCGAGCGCGCTCATGTTCGCCTGGTTGAAGAAGATGCGCCCGAAATGTTCGCGGTCGGGGAACACCTCGGCCTGGTAGGGCAGGTTCGCCCCGCCGCTATCGACCAGATAGACGCAGGGGAGGCGGTTCTCCTGCGCGATTTCCTGCGCGCGAAGATGCTTCTTGACCGTCAGCGGATAATAGCTGCCGCCCTTCACGGTCGGATCGTTGGCGGCGATCATCACCTGCCGCCCGCTGACCCGCCCGATCCCCGCGATCATCGAGGCGCCGTTGACGTCGCCCTCGTACATCCCGTTGGCCGCGAGCTGACCGATCTCGAGGAACGGCGAGCCCGGATCGAGCAGCCGCTCGACCCGCTCGCGCGGAAGCAGCTTGCCGCGGCTAACATGCCGCTCGCGATGCTTCTCCGGCCCCCCCAGCGCCGCCTCCGCGACCTTGGCGCGAAGCTCGTCGGCCAGCCCCTTGTTATGCGCGAACCGCGCCTTGGCCTCGGCACTCTCGCGGTCGAGCTTGGTGGTGACCGTGGGGGCGGTCATGGGATCAGCGCTTCCTCACGAACTCGGCGCGCAGGACGAGGCCCTTGATGCCGGGATATTTGCAGTCGATCTCCTGCGGGTCGCCCGTCAGTCGGATCGACTTGATGACCGTGCCCTGTTTCAGGGTCTGACCCGCGCCCTTGACCTCCAGATCCTTCACCAGAATCACCTGGTCGCCATCGGCCAGCAGATTGCCCACAGCGTCGCGCACCTCGACCGCGCTGTCGGCAGCCTGCTTCGCCGCCAATTCGGAGGCCGGCAGCCACTCGCCGCTGTCCTCGTCATAGACATAATCGTCGCCGCTCATGCCGCCGCCCCGATCAGTTCGCGGCCGATCAGCATCCGCCTGATCTCGTTCGTCCCCGCGCCGATGTCGAGGAGCTTGGCGTCCCGCAAATACCGTTCGACCGGCCAGTCTTTCGTATAGCCAGCGCCGCCCAGCGCCTGCACCGCCTCGCCCGCCACCTTGAAAGCATTTTCGCTCGCCAGCAGGATCGCACCCGCGGCGTCGAAGCGCGTGGTCGCGCCGGCGTCGCAGTTCTTGGCCACCGCGTAGGTGTAGGCGCGCGCCGATTGCAGCGCGACATACATGTCGGCGACCTTGGCCTGGATGAGCTGGAAGGCGCCGATGGGTTTGCCGAACTGCTTCCTCTCGCGGACGTAGGGGATGACGGTGTCGAGGCAGGCCTGCATGATGCCGAGTTGCAGCCCGGCGAGCACCACGCGCTCGTAGTCGAGGCCGCTCATCAGTACGCCGACGCCGCCGTGCAGCGGGCCCATGACGTTCTCTTCCGGCACCTCGCAATCGTCGAACACCAGCTCCGCGGTAGGGCTGCCGCGCATCCCCATCTTGTCGATCTTCTGGCCGATGGAGAAGCCGGGCATGTCCTTCTCGATCAGGAAGGCGGTGATGCCCTTCGATCCCTCGCCGGTCTTGGCATAGACCACGAGCGTATCGGCGTGTTGCGCGTTGGTGATCCAGAACTTGGTGCCGTTGAGGACGTAGCCGCCCTGCACCGCGTCCGCCTTGAGCTTCATGCCCACGACGTCCGACCCCGCGCCGGCTTCGGACATGGCGAGGCTGCCGACATGCTCGCCGCTGATGAGTCTCGGCAGATATTTCGCCTTCTGCTCGGGATTCCCCCAGCGCCTGATCTGGTTGACGCAAAGGTTCGAATGCGCGCCGTAGCTGAGCCCCACGCTGGCGCTCGCGCGGCTGATCTCCTCGACCGCGATGACGTGTTCCAGATAGCCCAGGCCCAGCCCGCCGTCGGCCTCGTCCACGGTGATGCCGTGGAGGCCCAGCTCGCCCATGGCAGGCCAAAGCTCGCGCGGGAACCAGTCCTCGCGGTCGGCCTTCTCGGCCAGCGGCGCGACCTGCTCGTCGGCGAAGCGCGCGGTGGCCTCGCGGATCATCTGCGCGGCCTCGCCGAGCTGGAAATCGAAATCGGGCGTAGCGCGCATGCTCTCTCCTTGACCCCGGAGCCCGGTGATGCCCCGCCGCTCGCGAGGCTGGCGATAGCCGTATGAGCGGGCGCGGGCTAGGGGGCCAGGCCCGCCCCGGCCGGCCAGTCCGGTGCGGTGAGCGCCATCACCTTGAACAGCTCGCCCATCCGGTCGCGCGCGGCGAGCCGGTCGCGAGCCTCGGCGATGTCGGCAGCGCGGTCGGGCGCGGCGCGCGCGAGCGCATCGGCCCGGACCTCTATGCCCATCGCCGCCAGCCAGTCCCCCTGCGTGCCGGTCTGAACCCGGCATCCGGCGTCCCGCGCGATTTGCGCCAGCACCGCGAAATCGACATGCGCGGTGATGTCGGCCTCCCCGGGATGCGCGAACGGATCGACCTTGCGGTGTGCGCGCACAGCCTGGAGCGTCGATCCGGTGCGAGGCTCTAGATGGCCGTAATCGACGAACAGCGCCGCGCCGCCCTGGCGGGTGAGGCGCAGGGCGATTTCCCTGACCACCGCGGCGGCGCCCGGATTGGTTTCCAGGATGGTGCCGGCGGGGCATTGCGCGAAGCCTTCGGGCAGCGCCTGGTCCATCGGTTGCGGTCCGGCGAGGAAGGCGAAACCTTCGCCATCCACGCCGATCATTCGCTCGCGCCAGCCCGCCTCGGCGCGGACGAGCTGGCGGATCGGCAGCGCGTCGAGAAATTCATTGGCAACCAGCAGCAGCGGGCCTTCCTGTGGCAACTCCCCCGGATCGTCGTGGAACTTGGCGCCGGCCAGCGCGGCGGCCTGCGCCGCGCGCAATTCCGGCGAGCCTTCCACGAGATGCACGTCCGGCGAAAGCCCGCTGCGCGCCATTGCCCTCAGCGCGTCCTTCGCCAAGGTGCCCCGGCCCGGTCCCAGCTCGGCGTAGGCGGCTTTCGCGGGTCTCCCCGCCCGGTTCCAGATGTCCGCCAGCCATAGGCCTGTCAGTTCGCCGAACATCTGGCTGATCTCGGGCGCGGTCGTGAAATCGCCGCCTCCGGACTCCCTTGGCGCGCCCAGCGGGTCACGGCTGGCGTAGTAGATCGCATTGCTTTCGCCCATGAAGCGGGCGACGGGGATCGGGCCGAAGTTTTCGATCAGCCTGCGGAAACGGCCGGCGAGATCGCCTGTCACGCCGGCCGGGTCGGGCTCGCCGGTTCGACCTTGCGGGTCAGGCTGTAGGCGATGACCGCCAGCCCCACCGCGATCATCGGCAGCGAGAGCCATTGCCCGCGGCTCAATCCGGTCTGCTCGACCACCGAGACGAGATAGCTGTCCGGCTCGCGGAAGAACTCGTTGATGAAGCGCGCGGCCGCGATCAGCACGGTGAAGACGCCCACCAGCAGGCCCGGGCGCCACCGCGCACCGGTCTTCCAGAACAGCGGCAGCATCACCACGATCACCGCCAGCCCTTCCAGCGCGGCCTGGTAGAGCTGGCTGGGATGGCGGGTGATGAAGCTGGAGACGCAGCTGCTGGCGGTGTGCTCGATATCGCAGAAGGTCATGCCCCAGGGCACATTCGTCTGGCGGCCCCACAGCTCGCCGTTGACGAAATTGGCCAGTCGCCCGAACAGCATCCCGAAGCCCACGTTGACGGAAACATAGTCACACACCCGGAGCCAGTTCAGCCGGTTGCGCCAGGCGACCCAGGTGATCGCGATCAGCACCCCGATCACCCCGCCGTGGAAGCTCATGCCTCCGTCCCACAGCCGCGCCGCGCCCCAGCTGACGAGGCCGGGGTGGCTGAAATCGGTCAGCAGTTCGGGCTTGTAGAAGGCGACGAAACCGGCCCTCCCGCCCAGGATCACGCCCAGCGTGCCGTAGAAGAACAGATCGTCGGCATGGCGCTGCGCCATTGGCGCGCCCGGTGCCTTCAGCATCTTCGACAGGTGCCAATAGGCGAGCAGTATGCCGGCCAGATAGGCCAGCGAATACCACCGCAGCGTGAAGAAGCCGAGTTCGATGCCCGGTTTCAGTCCGAAGTCCGACCAGGCCAGCTGCTGCGTGGCATCGGCGGCGGGTGCCAGTAGTGACAGCAAGCGGTTCTCTCCGTAGAGGTAGGCACGAGGATGGTATCGGCCAAAGCGTCGGAACCGGCCTTTGGCACAGCGGGGAGACGCGGGAAAGCCCGTGCGCGCCGTTGCCGCCGCCGTATCTGGAGAGGACCAGCCGCAAGACCATGCCGACACAGCTCGACAACGACATCCACCGCATCACCGCCGCCATCACCTCGCCGGGGCAGATGTTCGCCCTCACCGAAGTGGAGCGGCGCGGCGTGACCATGCCCGCCTTCGCCGCCGCGCCGCCGAGCCTGGCGCATTACTTCGCGCATTTCTGCGGCCAGCATCGCGATGCGCTGTTCCTGGTGGACGGCGATCTGCGGATGACCTGCGGCGAGGTGTACGACGCCGCGCTGCGCGTGGCTGATGGCCTGGCCACACGGCACGGCGTGACCAAGGGGCAGCGGGTCGGCATCGCGGCGCGCAACTCGGCCAACTGGATCGTGGCCTATATGGGCACCATCATGGCCGGCGGCTGCGCCACCCTGCTCAACGGCTGGTGGACGGGCGAGGAGCTCGCCTACGGCATCGACCTTTGCGAATGCACGCTGGTGCTGGCCGATCCCGGGCGTGCCGCGCGGCTCGAAGGGCACGCGCATGGCGCCCGGATCGTCATCATGGATCACGGCACTCCGGCAAAGGGACTAGCCGAGCTGTGGGGCGAAGGCGACAGCGCCATGCGGATGCTCGGCGCGCTCGGGCCCGACGATCTCGCGACGATCCTCTACACCTCCGGCTCCACTGGCCATCCCAAGGGCGCCTATTCCGACCATCGCGGGGTGGTTTCCGCGGTGATGAACTACATCTGCCAGACCGTCATGGTGCTGCAGATCCTGACCGAGCGGGGGGAGGCGCCCACCGTGCAGCCGAGCGCCCTGGTGACGGTGCCGCTGTTCCATGTCACGGGCGAGGTGCCCGTGTTCCTCCAGTCGATGGCGCTGGGCCGCAAGCTGGTGCTGATGCCCAAATGGGATGTGACCGAGGCGCTGCGCCTGCTCGATAAGGAGAAGGTCACCTATTTCGTCGGCGTTCCGCTGATGAGCTACGAGATGGCGACCCACCCGGATCGCGAGAAATACGACCTCAGCCAGTGCAAGAGCTTCGCTGCCGGCGGTGCGCCGCGCCCGGTGGAGCACGTCGGCAAGATCCGCGAGGCATTTCCCGAGGGCTATCCGCTGCTCGGCTACGGGCTCACCGAAACCAACGCGGTCGGCTGCGGCAATCTGAACGAGAACTACATGGCCAAGCCCGGCTCCACCGGACTCGCTTCCAAGCCACTGGTCGATCTCGCCATACTCGACGATGCGGGTCGCCAGTTGCCGATGGGCGAGACGGGCGAGGTGTCGATCCGTTCGGTGTGCAATTTCCTCGGCTACTGGAAGAACGAGGAGGCGACTGCGGCGGCCTACACCGACGATGGCTATTTCCGCACCGGCGACCTGGGCTACATCGACGAGGACGGCTATCTCTTCATCGTCGATCGCAAGAAGGACATCATCATCCGCGGCGGCGAGAACATCGCCTGCATCGAGGTGGAGGAGGCGATATACGCCCATCCCGCAGTGGCGGAATGCTCGGTCTTCGGCCTCCCGGACGAGCGTTTCGGGGAAATTCCGGCGGCGGTCTATTTCCTCCAGCCCGGCGAGGAGCTTCCGCCGGAGGCGCTTCAGGACTATCTGCGGGAGCATATCGCGGCATTCAAGGTTCCGTGCCGCTTGTGGCAGGCGGATGAGCAATTGCCCCGACTGGGGACGCAGAAGGTGGACAAGCGCACCGTGAAGGCGATCTACGCGAAGGATCACGTCCCGGCGTGAGCGGCGCGCGGGTGCCCAACCAGCGCGCGATCGTGGATCGGCGCGCGCTGGCCGAGGCGATTGCCGGATTGCATGCACAGGACCGCGAGTCAGCGCGCCCGGCGATCGTGGCCGCGCTCAAACAGGCGCTCGCCGACGGAAGGGCCGAGCTGGCACGACGGCTCGAGGAGAAGCCCGCTGCCGGGCACGAGATCACCGGCGGCCACGCCTTCCTGATCGACCAGATCGTGCGGGTCATCTTCGAGCACGCAACCGATCATCTCTATCCCGCGCCGAACCGTACCGCGGCGGAGCGCATCGCGGTGATGGCGGTGGGCGGCTACGGCAGGGCGGAGATGTGCCCGCATTCGGACGTCGACATCGCCTTCCTCACCCCCCAGCGCGCCACGCCCTGGTGCGAGCAGGTGGTGGAGGCCATGCTCTACCTGATGTGGGATCTGGGCCTCCAGATCGGCCATTCCACCCGCACCCCGGCGGACCTGGTGCGGATCGCCAGGGAGGACCTGACCGTCCGAACGGCCTTCCTGGAAGGCCGTTATATCTGGGGCGACGAGGCGCTCCACCAGGAAGCGGTGCAGCGTTTCCTCGGCGATGTGGTCAAGGGCACCGAGCGCGATTTCGTGACCCAGAAGCTGGCGGAGCGCAACGAGCGGCACAAGCGCATGGGCGATAGCCGCTATGTGGTGGAACCCAATGTCAAGGAGGGCAAGGGCGGCCTGCGCGACCTTCAGACCCTGTACTGGATCGGCAAGTATATCCACCGGGTGAAGGTGGCTGCCGAGCTGGTCGACGTGGGGCTGTTCACGCGCGCCGAATATACCACCTTCCGCCGTGCCGAGGGCTGGCTGCTGGCCGTGCGCTCCCACCTCCACGCCGTCACCGGGCGTGCCGAGGACCGGCTGACCTTCGACCTTCAGCGCCAGATCGCCGAACGCATGAAATTCGCCGACCGGCCCGGCAAGAGCGCGGTGGAGCGCTTCATGCAGTTCTACTTCCTCCAGGCAAAGCGGGTCGGCGCGCTGACCGGGGTGTTCCTGGCTCACATCGACGGGGAGTTCGCGCAGAAGACCCGCGCTAGCGGCTTCTTCGCCGGGTTTCGCAGCCGTCCGCGTCAGCTCAAGGGCTACGTCGTCCACGTAGGGCGGATCGCCGCGCCTTCGCAGGACTGGTTCACCAGGGATCCGGTTCGCCTCATCGAGATATTTCAGCTCGCCGAGGCCGATGAGCTTGAAATCCATCCCGAGACGATGCGGCTCGCCACGCGCGACAGCGCACGGATCGACGCCGCCGTGCGGGATGACCCCCGCGCCAATGCGCTGTTCCTGGAGCTGCTCGCCGGCCGCAACGACCCGGAATCTGCGCTGCGATGGATGAACGAGGCTAATGTATTCGGGCGCTTCGTGCCGGACTTCGGCCGCGTCAACGCGCAGATGCAGTTCGACATGTACCACCATTACACCGTCGACGAGCACACCATCCGCGCCATCGGGCTTCTTGCCCGGATCGAGAAGGGGCTGCTGGAGGCCGACCACCCGCGTGCCACCCGCCTGATCCACAAGGTCGGCAGCCGGCGCGTGGCCTATGTCGCGGCGTTGCTGCACGATATCGCCAAGGGCCGCGGCGGAGACCATTCGATCCTGGGGGCGCAGGTGGCGGAGCGGCTGTGCCCGCGCTTTGGCCTGAGCGAGAGCGAGACCGAGATGGTCGCCTGGCTGGTCCGCGAACACCTGTTGATGAGCGCCACCGCGTTCAAGCGCGACCTGAGCGATCCCAAGACCATCGAGGACTTCGTATCCCGGGTCCAGAGCGCCGAGCGCCTGCGCCATCTGGCGATCCTGACCGCCGTCGACATCCGCGCGGTAGGGCCGAGTACCTGGAACAGCTGGAAGGGGCAATTGCTGGGCGAGCTCTACGACGCCGCGCAGGAGCAGCTGCGGCTTGGCCATGCGCGCGCCGGACGCACCGAGCGCGTGGCCGCGCGCCAGCAGGCGGCCGCCGCGCGGCTCGGCGATCAGGCGGGGCTCGTCGAACGCTATGCGGCGATCATGGGCGATGCCTATTGGATCGCCGAGCCAGAGGATATCGCGGCGCGCAATCTGATCGCCTATGCGGCCGCGCGTGAGGCGGGCCGGCAGCTCACCATCGAAACAGCCCTAGACGAGGCGCGCGGCGCCACTCTCGTGACGGTTATCGCCGCCGATCACCCCGGGCTGTTCTACCGCATCGCCGGCGGCATCCACCTCGCGGGCGGCAATATCATCGACGCGCGCATCCACACCACGCGCGAGGGCTGGGCGCTGGACAATTTCCTGGTGCAGGATCTGCGCGAGGGGCCGTTCCGCGAGCAGGACCAGCTCCGCCGCCTCGAAACCTCGATAGCCGACGCGCTCGCCAATCGCATCGAGCTTGCTCCCCGGCTCGCGCAACGGCCGCTGGCGCACGGCCGCGCCGGGGCCTTCGAAGTGCGCCCGCGGGTGATCTTCGACAACAAGGCATCCGGGCGGTTCACGGTGATCGAAGTCAACGCCCGCGATCGGCCCGCGCTGCTCAACCGTCTCGCGCGCGCGCTGTTCGAAGCCGGCGCGATCGTCCATTCCGCTCATATCACCCACTACGGCGAACGGGCTGCGGACACCTTCTACGTGACGGATGCCACCGGCTCGAAGCTTGCAGGAGAAGCGCGGCTGGAGCGGCTTGAGGCGGCGCTGCTCGAGGCGGCGAGTGATGCATTTCAGGCACGGTTGGCAGAGGCCTGACACGCTTTTGTCGGCAGGATATTGCGCGGCATTTCCATCTCTATATGCAATTGTTCCATAAAAATGACGAGGGAGAGAGATGTCATGACCTATGGTGCCGCTTCGCTGCGCGTGTTGGCCATGTTGGGGGCGGGCGTCATGCTTGCCCCGGCAGCCTGGGCGCAGAACACCTCGCCGCCCGCCGCCGGCGCCGATGCCACGGCACAGGACAGGGCAACCGATCCCGACCCGGTCGATGATGGAAGCGTCATCCTGGTAACGGCGCAGGGCCGCCGACAGGCGCTGGCAGACGTGCCGGTGGCCATCAGCGCGGTCAATGCGGAGGCGCTGCAGAACAGCGGCGCGAACGACATCCGCCAGCTCAACCAGGTGGCGCCCTCGCTCATGGTCTCGTCCACGGGCACCGAAGCCAACGGCTCGGCGCGCATCCGCGGCATCGGCACCGTGGGCGACAACCCGGGCCTCGAAAGCTCGGTGCCGGTGTTCATCGACGGGGTCTATCGCTCGCGCTCGGGCATCGGCCTCAACGAGCTGGGCGAGATCGACCGGGTGGAGGTGCAGCGCGGCCCGCAGGGCACGCTGGGCGGGCGCAACTCTTCCGCCGGCCTCATCAGCATCTATTCCAAGCGGCCCGAGTTCGAGTTCGGCGGCTCGGCCGAGCTGTCATATGGCAATTACAATTCCTGGCGGGCGGGCGCCAGCATCACAGGCCCGCTGTCGGACACCATCGCAGCAAGGATAGACGGGATCTGGGTGAAGCGCGACGGCTTTTACCGCGACACCACCAACAACACGGACGTCAACGATCGCAACCGCTATTTCGTGCGCGGCCAGCTCCTGTTCGAGCCGACCGAGGATGTCACCTTTCGCCTGATCGGGGATTACACCTTCCGCGACGAAAAGTGCTGCGCCGCGACCTATGTGGGGCCAAGCGTCAATCCCTTCGTGGGCAATCTCAACACGCCAAGCAGCCCGGGTGCCGGGGCGACCGCGACCAGCAACAACATCATCAACGTGTTGCGCGATCTGGGCCAGCCGCTGTCCAGCTTCAACCAGGGCTACGACCGGACGATCTATGTTTCGCCGGGCCGCAGCTTCGCGGGTGTCACCAAGGATTACGGCATCTCGGGCGAGCTCAACTGGGACCTGGGGGGCGCCACGCTGACCTCGATCACCGGCTATCGCCAATATCGTTCCGGCCAGGCTTCGGACACGGACTACAGCGCGGTGGACATCCTCTATCGCAGCGAGGGGGACGCGAACTATCGCCAGTTCCATACCTTCACGCAGGAACTGCGGCTCCAGGGCGAGGCGTTCGGCGGCAAGCTGGACTGGCTCGTCGGCGGCTTCTACGCCAACGAGAAGCTCACCCTGCGCGACAATCTGCGCTTCGGCAATCAGTATGGCCGGTTCGCGGCCTGCCGCCTGATCACCGGCACGGCGCTGGCGGGCATCTATTCCCCCAACAGCCCCTCGTGCATCATTCCGGGCGTCGGCCAGGCGACGATCAATGGCGCATTCGGCGCGCTCGGTCCGGCGGTGCTGGCCAATCTCGCCACCCTCGATGGCATTAGCAACAAGGGCAGCATAGACGATCAGTATCGGCAGAATGGCCAGAACTGGGCGCTGTTCACGCACAACATCATCCATATTACAGATCGGCTCGATCTGACCCTGGGCCTGCGCTATACGAATGATCGCAAGAACTTCTCGGCCAGCTTCACCAACGACAACACGGCTTGCACCAGCATCCAGGGATCGCTGGTTCCGCTGCTTTCCAATCCGGCGGTCCCCGCCACGGCACGGGCGGTCTTCGGCGGGCTGATCGGCCTGGGTTGCCAGGGCAATTCCACCGCCGAGCTCAACGGCGTGTCGATCAGCGACAGTCGGCGCGAGGACAAGTTCACCGGCACCGCCATCCTGTCGTACAAGCCGGTGGACGACCTTATGGTCTATGCCAGCTTCTCGCGCGGATATAAGGCAGGCGGGTTCAACCTCGATCGCTCCGCGCTCAAGGCTCCGACGCTGCCCTTCGCGGCCACGCCGGGCGGTGCTCAGGGGCTGGTGCGCAATCTCCAGTTCGATCCGGAAACGGTCGACAGCTACGAGATCGGTGCCAAATACGCCACCGGGCCGTTCAGCCTCTCGCTGACCGGATTCCGGTCCGACTTCAGCAGCTTCCAGCTCAACACCTTCAACGGCACGGTCTTCCTCGTTCAGAACGTCAACGGCTGCAGCGCCAGCCTCGGCGGCGGCGATCGCGACCAGAGCAAGTTCACCGGCGCGCCCAACTACAATGCGGCGGCCGGCACCACCGGCGTCTGCGCGGCGGGCAATGTCGGCTACGGCGTGCGCTCTCAGGGCTTCGAGCTGGAGGCCACGCTGGTCCCCGCCACCGAACTGCGGGTCAATCTCGGCCTGACCTATGCCCAGACCAGATACCGCGACCAGCTCGTCGGCACCGCCGCGGGCGCGCCGCTGGATCAGGCGCTGCGCAAGCTGCCGGGCCAGGCCCTGTCCAACGCGCCCGAACTGGTCGCCACCGGCAGCGTCGCCTGGACGCCGGACATCGGCACCAGCGGCCTTTCGGGCCTGTTCTATGTCGATGGCCGCATGACGGGCGACTACAACACCGGCTCGGACCTGTTCCCGCAAAAGGCGCAGGACGGCTATGCCCTGTTCAACGCGCGCGTGGGCATCCGCGGGGCGGAGCAGGCCTGGTCGCTCGAGCTCTGGGCGCAGAACCTGTTCAACGTGAACTATGCCCAGGTGGCGTTCAATTCGCCCTTCCAGGAGGGCGGAACCTCCGCGACCACGGCCTTCGCCGATCCGCAATATCCGGGCGGGCGCCAGATCTTCTCGCAGTTCCTCGCCGAACCGCGCACCTACGGCATCACCGGCCGGGTCCGCTTCTGAGCGCGCTCGGGCAGACAATGCGGTAAGGCGACAAGCAACTACCCCGAATACGGGGAGAGGAGGGAAGGGCGTCGCGCGAGCGGCGCCCTTCTTCGCTTGTGCTACCGCGCAATCGCGGAGCTGTGCGGTCAGCCACGCGCTCCGAACAGCGCGGTGCCGACGCGGACGTGACTGGCGCCCAGCATGATCGCGGTCTCGAAATCCGCGCTCATCCCCATGCTCCGGCCGTCGAGGCCGTGATCGCGGGCGAGCTTGTCGAGCAGGGCGAAGAAGGGAGCGGGCTCCACATCTTCGGGCGGCAGGCACATCAGCCCGGCGAGCGGGATGCCGGCCGCGCGCGCCGCCGCGAGCAGTGCCGGCAGATCGGAAATCGCGCAACCGCCCTTCTGCGCCTCGGCTCCGACGTTGACCTGGATGAAGCAGGGCACCTTGCGCCCGGTCCTGTCGAACGCCCTGGCCAGCGCCTCGACAAGGCTCGGCCGGTCGAGCGAGTGGATCCAGTCGAACAGCCGTGCGGCCTCCTCGGCTTTGTTGGACTGGAGCTGGCCGACGAGGTGGAGCTGCACCGCCGGATGCGCGTCGCGCAAGGCCGGCCATTTCGCCTGCGCCTCCTGCACCCGGTTTTCGGCGAAATGGCGCTGGCCGAGCGTCAGCAGGGGGCCGATCGCCGCTGCCGGCTGGGTCTTGCTGACCGCCACCAGCGTGACCTCGCCCGGATCGCGCCGCGCGATGGCGCAGGCGCGGGCGATCCGCGCGCGAACCTGCGCGAGCGGGGATTCCGGGGCGAGCGAGGTCTCTGCCATTTCCATCGCGGCGCGCTATACCCGGGCCATGTCCGCGCGCCACCCTCTACCGCTTCTGTGGCTCCTGTCCGACGCGCGGAACGATGCCGGGCTTGAAAGCGCGCTGACTGCCTTGCCGCGCGGCTCCGGCTTCGTCTTCCGGCATTATCACCTCTGCGAGCAGGCGCGCGCCGCGCGGTTCCGCGCTCTGTCGATCGAAGCTCGCGCGGCGGGCCATCTGGTCCTGCTGGCCGACGACGCGGGGGTGGCGCGCGCCTGGGGCGCCACGGGAATCTATGGCGACGCCGCGCGCATCGCGGGGGCCACTGGTATGCTGAGGATCGCCAGCGCTCACGATGGCGAGGAACTCGCCGCAGCCCTGGCCGCCGGGGCCGACGGGCTGTTCCTATCGCCGGTGTTCGCCACCCGCTCGCACCCCGGCGGGGCGACGCTTGGGGTTCATGGCTTCCACGTCCTCGCCCAGCAATCGCCGGTGCCGGTCATCGCGCTGGGGGGAATGACTGCCGCGCGCGCCGCCGAACTCGGCTGGTCGCGCTGGGGCGCGATCGACGGGCTCATTCCGCCATCCGCTGCTTGACGAGCGAGTCCCGCCGGATTCATACTGCCGCGATGGCCACCCGCGCAGTTTCCAAACCCAGACCCGACTGGAAGGCCACGTTCCGCCGTTCGCTGGCGCGCGCGGCGGAGATCGCCGGGGCGGCTCTGTTCGCGCTGGCGGCGCTTTTCCTGGCGCTGGCGCTGGTGAGCTACACCTCCACCGACCCCAGCGGATCGACGGCCGCCTCGGGCGAACACATCGGCAATTGGCTAGGCGTGCCGGGCGCCTGGGCGAGCGACAAGGCGCTCGGCTGGTTCGGCCTGCCTTCTATCCTGCTGGTGCCCCTGCTCTATGTCGCGGCGCGGCGGCTGTGGCTGGAAGTCGAAACCGAGGGCGTGGCTGAGACCGGAGCGTGGTGGCGCCCCCTCGCCGTCCTCCTGCTGGGCATGGCCTTGCTCGCGACGGTGCTGGCGCTGCTGTTCGAGAGCGCCATGACCAGCCTTCCCGCGGGGACCGGCGGGCTCGCGGGGTTGCTCGGCTCGCGCGCGATCGCCGCGGTGGCGGGCCGGTTCGCGGAAGGGGCGCAGGGCTGGGTCGTCGGCGCGCTGGCGTTCTGCGCGCTGGCGGGCGGGCTGGCGCTCACCGGCAAGGTATTCGCGCTCGATTGGCGGCGGTTTCTGACCCTGCCGGACTTCCTCCATCGCCGCCGGCGCGGCGAGAGCGAGGACGACGGCGTCCCGCTGCCCGGTCGCCGCGTGAAGCCGCGCCTGGCCGCCACGCTTCGCGACGATGACGAGGGAGACGAACCGGCCGCCGCGCCGCGCCGCGCCCCCGATATTCCCGATCCCGCGGAGGCGCCGCGCCGCGCCGCTGCCACCGCCAAGCCTAGGCAGCGCGACATGTTCGCGCAATACGAGCTGCCCAGCATCGATCTGCTTGCCCCGCCACCGGCGGAAAAGGCGGTCAAGCTCGACAAGCTGGCGCTGGAGCGCAACGCCCGCCTGCTCGAGACCGTGCTCGACGATTTCAACGTCAAGGGCGAGATCACCGCCGTGCGGGCCGGGCCGGTGGTGACGATGTACGAGCTGGAGCCCGCCCCCGGCATCAAGGCCAGCCGAATCATCGGCCTGGCCGAGGATATCGCCCGCAACATGAGCGCCATATCGGCGCGTGTCTCGCCCATCCCCGGCAAGACCGTGATGGGTATCGAGCTGCCCAATGCCGATCGCCAGACCGTGAGCTATCGCGAACTGGTGGAAAGCGCGGCCTTCGTGGACAGCAAGGGCGCGCTGCCGATCATCCTGGGCAAGGATATCGCGGGCGAGCCGATCATCGCCGATCTCGCCGCCATGCCCCACCTGCTGGTCGCGGGCACCACCGGATCGGGCAAGTCGGTCGGCCTCAACACAATTCTCCTGAGCCTGCTCTATCGCTTCACCCCCACCGAGTGCCGCCTGATCCTGATCGATCCCAAGGTGCTCGAGCTCAAGACCTACGACGACATCCCTCATCTCCTCAGCCCGGTGGTGACCGAGCCGGCGAAATCGATCCGCGCGCTCAAATGGGCGGTGGAGGAGATGGAGAAGCGCTACCGGATGATGAGCAGCGTCAATTCGCGCAACATCGCCGGCTTCAACGAAAAGGTGCGCGCCGCCATCGCCAAGGGCGCGCCGCTCGGCCGCCGGGTCCAGACCGGGTTCGATGCGGAAACGGGCGAGGAAATCTACGAGGAGGAGCAGCTCGATTACGAGGTGCTGCCGCAGATCGTGCTGATCGTGGACGAGCTTGCCGACCTGATGGTCACCGTGGGCAAGGAGATCGAGGTGCTGATCCAGCGCCTCAGCCAGAAGAGCCGCGCCGCCGGCATCCACCTCATCATGGCCACGCAGCGGCCGTCGGTGGATGTCATCACCGGCGTCATCAAGGCGAACCTGCCCACCCGCATCAGCTTCAAGGTGACGAGCCGCATCGACAGTCGCACCATCCTGGGCGAGCAGGGGGCGGAGCAGCTGCTGGGCAAGGGCGACATGCTCTACAAGCCCAACACCGGCGCCATGATCCGCGTCCACGGCCCCTTCGTGGCGGACGAGGAGGTGGAGCGGGTGGCCGATCACTGGCGCGGCCAGGGCAGCCCCGATTACGTCGATGCCGTGACCGAGGAGCCAGAGGACGGCGGCGGCTTCGGCTTCGAGGACGAGCTGACCGCCTCCGACAACCCGGAGGAACGGAAATACCGGCAGGCCTGCCAGGTCGTGTTCGAATACCAGAAGGCGAGCGGAAGCTGGCTCCAGCGCCAGATGGGCGTCGGCTACAACACCGCCGCCAAATGGATCGAGCGCATGGAGGAGGACGGCTTCGTGGGGCCGGCCAACCATGTCGGGAGGCGGGAGATTTACCGGGACAAGGACGGCAATCCGTTGTGAAAATTGTGTCCTTACAACGAGCGTACTAGGGTACATCACTCTGCAGAATGCCGCCTTCACGCAAAATGAATTGTAAAGGATAGTGGTGTAGGCAAGCGAGTGTGAGCAAGCCACAATCGAGCGACGTCGCCGACCGCTATTATTCGCTGCGCAGGCCGATCGCGACAGCCTGCGTGGTTCTGACTTTTTGGCTTCTGGCGCTGAATGTGATGACCGGGTCACTTTCGTTCATGACGAAGGAAGGTGTTGGCGCCCGCTCTGGCATGGTCGGCCTCATCGAATACGCTATCGAAGCGCTGCTGATCTCTCCCTTTGGCCGCCCTGCTTCCGCGATCACGCTCTTCGTAGCGGGATGCGTCGCGGGGATGGCGATCCGGGGAGCGGGGCGATCTCCGACACAGTCTCGTGCGAGTTCAACGGATGTGAACACAACGACTGTGCGATCTGTTCGACCGGCCACCTTTCGCATGCAAACTTTCACTCCAACCGAAAGCGATCTCAGTATGATCTTCCGCATTTCCAAGGCGCAGTTGGACGACATTCTGACGCGCGCACAAGCCGTAGAGGCCGAATTCCTGCGGTTTGCCAATGTACAGGATCTTGACGCCATGAGGGGCGATGCCTTGTCCATGGTTGGCCCTGGCTTCGACAATACTATCCTCCAGCGACTTGAGAGCGGACTCGCTGACCTCGACGACGTCAGTTTGGCCGAGGCGGCAGCGATCTCAGTGGCGGGGGATGGCTCGTATGGCCCAGAAGAGGTGCAGGAATTGGTCGCCGATCTCATGGAAAGAACCAGCCGTGAAGAGCGACTGAAAATGTTCACGGGCGAGCCGCTTATTGGGTCGATGCTGGCCAACGGCATGAGCTGTCTGGGACTGGCTGGCTGACCTCACGTTCCCCGGAGAAACAATTGGTCCACAGGGCCAACGTACGCGGGAACCTAATAAAGTGCTGGGTTAAGGGAGGCGCGGGGCACGGTCGCCCCTACGGCTTCCGCCGCTTCCCCCCGCCTAGTCACAGTTGTAACGGCGCGCGCTGAGGAGATAACCTCATGCGCGTCGGTTGCCCCAAGGAAATCAAGAACCACGAATACCGCGTCGGCCTGACGCCCGAGAGCGCGGGTGAACTGGTGCATCAGGGCAACGAGAGCTTGATCGAAACCGGCGCGGTCATCCTTGACGAAGGGTGCGCGGAACTCTGATCGGGATCCGCCCAAGGGGTCGCGCGGACGGCTTCGTGGGGCCGGCGAACCATGTCGGCAGGCGCGAGATCTATCGCGACAAGGACGGCAATCCGCTCTGACGGCAGCTGTTTCGCAGGTGCGAAGCAGTCTTTCCGATGTGACCGATTTGTCACAGAAACCAATTCTTGTGCGCTGCAAAAGCGCGGCTGTATTGTGCGAGCTTCGCGACGCGCTGATATTTGCCCCCGATCCAGTTTGGAGGGCAAACCCATGAAAATCCGCCGTTCGCTCGCGCTTCGCACCGCCGTCATCGCCATCGCCGCCGCATCCGCGCTGCCGGCGCAGGCCCAGTCCGCCGACGAGGCGCCCGCTTCGGTCGAGGGCGAGGCCGCGCCGCAGGACCAGATCATCGTCACCGGCACCCGCCGTTCCGACCGCACCGTGGCGGACAGCCCGGTTCCGATCGACGTGATCGGCGGCGATGTGCTGAACAACAGCGGTTATACCGAGACGAACAAGGTGCTGAACCAGCTCGTCCCCAGCTTCAACTTCCCGCAGCCCTCGATCACCGATGGCACCGATGCCCTGCGGCCGGCCACCCTGCGCGGTCTGGCGCCCGACCAGACGCTGGTCCTGGTCAACGGCAAGCGCCGGCACACCTCGGCGCTGCTCAACCTCAACGGCTCGGTGGGCCGAGGGTCGGCGGCGGTCGATCTCAACACCATCCCCCCGATCGCGATCGAGCGGATCGAGGTGCTGCGCGACGGCGCCTCGTCGCAGTACGGCTCGGATGCCATCGCGGGCGTTATCAACGTCCGCCTGCGCCGCTCCGAAGGCGGGCGCGTGCAGGCGACCTACGGCAAATATGTGACCAGCGTGGACGGCGTGCTCCAGCAGAGCGGCCCGGTGGTCGGCACCAACGGCCAGCCGGTGGCCGATGCCAACGCGGGCGCGACCGGCGTGTACCAGCTCACCGATAACGGCCAGGAAGTGCGCCGTCGGGACGGCGAGACGCTGACGCTGGCGGCCAATATGGGCCTGCCGGTCGGTTCGGGCGGTTATGTGAACCTCACCGCGCAGTACCAGGATCGCAATCCCACCAACCGCGGCGGCGCCGATCCGCGCCAGCAATATCCCTCGCTGACCGGCGGCCTCGCCGATCCGCGCGAGTTGACCATCGACCGCTTCACGCACCGCTATGGCGATGCGGCGACGGTGGATTACACGCTGTTCCTCAACGCCGGCTATGAACTGTCGCCGGGGGCGGAACTCTACACCTTCGCCAGCTACGGCATCCGCGACGGTCAGAGCGCGGGCTTCTATCGCCGCGCCAATGACGCCCGCAACCGGGACTACACCGGCTCAACCCCCGCCGTCGCCACTCCTTTCGCGCCTTTCTACGCCAATGGCTTCCTGCCGCTGATCAACAGCCGGATCGAGGATATCGCCGCAGCCGCCGGTGTGCGCGGCGAGGTGGGCAATGGCTGGAACTACGACCTCAGCGTCGTCTACGGCACCAACCGCTTCGGCTTCGGGGTGGAGAACAGCTTCAACGTCAGCTTCGGCCAGGCCAGCCAGCGCAAGTTCGACGCCGGCTCGCTGCGCTTCGGCCAGACCACCGCCAATCTCGATATCCAGCGCACCTTCGATGTCGGCTTCGGCGATGGCCTGTCGGTCGCGTTCGGCGGCGAATACCGCAACGAGAACTTCCGCATCGTGGCCGGTGACTTCCAGAGCTATGCCGGCGGCCCATTCATCCCCAATGGCGCGCCCGCCGGCGCGCAGGTCTTCCCGGGCTTCCGCCCGGCGAACCAGGTGGACGCCAGCCGCAATTCCAAGGCCGCCTATCTCGAGCTGGAGAGCAAGCTGTTCGATATGCTCACTCTGCAGTTTGCCGGCCGCTACGAGGATTTCAGCGATTTCGGCGACACGCTCAACGGCAAGGTCGCGGCGCGGCTGGAGCCGATCGACGGGCTGGCCCTGCGCGGCTCGCTGTCGACCGGGTTCAAGGCGCCCTCGCTGCACCAGCAATACTACGCCACCACCTCCACCAACAACGTCAACGGCACGCTGCTCGAGATCCTGACCGTGCCGGTGAGCGATCCCATTGCGGTGGCGCTCGGCTCGCAGCCGCTCCAGCCCGAGAAATCGCGCAACTGGTCTGTCGGTGCGACCTTCTCGATGGTACCCGGCCTCAGCATTACCGCCGATTACTACAACATCGACATCGATGATCGCATCGTGGTCACCGAAACGCTGCAAGGCGCCGCGGTGGTTGCGCTGCTCCAGAACGCGGGCTTCAACAACGTCACCTCGGCGCGCTTCTTCATCAATGGCATCGATACCCGCACCAAGGGCTACGAGATCGTGGGCACCTATCGCGTCCCCGATTTCGGCTTCGGCCGGGTCTCGCTGACCGCAGGGTACAGCCGCAACGAAACCGACATCACCGATCGCGCTGCGCTGCCGACCCTGCCGGGCCTGACGCTGTTCGGCCGGCAGGAATCGCTCCGCATCACCGATGGCCAGCCGCGGACCAAGATCAACCTGGGCCTCGACGTCGATTACGAGCCCTTCGGACTGACCCTGCGCGGCAACCGCTACGGCGAGGTGCTGATCCCCGGCGTGGACGCGGCGCGCGACCAGGTCTTGGGCCAGCAATGGGTGGCCGACATCGAGCTGCGCGGCCGCGTCGCCGAGCGGCTGGAGCTAGCCGTGGGCGCCAACAACGTCTTCGACAGCTACCCCGACCGCGTTCGCCGCGGCATCGACGGCGGCCAGAACTATGGGCTCAACGGCTATTTCATCCCGTTCAGCCAGTTCTCGCCGGCGGGCTTCAACGGCCGGTTCCTCTACGGGCGGGTCAGCCTCGACTTCTGACGCACCGCCCAGCCGGTCATGTCTGAACAGCGCGAGGCCCGGGGCGATCCCCCGGGCCTCGATGCGTTGGTGGGGGATTGCCTGCCCGATGCAGAGGGTGCGATCCCGCCGAACGCATCGTGACGCGGGGCCAGCCGAAGGCTAGGCTCCTTCGAAGGGGGGAAGGCCTTGACCGGATTCGAGATGCTGTTCGCGTTCTACAGCCTCATGCTGGGGCTGGCGCTCGCCAATGCGACGACCGGCTTCGCCAATGTGTGGCGCAGTCGAGAGGGGGCCGCGATCGGCACACTGGTGCCGCTGCTGTGCCTGGTCGTGGTGACCTATGTGCCCAGCCAGTGGCTCGGCTTCTGGGTGAACCGTGATGTGTTCACCCTCACCCCCTTCCTGTTGCTGACCGCGATGGCCGTCATCCTGCCCTATGTCTTCCTAAGCCAGGCGATGTTTCCGGAACGGCCCGAGCGCTGGCGCACGCTCGACGATTATGTTCTGGCGAATGCCGCGATGATCCTGGGGCCGCTGCTGATCGCGCCGGTCATCGCGGTTACGGTCAATCTGATCTACGGCTCGCGCGAATGGGTTGAGCCTTCGCTGCGTGTGCTCCTGACACTGGCGCTGCCGGTGGCGATGATCTGGCGCCCCCGCCTGTGGCTGCACCGCGTCGGCCTGGCCGGGATGATCGCGTTCAATCTGTTCCGGCTGTTCAACCGCGCCTGACGCCTGGCCCGGGGCGGTCCGCGCCTTGCCCACGCCAGGTTGCAGTTGTAACGAGACGCGCGACAAGGAGAGTCCCATGCGCGTCGGCTGCCCCCGCGAAATCAAGAACCACGAATACCGCGTGGGCCTCACGCCGGAAAGCGCGGGCGAACTGGTCCATCAGGGCAGCGAGGTGTGGATCGAGAGCGGCGCGGGCGCCGGGATCGGCGCCAGCGACGAGGAATACAAGGCCGCCGGCGCGAAGATCGTGGCCGGGCCCGATCCCATCTTCGCCGAATGCGAGATGGTGGTGAAGGTCAAGGAGCCGCAGGCGGTCGAGCGCGCCAAGCTGCGCCGGGGCCAGGTACTCTACACCTATCTCCATCTCGCGCCCGATCCGGAGCAGACCCGCGAGCTGGTGGAAAGCGGCGTCACCGCGATCGCCTATGAAACGGTCACCGGCCCCGGCGGCTCGCTGCCGCTCCTGAAGCCGATGAGCCAGGTCGCGGGGCGGATGAGCATTCAGGCCGGTGCCACCGCGCTGGAGAAGGCGCACGGCGGGCGCGGCGTGCTGCTGGGCGGCGTGCCGGGCGTGCTGCCGGGCAAGGTGGTGGTGATCGGCGGCGGCGTGGTCGGCTTCAACGCCGCGCAGATGGCGGTGGGGCTGGGGGCGGACGTCACCATTCTCGACCGCGATCCCGAAGTGCTCGAACGCCTGGGCATCCATTTCGAGAGCCGTGCCAAGACGCGCTTCTCCAACAAGGCCAATCTGGAAGACGAGGTTTGCGGCGCGGACCTTATCATCGGCGCGGTGCTGATCCCGGGCGCCGCAGCGCCCAAGCTGGTGACGCGCGATATGCTCAAATGCATGAAGGCGGGCAGCGTGCTGGTGGATGTCGCCATCGACCAGGGTGGGTGTTTCGAGACCAGCCGGCCCACCACCCATGCCGAGCCGACCTATGTCGTTGATGATGTGGTGCATTATTGCGTGGCCAACATGCCCGGCGGGGTGGCCCGCACCAGCACCTATGCGCTCAACAATGTCACCCTGCCGCACGCGCTCAGGATCGCGCAGCTCGGCTGGCGCGGCGCGCTGGCGGCCAATCCGCACCTTGCCGAAGGGCTGAACGTGCATGATGGGAAAGTTACCTATCGCGCCGTGGCGGAAGAGCTTGGCTACAGCTACACCCCTGTATCCGAAGTAATTTCGGCGGGCTGACGGAGGGCCTTTTACGCCAAGTTAACCAAGCGGGGTTAGGTTTCCGCCCGAGACCTCATGCAGCCTTGGGCACGCCTCCTCACAGCCGCCTTGCTGGCTCTGTTCGCCCTTCCGGCGACCGCATTGGCGCAGACCTTCGCCCCCCCTTGCGCGCGTGCGTCCGGCACCGGGGAATCCCTCGCCGGCCTTGCTTCCACCACGCAGGGATGGCGTTGCGGCAACGGCGCCGCCTCGCTCGCCGCCGAACGCACGGTGCTGCGTTTCGCGGTCGAGCCCGGCCAGCAACAGCCCGCCTGGTTCGGCACGCGTTCCTCCCGCTTTCGCAGCCTGACGCTCGCGGTCGTCGCCGATGGCCGCATAGTCGCCTCGGCCCGGCATGATGCCGGCGGCCTGGCTGTCGCAAGCAGTGGGAACGCGGTTTATGTGCCGCTACCGCCCTACGCCGGCAAGGCGGATACGGTGCTGGCGGCAATCGACGGCCCGACATCCCGCGCCCTTTTCACGGATGCGGCCATTTATGCATCGGAGCCGGGCACCTCGTCCGAAGCCATCGGCCAGCTCCTGATCGCCGCACTCATATCCGGTATGCTGCTGACCCCGCTGTTCTTCTATGCCGCCTTCTACCGGATCATGCGCGAACCCTTCATGCTGTGGTATCTGGCGATTTCCCTGGCGATGCTGACCCAGAGCCTGATCCGCTCGGGCCTCGTCTCCCATTTCCTGTCGGTAACGATCGACACGATGGCGCTGGCGGGCACGCTGTCCTTCGGCCTCGGGGTCGCGGCCGCCTCGGGCTTCGCCGCGGCCTTTATCGAACGAGGCCGGATGCACCCCCTGCTGCGCCGGGGCCTATACGTGGCCGGTATCTGGGTGGCGGCGTTCACGCTGATCCGTGTCGTGGCGCCGGACTGGATCCGCCCTGTCGCCACGCCATTGTATTACGCCATTTTCATCCCCGTCCTCACGCTGTTCGTGTTCGCGATGATCGATGCCCTGCGCCGGGGAAGCCGCGCGGTCCGCTTCCAGATCGTGGGTTGGGCGCCGTTCATCCTGGTTGGCGTGATCCGCATCGTGACCATGCTGGTGCCCACGTTGCGGCAGAGCGAGGCGGTCGGCCTGTTCCACTTCGCGATGGTGACGGTGACGGTTGCGACCACGCTGGGCGTTGCCGATCGGATCATGCTCATCCGGCGCCAGCGGGACCACGCCCTGGTGCGTGCCCGGTCCTTCGAGGAGCTGGCAGAGCGAGACGACCTCACCGGCCTCTACAACCGCCGTGCGCTCGAAGGCTGGCTGAACAACTCCGCCGTCCAGCGTTTCACCGGCTTCGCGCTGTTCGATCTCGACCATTTCAAGCGCGTCAACGACGCCCACGGCCATGATGTAGGCGATGCGGTCCTTCGCACAGCCGCCAGCGTGCTGGCCGGGCATGAAGGGGCGGTGGCGCTGCGGATGGGGGGCGAGGAGTTCCTGCTGCTGCTGCGCGGAGACGATGTGGCGCAGCGCGTGGAGCGGCTGCGCGAGGCGATCCCGGTACGTATCGCGCGCGAGGTGGAGGAGCTGGAGATGCTGGTGACGGCAAGCGCCGGCCTGGTGATCTGCACATCGGGTTGCGACGTCGGCACGGATTTCGCCGCGCTCTACCGCGAGGCGGACGATCTTCTCTATGAAGCGAAGCACAACGGCCGCAACCTGCTGGCTTCCGCGGTCCGGCTGGATCGGCGCGGCGCCGCGCCCGCGATCGTCGCGGCCTAGCCTGGCGCGACGAATGGGGCCGCGACCTCCGGCCTGATCCGCACCAGCCGCCCGCTGGCGCGATCCAGCATTGCCCAGGTCGAGCGTACGGCGACCAGCGGCCGATCGCCGGCGGCGTCGAAGAAGGTGACGCAGCGGTCGAAGCGCGCACCCTTCGGCGCATCGGGAATCCAGGTTTCGGCCCGCACCACCGCGCCCTCGCCGACATTGCCGCGGTAATCGATCTCGTGCCGGGTCACGACCCAGACGAATTGCTCCACATGCGCCGGGTCCGCCACCGCGCGCCAGTGCGCGGTCGCGATCTCCTGCACCCAGCGCACCCACACCGTGTTGTTGACATGGCCGAGCTCGTCGATGTCCTCGGCGCGGGCGGTGAAGCTCTGGGTGAACGCTGCCGGCATGGTTTCGCTGCATCAATTCGTTAGGTGCAGTGGGCTATGGCCGTGTTGCAGATGACCGGCAAGGACGTGCGGCGATGACCAAGGAAAGCGATGCCCCCGGCGGGCGCGGCTTCAGGCCGATGGTGGAGTTCGGCGGGAAGAAGCCGGGCGCGCGCAGCTTCGTGTTGAGCCCTGAGGGGGCGTTCATCCACCAGGACGGCAAGCTCGAAACGCTGGCCGATGCGGTCGATTTCTTCTGGGCGGCGGTGGCACACGATCCGTCGGGCTGGCGCGGCGCGATCATGGGTTACGACTATCTGGTGGGCCACGCCGCCGACGCCACGCGCGAGGATGTCCGGCGTGTGCTCGGCTGGCTGGAGCTGGCGCTGGCCCGGCGCGAACGGACCGCCGCGGTCGCAGCGACGCGCTATCTGGCGTGCATTCCCTCGCCGCTGCTGGCGGCCGACTACGGCCGGCTGATGAGCGTGTTCAACAGCCGCATCGTCGGCATGGTCTGGCAGGTGACGCCCTCGCTCGACGTTTCCCCGCTGCCGCCCCGGATACCCCGGTTCGGGCAGGAAGCGGGCTTCGGCCTGATCCGCAGCGTGCCCGAATTCTATGAGAAGTTCGCCCTGTTCGGCCCCGAGGCCGAGGAGGTGGTGGCAGGGCTCGCGGGCGAGGCGCTGCGCTACGCGGTCTCGCTCCCGCCCGTGCTCGCGGCGATGGCGGCACCGCCGCCCACGCCTAGCCCGGCACCCCCAGCTGCCACAGGATGAACGCGTACTCCTCGGCCACTTCCCGCAGGGAATCGAAGCGGCCGGACTTGCCGCCGTGCCCCGCGCCCATGTTGGTCTTGAGCAGCAGCTCGGCATCATTGGTGCGCGTCGCGCGCAGCCGCGCGACCCATTTCGCCGGCTCCCAATAGGTCACGCGCGGGTCGTGGAGCCCGGCGGTCACCAGCAGCGGCGGGTAGTCCTGCGCGCGCACCTGGTCATATGGGCTGTAGCCGCGGATCAGCGCGAAGGCGGCCGCATCCTCGATCGGATTGCCCCATTCGGGCCATTCGCCCGGCGTCAGCGGCAGGCTGGCATCCAGCATGGTGTTGAGCACATCCACGAACGGGACATGCGCCACCACCGCGCCCCACAGCGCGGGGTCGGAATTGATGACCGCGCCCATCAGCTCGCCGCCCGCCGATCCGCCGGCGATACCGATCCGGCCGGCGGCGGTATAGCCGCGATCCACCAGCCCCCTCGCGGCATCGACGAAATCGGTGAAGGCGTTGGTGCGCCGTTCCAGCTTGCCGGCCTTGTACCAGGCGCGCCCCAGATCGTCGCCACCGCGGATATGGGCTATGGCATAGGCAAAGCCGCGATCGACCAGGCTGAGGCGTGCGGTCGAGAAACCCGGCGGGATGGCGATGCCATAGGCGCCATATCCGTAGAGATAGAGCGGGCCGCCCGAATCGCGGGGCCGATCCGCGCGATAGAGGATCGAGACCGGGATCGCGGTGCCGTCGCGCGCGGGGATACTCAGTCGCTCGGTGCGGTACAGCCCGGAATCATAGCCCGAGGGGATTTCCTGCACCTTGCGGACTTCGAGCCCGCGTGTCGCGACGTGGTAGTCATAGACCGTGGCCGGGCTGACCATCGATTCATAGGACAGCCGCAGCCGGTCGGTCGCGAATTCGGGATTGTTGCCCAGCCCGGCGCTGTAGCTCGCCTCCGGGAAGGCGATCGGCTCGATCCGGCCGTGCTCGCCATAATATCGAACCTCGATGGTATCGAGCCCTTCCTGCCGGCCCTCGACGACATAGAAATCGCGGAACAGCGAAAAGCCGGTGAGGTAGAAGGCGTCGCTCCCCTCGATCAGCGTGGTCCATTCGCCAGGCGCCGCGATAGGCGCGGTGGCGAGGCGGAAGTTCTCGTGGCTGTCGTTGGCGTGGACGAAGACCGTATCGCCCACCACATCGACGGCATATTCCACCCCCTTCTCGCGGCCGCGGATCAGGATCGGCTCCGCAAGCGGATCGGCGGCGGGGACCAGGCGGACCTCGCTGGTCTCGTGGTCCCCCGACTGGATCACGATCCAGTTCTCCTCCGCGCTGAGATCGACCCCGCAGGAAAAGGCCTCGTCGGGATCGTGATAGACCACCACATCGCCGGCCGGGTCGCTGCCGAGGCGGTGCAGCTTGATGGTGCGGTGGCGCCAGTTCTCGTCGGAAAGGCTGTAGAGCACGGCGTCCTCTGCCGCGGTCCACACGATATTGCCGATCGTGCCCTCGACTTCGCTGTCGCCCCATTTGCCCGACGCGCCGGGAACGGCATCGTCCAGAGCCTTTCCGCCCGTGCCCAGGCGGCGGAAACGGATCGTGTAGCGTTCCGACCCGTCGGTGTCGGTGGACCAGGCGATGAAGCGCCCGCTCGGGCTGACCGAGATGGCGCCGACGCGGAAATACTCCTTGCCCTCGGCCAGCGCGACCTCGTCGAGGATCAGCTCGTCATCGCCGCCGGCCACGGGCTTGCGCCACCAGCGCTTGTACTGCGCCCCCTCCTCGAAATCGATCCAGTAGAGCCAGTCGCCGTCCTTGACCGGGACCGAGCTGTCGGCCTCCTTGATGCGGCCCTTCATTTCCTGGAACAGCGTCTCGATCAGCGGCTGGTGTGGCGCCATGCGCGCTTCGAACCAGGCGTTTTCCGCGTTCAGATGGTCGAGGATCTCGGCATTCTCCACCTTGGGGTAGCCGGGATCGCGCAGCCAGGCGTAATCGTCGCTCAGCTCGACGCCGTGATGGGTGGCGCTGCTGGGCTTCCTGGCGGCGACGGGCGGGCGAATGGTGGCATCGGTCATCGGCCCGCCCTATGAAGGAAGCGAAAGGACCACAACCATGCTGATGCTCACTCACGGTGCCCGCCTCGCCGCCCTGCGCGAGGAGCTGGCGAAGCGCGGGCTCGACGGGTTCGTGGTGCCGATCTCCGACGAGCACATGAGCGAATATGTCGGCGCCTATGCCCAGCGGCTCGGCTGGCTGACCGGATTCGGCGGTTCGGCGGGCACGGCGGCGGTGCTGGCGGGGCGCTACACGGGCAAGGGCGCGGCCATCTTCACCGACGGGCGATACACAGTGCAGGTGCGCGAGCAGGTGGACGGCGCCCTGTTCGACTATGAGCCCGTGCCGGAGACCAGCCCCGCCCGCTGGCTGGCCGAGAATGCGCCCGATGGCGCGCGGATCGGCTATGACGCCTGGCTCCACGGGATCGGCTGGGCCGAGGCGGCGGAAAAGCTGCTGGCGGCCAGGGGCATCGTGCTGGTGCCGCTGTCCGACAATCCCATCGACGCCGTGTGGGAGGATCGGCCCGCGCCCTCGCTGGCCGAGGCGACGCCCTATGCGGATGATCTGGCGGGCCGCAACAGCGCCGACAAGCGCGCCGCCGTGGCCGACTGGCTCAAGGCCGAAGGGCATGACGCCACGATCATCGCCGCGCTGGACGGGGTGGCATGGCTGCTCAACATCCGCGGCACGGACGTGGCCAACACGCCGGTCGCGCTGAGCTATGTGGTGGTGAAGGCCGATGGCACGGCCGAGCTGTTCATCGCGCCCGAGAAGGTCACGCCCGCGCTCACCCAGCACCTCGGCAACGCGGTGAGCGTGCGACCGCGCGGGGATTTCCAGCCCGCGCTGGCGGAGCTTGGCGGCAGGACGGTGGCGCTCGACCCCAATCACGCGGTGGCGGGGATCTTCCACGCGCTCGAGACGGCGGGCGCGAAAGTGGTGCGGGCGGGCGATCCCACCGTCCTGGCCAAGGCGATCAAGAACGCCGCCGAGCAGCAGGGCCACCGCCAGGCGCAGGCCCGCGACGGCGCGGCGATCGTGCGCTTCCTGCGCTGGATCGAGGAGAATGCGCCTTCGGGGAAGATCGACGAGCTGGCCGCCGCGGCCAGGCTGCGGGAATTGCGGGGTCTCGACAAGGCGCTGGTCGACACCAGTTTCGACACCATCAGCGCCGCCGGCCCACACGCCGCCCTGCCGCACTACAAGGTGGACGAGAGCAGCAATATCCCGATTCCCCCGGGCAGCATCTACCTGTGCGATTCGGGCGGGCAGTATTTCGGCGGCACCACCGACATCACCCGCACCGTGTGGATCGGGCCGGGCGAGCCGACGCCCGAGATGATCGACCGCAACACCCGGGTGCTCAAGGGCCATATCGAGCTGGCGCGGGCCAGGTTTCCCGTCGGCACCAATGGCGGGCAGCTCGACGCGCTGGCGCGGATGCACCTGTGGGCGGCGGGCGTGGATTACGGCCACGGCACCGGCCACGGCGTGGGCAGCTATCTCTCGGTCCACGAGGGGCCGCAGAGGATCGCCAAATCGGGCGGCGCTTTCGCGGGCGCGGACACGCCGCTGGCCGCGGGGATGATCCTGTCCAACGAACCCGGCTACTACAAGCAGGGCCATTTCGGCATCCGGATCGAGAACCTGGTGCTTGTGGTCCCCGCCGAGACGACAGGGGGTGAGGGCGAATATCTCGGCTTCGAGACGCTGACCTTCGCCCCGCTCGACCGGCGGCTGGTGGATCGGGAGATGCTGACGCCGGCGGAGATCGCGTGGTGGGACGGCTATCATTCCGATGTCCGCCGCATCCTTTCGCCACGGCTCGAAGGCGCGGACCTCGCATGGCTGGAGCGCGAGACCCGGCCCTTGTAGATCGCCTGTTTTGTTTCCATATTGTTCTTATTGTGGGCAGCCGGATCGGGGAACGGCGAATGGTCGATTATCGAAAGGGGGAGGGTGCGGAGGCCCATCGGGACATCCGCATGCTAAAAGTCACATCGCCGTGACCAAATGTGCCAATTTATCATCAGTAATCAATAGTTTCATGGCAAAGGCCACAGTTTTCAGAACGCGATCCGGCGTAACACTTGTTGACGCCTGGATGAACGGGCCGGCGCACAGGATACAATCCGCGACATTTTTGCCCGCCAGCGGGATATTGCTGCGACATAGCGACCCTACACGGGGTTCCATGAGCTGCGGCCGGAGCGGGTCTTCCCCTTCCCCCTCCCCCAAGCAGGATCGCCCGGTCGCAGCTCTCTCTTTTTGCAAAGCCGCACCCGTTTAGGAGTATCTCACGATGCGCAAGCTGACCCTCGCCCTTTCCGCCGCCGCTCTGGCCCTTACCGGCGCAGCCATTGCCCAGACCGCGGCCCCGGCCGCGCAGACTCCGCAGGCCGCGCGCACGCATGGCGCCCGGCCCGACATGACCCGTGCCGACGCCCAGGCTCGTGCCGAAGCGATGTTCGCCCGGATGGACGCCAACAAGGACGGCACGCTCGACCAGGCCGATCGCTCCGCGCGGCAGGCGATGGGCTTCGACCGCATGGACACCGATCGCAACGGCACGATCAGCCGCGCCGAATACGATGCGACCCGCGCCGGCGGCAAGGAAGGCTGCCATTCCGGCAACCGCATGGCCGGCGGCAAGGAACATGGCGGTTCCGGCGGCATGGGGCACGGTGGCGGCCACGGCAAGGCCGGCACTGCCGACGCCGCCAGGACCCCGGTTACCCGCCAGGCTTTCGTCGACCGCGCGCTCGCCATGTTCGACCGCGCCGATGCCAATCGCGACGGCACGGTGACCCAGGCCGAGCGCAAGGCCGCTCACGACACCATGCGCCAGCAGTGGCAGGCCAGGAAGGCCCCGGCCCAGCAGGGCTGAGCCTGAGCCTGAGCCTTGAACAGATGGAGCTTGGTGGGCAGAACGCCGCTGACATGATCAGCGAACAGAGGCCCATCTCGCTCCTCCTCGTCGATGACGAGGCCACGCTTCGCGAACCCCTGGCGGAATATCTCGTCCGCCAGGGGTTTGTCGTGCGCGAGGCCGAAAGCGCCGCCGCGGCGCGCAGCGTGCTGGGCGAGTTCCAGCCCGACCTGATGCTCCTCGACATCATGATGCCGGGCGAGGACGGGCTGTCGCTGTGCCGCCACGTGGTCGAATCGCGGGGCCTGCCGGTCATCCTGCTGACCGCCAAGGGCGAGCCGACCGACCGGATCGTGGGGTTGGAGATCGGGGCCGACGATTATGTGGCCAAGCCCTTCGAGCCGCGCGAGCTGGTCGCCCGCATCCGCTCGGTCCTGCGGCGTGCGGGGCGCGACAGCGCCGCGCCGATGGATGACGAGCACTTCGTCTATGCCTTCGAAGGCTGGGAGCTCGATCCCCTGAAGCGCCGCCTGACCGATCCGGAAGGGGCGCTGATCGCCATCTCCACCGCCGAATTCCGGATGCTCAAGGCGCTCTGCGACCATCCGCGCCAGGTGCTCGACCGCGACCGGCTGCTCGATATGGTGCAGGGGCGCGAGGCGCATCTGTTCGACCGTGCGGTCGACAACCAGGTCAGCCGCCTGCGGCGCAAGATCGAGGTCGACAGCCGCAATCCCGAACTGATCCAGACCGTGCGCGGGGGCGGCTATCGCCTCGCGGCGGATGTCGCGCGGATCAAGCGCCCGGCATGAGCGGGGGCGAGGCCGGGGGGGCGCCCGCAACCGGGCGCAACGCGCGCCAATGGCCGCGCAGCCTGCTGGGCCAGACCATGCTGGCGCTGGCGCTGGCGCTGCTCGGCGCCCAGGCCATCTATGCAACCCTGCTCTACCGCGCCGCCGACGAGCGGCGCGAGGCGACCCTCATCAATGCCGCCGCCTTCGAACTGATATCGGGGCCGTTCCGCCTCCGGGCCGAGGCGGGCCGGCAGGGGATGGGGCCCGGGCGTCATCACAATGCCCGCCGGGTGGTGCGACCCATGCCCCGCCAGCTTCGCTACCAGCTTGCGGCCGCCTCGCCCCTGCGCGCCGGAGAGCGGCGCATGGGCAAGTACGAGGCCCTGCTGGGCGAAGTGCTGTCGCGCCAGTCGGTCACCGCCGCGACGCTGGCCATCACGGAGCGCTCGGCCCTGTCCGATCCCGAGGTCCGGGCGGCGCTGGCGAACGCACCGCACCTGCGCGAGCGGTTGGAGAGGAATGGTTCCAGGATGCTGCTGGTGGCGTTGCAGCGCCAGGGCTCGACCGCGTGGGAGGTGGTGCGCCTGCCCGTTCCCCGCATGGAACGCGGCGTGATCGCGGGGCTGCTGGTGCAGACCGCGATCCTGTTCGCGATGCTCATGGCCATCCTCTACGGCGTTCTGCGCCGGCTCACCGGCCCGCTCGCCATCCTGACCCGGCGCACCGCGCAGATCGCGCGGCCCGGTACCCCCGCGCCGCCGCTCGCGCCGCAGGGCCCGGACGACGTGCGCCAGCTCATCGCCGCGCACAATGCGATGGAGGCGCGGATCGGGGCGATGCTGGATGAAAAGGACGTGATGCTGGGCGCGATCGGCCACGATCTCAAGACGCCGCTGGCCGCGCTCCGCGTCCGCATCGAAAGCGTCGAGGACGAGGCGCAGCGCGCCCGCATGGCCGCCACCATCGAGGACATCGTCCGCACGCTTGACGAGATCCTCGAGCTGGCGCGCATCGGGCGCGCCTCCAAACCGCCCGAGCGCGCCGCCATCACCGCGCTGGCCGCTGCCGTGGTGGAGGAGTTCGAGGACATGGGCGAGCCGGTTACCCTGGCCGAAGGGCCGCGCGTCAGCGCCGATATCCATGTCACCTGGCTCAAGCGGGCGCTGCGCAACCTGATTTCGAACGCGGTCCGCTATGGCGGCGGCGCGGTTGTCTCCGTGATCGAGGAGCCGCGCCAGGTGATCCTGCGGGTGGAGGATGAAGGACCGGGCATTCCCGAGGATCGCATCGGCTCGATGACCGAGCCGTTCGTGCGCGGCGAAGGAAGCCGCAGCCGCTCCACCGGCGGGACCGGGCTGGGCCTCACCCTGGCGCGGGCGGTGGCGGAGGAGCGCGGCGGATCGCTGGTGCTGGCGAACCGCCCGGCAAGCGGGAAGCGGCCCGGCGGGCTCACAGCGGAAATCCGCATCCCGCGCTAGCGCCTGCCCGGGCCCTAGCGCATCAACCCGCCGATCAGATTGCGAACGAAGCGGCCCGCCAGCGCGCCGCCAAGGCCGGTGGCGACTGCCCCCGCCGCGGCGCTCGCGGCCGTTCGCATCGGGTTGGCCCGGCTCTTGCGGCCCATGATCGCGCCCGCCGCCATGCTTGCCGCGGAGCCGGCGGCCGCCCCCATCGCGGCCTTGCCGGCGCGGGTCCACAGGCTGGTGCTCATGCGTTCGCGCTGGCCCACGGCCTCGCGGCCCTGCGTCTCGACCTGCTGCGCGGTGGCGGCGGCATCGGCGGCCTTGCGCGCCAGCACCTCCTCGGCGCTCTCGCGGTTGACGGGATTGTCGTACTTGCCGGCGTGGGGGCTGGCGCCGACGATGATCGCGCGCTCGGCCGGGCTGACGGGGCCCAGCCGGCTGCGCGGCGGGGCGATCAGCGTGCGCTGCACCACCGATGGGGCACCGTCGGGCAGCAGGGTGGAGACCAGCGCCTCGCCCACCTTGAGCTCGGTGATGGCCTGCGCCACGTCGAGATCGGGATTGATGCGGAAGGTTTCAGCCGCCGCCTTGATCGCCCGCTGGTCGCGCGGGGTGAAGGCGCGCAGCGCGTGCTGGACGCGGTTGCCGAGCTGGCCCGCGATCCGCTCGGGAATGTCGATCGGGTTCTGAGTGATGAAATAGACGCCCACGCCCTTCGACCGGATCAGCCGCACGACCTGCTCGATCGTGTCCTCCAGCGCCGGGGGCACGTCGGCGAACAGCAGATGCGCCTCGTCGAAAAAGAACACCAGCTTCGGCTTCTCGGGATCGCCTACCTCGGGCAGCGATTCGAACAGGTCGGCCAGCAGCCACAACAGGAACGTCGCATAGAGCTTGGGGCTGCGCATCAGCCGGTCGGCGGCGAGCACGTTGATGAGGCCGCGCCCCTGATCGTCGCTGCGGATGAAATCGGCGATCTCGAGCGCCGGCTCGCCGAAGAACTGCGCCCCGCCCTGCGCGTCGAGGCTGAGGAGCTGGCGCTGGATGATGCCGACGCTCTGCTTGGTGACATTGCCGTAGCGGGTGGTGAGCGTGCCCGCGTTCTCGCCCACATTCGCCAGCATCGCCTGGAGGTCGGCGAGGTCGAGCAGCAGCAGCCCCTGCTCGTCGGCGATGCGGAACACGATGTCGAGCACGCCGCCCTGAGTCTCGTTGAGGCCGAGCAGGCGGGACAGCAGTTGCGGACCCATCTCGCTCACCGTGGTGCGGATCGGGTGGCCCTGCTCGCCGTAGAGATCCCAGAACACCACCGGATTGTCGGCATAGGCATAGTCGGTCAGGCCGATATCGCGCGCGCGGCCTTCCAGCTTGCCGGCATTCGGCGCGGTGGAGGACCCGGGCATGGCGATGCCGGCCAGATCGCCCTTCACATCGGCCATGAACACCGGGACGCCCCGGGCCGAGAAGCTTTCGGCCAGGAGCTGCAGGGTCACCGTCTTGCCCGTGCCGGTCGCCCCCGCGATCAATCCGTGGCGGTTCGCCTGCGCGGCGCGCAGCATCTGCTTCTCGCCATTGCCCGCCAGCCCAAGAAAGATGTCCTGATCCACCATATGCTCCCGATCATCGGTCCTTCAGCGGCTTGTGGCACGCGGGCGGCGGCGGTCAAGCGTCTCGACAGGCGGGGGGGAGACGGTAAAGGAACCGCGTTCATGGCCACGCGCGCACCTCTGGTTCTGCTCGACGACGCCCGCGTGTCGGGTGCCGCCGATGCTGTGCTGTTCGAGGATCCGGCGGAGCTCTTCGTCGCGCGGCGGCCGGGAGAGGTGGCCGATGTGCTCGCCGCGGCCGACGCCGCCCGGCGCGAGCGTGGCGGCACCCTGGCGGGGTTCATCGCCTATGAGGCCGGCCTCGCGCTCGAAGATCGGCTCGCTCCTCTGGCCGATGCGCGCACGGGCGCGGCGGGCCCGCTGGTCTGGTTCGGCAGGTTCGAGACGCAGCGGACCATCGCGGCGGGCGATGTGGCGGGTTTCCTCGCCGAGCGCGGGGGCGGCGGCGCGGCGAGCCTCGGCCCGCTGGAGCCCCAGCTTTCCCCCGCCGCCTACGAGGAAGCCTTCGCGGCCTTGCAGGAGGCGATTGCTGGCGGAGACATCTACCAGGCCAATCTCACCTTCCCGCTGGCGGGCGGGTTCACGGGCGATCCGCTGGCGCTCTATGCCGCGCTGCGGCCCGCGGCGCGCGCCGGATATGGCGGCGTGGTGTTCGACGGCGACCGCTGGCTGCTCTCGCTCTCGCCCGAGCTGCTGGTATCGCTTCGGGGGCGTGAGGCGAAGGTCAAGCCGATGAAGGGCACCCGCCCGCGCGATATCGACGATACCACGGACCGCGCCCTGCGCGAAGAGCTGGCATCGTCGGAAAAGGATCGCGCCGAGAACCTGATGATCGTCGACCTCCTGCGGAACGACCTTGCGCGGGTGGCCGAGTCCGGCAGCGTGCGGGTGGAGGACCCCTTCGCCGTCGAAAGCTATCCGACGGTTCACCAGATGGTCACCACCGTGCGCGCGCGGCTGGCGGAGGGCGCGGGGCCGATGGAGCTGGTGACGGCGCTGCTGCCCTGCGGATCGGTGACCGGCGCGCCCAAGATCCGCGCGATGGAGCTGATCGACCGGGTGGAGCGCGACGCGCGCGGCCCCTATTGCGGGGCGATCGGCAGGATCGACGCCGGGGGCGATGCGGCCTTCAACGTCGCCATCCGCACCCTGCGGCTGACCGAGATCGAGAACGCGCGCGGCAAGGCCGAGCTGGGCGTGGGCGGCGCCATAGTCGCGGGCAGCGAGGCCGGCGCGGAATGGCGCGAGGCGCTGACCAAGGGTGCCTTCGCGCGGGCCGGCGCGCGCGACTGGACGGCGCCGGCCATCGACCTGATCGAAACCATGCGCTTCGAGCCGGCGACCGGTATCGCCGCACTGGCCGAGCACCTGCGCCGCATGGGCGACAGCGCGGCGGAGCTGGGCATCTCCTTCGACCGGCACGAGGCGCGCAACCGGATCCAGGCGCTGTGCTTCGACCTCGAGGAAGCGGCGGCGGTGCGCCTTATGGCGTCGCGCTCGGGCGCGCTGGCGCTGGAGGTGCGACCGCTGCCCGCCGCATGGCCCGATCCGGCCACCGCCATCGCTTTGCCCCTGCCGGTCGATCCGGGCGACTGGCGGCTGCGGCACAAGACCGCCGATCGCGGGTTCTACGACGACGCGCGCCGTGTCGCCGCCGGCGCGGGCGCGCAGGAGGCGGTGTTCGTGCGGGACGATGGGCTGGTGACCGAAGGCGCGATCAGCACCGTCTTCGTCGAACGTGGCGCAATGCTTCTCACCCCACCCGCCACGCTCGGCCTGTTGCCAGGCATCCTGCGCGCCCGCCTGATCGCGGAGGGCGGGGCGCGGGAGGAGGCGCTCACCCTGGCCGATCTCGAGGGCGGGTTCATGCTCGGCAATGCCCTGCGCGGGCTGATGCCGGCGAGGCTGGCGCCATGACGCATCCGCCAATCCTGTTCGAGGATGCCGAGGCGCTGGTGATCGACAAGCCGGGCGGCCTGCCGATCGAGACACCGCGCAAGGGCGGCGCGTCGCTCGCCGATCATCTCGATGCGCTCAGCCTGGGGTTCCACCACGCGCCGATGCCGGTTCACCGGCTCGATACCGATACCAGCGGCTGCCTGCTGCTGGCGCGCAATCCCAAGGCCTTGAAGCGCTTTGCCAGGGCTTTCGAGGACCGGATCGTGGCCAAGCGCTATCTCGGCGTGCTGGCGGGCGTGCCGGCTGTCGGTGAGGGCACGGTGGAGCTGGCCCTGGCCAAGATCAGCAGCGCCAGCGCGGGTTGGCGCATGATTCCGGCGCGCAAGGGCAAGCCATCGGTCACCCATTGGCGGGTGGTGGCGGAGGCCGGTGGCCGGGCGCTGGTGGAGTTCCGGCCCGAAACCGGGCGCACGCACCAGATCCGCGTCCATGCGGCCAGCGGCATCGGGATGCCGCTGCTGGGCGATCCGGTCTATGGCAGCAAGGGCGGCGGCCCGCGTGGTATTGGGCGCACCATGCTCCACGCTGCGGGGCTGGAGGTGCCGCGCGGGGGCAAGCCGGCGATCGTGGCGGCCGCCCCGCTACCCGCCGATTTCGCCGCGCTCGGCTTCCGCGATGCTTGAGACGACCGCCCGGGCGCTGGCGCTGGCGGAGGAGAAGTTCATCACCGCCGGCGGGCCGGGCGGGCAGAACGTCAATAAGGTGGCGACCGCGGTGCAGCTGCGGATCGACGTGTTCGCCCTGCGGCTGAGCCCGGAGGCGTTCCAGCGGCTCGGCGAGCTGGCGGGCAGCCGGCTGACGCGGGGCGGCACGCTGGTGCTCACCGCCAGCGAACACCGCACCCAGGCGGAGAATCGCGAGGCGGCGCGGGCGCGGCTGGCGGCGCTGATCGAGGATGCGCTGACCCCGCCCAAGGCGCGCGGCAAGAGCCGCCTCAACCGCGTGGGCAAGGTGGAGCGGCTGAAGGTCAAGAAGGCGCGCGGCACGATCAAGGCGAACCGGGGCAAGGTCGACTGGTAGGCGGCGACTCGCGCGGTTGACTTTCGGCGGTGAATCGCGCAATGGCCCGCGCCGCAGCGGCGGGGCTTTTGCGCCGCCCTTTGTTTTTCGGGCCCACGGCCCTTGCGCGACATATTCAGGATACGACCATGGCGAAGCCCACCACCGTCAAGATCAAGCTCGTCTCGACCGCCGACACGGGTTTCTACTACGTGACGAAGAAGAACCCCCGGAACCACACCGAGAAGTTCACCTTCCGCAAGTACGATCCGGTGGCGCGCAAGCACGTCGAGTTCAAGGAAGCCAAGATCAAGTAAGCGTTCGGGTCGGCCCCTGAACAATGGCGACGATCCGTATTAACTGCCGGTTCAACGCTCCCGGACCAGTTGGCGGAGCATGACACCCTTGAACACGATCAGCTCCAAGCCGCTCCGCGCCGCCCTTGCCCTCGGCATTGGGCTGGGCGCGGCGATCCCCGCAGCCATGGCGATCGCGCCCGTCCCGGTCAGCGCGGCCGAGGGGGACCTGGACGCGGCCGTCGCGGCGCTGCGCGGCATCGGTTCGATGACGGCGGACTTCACGCAGACCGACCGCAACGGAACCACCATCCCGGGCAAGCTCTATTTGAAGCGGCCGGGCAAGATCCGGTTCGAATATGCGCCGAGCGCGCGAATGCTGGTCGTTTCGACCGGCAAGTCGCTGTATCTCATCGATTACGAGGTCAACCAGGTCCAGCGGTGGCCGATCGGCAATTCGCCGCTGGGCGCGCTGCTCGATCCCAGCCGGGACGTGAAGGCCTATGGCACGCTCATCGCGACCCAGAGCCCCGACGTCGTCAGCGTGGAAGTGCGCGACCGCAAGCGCCCCGAATTCGGCATGATCAACCTGATCTTCCTGCGCGATGCAACCGCGCCGGGGGGGCTGCGGTTGACGAACTGGGTCGCGCTCGATTCGCAGAACAACCGCACCACGGTGCGCCTCAGCAACCAGAGCTATGGCGCGGCGATCCCCGACAGCAAGTTTACCTTCACCGATCCGCGCCGCACGGGTGGTCGCCGCTGACGAACGGGTCGTCCCGGGACCGGTGCGACTGTGCGACAATCCGAGACATTGCGTTCATCGGGATGAAAGCCGCGCGGCACTAGACCCATCATCACAGAGCGGCTGGAGGCGGGTTCCCCCCCTGTTGCCCGATTCTCCGACGGGCCGTTCTGTACCAAGCGTGACGAACGCATGAAGGACCCTCGTGCCAATGCCCCCGGCACGAGGGTTTTTCCTTGCCTTCAGTCCAGCCCCAGGGCCCTCTTGACGATCTGGCCGATGCGGTTCTGTTCGAGCACCCCTCGCACCTCCTGAGACCCCGGCCCGGTGGCGTATAGCGCCACGTCCTCGCCGCCGTGGGTTTCCGAAGGCAGGGGCACGAGCGACTGCTGGCGTGCCTTGGCAGAGGTATCGGGCGCGCCGCGTGCACCTATCACGGCGCCCGGGCCATTGGCATAGCTGAGCGTTGAATAGGGCTGGCCATCGCTCGCCACCGCAGGCTCGTCAGAGGAGTCCTCTCCCTCGCGCCCGCGAGTCACGAGCCCCAGGATCGGGTTGCCGCGACGGGGATAGCCGGCGATGGTCATAACATGGCTGTGATCGGCGGTGACCAGGATCAGCGTTTCGCGCGGATCGGTGTTGTCGACCGCGTACTGGATGGCCTTGGCGAACTCGACCGCTTCCTCAAGCGCGTAGCCGGCCTGGCCGGCATGGTGGCCGTGATCGATGCGGCCGCCTTCGACCATGAGATAGTATCCGCGTCCATCGGCCTTGAGCCTGGCGAGCGCATCGGCGGCCATCGCCGTCAGCGTCGGTTCGGTGCTTTCCGGCTTCCGGTCGAGCATGTAGGTCATGTGGCCAGGCGCGAACAGGCCGAACACCGGCTTGCCACGCGGCGCGGCGGCCAGTTCGGCGGCGGTCTGGACATAGCTCCCGCCCGTCCGCGCCGCCCATTTCGCGGGAAGATCGGCGGCAGCTTCGAGCCGGTCGCCCCCGACAGACTTGCCCATGAACTTGCCCTTGCCGCCGCCCAGCGCGACGTCGAAGGGAAAGGCGACGAGTTGCGCTGCCAGATCGGTGCATCCGGCGGGCCGCTGGGCGGCGGGGATGTCGTGGTCCGATTCCCAGTCACGGTTGGGGCTGTGGCCGAACACTGCCGCGGGCGTCGCGTGGGTGATGCGCGTCGTGGTCACGATGCCGACCTGCAGCCCGGCGCGCTTGGCCGCCTCTGCGGTCAGTGGCAGGGGATTGGCCTTCCCGGACGCGCAATCGCCGCGTGTTGCCGCCTCGCTCACGCCGATCAGGCCGATCTTCGTCTTGACGCCCGCGTTCATCGCCGTGGCGGTGCCGGCGCTGTCCGGCACCTGGGCATTCGTGTTGTAGGTCTTGATCAGCGCGGTCTGCGGAAATTTCTCGAAGCTGAGCAGGTTCTCCTCGCCCGTCTCGCCACGCTTCTGGCCTTCGTAGATGCGCGCCGCGGTTACGGTGGAAATGCCCATGCCGTCGCCAACGAACAGGATCACGTTCTTGGCGCGCGCGGGCGGGGGCGTGCTCGCGAGGTCCTGGCCTTGCTGGCAGGCGGCAAGCGGGATCGCGGTGGCGATGATCGCAAGGCGGAATAGACGGTTCATAGCGGCCTCCTCGAGACTTCGTGCGAGTTGGTATCGTTTCGCGTTGCGAGGGCAAGGTGACAATTTCGCGGCGGCATCCTAACTGCCCTCCATGCCCACGCTTTCCGTCGCGACCTGGAACATCAATTCGGTGCGCCTGCGCCTCCCGCAGGTCGAGCGATTTCTCGCTGAGCAGGCGCCCGACATCCTGTGTCTGCAGGAGATCAAGTGCCAGGAGCACCAGTTTCCCCACGAGGCGCTGCGGGCCGCCGGATATGCGCATATCGTGGTGCATGGACAGAAGGGTTATCATGGCGTGGCCACCGTCAGCCGCGTGCCGATCCGCGATTTCTCCCGGCACGACTGGCAGGACAACGGCGAGGCGCGCCATGTCGGGGTGGAGCTGACCGATCCCGCGATGCAGGGCATGGTGGTGGAAAACGTCTATATCCCCGCCGGCGGGGACGAGCCCGATCGCGCGATCAATCCCAAGTTCGGCCAGAAGCTCGACTTCCTGGAACGGATGACGCGCTGGGCCGGCAGGATCGACCGCCCCACGCTGATCGTGGGCGATTTCAACGTCGCCCCGCTGGAAAGCGACGTGTGGAACCACAAGGCGCTTCTCAAGGTCGTCAGCCATACGCCGATCGAGGTCGAGACGCTCCAGCGCTTCATGGACGCGCATGGCTGGGCCGACATCGGCCGCCAGCACATCGCCGCGCCGGAACGCTATTATTCGTGGTGGAGCTACCGCGCGAAGGACTGGCGCGCGGGCGACCGGGGCCGGCGGCTCGACCATATGTGGGCCAGCCCGGAACTGGCGGCTCAGGCCACCGCTCACCGCGTCCATGAAGACATCCGCGGCTGGGCGCAGCCGAGCGATCATGTCCCGCTGGTGACGGAGTTCGCGTTCTGAGCGACCCGTCGCCATCTCGCCGCGCGGCGCAGGCGGTCGATGCTCTGCGTCATGGCTGGCCGCTGTTGCCGCAAGGCGCCCCCCTGCTCCAGCCGATCGAAACCGCCTTCGGCGAAGGCCTGCGGGCCGATACGCTGCTTGTCGCTGCCAGCCGCGCGGTCACGCTGACGCTCGCCAACCAGCGCGATGCGGCGGTGCCCGGGGCGCCCGTGCTGCTGCGCGGTGCCGAGCCGTTCGACCTGGCCGCCGCGCGGGCGGTGGCCGATCCGGCACTCGACCTATCGACGCCGCTCAAGGGCCCATTCCAGGCCCTGCCGCTGGAGTGGGCCGGGGAGGCTGCGGCGGCGCTGGAGCTGGCGCGGCTCGCGGGCATATTGCCGGCCTTCATGGTGGACCCCGCCGGGGCGGGGGAGCCCCAGGGCTTCGCACCCGATGACCTTGCCGCATTTTCGGATTCCTCGCGCCTCGTGATCGCGACCCGCGCCCGTCTTCCGCTGGCCGCGTTGGAGGAAGCGGAGATCGTGGCTTTCCGCAGCCCGGACGACATCCGCGAACACGCCGCGGTTATCGTAGGCCGTCCCGATGCCGAGCGAATCCCGCTGGTCCGGCTGCATTCGGAATGCCTGACCGGGGATGTCTTCGGCAGCCTCAAATGCGATTGCGGCCCGCAGCTCGGTGGCGCTTTGCAGGCGATGGCGGGCGAATCGCGCCAGGGTGGATGGGGCGTGGCGCTCTATCTGCGCCAGGAAGGGCGCGGTATCGGCCTCATCAACAAGCTGCGCGCCTATCGCCTACAGGATCAGGGCTTCGACACCATCGACGCCAACATCCGGCTGGGGTTGCCCGAAGAAGCGCGCGACTTCCCGGTAGCCGCGCGGATGCTCGCACTGCTCGGCATCGCCCGCATACGGCTGATGACCAACAACCCCGCCAAGATCGCCGCGTTCGAGGCGGCGGGCGTGACCATCGCCGAACGTGTGCCGCTGGCCGTGCCGGGCGGCGCGCACAACAGCGGTTATCTCGCCGCGAAACGCGACCGCGCCGGCCATCTCCTGCCCTGACGAGGGGCGGCGGTCGCGGTGGATCGCGCGCTAAATCCCCCTTCGGTGGGCGCGCCTTGGGGCGCGACGCCCTAGGGGCGGCGGCCTTCGTTGCGGCGCTTCAGATCGAGCATCTCGTCGAGATCGACGATCTCGCTGCGCGCCATCATCCAGCGGATCATCACCACCGCCCACACGATCGAGATGACCACGAACACAGCCGTGACGGCGATGCCGATCGACGAGTCCCCAAGCGTGGCCATGATGGCGAGAAAGCCCGCCAGCATGATGCCAAACGCCGCCATCCATGCGCCGAACGCCCGCCATCCGGCGCCGCCGCGAGGCACGATCTTGATGTTCCATCCCCGCTTGTAGCAGACGAACGGCTTGTCCTCGTCGCGCATCACTGCGCTCCCGGCGAGACGAAGCCCGCGATGGCATCGACCAGCCCGGGCGAGACGGGCCGCGACGGGTCGCCGTAGGCGGCGAGATTGGCGGACCGATCCTTGCCGGGCACATCCTTCAGCACATGGTTCATGTCGGGCAGAAGCGCGTACCGGGCCTGCCGCTGCGCGGCGCGGAGCGTCTCGCCGTCCGCTTCCGCAACCTGGAGGTCGTTGCCGCCCTGGATCACCAGCAGCGGCACGGTCACCCCGGCCGCCAGCGCGGCGGGATCATGGCCGAACAGATCGATGAGAAAGCCCTGGACCGGCGGCGCGAACAGGCCCTGCAGGGGGGCGGGCATGGCGGAAACATCGACCCGCTCGCCCGCTTCCAGCCGCGCTATCGCCGCTAGCGCCGCATCCAGCAGCGGGGCATTTGCCGGGTTGGCGCGGAGCTGCTCGCGCATCACGTCGCCCAGCTTGCGGCCGGGCGCCGCCACGGTGATCGCGCCGCACAGACCGGGCATTCGCCGGGCGGCGGCGAGCGCCACCAGACCGCCCTCGCTGTGGCCGAGCAACCAGATGCAGTCACGGCCCGTGGCCTTGCGTGCGGCATCGGCCCATGCCGCCACGTCATCGGCATAGCGCTCGATCGTCACCGCATTGGGGTCCACCCCCGGCGCCGCGCTGCCGAACATTCCGCGCTTGTCGATCCGCAAGGTTCCGATGCCGCGCGCGCCCAGCGCTTCGGCAAGCAGGCGATAGGGTGCGGCGGTCACACCCAGCGGATTGTTGCCGTCGCGGTCGGTGGGGCCGGACCCGGGGATCACGAGGATGACGGGCTGGCCATCTGCCGGCCGGATCAGCGTTCCGGCGAGCGTGCCGGCCGGACCCTGTGCCGTCAGCGGCTCCTGGGTGGGCGCGGCGATGGCGGTGCTCGCCGCCAGCGAGGCCGCGACGATGGTGAACAGCATCTTGCGCATCATCATTCCTTTCCTTTGGGTGGGCGGCCGCGACGGGCCGAGGGGCTGATGGCGGACGACATCCCGCGGGCCTCGAGCGCTTCCCTCAGCAGCATCTCGATCTCCGCATTCGCGCTGCGTAGCTCGGCCGAGGCCAGCCGCTCGACCGCCGCATAGACCGCGGGGTCGAGACGGAGGGGAAAGGCCTTCTTCTGCATCGCCGCGTCGCCAGTCGTTACTGGTAGAGCGTGCCGGCGTTGACCACGGGCTGCGCCTCGCGCTCGCCGCACAGCACCACCATCAGGTTCGAGACCATGGTGGCACGGCGCTCGTTGTCGAGATCGACGATCCCATCCTGGCTCAGCTTGGTGAGCGCATCCTCGACCATGCCGACCGCGCCGATGACCAGCTTCGCCCGGGCCGCGATCACGGCCTCGGCCTGCTGGCGGCGCAGCATGGCGCTGGCGATTTCGGATGCATAGGCCAGGTGGGTGAGGCCCGCCTCGTCCACGATGATGCCCGCCACCTTCATCCGGTCGTTGAGTTCCTCGAGCAGCTCGTGGTTGACCAGGGCGCCGCTGCCTCGCAGCGTGACTTCCTCGCCATCGAAGTCGTCATAGGGGTGGCGCGATCCCACGGTCCGCAGCCCCGCCTCGATTTGGATACTGACGAAGGTCTTGTAATCGTCCACGTCGAAGCTTGCCTGCGCGGTATCGGCCACGCGCCAGACCACGTTGCAGGCGATCTCGATCGGATTGCCGCGCAGCTCGTTGATCTTGACCCGTTCCGAATGGACGTTGTGCGCGCGGACGGACATCTTGCCGCGCATGATCCACGGCCACACCCAGCGCAGCCCCTCGCGCCGCTCGGTGCCCCGATATTCGCCGAACAGCGTGAGGACCGCGGCCTGGTTGGGCTGGATCATGAAGAAGCCGCAGGACACGAACAGGATCAGCACGAAAGCCGCGATCAGGGTGGCTACTATGAGGATCTGCCGACCGTTGTCGGCACCCGGCAGGCCGGCGATGGCGAGCCAGGCCGGCAGTACGACGAGCGCCAGCAGCAGGAGCAATAGCGGATAGCCGCTGACGCTGCTGCCAGCGTGTTCGCGGCTGGTTTTCATCCCCTTGAGTTCGATCGACACGCCACACCTCCTTCGATATAATGATGATATCATATTTATATCGGATTCGCCGCCGGTCAAGCGGATTCGATTTCCTTCAGGAATCTCGCGCCATACGCCTCAAGCTTGCGCGCGCCCACGCCGGGCAGGGCGCCCAGCGCGGCGAGCGTGCCGGGCCGCGCCTCGGCCATCGCGCGCAGGGTCGAATCGTGGAAGATAACATAGGGCGGCACGCCTGCCTCCTGCGCCAGCTCGCGGCGCAGCGCGCGCAGCGCGTCGAACAGCGGATCGCCAACGGGGTTTTCCGATGCGCGCTCGCGCCGGCTGCCGCGCCGGGGAGGGATGACGATCTCGACCGCCTCGCCGCCGGTCAGGATGGCGCGGGCACCGCCGCCCAGCGCCAGCCCGCCGTGCGCGTCGGCCACGAGCACGCCGCGCGCCTGGAGCGCCCGGGCCAGCGGCTGGAGCAGCGGCGCCTCCTCCGCCCCGACGATGCCGAACACGCTGAGCTGGTCGTGTCCGCGGCGGCGGATGCGCTCGTCATCGGCCCCGGTCAGCACCTTGGCCAGATGCCCCGCGCCAAAGCTCTGCCCCGTGCGCCAGGCGGCGCTGAGCAGCTTCCTCGCCAGTTCGGTGGCGTCGATCACGCCGGGTTTTTCCAGGCAGTTGTCGCAGTTGCCGCATTCCGCCGGCGGTTCTTCGCCGAAGTGCCTCAGCAGCACGGCTCGGCGGCACCCGGGTGTTTCCACCAGCGCGGCGAGCGCGTCGAGCCTGGCGCGCTCGCCGGCACGGCGGTCCTCCGGCACTTCGGAAAGGCGCTGGCGCGCGGTCGCGAAGTCGCTCGCGCTCCACAACAGCACTGCCTCGGCCGCATCGCCGTCGCGCCCCGCGCGGCCGGTTTCCTGGTAATAGGCCTCGATCGATTTGGGCACGCCGGCATGGGCGACGAAACGCACGTCCGGCTTGTCGATGCCCATGCCGAAGGCGATCGTGGCCACCACCACCATATCCTCGCTGGCGACAAAGGCGGCCTGGTTGGCGGCGCGCACCTCGGGCGGGAGCCCGGCGTGATAGGGGCGCACCTCGCGCCCGGTGGCGGCGGCGAGCTGGCCGGCCAGCCGCTCGGTCTTGGCCCGCGTCGGCGCATAGACGATACCGGGCCCGGGCCGCGTCGCCATGAGCTGCGCGATCTGGCGCGCGGCGTTGTCGCGCGGGCGCATGGCATAGCGGATGTTGGGACGGTCGAAGCCTGCCAGCACCAGGCCATCCCCGGGGATGCCGAGCTGCGCCATCACATCCGCGCGCGTCTGGCGATCGGCGGTGGCCGTGAGCGCGAGCCGGGGCACGCCCGGAAACGCCTCCATCAACGGCCGGAGCTGGCGATAATCGGGGCGGAAATCGTGTCCCCATTCGGACACGCAATGCGCCTCGTCGATGGCGAACAGGTTGAGCGGCGCCTCTGCCAGCAGAGCGCGGAAGCCCGGCTGGCTGGCCCGCTCGGGCGCCACATAGAGGAGGTCCAGCGCCCCGGCGCGGAACGCCTCGATGGTATCGCGCCAGTCCTCGTCCACGCTGGTCAGCGTGGCGGCGCGGATGCCGTTGGCGCGCGCGGAGCGAAGCTGGTCGTGCATCAGCGCGATCAGCGGGCTCACCACCACGCAGGTGCCCGGCAGCATCGCGGCGGGTAGCTGGTAGGTGAGCGACTTGCCGGCCCCGGTCGGCATGACCGCCAGCGTGGACCGGCCCGCCAGCACGCGCCCCATCACGTCGGCCTGGCGCCCGCGGAAATCGTCGAAGCCGAACAGCCGCCTCAGCGCGCCACGGGCTTCCTCGAGGGGCGGGGTCGTCATGCCGCCCGCCTTGGCAGGGCGCCGGGGCCGGGGGAACCGCCGCCGCGCCGTTTTCCCTTGGCCCGTGCGCCGGCGTGTGATTACTGGCGACATACCTGCCAGGAGAGATTGCCATGACCATTCGCACCGCCCTGATCCTCGCCGCCCCGCTCGCGCTCGCGCTTACAGGGTGCGGCCGTTCGGACAGCGCCTCCAGCGAAGCCCAGGCCGACACGGTGGAAATTCCCGCGAACGAGGCGCTGGCGCCCGTTACCGATGCTCCGGTCGCCGATCCGAACGCCAATGCCGCGCTTCCCACCGATACGGCCACGCCGGATCTGACGGAGGAGCAGAAGATCCAGGCCGCCGGCGACGATGCGGCAGACACCGCCGCCGCCGCGGCCGATGCGATGAACGAGACCGCCGGCAAGCAGACGGAAGGCCAGTAGGGATGCGGACGGCGCTGCTGGCGGTGCTGACGCTGCTGGCGACGACCACGGCCTGCTCCGCCTCCGATGAAGATGCCGCGCCGCCCGTCACCGCCGACGAGCGACGCGCCCTGGCCGAGGCGCGGGAAATGATCCCGGGGGACGAGCTGCCCGCAACCGCGACCCCCACCGCCACCACTGCGGCTGGCGAGGGTGGCCAGCCATGACCGCGCAGGGAATGGACACCGAAAGCTTCGAGCAGTTCCTCGACCAGCTCGACCGCTATGTCCGCACCCGGCTGATCCCGGCCGAGCGCGAGACCATCGAGGGCGACGCGGTCCCGCCCGCCATCCTGGCCGAAATGCGCGAGATGGGGCTGTTCGGGCTGACCGTGCCGGAGGAATTCGGCGGATCGGGCCTCAGCACCAGCCAATATGCCCGCGTGGTCCGCACGATGGCCTATGCCGCGCCCGCTTTCCGCTCGATCTTCTCGATCAACGCGGGGATGTTCAACTCCGCGATCAGGAATGGCGGTACCCCGGCGCAGCAGGCCGAATGGTGGCCGCGCAGCGCAGCGGGCGAGATCGCCTGCTTCGGCCTGACCGAGCCGGGCAGCGGGTCCGACAGCGCCGCGATGCGGACCACCGCCCGCCCCGATCCTTCGGGCAACGGCTGGATATTGAACGGAACCAAGCGGTATATCACCAATGCGCCGGAGGCTTCGGTCGCGCTCGTCATGGCGCGCACAGAGAAGGAGAACCTGCCGCGCAACGCCCATGTCAGCGCCTTTCTGGTGCCGATGGACGCGCCCGGCGTCTCGACCGGCAGCCCCGACCGGAAGATGGGCCAGGCGGGCGCGCATATCGCCGACGTGATCCTGGAGGACGTGCACGTCCCGGGCGAGGCGCTGCTGGGCGGGGAGACGGGCAAGGGTTTCGTCTTCGCGATGAAGAGCCTCGATGCCGGGCGCATCTCGGTGGGCGCCGCCTCCACCGGCTATGCCCGCCGCGCGCTCGACAGCGTGCTGCGCTATGCCACCGAGCGCAAGGCGTTCGGCGAGCCGATCGGAAACTTCCAGCTCATCCAGGCCATGCTGGCGGACAGCGAGACCGAGATCTACGCTGCGGAATGCATGATGGCGGATGTCACCGCGCGCGCCGACCGGGGGGAGGACATCCTCGTCAAGGCCGCCGCCTTCAAGGTCTTCGCCTCCGAGATGTGCGGCCGCGTGGTGGACCGTGTGGTGCAGATCTACGGCGGTGCGGGCTATCTCGCCGAATATGACGCGGAGCGCTTCTTCCGCGACGCCCGCATCTACCGGATCTACGAGGGCACCACGCAGATCCTCCAGCTCCAGATCGCCAAGCACACCCTGCGCGCCTTCGTAGCGGCGGGCATCTGATCCACCCGCCCATCCGGCCCGCTTGCCGCGATCGGGCCGGATCGCGGCGCACAAACCCTTTTCCTACACCCCCGCCGCTGTGCCATGTCCGGGGGATGACCTGCATCTTCCACCCCTCGCGCGCGGATTTCGGCCCCCCGCGCGGTGCCCGCTTTTCTTTCCCTGGACCGTGTAACAGGCGGTCCATGTCTTCAGGTTGGAGGCACCAGACATGAACGAATCGGGTTCGCGCCGAGTCGCCATCTGTTCTCCGCTGCGCACGCCGGTCGGGCGCTTTCTCGGCGCGCTCGCGCCACTCGAGGCCGGCCCTCTCGGTGCGATCATCATCAAGGCACTGGTCGAACGCAGCGGCATCGATCCTTCGCGCGTGGACGATGTGGTGTTCAGCCAGGGCTATGGCAGCGGCGAGGCGCCCGCCATCGGCCGCTGGAGCTGGCTGGCGGCGGGAATGCCGATCGAGACGCCCGGCTTCCAGCTCGACCGGCGCTGCGGCTCCGGTCTCCAGGCCGTGGCGACCGCCGCCATGATGGTCCAGACCGGCGTCGCCGACTGCGTGCTCGCCGGCGGTGTCGAGAGCATGAGCAACGTCGAGCACTACACCACCCACGCCAGGCACGGCGCGCGGATGGGAGATATGGTGCTGTGGGACCGGCTCAGCCGGGGCCGGGCGATGAGCCAGCCGGAGGAGCGCTTCGGCGTGATTACCGGCATGATCGAGACCGCCGAGAACCTGGCGATGGATTACGGCATCACGCGCGAAGAATCCGACGCCCTCGCCGTCCGCTCGCATCGGAACGCCGCGCAAGCGTGGGACGAGAGGCGGTTCGATGCCCAACTGGTGCCGGTCGAGATACCGCAGAAGCGGGGGCAACCGCTTGTGGTCGCACGGGACGAGGGTTTTCGCGCCGACGCCGGAATGGAGAGCCTCGGGGCGCTGAGGCCGCTGGAGGGCGGCGTGGTGACCGCCGGCAATGCCAGCCAGCAGAGCGATGCCGCCGCCGCCTGCCTGGTGGTGGCCGAGGACAGGCTCGCCGAGCTGGGGCTGGAGCCGATGCTGTGGTTCACCGGCTGGAGCGCGGCGGGTTGCGAGCCGAGCCGCATGGGCATCGGCCCCGTGCCCGCGGTGGACCGGCTGTTCCTGCGGACGGGGCTGGACTGGGACGATATCGGGCTGGTCGAGCTCAACGAAGCCTTCGCCCCGCAGGTGCTGGCGGTGCTCAGGGGCTGGGGCTGGAGCGCGGACGACAGCCGCCGTGACATCCTCAACGTCAACGGCTCGGGCATCAGCCTGGGCCATCCCATCGGCGCGACCGGCATCCGCATCCTCGCCGACATGGCGCATGAGATGCATCGGCGGCAGGTGCGCTACGGGCTGGAGACCATGTGTATCGCCGGCGGGCAGGGCATGGCGGCGGTGTTCGAGCGGGCGGCGTGACGGACGCGCGGGTCGTCGGCATCGACCGGCCGACGTTCGCGGGACCGGCCCGATCAATCGCCGCCGAACGGCAGCCCGGCTTCAGCGCGATGTGTCAGCCATCGAAGGGAGCCAGTGGCTTCACCACGCCGAACCGCTCCTTCTTCGGCTTGCCCTTGAGCGCCGGGAAATCGAGCTCCGGCGGCTCGACGGCGGTGTCGGGCAGGCGGTCGAGCAGGTCGCGCACCAGTGTCAGCCGGCCGCGACGCTGGTCGTTGAAATCGACCACCGTCCAGGGCGCCCATGCGCTGTGCGTGGCCGCGAGCATCGCCTCGCGCGCTGCGGTGTAGTCGTCGTAAAGTGCCCGCGCCGCGAGGTCCACGGGCGACAGCTTCCAGCGCTTGAGCGGATCGTCGTAGCGTTCGCGCAGCCGCTCCTCCTGCCGCGCCTGATCGGCGGCGAGCCAGTATTTGAACAGCACGATCCCGTCGTCGGTCAGCATCTTCTCGAATGCCGGCGCCTGCGCGAGAAAGGCGGCGACCTGCGACTCGTCGGCAAAGCCCATGACCCGCTCCACCCCGGCGCGGTTGTACCAGCTTCGATCGAACAGCACGATCTCGCCCGCGGCGGGCAGATGCGGGACGTAGCGCTGGAAGTACCACTGGCTGCGCTCCGTCTCGCTCGGCGAGGACAGCGCCACCACGCGGCACTGGCGCGGGTTCAGCCGACCCTGGATAGCGGCAATGGCGCCCCCCTTGCCGGCTGTGTCGCGTCCTTCGAACAGCACCACGATCCGCTGGCGGGTCGCCGCGGCCCAGCGCGCCATCGCGACCAGTTCCTCCTGCATCGGATCGAGCGCTTCCTCGTACTGCTTGCGCTTCATCTTGGAGCCTCTCGTTTGTGTCCCCTGCCTGGGAGTGCTATTCGGTCGCTCATGCCCACGCCAGCCCCAGCCTTCGCACGCGCCGATCCGGATGTCGATTTCACGCGCCTGCCGGCAATGACGGGGGACGTCTTCACCGCCCCGCTGAAGCGCCCTGCCCATGTCGGCGATGACTGGCTGGAGCCGCGGCAGACCGCCTATTCGAGCGAGGAGCACGCGATCTGGAACGATCTGCTCGAACGCCAGATGGATGTGCTGCCCGGCCGCGCGGCGAGCGCGTTCATGGCGGGGTTGCAGAAGCTCAGCCTGAATCGCGGGGGGGTGCCCGAATTCGGGCGGCTCAGCGAGGATCTCGGCCATCTCACCGGGTGGAGCGTGGTGCCGGTCCCGATGCTGATCCCCGATCACGTGTTCTTCTGGCACCTCGCCAACCGGCGCTTCCCGGCGGGCAATTTCATCCGCACGCGCGAGACCTTCGACTATATCCAGGAACCCGACGTCTTCCATGACGTGTTCGGCCACGTTCCCATGCTGACCGACCCGGTCTATGCCGATTACATGCAGGAATACGGCCGCGCCGGATGGAAGGCGATGCGCTTCAACCGGCTCAAGGCGCTTGGCGCACTCTACTGGTACACCGTCGAATTCGGGCTGATCCAGGAGGCGGACGGGATCAAGGCCTATGGCGCGGGCATCCTGTCCGGCCCGACCGAGGCGACCTATGCGATCGAGGCGAGCAGCCCGAACCGCATCATGCTCAATGTCGACCGGGTGATGCGCACCGATTACGTGATCGACGATCTGCAGCCGACCTATTTCGTGATCGAGAGTTTCGCCGATCTCTATCATCAGACGGTGGAGCGCGATTTCGAGCGGCTCTATCGCAGCCTGCCGCCCGGCTTCACCTATGCCAACAGCGCGGTGATCGACATTGACGATGTGCTCAACCGCGGGACGCAGGAATATCTCCTGCGCGGCGGGCGCGGCAGCGCGGCCGTGCCGACCTGATCCTTTCCCTTACGGGCACCAAGCGCCCAAGGAAAAACGGCCCCGGATCGCTCCGGGGCCGTTTCGTCTTGCGCCAGTGCGCAATCAGGTCGCGCTGGGCGTCGCGCCGGCGGTGGCATGGTCGTCGGCCTTGTCGGCCGCCTCGCCCTGCTTCTCCATCGTGTCGGCCTTGTCTTCGGCCATCTTCGTGGCGGCATCGGACTGCGCATCGGTCATGGTGCCGGCGGCTTCCGAAGCCTCGGCCTGGGCGTTGACGGCTTCGGCCTGGGCCTCGCCGGCATCCTCCATCGCGTTTTCCTTTGGGCCGTCGCAGGCGGCGAGGCCAAAGCTGAGCGCGGCGGCCAGCATCGAGGTTTTGATAATCGTCTTCATGGCATTTCCCCTAGTCGTAAATGACGGTTGCGGTTGTCCCGCGAGTCCGCCGGGTTGTTGAACAGTTTAAGTCTTGCGGCCATTCAACTGCGCGAGCGCAGCATTGGTTGCGACGATGGCGAACAGGCCGCCGAGCACGCTCCAGAGCAATTGGGCAGCGCTTACGCCGAGCAACAGCGGCACCCCGCCCACCAGCAGGGCACCGGCAATCGCTCCTACCACGCCGGCACCTGCGCAGACCGCCGTCCCGCCGCGCAGGTCGCGATCCAACACGATGGCCGCGAGCCATCCAAGGATGGAGCCGACGACGGAAACGATCAGAAGTCCCATGAGTGCGATCTGGCCTGCCAAGCGGCTGCAATTAGCTGCGGTTCATGGGGCAGAAAGCACTCGTGCCCGCATTGGTTCCTAAAATGCGGCGAAATCTTGGCGCCGTCAGGCGGCCGTCATCCAGAGAAGCGCGGCCGAGCCGATCACGATGCGATACCATGCAAAGGGTGCGAAGCCGTGCCGGCTGACATAGGCCACAAAGGCGCGGATGACGATCATCGCCACCACGAAGGCGGCGAGGAACCCCGTCGCTATTTCCGCCCAGCCGATCGCCGCCTCGCCCGCCAGCAGGGCCGGATCGTCAAGAATCTTGACCGTGGCCGCGCCGAGCATCGTGGGCACGGCGAGGAAAAAGGAGAACTCCGCCGCCGTCTTGCGGCCCACCCCCATCGCCAGCGCGCCCAGAATGCTGGCGCCCGAGCGGCTCGTGCCCGGGATCATCGCTAGGCACTGGAAGAAACCGATCGCGATCGCGGTCTTCGCCGGCATGTTCGCCACGCCTGTGTCGGGGCCGGGCCTCACCGTGCGTTCGAGCACCAGCATGGCGATGCCGCCCACCACCAGCGCCACCGCCACCACCATCGGGCTGGTCAGCATCACCTCGATCGCGTCCTTGGCGATCAGGCCGATGGCGGCCGCGGGCAGGAAGCCGATCAGGATGTTGCGTGTGAAGCGCAGCGCCTCGGCCTCGCGCCGCAGCAGGCCGGTGCCCATCTCCCAGAACAGCCCGCGATAGGTGACCAGCACCGCGCAGATCGCGCCGAGCTGGATCACGATGTTGAACTGGCTCCACTGCGCCGGATCGTAGCCGAACAGCGCCTGTCCCAGGATCAGGTGCCCGGTCGAGGACACAGGGATGAACTCGGTGAGGCCCTCGAGGATGCCGAGGAGCAGCGCGGCGAGCATATCGGTCATGCCCGCCCCCAAGACGGGAGAGGGCGCCGAGTCAAGCCGGCCCGGCGCCCCTTACCCGCCCAGCGCTCTGGCAATCACCAGATGCGGACGCGCTGCTCCGGCGGAAGATAGAGCTTGTCGCCCGGCTTCACGTCGAAGGCGGCATACCACGGTTCGAAATTGCGCAGCACGGCGTTGACGCGCGCCTCGGCCAGCGAATGGGTGTCGGTCAGCAGGAGCTGGCGCCCGAAAGCCTCGCGATATTTCCAACGCCACGCCTGTGCATAGCTGAGGAAGAAGCGCTGGTCGCCGGTCAGGCCGTCGATCACCGGGCCCAGCTTGCCCTTCAGCGAGAGCTTATAAGCCTGGTAGGCCATCGACAGCCCGCCCAGGTCGCCTATGTTCTCACCCAGCGTCAGCTTGCCGTTGTGGCAGGTCTTGCCCTCGTCATAGGGGCATTCCTTGTCGTATTGGGCGATCAGCTTCGCGCCCAGCGCGTCGAAGGTGCGGCGGTCGGTATCCGTCCACCAGTTCTCCAGCGCGCCGGTGGGCCCGTATTTGCTGCCCTGGTCATCGAAGCCGTGGCCGATCTCGTGACCGATGGTGGCGCCAATCGCGCCATAGTTCACCGCCGCATCCGCGCGGGGGTTGAAATAGGGCGGCTGGAGATAGGCGGCGGGAAACACGATCTCGTTGGCCGGCGGCATGTAATAGGCGTTCACCGTCTGCGGGGTCATCAGCCACTTGGTCTTGTCGACCGGCTCGGCCAGATCCTTGAGCTGGTCCTTCCATCCCCAGTCGCTGACCGCCACGGAGGTCGCGAGCGCCTGGCCCGGGACCACGCTGAGCCCGTCATAGGTTTCGAACTTGACGGGATAGCCGATCTTGACGCGGAAACCGTCGAGCTTGCGCTGGGCCGCGACACGGGTTTCCGGCGTCATCCACGGCAGGGTCTTGAGGTTTTCCGCCAGCGCCAGGCGCAGGTTTCCGACTAGCTCCTCCATCGCCACCTTGCTGGAAGCGGGGAAATGGCGCTCCACATAGAGCTTGCCGATGGCCTCGCCCATCGCACCCTGGACGAAATCGAGCCCGCGCTGCCAGCGCTCGCGCTGCTGCGGCCGGCCCTGGAGGAAGGTGCCGTAGAAGGCGAAGCTGGCATCGTCGATCGCGCTTGGCAGGACGGCGGCGTTGGCGCTCAGGAAGCGCACCACCGTCCAGGCCTTGATATCCTCGATCGGCGCGGTGTTCATCAGCGCCAGGAGCGCGGGCATTCCGCCGCCCAGCTTGGCGCGCTGCTCGGCGGTGAGGCCAGCCTTGGCGACCGTTTCGTCGTCGGGAGGAATCTGCGCCACGATGAAATCGGGCTGTCCGTCAATCTTGAGGTCGGCGAGCATCAGATCGACGGGAAAACCGCCGGCCATCGCCTTGAGCGCGGCGGGGGTGACGCGATTGGTGGTGAGCGTCGGGTTGCGCGACAGCGCCCGGTCCCAGGCGAGCTGTGCGAACTGCTTCTCCAGCCCATAGACTCGCTCGGCCGCGGCGGCAGGATCGGCATAGCCCGCCTGCTTCAAAAGAAAGGCGATATATTCCTTATACTTGGCGCGGATGCCGAGGTTCTTGTCGTTGTCGACCAGGTAGTAATCACGGTCGGGCAGGCCCATGCCGCCGGAGAAGGCATAGACGACGTTGCGATCGGGGTTCTGGCTGTCGATCGAGACATACATTCCGATCGGCGAAGGGTATCCCGTGGCGGCGAACATGCGCGCGAGATCGGCCCGCGTCTTCACGCCGGCGATACGGTCGAGGAAAGGCTTGGCGGGCGCCATGCCGGCGGCGTTGATGGCGGCGGTGTCCAGGAAGGTGTTGTAAGCCTGGCCGATGCGCCACTCGAGACTGCCCTGGGGCTGGGGAGCGGTGGCCATGTCGCGCACGATGTCGCGCACCGCCCGTTCCGAGCCCAGCCGCAGGCCGAGCGCGACCCCGCTGTAGGCATAGGCCGGGGGAATCACCTCCTGCGCTTCCCACTTGCCGTTCACATAGGCGAAGAAATCGTCACCCGGCTTTACCGAACGGTCGATGTCCGCCGGGTTGACGCCCCAGCCGCCGAATTCGGGCAGGCGATATTCGCCCTGCGTGGCCGGCGAGGGGGCCGGGGCCCGGGCCGGAGCGGGGGCCGGCGGGGCGCTCTGCGCGGCGAGCGGCATCAGGGGGGTGAGCGCCGCTGCGGCGAGCAGGGTGGCGGCGAAACGGTTCATCGCAAGGGTTCCCGAAGCAGAAGATTGGACGGGCGCCGCCTTACACCCGCGCCGCGAGCGCGGGCTGTCCCGGCGTGCAGTTGGCAGAGACAGGAGCGCCGTTGGTCGATCAGGCGGGCTCGGTCCCGAACTGGAGCCGGGCCAGCCGCGCGTAGAGCCCGCCGGCGCGGGTGAGTGTGGCATGGGTGCCCTGCTCCACGATCCGGCCGCCATCCATCACCACGATCCGGTCGGCGGCGCGCACGGTGGCCAGGCGGTGCGCGATGACCAGCGTCGTGCGGTCCGCCATCAACCGTTCGAGCGCGTCCTGCACCAGCCGCTCGCTCTCGGCGTCCAGCGCGCTGGTGGCCTCGTCGAGGAGCAGGATCGGCGTGTCGCGCAGAAGGGCGCGGGCGATTGCCAGCCGTTGCTGCTGCCCGCCGGACAGCCGCGCGCCGTTCTCGCCCAGGAAGGTGTCGAGACCCTGCGGCAGCGCGGCGAGAAAATCGGCCGCATTGGCGATCCGGGCGGCATCCCAGATGGCATCGTCGGTGGCGTCCCAGTTGCCGTAGCGCAGATTGTCGCGCGCATTGGCGCTGAACAGCACGCCGTCCTGAGGCACCAGCGCGATCCGGGCGCGGATGTCCGCGGGATCGGCGGAGGTGAGGGGGATGCCGTCAAGCCGGATGGTGCCGGCCTGCGGATCGTAGAAGCGTTCGGCGAGCTGGAAGATCGTGGACTTGCCCGCGCCAGAGGGGCCGACGATGGCCACCGTCTCGCCCGGTTCCACCTCGAGGGTGAAATCCCTGAGCGCGGCGACCTCGGGCCGGGTGGGATAGCGGAACGAGACGTTGCGGAACGACAGGCTGCCGCGCGGCGGGCTGGGCAGCGGCTGGGGCCGCGCGGGCGGGGCGATCGCCGGTGCTTCCTCCAGCAGTTCGCTGAGGCGGCTCGCGGCGCCGGCCCCGCGCAACAGATCGCCATAGACTTCGGCCAGCGCCCCGAAAGCGCCCGCCACCAGGCCGCCGGTGATGACGAAGGCGGCGATGGTGCCGCCGCTGATCGAGCCGGTGCTGACCCCCACCGCGCCGCGCCACATCAGCAGCGTGATCGCGCCGAAGACCAGGAAGATCACCGCCGCTGTCATCACCGAGCGGATCATGATGCGCCGCCGGGCGGTCTGGAAACTGCGCTCGACGGCGGCACCGAAGCGCTCGGCCTCGCGCGGCTCCTGGTTGAAGCCCTGGACGATCTTCATCGCCGACAGCACCTCGGTCACCATCGCGCCGATATCCGCCACCCGGTCCTGGCTGTCGCGAGAGATGGTGCGGACCTTGCGTCCGAACACCACGAGCGGGATCACCACTAGCGGGATCACCAGCACCAGCCCGATGGTAAGCTGCGGCGCGAGCACGAAAAGATAGGCGATGCCGCCGATCCCCATGAGGAGATTTCGCAGCGCGACAGAGACCGTGGTGCCCACCACCTGTTCGATCAGGGCGGTGTCGCTGGTCATCCGACTGGCGATCTCCTTGGGACTGTTCTCCTCGTAGAAGGCGGGGGCGAGGCGGAGCAGGTTGCGCTGGACGGCGAGGCGGACGTCCGCGACCACGCGCTCTCCCAGCCAGCTCACGAAGAAAAATCGGAAGGCGGTGCCCACCGCCAGCACCGCCACGATCAGCAGCAGATAGCGGAACCAGCGGGCGATTTCTTCCGGATCGCTCCCGGATGCGAAGCCCCTGTCGATCACCAGCTTGAAGCCGGCGGGGATGGCCAGCGTTGCCGAGGCCGTCACCAGCAGCGCGGCCAGAGCGGCGACGAGGTGGCCGGGATAGCGCAGCGCAGTGCGCCAGACCATGAGCAGGGGCCGCAGCGATCGGGCCTTGCGCGATGCCGCCGCTTCCGCATCCCTCTCGGATGCGGCGTTGGCGGGGTCTGCGGCCTTGGCGGCGCGGGAATCAGCGTTATCGGGCCCGTCCATGACCCCGCCCTAAGATGGCGGCGCGCAAGAATCCACCACCCGCGAGGTGCCCGCGAGGGATTGTGCATTGCACAAATCGCCACAAGGCTCCACATTCATGCATGATCGCCGCCTGCCACGCGGGCGTCGCAGGGGGTTTGCCGTTGCTTTACAACACCTACGAGCTTCAGCGTAGCTGGCTCAACGCAGCCAGTGCCTGGGCATCGATCGGCGCCGAGATGCTGTCCAACCCGGCGCTGCCGATGAATGCCATGGGCGGCTATCTCGGCCTCGGCCCCGTGGCGGCGAGCGCGCTGGAAGTGTTCGCCCACGCCACCGCCCCGCGCGGCAAGCCCGAGTTCGGCATCGAAACGGTGACCGTGGATGGCAAGAGCTATCCGGTGACCGAGGCGATCGTGGTCAACAAGGCGTTCGGCGATCTGCGGCGCTTCGATCACCCGGGGCTGGCCAAGGATGCGCCGCGGGTGCTGATCGTGGCTCCGATGAGCGGTCACTACGCGACCCTGTTGCGCGGGACGGTGGCACGCATGGCGGAGCGCTGCGAGGTCTATATCACCGATTGGGCCGACGCGCGGACCGTGCCGCTGTCCGAAGGGCGGTTCGATCTCGACGACTACATCGACTATGTCATCGGCTTCCTGGAACATATCGCCGCGCAGGACGAGGCACGCGGCGTCCATGCGATGGCGGTGTGCCAGCCATCGGTGCCGGTGTTCGCCGCCACCGCCATCCTGAACGCGCGCAAATCGCCCGCCGCGCCGCGCACGCTGACGATGATGGGCGGCCCGATCGACACCCGGCGGTCCCCCACCACGGTCAACGACCTTGCGATGGAGCGGCCGATCGAATGGTTCCGCCAGAACGTGATCGCCACCGTGCCGCTGCAATATCGCGGGGCGGGGCGGCGGGTCTATCCCGGCTTCCTCCAGCTCGCCGGCTTCATGAGCATGAACCTGGGCAGCCACCTGATGAGCCATTGGGAGATGTTCAAGCACCTCACCACCGGCGATCAGGAGGGCGCGCGCGCGACCAAGGACTTCTACGAGGAATATCGCAGCGTCTGCGACATGACCGCGGAATTCTACCTCCAGACCGTGGAGGAAGTTTTCCAGAAGCATTCGCTGCCGAACGGCACGTTCCTGCACCGGGGCGAGCTTGTGGACCTGGGCAAGATCACCGGGACGGCGTTGCTGGCCATCGAGGGCGAGCGCGATGACATCTCGGGCATCGGCCAGACCAAGGCCGCGCTGGAACTGGCGACCGGCCTGGCCAAGCGCAGGAAGCGCTATCTCCTCGCCGAGGGGGCGGGGCACTACGGAATCTTCAACGGCAGCCGCTGGCGCGAGAAGATCGCCCCGGTGGTCGAGGAATGGATGGCCGCCAACGTCTGACGGTCAGCCGCCCGGTCCGGGCAGGGTGGTTTCGATCGGGGCCTGCCCGGCGGTCGCGGTGTCGGGCGCGCGCCGGGTGAACAGCTTGCGCAGCACTCGCCGTGCCGCCAACAGCAGCACCGTCACCAGCACCAGCAGCATCAGGGCGACTCCCCCTGCGATGGCGGGGTATTCATAGGCGGTATAGAGCAGGCCCGCAGTGACCACATCCTCCGCGGTCGAAACCGCGACATTGCTCACCGGCTCGGGGCTGGCGTTGACCACCGCGCGCGCGCCGGCCTTGCCCGCATGGGCCGCCAGGCTCGCGCCGCCGCCCAGCAGAAAGGCGATCACCTGCGTGGCCGGGTCCGCTGGGTCGATGATCGCCAGCGCCAGCAGCGCGCCGCCGATGGGGCGGATGAGGGTGTGGACGGCGTCCCAGATCGAATCGAGCCACATCACCTTGTCGGCGAAGAACTCGATCACCGCGGCGACCGCGGCGATGCCCATCACCCAGGGATCGGCGAGGATCTCCAGCGCCTTGAGATGTTCGGGCAAGGGAATGGCGCCGATCCTCATCGCCAGCCCGGTCGAGAATATGCTGAGGTAGAGCCGCCATCCCGCCAGCAGGCTGACGCTTCCCGCCACGCCCAGAATCGCCATGATGTCCATCGCCCGCTCCCCCTTCGCTTCCGCTCCTGGCGAGCACAACTCTAGCGCATCGCCAGAGCCGCCGCCACGTCGATCGTCCTGGCGCTCCCGCCACCTTCCGGTACCGATACCGGGGAGGGAGGACTCGGCTCCTGCTCGGCGATGGCGGGGTCATCGCCGGCCGACCGGGGGGCGGGTTCCACCATCGACGCCGTGACCGGGATTCCGCCCGGCCCATTGTCCGGCAGCTGCGCTGCCATCAGGTAGCGCGCCTGGCTGTAGAGGCCGCGCAGCGCGAGCCCGCCAACCGGGATGGTGCCGCCCGGGGTGACCAGCGGATACTGGTCGGGTGGAGGCACCTTGCCGTTCGGAACCGGCGGCGCGCCATCATGCTGCTGATAGAACTGGGCGATGGTTGAGCGGGGCAGCATGGGTGCCGATCCAACGGCGTCGCCCGCCATTCCGGCAACCATCCCCCCGGCCACGACGGCGATCGCGATGACGGTGAACTTGGCCATGCGGGCAACCTCGGTCTCGATTCTCGTAACCCGGTAACGCTGCGCTGCCCGGGGGTGTTCCGGCGGAATTCACCCGTCCTTAACGAAGCGGCGCAACGCGCCGGCAACCGCGCCGCGTAAGCCAGCCCTAAAGGTTCACGGCGCAGGTTAACGCCACGATGAGGAACTTCCCGGCGATGCACGAATCGCGGTCGCGGGGCTACGAGGGGACAACGAATGCACGAGTTGCGCACTGTCTTCGCTATCGCCGAGGGCGAGGTGGCGTGGACGCAGCAAATGAACGCGCTGTTCGCGGACGGAGAATTCGACGAGGCGGAGACCATGCTGGCCGAAGCGCTGTCGGCCCTCGATACCGAGCTGGCCTGGACCTGCCTCGAGCTGCCGCGCGAGGCGGTGGTGCTGTCGGGGTGGGAGGAGCTTGGCGAGGCGATCGCGCTGCACGAGGGGCCGCCGGTCACCGGCGTCACGATTGCTATCGCCAACGATGCGGATCGCGATTTCGCGAAGGGTGCCGTTCACAGCCCGCATGTGCGGCTGGGGCTCTACACCGACGAGGCGTTCGGCTTCTCCGGCGCTACGCCCCGGCGCCTTCTCGCGGAATGTCGCTCGCACGAGCCGGGCTGGTCGGGCCGGGAGGAAGATGTCGAGGTCCACATGGACATCGAAGGGCTCGATACGCTGAACACGCTGCTGCTCCACCACAAGCAGCGCCACTTCTTCCGCGACGCGACCGGGGAACCGGCGCCGCTGCGCTATGTGGAGTTCGTCCTGGGCTGCTGGTGGCGCGCGCTGCGCTGGCATCAGGCGGTTGCGACCGAATGCTCCGTGCGCGGGCTTCCTCGCGGTATTCCGGCGATCGCCGGGATGGTCGAGATGCGGCCCGAGGTCGTGGCCGTCCACAGCACGGCGCGCGGCGCCATGCGCCCGGCGTTGACGCTGGTGACGTGCGATGGCACCTCGGTGATTGCGGACAGCTTCGGGGACAGCTTCATCCAGCGCCGGGCGCCCACGGCGGAGGACATCGCGCCTCCCAGCGTCCAGGCTCTCCGCCGCCGCGCGCTTGGCGAAGGGGAACGCGCCCGGGGGGATATCGGTCGACCGCAGCGCCGGGGCTTTCTGGCGCGGATTTTCAGCCGGCACAGGGAACTGGTTTGACAGGCCGCGTGACCGGCCAGCAGATCGGGGCATGACCTCGCCCCGCCTTTTCCTGGCCGCCGCCGCACTCGCGCTGCCGGCCCTCGCGGCCTGTAGGCCCGCCGCCGATCAGGCCGCGCCCTCGGCTGTGGCCACCATCGCCGATGGATCGGCCGTGGCCGGGATCGCCGGCATCGGCCCTGACGAGGCCATATCCTTCGCCGGGACCGAGCCGTTCTGGAACGGCAAGGTCGCAGGCGGGCGGCTGACCTATGCGACACCGGAGAACCAGGACGGGGAAACCATCGCGGTCGACCGCTTCGCCGGCAACAACGGCTTGGGATTTACCGGAAAGCTGGCGGGCCAGCCACTCGATCTGACCGTGACGCCCGGGCAATGCTCCGACGGGATGAGCGACCGCGTGTTCCCCTTCACCGCGACGCTCAGGATCGGCGCGGAGCAGCGCAACGGCTGCGCCTGGACCGAGCGCCAGCCCTACAGCCAGGAAACCGCGCCCTGAGCGGATCCGAGGGGTGTGGGCCCGACCGTTCCGTCGCCGTCCGACTTTGACGAACCCCGTGCGGAACCCGCCCAGATCGGTCCGGCGCTAGAACAGTCCGGGATTGTCGCGCTGCGCCGCGTTGGGCTGGCTTGGCCGGAGCAGCTGCATACGCTCGACCCCGCCCTGCGCGCTGATCCCCGCGCCGGTGCCCGCGAGCGGGGTGCAGGAGCGCCCGGCAAGGAAGTCCAGCGCCACCTTGATCGAGGCCTCCTCCGGATCGCCAAGCGGCCTGGACTGGCCGTCGGCGGCGGCACAGGTGCGCGGCATCACCGATGCAAGGCCCGTGTAGTAATCCCCGCCGCCGTCGCGGTTCACGGTGCGGAAGGCCACGGCGCGCAGCCGGTCGTCGCAAGCTGCGCGGTCGAAAGCGAACTGCCCCACCGGCTTGCCATAGGTGTTGGCGCCAACCAGTGCCAGATTGGTGCCGAGATAGGGGATGAAGGCATTGGCCACCAGCTCGCTGGCCGAGGCGGTGCCTTCGCGCCCGATTACCGCGATCCTGGTGGCGGCGATGGCTTCCGGCTGGGCGGCGAAGACATCGGTCTTGTTCTCGGAGGATTTGGACGCGCGCAGCACCGTGCGGGCGAAGACCTGACCGGTCTTGTCCGCCGCCAGCAGATCGCCCAGCAGCTTCGCAACCGAGACGAGCCCGCCGCCATTGTAGCGGAAGTCCAGGATCACCCGGTTGATGCCGGCGGCCCTGAATTGCTGGAAGGCGGCGCGCAGCTGCGGACCCGCGTCCTGGACGATGAATGTCCGCAGGTTGATATAGCCCACCTGGCCGGTGCCGTCGTTGAGTATGCGCACGCCGTAGCGGTCGGAAATGGGATCGAGCGAGAATTCGGCCTTGGTGACCCGCGCGGAGCGTTCCACGCCCTCGACCGTGCGGAACAACAGGGTGCGCGCGACGCCGGGATCGGTGGGGCCCAGCGCATCGGACACCGCGCGCGCTCCGCCCGAGGCCATGATCGCGGCGACGGTACGCCCCTCGATCGACAGAAGTTCGGTCCCGCGGTCCATCCCGGCCAGGAAGCCGGGCGCATTCTCGAAGGCTTCCAGTACATAGACCCGGTTGGCGGTGGTGTCGTATGAAAGGCGGATGCCGAAGCCGGCGTTGGAACCGCTCGCAATCAGCGCGTTCTCTTCCGCGATCGAGGTGATGTAGCTGAAATAGCGGTCGCGCGATTGTGCGCGCGCGGGGGCCACCAGCGAGTCGATATAGTCCTGGATGCTGGTGAAGCTGGATGGATTGGCCGTGGTGCTCAGGAGTTCGGGGAAGAGATACCATTCGTTCATGGTGTCGAGGACGAATTGCGCGCGCGAGCTGTAACTGCACGTTCCGCCGGTGGTGCCGCCTCCGGTGCCGCCACCCCCACCGCCCGAGGTTCCGCCGCTGGAGCTTGAACCTCCGCCACCGCCGCAGGCGACGAGCGAGAGGGCCAGAATCGATGACAGAATGGTGCGACCCATGAGCATTAGCGCGTCCCTTTATCCCGCCGCGAGGGAGCCAGCGCGGCGCTTTTGGATCTCCGCCGCCGGCGTGGGGCCGGTCTGGCGGGCCATTTTGCCCGAAAATTCCGGCGAATCGAGGGCAAAACTGCGCTGGACTGCGGATAACCCCTCCGTCCGGGGCGTTTTCGCTTGGCGAGGTGCCCCTGCCGCGGGCAAGCTGCGATGGTGGGCGGTATGGGGGCCTTGGCACCCGTAACCGCTCAACGGATATTTGGTGAAGAAGGCCTGACAGAAAGGAACAAGATCATGGCTGGCAAGAACAATGCGCTGCAGAAGCCGGTTACCCTATCGCCCGAGCTCGAGGCGGTTTGCGGCAAGGGTCCGCTGACCCGCGCCCAGGTGACGTCCAAGGTGTGGGATCACATCAAGGCCAACAACCTTCAGGACAGCAAGGACAAGCGCATGATCAATCCCGACGCCAAGCTGGGCGCGGTGATCGGCAAGGATCAGATCTCGATGTTCAAGATGACGGGTGCCGTCTCCAAGCACATGAGCTGATCGCGCAACGCGAGTTGATCAGGGCCGGCGGCGGGCAAACGGCCAGTTCGTGACGCCGCCGGCCCACAGCGCCAGCCACACCAGCACCGGCTGCAGCAGCATCCGGGGAATGTGGTAGGCGAGGGGGAGGCCGCCCCCAAGGCCCGCCTCAGTGCGCGCCATGTCGAGGGCGAAGTGATTGATATTGGCGGGAAACACGGCGATTGCATAAAGCGCCAGCCCGATTGCTCCCGCGCGGCGCAGCGCTGGAAACCACGGCTGCACGAGCGCCAGCGCACCCGCGGCCTCGGCAATGCCGGTCCACAGCACCACCGCGCCCGGAAGGGGCACCCATCCGGGCATTATGGTCAGGAACGGGCCCGGTCGCGCCAGGTGGAACCACCCCGCCGCGAGATAGAGCGCGGCAAGCAGCCAGCGAAGCGGCGCCCGCAAGCTCATGCCCGCCACGCAATCGGTTCACGCGGTTCGGCAAATGCACCCCAAGACCACTTTTCACTTGACATGAATAACCCAAAAGGTTAGGTGGAGTTGAATCGATTCTTGCGCCTCGGGTGCGGGGCCCGGAGCCGAATTCTTCCTATCCTAGCGAGGAGACTCACGCGATGACACACCCGATCGCCCGTATCATCTGCGCGCTTGCGCTGCTCCTCGCCCCCGGTGCGCTCGCGGCGCAGGCCCGCACGCCGGAGCAGGTGGCGCAAGCCGCGCTGCGGGCCGCGCCCGTGTTCGACGGGCACAACGACGTGCCCCATGCGCTGCGCGAGGGCTATGGCAATGTCATCGCCGACTTCGATTTCAACGACACCCACAAGTCGCCCGCCGTGGATCGTGACGATCTGGGAATGCACACCGATCTGCCGCGGCTCCGCAAGGGGCGGGTGGGCGCGCAGTTCTGGTCGGTCTATGTTTCCGCCGCCCTGCCAGAGCCTCAGGCGGTGGTAGCGGTGCTGGAACAGATCGACGTGATGAAGCGGCTGATGGCGCGCCACCCGCGCGAACTGGCCTTCGTCACCACGGCCGACGAGGCCGCCGCCGCGATGAGGCAGGGCCGGATCGCGTCGATGCTGGGCATGGAAGGCGGCAACTCCATTGGCGAGAGCCTGGCGGTGCTGCGCCAGACCTATGATCTGGGCGTCCGCTACCTCACCCTCACGCACAACAAGACGCTGAGCTGGGTGGATGCCGCATCCGATGCCCCCCAGCATGACGGCCTCACCGAATTCGGCCGCCAGGTCGTGCGCGAGATGAACCGGATGGGGATGCTGGTCGATCTCAGCCATGTGAGCGAGGCCACGATGATGGACGCGCTGGACGAGGCGAAGGCGCCGGTGATCTTCAGCCATTCGGGCGCCCGCGCCGTGGCCGCCCATGCCCGCAATGTGCCCGATAGCGTGCTGACGCGCTTACCGGCCAATGGCGGCGTGGTGATGACCGTCGCCTATCCGTTGTTCATCAGCGAGAAGCTGCGCCAGTGGAACGCCGCCAATGCCGGCGAGCAGGCGCGGCTCAAGTCGCTCAACCCCGGCGACCCTGAGGCCGCGGCCAAGCTCGCCGAGGCATGGCGCGCGGCCAATCCCGCGCCGGTGGCGACCGTCGCAGACTGGGCCGATCACATCGATCATGTCCGCAAGATAGCCGGCATCGACAGCATCGGCGTAGGCGGCGATTACGATGGCATTCCCAACGGCCCGGTAGGCGCGGAGGATGTGACCGGCTATCCCGCGCTGTTCACCGAACTGGCGCGGCGCGGCTATTCCCAGGCCGATCTGGAGAAGATTTCCAGCCGCAATATCATGCGCGTGCTGCGCGCCGCGGAAGCGACCGCCGCGAGCATGAAGGGCATGGCCCCGCTGGAAACACCGGCGCGGTAGTGATCGGGGCCCGCCCGCGTCAAGCGTCGGGCGGGGCCAGATAAGAGCGCGTGATGTCCATCATCTCCAACTGCTGCGCCCCCACGCGCTGCACCACATTCGAGTTGGGCGGCACACCGCGCGGGCTCCGCAGCGAATAACGCTCGACGCGATAGGTGCCGGTCGCGCCCGTCTCGGGGGTGAAGGGGGAATAGCGGCGGCTGGCGATGTGCCGGGTGATCGCGGTCGTGCGCTCCGCATTCATCCGACCGCGCAGAACCTGTGCATCGCGCGTCCGCCCGTCGGACCCGATCTCGAAGCCGATATCCACCCATGCATAGCGGTTGGAGCCGATCGGCACATTGCCGACCGGCGTATCCCAATCGCGGGAGGCGGCTTCGACACCTTGCTGTGCCGAACTGGCGATGGGTTTGTAGGAGACCAGAACTGGCGTCGCGCGCGGTTGCAGCGCTGCCAGATCGGCCATTGCCCGCTCCAGGCCCGCGCCATCCTTGCGCACCGAGGCGAGCCGGATGCGGAATCCCGCAATCGCCTCGCGCACGCCGGGATCGCTGGCGAACGCGCCGCGTTCGACCGTTCGCAACACCTGGTCCGCTTCGGCGAAGTGCCCCGAGGCAAGATGCACATTTGCGCGGCGGAGATCGAAATAGGCGCCCAGCCGCGGCACTCCGCTGGCAACCGCCTGGGCGGCCGTCGCCTTGTAGGCTCGCGCCGCCTGTTCGCTGGCGCCGGTGGCCAGCCACATATCGCCAAGGAGCGCGCTGGCGGCGATCTGTTGCATCGTGTCGCCCGGCGCGCTGTCGCGCATGATCTCCACCCGGTTGGCGATGTCGCTGCGATAGGCACGCCGGTCTCCGAAGTGGATGTTGACGTTGGAGGACGCCTCGTAAAGCGCGGCCACCGCCCCCGGCATTTCCTTCGCATAACCCTTGTTGCGGGCGATGGAGCGCGCCAGCACCGACCGCGCCCCGCGGTAATCGCCGTTGTAGAAGCTGTGCTCCGCAACAGCGATCGAAGCCTTGATATCGTCGATCGGAGGGCAGCCGGCGGTGAGGCAGCGATCGAGCGCGGCGGCATTGCGGCGCGCGATCACGAGGATTTCATCCTGAACCGCCCCGCTGGCCGGTGGCTGCGGTTCGGCAGCGGCGGATTGCAGGGCGAGGGCCAGAACGATTGGCGATGCGATCATTTGGCGCTCCGAATCGGCTCAGCCGGCAGGCTGGCGTTTCCATGCTTGCGCGCGAATGAACCAGCCGGGCGGCGGTCGCAGCCGGCGGTGCGGCGGCCACCCCCTCCCATCGCGAGCGGGGCGCTCAATCGCCTCAGGTCGCGAGAGGGGCGGGCGCGGCGGCATCGGTCGCCTGGTCCTTCTCGGCTGCCATCCTGGCGCCGACACTGGCGTTGTCGGCCTCGGGATCGGAACTCGACAGCGCGCCGGTGATCCAGATCAGGGACAGCGCCAGTATTGCAAGCAGCAGCCCGATCGCGAGCACGCGCCGCACCACGCCTTCCTTCGATCCGCCGCTGGCTTCTTCCGCGCTGAGGTGAACTTCGTCGCCTTCGTTGTGCATGGTTGCCTCCTGCCTTGTGCCCGTCAACGACGCAGGGGGCTCACACGTTCCGCGCGTGGCTAATCGCGCAGCAGATCGTTGATGCCGGTCTTGGCGCGGGTGCCGGCATCGACGGTCTTGATGATGACCGCGCAGGCCAGCGAGGGGCCGCCCGCCGGGTCGGGCAGGGTGCCGGGCACCACCACGGAGAACGGCGGAATTCGGCCACGGGTCACCTCGCCCGTGGCGCGATGGACGATCTTGGTCGACTGGGTGATGAACACCCCCATCGCCACCACGCTCCCTTCGCCAACGATCACGCCTTCCACGATCTCGGAACGGGCGCCGATGAAGCAATTGTCGCCGATGATGGTCGGGTTGGCCTGCATCGGCTCGAGCACGCCGCCGATGCCCGCCCCCGCCGAGATGTGGCAGGAAGTGCCGATCTGCGCGCAGCTTCCGATCGAGGCCCAGGTGTCCACCATCGTCCCCTCGCCCACATGGGCGCCGATGTTGACGAAGCTGGGCATCAGCACGCAGCCCGGCGCGATATAGGCGCCCGCCCGGGCGATGGCGCCGGGCACCACGCGGATGCCGGCGGCGCGGAAGCGCGCCTCGTCCCAGCCGGCGAATTTGCTGGGCACCTTGTCATAGGCGGGGTGGCCGGCGCTGCCGCCTTCCACCAGCACGTTGTCGGTGAGGCGGAAGGACAGCAGCACGGCCTTCTTGAGCCACTGGTTCACGCGCCAGCCGCCGCTGCCGTCCGGCTCCGCCACCCGCGCGCTGCCCGCGTCGAGCCGGGCGAGCGCCTCGGCCACCGCTGCCGCCACCGCCGTGTCGGCACCGCTGACCTCGCCCCGGCGCTCCCAGGCATCGTCGATGATGGCGGCGAGGGGATCGGTCATGCGGCGGTCCTTGCGAAAGCTTAGCGCCGCCGGTTACGGGGTGCATCGGCGAGGGGCAATAGCCGGGCGGCCGAGCGGGCATTAAGGCAAAGGCCAGAATTGCGCGCTAACGGCGATTGCCGATAGAAGCGTGCGGCGCGTCCCGGGGTTTCGGGAGGCCGCTTTGGGGGCGAATATGGGGATAGGGCGATCGCTTCCGGGACGGTGCCGCGTGCTACCCGCGGGCTGCGCGCGCCCGGCGCTCTCGTCGGGTTCGGCCCTTGTTCTCGCGCTCGCGCTGGCCGGTTGCGGCGGAGGCGGTGGAGGCGGTGCGATCTCGGCCCCTCCTCCCCCGGTTGTGACGCCGCCGACCACTCCGCCACCGACCACTCCGCCGCCGCCCACCAGCTTCGATACCCGCGAGGACCGGCGTTCGAACGGACCACAGCAGCATGGCGCCATCCGGGCCTGGCAGGGCGGCAGCACCGGGGCCGGCCAGACCATCGCCATCGTCGACAGCGGGATCGATGCCGACAGCCCGGAATTCGCCGGCCGTATCCTGGCCGCCTCCCGCGACGTGACCGGCGCGGGCCGGTCCATCGAGGCGGAAGACGACCACGGCACCAATGTCGCTCTGGTCGCGGCCGCGGCGCGCGACGGCTTGGGGGTGGTGGGCATGGCCTTCGACGCCTCGCTGCTCGTGCTGCGCGCCGACCAGCCGGGCAGTTGCTCTGCGGCGGAGCCTTCCGGTGGCGAACCGAGCTGCTCCTTCCTCGACAGCAGCGTCGCACGCGGGGTCGACGCGGCGGTGGCCGCGGGCGCCCGAGTGGTCAATCTCAGCCTCGGCGGTAGCGATGGCGCCGGTTCCGCGCTGCGTGCCGCAGTCGCCCGCGCCGCCGCGGCGGGGGTGCTGGTGGTGGTCGCGGCCGGCAACGGCGGGGCAGGCGACCGCCCCGGCGTCGATCCGGCGCAGCCCAGCACCTTCGCCCAGCAGATCCGCGCCGCGGGGGGCGACAATGTGCTGATCGTTGGATCGGTCGATGCCGGCAATATGCTTTCCAGCTTCAGCCAGCGCGCGGGCAGCCAGGCGGCATGGTATCTCTCCGCGCGCGGCGAACGGGTGTGTTGCGTCTATGAGAACGGCCAGGTCTTCGTCGGCCAGGGGTCGGACGGGGCCTATAACCTGCTGTTTTCGGGAACCAGCTTCGCCGCGCCCCAGGTCACGGGTGCGGTAGCGCTGCTGGCGCAGGCGTTCCCCAGCCTCACCGCCCAGCAGATCGCGCGGCTGCTGCTGGAAACCGCGCGCGACGCGGGCGAGCCGGGGACCGACGCGGTCTATGGTCGCGGCATTCTCGATATCGCCGCGGCCTTCACCCCGCGCGGCGCGCTGACGCTGGCGGGCGGGACGGCCGTGGTGAGGCCGGGCGACCAGGGCGCCACCGCCTCGCCGGCGATGGGCGATGCCTTGGCGGGGGGCATGGCGCTGGGGGCGGTCGCGCTCGACAGCTATGCGCGCGCCTACCAGGTCGATCTGGGCACCGGCATGGGTCCGGCCGCGCTTCAGGACCGCCTCCACGGCGCGCTGGCCGGCACGGCGCGGGTCGCGAGCGGCGGGGCGGGCGCGGTGGCGCTGGCCTTCACCGTCGATCCGGGCGGCGCCGGCCTGGGGATTGCGAGCGCGCAGGCGCTGCGGCTGACCGGCGTGGAAGCCGATGGGGCGCAGGTCCTGGCCGCGCGGGTCGCGGCGCGGATCGCGCCCGGGACCGAACTGGCGTTCGGCGTGCGCGAGAGCGGGAGCAGCCTTGCCGCGCAGCTCCAGGGCTCACGGCAGGCTGCATTCCTGATCGCGCGCGAGGCGGATGCCGACATCGGCTTCGCGCGGATCCCGGGCGCAGCGGCGGCGGTGCGCCACCGCATCGGCGCGACCGGGTTGACGGTCAGCGTCGACAGCGGCTGGCTGTGGCGCGGGGTGGACCGCCCCTTCGCCGAGCGGCTGCCCGGCGGCCCGGTCTCGCGCCAGGCGCTGAGCAGCCTGGCGCTTTCCGCCGACCGGCCCATCGGCCCGGCCGACGCGGCGATCGGCCTCACCCTGCTGCGCGAGGAGGCCAGCGTCCTGGGCGCGGTATTCGCGCCGGTGTTCGGGCTCGGCGGGGCGCGGACCGCCTTCCTCGACGCATCGCTGCGCTTTGCCCCGGCAGAGGGGTGGGAAATCGCCGGGGCCTGGCGGCAGGGCTGGACGCGCATCGATGCCGTGGGTCTGGCGGCGCAAGGCTCGCGCTTCGCCAGCAATGGCTGGAGCCTCGACATCGCGCGCGCCGGGGTGATGGCGCGGGGGGACAGCCTGGGCCTCAGGCTTTCGCAGCCGCTGCGCGTCAGCAGCGGCGGGCTCGCCCTGATGCTGCCGGTGGCGTGGGACTACGCCACCTCGCTGCCCGGCTACGGCGTGCAGCAGCTTTCGCTCGTTCCCACGGGCCGCGAGATCGACGGCGAGCTGGCCTGGCGCGGGCCGGTATGGGGCGGCAGCGCCGGCGCCAGCCTGTTCTACCGCCGCCAGCCGGGGCACCAGTCCGCCATGCCCGACGATGTGGGCGCGGCGCTGCGCTGGAGCCGCGCCTTCTAGGAGCTTAGCCGGGCATCCCGGCGGCCAGCGCGAAGCCGTGCGCGCGTTCCACCAGCGGGCCGACGCGCTCGCTCATCTCGCGGGCATGGGCGGAGGATGCGGTGCCATCGATCACGCGCTTCTTGATGCCCTGCATGATGCCCGCCAGCCGGAACAGATTATAGGCGAAATACCAGTCCATCGGCGGCACCGGATAGCCGGTCCGCGCGACATAGCGGGCCACCGCCTCTTCCTGCGACGGAATGCCCAGTGCTGCGATGTCGAGCCCCTCAAGCCCGGCCCGCCCGTCCGCCGGATTGTGCCAGTTGAGCATCAGATAGCTGAAATCCGCGATGGGATCGCCCAGCGTGGCGAGCTCCCAGTCGAGCACCGCCAGCACGCGGGGCGCATCCTTCTCGAAGATGAGGTTGTCGAGCCGGTAATCGCCGTGAACCACGCTGCTTTCGTGCTGCGGCGGAACGGTGGCGGGCAGCCATTCGATCAACCGGTCCATCTGCGGCATCGGCTCGGTCTCGGACAGCTTGTACTGGCTGCTCCAGCGAGCGATCTGGCGTGCGCAGTAATCGGTCGGCTTGCCGAAGCTGCCGAGACCGATGGCGGCGGGATCGGTCAGGTGGAGATCGGCCATCGTGTCGATCATCGCCTCGTAGATCGCGCGGCGCTCGGTCGGCTCCACGCCGGGAAGCGCCCCGTTCCACAGGCTGCGCCCATCGGCTAGGCCCATGACGAAGAACTTGGCACCGATGACCTCGGCATCCTCGCACAGCCCATAGGTGCGCGGGACCGGAAAGCCGGTCGGCCCCAGCGCCGCCATCGCGGCATATTCGCGGTCCACCGCGTGGGCGCTCGGCAGCAGCTTGCCGAATGGCTGGCGGCGCAGGACATAGCTGCTGCCGGGCGTGTCGATGCGATAGGTCGGGTTGGACTGGCCGCCCTTGAACTTGCTGTAGGCGATCGGGCCCGCGAAGCCGGCGACGTTGCCCTCGAACCAGGCGGTCAAGCGGGCAAGGTCCAGCCGGTCGCGCTCGGGCACCGCGACGGTGCCGACCATCTCGGCGTCATAGTCGATGGGGGCGCTCATCCGAACACGATCACGCTGCGCGCGGCGGTCCCGGCGCGCATTGTGTCGAAGCCGCGATTGATGTCCTCCAGCGCGATGCGCTCCGCGATGATGGTGTCGAGATCGAGCAGCCCGCGCAGGTAGAAATCGACCAGCCGGGGCAGGTCCACCGGAAAGCGGTTCATGCCCATGATCGCGCCCTGGAGCTTCTTGCCGCTGAGCAGGTCCATCGCGCCCAGCCCCACCTTGCAGTGCAGCGGCATCATGCCAAGGATGGTGGCCGTGCCACCGCGGCGCAGCAGTTTGACCGCGAGGTCGGCGCTGGCCTGCCTGCCCACCGCCTCGATCGCGTGGTCGACCCCTCCGCCGGATATGCGCACGACCTGCTCCGCCGCGTCGCCAGCGGCGGCGTCCACCGTGTGCGTGGCGCCCAGCGCCTCGGCCAGCGCGCGCTTTTCAGGCACGGGGTCCACCGCGATCACTTTGCCCGCGCCCGCGATCTTCGCGGCGTTGATCGCCGCGAGCCCGACACCGCCGCAGCCGATCACGGCCACCGTTTCGCCCGGCACCAGCTTGCAGGCGTTGAAAACAGCGCCCGCGCCGGTCGTCACCGCGCAGCCGAGCACCGCCGCCCGGTCGAGCGGCATCGCCTTGTCGATGGAAACGCAGGCGTGTTCGTGGACCAGCATCTGCTCGCAGAAGGCGCTGAGGTTGAGCATCTGCTGGACCGCGCCGCCACCGTCCGCGCGCGTGATCCGCGGCGGCTCGTCGGGCTTCCGGCGGGTGCCGCCGCCCATGCACAGCGCCATCCGCCCGGTAACGCAGAACTCGCAATGGCCGCAGAAGGCGGAAAGGCAGGTGACCACATGATCGCCCGGCTTCACCGTCGTCACCTCCGAACCGACCGCCCGGACCACGCCCGCCGCCTCGTGCCCCGGAATCGAGGGCATGGGGTGGGGATAGGCGCCGTCGATGAAATGGAGGTCCGAATGGCATAGCCCGCAGGCCCGGGTGTCGATCAGCACTTCATGCGCGAGCGGTTCGGCCAGCTCGACCTCGCCGATGGCGAGCTGGCCCACTTCCTCGAGGATCGCGGCCTTCGCCATCAGCGCGTGGCCCCCACATCGCCCGACGAGAACCGGATGTCGCTGGTCGCCGGGCCCTTGCCCCCGCGCAGCGCATTGGCGGTCGGGCCATCCTCGGGTGCGTGCTTGGCGAACTCCATGCGGGCGATCGAGCGGGCGTGGACCTCGTCCGGCCCGTCGGCCAGCCGCAGCGTGCGCTGATGGGCATAGGCATTGGCGAGACCGTAATCGTCCGACACGCCGCCGCCGCCGTGGGCCTGGATGGCATCGTCGATGATGCGAAGCGCCATTTTGGGCGCCTGCACCTTGATCATGGCGATCTCCTGCTTGGCGCTCTTGTTGCCGACCTTGTCCATCATGTCGGCGGCCTTGAGGCAGAGCAGGCGCGTCATGTCGATGTCGATGCGGGCGCGGGCGACGCGCTCCTCCCACACCGAATGCTTGTAGATCGGCTTGCCGAAGGCCTCGCGCTCCTGGAGGCGGCGGCACATCTTGGCGAGCGCTTCCTCAGCCACGCCGATGGTCCGCATGCAGTGGTGGATGCGGCCCGGCCCGAGGCGGCCCTGCGCGATCTCGAAGCCGCGCCCTTCGCCCAGCAGCATGGCCGTGGACGCGACGCGAACGTCCTTGAGCTCCATTTCCATGTGCCCGTGCGGCGCATCGTCATATCCGAACACGGGCAGGTGGCGCAGTATGGTGACGCCGGGCGCGTCCATCGGCATCAGGATCATGGATTGCGCCGCATGGCGCCCGGCGCCGGGATCGGTCTTGCCCATCACCACCGCGACCTTGCACCGCGGGTCGCCCGCGCCCGAGGACCACCATTTGCGCCCGTTGATGACATATTCGTCGCCGTCGCGCTCGATCCGGCACTCGATATTGGTCGCGTCGGAGCTGGCGGTGTAGGGCTCGGTCATCAGGAAGGCGCTGCGGATGTCCCCGTTCATCAAGGGGGTCAGCCATTCGTCCTTCTGCGCGCGGCTGCCGTAGCGGTGGAACACCTCCATATTGCCGGTGTCCGGCGCGGAGCAGTTGAACACCTCGCTGGCGAAGACAATCCGGCCCATCTCCTCGGCGCAGAGGGCATATTCGAGGTTGGTGAGGCCCGGCCCTTCGAACTCGAAGCTGTCGTCCACATGGTGGTGGCTGTCGTTGCGCGGCGGCATGAACAGGTTCCAGATGCCGGCCGCCTTCGCCTTTGCCTTCAGCTCCTCGACCACCGGCAGCACCTTCCAGCGCTCCCCTTCGGCATCCTGCGCCTTGTAGGTCGCAACGGCGGGGCGGACGTTCGCCTCGATGAAATCGCGCACGCGGTCGCGCCAGTAGCGCTGGCGTTCTGTGGGCTCGAAATCCATTGGCTCTCTCTCTCTTTCTCGTCTCGTCGAATTGGTTGCGGGGTGAAACTGGCAGAGCGGCGTGGCCGCGCCAAGCCCCAGGTGCCAGGCCTCAGGTGATCGACCCGTCCGGATCGGCGCGGGCTGCCTCGTCCAGCGCCTTGCCGCCCAGCCTGGCCACGCGCGTCTCGTGATCGGCGCGGCTGATCGGGAAACGGCCCAGGAACCAGGCGGTCCACAGCGCCAGCACCACGGTCAGGGCGCCGTAGAGCAAGACCATGACGGTTATGGAGTCGGCGGACAGGGCGCCCGGCACCGCCTTGTCGGGGATTTCCGCCGCGGCGACGATCTGCCCGCTGAGGAAGATGCCCGCGCCGGTGGCGCATTTCTGCACCAGCCAGTTCCCGGCATAGAACGATGCCTCGGCACGGCGGCCCGTGCGCTCCTGGAAGGCCTCGACAATTTCCGCGACCATCGAGGAGGCGGAGATCATGGTCACGATGCCGCCCGTCATGCTGACGATCACGAACGCGAAATAGAGGCCGGTCGAAAGCCCGGAGCCGAGCGTGGGCCAGACCCCGGTCATCATCAGGGCATAGGGCACCACGCCCACCCCGGCCGAAATGATGATCCCGCCGGCCGCCGATGCCGGCTTGCCGAAACGGCGATGCAGCGGGCTGACGATCACGAACATCGTGATCGCGCTGATCGCCAGCACCAGCGGGAAGAGCTGGAACCCGGTCGCGTCGAAACGCCACACGAAGGTGTTGACGTATTGGGAGATGGAGAAGGTCAGGCCCTGGCTGACATAGGCGGCCAGAGCGCCGGCGGCGAAGATCACGAAGGCGCGCTCGGAGAAGGCCTCGCGGATTTCGGCGAAGGCCGCGCGCCAGCGGAACGGCGGCGGCTCGGACGGCGGCAGCGCCGCGATCGTGGAATGCTGGCCCAGCGCCGAGCCGATCACCGATAGCGCCATCACCAGCGCTCCGGCTATCCCCCAGCCGGCATAGCCATCGGCGCTCAGGATACCGGCCGGGCCGCGCATGAACACGAAATAGGCCAGCACCATCATCAACAGGCCGCCACCCCACCCCGCCAGATAGCGGAAGCGGAACAGCGTGGTGCGCTCGTCGTAATCGGCGGTGATTTCGGGCACCAGCGCCACCGATGGCACCTCGCAGGCCGAAAGCAGCAGGCGCACTCCCACGCAGGTGGCGAACAGGCCCCAGAAACTCGGCGCCTCGCCTCCCGGCGGGCTCCACAGCAGCACCCACGCGAGCGCCAGCGGGACAGGTGCGATGTAGAGCCACGGCAGGCGGCGACCCCAGCGGGTATAGGTCCGGTCGGAAAGATGGCCGATCAGCGGATCGATCAGCGCATCCACGATCAGCGCCAGCCCGAGCGCGGCACCGACGAGCCCCGCGTCCATCCCCAGCACCTGGTTGTAGAAGATCAGCAGGAAGAAGGCGAAGCCGCTGTCCTTGACGCCGAATGCCAGTGCACCCGCGCCATGAACCAGCTTGAAACGGAGTGGAACCGGGCCCGCGATGAAGCTCACAGAAGCGCCACGCCTTGGCCCGTGACGCGGAAAATCGAGAATCGCATCCGGCCTCTCCACCGAAACTCCACCTGCTTCCAGCTTAGGGGAGGCGGGCCTTGCGTCAACGCAAAGCGGCGGACGTTACGGCCTGCGCGGTTTGCGGCCGTGCAGCGTCATAGCGCTTGCGGCGCGCGCGCGAATCGACTTACCGTAAACGTAAAGACAAGCTGCGAGAGGAACCGGGCGATGGCCGGCGACGATAATGATCTGGACGGCTTCCGCACCCAAACGCGGGAATGGCTGGAGGCGAACTGCCCCGCCGAGATGCGCCGCCCGGTGCATGACGAGGAAGACGTGTTCTGGGGCGGGCGCGACGCCGTGTTCAAGAACGATGCCCAACGCGCCTGGTTCGAAGCGTGTCGCGATCGCGGCTATACAGTCCCGGCCTGGCCGAAGGAATATGGCGGCGCCGGCCTTTCGCCCGCCGAGGCCAAGGTTCTTCGCGAAGAGATGGCGCGCATCGGCGCCCGCTCGCCGCTGTCCAGCTTCGGCATCTGGATGCTCGGCCCGGCGCTGCTGCAGTTCGGCACCGAAGGCCAGAAGAAGCGCTTCCTGAACGAGATCGCGCGCGGCGAGATCCGCTGGTGCCAGGGCTATTCGGAACCAGGTTCGGGCTCCGATCTCGTCTCGATGCAGACCTTCGGCGAGGACAAGGGCGATCACTGGGTCGTCAACGGGCAGAAGATCTGGACCAGCTACGCCGACGAGGCGGACTGGATCTTCTGCCTCGTCCGCACCGACAAGGCGGACAAGTACCGCGGCATCACCTTCATGCTGTTCGACATGGCCAACGCGGGGGTGACCACCAAACCCATCAGGCTCATCAGCGGCAACAGCCCGTTCTGCGAGACGTTCTTCGACGATGTGAGCGTGCCCAAGAGTTATGGCGAGGACATTCCCGGCCAGGTCGGCGAGGTCAATCGTGGCTGGGACGTGGCGAAATATCTGCTCGGCCACGAGCGGGAGATGATCTCGGCCACCGGCGGAATGGATCGCGCCAGCTCGCTGGGCGCGGTGGCGGCGCGCCAGGGCGCGGCGCTCGATCCGGTGCTACGCGCCGAGATCGCGCAGTTCGACGTCGACGCGCTGGCCTTCACCGCGATGAGCGAGAAGTTCACGGACGAGGCCAAGGTGGGGCGCGGGCATCCCGCTCAGCCCAACATGATGAAATACGCCGGGACGGAGCTCAACAAGCGCCGTAACGAGCTGATCATGGCGGCAGGCGGCAGCACCGCACTGGAATGGGAGAGCGAGGAGACCGGCGGCGGCAAGCCGGCTCGCGGCTGGCTGCGTACCAAGGCCAATTCCATCGAGGGCGGGACGAGCGAGGTCATGCTCAATGTTGTCGCCAAGCGCATTCTCGACCTTCCCGGAGCCTGAACCATGTCGGCATCAACAAGCGCCGCGATGACGGCGGCGATGGCGAGCACGCCGCATGACTTCATCTCCGCCGCGACGGTCGGCAAGCCAATCGGGGTGATGTCGGATTCCACGCTGTTCGGCCTGCTGGTCAGGGGCGAAACCGCCGAGCTTGCCACTGGCGGCGAGAACGGATCGGCCCTGTTCACTTCCGCGCGGGTGCTCGTCGCCCAGCGGGTGGGAATCGTCAGCAAGCGCTTCGCCGTGAAGGGGTTCCGCCGCGATGCCATCTCTGCCTTCTCGATCGACGCCGACACGCTGGTGACGCTGACGCTGTTCGGCGGCAGCTTCGGCAAGGCGACTTTGATCTTCGACGAAGGTTTCGACCCCATGCAGCTTTCCACCTGGCTGGGCGAAACGCTCGTCGATGCCCCTGCCGCGCTTCCGAGGACCGCCTGACCCATGCCGCTCTATCACACCGATGATCAGGCGATGCTCGCCGAGACAGCCAGCCAGTTCATGGCCGAGGAAGGCAGTATCCCCACGCAGCTTCGGCTGTGGCGCGATGGCGAATCCGGGGACGGCTTCGGCCGCCCCCTGTGGAAGCAGATGGCGGAGATGGGTTTCACCGGCCTGCTGGTGTCCGAGGCCGATGGCGGGCTGGGCATGGGCCATGTCGAGGCCGGGATCGTGCTGGAGGAGATCGGCCGCAACCTCACTCCCTCGCCGTTCCTCGCAAGTTCGGTGCTGGCTGCCACCGCGCTGGACTCGGCGAGCGCGGAGCTCAAGGGGCGCTGGCTGCCGGGGCTGATCGCGGGTGATAGCGTGTTGGCGGTGGCGGTGGATGAGGGGCCGAAGCATCGTCCGGAACGGATCGCGGCGCGTGCCGAGAAATCGGGTAACGGGTTCCGCCTCTCCGGCCGCAAGGATTTCGTGCTTCACGGTGCCAGCGCCGATATGCTGGTGGTCGCGGCGCGCACCTCGGGCGGGGACGACGATGCCGGGGGCATCACCCTGTTCGCAGTGCCCGCAGACGCCGGGGGTATGAGCCACGATGCCGTGCGGCTGGTGGACGGTTCCGTGGCCACGCATACCGGCTTCGATGGGGTGGAGCTCGACGGCGATGCTGTGATCGGCGAGGTCGACGGCGGGCGCGAGGTGTTGAACCGGATGCTGCTCGCAGGGCGTGTCGGCGCCGCGGCCGAGGGGGTGGGCGTCGCGCGCGGAGCGATGGACCGCACCATCGACTATCTCAAGCAGCGCAAGCAGTTCGGCCGGCTGATCGGTGAATTCCAAGCGCTCCAGCACCGTGCCGCGCATCTCTATTCCGAAGTCGAGATCGCGCGCGCCGCGGCGACCAAGGCGGCGCAGCTCCTCGACGCGGGAAGCCAGCAGGCCGAGCTTTTCGCCAGCGTCGCCAAGGCCAAGGTGGCCAAGGCGGCCGGGCTGGCGGTACGCGAGGGCGTGCAGATGCACGGCGGCATCGGCATGACCGACGAATACGACATCGGCCTCTACATGAAGCGAGAGCGTGCCCTGCAGGAGTTTCTGGGCGATCAATACTACCACGCCAACCGAGTGGCGGAACTGAGCGGCTATTAGGTCGCACGCGATCATTCGACAGGCTCAGGATGAGCCGACGTTGTTACATGACCCCCGGGGCCACCCAGGCTGAGCCAGTCAAAGCCGGCGCGCCACGTTTGATCCAAGGAACGAAAGAATGACTCTCGAAGACCTGTTCAGCCTCAAGGGGCGCGTGGCGCTGGTAACCGGCGGTAGCCGCGGCATCGGCCGGATGATCGTGGAGGGGTTCCTCGCCGCCGGGATCAGCCGCGTCTATATCTCGGCGCGCAAGATCGACGAGATCGAGGCGACCTGCGCCGAGCTGGGCGAGCGGGTGATCGGCGTCCAGGGCGACATCTCGACGCTGGCGGGGATCGAAGCGCTGGTGGACGAAATCTCCAGCCGCGAGAGCCGGCTGGACATCCTCGTCAACAATGCCGGCGCCGCCTGGGGCGTGGATTACCTCGAGTTTCCCGAGGTGGGCTGGGACAAGGTCATGGACCTCAACGTCAAGACGCCGTTCTTCCTCACCCAGAAGCTCCACGGGCTGCTCACCGCTGCTGCCAGCGCGGAGCGGCCGGCCAAGGTCATCAACATCGCCAGCATCGACGGATTGAGGCCCAATCCCTGGGAAACCTACAGCTATCAGGCATCGAAGGCCGCGCTGATCCACCTTACCCGCCGCATGGCCGCGCGGCTGGTGAAGGATCACGTCTATGTAACCGCCATCGCGCCTGGCGCGTTTCCCTCCAGCATGAACAAGGCCGCGCGCGATCATGGCGAGCAATCCGCCAAAGGCATCCCCAGCAAGCGCGTGGGCGATGCCCTCGATATGGGCGGCAGCGCCGTCTATCTGGCCAGCCGTGCGGGCGATTACACCGTGGGCGAGACGCTCACGGTCGACGGCGGGATCGTGAACGCGCTGCTGCCGAGCCATTTCGCGCAACCCGGCTGAACGCTCACAACCGCTCCATCAGTTCGATACGGTTGCCGAAGGGGTCGGTGGTGTCGCCGCGCCGGAAGCCTGCCAGCGGCTTGCCCGGCATGAACGGGACGCCGGCCATCTCCAGCCGCCGGGCCAGTCCGACGAGATCCGCCACCAGAAGCGCGGGATGGGCCTTGCGCGAGGGGCGGTGGCCGTCCTCGACGCCGAGATGGACGCGGGCCGTGCCGCTTTCGAACCAGCACCCGCCGCCGACCGCCAGATGAGCAGGCTTCGCGATCTCGTCCATGCCCAGGACGCCGCCATAGAACCGCCGCGCCTGATCCTCGCCGCCATGCGGCATGGCCAGCTGGACATGGTCGATGCCGATGATGGTCATGCCGGGTTGTGCCTCATATCCGCTCGGCCTGCACGATCGCATCACTGGCGCGCAGCGCGCTCAGCACGCGGTCGAGATGCGCCGCGTCCTGCACCTCCAGGCCGATCTCGTAAACGGTGAAGGGATGTTCGAGCTGGGTCTGCGCCAGGCTCTTAACATTGCACAGGTTCTGGGCGCAGATGCCGGCCATTTCCGCCAGCGTGCCCGGCCGGTCGTAGAGTGTCACGCGAAGCTGCGCCACCGCGCCGGCGGCGTGCTTGCCCCAGGAAAGATCGGTCCAGTCCGCATCCAGGCCGCTGGCGAGCGCATGGCAATCGATCGTGTGGACCTCGATCCGCTCGCCCGCGCGGCGTGTTCCCACGATGCGGTCACCGGGCACCGGGTGGCAGCAATTGGCCAGGGTGTAGCCGACCCCGGGGGTCAGGCCGCGGATCGAGAGCGAGGCCTTGCTGCGGTCGGGCGCCTCGGGAATGTCGGCCGTGCAGCCGGGCACCAGCGCTTCCATGACCGCGCGGTCGTCGATCCGGCCAGCTCCGATGGCGTAGTGGAGGTCTTCCTCCTCCTCCATGTCGAGCCGTTCGAGCGCGGCGCCGATGGCCTTCTTGCCGATCCGGGCGGGAACGCGCTCGACGATGTCGTCGAACAGCTTGCGGCCCATGTCCGCCACCTCGGCGCGTTCGCGAAGGCGAACGGCACGGCGGATCGCCGCGCGGGCCTTGCCCGTAACCACGAAGCCCAGCCAGGAAAGCTGCGGTTCCGCCTCCTTGCCTTTGATGATCTCCACCACATCGCCATTGGCGAGCGCGGTGCGCAGGGGAACGTGGCGGCCATTGATCCGCGCGCCCACCGTGGCGGCCCCCAGATCGGTGTGGACGGCGAAAGCGAAATCGACCGGCGTGGCGCCCTTGGGAAGCTGGAACAGCGCGCCCTTGGGCGTGAAGGCGAAGATGCGGTCCTGGTAGATGGCGAGCCGCGTGTGTTCGAGCAGCTCCTCCGCGTCTTGGCTGGCGTCGACGATCTCGATCAGGTCGCGCAGCCAGCCGACCTGCCCGTCGGGCCGCTCGCCCTGCTTGTAGGCCCAGTGTGCCGCGAACCCGAACTCGTTCAGCCGGTGCATTTCGCGTGTGCGGATCTGCACCTCCACCCGCATGGAGTTTTCATACATCAGGCTGGTGTGGAGGGACCGGTAACCGTTGGTCTTGGGAGTGGAGATGTAATCCTTGAACCTGCCGGGCAGGAACTGCCAGGTGGTGTGGAGTACGCCCAGCGCGCGGTAGCAGTCCGCCTCGTTCTCGGTAACCACGCGGAAGGCCATGATGTCGGTCACCTGGTCGAAGCTGACGTGGCGCTCGGCCATCTTGCGCCAGATGCTGAACGGGTGCTTTTCGCGGCCCGACACCTCCACCTTCAGCCCGGCCTCGGCCAGCGCCTGCTTGACGGCGAGCGCGATGGCATCGACCTGGCCGCCATCCTGCGCTCTGAGCTGATCGAGCCGGTGCGTGATGGTGCCATAGGCTTCGGGCTCGAGCTGCTCGAAGGCCAGGAGCTGCATCTCGCGCATATATTCATACATGCCCACCCGCTCGGCCAAGGGGGCGTAGATATCCATCGTCTCGCGCGCGATGCGTTGCCGCTTCTCCGGGTTCTTGATGAAATGGAGCGTGCGCATGTTGTGCAGCCGGTCGCCCAGCTTGACCAGCAGCACGCGAATGTCCTCGCTCATGGCCAGCAGGAACTTGCGCAGGTTCTCGGCCGCCCGCTCGTTCTCGGGCATCTGCTCGATCTTGCTCAGCTTGGTGACGCCATCCACCAGGCGCGCGACATCGGGGCCGAAATTGGCCTCGATATCCTCGATGGTGGCCAGAGTATCCTCCACCGTGTCGTGCAGCAGCGCGGTTGCGATGGTTTCCTGGTCGAGCTTGAGGTCGGTCATCAGCCCGGCCACCTCGACCGGATGGCTGAAATAGGGATCGCCGCTGGCCCGTGTCTGGGTGCCGTGCTTCTGCACGGTATAGACATAGGCGCGGTTCAGCATCGCCTCGTCGGCATCGGGGTCGTAGTCCTTGACCCGCTCGACCAGCTCATATTGGCGCAGCATCGCCCCGGGATGTGCGGATTGCGCCGCCGAACGGCAAGCGCTTTTCGCCAATGGACCGCGCAAACGCGGTTTGCGGCACGCCCGCAACGCGCTCGGGTATCCGGGCATGGCGGCGGTTGCCCGGTCGGCAAGGCAGCGCTATGATAACGTTCACAAGATAATATCAGGAGAGGCATTTTCGATGAAACTTCTCGCCCCGCTGGCCGCTGTCCTGCTGGCCGGATGTGCCACCACCGCCGGGCCGCAAGCTCCCACCACGGGCCGCACTCTGCTGTTCTCCGACGAGTTCGAGGGCACCATCCTCGACCGGTCGAAATGGTCGGCGATCGGGCCCGAGTTCTGGGTGAACGACGAGCAGCAGGCCTATTTCGACCGCCCCGACGTGATCGCGGTGCGCGGTGGGTCGCTGTTCCTGACCCCGCGCTATGCCCCCGGCACCGATACCCATCCCCGCCGCAAGGCCGATTTCGTCTCGGGCCGGATCGTCACCCAGGGCAAGTTCGATTTCACCTATGGCCGGGCGGAAGCCCGCATCCGCATGCCCGATGCGACCGGCGCCTGGCCCGCGTTCTGGCTGCTGGGCAATGGCCACTGGCCCGCCACCGGCGAGATCGACATCATGGAATATGTCGGCGAGAAGGACTGGACCGGCACCGCCGTCCACGGCCCCAAATATTCCGGCGAGACGCCTTTCGTGGACCGGTTCTACTTTCCCCCTGGCGAGGATGTGACCGGCTGGCACGTCTATGCCGTCGAGTGGACGAAGGACGCGATCGAGTTCTCCATCGACGGGCGGATCACCTACCGGGTCACCCGGCCGATGGTGGAACATTACGGCAAATGGGCCTTCGACACGCCCGAGCATGTGATCCTGAACTTCGCGCTCGGCGGCGGCTATCCGTTCAAGGTCAACGGCATCCGCCAGCCTTACCACGGTATGCCCGCCGAAACCGCGGAGCGCGTGAAGCGGGGCGAGCTGTCGATGGAGGTGGACTGGGTGCGGGTCTGGGCGCCGCGCTGATCAGCTCCACACCACTTCGGGCGGCAGGCTCATGAGAATGGCATCGACATTGCCGCCGGTCTTGAGGCCGAACAGCGTGCCGCGGTCATAGACGAGATTGAACTCGGCATAGCGGCCGCGCCATTCGAGTTGCCGGTGCTTCTCCTCGGGCGTGAAATCCATCCCCATCCGCCGCCGCACCAGGCGCGGGAAGACATCGAGAAACGCCTCGCCCACATCCCGGGTGAAGGCGAAATTCCGTTCGAAGCCCGCTTCGTCGGCGCATTCGAGGTGATCGTAGAAGATGCCGCCCACCCCGCGGTGGACGCCGCGATGCGGAATGAAGAAATAATCGTCCGCCCACTTGCTGAAGCGTTCGAAATAGGTGGGGTTGTGGGCGGCGCAGGCGGCTCGGAACGCGGCGTGGAATTCCGCCGTGTCCTCGTCATAGGGGATCGGCGGGTTGAGGTCGGCGCCGCCGCCGAACCAGGCCTTGCTCGTGGTGAGGAAGCGGGTGTTCATGTGCACGGCCGGCACATGCGGATTGGCCATATGCGCCACCAGGCTGATGCCGGTGGCCGTGAAGTCCGGGCTCTCGGCGCTCGCCCCGTTGATCGTTGCCGCGAACTCGGGTGCGAAGCTGCCCTTCACGGTGGAGACGTTGACGCCCACCTTCTCGAACACCCGGCCCTTCATCAGGCCGCGTGTGCCGCCGCCCGGCGCCGCATTGCCCGGCTCCTCGCGTTCCCAGCTGTCGTAGGCGAAGGCGGCGTCGGAACCCGCCTCGCGCTCGATGGCCTCGAACTCGGTGCAGATACGGTCGCGCAAGGCCTCGAACCAGGTGCGGGCCGTTTCGGTGTGTTCGCTCCAGTCGGTCATGTGGGCCCCCTTGCCAATCGCGCGGCGCGGGAGCAAGGGGGCGCATGGTTCCCCTTTCGTTCGCAGGCGAGGAATGGCTCCTGACCGAGGGCCGGGCGCTTTACTGGCCGCGCGAGCGTGCCTTGGTGGTGGCGGATCTGCATCTGGAGAAGGGCAGCTTCTTTGCCCGGCACGGCCAGCCCCTGCCGCCCTATGACAGCCGGGAGACGCTGGAGCGGGTGGCGCTGGCGATCCGCGAGACAGGGGCGCGCCGGGTCATCACGCTGGGCGACAATTTCCACGATTCGCAGGGCGCCGGCCGGCTTGAGCCGCACGCTGCGGGAATGCTGGCGGCGCTGACCCGGGCCGTCGACTGGGTGTGGATCACCGGCAACCACGACATCGGCAAGGACGGTGCCGTGGCGGAGGCGCGCTGCGGCGGAACGCCGGTGGAGGAACTGGAGCTTTCGGGCGTGATCCTGCGCCACCAGGCGAAGAGGGGCGAGACCCGGCCGGAGCTTTCGGGCCACTTCCACCCGCGCATCCAGATCAATGTCCAGCGCCGGCGCATCGTGCGCCCCTGCGCGGTGGTGAGCGCTGGCGGGCACGCCGATGGCGGCGGCTCGGGCAGGATGATCCTGCCCGCCTTCGGCGCCTATACCGCCGGCATGAGCGCCGCCGATCCGGCGATCCTCAAGGCCCTCCAGCCCGCCCGCGCGATCGATGCGGTGATCCCGATGCGCGGACGCCTCGCCACCTTCCCGCTGTGGCGCATGGCGGCCTGAGAGGCGGCTGAAGGTCGTCCAGCCGCTGCACAGGTGGCACAGCGCCACGACAATCGCGCGCGCGCCGTGCCAATCCCTTTGCGAATCCGCGCCCAAGCGCCTATCTGGCGCGCACAATCGACCTAACGCCAACGATCAGGAGAATACCCCATAGCCCGTCCACCCCGTCGTGCCATGCAGATGCCCGTCAAATCCGGCCCGCGTTTCGACAATCTCATCCAGTCCCCCAAGGTCCGCGTGATCGATCACGAAGGTGAGAACCTTGGCGTGATGTACACCCGCGAAGCGATCGAACAGGCGAACGAGCTTGGCCTCAACCTGGTCGAGATCAGCCCCAACGCCGATCCGCCGGTGTGCAAGTTCCTCGATGTCGGCAAGCACCGCTACGAAGCGCAGAAGAAGGCCAACGCCGCGCGCAAGACGCAGAAGACGCAGGATATCAAAGAGATAAAGATGCGTCCCAACATCGACGATCACGATTACGACGTGAAGATGCGGGCCGTCACCAAGTTCATAGGCGAAGGCGACAAGGTCAAGGTGACCCTGCGTTTCCGCGGCCGCGAGATGGCGCACCAGCAATTGGGCGTGGATCTGCTCAAGCGCGTCCAGGAAGATGTGGCCGAGGTGGCCAAAGTGGAGGCCTTCCCCCGACTCGAAGGCCGCCAGATGGTGATGGTGATCGCGCCGAAATAGGATCGGTCCTGCCGGGGAACGGCGCGTGCCGTCCCCGGTTGATCTGGCCATGAAGCGCAATGCCGCCCTTGCTGGGTCCATCCTCGCCGCCCTCCTGACTGCCGCGCTCCTTCAGGGGTGTAGGCAACAGGGCACAGCCCCGTCCGAGCCGACCTCACCCTCCGGCCCCGCGCCGGCGGCCACCGGCACTGGCGCTTCTGACCTTACCCCGACCCCTGGCCCTCCTGCGGGATATACGGACGGGGAGGGGGTGAACGAGGGCTATCCCGACCTCACGCCTCCATCGCTGACCGGGGAGGCCGAGAAGGGGGAGGCGGGCGCCCGAAACATCCTGCTCTATTTCGCGCGCGCGATCGAGCTCAAGGAGTTCGACCAGGCCTGGGCGATGTTGAGCCCCGGCGATCGGGAGAAATGGCCGAAGGCGGAGTTTACCCGCATGTTCGCCGATCTGGGGCGCATCGCCGTGGCCATGCCCGGCGGTACGGTGGAGGGTGGCGCTGGCTCGCTCTACTACAGCAGTCCAATTTCCATCACCGCCAGCGACAAGGCCGGTCGCCCCGTGCGCTACGAGGGCGAGGCGGTGGTGCGCCGCGTGAACGATGTGGATGGTGCGACCGCCGCGCAGTTACGCTGGCATTTCGATCGCTTGACGCTCGACTGGACCCATTGATCGCGGCCCGTGCGCCGTGCGGGTGTCACTCGATACGGAAATCGAGGATGGTGAAGCGCGCCGGTGCGGTGGCGAAGACCCCGTGCCCGCGCCCGCCCTCCGATCCGAACACGAAGCCCACCCGCGCCGTTTCCGCCAGCGCGGCGCGGAAGCCATCGGGATTGGCGTGCGCCCCCGGCCCGGTCATCGCCACCCAGTCCTCGTCCAGCCCGATTCTGACCGTGTGGGTGCCGGGCGCGAGCGGCATGGTGCGGGCGGTCGGCGCATACCAGCGCCAGTCGGGTTGGCGGACTGTCCAGCCGTCGCCCGCGCGCTGGAAATAGAGCGACAGCGTGGCCGGAAGCTGGGGCGATTCCTGCGGAACGAAGCGGGTGCCGGGTGCCGCGTCGATGCGATAGCGCAGGGTGATCCGCCGCGCGCCCTCCAGCGGGCGGGTCGGGATGGTAAGGTAATGGACGGAACCATCCGCTGCGGTAGGTCCGGGAATGGCGAAGCTCGGCCCATCCCGGCCCTGTTCCGGGCGTAGCGGCATGTTGGGGGAATAGTTCTTGCCGCGGATGATCGGCCCGATTTCCCACAGCGAGGCGGGCTGCGCGGCGACGAGGGCGGCGGTTCCGGCGGCGAGCAGGGCGCCGACGGCGCTGGCGATAGGTTTCATGGCCTTCTCATGCAACGCCGGGAATGGCGCGCCGCTGACCATGCGCTTCATCCTGGCGAAAGCACAGCGGCGGGCGCCGTGTTGCACCCCGTCGCCTCGCCCGCTAGTTCCGCCCGAGCGAGCGATACCGGCGGAGAGGCGTTCCTGCGGAGGTTAGGGACGGGCGCCACGGTTTCGCGCAAACCCCGCCTTCCTGGGGACGACACGAAGGAAGGCGCCCATGCCAAGCCATATGAAGATCGCGGGCCGCGAGGCCAAGCCGAGCACGTTGATGATGGGCCACGGCTATGATCCGGTGCTTTCGGAAGGCAGCCTCAAGCCGCCCATCTTCCTCACCAGCACCTTCGCCTTTTCGAGCGCGGCGGAAGGCAAGCGCCATTTCGAAGGCATCACCGGCAAGCGGCCGGGCGGGGCCGATGGCCTCGTCTATTCGCGCTTCAACGCGCCCAACCAGGAAATCCTCGAGCATCGCCTGGCGATCTGGGACGGGGCGGAGGAAGCGCTTAGCTTCTCCAGCGGCATGACCGCGATCTGCGTGCTGATGCTGACCTACGCCGCGCAGGGCGATGTGATCGTGCATTCCGGGCCGCTCTATGCCGCGTCCGAAGGCTTCGTGTCCAAATGGCTGGCCAAGTTCGGCGTCACCTGGCTCGATTTTCCCGCCGGCGCCACGCGCGAGACGATCGAGGGGGTGCTCGAAAGGGCCAAGGCGCAAGCCGCCGCGAACGGTGGCAAGGTCTGCATGATCTATCTCGAAAGCCCCGCCAATCCCACCAATGCGCTGGTGGACGTGGAGGCGGTCAGCGCCGCGCGCGATGCGGTTCTCGACACCGAAACGCCGATTGCCATCGACAACACCTTCCTCGGCCCGCTCTGGGCGCGTCCGCTCGACCAGGGGGCGGATATCGTGGTCTATTCGCTGACCAAATATGTCGGCGGCCATTCGGACCTCGTGGCCGGCAGCATCGCGGGCGCGAAGCGGTGGACGACGCCGGTGCGGATGCTCCGCAACACCATGGGCGGGATCTGCGATCCGAACACCGCCTGGATGCTGCTGCGCTCGCTCGAAACGCTGGAATTGCGGATGCAGCGTGCCGGCGAGAACGCGGCCAAGGTGTGCGAATGGCTCGCCGGCCATCCCAAGGTGGCGGGACTGGGCTATCTCGGCATGATCGCCGACCCGCGCCAGCGGGACATCTATGATCGCCACTGCAAGGGCGCGGGGAGCACCTTCTCCGTGCTGCTCAAGGGCGGCGAGGCGGAATGCTTCCGCTTTCTCGACGCGCTCAGGATCGCAAAGCTCGCGGTCAGCCTGGGCGGCACCGAGACGCTGGCCAGCCATCCCGCCAGCATGACCCATCTGTCCGTGCCGGACGGGCGCAAGGCGGAACTGGGCATCAGCGACAATCTCGTGCGAATCAGCATCGGCATCGAGGACCCGGACGATCTGATCGGCGATTTCGATCAGGCGCTGGCGGCGGTCTGACGCGCGGGCGGCCATCCGCGTCGCGGCGGGAAATCGGCCACCGGATTTGATCCGCATCAAGGCAGGTCGGGGCCAGCGGTGCGACATCGAGTCATCCCACAAGGAGATGACCGATGTCCCGTCCGATTTCCCGCGAAGACCTCGCCCGTACGCGGCAACTCGCGGCGCCCCCGCGACCGGAAGCCGCGACGCGCCAGCCGATGCAGACGCGGCACTTCGATCTGCCGGTTGCGCTTCATGCCGGCTTCTTCGGCCTCGTCATCGCCTATCTGGGCATCATGTTCGTCGGCTTCCGGTCTCCCGGGCTGATCCTGCCGATGGCGATTTTCGTCTTCTTCATCGCAGGCTTCTACGTGGTGCCCGCGCTGTGGAGCGGAATGAAGCCAGACCATGACGACCGCCCGCTCGGCATGGCCGCGCTGCTGCGGGAAGGCATTCAGACGCACACCGGCTGGTGCCGGGGGCGGGATGCGGTGATGCAGGTCATCCTGCTGCCCGTCCTCATCCTGGCCTGGGGCCTCGCCGTGGTGACGATCGCCGCGCTGGTCTGAACCGGGTCAGCCCGCCCGCTCTTCGAGCCGCGTGGCATCCGTCAGCCGGATGCCACGCGCGCCGACGCGGGCGATCAGCCCGTCCTTTTCCAGCCTGCCGAGCTGCCGGCTCACGGTCTCGATGGTCATCCCCAGCACCCCGGCCATCTCGCCGCGGGTAAGTGGCAGATCGAAGCTTTCCGCCAGATGACAGGGCGAGTGGCTGGCAGACCGGGCCAGCGCGAGCAGCAGGCTGGCCAGCTTCGCCCCGGCGGAACGGCGCGAATCGAGCGCGATCTGCGCCCGCGCATCATGCAGGTCGCCCGACGAGCGGCGCAGGAGTGCCAGCGCGAGCGCGGGGAATCGCGCGATCGCCGCCTCGTACTCGCGGCGCGGGAACAGGCAGAGCCGGCTGTCGGTGAGCGCCACCACATCGTGATTGGCGATCGGCGCGAACATCTCGCCCACGAAGCCGGCGGGATGGATCAGGCCGAGGATGCGCTCGTTGCCATCGGCATCGACATGGCCGATCTTCAGCAGTCCCGCAGTCAGGGTGGCGCTGGCGTCGAGATCGTCGCCGGCGGCGAACACCATTTCTCCCCGCGCATAGCTTCGAGCCCTGCCGATCCGCGCCAGCTCGGCCCGCTCCTCCAGCGTCAACGCCGCGCAAACGGCGCGCTCGCGCACGGGGCAGCTCTCGCAGGCCAGCGTCATGCGCGAGGCTCTAGCCGCGCCATTCCCGGCGCTCCTCGGCTGCCTTCAGCACCTCATAGGCGAGCGAGAGCGCCTGGAACCTCTTGGCCGCCTCCGCATCGCCCGGCCGCACATCCGGGTGGACCAGCTTGGCGCGCTCACGAAAGGACTTCTTGATGGCGTTAATGTCCGCGTCCGCTTCCAGCCCGAGCAGTTCAAGCGCGCGCATCTCGTCGGCGCTGCGGCTGCCGTCGCCGCTGGCGGCCCAGCCGTAGTGCTGCGCTTCGGCGAAGCCGGAGTTGTCGCGTTGCTCGGCCTTGGTGCGGCTTTCCCGCTCGGCCTTGTCGAGCCCTTCGAAATAGTCCCACTTCTGGTTGTATTCGGCGGCGTGGGCCTGGCAGAAATACCACCGGTCGGGGCTGTTCGGTGCTTTCGGGGCCGGGCAGTCGCCGCGTTCCTCGCAGCCGTGGCGGTCGCACAAGCGAACCGTCACCGCTTCGCGCGCGCCGCCATACCCGCGCCAGCGGGGGAATCCCCAGTCGCTCGAGCGGCGGGGGCGGTTCACGATGTCGTTCTCATTTCACTCGCCATGCTCATATCGCTCCTGTCTAGGAGCGCACGGGCGCGGTGCAAGGGGCCGCGGTGTCCGCGGGGCCATTTCAACCGGCGGGAAGGCGGCGGCCCGGTGGGCGGGCCGCCACTCGGCTTGCGCCTATCCGATCACCACCGTCGCGGCGCGGCGGTTCTCGGCCCAGGCGGCCTCGGTCGAGTCGAGCGCCACCGGCCGCTCCTTGCCATAGCTCACGGTGCGGATGCGGCTTTCCGGAATGCCCAGGCTGACGAGGTAGTTCTTGGCCGCATTGGCGCGCCGCTCGCCCAGCGCGAGGTTGTATTCGCGGGTGCCGCGCTCGTCGGCATGGCCCTCGATGGTGAAATTGACGTTCGAATACTGCGCGAAATAGCGCGCCTGGGTCTGCAGCTTGGCGGCATCCTCGCTGTCAATGTCGTATTTGTCGGTGTCGAAATAGACGATCGTGTTGGGCGCGCCCACGGCGGTGGTGAAGTGATCCTGCGTGCCCGGCCCGGCCAGCGTGTCGGTGGGCGCGGGCGCCTCGCTCGTGCCCGTCTCCACCGGGGTCGGCGGAAGCTGTTCGGGCGGCTTCTTCGAACAGGCGCCGAGCGCCAGGGTGGCGGCGGCTACGGACAGCATGAGGGTGTTCTTCGTCATCGGGGTCTCCTTTGGCGATGGTAATTCTAGAATGGTCTCAGGGTGGAATCGGTCCCCAGGCGGGGCGGGATTAAGGCAGGATCGGACCCCAGGCGGGGTCGGATGCGCCCACCGGCGTGTTCAGCCGGCGTTCGTTGCGGCCGGTGAGGTCCACCTGCCACAGCTGGGCCTCGCCGCGGGTGCCACGGGCGGAGCGGAAGAATTGGATGATGCGGCCGTTGGGTGCCCAGGTCGGCGCTTCGTCCTGCCAGCCATTGGTCAGCACGCGCACGTTCTGGCCGCCGGGGCTCATCACCGAGATGCGGAAGGTGCTCGCGTTTGTGAAGGCGATCTGGTCGCCGCGCGGGCTCCATTCGGGCGTGGCGCAGCGTCCGCCGGCGAAGCTGATGCGGCGCTGGTTCGAGCCGTCGGCGTTCATCACATAGCATTGCTGACCGCCCGAACGGTCGCTCTCGAACACGATCTGGCGGCCATCGGGGCTGTAGCTGCCGCCGATGTCGATCCCCGCGCCATTGGTCAGCCGAACGCTCTCGCCCCCGGTCGCGGGCACGCGGTAGATATCGGTGTTGCCCGCCACGGCCATCGAATAGAGCAGATAGCGCCCATCCGGGCTCCAGCGCGGGGCGAAGGTCGGATTGCGGCTCTGCGTCACCAGCGTCTGGGTGCCCCGGCCGATGTCATAGACATAGATGCGCGGGTTGCCATCGACATAGCTGAGGTAGGACAGCTTCTTGTAATCGGGCGAATAGCGCGGGGTGAGCGCGGTGGAACGCCCGCTGGTGATGAAGCGGTGGTTCGCGCCATCCGAATCCATGATCGCCAGCCGCTTGATGCGCGCGTTCTTCGGCCCGGTCTCGGCGATATAGGCGATGCGGCTGTCGAAGAACGGGCTCTCGCCCGACAGGCGCGAATAGACGAGGTCGGCGCATTTGTGTGCCGCGCGCCGCCATTCGGACGGGCTCACCATCCAGCCCTGCCGCGCGAGCTGGGTGCCCAGCTGGGTGTCGTAGAGATAGCACCCCACCGCCAGCCGCCCGTCGCCCTGCGCGCGGACATAGCCCTGCACCAGCATCTCCGCGCCGCGGCTCTGCCAGGTGGGATAGCTGGGCGCTGTAATTTCGGCATAGGCGGGCTTGGGGAGCGCGTCCGGCCCGGTCGGCTTGAACAGCCCGTTGTTCTTGAGATCGTTGTTGATGATCCGCGCCATTTCCAGCCCTAGCGCACTGGTGCCGGCGCTGCTGGCGGGCGTGGGCGCATCGCGATCAGTGGCGAAGGCGGGGATGGCGATGCCGAGATCCTCGAGCCGGCCCTCGAAGCTGACGGAGCCTGACAGGCCTTCGCCCTCGTCGGTTTCCACCACCGCGCCGTCCTGCGGCAGGCGTTCACCCAGGTCCTGATTGGGGTTCTGGCCCTGCGCGCCGAGCGGGGACGCGATCAGCGCGAGCGAGGCGAAGAGGAGCTTTTTCATTGCGCGAGCTTCCAGTCGAAATCGAGGGTCACGGTCTTCCAGGCGGCGTAATGTTGTTCCGGCAGGTCGAAGGGCGCGGCAAGCTGGACCGCACGGATCGCCTGTTCGCCGTGGCGGCCGGCCTGGGCGCGGTTGGTTTCGGTCTCGCCGCGCTGGCTGACGAGCGTGGGGCGTCCGGCGAGGCTACCGTCGGGATTGAGGCGAAAGCGGATGCGGCTGACAAGCTGGTCCACATCCGGCCCGCTCGGCGGCTGCCAGTGCGGCTTCACCTCGCGCACGATGCCCTGGAGCAGCGAAGCGCGCGCGCTGGCCCCCAGCGCCCCGGCGGGCGCGCGGGTTTCGTTGGTGCGGGTGCTGTCGCCCATGCCGGCGAGGAAATTGTCGCCCACGCGGCTGCCGCCCGCGCGCTGGGCGGGGCGTGCCGGAGCGGCGGCGGGTGCTTCGGGCCTGCGGGGCTGGCGGGCATTGGCGGGGACCGGGTTGGGGCGCGTGACGGCGACGGGGCGATCGACCCGCGGCTGCGGGGCGGGGCGCGGCTCTGGCTGCGCCACCGGCTGAGGGGCGGGGGCGGGCGTGTCGGCCAGCACCGGGGCGATCGCGGCGCGGCTCTCCGCCACCGGATCGGGCGATGCCGCCTCCAGCCCAACTTCGCTGGCGAGGTTCACGGTCATGCGCTGGGCCGGCGCGATATCGGTGCGGGTCTTGGGCTGCACGACGAAGGCGATCACCAGCGCCAGGTGAAGCGCAAGCGCCACCCCCAGCCCGATGCGTTCCTCATGTCGCAGCTTCCCCAACATCCTCATTCCTTGCTTCTGTCCGGCTATGGAGCCGCCGATGAACCATTGGTGACCAGCGAGATGCGGTTGAGCCCGGCGCGGTTGAGCTCGCCCAGCACCGCCATCACCCGGTCATAGGGCAGTGCGCGGTCGGCGCGCAGGGTCACGTCGGGGCCGTCGGCGCCGCGCGGCAGCGCCGCGAGCGCGTCGGCCAGGCCGCCCGGCGCCACCGGCGTCTCGTCGATATAGACCACGCCGCCGGCGTCCACGCTCACCGTCACCGACTGCGGCTGGTTGTCGATCGGATTGGCGCGGCTGTCGGGCAGGTCGATCGGCACCGCCGCGGTCAGCAGCGGGGCGGTGACCATGAAGATGATGAGCAGCACCAGCATCACGTCCACCAGCGGGGTGACGTTGATCTCCGCCATCGGCGCGCGCCGTCCGCCCCTCCGGCCACGGCGCGATTGCGAGGCGACGCCCATCGCCATCAGCCGGCCTCCAGCTGGCGGCTGAAGCTGGCGTGGAGCCGTTCGGCGAAGCGCTGGAGGCGGCTTTCGTAGCGGTTCACCGCATGGCCGAAGCGGTTGTAGGCGATCACCGCGGGGATCGCCGCGAACAGCCCGATCGCGGTGGCGAACAGCGCTTCGGAAATGCCGGGCGCCACCACCGCCAGGCTGCTGCTTTCCTGAGCGCCGATCTGGAAGAAGCTGTTCATGATCCCCCAAACCGTCCCGAACAGGCCCACGAAGGGCGCCACCGCGCCCACGGTGGCGAGGAAGTTGAGGCGATCGGCCAGTTCGTCCGCCTCCTGCGCGACCTGGCTCTCCATCACCGCCGACAGTCGCTGGCGCGTGCCTTCGCGGTCGCGCACGCCTGCCTTGGTCGAATGGCGCCATTCGGCGACGCCGGCACGCGCGATCCGCCCGGGAGGCAGATCGCCATTGCCCTTCTGGCGGGCGAAGGCGTCGAAATCCTCGGCCTGCCAGAAATCCGCCTCGTAGCTGGTGCTGCGGCGGTTCAGCCGGCCCATCCGCAGCCAGAAGGCGACGATGATGGTCCATGTCCACAGGCTGGCGAGCAGCAGCCCGGCCATCACCAGCTGGACCACGATATCGGCATCCAGGAACAATTGCACCGGATCGAGGCGGGTGGGCGCAGCAGGGCCGGCGCCTGCCGCCGCAGCGGCGAGGAGAGCGAAGGAGGTCATGCGGAACGGTTCTCTTCCATGAAACGGGCGAAGGCCGCGCGCCAGGGCGCGGGCTGGCGGCGCGGGCGGCCGTCGGGTGCGATGAAGCCGACACGCAGGCTGGCTTCGGCAAGCGCCTGGCCATCGCGGCTGGCGATCTGGGCCATGCGACAGCTCGCCGCGCCCAGCTCGGTGCAGCGGGTTTCGATCAGCACGTCATCGTCGAGCCGGGCAGGACGCAGATAGCGCAGGCTCAGCTCGCTGACGGCATAGGCGCCCTCGCCAGCCTCGATCGCGGCGCGCTGGTCCACGCCGAGGCGGCGCAGCAGGTCGCTGCGGGCGCGCTCGAACCAGCGCAGGTAATTGGCGTGATAGACGATGCCCGACAAATCGGTGTCCTCGTAATAGACGCGCACGGCGTAGAGATGGCGTGCGCCGGCGATGATGCCGTCAGGGGGGTTGGGCATGGTCATGCCCGGTCGGCCTAGCGGAAGCGCGAGTCGCGCCGCAACCCTGAGCGGCGACGAAACGAGCGGTTTGGGTGGGTGGGTGGATTTGGCCAGGCGAGCGCGATTCGCCCAGTGTCCCGAAAACTAACCCAGTAGCGTGGCGATGTCAAGGTATTTTTGCCATATAGGCAAATTTATCGGGCGATCATCCGCCCCAGCGGCTCTCCGCCGAACAGGTGGACGTGGAGGTGCGGCACCTCCTGCCCGCCATGCCCGCCGACATTGGCCAGCAGGCGATAGCCCGGCTCCACCAGCCCCTTGGCGCGCGCAACCGCGCCCACGGCGCGCACGAATCCCGCGATTTCGGCATCGCTTGCCCGGGCCGAGAAATCATCCCAGCTCACATAGGCTCCGCGCGGGATCACCAGCGTGTGGACGGCGGCCTGCGGGTTGATATCCTCGAAGGCGACCGCCCACTCGTCCTCGTAGATGCGGTTCGAGGGGATTTCGCCGCGCAGGATCTTCGCGAAGATGTTCCCATCGTCATAGGGTTGGGTCGGGTCGATGGCCATCACGCGCTCCTGCCGGCCTTCTCGGCGAGGCCGGAAGTGCCCTCGCGCCGTTCGAGTTCCGCCATCACGCGCTCCAGCGGCACGCCCTTGGCCGCGAGCAGCACGGTGAGGTGGAACAGCAGGTCCGCCGCCTCCCCCACCAGCGCATCGTCAGTGCCGTCGAGCGCCGCTACCAGCGTCTCGACCGCTTCTTCGCCCAGCTTGCGCGCGATATGCGGCACGCCCCTGGCGGCGAGGGAGGCGACATAGCTTCCGGCCGGATCGGCGGCGAGGCGGGCGGAAACGGTGGCTTCGAGGCGGGTCAGCGCGTCCATCGCCTCACGCTCTCGCCGGAAGCCCGGCGGCGCGCAAGGCCGCATGCGCCTCGGCCACGCTGTGGTGCCCGAAATGGAAGATCGAGGCCGCCAGCACCGCGCTCGCATGGCCGCGCGTGACGCCCTCCACGAGGTGCCTGAGGCTGCCCACCCCGCCGCTTGCCACCACCGGCACGCTCACCGCGTCGGCGATGGCGCGGGTCAGCTCGACATCATAGCCGTCGCGGGTGCCGTCGGCGTCCATCGAGGTGACCAGCAGTTCGCCCGCGCCCAGCTCGGCCAGGCGGATGGCGTGGGCCACCGCGTCGATCCCGGTCGGCTTGCGCCCGCCGTGGGTGAAAACCTCCCATCCGCGCACCGCCTCGCTCACCGCGGCGCGGGCATCAACGCTCGCCACCACGCACTGGCTGCCGAAGCGCGCGGCGATCTCGCTCACCAGCTCGGGCCGGGCGACGGCGGCGGAATTGACCGCCACCTTGTCCGCCCCCGCCAGCAGCAGCGCGCGCGCATCCTCCACGCTGCGAACCCCGCCCCCCACGGTCAGCGGCATGAAGCACACCTCCGCCGTGCGCCTGACCACCTCGAGCAGCGTGCCGCGCTCTTCGTGGCTGGCCGAAATGTCGAGGAAGCACAGCTCGTCCGCGCCGGCCGCGTCATAGGCGCGCGCCTGTTCCACCGGATCGCCGGCATCGACCAGATCGGTGAAGTTGACGCCCTTCACCACGCGGCCATCGGCGACGTCGAGGCAGGGGATGACGCGGATGCGGACCGTCATGCCACCACCCTCACGCCCGGGCCGCCATCGCCAGCGCCGCCGCCAAATCCAGCCGCCCTTCAAAGAGCGCGCGCCCCGTGATGACCCCCTCGATCCCTTCCCGCGCGTGGAGCGAAAGCACGTGGATGTCGTCCAGCCCCTTCACCCCGCCGCTGGCGATCACCGGGAGCGTGGTGCGCCGCGCCAGGTCGAGCGTGGCATCGATGTTGCAGCCCTTCAGCATCCCGTCGCGGCCGATGTCGGTGAACAGCAGGCTGGCGACCCCGGCATCCTCGAAGCGGCGGGCGAGATCGTGAACCGGCACGTCGGACACCTCGGCCCAGCCTTCGGTGGCGACCATGCCGTCCTTCGCGTCCACCGCGACCACGATGCCGCCCTCCCATTCGCGCGCCATGTCGCGCACGAATTGCGGATCTTTCAGCGCCGCCGTGCCGATCACCACCCGCGCCACGCCGAGCTCGAACCAGCCCGCCACCGCTTCGGGCGTGCGGATGCCGCCGCCGAGTTGCACATGGCCGGGGAAGGCCGCCACGATCGCCTCCACCGCTGCGCGGTTGCGGCTCTCGCCCGCGAAGGCGCCGTCGAGATCGACGACATGGAGATGCCCGGCCCCCGCCTCGGCAAAGGCGAGCGCCTGCGCGGCCGGATCGTCGGCATAGACGGTGGCGCGCGCCATGTCCCCTTCGGCCAGGCGCACCACCTGCCCGTCCTTCAAGTCGATGGCGGGGAACACGATCATGGCCGCCATGCCAGGAACCTTTCCAGCAGCGCGAGGCCATAGGCCTGGCTCTTCTCGGGATGGAATTGCACGCCCAGCATATTGGCCCGCCCGACCGCGGCGACGAGCCCGCCGCCGTGATCGGTCATCGCCAGCACATCCTCGTGATGGCGCGGCTTGAAGTGATAGGAATGGAGGAAATAGGCCTCCCCCCCGTCCACCACTGCATGGTCGCGCGCATGGGGCAGGGGGGCGACGTCGTTCCAGCCCATATGCGGCACCTTCACAGTCCGGTCGGCGGGCTCGATCAGGCGCACCGTGCCCGCGATCCAGCCCAGCCCGGGCGTCTCGCCATGTTCCAGCCCCGTGGTCGCCAGGAGCTGCATCCCAACGCATACGCCCAGGAACGGCGCCCCGCCCACGAACACCCGCTCGTGCATCGCCTCGACTGCGCCGGGAATCGCGCGCAGCCCCTCGGCGCAGGCGCGGAAGGAACCGACACCGGGCAGCACGATGCGGTCCGCGGCGCGCAGCACGTCGGGATCGGCGGTGGCGTGCACCTGCGCGCCCACCTTGCGCAGCGCGTTCTCGACCGAATGGAGATTGCCCGCGCCGTAATCGACGAGGGCGACGACCTCACCCACCGAGTTGTCCCTTGGTGCTGGGGATCGCGCCCTGCTTGCGCGGGTCGATGGCCACCGCTGCGCGCATCGCTCGGGCGAAGGCCTTGTACAGCGCCTCGCAGATGTGGTGGTTGTTGGTGCCGTACAGCACCTCGGCGTGGAGCGTCAGCCCGGCCGCCTGGCCGACCGACTGGAACCAGTGCTCGATCAGCTCGGTGTCCCATTCGCCGAGCTTTTCCTGCGTGAACGCGGCCTTCCACACCAGATAGGGCCGGCCCGAAATGTCGAGCGCGACCCGGGCCAGCGTCTCGTCCATCGGGGCATGGGCCTCGCCGTAGCGGGCGATCCCGCCCTTGTCGCCCAGCGCCTGCGCGATCGCCTGGCCCAGGGCCAGGGCGCTGTCCTCGGTGGTGTGGTGCTGGTCCACGTGCAGGTCGCCCTCCACCCGCATCGTCACGTCGATCAGCGAGTGGCGGCTGAACTGCTCGGTCATGTGATCGAGAAAGCCGATCCCCGTGTCGATGGCATAGGCCCCGGTCCCGTCGAGATCGACCTCGACCAGGATGCGGGTCTCCGCGGTGTTGCGCTCTATCCGTCCGCTTCGCATCCCCGTGCGCTACACGGGGCGGCAAGGGCGGCACAAGCATTCTCGCTTGACCGGGGAGCAGCGCAGCTTCACCTAGCCGGCGATGAGCGACGAGACGCCCGACAGCCTGATCCCCTATGATGCCATCGTCCAGGAGGCGCTGCGCGCGGTGGTCGGCCGCGTGCTGGGCGAGATCGTGGCCGGCGGCAGCGAGCTGCCGGGCAACCACCATTTCTACATCACCTTCAAGACTCACGCCCCCGGCGTCTCCATCCCCAAGACGCTGCGCGAGCGTTTCCCGGACGAGATGACCATCGTGCTCCAGAACAAGTTCTGGGATCTGAAGGTGGCGGAAGATCATTTCGGCGTCGGTCTCAGCTTCAACCAGATCCCGGCCGCGCTGGTGATTCCCTATGCGGCGATCACCCAGTTCGTGGACCCGGCGGTGGATTTCGGGCTCCAGTTCCAGGCCACCGTGGCCGACATGGCCCCCACGCCGACAGAAGACCCGGACAATGATTCCGGCACCCAGTCGGGGGAACAGGGCGCGCCGGGCGGGGTTGTCGCGGATGACGGCAGCAATGTCGTGACCGTGGATTTCGGCCGCAAGAAATAGCCCGTCGCGGCCCGGGCGGAGCAAGGGGGCGCGATGGCCAGGCGGAAGACGGGCAAGGACGGGCTGTTCGCCGGGGTGGCGCGGCGGCCGTCGCACCGGCCCGGCCGGGCGCCGGTGCAGCCATCGGGCGGCATCCCGGGACCGAGCGAGAACCAGGCCACCAATTTCCTGCTTGCCGACATCGTGATCCGGGCCGGTAGCTACATCGTCCGGCGCGGGGTGGAAAAGCGCCTGCTCGCCAACCGTTACGGCAAGCAAAGCGCGCGCGAGATCGTGCGCAACAAGACGCTGGGGCAGACGCTGGTCTCGCAGGCGCTGGCCCGGATTGCCACGCGCAGCACGCCCGGCGCCATCGTGGTCGGCTGCGGGGCGCTGGCCAAGGCGCTGTTCGACCGTCGCCGCAGCCGTCTAGCGGCGCGCATCGAAGGCGACCGCGCGATGCTCGAACAGGCGCGCGACGAACAGGCCCCTTGATTTGGCGCCTGCTTTCGCCGCACAGGCGCCCATGGCCCCCGCCGATTCCACCCCCGCCGATGCTCATGGCGTGGAAGTGCCCGTGAAGGCCCAGCTCGCCCGCCGCGGCTTGCTGTTCATCCTCTCCTCGCCCTCGGGCGCAGGCAAGACCACCATCAGCCGGATGCTCCTCGCCGCCGATGGTGAAATCAGGCTTTCGGTCAGCGTGACCACCCGCCTGCCGCGCCCGGGCGAGATCGACGGCGTCCATTATCATTTCTGCGACGATGCCGCCTTCGACCGCATGGTGGCCGAGGATGATTTCTACGAGTGGGCGCATGTCTTCGGCCATCGCTACGGCACGCCCAAGGGCCGCATCCGCGCCGCGCTGAAGGAAGGGCAGGATTTCCTCTTCGACATCGACTGGCAGGGCACGCAGCAGCTCTACCAGAAGGACCAGCAGGACGTGGTCCGCGTGTTCATCCTGCCGCCCAGCATCGCCGAACTGCGCCGCCGGCTCGAGACCCGCGCCACCGACGAAGGCTCGGTGATCGACGCCCGGATGGAGCGCGCCCGCGCGGAGATCAGCCATTGGGACGCCTATGACTATGTCGTCATCAACGAGGATGTGGACGCCTGCTTCGCCAAGGTCCGCGAAATCCTCCATGCCGAGCGGTTGAAGCGCCAGCGCCAGACCGGACTGATCGCCTTCGTGCGCGAACTGATGGGCTGAGCCGCGTGGCGGGCAGGCGCAAATCGCCGGACCGGCGCGCGCTGGAGAAGGCCGCCGACCGCTCGGGCCCCGTCGCCCGGTACGACCTCGCCGTGGTCGCCGCTGCCGAACCGTTCAGCGATCATCCGGCGGTCAAGGTGGTGGGCGCTGCCTCAGAACTGGCCGATCAGCCGCCGCTGGTGACCGCGTCGGCGCTGGTGCTGGTTGCGGGGCTGGTGACGCGGCGCCCCGCGCTGGCGCGCGCCGGGGCGCGGATGCTGGCCGCCCACGGGCTGGCGACGCTGGCCAAGACGATCGTCAAGGACCGCATCGACCGGACGCGTCCCCAGAAAGTGGCCGAGGACGGCGAGCACCGGGCCGAGCCGGGCCGCAGCAAGGCGGGCGAGCGCCGCTCCTTCCCTTCCGGCCACAGCGCCGGCGCCTTTGCCGTGGCTCGGGCGGTGACGCGCGAATATCCCGGCGCCGTGCCGGTCGCGCTGCCGGCGGCGGCGCTCGCCTCCGCGATCCAGGTGCCGCGCCAGAAGCATTTCCCCAGCGATGTGGTGGTGGGCGTGGCCATCGGGCTGGCGGCCGAGGCGCTGGTCGATCTCGCGGCGCGTCGGTTGTCCCAGCGACTGAAGCGCTAGGGCGCGCGCCGCACCGGCACCGGGATGTTGCAGATGTCCGCTCCGCCCGCCGGCACGTTGAAGAACGGATCGCGCCGGTTCGCGCGCCCGTCGGCATAGCGGGCGAAACTTTCGCTCTCTGTGCCGAGATACTGGAAGCGCGGCTGTTCGGCGGCCGGAACCGCGCTGACGAGGCGGATCGAGACGATCGGGACGCGCTGCTCCGCCCTTTCGTAGAACCCCAGCGCCCCGCTGCCGCGCGGCAGGCTGGAAAGATGCTCGATCCCCTCCACCACGCGCCCGACCAGCGCGATATTGCGGTCCAGATGCCGCGGCGCGTGCCCGATCACGGTGTAAAGCTCCGCGCCCGAGCCGGTGTCCGGCGCCAGGTCGCGCCCGACACCGACCATGCCGTAGCAGTGGACGGGCCAAGCGATCGTGGTGTTCGGATTCTCCTGCGCGCTCCAAATCCCCATCGCCAATGGCCACCCCTGCCAAAACAGGCCGGCGATGGCATAGGGATCGCGGACAAGGCTTGTCTGCAAGCCGATGAACTGGTGGCTGATCGCCTTTCGTAAGGGCAAATTGGCAAAAGCAGCTACGCTGCTTTGATCGAGGTAGGTCGTACCCAGATCGGCGGTGTATTCGCTAGCAGACACCGCATTCAGACCGCTCGGCACCGCCTTCGCCTTCGCCTTGTCCTCTGCCTCCGCATCGCCCCATTGCACGACGTAATTGTCCTGCACGCGGTTGATGCTCAGCCCGTCCCACCAGTGCGCGGCGGCGAGCTTGCGGATGTTGCCGACCCAGCCTTGCGAGAACGGCGACGGCATGAGCTGGATGATCGCCTGGCGCGGCTTGCCGTCGCGGTCGGGCGCCAGCGTCATCACCAGCAGGTCCGCCGGCGCGATCGCGACCCAGTCCTTCGCCGGCGCCGCGACCACGATCTCGCCGGGCGAGGGCGTTGGCGTTCGTGATTGCGCTACCGCTTCGCTGGCCGAGTGCGCGGGCTGCTCCTGCGCGGACAGGGGCAAGGCGAGGGCGAAGCCGGCGGCAAGCGTGTGGATCATTCTCATGGCCCGCGTTGTGCCGCGAAGCGCACGATACGAAAAGACCCCTCACGGCATGGGCACAGGGCACAGGGCACAGGGCATGGCGATGCGGATGCCTTGCGCGCTCACCCGTGCGCCGCTAGGGCCGCGCGCCTAGCCAGCAGGCATGCGGAGCGGTGGCCGAGTGGTCGAAGGCGCACGCCTGGAAAGTGTGTATGGGTCAAAAGCCCATCGTGGGTTCGAATCCCACCCGCTCCGCCACGCAGTCTAAGCTATTGTTTTCGAATAATAGAGAGCGTCGGAAAGCCCGCAGTTCTGCGCCGTTTCAAGGCTAGAAGCAGTGCGGGAGAAGCGCTTATGTCGCCAAGGTGACGGGGGATTTGGGCCTTTTCTCTGGCGGGCATTTCGGTGCACTGGTTTTTGCCGGCAGGCGGCGCCAGTGCTTGCAATCAGTTCGGCTCGAAGAAGCGGCGCTGCTCGGCCCAGGCTATCCGAACCCCGACTTCGAGCGCTTCAACTACACGATCACGTATCTCCACGGCGTCGATGGCGCCGAAGGCGATCTGGTCGAGGGTGAAACCATCATGGTCAAGAATGGGATGGTCTTCAATGTCCGCCGCTCTGATAAGTCTTGATCCCCACCTGAAGCGCCTCGCCGACGAGGGCTTCGAGATCGAGGTCGCCAACACCCATCTGGTGGTCCGCAGCGTCCCATACGTCGCCACAGACCGGACGCTGGCCAGGGGCGTCCTCACGTGTGCGCTGTCGATCGACGCTGCCACTGGCATGACGTCGTTGCCGCAGGCGGACCACACTATGTTCTTCGCGGGGACGCCATGTCATCGCGACGGCACCCTCATGTCGAACATCATCGCCAGCTCGGGGAGTCAGCGGTTCGGGGAGATCGATGTCGATCACTACCTGTCGTCGAAACCCGAGGTCACGCAACGTTACGAGAACGTCTATGACAAGGTGGTCGCCTACGAACGGCTGATCGGGGGCGCCGCGCGCTCGCTCGACAAGTCCGCCAACGCGCGCACCTATGCGCGCGGCATGGCTGCGAACGACGATAGTCCGTTCGCGATCCCCGATTCAGCGTCTGCCCGCTACCGGATCGGCAAGGTGAACCGGAAGCTGATGGGAAGGGTCGCCATCATCGGGCTCGGCGGCACGGGGTCCTACCTGCTCGACCTTCTCGCGAAGACGTGGGTGACGGAGATCCACCTCTACGACGGCGACCAGCTTCTGAATCACAATCTCTTCCGGTCGCCCGGGTCGCCCGAGCCGGCGCTGCTCAAGGAGTTCCCGCTGAAGGTGAACTACTATGCGCAGACCTATGCCCGAATTCACGCGGGGATCACCCCGCATCCCGTGCGAGTGACGCGGGACAATGTCTACGAGCTCGCCGGGTTCGACTTCGTGTTCGTGTGCGTCGACAAGGGATCGTCCCGGCGGGCCATTGCCGAGGGGCTGCATCAGCTGGGGATCCCGTTCGTCGATACCGGTATCGGGGTCGGACTGGAGGAGGACTGTCTCGACGGCTGCGCCCGTGCCACCTTCGTCCGGCCGGGAACCGATTGGGCTGACGTCGAGCGTCTACTGCCCTTCGGCGACGACGACGAGGAGGAGGACGAACTCTACCGCACGGATATCCAGATCGCCGCCGTGAACTCGCTGAACGCAATCATGGCGGTGATGCGCTGGAAGCGATGGGCGAACTACTTCCGCGACGAGCGGGGCGAGACGAACTCGGTCTACATGATCGAGGGCAACAGCATCTCGAATCGGGTGGCCAAATGAGCAGGGTTGACCGGCTGCGAACCGTGTTCGTGGCCGACATCCCCGAGAAGCTCGAGGATGGGATCCTCTATGTTTCAAGGGAAAGCCACGTCGCCCTCCATAATTGCGCATGCGGTTGCGGCGAGGAGGTATCGACGCCGCTGGTGCCGACCGAATACGCGCTCACGATGACCGGTGATGACGCTTCGATCTGGCCGTCGATAGGCAACCACGATTTCGGCTGCCGGTCCCATTACATCATCGACCATGGTCGCATCGAATGGTCCGGGCGGATGTCGCGGGCGGCAATCGAGGCGGGTCGGCAGAAGGACCGCCTGCTCAAGCGACCGCCGGTCGAGCCGCCGCCTGTACGGCGACGCCGGCGTTTCATCGGACATCTTGCCGACTGGCTCGCCGCAACCTTTCGCAGGATCATCGGTCGCTGATCAACCATCGACCGCGGGGCCTGCCTGGCCCAGCGGATCGACACGTCGTCGCGGGCGCCTAGAGGCTCGCAAACGTCGGGAGCGGCGAGGGCCACGGACGCGGCGAGTAGAAACGGCTGCGGACGGAATCGCCATCACCCGCGACAGGCGATCAGACCGGTCGTGAAAGGATAGTTCTCACGGGGAAGTCGTCGGTCAGGTCCTTGGCCGCCCGCTCTCTTCCGGGCACGGGCGGGTGTCGCTAAGTGACCGCATGTGGGTCTCAGCGGCTCCGCCAGCGATCGACGCCAATGTCCGCTTCGCGCCCCCTGGCGGCCAATAACTGCCAGTCCGCTACCGGCCCAAATTCTGTCGAGAACTGCAGTCCACGACCATGGCGGGTCTCGGGCATCAGTCAGTGGAAGGCCCCTTGCGACTGTTGGGGCGCTATGCTGCCCTGCTCTGCATGAACGGATTGGGTTTGTTTTCCGCTAGCCCGCTTTTGTTTGAGGTTTGCCAACGTGGCTTGTCAGAAATTGCAATCGGATAGCTCGACATCAGGTAGACGACGATGCTCGTCGCCAGCGTCCCGGTCGGTGTAAACTCATCGGTGGCGTGCTCGAAGGGTGCACCCAAATCCCTAGGCCAACCGGGCCGCCTCCGCTCCCAGCTCGTCGAAATATCGCGCCAGCGCGTCGGCGGCGTCGTCCGACAGCGCTATGAACGTCCGACGCTTGTCCTGGGCGTCCTCATGACGCACGAGCAGGCGCATCGCGGTCATCTGCGCGATCCAGCGAAGGGCGGTGGTCGCGGGCACCGCGGCGGCGATGCAGAGCGAGGTGACCGATACCTGGCGGTGGTCGGCGCGCGCCGCAGCCAGATCGAGCAGGATGTCCCAGGCGGGGTCCGCGAACAGTTCGCTCTCGAAATAGCGCTCGCGCAATCGGCGTTGACGCACGATCCGCTGGATCAGGCGCGGGTCCGGCAAGGGCGGCCGCGGCCGCCGGAGATAGTCGCCCTTCGGTGGCGGCGCGGATCGGGGCGGGGTTGCCAGCCACTGAGTCATCGCGGCTTCGGGATCGGCACCAAGCGGCAATGCAAGGCCTTCGATCTGGTTGGCGAGCCTTTCCACCTGCTCCCTCAGGCGGAGCACCTGGTCGACCAGCTCCTGCGTGTTCATATCGCTCATAGTTCGCCCGCGCGGGCCATGCTGTAGCAGCCATGCGCCGTAACGATGAGATGGTCGCTTAACTCGCATTCGAGTGCTTGCAACACCTGCGCGAGCCGGCGGGTCGCCGCCCGGTCGAACGCGCTGGGTTGCAGCGATCCGGATGGATGGTTGTGCGCCAGGATCAGCCCCCGGGCGCCGAGATCGAGTATCCTGCCGATCAGGGGGCGAAAGGCGATCTCGACATCGGCGCTCAGGCCGCTGGCCAAGCATTCCGCGGCAATGAAGTGCCCGGTCTTATCGACGAACACGCCCAGCAATCGCTCGTCTTCGGCATGGCCCAGCGTGCGCTGGAGGTATCCGAGAAACGGAGGACTTGCCGTGTCCACGATCTGTCCCTCGAGCGCATTCAGCGAGCTGTAGTCGGCGAGCTCGCGGGCCGCGGCGATCAGATCGGCCAGTTCTCTGTGCGAGGCGAGGGTCTCGCCAAGCGATTCGCGTGAGGCCGCAAGCGCCCGCGCGGGCGAGCCATATGTGGCGATCAGCCGGCCCGCGATGGCCAGGGCGTCGGCTCCGGCGAATGGGCTAAGCCGCTCCGCCAATTGGGGTACGGCCCCCACGATCGCGAGCGCCGGACGTGCGCCATCAGCCCAACCGCCAGGAACGCGATGGCCAGATAGAATGTCGAAAGATTGAGGATCGCATAGGCGAGCGGCGACACTGCGGCAGTCGTCCGCTCGGCGATATGCGTGATCAAGGCGGTGAGCTGAACGCCTGCCATCCATAGGGGATAAATCCTGTTGGCTTTAAGCGCGACGGCCGTCAGGGCGGCGAAGGTCGCAAGATCGATGACGAAATAGGCAAGGCCTGCTGTCGCGAAGCCTGAAAGCCCCCAGACAGAATCGAACCCGCTCGCGACGAGCTGCTGCGCGCGCGCGAGAAGGATCGCCGTGAGCAGTATGCCGGCGCACCACCGTTCGGGAGATGCGCCCCGGACGAGTGCCAATGCGAACAGGCCAGTCACCGCGAGGGTTTGGACCGACCCGCGATTGGTCCACAGGAGTTCGATCATATCAGCGTGTTGTCCGGGGCGGCATCGGTTGAATCTTCAGGCCGCGCGAACCCCCGTAAGCGGAACGCCAAGCTCGGGGCAATCGCCATTGCTGTCGGGCATGGAGGTGATCTCCTCGTGGGTACGACGCAGGTCGCGGTGGACGCGCACGGTTTCGGTCGCGCTCTTGGTCAGAAGTTGCTGAACTGCGGCGAGGCGGACCAGCGACTCCTGCGCACGGCCAAAGCCCACGCCGTCGATCTGCCGCCCTACGGCGATCGACCGGGTCAGCGCGGCGGCACAAGCCATCGTCTGGTTGATGGCGGTTTCGAGTTCCGAAAGCTCCCGCTTGATACGGACGGCGGCTAGGTTGCGATCCATGATTAACCTTCCTGTATGCCGCAGGGCTGCCCGAACAGCCCGCGGCAGACATGACGGGCCGGTCAGTGGAGCCCGCGAAGCATCTCGGTCAGCGCGATCATCGCGCTGAGCGTGAGAACCACGACGACCGGCAGCCCGATCGCCACGAGGATGATGTAGCTCACCCGTCTTGCTGTCGCTCCGGGACCGTCGAGGCGCCCAGGGCCGACACGGGTCTTCTTCACCTCATCCCAGGGCGTCGGCAGCGCAAGCGCGCCGGCATCCTTGAAGCGAAGCATGGCCATGTCTGCCTTGCCGGCTTCGTCGTCCCGATCGTCGGATTCGGGCAGCTGCTTTTTCCTGTATATAGATTTGCTAAAGGGGCTGTCGCCATTGGCCGCCATCCAGGCGGCGGCCAGATCTTCCTTCGCATTGGCGCCTATGCGGTCCTTTATCGCACGAATATGCTGGTTCACGCGCGTTTCCGACACGCCCATCTCGTCCGCGATCGTCTTGATCGCCTGATGGCGGGCCAGGCGCTCGAGGACGTCCTGCTGCTTGCCCGTCAATCGCCTGACGGCTTCGGTGTCGGTGGAGGCGGTCATACCACGCCGCGGTGTTTCGCGATCTCCGCGAGGCAGATGGCTCCGGCGTGATCGAGATGTATGCTCACCATGGGCACCCGGAGGCGATCCGCCTCGGCAAGCACCGAGGCGATTGCGCCGTGAAGCAAGGTGAGCGCGTCCAACCGGTCGGAAGGCACACCGGAGACGGCCTCGCTATCGTTGGCAGCGTTGGGGGTTTGGTCGGACAAGTGTTCTCCGAGCGGACTTGTTGACAATAGGTCATGTTAAGAATGCTACCATTTTTGTTAAGATGCGAGTCAAATCACCAGCCGATTGTGACGACGACCTGTGAGCAATGACCTCCAGTACGCGCGATCACAGTCACGCCGGCACCGCACTATCCGACCGAAGCCGCGCGCGACGCATGATCGGCCGGCGTTTGCTCGCTCGGGCTCAGTCCTTCGGTGAACGGTTAGCGGTATCTTAACCATGTATTTCATTCTCGATAGTCATTAACGGACTTTCTGCGGTAGGCCCGGAATTTTTCCGGGCATTGCCCGCGCTCCGCTTCGCCGGCTGCCGGCGATTCTCCGGGTGCGCCGAATGACTGCGCGATGAGGGTCGCGCCCCACACGACGTCGAAGCCGAGGCGTCAGGCGGCTTCCGCAATTCGAGAGACGCTGCCCCGGATGCGACCAGATATTGGATCGATTCCGGCACGAAGGCGGGGATCAGGATAACGAAGAGCAGCGACGCCGCGCCTGCGAGAAGGAAGAGACTTGGCCAGCCATAGAGCGGCAACAGCGATGCTGCGGCAAATCCGCCGACAATGCCGCTCGCGCGGAGAGCGGCCCACATGATCGTCGCGATGCTTCCGCGCAGGCGCGCCTGAACGCATTCGCTCGTCAGCCTGACGATCGCGGTGCCCGCGTCCCCAATGCCGATCCCGGTCGCGAGGCGGCACAGCGCAAGGGTCCTGAAATCGTTGGCGCAGGAGGCGAGAAGCGATGCGATGCCGAATAGCGTGCCGCACAAAATGTCCGTCGTCAGATCATTCGGCACAGCTCGCGGCGTAAATTGGCAGAGAGCGCGCCTCGCCTGGGGATGATGTTAACCGGCGAGTTTGCGGCGCAGCAGGCGCCGATGTTCGATGGTCTTCCTCTTGATCCTTTCGCGCTTTTGATGATGGCCTCGACCCTGCCGAAGTAGGCGTCGGCGGGCGTTGCGTTGTGTAGACGCCTGGCGGATTGAGAGTGCCGGACAGCTTGAGCAGTTCGTCGAGAATCTCGGACATCGCGATCGTTCTCGTGCGGAAGTTAAGTCCGCGCAGCCCCTCCGAGTAGAAGAACCGACGCTTCGGTTCCGGCGCGACGGAGCGCTTTAGAAATGGCGGCTTTCGACCGCTGCAGAAAGGAAGGCCAACATTTCGCTGCCGGCAGCGCGGCGTTACTCGAACAGTCCTCGCTCCCAGGTGAAGGATCTCGCCATCAGCCGATTGTAGATCAGATCGTGAGCGGATAGAATTTCAACGACTGGAGAACTTTTTGTTCTTGAAGCAGCTTCGCAGGCTGACGCACCCTGCCCGGCCGCCGTCGTAGGGCGCAGGGTCGGGGAGGACGCTTGCCTAGGGCGGTCAGTACATGCCTCTTCCGACCACCAGATCAGGTGCTCGTGGCAATGAGACTCGCACTGCTGTTGAATCGGCCCTAAGTGGTCCCGGCAAGAAATTTAGTAGACTGTGAGCTCAGTTCAATTAGCGCCTTTGTAGGCCTATGATTCTCGTACCATTTTCAGGCCAGTCAATAAGTTGATTTGCGACTGTAACGGGATGCCGCAGTGCCCAACAATTTCAAATCTGCCGTCGCGAGGGTACAGGCATGGACAAGCGGGCGCCGGAGGATGCTGGGTATCGCGGTGGCCGCTTGGGTGTCGGTTACGCTCATCAGCGCCATCCAGGGACAGCTGCTCGCCGTCTATCACGGCCGCCCGCAGGATTGGTGGGGCACGCTGGGTTACACCGCCGCCATCTTCTCCGTGTGGGCCATGCTGGCGCTGCCGATCGTGCTCGGCGCGAACCTGGTGCTGGCGGGCGCCCGGTCGCCGGTCATGCGAACGGCCCTGCTCGCAACCGGCTATCCGATCGCGATGGCAGGCCATGTCCTGCTTTTCTCTGCTCTGTTCTGGCCAATTTACGGGACCGGCGCCGCGACGCCCTTCGCGATGATGCGGCCCGTCCTGCTTGCCAACCTGGACAAGTCCACCTTCGCCTATGTCGCGTTGATTGCCGCGGTCTGGCTGTTCCGGCATTTCCGCGCGCGCAACCCGGATTCGGTCGAAGCTGCCGGTCAGGGCGACGGCGGATTGAGCATTCGCGTCGCCGGCGGCATGCGTTTCATCCGGTGGCAGGAGATCGACTGGATCGCCGCCGCGGGAGACTATGCCGAAGTGCATGCCGGCGGTCGCAGCCTGCTGACTGACCGCTCGCTCGCCGCGCTGATCGACCAGCTTCCCGCCGCCGCGTTCGCGCGGATCCACCGCGGCGCGATCGTGCGGCTGGACCGTATCCGGGACGTGCGCAGCTTGGGTCGCGGCGACGCCCGGGTCATCCTGACCACCGGTGATGCGCTTCGCCTGAGCCGGCGCTATCGCGACAAGCTCGGCTCATATCTGACGTCCTGAACCCGCTTAGCGAAGGCGCGGTCCCGCTCGGCGATCCGCGCTCGTAGAGCGACCGGATCGTTAGCCATACCGTGGGACGTAGAACCATCGCGGATCCGTTACCATGAACCTGCCACGCCTGCTTCGTTTGTGCCCGCTCTTCCTGCTGGCCGCTCCGCTTCCCTCCGCTGGCGCCATTGCCGCCGACGATACGGTGATGGTGCTGGGCGCCCTCCATGGCCTCCATGAGCGCGAACCGGCATTCCCCTATGATCGCCTGCGGGCCGCGATCATCGCGTTCGCCCCGGATGTGCTGATACTGGAGGTCCGGCCCGACGAGTTGGCCGGGCGGACGCAAACACCCGGCCGGCCGGAGTATCCGGCGATGGTCTGGCCGCTGCTCGCGACGCTCAAGGCGGATGTCGTCGCCATGGAGCCGGGTGGGGCGGTCTTCGAACAGATCAGCGGCCAGGCCGGCGCCGCCTTCGACGAGCTCAAGCGGCGCGATCCCGGCGGAGCCGCCGCGCTCAAACGCCTGGACGAAGCGGCCGAAGATGTCCTCATGTCGTATTGGGAGCGGCCGGGGCAGGTGCAGGACGACCAGACCGCATCGCTGGCGGCGGGCCTTCAGGCCGCGCAGTTCGCGCTCGCCGGCCCAGCCTTTGCCGCCGCCCAGGCGCGCTGGGATGGTCATATGGCTGCCCAAATCCTGCGGACCGTTCGCGCCAATCCCGTAAAACGGGTGATGGTCATCGCCAGCTACAAGAACCGCGCCGTGCTCGAGCGGGCCGTCCATGATGTCGTGCCCCGGCGCATGATCGACGCGGCGAGCTGGTTCGAGACGCTGGACGCGGCCGCGACAAGAGCACGGTAATTCGATTACGATGTGAAAGGATCGGAATGAAACGCTGGTATAACGGGAGCTGTCACTGCGGCGCGGTGACGTTCAGGGTCAACATGGACATTGATGCAGGCACCAGCAAGTGCAACTGCACGTTCTGCTGGAAGCAGCGGAACTGGAATGTCGGCGGTCTGAAGCCCGATGATTTCGAGCTGCTGACGGGCGAGCAAGTGCTGTCGAGCTATGCACGCAAGACCGAAGCGTTCGAGATTTCGCATAAATTCTGCGCGACCTGTGGAACGCAGACTCATGGCGATGGCTATCTGGAAGAATTGGGCGGAGCGTTCGTGGCGGTAAGAGTGGCGGCGATCGACGACCTGCCGGTGGAAGCCCTGGTCTCCGCGCCGGTCACTTTTTGTGACGGTCGGCTGGACAATTGGTGGAACAGCCCGGACGAAACGCGCCACCTCTGATCGACGAACTTCGCGCGGTCATTACGAGGTGATCGGGGATGGGACTTTATGGGTAGAATTTTCGTGGCCTTGGTGCTGCTCTGGTCGTTGTCCGGCACCGGCGCGATCGGCGCAGGGCCACCACCGGAGCAAACGCGCGTGATCGTGCTGGGCGTCGATCACAGCGCGCAATTGGTGTCGCGCGCCTATCGGGCGGCGGTCATGGAAGCGTTCTTCGATCGGGTGAAACCGGATGCGATCTGCGTCGAACGGGATCCCGAGAATTTCGCGACCGGCGATTTTTACGAGTTCACCTACGAAGTCAGCGACATCGCCGTTCCCTATGTGCGGGATCGTCGTCTCGGCCTGTGCCCGTTCGACTGGATGCCGTCCAAGAACGACCAGGTGCTGGGCTTCGGCCTCGACATGGATGCACCGCCTCCCGTGCGGCCGGCCGCGGGCTTTCAGGGCTTTCTGACCTTTCCGGACAAGGCCGCGCTTCGGCGCGGGCTGTTCTGGGCGGAGGACCGTTCGGCCCTGACGGATTGGGACGCTTTCGCCGATCGGGCCGCAAAGGGCGCGACGCCCGAAATGTCGCGGCGCCTGTTCCTGTACCGGACCATGCTGCAGGCGCGGCGCATCGGCCAGGCCGCGCGCGCCTGGCGCGGCAAGACGCTGCTGGTCGTCGTCGGCGCCTATCACGAAAGGGATATCGAAACCTTCCTTGCCGCGGACCCGGGCATCGTGCTTGTCACGGCGCAAGGTGTCGGTGAGCCGGATGCCGATACGGCCGCGCGCTTCGATCGTCCGCGTTACCTGCTCGCGTCGCTCAGTTTCAATCTGCTCGGCCGGCAGGCGGCGACCGGAAACATCGACTTGGGCTGGATGGCCGAAATGCTGGACCGGCTGGAGGCCGATGGCCCGACACCGGAAACTAGCCTGTTGCGGCTTCGCCTCCGCCGTCTGTCGGGGGACGCAGACGCCGCGGCGACGCTGGCGGCCTATCGAACGCTATGGAGCGCGACGCCCGCCGATGCCGGGTTCACATGGACCGGGGTCAAGGACCACAGCCGGCTCGACAGCTTCTTCGACCCGTTCGGCAATCTCACCGTTCGGCAGCGGATCCGGCTCGAAATGGCGCGCGAGATGGTGGCGCTCGGGCGCACAGGTGACACCGTCGTGCTCCGCCGGGAACTGGCCGCGATGCTGAATCCCGCACAAGCCGCTCAACTCCACGCTTACTGGCCGCTGCTCGGTGAAGCCCCGGCGCGCAACCAGTGACCCGCTCGATAGCGCGGTTCGTGGTCGCCACGCCGACCGGGTCGATCTCGCTTTACTCGGGCAGCAAGGCGGCGGAATGAGCTGGGACGGGGGTTTTGTCTTCGGCGAGGCGTGGGCCGCATATCGTGGTCCGGCCGCCGACAATGCGATCCATGCCCACGCCGCGCTGCAACTCGTCTTCGGGCTCGATGGGGACGTTCGCCTCCTGACCGAAACCGGCGGGGAAGTGCGCGGGCGCGGTTTCCTGATCCGGCCGGCGGCGCCTCACGCCATCGTCAGCCGCTCGCCGGTCGGGGCGATCTACGTCGAGGTGCAGGCGCCGCTCGCGTTCAGCCTGATCGACCTGGTCGGCGAAGAGGCGATCGAGCTGGCTCCCGCGCCGTTGCTCGACCTGCTTGACCCGGACGCCGCGCCCGAGACCTGGCTCGACGACCTGCAGCGGGCCTATCCCCGATCCGCGCGGGCGCTCGATCCGCGCATCCGTGACGTGCTGGACCTGCTCGCCGGGGAGCCGCACCTGCCGATTGCCGAAGCGGCGCGCGCAGCGGCCTTGTCCGAATCCCGGCTGCGCGAGCTGGCGCGCGGGCAGCTCGGTGTGCCGCTGTCCACGTGGCTGGTGTGGCGCAAGCTGGAGCGTGCCGCGCGGGAGATGGCGGCGGGGGCTGGGCTCGCCGATGCGGCGATCGCGGGCGGCTTCGCCGATCAGGCCCATTGCGCGCGGACGATGCGCCGCATGTTCGGCCTCACGCCGGGCATGGCGCGCGCCGCGCTCAAATGACCGTCGATCGCTTCAAGACCATCGGCCCGTCGCGCTGCGAAAGGCATGGGCGGAGGTGTCCCCCTATGCCGCTGTTACGTCCACTCTTCCGTTACGCCTTCGCCCCGGCCTTCTTCCTGGGCTTCCTCGGCTCCGCCATATTGCTGGTATCGACTGGCGAGCCGAAATGGCTGCTGCTGCCGCTGCTGCTTGCCGCGATCGCGACGGCGTTCGCCGCCGAACAGATTCTGCCCTACGAGCCGGTCTGGAACGAGGACCGCGGCGACACCGCGCGTGACGCGCTGCACGCATCGGTGAACGAGGGCAGCGCCGCGCTGTCGGTTGCTGCCGTCCCCCTGCTCGCCGGCCTGTCGCCTGCCGCCGGCATCTGGCCGGGCCAGTGGTCGCTGTGGCTCCAGCTCGCGCTGGCGATCCTCGTCGCGGATGTCGGCATCACGCTGGCGCATTACGCCAGCCACAAATGGGCGCCGCTCTGGCGGCTGCACGCGGTGCATCACAGCGTCACCCGGATGTATGGGTTCAACGGCCTGATGAAGCACCCGCTGCACCAGGCGGTGGAGACCGCGGCCGGCACGATGCCGCTCCTGGTCGTGGGCCTGCCGATGGACGTGGCCGCCCTGCTGGGGTTCGCCGCCGCCATACAGGTGATGCTCCAGCATGTGAATGTCGACTTGCGCGTCGGTCCACTCATCCACGTCTGGGCGGTCGCGCCGGCCCACCGGCACCATCATCTGGCATCGTCAACCCGGGGTGACGTGAACTTCGGCCTCTTCACCACCCTGACCGACCGCCTGCTCGGCACGTTCGTGATCGACCGGCCGATGCCTCGCGACGGCCAGGTGGGCATCGCGGGCAGGCTCGAATATCCCCGCGCCTATCTGCGCCAACTGGCCGAGCCGTTCCGGAGGAGGCAGATGCCGTGACCCGCGAAGTCATCACGATTGAGACTGGGGCCCTTGCGAAAATGGGAGGCAAGGGTGTGATAAAGTCCTTATGGTTCGCGCTTGGCACGGCGGCGGTGGCGGCGACGCAGGTCACGACCGCGTTTGGGTCGTGGGGTTTCGACCTTGCCGGAGTCGATCGCACCGTCAGGCCCGGCGACGATTTCTACGCTTATGCCAACGGCAGTTGGGCGCGACGGACATCGATCCCCGACGGGCAGGTCAGCGCCGGCTCCTACGACGAGCTGCGCCTGCTGAGCGAGCGGCGCATGCGCGAGCTGATCTCCGGGCTGCGGCACCAGGGCACCGGGTCGCTCGACCTGGACCAGGCAAGGCTCGTCGCCTTTTACGAGGCATACATGGACCGGGCGGCGATTGAGGCGCGGGGCCTGCAACCCGTCGAGGCGGGACTGGCGCGGATCGCGCAGGCGGCGACGCCGGAGGACATTGCCGCCTTGATGGGCGATCCGGCGCTCGACCTGCCTGGACCATTCGCGGTCCAGATCCAGGTCGATGATCGTAACAGCCGTGCCTATGTGGCGACGATCTCGCAGGGCGGGCTGGCACTGGCACGCGAAGCCTATCTTGAGGACGGTGCCACACCGGTCGCGCTTCGCGCCGCTTATCTCGACTGGTTGATGGAGATGCTCGCTGCCGCCGGGGCACCGGGCGCCCCAAAGCGTGCCGGTGCCGTCCTTGCTCTCGAAACCCGCATGGCCGAGGCGGGATGGTCGGCGGCCGAGCGGCGAGACGTCGGCAAGACCTACAATCCGACGACCGTCGCCGGCCTGGCGCCGTCCGCGCCGGGTTTCCCGTTCATGGCATGGCTTTCGGCACGCGGCCTGGTCGGCGGCGACGGTACGGCAACGCGACGCATCGTGGTCCGCGAGCAGAGCGCACTGCCCAAGCTCGCGGCGATTTTCGCGGCGACACCGGTCTCCGTCTGGCGCGACTATCTGACGGTCCACTATCTGCGGAGCCTGGCGTCGGTGCTGCCGGCGGCGGTCGATGAGCCGACCTTTGCATTTTTCGGCACGAAGCTGTCAGGACAGGTCCGGCGCACACCCGCCGAGGTCCGGGCGCTGCGCCTGATGGCGATGAAGCTGTCGGACCCTTTCAGCAAGGCCTATACCGCGCGCTACTTCCCCGCCTCCGACAAGGCCAAGGCGGAGGCGCTGGTCGCGAACATCAAGCGCGCCTTCGCAGCGCAGATCGCAGGATCCCGCGAGTTATCCGAGCCGACGCGCCACGCGGCACTCCGCAAGCTGGCCGCGATGCGGGTCCATGTCGGCTATCCCGGCAGGTGGCGGGATTATTCGGGGCTGGCGATCGACCGGAAAGACCCCGTCGGCAATCTCGCCCGCAGCAACCTGTTCGAATGGCGCTACCGGCTCGCGCGCCTCAACGGGCTGGTCGATCGCGACGAGTGGATGCTCCCGGCGATGATCGCCGACGCCAACAATTCGGAAGCGCTCAACGCGATCTTCTTTCCGGCGGCGATCCTCCAGCCGCCGATGTTCGACGCCAAGGCGGACGACGCCGTCAACTACGGCGCGATCGGCGCGACGATCGGCCACGAGATCGGTCACGGCTTCGATGATCGCGGCGCGCGCTTCGATGCGGCCGGCGACCTCAAAAACTGGTGGACGGCGGACGACGAGGCGAATTTCTCCAGGCGGCGCGACGCGCTCGCCGCCCAGTTCGACAGCTATGAGGCGCTACCGGGAGTCAGGGTTAACGGCAGGCTGACGATGGGCGAGAATCTCGCCGACTTGTCGGGACTGGCGAGCGCCTACCGCGCCTACCGCCTGTCGCTGGCGGGACGCGCCGCGCCGGTCCGCGACGGCTACAGCGGCGACCAGCGCTTTTTCCTGGCTTATGCGCAGATGTGGCGCTTTCAATATCGGGAGGCGGCGCTCCGCAATATGGTCGCCGCCGATCCGCACAGCCCGGCACAATTCAGGGTCAACGGCGTGGTGCGCAATTTCGACGTCTGGTACAAGGCTTTCGGCATTGCGAAGAGCGAGCTGCTCTATCTTGAGCCAGCGGCCCGGGTCCGACCGTGGTGACTGTCAACCTTTCGAAGATCCAGGGCGGTACGATGTTTGGACGCGGCGTGATGTTCAACCACTCCCCTTTTTTGAGCGCTTATCCCACCGAACTGCCGAAAAACCGAAGGTTGCCTCAACAAGCGGCAGTCAATCGAGCGGTGCGCAATGTCGTGGGTTCCTGCACCCACAACCGCGGTGAGCATCGCGGAGCCACGCAAACCCCAGGCTGCTCGGGAATTGAGGCGCTATTCCGGATCGGCAAGCGCACCCTCACGCTGGAGCCTCCGGGCAAGCGAGCCGAAGATGATGATCGCCAGGATGAATGACGGCGTGAGGGTGTAGAGCGCCATCTGCAAGGCATTGTCATGCCCGCGGGCGGCAAAGAAGTCGCTCGCCGCGCCGACGTAAGTCGGTCCCAGGCCGAGGCCGATGAAGTTCATGACCAGCAACAGGAGTGCTCCGGAAAGCACGCGCTGGTTGGGCTTCACCTCGCCCTGGACCAGCGTGACAGAGGCCGAGAGATAAAAGTAGTTGAGGAACATCGACGGCGTCAGCAGGACGAGGGCGAGCTGCCAGGTCGGCGCCCAGACGAATCCGACGTAGAACGGCAGGGCCAAGGCCAGCGAGATTGCCGGGGCCACGGCGAAGGCGGTGCGCGTGCGCCGCGTGAAGAGGTCGAGCAGGCTCCCCGACACGAGCATTCCGGCGCCCATGCCCAGACCCACCACCAACGCGTACCACACCGCGACCTGCTCGAGCGTCATGCCCTTTTCGCGCATCAGGAACAGCACGGCGAAATTTCCCAGGCCATAGGTCATGAACTGGGTCACGCCACCGCCAAGCGACACGCGAACGAGCAGTGGATTCCCGAAGAATGCGCGAACGGTATCCATGAAGCCCGCGGGCTGGGTAGCAGTATGGTCCCGCGCCGGATCGGTGGCGCCGCGTTCCGGATCGCGGACCAGCAGCTTGAGCACGATCGCCGTGACGATGCCGATGATCCCCACCGCGATGAAGGCATCGCGCCAGTCGAAGGCGGCCGCGATCGAGGCGCCGAAGGCGATGCCGACGGCGGCTCCGATCGGCGGGCCGAGATTGAAGATGCCGAATGCGCGCGCGCGGTAGCCGGGCGCGAAGGTATCGGTGATTATGGCGTAGGACGGCGGCACCCCGCCGGCTTCGCCGAAGCCCACCGTCATGCGTGCGATCACCAGCTCCGGATAGGTGCGGGCGAGGCCGCACGCCGCGGTCGCCGCGCTCCAGATGCCGCATGCGACTGCCAGGATCGTCACGCGGTTGGAGCGATCCGCCAGCCAGCCCACCGGTATCGCGATGAAAGTGTAGAACATCGCGAAGTAGAGGCCGCTGATAAGGCCCAGCTGCCCGTCGGTGATCTGAAGCGATTGCTGGATCGGGAAGGCCAGGATCGACAGGAGCTGGCGGTCGAGAAAGTTCAGCACATAGACGAAGCTGAGCAGCGAGAGCACGCTCCAGGCGCGCCGGTCCGGCCTTGCTGAACAGGTAGTCTCGGGCACCGGCTGATCGAGCACACTTGCCGCCATCGGCGAATCGGTAGCTTCTTGCGCGCCGCTCTCGCCGGCCATCCCCGTCACTCCCAATGTCCGCCGACCTCGAGGTCGGTTGTTATTCACTCATATGTGAGTGAGTATTACGGTGGTGGCAAGCGGTCAAGCATCGAGGCCGACCACCAGAAAGCGGATGTTATTCACACGCGCGTTAGTGAATATTGACATTCACGCTCTTGTGAATGAAATTGGCTGACAAAGCGGCGGGCGCGATTCGCCGCATGTGGGTGGGAGAGAGCACATGATGGTCAAGTATTTTGCGTCCGCTTCGCTGATTGTCTTCGCGGCGATGCCAGCGCTGGCGCTGGCGCAACCGGTTTCCGCCATCGCGCCATCGCCACGGGCGGCGGATGTCGCGGGAGAAGAGACCGCCGACGATATCTCGCCCGGCGCGGACACCCGGCGCAACGACAATGTGATCATCGTCACCGCCACCCGTCGCGAGGAGAACATCCAGGACGTTCCGCTCAGCATTTCCGCTTTCAGCCAGGAGGAGCTGACCAGGAAGGGTATCGTCGGCTTCGAGGGCATCGGGCGAGAGACGCCGGGCGTCGTGCTCAACCGCCCGACCCAGAACTTCAACAACTTCACCGCGCGCGGCATCGCCACCAACGGTTACAACGCCAACCTCTCGAGCACCGTGTCGGTCTATATCGACGAGTTGCCCGTCTCCACCATCGGCAACACCACCGTGGTCGATCCCAACCTCTTCGACGTCCAGCGGGTGGAGTTCCTGCGCGGACCCCAGGGCACGCTGTTCGGCTCCGGCTCGCTATCGGGCGCGATGCGGATCATCACCAGGAGCCCCGAGCTTGGCCGCTTCGACGCCGCTGGCCTTGCGGACTTCGGCCTGACCAACAGCGATTCCTTCCGCCAGCGCTACAACCTGATGGTCAATATGCCGATCGGCGACAAGATCGCACTGCGCGCGGTCGGGTTCTATCGCAACGAGGATGGCTATCTCGACAACGTCGGCACCGGGGTCAGAAATTCGAACTCGCTTCTCAATTACGGCGGCCGCCTCTCGCTGCTGTTCCAGCCGACCGATCGGCTGTCGATCAAGCTGACCGGCAGCTACGAGAACTCCGATCCCAGGGACAGCTCGTTGACCAGCCCCTCGCTCGGCACGGAGAAGCGCATTTCCGACGAGCCCGATCGCTTCACCGGCAAGCAGATCATCGCCAACGCGACGATCGAATACGATTTTGATTTCGCCAAGCTCACCAGCTCGTCGACCTATTCCGTTTTCAAGCAGCGCTTCTACGTCGACCTGGCGGGGACGTTCGCGCCCGGATCCTTCCCGGGCGCTCCCATCGCGTTCGGGCTCGACGCCGATGCGTTCGACGATGTGTTCGTGCAGGAAACCCGGCTCGCCTCGTCGCTCGGAGGGCCGCTGGAATTCGTGGTCGGCGGCTTCTACCTGAACCGCCGCCGCGACGTGGATTTCCGCTATCGCTCAAACTTCGCGTTCCTGCAGGCCCGCGGCCTCACCGGTCTGCCGGGCAAGTATTTCCAGGAGCAGTACACTTATTCGATCAGCGAGGAGATCGCCGGCTTCGGCGAAGTGACCTATCGCATTTCCGACAAGTTCTGGGTCACCGGCGGCCTGCGCTACGGCGACATCACGGCGCAGGGCTTCACCGAAGCGGGCGGCTTCCTCGCCACCGGGGTCACGCCGTTCATCCCGGGCGCACAGACCAACTACTACACTGCGGCCCTGTTCAGGATCCCGCTCAACTTCACCACTTTCACGCCCTATCCGGCGGTGACGGGCGTGAAGGCGCGGGGCTCGAAGGTCTCCTACAAGCTGGCGGCCTCGTTCAAGCCGGCCGAGAACATCACCACCTACGCGACCTTCGCGACCGGCTTCCGCGCACCAATCGTGAACGCCGCCGCCGGCCGGCCCAGCGTCGCCCCGGGCGGTGCCGCGGATATCATCATCCCCGCCGGGGCGAGCTCGGACGATCTCAAGAGCTACGAGATCGGCGCGAAAGCTAGCTGGCTCGATGGCAAGGTCACGGCGAATGTGGCGGCCTATTACATCGACTGGAGCAATATCCAGGTCCAGGCCAACCGGGTGACCGATTCCGTGCAGTTCGCCACCAACATCGGTGCCGCGGTCAGCAAGGGCTTCGAGTTCGAACTGGGGGTCATCCCCGCGTCAGGCTGGTTCCTTGGCGTGAACGGCGCCTACAACGACGCCAGGATCACCGAGCTGACGCCCAGCGAAGCCGCGATCTCGGGTGCGGTATTGGGCCACCGCCTCTCCGCACCGAGGCTCCAGGGCGCGGCTTTCGTCAGCTACACCTTCGACATCAGCGACGAGGTGGAAGCGACCTTCGCCACCAACGCGCAATACATCGGCGATTTCAACAGCAGCTTCCCGAACCAGGCCGGCAATCCCAACGTGCGCCTGTCCACCTTCGGCGTCACCGACGATTATGCGAACGTCAACGCCAGCTTCGCGATAAGGAAAGGCGAGTTCGGCGCGCAGCTTTATGTCGAGAACCTCTTCGACGATCATTCCATCACCTACATCCACCCGGAAGCGTTCCTGGTCAGTCGCTTTGGCACTATGCGCCCGCGCACCTTCGGCCTGCGGCTGAGCTATGGAATCTGACTGCAGCCGACGGGGGCGACTGGTCATGGCCGTCGAACCGTCATCGCGTCGCCTTGCGAGCGGCCTGTGCGCGGCTGCCTGCGCGATCGTGTCGACCCACGTCCCTGCAATCGCGCAGAGCGCGCCGACCGTGACCGCGCCGGCGGGAACCTTCCACGGCGTTGCCGTGGAGGGCGCGACGGTGTTCCGCGGGATCCACTACGCGGAGGCGCCTTCCGGGGCGCTGCGCTGGAAGCCGCCGGTAGCCAAGGCGGCGGCGCAAGGCACCGTCGATGCGAGCAGGTTCGGGCCGATCTGCTTCCAGCCCGAATTCCCCAATGTGCCAACGAACATCTACTGGGAGAAGCTTCCTGCGATGAGCGAGGATTGCCTTTCGCTCAACATCTGGCAGCCCGCAGGCAAGGAAGTCGCGCGCAAGGCGCCGGTGTTCGTGTGGATACATGGTGGCTCCCTGCTGACCGGGGCGGGGCGTCTTGGAATGTACGATGGGCGCCGCTTGGCGGAACGCGGCGTCATGGTGGTGTCGATCAACTATCGGCTCGGCACGCTGGGCTTCCTTGCTCATCCGCAGCTTTCGGCTGAATCCGCGGACAGGGTTTCGGGCAATTACGGCGTGCTCGACCAGGTCGAGGCCCTGCGCTGGGTCAGGCGCAACATCGCAGCTTTCGGCGGCGATCCCGACAATGTCACCATAGCCGGCGAATCGGCCGGCGGCCTTAGCGTCATGCACCTGCTCGCCGCGCCCGAGGCGCGGGGTCTGTTTGCCAAGGCGGTGATGCAGAGCGCCTATATGGTGTCGGAGCCAAGCCTGCGCGAGGACCGCAACGGGCATCCGTCGGCCGAAAGCGAAGGGGTGCGGATTGCCGCTGGAGTGGGCGCCGCCGACATCGCCGCCCTGCGCGCGATGAGCGCCGGTGAGCTGACAAGGAAGGCGGCCGCGCTCGGCTTCCGCACTTATCCCACTGTCGAGGGCAAGACGGTGCCCATGCAACTGGTCGACGTTTTCGACGAGGGTGCCCACGCGAAGGTGCCGATAATGGCCGGGTTCAACAGCGGCGAAATTCGTTCGATGCGAATGCTGCTGCCCAAGATGCCCGCGGACGCGAAGGATTACGAAGCCACGATCCGCGCGCGCTATGGCGACGTCGCGGACCTGTTCCTGCGCATCTATCCGGCGGCATCGTTCGAAGAGAGCATGCTGCAGGCGACGCGCGATGCTCTCTACGGCTGGACCACGCAGCGCCTTGGCGCGAAGCAGGCTGCGGCGGGGCAGCGCGCCTATCTCTATCTTTTCGATCATGGCTATCGGGCCGCCGATACAGCCGGCCTGCGCGCCTTCCACGGTTCCGAATTGCCCTATATGTTCGGGACCATCTGGGAGACGTCGGCGAACTGGCCCTCGATCCCGCGCACCCGCGAGGAGCGCGCCCTTTCTGACGCCATGGTCGATTACTGGGCCGGCTTCGCGCGTTCCGGCGAGCCCGTCGCGGCAGACGCCCCGCGCTGGCCTGCCTTCGCAAGGGATGAGAGATGGATGGTGTTCGGCGATCGGCCCAACCCGGTGAAGGACGTGCTCAGCTATCGCTACGATCTGGTCGAGCACGTCGTGTGCCGCCGGCGCGCCGCGGGGGACCAGCAGTGGAACTGGAACGTGGGGCTGGCCGCGCCTAAGCTGCCCGCGCCCAGCGCGAGGTGCCCGTGATCGCAGGTGCCATGCAGGACTTCGCACTGACACTGGACAAGCTTCTCGATCACGCGGCGAAATGGTATCCGGACGTCGAGGTCGTCACAGCCAGCGATGACGGTCGCGGTAGCCGCCGCGTCGGATACGCCGTGCTGCGCGACAGGGCGCAGCGGGTCTCGCGCGTGCTGGCAGCTCGCGGAATCGGGCAGGGCGATTGCGTCGCGACGCTGGCGTGGAACAGCCAGGAACACCTGGAAGCGTGGTACGGCATCATGGGCATGGGGGCGGTGTGTCACACGCTCAACCCGCGCCTTCCCGCCAGCCAGCTGGCATGGATGATCGCTCGCTCGGGAGCCAGGGTTCTGATCGCCAGCGCGGATCTGAAAGATGTCGCGCACTCGGTCGCGCGGACCGTGGCTGCGCGCGAACCGGAAGTGATCCTGCTCGGCGGGGAGGATGCGCTCGCCGGTTCCTCCCTGTCGGACCTCATCGACGCTACCATCGGGGACTACGCGTGGGGCGGATTCGACGAGCGCAGCGCCAGCGGGTTGTGCTTCACCTCGGGCACGACGGGCGCGCCGAAGGGCGTCACCTACACGCACCGCGCGAACTACCTCCACACGCTGCGCCTGCTCCAGGCCGACGTGCTTGGCATTACCATGCGCGATGTCGTCATGCCGGTGGTCCCGATGTTCCACGCCAATGCCTGGGGACTGCCCTTCGCCTGTCCGGCCGTGGGTGCGAAGCTGGTCATGCCGGGCCGTCAGTCCGACGGCGCGGCCCTGGCCCAGCTTATCGCGGCGGAAGGCGTGACGATCGCAGCCGGGGTCCCGACCGTGTGGCTCGGAGTGTTCGACCATCTGGACCGCACCGGAACGGCGCTGCCAAGCCTGAAGCGCGTGATGGTGGGCGGAGCGCCGCTCCCGCAGGCGCTGGCGGACCGGATCGCCTTGCGCGGGATCGAGGTTCAGACGACCTGGGGCATGACCGAACTCTCGCCGCTCGGCACCGCCACTCCGCCCGGCGCAGGCCCGCGCGATGCCCGCAGCTCGGGCCGGCCGGCTGTGGGGGTGGACCTGCGCCTGACCGATGCGTCGGGCGTGGCACTCGAGAACCAGCGCGATGCCGAGGGGCATCTGTGGGTCAGGGGCGCCTCGGTCGTCGAGCGCTACGCGGGTGAAGAGGAGCCGGCCACGGTGGAGGGCTGGTTCGACACTGGCGACCTGGCCCGCATCGACGGCGACGGTTACATCCAGATCACTGGGCGGTCCAAGGACCTGATCAAGTCGGGAGGCGAATGGATCAATCCCGCCGAAATCGAGGCTATCATCTCGGCGCTGCCCGGCGTGGTGCAATCCGCGGTCATCGGGCGGGCCGATCCGAAATGGGGCGAGCGCCCCGTGCTACTCGTCGAACTCCGCAAGGACGACAAGACGAGCGACGAGGAACTGCTCGGCGCGCTGGACGGCAAGGTGGCGAGCTGGTGGATTCCGCGCGAGGTGGTGCGGCTGACCGAAATGCCGCTCGCGCCCACCGGAAAGATCGACAAACTGCGCCTGCGCGACCAATATTGCCGGGCATGACGATCCACGCTTCCATCGCGGCCGCACATGCGGCGACCTCGCCCAAGACCCGGCGCGCGCCGGCACGCAAGCCGGCCAAGGAAGCATCGCTCTCGAAAGCCGAACGGCGCGCGGAGACGACCGAGCAGATCCTCGACGAAGCGGAGTACCTCTTCTCCAAGCACGGCCTCTATGGCGTGACGCTGAAGGACGTCGCCAAGCGGGCGGACGTTCACCACACGCTGGTGAATTACTACTTCAAGGACAAGGACACGCTTTTCAACGCTGTGTTCGAACGGCGCGCGGAGGTTACGCGCGAGCTGCGCATGAAGGCGCTGGAGGAATACGAAACCGTCAACGCCGGCAATCTGACGGTCGAAGGCGCCTTGCACACGTTTCTCGACACCGACCTCGATCTCTACGGCTCCGGCGGCGAGGGCTGGCGCAACTATGGTGCGCTGGCCTCCCAGGTCGCCAACACCCCGGAATGGGGTGCGAAGCTGATGGACAAGAACTTCGATCCGGTGGTTCTCAAACTGGTCGACATCATCAACCGCGCGCTTCCCCAGGCAAGCAAGGTGGACATCTTCTGGGGCTACCACTTCGTGTCAGGTGCGCTCTTGCTGACGCTGGCGCGCACTGGCCGGATCGACAAGCTGTCCGACGGCCTCTGCAGGTCCGACGACTTTCCGGCGGTCAAGGCACGAATGGCGGACTTCATGGCCGCCGGATTCAAGGCCGTTTGCAAATGAGCGCGCAGGCATGAGCGAGTCCCCGCCTCGCCATGCGCCCTTCATGGCTTGCTGGCGAAAAGCAGCCAGTCGGCATCCAGCGCAAAATCATCCGACGCCCTGTTCACGCGCGAGCGGCAGCCATCACGGCGCCTCCGCCGGCATGCTTGACCGAGTATAGCGCGCTGTCCGCTGCTCCAAGCAACAAGGTGAGCTCCGCTTCGCGGATCGGCGAAACCTCAAAACCTACACTTGCGCCGACGGCGATGTCGCGTCCCTCGATGACGAAGGCCTCGGACAAGCAACGCACGATCCTGCGAGCCATAAGCTCTACCTCGTCCCTGTGGCCGACACCCAGTTGCAGGACGACGAATTCGTCACCCCCCAATCGCACGGCGAAGGCGCTGTCGTCGCAAACGGAGTGCAAGCGCATCGCCACTTCCTGCAGCAGCCGATCACCGACGAGATGGCCATGAAGATCGTTGACCCGCTTGAACCTGTCGAGATCGATGTAGTGAAGTCCAACCAGGTCATCGTGAGCCGCGCGCGCGGCGGCAACCAGTCTTTCCTCCAGGGTAAGGCGGTTGCCGAGCCCTGTAAGGGCATCCTGTCGGGCGAGCGAGGCAAGCGTAAGGCGCAGCTGCGCCTTGTCGATCTCCAGCCGATAGCGTGACAGCAAGCTGCTGACACCGCCCGCCAGGAACAGGAGCAGCGTAAATGACAGGATCAGATGTGACAGATCGCCGGTAAGCGAGCTCGCGGCAACCAGCGGCAAAACCGACAGAACCAAGGCCGAGATGCTAATCCAGGGCCGCAGAGCGGCGCCTGCCGCTACCCCGGCGGCGTAACCAACCACCAGCGTAATGACGACAAGCTGCGCGTCGAGTGTCGCGACATGGACCACGCGAACGCCGAACAATCCAAGCAGAGCCGCAAACGTCAAATAGCCGACCGCGAACAGCCGCTCGACATGACGCAGCGCGGCCGCGTCGTGCACCACCTTCGTCAAGCGCCGTTCGATTACGACCAGGATCGCAATCCGCTCCATCGACAGCGGCATGCCGGCAGCGACAATCGCCTTCATCCAGGCATCGGTATTGGTGGCGGTTACGAACATGCCGACGACGATGAAAAGAACGCCCATTATCGTCGTCGGAACAATCGTCCGGAATACGCTGCGGACCAGTTCGGCGTAAATCTCGTCCGAAAGACGGCCTGCGGCTGGGAAGCTCAACGTCATAGGCTCCGGTATGCCGCCCTGGATGCCATGCGATTAACGGCAACACCGGTGTTTTCCCGCAGCCTCGGCTAACCCTTCGGCGTGTTTCTGCTCGCGGGCTTCCGGAATGCCCAGCTTGGCAGCAGCGAGCCAGCGGCCATTACCGGCAAGGATCATGCGCTGCTCGTCGATGGCGATCGGGGTAAGCTTTTTGCTCTCGCGGATCGCGGTGACCAGCGTGGCGATCTGCTGTTCCGGATGATGCTTGGGATTGCGCGGATTGGGGTGAAGGGACGTGGTGGCCAGATATTCGATCTGAAACCGGTCGATCTGAGACATTGAATGGGCTCCTGCTTTGAAGGAGCCATCCATCTAAAGCACCGCCCGCGGTGCCTCACTCACACAGAATGCAGGGAATTTCCCTCGGAGAAGATGTTGAACATTCGGACGATGCTTGGCGTGTCCATTGCGAGACGCTCGCGCATCACGTCCTTGACCAAGATCATCCGGCGCTCTGAAGGCGCTAGGTCCGGGTGGCCAAGCAAGAGCGAGCCCAAATGTTCGAAGCGCGCCGTCAAACGGTCACCGGAGAAACTCTCACTGAACATCGAATAGAGCGATCGAATGAAGTCGTCCCGGCGCTTCTTGATCATCCTCAGTCCGAACGGCCGGGAGGCCATGTCAGAGGTGAACCGGCGGCGGCTGCGCAGGCGATCGATCAACGCGGCACGGAATAGCGGCAACGCTTCGAGTCGAGGGGAGTGCTCCAACGCGTCGCTGATGCTCCCCAAGTTAAGTCCCCGTCGCGTGGGCCGTCCGGCGCGATTGCGCCGCGGATCGAGTTCACGCGCGACAAGCGCTAGCGCTTGTGGATCGAGCAGGGGCGGATCGAACCAGCCAACCGCTTCGAGCAGGAACTCGTCGACCGGCTCGTCGCCTCTCGCAATGCGACGCTCAAGACCTTCGGCCGTCACGCGGATATCAAACCTGATCCCGCCTCCAAAAGCTTGCGGGCGCGCGATGTGGAGGACGGGATTGTCTGATGGGCCCAACACAATTGCCTCCTCGAGCCCTGCTGCGTCGCTGTTCGCGAGATTAGGGAATCGCCATGGCAAAGTGGCACATTTCCGCCGTTAATCCTAACTTCTTGGCGTCCAAACGTCGGGAAATCGACTGAATTGCCTGTAAATTCCCTGATAGCACGGAAATGACGACTAGAGAGCGGTTCGCAGCAGACTGCCTCCTCCGCCATTCCGCTGTCCACCACGATTCTTGCCGGAACAGCAGGATCGACGTTTCCTCCTGATTGCCAGCGCCGGGCGCGCCGGTGCATCGCTGGCCTTGCGATCAGCCCTGTTGCCGCGTCGTCCGGAAATCGCGAGGGTGCAGGCCGTGGCGCGACAGCTTGTCGTAGAGCGTCTTGCGCTTGATGCCCAGCGCACCCTCGACCCGGGCGATGCGGCCGCGGTGCTGAGTCAGCGCGTCGACCAGAACCGTTCGCTCGAAGGCCAGCACAAGCGCCGCCAGCGACCGCGCGCCGGGCTCCGGTGCAAGCGTCGCGTTTTCGTAGTCGGTCAGCCCGTGCACGTAGTTGCGCGCGAAATCGCGCAGTTCCCGGATATTCCCGGGCCAGTCGGAACCCAGCAGGTGCTGCCACTCGTTTGCCCGCAAGGGCCTGCTGGCGGCCTGCGCTTCGGCTTCGAAGTGGGCGACGAAGTAGCGGAAGATGGCCGATATGTCCTCGCGACGTTCCGCCAGCGGAGGCAGCGCGATCGCAATGCCGCCAAGGTGGCGCAGCACGCCGCTCGTCGCCGCGCCGGTTTTGTCAGTGCCAGCAGCCACGATGCGAACATCGGCAGTGCGCGGCCGGTCGGCGCCGAGCGCGCGATAGCTCCTGGTCTCCAGCAGACTGGCGATCCGCCCGTGCAATGCGAGCGGCGCGGTGTCGAAATTGTCGAGGAGCAGCGTGCCCCCCTGCGCTCGCTCGATCAGGCCCGACCGCGACAGCCGCTCCGACGGATCGCGGCCGAATATGATCAGCTCGGCATCGGGATGCGTCCAGATCCCCGCATCGATCGATACGAATGGCCGGGCGGCGCGTGGGCTCAACTCGTGGATGCGCTTGGCTACGAATGTCTTGCCTACTCCGCCCGGTCCGGTGAGCACGATATCGATGTCGGTACGGGCCACTTCGCCCAGCAGAACCTCGAGCCGTCGAACTCTGTCCGAGCTTCCGATGAGCCCGGGACTCTCGCGGTCGCGCAGGGCCGTGCGCAGTTTGCGGTTTTCGAGGACGAGGGCGCGCTTTTCCGCAGCGCGTCCGATCGCCTCGATCAGCGCGGATGGCGAATACGGCTTGGCGAGAAAGTCGGCCGCACCCTGCTTCATCGCACCGACCGCCATCTCGACGTCGCCATGTCCGGTGGTGAAGATCACCGGCAATTCCGGATCGAGCGCCCGGATCGCCGCGAAAAACTCCAGCCCGTCCATGCCGGGCAGCCGGATATCGCTGACAACGACTCCTGGGAACTCCGGCGACAAGGCGCGCAGCGCGGGCGCAGCCCGTTCGTGTGCCTCCACCGCCAGGCCTTCCAGCCGCAGGGATTGCAGCATCGCCTCCCTCAGCGGTGGATCGTCCTCCACGAAGACGACGCAGGTGCCACCACCGCCGCTCATGCGCGCGGCACCTTCATCGCCAGAACCGCTCCGCCGGGAGCCGGCTCGACGGACAACTCGCCGCCAAGGCTGCGCATGATGTCGCGCGATATCACCAACCCCAGACCCAGCCCGGCCGGCTTGGTGGTGGCGAAGGGCTGGAAGAGCTGGTCCTGCGACCCAGCAAACCCCCTGCCGTTGTCGGCAACGCGCAGGATGCAGAAGCGTGCCTCGGCCTCCAGCGAGATGGCGATGGCGCCCCCGATTGTGTCCTCGATCGCGTCGAGCGCGTTCTGCAGCAGATTGACCAGCACCTGTTCCAGGCGGACGGGCTGGGCCAGCACCATGAGGCTCGGCAGCTCGCCTTCGGGGAGATCGATGGCTGCTCCGCTCCGCTCCACTCGGTCGCGCAGCAGCAACAGGGCCCCGTCTATGACTCGTCCGATCGGAAAGCGCTCGGGTTCGGCGTTGCCCCGGCGGGCGAAGCCGCGCAGCTCGCTCGTAATGCGCCCGATGCGGTCGACCATCTCCACGATGCGCGCGAAATTCGATCGCGCCTCCGCCACTTCGCCTTGGTCGATCAGCTTGGCGCCGTTTTCGGCAAAGACCTGCACGGCGGCGACGGGCTGGTTGATTTCATGGCCGATGCCCGCGGTGACCTGACCCAGAATGGCGAGGCGGTTAGCCTGGCCGAGCTGCTCGCGCAGGTCATGGGTCCGGTGTTCAACCAGCAGCTGCGCTCGTGCCTCGCGGCGGCGCTTGAGTATCAGCGCGAGTGCGGCGATGCTTCCGGCCGCCAGCAAGGCGAGCAGCGCGTAGAGACGCGCGCGAGTGATCGCCGCAGCCGCCTGCTGGGCCGGATCGATCAGGAGATGGAGGCTCCAGCCGCTGAAGTCGACTGGCTGGTTGGCGTCGAGCGGCGACCCTGCCCCGGCACCTTCCTGCCCGCGTGTTCCAACCTTGAGCGGCGAAAGCTGCACGACGCCGAAGTCGCGCTCGTCGCGAAATGGTTCGCGCTGAGCCTCCAGCGTGGGGCGGGTGGTCCTGAAGCGCCAGGCTTCATTGCTGGTAATCAGCACCACGCCGTCGCGGTCGGACACGAAGACGCTTGCGCCTGCCTTACGCCAGCTCGCCTCCAGGTCGCCGAACTCCACCTTGACCGCCACGATTCCGACGGGCCGTCCGCCGGCCTCGACGCGCTGGGCGATGTAGAGGCCGGGCATGCCGCTGACCGTGCCCAGCGCGAACTGCGTGGCGGCGCCCCGGCGCATTGCGTCGCGGAAATAGGGGCGGAAGCTGTAGTCGGACCCGACGAAGCTGGTCGCGAGACGCCAGTTGCTCGCCGCCAGCGTGGTGCCGGATGTGTCCATCAGATAGATCGCGGCCGCGCTGGTGCGGGTGGCGAGATCCTCGAAGCGCCGGTCCAACGAGGGCGCGCGAGGCGACCCGGCGGCCAGCACGTCGCGAACCTCCGAGTCGTCGGCAAGCACGAGTGGGACGAGGCTGAACTTGTCCAGCTCGGCCTCTAGCCCGGCCGCCAGTATTGCGGCCTGATCGTTCGCGTCGGCGCGGGCGGCGCGATAGGCGGCATCGCGCGCTTCGCCATCGAGCAGCCGCAGCGCGGCCGCCCCTGCTCCAAGCACGACAGCGGCGGATACGGCGGCAGCGATCAGGCGCGTGCGAGCGGGCGACCATTCAGGCATCCGACCATGTGTCCGAAAATCCGCACAAATGGCAATAGAACAGTGCGAACTTTCGGACAGATTGCGCGCCATTCTCTGCTATCTATCGGAATATATTTACTAAAGTCGAAAGGGGTGTTGGGGTATTCCTCCGCATTTCTGGCGCACTAACGTAGTGTGGCGAACGTAATGTTCGTGGGAGAGAGAACGTCATGCAACCCCAAGCGGAGGCCGCCGGGCCGCCATCGGTACGCGTTGCCTGGTATCGCCGGCTCTATGTCCAGGTCGTCCTGGCCATCGTGGTCGGAGCGCTGCTGGGACATTTCTTCCCGGATTTGGGTCTGTCGCTCAAGCCGCTAGGGGATGGCTTCATAGCGCTGGTGAAGATGATCATCGCCCCGGTCATATTCATTACGGTCGCGACCGGGATCGCCGGAATGCGCGACATGACGAGCGTTGGAGGGGTCGCCGCCAAGGCGCTGATCTACTTCTTCACCGTTTCGACCTTCGCTTTGGTCGTCGGGCTTGTAGTTGCCAATGTGGTGCGGCCCGGAGCCGGGCTTGACATCGATCCCGCCTCGCTCGACCCGGCGGCAGTAGCCCAATATGCGCAAACCGCGCACGAGCAGACTCTGTCCGGCTTCCTGCTCGCCATCATCCCCGAAACGCTCATATCCGCGCTGACCAGTGGCAGTATTCTCCAGGCGCTGCTGGTGGCCATCCTCACAGGCGTCGCCATCGCGCTGACCCGGCCGCGCAGCGATCTCGTGCACGACATGCTCGTGGCCGGGGGCGAGGTGGTCTTCAAGCTCGTCCACATGCTCATGAAGCTGGCACCGATCGGTGCGTTTGGGGCGATCGCCTTCACCATCGGCAGCTTCGGCATCGGCACGCTGGCGCAACTCGCGGGGCTGGTAGCCACATTCTACATCACCTCGCTGCTGTTCGTGCTGCTGGTGCTTGGAGCGATCGCATGGGCTGGGGGTTTCTCGATACTCTCGCTGATCCGCTTTCTGCGCGAGGAGCTGCTGCTGGTGCTCGGGACCTCCTCGTCCGAGGCAGCCCTGCCCAGCCTGCTGGAAAAGCTCGAGGTCGCCGGCTGCAGGCGCAGCGTGGTCGGGCTCGTCGTGCCGACCGGCTATTCGTTCAATCTCGACGGCACCAACATCTACATGACACTGGCCGCGCTGTTCATCGCGCAGGCACTCGGCATCGAACTTTCGCTGGGCGAGCAGGTCTCGCTGGTCCTTGTCGCGATGGTCAGTTCGAAGGGGGCGGCCGGCGTGACCGGCGCGGGCTTCGTGATCCTCGCGGCCACACTCTCGGTGGTGCCCTCCGTGCCGGTAGCGGGCATGGCGCTCATCCTGGGCATCGATCGTTTCATGAGCGAATGCCGCGCGCTCACGAATTTCATCGGCAATGCGGTGGCCACGATTGTGGTCGCGAAGTGGGAAGGCGCGCTCGACAAGGAGCGGCTCGCCGCGGCGATGGCGGGCAGGCCGTTCCCGCTGCCGCCGCGCGACAGCGAACGTCATGAACGGACCACGATTGGCCACGAGCCTGCCGTTGCGGCAGCGGCAGACAGGGCATGATCGGCCGCCGTAGCCTCCTGTCCGGCGCTGCGGGCCTGATGGCGACGGGAGCGTTTCCCATCGGCTCTGCGCGCGCTGCCGAACTCGAGGAGATACCCCTGTGGCCGGGGCGGCCACCCGGCCGGGGCGAGGTTCGCGGCCCGGAAAAGATCGGCAACGCTGGCGCGGGCAAGGGTGCGGTTTCCAACGTTTCGACGCCGCGCCTGCGGGTGTACCGCCCGCGCAAGCCCAATGGCATGGCCGTCATCCTGTGCGGCGGCGGCGGCTATTTCCGCATCCAGCTCGAAAAGGAGAGCACGCCGGCCGCCCTCTGGCTGCAGGAACGCGGCTACACCGCCTTCGACCTGATCTATCGCCTTCCCGCCGACGGCTGGGAGGCGAGCGTGCCATTCGCCGATGCCCAGCGGGCGATGAAAATCGTGCGCAGTCGTGCCGCCGAATTTGCCCTGCGCGAGGATCGCATCGGCATCCTCGGCTTTTCCGCCGGCGGTCATCTCGCCGGCTTCACCGCGCTCCAGCCCGACCGCAAGCTCTATGCCGGCAGCGACAGCATCGAGCGCTTCCCGGCTCGCCCGGATTTCGCGGCGCTGCTCTTTCCGGTGGTGTCGCTCCGCCCGCCCTTCACCACCACCCGCACTCGCCGGGAGATCGTGGGCCGGGATCCCGACGTCGCCGCGCAGGAAGCCTGGTCGCTCGATACCTATGCGGCCAAGGATGCCCCGCCGATCATTCAGTTTTCGACCACCGACGATCCCACGACCCCGCCTGGCCACAATATCGCTCTCTACGAAGCGCTGGTGCGCGCCGGGGCCCGCCCCGAACTGCATATTTTCGCCGAGGGCGGGCATGGCTGGGGACTTGGGACGCCGGACCAGCCGCTGAGCCAGTGGCCGACGATATTCGAGACCTGGCTGCGCGCCAGGTTCCCGGACCATACAAGATAACAGGGAGATGATGATGCGTATCAGCACGATGGCAAAGGTAGCGCTGCTTTGCGGCAGCGGCCTGTGGACCGTGTCCGCAATGGCGCAGAGCGCCCCCGCCAACGCCCCGGCCGCCGCTGCGGACACGGGCGAAACTGCGGCAACCGACACGGTCGAGGCGCAGGACGAGATCATCGTCATCGGCACGCAGATCCAGGGCGCCCAGATCGACGAGGTGCTGCCGGTCACCGTGCTCGACGAGACGGCGATCGAGAACACCGGCGCGTCTTCGGGTGACGAGCTGTTCCGCTCGATCCCGCAAGCCGGAACCGTCGCCTTCAACGAGCAGAACTCCAGCACGGTCAACAATGTGCGCGGCGATGTCGGCTCGATCAACCTGCGCGACCTGGGCACCGGCAATACGCTGCTGCTGATCAACGGGCGCCGCATGACCCTGCATCCGGGTTTCCAGACAGAGTTGCTCGTTCCCGTCGTCTCGTCGGACACCAACGAGATTTCGCCGGGTTCGGTGCGGCGGATCGAGGTGCTGCGTGACGGCGCCTCGGCCATCTATGGCGCGGATGCCGTCGCCGGGGTGGTGAATACTGTGCTCAGGGGCAAACGCCGGGGCGGCTTCGTCGAAGGCGACTACCGCCTCTACGATGGCACCAGCATGTACGGCTACCAGCTGAGCGGCGGATATGGCTTCGACTTCGCCGAGGGGCGCGGCAACCTCACCGTCTATGGCGGCTATTACTACGAAAGCGGGATGTCGAATTCGGAAAGGCGCTATGCGGCCGACGACGATCGGCTGGCGCTGGTTGCGGGCACCGACTTCGAAGGCGACGCCTCGTTCAACAACCGCAACACCTTCGGCCCCTTCGGCCAGTTCGACATCCAGCAGCCGGCCAACCGCACCCCGATCAACGATGATGACTTCTTCCTCCAGCCCAGCAGTTTCACCGGCTGCCGCCTCCAGTTCGGCAACGGCATCTGCGCGCGCAACGGGGAAACCCCCGTGGCGGCGGTTCGCTACAACACGATATTCGGCAACAGCCTGTTCAGCCGCAAGAACCGCTACAATGCCAGCGCGCTGCTCAGCTATGAACTGAACGACAGCGTCGAGGCCTATTTCGAAGGCAGCTATTACCGTTCGGAGAACCGCCGCACGATCGACGCCGCTGCCATTCTCAGCGCCGTGCCGGTCGGCATTTCGCGCGACGCCTATTACAATCCCTTCGGCCCCACCACGCGCAACGGCCAGCCCAATCCGCAGCGTCTCCCGGGGACCACCATCCCCGCCACTGGCTCGGACGTGATCATGGAGCGCTATCGCTTCGTCGACGTCGGCAACCGGGGCGTGTCCGTCGACAAGGACACCTATCGGATGGTCGCCGGGCTGCGCGGCGATCTGGGCGCATGGACCTTCGACACCGGCTTCCTCTACTCCGAAGCGAACATGGTCGACCGCGAGAGCAACCGCGTTTCGCTCACCCTGCTTCAGCAGCAGCTCAACAAGACCACCCCCGATGCCTACAACCCCTTCAACGGCGGCTGTCTGGGCGATCCGGGCCAAGGCGATTGCACGCCCAGCCCCCAAGCTTCCATCGATCCGTTCCGTATAGAGGTTTTCCGCAAGGGCGGCACCAGCCTGGCGCTGGCCGATTTCAAGCTCAGCCGTGACGATTTGTTCACATTGCCCGGCGGTAATCTGGGTGTCGCGGCGGGCGTGGAATGGCGCCGGGAGACATTCTACGATGATCGCGACCCGCGGCTCGACGGCACCATCACCTTCACCGACAGCGTGACCGGGGTCTTCAACGGCAGCGACGTCGCCGGAACTACCCAGTCGGCGGACACCAGGGGGAGGCGCGACGTCTACTCGGCCTTTGGCGAGCTGTTCGTGCCCGTTGTCAGCCCGGAGATGAACATCCCGCTGGTGCGATCGTTCAACGTCCAGCTGGCCGGCCGCGTAGAGCGCTTCTCCGACATCCGCGCGACCGCCGCAGTCCCGCGCATTGCCGCTGCATGGACCACCATTCCGGGCGTCACCTTCCGCGGTGCCTGGTCGCGCGGTTTCCGTGCCCCCAACCTGGTCCAGGTCAACGACCAGGGAACGACCCGTTCCAACACCCGCGACGATTTCGTGGTCTGCCAGGCGCAGGTCCGCAAGGGGATCATCGCAGATCTGGGCGCCTGCCCGGGCGCCGGTGTCATCAGCCTGCGTTCGGGTAGCGAAAACCTGGTTCCCGAAAACAGCACCAGTCTCAATCTCGGCGTCGTGCTCGAACCCGAGTTCATTCCAGGCCTGACGCTGACCGCCGATTACTGGCGGGTGAAGCAGACCGGGCTGGTGGGCACCTTCGGCGATGGCAATGCCATCGCGCTCGATCTGCTGCGCCGGCTGAACGGCAGCACCAACCCCAATGTCGTCCGCCTGGCACCTACCGCCGACGACATCGCGCTGTTCGCCGGGACCGGTCTCGATCCTGTAGGACGCATCGACTATGTGATCGACGATTACCTGAACCTCGACAGCCGGGTCTCGCGCGGGCTCGACTTCGGGATGCTCTACCGGGTGCCCGACTTCGGCGCCGGGCGTTTCCGGCTAAGCCTGAACGTCGCGCGCCTGCTCGGCTTCGTCCAGTCCGCCAGTGCCGATGGCCAGGAACTGGTCGATGCGGTCGCCGCCGGCACCTTGCCGCTCGACGTGTCGGTTGGGGGACTCGGCCAGCTGCTGGAAGTCAACGGCCGGCCCAAATGGCGCGCCAGCGGCGCGATCAACTGGGAGAAGGGCCCGCTGCAGCTGGGCCTTTACGGCCAATATGTCGGCAAGGTCTACGACACCAGCGTGGTCCGCGACACTCTGGTGGTTTCCGACGATCCGAATGCGAACTTCTTCCCCGTCAGCGACTGGTTCACGATGAACTTCTCGATCGCCTACACGATCACCAGCCAGACCGCGCTCGATGGCACCCGCCTGCGTTTCGCGATCAACAATCTGTTCGATCGCGATCCCCCGCTGGCCGATGAGGATTATGGATTCTTCAGCGATCTGCACAGCGCGCGTGGACGGGTCTTCCAGATCGAGTTGCGGAAGACGTTCTGAACCTGCGGGTGGCCGGGGCCTCAAGGTTTCGGCGCTCCTGGCGCGAACACTGATGGTGGACCGGGGCGCAAAGCGTCCCGGCGTGGGCGGCGGGCGAGTCCGGCTGCGCGACCGCGGCGTTCGCGATTTCCTTCGGCTTCGAAGTTGCGGCAGCGGCGAGGTGGGGGACCATCTCGCTGCCTGCCATCGCTCACGCTCCGGCGCCCGGCCGGCATTGCGGATCGGGCGTGTGGGCAATGTCCCCCGCGCTAGTCCCCGCGCGTGGTCGGATAGGCGGGGGCCCTTTCGCGATCGATCGGCGGGTTCGCCTTCAGGTCCGCCAGCACTTGCGCGATAGCGGCATCGAGCTGGGTGTCGCGGCCTTCCTCCAACGCCAGCTGGTCCAGTTCCACCGGCATGTCGGGAACGGTACCGACGTTCTCGATCACCCATTGGCCGTCAGGGCCAAAGGCGCGGAAGAAGGGCACGGTGATATAGCCGCCATCCACGAGCGCGGGGTTCGCGCTGATGCCGATCAGCCCGCCCCAGGTCCGGGTTCCGATGAGCCTGCCGAGCCCCTTCTGCTGAAAGGCCCAGGGCATGAAGTCGCCGCCCGATCCCGCATCCTGGTCGATCAGCATCGCCTTGGGCCCGAGGATCGCGCCGCCCGGTGTGTCGAAGACCAGTCCTTCGCGGTCCTTCCAGCCCGAAAGGCGCGTGCGTCCCAGCACTTCGATCACGTAATTGGCCGCTTGTCCGCCGCCGTTGGAACGATCATCCAGGATCAGCGCCGGCTTGTCCGCCTGGGCGAAGAACATGCGGTTGAAGAACGTGAACCCGTCACCGGCGGTGTTGGGCATATAGACATAGGCGATCTTGCCGCCGCTGGCGCGGTCCACCTTGCGGCGGTTGTCTTCGATCCAGCCCCATAGCCGCAGGCGGCTCTCGTCCCCGACCGGTTCGACCACGACTTCGCGGCGCCCGGCCCCCGAGGGGTCGCTCGCCAGCGTCAGCTGGACCTGCCCGCCGGCCGCGCCGGACAGCAGCTCGAAGATGTTGTCGCGCGCGGTCAGATCGCGGCCGCCTACCGCCAGGATGTATTCGCCTTCGCGTGCGGCAACGCCCGGGGCCGCGAGCGGCGCGGCGAGTTGCGGGTTCCAGAACCCGCCGTCGTAGATCCTCGCGATGCGGTAGCGCCCGTTCTCGAGCTTGAAGTCGGCTCCCAGCAGCCCCGGTCGCGCCGAGGCGTTGGCATAGAGATCCCCACCCCCGGCACGATTATGCCCAACGCCGAGTTCGGCGATCATCTGCACGATCAGCGAGTTGAGGTCCTCGCGCCGGCCGGCGTGCGCGACGAGGGGCGCGTATTTTGCCCGGACCGCGTTCCAGTCGATGCCGTGCATGGCCGGATCGTAGAAATACTCCTTCTCCATCCGCCAGGCGTCGTTGAAGATCTGCGCCCATTCGACCCCCGGATCGATCATCATCCGCACGCCCGACAGGTCGATGGGCTTGACCTCCAGCTTCTTGCCCGCCTCCGCGAAGGCCAGCTTCGCGCCGGGCTGGCGGATAAGCAGCTTGTTCCCCTCGGCATCCATCTCGATGCCGGTAACTCCGCGCGTCAGGGTCTCGGCCTTGCGCTCCTTGAAATCGAACCGGATCAGTTCCGCATCGGCCTGAAGCGCCTCGAAATCCGTCTCGGCGGACCCGCCCGGCTGGACCGAGCGCACATAGTAGAGCGCACCGTCCTTGCCCGCCGCGAGCGAGGAATAGAACGCTTCGCCCACGGGCAATGCGACCACGCGATGGATGAGATCGGTCGGATCGACCGCGATCACGGGGGCTGGGGCGGGGGTCTTCTTGTCCTTGGCCTTTTTGGTGGCTGGCTCCGCTGAAGCCTTGTCGGCGTCGGAGGCTTCGCCTTCGTCTGCGAGGATGGGGGCGACCGGCGATTTTCCGTCTCGCTCCAGTACGGCCGCATAGATGCCCGAACGGAGCGGCTGCTCCTGGGTCGTCATGTCGAGGCCCACCTGCGCGGGGCCGGAATTGGTCGAAGCAGTGAAGAACAGCAGCTTGCCGTCACGGCTGAATGTCGGCGAGGATACGTCGGCGAAGTCGCCACTGACCGGGAAGGTCTGACCGGTCGCGAACTGATGGAGAAACAGCCCGGCATTGAAGTTGCGGCCTTCGTTGGTGAAGGCCACCCAACGGCCATCCGGCGAGACCGCGGCTTCGAACTGGGCGCCGTAGCCCATCTGCCGGCGTTGCGCGGTGGCGATCAGGGTCGAGCGACCGCTCGCTACGTCGAGGGCGCGCAGTTCGAGCCGATTGGTCGAATAGACGATGGTCCCGCCCTTGCCGCCCCAGCCGATGAGCTGGTTGAACGCCCCGTCGAGCGGCAGCCGGCGCTGCTTGCCGGTGCCGGTCTGGTTTTCGATCACAAGCTGCTGCCGGGTGCCGTCGTCTTCGATGAAGGCAAGCTGTGTGCCGTTGGGGGACCAGATGCCGCTGTAGTTGCGGTTGGCCTGGCTGTTGGAAATGTTGCGGACGGCGCCCTGTTCGGTCGGAACGGTGAAGACCTCGCCGCGCGCGGTGACCGCGATCCGCGCCCCGCTCGGAGAGATATGCGCCTCTTCCATTGTCTTGGAGACATCGCGCCAGCCTGCTTGGCGTCCGGGAAAATCGGCATTGAGCGAGAGCGCGAGGGGCTGCGCGGGGCCGCCCGCGGGATCGACGAATTTCAGGCGCCCGCCCGCCTCATATACGATCCGGCCACCCTGGGCGGCCGCGCTTCGTATATCCCAGTCGCTTTCGTTCGTCAGCCGCGCGATGGCCTTGCTGGCCGGGTCGTAGCGATAGAGATTGTAGGTGCCGCCTTCCCGATCGGAGAGGAAATAGAGCTGCCCCGCCATCCACATCGGGTTGCGGTTGGTGGTGCGTTCGCTTCCGACCGTGTCGACAGTCTTGCCCTGGAAGTCGATGATCTGGATGGGCGGCGTGCTGCCGCCGCGATAGCCGCGCCAGCCCGCCGAACCTCCATCAAGCCCATTGTACCCCGATCCGAAGGGAACGGCCGCGAACCGCGCCCCGTCCTCGCTCCAGGCGCCATCGAAGACGCGCGCTTCGGAGATCTTGGTCGGAAGACCGCCGTCCAAGCCGACCCGATAGAGCTGGCCTGACCGGCCGGCACGGCGCTCCCGTGGCGAAACGAACGAAACCGAGCGGCCGTCGCCCGACCAACCGACCACGCGATCGGACCCCGGGTGCCAGGTCAGCCGTTTCGGCTGGCCGCCCGCAACCGGGATCACATACACGTCGTAGTTTCCATCGATGTTGGCCGAATAGGCGATCATGGTTCCGTCGGGCGAAAACCGGGGGCGCATCTCGTCGGCGGCGTGCGAGGTCAGGCGGCGCGGGTTCGATCCATCGCGATCGGCAACCCAGATGTCGCCCGCGTAGGTGAACGCCAGGTGCCGCGCCGAGAGCGCCGGGTCCCCGACCATGAGGGTTTCCGCCGACGCCGGCGCTGCAGCCGTGGCGAGCGCGAGAAGACCTGCGGATGCGGTCAGGAGCGAACGAAGCATCGAATGGCCTCCCCAGATGTCTCGGGCCTATTTGCCCGCGGGCCAGGGAATGTCGAGGCTCTTCATCTGCCGTGGTTTCACGTCGATCGAATGTGTCGAGCAGATTCCCATCCTCCCTCAACGGTGCAGGGACCGGACTTCACATTTTGGACGCGGCTGCACGCAGCGCTTGGTGGGACACCGCAGGATGGCGCATGATTCACAATTCCGCAGAATCTTGCGGTTCTTCGCCCATGCTCTCGTTATGGACTGGCTTACAGGACTCGACCTACATCATCTATCCAATTTTAAAACAATGCCTTAGTCTTGATCGCTATTTCTGTGGCCCACCCGTGGTCCACCCGCATAAATCGGTCCGTTTGTCGGACTCGAACCCGCGACCGACGTCCGATTTGGCCGATCCAAAATGAGGCTCGACGGCACCTAATGGCGTAAAACGGTTCGTAAGCCGAACGTCAGCTTTACGCAGTTCGGATTTGGTGAGCGGAAGCTCGCCACACGGGGGCGGCTATGTCCGGTTTGGGAACGAAGCGGCAAAGCCTCTGGCGTTTGGCAGGCAGCTGATCCTCACCTTGTCAGCCATGCAAGGCGCTCCACCGCACAGGCTAGCACCATTTCCAACCGACGACACGCTGAACTGGACTGGATCCCTCATCGATCGGCCACAACGCCTGTTTCGGCGTAAGCGCTGAGCCAATTCGGCGGCTCTTGCTCGTTGTTGCCATCGACCCGAACTCCGCGCTCACGCGCCCATCGGTATCCCCACATTGGCCCGAAGCGCGTCGCGAAAGCGGGGGACGTTCGATACGCTTTGTCTTCTTGAGCTTGGGTTAGCGACACGAACCGAAAGCCCTCAGCGCGGAATATGGCGATCAATCGGTCGAGGGTCATGGCATTGAGGACGTTGCTGTGCAGAAGCATGATCGCCGGCGGCTCGCGCCCGAGTACCAGCCGGTTCAACGCCTGATAGTATCGGATCTGCTTGCGGCTATGGTCGAGATACGCTCTCTCGATCCGTCGTCGCATGGCGGGATCGCTCGCGGCGCGCTGATGGGCGCGGTCGAACAGATAATCGGACGTATCGATGGTGGAAGCCGCCAGCCGGTAACCGCGCTCCGCCAACAAGCCTTCGATCTGTGAGCGTCTTTCTTCCGTATCACCGACGTGATTGTAGGCGAAGCGGTAGAATGTCACAGGGCGGCCGAACGTGCCGGCGAGAGATAGGAGCGTCTTTTCGCCGGCCAGTATCTCCTGGCGTATGGATTCCATGTCGAGATCGTTGGTGTCCGCGTGGACGGCCCCGTGATTCCCGAGATCGAGGCCATCGCGGAGCCAGCCGCTCAGGATGGCGGCGCCATCGGGCCCCAGCGCGCGGACATTGTCCTCGGTCACGAATCCTGTTGCCGGCACTCCCCGGCGAGCGAGCGTTCGCCGGATGATGCGATCGGCCTTCACTGCTTCCAGCTTTCGGCTTTCGGACGCGGCCGCGAATGGCAGGTCGTCGAAAGTCATGGCAACCAGTCTTGGCCCCCGCCCTTCCTCGCCATGCGCCGGGTCGATGGCGACGAACGCAATCATCGCCGCAAAGAGCGTGGCTGCAACAGCGCGCCTCAGCGTCGGTTCGTTCACGATCCCAATCCCTCTTGCGCTCGCCATTGATAGCCTCCATTAATGCGTAGGCGCCTACAAATATTCTAGGCGCATTTTGCAAGCTATGAAAGTCGGGACGATGAAATGCGTGTAGTGTGCTGACCGAGCGACGCGGCTTTCTTGGGCTGGCGGCTATGGCGATCGCCGCCCCTGGCGTCCTGCGCGCCAATCCCGTGGCCGATACAGGTCTCGACGCCTTCATGGCCGACCAGCTCAAGACCGGGGGCGTACCCGGCTGCGCCATAGGCCTTGCCGTGCGGGGCCGGACCGTCTTCGCCCGGGGTTACGGCTTCGCGAACCTGGCTAGGCGGCGCCCCGTCACCGCCGATTCGATGTTTCACATCGCCTCGGTGACCAAGACTGTGACTGCGACCGCGATCATGCGGCTCGCGGAACTGGGCAGGTTGGCGATCGACGATGCGGTCGAGCGGCATCTCGACTTTCCGGTCCGCAATCCCGCGCATCCGGATGTTCCCATCACGATCCGTCACCTGCTGATGCACACGTCGAGCATCTCCGACGATACCTATTACAAGGTGGATTTCCGCACTCCCGGCAGAGACTCCCCGCTTGCGCTCGGCACGCTGATGAAGACGTATCTCGTCAAGGGCGGCGGCTACTACGCTGCGGTTGGCTCGTACTCCTCATTGCCGCCCGGACAAGGGTGGGCATACAGCAATATCGGTTATGGGCTGCTCGGCCTCATCGGTTCGAACGCGGCCGGGATCGACCTGCGGCGTTTTGTGGATTCGCACATCTTCGCGCCCCTTTCCGTGCGTGACACATCGTGGACAGTCGCAGGCGTGCCCAGGCGACAGGCGGTCACCCCCTATGACATGACGGATGCTGGGCTTGTGCCCACGCTGCCGATCGGATCGCCCGACTGGGCGGGCAGCATGTTGCGTGCATCCATCGCCGGGTTCATGCCCTACGTCGCCGCCTCCGCCAACGGCGGCGCAAGCGATCGGGCGCGTATGCTCGCTCCCACCGGCGAGGCGGCGATGCTGGAGATGGCGAAGCCGACGGGCCTTCCCGACTGGTTCGATGGACAGGGACTTGGCTGGCAGGCCGCGAAACTCGGCGGGGTGGTGCGGCCCAACCATTGGGGCGGCGACCCCGGTGTCTTTACCGCCGTCTATCTCGACCCCACCACGCGCTCCGGAGTGGCGATCTTCACGAACACCACCGTCACCGACAAGGCGAAGGCCATGGTCAGGGCGGTCGCGGAACGTGTGTTTGGCATGGTGCCGGGATCATGAAGAACGCCGCTGCCTCCCCGGACGCGCCGGCTGAAAGCACGCTACCGGAGGATGCCAGCCGCAGCGCCGGCAGCGCCGCGATCGGGGCCAGGCTCCGGCGCCTGTCCGACCGCATCGATCGCGACGCTACGCAGGTTTACACCACGCTTGGCATCGCCTTCGAGCAGCGCTGGTACGGGCCGCTGACCCATATCGCCCACTCGGGGCCCCTGTCGGTGAGCGATATCGCCAACCGGTTGCGGATCACCCATGTCTCGGTGAGTCAGGCGGTCGCAGCACTCGAATCCCACGGCCTGGTCGAATCGGCACCGGATCCGGCAGATGGTCGTCGCCGCCTGCTTGCGCTGACCGGGGCTGGCCGTGCATTGGTGGACCGGCTGACGCCGCTATGGGCAGCCTGCAACACGGCTGCAATGGAACTGGATCACGCTGCGGGTCAGGTGGTGGAAGCACTTGACCGGCTGGAGGACCAGCTCGATCAGGTTTCGCTGTTCGATCGTATCATGGAGAAAGTCGCGCCGTCATGTTGATCGCCCACCGCCTCCTTGTCGTCGCGACGGTCACCATCGCCAGTCTCACGCCTGCACAGGCGCAGCCGGTCGAGGACCCCAATTACACGACGCAAAACCTGATGATCTTCAACGCGCGCGACGAGATCCTGCTCCAGCGCAATTTCATGGGATGGAGCACGCCCGGAACACGCTACGACAAGCGCCTGACGATTGAGGAAAGTCTCGCCGATCTGGCGCAGACCTATGGCGTGCGGATATGCCGGGTCAGGCTCGCCGGGCTGTTCAGCTATCGCTACGGCTACACGCCCGCCATTTCGTCACGCTCACACTATTCCGTGCGGCTTGCCGGCGGGGTGGCACAGCCGCCATCCGGTTTCGCCGAATTGCGATGGGTCGATCGGCCCACCGCGCTCAGACTGATGGCGGAAAGCAGCCAGAAATCGCCGCCGGCGCTCGTCGAGCTCACGCGACAGATGTTGACCGTACCCGACCGGATATGGGGCGGCGCGTTTTCTATCTGGCAGGAGGGTGAAAGCTATCGCAGCCGGACGCTCCAGCCCTTTGAGGTTCTTGGCTATTCAGACCCACACCCGCCCGGTTCGGCGGACCGGACCGACCGGGAGGCTGCGTGCGAATGACCTGGCTCCCGGCACTGGTGGCGGCTGCCGTGCTGGCCACATCGCCGGCGGCGGCATCCTGCATCGCCCTCGAACGCGGAGATGAGGGGACGCCGATCATCCGCGCGAGCATCAACGGCACCGAACCGCTCGCCTTCGTTCTCGACACCGCGGCCAGCGGCACGACCATCGACCCTGCGGTCGCGAAACGGCTGGCCCTGCCCAACGAGTCCGGGACGCAGACTGCACAGGGCATGGGCGGCGGGATCGACGTCGTGCTCCACCGCATATTGTCGCTGCGTGCCGGACCGATCAACGCTCAGGATCTATCCGTCCCTGCATTGCCGGCGCCCGATTTCCGCAGCCATGCGGTTGCAGGGCTCGCCGGGATCGACGTGTTCGGCAAGCAGATGGCGGTTTGGGCACCGAGAGACAATTGCGTGTTGGTCCTGGCGAACGGTACCCCGCTTCGTGATGGGACTTGGCACAACGCGCGCGCGAACTGGGTCCAGCCGTGGAAGATCATGGTCCCCGTCCGGATCGGGCGTGTCGATGGCTGGGCGCTGCTCGATACCGGCGCCCAATACACCACGCTCAACCCTCGCTTCGCGGAACGGCTCGGCCTGGATGTCGCGAAGCTGAAGCCGGCAGGCGCCATCGCGGGGATCGACGGTCGCGAACTGCAACTCCGCGAAGCACGTCTGGATCACGCGCGCGTAGGGCCGTGGCGCTGGACGTCGCCGACTGTCCGTGTTGGAGCGCTGCCGGTCTTCGAGCGGCTGGCGATGGCGGGCGACACACTTGCGATCCTCGGGATGGACTGGTTGTCAGACCGACGCTTTGCGATCGACTATGGCAATCGCTCGGTATGGCTCTCCGCCAGCCAAGCCGCGCCCGCCTCGCACCGCCAAGCAGAGATGTCTCGTAGATGACCGACAGCCGAACAATCCTTCCCGCATTCCGGCGGTGGGCAGCCAGCATCTCGATTTCCTGCGCTGTCGGGATCGGTCTCGCGGTATCCTCCGCCGCGAGCGCCGCCGATTACGATCCGGTAAGTTGCGACGTGC
>JAEULJ010000008.1 GCA_016793865.1 Altererythrobacter sp.
CCGGCACGCAAACGCTCGATCTTTCCCGCATCACGATCAATGCAAACCACATCGTGACCGAAATCCGCAAAACACGCCCCGGAAACCAATCCAACGTAACCAGAACCAACCAGCGCTATCTTCATCGATTCCAGTCCTCGTGGTTGCGCCCGGTGGCAGGCGCCGAATGTGATCCTTGGCGGAGCCCCGCGCGCCTGTCATCGGCGAGTCCGGGTGTAAAGCGCGCCGCGCCCGGAATTCCCCCTATCGCACATCTCGTCACAACCAGGTAAACGGCGCACGCCAGCTCTTTCGCGGGCCACCTGCGCCACCATTTGCGCGGATCGATGGCTGTGTTAGCGGGGCGGGATGAATACAGCGATCAAGTGCCCCGTGCTCGTTTCGGGCGGTGCGGGCTTCATCGGCAGCCACGCCGTGCTGGCGCTGCGCGATGCCGGCTGGCCCGTGGCGGTCATCGACAATCTCGTTACCGGCTTCCGCGGTGCGGTTCCCGACGGCGTCCCCTTCTACGAAGGCGACATCGCCGACGAGGCGCTGGTGCGGCGCGCCTTCGCCGAGCAGGGGATTGCGGCGGTGATGCATTTCGCCGGATCGGTGGTGGTGCCTGAATCGGTGCGTGACCCGCTGAAATACTACGACAACAACACCGGCCGCACCCGCGCATTCCTGGCCACCGCGATCGCCAGCGGGATGCGGCATTTCATCTTCAGCTCCACCGCCGCGGTCTATGGCGTGGCCACCGACGGGATGGTTTCGGAGGGTTCGCCCACGCTGCCGATCAACCCCTATGGCTGGTCCAAGCTGATGACCGAGCGGATGCTGGCCGACGCGAGCGCGGCGCACGGGTTCAACTTCTGCGCGCTGCGCTATTTCAACGTCGCGGGCGCCGATCCGCAGGGCCGCAGCGGCCAGTCTACCGCCGGGGCGACCCATCTCATCAAGGTCGCCTGCGAAGCGGCCACTGGCAAGCGCTCGCACGTCGATGTCTTCGGCACCGACTTCGCGACCCCCGACGGAACCGGCGTGCGCGACTACATCCATGTGAGCGACCTCGCCGCCGCCCACGTGCTGGCCCTGGCGGAGCTCGCTGGCCGACCGGACCAGTCGATGACGATGAACTGCGGCTACGGGCGCGGCTATTCGGTGCTCGAGGTGCTGGACGCGGTGGACCGGGTCACCAACATGACGGTGGAGCGCCGCATGCAGCCGCGCCGCGATGGCGATCCGGGCTGCCTGGTTTCCGACCCCTCGCGAATCCGCGAAACGCTCGACTGGACGCCCCGGCACGACGATCTCGACAGTATCGTGGCCCATGCGCTGGCGTGGGAACGGCGGCTGGGCCAGCGCGGCTGAGCGGCGCGGGGGGCGGTTTCGGCGGGCAGGAACGCGGCGCGCACGGCTTGCACGGGGCGTGCCGAGTAACCAGCTTGCCGGCATCCCTCTTCCCCCTCGCAAGGACGCGCGCATGGCCGATACCCCCGATCCCGCTCTCAACCAGCCGGCAGGCTACGTCCCGCCAACGGTATGGGCCCCCAATGCCGCAAGCGGCGGCGCCTTCGCCAGCATCAACCGCCCGGTCTCCGGCGCCACGCATGAACGCGAGCTCCGGGTGGGTGAGCACCCGCTCCAGCTCTATTCGCTGGGCACGCCCAATGGGGTAAAGGTGACCATAATGCTGGAGGAGCTGCTCGCCGCCGGCCATGCCGGGGCGGAATACGATGCCTGGCTGATCGACATCGGCAAGGGCGACCAGTTCGGCAGCGGCTTCGTGGCGATCAATCCCAATTCCAAGATTCCCGCCCTGGTGGACCGGTCGCTTGACCCTCCGCTGGCACTGTTCGAATCGGGTTCCATCCTGCTGTATCTGGCGGAGAAGTTCGGCGCTTTCCTGCCCGCCGAAGCCGGCCCCCGCACGGCCGCGATCAACTGGCTGATGTGGCAGATGGGCAGCGCGCCTTTCGTGGGTGGCGGCTTCGGCCATTTCTACGCCTATGCGCCGATGAAGATCGAATATGCGATCGACCGCTACGCGATGGAGACCAAGCGCCAGCTTCATGTTCTGGACACCCATCTGGCACAAAACGAATATATGGCTGGCGGCCAATACAGCGTGGCCGACATGGCGATCTGGCCGTGGTACGGCGGCATCGTCACCGGCATCTACGGCGCTCAGGAATTCCTCGATGTCGCCGAGTACACGCATCTGCTGCGCTGGGTGGAGCAGGTCGGCGCGCGCCCGGCGGTGCAACGCGGGCGGATGGTCAACCGCACCTTCGGCTCGCCCGATACGCAACTTCGCGAACGGCACGCGGCGAGCGATTTCGAGAACAACCGCGAGGACCTGGTGATCGCGAGGGGCGGCACGCGGGTATAGCGATTTTCCTTGACATGATGTGCCATATTGGTTATTTACTGGGACTCGCTTGAGAACGAGGTCGCTATGTCTTGCCAACATCAATCGCCGCATTCGCTCGGCATCGTCGACTGCCGAAGTTTCTTCCCTTCCCCGAGATCAGGACCGGGCGATCTGCCAGATCGATTTGATCGACGGCCATTTCGCCCGGGATGATGGCGATCTTCGAGCTGTCCCATTTCGGCACGAGGTTTTGCGAATTTGCTGACGTCAGCAATGCTTATTGTTATCCGATGCCAGCTTGCCGGTCTTGGCGCGTGGTTTGCCGGGGGCTGACAGCGAATCGTTCCGATTGTCGGAACAAGCCTGGGGGAATTTGCGACATGAAGATTTCAATGGCCGCCATCGCCGCCGTCGCGGCGCTCCTGCCGGTGAGCGCGCAGGCAGCAACGCTCGTCTACAATGATTTCTCGAACACGAGCGGCCTCAAGATCAACGGAAATTCCGCGACTGCGACCGATGGCAGCGGCCGCAAGGTGCTGCGGGTGACGCCTTCCGCCCCGAACCAGAGCGGCAGCGTCTTCTCCACCACGCCGATCACGTTCAGCGCGAACTACAGCTTCTCCACCCGGTTCACCTTCAACTTCAATGCCCAGGGCAACGGTGGCGCGGATGGCCTGGTCTTCGTGATCCAGCCGAACGCCAACGATGTCGGCGCGCTCGGCGGCGGCATCGGCTATCAGGGCATCGGCAACAGCATCGGCATCGAGTTCGACAGCTGGTACAATTCTCCATACGACCCCAACGAAAACCACGTCGGCATCAATTTTAATGGCAACATCGCCTCGGCTCCCGTCATCACCTCGCCATTCCTGCTGGACAGCGGGCAGGATTTCACTGCCTGGATCGACTACAACGGGGCGACCCAGTCGCTCGAGGTTCGCTTCGCGAACAGCGACAGCCGTCCCGCGACAGCCTTGCTGAGCACAAACGTCGACCTCGCCGGTGTGGTGGGCAATCCCAACGCCTTCGTGGGCTTCACCTCGGGCACCGGGGCCGCGCAGGCGAACCACGATGTAATCAACTGGGAATTCCGCGACACGTTCGCCCCGATCGGCGGCGCGGTTCCGGAGCCCGCCACCTGGGCGATGCTGATCCTCGGCTTCGGCATCCTGGGCGGCGCGATGCGCCGGCGGGCGGCAGGCGGAACGCTCACGCTGGCCTGAGTGCTTTCGGAAGGGAAGGATGACGGAGGGGGATGCGTCCCCCTCCGTCTTCTTTCGCATTCTCCGGCTGGAACCTGCTTTCGCGGCGCCCGCCCCCTCGTTTCGAGATTCACTGTCCATCCTGGTTTCCGCGGCGTCGAATCGCGCGGGCCTGGCCGCGCACGCCATGTTGTCGGGACAGCCGTGGCCGGTCGCCGCCGCCGACCGGGTGGAAAGCACACTGGACCCCGCCGGCGCGCAATATGCCACGGTGCGCCGCTACCGGCTGTTCGCAGATTACCGCTTGCTTCGGCGGATAAATGCCGGATGACGCGCATTAGTTGCACATGATCCCAATCCCGCCGCCCGCTACCCGCACGCCCCGCGAGGGCTCGAACCCGCGACGGACGATCTATCTGGAGAGACTGCATGAGGACTTCCCTTCTCGCCGCCAGCGCGCTGGCTTCGCTGGTTCTGGCGAGCGGCACGCCCGTGGCCGCTGAGACCAAGGCACCCGCCGCGCATGCCGCCCACGCGCCTGCCGCTGCCGGTGCGATCCCCAAGGCGACCGGCTATTTCGCGGCCGACAGCACGCTGCCGTTCCACGCGCCCGATTTTACCAAGATCAAGGAGGCCGACTATGTCCCGGCCTTCGAGCAGGGCATGGCGATCCAGCGTGCAGAGGTGGCCGCCATCGTGGCCAACCGCGCCGCGCCCACATTCGAGAACACCATCGTCGCCTACGAGAAATCGGGCCGCGAGCTGGGCCGCGTGGCGCGCGTGTTCTATGCGCTGACCGGCGCCAACACCACCGACGGGCTCGACGCGATTGACGAGCAGATGAGCCCGCGGCTGGCCGCGCACAGCGACGCCATCAACCTCGACCCGGCGTTCTTCGCGCGGGTCAAGGCGGTCTATGACAAGCGCGCCAGCATGACCATGACGCCCGAGGATGCCCGCCTGCTCGAGCGCACTTATGACCGCATGGTCCACGCCGGCGCCATGCTCACCCCCGAGCAGCGCGAGCGGGTGAAGGCGATCAACTCCGAGCTTTCGACCCTGGCCACGAAATACGGCCAGGATGTCCGCCAGGCGACCGTGGCGGGCGCGGTGTTCGTGACCGACAAGGCCCAGCTCAAGGGCTTGAGCGATGCGGACATCGCCACCGCCGCCAAGCTGGCCGCGGAAAAGGGCAAGCCGGGCCAGTGGGCGATCGCACTGCAGAACACCACGCAGCAGCCTCTGTTGCCGACGATGGAGAACCGGCCGCTGCGCGAGCGGCTGTTCAACGCCAGCCTCCACCGCGCCGACGGCCAGGCGGGCACGGGCGACACGCGGGTGCTGCTGGCCAAGATCGCTGCGCTGCGCGCCGAGAAGGCCAGCCTGTTCGGCAACCCCGACTGGGCGACCTATGCGATGTGGGACCGCATGGCGAAGAACCCCAAGACCGCGCTCGACTTCATGAACCAGATGGTGCCCGCCCTCGCCGCCACGCAGCGCCGGGAAGCCGCGGAGCTGGACGCGCAGATCAAGAAGGACGGCGGCGATTTCACCGTCAAGCCGTGGGACTGGTACCGCTACGCCAACAAGGTGAAGGCGGAACGCTACAGCCTCGATGAAGACAAGATGATGGAGTATTTCCAGATCCAGAAGGTGCTGGAAGACGGCGTGTTTTACATGGCGAACCAGCTTTACGGGCTGAGCTTCAAGCGCCGCACCGATATCCCCGTCTATCACCCCGATGTGTGGACCTACACGGTCTATGACAGCGACGGGACCGAGCAGGGGCTGTTCTACTTCGATCCCTATCAGCGGCCCAGCAAGCGCGGCGGCGCGTGGATGTCGAACTTCGTGGAGCAGAGCTTCCTGTGGGGCAACAAGCCCGTGATCTACAATGTGCTCAACATCCCCAAGGCGCCCGAAGGCTCGCCGCAGCTCGTCAGCTACGACAACGTCAACACCATGTTCCACGAGTTCGGCCATGCCCTGCACGGCTTGTTCGCGGACCAGAAGTACGAGACGCTGTCCGGCACCGCGACCGCGCGCGATTTCGTGGAATATCCCAGCCAGGTCCACGAGATGTGGGTGACCGATCCCAAGGTGCTGGCCAACTACGCCAGGCACTACAAGACCGGCGACACAATCCCGGCGGCGATGATCGACAAGATCGAGGCCGCGGGCAAGTTCAACCAGGGCTATGATTTCGGCGAGACGGTGGAAGCCGCGCTGCTCGACATGAAGTGGCACGCGCTGAGCCCGCAGGCCGCCGCCGCGATCGACACGCCCGAGGAGGTCGATGCGTTCGAGGCGAAGGCGCTGGGCGAGACCGGGCTGGAGGTAGGGCTGATCCCGCCGCGTTACCGCTCGACCTATTTCAACCACATCTTCAGCGATCCGGAGGGCTATTCGGCCGGTTACTACAGCTATCTGTGGACGCAGATGCTCGATCACGACAGCCGCAAGTGGTTCACCGACAACGGCGGGCTGACGCGCAAGAACGGCGATCATTACCGTGCCACCGTCCTCAGCCGGGGCGGCACGATGGACTATTTCGAGATGTTCAAGAACTTCGCCGGCCGTGCGCCCGACATCCAGCCGCTGCTCGAGGCGCGTGGACTGACCGGCGGAACCACCGCGCCGGCCAAGCCCGCCGACGAGTGCTGCATGGCCAAGAAGGCCGAGCCGGCCAAGAAGTAGGCTAGCCCGCTACCAGCGCCCGCCGGCCCGGTTCGCCGAGCCAGCGCGCGGGGACACCCCAGACGCGCTCGATCACCCGGTGGTCGAGCGCGTCTTCGCATCGCCCCTCCGCCGCGACACGGCCGCTTTCCAGCACCACGGCGCGATCGGCGTGGTTCATCGCCAGCGCCAGGTCGTGAAGCACCAGCACCACGCCGGTGCCGCTATCCGCGGCGCAGCGCAGATGCGCCAGCAGGGCGAGCCGATGCGCGAGGTCGAGCGCCGCCAGCGGCTCATCCGCGAGTATCCATCGCGGCTCGCCCGCCAGAACCCGCGCCAGCAGCACTCGCGCCGTCTCGCCGCCCGAGAGCGCCTGGGCACGGCGGCCGGCCAGCGCGGTCAGATCGAGCGCGACGAGCGCGGTCTCCACGGGTTCCGCGCGCCCGTCGCCATGCGGCATCCGCCCCAGTTCCACCAGGCGGCGAACCGGCACGTCCCAGGCGATCTCGCCGGCTTGCGGCAGGTAGCCGATCGCGCGGGCCCGCTCGCGCGGCGTCATGGCGGCAAGCGCGGTCTCGCCGAGGCGGACCCCGCCTTGCGCTGGCGCCATCAGCCCGGCCAGGGTTTCGAGCAACGTGGACTTGCCCGCCCCGTTTGGCCCGCAGATCGCGGTGATCGTGCCGGGCTCCAGGGCCAGCGTCACATCGGCGAGGCGGCCCGCTATCGTGAGGTTGTGCGCGGCGAGAATCACAACGCCCCCTTTCGCATCCGCAGCAGCAGCCACAGGAAGAACGGCGCGCCCAGCAGGCTGAGCGCGATGCCCAGGCGCAATTCCACCATCAGCGGAAGTATCCGCACCACGCTGTCTGCCACCAGCACCAGCAGCGCGCCGGCCAGCGCGCTCGGCACTATCAGCCGCGAGGGCCGCCCGTCGGTGAGCGGACGCACCAGATGCGGCACGATCAGCCCGACGAAGCCGATGATCCCCGCCACCGCCGTCACCGCGCCAACCGTCCACCCCACGCCCGCGATCAGCAGCCACAGCAGCCCCGTGGGGTTCACGCCCAGCGAGCGCGCCGCCGCCTCGCCAAGCGTCAGCGCGTCGAGCGCGGGTCCGGCGGCACGCAGCAGGGCCAGGCCCGCCAGCACCAGCGGCGCGGCGATCCACACCTCGCGCCAGCCCCGGTCGGTCAGTGCGCCGTTGAGCCAGGCGACAATGCTCTCTATCGCGAAGGCATTGGGCGCGAGGCTGATCGCAAGCGCGGTCAGCGCGCCGGCGAGGCTCGCCACCATCAACCCGGCGAGCGTGAACAGCGCGATCCCGCCCGTCCGCCCCGCGATCGCGGCCAGCAGCGCCATCGCCCCGCCGGCGCCGACGAGCGCGAACAACGGCAGCAGCCAGGCACTGGCGGCATAGCCGAACCACAGCGCCGCCACCGCGCCCAGTGCCGCGCCGGGTGCGATCCCGAACAGCCCTGGATCGGCAAGCGGGTTCCTGAGATAGCCCTGCATCGCTGCGCCCGCCGCCCCCAGTCCGGCCCCGACAACCAGCGCCAGCAGGCTGCGCGGCAGACGCAGCTCGCCGAGGATGAGCGCGGCGTTGGGCGTGGTCGCGGGATCGAGCCACACCCGCCCCGCCAGCAGCGACAGCGGCAGAGCGATGGCGATAGCGGCGAGGAGGAGGGGGACGGGGCGGGTCAAGCCGCTGCCCTCACGGCCCGCAGCCGCTCCATCGCCGCCGGAATGCTCGGCCCGCCGCAGTAGAACAGCCTCGGCTCGAAGCGCGCCACCGCGAGGCCGGGAATGCGCGCGAGGATGGGATGGCGCTGGCCGCGATCCTCGCCCGCCACCAGCAGCAATCGGGGCGGATCGGCGGCCAGGCGCTCGAGCGGCAGATAGTCGCCCTGCGCCATGCCGCGGGCCTCGCCATAGCTGGCGAGGCCCGCGCGGCGCATCAGGTCGCTGACCAGCGTGCCCCTGCCCGGCACGATCCCCCCGCCCTGCCACAGAGCCGCCTCCACCGAAGCGCCCGGGCGCAGGGCCGCCGCCGCCTCGATGCGCCGCGCCAGCGCCTCACCGCGCTCTGGGTGTCCTGCCAGCGCGGCCAGCGCGCGCACCTGCGCCACGCTGTCATCCACGGTCGCCGGCGACGAGAAGGTTTCCACCCGCAGGCCGAGTTCGCCCAGCGCCGCAAGCGTGGCGGGGTCCATGAAGGTCGATCCGATCACCAGATCGGGCGCCAGCGCGACCACCTCCTCCGCCGTCCCACCGGTGGGGCGGAACCGGCGCGCGGTGGCCGGGTCCATCGAGCTGGCGCGTGGGTCGTGGCTGTAGTGCGAAATCGCGAGGATCTGCGCCGGGTCCGCCACCTCCGCCAGGATCGCATCGGTGCAGGGATTGAGGCTGACGATGGTGGGGTGCTGCCCGCGCGGCACCGGCGGGGGCGGCGAAGCGCACCCCGCCAGCACCAGCGCGAGCAGGGCGATCCTCACATCTTCCCCCGCAAGCCCACGAACGCGCCCCGCCGCGGCGTGCCATATCCTGCGGCAGTCCGGTAATCGGCGTCGAACACGTTCTCGACCCGGCCGAACAGCTCGATACCGTCGAACACCTCGAAAGCGGCGCGCAGGTCGACCAGCTCATACCCGCCCAGCCGTGTGGTGTTGCCCGCATTGTCGAAGCTTTCGCCCACGATACGCAGGTCCGCGCCCAGGCTGAGGCCGAACGGCGCGACATAGTCCGCGAAGAGGGTGGCGGTATGGCGCGGGCGGCGGGCAAGATCGTTGCCGGAAGTGCGATCCTGGGTATCCACCAGGGCATAATGCCCGGCGACACGGAACCCCTCGGTTACCTGTACCCCGGCTTCCAGTTCGATCCCTTGCGCGCGGGCGCGGGCGATGTTGTCGTAGTATCCGAACGGGCGCGTGGCGCACAGCGGGGCGGTGCTGCCGAAGCAGGAAGCGAAGCCGATCAGGTCCGCGCTGTCGCGGCGAAAGGCAGTCAGCGCGAGATGGGTGCCGGTGCCCCGGCGCCCCTTCTCGACCCCGACATCGTAGCTCGTGCTGCGTTCGGGGCGCAGGCCCTCGTTGCCGTAATCGCTGAAAAGCTGGAACAGGGTGGGTGCCTTGAAGCCTTCGCCAACGCTCCCCTTGACGCGCCAGCCGCCGCCCAGGCCATAGCTGACATCGCCGCCCAGGCTGACCTCGCTGCCGAAGCGGCTGTGATCGTCCACCCGCGCGCCGATGTGCGCGGCGAGCCCGCCTATCACCCAGCCGGCCTGGAGGTAGCCGCCGGTCACGGTCGCGCTTTCGCGGTTGTCCGAGCTGGTCTCGTAGCTCGACCACTGGCGCTCGCCGCCGAAGGCCAGCGCCAGCCCCCCGATGGCGCGGTATTCGCCGCGCAGGTTCACGCTGTCGGTGCGGCCGTCGCTGGTGAAGGTGGGGTTGGCGGCGGCATCGGCGTTGGTCCGCTCGGTATCGGACAAGCCATAGGAAGCGCGCAGCGTCAGATCCTGGCCGTAATAGTTGAGCCCCGCCGCGCCGGAAAACTGTCGCGTGCGCTGCGTATCGCCCGTGTCGCCGAAGCTGAAATCGGGCAGGTAGCCGTCGATCTCCAGATCGGCTTCGGCATAACGGCCGGTAACGAAGGCTTCGAGGTTGCTGGCAAGATCGACGAAACCCGAGCCGCCGAGGGCGAACTGGCGCAGCCCGTCAGGCTCGGTGCCGCTGGCGGCGGCGGAAAAGCCGTCGGTCCGCAGCGCCGATCCGTTGAGGCCCAGCGAATAGCCGCTGCCTTCGACCCTGCCGGATAGGGCGGCGGTCAGTGTGTCGCGCGCACCACGTTCGAGGCTGGTGGTGATGCCGGCACGGCCACGGGTCGAAACGTCGAGCACGCCGCCCAGTGCATCGGCGCCCCAGATCGTGGAATTGGCGCCGCGCAGCAGGTCGAGCCCGGCGACATTGCTGGCGAGCAGCGTGCCGAAGTCGAAGCCGCCGGCCGGCGAGGCCTGGTCCGCCACCCGCACCCCATCGATCAGCACGAGCAATTGCTCGCTCGCCGCGCCGCGCACGAATGCGCTGGTCAGGCTGCCGAGGGAGCCGTTGCGCGCGATGCTGACCGACGGCACGCGGACCAGCACCCGCGCGATGTCAGCGCCCTGCACGCTCTCGATCTCGTCCTGCCCGATGACGGTGACCGACTGACCGGTGTTGCCCACGTTTGTGGACAGCCCCGTGGCGGTGACCGTGATCTGCTGCTCGGGGCGCGGGAGGTTGAAACTGCAGCAGCCGCCGGCTTCGGCATCGGCCTCGGCCTGCCTCCCTGCCTCGGCTGTGCCCTGGCCATCCTCCTGCGCCGCCAAAGGCGATGCAGAAACTGCGGCGCTCAACAAAAACAGATATTTGAACACGAAACCTCCTGTCACAAGCGAAGTCGCCCATGACGGGAGGGAGCGGGATTGCTCCATCCGCGTTTGCCATCGGTGCACCCCGCCCGCGGCTCGGAACGACGCCAATGGGCAGGTCTCCTGGCTCCCGGATCGCCGCTCCCCGCCGCCTTCCCGCCCGCCCCATAAACGGGGTTGGACAGTGGCGTGTGGCGGGTCGCTCCCCGGTCACAGTTGCGGGGGCAGCAGAGGCATCGACCTCTTTCCCTCTTCGGGCGCGGTGCTACCCGCGCCAACCCATGACGGCGCGCGCCCTAGACCCGGCGGCCCTACCGGGGCAAGCCCGCAAACGGCGTTTACGCTCGCTCAACCCTGTTGGCGAACCTGCGCTTAGGCCACGGCAGCTATCCCCGCACTCATGCCGATTCATTTCGCCGCCGCGCGCTGCGCCGCCCGCTCCCCCGTTGCCCGGGCCCTGGCCAGGAAGGCGGTTCGCCGCGCCGCGAACGACAATCCCGGCGGTGCCGGCGAGAACAGCGCCGAGGCGCGGGTGCTCCACGCGGCGCTGCGCCATTTCGCCGAACATGGCCTGCGCGCGGCGGAGGAGGCCGCGATGCTGGCCGAGCGGGCCTGGCGCACGGGAGAAGCCGACGAGTGCCGCTGGTGGACGGAAGTGTGCCGCACGCTCGACCGCAGGCTGGCGGGGGATGTGGCTCGGCGGCTGTCGATGCAGGACGTGTCTTGACCGCCTTAATGCTATTGCGAATAGTTTGCATAAATAGTTGAGCCGACGCGTGTTTTCCGCGTTGCATTCCCGCCCGCCCGCGCCTAACTCGCCCGCTGTGTTCGCCGGGCGCGAGCTCTCCCCGCGGGCGGGAGATGCGCCACCATCGGCTGCGATCCGGACCTGACCCGCCGCGGAAAGGATGCTCGCCTTCATCATGGCCACCGAGACACGTCGCAAGAAGATCGCGCTCATCGGCGCTGGCAACATCGGCGGTACGCTCGCCCATCTCGCTGCACTCAAGGGCCTCGGCGATGTGGTGCTGTTCGACGTGGTCGAAGGCGTTCCGCAGGGCAAGGCGCTCGACCTCAGCCAGTGCGGCCCGGTCGAAGGCTTCGATGCCAGGATCACCGGCACCAATGACTACAAGGACATCGCCGGCGCGGATGTGGTGATCGTCACCGCGGGCGTGGCGCGCAAGCCGGGCATGAGCCGCGACGACCTGCTCGGCATCAACCTCAAGGTGATGAAGGCGGTGGGCGAAGGCATCAAGGCCAACGCACCGGATGCCTTCGTGATCTGCATCACCAACCCGCTGGACGCGATGGTCTGGGCGCTCCGCGAATTTTCCGGCCTGCCCCACAACAAGGTCGTCGGCATGGCGGGCGTGCTCGACAGCGCGCGCTTCGCCACCTTCCTCGCGTGGGAATTCGGCGTTTCGGTCAAGGACGTGAACGCCTTCGTGCTCGGCGGCCACGGCGACACCATGGTGCCGGTGCTGAGCTATTCCACCATCAGCGGCATCCCGGTCCATGACCTGGCCAAGATCAAGGGCGTCGATGCCGCGCGGCTCGACGAGATCGTCAAGCGCACCCGCGCCGGCGGCGGCGAGATCGTCGCCCTGCTGGGCACCGGCAGCGCCTATTACGCCCCCGCCACCAGCGCGATCGCCATGGCCGAGGCCTATCTCGGCGACCAGAAGCGCATCCTCCCCGTCGCCGCCTATGTCGACGGCAAGTATGGGCTGAACGGCCTCTACGTCGGCGTCCCCGCCGTGATCGGCGCGGGCGGGCTCGAGGAAGTGGTCGAGATCGCGCTGTCGGACGAGGAAAAGGCCAACCTCAAGGTCTCGACCGATGCGGTCGAGGAACTGCTGGTGGCCTGCAAGGGGCTGGATGGCAGCCTTGGGTAACCCTGTCGCTCTCTTCGCTTTAGCTGCGCTTGCTGCAACGCCGGTGGGGGCCAAGGAGCCGTCAGCATTTGACGCGGGCGATTACGTGGCTCCCTTCATACTGATCTGTCTTCAGAACTATGCTAATCCGAGCGCTCAGGTTGCGAGTGCAAAGTCTATGCACAAGCAGACGAAAAAGGACTTCTGGAAGCTCGAAAGCGAGACCACGACCGACGGCACTACGCAGCTGACGTTCCGCGGATCGTCGGTCGATGTTCGCCGAGGCGGCAACAATCGCTGCGCATTTTCAGCCGATGTCGGTACGCCTGTGACGCTAGACACATTTGGCGCCGGCGTGTCAGCGGCGTTTGGCGGTGTTTCGCCAACAAGGCGTGTCGGCCCACCACCCGACATTGTGTGGATCCTCAAACTCCAAGGCAGTCAGAATCCGCTCGTCGTTACCGCAACGACATCCGTCAGCGGCAATAGCAACATCGTCACACTCTCCGTTCAGGACTTTTAGAGGCGAATCCATGTCCATCCTCGTCGACAAACACACCAAGGTCATCACCCAGGGGATGACCGGCGAAACCGGCACCTTCCACACCCAGCAGGCGCTCGCCTATGGGACGCAGATGGTCGCCGGCGTCACCCCCGGCAAGGGCGGGACCGAGCATATCGGCCTGCCGGTCTACGACACTGTGGGCGAGGCGGTGAAGGCCACCGGCGCCACCGCGAGCTGCATCTACGTCCCGCCGCCGTTCGCCGCGGATTCGATCCTCGAGGCGATCGATGCCGAGGTGCCGCTGATCGTCTGCATCACGGAAGGCATCCCGGTGCTCGACATGGTGCGCGTGAAGCGCGCGCTCTCCGGCAGCAAGAGCCGCCTCATCGGCCCCAACTGCCCCGGCGTGCTCACCCCCGGCGAGTGCAAGATCGGGATCATGCCCGGCTCCATCTTCCAGAAGGGCAGCGTTGGCGTCGTCAGCCGCTCGGGCACGCTGACCTATGAGGCGGTGCACCAGACCACCATGGTCGGCCTCGGCCAGACCACCGCGGTCGGCATCGGCGGCGACCCCGTCAACGGCACCAATTTCATCGACGTGCTGGAGCTGTTCCTCAAGGATGATGCCACCCGCTCGATCATCATGATCGGCGAGATCGGCGGCAGCGCCGAGGAAGAGGCGGCCGAGTTCATCGCCCATCACAAGAAGAAGTGCGTCGAAAAGCCGATGGTCGGCTTCATCGCCGGTCGCACCGCGCCTCCCGGCCGCCGCATGGGCCACGCCGGCGCGATCGTTTCGGGCGGCCAGGGCGGCGCCGAGGACAAGATCGCGGCGATGGAGAAGGCGGGCATCCGCGTGGCGCAGTCCCCTTCGGAGCTGGGCACCACGCTCGACGCGCTGCTGAAGGAACTGGCGTGAGTCATGGGTAACGAAGCACAGTCCTTTCTCCCCGAACTGACCGACCAGGGCGGCCGGCAGGCCGGGCCTAGCTGGGCGCGCGCCACATGGCCGCCCACCGACGCCTCTGCCGAGGACGAGCTTACCCAGGGCCTCGACCCCATCGCCATGAAGCTGGCGGTGAAGGCAGCGGCCGAGAAGGCTGGCAAGCCCGCCGATCCCAAGGCCATCGAGCAGGCGGCGGACGATGCGATCCGGGCCATGCTGCTGATCCGCACCTTCCGCGTGCGCGGTCATCTGGCGGCCGATCTCGACCCGCTCGGCCTGTCCAAGCGCGAGATTCCGCGCGATTTGACGCTGGAAGGCCACGGCTTCACCGGGCAGGAGGGCCGCGAGGTCTTCGTCGGCGGGGCGCTCGGCTTCGACTGGGTCACGGTACAGACGCTCTACGACACGCTTGTCGCCAATTATTGCGGCAAGGTCGGCCTCGAATACATGCACATCTCCGACGTGGAGGAGCGCCGCTTCCTCCAGGAGCGGTTCGAGGGTCCGGACGAGGTCATCCAGTTCACGCCCGAGGGTAAGCGCGCCATTCTGGCGGCGGTGATCCGCGGCGAGCAGTACGAAAGCTTCCTGGGGCGCAAATACGTCGGCACCAAGCGCTTCGGCCTCGACGGGGGGGAAAGCATGATCCCCGCGCTGGAGGCGGTCATCAAATACGGCGGCCAGCTTGGCGTGCGCGAGATCATCTACGGCATGGCGCATCGCGGCCGGCTGAACGTGCTCGCGAATGTCATGGCCAAGCCCTATCGCGTGATCTTCCACGAGTTTTCGGGCGGCAGCGCCAATCCCGAGGATGTCGGCGGCTCGGGCGATGTGAAATACCACCTCGGCACCAGCACCGACCGCGAGTTCGACGCGATCAAGGTCCATATGAGCCTGGTCCCCAACCCCAGCCATCTGGAGGCGGTGGACCCGGTGGTGTTGGGCAAGGCGCGCGCGCAACAGGCCATCCGCGACGATCTGACCAAGCACGAACAGGTTCTGCCGGTCCTGATCCACGGCGACGCGGCCTTCGCCGGGCAGGGCATCGTGTGGGAGTGCCTCGGCTTCTCCGGCGTGCGCGGCTACAACACGGGCGGCTGCCTGCACTTCGTCATCAACAACCAGATCGGCTTCACCACCAGCCCGCAGTTCGCGCGATCGAGCCCCTATCCCAGCGATGTGGCCAAGGGCGTCCAGGCGCCGATCCTGCATGTCAACGGCGACGATCCCGAAGCGGTCACCTTCGCGTGCAAGCTGGCGATCGAGTATCGGCAGACCTTCGGCCGCGACATCGTGATCGATATGTGGTGCTATCGCCGGTTCGGCCACAACGAGGGCGACGAACCCAGCTTCACCCAGCCGCTGATGTACGCCAGCATCCGCGAGCATCCCAAGGTCAGCCAGATCTATGCCGGGCGGCTGGAAACGCAGGGCGTCATCAAGCCAGGCGATGCCGATGCGATGTGCAGCGAGTTCATCGCCCACCTCGAGCAGGAATTCTCCGCCTCCGAGAGCTACAAGGCCAATGAGGCGGACTGGTTCGGCGGGCGCTGGGCGGGCCTCAACAAGCCGGCCGATCCGGAAACCGCGCGCCGCAATGTCGATACCGCGATCTCCGCCAAGCTGATGGCCAGCCTGGGCCGGACGCTGACCGAAGTGCCTGCGGACCTCGCCATCCACAAGACGCTGGGCCGCGTGCTCCACGCCAAGGAGGATATGTTCAAGGCCGGGGCGCTGGACAAGCATACCGGCGGCTTCGACTGGGCCACGGCCGAGGCGCTGGCCTTTGGCAGCCTCGTGGCCGAAGGCTTCGGGGTACGCCTGTCGGGCCAGGATTCGGGGCGCGGCACCTTCAGCCAGCGCCACGCGGTGTGGGTCGACCAGAACGACGAGCGCAAATACATCCCCCTCGCCACCCTGCCCCACGGCAAGTTCGAGGTCTATGACAGCCCGCTGTCGGAATATGGCGTGCTGGGCTTCGAATACGGCTTCGCGATGGCCGATCCCAAGACACTGGTGCTTTGGGAGGCGCAGTTCGGCGATTTCGCCAATGGCGCGCAAATCATGATCGACCAGTATCTCGCCGCCGGCGAGAGCAAGTGGTTGCGCGCCAACGGGCTCACCCTGTTGCTGCCGCATGGCTATGAAGGCCAGGGTCCCGAGCACAGTTCGGCGCGGCTGGAGCGTTTCCTCCAGCTCTGCGCCGACGACAATATGTGCGTGTGCAACATCACCGTGCCGGCGAACTACTTCCACGTGCTGCGGCGGCAGATGCTGCGCCCGTTCCGCAAGCCGCTGGTCATCATGACTCCCAAGAGCCTGCTGCGCCATCCGATGGCCAAGTCGAGCGCGGCCGAGTTCACCGAGGAAAGCCATTTCCGCCGCATCGTCAGCGATACCGCCGACATCGCCGACAAGAAGGTCAGGCGGCTGGTCCTGTGCAGCGGCAAGGTCGCCTATGATCTCATCGCCGCGCGTGACGCGGCGGGGCTCAAGGATGTATCCATCGTCCGCATCGAGCAGCTCTACCCCTTCCCCGGCGAACCGCTGACGAAGCGGATCGAGCGGATGAGTGCGCTGGAGGAGATCGTCTGGTGCCAGGAAGAACCGCGCAACAATGGCGCCTGGTTCTTCGTGGACCGCGCCATCGAGGATGCCGCCGCCGCGGCGGGCAAGCCTCTGCGCCCCGCCTATGCCGGCCGCGCCGCCGCGGCATCGCCCGCCACCGGCTTCGCACCCCGCCACAAGAAGGAGCAGGATGCGCTCGTCGCCGCCGCTCTGGGACTGACCGCATGATCCGGCGCGATCGCTGGACACCAACCGGATCGTAGGGAATTGAGATAGATATGGCCCAGGAAATCAAGGTACCCACGCTCGGCGAATCCGTGACCGAGGCGACGATCGGCGAATGGCTCAAGCAGCCGGGCGATCCGGTCAAGCAGGACGAACCGGTGGCGAGCCTCGAAACCGACAAGGTCGCGGTGGAAGTGCCCAGCCCGGTTGCCGGGGTGATGGGCGAGCACCGCGTGAAGGTGGGCGATACGGTGGAGGTCGGCGCGGTGATCGCCACCATCGCCGACGAGTCCGGCGCGGGAGAGACCACCCCCGTGGAGAAGCGCGAGGCTCCCCAGCCAGCGGATCAGAAGGCCGCCCCCGCTCCGGCTCCAGCCGCCGAGGCCGCCCCGGCACCTGCCCCCGCTGCCGCCAAGAGCGCCGCGAGCGATGCGGTCACCATGTCCCCGGCTGTGCGCCGCGCCGTGATCGAGCACGGTGTCGATCCGACCCAGATCAAGGGCAGCGGCAAGGATGGCCGGCTTACCAAGGAAGACGTGATCGCGGCGGCCCAGGCCAGGGCCAGCGAACCTGCGGCCACCACCACGGCGCCAGCGACCGCCCCCCCTCCTTCCTCTGCTCCTGCGGACGGCACCCGGCGCGAAGAGCGCGTCAAGATGACGCGGATGCGCCAGACCATCGCCAAGCGGCTCAAGAGCGCACAGGAAAACGCCGCTCTGCTGACCACCTTCAACGATGTCGACATGACTGCGGTGATCGCCACCCGCGATCGCTACAAGGATCTGTTCGCCAAGAAGCATGACATCAAGCTCGGCTTCATGTCCTTCTTCGCCAAGGCTGCCTGCCTCGCGCTCAAGGATATCCCCTCGGTCAATGCCCAGATCGAAGGCGATGAGATCGTCTATTTCGATTATGTCGACATCTCGGTGGCGGTCAGCGCGCCGGGCGGGCTGGTGGTGCCGGTCGTGCGCGATGCCGATTCCAAGAGCTTCGCGAGAATCGAGAAGGATATCGCCGATTTCGGCGCGCGGGCGAAAGCCGGCACGCTGACGATGGAGGACATGAAGGGCGGCACTTTCACCATCTCAAACGGCGGCGTGTTCGGCGGGCTGATGTCCACCCCGATCATCAACCCACCGCAGAGCGCCGTGCTGGGCCTCCACCGCATCGAGGACCGCCCCGTGGTCCGCGACGGCCAGATCGTGATCCGTCCGATGATGTATATCGCGCTCTCCTACGATCACCGCCTGATCGACGGCCGCGAGGCGGTGACCGCTTTGAAGACCATCAAGGAAGCGATCGAAGATCCCGCGCGGATGCTGATCGACCTGTGAACGCGGAGCGCAAACACATGACCCTGAAGCCTTTACTCCTCATCGCCCCGCTCGCGTTTGGCCTCACCGCCTGCGATTCCGCCGGCACCGCGCTCGACGATACCGCGCGCCTCGCGGCGGTCCAGCAATGCCAGCAGCTGTCGGAAGGTGCGGGCATCGCCGGCCCGGCGCTGAACAAGGTGTGCGGTTGCGCCGCCGACAAGTGGCTCGCCAAGCCGGTTTCCGAGCGGATGCAGATCGACACCGCCAGCATCCGCACCATCATCAATGAATGCGCCGGGGCCAACAGCTCCACCGCGCCCGCGCAGTCGACGGAGAGCTACTGATGGCCGAGCAGGCTTACGACTACGACGTCCTCGTCATCGGCGCCGGCCCGGGCGGTTATGTCGCCGCGATCCGCAGCGCGCAGCTCGGTCTGAAGACCGCCTGCGTTGAAAGCCGCGAGACGCTGGGCGGCACCTGCCTCAATGTGGGCTGCATCCCTTCCAAGGCGATGCTGCACGCGAGCGACTATTTCGAGGTGGCGGGTGACGGCACGATGGCCGAGCTGGGCGTGGAGGTGACGCCCAAGCTGAACCTGGGTGCCATGCACGCGCACCGGCTCGATGCGATCAAGGGGCTCACCGGCGGGATCGCCTTCCTGTTCAAGAAGAACAAGGTGGACTGGAAGACCGGCCACGCCAGCTTCATCGACGCGCACACCGTCAAGGTCGGCGCCGAAACCGTCACTGCGAAGAACGTGGTCATCGCCACCGGCTCCTCCGTCACCCCGCTGCCGGGTGTGGAGGTGGACAATGCCAAGTTCGTGGTGGTGGACAGCACCGGCGCGCTCGAGCTGCCGGCGGTGCCCAAGAAGATGGTGGTGATCGGCGCGGGCGTGATCGGGCTGGAGCTGGGCAGCGTGTGGCGCCGGCTGGGTGCCGAGGTCACTTGCGTGGAGTTCCTCGACGAAGTGCTGCCCGGCATGGACGGTGACGTGCGCAAGGAAGCACGCAAGATCTTCCGCAAGCAGGGCATCGAGTTCAAGCTCTCCACCAAGGTCACCGGCTGCACCGTCAAGGGCAAGAAGGCCACGCTGACGATGGAGCCCGCCGCCGGCGGCGCATCCGAAACCATCGAGGCCGATTGCGTGCTGGTGTCCATCGGCCGCCGCCCCAACACCGAAGGGTTGGGCCTCGAGGCCATCGGGCTGGAGGTCAACAAGCGTGGCCAGATCGAGACCGATCACGACTTCCGCACCAAGGTGGACGGCGTGTGGGCGATCGGCGACGTGATCCCCGGCCCCATGCTCGCGCACAAGGCGAGCGAGGAAGGCACCGCCGTGGCCGAGAACATCGCGGGTCTTACCGGCATCGTGAACCACGCCGTGATCCCCAGCGTGGTCTATACCGCGCCCGAGATCGCCGGGGTCGGGCTGACCGAGGAACAGGCGCGCGAGAAGGGCGAGGTCAAAATCGGCAAGTTCCCGATGATGGCCAACAGCCGCGCCAAGACCAATCACGAGCCCGACGGTTTCGTGAAGATCATCGCCGACGCCGCCACCGACCGGGTGGTGGGCGTATGGGCCATCGCCATACCCGCCGGCACGATGATCGCGGAGGCCGCGCTGGGCATGGAATTCGGCGCCACCAGCGAGGACATCGCCTACACTTGCCACGCCCATCCCACGCATTCCGAGGCGATCAAGGAAGCGGCGATCGCGGTGACCGGCAAACCGATCCATATGTGATCCGGTGAGCGGCCGCGCACTGGCCGTCACGACGCTCGCGATCCCGGTACTGGCCGGGATCGCCTATCTCGCCGCCTTCGGCGCGCCTGCGCGCTACATGGCCATCAATGCCGGTGCGCTCGCACTGGCGGCGGCCGCCATCGCGCTGGCCCCGCGCCGGCTGTGCCGGACCGGACGGTGGGTGCTGATCGCCGCCGCGCTGGCCGCGTGCTTCGCCCCCTTGCTGACCGGCCCGGCAATCGCGGGCGTGGCGCGCTGGCTGCCGCTGGGACCGGTATCGCTCCACGCCGGCATGGTGGCGGTTCCCGTGCTGGCGGTGCTGGTGGCCGAGGAGGACGCGAACGCTCCCGCGCTCCTCTCGCTCGCCCTGCTGGCCGCGCTGTTGCAGCCAGACATGGCGACCGGCGCCGCGCTCATGCTCGCCGGGGTGGGCCTGTGCGACGCCCGGCGCGACTGGCGCTATGGCGTCTTCGCGATCGTCGCCTTCGTCGCCAGCCTGGTGGCCGCGATGAGCGGGGAGCTGCCGGCTCAGCCGTTCGTGGAGCACGTCATCGCGCTGCTCGCCCGCAGCCATCCCATCGCCGCACTTGGCCTGTTGGCGACGCTGCTGGCGAGCTTCTGCCTGATGGTGGGCGCGGTTCCGGGCAGCGCGGCATCACGCAAGGCACTGGCGGGCTGTCTGGTCGGCTTCTCCTTCGCGGGGCTTGTGTCGAATTATCCGAGCGCGCTGATCGGCTATGGCGCCGCGCCGATCCTGGGCTTCGGCCTGGCGCTCGCGCTGCTGCCCACCACGGGGCGAGAGACGATCCCGGAACCCCCGCCAAGCTGACGGTTGGACCGGCGATGCGGGGCACACCCAAATCGGCTGTTTCGGCTTCCGCGGCAATTGGTCCGGCGGGCTTGCCCTCGCTGGCGTGACCATCACCGCGCCCAGCCGGGCGCAACCGGCCGAGTGACTGGAACCACTCGTCTTTTCGTGTATTCCACGCCAGCAGCAGGGGAACACAGCCATGCGGCAAGGCGCTTCATTCTCGATGATCGCGGCGCTCGCCGCGATCGCGGCCTTGTCCGGCTGCTCGCGCGGGGGAGACACCGGCCCCCCGCCCCGTGCCACCGACACCATCTCTGTCCCGCCGCAGGATTCGGTGATCGCGGTGCCGGTCACGGCCGATCTCAGGGGTCTCGCCGCCGCGCTTGAGGGCGAGGTGCCGCGCACGCTCTACACCATCAACAAGCCCGACCAGGTCTGCGTCGCCTCGAAGAAGGTCAAGGTCGCCTTCGTGAAGCTCAAGACGCCTACCCTGCGCTGCGACATCGTTGGCAAGGTCACGCGCGGCCGCCTGAGCTTCCGTGGCCAGGGCGAGGCCATCCTGGTCACATTCCCGGTGCAAGCCGAACTGCGCGCGCGCGATATCGGCGGCGTGTTGAAGGAAGAGACCGCCACCGCCGCCGCCAATGTCACCGCCCGGATGAGGATCACGCTCGATCGCAACTGGAATCCGGTCGGCAAGGTCGATCTAGATTATCGCTGGACCGATACCCCCCATGTCGAATTCCTCGGCCAACGCATCGAGTTCACCAAGGATGCCGACAAGGAGCTGAGGAAGATCGTCGCCCGGCTCGAACGCACCCTCCCCTCCCAGCTCGGCAAGCTGAAGCTGCGCGCGGAGATAGAGAAGCTGTGGGGCAAGGCCTTCACCTCGCTCCAGCTCAATCGCGTCAATCCGCCGGTGTGGATGCGGGTGACGCCGCAGGAACTGCAATATGGCGGCTACACCCTCACCGGCACGCGGCTGTCGCTGCGGCTGGGGATGCGCGCACGCACGGAAACCTTCGTCGGCGACCGCCCGCCCGACCCGCCGCGTATCGCCCTGCCACCGATGGCCAGGCTGGGCGAAAAGCCGGGCAGGCTGGTGTTCTTCATCCCGGTGATCGCGGATTACGCCCAGCTCGAACCCGTGGTCGCCAAGGCGCTGGTGAAGCGCCAGGCGCGCCCCTTCCCGCTCCCCGGCATCGGGCCGGTCATGGCGAATTTCGGCAAGGTGGTGGTCTATGGCACCACCGGCGGCCGGATCGCCGCCGGGGTCACCTTCACCGCCACGGCCCAGGACCGCGCCTACGGCAGCGCCAGCGGGACCGTGTGGCTGACGGGGGTTCCGGTCAACCAGGCGGGCTCGCGCGAGGTCAGCTTCTCCGATGTGGCGATCCGGGGCGATACCGACCGCGACGGCGCCGACCTGCTGCTCAAGCTGGCCAACAGCCCCGGCTTCTCGCAGACCATCGCCACCGCGCTCGCCCAGAACTTCGAGCATGACTTCAACAAGCTGATGGGCAAGATCACCCGCGCCATCGCCGACAAGCGCGAGGGCGATCTGGAAATCCGCGCCGAGATCGAGGAGGTCAGGACCGGCAGCCTGGTAGCCGCCGGCCAGGGCCTTTATCTGCCGGTGTGGGGCGAAGGCACGGCCGCCATCAGCCTGCCCCCGCATTGACGGCGAGTCCCGGCGTGGACGGAGGCGAGAAATCGCCTTTCTACAGCGCCGCGCGCTGACTAAACCGGACCATGTCTTTGCCGGGGCGCGGCGAAGGCGGACGGACGGGGGGCACGCGCGATGAGCTATCCAAGACTGACCGATCGGCCCGGTGCGCTCGCCACCGCCGCCGCGGTGCGGCGTGGGGAATGCACGCCGCTCCAGGCAGTCGAGCTGGCGATCGCCCGGATCGAGCGGCTCGATGCCCATGTCAACGCCGTGGTGGTGACCGATTTCGACCGCGCCTGCCGCACGGCGCGCGGCATGGGAAACGCGCCGGGACCGGACCAGCCGCTGTTCGGCGTGCCGATGACGGTCAAGGAGAGCTTCGACGTGGCCGGGCTGCCCACCACATGGGGCCATGTACAGTTCAGGGACCGGATCGCCACGCGCGACAGCGCGGTGGTGCGGCGGCTGAAGCGCGCAGGCGCTATCATCCTGGGCAAGACCAATATCCCCCCCGACCTGGCTGATTTTCAGAGCGACAACCCCCTCTACGGCCGGACAAACAACCCGCACGATCACGCGCGCTCGGCGGGTGGGTCCAGTGGCGGCGGCGCGGCGGCGGTGGCGAGCGGGATGGTGCCCTGCGAATACGGCAGCGACATCGGCTCATCCGTCCGCAATCCGGCCCATTTCAACGGCATCTGGGGGCACAAGGCGAGCTTCGGCCTGGTGAGCCGGCGCGGCCACACCCATCCGCTCGCCGGCGGGCAGGACGTGGACGACGGCGTGCTGAGCGTAGTCGGCCCGCTGGCGCGCGACGCCGACGATCTGGCGCTGCTGCTCGAGGTCACTGCCGACCTGCCGCTCCCGCGACGCCCCCGGCCCTTGCGGGAGATGCGATTCCTGGTCCTGCTCGACCATCCGGCCAGCAAGGTGGACGCGGCGGTGCGCGCGCCGATCGAGGCCGCGCTGGGCGAGCTGGAGAAGGCGGGCGCGACGGTGGCGCGTTCGAGCGAGCACCTGCCCGATCTCGCCCGCCAGCACGCCGACTACATGAAGATGCTTGCGGTGGCGATGGCACGGGGCCAGCCGGGGCCGCAGGGCCAGGCGATGGCGCTGCCCGGTTGGTTCGCCCTGCTCGATGCACAGGCCCGCAACGAATATGCCTGGGCGGCGCTGTTCGAGCACCACGATTTCGTGCTCGCCCCGCCGCTCGCCTTCCTGGCCTATCCACACGATTCCAGGCCGATGCGCGAGCGCATGATCCCGATCAACGGGGAGGACAGCCCTTTCGCCGATACCCTGGCCTGGGCGGGACTGGCGACCTTTCCCAACCTGCCGTCCACTGTGCTTCCCGTGGGCGAGACCGCCGGCCTGCCTTGCGGAATGCAGGTGATCGGCCCGCGCTGGGCCGATTTCGACACCATCGCGGCCGCCAAGGCCATCGGGGAGGTTCTGCATGGCTGATCGCGGCGAGGATCCGGCGGCGAGATGAACGCGGCGGTGCTCACTCCGCTGCTCGACTGGCTCGACCTGGCCGGCGTGGCGGTGTTCGCGCTTACCGGCGCGCTGGCGGCGGCGCGCGCCCGGCAGACCTTCGTTACCCTCGCCTTCTTCGCGCTGCTCACCGGCGTCGGCGGGGGGAGTGTTCGTGACCTGCTGATCGGCGCGCCGGTGTTCTGGGTCCACGATGGCTGGGTCGCCGCCGTGTGCCTGGCCGCCGCCGCCCTGGTATGGATCACGCCGATCCGCTGGTGGCACGGCGCGCTGATCGACTATGCCGATGCGCTCGGCCTTGCCGCCTATGCCGTGCTGGGGAGCGCCAAGGCGCTGAGCTATGGCGTGCCGCCCATCCCCGCCTTCGTGATGGGCGTGGTAACGGGTTGCGTCGGCGGGATCATCCGCGATGTCGTGGCGGGCCGGCCGTCGATCATCATGCGGCCCGAACTCTATGTGACCGCGGCGGCGCTATCGGCCGCGCTGTGCGTGGCGGGCACCATGATCGGCATTCCGCGCGAGCCGGTGTGGATCGCGGCGGCTGCGGCCGGCTTCGCCCTGCGCGCAGCCGCGATCCGTTGGCGCCTCGCGCTCCCCGCCTATCGCACGGAGCGCGAGGACAAGGATCAAGGCCGGGGCGGCGCCGGGGGAACGGACGAGCCGTCGGCCTCGCCCGGCAGCGGCCCGCCCGGATAGGCCGGCTGGGGCTCGCTCGCGGCACGGGCGTCCATCTCGGCGCGTGCCGAACGATAGCGGTCGTCGTCATACTGCCGGTCGGCGGCGCCGTAGCTCTGCTGCCGCCCACCCACGTCGAGCTGGTCGATGCGGCCGTCCGCGCCGATAGAGCATGAGAAGCCGCTGCCATCGGCCAGCGCGCCGCTCACCAGCCAGCCGCTGGCGCTGCGTTCGACCCGGCTGACCTCGCGCGCCCGCGCAGTCCTCTCGACTTCACGCAGGCACATATCGGCCGCACCCTGCAGCCCGAGTTGCGCGACAGGGCGATAATCGCCGCGCTGGTCCGGGTAGGGGGCGGGGTAAGGCGCAGGATAGGGATAGGGCGCAGGATAGCTGCGGGGCGGGCGTGGGCGGGAAGCGGCGCTCGCCACGGCGGCGATGGCGCCGATCACCACGGCGCCCGCCAGTATGCCGCCGGCGGTGCTGCCCCGGCGATGGTGGCGCCCCCCACCCCAGCCCCAGCCGTGGCCGCCGTAGTTGGCATCGACGGCCGCCACCGCTGCTGGCGGCGCGAGGCGGGCGGGGCTGGACATATCCGCCGCGATGGCGGGAGTGGAGACAAGCGAAACCGCAGCCAGCAAGGCGGGCGCGGCAAGCAATCTGCTCTGCATGGTCAATATCCTCGTTCGATTCGCCCCGCCCGGCGAACGGTTTGACCCGGGCGGAATGGCGGTTGCAGCCTGCATGAATGCTGAACTGCGCATGGCGCCGGGCCGGTGACGGGCGGCCGGCGCAGGCCAGACGGAGAAAGGCCACCCCGGCGCTGCAGCCGGGGTGGCCCATTCCATCGGCCGAAGCCTTACATTCCGCGGATACCGCTGTAGTCCATGCGGGTCACTCGGCCGCGGTCCACCCAGCAGGTGAAGCTGCCGCTGTCCCGGCCGTAGCCGCCATAACCGTTGCCGTAGCCGTAGCCATTGCCGTCAACCATCAGCAGGCCCCTGATCTTGAAGCCGTAATTGGTGTTGTTGACGTCGCGGATCTGGGCGACCTGGGCGTTCCCGAAGCCGCGGCTGCGGGCATCGCTGGTCGCGGCGCTCGAGCACTGCTGGATCGCCCCGTTCGGATCGCGGCCGTAGCCGGCATTGCCATTGTAATAGCCGGGGTAGCCATTGTTGTATCCGGGATAACCGGTGTTGTAGCCCGGGTAGCCGTTGTTGTAGCCGGGATACCCGTTGTTGTAGCCGCCGCGATAATAGCGGTTGTCGTAGCGATTGTCGTAGCGGTTGTTGCTCCGGCCGATCGCGCCCGCGATCGCGGCAATCCCGCCGATGACCGCCGCGCCGGCGATCACCTGGCCCGCACTGGGGCCGCCGCGGCGGTGGTTGTCGTAACGGTTCTGCGCGCTGGCGGCGACAGGGATCATCACCATCGCGCCTGCCGCGACGGCTCCGACCAAGGCTTTGGAGATGATGGCCATGACTTATGTCCTCGTGTCACACCGGACGGGATGTCCGGCATGACGACGAGATAAGCGATTCGCGCTTGGCCGAGCCTGAATCGAACCGACAGCCAGCGTTCAGCTAACGCTGCATTTTTCTGAACACATTAGTCCGAAGGCGGCATGGCAAGGCCGGTGTGGTAAGCCAAGAACGCCATCACGTCGGCGCCTTCCTCGATGATCTTGTCGGTCGGCTTGCCGCTGCCGTGGCCCGCACGGGTTTCGATGCGGATGAGATGCGGCGCCCCGGCGGGGTCCGCAGCCTGGAGCGCGGCGGTGTATTTGAAGCTGTGCCCGGGTACCACGCGGTCATCGGTATCGGCGGTGGTCACCAGCACGGGCGGATAAGCCACGCCGGGCTTGATGTTGTGATAGGGCGAATAGGCCCGCAGCACGCGCCAGTCCGCCTCCTTGCTGGGGTAGCCGTAATCGTCGACCCAATAGCGGCCAGCGGTCCACTGGTCGAAGCGCAGCATGTCCATCACCCCGACCGAGGCATTGGCCGCATTGATCAGGTCGGGGTTCTGGTTGACCACGGCGCCGACCAGCAGCCCGCCGTTGGAGCCGCCCTGGATGGCCAGGCCCTTGGGCGACGTATAGGCATTGGCCTTGAGGTATTTGCCGGCCCACGCGAAATCGTCGAACACGTTCTGCTTGTTGTTCAGGCGTCCGGCATCGTGCCAGGCCTTGCCGTATTCGCCGCCGCCGCGCAGGTTCGCGAGCACATAGGTGCCACCCGCCTCCAGCCATGCCATCCGCCCGGCCGAGAAGGTCGGGGTCAGCGAGATGTCGAAACCGCCATAACCGTAGAGCAGCGTCGGCGCGGGGCCGGCCTGGCCCTTCTTACGGACGATGAACATCGGAACCTTCGTTCCGTCCTTCGAAGGATAGAAGACCTGCTCGGTCTCGAACAGCGTCGGATCGAAGGTCAGCTTCGGCTGCGCGAACACCTCCTGCGCGCCGCTTTTCAGGTCAAGGCGGTAGATGGTGCTCGGACGGGTGAAGCTGGTGAAGGCGTAGAAGGTCTCGCTGTCACCCGGCTTGCCGCCGAAGCCGCCCGCCGTTCCCAACTCGCCCAGCGCGATATCCTTCAACGGCTTGCCGTTCAGCGAGAAGACCGCCGCGCGGGTGGTGGCGTCCTTGAGGTATGTCAGCACCAGCTTGTCACCCACGATCGACGCGCCGTCGATGGGTTGCTCGGTTTCTGCCACCACGGTCGTCCAGGTGGGCGTGGCGGCCGCCATGTCCATCTTGACCACGCGATAGCGCGGAGCATCCTTGTTGGTGCTGAAATATGCCGTGCTGCCGACGGTATCGATCATGTTCCAGGCGTTGTCGAAGCCGGACACCACCTTCTTCACCTGCCAGCCCTTCGCGGGCGAGCCCTTGGCAAGATCGATCGTATGGACCTCATAGCGCGCGTCGGTGCCGACCGAGCTGGTGATGGTGGCCCACTTCTCGTCACTCGAGACGGAGATGCCGTGCCCGTATTCCTTGTGCTCGGGCGTGGCGAACACCTTGATGTCGGCGCTCTGGGGGGTGCCGATCCTGTGGTAGTAGATCGCCTGGTTGTAGGCGAGCGACTGGAAATCGGGCTTGTCGCCGGTGGCGGGGAAGCGCGAGTAGAAGAATCCCTCGTCGCCCAGCCATTGCACGCCGCCGCCGTATTTGGCCCAGCGCAGCTCGTCCTCCATCACCTTGCCGGTGGCCACGTCCATCACCTTGATGATCCGCCAGTCGGTGCCGCCGTCCTGGATCTCGAACGTCATCAGCTTGCCACTGTTGGAGGGGCGATAGCCCGCCAGCGCGGTGGCTCCGTCCTTGGCCCAGGTGTTGGGATCGATCAGCAGGCGGCCCTTGCCGTTCCAGCTGTCGCGCACGAAAAGCTGGGGCTGGTTCAGCAGGCCCGGGTTGTAGCTGTAGAAATAGCGCTGGCCCTCCTTTTGCGGGACCCCATAGCGCTCGTAATCCATCAGCTTGCCGATGCGGTCCTTGAACCATGCCTTGCCCGGCAGCGCCGTCAGCGCGGCCTGCGTGACCTTGTTCTGAGCTTCGACCCAGGCGGCAACCTCCTTGTCGGTGCGGACATCGTTCTCGAGCCAGCGATAGGGGTCGGCGACCTTCTCGCCGAAGGAGGTATCGACGACATCGCCGCGGCGGGATTCGGGATAGGCTGGGGTCGGCATGGAACTCTGCGAGGTTGCGGCGGCGGCGCGCTGCGAGGAAACGACGGTCTGCGCGAGGGCTCCGCTGGATAGCGCGAGCAGCGAAGCGGCGGAAAGCAGGCGAAGCATCGATGACATCTCCCGGATGATACTAGGACGGATTGTGCGCGCGGACGCTAGGCGGGGATAGTCACAAATGAAAGGGCCGGATGGTATCCCATCCGGCCCTCCCGAATTCTTCGCGGAAGCAAGCCTTTAGGCCGCTTCGAGTTCGTCCTCGTCGTCGCTCATCACCGGGCCGGAATCCCGGCCCTTGGCGGCGGTATCGCGGTCCACGAACTCGATCACCGCAATCGGCGCGGCGTCGCTGGCGCGATAGCCGGCCTTGATGATGCGGATGTAGCCGCCTTCGCGGTCGGCATAGCGATCGGCCAGCACGTCGAACAGCTTCTTGAGCTGCGTCTCGTCGCCCAACCGGCTCATCGCCAGACGGCGGTTGCTGAGCCCGCCGCGCTTGGCCAGCGTCACCAGCTTCTCGGTATAGGGGCGCAGTTCGCGGGCCTTGGCCAGCGTGGTGGTGATCTGCTCGTGCTTCACCAGGGCGGCCGCGAGATTGCGGAGCAGCGCGTGGCGGTGGCCGGTCTTGCGCTGAAGCTTGCGGCCGGAAATGCCGTGACGCATGTCATGTTCCTTCGTTCGTAAGGGGCCCGTACAAGGTAGCCCGGTCCTCGCGGGGGAAATCCGCGACGCGCGCCAAGAGCCGATAGCGGCGGAAAAGTCAAGCTCCCGCCGCCATCGCGCGCTCCCGCAGCTATCGCAGCACGCGGGCGCGCGTCTCCAGGTTGGTCAGCCTTTGCTCCAGATAGGCGCGATCCTCGGCACTCGGAGAGGTGCGGGCATAGGCCGCCTCGAGGCGCAGAAGATCGCCATGTTCAACCAGAAGCTGAGCACGCGCAGCGCTCGACAGCCCGCTCGAAGGCGCCGCGCGGGCGATCGCGTCGAGCCGGCTGCGTGCGGTAACGGGGGTCGACCCGTAGCTAGTGTCGCCGATCCGTGCGTCCAGCGCATCGAGCCGGGCGTCGAGATCGTTCTGCTCGGTGGCGGAGATCACCCCGTCGCGCAGATATCCGGTCTCCACCGTCACCAGTGCATCATAGTCCGCCTTCAGCCGGGTTCCGGCGACGCGGGTGAGCTTGCGGGCCGAGACGGCGGCATCGACGCGGCGGCTGAACTCCGTCCGCCCTTCGTTCACCTGCGCGCGGGCGGCGGTGCCGGCATCGGCGTAGGCGCCTTCGCTCAGCACCTGTGTCAGCGCGCCATAGCGATCGGACAGCTCGGTCCGCTCCGCAGTGGTGAACTGCCCATCCGCGCCATAGCGCGTCTCCAGTTCGACCACGGCGGCATAATCGCTCTTGAGCCGCGCACCCGTGGCGGCGGTAAGCACGCCCGAGCGGATGTCGGCATCGACGCGTGTCTCGAACTGCGTGCGCTGTGCGGCCAGCGGCTTGCGGCCTAGACGCCATTGCGCCTCCAGCGAGGCATCGGCGGTCGCGCCGGTACCGAAGATGGTGCCGAGGATCTGCCCGATGCGGTCGCGCGCGGCGGTCGAGGCAGGAGTATTCTGCGCGGCGGCGGGTACGCTTCCGACCAGCGCAGCGGAAGCTGCCGCGATCAAGAGGGTGTTTTTCATGAGCAATTCCATTGCCGTTGGCGTTACGCCGCACCAACGCCATCCTGCCTCGCGGGTTCCTCCCAGGACGCGAGGATCTGCGCGGGCGAGGCGTTCAACCGCGCTGCACCGTCCCGGCGAAGGCTTCGTTGCGGGGGCGCCAGTGGCTAGGGTCGTGCCCTCCGCCACATGCGCGGCGTCCGGGGTCTGTCAGATCGGGGATATTCGGGCGCAACCAACGATGGGGTCGCAGACCCCACGGCGGTCCTTACCTTTTACCAGATCAGCCTGTCCCTGGCGCAGGACCTGTTCCTACTCAGTTATGTCACGTGGCTTGGTCGCCCGAGTCACCTCTTCGTCGTGTCCGCTCTTGTCGCTGAAGAACGCGAGCGCGAACAGGCCGGCGCCAAGGCTGAACGACAAGAACACCCCGAGCACTGTGGCCACCACGATGTGCACGGTCAGCTCCCCGAAAAGGCTGGCGTAGCCGAGCCCGCCCAGCACCATCATGGCGGCGATCATAACGATGAGCCGCATGATGCGGCGGAAGTCCTGGACTGCCTGCTTTCTTCGCTGGGTCATCGTGCTGGTTCCGGCGTTGGGTAGGAGGGAGGTAGGGGCCCAACCCACAATGCGCCAATGCATTTATCTGCATAGAGATATCGGACAACGAGGCTTTCGCCACGGTGCGGGATGCGAAAAGGGCCGCCCTTTCGGACGGCCCTTTTCGTTTCGAGTGATCGCGCTCCCGCCTGCGCGGGATCACAGAGGAGATCAGCCCAGCAGCTCCTGCTCGAGCTTCTTGGCCATTTCCTCGATGTTCTCGGGCGGCCAGCCGGGGATGTCCATCCCCAGGCGCAGGCCCATGCTGGACAGCACTTCCTTGATCTCGTTCAGGCTCTTGCGGCCGAAGTTCGGCGTCCGCAGCATCTCGGCCTCGGTCTTCTGGACCAGATCGCCGATGTAGATGATGTTGTCGTTCTTCAGGCAGTTGGCCGAACGCACCGACAGCTCCAGCTCGTCCACCTTCTTGAGCAGGTAGCGGTTGAGAGTGTTGGCGTCGCTCTCCTGCACCTCGGCTGCGTGGCCGATCATCGGGCCGCCGCTGGGAAGCGGCACGCCTTCCTCGAAGTGGACGAACAGGCTGAGCTGGTCCTGCAGGATGCGCGCGGCATAGGCCACCGCATCCTCGGGGCCCACGGTGCCGTCGGTCTCCACCGTCAGGCTCAGCTTGTCGTAGTCGAGCTCCTGGCCCACGCGGGCGTTCTCGACCTTGTAGCTCACCTGGCGCACCGGCGAATACAGGCTGTCGACCGGGATCAGGCCGATCGGGGCATCGACCGGGCGGTTCATCACCGCGGGCTGGTAACCCTTGCCGGCGTTGGCGGTCAGCTCCATGTTGAGCGTCGCGCCTTCATCCAGATGGCAGATCACGAGATCCTTGTTCATGATCTCGATGTCGCCCGACACCGCGATGTCGCCGGCCTTGACCTCGCCAGGGCCGGTGGCGGAAAGCTGGAGGCGCTTGAGCCCCTCGCCTTCCATGCGGAGCGCGATCTGCTTCACGTTGAGCACGATGTCGGTCACGTCCTCGCGCACGCCGGCGAGGCTGGAGAACTCGTGAAGCACGCCCTCGATACGGATCGAGGTGATCGCGGCGCCCTGAAGGCTGGAGAGCAGCACGCGGCGCAGCGCATTGCCGAGCGTCAGGCCGAAGCCGCGCTCAAGCGGCTCGGCCACGAAAGTCACCTTGCGGCCCCTGGCGGCGCTGTCCTTGACCTCGAGGTGGGTCGGCTTCTTGAGTTCCTGCCAGTTCTTGGTGTTGACGGCCATGGGTATCCCCTAATTCGCTGGTCAGCGTTCGGATGCGGGCAGGACCGGAGGCGCTGGTAAGCGCGTCCGGTCCGTAAAATGGTGACGGCCTGCGAACATGCAAGCCGGGCAGCTACGGATCAGACGCGGCGCCGCTTGGACGGCCTCACCCCGTTGTGCGGGATGGGGGTGACGTCGCGGATCGAGGTGATCGTGAAACCGACGGCAGCGAGGCCGCGCAGCGCGCTCTCACGGCCAGAGCCGGGGCCCTTGACCTCCACCTCGAGGGTGCGCACGCCATGCTCGGCGGCCTTCTTGCCCGCGTCGTCGGCGGCGACCTGCGCGGCATAGGGCGTGCTCTTGCGGCTGCCCTTGAAGCCCATCATCCCGGCGCTGGACCAGCTGATCGCATTGCCCTGGGCGTCGGTGATGGTGATCATGGTGTTGTTGAAGCTGGCGTTGATATGCGCAACGCCGCTGCTGATGTTCTTGCGTTCGCGCCGGCGGAGGCGGCTGGGTTCGCGTGCCATGTGATGTTCCTAACGTAGGACCTGGACCGGGGGTGAGCGCGGCCCGAATAGAGAAAAAAGCGCCTAAGCCTGGACGGCTTACTTCTTCTTGCCGGCGATCGGCTTGGCCTTGCCCTTGCGGGTGCGCGCATTGGTGTGCGTGCGCTGGCCGCGAACCGGCAGGCCGGCACGGTGGCGCAGGCCACGATAGGACCGCAGGTCCTGGAGCCGCTTGATGTTCATGGCGGTGTCGCGGCGCAGGTCGCCCTCGACCGAATGATCGGCGTCGATCGTTTCGCGGATGCGAAGCACTTCCTCGTCGGTGAGGTCCTGAACGCGGCGGGCGTGATCGATGCCGAGCTTGTCGGCGATCCCTTCGGCGGTCTTGCGACCGATCCCGTGGATGTAGGTGAGCGCGATGATAACGCGCTTGTTGGTTGGGATGTTGATCCCGGCAATACGAGCCACTTGGTTCTCCATGCTCCACAGGGCAGATGCCGAAGCACGGCCCCATCTCATCGCTGTTCATCGTCAGGCGGGCGCGAACGCAAAAAGGCCGGATGGCGCGCAAATGCCGCCCACCGGACCGACCCGAACCTGTCGAATGAGCGGCGCGCTTAGGTCGATTCCGCCCAGGCGTCAACTGCAAAAGTCGCGCAGAACCGGGTGCCGCGGATGGAGCGGCTAGCACGTGTTCGATGGAGTCTAGGCGATCACGGATGCGAGGTCAAAAGGTGCCGACAAATCGCATCAACCGGACTATCCGGCGGGGGGCGTCTCTGCGGCGGGTGCATCGGCGGCGGGCCGGCCCTGCGTTTCGTCGAGCGGGCCGAGGTGGGCCTGGAGCCGCTTCAACTGCTCGGACATCATCGCATCGACGGCGGGCGCGATGTCGGTGATCTTGTAGCGCATCGGGCCGCCGACATTGTATTCCCACAGGATACGTGTCCCGCCGGGCACTTCCTTTAGCGTGATGGTGAGGACGCCGCTTACCGGCTCGCCCTGAAGCGGACCGAACCCGCCGCTCATCCGTAACACCCGCATCGGAAAGGCCTGAAGGACCTCGGCGTGGCGGGCGCTGCCTTCCATCGCCGAGGAATTGCCGCTGTCGCCCACCGGGATGCGTTCGCAGAAACAGCCGCCCCCCTGCGGAGTCAGCGTCAAGTTCTTGGCATCGCCCGACCAGCTATGCTCCCCGTTCCACCAGTCTGCCGGCCTGGTCAGCGCGAGCCAGGTCGCCAGCGGCGGCGTCTTCACGCTGGCGGTGGCGCGGGTGACGAAGCGGTCAGCCGTGGTCTCGGCGACTTCCGCCCGCGTCGGCGCGACTCCGAGCCCAGCCGTGATTAGGGCAAGCGCGGCGATGGCGGTGGCACGGAACATGGCGACCCCTTCCTGCCCGGCGATCCTTGGGCGAGAATCCAATAAAGTGCTTTGTCTGAGGTTTGAAGGATTGATTCAAAGAGACGCAAGGTGACCACCGCCGCCCGGTCGCCGGGTCGCCCGAGAGGCTGCACCCCAATGCATCGGGCGCAGCGGCGGCGATACCGAAGCACCCTTGAAAATGCGCCAGGAATATTCCATACCACTGAGTATGGAAAAGCCGGTAACTCGGGGAAGGCCGCGGGAGTTCTGTCCCGACCAAGCGCTGGCCGCCGCCCTGCGGGTGTTCTGGACGAAGGGCTATGAAGGCGCCTCTCTGACCGATCTCACCGATGGCATGGGCATCACCCGGCCGAGCCTCTATGCCGCGTTCGGCAACAAGGAATCGCTATTCCGTCAGGCGCTGGACCTCTACGAGCGGGAGAAGCTCGCCTATCTCGGCGAAGCGATGAAGGAGCCGACCGCCCGTGCGATGGCGGAATACCTCCTTCGCGGCGCCATCGAGACGGCGACCGGGGGCGACACGCGCGGGTGCATGGGCGTAATCGCTTCGGTCGCCTGCCAGAGCGTGGAGCCCTCGATCCGCGACGACGTAAACGGCCGGGCGGAGACCGCGAAGAAGTTGATCGTCGATCGCATCCAGCGGGCGATTGACGCAGGGGAATTCACGGTTCCCGCCCAGGCCGAAGCGATCGCTCGCTATCTGATGGCGATCATGCAGGGCATTTCGGTACAGGCACAGGCGGGTGCGACGCGCGCCGAATTGACCCAAGTGGCCGACTCCGCACTGGCGGCATGGCCCTCGATCTAGACGGGCTTTTGTTGCACTGCGAAAAAAATATCGGACGGTATAAAATTATCGCTTGACCTGAACCGCAGATTACATACTTATCGGTATAATTAGCGGTTGAGCCGGCTTCGGCCGGTGCTGCGTGGCGGGCGCCACTGGTGCCATCCCTCACGGCCGTACCCCATATTTTCCGGAAGTCGATGCTTCCGGGAACGCCGACTCACGCCTTCCGAAGGTTCAAGGATCTCTACAATGTTCGACACTCCTTTCGACCGCAGCGATAGCCCGGCGGCGCTCGACCGCATCGACCGCACATCCCTCGAGGACGAAGCTGCCGCCTCGTTCCAGGATGCCGCGACGGTCCAGGTTGTGGATCGCGATCCGCCGCGCCGGCGCCGCTGGCTGGCCGTCCTGGCGATCGCTCTGGCCGCGGCCGGCGCCGCGTGGTGGCTGCGCGGCGGCACCCCTGCCCCCGCCGCCATGCCGGTGCCAGTGGTGACCACCGCAACCCCGGTGCAGAAGCAGGTTATCGAATGGGACGAGTTCGTCGGCCGCTTCAGGGCGATCAAACGCGTGGAAATCCGCCCGCAGGTCTCCGGCCAGATCGTCGGCATCCACTTCACCGACGGCCAATATGTCCGCGCGGGCGCGCCGCTTTTCACGATCGACGCGAGGCCCTACCGCGCCGCTCTCGCCCAGGCGCAGGCCGAGGTTGCCCGCGCCTCGAGCGCGTTGGCGCTGTCGCGAGGCACGCTCGCCCGCGCGCAGCGCCTTGTGGTGGACGATGCCGTCGCCGCGACCGAGATCGATCGTCTGAGAGCCGAGGTCCGCAACAACGAGGCGGGGCTTGCCGCCGCGCGCGCAGCGGTCGCGGCTCGGTCGCTCGATGTCGGCTTCGCAACCGTGCGCGCGCCGATCTCGGGCCGCATCTCCGACCGCCGAATCGATGCCGGCAATCTTGTGTCGGGCGGCGGAGGCGCGACGGCCACGCTGCTGACCACCATCAGCGCCGTCGATCCGGTCTATTTCGAGTTCGCGGGGTCCGAAGCGCTTTACCTGAAAATGCAGAGAGCGGGACTGTCCAACGGCGCCCGGGTGGACATCCGCCTGGCCGACGAGCCCGACTATCGCTGGCATGGGCGCCTCGACTTCACCGACAACGGGCTCGATCCGTATTCCGGCACGATCCGGGCCCGCGCCATTGTCGCCAATGACCAAGGCGTGCTGACATCTGGCCTGTTCGGCCGGATGAGGCTGGCAACCGGCGGCACGCGCACCGCGCTCCTCGTGCCCGACACCGCCATTACCACCGACCAGACCCGCAAGCAGGTCCTAGTCGTGGGCAAGGACGGAACCGTCGCCGCGCAGACGGTCGAGCTCGGCCCGCAGGCCGGTGGCCTGCGCGTGATCGAGAGCGGCCTCAAGCCCAGCGATCGCGTGATCATCAAGGGCGTGCAGATGGCCATGCCCGGCCAGAAGGTCCGCCCCGAGCCGGGCAGCATCACCATCGTGGCGCCTGCCCCGGAACCGGGCGGGCCGGCGAGGCACGCCCCCTCCCGCGCGGCATCCGCCACCCTCGCGAACTGATCCAATTCGAGCGGCGCGCTTCCCCCCGCGCCCGGAGTCTGCCCTATGCCCATCGCACGCTTCTTCATCGACCGCCCGATCTTCGCCGGGGTGATCGCAGTGCTCATCACGCTGGTGGGCGCGATCGCCTATACCTTCCTGCCCGTCAGCCAATATCCCGACATCGTTCCGCCGACGGTCACGGTGACCGCAGTCTATCCCGGCGCCTCCGCAGAGACGGTGGCCGATACCGTCGCCAACCCGATCGAGCAGGAGATCAACGGCGTCGACGGGATGCTGTACCAGTCGAGCGAATCCACTGGCGACGGGCGGATGACGATCACCGTCACCTTCAAGCCCGGCACCAATCTCGACGAGGCGCAGGTGCTGGTTCAGAACCGCGTCGCCATCGCCGAGGCGCGGCTGCCCGAGGAAGTCCGGCGCCTCGGCATTGTCACCCGCAAGACCACGCCCGACTTCCTGATGGTGGTGAACCTCGTTTCTTCCGATGGCTCGCTCGACCGAGAGTACATCTCCAACTATGCGCAAACGCGGATCAAGGACCGGCTGGCGCGGCTCGACGGCGTCGGCGACGTCCAGCTCTTCGGCCAGCGTGAGCTGGCGATGCGGGTCTGGATCGACCCCGGTCGGGCGGCGGCGCTGGGCCTGACGGGAAGCGATATCGTCCGCGCGCTGCGGGCGCAGAACGTCCAGGTCGCGGCCGGCACGCTGGGGCAGCAACCGAGCCCCGACGCCGCGTTCCAGTTCAATGTCGAGACGCAGGGTCGCTTCACCGATCCCGCGCAGTTCGGCCAGGTGGTGGTCCGCACCGACGAACAGGGCCGCCAAGTCCGCGTCAACGACGTCGCGCGGGTCGAGATCGGCGCCGCCGACTACGCCACCTCAGCCTATCTCAACGGCAACGATTCGGTGATCCTGCCGGTCTTCCAGAAGCCGGGCTCGAATGCACTCTCGGCCGCTCAGGGCGTCAAGGCGACGATGGACCAACTCGCCAGATCCTTCCCCCAAGGGCTCGAATACCGAATCGTCTATAATCCCACCGAATTCATCGAGCAGAGCATCGATGCGGTCCTCGAAACGCTGATCGAGGCGGTGGTGCTGGTTGTCCTCGTGATCGTCGTGTTCCTCCAGAAAGCGCGCGCCTCGCTCATTCCGGTGCTGGCGATCCCGATCTCGCTGGTCGGCACCTTCGCCGTCCTCCAGCTTGTCGGCTATTCGCTCAACAACCTCTCGCTCTTCGGCCTGGTGCTGGCGATCGGCATCGTCGTCGACGACGCGATCGTGGTGCTCGAGAACATCGAGCGCTGGCTGGCCAAGGGCTACCCCGTGCGCGAGGCCACAATCCACGCCATGGAGGAGATCACCGGCCCGATCATCGGCATCACGCTGGTGCTCTGCTCGGTGTTCCTCCCCTCGGCCTTCCTGGGAGGCATCACCGGGCAGTTCTACCGGCAGTTCGCCCTCACGATCGCCGCCTCGATGCTGCTCTCGGCCACGAACGCCATGACGATGACCCCCGCGCGGGCGACGGCCATCTTCGGCCACCGCAAACACGTGCCGGAGGGCCAGCACGGCCACGATGGCCGCGAGGCGCTCCCCTGGTGGGGACTGGCCGCCATCGGCGGATACCTAAGCATGTCGCTCGTCGGTCCCCTGTTGGCAGGCTGGCTCGGCGCCTTGCAGCCGGGCG
>JAEULJ010000003.1 GCA_016793865.1 Altererythrobacter sp.
AGTAGGTCTTCGGGATATGGGTACGCAGCCCGCCCATCCTGCGCATGTCCTGCTCGTCCGATACGGCGTGGATGACCGAACCGGAGCCGAGGAACAGCAGCGCCTTGAAGAAGGCGTGGGTCAGCAGGTGGAACATCGCCGCCGAATAGACGCCGACGCCGGCGGCGACGAACATGTAGCCGAGCTGCGAGCAGGTCGAATAGGCGATCACCCGCTTGATGTCGTTCTGCACCAGGCCCACCGTAGCGGCGAAGAACGCGGTGGCGGCGCCCATGAAGGTGATGAAGGTCAGCGTCTGCGGCGCGTATTCCATCAGCGGCGACATGCGGCAGACCAGGAAGACGCCGGCGGTCACCATGGTCGCGGCATGGATCAGCGCCGAGACCGGGGTCGGGCCTTCCATCGCGTCCGGCAGCCAGGTGTGCAGCAGCAGCTGCGCCGACTTGCCCATGGCGCCGATGAACAGCAGCAGGCTGACCAGCTCGGCCGCGTTCCAGTCGGTCCACAGGAACGAGATCTGCGTCCGCGCCAATTCCGGCGCCGAGGCGAAGATCACGTCGAAGCTGATGCTGTCGACCAGGAAGAACAGCGCGAAGATCCCCAGCGCGAAGCCGAAGTCGCCGACCCGGTTGACGATGAAGGCCTTCATGGCGGCGGCGCCGGCCGACTGCTTGCGCCAGTAGAAGCCGATCAGCAGGTACGAGGCGACGCCCACGCCTTCCCAGCCGAAGAACATCTGCACCAAGTTGTTCGACGTTACCAGCATCAGCATGGCGAAGGTGAAGAACGACAGGTAGGCGAAGAAGCGCGGCTTGTAGACCTCGCCCTCGCGCCATTGCGGGTCGTGGTCCATGTAGCCGAAGCTGTAGAGGTGCACGAGGCTCGACACCGTGGTGACCACGATCAGCATGATCTCGGTCAGCCGGTCCAGCCGGATGCCCCAGCTGGTCGACAGGCTGCCGGATTCGATCCAGCGGAACAGGTCGACCTGCTCGGTCACGCCGTTGAAGCCGAGGAACGAGGCCCAGGAGACGAAGCAGGCGTAGAACAGCAGCCCGGTCGCGGTCCACAACGCAGCCTTCTCGCCGATGATCTTCCAGCCGAAGCCGCAGATGATCGAGCCGACCAGCGGGGCGAAGACAATGATCGATTCCATGTGCCTCAGCCCTTCATGTTGTTGACATCTTCCACCGCAATGGTGCCGCGGTTGCGGAAGAAGCAGACCAGGATGGCAAGGCCGATGGCGGCCTCGGCGGCGGCGACAGTCAGCACGAACATCGTGAAGACCTGGCCCGTCAGGTCGCCCAGGAAGCTGGAGAAGGCGACGAAGTTGATGTTGACCGCGAGCAGCATGAGCTCGATCGACATCAGGATGATGATGACGTTCTTCCGGTTCAGAAACAGCCCGAAGATGCCGATCACGAACAGCGTGGCCGCAACGGCGAGGTAGTTCTCAAGTCCAACCATCCATGTCCCTCCGGGTCTCGCGCCCGTCCTGTCGCTGTCGTCCGCCGCCGTCTACAGCCCCTGCCCCGGCTCCACGTCGCGGAGCTCGAGCGCGGTGGCCGGATCGCGGTACATCTGGGCCAGCACGTCCTGCCGCTTGACGTAGGTGCGGTGCCTGAGCGTCAGCAGGATCGCCCCGATCATCGCCACCAGCAGCACCATCCCGGAGAGCTGGAACAGGATCAGGTACTTGTCGTACAGCACCATTCCCAACGCCGCGGTGTTCGTCATCTCGGCCGTCGGCGGTGCGACATTGGCGCGTAGCGCCTCGGCTTCCGGTGCGAAGGCCCAGATCCCCAGCGCCATCGACAGCTGCATCAGGATCACCACGCCGATCAGCAGCGCGACGGGGATATACTTCGCCATCTCGGCCTTGAGCTCGGCGAAGTCGACGTCGAGCATCATGACCACGAACAGGAACAGCACCGCGACCGCGCCGACATAGACGATCACCAGCAGCATCGCGATGAACTCCGCCCCCACCAGCACCATCAGCCCGGCGGCGTTGAAGAAGGCCAGGATCAGCCACAGCACCGAATGCACCGGGTTGCGCGCGGTGATGACGCACACGGCGCTCAGCACCACCAGCGCGGCGAAGAGGTAGAAGGCGAAGACTTGGATCATCGGTGCGCGCGCCGCCTAGCGATAGGGCGCATCGGCTTCAAGGTTCGCGGCGATCGCCCGCTCCCACTTGTCCCCGTTGGCCAGCAGTTTCGCCTTGTCGTAGAGCAGCTCCTCGCGTGTTTCGGTGGCGTATTCGAAGTTCGGCCCCTCGACGATGGCATCCACGGGGCAGGCTTCCTGGCAGAAGCCGCAGTAGATGCATTTGGTCATGTCGATGTCGTACCGCGTGGTGCGGCGCGATCCGTCGTCGCGTGGCTCGGCCTCGATGGTGATCGCCTGCGCGGGGCAGATCGCCTCGCACAGCTTGCACGCGATGCAGCGCTCCTCGCCGTTTGCATAGCGGCGCAGCGCATGCTCGCCGCGGAAGCGCGGAGACAGCGGATTCTTCTCGAACGGATAGTTGATCGTCGCCTTGGGCTTGAAGAAATACTTCAGCGTGAGAGCATGCGCCTTCACGAACTCCCACAGGGTGAACGACTTGATGAGCTGGGCGACGGTCATGCGCTAGTACTCATCTGAGACTGGACAGGGTTGCAAACACCACCTCCGCCGCTAGCGAACGTGATCGACGCGCCAATCGGACCACCAGGGCCGATCACATCCGACCATTCGACCACCGCTTCGACCGGGGCACCCTCTGGATTTCTCCATCTCAACCCGGTCGCTCCGCCAATATTGGTCAAGGCCGGGACAAACATGGCGGCACGTTGAATCTGGTTGGGTGCAGTCTGGACGGTCCATCGATCCGTCGCGCCTTCGCCCTCTGGCCGGTCCCTGCGAACAAGGATAGTTCCGTTCGCCGTTTGGCAGGTAAAGCGATGCGTGACCGCCGCGAGGCTCGGCCTGGGACTTGCGGCATTCGCCATCTGAGGATCATACCTCGTCGCCATCAGCCAGCCGCTGACCAGCACCACGAAGAACAGGCTCAGCGGCAGGAACACCTTCCAGCCGAGGCGCATGAGCTGGTCGTAGCGGTAGCGCGGGACGGTGGCCTTCACCCAGCTGAAGATGAAGAAGAACACGGCGATCTTGAAGAACAGCCAGAAGATCGCGGTCAGCCCCTCGGTGAAGAGGAAATTGTAGAGGATCGGGATGTCGAGCGGGGGCAACCAGCCGCCGAAGAACAGCACCGCGTTGAGCGTGCACATCAGCAGCACATTGGCGTATTCGCCGAGCCAGAAAAGCGCGAAGCTCATGCTCGAATATTCGGTCTGGTAACCGGCGACGAGCTCGCTTTCCGCCTCGGTCAGGTCGAAGGGCGCGCGCGCGGTTTCGGCCAATGCGCTGATCAGGAACATGACCCACAGCGGGAACAGCAGCGGGTTGAACACGAAGCCGTTGAGCAGCCCGAAGACGTGGCCCTGTTGCGCGTAGATGATGCCGTTCATATTGAACGTGCCCGCCCACAGCACCACGCTGACGAGGATGAAGCCGATCGAGACTTCATAAGAAATCATCTGAGCTGCGGCCCGCATCGCACTGAAAAACGGGTATTTCGAGTTGCTGGCCCAGCCGCTCATCACCACGCCGTACACGCCCAGGCTGCTGATCGCGAGGATGTAGAGCAGGCCGACATTGATGTCCGCCAGCACCGCGCCGGGGCCGAAGGGCACCACCGCCCACGCCAGCAGCGCCACGGTGAAGGTGACGATCGGCGCGAGCAGGAAGATGCCCTTGTTCGAGGCCGAGGGGACGATGGTTTCCTGCAGGAAAACCTTGAGCCCGTCGGCAAAGCTCTGGAGCAGCCCGAAGGGCCCGACGACATTGGGCCCGCGCCGCAATGCCACCGCCGCCCAGATCTTGCGGTCGGCATAGATGATCATCGCCACCGCCAGCATCAGCGGCAGCGCGATGAGGAGGATACCCGCGATGGTGGCGAGCGCCCACGCCCATTCGTAGGTGAGATGCAAATTGTCCTGGAAGAAGCGGGTCATTCCGCCGCCTCCAGCACCTGGCCGTGGATCAGCTCGGCCGAGCATTCCTGCATCACCAGGCTGGCGCGGGCGATGGCGTTGGTGAGGTAAAAATCCTTGATCGGATAGCCGGCGATGCGCCCGAGCTTGGCCCCAGAACCTTTCACGCCCTTGCCCGCTTTCGGCAGCGCACCGTAATCGGCGAGCCCTTCCTCGCCCAGCGCGGGCACTGCGGCGATCATCGCGGCCTGGAGCTGCGCGAAGCTGTCGAAACCGACCGAGACGCCCAGCGCATCGGCCAGCGCGCGCAGGATCGTCCAGTCCTCGCGCGCGTCGCCGGGCGCGAACACGGCTTTCTCGGCGAACTGCACGCGGCCCTCGGTGTTGACGTAAGTGCCATCCTTCTCGCTGTAGGCGGCGGCGGGCAGGATGATGTCCGCCGCGTGAGCACCCTTGTCGCCGTGGTGGCCGATATAGACCTTGAGGCTCTCGCCGAACCGCGACCAGTCCACCTCGTCCGCGCCGAGCGCCAGCACGACCCTGGGCGCGGCCTCCACGATGTCCGCGATGCCGCCCTTGTGCGCATAGCCGAGCATCAGCCCGCCCATGCGGCTGGCGGCCATGTGAAGCACGTTGAAGCCGTTCCAGCCATCGCGCTGAACCGGCAGCGCCAAAGCAGCGTCGAGCGCGCCCGCAGCCAGCCCCGCCCCACCAAGGATCACCGCTGGACGCTCAGCCTTTTCAAGCGCTTCGGAGACGTTCTTCGGAAGCTTCTCAAGTATGCCGGCGTCGTCGCCGAGGAACTCGGCCGGATAGGTCGGATCCCAGTAAGGGCCGACGATGAACACCTTCGCGCCCGCCTTGGCCGCCTTGCGAAGCCGGACGTTGACCAGCGGCGCTTCCCAGCGGACATGGCTGCCGACGATCAGGATCGCATCGGCGGTCTCGATCCCGGCGAAGGTGGAATTGAAGTTCACCGCAGCAAGGTTGTCCGCCGCGTAGCTCATGCCCGTCTGCCGACCCTCGAGCAGCTCCGAACCGAGCGCGTTGACCAGCGTCTTCGCTGCGAACATCGTCTCGCAATCGACCAGATCGCCCGCGATCGCCGCGATCGAGCCCTGCGGCCCCGAAGTCTTGTGAGCCTTGGCGATGGCCTTGAAAGCCTCGTCCCAGCTCGCAGGCTGGAGCTTGCCCTTCTTCCTGATCCACACCCGGTCGAGGCGGCGGCGGGTGAGGCCATCCACCATGTAGCGGCCCTTGTCGCTGAGCCACTCCTCGTTCACCTCGTCGTTGACGCGGGGCAAGGCGCGCAGCACCTCGCGCCCCCGCGCGTCGAGCCGGATGTTTGACCCGACCGCATCGGACACGTCGATCGAAAGCGTCTTCTTGAGCTCCCACGGCCGCGCCTCGAACGCATAGGGCCGCGAAGTCAGCGCGCCGACCGGGCACAGGTCGATCACATTCGCGCTCAGCTCATGCTCCGCCGCCTGCTCGAGATAGGTGGTGATCTGCATGTCCTCGCCGCGATAGAGCGCGCCGATCTCGTCCACCCCCGCGATCTCCTCGGAGAAGCGCACGCAGCGGGTGCAGTGGATGCAGCGCGTCATCACCGTCTTGATGAGCGGGCCCATGTATTTCTCGGTCACCGCGCGCTTGTTCTCGTGATAGCGCGATGCGCCGCGGCCGTAATGCATGGACTGGTCCTGGAGGTCGCATTCGCCCCCCTGGTCGCAGATCGGGCAGTCGAGCGGGTGGTTGATGAGGAGGAACTCCATCACCCCCTCGCGCGCCTTCCTCACCATCTCGCTGTCGGTGCGGATTTCCTGCCCCTCGGTGGCGGGCAGCGCGCAGGACGCCTGCGGCTTGGGTGGCCCCGGCTTCACCTCGACCAAGCACATCCGGCAATTGCCCGCGATGCTCAGCCGCTCGTGATAGCAGAAGCGCGGGATCTCCTTGCCCGCAAGCTCGCACGCCTGCAGCACGGTCGCCCCGTTGGGGACCTCGATTTCAGCGCCGTCGACTGTGACCGTGGGCACGCTTTCAGGACTCCTGCGCCGCCAGCAGGCGGAAGGTGGCGGTGGCGACGATCGCGCGTACGGCGGGAATCGACAGGTCGAGCGCGTTGGCGATACCGACCGCCCGCGCGCACATCGGGAGCGCGGCGAGCAGCGGAGCGCCGGCGGCCGCCTCGCCCTCGCTGGCCGGGCGCGAGGCGAACAGCGCGCTGACCTGATCAGGCAAAGAGCGGGCGAGGCACTGGGCCACAGCGTCGCTGGGCGCATAGGTCGCGATTTTGCGCCCCGCCTGGCGGGCGAGGCGCACATTGAGCGGCGCGGCATCGGTCTTGACCAGCGCCTCTGCCACGGCTCCGGCGAACAGCAGCCTGGCGCCGCGCAGCGTGCCGCGTCCGAAGCTGGTGTAGGCGCAGTCGCGCTCTGACGACTGGCCGAGCATCCTCAGGCCGGTGCGATAGTTGGTGGAGGTGAAGTCCATCGACAGCACGCGGGCCGCTTCGCGTGGCTGCTTTCGGGCCACACAGGCGCCGAAGTCGGCCAGCGCGATGCGTGCCGCCGGCTGATCGGCCAGCGCCGGTCCGCGCTCGCGGTCGGCTCGCTCGAGTGTCCGCTCCAGCGAGCTGTCGCGCTGGGCCGGGATTTCGCTCTCACCAGCCTGGATGTCCTGCGCGGCGAGAGGGGTGGCGCCAAGCGCGAACAAGCATACGACCGCAAGCTTCATTCCGCCGCCTCCGCAAACGCCGCGCGTTCCTCGATCCGCCGCTCCAGCTCGGGGCGGAAGTGGCGGATAAGGCCCTGGATCGGCCAGGCCGCCGCGTCGCCCAGCGCGCAGATGGTGTGGCCCTCGACCTGCTTGGTCACCTGCTGGAGCATGTCGATCTCGTCCACATGCGCGTCGCCGGTGCGAAGCCGCTCCATCACGCGCCACATCCACCCCGTGCCCTCGCGGCAGGGGGTGCACTGGCCGCAGCTCTCGTGCTTGTAGAAATAGCTGAGGCGGGAAATAGCACGGACGATGTCGGTGGACTTGTCCATCACGATCACGCCCGCCGTGCCGAGGCCCGAGCCCACGTCCTTGCAGCCGTCGAAGTCCATCGGCATGTCGATCACCTGCGCGGCCGGCACCAGCGGGACCGAGCTGCCACCTGGAATCACTGCGAGGAGATTGTCCCAACCGCCTCTGATTCCACCGCAATGCTTCTCGATCAGCTCGCGGAAGGGGATGCTCATCGCCTCCTCCACCACGCAGGGCTTCTCGACATGGCCCGAAATCTGGAAGAGCTTGGTGCCCTTGTTGTTCTCGCGCCCGAAGCTCGCGAACCAGCTCGCCCCGCGCCGCAGGATGGTGGGCGCGACGGCGATGCTCTCGACGTTGTTGACGGTTGTAGGGCAGCCGTAGAGGCCCGCGCCGGCCGGGAACGGCGGCTTGAGGCGCGGCTGGCCCTTCTTGCCTTCCAGGCTCTCGATCATCGCGGTCTCTTCGCCGCAGATATATGCGCCCGCGCCGCGATGCAGGAAGACGTCGAAATCGTAGCCGGAACCGCTGGCGTTCTTGCCGATCAGCCCCGCGTCATAGGCCTCGTCGAGCGCCTTCTGGAATGTCTCGGCCTCGCGGATGTATTCGCCGCGGATGTACACATAGGCGGCGCGCGCGCGCATCGCGAAGCCCGCGACCAGCGCGCCTTCGATCAGCTTGTGCGGATCGTGGCGGATGATCTCGCGGTCCTTGCAGGAACCGGGCTCGGACTCGTCGGCGTTGATGACCAGGAAGCTCGGACGACCGTCCTTGCTCTCCTTGGGCATGAACGACCATTTGAGACCGGTGGGGAACCCCGCCCCGCCGCGCCCGCGCAGGCCCGACGCCTTGATCTCCTCGATGATCGCGTCCTGCCCGCGCGCGAGCAGCGCCTTGGTATCGTCCCAATCGCCGCGCGCCCGCGCCGCTTTCAGCCCCCAGTCCTGGAAGCCGTAGAGATTGGTGAAGATGCGGTCCTTGTCAGCGAGCATCGTGATTATCCGACTGCTTCTTCTTCGCCGAATTGGCGGCGAACAGCGCGAGAGCCATTGTCAGCAGGCCCATGAAGGACGCACCAAGAGCGATCCAGACGGCCATTAGATGCCGCCCTGTGTAAGGAACCACAGCGCCGCCACGATCACGAGCGCGATCAGGCCGAACTTGATGATCCCGGTCAGCACCTTCCAGGCGATGAAGATGAGCACCAGCGCAACGATGACGGTTCCGATTTCCATCACCATTCCCCCCGGTAATCGTGGTTTGCCGTGACCATGTCCTTGAGCGTGGTCGGTCCGCCCGCGGGCTCGCTGGTGTGGCGGCCGGGCTCCTGCGTGCCGGCCTTGGGCTGCTGGCCCGCGGCGAGCGCGTCGAGGATCGCGTCGAGGCGCTCCGCCGTCAGGTCCTCGTAATTGTCGTCGTTGATCTGGACCATCGGCGCGGTGGCGCAATTGCCCATGCACTCGACCTCGGTGAGCGTCCACAGCCCGTCGTCCGAGACATGGCCCTTCACCATCCCGCGCTTCTTGCAGGCGGCGAACAGATCGTCCGAGCCGCGCAGCATGCAGGGCGTGGTGCCGCACACCTGCACGTGGAAGCGGCCCACGGGGCGCATATTGTACATGAAGTAGAAGGTCGCGACCTCGAGCACGCGGATGACCGCCATGTCGAGATAATCGGCGACATATTCGATCACCGGCAGCGGCAGCCAGCCCTGCGTCTCCGTTTCCTCGCCGACCTGCCGCTGCGCGAAATCGAGCAGCGCCATCACCGCCGAGCGCTGGCGCCCCTGCGGATAGCGCGCGATCGCCACATCGGCCTTCGCGGCCCACGCTTCGGAGAACTCGAACCCACCCCAGCGCTCGCGCAGCTCCGGGGTGTCGGGTGCGGGGGAGCGGTCAGCCATCTTGGGTCTCCCGCTTGAATAGAAGCCACCAGACGACAGCTATGCCTAAGAGATAGCCCAACGTCGCATCCAGGCTTGCCACCGCACCCAAGTTGCTCGAGCGGCTCCCGAGCACAAAACCGCCTACTAGGAAGGCAATCGCGGCGATCTTTGCCTCCCTTCCGTCAAGAAACAAAGAACTGATCTTCTGGACGATCATCCCAAAGAATACGGCTCCCACGGCCGCCAAGACAAAAAAGATGACGGTCACCGGTCACACTCCCCGAACACCACGTCGATCGCGCCCAGGATGGCGGTCGCGTCGGGGAGCATGTGGCCCTTGGACATGAAGTCCATCGCCTGGAGGTGGCTGAAGGCGGTGGGGCGGATCTTGCAGCGGTAGGGCTTGTTGCTGCCGTCGCTGACCAGATAGACGCCGAACTCGCCCTTGGGGCTTTCGGTCGCCACATAGACCTCGCCCGCGGGGACGTGGAAGCCTTCGGTGTAGAGCTTGAAGTGGTGGATCAGCGCTTCCATCGACTGCTTCATCTCGGCGCGCCTGGGCGGGGCGATCTTGCGGTCGTCGCTGCACACCGGCCCCTCGGGCATTTCGGCGAGGCACTGCTTGATGATCTTCGCGCTCTCATAGACTTCCTTCACGCGCACCACGAAGCGGTCGTAGCAGTCGGAGTTGGTGCCGACGGGAATGTCGAAATCCATGCGGTCGTAGACGTCGTAGGGCTGGCTCTTGCGCAGATCCCACGGCAGGCCGGCGGCGCGGATCATCGGGCCGGAAAAGCCCCAGGCGATCGCATCGTCCTTGCTCACCAGCGCGATATCGACGTTGCGCTGCTTGAAGATGCGGTTGTCGAGCACCAGGCTCATCGCATCGCCGAACAGCTCGGGCAGGCGCGTGTCCACCCAGTCGCCGATATCGGTCAGCAGCTTCAGCGGCACGTCCTGGTGCACGCCGCCGGGGCGGAACCAGGCCATGTGCATCCGTGCCCCGCTCGCCCGCTCGAAGAAGTTGAGGCAATCCTCGCGCAGCTCGAACACCCACAGGTTCGGCGTCATCGCCCCCACGTCCATCACATGGCTGCCGATGTTGAGCATGTGGTTGCAGATGCGGCTCAGCTCGGCGAACAGCACCCGCAGATACTGGCCCCGCAACGGCACCTCGAGATTGAGCAGCTTCTCGATGGCGAGCACATAGCTGTGCTCCATGTTGAGCGGCGAGCAGTAATCCAGCCGGTCGAAATAGGGCAGCGCCTGGAGATAGGTCTTGTGCTCGATCAGCTTCTCGGTGCCGCGATGCAGCAGGCCGACATGCGGGTCGATCCGCTCTATGATCTCGCCGTCGAGCTCCATCACCATCCGCAGCACGCCATGCGCGGCTGGATGCTGCGGGCCGAAATTGATGGTGTAGTTCTGGATCACCTCGTCACCGGTGGTGGGCGAGGTGTCGAGATGCAGCGCGTTGCTCATGCGCACACCCAGTCGCCAGCGACGCGCTTGGTCGCGCCCTTGCCGTCGGTGATGGTCATCGTGGCCTTGGCCGGCCCGGTCGGCTGGACCGCGACCGAGAAGCCCTCGCCCCGGAAGCTGGTGCCGGCACGGACCGTCTCGATCCCGCCCGGAGGCGCGTCGAGCGCGATCAGCCGCCCGCCGATGCGGACAGCGGCCTTGCCGGGCAGCGCGCGATCGGCGGGGCCGGCGGCGATCAGCAGCTCGGTGCCGCCTTCGGAGAAGGTGCAGCCCCCGGCGCGCGGACCAAGGTCCAGGCCGCCGATGTCACCCAGCCTTTCGACTGCGAAGACATTGGCGCCGGCCGGCGGCGGGCCAGCGGCCGCGGCATTGGCGCCCGGCGTGGCGGCCTGCGCGGGCGCCGCCTCTGCAGCAGCCTTGCCCGCGCCAACGCGGCTGGCGAAATCGCCTTCGCTACCGTCCGTGCCGGTGCGGTCCGAACAGGCGGCCAGCGCCAGCGCGGCGAGCGGGAACAGGATCGCGGGGCGGATCATGCCTTGTCCTTCGGCGTGGTGGAGCGCGATTTCGGCGGCGATTTGGGCGCGGCCCGCTTGCGGGGCGCGGCGGCCTTCTTCGGCTCGCTCGCAGCGGACTTCGCGGGCTTGGTCGCGGGAGACTTCTTGGGCTTGGTCGCGGCGGCGGTGCCGGCGGTCTTGCCGGCGCGCGGCTTGCGCGACGGGCGCTCCTCCGTCGGCGCGGGTGCATCCGCCGCCCTGGCGCGCTTCTTGCCGGCAGGAGCCGATGCGGCGACCGGCTCGGCGGCTTTCTCGTCCGCCTTCGCTCCGGCACCTGTCTGCGCGGGAGTCTCGGTCGTCTTGGGCTGGGCGACAGGCGGCGGCGCGGGCTTTTCGGCCGCCTTCTCGTCGCCCGGCAGCACATAGTCCGCGCCTTCCCACGGGCTCATGAAATCGAACTGGCGCAGATCCTGCGGCAGATCGACCGGCTCATAGACCACCCGCCGCTGTTCCTGCGAATAGCGAAGCTCGGTGTAGCCGGTGAGCGGGAAGTCCTTGCGGAACGGGTGCCCCTCGAAGCCATAGTCGGTGAGGATGCGGCGCAGATCGGTGTTGCCGTCGAAGATGACGCCATACATGTCGAACACTTCGCGCTCGAGCCAGCCGGCGTTGGGCCACAGCGTGGTGGCGGTGGGCACCGGGGTCGCCTCGTCCGTCCGCACCTTGACCATGATGCGATGGTTCTTCGTGAGGCTGAGGAGCATATAGACCACCTCGAACCGCTCGGGCCGATCGGGGTAGTCGGCCCCGGCGATCTCCATCAGCTGCTGGTAGCTATGCTCGTCGCGCAGGGTGCGAAGCGTGGCTTCCAGCCCGGCGCGCTCGACCCGCAGCGAAATCTCGCCATGCTCCTCGCGCGCCTCGACCACGGCGGCGCCCAGCGCCTTGCTCAGTGCCTCGCGCACGCCCTCGTTGGACGCGATCTTCGGAGCCGGGTGGAGGACGGTCGCCACCTCAGCGCTCCACCGTTCCCACGCGGCGGATCTTCCGCTGGAGCTGCATCACGCCATAGAGCAGCGCCTCGGCCGTCGGCGGGCAGCCGGGGACGTAGATGTCCACCGGCACGATCCGGTCGCAGCCGCGCACCACGGAATAGCTGTAGTGGTAATAGCCGCCGCCGTTCGCGCACGACCCCATCGAAATCACATACTTGGGGTCCGACATCTGGTCGTAGACCTTGCGCAGTGCCGGCGCCATCTTGTTGCACAGCGTTCCAGCCACGATCATCACGTCCGACTGGCGCGGGGATGCGCGCGGGGCCACGCCGAAGCGCTCCATGTCATATCGCGGCATGTTGACGTGGATCATCTCCACCGCGCAGCAGGCGAGGCCGAAGGTCATCCACCACAGGCTGCCGGTGCGCGCCCACTGGAACAGCTCCTCGGTGCTGGTGACGAGGAAGCCCTTGTCCGAGATTTCGCTGTTGAGGCTGTCGGCGAAGGCGGGATCGGGCGCGCGCAGCGGTGTGCCGTCCGCCTGCACGAGTGCCGCGCGAGATGCGGCCCCCGCAGAGGTGATGGCCGCGTTGGCGCCGGTGATGGCCGCGTTGGCGGCTATGGTGGCGGCGTTGATCATTCCCACTCCAGCGCGCCGATCTTCCACGCATAGGCGTAGCCGACGATCAGTTCGAACAGGAACACCATCATGGTGATCCAGCCCGGCCAGCCGGTCAGGTCGAGGCTGACCGCCCAGGGAAACAGGAACGCCGCTTCCAGGTCGAAGATGATGAACAGGATCGCGATGAGGTAGAAGCGCACGTCGAACTGGCTGCGCGGATCCTCGAAGGCCGGGAAGCCGCACTCGTATTCGGAAAGCTTCTCGGCATCCGGATTATGCGCCCCCGTCAGCCGCGCCACGCCCATCGGCAGGAACACGAACAGCGCCGACAAAGCGGCGGCGATGAACAGGAAGATGAGGATCGGCAGATATTGCGCGAGATCGACCACGGAAAATTCCCAGCGGATGAGGCTGATTTGCGGCTGCCTCTAGGCCGCGAGACGCGTCGGGGCAAGGCGGTGAGGGGTGAGAATGATTCGCAAAACTGCTTGGTTCCGCGCTTCAATCGATCCAGTCAGGGACTAGGTTGACCAACCCCGATCGTCCAATCTCGCTTGGAACGCTCGTCGTAGAATTGTTGCAGCCCCGGATAGGGCGTTGGAGCAACGACCTCGTCAGGCGAATAGCGAGGCACGAACTCAACCCACCGCAATTCGTGATCTGGTCCCCGTTGAACGATCGCGTTTCCCTCGGCCAGGCGGAAGTTGTGCGCGATGTGACGACGTACTTCATCGCATACGAAGTTTGCCGCTCGCGTAAGCTCGAGCATCAGGTCGCTGACGATGTCCACATGGAAGTCGTATTGAGTGACGAGCTTCGCGTGGAGTGGAGGATCCCATTGCTCGATCTTGTAAAATTTCCGTGTAAACAATTCCTCGCCCTTGCCGCGCGGTTCGAGATGCTCGTGGAGGACTTCCTGAAAATCCTGCAGTACTCGGCCAAAATTGCCAAATGCGCGTTCGAGAGACGGATAGCGACCAGGCCAGATACGACCTAATAGCCAGCGGCGCAGCCTTGTAAGGTCATCATCGATCTTTGCCCAAATTCGAGGCTGTCCGGAACCCAGCACCCAGCTGCTCCAGGCTGTCCATTCGTCGAGATGCGAGAGGCTAACCCATTCGTCGACATAATCGGCATAAAGGTTGTCATCGCGCATCTTTGGTCGATCAAGCCCCAAGGCCTGCTCGACCCACGCCTCATGTTCCGACTTCAGGGTGGTGAGGCGGTCAACCGTAAAGACGGCCTCATTGTCGTCAACGACCTTATGATGGACGTTGCATAACAAGATCAAGTTCGCGTAGCGGTTTCGCTCATCGCTTGGCATGGCCGCATTGCTACGCGGACCGCCGTTCTTTTCGGCAACGATGTGGCAATTCTCGCCCACAAGGCTGGGATCGTCGGTCTCGCTGATATCTTCGACGAGCTTGCGGCGGCACTCGGGCAAAGAGCAACGCGCAGCGGCATTGCCCCAGAGAATCTTTTGGGTCTTGAGAGAGACAGTCATACGGCTACTGATGGCGGTTACCCGAAAGTCTCTTAGTCACTTCATCATCGCCCTCGCCGCCTTCTTCGCCGCCGCGCCATAAGGCGGCTTGAACCCGCCCAGCTTGGCGATGTCGATCTTGGGCTGCGTGTAGACGCTCCTCGCATGGCTGAATTCGCGGAAGCCTTCGACGCCGTGGTAGCTGCCCATGCCGCTGGGGCCGGTGCCGCCGAAGGGCAGGTCTTCCATCGAGACGTGGAACACCACGTCGTTGACCGTCACCCCGCCGCTCGCCGTCCGCGTCAGCACCTGCTCCCGCTCGGCTGAATCCTCGCCGAAGTAATAGAGGCCGAGCGGGCGGTCGTGGGCGTTGATGTAGTCCACCGCCTCGCCCACGCTCTTGTAGGTCTTCACCGGCAGCACGGGGCCGAAGATTTCCTCCTGCATCGCCTTCATGTCGTCGGTCACGTTCTTCAGGATCGTGAGCGGCATCTTGCGCGCGTTGGTCGAGCCGAAATCCTCGTCGCCGGGATTGACCTCGATCACCTCGGCGCCTTTCTCCCTGGCGTCCGCGACCAGGCCCTTGAGCCGGTCGAAGTGCCGGTCGGAAACGACGCTGGCGTAATCCTCGTTGTCGAGCAGTTTTGGATACATCGCCGCGGTGCCCTGCCACACGCCGTGAACCGCATCGTCCAGCTTGTCCTCGGGCACGTAGAGGTAATCGGGCGCGAGGCAGATCTGCCCCGCGTTCATCATCTTGCCGAGCGCGATCCGTTCGCCCGCCTTGGCGAAATCGGCGCTCCGGCCCATCACCACCGGGCTCTTGCCGCCGAGTTCGAGCGTGACAGGGACGAGGTTCTTCGCCGCCGCCTCCATCACCTTGCGCCCCGTCGCGGTGGAGCCGGTGAAGACGAGGTGGTCGAACGGCAGCTCGCTGAACGCCTGGGCCACTTCCGGCGAGCCGGTGAAGACCGCGCATTCGCTCTCGTCGAACGCCTTGGAGACCAGCTGCGCCATCAGCTCGCTCGTGCGTTCCGTGAACTCGCTCGGCTTGATCATCGCGCGATTGCCCGCGGCGAACACCTGCATCAGCGGGCCGAAGCTGAGGTTGACGGGGAAGTTCCACGGGGCAAGGATGCCGATCACGCCCTTGGGCTCGTAGCGCAGTTCCGCTTTCGCGCCGAGCAGGCCGAGCGGGAACTGCACGTGCCGCCGCTCCGCCCTCGCCCATTTGTCGATGTGCTTGAGGCAGTATCTGCCGAAGCTCACCGTGCCCGCGATATCGGTTATCATCGATTGCGCCGGGCTGCGGTTGCCGAAATCGGCGCTCATCGCCGCGCACAGCGCATCAGCGTTGTCGGTCAGAAGCGCCATCGCGCGGCGGATGCGGTCCTTGCGCGCCTCCAGCGGCTCGGGCCGCGCGGCGGTGAAGGCGGACCGCTGCTTTTCCAGCGCACGCTCCATATCGGCCCTGAACGTATCTGCGCGGTCGGCGGCCATGGTCATCCCTTTCGGTTCGTCTTTGCTACTGTTCTCGGCGTTCACCGAAGATTTGGCAAGCGAAGGTCGGATCGAACGGGATTTTCGACTTTCCTACACCTGCGCTGATATGCCAGACTCGCGCCATGCCCAATCCGTGTGCCATGTCCGCGCCCCGCCACAAGAACGGGGTGCGCGGGAAGGCGGCTTTTTTCTTCCTGGACCGTGTAACAAGTGGTCCATGTCCTGCACTTCCAGGCAGCCATTTGCCTTCGCGAAGCGGGCCACCTAAATGCCCCGCGACCCCAGCTTCGAAAGGCCGATAATGCCCCAGTTCAGCGCCGCCGATCCGATCGTCATACTCTCCTACGCCCGCACTCCGATGGGCGGGATGCAGGGCGCGCTGGCGGAGGTTTCCGCAACCGATCTGGGTGCGACGGCGGTCAAGGCGGCGGTGGAGCGTTCCGGCGTCTCCGGCGAGGATATCGAGCGGATCTATATGGGCTGCGTGCTCCCGGCCGGGCTCGGCCAGGCTCCTGCCCGCCAGGCGGCGCTCAAGGCCGGTCTGCCCAAATCGGTGCAGGCGACCACGGTGAACAAGGTCTGCGGTTCCGGGATGCAGACGGTCATCATGGCATCCGAAGCACTGGCCGCCGGAAGCCTCGACGTGGCCATCGCCGGCGGCATGGAGAGCATGACCAACGCGCCCTATCTGCTCAAGAAGCACCGCGGCGGCGCGCGCATCGGGCATGACACCGCCTATGACCATATGTTCCTCGACGGGCTGGAGGACGCTTATGACGCGGGCCGCGCGATGGGCACCTTCGCGCAGGACACCGCCAACGAATACCAGCTCACTCGTGAGAACATGGATGATTACTCCGTGGAATCGCTGCGCCGCGCCAATGAGGCGATCAAGTCCGGCGCGTTCGCCGACGAGGTGGTCGCGGTCACGGTCAAGACCCGCAAGGGCGACGTGACGGTGGATTCCGACGAGCAGCCGCCGAAGGGCAATCCCGACAAAATCCGCGAGCTGCGTGCCGCCTTCGCCAAGGACGGCACCATCACCGCCGCCTCCTCCAGCTCGATCAGCGACGGCGCCGCCGCCGTGGTCCTCAGCCGCGAGAGCACCGCGAAAGCGAAGGGCGCGACGCCGGTGGCAAGGATCGTCGCCATGGCCGCGCACGCTCAGGAGCCGAAGGATTTCACCGTTGCCCCAGTCGGCGCGATCACCAAGGTGCTCGACAAGGCCGGCTGGAGCGTGGGCGACGTCGACCTGTTCGAGGTGAACGAGGCCTTCGCCTGCGTGGCCATGTTCGCGATGAAGGACCTGGGCATCCCGCACGACAAGGTCAACGTCCACGGCGGCGCTACCGCGCTGGGCCACCCGATCGGCGCAAGCGGCACCCGCATCATCGTGACCCTGCTCAACGCGCTGAAACAGAAGGGCCTGAAGCGCGGCGTCGCATCGCTCTGCATCGGCGGCGGCGAGGCGACGGCTGTGGCGGTGGAGCTGGTGCAGGCCTAGTTTCCGCTGGGACTCGTCCCTGGAGTGTGATAAGCGGAGCGTCCGGGTCGCGCGGTGGGGAGTGACCTTGATGAAACCACTTATCTTGCTGGCCATAGTGGCCGCGATCGCCGCTTGCGATCAGCCGAAAACCGCGCCTGAATCGACCGCCGGTGAGGCGAAAACCGCAGCCGAACCGGCTGCCCCGGCTCAGGCCGCGTCCTGGCCGCTTGAGGCCGGAACCTACGAGTATTCGCGTAGCGACGGTAGGGCTGGGGTAAATACGGTAGCGGCTGACGGCACCTTTTCAAACGCCGTCACCGGTGGTGAAACCGAAACCGGCACTTGGGCCAACGAGAATGGCCAAGTGTGCCTGTCGGGCGGCAGCAATGGCGAGAAGCGCTGTTACACCTTCACGCAACCCGATGCGGAAGGCAACTTCACCGGCACGATGGCAAACGGCATCACGATGACCGTGCGTAAGGTCGCATAATCTCGACAATGGACGCGAGCGAGCCTCAGAACTCGCTCGCGCCCCAGAGCCGGGATTGCGCGACCCAGCCATCCTGCACGCCGACCGTGAAGCGGCACCAGCCACCCACGCAGGCGCCCAGCTTGCCGACCACGCCTGCGGCGACGAACCATCGTACCGAAGCGCTCGCGCTTGCCCCGCTACGCATCGCCACCGGGCGCCCGCCGGTCACGATCGCGCCGCGATCGGGGCTCAACAGCCGCGATGCCACCCATCCCTTGGTGCCGGACGGATCCTGCACCAGCCGCCAGCTCTCGTGAACGCGCAGCACCTTCACCGGCAGGCCAGGGCGCTTGTATACCCACGAGACCGGGTAGTCCGCACTCGGCCCCACGCGCATGTTGAGTTCGCTGGCGCTGTCGCGGATGGTGGCCCAGTAGGGCACCTCCCGGTCCTGCGCGCCGAGCGGAGCTGCGGCCAGGAGGCCGAGAAGAATGATGGGACCCAGACGACGCATTTCAGGGCGCTTGGGTTAACGGTTCGCTCACCCGCTGGCAACATGGCGGCCCGGGTCGTGCCAGCAGGGAACGCCGCCCGCCAGATCATTACCGGTGCGCACGACGGGTGCGCGCGGCGATGAAGGCGCGCGCCGCTTGACCGCCGCCGCCCCGGCATCCTAGCGCATTGCCATGCCCGCCCTCGCCCAGCCGCTCGGCCGCGCCCCGCGCGTCTTCGTGACCCGCCACCTTCTCCCCGAAGTGGAGGAGCGGCTGTCCGCGCTGTTCGAGACCACGCTCAACACCGCCGACCGGCCGCTTGCACGCGAGGAGCTGGCGGCGGCCATGCAGGCTTGCGACGTGCTGGTTCCCACCGTCACTGACCGGATCGACGCGGAGCTCATCGCGGCCGCCGGCCCCGACCTGCGCCTCATCGCCAGCTTCGGCGCGGGGACCGATCATATCGACCTCGCCGCCGCCGCCGCGCGCGGGATCATGGTCGCCAACACGCCGGGCGTCTTCACCGACGACACCGCCGATATCGCGATGGAGATGATCATCGGCCTGCCGCGCCGCGTGCGCGAGGGGATCGCGCTGGTGCGGCGCGGCGCCTGGACCGGGTGGACGCCCACCGCGCTGCTCGGCGTGAAGCTGGCGGGCAAGACGCTGGGCATCGTGGGCATGGGCCGGATCGGCCAAGCCGTGGCGAGCCGCGCCCACGCCTTCGGCCTCCAGATCGCCTATCACAACCGCCGACGCCTGCCCCTCGCCGCCGAGCAGGTGCTGCGCGCGCGCCATGTCGACACGCTCGATGCGCTGGTGGCGGAGGCCGACATCCTCACCCTCCACGCCCCCGCCAGCGCCGACAATCGCCACATGATCGACGCGCGGCGGATCGCGCTGATGAAGCCGGGCGCCTGCCTCATCAACACCGCGCGCGGCGATCTGGTGGACCAAGAGGCGCTGATCGCCGCGCTGGAGGACGGCCGGCTGGGCGGCGCCGGGCTCGACGTCTATCCGCAGGAGCCGGCGGTCGATCCGCGACTGCTGGCCATCCCCAATGTGATGACCCTGCCCCACATCGGCAGCGCCACGCGCGAGGGGCGCGGCGATTCCGGCCACAAGGTGATCGCCAACATCAAGGCCTGGGCCGACGGCCACCGCCCGCCCGACCAGGTGCTGACCGCGCTCGGCTAAAAGAAAACACTTTCCTACACCCCCCGGTTTGTGATCCATGCTGTTGGATGGAACAAAAAGAGAACTCCGATTCGATTCGGCACCGGGCGCCGCGAGGCCCCGCCGCCGCCCACGACAACGCGCCCGCAGCCCAGCGGAGCGACCACACCGCACCGAAGGAGGCCGGTGCGGGAACGAAGAAGCCTCGCGCCCCTCACGGCTCGAAGAACGGCCGCAAGGGCTCGCCGCCCCCTCTGCCCCGGAACGCGGCGATCCCCGCCTTCGAGCCCGTCCCGCGCAAGTTTCGCCACGACGGATGGACGCCCGAGCGGCAACGCGCCTTCATCGGTGCGCTGGCCGATACCGGCTGCGTCAGCCACGCCGCGCGCTATGTGAACATGAGCCCGGAGGGCGCCTATTGGCTGCGGCGGCAGGCGGGCTCGGATGCTTTCCGCGCCGCGTGGGAAGCCGCGCTCAACCTCGGCGTCCAGCGGCTGAAGGACGAGGTGTTCGAACGCGCGCTGGAGGGCCAGCTCCACCCCGTCTTCGTCGGCGGCAAGCTCAAGGGATTCAAGCGCGTGAAGAACGACCGGCTGCTGATGTTCGCGCTGCGCATGAACGCGAAGGACGAATACGGCCGCCGCATGGCCGCGACCTATTTCGACCCCGACGCCCCGAGGCTGCATGGTGGCAGCGGAGTTTCGGACGGGGGAGAGCGCAGCAAGCAGCTTAGCCCCCTCCCCTCGCGGGAGGGGGTTGGGGGAGGGGGCAGCGGAGCCACCAGCCCCCTCCCTACCCGTATCACCGAAACACTCACCGGCCCCGCGGTCAGCCAGCGCCAGAAGGACGCCCACAACGCCGCGCTGGTCGCGCAGTTCGACCCCGTCGCCATGACCCTGCCCGAGATCGAGGCAATGCAGGCCATGCTGCTGGAAGCCGCGCAGCGCAAACGGGCCGAGGAGGACGGCCCGGCGGAACACCAGACCGGCGTCGAGTTCATCGCGGTGCGCGAGGAGGACGCCTTCAAGGCGCTTGGCCCGCTCGAGGACATCGAGCCGGTGGTGACTGAGGAGGACCGGGAGGCGGAGTTTGATGAGGAGAAGGTGAGGTGGTGGGATTTGGAGTAAAACTACGTTCCTTTTGTGCTCGCCAATTTGCTCAGCAAGGCCAGCGCGTCCTCGCCGTTCTTTCGCTCAATCCGTTTTTTGAAATCGGGCTCCACCGATATAACGAACGACACCATTCCTAGCGTTTCTCGCACCTGATCCCCACTTAATTTTCCGCTTAGAGCTGCATGAATCGCCGCCATTAGGTTACGCTTACGCTCCCGACCAACCGAAACTGTAGCATCATTTGTGATGATTAAACCGGTGACCTGCCTCTTATACTTCTTTGTCGCATACACCGTTTTGTCATCATTAAGCTGAAGTCGGAGGCTTTGAGAGCCCCGTAAAATTTCTCGCACATTCTTCTCGACCTTGTTCAGGAACCCTGTCCGCCTTGCTGAGAAGGTCATGTCATCGGCATATCGTGTGTAGACGACTTCTTCTGAAACAATCTTGGATTCAATTTCGGAATCAATATCAAACATGAGAATATTCGATACAATAGGTGACGACGGAGCTCCGATTGATAGTCTCAACTCCCGCCGTTGCCGCTCCTTCTTGAAAAGGACCAATCCACTTACCTCAATGTCCTCTTCGCTACGAAAAATCTCATTCCTAACACAATACTCACGCCAATCTGACTCCCGCAAAGACGGGAAGAAGTCTGAAAAATCAAGCTTTAGAATCGCACCCGAGTTGATATGAGGCCTGACATTGTCGATGATAGACATGCCAGTGCGATACGCGGTAGCAGAACGATGAACGGGCAAGTTTTTCAGAACGGCGTCTATGAGTGTCCTTTGCAATAGCTTAAGCTCTCGGGCCGGTTGGGAGATAATTCGCCGATCGATCCCATTTCGCTTCTTGATGGCGTAAGTCTTGTATCTCGCCGGAGCAGTCGCGACGATCTTGCGAATGTCATGCTCGCCTAGGCCAGTTTCGTGTACAAAGAGAGCGATCAAATCAGACATTCGCTCCTCCGATTCCGTCGAGTATCACCGAAAAGCGTTCTTTATCTTGCGCTTTTATCGTAGCGCGTCGATCGGCCCGGCGCCTGGTTGCGGTGCGGTCTAATGTCCCGGGGAGAAATCGAAAATTCGCCGCATCTCGAGGTAAATTTCGCGCCACAGCATAGTTGCGAAATCCCTTTCTCTTTAGCATCACCCAGTCGGCAACTTCGGCACACAGGAGATAGCGGCGCAGCTGTGGGACGTTTAGATCAATGTCGAAAAGCACGAGGAGAGTAGTGACCTCTTCCTCTGTGAGCGCTCCAAACTCCTGCACCAATCCGACAACAAGCTTTGTGACGTGTCCTGCCTTGTTACGATCAAAGGTGGTTGGATTTTCGATTTCTGAAAGTCGCCTCTCAATGGGGTCTTGCATCAAAGCCTTGAGTGCTGCGACCGTATCGGGGGTTGGGGAGCCCGCTTTTAGAGCAAGGTCTGTATCGTCGATTACGAAGTGACTAAATTCACCGTATGTCGTTTTCATGAGCTCAATTGCTCCGAACTTGATGAATGAGGATTCCTCATAATGTTTACTGCGGACTACGACGAGCATCCTTCTGGCAATCTCAGAGACGAGGCAAAATGCCCCAAGCTCCGCAGAGCTTCCGTGGCTTTCTGAAAAAAGGAGCGTAAGTTTAGCCAGTTGGCCAAAATCGGTCTCAAATGAGAGAATGTCGTCGTAGCCTGATTTCAGGATATGAAAGGCCGACACGTCCTCGGCACGCTTGACATCCGTCTTTCCTAACGGCGCGAAATCAGAGATTTTATAGAACGCATCCCTCAGGGACTTTGGCTGCGGTTCGTCGATGGGGCTGTCTTGCCCGCCACACAGGAACACGAAATCCGTAGGCGCGACGACATGCACGGCCTTCAGATCAATCGCGTCCGCAAACTCGTTGATCAAGGGAGCTTACCTAAGCACCGAAAGACAGCGCTGCGCTGTTTAGCGTAGCGGCCGGTCGAAGCGACCGGCAAACAGCGCAGCGCTGTCTTTCGGTGCCATAAAACCAGCCAATCATATGAGGTCCGGACGAAACGCCGGACCGAGCAAAAGATGCTCAACCGCGTAAGCGCAACTGGTATACCTAGTTTTTGGAGTGATTGGCAAGGAGGCATCACACCCTAGTTCTTCCGACTGCTAGGCCCTTGTGCTGCGCTCAATGTCTCGCCTCTGCCAGTCGGCGTGCTCGCGAGGTCGCAGATTTATTCACAATTATGTCGTCAATGGCCGCCGACCTCGACGGTGGGCTGCCCTCGTGCTCGACTTGCAAAGCGCCTTCGCCGCCACGGCCCGGCTACGCGTGGCCTGCGGCCCCGCTCCGATGGCCCGTGACGTCGATCCTCTGCGCTTCGCGCCGAGGTCGGCCGCTACTCCCGCTGGCCTGACGGCCGGTCGTCACTCCTCCCCCATCCGCAGCGCCGCAATAAACGCCTCCTGCGGGATGCTCACGTTCCCATACTCCCGCATCCGCGCCTTGCCCTTCTTCTGCTTCTCCAGCAGCTTCTTCTTGCGCGTTATGTCGCCGCCGTAGCATTTCGCCGTCACGTCCTTCCTCAGCGCGGCGATGGTTTCGCGGGCGATCACCTTGCCGCCGATCGCGGCCTGGATCGGGATCTTGAAGAGGTGGCGCGGGATGAGGTCCTTGAGGCGCTCGCACATGCCGCGGCCGCGCGCCTCGGCGTTGGCGCGGTGGACGATCAGGCTCAGCGCGTCGACCGGCTCGTTGTTGACGAGGATGCTCATCTTGACGAGGTCGCCTTCACGAAGCCCGATCGGCTCGTAATCGAAGCTGGCGTAGCCGCGGCTGATGCTCTTCAGCCTATCGTAGAAGTCGAACACCACCTCGTTCAGCGGCAGCTCGTAGCTTACCTGCGCGCGGCCCCCCACATAGGTGAGCCCGGTCTGGATGCCGCGCCGGTCCTGGCACAGCTTGAGGATGGGGCCGAGGTATTCGTCGGGCGTGTAGATCGTCGCCTTGATCCACGGCTCCTCCACGCTGTCGATCCGGTTCTGGTCGGGCCAGTCGGCGGGGTTGTGGAGCATCATCTCGCGCGCATCGTCGGTCCGGCTCTTGGAGAGCTGGAGGCGGTATTCGACGCTGGGGGCGGTGGTGATGAGGTCGAGATCGTATTCGCGGCTGAGGCGTTCCTGGATGATTTCCAGGTGGAGGAGGCCGAGGAAGCCGGCGCGGAAGCCGAAGCCCAGCGCGGCGCTGCTCTCCATCTCGAAGGAGAAGCTGGCGTCGTTGAGGCGCAGCTTGCCGATGCTCTCGCGCAGCTTCTCGAAATCGGCGGCGTCGACCGGGAAGAGGCCGCAGAACACCACCGGCTGGACTTCCTTGTAGCCCGGCAGCGCCTCCTTCGCGCCGCCCTTGACCGTGGTGATGGTGTCGCCGACGCGGGCCTGCTCCACCTCCTTGATCTGCGCGGTGATGAAGCCGATCTCGCCCGCCGCGATCTCGGGCAGGTCGATGCGCTTGGGGGTGAAGGCGCCGACGCGGTCCACCAGATGGTCGGTGCCGCCCTGCATGAACTTGACGTGGAGGCCCTTGCGGATGACCCCGTCGATCACGCGCACCAGGATGACGACGCCGAGGTAGGGATCGTACCAGCTGTCGACGAGGCTGGCCTTGAGGGGGGCGGCGCGGTCGCCCTGCGGGGGCGGGATCCTGGCGACCACCGCCTCCAGCACATCCTCGATGCCGATGCCGGATTTGGCGCTGGTGAGGACGGCCTCGCTGGCGTCGATGCCGATGATGTCCTCGATCTCCGCGCGCACTTTCTCCGGCTCGGCGGCGGGAAGGTCAATCTTGTTGATGACGGGGACGATCTCGTGGTCGTGCTCGATCGACTGGTAGACATTGGCGAGCGTCTGTGCCTCAACCCCCTGCGCGGCATCGACGACGAGCAGGGCACCCTCGCAGGCGGCGAGGCTGCGGCTGACCTCATAGGCGAAATCGACGTGCCCCGGCGTGTCCATGAGGTTGAGCTCATACGTCTCACCATCGCGCGCGGTGTATGCAAGACGCACAGTCTGCGCCTTGATGGTGATCCCCCGCTCGCGCTCAATATCCATATTGTCGAGCACTTGTTCGGACATCTCGCGATCAGACAACCCTCCCGTCGCCTGAATCAGCCGATCCGCCAGGGTCGATTTGCCGTGGTCGATATGAGCTATGATACTAAAATTGCGTATTTTTTTTAGGTCGGTCATCGGTGGCCGGGGAAGTTGGAGAAGCGCGCCGCCTTAGCGGCATCGGCTCGCTTGTCCAAGCAGACTCAGGCGGTGGCAACCTGCTTGGGTGCGTTGGCGGACAGCTTGAAGCGGCGCAGGCCGCCGCCGGCATCGGGCGCGCCCGCAACCTTGCCGGCGCCAAGCGATTGCAGCGGCAGCCCGGCGGCTGCCAACGCATAGGGGCTGACGCGTCCTCGCGTCACCAGCCCACCAGCACCATCATCGACCAGCTCCTGCTCGAATTCGACGCCCTGGGTATCGTCCATCACCCGCTTGACGGTGGCGATGGCTAGCTGGCCGCCGCCGAAGTCGAGCACGAACTGGGTGCCCACCGGCACATCCTCGAGCCCCTGGATCATCGCCCCCGATCGAGAAAGATTACGCAGCGTGACCTCGTAATAGCAATCGGTGTGGATCAGCCCGATCTTGCGGAACACCGTGCGGCGGCTCGCGCGCTGGCTGCCGGCATCCGTCGGCGCGATGGTCCATTCGCCCCGCGCCAGGGCGGATTCGACGGCGTCGGCGCTCATGGCCTCCGAGAAGACGTAACCCTGGATCGAATCCACGCCGGCATCCTTCAGCTTTTCGAGCAGAGCCATCGCGTGAATGCCACTTGCCGATGTCTCCATTCCGAGCGTGCCGGCAAGCTGGATGATCGCGGCGATCATCTGCATGTCACCCAGATCGTCGCCCACGGTCGGCTCGAAGAACGTGGGCGCGATGCGCAGCGCGCTGAACGGCGCACGGCGCAGGTACGACAGCGAGGTGAAGCCGCCGCCGAAATGGTCGAGGGTGAGGCGAACCCCGAGCTTGAACAGCGCCGCCAGCGCCTTGTCCACCACCGCTCCATCGCCTTGGATCACCGCCTCGGCGAGCTGAAGCTCGAGCCGCGCCGGATCGAGTTCGGTCTCTTCGAGCACCGCGGCGACCTGATCGACGAAGCCGTTGGTGAAGAACTGGACCGGGGAGACGGGCAATGCCACACGCACCGATGCCGGCCATTCTCGCGCGTCGAGGCAGGCGCGGCGCAGCGCCCACTCACCGATCGGCACGATCAGGCGGCTTCCTTCGGCGACCGGCAGGAAGCTTTCGGGCGCGACGCGGCCGCGCTCCTCGTCCTCCCAGCAATAGCGCGCCTCCAGCGCCACTACGCGGTGGCCGTCCAGCGCCACGGTGGGCTCGTATGCGAGCGTGAAATCGCCGGCCTCGATGGCTTCTGCAAGGTCGCTCTCCATGCGACGCCGCAGATTGTCCTCATGCTCCAGATCGGCGGCGTAGAACCGGAACTGCCCGCGTCCGCCGTTCTTCGAGGCATAGAGCGCCAAATCGGCCGCGCGCATCAGCTCTTCACGATCGACGCCATCGTAGGGCGCGATCGCGATCCCGACCGAACAGCCGATGGTGCAACGCCCCTCGGCCACCGAATAAGGCTGCGAAAGCATGGCTATGATCTTCTTGGCCAGCTCGCCGAGCTCGCCGCGGTCGTCGACATCGGGCACCAGGACCTGGAACTCGTCGCCACCGATCCGCCCGATCTCGCCCCGCGATCCCACAGCCCCGCGAAGCCGCTCGGCAACCTGCTGGAGAAGCTGATCGCCCGCTCCGTGGCCTAGCGTGTCGTTGACCTGCTTGAAGCGGTCGAGGTCGAGCATGAACAGCGTGCAAGTCCGCTTGGAAGCCCGGAAAGCCGCAAGCGTCGCGTCGATCCGCTGGCCGATGCGATAGCGGTTCGAGAGCCCGGTGAGCGAGTCGAATAACGCCAGCCGCGAAGCTTCCTCTTCGATGCGGTGCTCCTCGGTCACATCGATGGCCGCACCGCGGAAACCGTTGAATGCACCCGCCGCATCGAACATCGCGCGCCCGCTGAGGCGCATGACGAGCTGCCGCGTTGGATCTGACCCCGCCGTCTCGACCAGGAAGTTGGCGAAGGGCTTGTGCGACCCCAGCTTCAACCCCAGCGAGCGCCCCTCACCCTCGCCGCGGACCGGAACCAGCAGCGTTTGCAACGCGATGTTGCCGGGCCTGGAACCGTCCACCCCGCAAGCCGCGATCACCTCGTCGCTCAGATATGTGATCCGCCCCGCAGCGTCGGTGGCCCAGAACCAGCTAACCCCGGCGCGCTCCAGATCAGCGACCACGGCGAGCTTCTCGCTCTGGCTCACGGGGTTTGCCGTGAGAACATCCTCGGAAACCGCGACACCCGAGAACTGGGGCGATCGACGGGTTCTGAAGAGATCGGAGAAGGGCATCGCCCCCATGTTCGCGCACCTGTCGCTGACTGCAGTCTGACGTCCCGCCTGCCTAGCGTCGAATGGTTAGTTTTGACCTAACACGGCGCGTGCCGGACCTCACCGATAGCGGTATTCATAGCTGGTCGAAGGATCGCCCTTGAGCGTATCGTTCATCACGACCTCGGCAAAGCAGGGCATGCTGGAGGATTTCCCCGCCAGCATGGCATAGGCATCCATCGGCAGCGGTGCGAGAGGCCGGCCGGCAGCTTCGATGGCATAGGGGGACACCCGGTGTCGCGTGCAAAGCCCGTCCGCGCCATCACTGACCAGCTGGCTTTCGAATTCCACGCCAAGCGTGGCCGCTTTCGACCGGCGCGCAGTGCAGACGGCGAGCTGGCCGCCCCCCAGATCCAGGACGAGCTCGGTCCCTACCGGAACGTTCAGCAATCCTTCGATCATCGCGCCGCTCTTCGACAAGTTGCGAAGCACGGCATTGTAGCGGAAGTCATCGTGAATGACGCCGATGCGCCGGAACAGAGTGCGCCGTTCCGCGCGGAAACGAGCCGGCCCTTTGGCCTCGAACTCGAGCGCCTCCGCCGCGAGCCGCGCCACGACCTCCTCTTGGGTAAGCGCGGCGGAGAAGATGTATCCCTGCACATGGCTCGCCCCGCGCTCCTTGACGAGCTTGAGCTCATCGAGGGTTTCGACGCCTTCGGCCACCGTCTCCATATGCAGCGCCTCGGCGAGCGTGACGATCGCGCTGAGAATCTCGGAGTTGTTGTTGCCGGCGTCGGTCGCTCCCTGCACGAAGCTGCGATCGATCTTGATCTTGTCGAAGGGCGCCCGCTGGAGATAGCTAAGCGAGGAATAGCCGGTGCCGAAATCGTCGAGCGCCAGACGAACTCCCAGCGCCTTGAGCTCCTCGAAGACGCGCTGGGTGCGATCGGTGTCTCCAACGAACACGCTCTCGGTGATCTCCAGCTCCAGCCGCTCTGGATCGAGACGCGACTGCTTCAGCACCTGCGCCACCTGAGCGGGGAAATCATCGCGCGCGAACTGCGCTGCCGACACATTCACCGCGACGCGCAGCGGCAGCGGCCAGTTCATCGCGTCCTCGCAGCACCGCTGGAGAACGAAGGAACCGATCTCGCGGATAAGGCCCATCTCCTCCGCCACCGGCACGAAAATCGACGGCGCGACGAAACCGCGCTCGGCATGGTTCCACCGCAGCAAGGCCTCCATGCAGGTGGCCCGGTTGGTGGAACTGGCGACGATCGGCTGGTAATGCATCTCGAGCGCACCGCTTGCCAAAGCATCGCGCAGATCCTCCTCGATCCGGCGTCGCATATTGGCCCCGTCTTTGAGATCGCTCGCGAAGAAGCGGAACTGCCCTCGGCCACCGCCCTTGGCGGCGTAGAGTGCCAGATCGGCCGCGCTCGTCAGCGATTCAGCGTCGAGACCGTCATAGGGTGCCGTGGCGATGCCGATCGAGGTGCCGATGATCGCGCGCGAGCCGCTCAGCGAATAGGGCTGTGATATCATCTGGATAACGCGCTGCGCCAATTCCCCCAGCTCGCCGCGGTCATCCTTGTCCGGGAGCATCACGAGGAACTCGTCGCCGCCGAGCCGGCCGATCGTCCCCTGCTTGGCGATCACGGTAGCGAGCCGACCCGCGACCTGCTTGAGAAGCTCGTCGCCTGCCGGGTGGCCAAGCGTGTCGTTGACTTGCTTGAAGCGGTCGAGGTCGAGCATCATCAAAGCACAGGAGCGCTTGGCGCTCCGGTAGGCGTCCAGCGTCCGGTTGAGCTGGCCCTCCATGAAATGACGATTGGCGAGCCCGGTCAATGAATCGCAGCGAGCCATAGTCTCTGCCTGCTGCTGCCGTTCGCGCGCCACGGTGATGTCCTTGGCGCTGCCGCGATAACCGGTGAAGCGCCCCTTCGCATCGAGTTGAGGCTTGCCCGAGATTTCCCACCAGGTTTCATGGCGCGCGCCGGCAACACTTACGGCCAAACCGCTAATCGTGTTGCGCGCCGAGAGCAGGAAGCTGAGCGGCCGTTCGGTTCCGCCGGGCCCCCCGCTGCCCTCGCAAGCGAATATCTCGCTCAGTTGCCGGCCCACGAAATCTTCGCTGGTGAGGCCAAGGCTCCGCACGGCGGATTCGGAGAGGTAGACTACCCTTCCTGCGTCGTCGGTTGCCCAGAAGCACCCGAGACCTGCCGCCTCAAAGCTGTCGAGCAGTTCGATGCGTTGCGCTGAGCCGAAGCGTGGAGACGCGCTGGCGACCGATCGCCCATCTTCCACTCCTACCCGCGCGAACAGTCCCAAAGCGTCTACTCCCGGTTCATCGCGACGGAAGTCGCAATCAGGGATTTCCCGTAGCTCCAAAGGGTTGCGGAAAGCATAACCGGTCGTTCGCATCACGTCCGGCGTGGGACTTGCGCCGCGTCCGACAGGCGCGCATGAATCGCCATGCCGGGGAGGAAGGGGCTCTGCCGGGGGAGAGAAAGTGATGGCGCAGATCGCGATCGTCGGCTCCGGTCCGGCGGGCTACTACGCGGCGGAAGCGGCGTTGAAGCAATGGGGCGATGATGCGCGGGTCGATGTTTTCGACCGCCTGCCGGTCCCGTATGGCCTGATCCGCACCGGCGTCGCGCCCGATCACCAATCGATAAAGCTGGTCGCCCGTCGTTACGAGGCGACAGCGCTCAACGAAAACGTGCGTTTCGCGGGAAATGTCCTGGTCGGCGAAGACGTCTCCATAGAGGAGCTGAGGTCGCTCTATGACGCGGTGATCCTGGCCACCGGCGCGCCCCACGACCGCCCGCTCGAAATCGAGGGAGCGGAGCTCGGCAATGTGTTCGGCAGCGCGGCGTTCGTGGGCTGGTACAACGGTCATCCCGAGTTCGCTTCCCTCGATCCCGATCTTGGCGGTCGTCACGCGGTCGTGATCGGAATGGGCAATGTCGCGCTCGACGTGGGGCGCATCCTCGCCAAGACGGAGGCGGAGTTCACCGGGTCGGACATCGTCAGCCACGCGCTCCAGCAATTGCTCGCCAGCGGCATCGAACGGATCACGATCCTGGGAAGGCGCGGCCCCCACCAGATCATGATGACACCCAAGGAGCTGGGTGAACTGGGCAAGCTGGATCGCGCCGCACCGGAAGTAGATCCGGCCGACCTGCCTCCCCTCGCGGACGACGCGCTTCTCGAACCAGGTCTGCGCAAATCCGTGACGCTGCTGCGCGACTTTGCCGCCGCGCAGCCGGACGGTGGCAAGCCGGTCACCATCGCCTTTGACTTCTTCGCAAGCCCGCACCGGTTGCTGGGCGAAGGCGGCCGAGTGACTGCGGTGGAGGTCGAGCGCACCGAGGTGAAGGCCGGGCGGGCTGTGGGGACAGGTGCCTGCTACACAGTGCCGGCGAGCCTGGTGATAAGCTGCATCGGTTATCGAAGCAGCCCGATTGCAGGCGTCCCCTTCGAGGAGCGGGAGGGCCGATTTGCCAACGAGGGTGGCTTCATCCTTCCGGGACTCTACTGCGTCGGCTGGGCGCGGCGAGGCCCATCGGGGACAATAGGAACCAACCGCCCCGACGGCTTCGGTGTCGTCGAGCGCATCGCCGCCGAAGTCGTGGCCGACCGCGGGAAACAGGGCCGGGCCGGCTTCGATGCCTTGGCCGCCAAGCGCGGACTGGACGTTGTGACCTTCAGCGATTGGCGCCGTATCGAGGCCGCCGAGATTGCGGCCGCGCGCGAAGGCTCGCCACGCGAGAAATTCGTCGATATCGCAGCGATGATAGCCGCCCGGCAAAACTAGGGCGGATCGGGAGAGATGCATGGCCAGGCTGGAGGATGAAGCTGCCCAGAATACCAGCGCGCTGGGTCCGCTGATCGGACTGACGCGGGAAGACATATTCGGCGCGGTAGCGGTGCTACTGCGCGAATCCGGCAGCGATCCGGGGCGGCTCATGCGGTACGGTCAGGACATGGGCGGCGAAATGCTCAAGATCATGACCGGCCGATCCGAACTGGCGCCCGACGCCAAGGACAAGCGCTTCCGAGACCCTGCCTGGCAATACAACCCATTCATGCGCGCCGGGATGCAGTACTATCTCGCGGTTCAGAAGGGTGCCGCAAAGTGGCTCGAGGAGTTGGACCTCGACGATCTCGAAAGGGATCGCGCTCGTTTCGTTTCGCAGATCATCATCGATTCCCTGGCCCCGACCAACACGCTCGCCGGCAACCCCACGGCGCAGAAGCGCCTGATCGACAGCGGCGGGCTCAGCCTGATGAAAGGGCTCAGGAACGCCTACAGCGACATGGTCCACAACAAGGGCATGGTCAGCCAGGTCGACAAGCGCCCCTTCAAGATCGGCGGGAACGTCGCAACGAGCAAGGGCGCCGTGGTGTTGAGGACGGAGATGATGGAACTGATCCATTACGCCCCGACCACCGCCGAGGTATATTCGGTTCCGCAGCTCACCGTCCCGCCGCAGATCAACAAAATGTACATCAACGATCTCTCGCCGGAGAAATCGGTGGTGAAGTACCAGCTCGATCACGGCATACAGACCTTCGTCATCAGCTGGAGGAACCCCTCGAAGGAGCAGGGTGGTTGGGGAATGGCCGACTATGTCCGTTCCTGCCGCGAGGCGATGGACGCGGTCGGCGCGATCACGGGCAGCAAGACCGTGAACGTCTCGGCCGGATGTTCTGGCGGGCAAACCGCGGCGGTGCTGGCCAGCCAGCTCGCGGCCGAACGGAGCACGCAGCTCGGCGCGCTTACGATCATGGTCTGCGTCCTCCACCCGATGCAGACGGACAGCGAAGCCGGCAGCCTGATCTCGGAAAACGGCCTCGCGCTTGCCCGCCGGCGCGCTGACAAGGCGGGTATCATCAAGGGTGACGACTTGTCGCGCGGCTTCGCCTGGCTGCGGCCGAACGATCTTATCTGGAACTATGTCGTCAACAACTATCTGATGGGCGAGGATCCCCCCGCCTTCGACGTGCTGTTCTGGAACGCGGATGCGACCAATCTTTCCGCTAGCCTGATGGGCGATTTCCTGACCCTTTTCGAAACCCTCGCCTTCACGAAAAAGGGCGAAGTCGAGATGGCGGGACACAGGATCGACCTTTCCAGGGTAACGAGCGACCTGTTCGTGCTGGGCGGGGTGACCGACCACATCACGCCCTGGAAAGCGACATACCGTTCCACCCAGCTCTTCGGCTCGAAGGATGTGACCTACGTCCTCAGTCAGTCGGGTCACATGCAGGCGATCCTCAATCCGCCGGGAAATCCCAAGGCAAAGTATTATGTCCAGAAGGGCAAGGGAAAGCTGCCGCCCACAGCCGACGAATGGCTCAAGGGTACCGAGGAGATTGCCGGGAGCTGGTGGCCGTTCTGGGTCGAATGGCTGCAGGCACGGTCGGGCGCAAACAAGAAGGCGCCTGCATCATTGGGGGACAAGACGCATCCCCCGCTGGACCACGCCCCCGGCACCTATGTCATGGAAGCGTGCAAATGACCGCCTCGAAGGACGAACCCATGACCTGTGACATCTCGCTCGAAGAGGTGAGCGGCCGCACCCTGCGCGTGGCCCGCTGGCGCCTGGACAAACCGAGCGACCACCCGCCGATCCTGTTCTTCAACGGCATCGGCGCCAATATCGAGGCAGTCTCCCCACTTGCTGAGAAGCTGACCGAGCGTGGCTTCATCATGTTCGACATGCCGGGCACCGGCGAAAGCCCCGACCCGACGATCCCCTACAACCCCTTCACAATGGCCTGGACGGCAAGTCGCGTGCTCGACCGCTTCGGCGTCGATGTCGCGGACGTGATGGGCGTAAGCTGGGGCGGCGCGATGGCGCAGCATTTCGCCCTCCAGCATCCAGGTCGCACGCGCCGGCTCGTACTCGCGGCGACCACGCCGGGGATGCTGATGGTGCCGGGCAATATCTCCGCCATCAGCAAGATGAGCGACCCGCGCCGCTACGTGGACGCGAAGTTCATGAACGAACATTTCGCCACCCTCTATGGCGGGCTCACGAAGAATCCCGACGCCAAGGCCCAGCACATTGGCCGTCTCAAACCACCGAGCCCGCGAGGATATGTCTACCAGCTGCTCGCCATGCTGGGCTGGACCAGCCTGCCCGCCCTGCCCTTCCTGGCAAAGGAAACGCTGGTGATGATGGGCGAGCGCGACACGATCGTGCCGGTCATCAACGGCCGCATCCTGGCGAGCCTGATCCCCAATGCGCGGCTCGAAATATTCCCCGACGGCGGCCACCTCTTCCTGCTGACTCACCCCGAAGAGAGCGTGGCCATGCTGCGCGACTTCCTCGACGCGCCCGATACCGAACGCGAAGCACGGCGCGCGGCCGCCTAGGCGTTACCCACCACGAAGCACGCTATCGCCACCAACGCGCCGGTGGTGCGGTTGGCGCGGAATCGGACAAGCGGATTGGCCGCATCGGACGGATCGAGCGTCGCCACCTGCCAGAGCATATGGAGCGCGGCGGGCAGCAAGGCGAGCAACGCAATCCAGTCCGGTCGCAGCATCCAGAAGGCCAGCGCCCACAACAGCACGGCCGAAGCGTAGAACAAGCCAACCCCGCCGCGCACGCGCTCCCCCATGCGCAATGCGCTGGAGCGGATGCCGACCATCGCATCGTCGTTGCGATCCTGAAGCGCGTAGATGGTATCGTAGCCTATTACCCAGCACACAGCGCCGGCATACATCGCCGCCAACACCTCCCAATGGTCCGAGCGCAGCGCGGTCCAGCCCACCGGCAAGCCCCAGGTGAACACCAGCCCCAACCACGCCTGCGGCCACCAGGTGATCCGCTTCATGAACGGATAGGCGGCGACCAGCGCCAGGCTTCCCAGCGCCACGATCTGCGCTTCCAGCCGCAGTTGCAGCAGCACGACGAGCCCCACCAGGCACAATAGCAGCAGCCATGCCCACGCCTGCACCCTGGACACCCGCCCGCTCGCCACGGGGCGCGACGCCGTTCGCGCCACTTGCCGGTCGAGATCGGCGTCGACGAGGTCGTTGTACACGCAGCCCGCCCCGCGCATCGCGATCGCACCGAGCAGAAGCCAGGCGACCAGCGTAACCTGGGCGCCCGCTCCACTCAGCCAAACACCCCAGGCGCAAGGCCAGAACAGCAGCCACCAGCCGATGGGCCGGTCGAACCGCGCCAGCATGGCAAGATCGCGAGGGAACTGGGGCAGCCGCGCCACCAGGCCGCGATGCTCGCTGTCAGGGACGATAACTTCGTCGGTCACTGCCGGCGATTGCGTTGCCCGGCCCGACAATGCAAGACTTCGCGCCCGACGGATGAGGGGGCAAGCACATTGCGCGGCATCGCCGGACAGCTGAGCGACTGGCGCCGTGCGCCCGACGCCGATGCGGTGACTTGCGCACCGCAAATGCGATAGGGAAGCGCCATGCCCGCCACGCCCGCCTGGCCACCCCGGAGCGCACCGCGCCTGTTCGTGGACGCGACGATCGCCGCGGGCGCTGCGGTCGTCGTCACGGGAAACCAGGCTCATTACCTGAACCGGGTGATGCGCGTGACGCAGGGAAGCGACGTGATCCTGTGCGATAACGTGACCGGGGAATGGGGTTGCGCCGTCATCGAGGCAGGCAAGCGGCATGTCACGCTCGACCCCATCGAGCGCCTGCGCGAGCGTGAGGGCGTGCCCGATTTCTGGCTGTGCCCCGCGCTGCTGAAGAAGGACCGCTTCGACATCGTGCTCGAGAAGGCGACCGAGCTGGGCGTGGCGGCGGTCCGCCCACTGGTGACCCGGCGCTGCGTGGCGGACAAGCTCAACACCGAGAGGGCGCGTAGCATCGTGATCGAGGCCGCCGAGCAATGCGCCCGCACCGCCCTGCCGGTGCTGGATGAACCTGTGAAGCTTGACGCGCTGCTACGCGATTGGCCCACCGGGAGGACGCTGTTCTTCGCCGATGAGCTTGGCGGCGAACCGGCCGCCCAGGCATTCCGCGACTCGACGAAGGCGGCGCTCCTCACCGGCCCCGAGGGCGGCTTCGACGAAGCCGAGCGCGCCGCTATCCGCGCCCTGCCACAAGCCCGCGCCATCACGCTCGGCCCACGAATACTGCGTGGCGAAACAGCCGCCATCGCCGCCACAGCGCTGTGGATGGGGGTCGCGGGCGACTGGCAATATTCGCTGGCGCGTCCGTGACCGGTTTTCTACCGCAACCGACATGAGCACCCGCGAAGCCTCCAACACTGACGATCCGATCATCGAAAGCCGTGACCAGCTTGTCGCGCCCATGATCGCAGGCGAGAAGCCGGAGGCGGCCTGGCGGATAGGCACCGAGCATGAGAAGCTCGTCTTCCGCGGTCCCGATCATCACGCCCCCGCCTATTGCGAGACGGGCGGCATCCGCGACATCCTGCTGGCGTTGCGCGAATTCGGCTGGGAGCCGGTCGAGGAGGGCGGCCAGGTGATCGCCATGCGCGGTGCGGATGGCACCGTCAGCCTGGAGCCGGCGGGACAGCTCGAACTGTCGGGTGCGCCGCTGGAGAACCTGCACCAGACCTGTGCGGAGACGGGCCGCCACCTGCAACAGGTCAAGGCCATCGGCGAGCGCTTCGGGGTCGGCTTCCTGGGGCTGGGAATGTGGCCCGACAAGCGGCGCGACGAACTGCCGATAATGCCCAAGGGCCGCTACGAGATCATGCTGCGCCATATGCCGCGTGTTGGATCGCTTGGCCTCGACATGATGCTGCGGACTTGCACGATCCAGGTGAACCTCGACTACTCATCCGAAGCGGATATGGCGCACAAGTTCCGCACCAGCCTCGCACTTCAGCCGCTCGCCACCGCGCTGTTCGCCAACAGCCCGTTCACCGAGGGCAGGCCCAACGGCTTTCTGAGCTATCGTAGCCATATCTGGTCCGACACCGACCCGCATCGTACCGGCATGCTGCCCTTCGTGTTCGAGGACAGCTTCGGATACGAACGATACGCCGACTATATGCTCGACGTACCGATGTATTTCGTCTTCCGCGAAGGCAAGTACATCGACGCGGCCGGACAGAGCTTCCGCGACTTCCTGAAGGGGGAACTGCCGGCGCTTCCCGGCGAGCGCCCGCGCGCAAGCGACTGGGTCGACCACCTCTCAACCGCCTTCCCCGAGGTGCGCCTCAAGAGCTTCCTTGAAATGCGTGGTGCCGATGGTGGACCCTGGAACCGGATCTGTGCCTTGCCTGCCTTCTGGGTCGGGCTGCTTTACGATCAGGGCGCCCTTGATGCTGCCTGGGAACTGGTGGCCGGCTGGACAATGGAGGAGCGGCAAGCACTGCGCGAGGCGGTGCCGAAGCTGGCGCTGGAGGCTCCGATACCTGGCGGCCGCAAGCTCATCGATCTGGCGCGCGAAATCCTGCCGGTCGCACGTGCGGGGCTGACATCGCGCGCAAGGCTCAACGCCAGCGGCGACAACGAGACAGGTTTTCTGGAGCCGCTTGAAGAGATCGTCGCCACCGGCATCGTACCCGCCCAACGCCTGCTCGACCTCTACCACGGCGAGTGGAACGGCGACATCGGACGAGTTTACGATCAGAGCTTCTGATCGACCGCACCCCCGGCACCAATGAAGTCGCAACCAGCATCTGCGGTGCGACCATAGCGCTTACCGGAAAGCGGTGATCCGGCCGCTATCGTCCAGCACATAGAGCACCGAATTCGCCACAACCGGTGGCAGGCTGATCGGCTGCTTGAGGTCAGTGAACAGGCTGGTCGATCCGTCGATGGGACTGACCCGCCATATCTCGCCGCGCGAATTGACGGTCCACAGCGAATCACCGGCCAGCACCGGCCCCTGCCAGAAGATTGGCCCCTTCTTGTCTTCCTCGTCGCGATAGCGGGCAAGCTGGGCGATCCACCTCACCTTGCCGCTGGCCCGCGCGATGGCGAGAAGACGCGCGTCGTCGGTGAGGGTGAAGATCCAGTCACCCGAAAGCGCCGGGGTCGAAATCCCGGCGAGATTGAGTTCCCATATGCGTTGGCCGGTGACGAGCTCATAAGCAGCCATGCGCCCGCCCTGGCCCAGCGCATACACCCGCCCGGAATCGATGATCGGATCCGCATCGATGTCTGTCAGAGCACCGACGGTGGTCGAGATGTTGGTCCGCGCCAGCGCATCCGCCCACAGCGTGCGCCCGTTCTCATAGCGATAGGCGATGAGTTCACCCGAACTGAAGCCGGCGATGACCGTGCCCTGCCCCGCGGCAGGAGCGGCCACGCCGAAAACGCCGGAGGCAGCTGTGGAAGCCGACTCCTGCCATTGCAGCTGCCCGCTCGCGGCATCGAGCGCGACGATCTGGTTGTCCTGCGTCATGACGTAGATGGAGCCGAAATCGACCGTTGGCGATCCACGTAGCGGGCCGGCGGGCTTGACCTTCCATACGCTCACCCCGGTCGCCGCATCCAGAGCCTCGACCTCGCCGGTGCCATCGGTCACATAGACCCTTCCATCGGCGTAGCTTACGCCGCCACCGAAGACCGCCGAGCGCAGATCGCGGTCGACCGCGGGCGTGTGAGTCCAGACACTGGCCCCGCTCGCCGCGTCGAAGGCACTGACCACGCCGTCGCTGCCGACCGCATAGAGCCGGCCCCCGCCGATCACGGGCGCTGCCGCGATCCGCATGCGATTGGTGGCGGCGGCAACCTGGGCGGTCCAGGCGCGTTGCGGCGTCGCGGGAAGAGCGAAATGACCCGCCGACTTGCTCGCCGACCCCCCAGGCTGGGCCCAGGCTTCGTTGGCCTGCGCCGCCGGCAGGGAAATTGTCACCGCCGCCAGTTCCGGATCGACCTTGGCCCCACTCTCGATGCGCGACAGGATAGGCTGCCGGTCACCGACCGTGGGCGTACTCTTCTTGTCACCCTTGCCGAACAAGCCACCCGCGCAGGCGGCAAGGCTGAGGGCGAGTGCCGTGGACGTGGCAATTCGGATGGATGTGCGAAAGCGAAGGCCCGTCATCGGCGAGAATCCCTACTTGAGGTCAGGCAGCCGGCGGCCGAGCCGGTGCGGGCGCGGTTGCCTCACCGGGTTGCTGGCGCTGCTGCTGGAGGAACTTGTCCACGTCCGGAATCGCATCGACGCCCAGCACGCCCGCCATCTGGCGCGCGCGAGAGCGGATGGGATCGGGCACGGAAGTGCTGCGGGCAATCTCGGCGAAAAGCCTTCCGGCTTCCGCCCGCTTGCCTTGGTCGAGGTATGCCATCGCGACCAGCTCTCCGGCGCTGCCGAACCACGGGCTGTCAGGGCGCGCCAAGGGGCCGAGCCGCTCGACGACACGGCCCTTGTCCATGCCATCGTAGTCCAGCGCCACAAGCCGAAGTTTCGCAAGATCGCGCATGGCGGCCGGGGCGGAGCCATTGGCCGCGAGCGCTTCGAGCTGGGCGCGCGCTTCGTTCAGATTGCCCTGCTCCGCAGCCGCGCCGGCGGCGATCAGCCGCGCGCTCGCCGCCGGTCCATCCGCCCCGTTTGCCGCCAAAGCGGTGGCGGCCGTGGCCGCGGCAGCCGGATCTCCCGCCTGCGACTTGTCTAGGGCGACGATCACAGCCTCTGATTCACCTTCGAGCCCTGTGTTCTGGCGACTGTTCCAGAAAAGATAGCCGCCGAAGCCCAGCACCAGCACGGCCGCGCCGATCAGGAGCTGGAGCCCGTAACGCTTCCCGAAGCCGCTGAGGTCATCCTGGCGCACGGCATCGTCCACCTCGCGCAGGAGCGCCTCTTCCTCGGCGGCGCGGCGGCGAGCGAGCGTTTCCTCGCGGATTCGGTTGGGGTCGGTTGGCAGGGCCACGGTCTCTCGTCAGTCTGAAAAAGCTGGGTCGGTGCGCGTCTTTAGGTTCCGGATGGGAACAGTTCAATGGCCCGTGGCGGCAACCCACGGTCATCGCGAATTGATGGGTCGGCCTGAGTGAACCGCCGCTGAAAGAGCGGTTTGGGGATCAGATCGTATCCCTCCGCATGGCGCTGGCGTAAAGCCGGCGGTAGGCCGCGATCATCGCCGCGGGATCGCGCTCGGCCACCGCTCGAGCGCGATTGCCCGCGCCGATCCGCTCTCGCAGGATATCGTCCATCGTGAGCGTGTGCATGGCCGCGCGAAGCGCACTCTCGTCTCCGGCCCTGGCGATGAGAACCGCATTCTCGGGTGTCAGGCTTACCGCAAGCTCGCCCGTCTCGAAGCCGGCCACTGCCTTGCCTGCGCCCATGGCCGCCAACGCCGCCTGCGGCAGCGGCTCCGCTGGCCCCGTGACGACGACGAGATCGGACAGGCGGATCAGAACCCCCGGATCGGCGAGCTCGGACACGATATGCAGACGGGCGTCCAGTCCGCGCCGCGCGGCCTGTGTGGCGAGGGTCGCCGCACCAGGCCCTGCGCCTGAGACCACCAGATGCCAGTGCGGCTCGACGTCCTCCAGTGCCTTGAGGAGAAGCTCCACAGGCTCGCTCCCATCCATCCGCGCAATGCAGCCGATCCACCGCTCTCCGGGGCGCTTGAGCAGGCGGGGGATGGCATTCTTCTTCGCCCCTGGCCGTCGATCCTGCACATGGGCGCCGTCGCGGATCAGCTTGACCCGGCCAAGCGGTTGTTGCCAGCGGACAAGTGCCTCGCCCTCCATCAGCTCGGTGGGCACCACCAGCCCGGCCGTCTTCCCCAGGCCGATGCGGCGATACCATGTGCTTGCGATCCGCGCCCGCTGGCGGGGCGTTTCATCGCTTCCGTCCTCGTGGTGAATAAGCGGTGGCAGGCCGTGCATCTGCGAGAACAGCGTATGCGCCAGCGCGGCATCGACCGCGCCCCAGCCATAAGTCAGCACCAGGTGATAATCGACCATGGACTGGGCGACTTTCTGCAATCTGCCCGGAAGCGGGAGCCCCGACAGCGCGTGAAACCGCTCCAGCCTCTCGACAGGAACGCCGCGAGCGACGCCCTCAAGCGCACCCCAGCGACCGTCCGCGCTGACCAGCGAGTGCCGCAGCCGCGCGCCAAAGGCGTCGATTATGCGCGCGCAGCGCTCGGCCTGCGGATCTCCTGCCGCCAAAGTGCCGAGGATGTGGAGAACCCGCGGGCTTCCCGGCTTGCCGCTCATGCCGCCTCTGACAGCATGGCGTCGATCGCGGCACGGACCGGAGGCTCGTCGAGCGTGGGCGCGTGGCCCACGCCGGCTACGGTGATCGTGCGCGCGCCCGGCAGCGCCTCGGCCATGCGTGAGAGCGTGTCCTGCGACAGGATGCTGGACAATTCTCCCCTCACCAGCACTGCCGGCCTACCCGCAAGGGCGCGGAGCATTGGCCACAGATCCACCGGCACCGCCGCGCCGACATCGGCGAAGATCGGCTCGGCGATCTTCATGTCGTAGTCGAAGGCGATGCGGCCATTGCTGACCAGGACCATGGTTCGCTTGGCCATCGCCAGCCAGTCCGGCAGATCGAAGCCGGGATTGCTCTCGCCATGCACCTCGGCGAGCGCCCGTGCGGCGTGCACCCAGGTGGGGAAACTGCCGCCCTGACCCACATATTCCTTGATCTTCTCGATACCCCCGGGCTCGACTACGGGCCCGACATCATTGAGGACCACCCCCGCGATACGCTCGCTCCCCAGCGCGGCCAGCCCCATCGTGATGAGCCCGCCCATCGAGGTGCCCACCGAAACGAAGCGCTCGATCTCCTCCTGAGCCAGCAACGCCAGGACATCGCTCACATAGGTCGGCACGGCATAGGTCGAAGGATCGGGAGCATAAGCGCTGCGGCCACGCCCGCGCATCTCGGGGACCAGCACTCGCCGCCCGCTGGTGGCGGCGATATGCGGCGCCAGCGCCTCGAAGTCGCGCGCGTTGCGGGTCAGCCCATGCAGGCAGATGACCGGCACGCCGCCCCCGGGGGCGGAGGGAAGGTAATCCCGGAAATGCAGTGTCAGTCCGTCGGCGCTGCGCCAGTACTGATGTGTGTATGGCTTCTCGGTCACGGCGGGCGGGCAGACTCGTGCTGTGCAGCAAGGCGACGCCCCTTGCGCCGCTCCTCTTGCCGCCTCACTATCGCGGGATGCGCGGCGAACCGCAACCTGCACCGAGCTATCGGCCCGACACACCGATCGTAGCCCTGTCGCAGTGGCTGGCCGACCGCGTTGCGCCAGCGCAATTTCCCGAGGCGATCCTGCGTTTCCGCAACACCCGTCACGTGGAAACGATCGGGCTGGATACGAGCGACGAGCACGAGTGGCTCCGCCATTTTGCGCGGTTCGAGGCACTCCCCGGCAATTTGCCCGAGCCCTTGGCGCTCCGCTACCACGGCCATCAGTTCCGCGTGTATAATCCCGACATAGGCGACGGGCGCGGCTTCCTGTTCGCTCAGCAGCGTGACGGTGCCGGCCGCCTGCTCGACCTCGGCACCAAGGGATCGGGGCGCACACCGTGGAGCCGCGACGGCGACGGGCGGCTGACGCTGAAGGGCGCGGTAAGGGAAATCCTGGCGACGGAGATGCTCGAGGCGCTGGGGGTCGACACCTCCAAGACCTTCAGCGTGATCGAGACCGGTGAAGCGCTCGTGCGGGGCGACGAGCCCAGCCCGACGCGCTCCGCAGTGCTCACTCGCCTGAGCCACGGCCATATCCGCATCGGCAGCTTCCAGCGCCTGCTCGCGCTCGAGCAACGGGACCACATGGCCGAACTCGTCGCCTATTGCCTGGCGCAGTTCCCCGGCCCGCTACCGCCCGAGGATGCTCCGGCGCGCGATGAACCGGCGGTGCGGCTCATGCACCAGGTGGTCGAGCGGCTCGCCGATCTGGCCGCAAGCTGGATGGTCGCCGGTTTCGTCCACGGTGTGCTCAACACCGACAACATGAACATCAGCGGTGAGAGCTTCGACTACGGACCGTGGCGCTTCCTGCCGCGCTGGGATCCGGCCTTCACCGCCGCCTACTTCGATCATGGGGGCCTTTATGCCTTCGGTCGCCAGCCCGAGGCGCTGCACTGGAACTGCGGGCAGCTCGCGGTGGCGTTGCGGATGCTAGCCGATGCTCCGCCGTTGATAGCGGCGCTCGATCGATTCGGGCCGTTGTACATGGCCGCGATCGGGCGGCGCTGGTGCTGGCGGCTCGGAGTAGCCAGCCGCGGGGTCGATGCGGACGCGGCGCTCGTCGCAGCCGGTGAGCGCGCGATGGTCGAGAGTGGCGAGCAGCCCGACAGTTTCTTCTTCCGGCATCACGGCGGCAGGGCGGGTGGCGACGAAATCGGCGGGGGCCTCGCCGCATACGAGCTCCTTGTGCGGGATCATCCCTACTGGGCAGGGACGGGGCCGCAAACGATGCTGATAGACGAGGTGGAGGCGATCTGGGCAGCTATCGCCGAGCGCGACGACTGGGCTCCACTCGAGGCGAAGGTCACGGCTATCCGCCGGATGGGCGAAGCCCACGGACCGCCACCACCACCGGCAGGGCGCAACGCCACGAATTGACGCCCCGCCGCGCAGCGCCCACATCGCCAGCGAACAACCAGCTAAGAGTAGACCGGGTGCCAGACGAGATCGTATCCTTCGAACCCGCCACGGGCGCCGAATTATGGCGCGGCGAAATTGGCGACGTGACGGCGGCTGTCGCCATCGCCCGCGAGGCTGCGGGGGGCTGGGCCCGCGAATCGCAAACCCGGCGCATCGAACTGGTCCGCCGTTTCGCCAACCAGGTGCGAAAGCAGGCCGAACCTTTCGCGGAGTTGATCGCACGAGAGACAGGCAAGCCACTTTGGGAGGCACGCACCGAGGTCGAGGCGGTGATCGGCAAGGTCGAGATTTCCATCCAGGCCTATGGCGAGCGCACCGGCTCCAAGAAGCTCGACAGCGCCCTTCAGGGTCAGGCGGGCCTGCGCCACAAGCCTCATGGGGTGATGGCGGTCCTGGGCCCCTACAATTTTCCGGCACACCTGCCCAACGGTCACATCGTCCCCGCGCTGATCGCCGGGAACACGGTGGTCTTCAAGCCGAGCGAGAGGACGCCCGCCGTCGGCGCGTTCCTGGTCGAATGCTTTCACGCCGCACGAATTCCGGCGGGCGTTGTCCAATGCCTGATCGGGGGCCCTGCCGAAGGCAGGGCCTTGGTGGAGCACCCCGGTGTAGACGGCGTTCTGTTCACGGGGTCGGCACGCGCCGGGATCGCCATCAATCGCCGGCTGGCGGAGAATCCCGGCAAGATCGTGGCGCTGGAAATGGGCGGCAACAACCCATTGGTGGTCCTCGAGACGCCCAAGATCGCCGACGCGGCGGTGCTGGCCGTCCAGTCGGCCTTCACCACCGCCGGCCAGCGCTGCACCGCCGCGCGTCGGCTGATCGTGCTCGATTCCATGTTCGACAGGCTGATCCCGGCGGTCAAGGCACTGGCCGAACGGATGATCGTGGACGAGCCTTTCGCCGATCCGGCGCCCTACATGGGCCCGGTCATCGACAATGAGACCGCCGATCTGCTGATGGAGAGCTTCGTCGAGCTGATATCGCGCGGCGGGACGGCGATACTGCCGATGCGGCGCCCGCGCGAGGACCGGCCGTTCCTGACTCCGGGACTGATCGATTCCACGGGAATCGCGGACCGGCCCGACATCGAACTCTTCGGCCCGCTGCTCCAGATCGTCCGCGTGCCCGACCTGGATGCTGCCATCGCGGAGGCCAACGCGACCCGCTATGGCCTCTCCGCATCGCTGATCGGCGGCGGGCCGGACGATTACGAGCGGTTCTGGAATGAAATCCGCGCCGGTATCATCAACTGGAACCGGCCGACCAATGGCGCGTCCTCGGCAGCACCGTTCGGTGGCGTGGGCCTGTCCGGAAACCACCGCCCGGCTGCCTTCTATGCCGCCGACTACTGCGCCTATCCGGTGGCATCGACATCGATGGATCAGCCGCGTGCCACCATTGGCCTTGGCCTGACCGAAGACGAAGCGCCGGCCGAAGTGTGGATGAAGGGCTCACCCAAGGAATAGAGGCGCCGCCCCTGCCCTTCAGCAGACAGGAACGGCGCCCCTCGCGGCTCGGTGGAAGCCGCGTTCCCGGCCATGGGTGGGCACGGCCGGAAACAGTCAATCGTCCAGGCGGTCAGCAACGCACCCCGCGGTCGAGGCTGCGGCCCAGCAGGGCGCCACCAGCGGCACCGATGACGGCGCCGAGCGTGCGATCCCCGTAGCGGCCCGCGACCTCGCGGCCGAGGAGCGCACCCGCGCCGCCACCCACGATCATGCCGGTGGTTCCACTCGAACGGCGGCAGTAATTGTAGTTGGGCGCGTTGTTGTAATAGCCGCGCGGAGGATACGCCTGGCCGCGGTAGCCGGGATAATTGCCATAGCGGTCGTAGCCACGGTTATCGCGATAGTCGCGGCGACCATGGTCGCCACGGCGGTCATAGCGATCATCGCGGTCACCATAGGCGACGGCTGTCATGCCGAGCGCCGTTGCGGGCGTGGTCGCCACCGGAGCCGGAGTAATCGACACAGCGGAGGCAGGTGCGGCCAGCGTCATGCCGCCAGCGGCCAGCGCCAGGGAGACCGAGCGGAGGGTTGCGGAAAACATGGACTTTCTCCTTTCGTCATCGGCGGCCAAGGCTTGTTTGCCTTCGTCACGCATTCATCTTTAGGTCTCATTTCCTGAACAGAGTGCAACGCGACTGTCAGGTTCAAGATTTGCGACGAAGCGAGCCGTGGCGGGGTGCGAAGCGAGCGGTTGCCAGCGCTCCTCGCCATGCGTAGCGCCCGGCGAATGCCGGACGGGTCGCCTTCTCAGCAGCGCAGCGGATGGGCGCCGGCGATCGGCGCCTATCTGATCTGGGGCTTCCTGCCGCTCTACCTGATCCTGGTGCGCGCCGTGCCGGCGTTCGAGTTCGTGGCCTGGCGCATCATCTGGACGTTACCGATCTGCCTCGTGATCGTTGCCATTCGTGGTCAGCGGCCCGATGTCCGCGCTGCCTTCGCGGATCGCCGGGCGCTTGGTTGGCTCGCGCTCAGCAGCGCGCTGATCGGCGTCAACTGGCTGGTCTATGTCTGGGCAATCCAGAACGGCCAGGTCTATGCGGCCAGCCTGGGCTATTACATCAACCCGCTGATCAATGTGCTGCTCGGGACTTTGCTGCTTGGCGAGCGCCTGACGCGCGCGCAGTGGGTCGCGGTGGGCATCGCAGGCGTTGGGGTCGCCATGCTTATCGACAGCGCCTTCTCCACCTTGTGGATCAGCCTGACGCTGGCGGTCACCTTCGGCAGCTACGGCCTGGTCCGCAAGCGGGTCACGGTCGGGGCGCTGCCGGGGTTGACTATTGAATCGGCGCTGCTGCTTATCCCCTCGCTGGCACTGGCCGGCTGGTATGCGGCGACGCGCGGCTCGGCCTTCTTCGTCTCACCCGCGCTGAGCGCGGCCATCATCCTGGGAGGGTTCGTCACGGCGATCCCGCTGCTGCTGTTCGCCATCGCGGCCCGGCGGATGCCCTATTCCACGCTCGGCTTCTTCCAGTTTCTCGCGCCCAGCATCGTGTTCGTTCTGGGGCTGACGGTGTTCGAACAGCCGCTTCAACCCGCTCAGGCAGCGTGCTTCGCCTTCATCTGGCTGGCGGCGGCAATCTTCGTTTGGGACCTCGTCAGGCGCTCACGAGCCGCCAGTTGAGCGTGTCCCCGGCGTGGAATGGCACGATCGACGCTTCGCCACCCTCGATCTCTGCCGGAACTGCGGCTGGAAGCCGCTCCAGCGTGACGACCCCTTCGTTCAGCGGCAGACCGTAGAACCGTGCGCCGTGCTCGCTCGCGAAACCCTCGAATCGGTCCAGCGCACCCTCCTCCTCGAAAACCTGGAGATAGCTTTCGAGCGCGAAGGGCGCGTTAAAGATGCCGGCACAGCCGCAGGCCGCTTCCTTGGCATGGCGGTGATGCGGCGCACTGTCGGTGCCCAGGAAGAACTTCGGACTGCCGGAGGTCGCTGCGGCGCGAAGCGCCAGGCGGTGTGTCTCCCGCTTGGCGACAGGCAGGCAATACATGTGCGGCCGGATGCCGCCGGCCAGCATCGCATTTCGGTTGATGTGGAGGTGCTGAGGCGTGATCGTGGCGGCCACGTTGGTGCCCGCACCCTGCACGAACTGTACCGCCTCGGCGGTGGTAACGTGCTCGAAGATCACCTTGAGGACTGGCAGCCGCGCGACCAGCGGGGCGAGTTCGCGGTCGATGAACACCGCCTCGCGGTCGAAAATGTCCACTTCGGCCCCGGTCACCTCGCCGTGAACGCACAGCGGCATTCCGATGGCGGCCATCCGCTCCAAGACTGGCATGATGCGGGCGATATCGGTCACACCGGAAGCGGAATTGGTCGTGGCCCCCGCGGGATAGAGCTTGGCGGCCGTCAGCACGCCACCGGCGAATCCCGCCGCGATATCGTCCGGGTCGGTGTCGTCGGTCAGATATGCCGTCATCAAGGGCTCGAAAGGCACACCTTCGGGCACCGCGGCCCCAATCCGCTCGCGATAGCCGGCAGCGATCGCGCTGGTGGTCACCGGCGGCGAAAGGTTGGGCATCACGATCGCCCGGGCGAACTGACGCGCGGTCCACGGAACCACGGCGCGCATGGTCGCCCCGTCACGGAAATGCAGGTGCAGGTCGTCAGGCCGGCGGATGGTGAGCGTGTCGGGAGCAGGAGCCATTGAGCGTTGCCTATGCCGCGCGGCCACCTATCTGTCACCCATGCCCGCAACGCATCTTGCCGACCGTGCGCTCGTGCGCCTTTCGCCGCTCGACGAGGCGGAGGATGTGGCCGCCTTCCTCCAGGGTCTTGTGACCAATGACGTGACTGGTCCGCTGCCCGCCTACGCAGGACTCCTGACGGCTCAGGGCAAGGCGCTGTTCGACTTCATCGTCTGGCGTGACGGCGCGGATCTGCTGCTGGACTGCGAAGCGGCGTCGGCGGAGGGGCTGGTCAGGCGGCTTTCGCTATACCGGCTGAGGCGGCGGATCGGGATCGCCCTCGATCCGGAGATGGCCGTCCATTGGCGGCCCGGTGAAGGGCGCGGAACCTGGGATCCGCGCCTTCGCGCACTGGGCACACGCTGGCTCGCGACGGCCAAGGGCGAGAGCGCCGAGGCGGCATGGCGAGCGCACAGGCTTAAGCTGGGCATCACCGAGGGCCAGGCGGAGCTGGGCGACATACTGTGGCTGGAGACCAATGCCGCCGAGCTCAACGGCGTTTCATTCAACAAGGGATGTTATGTCGGGCAGGAGAACACTGCGCGCATGAACTGGCGCCAGAAGGTGAATCGTCGTCTGGTGGTGGTCCCGATCGCCGAATCGGACGAGAAGCGGCGCAAGGCCGCCTACCCGGAGTTGGGCCTGGCGGTCGATCATCGGCGCATCCAGGACATCGACCGTGCCAGCGCGCCCGAATGGATGCGGGCCTCGCTGGCTTCCTAGACCACGACTGACCGTGACAGGGAGAGTTCCAGCATCGCCTGCGCTCGGTCACGCGCGGCGGTGTCGCTGAGGCCCAGCGAGCGTGCCAGAACCTTGCCGATCAGCGCATCCCCCATCGCCATCAGCACCAGCGCGAGCGTATCCTCGTGCACCGCCATCCCGCCGCGATGATTCGCCTCGTCGGCGGCGATCTCGTCGACCAGGCGATGGATCGTCTCGACTATAGGGGTCAGCGCATCCTCGTTCCCGGTCAGGATCATCCAGCTTGCGAGCGCGCCGGCGCCTTCCCTGTCGAAGGCGTCGAAGGCGAGATCGACGACCTCGCGCGGACTGCCAAGCCCGGCCCGGCTGGCCCGCACGGCCTCCGCGATCGTCGCGCAAACCGTCTGCGCGAGATGCGCCGCGAGATCGCGCTGGAGCCCTGCCGCCGAGCCGAAGTGATGCAGAAGATTGGCGTGAGTGCGAGCGATCCGCCCCGCCACCGCCTTCAGCGTTACCGCTTGGGGCCCGGCCTCGATCAACAGCACACGCGCCGCTTCCAGCGCGGCGAGGCGCGATTCGCCAGGAGTCAGGCGGCGGCGTACGACATTCATCGTGTCTTGCTAACCACTTGTCCGCCGCGATGCAAAAGCGGGCGTGGACCCTTTATTGACATAGATGTCAGTAATGATTATCCAGCCAGCTTAGACCACGCCGGAGCTTGCCATGAACGCCCCTGCCCGCCTTGACCGCGACACCGCGATCGCCGCCCCTACCCCAGCAGATCTGACCATCACGGTGCGCGACGCGCGCTTCAACCGCGGCGGCGATCCCGAGCGCTGGTGGGCGGGCGATGCCTACGGGACCGCCTGGCATAACGCGCTCAGCGCCACCTTCCCGCGCGGAGAGGCGTTTTTCATCGAATCGGTAAAGGCGTTTCGCGACGGGGCCGAGCCCAAGCTCGCGGAGGAAATCCGCGCTTTCGTGCGGCAGGAAATCAACCACACCCGCGAGCACATCGCCTTCAACAAGCTGGCCGAAGCCCACGGCTACGATATCAAGGCGGTGGATCGGCGCGTGGCGGAAATGCTCAAGCTGATCGAGGGCCGCCCCGCGATCCTCAATCTCGCCGCGACCATGGCGCTCGAACACTACACCGCGATGATGGCGGCCGAGTTCCTGGGCAACCCGGCGCACTTCGCCGTCGCCGACCCCGAGGTGCGGCGGATGTGGGAGTGGCACGCCGCCGAGGAAATCGAACACAAGGGCGTCGCCTTCGACACATGGAATCACGCCACGCGCGACTGGACTGCCTGGCGCCGCTGGAAGGTCCGCAGCCTGATGATGCTGGTCGTTACCGGTCGCTTCTTCCGCAACCGTTGGCAGGATTCGCTCGAACTGCTCGCCCAGGACGGAATCACCGGCTGGAAGGCGCGCTGGGGCCTGTTCACCTACCTGGCGTGGAAGCCGGGTGTGGTGCGCCGCATCCTGCCGGCCTGGCTTGCCTATTTCAAACCGGGCTTCCACCCTTGGGACCACGACGACCGTGCGCTCATCGCGAAATACGAGGGCGAGTTTTCGGACGCCCTGCTCGCGAAAGCCTGACCGAACCCCCGCGACGGCAGGGGTTCGGCGTATTCAGGCGGCTCGCGCCGGCATTTCCTCCGGCTGGAGGTCGAGCGCATAGTTCGCACAAGGCGTCGGCTCGCCGCGAGCGACGCAATCGCGTCGCCTCACCGCGCCGGTAGGCTGGAAGCCGAGCTTCCTGAGCACCCGCCCCGAAGCCGGATTATCGAGATAGTGGCCGGCCTCGATCCGAGGATGCCCCAGCAGCCGCGCGATTTCGATTACACCGCGTGCTCCCTCGGTCGCATAGCCACGGTTCCAGTACGGCCGGGCGATCCAGTATCCCAGCTCGACCCCGGTGGCGGTCTCACCCAGGCCCGCGCAACCGATCAGTCGCGCTCCCCGGCTCTCCGGCAGCGTCAGCAGGAAGGAAGGGAAGCGGGGATCCTGCCCGCGCCGGGCAAACTCCTGGGCGTGCTCGGGAAGATAGGGCCAGGGCGCCTTGGCAAGATTGCGGACCATTCGCTCATCGCCGATTCCCCACAGGATCATCTCCCAATCCTCGGGCCAGGCGGGCCGCAGCAGCAGCCTTTCGGTACGGTGGAACATGGCGCATTCTCCCTTCGTCCACGCCCCGGGCTCCTAGTCCGGCGACGTGACAGCAGCGTGGCGGCGAAACGGGGTTTCGCCGAGCGGAGAGGGAGAAACGACAAGTGGGAGACGGGACGGGTCCCATCTCCCTCTTTGGCTGCCGGGTGCGTGGACCCGGCTGGGACCGTCCAGTCTGGACGATCCCGTTATCGGAGCGTCCGGTTTATTCCGCAGCCTGGGCCATCATATCGACCGAGACGAACTTTCGGCCGAGCTTGCCCTTGTGGAATCGCACCACGCCGTCGGTCAGCGCGAACAGCGTGTGATCCTTGCCCATGCCCACATTGGTGCCGGGATAGAACTTGGTGCCGCGCTGGCGCACGAGGATGTTGCCCGGCACGACGCTCTCGCTGCCGAACTTCTTCACGCCGAGGCGACGGCCGGCCGAATCGCGACCGTTGCGCGACGAACCGCCTGCTTTCTTGTGTGCCATCGTCGGGGCTCCTTACTTCTTCGCGCCGGTGTCTTTGGCGGCGGCCTTCTTGGCCGGTGCCTTTTTGGCGGCGGGCTTGGTCTCGACATCCGCGGCCTTCACAGCCGCAGCCTTCTTCGGCGCGGCCTTGGTCGCCTTGGGCGCCGCCTTCTCGGCCGAAGTGTCCTTCACCGGAGCTTCGGCCTTGGGCGCGGCCGCCTTCTTCTCGATCTTGGAATCGCCCACGGCAACGATGCGCAGCAGCGTCATCTGCTGGCGGTGGCCGTTCTTGCGGCGATAGTTGTGCCGGCGGCGCTTCTTGAAGACGAGGACCTTCTCGCTCTTGGCCTGCGCGATGATCTCCGCCGAAACGACGGTCTTGGCCGCGTCGGCCAGCGTATCGCCATCGCCGGCAAGCAGGACGTCGCCCAGCTTGATGGTGTCGCCGGCTTCACCAGCCAGCTTCTCGACCGCGATCTTGTCTCCGGCGGCAACCCGGTATTGCTTGCCGCCCGTACGCACTACTGCGAACATGGTGCTCGTCTTCCGTTCAAATTGCTGTGCCCGGACCGTGCGGTCCCGGCGTTCCCGTCGATCCGCCAGCAGGCGAGCCCGGGAAAGACGCGTGCCGTTAGGGGAAAGGCCAGGCCAAGTCAACGACGCATTGCCGATGATCCGGGCCGGAAATCCCCCGCTCTGGCGCGAGCGTGCCGCCATGCTATCAGCACCGGCAATGCAACGCCATCTCGCCCCGATCCTGCCACTCGCCTGCCTGGGGGCGCTGGCCGCTTGCGCCACACCGACAGGCGCCCGCTACCCTTCCCTCGCTATCCGCGATGTCGAACGCGCACAGGGCCGGTTCCAGCCGGTTCCGGCTGCCCCGCTGGCTGTGCCCGAGGTCGGGGTGCCGCTCGCCGGCCCGCTGGCGGAACGTGTCGCCGCGCTCGACGAGCAAGCCGCCAGCGCGCATCGCGGCTTCCTCGCCGCGACCCCCCGCGCCGAGCGGCTCGCCGACGCCGGAAGCGGCACGGCGATCGGCAGCGACGCCTGGGCCTCGGCCCAGGTTGCGCTGGCCGATCTCGATTCGGCGCGCAGCCTCACCGCAGTCGTCCTGGCGGAACTCGACATGCTGATGGTGGCGCGCGCGGTGCAGGCGGAGGACATCTCGGCCATCGAGCAGGTTCGGCAGCGTGTGCTGGCCCTGGTCGGCGAGGAAGACGCCACGCTCGAGCGGCTGCGCGCGCAGGTGCGCTAGGCGGGCCGCCAGCGCGCCAGCGCCGCATGATCCTCGGGGCGCGGCTCGATCCAGTGCCAGCCATCGGCGCGGCGCTCCCGCTTCCAGAACCAGGCCGCACTCTTGAGGTGGTCCATGCAGAAATCGACCGCATCGATCGCACCGCGCCGGTGCAACGCGGCGGCGGAAACGCAAACGATGGGCTCGCCCACCCGCAGCACGCCGACGCGGTGCACCATCAGCAGCCCCATCAGGCCGAAGCGCGCCGTGGCGCGATCAGCCAGCTCCTCCATGCCCGGCAGCGTCAGCGGCTCGTAATGCGACAGTTCGAGCGCCTCGACGCCCTCCCCCCCGCCCCTGACCTCTCCCACAAATGTGCAAACCCCTCCCAGACCGGGATGCGCGCCGGTAAAGGGACCGATCAGGGCGCCGGGCTGGAATGGTTCGCGCAGCAAGCGGACATCCAGCATGGCTATCCCCCGCTCACTGGCGGAAGCAAGGCAACCTCGTCACCCTCCTGGGCAAACAGCGCGGTCTTGTCGGCGAGCACCCGGCCCGCGCAGGCGACGCGGACCCTGGCATCCTGCAAGTGACTGGCGACCGGCTCGCCCACCGCCGCGAGCAGGCCCTCCCAGTCGAGCGGCGCCGAAGCCTCTCGTTCGACCTCGCCGCCGATGTCGCGCAACGGACCGAGGAAGACTATCCGCACCGTCACCGGGCGGAATCGCCAACACCCGTGCCATCGCCTTCGAGATACTGGCCGGTGATCCCCGGGGCATCGGCAAGGTAGCGCTCGATCGCAGCCAGCACCGTGCCCTCGCCCGCGACCAGATTGACCCGGCGCGGCGTGTGTGCGCGCGCAAGCCCGGCGGCGATGGCGCGGCGCCATTCGCGATGGGTATGGTCGGCGGGGGAAAGCGCGACCATCACGTCGTCACCACCCGCAAGCAATGCCTCGACGTGCGGCAGCCAGTGCTGGTGGAAGACGCCGGCCGCGGCCAGCGGTTCGGCGGGCAGATCGTCGACCGCTACCCGCTTCATCGCCTGAGTCACCCGCGCCGCTCGCGGTGAAGCGTGATGCCGATCTGCTCGCCCGCCTCGGCGATGGCCAGCTTGACGATCTTTACCGATACCGCCTCGATCCGCGCGTCCTGCACGAACAATGTCTCGCAGACATGGTCGGCCACCGCCTCGATCAGCTTGAAATGCACGCCCTCGGGCAGCGCCGCCGATGCCGCGAACTTCAGATCCATGTAGTTCTTCGACGCGTCGAGCGTGGTATCGGGCGCATAGAATGCGAGCGGCTTCATCCGCGCGCGGATGGTGAAGCGCAGCGGCTGCGGCTTGCCCGTCTCTTCCGAATAGATGCCGGTGAGCACGTCGTGCTCGAACTCGGCGACCTCGAGATGCAGCGAATCGTCCATCCGCAGCGCTTAGCCGGGATTGCTCCAGCGCGCGAAGATGGCGGTGGGAAGCAGGCGTCCCCCGCCGTCCTCGCGCACCGCCAGCTCGCCGTGCTCGACTGTGCCAGGCAGCTCCGCCAGCGTCTCGTGGACCAGCCCCGCGAGAGCGAGGCTGCTCATCCGAACCGCATAGGCGGTGAGGAACAGGAACCGGCTGTCGGCATCCAGCAGCCGGCGGCAATCGGTCATCAGGCCGGGAAGGTGCTCTTCCAGCCGCCAGACCTCGCCATCGGGCCCCCGGCCGAACTTGGGCGGATCGAGGATGATGCCATCGTAACGCCGCCCCCGCCGCACCTCGCGCGCGGCGAACTTGGCGGCGTCATCCACCAGCCAGCGGATCGGCGCATCGATCAGGCCCGAAAGCGCCGCGTTCTCGCGCGCCTGCGCCACCGACTTCTTGCTGGCATCGACATGGCTGACGCGCCCGAAGCGGCTCAGCGCCAGCGTGCCGACGCCGGTATAGCCGAACAGGTTGAGCGTTTCGGCATCGGTGCGCCCCGCGAGCTGTGCGCCCATCCAGTCCCACACCGGCGCCATGTCGGGAAAGAAGCCGAGGTGGCGAAACGGCGTGCATTGCGCGGTGAAGCGCACATTCCCTTCGAGGCCGAGGGTCCAGCCATCGCCAGGCACCGGCCGGGCGAACTGCCAGCGCCCCCCGCCGTCCTCATCGCTACCAGGGACGAATTCGCCATCGGCATCCCACTCGCCGCGTCGCGGGCGCCACATCGCCTGCGGTTCGGGGCGGATGAAGCTGTAGGGGCCATAGGCTTCGAACTTGCGCCCCCCGCCGCTGTCGAGCAGGCGATAGGCATCCCACCCCCCGCCAACCATCACCACCGGATCGGCGCGCAGCTCCGCCATCAGCGCGGCGTGGCCGCGTCGAGGATATGCGCGCGGATCGTGTCGTAATCCGCGGGCAAGGTCACATAGCGCTCCTCGCGGCCGAACAGATCGCCCACCCGCGCGGGCAGGCTGGGCCGGAAGCCGGTGGCGCGCTCGACCGCGTCGCGGAACTTGCCCGGATGCGCGGTGGCGAGCGTGACGACCGGCACGCCCGGCGCCCAGTCCAGCGAACGCGCCGCGTGAAGCCCGACCGCCGTGTGCGGGTCGATCGCCTCGCAGCCGCAATCCTCCCACGCCCAGCGCATGGCCGCGGCCATCTGGGAGCCATCGGCCCGCGCGCTGGTGAACAGCGTGCCCGCACCGTCGAGCTGGGCCGGCGTGAGGCGCATCGCGCGGTCGCGCTCGAAGCCGGCCATCTGGCCCGCCAGCGCCTCCCCGTCGCGAGCGCCCAGATCGAACAGCAGCCGCTCGAAGTTGGAGCTGACCTGGATGTCCATGCTGGGCGCCGCGGTGGGCGTTACCTCGCCCGCCGAGTAATCGCCGGAGACCAGCGCGCGGTGGAGGATGTCGTTGATGTTGGTGGCCACCACCAGCCGCTCGACCGGGAGACCCATTTGCGCCGCCGCATAGCCCGCGAACACATCGCCGAAATTGCCGGTCGGCACGCTGAAGGCGAGCTTGCGGTCCGGCGCACCGAGCTGCACCGCAGCTGCGAAGTAGTAGACAACCTGCGCCATCAGCCGCGCCCAGTTGATCGAATTGACCGCGCCGATGCGGTGGCGGGCGGTCACCTGCTGGTCCGCGAACAGCCGCTTCACCATCGCCTGCGCATCGTCGAAGCTGGCGCCCTCGATGGCGATGTTGTGGACATTGGGTGCCAGCACGGTGGTCATCTGCACCCGCTGGACATCGCTGACGCGACCGGCGGGGTGGAGCATGAATATCTCCACCCGGTCCCTGCCCGCCAGCGCGTCGATCGCGGCCGAGCCGGTGTCGCCGCTGGTGGCGCCTACCACGGTGAGGCGGCTGTCCTCCCGCTCCAGGAACTCGTCGAACAGCAGCCCGAGGAGCTGGAGCGCGACATCCTTGAAGGCGAGCGTGGGCCCGTGGAACAGCTCGAGCAGCCAGTGCCGCTGGTCGAGCTGCGTCAGCGGCGTCACCGCGTCATGGGCGAAGCGGGCATAGGCCTGGGTGGTCAGCTCCAGCAGCCGCTCGGGCGCCAGGCACTCGCCCACGAAGGGCCGCATGACGCGCGCCGCGAGCTCGGGATAGGGAAGCCCGCGCAGCGCCGCGATCTCTCCCGGCGACAGCCTGGGCCAGGCTTCGGGCACATACAGGCCGCCGTCGCTGGCCAGCCCGGCCAGCGTGACTTCGGCGAAATCGAGCGTCGGCGCGCGGCCGCGAGTGGAAACATAGCGCATCGCCTGCGGCGGTTAGCCGCGCGCCGCGCCACCGGCAAGCAAGCGGGGCTTTATCGTGCCGAAGGCGAGGTCCAGCGCCGCCGCAGCGCCAGCACATAGATGACCAGCGCGGTCGCCGCGAAGGCGAACCATTGCACGGCATAGGACAGGTGGTTGTTGGGAATGTTCGCGGGGTCGGGCGCGGCGAGCGGGGCGAGGCCCGCCTGCGCGGGCGCGGCGACGAGGCGCACACCCTTGCCCGCCGAGGCGACGATCCCGGTGACAGGGCCGCCCCGCCATACCGGGGGATAGGGGCGGTCCGACCACCCCAGCGCGATCGCCGCCGCGCTCCCGTCGGCAAGCCGGCAGCGCGCGACATGGGCCCATCCGCTGCGCCCCTCGCTCGACCGGCCGGCCACTTCCTCGATTCCCTCCACCCGCGCGCAGGTCACGCTCGCCCGGCGATAGAGCGCCGCGGCATAATCCGCCGGCTCGCGCGGCCAGGCGGTCTCCGCATCGATCGCCGCCGCGCGGGCATAGGTGGCGAGCAGCGCCTCCTTCTCCGCCCTGCGCTCCAACTGCCAGAAGCCGAGCGCCACCATGATTCCCGCCGCGACCAGCACGATCAGCGTCGGAAGCAGCGGCACGCGCCGGGTCACAAATCGCGCCCGCCGGCGTCCATGCCGGAGCTGCTCATTTGTAAATCTCCGACGAGAAGTTGCTCGCGCCGACAATTACCAGGGCCGGGTCATAACCCGGTGCGATTTCGTATCGGCCCTGCCGGTTCTTCACCATCGGTATGAGGCCGCCGCCCGCGTCGGCCACCCTCGAAAGCCATTTCAAGCGATCCTCGATGTCGGTCGTCACCGGCGCATCGGTGATGCGCACGGTGATCCGTTTTAGCGATACCCCCGGGCCGAACTCGTCATCGAGATGATCCGGATCGAGCAGCTTCACGGTGGTCGGATCATTGATGTCCCTGAAGGTCACCAGCATCGGATATGCGGAAGGCCCGACGCCTGTGACCGAATGCCAGTTGCGGGGCACTGAAACCTTCTCGGTCACCAGAAGGACATTATCGAGCGTCTCGACATAGCTCTCGCCTTTCTTGCGAGGAGCCAGACTCGGCATGAGGAATGCGGGCCAATCGCTGGATACGGTCGAACGCAGGAGCGCGAACACGGTGCGCCCATCCGGCAGGTCGACCGGCACGGCCTCGCCCCGAAAGCGGCTTTCGACACCCAGACCCGCCGGGGCATTGCCGGGCCGCACGAGCAATCGCTTGACTTCGATCACAGAAGACCCGCTCCGTACGCCATTTGGCGTCTCGATCTCGACGCCGAGCTCATAGCGATAGTCCGGCGCCTTGTCCGTGCAGGACGAGAGCAGCAGCGCCAAGGTGGCCGCGGCCAGCACGACCAACGTCGGCAGCAGCGGCACGCGCCGGGTCACGGTTCGCGCCCGCCGGCTTCCCGCGCGCTGTTGCGGAACTCGCTCGCCAGCAGGGCCGCCTTGGCGATCCGCAGCCCGCCCAGCGTCAGCGCGACGGTCAGCGGTATCCACAGCACCGCATGGACCCACAGGGGCGGCTCGACGGAGAGCTCGAGCCACAGCGCCAGCACCACCACCAGCGCGCCCACGATCAGGGTCAGGAAAGCGGCCGGCCCGTCGCCCACGTTGAAGCGCGCGAAGTCCAGCCCGCAGCCCGTGCAGCGCGGCGCGAAGCGAACGAGGCCGGCGAACAGCGTCTTCGCGCCGCAGCGCGGGCACAAACCGCCAAGGGCAGCCCCCCCGATGGAGGGCTGCCCCTGTGGATCATCATGCCCGGAGGGCGGCATCAGTGGTAGGCGGCACCCCAGCCGCCCCAGACGTAGACCACCACGAACAGGAACAGCCACACCACGTCCACGAAGTGCCAGTACCACGCCGCCGCTTCGAAACCGAAGTGCTGGCGCGGGGTGAAGTGCCCCTTGTAGGTGCGTACCAGGCATACGATCAGGAAGATCGTGCCCACCAGCACGTGGAAGCCGTGGAAGCCCGTCGCCATGTAGAAGGCCGAGCTGTAGGTGTTGCCCCCGAACGCGAAGGGCGCGACGGCATATTCATAGGCCTGGATGGAGCTGAACAGCAGGCCGAGGATGATGGTGGCCCACAGGCCCTTCTTCAGCCCTTCGCGATCGCCGTGGATCAGGCTGTGGTGCGCCCAGGTGACCGTGGTGCCCGAGCACAGCAGGATCAGCGTGTTCAGCAGCGGCAAGGCGAAGGGATCCATCACCGCCTCGATCGCCACCGGCGGGAACTTGCCGCCCACCACCTCGGCAAGCTGGTTCGGGAAGAGCGCGAAGTCGAACCAGGCCCAGAACCAGCCGACGAAGAACATCACTTCGGAAGCGATGAACAGGATCATGCCGTAGCGCAGGTGAAGCTGCACCACCGGCGTGTGATCGCCGGCGTGGGCTTCCTTGATGATCTTACCGAACCAGATGAAGAAGGTCGCGATCAGGCCCGCGATGCCCAGCCCGAGCACGAGCATCGCGCTCGCCATCTCGTGCATGTAGAGCACCATGCCGCTGGTGAATGTCAGCGCCGAAACCGCGCCGATCAGCGGCACCGCGTCGGGCGGAAGGATGTGGTAATCGTGGTTCTTTGCGCCGGCCATGATCGATCCTGCTGGTCAGATTGCCCCGCCCTTAGTCCGCGCACCGGCGCGGGTCCAGTGGCTAGGGCGCGTCTTTCGCCTGATGAAAGGTATAGCTGAGCGTGACCTGCTCCACCTGCGCCATGTTGGGATCGTCGACCGCCTTGGGATCGACATAGTAAAGCACGGGCATCCGCACTTCCTCGCCGGGCTGGAGAGTCTGCTCGGTGAAGCAGAAACACTGGATCTTGTTGAAGTATTTCCCCGCCTGCTCGGGCTCCACATTGAAGGTGGCACGCCCGGTGATGGGGCGATCGGAATTGTTGCGGGCGGTGTAGAACGCCATCTGCCGCTGGCCGATGGCGACCTGCTGCGTGCTCTGCGCCGGGACGAAGCGCCAGGGCAGGCCGCGATCCTGCGATGCGTCGAAGCGGATCGAGATCGTGCCCGCGCCCGCGCTCCTGGCCAGCCGTTCCGCGATCGCCGCATCGCTTTCGGTGGCGCGCATGGTGGTGCCGCCGAAGCCCGTGACCTGGCAGAACAGCCGATACAGCGGCACCGCGGCGAAGCCGAGCCCCAGCATGGCGAGGCCCATCGCAGCGGCCAGCAGGCCCACCTTGAGATTGCTGCGGCGCATGGCGAGCGTGTTCATGTTCAGCCCATCCTTGCGATCGTGATGGCGTAGAACAGGAAGCCGAAGAAGGCGAGCACCAGCCCCAGCGCGATATTGCGGCTCTTCTGGCGACGGCGGATTTCCGCCTGCTGGTCGGGGGTCATGTCAGGGCTCCGGATTGCGAGAGGACGCGGTCGATCACCAGCACGGCGAACAGCGCGAAGAGATACAGGACGCTGAACTTGAACAGCCGCTTTTCGGGGATCATCGCCGCGTCGCCCCGTCGCAGGCCCACGGGCACGGCGAAGGCCACGAACAGCAGCGACAGCGCCAGCGCCGCGACCCCGTAGATCGCCCCCGCGCCGCCGATCAGCCAGGGCGCGAGCGCCACCGGTGCCAGCACCACGCTGTATGCCAGGATCTGCCGGCGGGTGTGGGTTTCGCCCCGAACCACCGGCATCATGGGGATGCCGGCGTTTGCGTAATCGCTCTTCACGAACAGCGCCAGCGCCCAGAAATGCGGCGGCGTCCACACGAAAATGATGGCGAACAGGATCAACGGCATGGCCGTGATCTCTCCGGTGACGGCCACCCATCCGATCAGCGGCGGAAAGGCGCCCGCCCCGCCCCCGATGACGATGTTCTGCGGCGTGCGCGGCTTGAGCCACAGGGTGTAGAACACCGCGTAATACAGGATCGAGAGCGCCAGCAGCGCGGCGGCCAGCCAGTGCACCGCCAGCCCCATCATCAGCACCGAGGAAACCGCCAGCGCCACGCCGAAATCGCGCGCGTCCTCGCGCCGCAGCCGTCCGGCCGGGATCGGCCGGCCGGCGGTGCGCCGCATCCGCGCGTCGATATCGGCCTCCAGCCACATGTTGAGCGCGCCCGATCCGCCCGCACCCATCGCGATGCACAGGATCGCCGTGAAGCCGAGCACCGGGTTGATATGGCCGGGCGCCGCCAGAAGGCCGCACAGCCCGGTGAAGATCACCAGGCTCATCACCCGCGGCTTGGTAAGGGCGAAGAAATCGCGCCATTCGGCGGGAAGCTGGAGGGCAGCGGATTCGGTCATCGCAATGCGCCGCCCTATAGGGCCGGTGGCGTGGAGAGGGAAGCGCTTCGGCGCGGCGCGGCGAAAGACGTGTTACGCCGAATCGTATTTACGAAGCTGTGACCTTTGAGAATAAAGGGCGCCAGTTCAACGTGTTGCACGCGAAATGCAGTCGCGCCATGTGGACTTCGCCGGCAACCCCCTATTGGCGCCCGCACATCGCCGCCAAACGGCGCCTGCCGCCCTCGGGAAGATGGTGAACCTCTCATTGAGAACCATATGGGTTCTATACACAACATCTTCAAGGGCGATGTGGGATTAAAGGCGCGCCAGCCAGTCGAGCAGCAGCCGGTTCACCTCCTGCGGGGCTTCCTGCTGCGTCCAGTGGCCCACGCCTTTCAGGACATGGCCCTCCACGCGCGGGGCAAAATGCTGCATCATCCCCACCGGATCGGTGACCGCGCCGAACAGGAAGGTGGCCGGATCGCGGTCCCCGCCGATGAACAGGCTCGGCTGCTCGATCCGCTTGCCCTGCCAGCCCTGGAGCCAGGCATGGTCGCGCTCGTGGTTGCGGTAGCGGTTGAGCGGTCCGCGAAAGCCCGAGGCCCGGAACTCGCCCTCGTAGAAATCGAGGTCGGCATCGGTGAGCCAGGCCACCGGCTGCGGATCGGGAAGCCCGGCGAGGAAGGTCGCGCCCAGCGGCTTGTCGAAATAATCGCCGCGCGGCACGTCGCCGCTGATGGCGTACATCATGCGGTGGACGAATTCGCGCGGATCGGCCTCCGCTTCCGCCTCCGCCACGCCCGGCTCCTGGAAATATTCCTGGTAGAAGAACCGCCCCTTGGACGTGAAATGCTCGCGGAAAATTTCCGTGAAGGGGCGATTCGGAACCCCGGCGAAGGGGACCGAGAGGCCCGCCACCGCGTGAAAATGCTCAGGATGGGTGAGCGAGGCGTTCCACACGATCGGCGCGCCCCAGTCATGCCCGATCAGGATCGCGGGTGCGCCCGGCTGGAGCGCCTGGGCCAGGCCCACCAGATCGCCGACGATCCGCTCCAGCGCATAGGCTTCCACCGCCTCCGGCTTGTCCGAACCGCCATAGCCGCGCACATCGATGGCGCAGACGGTGTGGCCGGCGGCGGCGAGCGGCGCGATCTGGTGGCGCCAGGAATACCAGCTTTCGGGGAAGCCGTGGACCAGTATGACCAGCGGCCCCTTGCCCTCGATGGCGCAGCGAAGGCTCAGCTCGCCGACATCGATCATCCGCATTTCGGGCATCGGCGTCCTCTCCTCCTCACAGGCAAACGGCCGACCCCTTGGGGCCGGCCGCGCCATGCTTTCTGCGCTGTCCCCGCCGCGCTCAGGCGGGCGCGGCCTTGCCGTTGGGCTGCGGGTGGTTGTGATGGTCGATGTCCTCGATCACCGGCAGCGTCTCGAACTGGTGGTATGGCGGCGGGCTGGACAGCGTCCACTCCAGCGTGGTCGCGCCTTCGCCCCAGGGATTGTCCGCCGCCTTCTTGCCCGCGAACAGGGCATAGATGATGTTGACGAAGAAGATCACCATCGAGGCGGCCATGATCATGTATCCCACGGTCGCCATGTGGTTGAAGCCTTCGTAGGCCGGGGTGTAGTCCGGATAGCGGCGCGGCATTCCCTGCAGCCCGAGGAAGTGCATCGGGAAGAAGATCACGTTCACGCCGATGAAGAACACCCAGAAATGCAGGTGGGCCAGCAGTTCGGAATGCATCCGGCCGCTCATCTTCGGGAACCAGTAATAGAACGCCGCGAACAGGCTGAACACCGCGCCCATCGAAAGCACGTAGTGGAAGTGCGCGACCACGAAATAGGTATCGTGCACCACATCGTCGATGCCGCCGTTGGCGAGATAGACGCCCGTGACGCCGCCCACGGTGAACAGGAAGATCATGCCGATCGCCCACACCATCGGGCTCTTGAACTCGATGGAGCCGCCCCACATCGTGGCGATCCAGCTGAAGATCTTCACGCCGGTCGGCACCGCGATCACCATCGTGGCCGCGGTGAAGTACATCTTCGTGTTCACGTCCAGGCCGACGGTGTACATGTGGTGCGCCCACACCACGAAGCCGACCACGCCGATGGCGACCATCGCATAGGCCATGCCGAGATAGCCGAACACCGGCTTCTTGGAGAAGGTCGCGATGATCTGGCTGATCATGCCGAAGCCCGGCAGGATCATGATGTACACCTCGGGGTGGCCGAAGAACCAGAACAGGTGCTGGTAGAGGATCGGATCGCCGCCGCCGCTGGCATCGAAGAATGTGGTGCCGAAATTGCGGTCCGTCAGCAGCATGGTGATGGCCGCGGCCAACACCGGCAGCGCCAGCAGCAGCAGGAAGGCGGTGACCAGCATCGACCACACGAACAGCGGCATCTTGTGGAGAGTCATCCCCGGTGCGCGCATGTTGAAGATGGTGGTGATGAAGTTGATCGCGCCCAGGATCGAGCCGGCGCCCGCAAGGTGCAGCGAGAAGATCGCGAAATCGACCGCCGGCCCCGGAGCGCCCGAGGTCGACAGCGGGGCGTAGGCGGTCCAGCCGATTCCCGCCCCCATGCCGGTTCCGCCCGGCACGAAGGTCGACAGCATCAGCGAAGTGAAGCCCGCCACGGTCAGCCAGAACGAGATGTTGTTCATGCGCGGGAACGCCATGTCCGGCGCGCCGATCATCAGCGGCACGAACCAGTTGCCGAAGCCGCCGATCATCGCCGGCATCACCATGAAGAACACCATGATGAGCCCGTGCGCGGTGATGAGCACGTTCCACAGGTGCAGGTTGGCGTCGAAATTCGCCTCGCCGCCCATGAAATTGACCCACCAGCCGAGATACTGGATGCCCGGCGCGGCGAGTTCGGCACGCATGATGCCCGAGATCGCACCTCCGATGATCCCCGCGAAAATCGCGAAGATCAGGTAGAGCGTTCCGATGTCCTTGTGGTTGGTGGACATGAACCAGCGGGCGAAGAACGCCGGCTTGTGATCAGCGTCGTGATGCGCGTGATCCCGGTCGGAGTGGGCCTCGAAGCGGTCGGCGGTGGTGGCCATGATCGTGGGTCTCTGTCGTGAATCGGTCAGGCGGCGGGCGCGGGGCTGGCCGGGGCGACGGTGCCCCCCGCTGCCGGAGTGGCGGCGGCGGGCGGCGCGGATGCAGGTGCGGCGGGGGCAGCGGCCGGCGTGGCGTCGTCGGCGGCGGGGGCCGCCTCATCCGCGAAGGTGCCGCCCTGGGCGCGCACCCAGGCGCGCCATCGCGCCATCGGCACCGCCTCGATCGCGATCGGCATATAGCCGTGCTTCACGCCGCACAGCTCGGAGCACTGACCGTAATAGACGCCGGGGCGGTCGATGGTCAGCACCCGCTCGTTCAGGCGCCCGGGCACGGCGTCGATCTTGAACCATAGCGCGGGCACGGCGAAGGAGTGGATCACGTCGCCTGCGGTAACCTGAATGCGCAACGGCACGCCGACCGGCACCACCAGGCGGCTGTCGACCTCGAGATGGCTCGGCCCGTCGTAAGGCCGCGTGCCGACATCGCGCTGCAGCGGATTGACCTTGGGCTCGCCGGGGATGTTGAGCATGTAGGAATCGAACGTAAAATCGCCGTTGTCGGGGAAGCTGTAGGACCAATACCACTGGTTGCCGGTCACCTTGATCGTGATCGCGTCCTTGGGCGGGCTGCGGTACTGCTGCGAAAGCAGCGAGATCGAGGGAATCGCGATGGCGACGAGGACCAGCACCGGCACGATCGTCCAGGCCACTTCCAGCAGGGTGTTGTGCGTGTTGCGCGAAGGCACCGGGTTGGCCTTCGCGCGGAAGCGCCACATCACATAGATCAGCAGCCCCAGCACGAAGACACTGATGATGCCCATCACCCACAGCATCGCATAGTGGAACTTGAAGGCATAGCGGCCCGTGGGGGAAAACTGCTTCTGCACGTCCAGCCCGCCATCGACCGGCATCCCGATGCCGGGGGCCGGCTTCATCGGGACGTAGGAGCCGGTTGCGGCGGGGGTGGCCGGTGCGGAGGCTTCCGCCGCCTTAGCGGCCGCCGGGGCCGTAGCCGGTTCCCCGTCCGGCGCGGAGGCCGTCGCCGCTGCGGGGGCGGCGGCGGGCGCCGTCGCCTGGGCCATCACCGGGCGCGCCGCGAAAGCCAGCGCGATCAGCAGCAGCGCTAGAAACGCGGCCATCCCGGCGATGCGGTTGCGCAAATGGTCGATACTCGCTGTGGACATCCGCATTTCCGTCTCGCTGTCGCCACGGATCGATCGATACCCGCGCGCTCGTCACCCTGGATGGGCACGGCGCAGCCATCGCCCGCCGGCCTTGTCGCGCGGCCTATAGGCAGGGATTGGACCCGCCTCAAGCGGCGCGCGCCAGAAAATTTCCCCACCGCCCCATTCGATCTTGCCACAGCCGCCCGGACGGTCTTTCAGCGCAGGCTATGACCGACGACGATATCCTGTCCGAATTCCGCGCCAGCGAAGCGCTGCTCGAGGGCCATTTCGTGCTCTCCTCGGGCCGCCATTCGGCGCAGTATCTCCAATGCGCGCGGGTTCTGATGAATGCCGAACGGGCCGGCCGGCTGTCGCTGGCGCTGACGCAGAAGCTGCCGCGCGAGCTGCGTTCGCGCATCGACGTGGTGGTGAGCCCGGCGATGGGCGGGCTGGTGATCGGCCACGAGATGGGGCGCTGCCTGGGTGTCGATGCCCTGTTCCTGGAGCGGCCAACCGGCACGTTCGAACTGCGCCGCGGCTTCCGGCTCGAACCGGGGCAGAAGGTGCTGATGGTGGAGGATGTGGTCACCACCGGCCTTTCCAGCCGCGAGGCCATCGCCGCCGTTGCGCGCGAAGGCGGCGAGGTAATCGCCGAGGCCGCGCTCGTCGACCGCTCCAACGGCTCGGTCGATCTCGGCGTGCCTTTCCATCCGCTGATCGCCATCGCCGTGCCCAGCTATGAGGAAAGCGATGTGCCGCCCGAACTCGCCGCGATCCCGGTGACCAGGCCGGGGAGCCGCAAGGCTTGAACCCGACCCCGCTCCACCCCCACGCGCTCCGGCTGGGCGTCAATATCGACCATGTCGCCACCATCCGCAACGCGCGCGGCGGCGATCATCCCGATCCCGTGCGCGCGGCCCAGATCGTCGCGGCGGTCGGGGCGGACGGCATCACCGCGCACCTGCGCGAGGACCGGCGGCATATCCGCGACGGCGATCTCGCGCGCATCCAGGCCGCCACCGGCCTGCCGCTCAACCTGGAGATGGCGGCGACCGAGGAGATGCTGGCCATCGCCCTCGCCCATCGCCCGCACGCCGCCTGCATCGTGCCCGAGAAGCGCGAGGAGCGCACCACCGAGGGCGGGCTCGATGCGGCGGGGCAGCACAATCGCCTGGCCCCGATGGTCAGCCGGCTCGCCGACGAGGGCATTCGCGTCAGCCTGTTCATCGAGGCGGACGAGCGCCAGCTCGAGGCCGCTATCCGGCTGCGCGCGCCCGTGGTCGAGTTCCACACCGGCGAATACGCCCACTCCACCGGCGAGGAACGCGCACGCGAGCTCAAGCGTATCGCCGACATGGCCGCCCTCGCCGCAAAGAACGGCATCGAGCCGCACGCCGGCCACGGCCTCACCTTCGACAATGTGCAGCCGATCGCGGCGATCCCCCAGCTCGCGGAGCTGAACATCGGGCATTTCCTGGTTGGCGAGGCGGTTTTCGTGGGGCTTGCGGAGGCGGTGCGCGAGATGCGCGAACTGATGGACGCGGCGCGATGATCATCGGGCTCGGCTCCGACCTGTGCAATATCGAGCGGATTCAATCCTCTCTCGATCGATTCGGAGAGCGTTTCGAGCTTCGCTGCTTCACCGATGTCGAACGCGCGAAGGCGGCCAGGCGCCCGTTCACGCGCGCCGGCACATACGCCAAGCGCTTCGCCGCCAAGGAGGCCTTCAGCAAGGCCGTGGGCACCGGGTTCCGCCGGGGCGTGTTCCTGAGGGACATCGGCGTGGTCAACGCCCCCTCCGGCGCGCCCACGCTCGCCCTTGCCAATGGCGCCGCAATCCGCCTTGCGGAAATCACGCCGCCGGGGCATGAGGCGCGCATACATCTAACCCTCACTGACGATCACCCCTGGGCGCAGGCCTTCGTGATCATCGAGGCCATCCCCAAATGACCAGCGAAGCCGCCCCCATGACCGATGCCGAGTCCCCCAGGCCCGAGGACGGGAAGGCGAAGGAGAAGATCAACTGGATCGCGGAAATCCGCGGACTGGCGCTGATGCTCCTCGCCGTGCTCGCCTTCCACAGCTTCCTTGCCAAGCCGTTCTACATCCCGTCTGAATCGATGATGCCCAATCTTCTGGTGGGTGACCGGCTGGTGGTGAGCAAATACCCTTATGGCTACAACTGGTCCTCGCTCAGCTTCCATCCCGCGCCGCGCGCCGGCTGGCGCCTGTTCGGGAGCACGCCGCAATATGGCGACATCGTGATCCCCGTGCCGCCCGACCGGGACGAGGACTACATCAAGCGCGTGGTCGCCCTGCCGGGTGATCGCATCGCGCTCGTCAACGGGCGGATCATCCTGAACGGGAAGCCCGTGCCGCAGCAGGTGGAGCCGGCCATCGAGATCCCGGTCGACCTCAACAGCCCGTGCGACGAATACAGCTATCCCGGGATGCGGGTGACACGCCCGGACGGCAAAGCGGTGTGCCGGATGCCGGTCTATCGCGAGACCCTGCCCAATGGCGCGACCTATCTGGTGATCGACCACACCACCCAGCCACTCGACAACATGGCCGAAATCACCGTCCCGCGCGACGCGGTGTTCGTGATGGGCGACAACCGCGACCATTCCGCCGACAGCCGGGCGGAAAGCTGGGAGAAGGGCCTCGGCGGGCCGGTGCCGCTCGCCAATATCGGCGGACGGGCCGAGTTCATCACCTTCTCGCTCGACGGATCGACCAATATCAACCCGGTGAGCTGGATCACCTCCTTGCGTGGCTCGCGCGCCTTCTCGACCCTTCGCCCCGCCATCGCCGAGCGCCAGCCCGGGCCCGCGGAACGCTGAGCGTGAGCGTCGATTCGGCCGATCCCGCCCACGCCGCGGTCCACGCGGCCGGCACGCAGGAAGCGGCGGCAGAGGCGCGCAACGATCTGGGCAGCAGCCCCTCGCGTATCGCCGATCCGCGTATCCGCCACGAATTCGCCCGCGCCTTCGTCTGGGCGATCACCATCGGCGCGATGGTCCTGGCCGTCTATATCTCAAGCGCGCTGCTGGCGCTGTTCGGGGCGGCCGTGTTCGCCGCGATGATCGACGGGGGCGCGCGGCTGCTCGGCCGGGTGCTCAAGATCGGGCGCGGCTGGCGCGTGGCCATCGTGCTGGTGGGTGCGGTGCTGTTCATCGGCTGGCTTAGCTGGTTCGCCGGCTCGACCGTATCGCGCGAGGCCGCGCAATTCCCCGCCATCATAGAGCGCCAGATCACCGCGCTGATCGCCTGGGGCCAGTCCCAGGGCTTCGAGATCAGCTTCGAACGGCTTCGCAGCTACGCGGGCAATCTATCCAGCGGGATCGGCACCGTGACCCGCGCGCTGGGAGGTATACTGGGCGGACTGACGACCGCGATCCTGGTGGCCATCATCGGCATCTACATCGCGATGGAACCCAAGGCCTACGAGCGGGGCGTGGCGTGGATGCTCCCGCGCGAGAAGCGCGACGGCTTCTTCGAGACCGCGGCGCGGATGGGATACACCATGCGCCGGCTGATGGCAGGGCGGCTGTTCGGAATGGCGTTCGAGGCGCTGTTCACCTACGTAATGCTGTCATGGGTGGCATCGCTGGTGGTGGGCCAGCCCGTGCCGATGGCGGCGCTGCTGGCCATACTGACCGGCCTCCTGGCCTTCGTCCCCAACATCGGCGCGATCATTTCCGGCGTGCTGATGGTGCTGGTCGGCTTCTCGGGCGGGGTGGATATGGGCATCTACACCATCGTCGTCTATTTCCTGGTCCAGAACATCGACGGCTATATCGTGGTCCCGATGATCGCCAAGAAGACGGTCGATCTTGCGCCTGCGCTGGTGCTGGCGATGCAGCTTGTGATGGGGATCCTGTTCGGCATCCTCGGCCTGCTGCTCGCCGATCCGATGCTGGCGATGATAAAGGTCGCGCTGGAGCGCCGGGCCGAAGCGAACGACGAGGGGGAGGTGGCCGACGGCGCAGTGCAGGCCGGCGGTGGCACGTAGGTTCCTCTATCTTGTCGCCGGAATAATCGTGCTGATGCTGGTCGGCGCGGTGGCGCTGGCGATCTGGTCCCGCCAGGCGACCGAGATCGCATTCGTGCCGCGCGGAGCCTTCGTGGCCCAGCAGCCGCTGGGCGGCAACGCCTACACCGATCCGGCGATGTGGTATTCGCGCCCCGGAATGGGCACGAGCGACCCCGCGCGCTACGAGCCGGCCGTGGCGCAGACCATCGCGGACCCGGCCGCCCGCACCCCGTCGGTCGACAACCCCTCGGCCGAGCGCGCCCTGCCCGCCGACAAGCTCGAGGTGAAGACTTCGCGGGGCGGTGACGGCGCGCGATCGGCGGAGGCGCCGCCCTTCGCGGTCTTCTTCGTCCATCCCACCAGCTACATCCCCCTCGCGCTCACCGAGCAGGCAAACTGGAACGCCGCCCTGGGCGATACGACGGCGGAATGGCGCGCGCGCCTGTTCGTCAAGGGCATGGCCAGCGCCTTCAACCGGGCCGAGGAGATCTGGGCCCCCCGCTATCGCCAGGCCGTGGCCGGCGCCTTCCTCACCGACAAGCCGGAGGCGCAGCAGGCGATCGACGCCGCCTATGCTGACGTGCGCGAGGCATTCCGCTATTTCCTCGCCAGCGTGCCGCCGGGCCGGCCGATCGTGCTGGCGGGGCACAGCCAGGGATCGATCCACGTCCTGCGGCTTCTGCGCGACGAGGTGGCGGGCAAGCCGGTCGCCCGGCGCGTCGCGGCGGTCTATGCGATCGGCTGGCCGATCTCGCTGGCACACGACCTGCCCGCCCTCCCCCTGCCGGCCTGTGCCACGCCCGATCAGCCCGGCTGCATCGTGGCGTGGTCGAGCTTCGCGGAGCCGGCTGATCCGGACATGCTGCTGATGCGCTATTCGCGCACGCCCGGCTTCGACGGCCAGCCGCGCGGAGACGGACCGATCCTGTGCGTGAACCCGCTGACCGGCAGCGCCAACGGCGCCGCACCCGCCGCCGCGAACCTGGGCACGCTCGTCCCGCGCGAGGATCTGGATGGCGGCGATCTGGTGGTGGGCGCGGTTCCGGCGCGCTGCGACCAGCGGGGGCTGCTGCTGATCGGCGATCCCCCTCGCCTGGGCCAGGCGGTTCTGCCGGGCAACAATTATCACGTCTATGACGTGCCGCTGTTCTGGAAGAACCTCCAGCGCGACGTGGTCCGCAGGGTGAGTGCATGGGCGCCGACGCGCCCGTAGCGGCACCCGTGGTGGAGACGGCGCGCGAACTGGGCGCGCTGCTGCCGGACGGCGGGGCTTTGCTGGGGCTGGACCTCGGCACCCGCACCATCGGGGTCGCCACCTGCGACGCGGGGTGGCGGTTCGCGACCGCCGGCAAGACCCTCCAGCGTGGCAAGTTCGGCGCGGATGCCGCCACGCTCCAGCAGCTTGCCATTGCCCGGTCGCTCGCCGGCATCGTCATCGGCCTGCCCCGCAACATGGACGGCAGCGAAGGGCCCCGCGCCCAGGCGAGCCGGGCCTATGCCCGCAACCTCGCCGCGCGGCTGGGCCTGCCGGTGCTGCTATGGGACGAACGCTGGTCCACGCTCGCGGCGGAGCGCGACCTGATCGCCCAGGACGTCAGCCGCCGCAAGCGTGGCGAGGTCATCGACAGCCATGCCGCCGCGGTGATCCTGCAAGGCGCGATCGACGCGCTGGCGGGGGGTATGCTGTAAGGCCCGCGATCCGCGCGTGCCGGGCGGCGCGGCGCCTATCGCCCCTTGGCCAAACCGTCGCGCCGGGATGCGAGACGATCGGAGCCTTCGGCCCCGGCCGGCCACCGATAGCGCGCTTCCCAGGGCCGCAGCAGTTCCCCCCACAGCCCGCGACTTCCTTCGGCAATACCGGTCTCGCACCCCAGATAGGGCGCGGGATCGCGCCAGGTACCGAACAAGCGGTCCCAAAGGGTAAGCATGTTGCCGTAATTGCTGCCCATCAGCGCCTCGTCACGGATGTGGTGAAGGCGGTGCGCGGCCGGCGAGATGAGCCAGCGGCCCGCGATGCCCAGCGTCCAGGGAACATCGGCATGGATGAAATAGCCCCACCAGCTCCTGATGAGCTGCGCGCCCACGATCGCCCATGCCGGCATCCCGAGGAGGATGGCCGGAAGCGCATCCAGCAGCATCTCAAGCAATTTGCCGACCGGATGCTTGCGCAGCAACGACAGCCAGTGAAGCTGCTCGTCGGCATGGTGGGTCGCGTGGAACCGCCACATCGACGGACTGTGCTCCAACCGGTGACGCCAATACGCCGCCAGTTCGACAAGCGCGATGGCCAGCAGCAGCAACGCCAGCTCGGGCCAGGATAGCCACCACTCCGCCAGCCCGGGTGGCACCGGCACGGCCTGCCGCAGGGCGAGCGCCGGCATCGCCATGAGCGGCGCCAGCAGGATATAGTTGACGAGGATCAGGCCGATGTTGGTTGTGGCCTCCCGGCGGCACCGGCGCGCGGCGGCGAAAACCTCGGCGCGCTTTGTCACCACCGCCAACGCCACGAAGGCGATCGCCACCGGCCAGAGCGCCATGGCGACATTGCGCGCGGTATCGGCGAGGAGTTGCATGGCCGCTCCCTGCCCCGTTTCCGACGAAGAAATCGTTAAGGCGCGGCGGTCAGCCCAGGGCGGAAGTACCGAGGAAATCGGGCTGCGGCCCGTTCCAGACGCCCGCTGCCACCGGATCCTCGCGCATATCCTCACGCGGTTCTGCGCCGCGGCGGGGCGCGGCAGGCGCTTCGTCGCGCGGACGGCGGGGGGCGGATGATTCATCGCGCCGCCGGCGGGGCTCCCGCGGCTCGCGCTGCTCCTCGCCGCGCTCCGCGCGCGACGAACGCGGCCGATCTTCCTCCGCGGTGCGCTGTGCGGTCCGCGCTTCAGGCGCGCGCTCGCGGGCCGGCTCCTCACGCGGACGCAGTTCGACGCGAACATCCTTCTGGCCGAAGATCGCGATCTCGCTGCCAGTCAGTTTCTCGATGTTTTCAATCGCTTCGGCGTCTTCCTTCGCAACCAGTGTGAAGGCGCGGCCCTTGGCCCCCGCGCGGCCCGTGCGGCCGATGCGGTGGACATAATCGTCGGGATGCCAGGGAGTGTCGAAGTTGAAGACGTGGCTCACGCCCTTGATGTCGAGACCACGCGCCGCGACGTCGCTGGCGACGAGGATGTTGATCTCGCCCCCCTTGAACCGGGCGAGTTCGCGAAGCCGGCTGGCCTGGTCCATATCGCCGTGAATCTCTCCTGACGAGAAGCCGTAGCTTTGCAGGCTCTTGTTGACTTCCCTCACCGTGGTCTTGCGGTTGGCGAAGATGATCGCGGTTTCGACCAGATCGTGCTTCAGCAGCCAACGCAGAGTCTCGCGCTTGGCGCGGCTTTCGGTCTTCACCTTGAAGGCGGTGATATCCTTGTTGGTGGAGGCCGCCCGGCTCACTTCGATGCGCTTGGGGTTCTTGAGGAACTTCTTCGCCAGCTTCTCGATGGGCGGCGGCATGGTGGCCGAGAACAGCATGGTCTGCCGGCTTTCCGGCAGCTTGGAGCAGATGAACTCGATGTCGGGGATGAACCCCATGTCGAGCATCCGGTCGGCTTCGTCTATCACCAGCAGATCGCAGCCGTTGAGCAGGATCTTGCCCCGCTCGAACAGATCCATCAACCGCCCCGGCGTGGCGATCAGCACGTCCACGCCCTCGTTCAACGCCTTGACCTGATCGCCCATCTGCACGCCGCCGATCAGCAGCGCCATCTTCAGATCGTGGTGCTTGCCGTATTTCTCGAAGTTCTCCGCAACCTGGGCAGCCAGTTCGCGGGTGGGTTCGAGGATCAGGCTGCGCGGCATCAGCGCGCGGCGGCGGCCATGATCCAGGATGTCGATCATCGGGAGCACGAAACTGGCGGTCTTGCCGGTGCCGGTCTGCGCGATGCCGATGATGTCCTTCATCATCAGAACGGGCGGGATCGCCTCGCGCTGGATCGCGGTGGGATCGGTATAGCCGGAGGCTTCGACCGCCTGGAGCAGCTTGGGGGAAAGGCCGAGGTCGGCGAAGGACATGCGGGTGGGATCGCGATCTTTGTTAGGGCGGAACAGGCAGTGGACATCCGCCGCCGCGTTTGCGCGGGGGGATGGGCGCGCGCGCCCTCGGCGAAAACCTGCCGAAAGTCAAGAAATCCCGGTGCGGGCCGGGCGGCGCGTCAGTCGCGCTCGAGGAGTTGGCGGAAGCCGGCGATCCGGCATCGGGCGCCGCTGCGCGCGAGGATGCGATCGCGATCGACGCAGAGCCGGCCGTCCGCGTTGGGGCTGTCGACGTAGAAGCCGGAGTAGAAATCGCGCGCCGAGCATGTCTTTTCCAGGTTCGCGGCCACCATCCGGCGGTCGCGCAGGAACAGCAGCAGCCGCGACCGGCCCTGGGGCTGCCCCCCGGCGATGGCGTTCATGGCGATGCAATCGCCCATCCTGCGTTCCACCATCTGCACCGGAGGCGGTGGAGGGGGCGCGAGCGCCGTCAGGTTCTGCCGGGCCGCGCCCGGCATGGGCGCTATCCGCAGGATGATGTGCTGCTCGATGCGGACCTGCGCGGCGTCCCGGGGCAGCGCCGCGCGGGAAAGGCGCAGCCAGGCCGCCATCGCCCGATCCATGCTCCCCTCCTCCAGCACAGCCTCGTTCGGCTGGTCGGAAGGCACAGGCGCCTGCGCCGCCAGGGTCGCCGCCATGCTGGCGAGAAAGGCGGACAGGGCGTACATCGTTTCTTGCGTCGTCGGCTTTCGCTGGAAGGCGCACCGTCCCTCGCGAAACGGGTTGCGGGCCTGCCTGTTGCGGCACAAGCTTGAACACCTCCTTAATTCACACCGCGCCGCGCGCCAGTGATAACGCTACCCGGGATGGCGCAAGGTCGCCCGATTGTGGCATGCGTGCCGCATGACCATCGCCCCCGACCCCGTCGCCGCAACCGTACCCGCGCCCCATCCGAGCTTCGCAGGCGAAGCCCTGGCGCTGCTGGGCGCGCGCGGTTTCACGCGCGATCCGGAACTGGTCGAACCCTGGCTGACCGATTGGCGTGGGCGCTATCGTGGCCGCGCGATCGGCCTGGCCTCCCCCGCGACGACCCGCGAGGTGAGCGATCTGGTGGCGCTGTGCGCCCGCCACGGAGTGCCGATCGTCCCGCAGGGCGGCAACAGCGGGATGTCCGGTGGGGCCACGCCCGACCAAAGCGGGCATGCGGTTCTGCTTTCGCTACGCCGGATGACCGCCATCCGGGCCTTCGATGTGGCCGCGCGGCAGATCACCTGCGAGGCGGGCCTTGTGCTCCAAACGCTCCATGAGACCGCCGCCGCCCGGCGGCTGCGCTTTCCGCTGACGCTGGGCGGCAAGGGTTCGGCCACGATCGGCGGGCTGGTGGCGACCAATGCCGGCGGAACGCAGGTGCTGCGCCACGGGACGATGCGCGCGCAGGTGCTGGGGCTGGAAGCGGTGCTGGCCGACGGCAGCGTGCTCGACACGCTCACCCCGCTGCGGAAGGACAACCGCGGCTTCGACCTGAAGCAGCTGTTGATCGGGTCGGAGGGCACGCTCGGCATTGTCACCGCCGCGACGCTGCGCCTCTTGCCCGAGATCGGGGGCAGGACGGTGGCCTGGGCGGGATTGGCCTCCATCGCCGCCGCGCGCCAGCTCCTGCTCGCCTGCGAGGCCGGCGCGGGGGAGGTGCTGGAAGGCTTCGAGGTGCTGCCCGCGCATTCGCTGGCCGCCGTGCTCGCCCATGTGCCCGGCGCGCGGGCGCCGCTGCCGGGCGCGCATGGCTGGCACGCGCTGATCGAGCTGACCGCGCCAGCGGGCGAGGCCGAGCGGCTGCCGGCGCTGGCGGAGACCATTCTCGCCCGCGCCATCCAGGACGGTGTGGTGGAGGATGCGGTCATCGCCGCCAGCGAGGCCCAGGCGGAGGCATTCTGGCTGCTGCGCGACGAGATCGCGCCCGCCGAGCGCGCGCTCGGCCCCGCCATGCAGCACGACATCTCCGTCCCCGTCGCCAGCATGGCCGATTTCGTCGCCGCCGCGGGCCCTCAGGTCGAAGCGCGCTTTCCCGGCACGCGTGCGGTCGCCTTCGGGCATCTGGGCGACGGCAATGTCCATTTCCATGTGCTCGCCCCCACCGGGGCGGAGCGCGGCTTATGGGAGCGGCAGGAAGGCAAGGCGATCAGCGCCTTCGTCCACGATCTGGTGAGCGCATGGCATGGGTCGATCAGCGCCGAACATGGAATCGGCCAGATGAAGGTCGCGGAACTGGCTCGACTGGGCGATCCGGCGCATCTGGCGGTCTTGCGCGCCGTCAAGCAGGCGCTCGATCCCCACGGATTGCTCAATCCCGGCAAGTTGGTGCCGCCAGCGCCGGGCGCGCTTGCAGACGCGAGCGCGAGGCCTTAAAGGCCCGCTCGCGTCGTGCCGCGCCTTACGGCCGCTGGCGCGTCATCCCCGCTCAAGCGCGATCTTTTTTCCGGAGAGTTCTCATGGCCAGTGCGCCGCAGCCCACCCTGCCCCTGTTCTACAACGATCTGATGCCCCTCAACAGCCGCGACCATGCGGGCTGGAAGACTCGCAGCATCGATTCGGCCGAGTTCATGAAGAATGCCCACGCCATTCCGCTGACCGTGGACGAATTCATCGACGCCCAGCGCGACCTGCCGATCGTGTTCTCGGCCGGCCCGGATCCGCTGCCGCTGGCGCTGATGGGCCTCAACGAAGGCGTAAACACCTTCGTGGACGATCAGGGCAAGATCAACGATCCGGTCTACCTGCCCGCCTATATTCGCCGCTATCCGTTCCTGCTCGCCAAGCTCGAGCCCGAAGCCACCGAGCTGTCGCTGTGCTTCGACCCGACATCCGACGCGCTGGGCGAACATGCCGAGGGCGATCCGCTGTTCGGCGAGGACGCGCAGCCCAGCGCGAACACCAATCGCATCCTTGAGTTCTGCGATTCCTTCGAGCAGGCCGGCCAGCGCACCAAGGCGTTCGTCGACGAGCTCATGGCCAACGAACTGCTGATGGACGGCGAGATGTCGATCTCGCTCAACGATCAGCCTGAGCAGGCCTACACCTATCGCGGCTTCCAGATGATCAACCGCGAGAAGCTGGCGGAAATTCCCGCCGACAAGCTGGAGACGTGGCACAAGAACGGTCTCCTGCCACTCATCTATGCCCATCTCTTCTCGCTCGACCAGATGCGCAAGATCTTCAGCCGCCAGGTGGCCCAGGGCAAGGGGCCCGAAATCCCGGGCGCGCCAGCCGCCAACTGAGGGCGTGCGACAGGGCGTTGCTGTCGCGCGCCCTGAAATGGCTTTCGCGTTTGCCACCCCTTGCAAACAGGCGCGCGCAACGCCACTTCAACCATGCCGGGCAGTGCTACCCTCATGGCCCGCCCGGTGTGCACGCGAGTGCACTTCCTCCCTGAACCTCGGCCACCTCGTGCTCCATGCACGAGGTGGTTTTTTATTCGGCAGCGCGCAGGAAGCGTTCGGGATCGCCGTTCGTGGCCACTTCGCTTGCCAGGGCGCGCACCACGCCGGCAAGCGCCCGCGCGACGGCGGACAGGCGCGGGGCCGGCTGATCGAGGCGCGCATCCAGATAGCTGGCCCGGCACACCTCGATCTGGAGCGCGTGCACTCCGCGCCGCGGCGCGCCATGCCGGTCGAGGGCATATCCGCCCGAATAGGGCCTGTTGTGCGCCGCGCGCCGGCCCATCGCGGCCAGCCGGTGCAGGACCAACGCCGAGTAGGCCGGCGAGCAGGACGCACCGAAGCGGTCGCCGAGCACGAATTCCGCTTCGCCTCCGCCAGTCGGCACCGTCACGGCGCCGTCGCGGTCGGTCGCCGGGCGCAGCGGAGGCATCGAGTGCAGATCGATCAGCAGGGCCGCACCCCAGCGGTCGCGCAGCCGTTCCAGCGTGGCCGCGATGGCGGCATGATAAGGCCGGTGTATCGCGGCGATCCGCGCTTCCAGCTCCGCCGCAGCCAGGCGCTGTCGCCACAGCTCGCCCACCCCCGGCAGACGCCGCGGGACCAGCCCGAGCCCGCTCCGCGCACGGCGGTTGGCAGCCGAATGCGGCACCCGGCGCGTAGGCCCCCCGGCGATCATGGACCAGTCGACATCGTCCGGCGCGCGGTTGAGATCGATCATCGCGCGTGGGGCGCGCGCCACCAGCAACGCGGCGCCGGTCGCCCGGGCCACCGCCGCGCCGATCATGTCGACGTGGCGGTCTTCGAGGCGGCCCGGCCCGCAGGACGGATCGCGCATCGCCGCCAGCACCTCAGGGGGATAGTCGCGCCCGGCGTGGGGCACCGCAATCAGGATCGGCGCCGGCAGGTTATCGGGAACGGACAGGGTAAAGGACGCCCCGCCCGCCCCGCCCGGGTTCTTCTCACCCTCAGCCATGCCATCCAATCCACGCATTTCGGCAGACTGCCCCGGCGCGGGACGGGGGCCAAGCCCCCTCGTCCATAGTGTCGCATTTTTTGCTAACGCCACCGAGATTTCTTAATGAGGAAGAGGTAAGGGGGCGCCATGACCGACAATTTCCGTGCGCGAATCCTGCTCGCAGAAGACGATGTCGCGATGCGCACCTATCTTGAACGGGCGCTTTGCAACGCCGGCTTCGTGGTCGATTCGGTCGATCGTGGCACCGCGGCGCTCCCTCTGCTCAGGACCACGGACTACGACCTTCTGCTCTCCGACATCGTGATGCCGGAAATGGACGGGATCGAGCTGGCGCAGAAATGCAACGAGATCAGCCCGCAGACCAAGGTCATGTTCATCACCGGCTTCGCAGCGGTAACGCTCAAGGCCAGCCGCGAGCAACCGCAGGCGAAAGTGCTGTCCAAGCCCTTCCACCTCAAGGACCTGGTGCTGGAGGTCGAACGGCTGCTTGGGGACCGGCGCTCGGCCACGCTCTGACCGGAATGGGAAAGTAGTCGCGCCCAAGGCAGCGCGCCTCTTGCACGGGTTGGGAAGCGCGGCTAAGTGGCGCGCCTGCCGTCGCCGGTGAGCGGCTGCAAGACCGATGGTGCGGGCGTATAGCTCAGTGGTAGAGCACTATGTTGACATCGTAGGGGTCGCAAGTTCAATCCTTGCTACGCCCACCATCGGATCCTCAGGCAGTTGTGAAGAAAGCCCCGTAGGTCACTGACCTTGCGGGGTTTCTCGTATCGGACGGGGTCGCGTGTCAGGCGGGCCGGCGCGCAAAGATGCCGAAGCCCAGGATGATCGCATAGCACAGCGCCGGCAGCGTCAGCGCCGCCGCCAGCCCCACATTGTCCGCCAGCGCGCCATAGATCGCCGGGACGATCGCCCCGCCGGCGATGGCGACATTGATGATGCCGGAGCCATCCGCCGCGCGCGGGCCGAGCTTCTCACACGCCAGCGTGAAGATGGTCGGGAACATGATCGAATTCATCAGCCCCACCGCCAGCAGCGTATAGCCTGCCAGCGCGCCCGTGGAATTGGCCGAGATCGCGATGAGCGTGATCGCCCCGGCGCACACCGTCGCCAGCAGCAGCCCGGGGCTGACCATCCGCAACAGGCCCGAGCCGATGAAGCGGCCGATCAGCGCGCCACCCCAGTAGATGGAGATCAGCTTGCCGGCTTCCTGCTCCGGCAGGGCAAGAACATTGGCCTGCATGAGATAGTTCACGATGAAGCTGCCGATGGCGACCTCCGCCCCGACATAGAGGAAGATGCAGGCGGCGCCGTAGCCGAAGCGCGGCCGCCGCAGCAGCGCCAGCCCCTCGGCCAGCGTGGTGGTCTCGTGCCGCTCGCCCTTGAGGCGGTTGCGGAACATCCACACCACGCCCGCAACCACAGCCAGCGCCGCGGCGAGGCCGAGATAGCCCTTCACGATGGCCTGGCTCTCGGCGGTCCGGTAGGCGGCGAGCTCGGCACCGGAAAGCTGGGCTGCGGTGACCGTGGCCAGGCTTCCCAGGATCAGGATCGCGCCGACATAGGGGAAGATCGTGGTGCCCAGCGAGTTGAACGCCTGCGCGAAGGTGAGCCGGCTGTGCGCCGTCCGCGGCGGGCCGAGCACGCTGATGAGCGGATTGGCCACGATCTGGACCAGCACCACCCCGGTCGCGAGGATGAAATAGGCGAACAGGAACACGCCGAACACCGCCGACTGGCTCGCCGGGATGAACAGCAGGCAGCCAACCATCATCGTCAGCAGCCCGGCCACCGCGCCGCGCATATAGCCGATGCGCTTGACGAAGCGCGCACCCGGGATGCCGACCACTGCATAGGCGATGAAGAAGCAGAACTGCACCAGGCTCGCCTCGAAGAAGCTGAGCGTGAACAGCTCCTTGAGCTTGGGAATGATGACGTCGTTGAGGCTGGTGATGCCACCGAAGATGAAGAACAGCGCGAACACGAAGTAGTTCAGGCCGGGCGCGTCCACCGGCGAGCCACCATCCTCCACCGGATTGGGATCGGTGCTCGAACTGACGGACGGGGCAATGGCCATGCGCTGTATCTCCTCCCAAGGCGATCTGATGCCGCCGAAAACCTTGTGCCGCCCGATGTGAACGTTCGCAACAAACAATTGCGATGTATCAGCACCCAGCGGGCCATCGCCTTGCGCGCGCCCGACCCTCTGCTAAAGCGCCGCCAACCCTTACGCCAGCCTCACGGGACCAGCATGCAGAAAATCAAGGTAGCCAAGCCCGTCGTCGAACTCGACGGCGACGAGATGACCCGTATCATCTGGCAGTGGATTCGCGAGCGGCTGATCCTGCCCTACCTCGATGTCGATCTGCGATATTACGATCTCTCGGTCGAGAAGCGCGACGAGACCGAGGACCGGATCACGGTCGACGCCGCCAATGCCATCAAGGAGCACGGCGTTGGCGTGAAATGCGCCACCATCACGCCGGACGAGGCACGGGTGGAGGAATTCAGCCTCAAGAAGATGTGGAAGAGCCCCAACGGCACCATCCGCAACATCCTGGGCGGCGTGGTTTTCCGCGAGCCGATCGTGATCGACAACGTGCCGCGGCTGGTGCCCGGCTGGACCGATCCCATCGTGGTCGGCCGCCATGCCTTTGGCGACCAGTATCGCGCCACCGACACGCGCATCCCCGGCCCCGGCAAGCTGCGGCTCGTGTTCGAGGGCGAGGACGGCCAGAACCTCGACCTCGAGGTGTTCGATTTCCCCTCCAGTGGCGTCGCCATGGCGATGTACAACCTCGACGACAGCATCCGCGATTTCGCCCGCGCGAGCTTCAACTACGGCCTCTCGCTCGGCTGGCCGGTGTATCTCTCCACCAAGAACACGATCTTGAAGGCCTATGACGGGCGCTTCAAGGATCTGTTCCAGGAGGTTTTCGATGCAGAGGGCTTCAAGGAGAAATTCGCTGCGGCGGGCATCACCTACGAGCACCGCCTGATCGACGACATGGTCGCGAGCGCGCTCAAGTGGAGCGGCAAGTTCGTCTGGGCCTGCAAGAACTATGACGGCGATGTCCAGTCCGATACCGTGGCCCAGGGCTTCGGCAGCCTTGGCCTGATGACCAGCGTGCTGATGACGCCGGACGGCAAGACCGTGGAGGCCGAGGCCGCGCACGGCACCGTGACCCGCCATTATCGCCAGCACCAGCAGGGCAAGGCGACCAGCACCAACCCCATCGCGAGCATCTTCGCCTGGACCCGCGGGCTGATGTATCGCGGCAAGTTCGACGGCACGCCCGAGGTGGTGAAGTTCGCCGAAACGCTGGAGCGCGTCTGCATTCAGACGGTCGAGAGCGGCAAGATGACCAAGGACCTGGCGCTGCTGATCGGGCCGAACCAGGCGTGGATGACCACCGAGCAGTTCTTCGAGGCGATCGTCGAGGGGCTCGAGAAGGAAATGGCGAGCTGGGCCTAAATCGACGCGCTGGAGCGCACGGGCCGCCACGCCCGGCTCGTGTGCTCAGCTTGCCGGGGTATCCATCGCCTCGCCCCCGGTAGCGATGCCGACCATGCGCCGCGCGACCTCCTCCTCGGCATTGACGGTGGTGGTCGCACCCTTGCTCCTGAGGTGACGTTCTTCGGCCCGGCTGTGAGCGCGGGCGATGATCTCCAGCTTGGGATTGAGCGCCCGCGCCTGCTCCACGATCTGAGCGGATTCGAAGGTGTCCGGGATGGCCACCAGCAACGCCTTCGCCTTGTGCAGCTCAGCCTGCGCCAGCACACTCGGGCTGGCGGCATTTCCCACGATCAGCGAATCGCGCAGCTCATCGGGAAAATCGACGTCCCCCTCCGCCTCGATGACCTTGAGACGCTCGCCCGCCAGCACCAGCGCGGGGCCGACCTGCGAACCGACGCGGCCGAAGCCGACCAACACCATGTGCCCCGTAAGCGGCGCCGGGGGGCCTGCCGGCACACCAACCGCATTGGGTTCGGGCAGCACGAAGCGGTCGATCGCCGCGAACAGCAGCGGGTTGAGCATGATCGAGAAGATCGCTCCGGCCAGGATCAAATCGCGCCCCGCCTCGGGCAGGATCTGGAGGCTCACCCCCATCGACGCCAGGATGAACGAGAACTCGCCGATCTGGGCCAGGCTGGCCGCGATGGTCCACGCGGTCCGGCGTGACCGGCCAAAGGCGATGACGATCACGAAGGCCGCGATGGACTTTCCGAAGACGATGATGGCCACCGTCGCCAACACCGCCAGCGGTGCCTCCACCACCACGCTCGGGTCGAACAGCATTCCCACCGACACGAAGAACAGCACCGCGAAGGCATCGCGCAGCGGCAGCGTCTCCTGCGCGGCGCGCTGGCTGAACGGCGATTCGGCCAGGATCATGCCGGCGAAGAACGCGCCGAGCGCAAAGGAGACGCCGAACAGCCCGGCCGCCCCGAAAGCGACGCCCAGGGCAGTCGCCAGCACCGCCAGGCGGAAAAGCTCGCGCGAGCCGGTGTGCGCGATCGTGTGCAGCATCCACGGCACCACGCGCCGCCCCACGATCAGCATGAAGGCCGCGAAGGCACCCACCTTGGCCACGGTCACGATCATGGGCACGGCGATGTCTCCGCCGCGCGCCAGCACGGGGATCATCACCAGCGACAGGACCATCACCAGATCCTCGACGATCAGCCAGCCCACCGCCACGCGGCCGCGATCGGTCTCTATCAGCCGCCTGTCCTGCATGGCGCGCAGCAGCACTACCGTGCTCGCAACCGAAAGCGCCAGTCCGAACACGAAACCCGCGACCAGCGTCCATCCCAGCAGCGCCGCCAGCCCCATCCCCATCGCCACCGCCGCCCCGATCTGGACCAGCGCCCCGGGAATGGCGATCGCGCGAACCGCCATCAGGTCGCGGAAGGAGAAGTGCAGGCCCACGCCGAACATCAGTAGGACCACGCCCAGCTCCGCGAGCTGGGTGGCGAGCGACAGATCGCCCACGAAGCCGGGCGTGAACGGCCCGATCGCGATCCCCGCGACCAGATAGCCGATCAGCGGCGACAGCCGCAGCCGCTGCGCCAGTGTCCCGAATAGAAAGGCGGCGACGAGGCCGGCCACGATGATCGCGAGCAGGGGTGTGTTGTGCGCCATTGGCCCCTGTTTGGCTGCTCGAGGCCGATGGGGGAACCCCAAGCCTGCCCCCGACGCGCTTTTCCAGTGACAGGACGGTGCGCAGCGGCAAGAGTCGCCGCGCAACTGCCTAAAGGATGCGCGATGACGTCGGCCGAGTTCGGAGCCGGATTCAAGGACGGTATGGTGATCCTGGGCGCGGCGGGGATCGTGATCCCGCTGTTCGCGCGGTTCCGGATCACGCCGGTGATCGGCTTCATCCTGATCGGCGTGGCGGTGGGACCGTTCGGCCTAGGGAGGCTGGTGGCGAACGCGCCTTGGCTCGGCTATTTCACCATCGCCGATCCGGCGGCGCTGACACCCTTCGCCGAATTCGGGATCATCCTCCTGCTGTTCGGGATCGGGCTGGAGCTGTCGTTCCGGCGGCTGGCGGCGATGCGGCACGAGATCTTCCGGCTCGGCCCGATGGAACTGTTCGGGGCCGCCGCGCTGATCGCACTCGGCCTGGTCGTCCTCGGCAATTCGCCGCCGACCGCGCTCGCGCTGGGCCTTGCCCTCGCCCTCTCCTCGACCGCGCTGGTGCTGCGCATATCCGATCATCGCACACCGGTGGGCCGGGCGGCGCTAGGCACGCTGCTGTTCGAGGATATCGCGATCGTGCCGATCATCTTCCTGCTGGGCGCGATGGGGAGCGGCGGCGGCCCATCCGACTGGGGCAGCTTCTTCGTTACGCTGGGCGCGGGCACGGCGGTGCTGGCGGGCCTGTTCCTGGGGGGCAAGTTCCTGCTGCCGCCCCTGTTCGCACAGGCCGCCCGCACCAAGAGCCCGGAGCTGTTCCTGGCGGCGAGCCTGCTGGTGGTGATCGCCGCATCGCTGGCGACCGGCGCGGCGGGTCTCTCACCCATCGTCGGCGCACTGGTCGCCGGCCTGATGATCGCCGAGACCGACTATTACACCGAGGTCGAAGGCATGATCGAGCCCTTCCGCGGGCTGGCGCTGGGGGTGTTCCTGATTACCGTGGGCATGGCGCTGGACCTGGCGGTGCTGTGGTCTCGACTGGCCGAGGTCTTGGTCGCGCTGGCGCTGGTGCTGGCGATCAAATCGCTCGTCACCGCCGTGATGTTCCGCGTCGGCGGGCTGCGGCCGGGACAGGCGACCGAGGCAGGCATCCTGCTGTCGAGCCCTTCGGAAACCACCCTCATCGTCCTTGCCAGCGCGGTCGCGGTGGGACTGATCGCCCCGAACGCGGCGGCGTTCTGGCAGATGGTGACGGCGCTCGGCCTCACCATCACGCCACTATTGGCACTGCTGGGGCGCTGGGTGGCGCGGCGGATGGAGGCCGGCGAGGCCGACATGGCGGAAGGTGGCGGCGAGGAGGAGACCACGCCGCGCGTGCTGGTGATCGGCGGCGGGCGAGTGGGAACGCTGGTGGCGGACATGCTCCGCAAGCACGGCAAGCCATACCAGATCGTCGAAAGCGATCCCGACATAGTACGCAACCTTCGCAAGGCCGGCTATCGCGCCGCTTTCGCCGATGCTGTACGGCCCGATACGATGGCGCGCTTCGGCGCGGGCGAGGCCGCGGCGGTGGTGCTGACAATGGATCAGCCGGTCGCGGCGCGAAGCATCGTGGCCCAGTTGCGGGTGCGGAATCCCGATCTGCTGATCGTCGCGCGCGCGCGGGACGTGGCGCATGCTGCCGCGCTGTACCGCGCCGGGGCCAGCCATGCCGTGCCCGAGACGCTGGAGAGCTCGCTCCAGCTTTCCGAGGCGGTGCTGGTGGATATCGGCGTGGCGATGGGGCCGGTGATCGCCTCCATCCACGAAAAGCGCGACGAATTCCGCGAGGAGATCGAGCGCGAGGGCGCCCTCGACTACCGGCCCAAGCTGAGAACGAGCACCCTGCGCACCGAGGCACGCTGAGCCGGGGAGAAGTGCCCGCGCGCCTGTCCGACCAAGGCGGGCGGCGACCGCTTCCCGGTCAGGCCGCCGCCAGCGCCAGACCAGCTCTGACCGCGGCGATCGCCTCTGCGGCGCGCGCGCCATCCGGTCCGCCGCCCTGAGCCATGTCGGCGCGGCCGCCGCCGCCCTTGCCGCCAAGGATCTCGACGCCGAGGCGGACCAGATCGACCGCGCTGTAGCGGGCCGTCAGATCGTCCGTGACCGCCACCGCGAATGCGGCCTTGCCGTCATTGACCGCGCAGATCGCGGCAACGCCCGATCCCATGCGCTGCTTCGCCTGGTCGAGCAGGGGCCGCAGCTCGCGCGCATCCAGCCCATCGATCACCTGGCCGGAGAACTTGACCCCCGCGATCTCCTCGTCGGCCTGGGCTGCGGGAGACGATGAACCGCCACCCAGCGCCAGCGCCTTCTTCGCGTCGGCCAGCTCCCTGTCGAGCCGCTTGCGCTCCTCCACCAGCGCCGCGACCCGCGCCGCCGCCTCGTCAGGGCTGGTCCGCAGCGAGCCTGCGATGGCGCGCACCGCCTCGTCGCGGGCGTTGAGCCAGGCCAGCGCCGCCTCACCCGTCAGAGCCTCGATGCGGCGCACGCCGGAAGACACCGCGCTTTCGGATACGATCTTGAACAGCCCGATGTCGCCGGTGGCGCGAACATGGGTGCCGCCACACAGTTCGACCGAATAGCTGCGACCCTCGCCAGCGCTCTTGCGGCCCATCGAGAGCACGCGCACCTCCTCGCCATATTTCTCGCCGAACAGCGCCAGCGCGCCCGCGGCCACGGCATCGTCTGGGCTCATCAGCCGGGTGCCGACCTGCTCATTGGCGCGGATTTCCGCGTTCACCTCCGCCTCGACCGCGGCGATATCCTCGTCGGTCAGCGGCTTGGGATGGCTGAAATCGAAACGGAAGCGGTCCTCCGCCACCAGCGAGCCCTTCTGCGTGACGTGCCCGCCGAGCCGGTGGCGGAGCGCGGCGTGTGCCAGATGCGTGGCCGAGTGATTGGCGCGGATGCGGTCGCGGCGTTCGGCGTCGATGGCCAGGTGGACAGCATCGCCGACCTTCACCCCGCCCTTCGCGACCCGGCCTTTGTGGGCGTGCAGCCGCCCCAAAGGCTTGTTGGTGGTTTCGACCGCGAATTCGAGTCCCTCGGGCGTCCAGATGCGGCCGGCGTCGCCCGCCTGGCCGCCGCTCTCGCCATAGAAAGGCGTCTGATTGGTGAGCAACGTCACCGCCTCGCCCTCGCTCGCTTCGGAGACTTCCACGCCGTCCCGCACGATCGCAACCACCGCCGCTTCGCCGGTGGTCGAGGCATAGCCGGTGAATTCGGTCGAGCCCTCGCGCTCGGCGATGTCGAACCACACCTCCTCGCTCGCCGCCTCGCCGGAACCCTTCCAGGCCGCGCGCGCGGCTGCCTTCTGCTCCGCCATCGCGGCGTCGAAACCGGCGCGATCGACCGAAAGCCCGCGCACGCGCAGGGCGTCCTCGGTCAGGTCATAGGGGAAACCAAAGGTATCATAGAGGCGGAAGGCGGTGGCGCCGGGCAGCTCGCCGCCCTCGCCCAGCCCCTCGCTCGCCTCGTCGAGCAGCTTGAGCCCGTTCTGAAGCGTGCGGCGGAACTGCGTCTCCTCGCGCTCCAGCACCTCCTCGATCAGCGCCTGGCCGCGCGCCAGCTCGGGGTAGGCCTGGCCCATTTCGGTCACCAGCGCGGGCACGAGCCGGTGCATCAGCGGGTCCTTCGCACCGAGCAGGTGTGCGTGGCGCATGGCGCGGCGCATGATCCGGCGCAGCACATAGCCGCGGCCCTCGTTGCTGGGCAGCACGCCGTCCGCCAGCAGGAAACCGCTGGAGCGCAGGTGATCGGCAATCACGCGGTGGCTGGCCTGACGTTCGCCCTCGGCATGGGTGAGAGTGAGCGCCTCGCTCGCCGCGATCAGCGCCTTGAAGGTGTCGGTATCGTAGTTGTCGTGCACGCCCTGGAGCACCGCCGCCACCCGCTCCAGCCCCATGCCGGTGTCGATGCTCTTCTTCGGCAGCTCACCCACGATTTCATCGGCGACCTGCTCGAACTGCATGAACACCAGGTTCCAGATTTCGACGAAGCGATCGCCATCCTCGTCCGGCGAGCCCGGCGGACCGCCGAAGATGTGGTCGCCGTGGTCGAAGAAGATTTCCGAACACGGGCCGCAGGGGCCGTCGCTGCCCATCGCCCAGAAATTGTCCTTGGTGGGGATGCGGATGATCCGCTCCTCGGGCAGGCCGGCGATCCTGCGCCACAGGTCGAACGCCTCGTCATCGGTGTGATAGACGGTCGCGGTCAGCTTGTCGGCGGGGAGGCCCCATTCCCTGGTCAGCAGGGTCCAGGCGTGGAGGATCGCCTGTTCCTTGAAATACTCGCCGAAGCTGAAATTGCCGAGCATTTCGAAGAAGGTGTGGTGCCGCGCGGTATAACCGACATTGTCGAGATCGTTGTGCTTGCCCCCGGCTCGAACGCATTTCTGGCTGCTGGTGGCGGTGGGAGCCGGCGGGCTTTCGAGGCCGGTGAAGGCGTTCTTGAACGGCACCATGCCCGCGTTCACGAACATCAGCGTGGGATCGCTGTATGGCACCAATGGCGCGGAGGGCACGATCGTGTGCCCCTCGCGCGCGAAATAGTCGAGGAAGCCCCTGCGGATGTCGTTGGTCGAGGTCATGCTGGCCAGTTAGGTTATGCTGCGTTGCGTCACAAGCACCGACGCGTTCACGGCGCGGAAGCGGTGACGATCCACGCCGCGGAGGGCAGGCCGACGCATCCACCGCTGTCATGCGCGGCGATGACGGCGCGCAGGCGCGCGAGCGCGTCAGGGCGGCTCTCGTCGGACATTCCGCGCAAGATGCGCGCGGCTGGGCCGATGCGCTGGAAATAGGCCAGCGCCTGATCCACGGCATCGGCGCCCTCGCCCGCGACCATCGCGTAATCCACCGGCTCGAACGCGATGTCGCGCCAGCCCCCCGCCTCCAGCAGCCCCGTGACCCTGGCGGGATCGGCGAAGGCGAAAGGCCCGGGTGCGTGCGGGTCTGCCGCAGGCGGTTGCGGCAGGACTGCCGCCAATTCCACCACCCAGCCGTTATCCTCGCGGGCGCGGAAGCAGGAGAAGCGCAGCCTAGCGCCCGGAGCGGCCTGTCCGCGCAGATGGGCGAAAGCAGCCGCCGGCTCGTCGAAAAACATCACGCCGTGGCGCGAAACGAGGAAATCGGGCCGCTCGCCCGGCGGCGCGGCCCAGCGCGAGGCATCGGCCTGCTCGAAGACGACTTGGGGGAAATCCGCGCCGCGTCCCGCCGCGACCGCCAGCAACTCGGGCGAAATGTCGATCCCGCGTACTCTGGAGGACGGGTGTCGCCCGGCGAGGGCGAGCGAGAGCTCACCCGCGCCGCAGCCTATATCGAGCGCGGCCTCGAACGCACCGATCCGCGCCGGGGCCAGCAGCGCGGCCGTCAGATCGCCGAAGCTGCGATCGGTGCGCCGCCATTCCTGCGCCCAGGCGGTGCCGACCGCTCCGGTCCACTCGCTCGCGTCGGTCATGCCATTACCAACCGTAGTACGCGCCGCCGCGCTCCCGCGCGCGCTTCCACGCAGGGCGGGCGTGAACCGCCTCGACAAAGGCGGCGAGCCGGGGCGCACGATCCGCGTAACCCTGCATCACGGCGATTTCTGCGGGGAAGCTCATCATCACGTCGGACGCGCTCCAGCCATCGCCGACGAAATGCAGCGAAGGGCGGATGTTGTCCTCGGCGAAGGCGATGTGGGCGGATAGCTGATCCTCTATGCGCGGCATCAGAGGAGCCGCGGCTTCACCCAGCCGGCCGGCATAGATCCTCAGCATCACGGGCACGAAGAACGAGCTCTCCCCGAACTGCATCCATTCGAGATGGCGGACATGGTCCTCGCCCCCCGGATCCGGGAGCCAGGAACCGGCGCTGCCGGCGGGGGGACCGTGCCGCTCGCACAGATACTGGATGATCGCCCCGCTCTCCGCGACACGCAGGCCGTCATCGAAGATGACCGGCGATTTGCCGAGCGGGTGCGGCCCCTTCAGCTCCGGCGGCGCGAGACTGGTGGTGGCATCGCGTTGGTATGCGACGATCTCGTACTCCACGCCCAGTTCCTCCAGCAGCCAGAGGACGCGCTGCGAACGGCTGTTGCTCAGGTGGTGAACGGTGATGGTCATGCGTCGTCTCCCGCGGCGAATCGCGAAGGCCGGACCCTAGGCTGGCGCGCCGGGACTGGCGAGCCGTGCGCCAGGGAGAAAGGCCGGCGCGAACGACGGGAGCGACCCGCCATCTCGCGCCGGCCGTGAAGCGGGCGGATCGTCCCCGGAGCGGTTGGGGACAGGTCGGGGGATGGGATGGCCGGGGTAAGGCCAGACAATCCGCCTTGCTTCGCTTGCCCTTCAGCCTTGCCGAGCCCTTGCGAGAGCTCGCTCGGCCCGGGCCGGATTCCTGTTTCGCGTTCCTCGATCCTTGCGGGCCTGCGGGCCGCCGTGCAGTTGACCTTTGGTCAGCTGCGTCTTCGACTTCGCTTCCGGCCTTGCGGGACCCTGCGGGTTCCGCCTGGCGCATCCTCGCGTGGTGTTATTCCGAGTCGTCCTCCGCATCGGGGCCGGTCATCATCTCTTCGGCGACCTTCTCGGTGCGCTGGCGGATGGCGGCTTCGAGGCGGTCGCACATCTCCGAATTGTCCTTGAGGAACTGCTTGGCGTTCTCGCGGCCCTGGCCGATGCGGACGCTGTCATAGCTGAACCACGAACCCGACTTCTCGACGATGCCGGCCTTGACGCCGAGGTCGAGGATCTCGCCGATCTTGGAGATGCCCTCGCCATACATGATGTCGAACTCGACCTGCTTGAACGGGGGGGCGACCTTGTTCTTGACCACCTTCACGCGGGTGGTGTTGCCGATGATATCGTCGCGGTCCTTGATCTGGCCGGTGCGGCGGATGTCGAGGCGGACCGAGGCGTAGAACTTGAGCGCATTGCCGCCGGTCGTGGTCTCCGGATTGCCGTACATCACGCCGATCTTCATGCGGAGCTGGTTGATGAAGATGACCATGCACTTGGAACGGTTGATCGAACCGGTGAGCTTGCGCAGCGATTGCGACATCAGGCGCGCCTGGAGCCCGACATGGCTGTCGCCCATTTCGCCCTCGATCTCGGCCCGCGGCACCAGCGCGGCGACCGAATCCACCACCAGCACGTCGATCGCGTTCGAGCGCACCAGCGTGTCCACGATCTCGAGCGCCTGTTCGCCGGTGTCGGGCTGAGAGACGATCAGCTCGTCGATATCGACGCCCAGCTTCTTCGCGTAAACGGGGTCGAGCGCATGCTCGGCATCGACGAAGGCGACCGTGCCGCCGTTCTTCTGCGCTTCGGCCAGCACGTGCAGCGCCAGCGTGGTCTTGCCCGAGCTTTCCGGGCCATAGACCTCGATCACGCGGCCCTTGGGCAATCCGCCCACGCCCAGCGCGATGTCGAGGCCGAGCGAACCGGTGGAGATCGTCTCGACCTGCATCGCTTCCTTCTGGCCCAGCTTCATCGCCGAGCCCTTGCCGAACGCGCGGTCGATCTGCGCGAGCGCGGCATCCAGTGCCTTCTGACGGTCCGTGTCCACTTCCCTGCCTTCCACCAGCTTCAGATTGGCCGCCATGACGTAAGCTCCTCAGATTGGCGAGAGTCCCCCAGCGACTCTTCAACAGGAGCCTATGTAGCCCTTTTGTTCTCGTAGAACAAGAGGGGAACGAAAAGTTTTTCCCTCCGAAAGTCCCATTCTCGTGCGTTCAGCCCGGAACGCGGCGGAGTTTCCAGGCGAATCGCCGGCGGGAATTGGCAGGGAGGCGCTGCTCCACGATCCATTGCCCGTCCTTGATCCGCGCTCCCGGCGCGCCGGAAACCTGCCACTCGCGGCTGCTGCCGAGGCGGAAGCGAACCGTCACCGCCACGGGATTGGCGTTGCTCGCCTCGGCCGCCTGGGCGCTCCAGCGCTTGCCGCTCTCGTCCACCTCACCCCTCGCGGCGAGCGCGCAGCCGGCGAAGACCTGCGCGCTTTCGGCCAGCGCCAGCTCGACCTCCTCGCCCTTGGCGAAATCCCGCAGGCGTGTCTCGGCGACGAGCTGATCGCCCTGCGTGGAAGGTTCGTAGAGCGTAAGCCCGCCATTGGGCAGAGCCGCGCCCAGCCCGCGCCGTTCGCTGTTCTCGGTCGCGAACAGGATGCGCGCGGGTTGCAGTTCCTCGCCATCGAAGTCGTCGTAGGGCCGGCAATCCTGCACATAGACGAAGCGCCCGCTCACCCCCTGCTTGTCGAGGAAGGCGACCTGCTTCTGGCCCTTGGCGGACACGGTCACCGGCTCGGGCACCCGGTAGAGCTTGAGATCGCCCAGATTTTCCTCGCTGGCGATCATGGCCACCGGACTGGCGCTCGCGAGAGCTTCCCGCGCCATGCGCGCGCCGGTTACGACGATCTCATCGGCCATTGGCGGAGCCGGCGCTGGCGGCGGCGGTGGCGGCGGTGGCGGTGCGAATGGCGTACCCGCCGCCGTGCTGCCAAACGGATAACAGACCAGCCGCAACGGCTCGGCGGTGGGCGGGTCGGCGAGATCCTCGAAATCGCTCTCGACATTGAGCTTGCCCGCCACCGCCATCAGCTCGGCATCGGGGAAGCTCTGGCCATTGTCGTTGAGCACGGTGAGCCAGCTCAGCAGGTCGAGCGTCACCTTGCCGTCGCGGCCCGCTCCGGCCCTGAGATGACCCACATAGCTCGCTTCCCAGTCGAAGCCCCAGGCGAGATAGGTCAGCACCACGGTGTAGGTGCCGCCCGCCGCGCTCCGCGTGTCGAGCGTGAACACCGGCTGCGGCGAGAGGCCGGCGGGCACGCGCTCGAAGCTCAGCTTCTCGGGCAGACCGGAGCAGCGCACTGCCTCGAAGCCGGCCTGAGTCTGGAGCACCAGCCCGCCGTCGGCGCGGGTGCGGACCACCGCGCTCTCGCTGCTGGCGACCCCGGTGGCGGGATTGGTGCGGGTGATGGTGACGCGGTTGCCCAGGCTCCCGTCCACCAACGCCGCCGGGCTGAGGAGGTCGGCGTTGCGGTTCTTCTCGATCGCGCCGCCCGGGAGGCCGGTGACGATGGCGCTGACCGCCACCATCCCTTCGGCCACGCCGGTGAAGCGCAGGGTGGAAACGCCCGGCGGCAGCGTGACCGTGCGCGTTTCGGAGATCATCGCGAAGCCTTGCGGCCAGTCGCGGTTCATCGCGCCGTCCTCGCCCCGGTTCGGATCGCGATAGATGGTGACCGCCAGCTTCTGCGGGGCGGAAACCTCTACACTTGCGCGATCCTGGGCCGAGAGCGGCACGCCGCCCAGCAGGACCAATCCGAGGAGAAGGCGCCGCAGCACGCGCTGGCCCTAGTAGCGCGTCTCGAAGACCACGGTGACCGTCCGCTTGCCATTGGCCGGCACGCTCACCGTCCATTCGCGCCGGTCGGCGTTGACCTGGCGGCCCGGCACATCTTCGCTAACCACGCGGAAATCCTGGCTCCACCAGCCCCGGTCGAGCCCGGACTGGGTGAGCTCCACATCCACCGGCGTCGGCTTGGCGTTGGTGAAGCTGTAGCGCATGGTGGTGCGGTAGTAATCGACCGCGCGCTCGACCTCGACCTCGCGCACGACCTGTCCCGCCTCGATCACGCGGTAGCGGGCGGACCGTTCGTATTCGGCCGCGGTGATCTTCGCCCTGCCCGCCACCTCGGCCTGCACCAGCACGTCGAAGGCGTCGCCGGTGCGCAGCGTCAGCAGGCTTCCCATCGGTGTGTGGCCGATGCCGCTTTCGCCCACGAATTGCGGCGTGCCGGCCTTGTCGCGCTGGTAGAAGCGCACCGTTCCGGCGGGCAGCGCATCGCCCAGCCCCTGATCGCGGCTGGAACTGAAGGCGATCTGGCTTGCGACATTGACCGGAGCCTCGTCGCTGGCCAGCCAGCCCACCTCGCGCGCATAGCGGCGCCTCGCAGGGACGCCCTGGATGTCGAGGAAGCTGACCTGCTTGGTCTGGGCGTTGGCGATGGTCGTCCGCTCGGCGAGGGGATAGAGGTAGAAATCGCCCAGACGCTCGCGATCGGCCGTCTCGGTGCCCGGCTGCATCATGCCGCCCGGCGAGGGCCGTCGCGGCATCACGCGCCCGCCGCCGCGCGCCTGGGCGGGATTGCCCGCCACCAGCAGCGTCTTAGCCTGGCGGAAGGTCGTGCCGGTGTTGTTGGTCAACGTCACCCAGCCTTGCATGTCGGTCGTGCCCTTGGCCTCGTCGAACAGCGCGACGTAATCGGCGTTCCAGCCCATGCCGGGGGTGAGGTAGCGGATGGATGCCGGGCGTGCGCCGGCACGGTCGCTCTCCACCGTCACCGACAGCGTGGGGCGCGCCCGCAGATTGGGCGGCACGCGCTCGAACACGGTGCGGACGGGGAGTCCGTCGTCACGCAGCACCTCAATGCGGTCGCCGATGCGCAAGACAACGCCGCCCGCCGTCGAAAGCACCGTGGCGCGCTCGCGCGTCTCCGCGCCGGTGGCGGGATTGGTGCGGATCAGCGTGACGGTCTGGCCGATCGCCTTTTCCATCAGCTTCTCAGGCGTCAGCAGGTCGAAGTCGAAGTTCTGCTCGACGATGCCGGCGCCCTCGGCCGCGAAGCTCAGCGTCTCGGGCCGGATCTGGGCGGAGACGTCGGGAAACTCGATGCGGCTGCGGCCCCGTTCGATCGGCAGGGTCCGCACGTCCTGCACCAGCGCCTGGCCGTTGTTGTAGATGGTGACGGACACATCGCCCTGCGCGCTGGCGTCGGGATCGGCGATCAGCGCCGCCTGCGACTGCTGCGCGGCCAGTGGTGAGGCGCCGGCGAGCCCCAGCATCGCCATGGAAATCAAGCCACGCACGCTCATGCGATCCCTCCCCTGTTATCGCGCCGCCCTCAGGCGGCGACGGGCTGCTGACTGAGCACCTCCGCCACCTTGGCACCGATCTGCTGTACCGAGAACGGCTTCGAAATGAAGTGCATGTTCTCGATGTCGATCTGGTTACGTAGCTGTTCCTCCGCATAACCGGACATGAACAGGATGGGGATGTCGGGCCTGACCCTGCGTATGCCGCGCGCCATTGCCGGGCCGTCCATCGCGGGCATCACCACATCGGACAGGATCAGGTCGAAGCTCGCCCGTGAATTCGCGGCGCCATTGGCCACCAGGCCCAATCCTTCCTCGCCGTCGCGCGCGGTGGTCACGGTATAGCCGGCGCGGGTGAGCGCGCGCTCGGCCACCGCGCGGACCATGTCCTCGTCCTCCACCAGCAGAATGTTCGCGCCCCCGCTCCATTCGCTGGCGCGCTGCTGGTCGGCGGGCGCGGCGCTTGGCGGCTCGATTCCGCCGCGATGGACGGGCAGATAGACCGTGAAACGCGCGCCGGCGGCCGCCCCGGGCGCGCCCGACCCCACGCCGGGCACATTGTCGGCGAAGATGAAGCCGTTCGACTGCTTGACGATGCCATAGACCGTGGAAAGCCCCAGCCCGGTGCCCTTGCCCTGCTCCTTGGTGGTGAAGAACGGCTCGAAGATCTTGTTTATCACCGCATCCGGGATGCCGCCGCCGGTGTCCTGCACGATCAGCGCGGTGTAATCATCGGCCGGCATGATATCGATGCCCATCTTGCGCACATCACGCGCGGAGACGCGGCGGGTTGCTAGGGTCAGCCGGCCAATGGTGTCCTTGCCGAGCTTGGCGGCATGGCTCTGCATCGCGTCGCGCGCGTTCACGGCCAGGTTGATGATGACCTGTTCGAGCTGCTGGGGATCGGCGCGCACCGGGCCCAGCTCGCGATCGTGCCGCACGCTGAACTCGATCCCCGGGCCGAGCAGGCGCTTGAGGAGCTGGCTGACCTCGCTCACCACATCGGGCAGTTGCAGCACCACCGGGCGCAGCGTCTGCTGGCGGCTGAAGGCGAGGAGCTGGCGAGTCAGGCTGGCGGCGCGGTTGGAATTGGCGCGGATCTGCTGGATGTCGTCGTAGTCGCTGTCGCCGGGCGAGTGGCGCAGCAGCATCAGATCGCAGTAGCCGATGATCGCGGTCAGCACATTGTTGAAATCATGCGCCACGCCGCCCGCGAGCTGCCCCACCGCCTGCATCTTGGTTGCCTGGGCCACCTGCCGCCGCAGCCGCTTCTCCTCGCTCGAATCGCTGATCGAGAGCAGCACGGCGGCATCGCCCAGCCCGCGCACTCCGGCCAGGCCGATCGAGACCGGCTCCTCCTTGTCGCCCGCCAGCCGCACCGCCATGTCGCCGCTGGCGGCCACGCCCCGGGCGAAACGGCGCACCGAATCGGCGATCGCGGCCTTGTCCTCGCGCACCACCAGATCGCTCGGGAAGGCGGGCAGGCCCTTCCCTTCGCGTTCCACCGCGCGCAGGAACGCCTTGTTGGCGAACAGGAACCGTCCGTCGCGATCGGTCAACGCCAACCCCAGCGGAAGGGCGGACAGCAGCGTCTCGAGCTGCGGGAAGGCGCTCTCCCCTTCGCCCGCCCAGGCCGCGCCGATGGCCGCGCTGCTGTCGATCAGCAGCATCAGCGAGGGCGCCTGGTCCGCCTGCGCCGCACCGTCGCCGCGCTCCTCCAGCGGCACGTGAACCAGTGTCTGCGGGGTGCCCTGCTGGCCCTCGCGGGCGAAGAATATGCGCTCGCGATCATCGGTCCGCAGCAGCGAGACGAATTCGACTCCCGCCAGGTTCGCCCGCGCATCGCCGCGGCTGCGCTCCGCCAGGCCGGGGGTGTGGCCCTGAACCAGCCCCTCCGTGCTGACGAGGGCGAACTCCAGCCCCGCGCGGCTCATCATCCGGCCGAGCGCGCCGCCCAGCCGCTGGGCCATCCCGTCATAGGCCGCCTCCGCCCGGATCTCGGCGAAGTGCCACACCAGGTAATCGTCCGCGCGGCCGGCGCGGGTCACCGCCAGGCTGAAGGCGCGATCCTCGCCCTCGCGCGCCAGGCTCGTCACCTCGCCCGTGCCGTCGCGCCAGGCGGTGCGCGCGGCGAGCGCCAGCCCTTCCCCGCTCTCCTTCTCGAACCCCAGTTCCGAGGGCGATGCGATCGAGGCGAACCAGCGCTGATAGCTGGCGTTGGCGCAGACCAGGCGGTTGGCGCGGTCGGTGACCGCGATGGCGCGGTGAGGATTGTCGATCGCCGCCGCGGTCACCGCCCAGTCGGGCAGCGCGGGTTCGCCGATCTCGGCCCGATGTCCGAGCCGGGTGGAGAACGCCAGTGCCAGGACCAGCACCGCGATCCCGCCGGCATAAGCGACCGCGACCAGTGCGCTGCCGGCGGCGATCCATACAAGCAGGACCGAGCCGATCACCGCGCCCGCCAGCGCCATGCCGAGCTGCGCCGGGGGTGCGCCCTCGATTGCCGCGATCCGATCGGCGAAGCTGCTCACGCGGTGCAGTCCGAAGGCTTGCCCGGAGGCGGGGCCGCCGGCTCGGCGGGCCGCTCCGCCGATGGCGCGGGCGCCGCTGCGGATGCCGCCGCGCCAGCTTGCGCCGCTTCGTGGACATGGCGCCGGACGAGCGCGGCGTGGAGCCGCTGCTGCCGCCGCCGCGCGACGATCGGGCGCCAGATCAACCCGGCCAGCACATAGCCGAGCGCGGCCGCGACCACCGAAAGCACCGCCAGCCCCAGCAACACCGCGGGCGCCGCGTCGGAAAAGAACCACGCCGTCCACACTTGCAGCGACGCGCCGCTCTCGACCATCGCCCACACGGTCGTGGTATCGGCATGGAAGCCCAGGAAATTGCCGATCATGGCCGAGGCGATGAGGATCAACGGGGTCGTCGCCGGGTTGGACAGGAAGGTCATCGCGGCCGCTATGGGGATATTGCCGCGCGCCGGAACGCACAGCAGCGCCGCGCCGACGATCTGGATACCGGGGATCAGCGCGAAGATGCCCACCAGCAGGCCCACGGCCACGCCGCGCGGCACCGAGCGGCGCGTGAAGCGCCATAGCTCGTGCCGGACAGCCAGATGGCGCGTCCACCGATTGCCCTCCAGCGCCTCGCGCGTGGGCATGTTCCTGCGGATCGTGTCCGCAAGCCAGCTTTTCGAAGTTTTTCCCGTCATCGCTCTGATCCGAGCAATGGGCGGCGAGAGGCAAAACCACAAGGGGGCGGCGGTCCGGCTTTGCGACAAAGCGCGCGGCGCCATCGGCGAGGGTCACCCGGCGGGGTCACGCGCCGCTCATCCCTTATCGCGCAGAAGCCTTGCCTTGTCCCGCTTCCAGTCGCGGTCCTTGATGGTGTTGCGCTTGTCGACGGTCTGCTTGCCCTTGGCCAGCGCAAGCTCCACCTTGGCGCGCCCGGTACGGTTGAAATAGACCGATAGCGGGACCAAGGTCATGCCCTTGCGCTCCACCGCGCCCAACAGCTTCTCGATCTCGCGCGCATGGAGCAGCAGCTTGCGCGGCCGCCGGGGTTCGTGGTTCAGCCTGTTGCCGTGCGAATATTCGGGGATGTTGGCGTTGACCAGCCACACCTGCCCGTCGCGCACCTCGGCATAGCTTTCCTTGATCGTCGCCTCGCCCGCGCGCAGCGCCTTGACCTCGGTGCCGCTGAGCGCCAGCCCGGCCTCGATTGTGTCCTCCACGAAATAATCGAACCGCACGCGGCGGTTGTCGGCGACGGTCTTGACCTTGTCGAAGGTGATGGGCTTGGGGCGGACCATAAGGGCGCGGCATGTAAGGCGTAATGCGCGCGAGGAAAACCCGCCGCCTTTCGCAACGCGGCAAAACGCACTTGCCAATTCCGCGCCTCTGGTGCCGAATGGTTGCGGCGTGAGGAGGAACGATGGGCCAGCCAGGGCAGGTTGCGGGCTTCGCGATCGCGGGCGAGATCGTGCCGCCCGGCGGGCGGAGGACACTTTCGATCCCTGTCAGCCGCCAGCTTACCGGGCTGTCCGCCAGCCTGGCGCTACAGGTGCTGCACGGGGCGCGGCCCGGACCCGCGGTGTTCGTGAGCGGTGCCATCCACGGCGACGAGCTGAACGGCATCGCCATCGTGCAGCGGCTTGCGGCCACCCTCGACCCCGCGGAAATGACCGGGACGCTGATCATGGCCCCGGCGGTCAATATCTTCGGCCTCGCCACCCAGTCGCGCTATCTGCCCGACAGGCGCGATCTCAACCGCAGCTTTCCCGGCAGCCCCGACGGATCGCTCGCGGCGCAGCTTGCCCATGCCTTCCTCCAGCACGTGATCGGCCGCTGCGCGCTGGGCATCGACCTGCACACCGCAGCCGCCCACCGCTACAATCTGCCGCAGATCCGCATCGCGGCCGGCGATCCCGATCTGGTGGAGCTGGCGATGGCTTTCGGCGCGCCGGTCATCGTGGAGAGCCCGCTGCGCGATGGCTCCATGCGCGAACTGGCGCATCGGCGCGGCACGCCGATGCTGCTGTTCGAGGCCGGCGAGGCGCTGCGCTTCGATCGCCTGGCGATCGACATCGGGGCGGAAGGGGTGGAACGGGTGCTGGCGCATCTTGGAATGATCGATGCGGATGACGGGCTCACCAGCGTCGGCATCCCGGCGCGCGCCAACCGCTCGCGTTGGGCGCGGGCGCCGCGCGGCGGGATCGCCCATCGCGTCAGGCGCAGCGGCGACACCGTTCGCGCCGGCGACGTGCTCGCCACCGTTGCCGGCCTGTTCGGCGAGGATGCGATGGAGCTGACCAGCCCGGTCGATGGCATCGTGATCGGCCATGCCACCCTGCCGGTGGTGAACCAGGGCGACGCCCTGTTCCATATCGCCGAGATCGCCAATCCGGAGCGTGCGGGCGAGGCCGTGGGCAGCATCACCGCGGCGATCCGCGCCAGCGAGCCACAAGGCGCGGCCCAGCCCCTGCTCGACGAGGACGAGGTGCTCTAGACCTCCCCGCCCTCGCGCACGAATGAAGGCGCGAGAAGGAAAGACCCCGGGGGGCGTTGGTCAGGCGAGCTCCGCCTGCGCCAGCCCCGCGTGCGCCAGCGCCGCATCGACCGCGGCCTTGGCATGATCCGAGCACTGCACCAGCGGCAGCCGCACCTCCGGCGTGATCCAGTCATGCACCCGACTGAGCGCATATTTGACCGGCGCGGGGCTGGCGTCGGCGAACATCGCGTAATGCAGCGGGAACAGGCGGTCGTTGAGCTCGCGCGCCTTTACAAGATCGTTGGCCGCGATCGCCCGATGAAACTCGGCGCACAGTCTTGGCGCGACATTGGCGGTTACCGAAATGCAGCCCGATCCCCCCGCCGCCGAATGCGGCAACCACAGTTCGTCGTTCCCCGACAACTGGCAGAACTTGTGATCGAGGCCCATGCGGTGGTCGGCCACTCGCGACAGGTCGCCGCTCGCATCCTTGATGGCGACAATCCGGTCGGGGTATTTCTTGACCAGCTCGACGACCGTATCGTCGAGGATGTCGGTCACCGTGCGCCCCGGCACGTTGTAGAGGACTATCGGCAGATCGCTGTTCTCCGCCAGATGGCTGAAATGCGCGATCAGCCCGGCCTGCCCGGGGCGGTTGTAATAGGGCGCGACGCACAGCCCCGCCGCCGCACCCGCCTGCTTGGAAAACCGCATATGCATCAGCGCGTGAGCGGTATCGTTCGAGCCGCAGCCCGCGATCACCGGAACGCGCCCCGCCGCCTGGTCGATGCAGACCTCGATCACCCGGTGGTGCTCGGGATTGGAGATCGTCGAAGCCTCGCCGGTGGTGCCGCAGGCGACCAGCGCGCTCGAACCCTGCTCGATCTGCCAGTCGACCAGCCTGCGAAATGCCGGTTCGTCGAACGCTCCGTCGCGGAAGGGAGTCACCAGAGCGGGAATCGAGCCTGAAAACATTGCGCCGCGCTCCCTGCCGGATCACAAGGGCGCCGCGGGGGCGCCGGGTTTCGTTCACCGCCTGATAAGGAGGCGAACGCCACGATGTCCAGCATGGCACGATCAACGATTGGACAGCTTTTTCTCGGCGCCGGCGCAGCCTGCCTTCCTTATGCCGCCCAGGCCCAGGCACCCGCCGCGCCTGCGTCCCAAACCCAGCCTCGGGCGGAAGCGCCCGCACAATGGCCGCAGCAACGCCCCGCGCAGATCCAGCTTCCCGCGCATGACGCCACCAGCTGGGATCGCGCGCGCAGCTCTCTGGTCGCGCAAGGGCCCGGCCCGCTCGCCCCCGCAATCGCGCGCTGGGAAACGCTCGTCGCGCGCGACAATCTCGGCTTCTCGGACTACGCCAACTTCGTCACCAGCTACCCCGATTTCCCCCGTACCGAGATCCTGCGCCGCCGGGCCGAGGCGGCTATCGAGCGCTCCAGCCCTTCGCCCGAACAGCTCGTGGCGTTCTTCGATCGCGCCCCGCCGCTGACCAATCCGGCGAGGGCACGCTACGCGCTGGCGCTGGCGACGCTGAACCGGCCTGCGGCGGCGGAGGCTGCCCGGGCGGCCTGGCGCGGCGGATCGATGAGCGGCCCCAGCGAGACCATGCTGGCCAGCCTCTACGGCGCGCGCTTCGCGCCTGAGGACCAGGTCGCGCGGATGGACGCGTTGATGTGGCAGAGCGATGCGGCGGCCGGGGCACGCCAGATCATGCGGCTTTCCGGCCCCGCGCGCGATCTGGCGATGGCGCGGCTGTCACTTGTGCAGGGCCAGCTTCCGGAAACCGCCGGGCTCATGGTGCCCTCGGGCGCCCTCGGCGACCCCGGATATGTCTACAATCTCGCTCGCTATTACCGCACCAGTGGCAATCTGCCGGCGGCGATTGCGCTCCTTTCCAACCGGCCCCGCGCGACAACCCTGCCTCGCGACCAGGAAGCGATGGTGGGCGAGCTGCTGCGCGTGGCGCGTGGCGCGGGGGCCGATTCCGCGGCCCGGATCGCAGGCTCGGTGGACGATCTGTTCTCGCCGGGTGCCGATCTTTCCGCCAAGAGCTTCCGCCTGCGCGACGATTACACCTCGCTGATGTGGCTCGGCGGGACCAAGGCACTGTGGGAACTGGGCGACGGCCGCCGCGCGGCGCCGCTGTTCCACCGCTACGGCGCGGCAGCGCAGACGCCGCAGACCCGGTCCAAGGGCTTCTTCTGGGCCGGTCGCGCGGCATCGCGGGGCGGCGATTCCGCCGGGGCACAACGCAATTATGGCCTCGCCGCGCAATATCCGGAACGATTCTACGGCCAGCTCGCGATCCGCGATCTCGGCCTTCCCCAGCCCAGCTTCGCGACCGGCACGCTCGCCGCCCCGACCCCCGCCCAGCAGGCGCTGTTCAACAACAGCGCGCTGGTGCGAGCGGTGCGCGAGGTTGCGCGCGATGCACCGTGGAGCACCGGCATCCACTTCTACCGCGAGCTCGCCGCCCAGGCACAGAGCGCGGAGCAGCACGCGATGGTCTCGGCCCTCGCCCGCGAAATCGGCCGGCGCGATCTGGCCGTGATCCTGGCCGATGCGGCGGGCACCAACGGCCTGGGCCAGTATGTCGCTTACGGCTATCCGGTGGTGCCCGCCCCGGCCAGCACCGACTGGACCTTCGTCCACGCGATCTCGCGCCAGGAAAGCCAGTTCGCCGAGAACGCGATCAGCCATGCCGGCGCGCGCGGGCTGATGCAGCTGATGCCGGGCACCGCCCGCGAGCAGGCGGGCAAGATGGGCATGACCTACATGGCCGCCGACCTGATCGGATCGGTCGATACCAACATCCGCCTGGGGGACGGCTATTTCGCGCGCATGATGAGCTATTACGGCGGCAGCTTCCCGCTCGCCGTGGCGGCCTACAATGCGGGGCCGGGAAATGTGAACAAATGGCTGCGCGGCAACGGCGATCCCCGCACCGGCGCGGTGAACTGGGTGGACTGGATCGAGCGCATCCCGCTGTCGGAGACACGCAACTACGTCCAGCGCGTGCTTGAGAACGCGGCCGCCTACGAACAGCTCTATCCCGCCCGCGCCACGACGGGACGCCCGCGCACGGTGAGTGATTTCCTTCGCTGAGCGCGGCCTTCGCGCGCCCGGCCGGACAGCATCAAACCACCAGCGGGACGCCCGGCTCGTGCTTGCTGGTGCGGATGGTCAGGCTGGTCTTGACGCTCGCGACATTGGGAGCCGGCGTCAGCTTGCTGGTGAGGAATTCCTGGAAGCTCTGGAGATCGCGGCTCACGATCTTGAGGATGAAGTCGATCTCGCCATTGAGCATGTGCACTTCGCGCACCTCAGGCAGATCGTGCATGGCCGCCTCGAAGGCGCGCAGCGATTCTTCGGCCTGGCTCTTGAGGCTCACCATCGCGAACACCGTGATCGTGAAGCCCAGCTTGGATGCATCGACCTCGGCATGATAGCCGCGGATGATGCCCGCCTCCTCCAGCGCGCGCACCCGGCGCAGGCACGGCGGGGCGGTGAGGCCGACACGCTGCGCGAGCTCGACATTGGTAATCCGCCCCTCGCCCTGCAGTTCGGCGAGGAGTTGGCGGTCGATCTGGTCGAGATTTGCCATCGCATCGCCCCATCAGGACACCGGCTTGCGCGCCGGCGCACATTTCAGCGCAACCTTTGATACGCAAAGGCAAGCGCAGCGATAATTTTCATGCCAGCACACGTCCCGGTTTGCAACGCGGGGGAAAACTTTTGTCTGGGGTGGCGGGAAGCCCGCTAAATGGCTTGAGTGATGAAGGAGGCTGGCGGCAGGTGTTTGCCCGTGGCCGGGTTACTCTCCCTAAAGTCAGGGGTTCATGCATTTCGACGATCGCCTAGCCACCGTGCTGCAACACCGCGCTGCCGGCGAACGGGCGGCGCGGGTGCAGTTCCGGCAACTGCTGGACTTGCTGGGCGAGCCTCATGGCGACGCCGATCGCGGGCTCACCCAGGCCGCCTATCGCCGGCTGGACGAGCTCGCCCCGATGATCCCGGCCGCCCAGCGCGAGCGGCTGGCCTCCGATTGCAGCCCTCGCATCCGCGATCCGCGCCTGGTGGCCTGGTTCGCGGGCGGCGAACCCCGGATCGCGATGGCAGCGCTCTCGCGCGCCGCGCTTGACGAGGACCAATGGCTGGCGCTGATCCCCAAGCTCCCGATCCGGGCGCGCGGGCTGCTGCGCCATCGCCGCAACTTCCAGGCATCGGTTCGCCAGCTCCTCGACCGGCTCGGCGTGCATGACCGGGTCCTTCCCGAGCCCGCGCCGGCGGACCCGGAGCCTGGGCACGCCAGCGGTGACGCCGCTGCGGGCGACGGCCCCGCGCTCGATCTCGGTCGCTTCGAGGAGCAGGATTATGTGCTGGAAACCGGCTCGGTTCCGGCGGAAGCAGCCGAGCCCGGCGACCTTGGTGCGCTGGTGCGCCGGATCGAGGCTTTCCAGCGCGCCCGCGAGCAGCGCACGGCGAACGCCGGCACCGAGCCCGTGCCCATCGCCGCCTTCCTGTTCACCACCGACGAAGCTGGCCGGATCGACTGGGCGGAAGGCGATGCGGCACCACTGGTGATCGGTACGCTCATCATCGGCCACGACACCGTCGCCGGCGCTGCTCCGGGCGCGACCGGGCTGGCGACAGCCTTCGCACGGCGGCGGCCCTTGACCGGGGCGGCGCAAGATCTTGCCGGCGCGCCCGCGATAGCCGGGCGCTGGATCGTGGACGCGGCGCCACGCTTCGGCTCTCGTGGCGGCGGCTTCGGCGGCTATGTGGGCCGCTTTCGCCGCCCCTCGCCGGCTCCGGTCGAGGCCCATGCCCTGCGCGCAGCCGACCGGGTCCGCCAGCTCCTGCACGAGCTGCGCACCCCGGTCACCGCCATTCAGGGTTTCGCGGAAGTCATCCAGCAACAGACTGTCGGCCCGGTCGCGCACGAGTATCGCGCTCTCGCCGCCGGCATAGCGGGCGATGCGGCCCGGATGCTCGCGGGCTTCGCAGAGATCGAGCGGCTCTCCCGGCTCGAGGCCGGCACGCAGGAACTTCCGGAAGGCGACAGCGATTTCGTGGCCGTGGCCCGCCGCCAGATCGCACAGCTTCGGACCGTTCTCTCGCCGCGCGTATCGCGAATCGAGGCGATCTACTCTCTCGAATCGGGCATCGTTCCGCTCGCGGCCGACATGGCCGAGACGATCGCCTGGCGCTTCCTCGGCACGCTCGCGGCAGCGACGGCGGCGGGCGAAACGATGAGCCTGACGCTGACATCGCGGGGCAACACCCTGCGTCTGGAGGCGCGGCTTCCGGCGGCGCTCATGCAAGCCAGGGATGTGTTCGCCGCCGATATCCACCCTGCCGGCGGGGCGCTGGCGACGGGGCTGCTGGGTGCAGGCTTCGCGCTTCGCCTTGCACGGGCGGAGGCGCGCGCTGCCGGGGGCGATCTGACCAGCGAGGCGACCGGCGTCATGGTGCTGACCCTGCCACTCGGCGATACACGCGCCGCGCCGGGCGGGGCGAACCGCAGGGAAGGCGTTCCCGGTCTCGACCCGCGGGCGCCCGCGCCGCTTGCCCAATCGCCCCGCCCCGGCTAGGCGCGCGTGGCTCTGGCTGGCGCGTCCCCGCGAGGGGGTGCTGGCCGGGCGCGCAACCGGCGGGCCTGTAGCTCAGCGGTTAGAGCTGGCCGCTCATAACGGCTAGGTCGCGGGTTCGAATCCTGCCGGGCCCACCGGATGCGCGCGAGAGTTGCCCCCGGCCGATGAGGCGGCTAAGTGCCGCCCGCCGAAACGGCCACCCATCGCCAGCCGACACCCAATCGGCCTCGTCCGGCGACGCGGCAGTCCGAAAGCTCCTCGGGGAGTGGCGCAGCCCGGTAGCGCGCTTGCTTTGGGAGCAAGATGTCGCAGGTTCGAATCCTGTCTCCCCGACCAGCTTTGTTCCCTGCGGGAACTGGCGCGCATGAGATCGCCACGAGCGGAGGCGCCGGTCCTGTCTCCCCGGCTATTTCCCCGCCATCTGCAAATCCTTGAACACTTCGATCCGGGTAATTCCGTCACCCGGCGTCATCCGGGACGCTGCGCCCGGTATGAATCTCACTTTCGGGCGGAGTGCGCTCTTCCGTTGGCGCAACAGCGCCCTGGCTAAGCGCCACGAAAGCGCGCTGCCATGCGGCAGGGAGGACTCGGACCCGGGCCCTCCCTGCACTGCAACTGCGGATCGGTGCCTTCCGGCACCGTCAGATTTTCACCCGGACACCGCCGAACAGCGAATAGCCGAATTTCTCGTACTCATACACGCGGTCGATCGTGCCGTAATACCGCACGCCGGGCGAGTTGGTCAGGTTCTTGGCCTCGAAGAACAGGTTGATGCCGTCCAGCACCTCGAAGTTCGCCGTCGCGTCGAGCTGGCCACGCCCCTTCCAGTAGAGATCGAGCGCCGGGACATCGGCGTTGATCTCGTTCAGATAGTCGCTCCGCTTGGTATAGGACACGCGCAGGGTAACCGGGCCACGCTCGTAGAACAGGGCCGCGTTCCACAGGTGCTTGGACTGGCCCGGTAGCGGGAACACCGAGCGGCCCGCGTAAGCCTGCCCCAGCGAAGCTTCACCCTGGGTGTAGGTGTAGTTCGCGAACACACCCAGATCGCTGAGCACACCCGGCAGGAACGTGAACTGCTGCTGCCAGTTCAGCTCGATACCGTAGAGCTTGCCGCTGGGCGCGTTCTCAGGCCGCGTGAGCAGCGCGGGTGCCCCGAGGTAGGTGCCCATGCGCGTGACCGTGTAACGGAAATCGTTGAGGTCCTTGTAGAACACGCTGGCCGACAGCATCCCGAGCGGACGGAGATAGTATTCCAGGCCCAGATCGATGTTGTTGGAGACCAGCGGCTGCAGCGCAGGGTTGCCCAGTTCGATCCGCACGGTCGCGCCGTCGGTGGAATCAAGCACCCGCGGGACGATCGCGGGGAAGTTCGGACGGTTGATGCCCCGCCACAGGGCGAAGCGGCCGATCAGGTTTGGCGTGAACGCCTGGCGCAAGGTCAGATTGGGGAAGAAATCCGTGTACGCCTGTGTTGCCGGGGCCAGCCCGGTCGGCGTTTCCGCCTTGAAGTTGGTCGTTTCCACACGCAGGCCCGCGATCACCGTGGTGCCGCCGAATTCGCCGCGTGCCTGGCCGAACATGCCCAGGATCTTCTCGCTGGCGGTGTAGTCGGCCGAGACCGATTGCGGCATCCGGCGGGGCGCATTCGGCTTGCTCAGATCGTAATGAGCATCGGCCTTGTCGCCATCGACGGTTTTGCCAAGCAGATAGTCGAAGTTGCGCGAGTCATTGCCCGACAGGAAATAGGAAAGCGGCTGCGTCGGCGCAGAGCTGGCGCGACGGTCCCGCAGGCGCTCCTCGTCGGCGAAGATGTTCCGTTCGCGATATTTCCCGCCCAGGCTGATCGTGATGTCGCGCCCACCCACCGGCAAAGGCGCATCGAAGCGCGCGCTGAAGCTCTTCTCGTCGTTCAGCGTGGTGTTCCAGCGGAAGGCATTCTCATAGAAGTTGAAGGCGCTGGCGTTCAGATGCTCGTTGGTGGTGAACAGCGAATATGTGGGCAGCTTGCCACTCCCCGGAAAGGCATAGCTGACTGTCGGACGCGTCGAGAGACGATACAGCAGCTCGTCCCGACGGGGATAGGTCTGGTCGGACTTGCTGTATGCGGCATCCACGTACAGCTTTCCGCCGCCGATCTGGTATTCGCCGCCGCCGGTGATCGACCAGACGACGTTGCGCTGGATGCGATGGCGGACCTGCTTGGTGATGCGGGTGTTGGTGAAGGTCGCGGTCGAATCGGTCGCACCGGGCTGCAGCGTGCCGTCGCTCCAGATGATGCCGAGCTGATCGCGATATTCATCGTCCTCGAACTGGGCATAGGAACCCCGGACCCACATCCGCGCGCCATCGGTGGGGCGCCATTCGAGCGCCGCGGTGCCGGCGATCCGTTCGCGCTTGGTGCGGTAGTCCTTGAACAGCGTCTCGGTCAGACCATAGACCTTCGCGTTGTCCGGACCGATCAGGCCCCATACGTTCTCCACGTTCTCGGGGCGGCGGTTGGTTTGCGAGTAGCTGCCCGAAACCAGCACGCCGATAGTGCGGTTGGCCGTGACAGTGCTCACCGTGCCGGACGCGCGATAATCGTTGGTATTGCCGAACTGGTTGTAGCCGGCTCCGGCCATGCCCGACATCGCAAAGCTGCGGCGATCGAAGGCCGAGCGCGTGCGGACATTGATCGCGCCGGACACGGAATCGGCATCCTGATAGGGAAGCAGCGACTTGGAGACCTCGATGTTGGACACGATATCGGACGGCAGCGTGTCCAGGTTCACGGCGCGGGTCAGCGGGTCCATCGAAGGGATCGAAACGCCATCGACGGTCACGGCGCTGAACTCCGACGGAGCGCCGCGGACGTTGACATAGCGGCCCTCGCCCTGATCGCGCTCGATGGCGATGCCTGGCGCACGTTGTAGCGCCTCGGCGATGTTGGGATCGGGGAACCGCCCGATGGCGTCGGACGAGAGGACAGTGGCGGTGTTGTCGGCCTGGCGCTGCTGGTTGAGCGCGCGCGCGACGGTGTCGGTCAGGGTGCCGGTAACGAGGATCGCGTTGTCGTGGCCCATCGACATTTCGACCGGCGTGCGGTGCTCCGCCACCTCGATGGTGCGCGATTCGTTCGGACGACCCAGATAGTCGAACTGCAAGGTCGCCGCGCGATTGGCGGGCACTGCGATGGTGAACGAGCCGTCGAACGACGTGGTAGCCTCCACGCCGGTTTCCGCGACGGTCACGCGCGCGCCGGGAAGCGCCGAGCCATCGGCGTCGTAGACATGGCCGGAAAGGAAGGTTTCGGCGCTGCTGTGCTGCTGGGCGGCGGCGCTCTGCACCATGGGGGCGAGCAGGCCGGCGGCAAGTGCGATGGACGAGGTGCGCGCGGCCGCACGCACCCACGTAAGCGATGAGATCATGTCAAGTTCCCCGGTAAGCCCGCGCCGAATGGCGTTGGGTTCGGCGCGCCCTTGAGGAAGCTTTGTGACGCCCGCGTTTCGCTTCGGCGACAATCCCGACACAATCGTTTTGCGCTGCACAATGGTGCAGATCGGCCACATCGGGAAATGGATTGGCGTGACCTCGCGCCGGGCCGCGCATCTGTATCGTCAGTGATCGGGCGTCCTCAGCGTACCCGCCCGAACCGCACCTCTCCCTTAACCGGATCGGCGGAAACCAGCCGCACCTGCAACGGGTCGCCAGCGGCCACGCCCCTGGTGTCCACGCGGGCGATTACCGGCAGATCGGCGAGCTGGAGCCGGGCGCCCTTGTCGTCGCGCTCGGTGACGATGGCACGGAACACCTCACCCTCACGGCCGGCGAGCAAGGCCGCTTCGGCGAGGTCGAGCACCGCGCGCTCGATGGCGCTCTGGCGGGTGTCTGCGGCGTTCATCGTGGTGGCAAGGCGATCCCACAGCTCGGCGGGCGGCGGCGAGCGGCCCTGCTCCAGCGCCAGCACCGCATCGAGCACATAGCGATCCGCAAGCCGGCGCATGGGCGCGGTGGCGTGAGCATAGGCCGCGCCCATCGCCGCGTGCCAGGGGGCGTGCCCGGCGCGATAGGACTCGTAATCCGCGCCCCCCGTGATCCGCCGCACCGCGAGCTGGAAGGCGGCGCCGGGCACGGTGCGCGGATCGATCCCGCGCTCGAACTGTGCCAGCGGCATCGTCTCCGGCCAGTCGAGCGACAGCCCCCGCGCGGTCTGGCGAAGACGCTGGAGGGCGCGTTCGTCGGGGGCGTGCATCTCGCGAAACAGCCCCGTCCCCGCCGCTTGGAGCGCCTGCGCGATAGCCATATTGGTGGCCAGCGAGAGCGCCGCGTTCACCCTCTCGGAATCGAGTTGGGGACGCAGGGAAAGCGCAAAGCGCCCATCGTCCCCCCGCTCGATCTCCTGCTCCGGCGGATCGACACGGGCAGCACCCCGCGCCTCCTCGGCACGTTCCATCCGCGCCGCGAAATCGGTCAGGCCCGGCACAGCCGCCATGTCCACCGTCTCGTAGGCGAGCTTGGCGCGGCTGCGGACAAGCGCGCGAGTGACCCCCTCCAGCTTCACCGCGCCGTCCGACCCGCAGCGTACCGTGGCCACCACTGCGGGCCGGGGCCCATCGGGCAGCAGGCTGGCGGCCGCCTCGCTCAGCGCCGGGGGATAAAGCCGCGCCTTGCCATCGGGCAGATACAGCGTGACGCCCCGCTTCCACGCCTCGGCCTCGAGCGCCCCGCCCTCCGCCACGAACCAGCCAACATCCGCCAGCGCATAATGCAGCAGAAGGTCCGCCCCGGCGGGCTCGATCCAGAACGCCTGGTCGAGATCGGTGGAACTGGCGGGGTCAAGGGTGACGAAGGCCTGATCGGTCCGGTCCTGGTGATCCACCGGGCGCCGCGCCGCCGCCCGCTCCGCCTCGGCCAGAACCTCGGGCGGAAAATCGGCCGGAACCGCGAAGCGCGTCCGCAGCCGCGCCAGCCCTTCGCCCAGCAGCCGGTCGGGATCGGTGAGGGTCTTCACGTGCCGTTACGGCGTCCGCTTGATCGGCTCGGGATGGTTGGCGAGGATGCCGGCGACCGCCGTCCACACCGCGACATTCTGGCGCAGTTGCACCTTGTCGATCTTGTCGAGCGTGTCGTTGTTGGTGTGATGGAGGTCGAAATAGCGCGTGCCGTCCTGCTGCAGGTCGATCAGCGCGCCGTTCTGCTCCCGCACCCAGTTGAGGTCCGCTCCGCCGGTCGCCACGTCCTTGGCGGGCGCCACGCCGAAGCGCGCCACGCCCTGCGCCAGCTTGCGGTAAAGTTCAGGGTCGGAGACGGTGAAATTGCTTTCGATCCGCCACACGCGATCCGCCCCGAAATCGCTTTCCAGCCCGGCGAAAACCGGCTCGCCCTTGTGCGCGGCTGCATAGGCCTTGGAGCCCCACAGCCCGGTTTCCTCCGCGCCGGCGAACAGCAGGCGGATGGTCCGCAAGGGCCTGCCGGATTCGGCGACGCGCCTGGCCGCCGCGGCGATGATCCCGCAGCCCGCGCCATCGTCGAACGCGCCGGTCCCGTTCCACCAGCTATCCAGGTGGCACGCCAGCAGCACCGGCGGCAGGCTCGGATCGCGGCCGGTTATCTCGCCCACCACATTGCCGCTCTCGGTCTGGCCCAGCCGGCGCGGATTGAGCTTGAGCCAAAGCGTCACCGGCTCACGCCCGGCGCGCGCGATGATGCGCGCCAGATTGTCGGCATCGGGGTTGGATAGTGCCGCGGCGGGGGTGGCCGCGACCCCGGCCGGAAAGGCGGTGCCCCCGGTGTGCGGCGTACGCTCCGTCTCGGTCCCGATCGAGCGGATCACGGTGGCGACCGCTCCCTTGCTGGCCGCCAGCCCCGGCCCGGTCCAGCGGGCCGGCCCGGCAAAGCCGTAGCCGGAGCCATCCTGTGTGGGCCGCATGGCATGATCGATGAAGGCGATCTTGCCCATCAGGCTGCCGGCCGGCGCGGCCTCGAGATCGGCGTAGCTGGCAAAGCGCACCACCGGCGCGGTCAGCCCGTCATCGGGCGTGGCGGCGCTGTTGCCCAGCGGCACCAGCATCAGGGGCTGCTGATAGGGGGCGCCTACCAGCGCCTGCATGGTGTCGCCCGGCACCCAGGTGTCCATCATGAAGGATTCTTCCGCTACCTTCGCGAAGCCATTGGCCTTGAGCCATTTCATCGCCCATGCGCGGCCGCGCACCTCCGCCTCCGTGCCGGCCTGGCGCGGGCCGACTTCGGTGGTGATGCCCTCCACGAAATCCCAGGCGAGCGTGTCTCCCGCCGCGGCCTTGTCGGCATGATCGGCCAGCGTGGGCGCGGCGTTGAGGGCGGGAGCGACGGCGAGCGCGGCGGCGGCGGCGAGGAAGGTTTTCAGCATGGCCCGCGTCCTATCAGCGCGCTCGGGCGTGCCAAGCGAAAACCTTGCCCCTTCGCCCGCCCCCGCCTATCTGGCGCGCGAGTTCCCTCCCGATCCCATTCCAATCCGAAGGACCCGCCGTGGCCGCCCAATACGCCTATGTCATGAAGTCCATGACCAAGACCTTCCCCGGCGCCAGCAAGCCGGTGCTCAAGGATATCAACCTCCAGTTCTACCAGGGCGCCAAGATCGGCATCGTGGGGCCCAACGGCGCGGGCAAGTCCACGCTCATCAAGATCATGGCCGGCATCGACAAGGACTTCACCGGCGAGGCGTGGCCGGGCGAGAACATCACCGTCGGCTATCTGGAGCAGGAGCCCGAGCTGGACCCGACCAAGACCGTGCTGGAAAACGTGCGCGAAGGCGCGCGCGAGACCGCCGACATGGTCGAGCGCTTCAACGCGATCGGCATGGAGATGGGCGAGGACGGCGCCGATTTCGACGCGCTGGGCGCGGAGATGAGCGCGCTGCAGGACAAGATCGACGCGGTGGATGGCTGGACGCTCGACAACCAGCTCGAGGTCGCGATGGAGGCGCTGCGCTGCCCGCCGGGCGACTGGCCGGTGAAAGACCTTTCCGGCGGCGAGAAGCGCCGCGTGGCGCTCACCCGGCTGCTGATCCAGAAGCCCGGCATCCTGCTGCTCGACGAGCCCACCAACCACCTCGACGCCGAGAGCGTGCAGTGGCTCGAAAACCACCTCAAGGATTATGCCGGCGCGGTGCTGATGATCACCCACGACCGCTATTTCCTCGACAATGTGGTGGGCTGGATCCTCGAGCTCGATCGCGGTTCCTACTATCCCTACGAGGGCAATTACTCGACCTACCTCGAGAAGAAGGCCAAGCGGCTGGAGCAGGAAAGCCGCGAGGAGAGCGGCAAGACCAAGGCGCTCCAGCGCGAGCTCGAGTGGATCCGCCAGACCCCCGCCGCGCGCCAGACCAAGAGCAAGGCGCGTATCCGCAAGTTCGAGGAACTGCAGAACAGCCAGGACCAGCGCCAGGTCGGCAAGGCGCAGATCGTCATCCAGGTGCCCGAGCGGCTGGGCGGCAAGGTCATCGAGGTGAACAACATCTCCAAGGCCTATGGCGACAAGCTGCTGTTCGAGGGCCTGAGCTTCACCCTGCCCCCCGGCGGCATCGTCGGCGTGATCGGCCCCAACGGCGCGGGCAAATCCACGCTGTTCAAGATCATCACCGGCAAGGAAGTGCCCGACAGCGGCACCGTGGACATGGGATCGACGGTGCGCCTCGGCTTCGTGGACCAGAGCCGCGACCACCTCGACGCCAAGAAGAACGTCTGGGAGGAGATTTCCGACGGGCTCGACTACATGAAGGTCAACGGCCAGGACATGAGCACGCGCGCCTATGTCGGCGCGTTCAACTTCAAGGGCCCGGACCAGCAGAAGAACGTCGGCAAGCTGTCGGGCGGCGAGCGCAACCGCGTCCACATGGCCAAGATGCTCAAGGCCGGCGGCAACGTACTGCTGCTCGACGAGCCGACCAACGATCTGGACGTCGAGACACTGGCCGCGCTGGAAGACGCGATCGAGAACTTCGCCGGCTGCGCCGTGGTCATCAGCCACGACCGCTTCTTCCTCGACCGCCTCGCGACGCACATCCTCGCCTTCGAGGGCGACAGCCACGTCGAATGGTTCGAGGGTAACTTCGAGGCGTATGAGGAGGACAAGCGGCGGCGCTTGGGCGATGCGGCGGATCGGCCGACTAGGTTGGCGTATAAGAAGCTGACTAGGTAATCCTTTTGGAGATCACATTCGACCAGTCAGCTTACGATTGGTGGGAGCTGATCCCCGCGATTGTGGGCGGCATAATCGGAGCGTTTGCTGGCGGCATCCCAGCTTGGTTACTCGCGCGTCGAGCTTCGAAGGAGACGCTTCTTCGTGATCGGCTGAGCCGGGAGGAGGCTGAACTCGCTAAAGTTTATAGCGCGCATACGAAGCTGGGCGTCATGGTCAACGATCTGGTGACGACGGTCTTGCTGGTGCGTGACATGATGACGCGTCCCGTCGATCCTCGGGATGAGTCACCAACTCAGCGCCGGGTGTCTGCTGTTGCTGGAAAGCAGCTTCGACCCGAGCTGCTATTCTCGCCGGACGATCTGGCAATATTCATTGCAGCAAATCAGCCGGACTACCTTAGTGAGCTGGACTTGTTTTCGCGCCGCTATGCGGCTGACATGAATGTCTTGGAAACATACGGGGTTCTGAAGGCGGAACTGCACAATCTCATTTCCGATTGCCCAGAAATCAGGTTTGGCCGAGGCGATGCAGTATCCACACCCTCTACCGGGCCAACCGCGAATAAGCTGCGCATGAAGGCTCGGACGTTGGAAAGTGTGATCGTTCCGCTAATCGAAATGATGGAGCGAGATGCGCGGCATGGGATGGAGCTGGCCAAGCGTTTTGATACGGTTCTCAAAGGGCACTTCCCAAACCGAAAGGTTCCTGGGTTCCAGTTTGAAAGGGACATTGAGGCTGCTTTTAGCGCCCCTCCGATCGGAAATTGAACTTTGCACAAATCCGCGCAATATCGTAGGCTCCGCCCCATGCCCCAACTCAACGTCTCCCTGCCCGATGGCCTCAAGAAATGGGCCGAGGCGCGTGTAGCCGAGGGGCGCTATTCCAGCGCCAGCGACTATATCCGCGACCTGCTGCGGCAGGATCAGGACCGCGCCGCCGAGCTGCGCTGGCTCCAGGCGGAGATCGACAAGGGGCTGGCGAGCCCCATCGACCCGCGCCCGGTGAGGGAGATCATCGACGATGTGATTGCCGAGAACGGCGGGCGTGGCTGACGTCTCCGTCCGCGCAGAGGCGGTCTCAGACATGGGCGAAATCTTCCGTTTCAGCATCGCCTCTTTCGGACGCCCAACTGCCGTCGAATATATGCTGGGCCTGGATGAGGCGTTGGCGCGGCTCGGCGCCTACCCGGAGATTGGCAGGATCGACCGGGCGTTAGAGCCGCCGATGCATGTCTTCCAATACCGAAGCCACCGGGTGTTTTATCAGTTCGACGGCGCGACGGTCTCCGTCGTCCGCATCCTCCATCACGCGATGAACGCAGCGGCGCATTTGCGGATGTCGTAACTCAAGCCGCCTCCGCCACCACCCCGTCATACGCATCCCGGTTCGCGTGAATCTGCGGGAGGTGCGCGAAGGTCCAGTCGGCCAGCGCCAGCACCGGCACGCTGAGCGAGCGGCCAAGCTCCGTCAGCGAATATTCGACCGAGGGCGGCACCGTGGCGTGGACGGTGCGCGCGACCATGCCGTCGCGTTCCAGCGTCTTCAACGTGCGGGTCAGCATCTGCTGGCTGATGCCGCCGATCTCGCGCTTCAGCTCGTTGAAGCGGTGCGGCCTGGCCTCAAGCGCCTTGACGATCAGCACGGTCCATTTGTCGCCCACGCGGCTGAGGAGCTCGCTGACGGCGCGGCAGCCGGGATCGGAGTGCGGATGGGGATTGCTAGTCATGGCTGTGTGACCTGGTCAGGAAAATTTGCGTTCTTGCCCGCCCAATGTGGTCACTTATGTGGCGCTGGTCAAGATTCGTGACCAGGAACCCGCCAATGACCATCCTCCACATCGATTCCGCCATCACCGGCGAACATTCCGCCAGCCGCGAGCTGTCCGCCGCCATCGTGCGCGAGCTGACCGCCGAAGCTGATCGTTCCGGCCGAAGCCCGCAGGTCACCTACCGCGACCTCGCCGCGCAACCCCTGCCCCACCTTACCCTCCCCGCGTTCGGTGAAGCGGATTCGCAGGCCGTGCTGGCCGAGTTCAAGGCGGCGGACACGGTGGTGATCGGTGCGCCGATGTACAATTTCACCATTCCGAGCCAGCTCAAGGCCTGGCTCGACCGCATCCTCGTGGCCGGTCAGACCTTCCGCTATACGGAAACCGGCGCGGTTGAGGGGCTGGCGGGCGCCAAGCGCGTGATAGTGGCGGTGGCGCGCGGCGGGCTCTACGGCGAAGGCACGCCGCAGCGCGCCATCGAGCACGCCGAGCGCTATCTGACCGATGTCTTCGCCTTCATCGGCGTGGCCCACGTCGATTTCGTGATCGCCGAGGGACTCAAGATCAGCGACGATCACCGCGCGCAGGCAATCGCCTCGGCGCACGAGCGCGTACACGCGCTGCTTCAGCTCGCGGCGTGAAAAGGGGCCGATTTCTCGCCGTCCGCGCACCGGCGGCGAGAAATCATTTTCCTACACATGGGTCGATGGCGCATAGGCTGGTGGATGAACCGCCCTGCCCTCGATCCAGCGCATGACGCCGGGCCCGGCCAGCGAAAGCCACAGGGCCGGCCAGCCATCGGATTGAAAAGGCACCGTTTTCCACCGAAAGTCACAGTTTTTAGAAGCGCATTCCGCGGTCCATGACTGCGCGGCTCGATGGTCCCGGGGGCAGTGTCAGGCGGCCAGTTCCCCTGCGAGCGGCGCCACCGATTCGCGCTCGACGATCTGGAACGGCACCTGCTCGTGGGCCGCCGCTCTGGCCGGGTTCCGGATGCGCTCGACCAGCAGCCGGGCGGCGGCCTCCGCCATTTCCTCCAGCGGCTGGCGCACCGTGGTGAGCCTGGGGCGGCAGGTCTTGGCCACGGCGTTGTCGTCGAAGCCGACCAGCGAGATGTCGCCGGGGATGGCGATGCCGGCGGCGTTGGCCGCCTCCGCGATGCCGGCCGCCATCTCGTCATTGCTGGCGAAGATCGCGGTCGGCCGCGCCGCGAACAGCGCCGGCGCCTGCTGGCGGCCGGACTCGCGGGAGAAATCGCCCTGCGCAACCAGCCCGGCATCGATCCGCAGCCCCTTTCCGCCCAGCGCGGCGGCATAGCCGTTGTAGCGCCTCATGCTGACCAGATGCGCGCGCGGGCCGCGCAGGAAGCCGATGCGTCGGTGGCCCTGCCGGAGCAGATGCTCGGTGATCGCGCAGGCGGCGTCGAACTCGTCCATCGTCACCGTGGTCCCGCGGTCGCTGTCGAGCATGGGCGCGATCCGCACACAGGGCAGGCGGCTCGCCTCGATCCGGCCGAGAACATGGCGGTCGTCGCTCAGCGGCGGCGTGACGATCACCCCGCCCACGCTCTCCACGTCGAGAAAGTCGGCGGCCTCGCGGCCGGTGTCGAACAGGTTCTCGGCCTGGAGCCGGAAGCCGGCGGCCTGGCACGCGCGCGCGGTGGCACCGCGAATGCGATCGACATACTCGCGGCCGTTGTTGTCGAACAGCAGCAGGATCGCCTTGCCGTCAGTCATCGCCCATCCCCCAATGGTTGCGTCTTGCGCGTCGTGCCCGGTAGCGGGAAATGCTGAACAAAGCCTTCAGGCGCCGGCGTCTGGCGCGGGGAGCACGGCGGTTCATTCGCCGCTCATTCACGCCCTTCTATCGCGAGCCGTCCACAACAGCCGTCTGGTGGAGCGGCCCCGAGGATTGGAGAACGCTCCCATGTTGAGAACATCATTCTGGAAATCCGGCACTCTGGCGGCTTTGGCCGGTGCCCTCGTGCTGTCGGCGGTTCCTGCGCAGGCGCAGCGACACGGCGGAGGAGGCGGAGGCTCATCGCAGGGCCACGGCGGCGGAGGCGGAGGCGGCGGCTCGTGGGGCGGGTCGCAGGGCCACGGCGGCGGCGGAGGCGGAGGCGGCTCGTGGAGCGGATCGCGGGGTCACGGCGGTGGCGGCGGCGGCGGTGGCTCCTGGAGTGCCGATCGCTCGGTGCCCAGCGGCGGCTCGTGGAGCGGATCGCAAGGCCACGGCGGTGGCGGCGCATGGAGCGGCCAGCGCTCGCATGGTTCGGGCCAGCAGGCGCAGTTTCCGCAAGGCCAGACCTATGGCGGCTCGGCGAGCGGCCACGGCGGCGCGACGGGCCGCAGCTACGGCGTCCATTCACCGGGCAACTACGGCGCCTATCGCGACGGCAGCTACGGCGCGCAGTTCCGCGGCGCGGGCCAGGACCATTCCCGCCCCGGATATGGCGGCGGGTACCGTGATGGCCGGCGCGATGAATGGCGCGACGATCGCCGGGACCGGCAACACGCCTATTCGCGCGGCTATGGCGCCGGCAGCCATTCGGGCGGCGGTTCGTGGAGCGGCGGCAACCGCTGGGACCATAACGGCTGGCGTTCCGACAGCCGGTACAACTGGCACGGCTATCGCGACGCCAACCGGGGGCTGTTCAGCCTGGGCCGCTACTATGCACCCTATGGCGGCCACAGCTACACCAGGCTCAGCATCGGCTTGCGCCTCGGCAGCCCGTTCTATGGCAGCCGCTACTGGATCAACGATCCGTGGCAGTATCGCCTGCCGCCGGCCTATGGCTCCTATCGCTGGATCCGCTATTACAACGATGCGCTGCTCGTCGACACCTACACCGGTCAGGTGGTGGACGTGATCAACAACTTCTTCTGGTGACGATCCTGCCCGTCTCCGCCGGTCCATGCGGCCGGCGGGGCGGGCCGTTCACCGCTTCCTGCCGACCCGGCCGAAGGGCAGCATCCGGAACAGCTCGCCATCGCGATCTATGACCATGTGCTTGATAACCCCAAGGATATGGAGCGCCACAAGCAGCAGAAGCACCGTTCCGGTGGTGGCGTGAGCATCGAAGATGCGCCCGCCCAGTTCCGCGTTCGCGCCCACCGGCAGCGCGGGAATGGTGAACAGGCCGAAGAAATCGATCGTCCGGCCGTTGAGCGAATTCGCCAGCCACCCCGCCAGCGGCAGCGCCAGCAACAGGACGTAGAAGATGAAATGCACCGTTCGCGCCAGGGCGCGTTCCCACGGCACATGGTGCGGAGGAAGCGGAGGGGCGGGATGCACCAGCTTCCACACGATCCGCCCGATCGTGAGCGCCAGGATCAGCATCCCCCAGGCCTTGTGGTAATTCCACACCTCGCCCGCCACCGCGCCCTCGAGCTTCTCGGCGGATTCGGCGATGCGCCAGTTCACGATCACGAGTATCGCGATGGCCCAGTGAAACGCCATCGCCACGCCGGAATAGCGGCGGCGGGCGGGATCGGTGGCTCGGTACAGGCTGGTCACGGCGCGGCTCCCCTCGCGACAAGTCGGCGCAGCCTAGCGAACGCATTTATCGTGGCAAGCGCTGCTTGCCGGCTCGCCGCGCCCTGATAGAAGCGCGCTGGATGCCCGCGAGCACGCCCCATCCCGATCAGAGCGCGCTGAGGCGCATGGGCGAACAGGTCCGCGCCCGCCTCGCGTCGGATACCGGTGTCTATCGTGTCCCGTCCGACAAGGCCGAGCTGTTCGCCGTGGGCGACTTCTTCTCCCCCGCCGAATGCGCGCGGCTGGTTTCGATGATCGACGAGGTGGCAAGGCCGAGCCAGCTACACGACGTGGCCTATGTGGCCAAGTTCCGCACTTCGTATTCCGGCAATTTCGACCCCTGGGATCCCTTCGTGATGAGCATTTCGCGACGGATCGACGATCTGCTCGGTATCGCAGCCGAATGCGGCGAGACGATACAGGGGCAGCGCTATCTGCCGGGGCAGGAGTTCAAGCCCCATTGCGACTGGTTCTACCCCGATCAACCATATTGGCCGGCGGAGCAGAAGCGCGGCGGCCAGAGGAGCTGGACCGCGATGGCCTTCCTCAACGCGGTGGAGGAAGGCGGCCACACCCATTTCGTGCAGATCGGCGCCTCGATCGAACCCAAGCCGGGAGTGCTGCTGGCGTGGAACAACGCCCGCCCGGACGGATCGCCGAACGAGGACACGATCCACGCCGGGACGCCCGTCCTGAGCGGCGTGAAATACGTCCTCACCAAGTGGTACCGGACGCGCCTGTTCCGCTAGATCAGCGGTCGCTTGCCTTGTCGTCGGGCGGTGTCTTCTGCGCGATCGGCCCGGCGTCCTTCGCGGTGTTCAGCGCCCAGCGCGCGAGCCGGTCGATCTTGCGCGAGAGGCGCAATATCTCGAGCTGGGTGCGAAGGTTCACCTCGTAATCGTGCTGCGCCGCGATGCGGTCCTTGGCCGCGTGCCGGTTCTGGCTCATCATGATGACCGGCGCCTGGATCGCCGCCAGGGTGGAAAGCATGAGGTTGAGGAAGATGTAGGGATAGGCATCGAACGGCTTGAGGCCCATCCGGGTGAGCACCTCACTGTTGATCAGCATCCAGGCCAGCAGCACGATTGCGAACGTGAAGATGAACGCCCAGCTGCCGCCGATGCTGGCCACGCGGTCGGCGAGGCGATCGCCGAAGCTGGCGTGGAGTTGCGCTTCCTCCGCCGCATCGATGCCGATGTAATCGCCGCTCGCGACGCGGGCGAGCACCCGTTGTTCCTCGGGGTCGAGCTCGTCGCGGGACCGTCCCAGCAACTCCTGAGCCAGCCTATCGAGGTCGCTCGGCAGGTCGTTCACCGGTCGAGCGCCTCCGCGATCAGCCGGCGGGTTTCGGGAATGCCGTAGAGCGCGATAAAGCTGCCCATGCGCGGCCCCTGATCGCTGCCAAGCAGGGTCTGATAGAGCGCCTTGAACCAGTCGCGCAGGCTCTCGAAGCCATGCTCCTCGCGTTTGCCGACTTCATATACCAGCGTCTGAAGCTCGTCGGCGCCAGCGTCCGGTTCCACCGCGGCGAGGTGGCTGTCGAGCTCGCGAAGCGCAGCGGCCTCGTTCGGGGCGGGCGTGCGCCTCGCCAGCGTGGGGGCCACGAAGTCGCGGTTATAGGCGAGCGCTGTCTCCACCAGCCTGGCAAGCTCGGGATGGGCGGCGGGATCGGCGCCCGGCACATAGTTGGCGAGATAGCCCCACACCTGCGCGGCGCTGGCCTGTGCGCCCAGTACGCCCACGAGATTGAGCAGAAGGCTGTAGGGCACCGGCAGCAGATCGCCCGCCCCTCCCTCACCGCCATTCGCGCGCAGCAGGTGCCAGGCGGGATTGCCCAGCTGCTTGTCGATCGCCTGCCCGGCGAGCAGCGCACGGTGCTGCCAGTAATCATCCACGGCCCGGGGGATCACGCCGGCGTGCAAAGACTTGGCGCTCTTGGGATTGGGGAAGATGTAGAAGCCGAGGCTCTCGGGAGTGCCGTAGGTCAGCCATTCCTCGATGGTGAGGCCGTTCCCCTTCGACTTGGAGATCTTCTCGCCCTTCTCGTCGAGGAACAGCTCGTAGATCAGCCCCTCCGGCTTGCGGCCCCCAAGCACCTCCACGATCTTGCCGGACTGGACGCCGCTGTCGGTCAGATCCTTGCCGTACATCTCGTAATCGACGCCCAGCGCATACCAGCGCATCGCCCAGTCGACCTTCCACTGGAGCTTGGCCATGCCGCCGAGCGCGGACTGCACCACCGTGCTGCCGTCCTCGTCCAGGAACCGGACCATGCCGGCCTCTGCATCGACCACCTCGACCGGCACCTGGAGCACACGGCCGCTCGTGGGCGAGATCGGCAGGATCGGCGAATAGCTCCGCCGCCGCTCCTCGCGGAGCGTCGGTAGCATGATATCGAGGATCGACTGGTTCTGGCGCAGCACCTGGCGCAAGGCGTCGTCGAACGCACCCGAGTTGTAGCGCGAGCTTGCCGAAGCGAATTCATAGTCGAAACCGAACCGGTCGAGAAAGCGCCGCAGCATCGCGTTGTTGTGGTGCGCGAAGCTCTCGTATTGCCCGAACGGATCGGGGATGCGGGTCAGCGGCTCGCCCAGGTGCTGTTGCAGCAGCGCCTGGTTGGGCACGTTGTCGGGCACCTTGCGCAACCCGTCCATGTCATCGGAGAAGGCGAGCAGCCGTGTCTTGCCATCTTCCGGCTTCGCGCCGATCAGCGCCTCGAAAGCGCGGCGGACGAGCGTGGTGCGCAGCACTTCCTGGAACGTGCCGATATGCGGCAGTCCGGATGGGCCATAGCCGGTCTCGAACAGCACGGGGGAGCCATCCGGCCGGACGCCGTCGGGATAGCGCCGAAGCAGCTTCTGGGCTTCGTGGAAGGGCCACGCCTTCGAGGAGCGGGCGGCGGTTGAAAGGTCTGTCATCGCGCCAGCCCGCTAGCCGCCTTGGCCCGGCTTGCAAAGAAGAAGGGGCGCTCCCGCGTTGGAAGCGCCCCAGTGTGCCATGCGACCCCCTTGGGAAAGGGAGGAACGGGAATCAGGCGGTCGCAGGTTGCCAACCGCGCAAGGCAGGCCAGCGATTGGTGTATTCGGAAAGGTCGAACCTCGGCTTGCGGCTCGTGAAGTCGCGCGCCAGCGACTGGATAATCAGCTTCGCGCGGCGGGCGCGGGCGCGGGGTGAGGTGAACGGATTGGCCCTGTCGGGCTCGGCGGCCACCAGTTCCCGGAGAAGCGCATCGCGTTCCTCGAAGGTTTCCGGCACCGAGTTCGGCAGGGCGACGGGATCGCCGCTGGCGTGCGCAATGGCGCGGGGTGCCGGGGCAGCGTTCACCACGGGGGCGGCAAACATGGCCGAAGCGGTCGCCGGACTGGTCAGGACGGGGGCTGCCGCAGGCTCGGAGACCCGCATCCGGGTCGGCTCCATCGCCGGCGTGAGTTCGTAGGCCGCAGCTTCCCGCTCGAGCGGGCGGCGACGCGAGGCAAGGAAGGCTATACCGCCCACGGCGGCAAGACCAAGCGATCCAAGCAGGACCGCAAGCGCCATTTCGCCCGTGCCATCATGCGCTGCGGCGGGCGCCGCCAGCGGATCGGCCGAAGGGGCCTGTGCAACCGGAGCCGTCGGGGTGACCGGCGCCGGGGCGATCGCGGCCGGCGCACTGACCGGTTCGGGATCCGCCACGCTCGCGGCAACCGGCGCAAGCACGGCAGTTGGCGCAGCGGTGCGGGTGGAGGTGCGCGGCGCGGCGGCTTGGCGGGGCGCCACTACCGGCTCGGCCTGGGCGCGGGCAACCGGCGCGGGTTGGGCGACCGTCTCGGGAAGGACGATCACCGGTGCCGGCACGTGCGCAGGTTGCGCTACAGGTGCGGGTTCGGGGAGCACGATCACCGGATCGGCGGTCGCCGCGTCCTGCGCGGCAACGGGGATGGCGGGGAGCGCGACCGACGCGGCAATCGCGAGGGGGGCGCAGCGAGCAAGAAGCGTACGTGTCATCATGGCCACACAACGACCGCCAAATGCAGGCCGTTCCCATGCCCTCCTATTTCAGAATCAAGAAGCCATTGAATTTTAGTGAGTAACTTGTTCAGGAACATGGTGGAGCGAGAATATTTGGCGATGAAGCGAATGCAATTGGTCACATTCCCGACAGCCTCTGTTCCTCGTTTGATCGCCCATTCCGTCACAACGCCACAGGCGCACCCGCTTGCGTCCCGTTCGCCCTGTGTTCTATCGAGCGGCGATGCAGCTCCGCCTTCCTTCGCTCCATGCCAGCCACGCCGGCACCTGGCTTACGGACGAGGACGGCGCGACCCGAGCCATCTCCAAGGGCGAGGCGGTGATGGCCGCCGCCGACACCCCGCTGCTGGTGCTGAATGCTCCGCTGGTCGCGAGCCGGCTGGGCTATCCCGAGCTTTCCGGGCTGGACCTGCTCGAACTCTTCGCCTTCGTGCACCCGGCCCGGTTCTGCGTGCCCACCCCAAAGGGTCTGGCCCATGCGCTTGGCCTCGCCGAGGCGTCGGGCGATGGCGACGTGCCGCGCCTGCTGCGGGACGCGGCGGGCGCGCTGCTGGCGCAATGTGCCGATTCCGGGTGGGCCGAGCGCGATGGGGCCTGGTCCGCGCTGCAATCGCTCATCCGCATGCGCTGGCCCTGGGCGCAGGTGCTCGCGGCCCATGTCGCGCGGCCCGCGACGGCGGAGAAGTGGCTTTTCGCCCGCCTGCCCGAATGGGAGGAGGCGGGGGAACGGCCGAGCCCCACCCAGGTCTTGCTCGACGAGCTGGAGATCGAAGGGCGGCTCGAGCGGCTGACCGGCGAAGGAGCGGAGCAGCGGGAGGGCCAGCGCCATTATGCGCGCCACGCCGGCGGCGTGTTCGCGCCCCGCCAGTCCGAGCGGCGCCCCCATGTCTTGCTGGCGCAGGCGGGCACCGGCATCGGCAAGACGCTGGGCTATCTCGCCCCCGCCTCGCTATGGGCGGAGCGCTCGGGCGGCACCGTCTGGGTTTCCACCTATACCAAGAACCTCCAGCGACAGCTCCGCCAGCAGAGCGCGCGCGCATGGCCCGCCGCCCGCGCGGACGGATCGCAGCCGGTGGTCGTGCGAAAGGGGCGCGAGAACTACCTCTGCCTGCTCAATCTCGAGGATGCGCTGCAAGGCGGGTTCAGCGGCAGGGCCGCCGTTCTGGCGCAGCTCGTGGCCCGCTGGGCCGCCTACAGCCGCGATGGCGACATGATCGGGGGCGATCTTCCGGGCTGGCTGGGCACCTTGTTCAGGAAGCGCGCGATCACGGCATTGACCGACAAGCGCGGCGAATGCGTCTATGCCGCCTGCCCACACTACCGCAAATGCTTCATCGAGCGCGCCGCCCGCGCCAGCGCCCAGGCCGATCTGGTGATCGCCAATCATGCGCTGGTAATGGTCAATGCCGCGCGTTCCGGCTTTGGCGGGCGGGACCATGCCCAGCGGCCCACGCGGATCGTATTCGACGAAGGGCACCACGTCTTCGACGCCGCCGATGCGACCTTTTCCGCCGCGCTGACGGGCGGCGAGGCGATCGAGCTGCGGCGCTGGCTGGTGGGACCGGAGCGGGCGAGCCGCGGCCGGCGGCGCGGGCTCGCCGCTCGCCTCGCCGATCTCGCCAGCTTTGACGAGGCTGGCGGCGCGGCCATCGCGGCTGCGCTGGACGCGGCGCAAGCACTGCCTTCTGACGGCTGGTTGCCTCGGCTCGCCGAGGGGATGGCCCAAGGGCCGATCGAGGCCCTTCTGGCACAGGTGCGTGCCTTGACTTATGCGCGCGATGAAAGCGGCGGGATCGAGGCGGGCTATGGCATCGAGACCGAGGCGGCGCAGATGCCCGGCGAGCTGGTTGACGCCGCTGGACATGCCGAAGAGGCGCTGGCCGCCGTCCGCGTCCCCCTGATCCGGCTGGCCGGAAGGCTGGAGGCGACACTCCAGGATCCCCCGGATTGGCTCGACGCGCAAGGCCGGGCGCGGATCGAGGGCGCGCGGCATTCGCTTGCCTGGAGGATCGACCTTCTGGCGGCGTGGGAGGCGCTGCTCGGGCGGCTGGGCGGGCCCGGCGATCCGGAATTCGTCGACTGGCTGGCGGTGGATCGCGGACCGGCCGAAGGCGGTGCGAGGGAATATGATGTCGGGCTTTACCGACACTGGCTCGATCCGATGAAGCCCTTCGCGCGGGTGGTCCTGGAACCGGCGCATGGAGTGATGCTGACCAGCGCCACTCTGACCGATCGCGACGAGAGCGGACCCGACTGGGAAGGTGCCGTGGTGCGGTCGGGCGCCCGCCACCTCGAACTGGAGCCGCGCACGGCGCTGGCCGACAGCCCCTTCGACTATGCCCGCCGCGCCGAAGTTCTGATCGTCACCGATATCCGCAAGGGCGACCCGGCCGCTCTCGCGGGCGCGTTCGCCCGGCTGATCGAGGCTTCGAACGGCGGCGCGCTGGGCCTGTTCACGGCGATCCGGCGGTTGCGGACGGTGGCGAGCCGTATCGCCGACCGTCTCGCCCGCGCCGGGCTGCCGCTCTATGCCCAGCATGTCGATCCGATCGACACCGGCACGCTGACCGACATCTTCCGTGACGATCCGCACGCCAGCCTGATGGGCACCGATGCGCTGCGCGACGGGGTGGATGTGCCGGGCCGCAGCCTGCGGCTTGTAATCCTCGAGGCGGTGCCGTGGCCCCGCCCAACCATCCTTCACCGCGCCCGCCGCGCCGCCGCGGCCGCCAGCGCCGGCGAGCCCGGCGGGGCACAGCGCCATGACGACCGCATCGTGCGCGCGCGACTGGCCCAGGCTTTCGGCCGCCTGATCCGCACCCGCGAGGACGCGGGGCATTTCGTGGTCCTTTCGCCCGCCTTCCCCACACGGCTCCTCTCCGCCTTCCCGCCCGGCACACCTGTCATCCGCCTGACGCTCGAAGAGGCTTTACAGCGGGTCGCCAATGGTATCGGTAGCGGTGATGCCGTGATGGCGGGGGAGCACGAGAGCACGTGAAGAGACTGGGATTGCTCCGTCACGCCAAGTCCGATTGGGGGCAATCCGACAAGCGCGACTTCGACCGTGGCCTCAACGCGCGCGGTCGGCGCGGGGCCGCGCTGATGGGCGCCCATATCCGCCAGCAAGCCATTGTCTGGCAGCGGCTGATCGCCAGCCCCGCACGCCGCGTCCAGCTCACGCTGGAATCCGCCGCGATCGGGCCCCCGCCCGAATGGGACGAACGGCTCTACCTCGCCTCCACCGACATGATCTACGACGTGCTGCGCGAATGCGAGGGCGAGGCGGTGCTGATCGCCGGGCACAATCCCGGCCTCGGGGACATGATCCTCGACCTCGTCGCCCCGTCGAAGGAGAACGCGCTGTTCGACGAGGCCAAGGTGAAGTTCCCAACGGCCGCCTTCGCGGTGCTGGAGCTGGCCATCGACGACTGGGCCGACCTGCGACCCGAATGCGGCACGCTGGTCCATTTCAAGCGCCCGCGCGATCTCGACGCTGAGCTTGGCCCGGAGGACTAGCGCAGCACCCGCGGCCCCACCCCGCCCCGGCCCCAGCGGTCATCACGATTGTAGAGCGCACAGCGCTCCAGGCTCAGGCAGCCGCAGCCGATGCAGCCGTCGAGATCGGCGCGGATGCGTTCGAGCCGGGCGATCTCATTGGTGAGGCGATGGCGCACCTCGTGGCTGATCCGCTCCCAATCGCGGGCATTGGGTGTGCGGCCCTGCGGCAGCCCGGCCAGCGAGGTGGCGATCTCGGTGAGCGAGAGGCCCAGCTTCTGCGCGATCAGAACGAAGCTCAGCCGGCGGATGTCGGCGCGCGGGAAGCGGCGCTGGTTGCCGCCTGTGCGGAGCGGCGCGACCAGACCCTTGTCCTCGTAGAAGCGGATCGCCGGAACGCTCAACCCGGTTCGCCGGGCCAGCTCGCCGATGGTGAGGAGATCGCTGGCTTTCATGCTTGACCTCAAGTTGGCTTGAGCTTGCATAAACGCGGCCATCCGATTCGCGAAACAAGCAGGAGGTACGCATGGCCACGGCCGCACTCGAACACGTCAACATCTCGGTCACCGATGGCGAGCGCACCGCGCGTCTGATCGAGGAGCTCACCGGCTGGCATCGTCGCTGGGAAGGGCCATCGCTCGACAACGGGCGCTCGATCCATCTCGGAACCGGCACCGCCTATGTCGCGATACACACCAGCCCCCGCGTCAAGGGCGGCTTCGCCAAGAGCGTGCCGATGAACCACATCGGCATCGCGGTAAGCGATCTCGCGGCGGCAGAGGCGGTGGTTGCCGCGGCCGGGCTAAGGTCGTTCAATCACAGCGATTACAACCCCGGCCCCCGCAGTTTCTATTTCCTCGACTGGGACGGGATCGAGTGGGAAATCGTCTGCTACCAGTGAACCGTCAGTGCGCGGCCAACGCGTAGCCCGCGGCCGCGCCGATCGGAACGTCCTCGAACCGGGTCAGCCAGCGGCGCGCCATCTTGGCCAGCGGCAGCGGGTTGAGATAGTGCCGTTTGCAGCGCCCGTCCTTGCGGCTGGCGACCAGTTCCGCCGCCTCCAGCACAGCAAGGTGCTTGGCGACCGCCTGCCGCGTCATAGGCAGCCCCTCGCCCAGCTCGCTCAGCGTCATGCCGCCGTTTGCGCTCAGCCGGTCGAGCAGGGCGCGGCGGGTCGGGTCGGCCAAGGCCACGAAGGTATCGGTCATGGGGGCGGAGGCTATGCCGGACCTCGCGATTCGCCCAAGCGCGCCGCGTGCGCCGCGCGACAGTTGTCCACCGCTCGCGCCGCTATTGGAAGCCGAACCGCGCGATGTAGCGCGCAACCGCATGGGCGCGATTGCTGGCGCCCAGCTTGCGCCGCGCATTGTCGGCATGGAAGCGTGCCGTGGTCTCGCTGACCCCCAGGATCGCGCCGATCTCCCAATCGGTCTTGCCTTCGCAGACATAGGCCATGACATCGCATTCGCGCGCCGAGAGCAAGACTTCGGCAGGTTCCCGGGCGGGCGCGGAGCCGCTGTCGAGCATGTGCTGTGCCGCGATCGCGCCCGCCAAGCCCACCGCCTGGCGTTCGCTCGCGTCGATATCGCGCTCGGCGAAGCCGATGTGAACCGCCGCGATGGTATCGTCCGGGCCAAAGGCCATCGCGCCGATCCCGGTCCCCACGCGGCCTTCGCCCATGGCCTCCCAATAGCGGCCGTAGCGCCGGTCGCTCCGAGGCGCGAAATCGGCGAAATCGAAGCGCGAAACCTTGCGCGCCACCGGCTCTAGCAGGGGATTGCAGTCGAAGCAGATGTAGCGCGAACTTTCACCGCCCACCCAGCCGCCGGGGTCGTGCCGTGTAAGGAAGCCGCCCGCTTCCCAGTGCCGCACCGAGGTGAGCCGGCCCGCGGGACGGCGATAGAGCCGAGCCTGGAAATAGCTGGCGCCCCGCTTCACCAACGCGGCGCGCAAGGCTTCGGCCGCCTCGCCCGGCAATGCCGCCGCGATGGCGGGCTGCGCCAGATCGAATGCTTGTCTCAGCATCGGATTCGCCTTCCCGTCGCAAGCGGGATAGGCGAAAACCGATGCTGCAGGAAGCGTCACGCGAAAGCGCGGCGGACAATGCTCCGCGATCGGCGCATGGCCGCCCCGAGCAGGCCGAAGCCGAGGATGAGCATCGCCCAGGTCGCCGGTTCGGGCACGGCGCCGGGCGTCGACAGTTCATCGTATTCGATCACATAAGCGTAGCTATCCCCGACCCTGCTGCCCGAATCGTTCCAGCCGTAGCCGGGCGGGCCAATGAGCAAGTAGTCTTCATAACCGCCATAATTGTTGGGCTCGCCGGCGGCCCAGTTGGAATAGCCGAACGCGGTGCCGGCTTCGGGGCCGGTGACCCACTTCCACACGCCCTCCGTTTCGGCATCGCTGCTGCCGCCCCAGCCACCCGTCTTGGTGACATTGTCATAGATGAAAGCCTGCTCGTCGGCGGAAGTGATCGTGACCAGATAACCTCCTTTGCTCAAGGCGTCGGCCTGGGCCGAAGCCCAATCCGTGCCCGCCCCGACATATTCGTAGGCATGTCCGTTATTCGCCCACACCACTTTCGCGGCGGAAGCGGGCGAGGTGGCGGTGGTGGCCGCCAGGGTCGCGGCCATGATGGCGAGAACGAAAGACGTCACCGATGCAGGCGGATCGCCGGCGGTGCGATGGGATTTGCTGAACATTGAGAACCCCTTCCCATCTGAAGATGAGGAAGGAAGCTAAGCCCGGTTCACAATTTCCTCACCTCTCGGTTCCGAGAGGGTGGCCAACCTGTCCCGACCCAGGACAGGTTGGATCAGGCCGGATGGCCTTCGCGTTCGTCCACGGTCCAGGTCTGGCCGCTGCCGAGCAGTTTCGCGAGATTGGGCTCCTTGCCCGCCACCGAGCGCGCGCGATCGGCGATCACGCCCTCCTCGAAGGTTGGGCGCGGATCGTCATAAAGCACGCCCAGTGCCATCGGGAACGGCCCGAACGGCATCTCCACCAGCATATGCGCCACGGCGCGATTGGTGACGTCATGGACGATCACGCCGGCCGCCTGCCAGTCGCCATCGACGACATCGACGACATCGAGCCTCAGCGTCGCACGGTCGAGCGCGATGCCCCTGGTCCCGCCCGCGAACAGCATGGGCACGCCGTTCTCCAGCCAGAGCTGGCGGTCCTCCGCGCCCTTGGGCTTCGCGAAATCGTCGAACACGTCCTTGTTATAGACCACGCAGTTCTGGAAGATCTCGACGAAGGCCGCGCCCTTGTGAGCGTGCGCGGCGGTAAGCACATCGGGAAGGTTCTTCGACACATCGAACCCGCGCGCAACGAACCGCGCGCCCGCGCCCAAGGCGAATGCGCAAGGCCGCGCCGGATGATCGACCGAGCCGAGCGGGGTGGAGGGGCTTTTCGTCCCCTCGCGGCTGGTGGGGGAATACTGCCCCTTGGTCAGTCCGTAGATCTCGTTGTTGAACAGCATGATCTGCATGTTCACGTTGCGGCGCAGGACATGCATCAGGTGGTTGCCCCCGATGCTGAGCCCGTCGCCGTCGCCGGTCACCAGCCAGATGTCGAGATCGGGATTGGCGAGCTTGATCCCGGTCGCGAAGGCGGGCGCGCGGCCGTGGATGGTGTGGAAGCCGTAGCTCTCGATGTAATAGGGAAAGCGGCTCGAACAGCCGATGCCGCTGACGAACACGGTGTTCGCGGGATCGCTGCCGAGCGTCGGCAGGGTGCGCTGCACCGCCTTGAGGATCGCATAGTCCCCACAACCCGGGCACCAGCGCACCTCCTGGTCGGTTTCCCAGTCCTTGAGCGTCGTGATGGGGGTCATATCGTTCATGGATTCACCGCCTTCACGCTCGGGAGTTGCTGTTCGTTGGGCTCGATCTCCTGGCCTCCCGCGTCCTCAGCGCGAGCGTCGAAATAGGTCGCAATCGCCGCTTCCAGCTCCGCGATCTGGAACGGCTGGCCGCTGACCTTGGTGAGCGGCTGGGCGTCGACCAGGAACTGATCGCGCAGCACGGTCTTGAACTGGCCGGTGTTCATCTCGGGCACCAGCACCTTGTCGAAGCCGCGCAGCAGCTCGCCGAGATTGGCGGGCATGGGCCAGATGTGGCGGACGTGGATATGGCTCACGTCCATTCCGTGCCGCCGCGCGCGCAGCACCGCCTGGTGGATGGGGCCGTAGGTGCTGCCCCAGCCGACCACCGCCAGCCTGCCGCCGGCCCCGCCCAGGCATACTTCCTGATCCGGCACATCGACGCCAAGCACCTTGTCGCGGCGCGCGTCGGTCATCGACTGGTGGTTGCCGGGCGAATAGTCGAGGTGCCCGGTGTCGATCGCCTTCTCGATCCCGCCGATCCGGTGCATGAGCCCCGGCGTGCCGGGCTTGATCCACGGCCGCGCGCCCTTCGCATCGCGCTTGTAGGGCAGCAATTCGCCGTTCCCATCGGCATCCGTGGCGTTCTTTTCGGCCAGGAATTGCGCCGGCATCGGCTTGAAAGCAGCCGGATCGGGAACCAGCCACGGCTCGGCGGCATTGGCGATATAGCCATCGGTCAGCAGCATAACCGGGGTCATGTATTGCACCGCGATCCGGCACGCCTCGATCGCCACCTCGAAGGCATCGGAGGGGCTGCGTGCGGCCAGCACCGGCATGGGCGCATCGCCGTTGCGGCCGTAGACCGCCTGGTAGAGATCGCTCTGCTCCGTCTTCGTGGGAAGGCCGGTGGAAGGGCCGCCGCGCTGCGAATTGACGATCACCAGCGGCAGCTCGGTCATGATCGCGAGGCCCATCGCCTCGCCCTTGAGCGCGATGCCCGGCCCGCTGGAGCTGGTGACGCCCAGGCTGCCGGCATAGCTGGCGCCGATCGCCGCGCAGACCGCCGCGATCTCGTCCTCGGCCTGGAAGGTGGTGACGTCGAACTCCTTCAACCGCACCAGATGATGCAGGATCGCGCTGGCGGGCGTGATGGGGTAGCCGCCGAAGAACAGCGGCAGGCCGAGCAGCTGCGCCCCCGCCACCAGGCCGAGGCTCACCGCCTCCGCCCCGGTAATGGTGCGATATAGACCCGGCGCGGTGGGCACCGGTTCGAGCGTGTACTGGTGCAGTGGTCCCGACAGCTCCGCCGTCTCGCCATAGGCGTGCCCTGCGTCGAGCGCGGCGATATTGGCCTCGGCCAGCTCCGGCTTCCCCTTGAACTTGGCGCGCAGCCAGTCGTGGATCGGCTTGCGCGGGCGGCCGAACATCCACAGCGCCAGCCCCAGCGTCCACATATTCTTGCAGCGCAGCGCGTCCTTGTTGCCCAGGCCGAAGGGCTTCACCGCCTCCACCGTCAGCGCGCTGATGTCGAAGGCCAGCACATCCCACTTGGCCAGGCTGCCGTCCTCGAGCGGGTTGGCGGCGTATTTCGCCTTCTCGAGGTTGCGCTTGGTAAACTCGCCGGTGTCCGCGATCACCAGCCCGCCCGGCTTCACCGCGCCGAGGTTCACCTTCAGCGCGGCCGGGTTCATCGCCACCAGCACGTCGGGCGCATCGCCAGCGGTGTCGATCTGGTGGCTACCGAAGTTGATCTGGAAGGCGCTGACGCCGAACAGCGTGCCTTGCGGCGCGCGGATCTCCGCCGGGAAATCGGGGAAGGTGGCTAGATCATTGCCCGCCAGCGCGGTGGACAGCGTGAACTGACCGCCCGTGAGCTGCATCCCGTCACCGGAATCGCCCGCGAAGCGCACCACCACTGCCTCGGGCGCGGCGTCATGGGTCTGAGCCTCGCCGCCGGTATTCTCGACCGCCTTGGTCGCCATTCGCAATCCTTCCCGCAGGCGCGAGAGCGGCGCCCGGTGTCGGTGGCGAGCTAGACCCCGCCCCTCTCTCCGCCAATCAAGATTTTCTCGCTAGGCCCAAAAAGGCGCGTGGAAAACCCCGCTCTTCGCGCAGCGCCGCCGCGGCGGGCTGGCGCGACCCGGGGGCTTTTCGCCCGGCAACAAGATTTATGGTGGAACGCCGCCACGCATCCGCCATTAGGGCGGCATGGACGGAACTGCTTATCGCCCCTGCGTGGGCGTCATGTTGGTCAATGCGGAAGGCCGGGTCTTCGTGGGCCGACGCATAGACAATCGCGAAGGCGACTGGTGGCAGATGCCGCAAGGCGGCGTCGACAAGGGCGAGGACCTGCGCACCGCCGCACTTCGCGAGCTGGCCGAGGAGACCGGTGTGCGCGAAGACCACGTCTCCATCATCGGCCGGATCGAGGAGCCGATCCGCTACGATCTGCCCGACGAGCTCCAGGGCAAGCTGTGGGGCGGCCGCTATCGCGGGCAGGAACAGATCTGGTTCTGTGCCCGCTTCACCGGCAGCGACGCCGACGTCGACCTCGACGCGCATGATCCGCCCGAGTTCTGCGATTGGAAATGGGTCGATCCCGAAGAACTGCCCGAGCTCATCGTACCGTTCAAGAAGCGGGTCTATCGCGCCGTGGTGGACGCTTTCCGCGGGCTGGTCTGAACGGGCGCGTCAGTTCGACTGCGCGGGCTGGGCCGCCGGAAGGACCGCCTCGGCAGTCTGGATACGGATGATGGGGCCGCGCGCGATGGCGGCCGACAGTGTCTCGGCGGCAACGCAGGGCGCCTTGGCACCGCAGGCTTTCTCCACCGCAGCCAGCTTCTCGCGTGCCTTGGCCAGCGCGCCCTTCTCGGCCAGCGCCGCACCCTCGCCGGCCAGCGCATCGACATTGCCCGGCTCGCGCGTCAGCGCCTCGCGATAATAGCGGATGGCCTTGCCCTGGAGGTCGCTCGCCCGCGCCGCCGCCGCCAGCCGCAGCAGCGTGGGGGTATAGCCCGGATCGACCGCCAGCGCCGCCTCGAAGGCATCGACCGCGCCCTGCGCGTCGCCCGCCCGAAGCGCCGCATCGCCATCCGCCAGAAGCGCCACCGCACGCGGTGCCGGCTCGCGCGCACTCGCCACGCCGACGCTCGCGCTCAGGGCAAGGGCCAGCGATAGGGCGGCAGCGGCGGGGGCGTAACGCATCAAGGTCTCCAGACGGCGGGAAGGCATAGGCGAGGAAGCCATATCGCGCCTCGTTAACATGGCGAAGTTGCACGGGCGATGAAAAATCCGTCCGTGCCGTGATGGAACGGGGACAGCCGCATCCCCTGCCCCCGCGCAATGGCCAGCGGCACGGCGACGGGCGCCACCGCAAACCCCTTGTTGCGACCGAGGAAGGCGTCGAGCTGTTCCGGCCCTTCCGCATCGAGCAGCGAGCACACGACATAGACGACGCGCCCGCCGGGCCGCACCAGCGCCGCCGCCATGTCGAGCAGCCGCGCCTGGGTGGAGACCAGCCGGTCCAGCGCCTCGGGTGTCAGCCGCCAGCGCGCTTCAGGGTTGCGGCGCCAGGTGCCCGTCCCCGAACAGGGCGCATCCACCAGCACCGCATCGGCCATGCCCGCCAGATCGCCCAGCGCCTCCAGCTCGCGGCCGGGATCGAGCAGGCGCGTCTCGATCATCGTCGCCCCAGCTCGCCCGGCACGCGGCGCAAGGCGGGAGAGGCGCTGGCGATCGGTGTCGCTGGCGATCAGCCGGCCTTCCGGCACGCCCGCATTCGCCATTGCCGCGGCCAGCGCCAGCGTCTTGCCGCCGCCGCCCGCGCACAGGTCAACCACCGTCTCGCCCGGCCGCGCGCCTACCGCGAGACAGGCGAGCTGGGATCCGGTGTCCTGCACCTCCACCAGCCCCTCGCGCCACGCGTCCCACTGCTCGACCGGCGTGCCGGGCGCAAGGCGCAGCCCATCGGGCGCGGCGGTCGGCTCCGCGGCAACCGGAAGCGTCAGCCCGCTCCGCGAAGCCTTGAGCGTGTTGACACGCACATCGAGCGGCGCGCGCGCCAGCAGCGCCTCCGCTTCCGTCCCGGCGACTCCCGAAGCGGCCAGCCGCTCGGTCAGCCAGGCCGGCGCGATCCCGCTCTCGGCCACCGGCTCGCCAGGCACGATCGGCGCGGGGCCATAGCCCGATCCATCGAACAGCGCGCCCAGTTCCGCATCGGTCTGCGCCAGCCGGAGCATGGCGGCGCGGCCGCTCTGAGGCACCGGCCCGCAGGCTCGGATCGCCGCGAACACCAGCTCGCGGATGGCGCGCCGATCCTTCGATCCGGCGAAGCGGCTGGCCTTGAACCAGTCCGACAGGATCCGGTCGGCGGGAGCTCCCTGCCCCTTCGCCGCCGCGATCACCTGGTCCAGCAGCCCGATGGCGGACTGCACGCGCGCGGCGGGGGTCATGCCGGCCCCTCACCAACTTCGCCTAGCGAGCAAGCTCGCAAGGCTTCGTATCCTCTCCCGCAAGGGGAGAGGATTGTCCCCATCTTCTCCTCTCCCTTCACGGGAGAGGATAGCGAAGCTTGCTCCTGCAAGGAGCTAGCGCAGCTTGGAGAGGGTCTAGCGCGTCGGATAGTTCGGCGCCTCGCGGGTGATGGCGACGTCGTGGACATGGCTTTCGGCCAGGCCGGCGCCGGTGATGCGGACGAACTTGCCGCGTTCGCGCAGCGCCTCGATCGTGGCGCTGCCGGTGTATCCCATCGCCGCCTTGATGCCGCCCACGAGCTGGTGGACCACCGCGCTCGCCGGGCCCTTGTAGGGCACCTGTCCCTCGATACCTTCGGGCACCAGCTTCTGCTGGCTGACATCCTGCTGGAAGTAGCGGTCGGCGCTGCCGCGGGCCATCGCGCCCACGCTGCCCATCCCGCGATAGCTCTTGTAGCTGCGCCCCCCGTAGATGAAGGTTTCCCCCGGGGCCTCGTCGGTGCCGGCCAGCATCGACCCGATCATCACGCAGCTCGCCCCGGCGGCGAGCGCCTTGGCGGCATCGCCGCTGGTCCGCAGCCCGCCGTCGCCGATGATCGGCACGCCGGCCTTCGCGGCGGCCTCGGCGCATTCCATGATCGCGGTGAGCTGGGGCACGCCCACGCCCGCCACCACGCGGGTGGTGCAGATGGAGCCGGGCCCGATCCCCACCTTCACCGCATCCGCCCCGGCATCGATCAGGGCGCGCGTGGCTTCCGCGGTGGCCACATTGCCGGCGATCACCTGCACCGCGTTGGACAGCTTCTTCACCCGCTCCACCGCGCGGGCGACGTCCTTGTTGTGGCCGTGGGCGGTGTCGATCACCACCACGTCCACCTCGGCGTCGATCAGCGCCTCGGTCCGGACGAAGCCCTTGTCGCCCACGGTGGTCGCGGCGGCGGCACGCAGCCGCCCGCCCTTGTCCTTGGTGGCGTGGGGATAGGCGACCGCCTTCTCGATGTCCTTCACCGTGATGAGGCCGACGCATTTGCCGCCGTCATCCACCACAAGCAGCTTCTCGATCCGCCGGGCATGGAGCAGGCGGCGCGCGTCGTCCTGTCCGGTGCCGAGGGGCACGGTGGCAAGGTTTTCGGTGGTCATCAGCTCGCGCACCGGCTGGGCGGGGTTCTCGGCAAAGCGCACGTCGCGATTGGTGAGAATGCCGCACAGCCGCCCCGATGCGTCGGTGACGGGGATGCCGCTGATGCGGTTGGCCGCCATGATCGCCTGCGCCTCGCCCAGAGTAGCCTCCGGCTGGATGGTGATGGGATTGACCACCATGCCGCTCTCGTAGCGCTTGACCGCGCGCACGGCCGCGGCCTGTTCCTCCACCTCCATGTTGCGGTGAAGCACGCCGATACCGCCGAGCTGCGCCATGGCGATGGCCATGTCGGCCTCCGTCACCGTGTCCATCGCGGCGGAGATCACCGGGATGTTGAGCCGGATGGCGCGGGTCAGCAGCGTGGCGGTGTCGGCGGTCGAGGGAAGAATATCGCTTTCGGCCGGACGCAGCAGCACGTCGTCGAAGGTCAGGCCGAGGGGGATGTCCATTGATGCCACTTTCATGCGCTCGCCCCCGTTCGGGAGGCGATTCGTGGCGGCCCATGTAACGACGCTTCGTGACAGGCGCTAGGGGAGCGAGGTGGAGGACATGGACCGGGTGTTACACGGTCCTGGGAAAGAAAAATTCGCCTTGCGCGAGCGGGGCCAGAGATGCGCCGGGAAATCGGAAAAGCCGCGGACTGTGCGCTCGCCATCGCCGGATTATGGCGAGTGAACTCCTACATTTGAAGGGGGCCCATCGCGAAAATGGCCGGACGCCGGCTATTCCGCCGTCCAGCCGCCGTCCACGCTCCAGTTCGCGCCGTTCACATTGCGGGCTTCATCGCGGCACAGGAATACCGCCAGCGCGCCGATATCCTCGGGCAGGACGAAGCTCTTGGTCGGCTGCTTGGCGAGCAGGACGTCGTTTATCACCTGCTCGCGCGTCAGCCCGCGTGCCGCCATCGTGTCGGGGATCTGGTTCTCCACCAGCGGGGTCCAGACATAGCCGGGGCTGATCGCGTTCACCGTGATCCCGCTCTGCGCCACCTCCAGCGCGACCGTCTTGGTGAGGCCGGCGATGCCGTGCTTGGCGGCGACATAGGCGCTCTTGAAGGGGCTGGCGACGAGGCTGTGGGCGCTGGCGGTGTTGATGACGCGGCCCCAGCCCTTCGCCTTCATGCCAGGCAGCGCGAGGCGGATGGTGTGGAACGCGGCGCTGAGGTTGAGCGCGATGATGGTGTCCCATTTCGCCACCGGGAACTCGTCCACCGGGGCGACATGCTGCATCCCCGCGTTGTTGACGAGGATGTCGATCGGGCCGGCCTCGGCCATCATCGCCTCGATCGCCACGGCATCGGTGAGGTCGGCGCCGGAATGCGACGCGGACAGCTCCTCCGTCAGCTTCGCGATTTCCTCCGCCGGGCCGAAGCCGTTGAGCACGATCTCGGCCCCTTCGGCCCGCAGCGCTCGCGCCACCGCCAGGCCGATGCCGGAGGTGGAACCGGTGACCAGTGCGCGCTTCCCGGCAAGAAACATTTGACCCTCCGCTTGTTTACCCTGCATCCATGCGCCATCGCCAATGCGGCCCGAACGGTCAATCAGGCGCGGTAAATGAGGGGGCTTTCGATGCGTCTCAATCCGTTCAACACTGCCAGCATCAACGTGCGCTCGTCCGGCGGCGGCGGCGGTTTTCCCGGCGGCGGCGCGGGCGGGATCGGCTGCGGCACGATCGTCATAGCCGCGCTCGGCTATTTCCTGTTCGGGCTCGATCCGATGCAGACCGTCTCCACCGTCCAGAACGTGCAGCAGGGCCAGCAGGCGAGCGGGCCGGGCAGCACCGATGAACAGGCGATCTGCACCAGCGGCCCCTATGCGAACGAATCCTGCAACGCGCTCCAGTCCCTGAACGAAACCTGGGCCGCCACCTTCCAGCAACAGGGGTTTGCGGAGCGTTTCCAGCAGCCGACGCTCGATCTCTATTCGGGCGCGGTGAGGACCGGCTGCGGCGGCGGCAGTTCCTCGATGGGGCCTTTCTACTGCCCCGCCGACCAGACCATCTATATCGACACCGGCTTCTACGACGAGCTGGCGCGGATGGCCGGCTCGGGCGGGGATTTCGCCCGCTATTACGTGGTCGCGCATGAATACGGCCACCACATCCAGAACCTGACCGGCGTGCTCGGTCAGATCCAGAGCGCGCAATCCCAGAACTCGCGCGCCGCCAACCAGCTCCAGGTTCTCGTGGAGCTGCAGGCGGATTGCTACGCCGGCGTGTGGGCGGGCAAGAACCGCAATCTGATCGAGCCGGGCGATATCGAGGAAGGCATGAACGCCGCCTCCGCGATCGGCGACGACCGGCTGAGCGGCGGGACCAAGGGGCCCGAGAGCTTCACGCATGGCACCAGCGCGCAGCGAAGCCAGGCGCTGCAGCTCGGCCTCGAGGGTGACGACCGCAAGTGCGACGCGATCACCGCCGTCGGAGGCGGGCGCTGAGCCGAGCGAAAACGCGTAGCGGCCGGGCACAGGGGTGCACCCGGCCGCCCGCGCGGGGCTGGAGGGGGTAGAGCCCTCCGGTTCACGCGCGCATTGCGCTCCGCCTCGTCTTGCGAGCGCAAAGCCTTGTTTCTTCGATGCCCGCGCTGCGCGCTGCGGGGCGTCGTCTTCTCAGTTCGCGCGGGTCTCGCGCTCGGCCTCATCCAGCGAGCGCAGCACCGCGGCGCGCTGCCGGTCGGTGAGTTCGCGGCTGCGGGAGACTTCCGCCCGGGCGACCGCGATGGCGCGCGCGGCGCTGGCCGTGGCGAGCGAGTCGCAAACGAAGATTTCCTGGCGTCCGTCGCGTCCTACCACGGTCTCCGATACCTCACGCTGCCCCGGGCGGCAGCGCGTCGTCACGCGCGGCGCGTTCATCACCGCGAGCCGAGCGGTCTCCGCTCCGATCCTGGCAGCCTCCATTCCCACCCTGGTAGCCTCGGCCACTGCGATGCGGATTTCGCGGTTCATCTGGCCGGTCTCGCCCAGCGATCTTTTCAGCTCGAGGTGAAGCTCGCCGTTGGGGCCAAGCTCGCGCTCCAGTTCGGCGCGGACCTCGGCCATTTCTCTGTCGAGCTCCGCGCGTTCCCGGGCGCTCATCCCCTCGCCGCGCACCACGATCCGCCGCTCGATGCGATGCCGGGGGGCATCGGTCCGGTCGCCATCCTTCGCCACCCGCTCGATGCGCAGGATCCGGGTCTCGCCATCCCTGCGCGCCACATCGCGCGGCTCATCCGGCAGAGCTGGCACCTCCGGCGAAGCCGGGGCCACAGCTGCCACGGCGGGCGCTGGGGGGGACGGCGGAGCAGGCGGTGACGCAGGCGCGACTTCGCTCTGGGCATAGCTGATCGATGCGGTCAGCGGCAGGACGAGCCCGGCGGCGCCAAGGAGCAGGCGGCCCGCGAGGCGGCGACGGGGGGAAATATCGGTCATGGTCAGTCCCCTCAGGCGTTGGACAATGGAACGATCGCCAAGCACCGGGCACGCCATCGGAGCGGCCAGCGCGAGGCGGGTGCGATCGCGCGGCTGAACCGCGAAACGGGCGATGACGGCGGCATAGGCGGCGCGGCGTTCGCGCGGCTCGCTGGCGATGACGCGCGCGTCGCAGGCGGCTTCCTGGTCGCGGCGCAGAGCGCGCCAGCCCAGCACGCCGAGCGGGCTGAACCAGTGCAGCGCGAACAGCGGCTGCACCAGCATATTGCACAGCAGGTCTCCGCCGCGATGATGCGCCAGCTCATGCGCCAGCGCGAGGTCGCGCCCGGAGCGGTCGCTGTCGGCCATGAACCCCACGGGCAGGGCGACAACCTTGTCGATCACCCCGAAGGCGACCGGGCCGTCGGCCGCCGGCGTCTCCACGAGCCGCACCCGGCCCGCCTCGCCCATCGGCCGCGCATCCGCCAGCAATTCGCGCCGCATCCTGAAATAAAGCGCGTAGCGGCGAACAAGGAAGACGGCCGCACCGGCAAGCCATACCCACAGCAACAGCGCCCCCCAGTCGACCAGCGGCACATCGGCGAAATCTGTGAGGGTGGAGTTGGCCCCAGGGGCGGCGAACGTCGTCCCTACCGCGCTAACGGCCAGTTCCGGGGGTGCGGCGATTTCGGAAGGCGCGGGCGCCATCCACGCGGCCAGTTCCGCAGCGCCGGCTGGTTCCGCAGGCGTGGCGATCGCAGGGGGCGCGGGCGCCATCCATGCCGGCAGGACCAGCGGCGGCAGCAGCAGCCGCACCATCGGCAATCCCCACAGCGCATAGGCCGCCGTGGGGCCGAAAAGGGCGGCGACCGGGCGGCGCAGCAGCAGGACCAGCGCGAGCAGCGCGCCGGTCCACAGCAGGGTATCGGTGAGAAATCCGCTCACGACCGCAACTCCTTCAGCAGGCGCTCGATCTCGGCGAGATCCTGATCGGTCAGGGCCTCGCTCTCGGCAAGCTGAGCGAACAGCGAGGCCGGCCGGCCGCCGAACAGGCGATCGACCAGGCGGCGCGATTCATGTCCCACATAGTCTGCCCGGGCGATGGTCGGGGTGTAGAGGAACCGCCGCCCGTCCGCCTCGGTCTCCACCGCGCCCTTGGTTACCAGGCGCGACAGCAGCGTCTTGACGGTCGGCATCGACCATCCGCGCTGTTCACAGACGCGTTCGCAGACATCGGCTGCGGTCAGCGGGCTGTCATCCCAAAGCGCCTCCATGACGGCGTGTTCGGCTTCGGAAATCCGCTCGCCGATCTTGTCTTCGCGCTTCGCCATGTGAAAACTCCCCGTCCGTGATGCGAAGCCCGGTTCCTCAAGGCTTCGACTACGGCTGTAGCCAATCGATTACGCCTGTAAACCTGTCGCGTCAATTAACGAACCCTGTCGTTCGTCGAACGGCGTTGGCGCTACAGCAGTTCGAGCTGCGCCACGGGCGCGAAGCTGCGGCGGTGGAGCGGTGTCGGACCATGTTCCCGCAAGGCGCCCAGATGCTCGGGTGTGCCATAGCCCATGTTCCGATCCCAACCGTAATGAGGATGGGCCTGGTGATGGCCCCGCATCAGCCGGTCGCGGTGCTCCTTGGCGATGATCGAGGCGGCGGAGATACAGCGCTCGCTTGCATCGCCGCCCACGATCGCGCGTGCGCGCCAGCGCCACTCCGGATGGCGGCCGGCGGGCGTCAGATTGCCGTCCACCAGCACGGCGTCGGGATCGCGGCCCAGCACGGCGACCAGCCGGGCCGTCGCGATGGTCATCGCCCACATCGTCGCCTGGAAGATATTCAGCCGATCGATCGCCTCTGCCTCGACCACGCCGATACCGAAGGCGCAGCGGCGCCGTATGCGCGGCTCCACCACCGCGCGCTGCGCCGGGCTCAGCCTCTTGGAATCATCAAGTCCCGGCACGCAGGGGCGGCACAGCACCACCGCCGCCGCCACCACCGGGCCCGCCAGCGGCCCTCGCCCCGCTTCGTCCACCCCGGCCACGAATTGCTTGGCACCAATTCCCGCCTCGGGCATTCCCGATAGCATGAAAACATTCGCGCTCATCCCCGCCATCCTATCGCCGCTCGTGATGCTCGCAAGCTGCGGCGCCGCCTCGCCTGGGGAGACCGCGCCGATCGCTTCGCCCGCTCCCACCACCACCCCGGGTCCGGTCGCCTTCGCCACGCAGGAACTCGCCCGCTTCAACGAACCCTGGGCCGCCGCCGTCGCCCCCGGCACACAGCGGCTCTTCGTGACCGAGAAGTCCGGCACGATCCGCTATTACGATCTGGCCACGCGGCAGACGGGCGCGGTGTCCGGTGCGCCGACAGTCGCCTATGGCGGCCAGGGCGGGCTGGGCGACATCGCATTCCTGCCAGCGGAATCCGGGGCCTCGCTCGCCAGCCGAACGATCTATCTCAGCTGGGCGGAGGCCGGACCGGGCCAGACGCGCGGCGCGGCCGTGGGGCGCGGTACGCTGGCCTGCGGCGCCGATGGCGCCTGCGGCATCCAGGGACTTCAGGTCATCTGGCGCCAGCCGAAGGTAACCGGCGAAGGGCATTATTCGCATCGCATCGCCTTCAGCCCGGACGGTCGCTACCTGTTCGTGTCCAGCGGGGATCGGCAGAAGATGGAGCCGGCGCAGGACACTTCCAACAATCTCGGCTCGATCGTGCGCCTCAATCTCGACGGCACGCCGGCGGCGGACAATCCCTTTACCGGCCAGGCGGGCAAGGCGCAGGACATCTGGAGCTGGGGCCACCGCAACACCCTCGGCCTCGCATTCGACGCGGGGGGCCGGTTGTGGAACCTCGAGCACGGCCCCGCGGGCGGTGACGAGATCAACCTGATCCGCAAGGGCGCGAACTATGGCTGGCCGATCGTCTCCGAAGGCAATCATTACGATGGCACGGTCATTCCCCGCCATTCCACGCGGCCCGAATTCGCGGCGCCCGCGATAAGCTGGAACCCGGTCATCGCTCCGGGCGATTTCATCATCTACGGCGGCGCCATGTTCCCGGCGTTGCGCGGCCAGGCGATCATCGGTGGCATGAATCCGACGGTGCTGGTTCGCGTTGCGTTCGACGGCGAGACCGCGCGCGAAGTGGCGCGCCATCCGATGGACCGCCGCATCCGCGAGGTGGTGGAGGCCCCCGACGGGGCGATCCTGCTGCTCGAGGACGGGGATGCGGGGCGGCTGCTGCGCCTGACACCGGGCTAGCGCGCCCTTCCCCGCCCTTCCGCGGCCTTTTTGACATGACATGACGCGGCGGCGCCCCTAACCGCCCCGCCGCGATGAGCACCATTCTGCCCCTTTCGGCGATCGAGCCCGCACTGGTCGAGGATCTCCTCGACGCGGCCTTCGGCGCGGACCGGCATGGCCGCACCGCCTATGCCATCCGCGAAGGCATGGACTGGCTTCCGGGCCTCAGCTTCGCGGCGCTCGACGAGAACGATTATCTCGTCGCCACCATCCAGCTGTGGCCGGTGGCTCTCACGGCGGGCGATGGCCGCGCGCATCCGCTGCTCATGGTCGGCCCGGTGGCGGTCATGCCCGGGCGCCAGGGCGAGGGTTTCGGCAAGGCGATGATGGCCACCGCGCTTGCGGCGATCGACCCGGCCGCGCCGTTGCCGCAGATGCTGATCGGCGATCTCGACTATTACGGGCAATGGGGCTTTTCCGCCGGGCATACCGGCGGCTGGCGCTGCCCCGGCCCCTATGACCAGGCGCGGGTGCTGGCCCGTGGGGACACGCTGCCCCTGCTTCCGCGCGAAGGTGTGCTCGGCCCTTGGACCGTCTCCACATCTGTGGCACCGCGGACCCATGCCTTATGAACCGCCGCCCGAACTTGCCGGCCTGAGCCTGGCGGAAATCGCCGAGGCGGTCGCGGCGCGCGAGCTACCCCCGGTGTCGCAATGGACGCCCGCCGACACTGGCGAGAGCGAGATGCGGATCGCCGCCGACGGGAGCTGGTGGCACCAGTGCAGCCGCATCGCCCGCCCCGCGATGGTGCGCGCCTTCGCCTCGCTTCTCACCCGCGACCGGGCGGGGCAGCACTGGCTGGTCACCCCGGGGCAGAAACTGGCGATCGCTGTGGAGGATGCCGCCTTCATCGCGGTGGATTGCGTGGAGCGCGAAGGGGCGCTGGCGTTCCGGCTCAACACCGACGAGATAGTGGTCGCCGATGGCGATCATCCGCTGCTCAGCCGTGGCAGCCGGGATGCGCCCGCGGTCTATCTCATGGTTCGCAACGGTTGCGAGGCGCGGCTGGACCGTTCGACCTGGCTCCAGCTCGCCGAGATCGCGCTGGCGCAGGGCGACGGCAGCAGTGTCGCCAGCGCGGGCGAAACCTTTTCGCTGCTGGCCGCATGAGCGAACTGCTGGACCGGCTGACACAGCTGCTGGCGCAGGGCCATGCGCACGGCGATATCGAGCTGCTTTCCGACGGGCGCTTTGCCGGCGCCGGACGCACCGCCGAGGCCGCCGTGCTGATCGCGGTTACCGATCGGCCCGAGCCCGGCGTGATCCTGACGCAGCGCCCGCGCACCATGCGCGATCATCCTGGCCAGGTCGCCTTTCCGGGCGGCAAGCTCGACCACGGCGAGGACGCCATTCAGGCGGCGCTGCGCGAGGGGTGGGAGGAGCTCGCGCTGGCGCTGGACGCCGTGCGTGTCGTCGGGCCCACGGACCGCTACCAGACGGGCACCGGTTTCGACATCACGCCCGTTCTCGCCGTGATCCCGCCCGACCTTCCGCTGGTGGCGCACGCACGCGAGGTCGAAAGCTGGTTCGAGGCCCCGCTCGACCTGCTGATGGACGAGAGCAACTGGTCCGAGCGCACGGCATACTGGCAGGGCACCGAACGGCGGTTCTACGAAATGGATTTTGCGGGCTACCGGATCTGGGGCGCGACCGCGGCGATCTGCGCCAACCTCTCGCGCCGATTGCGCTGGATTGCTAGCGCGGCGCCATGACCACGCTGCCCGCCAACGACTGGACCGGCCGACCCGGGCTCGCGCTGCTGGCGCGCGCGCTGGGGGCCGGGGATATCCGCTGGGTCGGCGGGGCGGTGCGTGACACGCTGCTGGGCCAGGCGGTCAAGGACATCGACTGCGCCACGCGGCTGCTTCCCGCCGCGGTGATCGACCGCTGCGCCGCCGCCGGCATCCGCACCGTGCCCACCGGGATCGACCACGGCACAGTCACCGCGATTCTCGCGGACGGCCCGGTCGAGGTGACCACGCTGCGCCGCGACGTTTCAACCGACGGCCGCCGCGCCACTGTCGCATTCGCGCAGGACTGGCGCGAGGATGCCGCGCGGCGGGATTTCACCATCAACGCCCTCTACGCCCACCCCGAAACCCTGGAGGTAACCGATTTCTTCGGCGGGCTGGACGATCTTGCCGCGCGGCGCGTGCGCTTCATCGGTGACGCGGAGCAGCGTATCCGCGAGGATCACCTGCGCATCCTGCGCTTCTTCCGCTTCCAGGCGAGGTTTGGCGGTGCGCCCGACCCGGTGGCACTGGCCGCCTGCACGGCTTTCGCCGCCACGCTTAAGGGCTTGAGCCGCGAGCGTATCGGTGGCGAACTGCTGGCCTTGCTCTCGCTTCCCGATCCCGCCCCCACCCTGCGGCTGATGGCGGAGGCGGGTGTGCTTGTGGTGGTCCTGCCCGAAGCGCACGGGCCGGAGCTTTCCGCGCTGGAGCGGCTCGTCGCCCTCGAACAAGAGCAGGGGTTGGCGGGGGATGGGCTCCGCCGCCTGGCCGCGCTGATCCCGGCAGTTCCGGCGCTGGCGGAAACGGTGGCGGCGCGGCTGCGCCTGTCGAAGCAGCAGCGCGCGCGTCTGGTCTGCGCCGCGGGGCGCGCGAGCGATGATGGCGAGGCGCCGCGCGCGCTCGCCTACCGCGAAGGCATGGCCTGCGCGCGCGACCGGCTGCTGCTGGCGGGGGCGGACGCCGCACCGCTCTCCGGGTGGGAGGTGCCGCGCTTCCCGCTCAAGGGTGGCCAGATCGTCGCGCGCGGTGTTGCCGCCGGGCCGGATGTCGCGCGGATCATGCAGGCGGTGGAGCGATGCTGGGTGGCGGAGGGGTTCCCCGGCGCCGCGCGTATCGAGGAACTGGTGAGCGAGGCCCTCGCCTCCGCTCCCTCAGGAGACGGCTAGAACCTGTTGTCCCTTGGGAACCCCGTCGGCGGCATCCGCCCCGCCCCGCCTCGCGCGACCTTCCACTGCCACATCTCGGTTTCGGTGCGCGTGCGGCCGGTTTCGCCGCCCATCGCCCAGCTCAGCCCCTCGGCCAGCGTGAAGCTGGTCGCATCGGACAGGCCGCCGTCGCGATAGCGCTGGAGCGCCACGCCCTGCCCGCGCGCCATCTCGGGCAGTTCCGCCAGGTTGAAGACCACCAGCTTGCGGTTGTCCCCCACCGCCGCGACGTGATCGTGGCCGGGCGCGATGGTGCGGACCACCGCCAGCTTCGCCCCGTCCTTGAGGTTGACGACCTGGCGCCCCTTGCGCGTTTCCGCCAGCAGCTCGTCGGCCACCGCCACGAAGCCGCGCCCGCTGTCCGCCGCGAGCAGCAGCCGCTGGCCGGGCCGGTGGACGATCACCGCCACGATCTGCGTATCCGCGTCGATGTCGAGCGTATTGCGGACCGGCTCGCCAAAGCCGCGCGCGCCGGGCAGCTTGTCGGCGCCCAGGGTGTAGAACCGCCCGTCGGCGGCGGCGAGCAGGAGTTTGTCGGTGGTCTGCGCGTGGAGGGCGCCGAAGCCCGGCGCGGGACCATCGCCCTCCTTGAACTTCCAGTCCTGATCCAGCGGCAGATGCCCGCTGGCGCCGCGAATCCAGCCGCGCTGCGACAGGATCACCGTCACCGGCGCCTTCTCGATCATGGCATCCATGCTGAACACGGCGACCGGCGCGGCCTCCGCGATGGTGGTGCGGCGGCGGCCGAGAACGGTGTCCTCGGCGTATTCGCGGCGCAGGCCCGTCAGGTCGCGCTTCAGGCGGGTGCGCTGGCGTGCCGGGCTTTCGAGCAGCTTGTTGAGCTCGTCCTGCTCCTTGAGCAGCGCGTCACGCTCTTGCCTGAGCTCCATCTCCTCCAGCTTGCGCAAGCTGCGCAGCCGCATGTTGAGGATCGCCTCGGCCTGCCGCTCGGTCAGGCCGAACTCGGCCATCATCACGGGGCGCGGCTCGTCCTCGGTGCGGATGATGGCGATGATCCGGTCGAGGTTGAGGAAGGCGATGATATAGCCTTCCACCAGTTCCAGCCGCCGCGCGATCTGGTCGAGCCGGTGGCGGCTGCGGCGCTGGAGGATGTCGATCTGGCTCGCGGTCCAATGGGTCAGCAGCTCCTTGAGCCCCATCACCATCGGCGTGCGGCGGGTCTCTCCATCCGGCCCCGGCTGCGCGTCCAGCACGTTGAGATTGAGCCCGAAGCGCACCTCGAGGCCGGTCAGCTTGTAGAGGCTCTCCTTGAGCAGCTCGGGATCGACGTTGCGGCTCTTGGGGACGAACACCAGCCGGATCGCCTCGTCGCTCTCGTCGCGCACATCCTCCAGGATCGGCAGCTTCTTGTCGGCGATGAGCTGGGCGATCTCCTCGATCAGCTTGCCCTTCTGCACCTGATAGGGGATCTCGCTGACCACGAGCTGCCACTGGCCGCCCCCCAGTCGCTCGATCCCGGCCTCGCGATCGGCTTCGCCGGCAGCCTCGGCGGCATGGAAACGCCCCCGCACGCGAAAACTGCCGCGCCCGGTCTCATAAGCGGCGGAGATGGCCGCGGCGCTGTCCACGACCAGCCCGCCGGTGGCGAAGTCCGGCCCGTGGAACAGCTCCATCAGCCGCGAATGCTCGACATGGGGGTTGTCGATCAGCTCCAGCGTGGCGTCGATCACCTCGGCGACATTGTGGCTGGGGATGTTGGTCGCCATGCCCACCGCGATGCCGCTGGCCCCATTGGCGAGCAGGTTGGGGAACAGGCCGGGGAAGATTTCGGGCTCTTCCTCCTCGCCGTTGTAGGTGGGGATGAAGTCGACCGTCCCTTCGTCCAGCCCCTCCATCAGCCGCAGCGCGGTCTTGGTCAGCCGGGCCTCGGTATAGCGGTAGGCTGCGGCGTTATCGCCGTCGATATTGCCGAAGTTTCCCTGCCCCTCGACCAGCGGATAGCGCAGGCTGAAATCCTGCGCGAGGCGGACCATCGCATCATAGACGCTGGCGTCGCCATGCGGGTGATACTTGCCGATCACATCACCGACCACGCGCGCGGACTTCTTGAAGGCGTCGTTCGGGTTGAGCTTCAATTGCCGCATCGCCCACAACAGGCGGCGATGCACCGGCTTCAGCCCGTCGCGCAGGTCGGGCAGGCTGCGCGCGGTGATCGTGGAAAGCGCATAGACGAGGTAACGCTCCGACAGCGCGCTGTCGAAGGGCGCATCGACGATAGCGTCGAAGGGGTCTTTCTCGGTGTCGATCGTCTCGGCCATCGCCCCGCCCTATCAGCGCCCTGCCGCGCCCCGCAACTTGGCAGCCAAGGCTTTCCCCACGCTTGCATAGGATAAGGGTATCGGAATCCGGCGCGCGGCAAGCACCAGAGGTGCTATATCAAAATTATCGATATTTCCGATGCTTAAGGCGCAAAGGCGTTCGCATCGCTCGCAGCCTCATTTCCTAGTTGAATTGAGGCAATATTATGGCATAATTATGGCGGGAATAGGGCGATATTTGGGCGGGGATCGAGAGAGGAGCCACGTCATGCGATTATCGTTCATGTTTTCCACTGCTTGCGCGATAGCTTTATCGGCTTGCAGCCAGGCCGGAGATCAAACCACAGCATCCGAAATCTTGGCACAACCCAGCGAAAGCCGCGTCACGGCCGACGCATCCTCGGCGCCCGGCGAACCTTTTCTCACAGCACCGCTGCCGACGGCTCTCCCCAAGCTTGCCTATGTCTATGGCCTCGTCTTCGAATCTTCCGCCCCGGACGTCGGAAGGCTGATGCGGCGTCACGCTGATATCTGCGAGCAGAGGGGCCCCGCGTCGTGTCGGATCGTGGGCATGGATTTGTCCGAAGATGAGCAAAGCAACGACGTTGGTGGCAAGCTTACACTGGCTGTCGCCGCCCCGTACGCACGGGCGCTCGCCGCGCTGCTGGAAAAGGAAGCCGAGGGCATGGGTGCCGAGCAAACCTCCACCACCATAGCCAGCGAGGAAGTGTCGAAGGTTCTCGTCGACACCGATGCCCGGATCCGCGCCCGCGAGGAATTGCGGGATCGGCTAACGGAGGTGCTGCGAACCCGTCAGGGCAGCGTCAAGGAACTGGTCGAGGCTGAGCGTCAGGTCGCGGCGGTCAACGAGGAAATCGACCAGGCGAAGAGTTGGCTGGCCGAGACTCGAGGCCGCGTATCCTTCAGCCGGATGGACATCGACTACCGATCGCAGGCGAGCGCCGGAGCTTCCTTCAGCGCCCCGATAGCCACCGCCTTAGGCTCGCTGGGATCGGTGGTCGGTTTCGTAATCGCCGCGCTGCTGATGCTGGCGGCGGTTCTGGGGCCGATCGCGGGAACCGTCTGGGCAGTACGGCGCATCAACCGCCGTTTCACCGCCGGCGAGGCTGAAGCCTAGCGCCGCATGTCGTGCGCCTCGGCGGGGATGGTGACGGAGAGGCCGTCCAGTTCCTCGCCGAGGACGATCTGGCAGGCGAGGCGGCTGGTGCGGCGGGCGCCGGCGGCCAGGTCGAGCATGTCCTCCTCCTCATCGGTCGCAGGGGGCAAGCGCTCGAACCAGTCGGCGGCGACGATGACGTGGCAGGTCGAGCACGCCATCTGCCCCTCGCAGGTGCCCTCCAGCGGCAGTCCCACGGCCTGGGCGAGGCGGAGGAGGTTGTCGCCGGGGGCGGCGTCCGCCTCGACCTCTTCCCCTCGCGCCGTGGTGAAGCGGATTTTCATACCCCCTGAGCCTCCGCCGCCGCGTTGATCCGGGTGGCCGCCTCCTCGATCTCGGCGAGTGTGGTGTAGCGGCCGAAGCCGAGCCGGATCGAGCTTTTCGCCTGCGCGTCGGTGAGCCCGATGGCCTTGAGAACATGGCTCGGCCGCCCCGATCCGCTGGCGCAGGCGCTGCCAGCGCTGAACATCACCTCGCGGCAATCGCTCATCAACCGTGCGACATCGAGCCCGTCCCGGCGGATGTTGAGATTGCCGTGCCAGCGCCGATCCGCGCTGCCGTTGAGCGCCCAACCGGCGAAAAGCTCGCGCGCGCGGTTCCAGAGCGCCTCGACATGCGCGGCGTCCGCCTCCCGCCGATCGCCGCACAGCGCAGCCGCCGCGCCCATCCCGGCGATCAGCGCGGGGCTCAGCGTGCCCGAGCGAAGGCCGAATTCCTGTCCGCCGCCAGTCTGCACCTCGGCGAGTTCCACCCCGTCACGCACCCACAGCGCCCCGATTCCCTTGGGACCGTGGAACTTGTGCGCGCTGATGGCGATCATATCGGCGCGCGGAAGCTCGAAACGCGCGTAACTTTGCACCGCATCACACAGAAAAAGCGCGCCTTTCTCGCGCGCGGACATCGCCCATTCCGCAACCGGCTGGGCGGTCCCGATCTCGTTGTTGACGTGCATCACCGCGACCAGCCGTGTGTCTTCAGGAAGGCCTGAGGAAACCTCCGCAACCCCTTCACGATCCACCGGAATATGGGATACGACGGCCACGGCCCTCGCCGTGTCGCGAACCGCCGAATGCTCGATCGCGGAGACGGCCACCGTGCTCCCCCGCCCGCTGCCCCGGATCGCCAGATTCAGCGCCTCGGTCGCGCCGCCGGTGAAGATGACCCGCCCCCCGCTCGGCATCAGCGCCGCGACCTGCTCGCGCGCCAGTTCGATCGCCGCCTTCGCTTCGCGCCCCATCCGGTGCGCGCTGTGCGGATTGCCGAAGCCGCCGTCTCCCGGTCCGCCGAGCCAGCGCAGCATCGCCTCGCGCGCCTCGGGCGCAAGCGGGGTGGTGGCCTGATAGTCGAGGTAGATCATGGCGTGAGGCTGGCCCAGGCATTGGCGAAACGCTCGATGTCCTCGACAGTGGTGGTCCACCCGATCGACACACGGATAGTTCGCGATGCCGTGGAATCGTCGATTCCGAAGGCGTCGAGGACGCGGCTCTTGCGAAGTGTGCCGGATGAGCAGGCACTTCCAGCGGACACCGCGAAACCCAGCCCATCGAGGCGAATCAGCATCGCCTGCGCCCCGATTTGCGCGTGCGCGACGGCGGCAATGGCATGAGCGCCCCAAACTCCCGGCGAGACATCGGTGCCCCCGCTGGCGATCACGGCTTCACGCCATGCGTCGAAGGCGTCGTTGACCGCAAGACTAGTCCAGCCGTCGGGCTTGCGGGAAGCCTCGAGCGCGGCCGCCATTCCCAGTGCGCCCGGTAGATTCTCGGTCCCCTGGCGATAACCGCGTTCGTGCCCGCCGCTCGGTTCGAGCATCGCGAAGTCACGCACGAGCAAGGCGCCAACACCGATGGGTCCACCCGCCTTGTGTGCCGACACCACGATCATGTCGGCGTCGGGAATACTATAGCCCTGCGCGCTCTGCGAGCAGTCGGTCAGCAGCAGGGATCCCGACGTGTTGAGCGCAGCGCGCAGGTCATCGAGATTCTGCATCGTCCCGGTTTCGGAATTCACGTGCTGGATCGCGCAGATCGCCGGCCCGTCCGCCAGCGCCTCTGCAAGATGCGCGCGGTCGATAAACCCGTCATCACCTACGGGCGCGACGATTGCGCCGGGGGCCGCCCGGAACACCGCATCGTGCTCCACCGCGCTGACGATGCAGCGCCGTCCCTGCGCCCGCCCCAGGCCGATCGCCAGCGCCTCGCTCGCGCCGCTGGTGAAGATCAGCTCGCCATCCCAGCCCAGCGACCTCTTGATCCGCTCGCGAGCGTCCTCCAGCAGGGCGCGCGCCTTGCGGCCCTCGGCGTGCGGGCTGCTGGGGTTGGCCCACAGGCGAAAGCCCTCCTCCATCGCCGCCCTGGCCTCGGGGCGCAGCGGGGTGGTGGCGGCATGATCGAGGTAGATGCGGCTGGCGATGGGACGCGGCCCCTAAATGATTGCGATTTGAGCGGCCATCCCTATATAGCGCTGCCCTTCGCGCAAGGCTTGCCGGCCCCGCGCGCTCGCCGATTTTCAGACAGGTTTCCCGATGCCCTCAGTCATCTTTCCCGGCCCTGAAGGCCGTCTCGAAGGCCGTTTCGCCCCCGCCCGCCACCCGCGCGCGCCGGTCGCGATGATCCTGCACCCCCACCCCCACGGCGGCGGCACGATGAACGAGCGCATCACCCAGGCGCTCTACAAGACCTTCGTGGATCGCGGCTTCGCCACGCTGCGGTTCAATTTCCGCGGCGTGGGCAAGAGCCAGGGAAGCTTCGACAATGGCGTGGGCGAACTGTCCGACGCCGCCAGCGCGCTCGACTGGGTGCAGTCGATCCATCCCGAGGCGCAGACCACCTGGGTCGCGGGCGTCAGCTTCGGCGCGCTGATCGGGATGCAATTGCTGATGCGGCGGCCGGAAATCCGCGGCTTCATCTCGGTCTCGGCACCGGCCAATATGTATGATTTCAGCTTCCTGGCGCCCTGCCCCGCCAGCGGCATCTTCATCCAGGGCGCGGGTGATACCGTGGTCCAGCCCGGATCGGTGACCAAGCTGGTGGAGAAGCTGCGCACTCAGCGGCACATCACGATCCACCACGACGAGGTTCCGCGCGCCAATCACTTCTTCGAGAACGAGCAGGAGGAACTGATGGGGTCGGTGAACAACTACCTCAATTTCCGGCTTGACCCGGCCTGCACCATCCGCTGAGCGGCGAGGGCGCGCCCTGCCTCAGCCCTTCGGGGCGGGCGGCGTGGAGGCGGATGGAGGAGCCGGAATGGCCCAGACCGCCACATTGGCCAGCGCCACCAGCCCGGCGACGGCCATCAGCAGCGCCCGGCGCCTGTCGCCACGCCGCAGCAGCACCACCGCGCCCGCGAGCAGGGCGATCGCCGCCAGCATGGTGAGCGAGAGCGCGAGATCAGCCATGCGACTGGCTTAGCGCAGCCACCCGCCGTAGCAAAGGCCAGGAACCGGGCACGTTGATGATTGTTAAGTCGGTCCAGGCGGCATATCCTCGCCGCTTCGCAAGGGAGAAACACCATGAGCATTTTCGGCAGGATCAAGGACGCCATCTTCGGCAGCAGCGCCAAGGACAGCGGCCAACCGAAGCCTGCCCCCGCAGCCGCGCCCGCCCCGAGCGCCGCGCCGGCGGCTGTCGCCCCCGCAGCACCGCAGCCCGTCACGATCGTAAATGTGGAAAACAGCCTCGATTCGATGCCGGGCGCCGATCGCCTGAACTGGCGCACGTCGATCGTGGACCTGATGAAGCTCATCAATGTCGAATCCGATTACGCGAGCCGCAAGGCGCTTGCCGCCGAATTGGGCCGCGAGGACTATTCCGGCAGCGCCGAGGATAACATCTGGCTGCACAAGCGCGTGATGCAGGAACTGGCCAGCAACGGTGGCCAGGTGCCCGATTCCCTGCGCTGATCGGCGCGCCGGCCGGCGCGTTTGACAGCGGGCCGAGGCGGCGCGCACAATCGCCGCCATGACGGCATTCACGAATGATCTCACCCGCCGCCAGGCCCTTGCTGGGCTTGGCGGCGTTTCTGTCCTTGCCCTGGGCGGCTGCGCGAGCGTGCCCCGCGCCACCGCCGGCGACGTGGGCGCGCTGCTCGACGATATCGCCTGGAACCTGATGCAGCACGAGCCCGAGCGGGCCACGGGCCTGGGCGTGGACACCGGCTCGCACGCAGGGCTGCGCAGCCGGCTCGAGGATCAGTCAGCGGCCGGCCAGGCAGCCTATGCCCGGACCCTGCGCGCCGATCTTGCCCGGGTGCGCGCGGTCGATCGCGCCGGGCTCGATGCCGACACGCTCACCAGCCTGGAAGTCGTGCAGAGCGCCTATGCCACCGCGCTAGACGGTTTCGCCCTTCCCTATGGAGACGTGGCGGTGGGGAGCTGGCGCAACACCCCCTATGTCGTGATCCAGAACGTCGGGACCTATCTCGACATGCCGCGCTTCCTCGATTCCACCCAGCCGCTGGCGAATGCGGCCGACGGCGAGGCCTATCTCGCGCGGCTCCAGGCGATGCCGGCGGTGCTGGATGGCGAGCTCGAGCGGATGCGGAGCGCGCGCGCGATGGGCGTCGTCCCCCCCGGCTTCCTGATCGACAAGGCGATTACCGCGATGGAGGCGACCATTGCCGATGCGCGCAAGGACGGCGGCGGCTCGCTGGCGGCGCCGCTGACGCGCGAGGCGGCGAAGATCGGCGAGGGGCCGGCGCGGCGCGGCGCCGCGATCGCCACGGGGCCGGTGGTCGCCGCGCTCGAGCGCCAGCTCGCGGAGCTGAGGGTAGAACGGGCGGTGGCCGGGGAAAAGGCCGGCATATGGGCCCAGCCGCGCGGCGATGAATGGTATGCTTGGTCCCTGCGCGCCACCACCACCACGGCGATGACGCCGGACGAGATCCACCAGCAGGGGCTCGACGAGCTGGCCGCGCTCCACGCGCGCATGGACCCGATCCTGCGCCGCATCGGCTATACGAGCGGCAGCGTGGGCGAACGGATGCAGGCGCTGAGCGACGATCCGCGCTACAAGTTCGCCGAGGGCGATCCCGGCCGCAAGCAGATCATGGATTTCCTCGATGAACGGGTGGCCTGGATCAAGGCTCAGATGCCCCGCGCCTTCGGCAAGCCGGTCGATCCGAAGATGGAGATACGCCGTCTTCCCCCGGCCGAGGAGATCGGGGCGCCAGGAGCCTATGGCGGCGCGGGCAGCAAGGACGGCAGCATCCCGGGGCGGATGTGGATCAACCTGCGCTCCACCGATCTGCACCGCCGCTACGATCTCGCCGATCTCGCTTATCACGAAACCATTCCCGGCCATGTGTGGGAAGGCGAATACTCCAATCGCCTGCCAATGATCCGCTCGATCCTGGCCTTCGGGGCGTTCTCGGAAGGGTGGGCGCTCTATGCCCAGCAGCTCGCCGACGAGCTGGGTGCCTATGATGGCTTCGAGGTGGGCCAGCTCGGCTATCTCCAGTCGCTCGCCTTCCGCGCCTGCCGGCTGGTCGTGGACACCGGGCTCCACCGCAAGCGCTGGACACGCGAGCAGGCCCGCGCATTCTTCGTCGAGCGCAACGGCTCCAAACCCGAGGAGGTGGCGAGCGAGGTCGATCGTTATTGCAGCTGGCCGGGCCAGGCCTGCGGCTACAAGATCGGCCACAGCGAAATCCTGCGCCAGCGCGCCCGCGCGCAGGCCGCGCTTGGCATGCGCTTCGACGGCAAGGGCTTCAACGACGCGGTGATCCTGGGCGGCAACGCCCCGCTTGATGTGATGGCGAAGAACGTGGATCGCTATGTCGCGCGGGCAGGCGCGTCGGGCTGACCGGGTCCTTCCGGCATCCCTGCCAATGCAGCTTGCCGGTCGAGGGAAGGAGGGGCGAATGAGGCAATGGATTGCCCTGGCGGCCGCCGCCGCGCTGGCCGCGCCGGCGCAGGCCGCGTGGCACAAGGCGGAAAGCCCGCATTTCGTGGTCTATGCCGACGACAGCCCGCGCGACATCGCCAGGTTCGCGGAAATCCTGGAGCGGTTCCACGCGGCGATGCAGCTCATCACCGGTAGAAAGGACGTGGTGCCGTCGCCATCGAACCGCGTGGTGATCTTCGCCGTCGGCAGCGAGAATCGCGTCCAGAGGCTGGCGGGAGACACCTCCCGGAACGTTGCCGGCTTCTACATCCCGCGCGCCGGTGGCTCGCGCGCTTTCGTGCCGAACATCTCGTTCGGGTCCGGGGAGAACGACTTCTCGCTGATCGTGCTGTTGCACGAATACGCCCATCATTTCCTGCTATCCACCAGCCGCTATGCCATGCCGCGCTGGATGAACGAAGGCGCCGCCGAATTCTTCGCCTCGGCCAAGTTCGGCCGGGATGGCTCGGTGGGGATCGGGCGTCCCGCCATCCACCGCGCCGCCGACCTCGCCTATGCCGACGACGTCACGGTGCAGGAGCTTCTCGACCAGAAGCTTTACGACAAGCGCAAGAGCAGCCGCCACGATGCGTTCTATGGCCGGTCCTGGGCGCTGTACCACTATCTGACGTTCGACGAGCTGCAAGATGGCCCGCGCAAGGGACAGCTGTCGCGCTATGCCACTGCGATCGCGCGCGGGAAGTCCGAGATGGAGGCCGCGACCGATGCATTCGGCGATCTGAAGAAACTGGAAAAGGACCTCGACGCCTATGTCTCGCGCGCGAGGATGAGCTATTTTCACCTGACTGCGGAGAAGGTTCCCTCCGCCCCCGTGGCGGTAACGGCGCTGAGCGTCGGCGAAGGGGCGGTCATGCCGCTGCACATCCAGTCGCAACGCGGCGTCTCGCGAGAGGAAGCGCTCGCGCTGGCGCCCCAACTGCGGGCGGGGGCCGCGAGATATCCCGATGATGCGGGCGTGCTGGCCGCGCTGGCCGAGGCGGAGTACGATGCCGGCAACGATCAGCCGGCCATTGCGGCGGCCGACAAGGCGATCGCGCTCGACCCGTCGCGCGTCAACGCCCATGTCCAGAAGGGCTATGCCATGTTCCGCCTGGCCGGCGATGCGCCGGCGGACAAGCAGGCGGCGGCCTTCAGGGCGGCGATGAAGCCGTTTGAAGCGCTCAACATGATCGAGAACGATCACCCGCTGCCGCTGATCTACCTTTACCGCAGCTATGTGGAGCGCGGCGCGGAGCCGCCCGAACTGGCACGGCACGCGCTGGAGCGCGCGTCCGAGCTGGCGCCCTTCGACCGCGGCCTCGCCTTTCAGACTGCGCTGATGCAGGCGGGCGAAGGCAAGATCGAACTGGCGAAGTTATCCCTGGAGGCGCTGGCGGCAAATCCCCACGGCGGCCGGCTGGCGACCGCGGCCAGCAAGCTTGCCGAGGAGATCGGCAAGCTGCCCGAAGGCACGCCCTGGACGGGTCCTGCCCGAATGGTTGAGGACGATGGCACGCAAGGAGACCCCGAGAGCGACAAGTAGCGGCCCGCTCTGGCGCCCGCTATTCGCTCGCCCAGGCGCGCACCCAGTCCACCTCCATCGTCGGCGTGCCGGCCCGGATGAGGTCCACGGTCGCCTGCGGCACGCCGAAATAGGGCGTCTCCACGCGGTTGACCCCGTTCGGATAGGCACCCCCTACCGCGAAGTTGAGGATCACGTACTGCGGGCCGTCGAAGCGCCAGGGCCCGAAGCGTTCGACATCGGCCTTGGTCACGCGGTAGAACTCGCGGTCATCCACCGAGAAAGCGACGAAATCGGCGGTGCGAACGACGGAATAGACGTGCCAGCCCGTCACATCCTCTCCTGTGGGGAAATCGAAACGCCGCGCGATGGGTGTGTTGCCCGAATAGCCGGGGCCATGCATCGCCGAAGAGACCCAGCCCCGCTCCCCGACATATTCCATGATGTCGGTTTCGCCGTTGTCGGGCCAGTTGCCATAGCCCAGCAGCCAGAACGCCGGCCACAGCCCGCTGCCCGCCGGCATACGTATCCGCGCCGAGATCTTGCCGTAGGTGAGCGCAAACTTGTTCGCGGTGTCGATTCGGGCGGAAACGAAATCGGCGCGGGAGCCGTCGGGCGCGGTGAAGCCCGGCCGCCAGACCGGGCGCAGCACCAGCGCGCCACCCTCCGCTCCCGCGGGGCGAGCGAAGCCGAGAGTATCGGGCGAATCGATGTAGCGCTGCTGCTCGTTGTTCACATGGAACGCCGGCCCCTCCACGTTCCAGCGGGTGCGGTCGAGCGCGGCGCCATCGAACTCCTCGGCGAAGATCAGCGCGGCGGAAGGGGGCGGCGTGGTCCCGCTCGGGCTCGGCGAGGAAGCAGGCGACGGGGTGCCGGATACAGGCGGGGCCGTGCCGCTTCCCGCCGTTGCGCCTCCGCCACCACAGGCGGCCAGGGTGGTGAGGACGAGGCACCCTCCGATCGTCCAGCCCGCGCGCCGCGTCGCCATCGCCATTCTCCCTCCGGCTGCGCATCGCTCGGCGCAGTCCTGTTAACGTTCACACGTTATCGTCGCGGTGGGTTCGCGGCAAGGCCCGGAGAAGGCGCCGGTCGCAGCGGGACGCAGGCTGGTCGCCATGGCAGGGGCGGTCTGGGGCCCCGGTCCGCGTGACGCGGCCGGGGCCTCCCCTCTCCAACCGATAGGTTGCGTCGCCGGGCGGAGCTCAGGCCGCCCGGGGCGCGGCGTCCCTCACGCCCTGGTCGACATGGGCGGCGAAGGGCGCGAAATTGCTCACGAACAGATCGACCAGCGCGCGCGCGGTGCGATCATATCCATCCTTGTCGGCCCAGATCGCGCGCGGATCGAGCAGCGCCTGGCCGATGCCCGCCTCGTCCAGCGCCGGCACGCTGACCGGAACCTCGAACCCGAAGTTGGGATCCTTGCGGAACTCCACCGTGTCCATCTTGCCGTCGAGCGCCGCATGGAGCAGCGCGCGGGTAGCCTTGATCGGCATCCGCTTGATGCCCGGATCGGTGGCCTTGCCGCCGCTCCAGCCGGTGTTCAGAAGCCAGCACCGCACCTGCCCCTTCGCGATCCGCTCCTTGAGCAGATTGCCATAGACGCTGGGGTGGCGCGGCATGAAGGGCGCGCCGAAGCAGGTGCTGAACGTCGCCTGCGGCTCGGTCACGCCGATCTCCGTGCCCGCGACCTTGGCGGTATAGCCCGACAGGAAGTGGTACATCGCCTGGTCCGGCGTCAGCCGCGCGATCGGCGGCAGCACGCCGAAGGCATCGGCGGTGAGCATCACGACATTGGCGGGCACCGGGCCCATGTTGTCGGCGGAGGTGTTGGGGATCGAGCTCAGCGGATAGGCCGCGCGGGTGTTTTCCGCCAGCGTGGCATCGTCGAGGTCGATCGCGCCGGCCGCGTCGATCACCACATTTTCCAGCACCGTGCCGGCCATGCGCGTGGTGGCGAAGATCTCCGGCTCGGCCTCGGGCGAAAGGCGTATCACCTTGGCGTAGCAGCCGCCCTCGAAGTTGAAGACGGCGGTGTCCGACCAGCCGTGCTCGTCATCGCCGATCAGCCGGCGGCTGGCATCGGCCGAAAGCGTGGTCTTGCCGGTGCCCGACAGACCGAAGAACACAGCGGTCCGCCCGTCGGGACCGATGTTCGCGCTGCAATGCATCGGCATGACGCCCTGCGGCGGAAGCAGGTAGTTGAGGATGCCGAACACGCTTTTCTTCATCTCGCCGGCGTATTTGGTGCCGCCGATCAGGATCAGCTTCTCGCTCAGATTGACCGCGATCACCGTCTCGCTGCGGGTGCCATGCCGGGCCGGGTCGGCGCGGAAGCTGGGCAGGTCGATGATGGTGTATTCGGGCACGAAACCCGCCAGCTCGGCCGCCGTGGGCCGCACCAGCAGAGTGCGGATGAACTGGTTGTGCCAGGCAAGCTCGTTGATGACGCGAACGCGGGCGCGGTACTCCGGCTGCGAGCCACCGAAGAGATCGGCGACATAGAGGTCGCCCTTGTCGGCGAGGGCGGCGAGAAAATCGGCCTTGAGCGCGGCGAAATGCTCGGGCGTCATGCTCGCGTTGTTATCCCACCACACCGTGTCCTCGGTCTCGGCATCGCGGACGATGAACTTGTCCTTCGCGCTGCGCCCGGTGTGCTTGCCGGTTTCCACCACCAGCGGGCCGTCCTTGGCCAGTTGCCCCTCGCCCGCGGCCACCGCCCGCTCGGTCAGCTCCGCGGAGGAGAGATTCGCGTGAATGGTTGCATCGGTAACGATGCCCTGGAGGGCGAGCGGGTGGAACAGCGAGGCGGTCACGCGAACAATCTCCTGCACGATAATGGCGTATCGGGCGCGCTGCCCAGTGCCGCGCATTCGTATGCGCTCGGCTCGCGCCGCGCATAGTGCGGGCGGCCGGTCGCGTCAATTTTGGGCTTGAGAGAGCCGCTTAGCGGCGGGGCGGATGAAGGGTCCGGTGCCTGCCGCGTTGAATTGGGACAGGGTTGGGCCTAATCCCCGCGGCATGGATGCCGAGGCCACCACCCCCGCCAGCGAAACCGGCCCAGGAGCGCGCCCGATCGTCGCCCTGGTCGATGACGACAGGAACATCCTCACCACGCTGTCGATCGCGCTCCAGGCGGAAGGCTTTGCTACCCGTCTCTATTCCGACGGAGAGGCGGCGCTCGTGGCCCTGCTGGAGGTTCCACCCGATATAGCGGTGTTCGACATCAAGATGCCGCGGATGGACGGCATGGAGCTGCTGCGCCGCCTGCGCGCCCACAGCGCGCTGCCGGTGATCTTCCTGACCAGCAAGGACGACGAAGCCGACGAGGAGGCGGGGCTGGAACTGGGGGCGGACGATTACATCGCCAAGCCCTTCAGCCTGCGGCTGCTGATCGCGCGCATCCGCGCGATCCTGCGGCGCGGCGAGGCCCGGGCCGCGTCCGGGGTTGGGGAAGGTGCCGGCGACACGGCCCCGCAGGCAATCGAGCGCGGCCGCCTGACCATGGACCCCGCGCGCCATCATGTGACCTGGGACGGCCGGGCCGTCAGCCTGACCGTCACCGAGTTCCTGCTGCTGGAGGCGCTCGCCGCCCGCCCCGGCGTCATCAAGAGCCGCAACCAGCTCATGGACGCCGCCTATACCGAGGATGTCTTCGTCGACGACCGGACAGTGGACAGTCACATCAAGCGTATGCGGCGCAAGTTCCGCAGCGTCGATCGCGAGTTCGCCGCCATCACCACGCTCTATGGGGCGGGCTACAGCTTCACCGATGGCTGATCGCGCGTCCGTCGCGCGGCTCCTGGGCTCGGGCGCGTTCACCTGGCCGCGCGGCCCCTCGCTCACCAGCCGCATCCTGATGGTGAATGTGCTGCCGCTGGTGCTGCTTGGCGGCGGGGTCATCTATCTCGACGTCTATCGCAAGCAGTTGCTCGACGAACGCTTCAAGCTGGCGCTGGTGGAGGCACAGATCATCGCCGAGGCGCTGGCGGGCGCCAGCAACGCGCGCCAGGCGGCGCTGCTGATCCAGCTCGGCAAGGAACAGAAGCTGCGCCTGCGGCTCTACGATGGCCGGGGCCGGCTGGAGTCCGACAGCTTCGTGCTCGCCCCGCCCAGCTTCACCATGGCCGATCCGGCCGCCCAGAGCGACCGGCACGGATTCGCCCGTACGCTCGACGAATGGTCCGACCGGCTGGTGGGTGCCCCGCCCCTGCCGCTCTATGTCGAGCCAAAGGTCGATTCCATCGCCGCCTGGCCCGAACTTACCCGCGCCAAGGATGAAAGCCTGACTCAGATCGTGCTGCGCAGCGCGCCCGATCGCAGCCATGTCATCAACGCGGCCGCGCCCGTGGGGCTGAGGGGCGAAACGCTGCTGCTGACGCGCAACCCGACCGACATCGTGGATGCGGTGCGTCGCGCGCGCAGCGCGGTGTTCCTGGCGGTGCTGGCGGCGCTGGCGGTGTCCACCCTGCTCTCGCTGTTCCTGGCGCGGACCATCGTCAATCCGCTGCGCACGCTGGTGCGCTCCGCGATCCGCGTGCGGCAGGGGCGCGACCGCCAGGTCGAGGTTCCACGCCTGCCGCAGCGCGGCGACGAGATCGGCCTGCTGGCGCGCACCATCTCCGACATGACCGCCGCGCTGCGCCACCGGATCGACGCGGTCGAAAGCTTCGCCGCCGATGTCGCGCACGAGATCAAGAACCCGCTCGCCTCGCTCCGCAACGCCACCGAGACACTGGGCCGGGTCGAGGATCCCGCGCTGCGCGCCGAGCTGATTTCCATCGCGCGCCACGATGTCCGCCGGATCGACCGACTGGTCAGCGAGATTTCCGACGCCAGCCGGGTCGATGCCGAACTCAGCCGCGCGACCTTCGAGGAGGTGGATCTGCTCGCCCTCACCCGCGCCATCGTCGGCAACCGCGAGGATCGCGACCAGAACGCGGGGCATCCGATCCGCATCGAGAGCGCCGCAGAGCCCGTCACCGTGATGGCCGAGCCGTCTCGTCTGGAGCGGGTGATCGTCAACCTGCTGGACAACGCCGTGTCGTTCTCGCCACCGGCGGGCGAGGTGACGATCGCGATCCTGCGGGACGGCGGCATGGTCTCGCTCAGCGTCATCGACGCGGGGCCCGGCATCGCCGAGGACCGGCGCGAGCTGGTGTTCCGGCGCTTCCATTCCCTGCGCCCCGAAGGCGAGGACTTCGGCAATCATTCGGGCCTTGGCCTCGCCATCGGGCGCGCCATCGCCGAGGCGCATGACGGGACGCTGACGGCGGCGGACCGCACCGACGGGCAGCCCGGTGCCCGCATGGTGCTGGTCCTGCCCGCCGCCGAGCGCGCACGGCGGTGACCACGGACCTGCTAGCCAATGTCACCTGCGTCGCGGTGGCGGGACGCGGGCTCCTGATCGAAGGGCCGCCCGGCAGCGGCAAGTCGCGCCTCGCACTGGCGCTCATCGATCGCGGCGCGGTGCTGGTGGGCGATGACGGCGTGCGGCTGGAGCGCCGCGGCGAGCGGATGTGGGCCCATCCCCCGCCCCATATCGCCGGCCGGATCGAGATTCGCGGCGTGGGGATCGCCACCCTGCCCACTGCCTCGGCGCCGCTGTGCCTGGCCCTCGCGCTGGACGAGCCGCCCGGGCGGCTTCCCGAGCCGGTGTTGACGGAGCTGGCGGGCATCCCCCTGCCCCGCCTGGCCTTCGGGGCACCCGGCCAGGATGCCCTGTGCGCCGAATGGGCGTTGCGGCTGCACGGACTGCCTTCTCCCGGCGATTTCGCGTGAACGCACCGCCGGGCCTTTCCCCCGGCCGCCGCGACTGACAAGACTTCGCTCGTGATGTCCGAATCGCCCATTCCCGAACCGCGCGTGCTGATGGTCACCGGCATGTCCGGCGCGGGCAAGTCCACCGCGCTGGAGATGCTGGAGGATCTGGGCTGGGAAACCATCGACAATGCGCCGGTGCGACTGCTCGAGGGACTGCTGTCCGCCGCCCCGCCCGCCGACACACCGCTCGCCATCGGCATCGATTCGCGCACCCGGGGCTACGATCCGGCGGCCATACTGGCGCAGCTCGACGCGGTGATCGCGTCCGGCCGCGCCGGCGCGGGCATCCTGTTCCTCGACGCCAACAGCGCCGCCATCGAGCGCCGCTACAACGAGACGCGCCGCCCCCACCCGCTAGCGCGCGGGCGCCCGGTGGCCGACGGCATCAAGGCCGAGCGCGAACTGCTGGAGCCGCTGCGGGCGCGCGCCGAGATGGTGATCGACACCAGCGACTATGCCGCCAACCAGCTCCAGCAGGTGATCCGCAGCCATTTCGCGGGCGAGGCGCGCGGGCAGATGACGCTGACCATCACCAGCTTCGGCTTTGCCCGCGGGATGCCGCCGCTGGCCGATCTGGTGTTCGACATGCGCTTCCTCGACAATCCGCACTGGGACCCCGAGCTGCGCGCGCAGACCGGGCTGGACGCGCCGGTTGGCGCACATATCGAGGCCGATCCGCCCTTTGCGCCCGCTTTCTCGCGCATCCGCGATCTGCTGCTGGAGCTGCTGCCGCATTACGCGGCGCAGGGCCGGGCCTATCTTGCCATCGCCTTCGGCTGCACCGGTGGACGGCACCGCTCGGTCTATACCGCCCGCCGGATGGCGGAGGCGCTGCGCGAGGCTGGCTATGATCCCACGGTGATCCACCGCAACCTGCCCGCTGCTCAGGGTGTCCCGCCCGAAGGCAGTCCGCCGCAGGCCGGTTGACTTGCCGCCCGCCCCCGGACTAGGCAACCGCTCTCGCGTGCCATGACAGCCCTGCACCTCACCGGACCCACCTGCGGATGATCGGCCTGATCCTCGTCACTCATGGGCGGCTGGCGGAGTATTTCGTCGAGGCGATGGAGCATGTCGTGGGCGGCCAGGAGGCCATCGCCACCATCTGCATCGGCCCCAGCGACGACATGGAGCAGCGCCGGCAGGACATCGCCGACGCCATCGCCGATGTCGATTCGGGCCAGGGTGCCATCATCCTCACCGATCTGTTCGGCGGCACGCCCTCCAACCTCGCCATCTCGCTGCTGGAGACGGGGCGGGTGGAGGTGATCGCCGGGATCAACCTACCGATGCTCATCCGCCTCGCCGGCGCGCGCAAGGCGATGAGCGTGGTGGAGGCGGTGCACGCCGCGCAGACCGCCGGCCGCACCTACATCACCGTGGCCAGCGAATTCCTCGGCCACGACGCCGCCGCCCCGCGCAAGGCCGCCTCTTGAGCGAGGCGCGGGGCACCCTCACGGTCGTCAACCAGCGGGGTCTCCATGCCCGCGCCAGCGCCAAATTCGTCACCGCAGTCGCCGAACTGCCCTCCAGCGTCTCGGTACGCGTGGCCAAGGGCGGGGTGGAGGCGGCGGGCGGCTCGATCCTGGGCCTGATGATGCTGGGCGCCGCCAAGGGCGACACCATCGAGGTCATCGTCAGCGGCGAAGGGCGCGAGGCGGTGCTGGCCCAGCTCAGCGCCATGGTCGAGGACGGCTTCGGGGAGAGCTGATGTCATCGTCTCCGCAGCCGCCCGGCGAGACGGCGCCGGTCTCCGGCCGCCGCCGGATCACCGGCTTTTCCAACCCCACCGTCAAGGCGATCCGCGCCCTGCGCGACAAGAAGCATCGCAAGGGCGCGGGCCGTTTCCTGGCCGAGGGGCTGCGCCTGCTCACCGATGCGCGCGCCAGCGGCCATCTGCCCGAAGTGCTGGTGCTGTCTGACGCGCGCGACCCCCATCCACTGCTCGCGGAGCTGGAAGCGGCGGTGACGGCAACGGGCGGCGAGGTGCTGGAGACCACGCCCGACATCCTCTCCAAGATCACCGGCAAGGACAATCCGCAAGGCGTGGCCGGGGTGTTCGCGGAGTTCGACACCTCGCTCGCCGCGATCGACCGGGCCGGTGCCGACATCTGGCTGGTGGCGCAGGCGCTGCGCGACCCCGGCAATCTGGGCACCATGCTGCGGACCGGCGATGCCATCGGCGCGGGCGGGCTGATCCTGATCGACGACTGCGCCGACCCCTTCGGCGTCGAGGCGGTGCGCGCCAGCATGGGCGCGGTGTTCACGCAGAGGATTGCGCGCGCGCCGTGGGAGGAGTTCCTGCCCTGGCTGCGCGGCGGAGCGGGCCAGCTCGTCGCCGCGTCCCTGCGCGATGCGCGGCCCTATCGCGAGGCACCCTATGCCGCCCCCTGCTTCATCCTCGTCGGCAACGAGAGCCGGGGGCTTCCCGAAGACTACGAGATGGCCTGCGACCTGCGCGTGACCATGCCGATGAAGGGCCGCGCCGACAGCCTGAATGCGGCGGTCGCGGCGGCGGTGCTGGGCTATGAGGTGCTGGCGGGGCTGGGGCGGTGAGCATTTACATCGCGACATCCCTGCGACCGCGAGTCACTTCGCTGAACTAAGTCGCAACCATTTCGACTTACTGCGCCCGAGGTAACGTACGGGAATGCGACGATGTTCGATCTGGACGAGGAAGAGGCGCAGCATTTCGAGGAGAATGTGGCGTGGCTCGGAGCAAATGACCCGGACGACTGGCACCGAGTCGCTTTGGACTTCAATTGGAGCGAGCCGCTTTATCTGCTCGACTGGATCGTTCGGCAGCAAAACTGCGACATCGCGACAGCCTTGACCATCTTCTGGAAGGGCGAGCCTGAAGCCTGGCTGGAGGAGAGCGAATCCAGTGCTGACGAGCCCAATGGCTTCTCCTATCTCAACAAGGTCGTCTGCTCCTATATTGCCGATCGCGTCAGGGCGGGCGGATACCAGCGGTCCGAAATCGCCTTCATACCCGACACCTGGACCAGGAAAGCCTACGTCGATCTCGTCGCGGCCGAGCAGGCTCTTGTGAACCCCAATATCCGCACCGATCCCGAATTGGTCCGGAGCCGTGAGGGGCGCGAGGTGGACCTCAACGCCGACTTCTACCGGCGCTATCCCGAGGAATTCCATCTCTCCTATTACGACGAGGAGTTGTCGGATGCCATCGACCGTGGCGCTTTCGAGACGCCGCGGTCGATCGAAGTCGGAAAGGTAGTCGAGGCGGTCGAGCAAGCGGTTCACGGATGCCTTCCGGAGTTGCTCAGGGATGATCCGGGCGCCTCCCGATCCGGGGCGATCGATGCGAACGCACGAATCGACAACAGCGCCGGATACGCTTGCGGCGAACCCGAAATTGCGCGGCCGGCCCTCTCGAGCCGGGGTTCCAGCTCTGACGCCTCGACACGAATCAGGGCAATGCGTCAGGGTGCGCGCAGCCTCGAGGGTGCGGCATCGGAGACACCTCTTCCGCGGCCGGGCAAGTCTTCTCGGATTGGCGACATTCGTAGCTACTTGGCCGGGGTCGGTAATCTCATGCTGACGGGAGCGGTGCTTTTCAGTGTCGGCCTCTCCTCATCGCGAGGCGACCTGGGCTTAGGAACGCTCACGATCGCCGCGCTCGCCATGCTGGTCACCGGTTTCCAGGGCCTGACCGCGATGTGGCGTTTCGTTGGAAGCGCCCCGGAGCGCGGCCCTTCCATCACCTTGGCGGCGGCGAGCGGGCTCTTTGCTCTCCTGGGCGGCGGGATATTCGGCGTGGCGATCGGCGCAATGATCGGCAAGGCTCTGGGGTAGTTCCCGACCCGTCCCAGCACGTTCCAACCGCTATTCCGCCGCCTCGCGCGGTTCTTCGTCGTCCGGCGCGTCGAGCGCGGTGTAGCGGGGGGCGCTTTCGACCAAGGGCACGGCCTCGATCTCGCGCTTGCCGATCTCGATGCCCTTGTCGGCGAGGCGGCGGCCCGAGGTGAGGACGTTGCGCTCGAAGCTGCCCACGAACTTGTTGTAATTGCTGACCGCGGTTTCGAGCCCGCCGCCCACGCGCTTCAAATGCTCGGCGGCGACGGCGAGGCGGTCGTACAGCTCGGCGCCGGCCTTGCCGATCTCGATCGCCTCGCGGGCAATCGTGTCCTGCCGCCAGACCTGCGCGACGGTGCGCGCGATCGCGACCAGATTGGTCGGCGTCGCCAGCAGCACCTTGTTGCGGAAGGCGAAGTCCCACAGCTCGGGATCGGCATCGAGCGCGGCGGCGACGAAATGCTCGCCCGGCACGAACATCACCACATAGTCGGGCGCCTCGTCGAACTGGCTTTGATAGCTCTTGGCGCCGAGCGTCTGGACATGGCCCCGCATCGCCTTGGCGTGGAGGCCGAGATGCCGCGCCCGCTCACCGTCGTCGTTCGATTCGAAGGCCGCCTGATAGGCATTCAGCGAGACCTTGGCGTCGATCACCAGCTTCTTCTGGCCGGGCACGCGCACGATCGCGTCGGGGCGCAGCCGGCCTTCCTCGGTATCGAGCGAATGCTCCAGGTGGAAATCGGTGTGCTCGGCCAGCCCGCATTGCTCGAGCACGTTCTGCAGCGCGCGCTCGCCCCAGCGGCCCCGCGCCTTGGGGGCATTGGTGAGCGAATTGCCGAGCCGCTGCGCCTCGCGCCGGACCTCCTCCTGCCCGGCCTTCATCGATTCGATCAGCCCGGTAAGCTGGCCGAAGGCATCGACACGCTTGGCCTCCAGCGCCTCCACCTGCTGTTCGTAACGGGCCAGCTTCTCACCCACCGGCGAGAGCAGTTCCTTGAGCTTCGCCTCATTCGCCTTCTCGGCATGGCCGAACCGTTCTGCGGCGCTGACCAGGAAGGTTTCGCGAGCCTGTTCAAGCACTTTTGCGCCAGTGTTCTCAAACTCTCTCAAGAGATTGGCGCGGCTTTCCTCGAGCAGGCGCTTCTGTTCCTCGAACCCGGCGCGCTCCGCCGCGAAGCGCGCGTTCTCCGCCCGCGCCTTGTCGAGATCGGCCGCCAGCCCATCGGCCCGTGCCGCGCGCTCGCTCATGGTCGCAAGCTCCGGCGCCATGCGGGCCAGCCGCTCGGCATGGTCCTTCACCTCGGCCTCGCGCTCGCCATGCCGCGCGCGCCAGTCAGCGACGGGGCGCGAACCGAAGAACCAACCGAATCCGAGGCCGGCGAGCAGCGCAACGATGACCAGGATGAGCGAGGTCGGGTCCATCAACGCCCACTCTTAGCGTAGGACATGGACCACGTGTTACACGGTCCAAGGGAAGAAAAATGCCCGGTTGCGGCCGGGCGTGCATCTAGCGCCGCGATCGCGACAAAAAGTCCGAGAACTGCGGTGTCCATGGTGAAATACTCCATCGCAATCGGTGACGGGTTGTGCACCCGTCACCTTGCGACTGGTTCGGTTAGGTGGCGTACCACCAGCGAAAATTCGCCTCCGCTTCGTCCTCGGTCGGAAAGCCGACCTGGGACTGGCACAAACAGGAACCGCCGTCCGTAGACAGCAACACCCAATAGCAGAGATCTTCGATCCAGCGCAGCACATAGGGCGGGCACATACCCGTACTCCCAGTTCGTGCTGATTTAGGCCGCTAGTCGATGGAGAATCAGTGAGACGATAGCCCTGATGCGACGCTTTGCGTCGACGGTTTCTTATGTCTATGTCCTGACCTTGAGACTATTGGCCACGCTTTGTGAGATTAGTCGCCCTCCGGCGTCTCAGCGAATCGTAAGGCGCCTCCCTTCCTAGAACGGAGGGAGAACATGCCACACGAAATCCTACATTCCAAGCCCAATGGCCCGCACTGGATGTGAATTGTGGGGACTACGCCGCCTGACGCAGCTTTTGCAGCTTCTTCAGCGCCATCTGCCGCTTCAAACGGCTGAGGTGGTCGATGAACAGCACACCCTCCAGGTGGTCCATCTCGTGCTGGATGCAGGTCGCCATCAGCCCGGTCATGTCCTCCTCGTGCACCTTGCCGTCGAGGTCCTGATAGCGGACGCGGCAGGTGGCGGGGCGGTCCACGTCGGCGTAGATCTCGGGCACCGAGAGGCAGCCTTCCTGGTATGTCGCCAATTCATCCGCCGGATCGAGGATTTCGGGGTTCACGAATACGCGCGGCTGGCGGATCGTGGGCTGGTGGAAATGCTTGTGCCCGTCATGGTGGCATTCCTCGGGCTCGGCGTCCGGGTCGTCGGGCTGAAGATCGATCACCAGCACGCGGCTGGGCACCCCCACCTGGATCGCGGCGAGGCCGATGCCGGGCGCGTCATACATCGTCTCGAACATGTCGGCGACGAGCGTCTTCAGCTCCGCATCGAACACGGTGACGGGGGACGACACGGTCTTGAGCCGGGGGTCCGGCACCTCGAGAATTTCACGGATGGCCATAGGGGGCGATTTAGTGCGGGAGGACCGCGCATTCAATCCTCAGCGTGGCAACGCGGATCAGCCCACCGGCCGCCGCGCCCTCAGCGCCTGCGCCAATGTCCCCTCGTCCAGATAATCCAGCTCGCCGCCCACCGGCAGGCCGTGGGCGAGCTGGGTGATGCGGATGGGAAACGCCTCGAGTCGCTCGGCGAGGTAATGCGCGGTGGTCTGGCCCTCCAGCGTGGCGTTCATGGCCAGCACCACCTCGTCGATACCCCCCGCCTCGACCCGCGCCAGCAGGGCGGCGATGTTGAGGTCCTCGGGACGCACGCCGTCCAATGCCGAGAGCCGCCCGCCCAGGACATGATAGGTGCCGGTGAACAGCCGCGCCCGGTCCAGCGCCCATAGATCGGCCACATCCTCCACCACGCAGATCGATTTGGGGTCGCGGCGCGGATCGGCGCAGATCGCGCAGGGGTCGCGGGTGTCGACATTGCCGCAGGTTCCGCATTCGACGAGCGTGTCGCGCACCGCGGTCAGCGCCTCGAGCAGCGCGGGCAGTGCCTGGTCGCGGCGCTTGACCAGCCACAGCACCGCGCGCCGGGCGCTGCGCGGCCCCAGCCCCGGCAGGCGGGCCAGGGCGGCGCTCAGGGTCTCGATCTCTTGCGATGCCATGCCCCGGCAGATAGGGCCGCGTCCCGAAAAGACAAAGGCCGCCCGAGAGAAAGGCCCCCAGGCTCCGTCATGCGCATCATCTTCATGGGAACCCCGGCCTTCGCCGTGCCCACGCTCGCGGCGCTGCACGATGCGGCGCACGAGATTGTGGCGGTCTATACCCAGCCGCCGCGCCCGGCCGGCCGGGGCAAGAAGCCGCAGCCCAGCCCGGTGCAGCGCGAGGCGGAGATCCGCCATCTCGAAACATTCTCACCTGTCAGCCTCAAGTCACAGGAAGAACAGGAAAAGTTCGTCTCGCTCGAAGCCGATCTGGCGGTGGTGGCGGCCTATGGCCTGATCCTGCCCCAGCCCATACTCGACGCGCCGCGCCTCGGCTGCCTCAACGTCCATGCCAGCCTGCTGCCGCGCTGGCGCGGGGCCGCGCCGGTCCAGCGCGCGATCCTCGCGGGCGACCCGCTCACCGGCATCACGCTGATGCAGATGGAGGCGGGGCTCGACACCGGCCCGATGCTGGCGACCGCCCGCGTTCAGATCGAGGACAAGACGGCGGGCGAGCTGACCGAGGAACTGGCCGAGATCGGCGCGCAGCTCATGGTCGGCACGCTCACCGAGCTGGAGATGCTCCACCCCGTGCCGCAGGACGATACGGCCGCGACCTACGCCAGCAAGATCGACAAGGCCGAGAGCCGCATCGACTGGGCGGCGAGCGCGGAGGCGATCGAACGCCAGGTCCGCGCCTTCGCGCCCGCGCCCGGTGCCTGGTTCGAGCACGGGGGCGAGCGCTACCGGGTGCTCAAGGCGGAACTCGTCGAAGGCGCCGGCATTCCCGGCACCGTTCTCGACAGCCGCCTGGCCATCGCCACCGGCGACGGAGCGCTGCGCCCGCTCATCATCCAGCGCGCGGGCAAGCCGGCGATGGAGGCGGCGGCGCTGCTGCGCGGCAAGCCGATCCCGGCGGGCACATCGCTGGCGTGACCCGCTTCGCGCTGACCCTCGAATACGACGGCGCGCCCTTCCTGGGCCTTCAGCGCCAGACGAGCGGTCCGAGCGTGCAGCAGGCGGTGGAGGCGGCGGCGCTGCGCGTGACGGGCGAGACGGCCACCCTCCACAGCGCGGGTCGGACCGACGCAGGGGTCCACGCGCTGGCCATGCGGAGCCATCTCGACATCGAAAAGCCGATCGAGGCGTTCCGGCTGATGGAGGCGCTCAACGCGCATCTGCGGCCCGATCCGGTGGCGGTGACCGCCTGCGAGGCGGTGGCGGACGATTGGCACGCGCGCTTTTCCTGCACCGGCCGCGAATATCTCTACCGCATCGCCAGCCGCCGCGCGCCGCTGGCGCTGGACGCCGGGCGCGCATGGCAGATGCCGCAGCCGCTCGATGCCGACGCGATGCACCGCGCCGCGCGCGCTCTGGTGGGGCAGCACGATTTCACCACCTTCCGCTCCGCCCATTGCCAGTCTGCGAGCCCGCTCAAGACGCTCGACCGCCTCGACGTCGCGCGGGCCGGCGAGGAGGTCCATATCCGCGCCGCCGCGCGCAGCTTCCTGCATCACCAGGTACGCAGCATGGTCGGCTGTCTCGCGCTGGTCGGCATGGGCCGCTGGCGAGAGGAGCAGATCGGCGAGGCGCTGGAGGCGCGCGACCGCGCCGCACTGGGCTTGAACGCCCCGCCCCAGGGGCTCTATTTCGTCGCCGCGACCTATCCGGACGATTAGTTTCGCCACGCAACCCTTTCAATGCGGCGATCTCCGGCCTAGCGGTCGCTGGAAATGACGAGAGACGGGAGCAAGGCGAAATGACCACCGGCAAGCAGCTTTTCACCACCCTGGCCGCCGACGGCACGCTGACGGTGGAGGTGGCGGAAGCCGCCTTCCCGGCCCCCACCGGCAACCAGGTCCTGGTCCGCATCGAGGCCGCACCGATCAACCCGAGCGATCTGGCGCTGCTGTTCGGCGCCGCCGATCTCGAGAATGCCGAGTATTCCGCCGGCAGGGTGGTGGCGCGGATGGCCCCGGCCTTCGCCGCCGCCGCCAAGGGCCGCCACGGCCAGCGCCTGCCCGTGGGGAACGAAGGCGCAGGCACCGTGGTGGCCGCCGGAGAAGGCGCGGCGGCACAGGCGCTGGTGGGGCAGCGCGTCGCCTGCGTTCCCGGCAATGCCTTCTCGCAATACGCGATCGCCGATGCCGCCATGTGCCTGCCGCTGGGCGAGCACAGCGCCGAAAAGGGCGCCTCCAGCTTCGTCAATCCGATGACCGCGCTGGCCTTTGCCGAGACCGCGCGGATGGAGGGCCACAATGCGATCGTCCACGCCGCCGCCGCTTCCAACCTGGGGCAGATGCTGGTGAAGATCGCCCGCGAAGACGGGCTGGAGCTGGTCAATATCGTCCGCAAGCCGGAGCAGGCGGAGCTGCTGAAATCGCTTGGTTCGCAGTATGTTGTCGATTCTTCTTCAGATGGCTTCTCAAAAGACCTGCGTGCCGCGATCGACGCCACTGGCGCATTCCTCGGCTTCGACCCCATCGGCGGCGGGACCACGGTCGATAGCTGCTTCAAGGCGATGGAGCAGGTCGCGGCCAGCCGGATGGGCGATTACAGCCGCTATGGCTCGAACCAGCCCAAGAAGATGTACATCTACGGCCGGCTCGACCTCAGCCCCACCATCCTGACGCCCGCCTATGGCTTCGGCTGGACGCTGTCGGGCTGGCTGCTCACCCCCTTCCTGGCCGCCGCCGGGATGGAGACGGTGGGCCGGATGCGCCGCCGGGTGCTGGACGGCCTCACCACCACCTTCGCCAGCAGCTACAAGCGCAAGGTCAGCCTCGAGGAGATGCTGACGAAGGAAACCGCGCTCGACTACCGCGCGATGCGGACCGGAGAGAAATACCTCGTCGTGCCGTGACGGGCGCGCCTAGCGGCGGTCGAAATGCGCCTGCATCGCGGCCGGATCGGTGATCCCGCTGGCGATGAGGAGCTGGAGCAGGATACGCGCCTTGGCGGGCCCGTGGGAACGCGCCGCGACGAAGCCCAGCGCGTCGTCATCCACCTCCAGGTTGCGGTCCACATAGCCCTGGTCCACCCGGCTGGAGCGGACCACCGGCACGCCGCCGCGCGCCGCCCGCGCCAGCGCCGCGATCACCGCGTCGGGCGCATTGCCCTGCCCCATGCCCTCCAGCACCAGCCCGCGCGCGCCGCAGCCCAGCAGCGCCTCCACCGTGCAATCGCCCATGCCGGCATAGGCGGCGAGGATGTCGACCTGCGGGAGCGCGGCGGGCCAGGCGAAGCGCGCGCCCTCCCCCGCCCGCGCCGGCGGGCCGAACCAGTCGAGCGAGGACGGGGTCACGGCGGCAATCGGCCCGCGCGGGAAGCCGCGGAAGGCGTCCACGCTGGTGGTCGCGGCCTTGCGCACGTCGCTGGCGGCGAAAACCTCGTCACCCATCACGACCAGCACACCGCGCCCGCAGGCGGCGGGATCGCCGGCCACCCGGACGGCATTGGCGAAATTGCGCATCCCGTCGCTGCCCACGGCATCGGCGGGCCGCATCGCGCCGACCACGACCACGGGCTTGCCCGCCGCCAGCGTCAGATCGAGCAGGAAGGCGGTTTCCTCAGCGGTGTCGGTGCCGTGAGTCACGATCACGCCCGCCGCGTCGCGCGCCAGGGCGGCGGCGATATGCGCGTGCAGCCGCTCCCACAGCGCCCAGTCGATGTTCTGCGATCCGATCGCGGCGATATCCTCAGTGTCGAGCTCGGCCGCGATGCCCAGCGCGCGCGCTTCCGCCGCCAGCGTCTCCACTCCGATGCGCCCCGGCGTGTAGCCGCGCCCGGTGCCGCGTGCCCCGCTGCCCGCTATGGTGCCCCCGGTGGCCAGGACCGTGATCCGTTTCGTCATGGGTGCAGCGGTTAGGAGCGCCGGGCCGCGAAGGCCAGCCCGCCGATTGCATTTGCCGCGCCGCCCGCTAAGACCCGCCGCTTCCGCGCCGGGGTATGGCGTGGGGCGCTTAGCTCAGTTGGTAGAGCATCTCGTTTACACCGAGAGGGTCGGCGGTTCGAGCCCGTCAGCGCCCACCACTCCGGGCGGGGCAGCTTCGGGGGCGGCTTCGCGTCGAAGCTCGCGAGCGGCGACAGGGTGGGGAGCTTGGTCATGGCGGCACCATCGGGCCCTCTCGAAATCGCCATCGCCGGCTGCGGGCCCGCCGGCCTGGCCGCCGCGCTACTGCTTCATCACGACGGACACCGGGTGACGCTTTTCGAGCGCTTCGACGCACCCCGTCCTGTCGGATCGGGTCTGATGATCCAGCCGACCGGTGTTGCCGTGCTGGCCCGCCTCGGGCTGGCGGAAAGGCTGATGGCCCGCGGCGCCCGGATCGACGCGCTGCTTGGTCTTCAGGAGAAGGGACGCATCGCGCTCGACGCCCGCTACGACGAGCTGGGCATTCCGGGTGCCTTCGGCATCGGCGTGCACCGCGCCAGCCTGTTCGCGGTGCTGTACGACGAAGTTCTCGCGCGCGGGATCGCCGTGCGAACCGGCCACGAGGCAGTGCGGGTCTGCGGATCGCCCCAACGCCCTACCCTCGTTTTCGCGGACGGCGCGCGGAGCGCGGGCTTCGATCTCGCCATCGACGCGACCGGCTGGAATACGCGCCTGCAGTCGGGCGCCAGAAACCCGCTCGCCTTCGGGGCGCTGTGGACCACCCTGCCGATGGACGGCTGCGAGACAATCGCGCCGCATCTGCTCGAACAGCGCTATCGCCGTGCGGCGCGGATGGCCGGCGTGCTTCCGATTGGAAGGCGTACACCGGACGGACCCGAAGAGGTCGCCTTCTTCTGGTCGCTGCGTGCCGACCTCTACCCGCAATGGCGCACTGCCCCGCTGGACGCCTGGAAGGCCGAAGTCGTGAGGGAGTGGCCCCAGATCGCCCCGCTGATGAGCCGAATCGAAGATCACGACGATCTCACCTTCGCGCGCTACTCGCATCGCAGCTGCCCCCAACCTCGCGGCGGCGCGCATTTCGTGATCGGCGATGCCTGGCACTCGGCTAGCCCGCAGCTTGGCCAGGGCGCGAACATGGCGCTGCTCGATGCCTGGGCGCTGGCCGCTGGCCTTCGCGAAGGGCGCACCATTGCGGAGGGGCTCCGTCTGGCGAGGGCGTGGCGCTCGGGCCACGTCGCGCTCTACCAGGCGGTTACCGCGATCTTCACCCCGCTGTATCAGTCCGATGCGAAATGGCCGGCGCTGCTGCGCGACAACATTCTCGCCCCGCTTTCGCGCGTCCCACCCATAACCCGGCTACAGGCGATGCTGATGAGCGGCATGTTCGGCTGGCCGCTCCGCCCGCTCGGCCTGGACCCGCCCGACTACGCGGCGATCGCCTCCTCCAGCGCGCCGCGCACCTCGGGGTCGGCCCAGTCGAGATCGCCGACCACGCGCCAGACCTCCTTGCCCGACGCATCGTAAAGCACGCTGACCGGCAGGCCGCCGCCGAAGTGGAAGCCCAGCGCGCCTTCGCGGTCGAGCCAGGGTTCGATACGCTGGAACCGCTCCTTCTCGAAATAGGTCAGCACCCTGTCGGGCGTGCCCAGATCCTGGCTGGCGGTCAGCACCTTGATGCGGCGATCCTCGCCCGCCAGCGCCTCCAGCAGGGGCATCTCCTTGACGCAAGGGGCGCACCAGGTCGCCCACAGGTTGAGCAGCACCGGCCGGCCCGCCAGGCTCGCGCGGTCGAAGGGGGCCTTGCTGGCGGGGTTGATGAGATCGAGCGTGGGCATGGGCTGGCCGGCGAAGCTGCGGTCGATGCTGGCCGCGCCCTTGGGCTTGGCGGCGGGCGCACCCGGCGCGGCGGTTCCTTGCGCCGCTTCGGGCGCGCCTCTATCGCAGCCCGCCAGGGGCAGCACGAGGGCAAGAGCGACAGTGACCGACAAGCGTGAAGGCGATGGCATGGGGGCAGGCTCCAACGCGATGTGGGGCGGCAGGTTCGCTGCCGGCCCTAGCGCGATCATGCGCGAAATCAACGCCTCCATCCCCTTCGACAAGGCGCTGTGGCGCGAGGATATCGCCGGCAGCCGCGCCCATGCGGCCATGCTGGCCGCACAGGGCATCATTTCCGCCGAGGATGCCGCCGCGATCGACGCGGGGCTGGCCCGCATCGCCGCCGACTACGAGGCCGACGGGGTTCCCGAGGACTGGGACCTCGAAGACATCCACATGACCACCGAGAGCCGGTTGACCGAGCTGATCGGCCCGGCGGCGGGAAGGCTGCACACCGCGCGCAGCCGCAACGACCAGGTGGCGACCGACTTCCGCCTGTGGGTGCGCGCCGCCTGCGAGCGGGCGGAGGCGGGGATCGAGGCCTTGCAGCAGGCGCTCGTCACCCGCGCGGGCGAGCACGCCGCCAGCATCATGCCCGGCTTCACCCATCTCCAGACCGCGCAGCCGGTGACGCTGGGCCACCACCTGCTGGCCTATTACGAAATGCTGAGGCGCGATCGCAGCCGGTTTGCCGATGCCCGCGCGCGGATGGACGAATGCCCGCTCGGCAGCGCGGCGCTTGCCGGCACCGGCTTCCCGATAGATCGCGCCGCGACAGCCGCCGCGCTTGGCTTCGCACGCCCCACCGCCAACAGTCTCGATGCGGTGTCCGACCGGGATTTCGCCCTCGATTACCTCCAGGCTGCGGCGCAATGCGCGCTGCACCTCAGCCGGCTGGCGGAGGAACTGATCCTGTGGGCCAGCCAGCCCTTCGGCTTCGTCCGCCTTCCCGATGCGCTGAGCACCGGAAGCAGCATCATGCCGCAGAAGAAGAACCCCGACGCGGCCGAGCTCGTGCGCGGGCATTCGGGTCGGATCGTGGGCGCGCTGACCGCCCTGATGGTCACGATGAAGGGACTGCCACTCGCCTATTCGAAGGACATGCAGGACGACAAGCCGCCGGTGTTCGAAGCGGCGGGCCTGCTTGACCTGAGCCTGGCGGCAATGGCGGGCATGATCGCCGAGAGCACATTCGACACCGCGCGGATGCGGGGCGCGGCGGAGGCCGGCTTCGCCACCGCTACCGACCTTGCCGACTGGCTGGTGCGCGCGGCGGGCGTGCCCTTCCGCGAAGCCCACCACATCACCGGCGCGGCGGTGCGGCTGGCCGAATCCCGCGCGGTCGCGCTCGACAGCCTCCCCCTCGCCGACCTCGCGGCGATCGATCCGCGCATCGACGAGCGCGTTTTCGCGGCGCTTTCCGTCGAGGCCTCGGTCGCCGCGCGCGCCAGCTATGGCGGAACCGCGCCGGCCCGTGTAGGCGAGCAGGTGGCGTCCGCGCGCCGCGCACTGGGAATGGACAAGTGATGCGAACTGCCCTGGCCCTGACCATCGCCGCGATCGCGCTCGCCGGTTGCGCCCAGCGCGCCGCGCTCGAACCGGCACCGGGAGCCAGCCTTCCGCCCGCGCCCTATGGCGCCAAGACCACGCCCGACGCGGATGCCCTGCTCGTCCCGCCCCCGCAGGCCGCGCCGGCGCGCAACATCGAGCTGCGCAGCCGCTCCGAGGAACGCGCCGACGATCCGTTCGACCTTCCGCCCGAATAATCCGCGGCCACTCATCACCGCTGGCTATGGGCGCATAAAGAACCCCTCTATCGACAGCGACCGGGCGAGGCGGCAAGGCGCGCCGATGGACGTATTCACTCTGCGCAGCGGCATCATGCATGCCGAGGATGTACCCTTGCCCGCCATCGCGGAGGCGGTGGGCACGCCGGTCTATGTCTATTCGCTGGCCAAGCTGACCGAGCGGGCACGGGCGTTCCGCCAGGGGCTCGCCGGACTCGATCGGCCGCTCCTTGCCTTCGCGGTGAAGGCCAATCCCAACCTGTCGGTTCTGCGCGTGCTGGGGCGCGAGGGTTATGGCGCCGATGTCGTCTCGGGCGGGGAGCTGACGCGGTCGCTGGCGGCGGGGATCGCGCCGGGCGACATCGTGTTCTCGGGCGTGGGCAAGACCCATGCCGAGATGACGCAAGGGCTCGAAGCCGGCATCGGTCAGTTCAATATCGAAAGCGAGGAGGAGGGGCGCGAACTCGCCGCCCTGGCCGCGAGCCGGGGAACGGTGGCGCGCTGCGCGCTGCGGGTGAACCCCGATGTCGACGCGCGCACCCACGCCAAGATCTCCACCGGCCGTAGCGAGAACAAGTTCGGCGTGCCGCTGGGCCGCGCGGCGGAGATATTCGCCGCGCTGGCGAGCGAGGCCGGGCTGGAGATGCGCGGGGTGGCGGTGCACATCGGCAGCCAGCTCGCCGAGCTGGAACCGCTGGAAACCGCCTTCGGCAAGCTGGGCGCGCTGATCGCCGAGCTGCGCGCGGCCGGCCACGCCATCACCCATGCCGATCTGGGCGGCGGGCTCGGGGTCTCCTATCGCCACGGCGAACGCTACCCCACGGCGGCCGAGTATGGCGAAATGGTCGCCCGCGCGACGAAGGGCTGGGACGTGCGCCTGACCTTCGAGCCCGGCCGTTTCATCGCCGCCGAGGCGGGCGTGCTGCTCACCCGCACCATCCGCACCAAGCGCGGCGGCAACGGGCCGCCATTCGTGGTGGTCGATGCCGCGATGAACGATCTCGCTCGCCCCGCGCTCTATGGCGCCTACCACGAGTTCGAAGCGGTGGAACCCACCGGCGCGCGCGCGGTGGCGCATATCGTCGGCCCGATCTGCGAGACCGGCGACACCTTCGCCATGAACCGCGACTGCGACGCGCTGGAGGCCGGCGACCTGGCGGTGTTCCGCACCGCGGGCGCCTATGGGGCGACGATGGCGTCCAGCTACAATTCGCGCGGCTTCGTGCCGGAGGTGCTGGTGGACGGTGACCGCTTCGCCGTGGTGGCCGACAGGATCGCGCCCGCAGCCATCATGGATGCCGAGCGCGTGCCGGAGTGGCTGGCCTGATGCACTCGCTGCCGCTGTTCCACCGCATCGCTGGCGCGAAGGTGGTGGTGATCGGCGGCGGGGTGATGGCGGACGCCAAGCGGCGGCTGATCGAGCGCGCGGGGGGCGTGTGTTGCGGCGAGGATGAGGCCGGCGCGGCCCGGCTCGCCCTGGTTGCGCTCGAAGACCGCATGGAAGGCGAAGCGGCGGCGCGCCGGCTCAAGGAGCGGGGGCTGCTCGTCAATGTCGCCGACCGGCCGGAGCTGTGCGATTTCACCCTAACCAGTGTGCTGGAGCGGGGGGATGTGCTGGTGGCGGTCGGCACCGGCGGGGCCAGCGCCGGCCTCGCCAAGCACCTGCGGCTGCGGCTGGAGGCTCTGCTGCCGCCCTCGCTCGGCGCACTTGCAGAGGGGCTTGCGCGGGCGCGCGAGGCGCTGCGGAGCCGCTGGCCCGATCCCGCCGCCCGCCGCGCCGCGCTCGACGCCGCGCTGGCCGAGGGCGGGCCGCTCGATCCGCTGAACACCGAAGCGGCGGAGCGGATCGAGAAATGGCTGGCCGATCCCGCCGGGTGCGACGAGCCGCGAACGGTCGAGATATGGCTCGCGAGCGACGATCCGGACGAGCTGACGCTGCGGCAGGCACGATGGCTCGGCCGGGCGGACACCATCCTGCACGATGCCGCATTTCCGCCCGCCATCCTGGCCCGCGCGCGTGCGGACGCGCGGCGCGGGGGTCTGGAGGACGCCGGCGTGGCGCGGCCCGGCCTCACCGTGGTGCTGCGCCGATCTCTTGGGGCGTGAATCGCCCAAGCGCGCCTGCCGCTGTCGGGCGAACCTGAGCGTCCTCCAGCCCCGCGCTTCGCCAGCTCGGCGGTGACGGCGCACCGATGGCGCCGGCTCACACCAGCTTGGCGGCTTCCCGGCCCAGTTCGTCGAAATAGCGGGCCATCGCATCGGCGACAGGATCGGCCAGCACGATGAAGGCGCGGCGGCGGTCCTCAGGATCATGCTCGCGCACCAGCAGCCCCATCTCGGTCATCTGGGTAACCCAGCGCAGCGCGGTGGTGGGCGGGACCGCGGCAGCGATGCAAAGCGAGGTCACGCTGACGCGGCGGTGCTCGGCCCGCGCGGCGGTGAGATCGAGCAGGATATCCCAGGCCGGATCGGCGAACAGCCCGCTTTCGAAATAGCGATCGCGAAGGCGGCGCTGGCGGATGATCTGGTGGACCAGCCGTGGGTCCGGCAGCGGGGCACGCGGCTTGCGCATGAGGTCGCGATCGTCGTTGCCGCGATAGCCGATGCCGGGAGATGCCAGCCGGCCGGTCAGCGATTCCCCTCGCTCGCCATCCAGCGGCAGGGCCAGCCGGTCGAGCCGCGCCGCCAGCCGCCCCACTTCGTGCGTGAGGCGCAGCATGGCCATCCGGTCCGCCTCGTCTAGCTCGCGCACGCGGCGCCCCGGCAGCCGTGCGAGCGCATGGCCAAGCGCGACGAGATATTCCCCCGGACGCGGATCGACGAGAAATTGCGCCGCCGCGCGCTCCACGCATCCAAACGCATCGTCGAGGCTATCCGCGCTCGTGAGCACAAGCACTTCGGCCCCGGCCCGGGAGGCCCGCTGGTCGAGCCGGATGAGCGCCGCCATGCCCGCGGCATCGAGCGAGCGGCAATCGACCACGCAGATGTCGCCAAGCGGATGAGCCTGCCCTTCCCCGGAATCGCCAAGCGGCCACGCGCCCTGGATGAATAGCCCCGCGCGCCGCGCCTCTTCCGCCAAACGGTCGAGAACGTCGGATTTCCCGAACAGCGACAAGGTCGGTGCCAGCACATCCGACGGCACCGCCAGCGCCGTGTCGGCCATTCCCTCACACAGGTAAGCGACTTGCGCCATTACGGGAAACTCCTGAGTCGTCCGGAACAGGACTAGAACGAAACAGGATCATGTCAAGGATGGCGAAGCCTCGCCATCGGCCGTCAGGACAGGAAGGGATCGCGCACCAGGATCGTGTCCTCGCGCTCCGGGCTGGTCGATACGAGCGCGACCGGCGTCTCGATCAATTCCTGGACGCGCTGGATATACTTGATCGCCTGGGCCGGCAGATCGGCCCAGCTTCGCGCGCCGGCGGTGGTTTCCTGCCAGCCCGCCATCTCCTCCCAGATCGGCTCGACCGCGGCCTGATCCGCAGCGTGGCTGGGGAAATAGTCGAGCACCTCGCCGCGCAGGCGATAGCCGGTGCAGATCCGAACGGTGTCGAAGCCGTCGAGCACGTCCAGCTTGGTGAGCGCGATGCCGGTCACCCCGCTGATGGCACAGCTTTGGCGCACCAGCACGGCATCGAACCAGCCGCAGCGGCGCTTGCGACCGGTCACGGTGCCGAATTCATGGCCGCGCTCGCCAAGGCGCTGGCCGGTCTCGTCGGCCAGTTCCGTCGGAAACGGGCCGCTGCCCACCCGGGTGGTATAGGCCTTCACGATCCCGAGCACGAAGCCGGTGCTGCCCGGCCCCAGCCCGCTGCCCGCCGCCGCAGTGCCGCTGACGGTGTTGGAGCTGGTGACGAAGGGATAGGTGCCGTGGTCGACATCGAGGAGCACGCCCTGAGCACCCTCGAACAGGATGCGCGCGCCGGCCTTGCGGACGGTCTGGAGCCGCTTCCACACCGGCTGGGCGAATTGGAGCACGAAAGGCGCGATCTCGCGCAGTTCGGCGAGCAGCGCCTTGCGGTCGATCGCGGGCTGGCCGAACCCGGCGCGCAAGGCATCGTGATGCGCGCACAGCCGGTCGAGCTGCGGCTCGATCGTGGCGCCCGGCCGGTCGATGTGCGCCAGGTCGCACACGCGTATCGCGCGGCGCCCCACCTTGTCTTCGTAAGCTGGGCCGATGCCGCGCCCGGTGGTGCCGATCCGGCCCGCGCCGGCCGCTTCCTCGCGCAGTCCGTCGAGATCGCGGTGCAACGGCAGGATCAGCGGGCAATTGTCGGCGATGGCGAAATTGGTGGGGTTGATGGCCACCCCCTGGCCCTCGAGCTTCTCGATCTCCGCCTTGAGATGCCAGGGATCGAGCACCACGCCATTGCCGATGATGCTGAGCGTTCCGGTGACGATTCCCGAGGGCAGCAGGCTAAGCTTGTAGGTGGTCTCGCCCACGACCAGCGTGTGGCCCGCATTGTGCCCGCCCTGGAAGCGGACCACGGCATCGGCCCGGCTGGCCAGCCAGTCCACGATCTTGCCCTTGCCCTCGTCGCCCCATTGGGCGCCGATTACGGTGACGTTGGCCATGCCCTCGCCGATTCCCTTCCGCCATGAATGCGCGCGGCGCCCCGATAGTGCCCGGGCATCGCGATCACAAGCGCCTCGCGCAGCAGTGCATAATGCTTATTGCAGTTGACACTTAACAATCTTGTTGTCCCAAATTGAAATAGATGGCAGATTGACCACTTCGCCGAAGGGGGGTCGGCGATGCCGCACCCCGATCGCGCGATGTCGCCACAGAGGCGACGAGGATACGGCGTCATTCTCGGATGGCGCTGGCGAGATCGCGGCAGCGGCTCCGCCCGGAGCTACCCACTGCCGCGGGCCTCTCCCGGTTGGACCCGCCGGGAGAGGCTTTCCCGCCACGCGCGCCCGGCTTCGCCGGGCCGTGTTTCGAACCCCCACAATGCCGCAAACTCGTTAAGGAATGCTGGGCGCAGGGGCCGGGCGCACTCACTCGGTCCCATGGTTAAGTTCGCCTTAACCGCATTCGTAAAAGCGGTGTTGAGCCGGATGCTGAAAATCCGCATCCGGCGGGCGAACCATGCCCGGGGGACGGAACGCGGGTTATGGACGAGGCAACAACCATCGAAGGCCCCGTGCGCGAAGCCCGCGAGCAGGGCGAGCCGCACGGCACGCCGCAAGGCACACCATTCCCGTCGCACCTTTCGGTTCCGCTCCTCGCGCTGGGGGTGGCGGCTTGCGGCGGAGGCGGTAGCGGCAGTGGAGGCGGCGCCACTGGCGGAGTCGCCGCACCGGGGGTGCAGGTTCGCAAGCCGCAAAGCGATGCGGAGGCCGCGCGCTTCCTGCTGCAGACGGGCATCGCCGCGTCCACCGAAGAAATCGCCGACCTCAAGAGCGAGGGCTTTGCGCCGTGGCTCGATCGCCAGATGGCCGCCGCGCCATCCTCGGCGGTGGCATGGCTGGCCGCGCGCGGCTTCACCCAGATCGATACCAACCGCTGGTTCGACCGCACCGAACCGGGCGACTACATGGTCTGGAACCAGTTGATGGGCGGCGCGCCGGAAGTGCGCGCACGAGCGGCGCTCGCGCTGTCCGAATTCTTCGTGGTCTCGCTCGACGGGGTGGACTTCCGCTGGAAGAGCCAGGGCATGGCCCGCTATTGGGACATTCTCTCCGAAAACGCCTTCGGCAACTACCGCACGCTACTGGAAGCGGTCACGCTCAACCCCGCAATGGGCCAATGGCTCAACACGCTCGGCAATCGCCGGGCGGATGGCAAGGGGCGGGTGCCGGACGAGAACTATGCGCGCGAAGTGATGCAGCTCTTCACCATCGGCCTCTACGAACTCAACGCCGACGGCACCGTGCGTACCGGAGCCGGAGGCCAGGGGATCGAGACCTACGGCAACACCGATGTGCAGGAACTGGCCAAGGTGTTCACCGGCTATGATTTCGACTGGACCGGCACCACCACCACCCCCGACCCGAACAATGCGAGCTGGACCATCGAAAGCGTGGACTTCGCGCTCAAGCCGATGACGGCGGACTCCACGCGCTGGCGCTATCCGCGAGCCACCGGGTACCACTCTGCCGAGGCAAAGGCCTTTCTCGGCACCACGATTCCCGCCGGCACCGGCCCGGCCGAAAGCCTCAAGCAGGCGCTCGACACCCTGTTCAACCACCCCAACACCGGCCCGTTCTTCGCGCGGCAGATGATCCAGCGGCTGGTGACCAGCAATCCCGCCCCCGGCTATGTCCAGCGCGTGGCGGCGGTGTTCGCCAACAACGGCAGGGGCGTACGCGGCGATCTGGGTGCGGTGTTCCGGGCGATCTGGCTGGACGACGAGGCGCTGGCCGCAGCGAATGTCACCAGCAACAGCTTCGGCAAGCTGCGCGAGCCGATCCTGCGCCTGGCGCAATGGGCGCGCAGCTTCGGCGCGACCTCCAAGAGCGGCAACTGGACGGTGGCCGACACGCGCGATCCCGCCAGCCGCCTGTCGCAAAGCCCGCTGCGCGCGCCATCGGTTTTCAACTTCTTCCGCCCCGGCTACGTGCCCGCCGCCTCCAGCACCTCGGCCAGCGGCATGGTCGCGCCGGAGCTGCAACTGGTCAACGAGAGCACCGCGCCAGCCTATGTCAACTTCATCCAGCGGGTGATCGCCGGGCAGGAATGGGTCACCAACGATCTGGCCGTGCCCTATGCCCAGGAGCTGGCGATGGCGCATGATGCCGGCCGGCTGCTCGACCGGCTCGACCTGCTGATGACGGGGGGACAGCTTTCCACCGAGAGCCGCACGGCGATCAGGGGCGGGCTCGACGCGAGTGTCGTCAGCGAGGCCAGCGACAGCGCGACCAAGCTGCGCCGGGTCCAGACCGCGGTGCTGCTGGTGATGGCCGCACCCCAATATCTTCTGCAGCGCTGACCAAGGGCGAGACGATGCACATCGGACAAGCGAACGAACTCAGCCGCCGCGCCTTCCTGCGCCGCAGCAGCCAGGTGGCGATGATGGGCGGGGCGACGTCCTACGCGCTCGGCCTGGCGGGCCTGGGCGAAGCGGCGGCATTCAGCGCCGGCACCGACTACAAGGCGCTGGTGTGCGTGTTCCTCTATGGAGGCAACGACCACAATTCGATGCTCATCCCGTTCGATGCCGCGAACTACGCACGCTATGCCGCGATCCGCGGCGGCACGGGGGATGCGGGCGGCGGGCTGACGCCGGCCCGGGCCGATCTGGCCGCCACCGCGCTCGCGCTGCCGGCCGGGCAGGTTCTGACCGACAATATCCAGTATGCGCTGTCGCCGGCGATGCCGCGCCTCAAGGCGCTCTACGATGCGCGCGCGCTGGCGCCCGTGCTCAACGTCGGGCCGCTGCTGGCCCCGATGACCCGCGCGCAATACGACAGCCAGAGCGTGCCCCGCCCGCCCAAGCTGTTCTCCCACAACGACCAGCAATCGACCTGGCAGGCGTATTCGCCGGAAGGGGCGACGGTGGGCGCCGGTGGACGCATCGGGGATCTGGCCATGAGCTCCAACCCGAACGCACTGTTCACCTGCATGTCGGCCACCGGCAATGCGGTGTTCCTGAGCGGGCAGCGCGCGCTGTCATATCAGATCTCGCCCAGCGGAGCGATCGCGGTCAACGGGGTCAAGAGCGGGGTCTACGGCTCGCGCGCGGCCGGCGATGCGCTGCGCGCGCTGCTTACCCAGACCGGCACCCATATGCTGGCGATCGACCACGCGGCCATCGCCAAGCGCTCTATCGAGGCCGAGGCCTTCGTGACCGCCGCGCTCCAGCCGGTGTCGCTGGCCACCAGCTTCCGCCCGCCCACCGGCACCAATTCGCTCGCCAACCAGCTCCAGGTGGTCGCCCGGGTGATCGCCGCGCGCGCGGCGATGGGCACCCGCCGCCAGGTCTTCATGGTTTCGATGGGCGGGTACGACACCCATGACGCGCAGGTCGTCAATCACACGCGGCTGATGGGACAGCTCGATTTCGCCCTCGATGCCTTCTACCGCGCCACCGTCGAGATGGGCGTGGCCGACAAGGTGACCACCTTCACCGCGTCCGACTTCGGCCGCACGCTCGCGTCCAACGGCGATGGCACCGATCATGGCTGGGGCGCGAACCATCTGGTGATGGGCGGCGCGGTAGGGGGTGGCCGGTTCTACGGCATCGCCCCCGCGGTCGCGCTCAACACGCCCGACCAGGTCGGCAGCGGGCGCCTGCTGCCCACGATCTCGGTGGATCAGCACATGGCGACGATGGGCCGCTGGTTCGGCGTCGCTCCGTCCGAGCTGGCGGGGATCGCGCCCAATATCGGGCGTTTCGCCAGCGCGGACCTGGGCTTCCTGCCGCCGGTGGCGTGAAGCGACTGCGCCCCGCTAGAGCGGAACCGCCTCGCCCTTCTCGAGCCGGTGCGTGCAGCCCAGCGCTCGGGCATCGTCCCCCTCGCCGATCGCCGCGATGGTCCGCCAGCCGATGGCGCGCAGCCGCCGCGCCGCGTCGCGATCGTGGCCGAGCGGCAGGAAAAGAGCCTCGCGTCCGTCCTGCGAGCCACCGACCGCATCCAGTAGCGGCGCCATGAACAGCGAGAAGCCCACCGCCGGCTCGTCCGTGCCCTGGATGATATAGGTTCCGCCCCGCCCCAAAGTGCCCCGCGCCCCTTCCGCGAAGAGCGTGAAGCCGAGCCAGCTCTGGTACTCGAAACCGTGGCGTTCGGTGGGATCGAGAGTGACCCGGGCACGCCCCGCCAGCCCCTGCGCGATGGTGCGCAGTGCCGCCAGCCGGGTTTCGAGCACGCCGCCGGTGTCGATCGCCGCCAGCCGCTCGATCGCCTCGCCGATCGGCCCGGCGGCATAGAGCAGGGGCAGATAGGCCGCGCCGCCCGCCTCCGTCAGCCCGCCGGCGTCCTTCATGTCGAGCTCGTGGCGCACCGCATCCACCCGGTCGGTCGGCAGGGGATGGGAACTGACGGCGAGCGCGTCCACAAGATCGGGCAGGGTGAAATCGACCGAAATGCCGGTCGCTCCCGCCGCTTCCAGCGCCTCGATCGCCAGTTCCACGGTCTCGAGCGCGGCGGCCACGCCATCGCTTCCGATGAGCTCGGCCCCCATCTGCAGCCGCTGGCGCGCGGGATCGAGCTGATCGGCCTGGAGCACCGCGACATCGCCTGCGTAGCACAGCCGCAGCGGCCGGGGCGCGCCGGCCAGCGCGGTGGCGGCGATGCGGCCCACCTGCACCGTCATGTCGCTACGCACCGCCAGTGTGCGCAGGCTGGCGGGATCGGTGAAGCGGATCATCCGGCGCGGGCTGATCCCGTCCATCCGCTGCGCCAGCGCATGTTCGAATTCGATCAGCGGCGGGCGGACCCGGTCATAGCCTTGCGCGTCCATCGCATCGAGCACGCGGCGCATCGCGCCCGTGATCGCCGCCGCCTCGGCAGGCAGCGCATCAGCCAGGCCTTCCGGCAGGAGATCGTCCTGACCGGTCATTGGAAGGTCAGCGGCGTCACGACCTTCACGCCCTGGAGCGCGCTGGCCTGACGGACCACGTCCTCGGGGATCGGCTGGTCCACCGACAGCAGCAGCACCGCCTCTCCGCCCGCGTCCCTGCGGCCGAGGTGGAAGGTGCCGATATTGATGCCGTTGTCGCCCAGCAGGCTGCCGATCCGGCCGATGAAGCCGGGAGCGTCTTCGTTGACGATGTAGAGCATATGCCCGGCGAGCTCGGCCTCGATGCCGACGCCGAAGATCTCCACCAGCCGCGCCGCGCCGGCGCCGAACAGCGTGCCCGCGACCGAGCGATCGCCCTGCGCGGTCGCCACCGTCACCCGCAGCAGCGTGTGATACACACCCTCGCGGTCATGGCGCACCTCGCGCACGTCGAGCCCGCGCTCCTTTGCCAGGAACGGCGCGTTGACCATGTTCACCGTGTCCGAATAGCGCCGCATCAGCCCCGCCAGCACCGCGCCGGTGATGGGCTTGCCGGAAAGCTCGGCCGCCGCGCCCTCGCGCTCGATGCTGATCTGGGTGAGATTGCCGTGGGCGAGCTGCCCGACGAGACTGCCCAGGCTCTCCGCCAGTTTCATGTAGGGGCGCAGCTTGGGGGCTTCCTCGGCGCTGAGGCTGGGCATGTTGAGCGCATTGGTCACGCCGCCGCTGACCAGGTAATCCGCCATCTGCTCGGCCACCTGAAGCGCCACATTGACCTGCGCCTCGGTGGTGCTGGCGCCCAGATGCGGGGTGCAGATGAAATTGGGCTTGCCGAACAGCGGGCTCTCGCGCGCCGGCTCGGTCTTGAACACGTCGAGCGCCGCGCCGGCCACATGGCCGCTGTCGAGCAGGGCGGCGAGCGCTTGCTCGTCCACCAGCCCGCCGCGCGCGCAGTTGACGATCCGCACGCCCGGCTTGGTCTTCGCCAGGTTCTCCGCCGACAGGATATTGCGCGTCTCGTCGGTCAGCGGGGTGTGGAGCGTGATGAAATCGGCACGTGGGAGCAGTTCCTCCAGCGTGACCTTCTCGATCCCGATCTCCACCGCGCGCTCGGGCGTGAGGAAGGGATCGTATGCGATGACCTTCATCCTCAGCCCCAACGCGCGCGAGGCCACGATCGAGCCGATATTGCCCGCCCCGATCAGGCCGAGCGTCTTGCCGGTCACCTCCACGCCCATGAAGCCGTCCTTGGGCCATTCGCCCGCCTGGGTGCGGGTGTTCGCCTCGGGTATCTGGCGCGCGAGCGCGAACATCATGGCGATGGCGTGTTCCGCGGTGGTGATCGAATTGCCGAACGGTGTGTTCATCACCACCACGCCCTTGGCGCTGGCGGCGGGAATATCGACGTTGTCGACCCCGATCCCCGCGCGGCCCACGACCTTGAGATTGTCGGCGGCGGAAAGGATGTCGGCGGTGACCTTGGTGGCCGAACGGATCGCGAGGCCGTCGTACTGGCCGATCACACCCTTCAGCTCATCGGGCGTCATGCCGGGCTTCACATCGACATCGCAACCGCGCTCGCGGAAGATGCGGGCGGCGTTCTCGTCCATCTTGTCGGAGATGAGGACTTTGGGCTTGGTCATGATTTTCTGTTCCAGTTCACTTCGTCCGTTCGTGCCGAGCCTGTCGGGACACGCTTACGGTTTGTCGGTGGCGGGCTTCGGCAAGCTATGCCGGGGCGGGCCGCGTCAGGCGGCGTGAAGCTGCCCCCAGGCCCAGTCGAGCCAGGGGCCGAGCGCCTCGATATCGGCGGTGTCGACGGTCGCGCCGCACCAGATCCGCAGGCCCGGCGGGGCGTCGCGATAGCCGGCGATGTCGTAGGCGGCGTCCTCCGCCTCCAGCAGCGCGGCGAACTTCTTGATGAAGCCCTCGTCCGCGCCCTCCACCGTCAGGCACACGCTGGTGTTCGAGCGGCTGGCCGGATCGGCGGCGAGATGGCCCAGCCATTCGCGTTCCCGCACCAGTCTGTCGAGCGCCGCGGCATTGGCATCGGCGCGCGCCTGCATGGCGGCAAGGCCGCCGATCCCCCTGGCCCATTCGAGCGCGAAGATCGCATCCTCGACGGCGAGCATCGAGGGCGTGTTGATGGTCTCGCCCTTGAAGATGCCTTCGCTCAGCGCGCCCTTGCCCGTCAGACGGAACACCTTGGGGATCGGCCAGGCTGGCGTGTGGCTCTCCAGCCGCTCGACCGCGCGCGGACCCAGGATCAGCACGCCATGCGCGCCCTCCCCGCCCAGCACCTTCTGCCACGAGAAGGTCAGCACATCGACCTTGTCCCAGGCGATGTCCTGCGCGAACACCGCGCTGGTCGCGTCGGCGATGGCCAGCCCCGCGCGGTCGGCGGCGATCCATTCGCCGTCCGGTACGCGCACGCCGCTGGTGGTGCCGTTCCAGGTGAAGATCACGTCGGTCGCCCAGTTCACCTGCGACAGATCGGGCAATTGCCCGTAATCGGCGCGGATCACCGTGGGATCGATCCTGAGCTGCTTGACCGCGTCGGTCACCCAGCCCTCGCCGAAGCTCTCCCATGCCAGGGTGGTCACGCCGCGCGCGCCCAGCATGGTCCACATCGCCATCTCCACCGCGCCGGTATCGGAGCCGGGCACGATGCCGATGCGGTGCGTGTCCGGCACCTCCAGCACTTCGCGGATGAGATCGATGCAGTATTGCAGGCGCGCCTTGCCGATCTTCGCGCGATGCGAACGGCCGAGCGATTGCGTGGCGAGCTTTTCGGGGGCCCAGCCCGGCGGCTTGGCGCAGGGACCGGAAGAGAAGAACGGACGCGCGGGTTTGCGATCCGGCATTGTAGCAGTCATGTCTGACTCTCCTTGCAGAGAGCACGCGCGGCGTTGGGACCGCGTGGCCCGCTGGCCGCCATAATGTTGCGGTGCAGCGTGTCAAGCCGAGTCGGAAATTGTCCGCAACGCTTGCCGGGGCGACACGCGATTGCACCACTCGCCAAAAGCCGCGGCGCTGCCTATTGCCCCGACAATGGACGTCTCCGGCCTGCGTGTCGCTCTAATCAGCGGCAACTACAACATGGTGCGCGACGGGCCCACGCAGGCGCTCGGCCGGCTGGTGCAGCATCTGCTGGACGAAGGCGCCCAAGTGCGGATTTTCGCCCCGACGGTCGCCAATCCCCAGGTCGACCAGCCGGGCGAGATCGTCCCCCTGCCCTCCTTCGCCATTCCGGGGCGCAACGAATACCGCATACCGCTCGGCCTGTCCGGCGAAGCGCGGCGCAGGTTCGAGGACTTCCGCCCGAATGTCGTCCATGTCGCCAGCCCCGATCGCGCCGCGCGGCAGGGTGCGAAATGGGCGCGCGACAACGGCGTGCCGGTGCTGGCGAGCGTCCACACCCGCTTCGAGACCTATCCGCAGTATTATCGTCTCGGCTTCATGGAGCCGGTGGTCGAAGCATGGCTGCGCAAGCTCTATCGCCGCTGCGATGCGTTGATGGCGCCCTCCGACGGCATGGTCGAGGTGCTGAGGCGGCAGCGGATGAACGAGCGCATCGGCATCTGGTCGCGCGGAGTCGAACGGACGATCTTCAATTCGGGCGTCCGCGACCTCGCGCTGCGGCGTGGCCTCGGCATCGAGGATGGCGAGATCGCCATCGGATTCCTCGGCCGCGTGGTGATGGAAAAGGGCCTGCCCGAATTTGCCGCGACCATGAACGAACTCACGAGCCGCGGCGTGCCGCACAAGGTGCTGGTGCTGGGGGATGGCCCGGCGCGCGACTGGTTCGCCGACAAGGTGCCCGAGGCACGCTTCGCCGGCTATCTCAAGGGCGCGGAGCTGGGCCGCTGGGTGGCGGGCATGGATGTGTTCTTCAACCCCTCGATCACGGAGACCTTCGGCAATGTCACGCTCGAGGCGATGGCCTGCGGCGTGCCGGTGGTGGCCGCGCGCGCGACCGGCTCGACCACGCTGGTCCGCGACGGCGAGACCGGCACACTGGTCGGGCCGGGGGATATCGCCGGCTTCGCGGACGCCATCCAGCGCTATGTCGAGGAACCCGCGCTGCGCGCCGCCCACGGCGCGGCGGGAGAGGAACGCAGCAAGACCTTCGACTGGGGCCAGATCAATCGCGGCATGGCCGATACCTATCTGCAACTGGTGAAGGCGCGCGGGGGCTGAGCGCGCGGGCCGATCTTCGGCTTCGGTGCGAAACCATTTTCCTACACCCCGCACGATATGCGATGCGGGGCGGATGACACCTGCCGCCGCCCTGCCGTGCCGCCCAGCCTCCGGCGTGCCGTCACCCGGCGATTTTTATTATCCTGGACCGTGTAACAGGTGGTCCATGTCTCCCCTCGCGCACCCTGGCCGGGATGCGAATCGGTGAAGGTCGCGGCCCTGATGACCGGCCGTTCGGCGCTGCTTCCGGGCGGCAAGCGATCGGCTATCGGCAAGCATCCGGTGCCCGGGCGGGTGCGGATCGGGCGGCTGGGGCTCGAAGGCGATGTGCAGGTGGACAGGCGCCATCACGGCGGGCCGGAGATGGCGGTGCACCTCTACCCGCTGGCGCATCATGCGTTCTGGCGCGAACGGCTGGGCGATCATCCGCTGCTGGACGATCCGGGCGCGTTCGGCGGCAATATCGCGGTCGAGGGGCTGGACGAGACACAGGTCCGCATCGGCGAGCGCTTCCGGCTGGGCAGCGCGGTTCTGGAGGTCAGTCAGCCGCGTATGCCCTGCGCCACGATCGAGCGGCGTTTCGAACGCGCCGGGATGGTGGCTGCGATCCTCGAAAGCGGGCGCTGCGGCTGGTATTTCCGGGTCGTCGAGGAAGGCGAGGCGCAGGCGGGCGATATGCTTGCCGCGATCGTCGGGTCCGGCGCACCGCACTCGATCCGTACCGCCTTCACGGCGCTGGCCGAACCGCGCGCGCCAGCCGACCCCGCGCTGTTGGAGCAGCTCGCTCAGGCCCATTCGCTGAGCGCGGAATGGAGAGAGAAGGCCGCGGCCAAGCTGCGGCGAGCCCCATCCTGACATTCGTTTCGTCCGTTGCGATGGTGCGGTTCGTCCCCAACCACCTCCGGCAAAAAATCCCGTTCATCGGGCGTTGTGGACCCGAACGCGACCGTGCGCGTTATCAGGGGAACAAGTATGACAGGAAATGAGGAAGTACCCATGAAAACGACCGCAATGGCTCTGGCGGCCGCTGCCATGACAATCACCGGCACGGCCGCGCTCACCGCCACGCCGGCCGAGGCCCACAGCCGGGACCGCGACCGGGAGCGTCGCTACTACACCACCGACAACGGCATTCGCTATTGGCGGGGCAATGACGGCCGCAACTACTGCCGCCGCTCCGACGGGACCGTCGGCCTGATCGTGGGCGGCGCCGCCGGCGCACTGGCGGGCCGCGCCATCGATACCCGCGGCGAGCGCGCGACCGGCACCATCGTCGGTGCCGTGGCCGGCGCACTGGTCGGCCGCGAGGTCGACCGGGGCCGCCGGATAAGCTGCCGCTGACGCAAGCAGGTTCCCTCACTCGGGTGAGGGTCGCAAGGCGCGCCGTCGTTTCCTCTCTGGAACGGCGGCGCGTTTCGCTTGCCTGCGCGGCGCGCCGGGATGACAAGGGGACATGACCATCCGTCCGGCCGTCCTGATCACCGGAGGTGCCAAGCGCATCGGCGCGGCGATTGCGCGTCGCTTCGGCGCCGCCGGATGGCATGTCGTGCTCCACCACGGCAGTTCCCACACGGAGGCGGAGGCGCTTGCTGGCGAGCTCGAATCGGCCGAAACCGTGAGCTGCGACCTTGCAGACACCCTCGCCTCGGCAGCGATGATCGAAGGGCTCGCCGCCCGCCTCGACGATTGGCGCGTCCTCATCAACAGCGCGAGCGTGTTCGAGAACGACGATGCCGCCGGCCTCGATCCCGCGGTCAACCAGCGGGTCATGGCGATCAACGCGCGCACGCCCGCGCTGATGGCGCAGCGCTTCCTCGCCCTGGCGCGGGCCGGCGGTGGGCGCCGCGTGATCCAGGTCACCGACCAGAAAATAGCCAACCCGAACCCCGATTTCTTCAGCTACACCATGAGCAAGCACGCGCTCGCCGCCACAGTCGCCATGCTGAGCAAGGCCCGCCGCAACCCTCGCGACCGCATATATGGTCTGGCACCCGGCGCCATCCTGCCAAGCCACGACCAGAGCGAGGCCGAGGCCGAGGTTTCGCACCGCCTCAACCTGCTCGAGCGCAAGACTGAAGCCGCCGAAGTTGCCGAGGCGGCGCTGTTCCTGGCGCAGGGCTGGCTGGCGAGCGGCCAGACGCTGTTCGTCGACAGCGGCCAGCACCTGCTCGACCAGCCCCGCGACGTCATCTACCTCGCCCGCGAGCAAGTCCCGGCATGAGACGGCATACGCTCACCACGCGGCTGTGGCACTGGCTAAGCCTGCCCTGCCTAGTGGTGCTGTTCATGTCGGGCCTCAATATCTCCAACGCGCATCCCTGGCTCTATTGGGGCGAATGGGGGTTCGCGCCGGAACATGCCTGGATCGCCCTGCCCCGCTTCCCGGAATGGATGACGATCCCGGGCCGTTACAGCCTGGCGCAGGCGCGCGCCTGGCACCTGCTGGCGGCATGGCCCTTCGCGCTGCTGCTGCTGTTCGCGTGGATCGCGATGCTGGCTAACCGCCATTTCGCGCGCGACATCGCGACGAACCGCCGCGACTGGCGACCGCGCGCGGTGCTGGCCGATGTGCGGGCGCACCTGCGGCTCGATTTCGACCACGCGGGACACGCGCGCGGGCGCTACAATTTCCTCCAGCGGCTGTCCTATGGGCTCGTGCTCGGGGTGGTGCTGCCCGGCATGATAGCCACCGGGATCGCGATCAGCCCCGGTATGGGGCCGAGCTTCGGCTGGCTGGTGGAGCTTGTGGGCGGGCGGCAGTCGGCGCGGTCGCTGCATTTCATCCTCGCCTGGGGGCTGTTCGCATTCTTCGTGGTTCACATCGCGCTGGTGCTGCTGACAAACCCCTGGCGGCAGTTGCGCGACATGGTGACAGGGGGGCGGCGCGATGCGGCGTAGGGGCTTTCTCGCCGCCGGCTTCGCCGGCTTTCTGGCAGGCTGCGACCGTATCGCTCAAAGCGCCCGGGGCGGCGACCTGCTCCGCGCGGCGGAAGGTTGGCACAAGACCGCACAGCGTGCGCTCAACCCGCCCGGCGCGCTCGCGCCCGAGTTCACCCGCGCGGACATCTCGCCGTTCTTCCGTGGTAACGGGACCATCAATCCCACCAATGGCGATTACCAGGCGCATCTGGCGGCCGGCTTCGCCGATTGGCGTCTGCGGGTGACCGGACTGGTCGAGCGCCCGCTGGAGCTGTCACTCGCGGAGCTACGCGCCTTGCCCCAGCGCACCCAGATCACCCGTCACGACTGCGTGGAAGGCTGGAGCGCGATCGGGGAATGGACCGGTCCGCAGCTTGCCGCTCTGCTCGACGCCGCCGGCGTGTTGCCCGCCGCGCGCTTTGCCGTCTTCCGCTGCGCCGACGAACTGGACGGCGCGATGTATTACGAGAGCGTCGATCTGGTGGATGCGCGGCACCCGCAAACCATCGTCGCGCACAGCCTGAACGGGGCGCCGCTCCCGGTCAGGAACGGCGCGCCGCTGCGGATGCGGATCGAACGCCAGCTCGGCTACAAGCACGCCAAATATCTGACCGGGATCGAGATGGTTTCCAGCCTCGACGGGATCGGGGGCGGCAGGGGCGGCCATTGGGAGGATCGCGGCTATCAGTGGTATGCCGGCATCTAGCCCTTGGGCCGGACGTCGCAGTGCCAGGCATGCACATCATCGCGCGGTCTCGCGTTGACTTGCACGCCCATCGCGTCAAACCGGACACGAGATTGCAATCGGCAGGGGAATTCCGGCGCATGTGGCTACTCGACAAACTTCTCGGGAAGGTCATCGCGCGCGGGGCGCTGATGGTAACCGACCACGACGGCAAGACCTATCGCTACGGCGAGGGCGGCACCACGGCTGAACCGATCCGCATCCGCCTGACCGATCGCAAGGCGTCGGGTCACATCGCCCGCCACCCCCAGGTCGGCGCGGGCGAGGCGTTCATGTGGGGCTGGCTGGTGGTCGAGCCGCCGCACGATATTCGCGACCTGATCCTGCTGTTTTCGCAGAACGCCAATGCCCATGACCTTGCGGCCAGCGGGGATGGTGCGATGAAGGCCCAGGGCCCGCTGCGCAAGTTGAGCGAAAAGCTGCTGGCGACTGCCGATGGCTTCAACCCGCGCGGGCGGGCGCGCAAGAACGCCGAGCACACCTATAACCTCACGCGCCGCCTCTACGAGCTGTTCCTCGACGAGGACCGCCAGTACACGATGGGCTATCACCGGCGCGAGGATGTCAGCCTGGAACAGGCGCAGGTGGACAAGAAGGCGCATCTGGCCGCCAAGATGTATATCCAGCCCGGCCAGCGCGTGCTCGACATCGGCTGCGGCTGGGGCGGGTTCGCGCTGTTCCTGGCCCGGCACTACGATGTCGAGGTGACGGGCGTGGCGCTGGCGCCCGATCAGATCGCCTTCTGCCAGGAACGCGCGGCGGCCGAGGGGCTGGCCGACCGGGTGAAGTTCCACCTGATGGACTACCGCGACGTAACCGGTCGCTTCGACCGGATAAGCTCGGTCGGGCTGCTCGAGCATGTCGGCACCGTCCACTATCCCGAATTCTACGCCCATACCAACCGCCTGCTGGCCAGCGACGGGGTGATGCTGAGCCATTGCTGCGGCCGCGCCGGCCCGCCCGGACATACCGACGCATGGACGCGCAAGTACATCTTCCCCGGAGGCTACATCCCCGCCCTGTCGGAACTGGTGACCCAGAGCGAGAAGGCCGGCTGGCAGGTGATGGACGTGGAGGGAATGCGCTTCCACTACAGCCTCACCCTGGCGGAATGGTATCGCCGCACCGTGCTGCACCGCGAGGAGATCGTCAGCCTCTATGACGAGCAGTTCTATCGCATGTGGCTGTTCTATCTCGCCGGAGCGGAACAGAGCTTCCGTTACGGCAAGATGGTCAACTGGCAGCTTCTCTACGTGAAGGACCGGGCCGCGATCCCTATGACGCGCGAATGGATCGAGCAGGAAGCAGCCCGGCTGCGCGCCGCGCAGCCGGCACCGGCATGGAGCCTCGACCCCGAGTTGCGCGAGGCGGCCGAATAGCGAGCGGCGCAATCGGGCGCTCCGAGGCGCACGATCCGGCTCCTAAGCAATTGCCCGCACCGTCCCGGGCTGATAGGCGCGCGCCGCCTTCCCCCAAGCCAAGGAAATCCCCGATGCCCGCCGAGCCTGCCATCAAGCGCGTCGTCCTCGCTTATTCCGGCGGGCTCGATACCTCGGTGATCGCCAAGTGGCTGGAGGTGGAGCGCGGACTGGAAGTGGTCACCTTCACCGCCGACCTGGGCCAGGGCGAGGAACTCGGCCCCGCGCGCGACAAGGCGCGGGCGATGGGCATTCCGGACAAGCACATCTTCATCGAGGACCTGCGCGAGGAGTTCGTGCGCGACTTCGTGTTCCCGATGATGCGGATGAATGCGCGCTACGAGGGCGATTACCTGCTGGGCACCAGCATCGCGCGGCCGCTGATCTCCAAGCGGCTGGTCGAGATCGCGCATGAGACCGGCGCCGACGCCATCGCCCACGGCGCGACCGGCAAGGGCAACGATCAGGTCCGTTTCGAGCTTTCCGCCTATGCGCTCGACCCCGACATCCGCGTGATCGCGCCGTGGCGCGAGTGGGATCTCGCCAGCCGCACCGCCCTGATCGCCTGGGCCGAGGCCCACCAGATCCAGGTGCCGCGCGACAAGCGCGGCGAGAGCCCCTTCTCGACCGATGCCAATCTCCTCCACACCTCCTCCGAGGGCAAGGTGCTCGAGGATCCGTGGCAGGAAACGCCCGACTACGTCTATTCGCGCACGGTCGATCCCGAGGATGCGCCTGACGAAGCCGAGTATATCACGCTGGAGTTCGAACGCGGAGACGGTGTGGCGCTGAACGGCGAGGCGATGAGCCCGGCGGCGCTGCTGACCGCACTCAACGAACTGGGCCGCAAGCACGGTATCGGCCGGCTCGACTTGGTCGAGAACCGCTTCGTGGGCATGAAGAGCCGCGGAATGTACGAGACGCCGGGCGGCGAGATTTACGCCCGCGCCCATCGTGGGATCGAGCAGATCACCCTCGATCGCGGCGCCGCGCACCTCAAGGACGAGCTGATGCCGCGCTATGCCGAGCTGGTCTACAACGGCCTGTGGTTCAGCCCCGAGCGGGCGATGATCCAGGCCGCCTGCGATCTGAGCCAGGAAAAGGTCGCCGGGACTGTTCGGCTCAAGCTCTACAAGGGCCAGGCCAGCGTTGTCGGTCGGAAATCGGCGCATTCGCTCTATTCCGAAGCCCATGTCACCTTCGAGGACGACGCCGGCGCCTACGATCAGAAGGATGCCGAGGGATTCATCAAGCTCAACGCCCTGCGCCTTCGCCTTCTGGCGCGGAGGGACCGCTGATTCGCAACATTGTTGCGCGACGAAAGTTTGCGACAGAATGATGACTTATCCACTCTCATCCACAGCGAAAAGCGGGGAAAGTGGAAAAGCGGGGGCTTGCAAGCTTGTCGAATCGGACCTCGGGGTGCAGCTTCAACTCATCGGAACGGGGCAGAGCCTCTCCGGGTTTTGAAGGTCTAACGGCCTGATAAGCAACGGAAACTCTAGTCCGGGATGACGTGGCAAGACCTGTCCACGCACATCTGGAGTGATCCATCGCTGACGGCTTCGGCCTGACGGTGGAACATGTTGAAGGAAGTGCGCAAACGTCTTGTCATGGGCCGGATTGCCCGGTCGGCGCCCGATGGGGGTGTCTCGCGAAGGTCTTCGGGCCGGAGCAGGCGCAACCGCTCGAGGGACCGGCTAGCGGTATCCGACCTCGGAGCTGCTGTTGATGGCAGGATCCGCGAAGGAAGCGAGGGCTTCGGCCCGGCGCACTTTCAAAGGAGCCCGCCGGAGGATGGTTCCGGATGCCGGTGCGAGCGCCGGTGACAGACCCTGATTTCCGCGCTTCGGCGTGGAGTGATGGCGAGACATCGGATGCCAAGTTCGGCTCTTCGGAGCTGGCCACGCATCGGTGAGAGTGGGGTCGGCAGAAATGCCGGCCCCATTTGCTTTGCGCGCCACTCATCTGCTTTACGCCGTCAGTCGGCCCGTGCGTCCAGCGCCCGTTTCACCTATGCCCTGCCGAGCAGGAGACATCGGGTTGGATGCCGGCCGGCGAGCGATCGGTGTCCGGGCTGGAACGGGCGCCAAATGCACGAGCCAGCCTGCGGCGGCCTGCCGCCTCCGATCGTCGATGGGAACGCCATGATCGCACGCCGGGTTCTGGAGCCGATGCCAATTCTCTCCGTTTCGGCCCCGTGAAGCCCCGGGAGGTGCCTCCAGCGGGCGAAAGCCTGCTCCCGCCCGAGCGGGGTGTCCCGATCGACCGCCAGAAGGCGATCGCGGTGGCATTGCCGTGCTGGGCCGGCTGGGGCGCGATGATCTGGGCGGTGCTCGACCAGCGAACCGCAGCGATGGACCGGGCGGGGCTGACATGGTTCCGCGATGGTCCCGGCTTCACCACGCGGGCGCCGGCCTATCTCCTGGAAGCGATTCGCGATGTGACCGCGCTCGGGGGCGTGCTGTTGACCACCCTCGCCGCGATAGCCGCAATCGTCGCGCTGCTGTTCCTGCGACTGCGGCGCGAGGCCGTGCTGCTGGGAATGACGGTGGCTCTCGGCTGGGGTCTCAACAACGCCATGAAGGCCCTGATCGGCCGGGAAAGGCCCGATCTGGTCCCGCACCTCACCCCGGTTTCCGGCCTCAGCTTCCCGAGCGCCCACGCCTTCGCCAGCGCCATGGTCTATATCGGCATGGCCTTGGCCTTCGCTTGCTTGAGCCGGAGCAGGGCGGCGCGCTACGCGCTCGTCGGCACGGCGATGGCGCTATCGGCGCTCATCGCCTGGAGCCGTGTGCTGCTGGGCGTGCACTACCCCAGCGATGTGGTCGCCGGATGGCTGGGCGGCGCCGGATGGGCATTCCTGGCGGCCGCCCTGCTCAATCCCCCTTCACGCTCCGCCGCTTCGCAATAGCCCTTCCCCACCCGCCCGGCAGCGGCGTAGAGCCATGCGATGGAGCGGTATGATGCGCTGATCGTCGGCGGTGGACACAACGGCCTCGTCTGCGCCTTCTACCTGGCGCGGGCCGGGCTGAAGGTTCGCGTCCTGGAGCGACGCGAGATCGTGGGCGGCGCGGCGGTGACCGAGGAATTCGCACCGGGATTTCGCAATTCGACCGCCAGCTACACAGTCAGCCTGCTGCAACCCCGGATCATCGCCGACATGGGCCTGCACGCGAGGGGTCTGCGCATCGTCGAGCGCCCCCTCGCCAACTTCCTTCCGTTCGAGGATGATTACCTCAAGCTGGGCGGCGGATCGGCGTGCACGCAGGCGGAATTCGCCCGCTTCAACGCCGCCGATGCGGCTGCCTATCCGGCTTACGACGCCGCGCTCGGCCGGGTGACGCAGGTGCTGCGCGATCTTGCGCTCAAGACCCCTCCCAACGCCGGCGGCGGGCTGGCGGCGCTCGTGTCCGGCGCGCGGCAAGGCTGGCCGATCGCGAAGCTGGACATCGCGACGCAGCGCGACCTTCTGGCCATCTTCACGCGGTCGGCGCGCGAATTCCTCGATGGCTGGTTCGATGACGATCGCATCAAGAGCGCCTTCGCCTTCGATGCGGTGGTCGGTAATTTCGCGGGGGTCTCCACACCCGGCAGCGCCTATGTGCTGCTTCATCACGTCTTCGGCGAGGTAAATGGCAAGCCGGGTGCCTGGGGCCATGCGATCGGCGGCATGGGCGCGATCACCCGGGCGATGGAAGGGGCCTGCCGCGATGCCGGGGTCGAGATCAGCCTTGGGGCGCCCGTCGAGCGCGTGCTGGTGGATGGCAAGCGCGCGGCCGGGTTGAGGCTCGAGGGCGGCGAGGAGATCGCGGCGCGGATCGTGGCCGCGAATGTCGGCCCCGCCCTGCTCTATCGCCACATGGTCGATGCGGCCGACCTGCCGCTCGATTTCCGCCAGCGGATGGCCGCATTCCGCACAGGCAGCGGCACCTTCCGCATGAATGTGGCGCTGAGCGAGCTGCCCGATTTCACCGTCCTGCCAGGCAAGGCGCAGGCCGAGCACCACGGCGCCGGCATCGTGATCGCGCCGGGGATGGACTACATGGACACCGCCTTCGACGATGCCCGCCGCCACGGCTGGTCGCGCCGTCCGGTGGTGGAGATGCTGATCCCCAGCACGATGGATGACAGCCTCGCCCCCGCTGGCGCACATGTCGCGAGCCTGTTCTGCCAGCAGTTCGACCCGGCGGTGGACTGGGATCTTCACCGCGAGGAGGCGGCGGACCTGATCGTGGACACCGTCACCGCTCACGCGCCCAATTTCCGGGCCAGCGTGATCGCCCGGCAGATTCACTCCCCGCTCGATCTCGAGCGCAAGTTCGGCCTGGTGGGCGGCGACATCTTCCACGGCCGGATGAGCCTCGATCAGCTCTGGGCGGCGCGGCCGGTGCTGGGCCACGGCGACTATCGCTCGCCCATCGCCGGCCTCTACCTGTGCGGATCGGGCGCACACCCGGGTGGCGGGGTGACCGGGGCACCGGGGCACAACGCCGCTCGCGAAATCCTGCGCGACCGTCGCGTGCTGCGCCGCCTGATCGGCTGAGGCGGCGCCTCCCGGTCACTGTCCCTCCCTCGCCCCGCTCACGCATTATCGGGACCGGGAGTGCAGGTTATCCCCACGCCACGATCAGTCGCACTTGCTATTGCGAATTACTCGCAGTAGTTAGGAGAGGCAGCGCAGGAGAGCAGTCATGCCGATCGGGCGGGAGCTATTCGCACAACGGGCCTTTGTCCGCCTGTTTCGCCTGTGGGCGGTCAGCCGGGCCCAGGGCCTGGACGAGCTCGCAGCCATGGGCGAGCTGGTGCCACGCCTGCTTCTGCCGGCGGAAACGGTGCCAGCGGCCGCCGGCTTCTTCTCGCTGGTCGAAGGCAGGCTCGGCCGCCCGCTCGCGGCGGAAAGCTGTTGTAGCCGACGCCTGTCACCCGACGAGGAAGCTCTGCTGCGCCTCGTGCTGCTGGCGCCGGAGGCCGGCGGCACGCTAACCAGCACGGCGGTTCCTCACGGCCTTCCCTCGGCACTGTGCTGGACAGCGCTCGCCGTCCGAAACGCCTTTGGCCTTGGCGATGGCGGCAATGCGGGCACCACGGGGCCGCTGGTCTGCCCGTTCGAGCCGGCGTCCGCGCCCCAGGCCAACGCCCATGGCTTTTGACCTCTCGCTGCTCGCCGCCACGCCCGATCTCAGGAGCGTTCCGCCGGTCCACGCGCGACTGGTATGCGCCATGCGCTACGCCCACATGGCCCGCGCCTCGGGAAACTGTCCGGCGGAAGGGCTGGCGCGCTATCTGGGCGGCCCGGGCGCGTTGCGCGGATTCCGGGTGTTCATGGACGAAGCCGGCCGCGCCTGGCCCGATCCGATCGCGCTCCATCATCCCTGCGATGCGTCGTTCAGCTATGATGAGATGCTGCTGGTGGATCTGGCCACAGCCGCGGCGCGCAACGACCGCGGACGCTTCGACACCTTCGCCCGCGACATGATCGGCCGGTCCGGGCGCGAAGCGATCTGGCGCTCGGCGCGCCGGCTGATGCGCCACCTGGTGACCGTGACGCAGTAACCGGAACGCGCTCCCCGCATTCTCTCGGCGGGCGCGGCAATTTGGCGCATTGACCGCTCGGCTCGCCCGCCCTAAACGCGCCGCCTTCGCAGGTCGCGGCGCGCCGCGCCGCAGCGCCCGCCGGGGCGGAGTAGCTCAGCCGGTTAGAGCAGCGGAATCATAATCCGCGTGTCGGGGGTTCGAGTCCCTCCTCCGCTACCAGCCTTCCCCCCGACAGCGGGGGATCGGCTGGAACCGCTCGCGAGGCGATGTGGCGGGGACAGTGAAGCTGCTGCTTCGTTGTCCCCCACATCACCCGGAAACAGGAAGCGCTGGCCGATTAAGGCCTCCAGCCGCCCGATGATCTCGATCTTGGGCGGCGGAGTATGGCGGTTACGCGACGCGCCAGCCGGGTGAAGCACCACCGTTTCGATCACTTCGCGCACGACCTTGGCCGCTTCCGAGTCGCCGTCGCTGCCAAGCGTTTCATGAAGGCGGGCAACAGCGGTTAGATAACGTTCGCGCGCGCCGGGGTGGAGCACCACAACGCTGGGCGTAGCCATCGCTGCCAGTCGGTGCTTCAACTCGTTCTCGCGGATCAGCACAACCTGAAGTTCATCGTTGATTCGGACGCGATCTCCGATGCCATCCATCAGCAGATCGTTTAGACGATTAACCCGAGCCGTCGCGTTCACGAGGTCCGCCTCCAGACACGCGCGCTGCGTGGTCGAAGACATCCGCAGCCGCTTCATCTCTGCCTCGTATGCGTCGAGGAAGTCGCGGATCGCGTCTGGTTCCTGAAGTTCGCGCCGGAGGAGGCCGAGCACCCGCGCTTCAACCTCGTCGATGTAGTAGCTACGCGGGTCTGCGCAATCGCCGCTCTCCTTGTGTCGCGAGCACTGGAACCGCGTGCGGCCCGTCTTGTCCGCGCCTTTGGTGGACATCCCGCTGCCGCAGGCACCGCAGCGCAGCAGCCCGCTGAATACTCGCTTGGCGGCGCGGGCACGCTGGGGCGGCTCCTGCCGCTTCTTCGCCTTGCGAGCCGCTACAGCGTCCCACAGGTCGTGCGATACGATGCGCAGATGCTCGGCCTCGGCGCGCACCCATTCCCCCGCGTCGTTGCGCCGGGAGACGCGCTTGCCGGTGTTCGGGTTCACAACCATCCGGCTCTTGTTCCAGACGATGCGACCGACATAGAGTTCGTTGTTCAGAATGCCGCTGCCGCGTGCCGCCTCGCCGTGAATACACGACGCTGCCCAACGGCTCCCGCGTGGCGGTTTCACCCCGCGCTCGTTGAGGTCGGCTGCGATGGCGCGCGGGGTTTCGCCCGCCGCATAGCGCTCGAAAATCTCGATGATGATCCGCGCCTGATCCTCGACGATCAGGAGGATGCCGCCACGCCGCTTCTCATGCGCGTGTCGCGGTGCCGACTGGTAGCCGTAGGCGCGGCCTCCCGCCGTGAAGCCGTTGCGGACGATGCCGTCCAGACCGCGCCGCACCATCTGCGCAGTCTGCTCGCGGGTGAGGTGCGCCACCAGCCCCTTCACCGCCGCGCCCATCGGGTCGAGCACGGTGTTCGTTGCCGCCTCGATGACGGTGATGCCGAGGAAGGTCAGGTGCTCGATGGCCTTCTGGACATCGCCGTTGTTCCGCGACAGGCGGGAGACATTTTCGATATACAGGACGGTGAAGTCGCCGTCGTATGCGGCCTTCATCATCGTGTTGTAGCCGTCGCGCAGCAGGACCGATGCGCCGCTCTTCGCGTAGTCGGTGAAGCGGTTCGCTTCGGGCAGGCTATGCCCGTTCGCAGCAGCGCGCCGCTCCGACAGGCCAATCTGGTCGGCGATGGATGTCTCGTCCTGAAGGTCCGAACTGTAGCGCGCGTAGATCGCGCCGATGGCGGGCATCATGAACTCGACTCCAGACCTGCGGCCTCGGCAGCATAGTCGGCGGCGGCGATGATCTTCGCAAGTGCTCGTGCGAGGTCGCGCACGAACTCGCGTCGCGCCTCGTTGTGTTTGTCTGTGTGGTTAGAGTGATCCATGCCCTGATCCTGACAGGGCGGACCAGTTCTCGGCTATAAATAAATCAGCACAAAGCGCAGATTGATTTATTGAAAGCGCGGGATGGCATCTGGTATTTTAAAGTCATGCCCACAACAACCTTAAAGACGAACTGGCTGAACTTTCTCTCCGATCAGGACTTCACCCACGCCATCACCTTCAAACCCAACGACGCCAACTTCACGAAGTCGGTCGCCGCACTTCATCGCCTGTTCGTCAAGGCGCACATGCTGGTTCAGCGCCGCCTGATCGGGCGCGGGTTCAACCTCGCCCAGAACCGCGCGCGCCAGACACCAGCGGTGGGCATTGTAGAGGGTTCGTTGCTGACGGGCCATATTCACGGGGCCTTCAAGGTCGCCCCGGATGACTGGTCGAAGTTCGAGGGACTGTTCGCCGGGGAGAAGCGGCGCGGCCCGAATCGGAACATCTGGCGGACGCTGGTCGCCAGCGGAACATGCGTGGTGGAGCCGATCCACGGCGCGAAGGGGTGGCACAGCTACACCTTCAAGGATGTCTGGCAGACCGACGACACCGACCGAGTCGTCATGCTGCCGCTGTCGGCCTGACAACCGACCTCGCCGTTCGACCGTCGTCTGTTGCTACCAGCAGGGCCCAGATCGCCGTGAAATCACCGGACGCCAGCGCTCTCCGTCAGGAGGGCAATGGAGAGTAATGCCCAAAGGAGAAGGACATGAGATACAAAGACATCATCGAGTCCATAGCGGACGAAGCCATAAAGGCAGCACAGAAGCGATTGAAGGCGAGCCAACAGATCGACAACGCACGACGCAAGAAGAGCGCTGCTGCCCAGAAATATCAGGACACATTGCGAACCGCTAACCAGTCGGAACAAGCCGCCAAGGCGAAGCTGAACTCGCCGAGGTGATCGCGTCCCGCAGGGTATACCTGAACAGGTGCACGGTTCGGGGGCCAAATCTGTTCCGAATAGCTTGACATCGAGACCCTTTCGGGACATACCGATAGGGTCTTTAGGTTATATGGAACAGCGCGATGTTGATCGGCTACGCGAGGGTGAGCAGCACGGGGCAGGACCTCACCGTTCAGGAGGAGGCGCTTCGCGCTGCCGGTTGCGAGCAAATCTACAGCGAGAAGAAGTCCGGTCGGCAGGCGGCTGATCGCGAGGCCCTTCACGACGCGATGAAGGCCGCGCGCGCGGGCGACATCATCGTCGTGTCGCGGCTCGACCGCTTCGCCCGTTCGACGCAGGACCTCCACAACCTGCTCGGCACCTTGGAGGCGAAGGGCGTCGGCTTCCGCTGTCTCGCACAGGTGGGCGTGGACACCACTACGCCCACCGGCAAACTCACCCTGTCCATTCTTGGCGCAGTTGCGGCGTTCGAGGCGGACCTGCGCGCCGAGCGGCAAGCGGAGGGCATCGCCCGTGCGAAGCAGGAGGGGCGCTACAAGGGTCGATCCGCCAGCATCGATTACGCCAAGGTGCGCAAGCTGCACGGTCAGGGCATCAGCCCCACCGAGATTGCTGGGCTGCTCGGCATTGGACGCACAAGCGTTTACCGTGCGCTCGCGGCTTGAAGGAGGTCGGCCAGTGAAGTTGTTGAGCAAGGGATGAGCTATCAGGGTGGAGCGGATTACGAGCGGGCTTTCCGGGTAGCCTATGGGGTGTTCGTCGTCGCTATGATCGGCGCGGTCATCTACATGACCATGCGCCCGACGCGACCGCCCCCGGCGAACGGCAAAGCGTTTGGCTGCTATACGACTGCCAATGCGCCGCCGATCTCACTGGACGCACGAGGCATGATCATCCACCAGTCTGCCCCGATCCGCATCGGGTTTCATCTGGAGCGGCATAAAACGGGCATCGCGCTGACGGCGGATGCTCCCATCGAGGCAAACCCTACCCAAACAGGCTATATCTACTCGATCCGCCCACCGGGCATCGGTTGGTTCATGGACTTCTTCCATGAGGTTGATGGCCGCTCTTACGGCGTGTTCGACGAGAACGCGTTGCGGCAGTTCACCATGCTCGCCCGCGATGGGATATACCTGCCTTACCGTAAGGCTGATCCAGTCGAATGCGAGGGCTGATCATATTGGCTGATCGAGCAGTCGGAAAGTAGGGACCCCTGTCAGGGGGATCGACCGAGTCCCTCCTCCGCTACCAACAGTCTGTTTGACGACGGGCCGGCAACCGGCTGGAAAGCGGCATCCACGCCCCACGCGTTCAGGCACCGATCGGCGCTGCCGACCCTGCCTTCGACCCCTTCGGCCCATGGTACGACGACCTGCGGAACGTCTTTTTCCCCGATCGTTCGTGACGAGAGGACGCGGCACCTTTGCCCGTCGCGAGGGCGGCTGCATGTGATCCTCGCGATCAATCGCAAAGGTCAACAATTTCAGGGCATGGTAGCGCTATCGCAAATGACCATTTCTTCTCAGGTCAGTATCCGGCGCAACAAATGGGCTGTTGCGGAGACAGCGTTGACAGGAACTTTCAAATTCGATAGTCATAATGATAGCGCTACCATGACGATGAACGTTTGGGGCGCGGATGCAGCCAGAAAGTGGCGCAGGGAGATGGGCGAGGAAATGTCAAAATCAGAGCTTAGCGTCGCATCGGCGCCTCGGGCGTCGGTCGGAACCTCGATCGCATGGAAAGCAGGCGCGTCGCTGTTGACGCTTGCCTGCATGGCCGGCCCGGCCCTTGCGCAGGAAACTCCTCCGCCCGCGGATCAGGTCGATGACAATGCCATCGTCGTCACCGGCATCCGCGCCAGCCTCGACCGCTCGCTGGACATCAAGCGCACCGCTTCCGGCGTGGTGGACGCCATTTCGGCGGAAGACATCGGCAAGTTCCCCGACACCAACCTCGCCGAATCGCTGCAGCGCGTGACGGGCGTGTCGATCAACCGCGTCAATGGCGAGGGCTCCGAGGTCACCGTCCGCGGCTTCGGTGCCGGCTTCAACCTCGTCACCTATAACGGGCGCCAGCTCCCCGCCACCAATCTGGTGGGCATCGGCGGCGACCAGAGCGTCGACTTTGCGACCGCCACCGGCCGCTCGTTCGATTTCGGCAATCTGGCTTCGGAAGGCGTCCGCACTCTCGAGGTTTACAAGACCGGCCGCGCCAATGTCCCGACCGGCGGGATCGGCGCGACGATCAATGTCGTGACCCGGCGGCCGCTCGACGGGGGCGGTGGCTTCAAGGGCTCGATCGGCGCCAAGGCGGTCTACGACCTCAGCGTCAACGACAGCGAGGACGGACTTGCGAAGATCACCCCGGAAGCTTCCGGACTGGTGAGCTGGGCCAATGACGCGGAAACCTTCGGGATTTCGCTGTTCGGAAGCTACCAGAAGCGCAATTCGACGGCGCCGAGCGCCACCTCCAACGCATGGAACATCCGCACCATCGACGAGTTCCTCAGCCAGAACTTCGTCAATTCCAGCACGGTCGTGAAAAATGCGCCGCCCTCGGGCACCCTGGTCGCAGTACCGAACGACGCGCGCTATCACTGGTCCGAATCGCAGCGCGAGCGCATCAATGGCGCGGCCGTGGTTCAGTTCCGGCCGACCGAGACGATCACCATTACCGCCGACGCGCTCTACGCGCAGAACACGCAGTCCGAGGCGCGGCAGGATCAGACCAACTGGCTCAATCGCCCGTTCGGCGTGGTCACATTCGACGACAGCGCGGTGGCTACCACGACGTTCATCTCGCAGGCCGTGCCCACCACCAAGGACAGCGGCTACGAGCAGCAGTATCGCGCCACCAAGGACAGGCTGGAGCAATACGGCCTCAATCTGGCCTGGGAACTCGGCGACGACTTCCTGCTGACGATCGATGGCCAGCATTCGAAGGGCAGCTCGAGCCCGAACGCTCCCAACGGCGCCAGCTCGACGCTGTTTTCGATGGGCGTGCCGACCGTGTTCGCGCAGGAGATGGACTGGTCGAACGGTTTCCCGAAGGTGAACTGGACGCTCAACGACTGTCTCGACACCACCGGACCCCGACCCAACTGCAACCGGGTAAACGATGCTGCGGATCTCGGCACGCAGGTCGCGCGCACCAACATCGCGCGTCAAGACCAGCGCATCAACCAGCTCAAGGTCGACCTCGGCTGGGATGTGGACGACAACGTCCGCGTCAACCTGGGCGCCAGCTACATTGATTCGCGCATGCAGAGCCGCCGTACGCAGACCGAACAGGTGCTCGGCGACTGGGGCATCAGCAATCCTGGCGAGGTTGCGGCTCAAGCCGGCAATCTGGTCAAGACCTTCTGCCTTGTCTGCAAGTTCAAGGACTTCGATCCGGGCGTGACGGGGCCGGGCCTCGTCGCGTTTCGCGGCAACGCAGTCGATCTGTTCAACGTGTTCTCGCCCATCTACCAGGCGCTGGCTGACAACGGCACGCTCGGATCGAACCGTGCGTTCCGCACGACGGGCCAGGACGACAATACCGTCGAGGAGCAGATCGCCGCAGCCTATACCCAGCTTGACTGGAAGGGCCAGATCGCAGGGCGGGACGCCGGCTTGTTGCTCGGAGTGCGTTACGAGCAGACGAAGGTGAAATCGACCTCGCTCGTCCGCGCGCCCACGGCGATCATCTGGACGTCGGACAATGACTTCACGCGCGCGATCGCGGCGAACTTCTCGCCTGTCGAAGGACAAGGCGAGTACGACAACCTGCTGCCTTCGGTCGATTTCCGCATCACTCCGGTCGACAATGTGGTGGCCCGGCTGTCCTTCAGCCGCACCATCGCGCGGCCGGGCTACGGGGACCTGTTCGTGGCCCAGACTGCCGGGGCGGGCAGCCGCGCCACGACCTATGGCGGTCAACCAAACGGCACGACCGGCAACCCCGGTCTCCAACCCCTGATCTCGGACAACTTCGACGCTTCGCTGGAATGGTATTACAAGCCATCCAGCTATATCTCGGCGGGCTTCTTCGAGAAACGCGTCCGCAACTTCATCGGCACGGGCATCACCACGGGCAATCTGTTCGGCCTGCGTGACGCCACCGCGGCCACCGCCGGCTCGCGGTCTGGCACCGCCCGCGCCGCGCTGACCCGGCTCAATCTCGACCAGTCGGACGTCAACCTGTTCAGCTACACCGCGCGGCTGATCCAGAACAACGGCAATGTCGCCCAGACCGACGCGGATATCAGGGCGAACTCCACCGGCACCAGCGTGAACTTCGACTACTTCAACACGCTGTCGGACCAGGTCGATATCACGCCCGATGCCAACGACCCGCTGACCAATTTTTCGATCACCACGCCGGTGAACAATCGCGAAGCGAAGATCTACGGCGCGGAGTTCGCGTTCCAGCACTTCTTCGGCAACACCGGCATCGGTGTGTCGGCGTCCTACACGCTGGTCCGTGGCGACGTTGCGATCGACAATCTGGCGCCGCCATCGGTCGAGCAGTTCGCGCTCTTCGGCCTCTCCGACAGCGCCAACGCCTCGCTCATCTATGACAACCACGGCGTTTCGGCCCGCCTGACCTACAACTGGCGCGACGAGTACCTCGCCGAGCTGGGCCGCGGCGGTGCGGCGGACCGCAATCCGGTCTACTTCGCGCCGTTCGCCACGGTGGACTTCAACCTGAGCTGGGACATCACCGAACGGATCGCGATTTCGTTCGAGGGCATCAACCTGCTCGGCGAGTCGGTGCGGACCTACGGCCGTTCCAACAACCAGACGTTCTTCGTCCAGGAGCTCAGGCCACGGCTGCTGTTCGGCGCCCGCTATCGCTTCTGACCGAAGGCGGGAAGAATGGGAGGGGCCGCCGCGGCGGCCCTTTTCCCTCTGAGCGGCCCGCCCGGCCCCTTGGCGCAGGCGCCCCTTCGGAGTTGCCCCGTGAAGAGGCCAGGCTATGCAGGCAGGATGACCAGGACGCGCCGATGATCGCCCAGTGTGACCTGCGACTGGCGCGGCGCCCGCACGGGACCGTGACCCAGCTTGGCAGGGAAGGCGAGCCCCTGCTTGTCTTCGACGGCGTCATGGAACACCCCCAGGCGCTGGTGGAGCTGGCCGTGGAGCGGGCGCGCTTCAGCGAGGACGGCGCCGGCCACCGCCTTTACCCCGGACTCGGGGCCCCGGCGCCCGCGGAATATGTCAACGCGCTTGCCGGCGCGCTCGACAGGCCTTTGCGCCGGGTGTTCGGTCTCGATGGCCTGCGGCAGATCGGCGCGACCTCGCGCCTTTCGCTGGTCACGAAGCGGCCCGAGGATCTCGAACCGCTGCAATGCGTGCCGCACATCGATACCACCGATGCCCTGCAGTTCGCGCTGCTTCACTATCTTTGTGGTGAAAGCTTCGGGGGCACGGGATTCTTTCGCCACCGCGAAACCGGGTTCGAGACCATTACCGCGGACCGGGCGGGCCGGTTCGCCGAAGTGCGGGGCCGCGAGATGGCGGGCGCGGGATCGGCGGGCGGCTATATAAGCGGCGACACCCTTCACTACGAGAAGACCGGGCAGGTCGACGTGAAGTTCGACCGGCTGGTGGTCTATCGGTCCTGCCTTCTGCATTCCGGGATGATCCCCCACCCCCAGGCCCTGTCAGACGACCCTCGCCTCGGGAGGCTGACAGCAAACATATTCGTGACCTATGGGTGATCGCGCCACGCCTGGCCGCCGCGGGACCTTATGACCAAGGCCTTGCTCAACAACGTCGATCATCACGACCTGAAGGTGCGCGTCGACGGCGGGGCGGCGGCTGCCGACGCCGTCAATCTGACGATCGTCTTTCCCACCGAGTTCGTCGAGGCGGCGCGGGAATATCCGGTCCTCTTCCGCCGCAACGAGGAGGGCGGCATCTTCGCGGTCGCCCTCCTCGGGCTGGACAAGGGCGAAAACCTGTTTCTCGAAGCGGATGGCTGGACCACGCGATACGTTCCCGCGGCGCTGCGCCGCGGGCCGTTCTCGATCGTGATGCAGGAGCAGGGCGACAAGGGCGAGACTCGCCACGAGCCGATGGTCTATGTCGATCTCGACGATCCCCGCGTCAGCCGCGCGGAGGGCCGGCCGCTGTTCCTGCCGCATGGCGGCAACAGCCCCTACATGGAGCACGTCACCGCGGCGCTGCGGACGGCCTATGCCGGCATCGCCGTGGCTCCGTCATTCTACGCCGCCTTGCAGGAGCTGGCGCTGCTCAAGCCGGTCAAGCTCGAAATAGAGGTGAGCGACGAGCGCCGATACGACCTCGACAACTTCTTCACGGTGGATCGGGAAGTCATGGCGGCGCTCGATGGCACGCAGCTCTCCCGCCTCCACGACGCCGGCTTCCTGGGGCCGCTTTTCGCCGCCGCGCAGTCCTTCGACAATATCCCGCGGCTGATTGAGCTGAAGCGCCGCGACCGGGCCGGGGAACAAGCCCCGGCATGAACGCGAGCGCGACCGACGCGGGGCCGATCGCCGCCCGGCCCGTGGAGACGATCGCGGGCATGACCGCGGACACTCTCTCGCTCGACGAATTGCTGGCGCGCGACCGACCTGTCGTGCTGAAGGGGCTGGCCGCCGACTGGCCGTTGGTAAGCGCGGGGCGGCAGGGGCCCGAGACGGCGATGGCCTATCTGCTCGGCTTCTATGCCGGCAAGCTGGTCGTCGGATATACCGGACAGCCTGAAATCGGCGGCCGCTATTTCTACGACAAGGATTTGCGCGGACTGAATTTCGCGGCCGAGCGAGTCCGTCTGGACGACTATCTCGCGCAAGTCGCGGCGCATCTCGACGATCCGCAGGCTCCGTCGTTCTATGTCGGCTCGACCGACGTGGACACCTATCTGCCCGGGCTGCGCGAGGAAAACGATCTCCGGCTTCCGCTTCCCGCGGCGGCGGGGAACCCGCCGCTCGTGAGCATCTGGATCGGCAACCGCACCACCGCGACAGCGCATTACGACATGTCGAACAATCTCGCCTGCTGCATGGTCGGGCGGCGGCGCTTCACCCTGTTCCCGCCCGAGCAGGTGGCCAACCTCTATCCCGGCCCGCTCGAGCCCACGCCCGGCGGCCAGGTGGTCAGCATGGTCGATTTCCGCAACCCCGACTTCGCCCGCTTCCCGGGGTTCGGCGACGCGCTCGCGGCGGCCCAGGTGGCCGAGCTCGAGCCAGGGGACGTGCTGTTCTACCCGGCACTGTGGTGGCACCACGTGGAGGCGCTCGACGCCTTCAACGCAATGATCAACTATTGGTGGAATCCCGTGCCCGCTTATTTCGACACCCCGGAGACGACGCTGCTGCATGCCTTGCTGAGCCTGCGCGACCGGCCCGAAAGCGAGAAGCGCGGCTGGGCGGCGCTGTTCGACTATTATGTCTTCGGCCAGGCCGAGCGAGCCGGCGCGCACCTGCCGGAATCGGCGCGCGGCCCGCTCGGGCCGCTCGACGACATGAGCGCGCGCCGGCTGCGGGCGAAAATCCTCAATCGGCTCAACCGCTGAAGGACAGGGAGGGTACCATGACGGACGGGCCACGCATGAAGCGGGTGGTGATCGCGGGCGGGGGCACGGCGGGGTGGACGGTCGCGGCGGCGCTGGCCAAGACCCTGGGCCCGCTGCTCGACATCACGCTGGTGGAATCGGACGAGATCGGCACGGTCGGCGTGGGTGAATCCACGATCCCCACCGCGCGGCGCTTCCACGAGCTGGTGGGGGTGGACGAAAGCGCCTTCGTCGCGGCCACCAAGGCAAGCTTCAAGCTCGGCATCCTGTTCGAGGATTGGGAGCAGGTAGGGGCGAGCTATTTCCATTCCTTCGGCATTACCGGCCGTTCGAACTGGCTGGCGGATTTCCACCATGTCTGGCTGCACGCCCGCGAGCATGGTCTCGCCACCGACTTCGGCGATTACTGCCTCGAGCATCGGGCGGCGCTGGCCGGCAAGTTCCTGGGGGGCAAGGACGCTCCGCTCAATTACGCCTATCACCTCGACGCCACTGCCTATGGCCGGTTCCTGCGCCGCCACGCCGAGGCGCTCGGCGTCGTCCGGCGCGAAGGCAAGATCGCGCGCGTGAAGCTGAAGCCGGACGATGGCTTCATCGAGGCGATCGAACTGGAGAGCGGCGAGGCGATCGCGGGCGAGCTGTTCATCGATTGCACGGGCTTTCGCGGCTTGCTGATCGAAGAGGCGCTCGAGACCGGCTTCGAGGACTGGAACCATTGGCTGACGACGGACCGCGCGCTCGCTGTCCAGACCGAAGCTGTCGGTTCACCGCCGCCGTTCACGCGGGCCAGCGCGCATCATGCGGGCTGGCGGTGGCGAATTCCGCTGCAGGACCGCGTGGGCAACGGCCTCGTCTACGACAGCGAGTTTCTCTCGGACGACGAGGCGCACGCGATAGCGGCGGAGCGGATCGAAGGGCGCTTCGTCACCGAGCCACGCATCATCCGCTTCCGCACCGGGATGCGCCGCAAGGCCTGGAACCGGAACTGCGTGGCGATCGGGCTGACCGGCGGCTTCGTCGAACCGCTGGAATCGACCAGCATCCACCTCATCATGATCGCCACCATCCGGCTGCTGCAGTTCTTCCCATTCGACGGCATCTCGCCGGCGCTGGTCGAACGCTACAACGACGTCTCGAGACGCGAGCTGGAACACATCCGCGACTTCATCATCCTCCACTACCATCTCAACCGTCGAGAGGAGCCGTTCTGGCGCCGCGCGGCCGAGATGGATATTCCCCCCTCGCTCGAGGCGCGCATCGGCGCCTTCCGCGAGCGCGGCCACGCCTGGCAGGATCAGGACGAGCTGTTCCGCCTCGATTCCTGGGTCCAGGTCATGCTGGGCCAGGGCCTGACGCCGCGGTCGTCGCACCCCTTCGGGCGGATGATCCCGGACGGCGATCTCGAGCAGTCGCTGGCGGCCCTGTCCGCCAATATCGGCGAGGGCGTGGATCGCCTCCCTGCACATCAGGACTATATCAGGCAGTTCGCCGCGCGCGCCTGAACCATGTCCTCGCGGTTGCGCTCGAAGTCCTCGGCCGCGTGGCGCTCTCGCAACGGGGGTTGCGGGCTGCCGAAGGTGCTGTTGATGCTGGCGAAGGCGCCACCGCTCGGCCGGCCCCGGATCAGGCGGCGCGGCCTGCCCCGCGAAAGGGGTAGCGGCGCACGGCCTCCCAAGGCCCTCCACGATAGCGGAACAGCGCCAGCCCCGCGAAGGCGAAGCTGCGCCTGGGCAATTCGGCCTCCAGTTTCTCGCGGAGGGCTCGAGCCGCAGCGGGGGCGACCTTGTTCTGCACGGTGATGTGAAGCCTCGGGACATGGCTGTCCTGCGCGGTGAGGAGCCCGTGGAATCGCTCCGCAATGATCGCGCGAAGTGCCAGCATGGCCGGGCTCGCGATCCCCAGGGCCGTGCCCCGGCCCAGGTTCACCACCCCCTCGAGCCGGGCCGGGATCGGGCGATGATCCCCCGCGAGGCGCCCCAGCAGCGCGCGCAGCTCATCCTCCACCGCAGCCGGGAGCGCATGGAACAGCGTGACGTGCGCTTCGAGATGATTGCGCTCGGGCGGGAAATGCATTGCCCGCAGTTGGGTGGCCCAGCGGTGGAGATCGGGCGGCAACTCGGCGGTCAGGATCAGCGGCGCGGCTAACCCCTGCGCTTCGCTCACATCTCTCCCCGCGCGCGGCGCAGCGCGCGCCAGCGGGCGGCGTTGGCGTTGTGCTGCTCCAGCGTCTCGGCGAAGACGTGGCCGCCGGTGCCGTCGGCGACGTAATACAGCGCCCTGGTCTGCGCGGGATCGAGCACAGCCGCAATCGCCTCGCGCCCCGGATTGGTGATCGGCCCGGCCGGCAGCCCGCGAATGGCACGGGTGTTGTAGGGATTGGGATCGCGCAGCTCGGAAACGCGGATCATCCGCCCCAGCGGCCTGCCCTTGGTGATTGGATAGATCGTCGTCGCATCGGCGCCCAGCATCATCCCGGTCCGCAGGCGGTTGGAAAGCACACCGGCGACCATCGGGCGCTCGCTGGCCTTGCCGGTCTCCTTCTCGACCACCGAGGCAAGCGTGACCGCCTCCTGCGGCGTCTTGACCACGGTGGCCGGCTTCCGCTTCGCCCAGGCGTCTGCCAGATATTCGCGCATCGCCGCCTGCATCCGCTGGAGCACCGCGGCGCGCGGCTCGCCGCGGCGGAAGTCATAGCTGTCGGGCAGGACGCTGCCTTCCACCGGCACGGCCACATCGCCGGTCAGCAGCGGTTCGGCCCTCAACCGCTCCCAAACCAGGATGGACGGCATCCCTTCGGGAATCGTGACCAGCCGGCGCAGCGGCCGGCCGTGCTGGAGCGTGTCGAGGATGGACGCCTGGCTCGCTCCGGCGGGGAGCAGGAACTCGCCCGCCTGGATACCATCGCCCGAGCCCAGGAACCTCGCTCGTACCAGGAACGCGAACGGCGAATCGATGGCCCCGATCTCCTGCAGCCCTTCCGCCGCCGAGGCCAGCGTGGCGCCCTGGGGAACGGTGAACTCCGTATCCTTGTCGAGATTGCCGCCCAGCCACCAGCCGCCCGCGAACCAGGCCACGCCGCCAAGCGCGAGCGCCAGTGCGGCGAGAAGCGGCCAGCGGAGCCGCAACACCTCAATCGACCTTCTTGAAGATCACGCTGGCATTGGTCCCGCCGAAGCCGAAGCTGTTGCTGAGCGCGGCATCGACCTTGCGCTTCCTCGCCTTGTGAGGAACCAGGTCCACGCCTTCGGTGCCCTCGTCCGGATCGTCGAGATTGAGCGTGGGAGGCACGATCTGGTCACGGATCGCCAGGATGCAGAAGATCGCCTCGACCGCGCCCGCGCCACCTAGCAGGTGCCCGATCGCGGACTTGGTGCTCGACATGCTGGCGCCGGAAAGGTCGCTGCCGAGCACGCGCTTGACCGCAGCCAGCTCGATCGTGTCCGCCATCGTGCTGGTGCCGTGGGCGTTGACGTAATCGATGTCGCCGGGCTCCATGCCGGCTTTCCTCAGCGCCATCCGCATCGCCAGTTCCGCGCCGCGGCCCTCGGGGTGGGGCGCGGTGACGTGATAGGCATCGCCCGACAGGCCATAGCCCACCACCTCGGCATAGATCTTCGCGCCGCGCGCCTTGGCGTGCTCGTATTCCTCCAGCACCACCACGCCCGCGCCCTCGCCCATGACGAAACCGTCGCGGCCCTTGTCATAGGGGCGGCTGGCCTTCTCGGGCTGGTCGTTCATGCTGGTGTTGAGCGCGCGCGCCTGCGCGAAGCCGGCCACGCCCAGCGGGTTGATGGTCGATTCCGCACCGCCCGCGAGCATGATGTCGGCATCGCCATCCTTGATCATCCGCGCCGCATCGCCGATCGAATGCGCGCCGGTGGAACACGCCGTCACCACCGCGTGATTCGGACCCATCAGCCCGTATTTGATCGAGACCTGCCCGCCGACGAGGTTGATGAGCCGCCCGTGGACGAAATGCGGGCTGACCCGCCCCGGCCCGCGCTCGTGCAGGTTGATCGATTCGCTCTCGATGCCCGGCAGGCCGCCGATGCCCGCACCGATGGAGACGCCGGCGCGTTCCTTGGTGGCCTCGTCCATGTCCTCCAGCCCGGCATCCTCCAGCGCCTGGCCGGCCGCATCGATGCCATAGACGATGAAGGGATCGACCTGCCGCTGGATCTTGGGGTCGACCCGCTTGTCCGGATCGAAGCCGAATTCGTGGTCCTTGGCCTTCACCTCGCAGGCGATGGTGCATTTCTGGTCGGACGCGTCGAAATGGGTGATCTGCGCGGCGCCGCTGCGGCCGGCGATCAGGTTCTTCCAGGTGGTTTCGACATCGCCCCCCAGCGGACTGACGAGGCCCAGTCCGGTCACGACCACACGGCGCATCTGCACTCTCCAACTCTGTTCGCCGGCCAGATATGGCGCCGGCCCGGAAACGACAACAGGCTCAACCCCTTTCGAGGCCGAGCCTGTCTTCAACCCTGCTCCGCCGCCAGACTCCCGACGGGGCCGGCGCAAGGGGAGCGCGAGAAGGGATCAGCCCTTGTGCTCGTCGATGTAACGGGTCGCATCGCCCACGGTGGCGATCTTCTCGGCCGCGTCGTCATCGGGGATTTCGACGCCGAACTCTTCCTCGAAGGCCATCACCAGTTCGACGATGTCGAGGCTGTCCGCGCCCAGATCGTCGATGAAATTGGCGTCCTGCGTGACCTTGTCGGCCTCGACACCGAGGTGCTCGACGACGATCTTCTGCACGCGCTCGGCAGTATCGGACATATGCGTTCCCTCTTCCACTTGGAGGTTGATTTGGCTGTCGCCCTAATGAACGGCGCGAGTGCTGGCAAGTGCCCGCCCCCTACCATCGAGGCATGGCCCTCAGCGATTCTCGCCCGGATCCTCGTCCCGCTCGGTGGCGTTACCGGTCATATCGGTCTTTTCCGCCGGATTGCCCTTGGGCTGTTCGGTCAGGCGGATGTGAATGTCGCGAAGCTGCTTGGGGCTGGCGAGGCTCGGCGCGCCCATCATCAAATCCTGCGCGCGCTGGTTGAGCGGGAAGGCGATGACCTCGCGGATGTTGGGCTCGTCGGCCAGAAGCATCACGATGCGGTCGATGCCCGGAGCCGAGCCGCCATGCGGCGGGGCGCCAAGCTTGAACGCCTCGATCATGCCGGAGAAATTGGCATCGACATCGGCCTGGGTGTAGCCCGCGATCTCGAACGCCTTGTACATGATCTCGGGCTTGTGGTTGCGGATCGCGCCCGATGACAGCTCGTAGCCGTTGCAGACGATGTCGTATTGCCAGGCCTTGATCTCCAGCGGGTCCTGCGTCTCCAGCGCCTCCAGCTCGCCCTGCGGCATCGAGAAGGGATTGTGGCTGAAGTCGATCTTCTTGGCGTCATCGTCGTATTCGAACATCGGGAAATCGACGATCCAGCAGAACTTGAAGCAGCCCTGCTCTATCAACCCCAGCTCCTCGCCCACGCGGGTACGCGCGGCGCCTGCCAGCTTGGCGGCGTCCTTTTCCTTGCCGGCGGCGAAGAACAGCCCGTCGTTTTCGCCCAGGCCAAGCTCGGCATAGAGCGCGGCCATGCCCTCCTCGCCGTGGTTCTTGGCGATCGGACCGCCGAACTCGCCGCCCTTGCGGGTTACGTAGCCCAGGCCCGCGAAGCCTTCGCGCCGCGCCCAGTCGTTCATGTCGTCGAAGAACTTGCGGCTCTTCTCCGCCGTCGCAGGGGCCGGAACCACGCGCACCCGACCGCCCGAACCGACGATCTTCTCGAACAGGCCGAAGCCCGACTTCGCGAAATGGTGCGAGACATCGGCGATAAGCAGCGGATTCCTCAGGTCCGGCTTGTCGCTGCCATATTTCAGCATCGCCTCGGCATAGGGGATGCGCGGGAAGCTGCCCGCGGGCGTCACGCTCTTGCCGTCCGCGAACTCCTCGAACACGCCCGCCAGCACCGGCTCGATCGCCTGGAACACGTCTTCCTGCGTCACGAAGCTCATCTCGAAATCGAGCTGGTAGAACTCGGGGCTGCGGTCGGCGCGAAGGTCCTCGTCGCGGAAGCAGGGTGCGATCTGGAAATAGCGGTCGAAGCCGGCCACCATCAGCAGCTGCTTGAACATCTGCGGCGCCTGCGGGAGCGCGTAGAAGCGGCCAGGGTGCAGGCGGCTCGGCACCAGATAGTCGCGCGCGCCCTCGGGGCTGGACGCGCCCAGGATCGGGGTCTGGAACTCGGTGAATCCCTTGTCGATCATGCGGCGGCGGATGCTGGAGATCACCTGCGAACGCAGCACGATGTTCCTGTGCAGCCGCTCGCGGCGCAGGTCGACGAAGCGGTATTTGAGCCGCGTTTCCTCGGGATAATCCTCCGCCGAATTGACGATCAGGGGCAGATCGGCGGCCACGCTCTGCACGGTGGCCGCGCGGGCGAAGACCTCGATCGCGCCGGTCGGCAGGTTCGGGTTCACCGCCGCATCGGCCCGCGCCTTGACTGTCCCGTCGATAGTGACGACCGATTCCAGTCGCAGCTTCTCGAGCGTCGCCAGCGCCGGGCTGTCGCTGTCGGCCACCACCTGGGTGATGCCGTAATGATCGCGCAGGTCCACGAACAGCACCCCGCCATGGTCGCGCTTGTTGTGGACCCAGCCCGACAGGCGGACGTCGCTGCCGGCATCGCCAGCCGTCAACTGCGCGCAGGTGTGGGTACGATAGGCGTGCATCTAAACTCTTTCCGATTTCGCGGCTAAGGCGCTAGAGGCGCGCCGCGCTTTTCAGCTCTAAGCTAAATTCGCGCGCGCTAACAGGGTATGGTCGCTGGTTTGTCAAGGCAGGCAGCGACGGGAGCGGTACTCCGCTCGAACAACGAGAACAGACAGAACAATGCACATCCATCCGCTTATCACCACCACCGCGGCGCTCACCGATCTCTGCGCCCGGCTCGCGAAGTCCGAATTCGTCTGCGTCGACACCGAATTCATGCGCGAGAACACCTATTGGCCCGAGCTGTGCCTGGTCCAGATAGCCGACGAGAACGAGGCGGCCGCGATCGACCCGCTGGCCCCCGGCATCGACCTTGCCCCCCTGCTCGACCTGCTGGTGAATAACCGCGACGTGCTCAAGGTCTTCCATGCCGGCGGCCAGGACGTGGAGATCGTCTACAATCTCACGCAGGATACCCCCCATCCCATCTTCGACACGCAGGTGGCGATGATGGCGATCAGCCAGTCCGAACAGATCGGCTATGCCAATCTGGTGGAAAGCTGGCTGGGCATCACCGTGGACAAGGGCGCGCGCTTCACCGACTGGAGCCGGCGGCCGCTCACCGACCGCCAGATCGAATATGCCATCGGCGATGTCACCCATCTGGCAAATATTTTCCCGCGCATCCTCAAGAAGCTCATCAAGAGCGGGCGCGGCGCGTGGCTGGATGCCGAGATGGACAAGCTCGCCGATCCGGCACATTACGCGAACGACAGCGGCCATGCGTGGAAGCGCATCCGCTCACCCGGCCGCAATCTCGCCGTGCTTGGCCGATTGAAGGCGCTCGCCGCCTGGCGCGAAAGCGAGGCGCAGCACAAGAACATCCCCCGCGGCCGGATCATGCGCGACGAGACCCTGGCCGACCTCGCCAGCCATCCGCCCAAGGCCCAGGCCGATCTGGCCAAGGTGCGCGGCCTCTCGAACGCGTGGCGGGACAACGACATCGGCAAGCGGCTGATGAAGGTGATCGAGAAGGCGGAGCCCCTGCCGAAGGACGAACTGCCCGAACGCTCGGCCCCCGGCGCGCCGCTGGGCAAGGAGGGCGCGCTGGTCGCCGACCTGCTCAAGCTGCTGCTCAAGATCCGCGCCCGCGAGATCGATGTCGCCGCACGCCTGCTGACCCGGTCGGATGAAATGGAATCGCTCGCGGCCGGTGTACGCGACCTGCCGGTCCTGCAAGGCTGGCGCCATGACGTCTTCGGCAAGGACGCGCTCGCGCTGGTCGAGGGCAAGATGGCCTTCGCGGTCAAGAGCGGCCGCCTCACCATGACGAGGGTCGGCGATGCAGTTGCAGAGATGCCGGCGGAGGCGGCTGAATGACCGTTAGGGTTCACGGTCGGGCACTTGATCGGCGGGATTTTGCTTGCCTTTGATAACCTTTACGGTTACTATTCTGTCCCGCGTTAAGGTTAGGCGATCGATACAGGCAAGGGATTCGGCATGGCGGGCGGGCCACGGAAGTTTACGCCATTGTTCCTGAATCCGGCAACAAGGTGCTGTTCCGCATGGTGAAAGCTGCTCGCCAGTATTTTAAGAAGCACCCCGGTCGGTGTAACACCTCGCGGCGCGTGCGATGACCGCTTTCCTCCCCACGCTCAAGCAGCTCCAATATCTCGTGGCGCTTCACGAGCACGGGCATTTCGGGCGCGCGGCGGAGGCGAGCTTCGTTTCCCAATCGACGCTCAGCGCCGGCATCCGCGAGCTCGAATCGCTCCTCGGCGTCACCCTTGTCGAGCGCAGCCGGCGGGTGGTGCGCTTCACCCAGCTCGGCACTCAGGTCGTCGCCAAGGCGCACCGCGTGCTGCGCGAGGCGGAGGAGATGACGGCGCTGGTGCAGGCATCGGGCAAGCCGCTCTCGGGCGAGCTGGCGATGAGCGTGATCCCGACAATCGCCCCCTTCCTGCTGCCGCGTATCCTGCCCAGGCTGCGGCGGGAAAGACCCGAGCTGAAGCTGCGTCTGCGCGAGGAAACCAGCCACGCCGCGGTCGAATCGCTGCATCACGGTCGCGCCGATTGCGTTCTGCTGGCGCTGCCCTTCGCTACCGGCGAGGTGGAGCAGGCCCATATCGCTCAGGACCGGCTGTTCGTGGCCTTCCCCGCCGGCGATCCGTGCGATCTGCCGAGCGAGGTTCCACCCAGCATGATCGAGGAGGGGCGGCTGCTGTTGCTGGAAGATGGCCATTGCCTGCGCGATCACGCGCTGGCTGCGTGCAACCGGCCCGAGCTGCGCAGCTCCACCTCCATGATCGGCACCTCGCTGCACACGCTGGTGCAGATGGTGGACGGCGGGCTGGGGGTGACCATGCTGCCCGAGATGGCTCTCGAGGCGGGCATCCTCGCCGGCACGCAGGTAGTCGCCCGGCCGCTCATGGCGGAAGAGGCGACGCGCGAGATCGCCCTGATCTGGCGCCGTAATTCGCCCCGGCGCGAAGAGTTCGAGCTGCTGGCGGCGGAACTGCGTGCGGGCTGAGCGGGGTCCGACCGCCGTTCGATCCTATTCGGGATCGCCCGAATGCGCTTCGCGCATATGGTCGAGCACGGGCTGATAGACGGGAAGATCGAACTCCACCCCGATCCAGCCCTGACGCGACCAGCGAACCGTCGCCTCGAACGGGCCGAGCGTATCGATATAGAGCGAAATCCGCGACCGGATCGGAAGGCCGGCATGGCGCGGGATCCAGAACTGGCAACCCTGCTCGGACAAGTCCTCGAGCGTGACGTTGTACTTCCAGCCGCCGAACCGGGTGGTGCCGACCGCCGTGATCTTCTGGCGCAGGAACCGGCGCAGCTCCTTCGCGCCGTCAGGAAGGACGCGCTTGGCTCGCTTGGCGATCTTCGGCTTTGGCTTCGGCTTCATCGTCCAACTCTTGCGTGCAGGCATCGTATGACCCGGCCGTGGCGCCCCCGCCTGCCTTTGGAGATACGCTACATCGTGCGCGTAGGACGAAGATGTATAGATATAGTGAACGCCGCGGCAGGACTGTTGCGTCGGGCGAGGCGCGCGCAGGGATGTGCAAGGGCGGGCACCGCACCCGCCGCACGGCCGTCAATCCATGTGCTTGAGGCCCACGCGCAGGTAATCCCACCCGGTGATGCAGGTCAGCACCGCAGCCGCCCACAGGCTGCTGAGCCCGACCAGGTGAATCCAGTTCGAAGCCAGCGTGCCGCAGGCCTGATACGCGGAATAGCACGGCGGCCCGTTCACCGCCCCGCCCAGGATCAGCGCGCCCAAGCTGGTGAACTGGAACGTCGTCTTCCATTTCGCCAGCCTCGACACCGGCATCGACACCTGAAGCCCGCCCAGGAATTCGCGCAGGCCCGACACCGCTATCTCGCGGATCAGGATCACCAATCCGGCGATGACGTGCGCATCGCCCACATAGGGGCCCCGCAGGTAACCCTGCGCGGTGAGGATCAGGATGACCGCCGCGACCATGATCTTGTCGGCGATGGGATCGAGGAACTGCCCAAGCCTGCTCACCGCGCCCTGCGCGCGGGCCAGATAGCCGTCGAGATAATCGGTAAAGCCGATCAGGCAGTAAAGCACGAAGGCAATGGCATATCCCAACCGCCATTCCGGCCACCACAGCAGGAACCCCAGGAAGGGCATCGCTACGATGCGCGAAAGGGTAAGGAGGTTGGGGAGCGTCAGCATCGTCTCTCGCCTGCGTCGCTTACCTGCTGCTGCTCGCGCTGAAAAGCCTCGGCTTGCCCATGCCCGCAACCATGCTAGTCAGCGCGTCACCGCTGGGCCACACGAGCGCAAGAGCCGCATGACGACCTCGATCAGACTTCTGGCGCGGCGGCGCTTTCTGCCGCTGTTCGCGACACAGCTCCTGAATGCCTTCAACGACAATCTCTACAAGACCGCGATGGTCTTGTTCGTGGTCTACAGCGTCTACAGCGACGAGGCACAGGAGGCGCAGTTCTCCGCCATCGCCTCGGGCGTGTTCATCGCGCCCTTCTTCCTCCTGTCCGCGATGGCAGGCCAGCTCGCCGATATGCGCGACAAGGCACGGATCATCCGGCTGGTGAAGGCCGCGGAAGTCGCCATCATGCTGGTGGGGGCGATCGGCCTGCTCGTGGCTTGGCAGAACCTGGAATGCCGCCAGAGCGCGCTCGGGGCAGCCGGTCGATGCCTCGCCGGGGCGCCCGATCCCGCGCTCGCGGCGCTGGCGATCCCGCTGCTGCTCCTCGCGCTGCTGTGCATGGGCATCCACTCCACCTTCTTCGGCCCCATCAAATACGCGATCCTGCCCCAGCACCTGGGCCGCGGCGAGGTGCTGTCGGGTACCGGTCTGGTGGAGGCGGGAACCTATGTCGCGATCCTGTTCGGGACCATCCTCGCCGGCTGGATCCCCGTCGAGGTGGCCGCCGGGGCAATCGTCCTGACAGCGCTGATCGGTTATGCCACCGCGCGCCACGTGCCCGAGGCGCCCGCGCAGGGGGCCATCGAACCCATCGACTGGAATCCCTTCACCAGCAGCACCCGGCTGATCCGCGCCACCATGGGCAATCGCCAGGTGTTCTACGCGATCCTGGCGATCAGCTTCTTCTGGACCATCGGCGCGGTCCTGTTCATCCAGTTCCCGCCGCTCGCCAAGAACACGCTTCTGGCCAGCAAGGAAGTCGCCAGCCTGTTCCTGGTGATCTTCTCCATCGGCGTGGCGATCGGCTCGATCGCGATCAATCACCTGCTGAAGGGCGTGGTGTCGGCGCGGCACTCGCCGGTGGCGGTGATCGCGATGGGGCTGTTCGTGGTCGGGTTCTATCTGGTCGCCAGGGGCTGGCAGACCGATCCGGGGGGCGCACTGCTCGATACCGGCGCGTTCCTGGCCCATCCCGGTGCGCCGCTGCTGATGCTGATGCTGCTGGGAATCGCGATCGCCGGCGGGATATTCGTGGTGCCGCTCTACGCCTTCCTCACGACCAAGGTGGCGCCCGACCAGGCAGCGCGCACGATTGCGGCGAACAACATCGTCAATTCGGGCGCAATGGTGGTCGGATCGCTGCTGGCCGTCGGCCTGACCGCCGCTGGGGTGCCGATCACGGAGCACCTGCTGCTAACCGCGGCGATGTGCCTCGTCTCCGCCTGGCTCGCGCGGCGGCTTCATGCGGTCGAGGATGCATCCATCCCCGAGCATCTGCTCGATTAGGCGATGAAGGCGAGGACCGCCGCGAAGCTGGCGAAGTAGGCCGTCGCGAACCCGCGCATGTCCCCCGCAGTCAAGCGCCAGGAGGAAGGAGTGGTGGCGGCGACTGCCGTGCCTTGCTCTTCCCGGCGCAGATGGCGGGGCAGCCTAGCACGAAACGGATGACGCGCGCCTTCGTCGGTCAAAACCAGCGCTCGTCTCATTGCTCACCCTCCACTCGGCGACACCGTCAGATACCCTGCCTAACGCGCCGGAAGACACCCCGCCCCCGGCGTTTTCCGCAGTGCATCGTTACGGAACATTAACCTTGTTTGTTAGCAATCCGGCAGGGACCAGCGCGACGATTGCCTTGGACGGATGACGCCGCTAGCCCCCCGCGCATGACCACGCTTCGCACTCCCCGCCCGACCCCTGGCGCCGCTCGCCTCCTGATCGATTGCCTGATCGAGCAGGGTTGCGACCGCATCTTCACGGTGCCGGGGGAGAGCTTTCTCCCGGCACTCGACGCCTTGTACCAGGAGCGCCGCATCGACGTGGTCACCTGTCGGCAGGAGGGCGGCGCCGCATACATGGCCTGCGCCGATGGATTGCTGACCGGACGGCCCGGCGTATGCTTCGTGACCCGCGGCCCCGGCGCGACCAACGCCAGCATCGGGGTGCATGTGGCATTCCAGGATTCGCTGCCGATGATCCTGTTCGTGGGTGACGTCGACCGTGGAATGCGCGACCGCGAAGGCTTTCAGGAGCTGGACTTCGCGGCTTTCTTCGGACCCACCGCCAAATGGGCGGCGCGGATCGACGATGCCGCGCGCATCCCTGAATATATCGCCCGCGCCTATGCCACGGCGATCTCCGGGCGGCCCGGGCCGGTAATCCTGGCGCTACCGGAGGATATGCTGGCCGACGAAGTGCCCGCCGCGCTCCGCCCCCGCGCTTTCGTGCCCCGCCCCGCGCAGGCCCCATGCCCCGATGCGATGCAGACGATGATGGCGATGATTGGCGATGCCGCCGCACCGCTTGCGATCGTGGGCGGCGCCGGCTGGAACGCCAAGGCGCACACGCATTTCCAGCAGTTCGCGGAACGGATCGGCTTGCCGGTCGCCACCGCGTTCCGGCGTCAGGATGCGATCGGCGCCGCCAGCCCGGTCTATGCCGGCAGCCTCGGCTATGGGCCCAATCCGCTTCTGGTCGAGCGGGCGATGAAAGCCGACCTGATCCTGGCCGTGGGCGCTCGACTCGGGGAAGCCACGACCGAGGGCTACACGGTACCGCCCCTCGACGACGCGGAACGGCGGCTGATCCACATTCACCCCGACCCGGAGGAGCTCAACCGGGTCTATCCAGCGGATCTGGCGATCTGCGCCAGCATGGACGATTTCGCCGAAAGCGCCGCCTTGTGGGATGAGGGCGATCTAATTTCCTTCGACGCGGGCGCCGCCGCAAATGCGGAATGGAAGGAATGGGCAACTCCGAAGCCACGCGATTACGCTCTGGACCTGGGCCAATGCGTCGCCTTCATGGGCGAGGTGCTGCCGGCCGATGCGATCCTGTGCAACGGCGCCGGCAATTTCGCCGGCTGGTGGCATCGCTACTGGCGCTACACCGCCTACCCCTCCCAGCTCGCTCCGACCGCGGGCGCGATGGGTTTCGGTCTGCCGGCATCGATCGCCGCGGCGCACCGCTTTCCCGACCGTACCGTCGTGGCGATTGCCGGCGATGGCGATTTCCTGATGAACGGGCAGGAGCTGGCGACTGCGGTCCAGCACGGCTGCGAGATGATCGTGATCGTGGTCGACAACGGAGCCTATGGCACGATCCGGATGCACCAGGAGCGCGAGTTCCCGGGGCGGGTGAGTGCTACCACGCTGGCCAACCCCGATTTCGCGGCGCTTGCCGCCGCCTATGGCGCGTGGTCGGCGCGGGTCGAGACCACCGAGGACTTTCGCCGCGCGCTGACCGAAGCCAATAGCCGAGGCGGAGTGCGACTGCTCCATTGCATCATCGAAATCGAACAGCTCGCCGCCAGCGGCGCGACGGTGTCAGCTTTGCGGACCTCATCCTAGCGGGACGACGCAGCCAATGAAGCAAGGGCCGCCCAAACGGACGGCCCTTACGAGAGATTCTGGAGCGACGCTTCAGATATCGTTGCCGAGCGCGCCCTTGACCTTGCCCTTCAGCTGCTGGGCCTTGCCCTTGGCTTCCTGTCCAGCTCCTTCGGCCCGAGTGTCCGGATTCCCGGACTGTTGCTTGGCCTTGCCGACGACTTCGTTGACATTGCCTTTGATCTTGTCGGTGAGTTCACCCACGGTCTTTCTCCACATTCTGGCCCTGCATCACGCCGGACCTCATGCGAAATCAACCGTATGGGCCGGACGAGGTTCCAAAATCAGCCTCGCTAGGCGTCCAGACGGCGCGCCGCTGCGGCCAAACCCCTCAGCTGCCCGTGCCGGCCATTTCGAGAATGGCATCCCATTCCGCGCGGGTAAGCTCGCAGACCGAAAGGCGCGATTGGCGAACGATCTCGCAATCGGCCAGCCGGGGTTCGGCCTTGATCTGCGCTAGGGTGACGGGGCGGTCCAGCCGGCGCAAGGGCCGCACACGCACCGCCGCCCATTTCCCCGTGGCATCGGTTGGATCCGCCAGCCCGCTTGCGCTGATCGTCACCACGCCGACAATCTCCTTGCCGATGTTCGAATGATAGAAGAACGCCTGGTCGCCCACGGCCATGGCGGCCAGGTTGTTCCGGGCGCGATAGTTGCGCACCCCGTCCCACGTCCCTTCCGCTTCGCGCAGCAGATCGTCCCATCCATAGACGTCGGGCTCCGATTTCATCAGCCAGTATCGCGCCAAGATCGTCTCCTGATGAGGGCCGCCCCCGCGCCGGCCCGCCCGTGCAAGTTAACCCCTTCTTAGACCCCGTGGCGTAGGAGTAGCGGCACGACAAGCACGAGAGCCCGGTTGTCCGCAAAGCCCGCCAACGATTCCGCGTCACGCTTCCGCTTGGACACGTTCCTGCAGGCGCAGGCGTTCGACGGCGTTACGCTCGGCATCGCTGCCTCGGCTATCCTGCTGTTCCTGGCGAGCGGCGGCACGGTCCTGCCCGAACTTGTCCGCTATTGGCGCGGAGTGAGCGGGCAACCCGATATCATCGAGGTCAACGCGCTGGTCCTGAACATCGCGGTGATCCTTTTCGGGTGGAGCCGATACAAGGCCCTCTCGAAGGAATTGGCGCAACGCTGCCAATCAGAAGCGCGTGCGCTGCGCCTTGCCGACACCGATCCGCTGACGGGCGCGATGAACCGGCGCAGTTTCCTGCCCGCGGTCAATGCGCTGACGGTCGCGGCGCGCGGGCGGGGACGCGAGGTCGCGGTAGGCCTCGTCGATCTCGACCACTTCAAGTCGATCAACGATTACCACGGGCATCAGGTGGGCGACGAGGTCCTGCTGGCGCTCGCCAACCGCTTTGCCGAGCTTCTTCCCGCGGACGCGCTCCTGGCGCGGCTGGGCGGGGACGAGTTCGCCTTCGCGGCCAGCTATCCCCCGTCCGACCGCGCGCACATCGACGCGATCACCCATCGCATGGTCGTGGCCGCCGCGCAGCCGATAGAATGCGGCGACATGACTCTGGAGGTCAGCGCTTCCATTGGTATCGCCAGCAAGAGCGACGAGGATGAGCCCGAGGGCGCCGAAAGCCACGGTGAGCAACTGATGCATCGGGCCGACATCGCGATGTATCAGGCCAAGAAGCAGGGGCGGAACCGGCTCCAGTGGTTCGAGCTGGCGATGGAGTGCGAGCAACGCTTTCGTGGCGAACTGGAAGCGGGCATCCGCCGTGGCCTGCGAACGGGGCAATTCGTTCCGTACTACGAACAACAGGTCGATATCGAGACCGACGAACTGCTCGGCTTCGAAATGCTGGCGCGCTGGCATTCGCCCGAGCTTGGTGTGGTCAACCCCGATATCTTCATTCCCATCGTGGAAGAGATGGGCCTGATCGAGGAGCTTTCGAATAGCCTGATGGCCCAGGCCTTCGCGGATGCCCGCCAGTGGCATCCCCAGCTCACGCTCGCGGTCAATGTCTCGCCTCTCCAGCTGCGCGACCCATGGTTCGCACAGAAGATCCTCAAACTGCTGGTGGCGCACGCCTTCCCCGCGTCCCGCCTGGAGATCGAGATCACTGAAAGCGCGGTTCATGAAAGCCCGGGGCTGGTCTGCAACACCCTCACGGGCCTGCGCAACCAGGGCGTCAAGATCACGCTCGACGACTTCGGAACGGGCTACTCCAGCCTCTCGCAACTGCGCACCCTGCCCTTCGATCGGCTGAAGATCGATCGCAGCTTCATTCGCGACATCCAGCACGACGGGACCAACACCAAGTTGGTCGGCGCGATCATCTCGATGGGCATGGGCCTGCAGCTCCCGCTCGTGGCGGAGGGGATCGAGGATGACGCAATCCTGAAAACCTTGCGGGAAATGGGCCAGCTGAAGGGCCAAGGCTACCACTATGGCCAGCCCGAGCCGGCGGACAAGGTGATCGAGCGGCTTGCCCCCCTGGGCCTGCTGGCCTCCGACGCCGAGGGCCCACAGCTTCTCCCGAAAGATCCCGCTCCGCTGGCGCAGTGGAGCCAGAAGGTCGGCTAAGCTGGACGCCCGCCACCACCCGCCCTAGGGCGCGGCGGCGATGCGGATTTCCTTCGTCAAGATGCACGGACTAGGCAACGACTTCGTCGTTCTCGACGGACGTGCCGCCGCGCTGCCCGCGCTGGAGCCGGTGATGGTTCGCCGCCTGGCGGACCGGCGCGAGGGGATCGGCTGCGACCAGCTCATCGCGCTCGAGCCGGCGCGCGAGGCCGGGACGGATTTCCGGATGCGCATATTCAACGCCGATGGCGGCGAGGTGGAAGCCTGCGGCAATGCCTCGCGCGCGGTCGCGCTGCTCGCCGGGCGCCCCGTCCTGGTCGAAACCGACGGCGGAGCAATCGCGCTGTCCCCGCATGAGGGCGGCGCGAGCGTGGACATGGGCGCGCCGCGTTTCGAATGGGATGCGATCCCGCTGGCCTACGCGATGGACACGCTCGCCATGCCGGTGGGCTGGGACGAGCTTTCCACGCCCACCGCAGTCAATATGGGCAATCCGCACGCCGTGTTCTTCGTAGAGGATTGCGATGCCGTGTCGCTCGACCGGCTCGGACCGGCCATCGAGGCCGACCCGCTGTTTCCCGCGCGCGTCAACGTGAACGTCGCGACCATCGAAAGCCGCTCCCGCATCCGGCTGCGCGTGTGGGAGCGCGGTGCGGGGCTCACGCGTGCCTGCGGAACGGGCGCCTGCGCTACAGCCGTCGCGGCCATGCGTCGCGGCCTCACGGAACGAAGAGTCACGGTCGCCTTGCCAGGCGGGGAACTGTCGATCGAATGGGGCGACAGCGGGCGGGTGATCATGGCCGGCCCGGCGGCGGAAAGCTTCCGCGGCGAATTCGAATGGAGCGACTACGCATGAGCGCGGCCCCGGTCATCGGCCTCGGCTGCCGGCTCAACATCGCGGAGGGCGAGCGCATCCGGGAATTGCTGGCCGGGCGGAGTGACCACGTGGTGGTCAACAGTTGCTCCGTCACATCCGAAGCCGTGCGCCATACCCGCCGCGCGATCCGCAGGGCGCGGCGCGACCATCCCCGCGCGCGGCTGCTGGTGACCGGCTGCGCCGCGGAAACCGAACGCGAGGCGCTGGCCGCCATGCCCGAGGTGGACGGGCTGATCCCCAACGCGCTCAAGCTGGCGCCCGCCAGCTACGGGCTGGTGGGGGCACCAAGAGGCCCCGGGGCAGCTCCTGCGCGCACGCGCGGCTTCGTCGCGGTCCAGAACGGCTGCGATCATGCCTGCACCTTCTGCATCATCCCCATGGGACGCGGGGACAGCCGTTCGAGCACGATCGATGCGGTTCTGCGTGACATCGAGGCGCAGCTTGCGCGCGGCGTTGCCGAAATCGTGCTGACCGGTGTCGACGTGACCGCCTGGGGCACCGATCTGCACGGGACACCTCGGCTCGGGGCGCTGGTCGCGGCCATCCTGGACCGCTTCCCCGGGCTCGCGCGGCTGCGGCTCTCCTCGCTCGACGGGGCGGAAATCGATCCGCAGCTCTTCGAGCTCCTCGCCGGCGAACCGCGGGTGATGCCGCATCTCCACCTATCGCTTCAGCATGGGCATGACCTGATCCTCAAGCGCATGAAGCGCCGCCACAGCCGCGCGCAGGCCTTCGCGCTCGTCGAGCGGCTGCGTGCGCGCCGTCCGGACATCGCCATCGGGGCGGACCTCATCGCCGGATTTCCCACGGAGGGGGAGGAGCATCACGCCGCCAACCTCTCGCTGGTGCGCGATCTGGGCGTGGTGCACGGCCATGTGTTCCCCTTCTCGCCCCGGCATGGCACCCCCGCGGCGCGCATGCCCCAGCTGGCTGGCGAGACCATCCGCCGCCGCGCCACCGAACTGCGTTCCGCCATAGAGGTGACGCGCGGCGCATGGCTGGCCTCGCTGGTCGGCAAGCGCCTGCGGGTGCTCGCCGAGCGCGGCGGAACAGGCTATGCCGAGAACTATGCCCGGGTGGCGACCCCTGCCCACTCTCCCGGTGCTCTGGCCACCATCATCCCCGCGACCCTCGAAGGCGAACTGCTGAAATGAGTGAGCAAGGCTGGTCTCAGCGCCTGTTCGGCGGCTTTCGCAAGACTTCCGAGCGGCTCGCCGAAAACCTCACCGGGGTGGTCGGCACCGCCCGGCTGGACGACGCGACGCTCGACGAGGTGGAGGACGCGCTGATCCTCTCCGATCTGGGGCCCGCAGCCGCGGCGCGCATCCGCGCGAAGCTGGCCGAAAAGCGCTTCGGGCTGTCCATCGGCGAGCGCGAACTGAAGGAGGCGGTGGCCGAAGAGATCGCCGCGATCCTGCGCCCCGTGGCGAAGCCGCTGGAGATCACCGCCTTCCCGCGCCCTCAGGTGATCCTCGTGATCGGCGTCAACGGCAGCGGCAAGACCACCACCATCGCCAAGCTCGCCCATTTGTTCCAGGAGGACGATTACGGCGTGATGCTGGCTGCGGGCGACACATTCCGCGCAGCCGCGATAGGCCAGCTCGCCACCTGGGCCGAACGGGTAGGCGTGCCGATCGTGCGTGGGCCGGAGGGCGGCGACCCAGCCAGCATCGTTTTCGACGCGGTCAAGGCCGCCACCGACGCCGGCACCGACGCCCTCGTGGTGGACACCGCCGGCCGGCTCCAGAACAAGCGCGAGCTGATGGAAGAACTGGCCAAGATCCGCCGCGTGCTCGGCCGCCTCAACCCCGAGGCGCCGCACGACGTGGTGCTCGTTCTGGACGCCACCAACGGCCAGAACGCGCTGGCGCAGATCGACGTGTTCAAGGAGGTGGCGGGCGTGACCGGTCTGGTGATGACCAAGCTCGACGGCACCGCGCGCGGAGGCGTTCTGGTCGCGGCGGCGGAACAATACGGCCTGCCGATCCATGCCATCGGGGTGGGCGAGAAGATCGACGATCTGCGCCCCTTCGATCCCGATCTGGTGGCGCGCGTGATTGCGGGTGTGGCCTGAACGTCCTGTGCGTGTCCGCGGGGAGCTGCGGGTCGCAATGAAGAGTTGAGTGGAAGATGAGCGAAATCGAAAGCACGAAGCCCAAGCCGAAGACCGGATGGCTCAACATCGCGGTCGATTACGGGCCGTTGCTCGTGTTCCTGGCCGTCTATAAATTCGCGACGCCCGAGGGCGATGCGCCGCTCGGCCAGATCGCCGCGGTCATCAAGGGCACGATCGCCTTCATGGTCGCGGCCATTGTCGCCCTGGCGTTCTCGAAGTGGAAGTTCGGCAAGGTCTCGCCGATGCTGCTGCTTTCGACCGCGCTGATCGTGGGCTTCGGCGCCCTGACCATCTGGCTGCGCGACGAACGTTTCATCCAGTTCAAGCCGACCGCGATCTATCTGCTGTTCGGCGTATTGCTGATCGGCGGCTGGATGCGCGGCAAGGCGCTGTTGCAGATCCTTCTGGAAGCCGCCTTCGCGGGTGTGGACCGCGCCGGCTGGCTCAAGCTGTCGCGCAACTGGGGGCTGTTCTTCTTCGCCATGGCCGCGCTCAACGAAGTGCTGCGCACGGTGATGAGCTTCGAGGACTGGCTATGGGCCAAGCTATGGGTGTTCATGCCGCTGAGCTTCCTGTTCACCTTCACCCAGATCCCCATGCTGCTGCGCCACGGCCTGGCGCTCGAGGATCGTGACGAGGTGCTGAAGGACCAGCCCCCGACCGATTGATCTTCCCCGACGGCGGAAGGGACCGTGCGAAGCATGGTGGAGGGGATTTGCGGCTAGCTCCGCGCCGGGGCCCGGCCCACTCTATCGGCCTGCGTCCGGTTACCCTCTCCGCTCCGGGGAGGATCTAGATTTCCACCTGGCTGCCAAGTTCAACCACCCGGTTGGTCGGCAGCTTGAAGAATTCCATCGCGGTGGCGGCATTGCGCAGCATCCAGGCAAACAGCTTCTCCCGCCACAGCGCCATGCCCGGCGCCTTGCTCGCCAGCAGCGTCTGCCGGCTCAGGAAGAAGCTGGTGTCCATCATGTCGAACGCGCCGCCGCACATGTCGGAATCCCTGAGCGCGGCGGGAATGTCGGTATCCTCGAGGAAGCCATAGCGCAGCTTCATGCGATAGAATCCCTCGCCCATGTCCGTGAACTCGACCCGCTTTTGCGTCATGACATAGGGCACGTCCTCGATCAGCACGGTCAGCACGATCACGCGCCGGTGCAGCACCTTGTTGTGCTTGATGTTGTGAAGCAGCGCTGACGGTACGCCGTTCGGCGAAGACGCCATGAAGATGGCGGTGCCCGGCACCCGCGCGGCGCTGTTCTTGGCGCTCTTGACGAATATCTCGATCGGCAGAGCACCTTCGGCCATGCTGGCCCGCATGAGCGAGCGCCCCCTGGCCCAGGTCGTCAGCAGGGTGAAGATGATCAGGCCGATCACCAGCGGCACCCAGCCGCCATAGGGCACCTTGATGAGATTGGCGCCGAAATAGGCCATGTCCACCACGATGAAGATCGCGATGAGCGGCGCGGCCTTCCACACCGGCCAGCGCCAGAGCGTCAGCAGCACTGCCGCGAGCAGGATCGTGTCGATGAACATCGCACCGGTAACCGCAATGCCATAGGCCGCCGCCAGATTGCTGGAGGACTGGAAGAACAGCACCAGCAGCAGCACCATCACCATCAGCCCCCAGTTGACCACGGGAATGTAAATCTGCCCCGCCGCCGATGCGCTGGTGTGCTTGATCTGCATGCGCGGGATGAAGCCGAGCTGGATCGCCTGCTGGGTGAGCGAGAACGCGCCTGTGATGACCGCCTGGCTGGCGATGATGGTCGCGGCCAGTGCCAGGAACACCACGGGAATACGGATCAGGTCCGGGATCATCAGGAAGAACGGATCACGGATTATCTCCGCCGCCCCCGCTCCTGAAGAAAGCACCAGCGCGCCCTGACCCATGTAATTGAGCATCAGGCTCGGCAGCACCAGCGTCAGCCAGCTCACGCCTATGGGCTTGCGGCCGAAATGGCCCATATCCGCGTAGAGCGCCTCCGCCCCGGTGACCGCCAGCACCACGCTGCCCATGGCGATGAAGGCGCGAAAACCGTCGATGAAGAAGAAATTCAGCGCGTTCAGCGGATTGATCGTCTCCAGGATGATCAAGGGCATTTCGACCACATACATCAGGCCGAGCCCCGCCAGGGTCACGAAATAGGCCAGCATGATCGGCCCGAACAGCTTGCCCACCCGCTCCGTCCCGCGCGACTGGATCGCGAAGAGCGCGAACAGGATGGCGATCGCCAGTGGCACGATCCAGTCCGCGAAACCGGGGTGCACGTAACGCAGCCCCTCGGTGGCCGAAAGCACCGACATGGCAGGGGTGATCATGGAATCGCCGTAGAACAGGGCCGTGGCGAAGACGCCCAGCAGGATCAGCGGCCCGGTCCAGCGCCGCTGCGCGCGGCTGCGGTTGATGAGCGCGAGCAGCGCGAGGCTGCCGCCCTCCCCCTTGTTGTCCGCGCGCATGATGGTGAGAACGTATTTGAACGTCACCACCATCATCATCGACCAGAAAACCAGGCTCAGAACACCATAGATGTGGACCGGATCGGCCTGGATGCCGGGAACACCGTGATGCGAGGCGAAGGTCTCGCGAAAAGCGTAGAGCGGGCTGGTGCCGATATCCCCGAACACGACGCCGATCGCGCCCACCGCGAGCGCGACGGGCGAGCGGCGACCATGCCCGTGGACCGTGGCGTGGGACGGGTGACCCTCGCCGTTCGGAGCGACGGATCCGGCCCCCGTCGTGGGGGCGGACGGGGAGTCCTCCGGCCGCATCGTCTTCGACTCGCTCATGACGCCCGGGGAGCCGCTCGCATGGTCATATCCCTGTCCATCGCCCAAGGCGACGATCCGCCGGGCGCCTAGCACCTCGCCCGATGGCAGGCAATGGAACCGCCAGAGCCTAGCGCCCTGCGCCGATCAGCGCATCCAGCCGGGCGAGCCGTTCGGCAAGGATCGGCCGCCACGGCGCATTCGTCGGAGCTCGAGCCAGGATGCCCGCCCACACGGCACGGGCTTCCACGACCTCGCCCGCCCGCAGGAGCGCGAGACCAAGGAAATAGCCGGGAGCCGGCGAAGCCGGCGCTCGCCGCTCCGCCTCGCGGAAGGCCTGGATCGCGGCCGGGGTGAGGCGTCCGCCGGCGTGTTCCGTCAAGGCATTGCCCAGCGCCGTCCAGGCTTCGCTGTCTGCGGGGTTCTCGATGACCGCCCCACGCGCGAAATCCGCCGCGCGGACATAGTCGCCGCGGCGGGCAAAGGCGTCGGACGTCACGAGCAGACGCGATGGCAGGATCGCCGGATCGTGGAACTCGCGCCGCGCCTCCACCAGGAGCGCGCCGATACGCGGCGCTTCCGACCGCTCGGCCCCCGGCGCCGCTGGCGTGGCCGGGCTGCCCTGCAGCGCATAGCCGGCGAGCCCGAACAGCAGCGCCGCGCCGGTCAGCGCATAGGCGCTGCGCGGCAGCCGCAGGAGCAGCGCAGCGGCGAGGAAAGCGAGCGCCGCCAGCGCGAGGATAGGCAGCCAGCTCATGGCCGCCGACCCGCGCCGTGCCCCAGTCGCCGCCACAGCACCAGCCCGGCCAGCGCCAGTAGCGCCGGCGGGATGGCGAACAGGGGCCAGGTCGCGGACCCGATCTGCGGCTTGTAGCTCACATAGTCGCCATAGCGCGCCGTCAGCCAGCCGCGGATGGCTTCGGGCCGCTCCCCGGCGGCGAGGCGCATACGGACCTGGCTTCGCATGTCGCCGGCCATCGGGGCGTCGCTATCGGCGATCGACTGGCTCTGGCACTTGAGACAGCGCAGGGTCTCCATCAGCTCCTGGGCCTCGGCCTCCAGAGCCGGGTCGTCGAGCTGGCGATTGGCATAGGGTGCCGGAGGAAGACCGTCCTGGGCCGCCAGGGGGGAGGCCAAGATCAGCAACATCATGCATGGGAGAAGCGCTTTCATGTTCCATCTTCTTCCAGTTTTTTCAGTAGCTTATCTACATCTTCGGCGCGAATTTCGCCAATGTGCTGGTAGGCGATCCGCCCGGCCGGATCGATCACGAAAGTCTCCGGCACGCCCGACGATCCGATCGCGAGCTGCACGGCGGACACATCGTCCGCCCCGATCGCGCGATAGGGGTTGCCGTAGCGGGCGAGGAAACGGGCGACATCCTCGGGCCGGTCGCGGATGGCGATGCCGTCGATCACCACTCCCCGCGCCGCCAGCCGCGCGAGCTGTGGCGCTTCCGCGATGCAGGGCACGCACCAGCTCGCGAAGATGTTGAGCAGACGCGGGCGCCCGACCAGATCGCGCGAGGCGAGGCCCGGCCGGTCCGTCACCGCAGGGCGCAGCGTGAAATCGGGCAGCGGCTGGCCCACCATCGCGCTGGCGACGACATCGTCGCGAGGGCGCATCAGCATCGCCCCCGCCAGCGCCAGGAAGCCGGCGAAGACCGCCAGGGGGAGCCACAGCCGCCAGCGGTTCATTCGTTCGCCCCGGCGGCCAGCACTTCGGCGCGGTCCGCGCGGCGCGAGGCGGCGCGGCGGGTGACGCTACGGCGCTTCACATCGGCCAGCACCCGCCCCACCAGCGCCATCACACCGCCCATCGCCACCATCAGCCCGCCCAGCCAGATCCAGATCACGAAGGGTTTCCACCACAGCCTGAGCTGCCAGCGCGGCGAGCCCGTCGCACCGGGCGCCTCCCCGCCCATCGCGGCATAGAGCTGGCCGTTCCAGCGCGTGGCGAGCGCGGTCTCGCTGGTCTGCTGCGCGGGCGCCCAGAAGCTGCGCGCCTGCGGGGCGAGCGCTGTCGGCGGCCCGTCGTTGTAGGATGCGCGCAGCGTTGCCTGAAGCGCGGTCCAGTTGGGGCCGGCGACCGGATCGATCCGTTCCAGCGTTACCCGCCACGGGCCGACCTGCGCGTCCTGGCCCGGCGCCAGCGCGACCAGCCGCTCGCGCGTGAAGGCGCTGTCGCTGGCCATGCCGAACAGCGCCACCGCTATCCCCAGATGCGCGGCCACCATGCCCCAAGTGGCCAGCGGCACCCGGCGCAGCGCGCGACCCCGCAGCGGCAGCAGGCTCGCGACCGCCAGCCCCGTAGCGAGCGCAAGCCCGAGCAGCGGCAGCAGCTCGACCTCGCCCAGGATGCTCACCAGCACCAGCGCCGCCAGGATCAGCGCGCCCACCAGCGCCAACTCGCGGCTTATACGGCCCAGCGAATCGCGCCGCCAGCGCAGCAGCGGCCCCACCGCCATCACCAGCAGCATCGGCACCACGAAGACCGCGCCGACCGGATTGAAATAGGGCGGTCCGACCGAGACCCGCACGTCGAATGCCTCGGTCAGCAGCGGGTAGAGCGTGCCCAGCAGCACGATCGCCAGCACGGCGCTGAGCATCACATTGTTGACCACCAGCGCACCCTCGCGGCTGGCGATTGCGAAGCGCTGGCCCTCGCTCACCGTGCCCGCCCTCAGCGCGAACAGCAGCAGTGCCCCGCCGATGTAGATCGCCAGCAGCGCCAGGATGAAGCTGCCCCGCCTGGGATCGACGGCGAAGGCATGGACGCTGGTCAGGATGCCCGAACGCACCAGGAAGGTGCCGACCATGCTCATCGAAAACGCCACCACGCCCAGCATGATGGTCCAGGCGCGCAGCGCGTCGCGCGCGGCCAGCACGCCTGCCGAATGCAGCAGCGCTGTCGCCGCCAGCCATGGCATCAGCGCGGCGTTCTCCACCGGGTCCCAGAACCACCAGCCGCCCCAGCCCAGCTCGTAATAGGCCCAGTAGCTGCCCGCCGTGATGCCCAGCGTCAAGAATACCCAGGCGCCGAGCAACCAGGGCCGCATCGCGCGGGCGAAATCCGGCGTCACCTGGCGGGTCAGCAGCGCTCCCACCGCGAAGCTGAATGCCACCGACAGGCCGACATAGCCGACGTAGAGCGTAGGCGGATGGAACGCCATGCCGATGTCCTGGAGCAGGGGATTGAGCCCCATTCCCTCCGCCGGCGGCAGCGGCAGCCGCTCGAACGGGTTGGAGCTAAGCAGCAGGAATGCATAGAAGCCCAGCGCCACGAAACCCTGCGCCGCGAGCGTGGCCTGCATGGTCCGCTCGGGCAGGCGGCGCTCGATCGCGGCGATCAGCGCGCCGGCCAGTGCCATCACCGTCACCCACAGCAGCATCGAGCCTTCGTGATTGCCCCAGGCGCCAGCGATCTTGAACACCAGCGGCTTCATCGCGTGGGAATTGGCCACCACCAGCTTCACCGAAAGATCGGTTATCACGAAGACCCAGACCAGCATCGCGAAGGAGAAGGCCACCAGCCCGCCCTGAAGGATCGCGACCGGACGGGTGACGAGCGCCAGCTCGGTCGTCGCTCCGTCCCCGTGGCCCATGACCCGCGTGGCCAGGGCGCCGCAGACGAGCTGAAGCCCGGCTAGCGCCGCCGCCAGCCACAAGGCGGCAAGGCCCAGCTCGGCAATCATTCCAGCCCTACCGTGGTCTCTTCGGCCATCTTCGCAGCCTGCATCCGGCTCATGCCCTCGAGCTCGCGGGGCACGTAGTTTTCGTCATGCTTGGCGAGAAGGTTGTCGGCGCGGAAGGTTCCATCGGCCTGCAAGCTGCCCTCGGCCACCACGCCCGAGCCTTCCTCGAACAGATCGGGCAGGATGCCGGCGAAACGCACGGGAACGCGCGCATCGCCGTTGCCGGTCACGACAAAGGCGATGGTCACGCCATCGGCCAGCGTCCGCAGCGACCCCATTTCCACCATGCCGCCCAGCCGCACGCCTTGCCCCACTGCCGGCGGATCGGACTGCATCTGTTCGGGCAGGTAGAAATAACTCGCCTGATTGCGCAGCGCCCAGGCCGCCAGCAGACCCGCCGCGATCAGCGCGACGAGTGCCACCACGACCAGCACCAGCCGCTGGTGCTTGGGCTTCACCGGCGCCGTGCCCGGTCGCGCCGGGCCTCCGCGCGCTTCATGCCAAGCCAGCTCCACCCGATGGTGACGAGCGTCCCCGCGATGCCGATGGCATAGGCCGCGAACACGAAATCCCACTGGTCGAGCGCCTCGCGCACCATCACGCGGCCTCCAGCGCCTGGCGGCGCAGGCGGGCATCGGCCTGCGCGTCGGCCAGCAGCGCGCGCATCCGCGCCAGCACGATCCCGCCGAACAGCAATGAGAAGCCGAACGCGGCCACCGCCAGCGGGGCCAGGAAGGCGGGGTCGATTGTGCTCTTGCCCAGGGTGATGCTGGCGGGCTGGTGCAGCGAGTTCCACCACACCACGCTGCGGTTGATGATCGGCAGGTTGATCGCGCCCAGCAAAGCGAAGATCGCCGGGATGCGCGCCGATACGCCCTCGCGCGCGGCGGCCTGCGCCAGGGCGATATAGGCGAGGTAGAGGAACAGCAGCACGAGCATGGAGGTCAGCCGCCCGTCCCACACCCACCAGGTGCCCCAGGCCGGGCGGCCCCAGATCGAGCCCGTGGCCAGGCACAGCGCGGTGAACACCGCCCCCGGTGCCGCGACCGCCCGTGCCGCCAGCGCAGCCAGCGGGTGGCGCCATACCAGGAAGGCGAGACTGGCGGCCGCCATCGCGGCCCAGCCGCCCATCCCCAGCCAGGCGAAGGGGACGTGGAGGAAGATGATTCGCACCGTCTCGCCCATCAGCCGGTCGGCCGGCGCGGCGAACAGCCCCCACGCGAGCGCGCCGCCCGTGAGCGCCAGCCCGAGCAGAAGGCACAACGGCGTGAGCCAGGCGGCGAGGCCGAGGAAGCGCTTGGGATTGGCGAAACCGTGCATGGGATGGAACCGTCGCGCGCGCTTCTGGCAGGGGGTGGTGAGCCGGGCAAGGTCGAATGCGACCCGGAGCCCGGCAATGGGTCGCGCCAGCGAAGCTTTCAGCGGCCGATCAGCTCCTGTGCCATGCGGTCGGCCACCTGATCGGGCGAGATGCCGGAGCCGTCGCTCTGCTGCCAGATCGCCTCGAGCCGGCCCGGAATCTGCGCGATTCGCTTGCGCACCTCGTTGATATCGCTGGGGGTGCGGTCGCGCCGGCACAGATATTCCATCGTCACGCTGATGATGCCGCCGGCGTTGATGACATAGTCGGGCGCATAGAGGATGCCGCGCGCCGCCAGCGCCGCTCCGTGGTGCGCACGCGCGAGCTGGTTGTTGGCACCGCCCGCCACCACCGCGCAATCGAGCCGGGCGATGCCCGCATCGTCCAGGATCGCGCCCAGCGCATTGGGGCTGAAGACATCGCAGCTCGTACTCATCACCGCATCGGGTGCGACCACGGCAGCACCCAGCTCGGCGGCCAGAGCGGCGGCGCGGCTCTCGCTGACGTCGGCCAGGGTCATCCGGGCGCCATCCTTGGCGAGCAGCCGGGCGACGCCGCCGCCCACGCTGCCCGTGCCCTGCACCGCGATGTGGACGCCCGCGAGGTCGTCCTTGCCCAGCTTGTGGCGCACCGCCGCCCGGATACCCTGGTAGATGCCCATGGCGGTGAAGGGGCCGGGATCACCGCCAGCGGCGCCTTCGCCCTCCACCGGCAGGCCGGACACGAACTCGGTGCGCCCCGCGATGGCAACCATGTCCGCTTCGGAAATGCCGACATCCTCGGCCGTGACATAGCGCCCGCCCAAAGCGGCCACCGCATCGCCGAAGGCCGCCAGCATCGCGGGCGTCTTGGCGCGGTTCTCGTCGGCCAGGATCACCGCCTTGCCCCCGCCCATCGGCAGGCCGGCCATCGCGTTCTTGTAGCTCATACCGCGGCTCAGGCGCAGCACGTCGCGCATGGCGGCGGCGGGATCGGCGTAGTGCCAGAAGCGGGTGCCGCCCGCGCCAGGCCCGAGATGGGTGGAATGCAGCGCGATCAGCGCGGTGAGGCCCGAGCGAGGATCGCGCACGAGCTGGACCAGCTCGTGATCGTCATAGTCCGCCTCGGTCCAGAAAGCCGTCATGATGCGCCAAATCCCACAAGTGCCTGCGGCCGCAGCCGCGACCGGGTGAATGGGGATGATGGGGCGATCGACGGGGTTCGAACCCGCGACCTCCGGTACCACAAACCGGCGCTCTAACCAACTGAGCTACGATCGCCACATGCCCCGCGCACGGGTTGAACCCACGCGTGAGAGGGGGCTGATAGTCCGCCGCCCGGGCGCGTCAAGCACCGCGCGCGGCGGGCGCTGCCTGTTGCACAGGGGTGCCGGATTGGGAAGCGAAAAAGCGTGGGAGCCGCTGCCCACGCAAGGATATTTCACGCCCGGCGGACGGGGCAATCCCGCCGCTTTCGCAGCCGAATCCTCCCGCGCCCATTGCCGCAGATGCAAAAGGGCGGCCCCGTCGGACCGCCCTTCCCCGATGGCCAAAGTCATCAAGCTCGCAACAGCGCCTACTTCTTGAGCGTGAGCCCGCCGAAGCGCTTGTTGAAGGCGGCGACGCGGCCACCTTCCTGAATCTGTTGCTTGCCGCCGGTCCAGGCCGGATGGCTGGTCGGGTCGATGTCGAGCGCCAGCGTGTCGCCTTCCTTGCCCCAGGTGCTGCGGGTCTGGAATTCGGTCCCGTCGGTCATCTTGACGGTGATCATGTGGTACTCGGGATGAACATCGGCCTTCATGGCATATCTCCATAGCTCGGAACGGTTCCGACCGGTCCTGCTGTTTTGGGAAGGTAGCGCCGGTAGCGGAAGCGCGCCGAAAATGCAAGGTCGTTTGTCTCGCCCGGTCGCGACTAGGCCATCCAGCGGTTACCGCGCGCCTCCACCCATTCGGACTGCTGCGGCCAGCTGTAGCGGGCACCTCGCCACGACGCCTCCCAAAGCGCCTCGGGCTCGATGGGGGCACGGTCAAGAGTCACCGAGCACGCGATTCCTGCTATCTGCGAGGTCATCACCACGCGCAATTCGCCTTCACCGAGATGGGTCAGCCAGGCTTCGCCGAAGCTTCGATAGAGACCAAACCTTCCGCCGGCCTCCTGTGCGGTTTCATCGTTCACGATCAGACGCTCTTGCGCCCAAAAAGTCCAGCTGAACGCATTGTCGACCATCACGATCGAATTGCCGATGCGATACTCCCAGCGCTGCCCAAGCATCTCCGCGGGGTCAGCTCGAGCTTGGCGCGTCCGCGATCATCGCGGTGAAGGTCACATCGCAGGTCACCTTGCCCTCGACGCTGGCCTTGCCGGCGAACTTGCAGACCCGCGCGCGTTTCTGCACGAAATCCACGTCCAGCTGGAGCAGGCATCCGGGCGTCACAGGGGCGCGGAACTTGGCGTTCTCGATCGCCATGAAATAGACGAGCTGGCCGCTGTCCCGCAAACCCAGCGTCTCGATCGCGAGCACGCCGGCGGCCTGCGCCAGCGCCTCCACCTGGAGCACGCCGGGCATGATCGGCGCGCCGGGGAAATGGCCCTGGAAGAACTGCTCGTTGAAGCTGACCGCCTTGACCGCGCGGATGCGCTGGTCGGGCACGAGCTCGATCACGCGATCGACCAACAGCAGCGGATAGCGATGGGGGAGGCGCTTGAGCACCTCCACCACGTCGAAGCCACCGCCGATGGCCGTCTCGCTCACGGAATCAGCGGCCCGTGGGGCGCGGTTGCGCTGGGGCGGGCGCCGGAGCCTGGCCGGCAGGCGCAGTAGGCTGCGGCTGCTGTGCCGCGGCGGCCGCCTGCTGCTGCTGGGCGCTGGCGATCAGGAGCTGCTGGATGCCCTGCTGGAGCGAGTAGATCTCGCGCGTGGGCTGCCAACCCGCGGGCACCGCCGTGGTAACGGTCGGCTTGCGGGTGTTGAGGGCGGCCACGATGTCGTTGGTCACGTCGATCGCCGGCGGCGCGAACTGGATCGCGTCAGGCGAAAGCATGATCTGGATCTTCTTGGCCGTCATCACCTGCTGGCGGGCGGGATCATATTCCCGGGCAAGCTGATCGAGCACATAGGACTGGGCGATGGTGATCGGCGTCGCCAGCGTGTTGAGCTGCTGTTCCTTTTGCGTGATCTGCGCGGTCACGCCGGCATTGGCGCCGCGCTCCGCATCGCTGAGCTGGTTGTCGTTGTCGGTGTCCAGGCTCTTGGCCAGCGTCTGGATCTCCTGCCGCAGCGTGCCGATCTGCTGGATCTGCGTGGCATAGGTCTGGCCGATCTGCTGGTAGGCGGTGACGCGCGCATTGGCCCGTGCGATCACGATCTCGGGGCTGGTGGTGGCGATCCCGGCGACCTGCGCCATCACGGGAGCGGGCGCCCCGGCGAGAAGCGTGGCTGTGGCACCAGCGGCGAGCAGTCGAGCAAACTTGGTCATCAGAATTGGGTTCCTACATTGAAAGAGAAGAGCTTCGTGCGATCGCCCGGCTCCTTGCGGATGGCATAGGCCAGGTCGATCCTGAGCGGGCCGAAGGGCGAATTCCAGTTGGCCCCGATGCCGATCGAGATACGCGGGCTGGCCGTGTTGCCCAGAAAGACTTCCTGGAACGGGTCGGTCGAGCGACCGATCGCCAGGTTGTTCGCGCTGGTCAGGCAGGACGGCGGAGCGGGATTGACGGGATTGGTGACGGTGGTCACGTCGCCCGCCGCCGTCCCTGGCGTACAGATCGCCGTGCCCCCGCCGGGCGGGGTGACCAGCGTTGCGACGTTGACTTGTGTGTAGAGCGCATTGCCATTGGCATCGCGGGTAGGGATGAAGATCGTCTGTCCGGGCCGGTTCTGCGTCAGGATCGGCGGCGTCACGCTGAACAGCGCGCCAACGTCCACGAAGATCGACGGGCGCAGCCCCATCTCGCGCGCACCGGAACTGAGCGGAAGCTCGATCTCGGCGCGACCAAGGTAATAGGCATTGCCGCCGATGGCATCGTCGCCGCCGCGGCGGCGCTCGGTGATGAGATTGCCCTGCGCGTCATACGGATAGCGCAGCACCCGCGGCCCCACACCGCGGATGAAGAACCCGCGAATCTGCGGCTCGCCCAGGAAGAAGCGGTCGGTCAGGCGAACATTGTCCTGTCCCGGCTGATCGCGGTCCTCGAAGCTGCGGATCGCGCCGCCTTCGCCCGAAAGCGAGAAGATGAAACCGGAACCCAGCGGCCAGAACTGGGCCGCCCGTCCGCGGATGCGGGCGTAGCGAACGTCACCACCCAGGCCCGCGTATTCGGCGGTCACCGCGATGGTGCGCCCGCGCGTCGGCCGCACCCGGCTGTCGGTGGTGTCCAGCGCCACCGTCACCCCGAGGATGGAACTCATCCGATTGCCCAGCGCGTCGCACAGGTACCGCCCCGCAAGCAGCGGGTCGCAGGTCAGCGCCGGCGGGTTGAGCCGGTCGCTGAAGTAGATGCCCTGGTCCAGGGTCACCTTGTCGAAGTTCAGCGTGTAGCTGCCGATCAGCGAGGCATATTCGGTCAGCGGCACACCCAGCCGCAGCGAGGCGCCGGTGGTCGTCTGCTGGAAGGTCGTGTTGCGCGAATTACTCAGGTAATTGAAGTTGTTGAGATCGCGGCGGTAGATGTCGATGCCGGCGGAAATGTTCCGGTCGAACAGATAGGGCTCGGTGAAGCTCGCCTGGATGGATTTGGAGTAGCGCGAGTAGTTGGCGCTCAATCCGATGGTCTGGCCGCGCCCGCGGAAATTGCGCTGGCGAATGGAGCCTTGCAGGATGAAGCTCTGGATGGAGGAGAAGCCAGCCGAGAGCTGGAGTTCGCCGGTGGCCTTCTCCTCGACATTCGCCTCGAGCACGATCCGGTCCGGGGCCGAACCGTCCTTCTGCTCGGTCTCGAAGTTCTCCTGGAAATAGCCGAGCGACTTGATGCGCGCGGTCGAGCGCTTGACCGACAGCGTGTTGAACGCATCGCCTTCGGCCAGGCGGAACTCGCGCCGCAGAACCTTGTCCTGGGTCAGCGTATTGCCGTTCACGTCCACCCGTTCGACATAGACGCGCGGCGCTTCCTTGAGGATGAAGCCCACGTCCATCGTGAGGCTTTCCTTGTTGCGCGAGAACTGCGGATCGACATCGGCGAAGGCATAGCCGAAGGTTCCGGCCAGATCGGTGAACTGCTCCACCGTGTCCTCGACCTTCTTGGCATCGTACCAGTCACCGGTCTTCATCGGCAGGTTCTTGGTCATGATCTCGCTGTCGAAGTCGCGAAGCTGGCTTTCGACCTTCACATTGCCGAACTTGTAGCGCTCGCCCTCCTCGACCACGTAAGTGATGATGAAGTCCTGCTTGTCCGGCGTCAGCTCCGCAACCGCCGAGACGACGCGGAAATCGGCGTAGCCCTGCGTCAGGTAGAACTGGCGAAGCTTCTGCTGGTCGAAGGCAAGGCGGTCGGGATCGTAGCTGGTGCCCGAGCTGAAGAAGGAGGTCAGGCGCGCCTCCTTGGTCACCATCTCGCCCTTCAGATCGCCATCCTTGAAGGCCTCATTGCCGATGATGTTGATCTGGCGGACCTTCGACTTGGGCCCTTCCTGGATCTCGAACACCACGTCCACGCGGTTCTGCGCGAGCTGCACCATCTTGGGCTCGACGGTAGCGGCGAAGCGGCCCTGGCGCTTGTAGAGTTCGATGATTCGCGCGACATCGGCGCGCACCTTGGAACGGGTGAATATCTGGCGCGGCGCAAGCTTGATCTCGGGCAGGATCTTTTCCTGCTTGATGCGCTTGTTGCCTTCCAGGAGGATGCGATTGATGACCGGATTTTCCGTCACCGTGATGGTGACCGCACCATTATCGAAAGCGACGGTCGCGTTCGAGAACAGCTCGGTGGCGTAAAGCTCCTTGAGCACCTGGTCGCCGGCCGCCTGGTTCCAGGGATCGCCGGCGCGCAGGCGGATATAGCTGAGGATGGTGTTCGGCTCGAGCCGCTGGGATCCGGCGACGGTGAGCGTCCGCACGGTTTCGCTTGTCGCCGGGGCAGGCGCGGCGACCGGGGCGGGAACGGCCGGCGGAGCGGCCTGCTGGGCGGCAAGCTGCCCCGGCAACCCGGCCAGGATCGTGCCGGCCATCAACGCCGCCGCGACCCGCGGCTTCGGCATCAGAATACCCGCGCGCGCGGTCACGAAATCAAATGTCGACAAGGAAGTACCCGTCCCTCACATCATGGGTCCCGGAAGTGGGCGCCGCTGCCTGACAGCCGCCCCGCCGGCTAGGCCCGACGGTGAACGCCGCCCTGTGCCCGAACCTTGGCCAGCAATCAAGCTGTGTGGCTCCGCTATCCCGGTCCGCCCGTGCCCTTTCCCGGTCAGAAAGGGCTGACCGGATCGTTACCGCGTCAACCGATCAGGCTGACGAGATCGTTAAACGTGACGAACAGCATCAGCATGAGCACGAGGGCGATGCCGCTGCGATACGCCAGCTCCAGACCGCGCGGACCCACGGGCTTGCGACGGATCGCTTCCGCCGCGTAGAAAGCCAGGTGCCCGCCGTCGAGACCGGGAATTGGCAAGAGGTTGATGAATGCCAAATTAAGCGAGATGAGAGCCACGAAGTTGATGAAGGCCAGCGGTCCGAGGCTGAGCTGCTCGCCCGAGTACTTGGCGATCTTGATCGGGCCACCCAGCTCCTTGACCGAGCGTTCGCCGGTGGCGATCTGGCCGACGCCGGTCACCATCATGCGGACGATGTCCACGCTGTAGCGAGCCGCCAGAGCCATGCTGGTGAACGGCCCCTGCCGCTCGAAGGCGAAGCCCGAGCCCGCCGACTGCACGCCCAGCAGCCCGATCCGCGAGACATTGCCGAAGCGGTCCTTCAGCTCGTGGCTGGCGGCGGTGACCGCCAGCGTGCGCCGCGCGCCATCGCGCTCCACCGTCACCGCCAGCCGCTTGCCGGGGTAGAGCATCACCGCATCCTGCAGCTCGCGGAAATCCCTCATCGGCTTGCCGTCGATCGCCACGATCCGGTCGCCAACAGCCATGCCCGCCGCCTGTGCGGGCGAGGCCGGCGAGAAGGCCGCCACGGTAAGCTGCCGCTCGGGCGCGAGCGCGACCGGCTTGCCCACCGCCATGAAGAAGCCGGCGAAGATGGCCAGCGTGACGAGGATATTGGTGGCCGGCCCGGCGGCGACGATGAGCGTGCGCTGCCACAATTCCGCGTTCTGGAACGTGCCGTCGCGAACGGGCGCGGGTGCGGCCGGGCTGCGGCGGTCGGGCGCGCTCGCCGGGTTCATGTCGCCCTTGAACTGGACATAGCCGCCCAGCGGCAGCAGCGAGAGCTTCCAGCGGGTTCCGCGCCGGTCGGTGTATCCCGCCAGCTCCCTGCCGAAACCGATCGAGAACGCCTCCGCCTGCACCCCGAACAGGCGCCCGACCAGGTAATGGCCCAGCTCGTGCACCGTCACCAGCGGCCCCAGCAGCAGCGGGAAGCCGACGATATACATCCAGACGGGGATGGCGGCGTCCATGTCAGGCAGGCTCCAGCGCTTCGCGCGCCAGCGCCCGCGCGTCCGCATCCACTGCGAGCACGTCCTCCAGCGAGCGAGGGGCGGGCCGATGGTCGCCCAGGGCGAGAACCCGCTCCACGACAATCGCGATATCGGCGAACCCGATCCGGCCGGCGAGGAAGGCCGCCACCGCCACCTCGTTGGCGGCATTGAGCACCGCCGGGGCCGCCCCGCCCGCCTGCGCCGCGTCGCGGGCGATGCGGGTGGCGGGAAAGCGGGCCTCGTCCGGCGCCTCGAACGACAACGTGCCGATGCCGGCAAGGTCCAGCGGCTCCATCGGCGTGTCCATGCGGCGCGGCCAGGCGAGGCAGCTGGCTATCGGCACGCGCATATCGGGCGGGCCGAGCTGGGCGAGCGTGGAGCCGTCGCGATATTCGACCATCGAGTGGATCACGCTCTGCGGGTGGACCAGAATTCGCAAGCGGTCCAGCCCGACGGGAAAGAGGTGATGCGCCTCGATCAGTTCCAGCCCCTTGTTGAACATGGTGGCCGAATCGACACTTATCTTGGCGCCCATCGTCCAGTTGGGATGCGCCACAGCCTCTGCCGGCGTGGCAGCCGCGATCCGCTCCGTGCCCCAGGTCCGGAACGGGCCGCCGCTGGCGGTGAGCGTGATGGCGCGCACATCGGAGATTGCGTGGCCCTGGAGGCACTGGAAGATCGCGTTGTGCTCGGAATCGACCGGCAGCAGGGTGGCGCCATGCCTTGCCACCGCCGCGGTCATCACCTCGCCGGCGGAGACCAGTGCCTCCTTGTTGGCGAGCGCGATCGTGCCGCCCTGCTCGATGGCCGCCATTGTCGGGGCAAGACCCGCGCAGCCGACGATGGCCGCCACGGTCAGGTCCACGGGCCGCGCCGCCGCCTCTACCAGCGCGCTCGCTCCGCCCGCCGCCGCGATGCCGCTGCCGCTCAGCGCCTCGCGCAGGGCCGGCAGGCAGCTTTCGTCGCTCACCACCGCGATCTCGGCCGCGAACTCGCGCGCGAGCGCAGCCAGCTCGGCAGCGCTGCCGTTCGCGGTCAGCGCCACCACGCGCCAGTCCGCAAGGTTGCGACGCACGAGATCGAGCGTCGAGGAACCGACCGATCCGGTGGCGCCCAGTATGGTGAGGCTACGCATCACCCGCCCCTACCCCGCAGGCACCGCGAGCAAGCCGACGATCAGCGCCACCGGCAGCACCCCGTCCACCCGGTCGAACACGCCGCCGTGGCCGGGGATCAGATTGCTCGAATCCTTCTTGCCCGCCTTGCGCTTGAGCCAGCTTTCGAAAAAGTCGCCCGCCTGGGCCGCCACTGCCAGGACCGCGCCGACCGCACCCCAGAACAGCACCTCGCCGCCACTCAGCGCCATGCTTGCCGCGCGGGTCAAGCCGTGGCCGGTGTTGTGTGCAAGGCCCATATAGACCACCAGCCAAAGCGCGCTGCCGGCCATGCCGCCGGCAAGCCCGGCCCAGGTCTTCGACGGGCTGATGCGCGGCGCGATCTTCGGCCCGCCGATCGTGCGGCCGGCGAAATAGGCGCTGGTATCGGTGAAGATCACCGCGCCCACCACCGCGATCAGGTGATAGAGATCCTGCGTAGCCAGCACGAGCGCCGCGCCGCCGATATAGACGGCGCCGGCGGGGATCGCGGCCAGCCGGTTGATCGGCTTGCGGGTGGCGCGCAGGATCAGCAGCACGAATTCGCCGAAACACACCAGCGCCACCAGCGCGATGAAGGCATCGAGCACCACCCCGCCCTGCCATGCCGCGAAGGCCGCCACGGCCAGCATCACGACGGCGGAAGCGGCGCGGCGCGGCAGATCGGCGGTGCGCAGCGACAGCGGCAGGTCGACATAGCGCCGGGCACGCGCCTTTAGCCGGTCGCGCTTGCGCGGCTTCGCCTCAACGCCCGCCAAAGCGCCGCTCCCGCCCCGCGAACTGGTCGAGCGCACCGGCAAGATGCGCGGGAGTGAAGTCGGGCCACAGCACGTCGAGGAACAGCATCTCCGCGTAAGCGGCCTGCCACAAGAGGAAATTCGACAGCCGCACCTCGCCGCTGGTGCGGATGAGCAGGTCCAGCGGCGGCAGGCCGGTGGTGAACAGGTGCCGCTCGATCGCCTCGGCGCTCACCTCGCCCTCGTCTGCGGCCATCCGGGCCGCGCGCGCGATTTCCTGTTGCGAGCCATAGTTCAGCGCCACCGCCACGGTGCGCGTGCCGTTCGCGGTCCGCGCCAGCGCATCTTCCAGAAGCGCCACGATATCGGGTGCGAGCCCGCGCCAGTCCCCGATGATCGCCAGCTTCACGCCATTGGCGATGAATTCCTCCAGGTCCGATTTGATGAACCTGCGCATCAGGTTCATGAGGTCCGAAACCTCGTCCTCCGGCCGCTTCCAGTTCTCCGACGAGAAGGCGTAGAGCGTAAGGCATTCGAGGTCGCTGTCGGCGAGCGAACGCACCAGCGTGCGGACCGCCTCGACCCCGCGCTGATGGCCGACCACGCGCGGCAGGTGGCGCTGCTTCGCCCAGCGGCCGTTGCCGTCCATGATGATGGCGACATGGCGCGCGCGGGTGGCGGGAGTGGAGTTCATCGCCCCTCCCCTTCGGGCGAGGGAATGGGGCGGGGAATGTCGGGGCGGCGCTGTGCGGCACAGGCCCCACACCCTACCCCTCCCGCGTAGGGGAGGGGCACCATCACTGGGTCAGGATTTCCTTCTCCTTGGCCGCCGCCGCCTCGTCGGCCTGGGCCACGAAGCGGTCGGTCAGCTTCTGGACCTCGTCCTCGCCGCGCTTGCGCTCGTCCTCGCCGATGTCCTTCTTCTTCTCGTCGTCCTTGAGCGCCTCCATCCCGTCGCGCCGCACGTTGCGGATGGCGATCTTGGCGTTCTCGCAATAGGTCCCGGCGAGCTTGGCCAGCTCCTTTCGGCGCTCGGCGGTGAGATCGGGCAGCGGCAGGCGCAGGGTCTGCCCGTCGATCATCGGGTTGAGGCCGAGGTTCGCCTTGGCGATGCCCTTCTCCACCGCGATCAGATTGGCCTTGTCCCACACCTGCACGCTCAGCATCCGGGGCTCGGGCGCGGACACGGTGGCGACCTGGTTCAGCGGCATCATCGCGCCATAGACCTCCACCACCACGGGATCGAGCAGGCTGGTGTTGGCGCGGCCGGTCCTCAGACCCGCGAGATCGCCCTTGAGGCTGTCCACCGCGCCCGCCATGCGGCGCTCGATATCGGCTTTGTCGTACTTGGCCATCGGCCCTCTCCTGATTGTCCGTTCTTATCCGTTCTGAACGATGGTCTGGACGCCCTCGCCCGCCAGCACCCGCGCCAGATTGCCCTTCTCGCGGATAGAGAACACCACGATGGGGATGCCGTTGTCGCGGCACAACGCCACCGCGGCGGCGTCCATGACCTTGAGATTGTCTGCGAGCACCTTGTCGTAACTCACGGTTTCGAAACGCTTCGCACCCGATTTCTTCTTGGGATCGGCATCATAGACCCCATCGACGCTGGTGCCCTTGAGCAGCGCGTCGCACTTCATCTCGGCGGCGCGCAGCGCGGCACCGCTGTCGGTGGTGAAATAGGGCGCGCCCACCCCGGCGGCGAAGATCACCACCCGGCCCTTCTCGAGATGGCGCTCGGCGCGGCGGCGGATCACCGGCTCGCACACCTTGTCCATCTCGATCGCCGACTGGACGCGGGTCTGCACGCCGATCTGTTCGAGCGCGTTCTGCATCGCCAGCGCGTTCATCACCGTGGCCAGCATCCCCATGTAGTCGGCCTGCGCGCGGTCCATGCCCGCCGCCGCGCCCGCCATGCCGCGGAAGATGTTGCCACCGCCGATGACAAGGCAGATCTCGAGCCCGGTGTCCTTGGCGGCCTTCACCTCCTGGGCGAGGGACATGACGAAGGCGGGATCGATGCCATACTGGCCATCGCCCATCAGCACCTCGCCCGAGAGCTTCAAAAGCACGCGCTTCATCGGTGGGAGGGGCATGGAAACTCGCTGGGCTGGGGTTTGCGCGGCCCTACCGCCAAGCTGGCCGGGTGCCAAGGGCGGCGGACACGAAAAGCCCCGCGACGGCGAACCGGCGCGGGGCTCTGGATGTGTTTCGCGCGATCAGGCGGCCGGCTGCGGCACGCCCGAGACGGCCGCCACTTCGGCCGCGAAGTCGGTGACTTCCTTCTCGATGCCTTCGCCGAGCTGGAAGCGGACGTAGTCCTTGAGCACGATGGCCGTGCCCGCGTCCTTGCCGGCCTTGGCAACCACGTCCGCGATCGGGGTCTTGTTGTCCATCACGAAGAGCTGGCTGAGGAGAGCGTTCTCCTTGGCGAACTTGCCGACCGCGCCCTCGACCATCTTGGCCTGGACTTCCGCCGGCTTGCCGCTTTCGGCCGCCTTCTCGCGGGCGATGCCGCGCTCGCGCTCGAGCATGGCGGCATCGAGCTGGTCGGCATTGAGCGCCAGCGGGAATGCCGCGGCGATGTGCATGGCGATCTGCTTGCCCAGCGCCTCGAGCACGGCGGCGTCCGCCTCGCTCTCGAGCGCGACCAGCACGCCGATCTTGCCGAGGTTCGCGGCGGCGGCGTTGTGCATGTAGGGCACCACGAGGCCCTGCGCGACCGACACCGCCTTGAGGCGGCGGATCTGCTGGTTCTCGCCGATGGTGGCGATCATGTCGGTCAGCTTGTCCGCGACGGTGCCGCCGGCCGGATAGGGAGCGGCCTTCAGCGAATCGACATCGGCGGCGCCGGTGGTGAGCGCGGTCTCGGTGACCTTGCGAACGAAATCCTGGAAGCCGTCGTTCTTGGCGACGAAATCGGTCTCCGAATTGACCTCGACGGCAACGCCGCCGGTGCCCGACACGGCCACGCCGACGAGGCCCTCAGCGGCGGTGCGGCTGGACTTCTTCTGCGCGGTGGCGAGGCCCTTGGCGCGCAGCGCGTCGACCGCGGCCTCGATATCGCCATTGGTTTCGGTCAACGCCTTCTTGGCGTCCATCATGCCCGCGCCGGTCTTCTCGCGCAGGGCCTTGATGTCGGCGGTGGTGAAATTCGCCATGGATAATTCCTTCGTGATTCTATGAGATTACGGCGCCGGGCCGCGTCTGGGCCGCCCGGCGCGTAATCGGATCGCGTGTCAGGCGCGTGACGCGCCCGGCACGGCGTCAGGCAGCGGCTTCCTCGCTGGCTTCGACGGCCGGTTCGGCCGGGGCGGCTTCTTCGACCGCCGGTTCCTGGGGAGGCTGCTCCATCGCGCCGACGTCGCGGCCCGAATCCTGGATGCCTGCGCCGCGGCCCGAACGGGCGGCTTCGCTGACGGCGTCGCAATAGAGCTTCACCGCGCGCGCGGCGTCATCATTGCCGGGGATCGGGAAGGCGATGCCGCTGGGGTCGACATTGGTGTCGAGCACCGCAACCACCGGGATGCCGAGCACGCCGGCTTCCTTGATGGCGAGATCTTCCTTGTTGGCGTCGATCACGAACATCACGTCGGGAATGCCGCCCATGTCGCGGATGCCGCCCAGGCTCATCTCAAGCTTGTCGCGCTTGCGCGTGAGGTTGAGCACTTCCTTCTTGGTCAGGCCGCTGGTGTCGCCCGACAGCTTTTCCTCGAGGCTTTTCAGCTCCTTGATGGAATTGCTGATGGTCTTCCAGTTGGTGAGCATCCCGCCCAGCCAGCGGTGGTTGACGAAGTGCTGGCCAGCGGCGCGCGCGGCCTGGGCGATCGGCTCCTGCGCCTGGCGCTTGGTGCCGACGAACAGCACCTTGCCACCGGCGCGGGCGGTATCCTGAATGAAGTCCAGCGCACGCGCGAACAGCGGCACGGTCTGCGACAGGTCGATGATGTGGATGCCGTTGCGCGCCCCGAAGATGTAGGGCTTCATGCGCGGGTTCCAGCGGTGGGTCTGGTGGCCGAAGTGGGCACCGGCCTCGATCAATTGGTGCATGCTGACGGTAGGGGCCGCCATAGTGGTATTCCTTTCCGGTTTGACCTCTGGAAGGCAGGAACCCGTTGCTGGCCGAAAGCCGAAGCTCCCGCCCGCATGGGCACCGGTATGAGCGCCTTCCATGTGAATTTGCCCGTGGCACGTGCCGCAAGGGCGCGCGAATCCGCGAACGGCGGGGCGCTTAGCGATGTCTGGAGCGAATTGCCAGCCCCGGATTCACCACCCGTTCGCCGCGCGCGCGACTCGCTTCATGCCGATTTTGCTTGACACATCGGAACAAATAGTGAACATTATGCCCATCGCCGGAACTGATTCGGCGAATCGCAGTTATCCCATCAATCGCGATGTTCCTGTTATGGCCCGCGCCGTCAAGCGCCCGCCAACGGCATGGAACCGCCAGAACGATGAAAGAAATTTGTGATGTCGCTGCTGCTTCTCGCTCTCCTGATCGCCTGTGCCGCCATGACGGCGGTTGTCCTTGCCGACAGCGGACTGCGGCTGTGGTCCGCGCTCGGCGGAATCGCGGCCCGGCGGGCGGCGATGGAATCTGGCAATGGTGGATGGGCACGGCCCACGTCGCATGTTCCCGGCGCGACCAGGGTGACGACGCGGGTCAGCTACGTTCGCCCGACCCCCCGGATGCCTGCGCCGCGGCGCGCTGCCGCCTGACCCGGGCATAGCGCGCGAAGCCGATCGGAAGGGTGGAAAGATAGCCCAGGCAGATCGCCACCAGCGTCCACCAGGGTTCCAGAAGCAGCGCCGCGAAAACCATCCCGACCAGCAGGATCACCCCCAGCCGCACGGTGCGCCGGGGCCGGAGCGAGCCCCAGCTCAGCGTGGCGAGATTGGAGATCATCAGCACCGCGATCAGCGCCACCCAGGGGCCGACCAGACCGGGATCGCGGAACAGTTCGAGGCCGGTCGCCTGCCACAGATAGAAAGGCAGGAAGGACAGCCCCGCCCCGACCGGCGCGGGTATGCCGGTCAGGAAGCCGGCGGATTTATGCGGCTGGACGTCCACGTCGATCTGCGCGTTGAAGCGCGCCAGGCGCAGGGCACAGGCCACCGCCAGCGCCAGCGCGGCGAACCAGCCGAGCCGCACCTCGTTGAGCGTCCACAGGTAGATCACAATCGCCGGAGCGGTGCCGAAGGACAGCGAATCCGCCAGGCTGTCGAGCTCCGCGCCGAAGCGCGACTGCGCATTGAGCAGGCGCGCGATCCGCCCGTCGATCCCGTCGAGCAGTCCGGCCAGGATGATCGCCGCCACCGCCGCGCTCCAGTCCCCGCCGATGGCAAAGCGGATACCCGTGAGGCCCGCGCACATCGCCGCCGCGGTGATCGCATTGGGCAGCAGCGCCCGCAGGCCCAGGCCGCGCCGCCCCCTCCCTCCGCGCGCGGGCGGCGACATCTCGTCTTCGGCAGCCTTGGGGCCGATCCGCGCGCGATCCTCCCCCGCACCGGTCACTGCGCCACGCCCTCGATCAATCCCTGGCGCCCCGCTTCGGCCAGGATGGTCTCGCCGGCCACCACGGTCTGGCCCAGCAGCACCTTCGCGTCGGTCCCGGCGGGAAGATAGACATCCACCCGGCTGCCGAAGCGGATCAGCCCGACCCGCTGGCCCACGCCCACGGTGTCGCCCGGCTTGACGAAGGGCACGATGCGCCGCGCCACCAGCCCGGCGATCTGGGTGAACCCGATCTTCAGCCCGTCGGCCCGCTCGATCAGCAGGTGCTGGCGCTCGTTATCCTCGCTCGCCTTGTCGAGATCGGCGTTCAGGAACTTGCCGGGGATATAGACCACCCGGCGGACCGTGCCGGCAATGGGCGCGCGGTTGATATGGACGTCGAACACACTCATGAAGATGGACACCCGCGTCACCGGCCCATCGGGCAGGCCGTCGAGCCCGGTCCCGTCGTCGATTCTCAGCTCCGCCGGCGGTTCCACCTGCATGATCAGCGACACCATCCCGTCCGCCGGGGCCACGATCGCGCCATCGATCTGCGGCACCACCCGTTCCGGGTCGCGGAAGAAAGCGAACACGCCGAGCGAGAGGAACAGCAGGGCCATGCCCAGCCAGTCCCAGCCCAGTACGAACAGCACCACAAGCGCCACGCCCACCGCGATCAGGCCGAACTTGCGACCTTCCGGATGGATTGCGGGCCACCGCCACGACGCATCGCCGCGGCCACGGTTGTCGAGAAGATCACCTGCCATCAACCGCGTCTAGGCGGGGCCTGCACCTGCCGCAAGCACGCACGGGCCACGGCGCACGACGGCCCCGCGCCATTGCGCGCGCCCCGGCAGCGGGCCGGTGTCCTCAGCCGGCCTTCCGCACGAACAGCGTCCCGACCGAATAGCCCGCGCCGAAGCTGCAAATCAGCCCCTCGTCCCCCGGCGCGAGGTCGCGGTTGTTGAGGTGGAAGGCGATGATCGAGCCGGCGCTGGAGGTGTTGCCGTAGCGATCGAGCACCGTGGGACTTTCGTCCTCGCTCGCCTCGTGCCCCAGCACGCGCTGCGCGATCAGGCGGTTCATGCCGGCATTGGCCTGGTGCAGCCACAGGCGGCGCAGGCCCGCCGGCTCGATGCCTAGCCGCTCCGCCTCCTCCAGGATGAGCGCCGAAACCATCGGCACCACTTCCTTGAACACCTTGCGCCCTTCCTGGACGAACAGCTTGTCGGGCGCATCGGTGCTGTCGGGGTGTGCCCGGTTGAGAAAGCCGAAATTGTTGCGGATGGCGTTGGAAAACGCCGTCTTGAGCCGCGTGCCCAGGATGTCCCAGTGCTGCGCGGGCGCGAGCGCCGCGTCCTCCACCAGCACCGCGGTGGCGACATCGCCGAAGATGAAGTGGCTGTCGCGATCGCGCCAGTTGAGGTGCCCGCTGGTTATCTCGGGGCTCACCACCAGCACGCTGCGAGCATTGCCCGCCCGGATCGCGTCGGCCGCCGCCTGGATGCCGAAGGTCGCTGAGGAGCAGGCGACATTCATGTCGAAGGCAAAGCCGTCGATGCCCAGCGCCTGCTGGATCTCGATCGCCATCGCCGGATAGGCACGCTGCATGTTGGAGGCAGCGCACAACACCGCATCCACGTCGCCCGGCGCGCGGCCGGCGTTGGCCAGCGCGTCGCGGGCGGCCGCCACGCCGATTTCGGCCATGATCGACAATTCGTCATTGCCGCGTTCGGGCAGGCGCGGAGCCATGATCGCGCTATCGAGAATGGGCGCCTTGGACAGCACGTGCCTGGCCTTGATCCCGCTCGCCTTCTCGATGAAGCCGGCGGAGCTTTCAGTCAGCGGGGCGACTGCGCCCGCCGCGATCGCCTCGGCATGTTCGGCGTTGTGGCTCTCGACGTATCGGTTGAAGCTGTCGACGAGTTCCTCGTTGGTGATCGTCTCGGCCGGGGTGAAGAGGCCGGTCGCGGAGATGACCGGGTGCTGGGTCCACTGCATGGGTGCGGATTAGCGCGGTAGCTCGGAACGGACAACCGGGGCTCAGGCGCCGGCGATGAGCACCCCCGCCAGCGCCACGGCGAGCGCGGCGATGCCGATCACCCCGCCCTTGGCCAATGCTGCACGCTTGCGGCGCTGACGCTCGGCCAGCCGGCGCCTCTCTTCCTTGGACGTGGACAGGATCGGTCTCCCCCCTGGACGCCGAGCAACCCCCGGCTGGCGGCAGGCGGCCGGCGCGATGTGGTGGCAGGGCTTGAATCGAACCGGAAAAATAACCCTTTGATATCAATCCCGTTCTCGGAAAAAATGCAGGCATTCCCCCACACTCTCCCCCACATTTTCGTTCATTTAACGATCGTTCGGTTCAGCATTTTGGTCTAAATGCTGAATAAATGGGCAGTTCGCGAAGCTACTAATCGCAACATACAGGCACGTTCTGATACTGTCCATTTGCGAGTTAGCGGCCTGGTCAGTTCAATGCCCGAAGCCGCTCCACCAACCTGTGCAAACTGGCTGTCGTGATGCGCGTTGCGTTGCCAATCTTAACGGTTTCGAGGTCGCCACTGGAGATCAGCTCGTAGAGCTTGGTGCGCCCGACGCCGATCATGCGGGCAGCGTCATTGACCCTAACGCAGATCGGCTCAACCGATTGCGGAGCACTCATTCTGCCGGTTCCTCTTCACGATAATGAGCCGGATCGGCGATCCAGCGGTTGATGGCAGACTCATGCCAGCCTGCACCGTGCACGCTGATCTTCACCTGTGACGGGAAAGTCCCCTCGGCGATTTTGCGATAGATGGTGGAGCGAGAGAGACCTGTGCGGTCGAGCACGGTCTTCAGGCGGATGATGCGTTCGGTGTTGGACATTGGGCGTTCTCATTATTGATACTGGCAGCCCCTCTACGGAACATAATGAGAACTTATTGACGCAGCGCAAGGGTCAGCCTGAGGTCGAATTCGACCAAATCTTAAGCGATGTTCGTGATTTGAAACGTCCGTGGACAGTTAGAGACATTTACGGACAAGCTTCTCAATCGCCTTCGATCCAGAGAATTTTCTCATCCCGACCTATTCATGCGATCAACGCGCGCGGAATTGCGATTGCATCGATGGATTTCCGCGCCAACGATGCCAGAATTTGCGCGAATCGGGTTGAGAATGTGTCGCTATCCCGATCCTTGCTGATTTCCCAATTTGCATGAAGTGAGAGATTTTTCTGCCGCCGAACCTGGCCGCCCGCAATGACTGAAACTGGGCCGTCGGGAGACTGTCCGGTTTCAGGTGTGACCTTGGAGAAAGCAGTCATTCACGGTTCTTGGGTGGTGTGACTGTTTCCGCCCGCTGTGACAAAGGTAACCACAACGCACGATCGCCAAATCGTTCACTCAACACTTATGCCCGTACTTGCCTTTGCGCGCGGGGCCGTCACGGTTCCTGATCGCAGGATGGAAAGATCGAGCGGCCGGCGCTCGTCGAACCAGATAAGCTGTCGACCATGCTTGCTTTGTGCTAATGTAGAAAATGGACAGCGACGAACTTGTCCGCTGGCTCCGCGCCGCGACAGAGAACGAGGTTGCTACAGCACTGGAAGGTGCCAAGGTAGCCTTGCCGCTCACAACCGCTTACGAGGCTTTGGAATTCTTCTTTTGCATGGTCGATGTGCTGACCGGACAGCGGGCAAAGGACGACGCTGCTGACCGCGACCGCATCCCCCCGGGTTTTGGCAGCACAGGCTGACATCTCCGACTGCCCGGGGCTTTCGGCATATTTGGTGACGGGAGAAAGGCTTCCTGTCGGCTTCTGCGCCTGCGCGAACAAGCATTTGGTGCCACCACCGTCTATAAGCTCTTGGTTGGCTCCTCCTCCGAACGAGATCCTTTCGAAACCTGAACAAGGAGAGTTTTTTGATTGCTCCGTCCCCACATGCGATCGGAGCAATGTTGATCGCGTTAACCGCGTTCTGGTTTTTTGCGAGCGGCCGTATCCGGATAGAGATTGTCTCGCTGGTTCTGATCGCTGTGCTCGCGATTGGCGCCTATTTTTTCCCGATCGAGCATGATGGTTCGTACACCGGGCTGGAAATTGCTTTTGGCGGATTTGGCCATGAAGCGCTGATCGCCATTTGCGCCCTGATGATCCTCGGGCGCGGGCTGGTCGTTACCGGTGCGCTTGAACCGGCAGGACGTTTGCTCACGCGTCTGTGGAAGTTCAGCAGATTGCTGGGTCTTCTGTTCTCGCTCATGGTTGGTGGCATCATGAGCATGTTCGTGAACGACACACCGGTGCTGGTCCTGACCATGCCGATCATGATCAACCTCGCCATCCGCGCCGGGGTACCCGCATCGAAAACGCTGATGCCGATGAACTGCGCGATCCTGATCGGCGGAATGGCAACTACCATCGGAACCTCCACCAATCTGCTGGTGGTTTCCATCGCAGAGGATCTTGGCCTTCCCCGATTTGGCATATTCCATTTCACCGATGTGGCGCTTCTCGCCGCTCTGGTCGCGCTGCCATACCTCTGGCTTGTCATGCCGCGTCTGCTCCCAGCCCACAGCGCGAATGACGAGCAGTTGCTTCGTCGATTTCGTTCCACGCTCTTCCCACGGGAAGCCTCGCCTGCCATCGGCCAATCCCTGCAGGCTCTGCACAAAAGGTTCGATGGGGCGCTTGAAGTGGTCGGAGCCGTTCGCAAAGGCAGCTTGCAGACCGATCCTCGGTTCATCGTTGAATTTGGCGATGCCATAGAGGTCGAGGGCACAAGTGCCGAGTTGCAGGAACTCAGTTCGGCGATGAAAATGCCCCTTATGCGCCCGGCAATGATGGAGACCGTCGGGATCTTTGCCGGAGACAAGAGTGAAGGCCAGGTGATGGCGGAACTCGTCGTTGGAGCGGATTCCTCGCTCATCGGGCAGACTATCAGATCAGCGCAAGTCATCGACCGTTATGGCGTTGCGGTCATGGGGCTTCATCACCCGGAACAAGCGTTTTTCCCTGGCAGGTCCAGGGCCGATGCTGAACGCCTGGAAGTTGGCGATGTGCTGTGGGTACAGGGCGGCAGCGCTGCGTTGGAGCAAATCCAGATCAGCGAAGGCACGATGATGCTTGAGGGCGCAGCGGAAATTCCGCGTACAGCGAAGGCTGGCCTTGCCTTGGTGATATTTGCGGGAGTTGTCCTGCTTGCGGCGCTACATCTTGTCCCCATTGCAATCGCGGCCCTTGCGGGATCGATCGTCATGCTGGCGACGGGGTGCGTGAAGTTTGATCGGTTGGGTCAGGCCTTGAGCGCCAAGGTTATCGTGCTTGTCGCTGCCAGCATCGCGCTTGGCCGGGCATTACTGGAAACGGGCGCAGCGGAGTGGCTTGGCAGTTCGCTTGCGCTCGGGATGCAGGGATTTCCAGGAGCGGTAGTCCTGGCCGTCATGATGGCCTTCGCGACATTGCTCACGAACTTCTCGTCAAACACAGCGGCTGCAGCGGTAGGCACGCCCATCGCGGTGAGTTTGGCCGAAAAGCTTGCCATACCAGCGGAGCCACTGGTTCTCGCCGTGCTGTTCGGTTGCAACCTGTGTTATGCCACTCCCATCGCCTACCAGACGAACATCCTGATCATGAGCGCGGGTGGGTATCACTTCCGGGACTATGTGCGCGCCGGACTGCCTCTTGTCCTGCTGATGATTTGCACGCTTTCGGTGTTGCTGGTCTGGAAATACCAACTTTGAGAAATATGGCCCATTCGAGCCCTCCATAGGAGAAGGCGCTCCATCGTCTCAATATTCTCACTCCAACCTTGTTTTTGCGGCGGCGCACTCCATTTCACAATAGCTACCTGTCGCGAACGACGGTGACTGGCGCGGCCGAGACGCCTCTTTCCTTCTTTTACGCCTTTTAGCCGCGGATGCAGCCAATCAGGGCTTTCCCAGAGCGGAAGGAATGCGCGTGATGACCCAGCACGGGAAGGTCAGCGACTACAACGATACAACTGGCACGGGCTTCATTGCACCCGAGAAGGGTGGCGGCCCCTTGCCTTTCAGGTGGGCCGATCTCCAGGACAAAGCTCAATTGCCGAAGCAGAATGACCGCTACGGGTACAATACGCAATCTGACCATGATGGCGAAATTTGCGCCGTGAACCTGAAGAAGGCCTGATCAAAAGTAAACTCGCCCGGCGGGAAATCCCCATTGGGTGGCTCCAACCAGGAAAGGAGCAGTGATGGACCTCAATCAGCTTTACGCCAACCATCAACGTGCCCTCGTCAATGCGCGGCGGTCGGAGGGTCGCGAAGATCGGCAGACCTGCTTCGATCTGGAGGAATATTATGCGAAGCGCATCGGCCAGTATCGGCATGACGCCGGCCTCCCGCGATATCATTGGAAATGAGAGGCGTCGGGCGATGAAAGAGCGATCTCCCGGTTTTCCCTTCGCTTCGGAACCTCCGGTGGAACTCGTCAAGAGACGCGCCGCACTTACCTTTCAGGAACGTGAGATCTCCGCACTGGAACGGATTTCCGATCAGCTTGCCTTGTTGAAGGACATGTTTCCCGTCTGTCGCGAGCAAGATCCCCCGGCAGTGACATCTACGTCAAGCCGGCCTCAAGGATTTCGGGAAGGTGAGGTCGAAAGAAACGCGTGCAGTTCGCTCAAGCCGGAGATCCCTGCCGGGATCACAGCGAGCACCGTGACGAACTACCGGGTCGGTCCTTACAATTATACGGACCTCGAGCTCGCAAAGGCTGAATTGCAGCGCCAGCGATCTGCCCGATAGGCCAGCTTCAGTGACAGTCTCCGCACCAGGAACGACAAAGGAAACGAAAATGGAAGCCGAAGCAACCGAGCTGGAGCGCAGAGTACTTGCGCATGCCAGGATTCTTCAGTCGTTGATCTGCTTTCTTGCAGAAAACCAACCCGAGATTCTCGAGCGCTTGAAGTCAGCCTTCGGCACCGGCCATAACGTCGGGGAATACGAGCAAGACTACAGTTCAACCGAACAATATGGCGACATGTTCGTCAGGATGATCGAAAAGGAAATCGCTCGCAGTGCGCCTCGCTGATCGCACCCTCCGATTTTGACCTTCCAACGAGGCATGGAACATTATCGATAAGAACAGGAACCAGGGTCTTCCGATCGAAGTCGCCGATCGCGTAACCAGGCCATTTGCGCGCTTCCTCAAGATTGAGGCTGCGGCAGGGGGACTGTTGCTCCTTTGCGCCATGGTCGCGCTGGCGTTGGCCAACTCACCCTTATCCACCCCTTTCCTGAACGTCTGGAAAATGCCGATAGGTCTTCAATTCGGCCAGGTGGATTTCACGCGATCGTTGCACCATTGGATCAACGATGCCTTGATGACCTTGTTCTTTTTCGTCGTCTCGCTCGAACTCAAGCGGGAATTTGCTCTGGGGGAACTGCGGAGCGCAAAAGCCGCTGCCTTGCCCTTCCTGGCCGCGCTCGGCGGAATGGCGGTTCCCGTCTCCATCTATCTCGTCCTCATGAACGGGCAGCCCGGTGTACACGGCTGGGGAACCGTGATGGCGACCGATACGGCCTTTGTGATTGGCGGCCTTGCGCTGTTTGGATCATCCATACCCGCGCAGTTGCGGATATTTCTGGTTTCTCTGGCGATCTTCGATGACGTCGGCGCCATATCCGTCGTTGCGGTCGCCTATGGCGAGACACTGAACTTCGCTGCGCTCGGCCTGGCAATGCTTGGTCTGGGCGTTGTGGCGACGTCCGCTCGCATAGGGATCAGGAGCATCCCGGTCTATTTTGTGCTCGGCGGTGGTATCTGGCTATGCTTCGATGCCTCCGGTCTTCATGCGACAATTGCGGGCGTAATTCTCGGCTTGATGACCCCCGCGCGCGCGTGGGTTGGGGATGAACGTCTACGTTCCATCATGGGTAAATTGACGGCCTACCCGACTGGCGAGCACTGGAGCGGCGACACATCGGAACGCCATGATCTGAGGGAAACCGGGCGTGCGATCGAGGAATCGCTCTCTCCCCTGGAACGCCTGGAAATGATGCTGCACCCCTGGGTCGGGTTTGCGGTCATGCCGATTTTTGCACTGGCCAACGCAGGCGTGGCGTTTTCGGGAGTCGATCTCGACCAGCGGGTCTCCGCTGCCATCTTCGCGGGGCTGGTTGTCGGTAAGCCGGTAGGTGTGCTGCTGTTCGCTTGGTTGGCGGTTCGCCTCCGTGTTGCAACACTCGGTAACGGGCTCGATTGGGGATTTCTGACCGCTGGAGCCTTCCTGACGGGAATTGGCTTCACGATGTCCATCTTCATTTCGAACCTGGCTTTCACTTCGGCATTGCTGCCGGCTGCCAAGCTGGGAGTTTTCCTGGGGTCAGCGACATCCGCGATAATCGGGTTGCTGATCCTGCTCTGGTGGATATCGAGACGAAATCAGGAGCAATCGTCCGAAGAGGCGACGGAGACCTCGACGTTCATCGCATCCACCAGTCCCGATAAGCCCACATAGGTTCCGGCGACCGGAATCGTTTGCCCGATTTCGCGGGCTACTGCCACAGGCACGAGATTGGCCCCGCCAACACTGCGATTGGTTGGATCGAAGGGTATCCAGCCGGCTCCCGGCACGAAGACTTCCGCCCAGGCGTGTGTCGACCCGGCACCCGAAGCGCCGTCCAGAATTTGATCCGGATTGTGGAGATAGCCGGAAATGATCCTCGCCCCGAAGCCGAGGCTTCTGGTCGCTTCGACGAACAGCATGGCAAAATCCCGGCACGAGCCCCAGCCGCGGTTCAAGGTTTGCTCTGGCGACTGAGTACCCTCATCCTCGCGCGACTGGTACGCGATCCACCCGGTCACGCCAGCGCTCAGATCCTTGAGCATGGCCAGTGTATCGGTCGGATTGCCACCAACGAACGCCTGCGCCCAATTGCGCAATCTGCTGTCCGGGTCAGGATAGCTCTGCACGGTCAGGGCCCCGAGGTCGGTCCATTCGTCGTCGGCGTAGCGGAAGGGGTAGGAAATTGCGGATGCCGCTATATCGAACACGGGCCATGCGACCGCTTCGAGCTGCACGCGCGCGGAGCTTTCGATGACGAGCTCGTCGGTCAGGTCCGCGAAAGCCGCCATCGCGACGGCATTCCCGAAGACGTCATGCGCCCAGGACACCTGAGCTTGCGGCAGGATCGTGAGATCGAATGTCTTGAGACGGACCTCGCAGCTTTCGCGCGGCCGAAGCATAAGCCGGTGCGGCCCGAGCTGAACCGGCACCTGATAGCGGTAGCTCGTGCGATGCCTGATGAGCAGTTCTTGCATGAGCTTTCAAACGTCCGCGCAACCGCGATCCGGATTCTCACTGAAACTTCGTATGTCGTGGTCGTCGCTCCGCTGCTGCTGCACTTGCATGATTTCGGCGATCGCGCGTGTGCGGCGCTTGCGTGCTTCCCGCTGTTCTGCGGCCGTCGCCTCATGCCCCCAGGCAATCGCCGCTCTCAGAGCCACTATCCGGACATTCTCGAGCGGCTCGCTCTGGGCGCGTTCCCATTGAATGGCTTCCTGTGCACGGCACTGGTCGGATGTAAGTTCCATTGGAAGTCCCTTTCCTGGACGGTGAGCATGGATCGGGCTCCATTATTCATGGCAAGTCTGGCGCCGGGTGGACCGGCTGCTTGCACGACAATTGGCCAGCCCGGCTTTCCATCAGAAGTTCCAGGCAGTGCCTCAGAACGCGATCTCTCTTCGCTTTGCCTCGACAAGCGCATCGGCGAGCTTCGAATACCGATAGGGTCCAACCAGATAGACCGCAGCAGGCACACGCGTGATGCCGTATCGCTCCATCGTTTCCAGTTCAGCCGTATTCATGGCATCGCCTGCGTCCTCAGTCGGGAGTGCTGTTGGATTGTCGGTCATATTTATTCCTTTCAAGATTTAAGAAGCTTTAGAAGTGCCGTTGTGTCCACAGTCGCAAAGGTCGAGAAAGTGTCGGAGATCGCATAGGGAAGCACGATTCTGCCCTCCAGTTGCATGGCGCCGCAGGTGTACACGACGTTCGGCACATAACCTTCGCGTTCGGATGCCGCCGGCTGGATGAGTGGTTGGCGGGATCGTCCAATGACCTTCGAGGGATCGTCCTTGTCCAGCAGCACGGCGCCGATCGAATAGTGTCTGACCGGGCCTACACCGTGCGTGAAGAGCAACCATCCTTCGTCCAGTTCGATAGGCGAACCGCAATTGCCGATCTGGATAAACTCCCACGCATGCGCAGGCTGAAGGATAGGCTGGCCAAGACCCCATTCATGCAGATTGTCGGAATAGATCAGGTAGAGATTTTCGTTGTCGTGGCGCGCTATCATCGCGTAGCGCCCGCCAATCTTCCGAGGGAAAAGCGCCATTCCCTTATTGCGTGCGCCTACACCTTTGAGCGCCGCCATGCGGAATGACACGAAATCCTCGGTTTCGAGCAGTTCAGACCTGATCGCCTGACCGCTATAGGCGGTGTAGGTCGCGTAGTAGGTTATCTTGCCCTTGTCCTCGAACGCGACGAAACGCGCGTCCTCGATCCCGTTTGCCTGATGCTCCGTGATGGGGAAGATCACCCGCTCGGTAATCTCGCTGGCGAGATCGAAGGCGAGCTCCACCCGATCACCAACTCGCGCGGTAATTTCGGGAACACTCGCAAGGCGCTGCGGGGCATCGATCGTAACGGTACCGTCAGCCGCGACATTGCCGGTCCGGAAGGTCAGCGACGAGATGTGGCCTTCGCCCACTGCCCTTGCGCTCAGGATGAATCGGCCTCCGGTGGTGCCGAACTGGTCTGGATGCGGAACAATGCTCGGGTTGAACAGTGCAGCTGCCTCGAAGCTGTATTCATTGAGGAAATAGGCGCCGATCAACTGATGCCGCGCTTCGGATAACGATGCATCGCAGGCAAATGTGCCGGACATTTCTGTCGCTCGCCGATCGAAGATGTCGAGCAGGTTCCTGTGTCTGCCTTTGAAGTTCGCGAGCGTTGCCGCCAGCAAGGTTTCGACGCCTGTTTCATCGAGGGCGAGAATTCGCTCGAAGATGCGGCAAGCTCGCGACTTGTCGATCCGGTTCAGGGCTCTGGGCTCGGGCGCAGGCTCGAATGGACGCAGCACCACGCGCGCGGGATCCGGCCTCAGGTGCAGCGTCTGGCGATTGAAAAACGGCGTCGAGCGCTTGGTCGTTTCATGCATCGGCACAGTCCAGACAAACAGAGGGTTCAGGACTGTGGCCGACCGACACGGTGTCGCTGCGGGTCATCGCTTCAATGGCACGCATATCCGCCAGCCCCAGCAGATAGGACAAGACGGACTCGGCGCCTCGGTTTTCATTCGCGCGGTTGGGATGAAGGCCATCTCGGCAACTCCCGGATTCGATATCGACCAATGCAATGGCGAGATCGTTCTCCCCCAGGAACCAGGCGAATGCCCGCCTTGCCTCATCCGACCACGGCGCTGCCGGATCGATTGCATTCGCAGCCACGCATGCAGCAATCGTTGCGCAGGCTTCCAGCGGCTGCTGGTCGAACAGATGGGGGCGCGCGCGTTGCCGCATAAACCCCATCGAGCCGACAGGCCGGAAATGGCCCTGCGGAGCCGTTTGAACCTCGATCAGCCAGCGCAGGCTGCGGAGCCCCGCTTCGGTGAAATGGGTGATCCGCGTCGCTTTGCCGGTGCGGATCAATGCTTCACACAGACGGGCATTGTCATAGGTCAGCCGGTCTTCGAACCAGGTCCATGCAGGAGTTTCGTTTGCAATCAGAAGGCGCTCAAGCCGCCGGCCCAATTCTCCACGCAAGGTGTCAGCGTTCCTGTCCTGCGGACAAGTCGCGCAATAGTGGTCGAGGCCGAGCAGCGTGAAGGCCCATGCCCGCGGAGACGTGAAGGCCATGACCTTTTCCAGCGCTTCGCTGAACAAGTGCCTGGCCCAACTTGCTCGTCCCGGGTCGGAAGAGTGCCGAGAACAGGCACCGAGCGCCCACAATGTTCGGCCGTGACTGTCTTCGGACCCTACGGTCTCAAGCCATTGGCGGTCAAAGCCCATGAAATTGCGAAAGCGATGTTCATCCGGGTTCCAGGCATGCTGGACAAAGGCAGCAAATCGCTGGGACATGGCTTCTGCAAAGGGCTCATCCAGTCCGTTTGCAGGAGTGCAGCACAGCAACAGCCCCCTGGCATTGTCATCGATGCAATAGCCGTGATGGCGATCCGGGACTGAGAACACTGCATGCTGGAACATCCCGGTGTCGTCGCACATGTCGTCGAGATGCCGCGCAGACGCAGCCGGAAGCGTGCAGTTTGGGGCCAGCAGATGCGCTGACGGCGGTACCTTTGCCAGCAGACCTATCGGCAGGGCCCGACGCGCGTCACCGAAACACTGGACATACCGCTTCGCCGTATTCGCCCAGATCATTGGGCGACTGGCCGCATAGGCCTTTTTTGCCATGTCGAGACGCGCAGAGACATCTTCGAGCAGACCAGCGACAGCGCGGCCCAGACTCGCTGGATCGCCGAATGGCACGAGGACTCCCGAGCCGTCTTCGAGCAGTTCGGCGGCATGCCAATAGGGGGTGGAGACGACGGGCCGGCCCAGGCCGTGGGAATAAGCCAATGTGCCCGACGTCATCTGGGCCTCATCCAGATACGGCGTCACATAGAGGTCGCACATGGCGATATGGTCGAGCAGTTCGGGGCGATCGACAAAGCGGTTCAGGAACACGACGTGCTTCTTGAGTCCAAGCGCTTCGACCTGCCGGACCAGACCTTCGCGGTATGTTTCCCCGGCTTCCCGCAGAAGCTGCGGATGCGTCGCTCCCATCACCACATAGAGAGCATCGGGCGAGCGCGCGATGATCGCTGGCATCGCCTCGATCATCGTTTCGATACCCTTGTTCGGGCTGATGAGACCAAAGGTCAGGACGACATTGCGGCCCGAGAAACCGAGCCTGTGCTTCGCCCCGAGCGTGTCCACGAAGGGGGCGTCAGGAATGCCATGGGGAATGACATCGATCTTTCCGGGATCGGCGCCATAGGTTTCGACGAGGATGTGCCTGCCCTTGCGCGCCATGACGACGAGGCGCCTCGATGCCGCAATGATTGCTTCCGTTACTTCGCGTTGATCATCGCTTGGCCGGTCGAGAACGGTGTGAAGCGTAGTGACCAGCGGCACCTTCAGCGCGGCGACGAAGTCGAGAATGAGCTTGCCGGCTTCCCCGCCGAATATTCCGAACTCGTGCTGCAGGCAAACGAGGTCGAAACCCTCCCGATTTATGAATTCGGCTGCGTTGCGATAGTGCTCCGGATCATCCTGGTCGATCCCGAGCCGAACCGAGGTAGGATAGTCATGGACGCTTCCCGGGTCGCGCATGACGATAATGGCGGTTTCGACAACTCCGGCCGAGGATCGGAGCGCCAGTTCAAGGTCAGTCGTGAATGTCGCGATGCCGCAGCGGCGCGGCAGGGCGTTACCGACAAGGGCAATCCGGAGTGAGCGCGTTGAAAAATCGTCTCACAGCTTTCCTTTCGGCTTCTTCATCAACTCACTGACGGGAGATACCGGCGGCTTGGGGCCAGTTTTAGGCTTTTCGGCCTTGGGTTTGCGTATCTCACGATTGCTGCGCTTCTGCGATTTGGCCATCTCGACATGCCCGCCTTCGTTTTCCCAAGCGGCCAAGCTCGGGATCAATCCCGGCGGTTCGTTCGCCTCCGGTGCCATCTGGCCTTCAGAACTGTTGGCAGGGGTATAGGAACGGTGAACGTAAGGATGTTCATTGAGCCGTTTTTGAAACATGTTCAGCTTCCGCCGCGGGGATTTGATCTTTGCCGCATCGTCAGTTGCAGTGTGCTGCGTGATCGTAACTTGTTCATTTTCTAGGATTTGATTGAGGCACATGGTGCGCACTCCCACGTCAAGCGGGGGCGCGGTCGGTCCCTCGGTCACACAAGGCTCGGAAGATTTTTATGTGATGGATGCTTGTAGCATACTGCGCGCGGGATCGCTTCACGAATTCGTGAAGTGGGCATCAATTCTCATTTGGAACGGAAGCTTGAAGGTAGCCAAAAAACATTGTCCGCTTTCCGGCGCATCAGCCACCCGCTCAATGACCGCCTGTGGAGCGCAAACAAGCGACCCCATATTCCAGAAACTGGAGCCGCGCCCCTTGGCTGATCAGTCTGATAGCTCCGCTTCGAACGCCCGCTTGCCCTTGCGTCGGAACAGCACCAGCGCCTGCGCACCATCCGGCCCACGCAGCTTGGCGGCAACGGTGAGGAACGCGCCGTAGAGCGCGGCGCGATCATCATCGGTCAGCTCGACCAGATCGGCCTTCGCAACCAGGCCACCTAGCTCGATCAGTTGCCGGGTCCGTTCGCGGCGTTTGACCTGCCATTCGCGCATGTCGGTTCGTGCCTTTGCCGCCTCATGCCGATGCCGCGCCGCCATCAAGCGGGAGAGTGCCTTCCGGCTGCTGGCGAGGTCCTCTCGTAGTGTCGCGTGACTTTCCCTGAAAGAAGGCAGCGCCACGCTTGCGCCAGCCCTCCCCGATCGCCTTGTCGGTGTTGGCGGCAACGTCGAGCAGCGCGCCTGCGAGGGTCTCGGCATCGAGCGCGTCGGCTCCGGTGGCTGCAACCAGCGTACCAAGGTCGCGCACGCGGCGTTCCTTCAACTGCTTCGCCTTGTCGGCAAGTGCCTTGAGTTCCGAATCAAAATCGCGGGGTTTGCGCATGGGAAGTCTCCATCGTTGGTGTGATGGAGCCATGATAATCGTGCTTGTAATCCAATGCAGTAAGGTAGCTGGGACAGTGTGATACCGCCTAGTCCCGATCAGGACTTTATCATGAGAGGGCGCGCTTATACGTCGTGCCGACGTGGCGTTTGGAGTGTAACTGGATTGCCGACATGGCAATCTTTCACTTCAGCGCAAAGGTCATCGGAAGGTCGAGCGGACGCAGTGCCGTTGCGGCTGCGGCCTATCGTGCAGGTGAGCGTCTGCACGATGAGCGGATCGACAGAACCCATGATTTCACCAACAAGGCGGGCGTCCTTCATTCCGAAGTGATGCTGCCCAAAGGCGCGCCCGAAGCCTTCGCCGATCGCGCCACTTTGTGGAATGCGGTCGAGGCCGCAGAGAAGCGCAAGGACGCCCAGCTTGCCCGCGAAGTCGAGTTCGCCCTGCCACGCGAGCTGGCGAAGAAAGACAACATCAAGCTGGCGCGCGAGTTCGTCAAAGCCGAGTTCGTCGAGAAAGGCATGATCGCCGACCTCAATGTCCATTGGGATATCGGCGAAAATGGCAAGGCCAAGCCCCATGCACATGTCATGCTGACCATGCGTGCAGTGACCAAGGACGGTTTTAGCGCAAAGGTCCGCGACTGGAACAAGATCGCGCTCATTGAGCAATGGCGCGAGCGGTGGGCAGATCATGTCAACCGCGCGCTGGCGGAACGCGACATCGATGCGCGGATCGATCATCGCAGCCTGGAAGCGCAGGGCATCGCGCTGGAGCCGCAGGACAAGATCGGCCCCGCCGCCTCGCGGATTGGCGGGCGCGGGCTAGAAGCGGAACGGATCGAGGAACACCGCGCGATTGCGCAGCGCAATGGCGAGCGGATCATCGCCAATCCCGCGCTCGCAATGGATGCGATCACCCACCAGCAGGCGACGTTTACCAGGCGCGAACTTGCCGCCTTCGTTCACCGGCATAGCGACGGCAAAGAGCAGTTCGACGCGGCCTACAATGCGGTGCGCGCATCGCCTGAACTGATTTCGCTTGGCAAGGACGGACGCGGGCAGGAACGGTTCACTTCGCGAGCGATGATCGAGACCGAACAGCGCCTGCACCGCGCTGCCGACGCGATGGCGCAACGCGACCGTCACGCGGTCAACGACGTTCGACGGAACGCCGCATTCGCGAACGCTTCAAAGCGCGGCCTGGTCCTGTCTGGTGAGCAGAAATCCGCCTTCGAGCATGTGACCAACAGCAAGGGTCTTGCCGTGGTCATTGGCTACGCGGGAACGGGCAAAAGCGCGATGCTGGGCGTGGCGCGCGAGGCATGGGAAAGCGCGGGCTACACTGTGCGCGGCGCAGCCCTGTCCGGCATTGCCGCCGAGGGGCTGGAAAACGGCTCCGGCATCGCATCGCGCACCATCGCCAGCCTTGAGCATCAATGGGGCAAAGGTCGCGAGCAGCTGACTTCGCGCGAAGTTCTTGTCATCGACGAAGCAGGCATGGTCGGCACGCGCCAGATGGAGCGCGTGCTGTCCCATGCCGCCAAGGCTGGTGCAAAGGTTGTCCTAGTTGGCGACCAGCAGCAGCTTCAGGCCATCGAGGCAGGCGCGGCGTTCCGGGCGATCCACGAGCGCCATGGCGGGGTCGAGATCAGCGAAGTTCGTCGCCAGCTTTCCGCATGGCAGCAGGATGCGACGCGGCAACTTGCAACGGGCCGCACGGGCGAAGCCATCCGGACCTATGAGGAACGCGGCATGGTTCATGTCGCCGAGACTCGCGAGATCACGCGTGCAGAACTGATCAAGCGATGGGAGCAGGAGCGGCAGGCAAGCTCTGGCGATAGCCGGATCATCCTCACCCACACCAATGATGAGGTCCGCGAGCTGAACCAGATGGCGCGCGAGAAGATGCGCGAAGCTGGCGCATTGGGTGCAGATGCCACGATCAAGGCCGCGCGTGGCGAGCGGCTATTTGCATCGGGCGACCGCATCATTTTCCTGCGCAACGAGCGCGGGCTTGGGGTCAAGAACGGGACGCTGGGCACGGTCGCATCGGCCAGCGTCCAAAGCATGACTGTGCGCACCGACGATGGCCGCGAGGTTGCCTTCGACACCAAGGATTATGCCCATATCGATCATGGCTACGCCGCCACGATCCACAAGGCGCAGGGGATGACGGTGGACCGCACGCATGTGCTCGCCACTCCCGGCATGGATAGCCATTCCGCCTATGTCGCCATGTCGCGCCATCGCGACGGTCTGGCGCTGCACTATGGCCGCGATGACTTTACCGACCAATCCAAACTTGTCCGCGCACTCAGTCGCGAGCGCGGGAAGGATATGGCGGGCGACTACCAGCCCGAACAGGCTTTCGCCGAACTGCGCGGCATCAGTTTCCGCGAACGCATTGTGGCGATGGTTCGGCAGGTCCCGGAACGCGCAAAATCCATCTTCGGAAACTTCCGTCCGCAGGCCCGAAAGCTTGAGCCAATCCCGGCGCAGGCAAACACACAGAACGAGCAACGCCGCGCGGTCGAACGCTACGCCCATGCGCTTGGCGATATTGGAACGATGCAGGCGCAAGGTTTGCCCGTCCTCCCGCACCAGAAGGATGCGTTGGAGAAAGCAGGAAAGGCGCTCGACGCGATCCGGCCCCATGCCGCCGCCGATCTCGCCAAGGCGCTTGATCGCCGTCCTGAGCTGATCGCCGAGGCCGCAGGCGGGCGCAGCCAGGAAGCCATGCGTGCCTTGAGCCAAGAGGCCGCCGTGCGCACCGATCCGGCGCTGCGAACCGAGCGCTTTGTCAGCGACTGGCAGGGGCTGAGCACGGCGCGCAAACAGCTTGAGCAGCAAGGTGACCGCGCAGGCGCTGCCCGCGCCTCAGCCAAGCTGACCGAACTGGCAAAAGGGCTGGAACGCGATCCGCAGGTTGAAGGCCTGCTGCGCGGCAAGACCCACGAACTCGGCATCGATCCAAAACCCGAACGCAGCATCGCGAATGAACTCACCGCAACCCTCGCCCGCGAACGCACCCGCGCTTTCGACATGGGCATCTAGGAGAAACGACATGAAAGACGACCGCATTGAAGAAGTGCAACTGGACCTCGAAGTAGAGGAACCACCCGCTCCGCAGCCGATACCGGAACCTGAACGGGGTGCGATAGAAGAGTCCGATCCGGCGACGGAGGCCTTCGCCCGCCTCGAATGCGAAATGGCAATGGTACGCCATACCGTCCAGAACATGGCCAGGGAGCGAGCCGACATCGTGATCCCGGACTACACGGCAACGCTTAGCAAGATGGCCAATCAGCTAGAGCGGGTCTCCGACAGTCTGACAGCCATCGGCAACAAGCCCGCCATCGAGCTGACGCCGGAAGACATTGCCGTTCAGATCAAGCGTGCCTCGCACGACATGCTGCGCGATACCAGCGACCTGCTCCGGCAGGGACGTAGGGACTTCGACAGCGCAACCGGGCAGCTCAGTGCGATGGTGGGGCGTGTCCGCGCCGAGGCCGAGCAGAAACGGCAGACCTGGCGTTTTGCAGGCATAGGTGTGCTGGCCGGTATCCTGCTATGGGCGATCCTGCCCGGCACCATCGCGCGCGCCATGCCCGAAAGCTGGCATTGGCCCGAACGGTTGGCCCGAAAGGCCGTTGCCGAACCGACCATCGTAGAAGCCGGTATTCGGTTGATCCGATCACAGAATCCCGAGGCATGGGAGGAAATCGCCGAGGTTGCCAGGATCCTAAATGCAAATCGCGACAGCTTCGAACAATGCAAAGATAGGGCACAAAATACTGAAAAGTCAGTTGAATGTACTTTTCACTACGTCGAGAAAGGGATCGGCTACTAGCCAGGAAGTCCTTTGTATTAGCTAAACACACACGAAAAATGGCCTCCATCCCATAAGCGAGACGGAGGCCTATAGTCGAGGTTGGCATTGCGAACGCCGCAATGCCGCCCTTCGGGTCGCCTGGTTGCAGGTCTTGCTGCATTCTGCTGCGTGGCTATTCCTTGACAGGAACCGCTTCTGGATACTGGATTTCGGCGAGCACGCCTTCGACAAGAGCGCGCCCCTCTTCGCTTTTGATGACGAGGTCGATCGGCCGTCCGCCCAACTTGTCATTTGGCGCGTTCATGAATGAAATCGCAGCCTCTTTTCCAAGCACTAGCATTGCCAATCGTGTGGTGTCACCCTGGCGGCGTGCGGCGGCTGGTGTGAGGCGCACCGCCGATTTGCGGAACGGCGTCAAAAGACGACTTTCGCCATGAGTCCGGATGGGGTGTGTTGGGATTTCACGTCAGTCTCCTCGTGCAAAGCGGGAGCGCAACGTGTCTCTCAGTCGCAGAACGCCAAGTGGTACTGACTGCGATGGGGCAATGCGTAGCAGCTTGGTAGGATCAAGTCGTGCAAATAAATTCCCAATGCAATTCGGGCTTTACGCAACTCAGCGTGCCGATGCCGCTGACGTTCGGATCAATCTACCCCGAAGCGCGTTAGAGAATCTGTCGTTCCACAGGGCGGAGGGACTATCCCGAGAGGATTATGTCCCGATGCCAGTTTTTCCCACGACGGTTCTCGTCGTCGAAGACGAACTTCTCATTCGAATGGATGTCGTCGATCAATTGCAGACTGAAGGTTTTCAGACGCTAGAGGCCGGAACAGTTCAGGAAGCGCTTCATGAAATGGAGGGCGACAGCCAGATCGATATCGTCTTCACGGATGTGGACATGCCAGGCAACGTCAACGGGATCATTCTTGCACATGAGGTGCGGGAAAAATAGCCATCGGTCGGCATTATCGTGACCTCGGGACAGGCCGTTATCAGTGTAGACGCTCTACCAGCAGGAGCTCGCTTCTTCTCGAAGCCTTATAAGATGAAAGCTATTTTGGCGATTATTCAAGAGCTGATCGCCTAAGACACAATTCGCGGGAAGCTTGAAAATAAGGGTGGGCTCGCTAGCTGCAGAATCAATGCTGAGCCAAGATCCTGAGCATGAGAAATCGTGGCTGAGATAGCATTTAAGAGACCAGGACCTTCGTTCCGTTGGACATGCCGAATGAACGCGTAGCGGGCGGACAATGAGCGCCGTAACCAATAAAACCTACGCAAGTCACCTCGCATCAAAAGAAGCCTCGTCTTGGGGCGAGTTCGCCTGAGAATTGACCGCCTTCTTCAACCGAGCCATTTCGCGATCAGCTTCGACCTTCCTGGCGTGGTCAGCCAGTTTCAGGAACATCGCCTCTGAGCGCAATGCTCGCAAACGAACGTTTTCCAACGTTGACTCCGCTGCCTCCGCTTTCGCTTCAGCCGCGCGGGCAGAATAGAATTTGTAACCTTGCTGCATTCAGACCTCCCCTCGAATAATTGACAGCGCGCGACGTGGGGGCGAATTCCTTCACGGCGCGCGCCATCGTCAGAGGATCAGTCGGCCTTGCTCAGGTTCACCGCGCTGGCCTTACCGTTGCGTCCGGTCTCGACTTCATAGTTGAGCCGCTGGTCCTTATCGAGCGTCGTCATGCCCGCCGCCTGAACGGCAGAAATATGCACGAAGCTGTCGGCAGAGCCGTCATCGGGCTGGATAAAGCCATAGCCCTTGTCGCCATTGAAGAATTTTACAGTACCGATAGTCATTTCGCTTCCTTTCAAGAAACGGTTTGGGCCTGTCCGCGCAATTGCGAGCAGGGGTCGTGCGTCAAGTCGTCAATTGAAAGGAGGTCGTCGTTATGAAGGCACGAAAAGTGGAGTGATCCGATTTCCGCGCCTGTCGTCGATACCCGTCGAAATTCAACGAGAGCAGGATTTGTATCGCACGTTTCCATGCAACTAGATAGCCGTATCCAATCCTTTCCTTGAACCGGCAGGAGCCATGAACTGCGCATTGCTCCATGCGCAGGCCGCCGCAGCGCCCAGGCCGTGTTGAAAATCGCTTATTCGCCCAGCTATTCGGGAGGCTTTTGCGAGCTTCGCGAGCCGGTCGTCGTCGTTCGCGGCAACACCGGCGCCCATAAGCGCGCGCTGGTGTGCGGCATACTCAAGGTTCAGGTCCATGTCAGTTCTCCTGCGTGGGCGGGAATGCTGTTGCATGGCCGCTGGTTGAATTACGTGTCAGTCGACCATGGTCGCGACTAGGCGTCGCAATTCGAGGGTCGGGATCATTGCGGCAACGGGCAGATGACCCTTTGTCGCCAGCGAGTGTGATACGCCATAGCGCGGCGATAGTATGGCACGCGACGTGGCGCGTGCATTGCTGTTATTCATTTATGTTGTATCCGGCAGGTCCATCCTGCCGCCTTTGTAATAGTGTCAGCGCCTGTATCCGCGTTTGCGAGCACCGCCAGGACCTTGCCCGGGTGTTCGTTCACGGAAGACGATCCGGCCTTTGGTCAGATCGTAGGGCGTCATCTCGACGTGTACGCGGTCTCCAACGACCGATCGGATGCGGTAGCGGCGCATCTTGCCTGCTGTGTAGCAGATAAGGCGATGCTCATTGTCGAGTGTGACGCCGAAACGTCCATCGGGCAGGATCTCATTGATCTCCCCCTCCATCGTGATGAGCTCTTCCTTCGCCAAACCATATCCATTGCGTACGAAAAATCCATCCGCGCGGACTTATTCCGGCGCGGAGCCATGTTGGATGAAATGGAAGTGGTGCCGATCTCGCGCTTGCGCGCAAACTACGGCAATCATAATCCGTCGCAAACGACGTCAGGCAACATCTATATAGCAGTGTGCAAAAAAATTTCAATGGTGCTGGTCGAATGGCTTGGAAATTGTCGCATATGTTGACGTGACCCGCTCCGACCGGACTGCTCTCATTGAGCTTCAGACTGACGCCGATGCTCGGCCAGCGCATCCTCCAGACTGGCATATCTGTATGGACCAACACGATATTGGGTGACAGTCACGGCAGTAATGCCTTCGGGCAATGCCGGCGATGGAATCGGCTTGACCGAACCACCCTCGTCTTCCCACTCGTTTGTCGCCTGAGCCTTGCTGCCTGGCGCTTCGGGAACCTGGCTCATAGCTATTGAAACCTTTCCGAAGGCAGCTGATCCCCTCGTATCCGGGTCCAGGACGGAAGAGCCTCGGTTCGAGATTGTGAATCGGCATGCAATGTTGACCCCGTTTGGGGCTGATCGGCTTGTAAAATTGACCCCCTGAACCTGTGACGTTCACGCTTCCGGTTTTGTGCCGGAGGCCGCTGGGGGATGCTGATTGTGGAGACGGTAGCGCGGATCCGGCGCGAGTTTTTCGTCAAGGGCAAGTCGATCAAGGAGATCGTGCGGGACCTGGGGGTGTCGCGCAACACGGTGCGCAAGGTGCTGCGCTCGGGCGAGACGGCCTTCTCCTACGAGCGGTCGGTTCAGCCGCTGCCGAAGCTGGGACCGTGGGCGGCCGACCTGGAGCGGTTGCTGGAGGCGAACGAGCGCAAGGCGCGGCGCGAGCGGCTGACGCTGGTGCGTATCTTCGAGGAGTTGCAGGGTCTCGGCTATCGCGGTGGCTATGATGCCGTGCGGCGATATGCGCGGGGTTGGCAGCGCGACCAGTCGGCCGCGGCAGCAGCCGCCTATGTCCCGTTGAGCTTCGATCCCGGCGAGGCTTACCAGTTCGACTGGAGCCATGAGATCGTCGTCATCGATGGCGTGACGACGACGGCGAAGGTGGCGCACATGCGGCTTTGCCACAGCCGGATGTTCTACGTCCGCGCCTATCCGCGCGAGAGCCAGGAGATGGTGTTCGACGCGCACGACAAGGCGTTCGCCTTCTTCGGCGGGGCCTGCCAGCGCGGGATTTACGACAACATGAAGACTGCGGTCGATGCGATCTTCGTCGGCCGCGAGCGGCAGTACAACCGGCGCTTCCAGCAGATGTGTGGCCATTATCTGGTTGAGCCGGTGGCCTGCACGCCGGCGTCGGGCTGGGAGAAGGGGCAGGTCGAGAACCAGGTGGGCCTGGTGCGCGAGCGCTTCTTCACGCCGCGGCTGCGGTTCAAGAGCTTTGCCGAGCTCAACGCCTGGCTGGAGGATCGCTGCCTCGCCCATGCCCGGCGCGCGGCGCATCCCGAGCGCAAGGATCGGACGATCTGGGAGATGTTCGAGGAAGCCGACCGACCGGCGCTGATCGCCTATCGCGGACGCTTCGACGGCTTCCACGCCTTGCCGGCGGCGGTCTCCAAGACGCTGCTGGTGCGGTTCGACTACAACAAATACTCGGTCCACGCGAAGGCGGCGGGGCGCCCGGTCGATATCCACGCCTATGCCGACCGCATCGTCATCCGCCAGGACGGCGAGATCGTCGCCGAGCATGTCCGCCGCTTCGGCCGCGATCAGACGATCTACGATCCCTGGCATTATCTGCCGGTGCTGGCGAGGAAGCCGGGAGCGTTGCGCAACGGCGCACCGTTCAAGGACTGGGCGCTGCCGCCCGCAATCGAGCGGGTACGCCGGCGCCTCGGCCACCACGGCGATGGCGACCGCCAGATGGTCGGCATCCTCGCCGCGGTGGTGACCGACGGGATCGACGCGGTCGAGGCCGCCTGCGTCGAGGCGTTGTCCGGCACCGCGATCAGCCGCGACGTCGTGCTCAACATCCTGACCCGCCAGCGCCAGCCCCCAGCGCCGCTCAATATCGTCACGCCCGAAGCGCTCCGGCTTGCCCACGAGCCGGTCGCCGACTGCGCCCGCTACGACAGCCTGAGGAGGTCCTATGGAACGCCACGAGATACTGGACATGATGGGAGCGCTGAAGCTTGCCGGCATGCGCCATGCCTATGACGAGGTGATCGCCGATGCCCTCAAGCGCCAGCACTCGGCGCAGCGTGTGGTCGGCGATCTCCTGAAGGCCGAGATCGACGAGAAGCAGGCCCGCTCGATCAAGTACCAGATGACGATCGCCAAGCTGCCGCTGGCCAAGGAGATCGCCGACTTCGACTTCGTCGCCACGCCGATCAACGAGCAACTGGTCCGCGATCTCGCCACCGGCGGCTTCCTCGCCAGCGAGCGCAACGCCGTGCTGGTCGGCGGCACCGGCACCGGCAAGACCCACCTCGCTATCGCCATCGGCCGCGCCTGCGTGCGCACCGGTGCCAGGGTCCGGTTCTTCAACACCGTCGATCTGGTCAACCGGCTCGAGGCCGAGGCCCGTGCCGGCAAGCCCGGCCGCATCGCCGACCAGCTCTCACGACTCGACCTCGTCATCCTCGACGAGCTTGGCTATCTGCCGTTCGCCCAGTCCGGCGGCCAGCTGCTGTTCCATCTGATCAGCCGGCTCTACGAGCAGACCTTGGTGATCGTCACCACCAACCTCGCGTTCGGCGAATGGCCGCAGGTGTTCGGCGACGCCAAGATGACCACCGCGCTGCTCGATCGGCTCACTCACCACTGCGACATCGTCGAGACCGGCAATGAAAGCTGGCGGTTCAAGAGCCGCGAAGCCGCGTAAAACCCCTTCCCCCAGACCCCCATCCCCCGGGTTGACCCGGTGGGTCCACAGGCACCTCCCACGGACGCCGCCGCCAGCGCTCCTGACGGCGCGCGGCGTCGTCCGTGGGTCCCTCCTATGGACTACCGGGACAACCCGAAATTACCGCCTATCCAAGGGGTCACTGTTGGACGCCGATCAGGGGTCAAGATCCCGCGCCGGTTGACATTCGAGATGCCCGGATGCGCCTTTCATAGTAGCCAACCAGATCGAAATAGGTCTTTCGATCTTCCAATGAACCCGATTGGGCCGCATTGGTCTTCGCAAGCTCGTAATTGAAAATCAGTTGATCGAGCGTCATGGCGAACTCCTCTCGCACCGTACAGAATAGTCAGCCGAGGTTTTGAGGCCCCGGCTGGCATTCACGAGCTAGCCCTGCTGGGCGCGCGCCTGTTCTTCGTGTACGCTTTCAGCTTCGCCCTGCTGCGGCTGCAGGTTGATGGCTCGCTTGTTGCCGCCATCGACTTCGCTGGTGTCGTAGCCGTAGCGCTGATCGACGCTGGGCTCCTGTGCTTCCTGCTGCAGATCCTTCCGCCCGAACGGCAGCGCGTCGCCGCCCTTGTCCGGGGTGATCATGCCGGTGCCCTTGCCACTGTCGTAGCTCTTGATCTTGCCGAAATGTGTCATGTCATGTCCTTCAGTATGAATGCAGCGCGCCAGTATTGGACCGGCTGCGACTAAGAGGCGGAACTGAAGGAGGTGGCTTCTCGAAACTGGAAGCCTAAGACCGTCGATTGCGACTGGTAGCTACATTGTAGATGGGCGCACTTGGATGAACCTACAAGTCCGAACCGAAAACATATTCAAGGGAGGATCAATGCTGGAGCGGCACCCATCGCGACCAATTCACGGAAAATGAATTGCATCCAATTTGGCCTGAGATCGCCATAATCATCAACGCACAGTGTGAACTGCTAAGATCATGCACTCACTGCGAAGCAGCATGGGCTGCGCAATAGTCCCCCCAATCCTCCATCAGTTTCACGCGCGCACCCGGATTATCCGGCGTGCCTAGATAGGTTGTGCGGCGATAGGCTGCTTGGACCGCGTCAGGCGTCTTGTGCGCCAGTGCCGCTTCAACGACTGCATTGGGGAAGCCCTCGTTCGCCGCCCAGTCGGTAAAGCTGGAGCGGAAACCGTGGACGTGGAACGGCTCCTGCATGTCTCGCATGACCTTGAGTAGCGTCATATTGGACATCGCCTTACCGGTCATGCCGGGGAAGACCACTTCGGCTCCCTCAAGCCGCATTGCATCGGCCTTCACGAGCACCGCAAGAGCCACCTCTGACAGCGGCACGATGTGCGCCCTGCTGCGCTTCATGTGTTCGGCTGGGATTGTCCAAAGGCGTTGGTCCAGATCGAATTCGTCCCATTTCGCGAGCCGCACTTCCTGCGAGCGAACACCCGTCAGAATGAGGAGGTCGAGCGCGAGGCGCGAATAGGACGGCTTGCGCCGCAGCGCGGTCAGGAAAGAAGGAACGGCGACATATGGCATGGCCTTACGGTTTGCCGGCTTCTTGACCTGTCGCGGCAGCCCTCGCCCCGCTTTCAGGCTACTGTTGCCCGACGGAGCCTCTGTGGAGCGCCAACCCTTGGCGTGGGAGTAGTCGAGCACAGCGCAAATCCGGTTGCGGACCTGGCGGGCCGTTTCCGGGATTTCCTGCCAGATCGGCGTGAGGACCGAGATGATGTCGGCAGCGGTGATTCCGCCAGTCGTCATGTCACCCAGTTTTGGGAAGGCGTAGTTTTCCAGACTGGCGATCCACTGGCGACCATAGACATCGCTTTTCCAGCCCGCCTCGTTCTCCGAATGATATTGGGTGGCGGCTTCGCGGAAGGTGACCTTGGCAGCTTCCTCGTCCTTGCGCTCCGTCAGCACATCCCGTTTCTCGACCTTAACCGCCTTTCGGAGATCAGCAGCCTTCGCGCGTGCTTCGGCCAGCGTGACCAGCTTTGGACTACCCAGTCCGATATCCTGACGCTTGCCATCGCGCTGGATTCGCAGGAGCCAATAAGCTCCTCCTCTTTTATCGACTCTGAGAACCAATCCGTCGCCATCCTGATAGGTGCCCGGATTCGCCAAAGCGGCCTTGACCGCAACCGCCGTGAGTTTGCCCATCGGTTACTCCCACATCTTTGCCGCCATTGTGGGAGAACCCAAGTGTGGGAGGAAGCCACTTTACTCCCACACCTCTCCCACACCACGCTCCGGCTGCAAGCAAACAGAAGCGGTCGAATGCGGACGTTGTGGAGCAAAATACCTTTGGTTTTCTGCGATTTCCAGGGCTTTTCGGGGATGTTTTGAGAAAGGGTGGTGGTGGACAGGGCTGGATTCGAACCAGCGTACGCTTGCGCGGGCAGATTTACAGTCTGCTGCCTTTAACCACTCGGCCACCTGTCCACATGGCTTGCCATAATCGGTGTCTGGGGCGGAGCCGTCCGAAGCCGGCCCTCCGCCGAGAGAGGCGCCCTTTGGCCAAGCACCGCTTGCCTGTCAATGGTCCCGCTGGCAGGGGCGCGGCATGGCAAAGGGCGACAGGAAGCGGGCACTGCGCGGGCGTGCGGGGCGGATGCAGGGCGGACGCGGGAGCGGACGTGCCGGCGCGGGGCAGGTGCGGCTGTGGGGCCGCCACGCGGTCGAGGCGGCTCTGCGGAATCCCGCGCGTATCCATCGCAAGTTATGGGCCACCCACGAGGGGCTGGAATCGCTGGACGGCGAGCTGCCGGCCAATTTCCCGCTGGAGCTCGCCGGAGCGCCCGATCTCGACCGGCTGGTTGCGCGCGATGCGCCGCACCAGGGGCTTGTGCTGGAATGCGCGCCCCTGGAGGATATCCACCTCGACGAGGTGCTCGCCGGCGAAGTGGCGGGCCCGATCGTGGTGCTGGATCAGGTCACCGATCCGCACAATCTGGGCGCGGTGATGCGTTCGGCCGCCGCCTTCGGCGCCGCGGCCCTGGTCACGCAGGACCGGCACGCCCCGCCCGAGGGCGGCGTGGTGGCCAAGGCCGCCAGCGGCGCGCTTGAAGCCCTGCCCTGGGTGCGGGTGGTCAATCTCGCCCGCGCGCTGGAGGAGATGGCGGAAGCGGGTTACTGGCGCATCGGCCTGGCCGGAGAGGCGGAGGCGACGCTGGCCGAAGCGCTGCCAAGTGGTCGGGTGGTGCTGGTGCTGGGCGCGGAAGGGCCGGGAATGCGGCACAATATCGCCACCCATTGCGATGCGCTGGCCCGCCTGCCGATCAGCGAGACGGTGGAAAGCCTCAATGTTTCCAATGCCGCCGCAGTGGCGCTCTACGCCGTGGCCAGCCGGATCGCGGACTGACCTCATCCGGCGCTTTCATCCCGCTCGGCCTGCTCCCCGCTATCGGGCCCACCGACACGGCGGCCCATTCTCGGCGGCTAGTTGACGAGATCCTTGAGGCCCTTGCCGGCCTTGAACTTGGGCTGGTTGGACGCCTTGATCTGCATCGGTTCGCGGGTGCGCGGATTGCGCCCGATCGAGGCCTTGCGCCGCGCCACCGAGAATGTGCCGAACCCGACCAGGCGGACCTCGTCACCCTTCTTGAGGGCAGCCGAGATCGAATCGAACACGCATTCTACGGCGCTCGACGCTTGGCTCTTGGAAAGACCGCTGGCTTCGGCCACCGCGCCGATCAGATCGTTCTTGTTCATCGTGTAGCTCACCCCCTGTGTTCGGATCGCGATTTGGCAAGCCAGACTCGCCGCGCGTGATTGTCCAGATTGATAGGCTTTTGCACCGGCTGTCAAAGGCAAAAGCCACCCACCGCCGCCGAACCGGCTCACAAAGCGAACCGGTCGGCGCGTCGGTGCGGGGCGCGATCAGTGCGCGGTCGTTGCCGCGCTTGCTGCCGCCGGCGCGGGCTGGCTGGAGAGGTCGTCCGCTTCGGTCCACTCGATCGCTTCCAGCCGCCCTACCAGCGCCCGGGCCAGCACCTCGTCGACATGGCGCACGGGCACGATCTCCAGAGCCGCTGTGATGGTGCCGGGAATCTCGGCCAGATCCTTCACGTTCTCCTCCGGAATGAACACAGTGGAGATACCGCCGCGCAGGGCCGCGAGGAGCTTTTCCTTCAGGCCCCCGATCGCCAGCACGCGGCCCCTGAGCGTCACCTCGCCGGTCATCGCGACATCGGGACGCACGGCAATGCCGGTGAGGGTCGAAACGATCGAGGTGACCATGCCCACGCCGGCGCTGGGCCCGTCCTTCGGAACCGCGCCTTCGGGCAGGTGGATGTGGATGTTCTTGCGCTGGATCAGGCTCGGCTTGATGCCATAGGCCGGGGCGCGCGCCTTCACGAAGCTGTAGGCGGCGGCGACGCTCTCGGTCATCACCTCGCCCAGCTTGCCGGTGGTCTTGATCTCGCCCTTGCCCGGCGTGGTGACGCTTTCGATGGTCAGCAGCTCGCCGCCAACCTCCGTCCAGGCCAGGCCGGTAACAGCGCCGACCTGCGCCTCTTCCTCGCCCATGCCGTGCCGGAACTTCCGCACCCCGGCGAACTCGGAGAGGTTTTCGGGCGTGACCACGATTCCGGTGGCCTTGCCCTCAAGGATGCGGCGCAGGCTCTTGCGCGCCAGCCGCGCGATCTCGCGCTCCAGCGTGCGCACGCCCGCCTCGCGCGTGTAATAGCGGATGAGGTCGCGCAGACCGGCCTCGGTCAATTCGAACTCGCCTTCGGCAAGGCCATGAGCCTCGACCTGCTTGGCGATCAGATGCCGCTGCGCGATCTCGACCTTCTCGTCCTCGGTATAGCCCTCCAGCCGGATGATCTCCATCCGGTCGAGCAGCGGTTGCGGGAGGTTGAGACTGTTGGCGGTGCACACGAACATCACGTCCGAAAGGTCGAAATCGACCTCCAGATAGTGGTCCTGAAACTTCGCGTTCTGCTCGGGATCGAGCACCTCGAGCAGGGCGGAAGCGGGATCGCCGCGGAAATCCTGGCCCAGCTTGTCGATCTCGTCGAGCAGAAACAGGGGATTGGCCTTGCCGGCCTTTCGCAGATTGGTGACAATCTTGCCGGGCAGCGAGCCGATGTAGGTGCGCCGATGGCCGCGAATCTCGGCCTCGTCGCGCACGCCGCCCAGCGACTGACGCGCGAATTCGCGCCCCGTCGCCTTGGCGATCGACTTGCCCAGCGAGGTCTTGCCCACGCCCGGCGGGCCGACGAGGCACAGGATCGGCCCCTTCAGCTTGTTGGTGCGCGCCTGGACGGCGAGATATTCGACGATCCGGTCCTTGACCTTCTCCAGCGCGTAGTGGTCGGCATCGAGCACCTCCTGCGCGCGGGCGATGTCCTTCTTGAGCTTCGACTTCTTTCCCCACGGCAAGCCCAGCAGCACGTCGAGGTAATTGCGGATGACAGTCGCCTCCGCGCTCATCGGCTGCATCGCCTTGAGCTTCTTGAGCTCACCTGTCGCCTTGGTGCGCGCCTCCTTGCTCAGCCTGGCCTTGGCGATCGCCTCCGTCAGCTCGGCAAGCTCGTTGCTCTCGTCCTCACCGCCGCCCAGTTCGCTCTGGATCGCCTTGAGCTGCTCGTTCAGATAATACTCGCGCTGGTTCTTCTCCATCTGGCGCTTCACGCGGCCGCGAATCTTGCGCTCCACCTGAAGGACCGAGAGCTCGCCTTCCATGAAGGCCATGATCATTTCGAGCCGCTTGAGGGGATCGCCTTCGGCGAGCAGCGCCTGCTTGTCGGACACCTTGACCGCGATGCCCGCCGCGATGGTATCCGCCAGCTCGCCCGCGTTCTCGATCTCGCGCAGGGCCTGGCCGGCGTCTTCGTCCACGCTCTTCTTGAGCTTGGCGTATTCGCCGAACTGAGCCACCACCTGGCGCATCATCGCCGTGACCTCGGTGCCTTCGGCATCGCGCGCCGCGACCGGCGCGACCCTGGCGACAACGTAATCGTCCGCCGGGATCAGCTCTTCCAGCATCACCCGTGCCTGCCCCTCGACCGTTACGCGCACGGTCCCGTCGGGCAGCTTGAGCATCTGCACGACCTGGGCGGTGACGCCCAGGTCGTAGAGATCGTCGCGCTCGGGATCCTCGCAACCCGGATCGAGCTGGGCCACAAGCGCGATTTCCTTGCCGCCCTCCATCGCCGCTTCCAGCGCCGCGACGGATTTGGCGCGCCCGACGAACAGCGGCACGACCATGCCGGGAAAGACGACGATGTCCCGCAGGGGAAGAAGCGGGTAGAGGGTTTCCATAGATTACCGATCCGATCCGGCCATCGCGCGGCTGCGCCTGGCATGGCTGTTGATATGGGAACCGGTGAGAGCCGCTGCAACGCGCAAGCCGCGCCGGGCTGTGGAACGCATGCCGCGGGCCCCGATGATCAGAGCGCGATCGTGATCGTTACCCGGTCGGGCGTGGTGCCGGCGAGCGCCGCGATCTGCGCCTTGCTCGCCGCCACCAGCTCGGCCAGGCGGGCCATGCGCACATCGCCGCCGCCTTCGACTGCCGCGAACGGGGGCATGTCGATGGATAGCGGCCCGCTGCCGATCTGAAGCTCCGACACAGCCACGCCGAGCCCTCGGGCGAGGGTTTCGAGGCTGCCGATCCGTGGAACGGTCCGTCCGGTTTCCCAGGCCCAGATGCTGGGCGTGCTGATGCCGGACCTTTCAGCCAGTTCGGCGCGGGTCAGATCGCGCTCGATCCGCAATTGCTTGAGCCGCGCGGCAACTGTGCGCGCCGCGGTGCGAGGAACGGCGGGGTCCGAAGTGTCGCCATCGTCGAACTGCTCGGCATGGGCGGCATCGCCCCTGTCTCTCACGGCATCGATGGTGGCCTGCGAGAGGTGATCGTCGAGCCGGCATCCGGCCAGCTTGTCGCCCTGCCAGATGACATGGGCTTCGACATCGCCGGCTTCGGGAAGCGATACGGCGATCGGGGAATCGAGAATCACCCCCTCCTCGGTCTCCAGCAACAGGCCTCGCGCGGAAATGTCGCGCACTAGCACGGGCTGGTTCGCGCCATCCGCTCCACGCGCGGTCGTTGCGAACAGGAGATGGCGTCGCTCTTCGCTGCGGCGCTCGTGCGCGCTGGGCCAATCCTCGGCAGTCATGACAGGCTCCTTACACCAATCGCGCCACCTTATCAGCAGTTCCCTACCGAAACACGCGCCACCCTAACCAAATCCGGGGAGATTAAGGCCCGGAGGCAGTCCAAGCCCGCCCTGCATCTTCTGCATTTCGGTCGCCGAAACGCGGTCCGCCTTGTCGCGGGCATCGTTGAAGGCCGCGGTCACCAGATCCTCCAGCATCTGCCGCTCCTCCGGCTTCATCAGGCTTTCGTCGATCGTCACGCCCAGAATTCGCCCGCGCGCCGTGGCGCGGACCTTGACCAGTCCCCCGCCGGATGTGCCCTCCACCTCCAGCGTATCGAGCTTGGCCTGAGCCTCGCCCATCTGCTTCTGGATCGTCTCTGCCGCCTGCTGGGCGGCAGCCAGCATTTCTTCCATCGACTTCATGCCTGTTGTCTCCATTCGCGGGCGCCGGGGGGTGGCGCCTCGCTGTCCTCGATCATTTCCGCCTCGGGGAAGGCCGCGAAGGCGGCCGCCACCAGCGGATGTGCACGGGTTCGTTCCGCCGCATCGGCGCGAGCGCCCTCGACGCGTTCCTGCAAGCTCGGCTCGCCACCATCCGGCAGTTCCTCCAGCGTCCAGCGCCGCCCGGTCGTATCGAGCAGCGCGTCGCGCAGGACCGGCCCGATATCATCGCGAAACCCCTCGGGGCGGCTGTAGCGCAGCAATCCGGCCTCGATCGAAATGGGCCGAAGCTGGAGGCGCATGATGCTCGCCGCGAGCGGATGGCCGCGTTGCTCGATATCCTGCACCAGGGTTTCGTAATCCAGCCCGCGCGCCTGGGCCTGTGGCTGCGGCGCCGCGGCGGAATCGGCTGTGGAGACAGGCGGCGGAGCCGCGGCGGCGAACGCTTCGATGGAGCGCGCCAGCCGCCCCGGATCGGGCAACGGCACAGCATGAAGGGCGCGCAGCAGCGCCATGCGCGCGGCGACCAGCGGGTCGGGCGCGCCGCGCACCTCCTCGTGCCCCTTGAGCAGCAACTGCCACAACCGGTGCAGATCGCCGGGAGAGAGGCGTTGCGCCCATTCGAGCAGTTCGGCGCGTGCTTCGATGCCGGGTGCGTCGGCCTCGCCCGCGACCTGCGCGAGCGTGATGCGGTGAACGAGGTCCAGCAGCGCGCGCATCAGCGACAGCGGCTCCACCCCCAGCGCATATTGCTCGTCCAGCGCCGCCAGCAGAGCGGCCGCGTCCCCTTCGAGCAGATGGGCCAGAAGCCGCCGCCGCGCGCCCTTGTCGGCGAGCCCGAGCATCTCGCGCACCTGCGCCTCGGTCACATGCGGCGCCGACCCGCCGCCGTCGCTCTCCAGATCGGCATGGGCGATAGCCTGATCGAGGATCGAGAGCCCGTCGCGCACGGAGCCTTCCGCCGCGCCCGCCACCAGCAGCAGCGCCTCCGCCTCGGCCTCCACATTCTCCTGGGTGCAGATGCCCGCGAAATGCGCCGCCAGCATGTCGGCCGGAATCCGCCGCAGATCGAAGCGCTGGGTGCGGCTCAGGACGGTGACCGGCAGCTTGTCCACCTCGGTAGTGGCGAACAGGAACTTCACGTGCGGCGGTGGTTCCTCCAGCGTCTTGAGCAGCGCGTTGAACGCGCTCTTCGACAGCATATGGACTTCGTCGATGATGTAGATCTTGTACCGCGCGGAGACCGCCGCGTAGCGCACCGCCTCGATGATCGCGCGCATATCGTCCACGCCGGTATGGCTGGCGGCGTCCATCTCGATCACATCGATATGCCGCCCCTCGGCGATCGCCACGCATGGCTCGCAGACGCCGCATGGATCGATGGTGGGGCCGCCCTGCCCATCGGGACCGATGCAGTTGAGCGCCTTTGCGATCAGCCGCGCGGTGCTGGTCTTGCCCACGCCGCGCACGCCGGTCATCAGGAAGGCATGGGCCAGCCGCTCGCGCTGGATCGCATTGGCCAGCGTGCGGACCATCGCGCCCTGCCCGATAAGCTCGGAGAAGGTGCGGGGCCGGTATTTGCGGGCCAGCACGCGATATGGTTGATCCTCGGACGCCATCGCCGGAGGCGATGCCCGATCGGCAGCCACCGGCTCATTCCCGAACATGGATTCCTGGCCGGCCGCCTCGATCTCGGCGGCGCTCGGCGCAGGGTTCTCGGGATCGGCCTCCCAGGGCAGGCCTCCGCTTGTCTCGGGTGAATCGCCCATCGCCATCAGGTAGGGCCTGCGGCCCCGCTTGTCATGCGATCAAAGGTGACGAAGGAAAGGAGCCGGCCGACCCGCCGCAACCCGTTGTGGCTGCTTCCTTCCGGACCTGACCAGGTTGGCGGACGCAAGCGTCCGACCGGCTCCCGGATGGCCATATGGCTGCGGAACGGGCGAAAATCAACCTACCGGAAGTTGTCGGCGTAGGCCTGAAGCTTCAGCCCGCGGGGCGGCGTCGCGTGCACCCGGGCCGCGATCCCGTGCCTGGCGGCATAAGCCTTGGCCGCGTCCCGATCCGGAAAGCTGAGGCGCACCTGAGCCTGGGTATCGCCGCTGCCTGTCCAGCCCATGAGCGGATCGGCACGCCGCGCCTCGGACTGCTCGAATTCGAGAATCCATTCGTCGGTGAGTGCCCTGCCGGACTGCATCGCATTCTTCGGGCGCTGGTAGATTCGAGCGGCCATTTCTGTCGGGTTCCTCAAAAGCCAGGCGGCGGACACCCCCGGCCGTAGCTTCGGCTCGATAGTCTAGTCATTCGCGCGTTGGAAGGCGTTCTTGGTCTTGAGGCTCGGCGCTTCGGCCCAGGGATGGTCGGGCCAGCGGTGCCTGGGATAGCGGCCCTTCATCTCCTTCCTCACCTCCGCCCAGCTCCCGCGCCAGAAGCCGGGCAGGTCGCGCGTCGCCTGGATCGGGCGGCCGGCGGGGCTCGTGAGCTTGAGAAGCAGCGGCACGCCGCCCGGCTCGGGGCCGATCACGGGATGGCGATCAAGGCCGAACAGCGCCTGTGCGCGAACCTCCACGGCGGGCGCGTCATCGCCTGCGTAATCGATGCTATGCGTGGTTCCGGCGGGCGACAGGAACTCGCGCGGCGCGAGACGGTCGAGCCGCTGGCGCGCGTCCCAATCGAGCAGGCCGAGCAGCGCATTCACGATGGCGCCGCGCGGGATGTCGAGATCGGTGCGCCCGGCCAGCAACGGCGTCAGCCAGTTGCCGGCCTCATCGCGCAGGCGGTCGGGCAGGAGCGCGTCGATCCCGGCGAACCGCGCACGCGCCATCAGCTCGCCCGGCAGCAATGCCCCCAGCTTTTCGACAGCCTTGTCCACCAGCAGCGCCGTCACGGCCTCGCGGTTCGGCGCGGGGTCCGGCCCGCTTGCCAGAACGATCGCACCCAGCCTCCGCTCGCGCCGTGCCTCGACACGATCGCCGGTCCAGGACAGCACGCTGCGGCGCTCCACGCGATCCGGCAACCAGCGCTCGATATCGCTTTCGCCGAGCGGTGCGGCGGCGGTAATCCGCGCGCCCCTTGCCTGACCCTGTGCATCGCCGATGACCAGGAAATCGGCGCGCGCCAGCGGCGATGCGGGATCGAGCACGAAGCCGCGCCCGCCTGAGGTCAACCAGCTTTCCCCGCTCGCATCGCGGCGTCTCGCCACGAAGCCGGGGCGCCCGGCGGCCATGAGAACGCCTAGCGGAACGGCGGTCACGCCGAACGTCCCGCCGGCCTTGCGCGCCCATCCCGCCGCCAGCCTGCGGCTCGCTTCGGCGCGCGGCGAGCGATCCGCGTTCCAACGCATCAGCCGCCCGTCCATGTCCTCGCCGCGCCCGCCGAGCCCGCGTTCCTGCAACAGGAGCGCCAGACAAGCGGCGGTCTCGCCGGCGCCATGCTCCGCCCCGAACAGTACCATCGCGGCCGCCTGGGGATCGAGCGGGAGCGAGGCGAGCGCCCGGCCCCGCTCGGTAATGCGCCCGGCTCCATCGAGCGCACCGAGTGCCTGCAATTGCCCCAGGGCGGCGGCTACCGATGACGCGGGTGGAGGATCGAGCCAGCGCAGCGCGGCGGGATCGCCGCTGCCCCATTGCGCGCAACGCAGCACCAGCGTGGCGAGGTCGGCCGTGGCGATCTCGGGCGGATCGAAGGCCGGCCGGCCGGCGTGGCTCGCCTGTTCCCATAGCCGATAGACGGTGCCCGGCCCCTGCCGCGCTGCGCGGCCGGCCCTCTGCGCGGCGGCAGCCCGGCTGGCACGGCGGGTGACGAGATGGGTGGTTCCGGCCGCCTGGTCGAATTCGGCGTGGCGGGCGAGGCCGCTGTCCACGACGACCGAAACCCCGTCGAGCGTCAGCGACGTCTCCGCAATCGCGGTGGCCAGCACAATCCGGCGGCGGCCTTCGGGATCGCGCCGGATAGCGGCGCGCTGTCCGGCGGGCTCGATCTGGCCGTGAAGCGGCAGCACCGTCGCGCCCGTCAGCCGCTCGGCCAGCCGCTCGCGCACCCGCTCGATCTCGCGCACTCCGGGCAGGAAGGCCAGGATATCGCCGTCACGCTCGCGCCAGGCGCTCAGGATCGCCGACGTCATGGCGTCTCCCACCGCGGCAGCCGGCTGCGTCCCCAGCCACACTGTCTCCAGCGGATGTGCCTTGCCCGCGCTCTCGACCAGCGGAGTGCCATCGCCCATCAGCGCGGCGAAGCGCGCGCTGTCGATGGTCGCGGACATTACCAGCACGCGCAGGTCCGGGCGCAAGACCTCCTGCGCCTCCAGCGCCAGCGCCAGCCCGAGATCGCCGTCGAGATGCCGCTCATGCGCCTCGTCGAACAGCACCGCGGAGACGCCGGCCAGCTCGGGATCGTCTAGGATGCGGTTGACGAAGATCGCCTCGGTCACGACCAGAATGCGGGTCCGGGCCGATTGCCTGCTGTCGAGCCGGGTCAGGTAGCCCACGGTTTCGCCCGGCTTCTCGCCGAGCATCTCCGCCATCCGCTCGGCCGCTGCGCGCGCGGCGACGCGGCGCGGCGAGGTGAGAATGACCTGCCCCGTGCACCATGCCTCGCCCAGAAGCACGGGCGCCACAGTGGTGGTCTTGCCCGCTCCCGGGGGCGCGATCAGCACCGCTCCGGCCCGCTCCCGCAGCGCGGCTAGCAGTTCGGGCAGCACCGCGTTGATCGGAAGCTCCGGCGTGCTCATCGCCGCGCCATCCTGCCTGCGCTCAATAGCCTCGGGCCACGGCGAAGCGCGCCGCCTCGGCCATAGCGGCGCGGGGCTTGCCGTCGGGGAAGATCGAAATGGCATCGATCGCGCGCTGGGCGAAGTGGCGGGCGCGCTCCCGCGTGGCGGCGACGGCATCGTATTTGGCGATCAGCCGGATGGCCTCGGCCAGATCGGCATCGGTGGTGCGGTGTCCGCCGATCGCCGCCTTCCAGAAATCCCGCTCGTCCTCGGTCCCGCGCGCATAGGCGAGGATCACCGGGAGGGTCATCTTTCCTTCGCGGAAGTCGTCGCCACGGGCCTTGCCCATCGCGGCGGCATCGGCATCGTAATCGAGCGCATCGTCCACGAGCTGGAAGGCCACGCCGAGGTTGCGGCCGTATTCGTCGAGCGCGCTTTCCTGGTCCTCCTCGCATTCGGCGACGACCGCCGCCACGCGCGTCGAAGCGGCGAACAGCGCAGCGGTCTTGGCCCGGATGATCTGGAGGTAGCGGGCCTCGCTGGTCTCGATCTTGCGCTGCGCGGTCAGCTGGTCGACCTCGCCCTCGGCGATCACCGCGCTGGCGGCGGAAAGGATCTTGAGCACCTTGAGGCTGCCATCTTCCACCATCACCTCGAAGGCGCGGCTGAACAGGAAGTCGCCCACCAGCACCGTGGCCGGGTTGCCGAAGATTATGTTGGCCGCCGCCTTGCCGCGCCTCAGGTCGCTGCCGTCCACCACATCGTCGTGCAGCAGGGTGGCGGTGTGGATGAACTCGACCGCAGCGGCGAGCTTGTGCTGGCGTGTGCCCTGATAGCCCGCCAGCGCCGCACCGGCGAGCGTCAGCATGGGGCGCAACCGCTTGCCGCCGCCGGAAATCAGATGGCCGGCAAGCGCCGGAATCAGTGGAATCTCGCTCTGCATACGCTCGAGAATGACGGCGTTGACCGCATTCATTCCGGACGCGGTAAGAGCGAGAATGGGATCGAGCGACGGAGGTGGTTCGCTCCGGCGCGGAAGGGGCACGATATCGGCGCTCATCACGGTGCCAGCCTCTCGCGCACGGGCGGACGCTTGGCAAGCGCGGAAAGCTTGCTAGCGTGCGCCGCGATGGCGGACGGACACCTCGCAGAGACAGGCGGCAACGGCGATGCGGTGCTGGCGGGCTACCGCCGCAGCATCGACAACATCGACGCCGCGATCATCCACATGCTGGCGGAGCGCTTTCGCATCACCAAGGCCGTGGGGCTTCACAAGGCCCACAACGCGCTCCCTCCCGCCGACCCGGGGCGCGAGGAGGCCCAGATCGCGCGGCTGCGGGCGCTGGCGGCAAGCGCCGACCTCGACCCCGAGTTCGGCGAGAAGTTCCTCCGCTTCATCATCGACGAGGTCATCCGCCACCACGAACGCGCGCGCGGGGCCTGAAGGGCCGGGTCCCTAGCGCTCGCGCACGTCCGGACGTGGCACTGCCGGGCGCGGGGCGGGCGCCGGGCGGTCGATCCGCGGAGACACGCCAATGGCGGCGGCGGGACGCGACGGCGGCGTCTGCATGGTCGGAACGGTCGGAGGCGCACGGAAACGTGGCGGCTGCCCCGCCCCTCGAACCGCATCGCGCGAGAAATCCGGCCGGCGCGAGGGCGGTGCCGCCCCGAACGCGGGCGGCGGCGGGCCACGCCGATCGATGTTTCCGCCTCCATTCCACGCGCGCTCGCGGATGCCATCTCCGCGCCGTTGGCCCACCGCCCGGTCGCCAGCGTGCTGCCGGCCCTGCCGCTCGCGCCATTCGGTGCCGCGATCCGGGCGGAAGCCGCTCCAGTTCTCGCCGCCGGGCCTGTGGCTGCGGCGGCTTTCCCAATAGCTGCGGTGGCCGTCGCTCCAGCGCTGTCGCACTCCGCTACGATCATAGACGTAAGCGCCGGCGCCGGGGTAATAGAACCCATCGTACCAGCCGTAATATGGAGTTCGATATGCCGAAGAAGCATAGTATGGGTTGTACGATCCGCCCGAATAGCCAGCCGACACGGTTCCTACTCCAGTGCTGGCGCAACCGCTCAGCCCAAGCATTGCTGCCACGGCGATCAATACACTTGCACCACGCTTCATCGCGAGTCTCCTCGATCTTGCAGTTCGGCAAGTACAGGAGATCGATTGAACCGCCGCTGAACTATGATCCCGGAACTATAGGCCCTTAAGCGCGGGGCAGACTAAGGCGGACAAGCAGCCCGCCCAGGTCCTCGCTCTCGGCAAGCGCGACGTCGCCGCCATAGATCTGGGCGACATCCCTGACGATGGCGAGGCCGAGGCCGGTGCCGGGCTTGCCGGTATCCAGCCGCGCCCCGCGATCGAATATGCGCGTGCGCTCGGGCGGCGGGATGCCTGGACCATCGTCCTCCACCCAGATCGTGCAGGCGCTGGCCCCTGCCTCCGCGTCGATCGTGACGAACACGCTCCCGCCGCCGTATTTCGCCGCATTCTCGATCAGATTGCCCAGGATTTCGTCCAGATCCTGACGCTCTATGCCGACCACGGCCTGGCGGTTGCCGGCGATGTCTATGCGGGCCTCGGGATGGAGCCGCTCCACCGCACGGCGCACGGCCTCCGCGCTCTGGAACACGCCGGTGCGCGAATGACCCACCGCACGCCGTCCCACCGCCCGGGCGCGCGCCAGATGGTGCTCGACATGGCGCTGCATGGTCCGCGCCTCGCGGATGACGGTATCGCTGAGATCGGGCGCGCGCGCCGTGGCGGCATTGGTGACCACGGTCAGTGGGGTCTTGAGCGCGTGGGCGAGGTTGCCGGCGTGGGTGCGGGCCTCCTCCGCCTGCTGGTCGGTGTGGCTCAGAAGCGCGTTGACCTCCTCCACCAGCGGCTGGACTTCGAGGGGCAGCGGCTCGTCGATGCGGCTCGCGCCGGTCGCGCGCAGGTTCTGGATCGCGGCCCGCACGCGCCGCAGCGGCCCCAGCCCGATCCAGCTTTGCAGCATCGCCATGCCGAACAGGCCCAACCCGAGTATCGCGAAGGACCATACCAGGATGGCGCGAACGCGGCGGATCTGGAAGTCGAGTTCCTCGCGACTGGCCGCGACGACGAACCACCACTGGGTCTTGCTGCCGGGCAGGACCACCGAACGTTCCGCCATGCGGAGCGGCTCGTTCGCGAACTGGTTCGAATCATAGAGGTGGATGCGCTCGTCGGGCGCGACATCGCCGCTCGCTCGAAGGGAGCGGTCCCACAGGCTGCGGCTCGGCCAATCGTCGTGGCCCTTGCCGCTGATCTGCCAGTAGAGGCCGGAGTTGGGTTCGAGGAAGCGCTGATCGCCCAGCGGGCGGTTGAAATAGACCTCGCCGTCCGGGCCGATCTCGGCCGAGGCGATCATCGCGGTCAGCATGTAGTCGAGCTGATCGTCGAAATTGTCCTCGACCAGATTGGTCAGCGTGCGGTCGACGGCGAAACCGCCCGCCAGCAACAGCACGACGATCCAGCCGGCGGCGATGGCCATCATCCGCCCCGCGATGCTGCGGCGCGGGGGAAGCTCCACCGCAGGCGCGACGGGGGGCTCCTCGACCCCCGGCGCTGCGTCGCCGGCCTCAGCCGCGGGGCGCGTCGGCGGGATCGTCGAGGCTGTAGCCAAGGCCGCGGATCGTGGTGATGATGTCTGCGCCCAGCTTCTTGCGGATGCGGGTCACGAAGACTTCGATGGTGTTCGAATCGCGGTCGAAATCCTGATCGTAGATATGCTCGATCAGCTCGGTGCGGCTGACCACCTTGCCCTTGTGGTGCATCAGATAGCTGAGCAGCTTGTATTCCTGCGCGGTCAGCTTGACCGGCTCGCCCGCCAGCGTGACCCGGCCCGAACGGGTATCGAGCCGGACGCCGCCCGCCATCAGTTCTGAACTGGTGTTGCCAGAGGCGCGGCGGATCAGCGCCCGCAGGCGGGCGATCAACTCCTCGGTCTGGAAAGGCTTGGCGAGATAGTCGTCCGCCCCCGCGTCGAGCCCGGCCACCTTGTCGGACCAGCTGTCTCGCGCCGTCAGGACCAGCACCGGAAAGGTGCGCCCTTCCTTGCGCCACATACCCAGCACCGTCAGCCCGTCGATCTCCGGCAGGCCGAGATCGAGGATCACGGCATCGTAATTCTCGGTCGAGCCCATGAAGTGCCCGTCCTCACCATCGGTCGAGAGGTCCACGGCATAGCCGCTCTGCTCGAGCGTTGATTTGAGCTGCTTGCCGAGAGTGGGTTCGTCCTCGACGATCAGGATGCGCATGGGTGGTCGTCCCCCTCAGATATGTTGCGGCCCGCTTGGGCGCTTGCACGCAATGCGTCAACGCGGCCGCCGATTCCTCACCAGCTCTTCTTGATGATCCGGCCGCTGCGCGCGTCGACATCGACGAACAGCACCCGCCCATCGCGGATGAACTTGAGGCGATAGGCCATGGCGGTGGAATCATAGGCGAAGCCCAGATATTCGGCATCGCCCATCATCGGCAGTATCCGCGCCTCGATCTCGCGCGACTTGAGGATGTTGCCGGCCTCGGCATCCTTGCGCGCCATGCCCTGATCGCTGCGCGGCTGCTGTGCAGCCGCGTCGGGCGCGGCAAGCACCGCCACGCAGGCGAGGAGGGTGAGGAGCGGCTTCATCGACATGGCCTTGCCTACTAGGCATTGAACATCGTGTGAATGCCGCCCCTGCCCCCGGTTCAGCGCGTCAGTTCGTAGGTTACGTTGACCGTCACCGACGTCCCGACAAGCCCCGGCTCCACAGGCGATGCCACCCTCGATCCGGTTACCATGACATCCGCCTTCTCCATGAATGGCATGGGCCGCCCCGGATTGACCAGCTCGCTGACCTGCAGCAGCCGCACGCCGGAGTAGCCCGCCCACTTGGCGTAGTCCTCCGCCTGAGCCTTCGCCTTGTCGAGCGCGGCCTTGCGGGCCTGCGCGCGCGGCGCGGTGTCATCGTCGATCGAGAAGCTGGGGCCCGAGATGTCCGTGGCCCCGGCCGCGACCAGCGCGTCGAGCACCCGGCCGGTATCGGCCACCTTGCGCAGGATCACGCTGACCCGGTTGCTGGCCTGGTAGCCGCGGAACACCTGCCGGCGCTGCTCCTGATCGTAGTCGAACTGCGCGCCCAGATCGATGCCGGTGGTCTGGATATCGTCGGCCGCGATGCCGAGCGCCTTGATGCGCTGGACCACCTTGTCCATCGCCGCCGCGTTGAGGCGCATCGCCTCCACCGCCGTCTGCGCCTGCGTGGTCACGCCGGAGCCGATGGTTGCAAGGTCGGGCCTGGCCTTGACGACCTCGCTCACGGCCAGTTCCACGACCGGACCCTGCGACTGGATCTGGATCTCGGCGGCGGCTGCTGCAGCCGGCGCGCTGGCGGCGGCGATGATGGCGGGAAGCAGAACGATGCGGGTCATGTGATTTGTCTCCTTTTCGCGCGAACGCTTCGCGGTTCGCCTGTTAAACGCGGCTGAACCGTCTTGTTCCGGGCGGCACGAGCGATTACCGCGCGCGGCCCATGGCGCAGCCACCGATCCTCAGCTGGGAGAAGCTCGGCCTTCAACAGGGTGGCCGCTGGCTGTTCGGCGGCCCGCCCTCCCCCGGCATCGACCTCCATGTCGGCCCGCGCGACCGGCTGGCGCTGATCGGCCGCAACGGCGCGGGCAAGACCACGCTGTTCCGCCTGATCGCCGACAGGATCGAGGCCGACCGGGGCATCCGCAAGGTCAGGCCCGGCACGCGCATCGTGATGCTGGAACAGGATCCCGACTTCACCGGCCATGCCAGGCTGATGGACTGGGCACTGGCGGGCGAACACCCGCCCGCGGTGCACGAGGTGGAAGCGATCGCCGGCCAGCTCGGCATCGACCTGACCCGCGCCTGCGAGGGTGCCAGCGGGGGCGAGCGCCGCCGTGCCGCCATCGCCCGCGCGCTGGCCCAGGCGCCCGACCTGCTGCTGATGGACGAGCCCACCAACCACCTCGATCTGGCCGCGATAGAATGGCTGGAGGACTGGCTCACCCGCTACAAGGGCGCCTTCGTGGTCATCAGCCATGACCGCACCTTCCTCAAGCGCCTTACCAGCGCGACGCTGTGGCTCGACCGCGGCGCGCTGCGGCGCAAGGAGGTCGGCTTCGGCGGATATGAAGCCTGGGAAGAGGCGGTCTACGCCGAAGAGGCCCGCGCCGCCGAGAAGATGGACGCGAAGCTCAAGCTGGAGGCGCACTGGCTGGAGCGCGGGGTGACCGCACGGCGCAAGCGCAACCAGGGCCGGCTCGAGAAGCTGTGGCAGATGCGCGCCCAGCGCGCGGCGATGATCTCCGGCGCGGGCACCGCCAAGCTCAAGCTGGCGACCGAGGAGGACTTCAAGTCCAAGTCGGTCATCGTGGCCGAGGGCATCTCCAAATCCTATGGCGGACGCGCCATCATCAGGCCGCTCACCCTGCGCATCCAGCGCGGCGACCGCATCGGCGTCGTGGGTGCCAATGGCGCGGGCAAGACCACGCTGCTCAAGATGCTGACCGGCGAGCTGGCGCCCGACACCGGCACGGTGACCATCGCCAGGACGCTGACCGGCGTGACGATCGACCAGCAGCGCAGCCTGATGGCCGCCGACCGCACCGTGCGCCAGGTGCTGGCCGAAGGCGGCGACTGGATCGACGTCGCCGGCGGGCGCAAGCACGTGCAGGGCTATCTCAAGGAGTTCCTGTTCGATCCCGGCGTGGTCGACATGAAGGTCGGCGTGCTGTCGGGCGGGGAGAAGAGCCGGCTGCTGCTGGCGCGCGAGTTCGCCAAGGCCAGCAACCTGCTGGTGCTCGACGAGCCGACCAACGATCTCGACCTGGAGACGCTCGACCTGCTGCAGGAGGTCATCGCCGACTACGAGGGCACCGTCCTCATCGTCAGCCACGACCGCGACTTCCTCGACCGCACCGTCACGCTCACCCTGGGGCTGGACGGCAGCGGAAGGGTGGACGTCGTGGCCGGCGGCTACGAGGACTGGGTGGCCAAGCGGCGCGAGCCCGCCGCCGCGCAGGCCAGGCCGGCCCGCGCCGAGGCAGCACCATCGCCTGGCAGCGCCGCGACCGACGCACCAGCCGCGCCGCCGCCCCCACGCCGCGCCGCCAAGCTCTCCTTCAAGGACCAGCGCGACTACGACCTCCTCCCCGCGCGCATCGAGGAGCTCGACGCCGCCATCGCCAAGGGCGAAGCGCTGCTGGGCGATCCCGATCTCTTCGCACGCGATCCGCAGCGGTTCGCGGCCATCAGCAATGGCATCGCCACCGCCCGCGCCGAGAAGGACACTGCCGAGGAACGCTGGCTGGAACTCGCCGAACTGGTCGAGGGCGCATGACTGGCTCGCCGCTGCGGCCGCCCGGCCAATGCCGCGCCGATCGGGTGAGCCTGCTGCGGGACCATCGCCTTTCGATCTCCGCGGCGTTCACGGCAGCCGATAGAAATCGGCCACCCGCTCCAGCGCCAGGCGCAGCACCAGCTTGCCCGAGCGCGCGGGCCAATCCAGCGCGCGCTCCGCGGTGGGCACGCTCTCGCAGGCGCAGGCGACACGCCACAGGACATCGGCCAGCCCCTTCCCCGCCGCCGCCATCGCGCCGTCGAAGCGGGCCTTGGCGGCAATCTGCCGCTCGGTGGGAGAAAGCCCGCGCAACCCGGTGCCGCGCGGCCGCAGCGGTTCCCACCGCATGGTGACCGGAGGGGAAAGTCCCGCCCGTTCGTAATCGGCGCGCAACCGTTCTCCGGCGTCCAGCAGCCGGCCCGGCAGATGGCCGCGGGCGTAAAGCCAGGCCAGCGGCGATTCAGCTGCGTTCACCGTGACGGTGCGTATCGCCCGCCCGCCAGCGCGCCTGGCGGCGGGCTCGCGGCGGGGGCCTTCGGGGGTGAGCTCGCGCTGCTCCAGCTTGCGAATCATAGAAGTTCATCCTTTGTTCCAACTTTCCCCTCTTGCATTATCGGGTTAGGTGTAGGAAAGCGAAAACACCAAAGCGGTTTAACGAATTTGCCAATCAGGATGCTCCCATGATCAATCGCATACGCGCCATCCGCAAGGAGAAGGGCATGACCCTGGCCGATCTGGCCGAGGCGTGCAGCCCGCCTACCACGCCGCAGACCATCGGGCGGCTGGAGACCGGAATGCGGACGCTCAGCACCAAATGGATGGACCGGATCGGCAAGGCGCTGGGCGTGGAACCGGAGCTTCTGGTGCGCGGCGAGGATGCGCCCGCAACCCAGGTGATCGCCACGCTGGGCGAACGCGGGCCCGAGGCGCTGACCCGCCAGCGCGACGCCCTGCCCCCCACGGCGCTGGGCGGCGGCGGCAATCTCATGGTCCTGGCCATCGACTATCCCCATGGCGAATACCGGCCGGGCGACCAGCTCTGGCTGCGCGAGATCGACCCCGAGGATTCCGCCCGCGCCGTCAACCGCGATGTGCTCGTCCCGCGCCGCAACGGCCGCTATGCCTTCGGCCGGCTGATCGACCGCAGCGGCGACAAGATCGGAGTGCTCCCCCCCGGTCATGGCGAGAAGCAGCAGGTGGTCGAAAGCCCGGCCTGGATCGGCGTGGCGGAGATGCTGGTCCGCCGGCTCTGATCGCGGGGCATCCGCCCCCGCGCCGCGCCCGCTTCTATCCACCGGCCCCACCGCGAATCGCGATGAACTGTGGCCGGAATGGGGCAGGGATGCCCCGCCATTAGGGACTCCGCCCGCCGGGGCGCGTAGAAGGCGCGCACCGAACGGGAAGGGACCGTCCGATGTCGAAGCTCCTCATGCGCGGCCCCGTGCTCGCGCTCGCCCTGGCCTCGCCGGCCACCGCCACGCCCGCCCCGGCCGCGCCTCTCGCGGGTGCCACCAGCGCGTTCGAGCGCCAGTTCGAAGGCTTCCGCCAGCTTCCCGCCGCGCCGCTCCCCGGCGAAGGCGCGGTGAACATCGCCGAGATCGACCACCACCCCGGTGATGGCGACGAGGGCGCAGACGGCACCGCGCTCGGCTCCGGCACCGCCTCCTACTACGGCCACCGCTTCGACGGTCGCCGCACCGCCAGCGGCGAGCGGTTCGACATGGACGCGCTCACCGCCGCGCACCGCACCCTGCCCTTCGGCAGCAAGCTGCGCGTGACCAACCCCGCCAACGGCCGCAGCGTGGTGGTGCGCGTCAACGATCGCGGCCCGTTCCACGGCGGCCGGCTGATCGACCTGAGCCATGCCGCGGCGCAGCGCCTGGGCCTGATCGCGCGCGGCAGCGGCCGGGTGGACCTCGCCCTGCTGAACTAGCGCCCCCGCCGCCTGCCCGCGCCGCGCGCCGGGCCTGTGGCGCGCCTCACTCGGGCTCTTCCTCGTGGAAGCGCCATTCCTCCGGCTCGTCGCCGGGCCGCCGCGGGATCACCAGCCACCAGCGCTCCACATCCGCGACGAAGGCGTCGAGCTGCTCCTGCTCCAGCCTGGCGGCGCCGTAGCGCTCGCTCAGATCCGGCGCATCCGCGGGCCGCCGCCGCTCCATCGCCGCCAGCAGCCGGTCGATGACCGGCATCCGCGCCTCGGCCGCGCTCTCCCCCTCCAGAAGATCGGCATAGTCCTCGGGCGAGCCGGGGCCCTCGTCATCGTCGTAGTATTCGTAGCCGCCCTCGTCCTCCTCGCCCGCCTCCTCGGCGCAGGCGTCGGCGGTGTCCTGCGCGCCCTCGCCGGGCGGCGCGGCGGGGGGAGACATGGACCGGGTGTTACACGGTCCAGGAGAAGAATTCTCCGCGGCCGCGGGCTCGGGCTCGGGCGGCGCGGGCACCGCCTCCTCGCCCCGCTCGAAACGGGCGAGCGCCTCGTCGAAGATGTCGGCGAAGGCAATGGCGGCGGGGGTTTCGGCCAGCCGGTCGAGGCGCGCGAGGTGCGCGAGCAGCAACCGGTCGGAATAGCGGGTGCGGGTGCCGACCACCTCGCCGTGATAGCGCACCTCCTCGGTGATCCCGTCGATGGCGCGGCAACCGACCGTATCGGCGACACTGACCCGCGCCACCACCAGCGCCGCATCCCAGGCGGTGCGGAAGGCGGGGGTGGCCCGCCGCGCGCGATAGGCGGTCTGATGGCTGGTGCCCGCGGCCGAGGCGGCCGAGCGCACCGAGCCGGTGACCGAGAGGTTCTCGAGAAAGGCGACCTGGCGGGCGCGGGTGAACACCCCCGCTTCAGCGGAAGCGGGAGCCGGTTCCGCGCCCGGAAGCGGGGCCGCGCATTGCGGACAGCAGCCCGTCGGGATGCTGGCTGCCGCATCTGGCTCCTGCGGGGCGCGCGTGTGATCGCCGGGAAGCGCGGTGATGAGCGCGGGGAGGTTGGGGGTATAGGCGGTCATGATCCGTATCTCCGTGAACATAGCGGGAACGAATCGACTCACATATACATCGAAGGGGGTGTAGGAAAATGGTTTGTTGCGGGCAGAATTCCGCTTAGACCTGAGCCGTAAGCAGACAACGAAGGAACGAGCAGATGGTGGTCACTGCATTCGCTGCCGGCAGACCACCTACAGTCGCGACAGTCGAAAACATTGGCGAGGCAATCGGGTTTTTCGACGGGCTAGCGCGCAGTGGGTCGCCACTCACTGTATTTCGAGGGCACGCTGACATTGGATGGGAGGTAGCTCCAAGTATCTTTCGAGACGACCTCAACGTCCTCGACTTTGAATCCCGTGTCGTGCGTGATCTCGTCGCGCTTTATCCTACAGAATTCGAGAGTGATCGGACGATGTTCGATCGACTGGTGCGCATGCAACACTTTGGGCTTCGCACGCGTCTAATGGACGTATCTCGCAATCCCCTTGCTGCGCTTTACTTCTCGGTAGAAGATGGCGATCACAATCACGAAGATGGTTGTGTTGTCATCTTTAATATACATGATGACCGTGTGAAGTATTACGATAGCGACTCTATTAGTTGTATATCCAACCTTGCCAATCTCACCACCGCCGAGAAGAAGATAATAGAAGACACCCCCGCCCGTACGATAAGGGAACTGAACGATCTCCAACCAGTCGATCGGCTCTATCAATTTATACGCGCGGAAAAACCGGAGTTTCGTCCGCGGATTCGCAGGGAAGATTTATTTAAGCCCTATTTTGTGTATCCAAAGATGAACAATAAGAGGATAATCGCACAAAACGGCGCGTTCATCGTTTTCGGATTGGATAGAACAAAAGGCCCGAAGACCTCGGGAATCTCCTTAACTTGCGTCAAAATACCGGCCCTCGCCAAGCAAGCGATCAGACAAAGCCTCCATCGCCTTGGGTATGACGACAGCACGTTATTTCCCGACATTGAACGCTCGGCGCGGCAAATTATGAAGAATTACAGTTAGATTTCGCTCGCCTTGGGACTTGTCACTTTGCTTGCCATCATAAGCTTCCTGAAAAGATGTTGGGCCAGAAGAATACAGTCCAACGCAATGTCGGGATCACTTATCCACCCGATCTCGGATCGGACAGGTCCAGCAATACCACCGAAACTGCCCGAGTATATTTGATAGTAGCCAGCTTGCTCGTCGCGCTCCGATTGGGTTGTCAGAGATGCCCAAGTAAGCTTTGGCTCGTTCGGGTCAAACGCCGTTCGCGCAAGCGCTATAGCGGTTGGCGCGCTTAGGCCCGCTCGTTCTTGAATGCACACCTCCACCACCTTGAAAGCTTCGTCCACCGCTTGGCTGTAGAATCCCGAAGCATAAAGATCGCGGCTTACCTCAGCGATCTGCGGCGCCGTTATCAACTGCTCATATAACGTAGCCTGGTCTATCGAGGTAGCGTCTTCACTAACAGACAGGCGTGACTCAGGAACAGTGACGACCTTAGCCCCTAGTCCTTGGTCGCGGATAAAAGCCTGGAGCTCAGAAACCCCCTCAATCTGACTCTTTGCCATCGAAATACTTTCTCATGGCAGAAAAGATCGCGTCGATTTGTTCCTTGGTCGAGTCTGCGCTGATATGGATCTGGACGTTTACGGCCAATTCCGGTTTTCGAGTGAGGGGCCGTGGGGGGTCGACATCGACAGCAGCGGACTTTTCGCCGCTAGGAGGGTTTCTGCGCGATGCCTTGGCCTTGGCGGGACGATCGCCGGACTTGGTAATTTTTGGCGCGTCAGAAGCACTGACGCCACTCGCCACTCTTATGTACGTCGCCGCCTTGTTATTGGCCGAGCCCGCACCTAGTCCCTGCGCGATAAACCAACGAACGATCTTGTCCTTGTCGAGCTTGCCTAGTGGCGCAATTTCTCGCAGCTCTTGAGGGTAAGCGAACTCGAGGATTTTGCCGATTACTTCAGGGTCATCTCCGTCTAGTCGCCACTTTTTAGCTAGGTCGGTGCTTTGCCCTTCGGCGGTGAAGAGGCCAAGCCTAGTAAGTTCATTCAGATACTGCTTAGCGGCAGTTTTTTGCACGCCAAGCTCAATAGCAAGAACATTTTCATCTATTTTGCGACTTGGGGAATCATGGACAATCTTCCAGACACCCGCCCAGACGGTGCTAGGAATTTGTGGGTAGCTCGTTGACTCCGCCATCAGGCAAACTCCATTTTGCAGAGGAACTAGCACCGCCGACCAGTAGGGCCAACTGAGGCTTAGAGTTTTCTCCCCAAGAAACAGCCTGCTTGTCCTCTAGCCATTAGTATTGACCTGAGTCTCAATACACCAGCCAAGGCCACCCAAGGTTACGCGGCTGTTTCCACCCGTCGCGTCAGTAGCGGCGCCAAATACCGCCCCGTAAAGCTCCGCGCCACCTTCACCACCTCCTCAGGCGTCCCCTCCGCCACGATCTCCCCGCCGCGCACCCCGCCTTCCGGCCCAAGGTCCACGATCCAGTCCGCGGTCTTGATGACATCGAGGTTGTGCTCGATCACTACCACCGAATTCCCCTGGTCCACCAGCCGCTGGAGCACCTCCAGCAGTTTGCGGACGTCCTCGAAGTGGAGGCCCGTCGTGGGTTCATCCAGAATATACAGCGTCTGGCCGGTGCTGCGGCGGCTGAGTTCCTTGGCGAGCTTTACCCGCTGCGCCTCGCCGCCGCTCAGCGTGGTCGCCTGCTGGCCGACTTTCACATAGCCGAGCCCCACCTCGTTCAGCATGTGCATCTTGTCGCGGATGGGGGGGACGGCCTTGAAGAAGCCCTCCGCGTCCTCGATCGTCATGTCCAGCACGTCGGCGATGCTGAGGCCCTTGAATTTCACCTCCAGCGTCTCGCGGTTGTAGCGGCGGCCGTGGCATTCCTCGCAGGTGACATAGACGTCGGGGAGGAAGTGCATCTCGATCTTGATGAGGCCATCGCCCTGGCACGCCTCGCACCGGCCGCCCTTGACGTTGAAGCTGAAGCGGCCGGGCTTGTAGCCGCGCGCCTGGCTCTCGGGCAGGCCGGCGAACCAGTCGCGGATCTGGGTGAAGGCGCCGGTGTAGGTGGCGGGGTTGGAGCGCGGGGTGCGGCCGATCGGCGACTGGTCGATCTCGATCACCTTGTCGCAGAACTCGAGGCCGGTGACCTTGTCGTGCGCGCCCGCGATCACCCGCGCGCCGTTGAGCGTGCGCGCGGCGGCGGCATAGAGCGTGTCGATGGTGAAGCTGGACTTGCCGCTGCCCGAAACGCCGGTGATGCAGGTGAAGGTGCCGAGCGGGATACTGGCGGTGACGTTGTTGAGGTTGTTCGCGCGCGCGCCGTGGACGGTGAGCTTGTGGCCGTTGCCCTTGCGCCGCTTGGCGGGAATCGGGATTTCGCGCGCGCCGGTGAGATAGGCGGCGGTGAGGCTACGCTTGGATTTCAGCACCTGCTTCAGCGTGCCCTGCGCCACCACCTCGCCCCCGTGGACGCCCGCGCCGGGGCCGAGATCGACCACATGATCGGCGGCGCGGATCGCGTCCTCGTCATGCTCGACCACGATCACCGTGTTGCCGAGGTCGCGCAGGCGTTTGAGCGTCTCGAGCAGCCGGTCGTTGTCGCGCTGGTGGAGGCCGATGCTCGGCTCGTCGAGGACGTAGAGCACGCCGCTGAGCCCGCTGCCGATCTGCGATGCGAGGCGGATGCGCTGGCTCTCGCCGCCGGACAGCGTGCCGGAGGTGCGGTCGAGGTTGAGGTAGTCGAGACCCACGTTATCCAAGAAGCCCAGCCGCTCGTTGATCTCCTTCAGGATGGCGCGCGCGATCTGGTTCTGCGTGTCGGTGAGCTGGTCGGGCAGCGCCAGGAACCACGCCTTCGCGGCGTTGACCGCCATGCCGGTGGGCTCGGCGATGTCCGTCATCGCCACCTTCACGGCTAACGCCTTCTCGTTGAGGCGCTTGCCGTGGCACGCCTCGCACGGCTGCGCGGTCTGGTATTTGCCCAGCTCCTCGCGCATCCACGCGCTCTCGGTCTGGAGCATCCGCCGGTTGAGGTTGCCGATCACCCCCTCGAACGGCTTCTGGACGGTGTATTCCTTGCGCCCGTCCTTGAAGGTCAGCGGCACGCGCTTGCCGCGGGTGCCGTGGAGGATGACGTATTGCGCCTCCTCGCCCAGTTCCTCCCACGCGGTGTCGAGGCTGAAGCCGTATTCCTTCGCCAGGCTGGCCAGCACCTGCATGTAATAGGGGCTGGGCGGATTGCTCTTGGCCCAGGGCACCACCGCGCCCTTCTTGAGACTGAGCGCCTCGTTCGGCACCACAAGCTGCGGGTCGAACAGCAGCTTCTCGCCGATGCCGTCGCAGGTGGCGCAGGCGCCCTGCGGGGCGTTGAAGCTGAACAGGCGCGGCTCGATATCCTCCAGCGTGAAGCCGGAGACCGGGCAGGCGAATTTCTCGCTGAACACGATACGGTTGGGGGGCAGGCCGGCACCTTTCATCTTGCCGATCTTGCCGCTAGCATTCGCATCGGACGCAACGGTGCCCTCAGCCCTGGATGCGCGGCTTATTCCGCCTATGCCGTCGCCAGCTCCACCAGCAGTATCGATGCTGTCGGCCGGGCCATCGATAACCGTTGCGTCCGGCGGCACCACGCCATCCGCCAAGTCCACATAAGCCAGCCCCTCGGCCAGCTTGAGCGCCTGTTCGAAACTGTCGGCCAGCCGCGTCTCCAGCCCCGCCTTCACCGCGATGCGGTCGACCACCACCTCGATGTCGTGCTTGAGCTTCTTGTCGAGCGCGGGCGCTTCCTCGATCGGGTAGAACTCGCCGTCGATCCGCACGCGGGTGAAGCCGGCCTTCTGCCATTCGGCCAGTTCGCGCCGGTATTCGCCCTTGCGCCCGCGCACCACGGGAGCGAGCAGATAGGCGCGCGTCCCCTCGGGCAGGGCCATCACCCGGTCGACCATGGTGCTGACCGTCTGCGCCTCGATCGGCAGGCCGGTCGCGGGGCTATAGGGAATGCCGACGCGCGCCCACAGCAGCCGCATATAGTCGTAGATCTCGGTGACCGTGGCGACGGTCGAGCGCGGGTTGCGGCTGGTGGTCTTCTGCTCGATGCTGATGGCGGGGCTGAGCCCGTCGATATGCTCGACATCGGGCTTCTGCATCATCTCGAGGAACTGGCGCGCATAGGCGCTGAGGCTCTCGACATAGCGCCGCTGCCCCTCGGCATAGATGGTGTCGAAGGCCAGGCTCGACTTGCCGCTCCCGCTCAGCCCCGTGATCACGATCAGGCTGTCGCGCGGCAGATCGATATCGATCCCCTTGAGATTGTGCTCGCGCGCACCGCGGACGCTGATTGTTGTTAGAGCCATATCGGATGCGTGTTCCGGTTTCGTTCGATCAAGTCAAGGGTGTCGGAGAGGCCCTCCCCGACAGCCCGCCATGTGGGCGTCGGGACGCGCCAAGACAAGCTGACGAGCACGCCCGTTTAGTGTATTGCATCGATGATACACCCGCCCTAACTGATGCGGAAACGGGAGGCTTGGATGCAAAGAGTGGAGTTGGGTTCGGGCGGCGTGCTGGCAACGGGACGCTGGTTGAAGGTGCGCGCTCTGGCATGGATGATGGCGCTGACCATCATCACGGTCGTGCTTTACAACGCCACCACGCGAGGCGTGGTGCTGGTGTTCGCGGAAGAGGGGACGGGGCCGACCGATGGTCTGCGCCTCGCAGCCGCCGTAGCGGGTGTACTGGCCATCCTGCTGTTTTACGGCATGGCCGTCCGCTGGGGTGAACGACGCGCGCCGGGCGAGCTGAGCTGGCGCGGTGCGGGGCGCGACATTGCGCTCGGTATGGCGCTCGGGGCGGCGCTGATCGCTCTGGTCGTCGCGGTGCAATGGGCCGCGGGCTGGGTCACGGTGACGCCGCGCCCGGTCGAAAGCGCCGTGCTGGCACTGCGCGACGCGCTGCGCTCGGGTGTGCTCGAGGAGCTGGTGCTGCGGCTGATCATGCTGCGGCTGCTGTGGCGCATTTTCGGCGCCTGGCCCGCGATCGCCGGCAGCGCGCTGCTGTTCGGCACGCTGCATATGGCAAACCCCGATGCCAGCCTGTTCGCTGCTGCGTGCCTCATCGCCGGCGAGGGCGTTGCAATCGGACTCTACCTGATCACCGGCCGTATTTGGGCCAGCATGGCATGGCACGCGAGTTGGAACTTCACCCAAGGCTGGCTTCTCGGCGCCGCGGTTTCCGGCACGGAAGATTTCGCCGGTGGACCCCTGGCGACTTCTCCCATTCCCGGCGTCAATCCGCTATTCAACGGCGGCGGCTTCGGGCCGGAAGCTTCGCTGCCGGCGCTGGGGGTATCGCTCGTCGCCAGCATCGCCACGTTACGATGGGCCTGGAAGCGTGGCGCGATGGCAGGAGAGACGCGGGACGAGCGCCTGGATGACGCCGGCGGTCGTTGAAGCCGCTGACGGGGCAGGCGAAGCGTTCCGCGATTTCCGACCGCCCGGCTCCCGAAGGGGTTGCGGCTCGACCCGGCTAGCGCCCGCGTTTCATTCCTCGGGATCGTTCCGGCGGCGGTTGCAGCCAGCGTGGCATCCCTTCTGGAGGCAAGGCGCGGCAGGGCTCTCGCGAAGAGGGATCGGAATGGTCGCCACGCCGCCCGCGCACAGGCGCACGTGCAGCACCCTCGCGCTCGCAGGCAAGGGTCCGACCATCGCCGGCAGGATCGCGATGAGCGCCAGCAGTCGGCTCACTTTCGCACCTCGGCCGGCATGGTTGGCGGACACGGCGCCTCATCGCCCTCTTCATCGATGAGGATGCGATTGGCCGCACCTTCCAGGTCTTCGAACTGCCCGTTGCGCATCGTCCAGAAGAACAGCACGAGCCCCGCACCTCCCAGGCCGAGTGCGACCGGGATCAGGAGCGCCAGCCCGCTCATCGCGGCAATCTGGCCAGGCGGAGCGAATTTCCGACCACGATCAAGGAACTGGTCGACATCGCGAGCGCGGCGATGAGCGGCGTGACCAGGCCGGCCAGGGCAAGCGGCACCGCGAAAACATTGTAGCCGATCGCCAGGCCGAAATTCTGCCTCACGACGGCCATCGTCCGCCTGGCGACACGGATTGCCATGACGGCGGGCATCAGCCGCTGCCCGATGAATACCGCATCGGCTGCCTGCTGGCTGGCGTCGCTCGCCGTCCCCGGCGCCAGCGACGCATGAGCGGCGGCCAATGCCGGCCCATCGTTCAGCCCGTCGCCGATCATCAGCGGCCGGTAGCCGGAACGCCTGAGCGCTTCCAGCATCTCCAGCTTTTCCTCCGGCCTCAGCCGCCCGGTCCCGGCCACTCCCAACTTCCGCGCCACGGTGCCCACGGCTTCCGCGCTGTCACCCGAAAGGATCCTGGGCTGCAATCCCAGCGCCGCCATCGCCGCGATCGCCTCCGCCAGATCGCTGCGCAGAGGATCACGAAAGGCAATCGCCTTGACGATCGTCCCGCGCCGCAAAGCGCAAGCCGTGCCGGCATCGTCCGCTTCGGGTCGCTCCAATGCAACGCTTTGCGTGCCGAACCTGCCGGAAACGCCCAGCCCCGCCCGTTCCGTGATGTCGTCCACCGTAGCGGCCCGCACCCCTTCATCACGCAACGCGCGCGCCAGTCCGATGCTCAGCGGGTGGCGGCTGACCTGCGCGAGTGCCAGGGCGATTTCCCTGTCTTGAATGTCGAGCTTGCCGAGATCGGGCACGGGCTGGCCCGCGGTCAGCGTGCCGGTCTTGTCCAGCAGCGCGATATCGACCTCCGCCAGCCTCTCCAGCGCGCTCCCGTCCTTGACCAGCACCCCCTGTTTCAACAGCGCCCCGCTCGCGACGACCTGGGCGGTGGGCACCGCCAGGCCCAGGGCGCAGGGACAGGTGATGATGAGCACGGCCACCGCGATGACCAGCGACTGGTGCCAGCCGGCGCCTGCGATCATCCAACCCGCGAAGGCCATCAGGGCAAGGGCATGGACCGCCGGGGCATACAGGCGCGACGCACGGTCGGCGATCCGCACATAGCGGCTGCGCGACTGGCCCGCTTCCTCCATCAACCGCGCGATCTGCGCGATGCCGGTATCCGCGCCCGCCGCAGCCACGCGCACGCTGATCGGATCGAGCAGGTTGATGGCACCCGCCAGCGCATTGCCCCCGGGTCCGACCGGCTCCGGCCGGCTCTCCCCCGTGATCATGGAGTTATCGAGGGCGCTCGTACCGGATTCGACCGTGCCGTCGGCCGCCAGCGCCTCTCCGGCGGCAACCAGCATCACCATGCCCGGGCGCAGGTCGTCCGCCGCGAGCCGCCTGACCGAGCCATCGTCCTGCACCACGCCGGCGCTCTTTCCCATCCGGCCCAGAAGGGCGCCGATCCCGGCGCGGGTCCGCTCGCGCATCGACGCATCGAGCGCGCGCCCCGCCAGCAGGAAGAACAGCAGCATGACCGCGCCGTCGAAATAGGCGTGCTCCTGGCTCTGGCTGGTTTCGTACAGGCTGAGCAAGGTCGCCAGCAGCACGCCGATGGATATCGGGACGTCCATGTTCGTCCTGCCGCGGCGCAAGGCCGCCAGCGCCGAAGCGAAGAACGGCCGCCCGGAATAGGCGACGACAGGCAGCGCGATCATCGCCGAGAGCCAGTGAAAGGTATCGCGCGTGACGCCGCCGGCGCCCGACCAGATGCTGACCGAAAGCAGCATGATGTTCATCATGCCGAAGCCGGCGACCGCCAGCGCCCGCAGCAGCATGGTACGCTCGCGGTCCTCAAGGCTGCCCGCCGCCTCGACCGCGGAATGCGAATCGAAGCCGAGGCCGCGCAGCCGCTCCATCAGCGCGCCTTCATCGAGACCGGCATCGTGCTGGACCACCACGCGCTTGCCCGACAGGTTGACCCGGGCCGCGCTTACGCCATCGATCTGGCCAAGGCCGCGTTCGATCTTGGCGATACACCCGGCACAGCGCATGCCCGGCACCGTCAACCTCGTTTCCGTGATCGCGGCGGCGTTGCCAGGCGCCATGGCCAGCGGTGCGTTCATGGCAGGTGCTGCCGCGCGGCCCAGGTCCGGCCGCCCGAGGTGATGGTCAGGCGAACGATCCAGCGCCCCGGCGCCATGGGCGCGAGCGAGACATAATGCCCCGCGGAAACCTCCCGAAACCGCAGCGAGGTTGTTTCGCGCTTGCCCAGCGGGCGCTGCGCGATCCCGACAACACTGGCGTCGCGCGGAATGCCGTGGGCGTTCAGGACAAGCCGCCCATCCTTCGCGCGCGAGACGGCGGCGGACCAGCCAAGCGCTTTCTGGCGTTCGGCCTCGTCCAGCCAGCCATTGAACTTCTGGCTGGCGACATAGGAGTTGGGGACCACCACCCCGCCGAAGCCGCGCACCGCCAGCGTGGCCATGTAGAGATTGATCGCAATCACGATGGCGAAGCCGGAGATCACTATAGCCGCCATGTGCCTGCCGGTGAATTCACGGTTCATTCGCTGTCTCCTGGCGCATCGAAACGGGCATCGGCGCTGGCCGTTTCGCGCTGCTCGTCCTGCGAGGTTACGGTGAAACGGAATTCCCCTGTCATCGCGCCCGCGGGCACGACCACATAAATCCGGGCGGCCAGCACCGCATCGGGGGGCACCGCCTTGACCACGGCGCGCGACGCGGTGTCGCGGCCGCTGGTGTCGGACCACATGATCGCGCGGGGCAGCCCCTCGATCTCGATCCGCATGGCGCGCGGCCGGCTTTCCATGTTGCGCAGCTTCAGCGTGTAGGAATTGCGCACCGATCCGTCGCTCAGCAGGATGAAGGGCGGGTTGCGATCGGGCGATACCGACAACCCGATGTGGTTGCGCACGCCCAGGGCGAACAGCATGGCGAGCCCGATGCTGGACCAGATCAGGAAATAGGCGATGGTCCGGGGCCGCAGCAGCGCCTTCCACGGCGATCGGGTCGGTTCGCCCCTGGCCTCCCTCGCGCAGTCCTCGAGCGTCGCGTAGTCGATCAGGCCGCGCGGGCGGCCCACGCTCGCCATCACGCGGTCGCAGGCGTCGATGCACAGGGCGCAGGTAATGCAGCCGACCTGCGGGCCCTGGCGGATGTCGATGCCGGTCGGGCACACGGCCACGCATTGCAGGCAATCGATGCAATCCCCCACCTTGCCCGGGTTGCGTTCGGCCTTCTTGACGCTGCCGCGCGGCTCCCCGCGCCAGTCCTTGTAAGTGACCAGGAGCGATTTTTCGTCCATCATCGCGGTCTGGATGCGCGGCCACGGGCACATGTAGATGCACACCTGCTCGCGCATGAACCCGCCCAGGGTGAAGGTGGTGAGCGTAAGGATGGCGACGGTGATATAGGCGGCAGGCGCGGCCCGGCCCGTCCAGAAGTCGCCCACCAGCGTGGGCGCATCGGCAAAATACATGATCCACGCGCCGCCCGTCCAGAAACTGATGACGAGATAGATCGCGTATTTGAAGGTCCGCCGCATCAGCTTGCGCGCACCCCAGGGCGCCGCATCGAGCCGCGCGCGTGCGTTGCGGTCACCGTCCACGAATCGATCGACATGCTGGAAGACATCGGTCCAGACGGTCTGCGGGCAGGCATATCCGCACCACGCGCGCCCCACCGCGCTTGTTACCAGGAACAACCCGAGCGCGGCCATGATGAGCAACCCGGCCACATAGTAGAATTCGTGCGGCCAGATCTCGATGCCGAACATGTAGAAGCGCTGGTTCGCCAGATCGACCAGCACCGCCTGGTCCGGCGCGTAGGGCCCGCGATCCCAGCGAACCCAGGGCGTGGCGTAGTAGATCGCCAGGGTGACCGCCATCATGCCCCATTTGAAGCGCCGAAAGGGACCGTCGATCCGCTGATTGTGAACCCTGGCCCGCTTCTCGAACAGCTTGACAGGCGGATGCTGGCGAGGCGTTTCGATCGGCTTGCGACGGACAGTCGTCGCGTCCGGCTCGGCTACAGCGCCCGAGACAGGCTGTTGCTCTCCTGCGCGGGCTTCCTGGGTCGCCAGCGACCAGTCGCGATCGTCGTCGCCACGCCGAGGCGGCACGCTCGACCCGCTCGTAGGTTCACGGCTCTCCATCGACCTTCACCGCAGGATCGGCCGCTGCCTCGACAAAGTTCTCGCCGCCGCCGAGAGACCAGACATAGGCCGACAGCATCTTGATGGTGACGGGATCCAGGCGGGTGCCCCACTGCGGCATATGACCCATCCTGGGCTTCTGTATCTGGGCACGAATGTCGTCCCGAGTCCCGCCGTACAGCCAGATCGCATCGTTCAGCCGGGGGCCGCCGACCAATCGCATTCCCTCGCCCGAGGGGCCGTGGCAGGTGGCGCAATTGTCGCGGAAGATCTGGGCGCCCGCGGAATTGGCGGAACCCTTCCCGCTCAGCGCCATGACATGGCTGAGAAGCGCTTCGAACTGGGCGGGCTCGAACATGGTTTCGAAAGGCGGCATCGCGCTGGTGCGCGTCTCCTTGATACCGGGCGCGCGGATGCCGTTGGTGATCGTGTAGTGGATAGCCTTGAGGTCGCCGCCCCATAGCCAGTCGTCATCGTTCAGATTGGGATAGCCGAGCGTCTGGCTGCCAGCGCCGCCCGATCCGTGGCATTGCGAGCAATACACCTGATAGGCGGAGCGCCCGCCCGCCACGGCCTGGGCGAACAGCTTGCTGTCTTCCGGCAAGCGTTCGATGGGTGTCCGGGCGAGCTGTTCGCGCACCGATGCGCGCGCCTGATCGGCCACGCTCATTTCCCTGGCCAGTTCCCCGCGGCTGCTCCAGCCCAGAACGCCGGCGGTGGCCTTGTCCACCATCGGCCAGGCGGGATAAAGGATGACATAGACGATGCCCCACACGATGGTCAGGTACAGCGTCCACAGCCACCAGCGGGGCATCGGGGTGTCGAGTTCTTCGATCCCGTCCCATTCATGCCCGACCGTCTCGGTTCCGGTCGGCTCGTCGATCCGCTTATTGACCATCGTCGTCTCGCGTCCCGGTCTTGTCTTCCTCGAAGATCGAATTGGCGGCGATCCGGCCCTGCCGCTTCGCGCCCGGCCGCAAGGTCCAGAGACAGAGACCGGCGAAGACCACCATGATGGCGATGAGGCCGTAACCGTCCGCGAAGTGCCTCAGCTTGTCGTAGAGGCTCATCGACCGGTTTCCTCCGCCAGCATCTGCTGGGCCGCGGCGCTGTCCACGTCGACGAGAGTTCCAAGCATCTGGAGGTAGGCGACCAGCGCGTCCATCTCGGTCACCGCGGCGGGATTGCCGTCGAAATCGCGGACCTGCGCCTTGGGATACCGGCGCTGGAACTCCTCCACGTCGCCGCCGCTCTCGGGGTCGGCCTGAAGCACGATGTCCGCCATCGCCTGGCCGATGTCGCGCTTCGAATAGGGCACGCCCACGCGGCTAAGCGCGGTAAGCATGGCGCCCGCCCCCTCGGCCTTGAGCGGCGTATCGGCGAGAAATGCGTATTTCGGCATGATGCTTTCGGGCACCACGCTTTGCGGGTCTTTGAGATGCTGGACGTGCCAGGCATCGGAATAACGCCCGCCCACGCGCGCCAGATCCGGCCCGGTCCGCTTCGATCCCCACTGGAACGGGTGGTCGTACATGCTTTCGGCGGCCAGGCTGTAATGCCCATAACGCTCCACCTCGTCACGGAACGGGCGGATCATCTGGCTGTGGCACGAGTAGCAGCCCTCGCGCACATAGATGTTGCGCCCTGCCTGCTCCAGCGGGGTATAGGGCCGCATCCCCTTCACCTTCTCGATCGTGTTATCGATCCAGAACAGCGGCGCGATTTCCACGATGCCGCCGATCGCCACCGCGATGAAGGCGCCGATCGCGAGCAGGTTGATGTTCTTTTCCAGCTTCTTGTGCTGGGAGGCGAGACCCATGACGAGCGTCCTATTCGGCGGGTTCGAGGGCGGCGGGGCGAGGCACGGGACGATCCTTGTCCGGATCGTAGGCAGGCATGGCGCCCATGGGTGCTTCCTCCCGCAGCCGGCCCGAGATCGTCATCCAGATGTTGAAACCCATGATCAGCGCACCGGCCAGGTACATGGCGCCCCCCACGGTACGAATGATGTAGAGCGGGTGCAGGGCGGCGACCGTTTCGGCGAAGCTGTTCACCAGATAGCCGTCGGGGCCGTATTCGCGCCACATGAGCCCCTGGGTGATGCCCGCCACCCACATGCTGGCGGCGTAGAACACGATACCCAGCGTCGCGAGCCAGAAGTGCCAGTTGATCATCCGCAGCGAATACATCCGCTCGCGCCGCCACAATCTCGGAACCAGGAAATAGACCGCCGCGAAGCTTATCAGACCATTCCAGCCGAGCGCGCCCGAGTGGACATGGCCCACCGTCCAGTCAGTGTAGTGCGAGAGCGAGTTCACGGCCTTGATGCTGAGCATGGGGCCCTCGAATGTCGCCATGCCGTAGAACGCCAGCGCCATCACCATCATGCGGATGATCGGATCGGTGCGGACCTTGTCCCACGCCCCGTTGAGCGTCATCAGCCCGTTTATCATCCCGCCCCAGCTCGGCATCCACAGGATCACCGAGAACACCATGCCGAGCGTCTGCGCCCAGTCTGGCAGGGCCGTGTAATGCAGATGGTGCGGGCCAGCCCAGATATAGAGGAAGATCAGCGACCAGAAATGGATGATCGAGAGGCGGTAGGAATAGACGGGACGCTCGGCCTGCTTGGGCACGAAATAATACATCATCGCCAGAAACGGCACGGTCAGGAAGAATGCGACTGCGTTGTGGCCGTACCACCACTGGGTCAGCGCATCCTGCACCCCGGCAAAGGCCGAATAGGACAGCGACCCGTTCCAGGCGACCGGGACCGCCAGATTGTTGACGATGTGCAACATCGCGATCGTGATGATGAAGGACAGGTAGAACCAGTTCGCCACGTAGATATGCGGCTCGGTCCGGCGCGCGAGCGTGCCCACGAAGACGATGAGATAGGCGACCCAGACGATCGTGAGCCACAGATCCACGTACCATTCGGGCTCCGCGTATTCGCGGCTTTGCGTGACCCCGAACAGATAGCCCGAGGCGGCCAGGACGATAAAGAGCTGGTAGCCCCAGAACACGAACCGCGCGAGCGCGGGAAAGGCGAGCTGCGCCCGGCAGGTGCGCTGCACCACGTAGAAGCTGCTCGCGATCAGGATATTGCCCCCGAAGGCGAAGATCACCCCGGAGGTGTGCAGCGGCCGGACCCGCCCGAAATTGAGATACGGCCCGAAGTTCAGCTCCGGAAAGGCTAGCTGCGAGGCGATGAACACGCCGGCGAGCATGCCGACGATCGCCCAGAACATGGTCGCCAGCACGCCCCATCTGATAGGATCATCGTCATAGCGCGAAGGCCCTTCGGGCATGCGGAAGAACCCGCGCGCGCTCCCAAGCGGGTCGAAGCGCGTAACCGCCATGCACATCAGCACGAAAGCGACGATCGCGATTATGGTGGCGTGCGCGGCGAATCCGGTATCGCGCGCCGTCGCCACGCCGACGATGGCGACAAGCATTATGCCGAACCACAGTCCCGCGCGCCCCAGGGCCGTCTCTGCCTGCATCGAATGCTCCGTCGAAACTGGTGATCGGCCCCTTACCGGGAGTCCGCGAAACTGCATTGATCCAGCTCAAATTCGGTGAAACTTCCTGATCAGCGCAGGAAGCCCGCGAGCCGGCGCAGCCGCTCCGGCGCCAGGATGGTCACGTCCGAACGGCCGCGCGTCTCGATCACGCCCAGCGCGCGCAATTCCGTGAACTGCCTGCTCACCGTCTCGATGGTGAGCCCAAGACTATCGGCGATCTCGCGCCGCGACATCGGAAGCGCCAGCACCACTCCGCCCCCGACCGACCGGCCGATGCGGTCACCCATCGTCGACAGGAAGGTCGCCAGGCGCTCCTTGGCGGATTTCCTTCCCAGCATCACTGTCGTCGCGCGGGAGCGCTCGAGCGCGCTCAAGGCGCGAACGAACAGCGCCTTTACCAGCTCGCCATCGCCGGCCGCCGAACGGATCAGGCGACCCGCCGGAATGGCGATCAACTCGCAGTCCGTGATGGCCCACAGCGCATAGGCATCCTGCGATGGCGCGGACAGCATGACCTGTTCCCCCGCAAAGGCGAAGACGACGATCTGCTCCCTGTCCGCGCCGACATGGCCGACCAGCTTGGCCGCACCATTCACCACGAAGACGATCGTCCCCAGCTCGTCGTTGCCGAGCTCCACGGATTCCCCGCGGGGAACGACAGTCTTGCTGCATCCGGCTCGCAACTGGCGGATGACCGGCGTGGGAAGATCGGGAAAGAACAGATCGGCAAATTGCTCTGCCGCATTGAAGGACCGCACGGCTTGATAACTCCAGACTGCGTGGAGCGCGCGATGCGGCCTTTCCCGGCCGCAAACATTGATGAAGGTCAAATCCTGTCGGTCGTCACACGCATGTAACGCCAGACCGGCTGAAAGCGTCGTGGCCCGCATTGGACTCCGCCGCCACCCAACCGGATGCCGACGCCGCGCAAGTGGGCGCAGCCTTCGACCGGCTGGACGACAGGCTCGATCAATGCTCGTTGTTCGGGCACATCATGACTAGGGCCGCACCGTGAAGTTCATCCCCTCTCCCCTGGTCCCGATCGCTGCGACTCGCCAACTGTTCGCGTCGGGACCATCCCGGCCTTCGAGCGGCTGGCGATGGCGGGCGACACGCTCGCGGTCATCGGGATGGACTGGCTCGCCGACAGCGAAGCCGCGCCCGCTCCGTACCGTTGATTGGAGAAAGATTGCCCAGATGACCGACAGCCGAACAATCCTTCCCGCATTCCGGCGGTGGGCAGCCAGCATCTCGATTTCCTGCGCTGTCGGGATCGGTCTCGCGGTATCCTCCGCCGCGAGCGCCGCCGATTACGATCCGGTAAGTTGCGACGTGC